>CBDCCY010000005.1:0-37649 GCA_965215155.1 Vicinamibacterales bacterium | reverse complement strand
ACGAGTTGCTGGGCGGTTCGGCCCATCTCGTCGAGACGCTCGGTCGGCGTGGTCTGGATGTCCCGCAACGCTTCGACGGCCCCGTCCACGTCGCCGTTGGTGACGCGCCAACCCACGTCGAGCGTGCCGATGACGTCGGTGGCATGGCAGGGGCGCGGGCTGAACAGCAGGATGGGACGCCCCACCGCCAGCGCGCCGTAGATCTTGCACGGATGCGAGAGGCCGACGCTGCGATCGCCCACCGACACGACCTGCACGTCTGCGGCGGCGAGGGAATAGCGCAGAGTGGCCATGGGCTGATAGGGCAGGGAGCGGATGTTCCGGGGACGCTCGCGCTCGATGGTCGCTTCGACCTTCCGCTTGCCGGTACCGCCGCCGACGAAGAGGAACTCGAGCGCCGTGTCGTCTTGAACCTGCAACGCGGCCTGCAGCAGCGTGTCGAGCGGATGGGCGGGGCTGTGGTTGCCGCTGAACATCACGACGCGGCGTCCCCGCCCGACGTGCTTCCGGTGCCAGGGGTTGTCGGCGTGCGCAATCCGCTCGTCTGCGTCGACGTGCGGCCACGGGGGCAGGATGAGGGTCTTGGATGCGACGTCGAGCCGGCGCTGGATGCGCTCCATCATGAAGCGGTCGAGGACGACGATGCGTTGTGCGTGGCTGAGGACTCTGCGGTTCAGCAGATTCAGCAGGCGGGCCGCGAGGCTGCCCTCTCGGGTCAGGCCCAACGCGATGGTGAGGTCGGGGTTCAGGTCGTGGACCCAGAACAGAAAGGGGACTCCGCGCAGCCACGAGACGGCGAGGGCCGCGGCGGGGCAGAAGGGAGGCGCCGTGCTCACGAGCACGACGTCGGGCCGGCGCGACAGGAGGCCGTGGACGGCGGCCTGCGTCACGAAGGAGAGCCCGCCGACCACGCGGGCGACCATGCTGTTCTTGCCGAACGAGCTCAGCGGAAGGCGCCGGATGACGACCCCGTCCCGCCTCTCCCGTGACGGATACCGCTCGGCCGGGTTCTCGTAGCCCCGATTGGCCGTGAGTACGAGCACCTCGTGGCCGCGGTCGGCGAGCGCCGCCGCCACGTCGTGGAAATGCTGGACGGGTCGGGGACCGAACTTGAAGTAGATATAAGATACCAGTAAGTCCCACGGGTTTCGAACCACGGTGAACTTGAAGTAATCGTCCCATATTTTTGCGCCGACGTCTTCTCGAATTCTTCCGGGTAGAATATGTTTCGTACGGGCAGGAAGTGCTACCGCATTTCGCGACGATAGGCCGGCGTCGTCTCCGATGATCACATCGTCCTCGGAGCATGAGTGGGACAGCGCGATCCCGACGCTGGTGCTGGCGACCTTGCGCGGACACACGAATATGAATTTGTGGCTGTGCGAGACAATGGTCACGATGGCTGTACCTCGTCCCCGTCTACGACCATCTCCAGCCGGCGCCGGCGGGGTCGGATGAAAGGTGTCACGGGAGTTTTCTCAGGGTCCTGCTCGTTCTTCGATGAGGCGCTGAGTTGGCGAGTAGCCGCCCAGCGCGAAGTCGGCGGCGTATCGCTTTCTCAATAATTCCTTGTTGCGCTCGGTCATGCACCGTTCCTGTGCAGCCGTTGCGGCCTTTAACGCCTCTGGCGTCGATAGCCACCCTGCTCTTGTGTTCATTTTCATCAGCACCGGTACCGGCATGTCGAGACGCGCCGCGACCCGGTTCAGGTCCGCGTCGATGGTCTCGACGCGGCCGATAAGGTCAGGACGGCGTCCGCCGCCGAGGTCCAGAAGAACATGCTGGGAGACAAAATGCACATCGGCGAAGGCATCACTACCAAACGGCGTATCGAGCCACTCGCAGAAGTCGTTGAAGCTGCTCGTCGCATTCATCCCGTGGTAATTTCGTAGGAAGCGTTGGCGTTTATCCTCCTTCCACCGAGGATCAGCCGCTTCCGACGGTGGACGCGGCAAAGGTATGCGCCGGCCCGTGGCCTCGTCGAGCAAGCTATGGTCTCGCCGCTTCGAGTAGAGACCGTAGGTTTCCACATAGATACGGTGGGCGAAGAAAATCTCCCAGTACCACGAAAACGCCCTGTCGAAGGGGTGCCTGACGAACGCGAAGCTGTAGTAGTTCCTTGCTTCTGGGCGCATCGCGCAAATCTCGTGCAGGGTCAGGTCGCGAAAGATCTCGGCATCGGGGTCCGCTCCGAGCAGGGCTGCAATCAAGCTCCGCGACGCTGCCTTGGGAACGCATAGCCAGAGATACTGGTATCTTCGGGAGACGATTTTCTCGGTCCGGAGAGAGGGCCTCTGCGCCGTCGTCCGCGCGATGCGCCGCACGTCGCCAAACTGCCCACGCGCCAGTGCGCCCGTCATCTGCCCGGCGATGAACGGGTCAGACGCTACCTCGCTCAGCATCCTCGGCGCCTTCTTGAGCGCGCCCTTGATCGTGGTCATTCGTCGCTCCGATTTTCAATCATGGCTGGTCCGAAAACGGCTCTTTCAACGCTTCCGAACGGCGCCGGATCGTTTCCGCGTCGGGGTCGCTCGCCTCTCCCTCGGGAACCGTCGAGAACAGATGGTCGAGGAACGTTCCGGGGCCGGCTTTCGCCAAGTCCGACCGCCAGTCCAGGAAATACAATGGCAGGTGTGCGTCGTCTATCGCCCGCCGCATATCTTCGGAGAGGGGGTCACACAGCCGCCCAAACAGACGCGGCTCCGTGATTTCAGTCGGGGGCCACCTCGGCGTAGCGTTCCAGACTCGCCGCACTTCCGGGTGTTTCGCGTAGCGATATTTGAAGAGGAAAAACAGCCAGCCGTACGGAGCGGATTTGATGACGTTTCTGAACAGAGGCGAGACGTAGACCAGGGGGTGCCGCCTTATCCACCTGCCGAGGACGAGCAGCGGCCAAAAGGCAAAGGCCCTATGGAGGGGAACCATCCCATCCCCCACGTGCCGTGCGAGGTCGTTCGAGACTTCCACAACCCAACCGATGGGGGACCGTTTTCGCAGCGAGTCGCGTAGTCGAGGCGGGCAGCCTATCCAGTAGGCGCGCGTTTCACGGCGCCAGATATCGACCGCGGGGTTGCCGGGCGCCGCCGCCAGGAAGCCGCAGAGGGGCGCCTGGTGCCACCCGAAGCCGAAAAAGCCGCTGTCCAGATATCCGAAGAGCCATGCGTCCAGCGGGCGGCGGCAGAACAAGGCAGCGTCGACCCAGACGCCGCCATAGGTCGCCAGCAATTCGATACGGACGATGTCGGACAATGCTTGCGGGGTGAAATCCTTCGCCGGCGCGGCGGAAAAATCGGACAGGTCGACGCAGGCGGGCAAGGTGTCGGCGTCCAGGGCGCGGATCGTCCAACCGGGATTGTGGTATTCCCAGGAGCGCAGACAACGTGTCACCAGTTCCGGCGTGTTCTCCCAGCCCTGGAGCCAGAGCATCCAGATCGTCCGGGGGACAACCGGCGGTGGCGCGGCGCGTGTCGGTGTATGGTCAGCCATGCGCCGGATGCGGCAGGTCGAGATCCCCGAGGTCGGCCAGCGCCGGGTTCCAACCCGGGCTGCTACCGGCAGCCCGCTCGAGGAACCAGTCATCGGACATGTTCCAGGTATGGCGATCGCCGTGTCGGACCAGCATGAAGCCGGCGCCGTGGGTCCGATATACGCAGCCCCGCGCCTGGACGACGCCGTCGATCAGCGCCTGATCGACGCCTCTCCGCGCCCGCGGCCACCCGCCCACGCGAGCAGGCTCGTCGCGCGACATCAACAGAGCGCCACCGGCCAGGGTCGACGTCTGATAGCTCTCGCTGCTCCCACGGTGCAGGTGAACGGTCCGATCCGACGCGGCCAGATAGACGAACTCGACCCCCTTGCCCACGAGCTGCGCGCCCGAATATTCCCGCGCCAGCACTAGGTCCCACACATGGTCGGCGCCGTACACGTCGTCGTCGTCCATCTTGGTCAGCAGATCCCCGCTCGATGCCTCCGTGGCGGCGTTGAGCACGATGCCGAGCGGTTCGCTCGCGGACGCCCGCAACACTATCGCCGGAGTCGGCAATTCGGCGACGCGCCGATCGACCTCCGGAAAGGGTGCGCCGTGCAGCGCAAGCACCAGTTCGAGCCGGGGATAGGTCTGTCTAGCCACTGCGGCAAGCGCCTGGGACAGCCGTTCGGGGCGCCGGGTCGCCAGCAGGATCGACACCAAGGGCGGCCGTGCGTCGCCGAGTTGCCGGGCGCGCGCCTGCAGCGAATGGTTCCGCAGAGCCGCGCGGCGCATCCTGATGCTGAGCAACTCGCGCCGGCCGAGGTCGACGCCGCTCACTCCGGTGACCATCAGGTCATGGAGGTCGGCGCCGAGCAGCGGCCGAAGCCCCGGCCCTCCATCGGCCAGATGCACCACCGCGCCGGTGGCGGCCACGCGAGCCAGGTGGCCGGCCCGCGTGACCGCGTCGGCGTGGAACGCCTGCACGTCCTCCACGTGATGACACCGGCGGAGCCTGAGCGCATCGTGCCGGTGCACGATGCGGTGCGCCTCGACGCCGGGCGGCAGTAGTGTAGTCGGTCCCAGCGCCGCCACCTCGTCCCCGGCGGCGCGCGGCCACCCGAACGGGTTGTATCTCGACGGATCGAAGGCGGGCACGACACTCTGGCACGGCGCCTCCGGCGGTTTCGATGCGCTCCGCATCGGCGTGTTCCGAGCCGACCGACCCCGTAGCGGTTTGCCCGGTTTCCAGACGAGCCGCAGCCGTCGGTTCCGTACCCAGTGCCGGAAATACGACCAGGCCACCTGCCGCTTTCTTGCTGTCCGCCACCGAATCACATATTTCAGGAACGACGATCTCCTGTTCTCCATATTCGGCACCGGATGTGCCAGGAAACCGCGTGCTTGACTTCCCCCCACGCCGGCCAACCACTTCAGGAACAACCATACCTCCCGATAGTCGTGGACGTTCCTCGCCCGGGATCGCAAGCGCTCCCACCTCGTGGGATAGCCGACCGGATCCGGCGGCGCCGTCCACCCCGCGCCGGCCCTCAGCTTCAGGGCTTCCGGGGAAAGCGCCCGTGCATCGCCGAAATCGGCGGGGCTGCCTCCCGCACGGCGCGCACGATGGAGAGCCCATGCCCGCGTGATCGAAACCCGGCTCCCGTCGGGGAGAACCGCAGCCGCGGTGACCGCGCTTCGGAGCTTTGCGCGCAGGCGATGCACCAAGTCCCTGGTGGACACGGTGGCGGGCAGCGTGACGTGGAACGATGCCGCGGCAAACTCGTCGAGAGCGGAGCGGGTGGGGGCGACGCGTACTCGCGGGTCCGGATCGAATACGTTCCGGAGCCACGCCAGCCGTTCGTCATCCTCGTTCATCGGCATTTCGATGCGCACCACCAGATCGTGCTCGCGGTCGGCCAGGACGTTCGCGGTGGTCTCGATGATCTGCTCGGCCGGGAGAGTTCCTGCCTCGACGGTTACGGCGTACTGGGGAACCTTGTAGATGCGACCGCGCTGAGTTCCACGGAATCCGCTGTGGGCGATCAGGTGAGCCGCCTTCCCATACGGGATCCGATAACTTCGCGCCTCGGCGCCCCGGTCCTCGGCCCGGCGGCCCTGGTGCCAGGCGAAGGCATCCCCGACCGGCACCAGCAGCCCGCCGCAGGTGTAGGCCCGGTAGGCGAGCTCGGTGTCCTCCCCGCCCCAGCGTGCGAACGATTCGTCGCTCCCGCCCACCAGCCGGTAGAAGCTCTTGCCGATGCCGAAGTTGCCCCCCACCATCGCGTGACACACGTCGTCGGCCCTCGTTGTCAGGTCGTCGGTTCTGAGCATCAGGCCTTCGTTAGGTTCCGGGTCCGCCGGCCGGTCCGCCAGCAGCGCCTGCAACGACCCTGGCCGGCGCCGGATCGTCTCCGCATCGATGTCGTCCATCGCGACGTAGGTGTGGGACCCCAGGGTCAAGGCATCGGAGACAACGTGGTGCCAGCGAGCGTGCGCCGTCATCCAATCTGCCTCGGTCAGCATGTCGCTGTCGAGAAAGAGCAGGATGTCGTGGGCCGCGGCCCGAGCGCCGGTATTCCGCGCCCTGGAAATCCCAAAGCCGCGGCGCTCCTGTCGCACCACTCTGAGGTCCAGCGGTGTCGTCCGGGGCCGCTCCAGCGGCGGCTCCGACCCGTCGTCCACGATCACCACCTCGAACAGATTCCGCGGCCAGGTCTGGCCTTCCAGCGCCGCCAGCGTCCTCGCCAGTGTTTCGGCGGGAGTCTGATAGTACGGGATGATCACGCTGACCGGCATGGTGGGCGTGAACGTTTCCAGCGGCTCCACTGCAACCTGACGCCAGTCGTTGTACCGGACGGATGCGGGTTTGGGAGTCATCCAGACCACTTATCGCCTGATGGCCGCCCGCCACCGTACCGCGATGGTCAAGCCCTTCAGGAGTGCCCAGGCCTCGCCGGGGCTGCGGATGTCTCGCATCCAGTTGAGCAAGGTGGCCAACTTGGTGGGATGGTCCATCGGACCGGTACATCTGGGTTTCAACGCCACGGCGGGTATCGTCCGCGCCTCGCCGAAATCGGCCGGGCTGCCCCCCGTGCGGCGCGCCCGATGAAGCGCGGAACGTGATCCCGTTGCCCCGACCCTCGACCGTGTACGTGTTGTGCTGGCTCACGATCAGACGCAGATGTCGGGCAAAGAGCATCTTCGTGACCAGAGCCGTCAGGTTTCCGAACGTCAAGGCGGAAAGCAGCACGGACGGACCGATCGCGCCGGATGTAGCGAAAGAGCGCGGGCAGGCAGGTCGGCGTCTTCCAGGAGTTCAGGTTGATCAACCGGACGCCCTGCGGGACGGATCCCCAGAGCGCTCCGCCGCTGCGGCTCACCAGGAGATCGACGACGAACCCGCGCCGCGCGAATTGACGCCCTATCGTCAGCATGACGCGCTCGGCCCCGCCGCCCGCGAGCGAGGGCACGAACAGCGCGATCCTTCGGCCGGCGTCTGCCCGCGCCGGGACGTCATCCGGCATGACCCTCCTTACTCCGCCTGCGGATTGGTCCGTTCATGATACGGGCTGTGACGCCTGATGTTGACGGCCAACAGAACGACTACCGCCGCAAGCACCACCTGATAGACGGTGTACGCCCACGCTGCGCCGGTGCGCCGTGGATGGGCACCAAGAGGGCGGACTCCAGGGTCTCCCCTGAGCCGGGGCTCTCCGCCGGTTGCGCCGGCTCGCCCGCGGGCGGCGGGAGAGACGATGGGGAGCTTCGTTCCCCTGGCAGGGCGAAGGTGATCCGTCACCGTCATGACGACCGGCACGGCTTCGCCGTCGACGAGGGTCGGCTCGTACCGCCACTGCTCGACGGCGGCGACCGCCGCCGCGTCGAGCTCCGGCAAAACCGAACGCAGCACCTCGACGTCGACCACCTCGCCCGTCGGACCGATGGTCGCTTCGAGGATGACGAGGCCCTGGACCCGGAGCGTCCGCGCCGCCGACGGGTAGACCGGGGGCACGTCGTGGACCTTGCGCGGCGGAGGCACCCCGTCGCCGACCCGGATCGGCGCTGCGGACCCGGCCGCGCGCTGGCCGGCCGGTTCGTCCAGCGCGGACGCCGTCACCGCGATGGTGACCGCTCCGTTCGCCGAATCGGTCGACTCCAGGACGACCGTCCGCTCCCCGTCCCTGAGGACCAGGTCCCGGATCCTCGATTCGAAGAACCAAGTTGGCCGGCACCCTCCCCAGGACCGGATGGACGGTTGGCCGGCTACACGCATGACGATGAGTGAGTCGAGGACGATTGCGCCGTCGCTCGACCGAGACGCCTGGGCGAACAGTTCGGCCAGCTCGGCGGTCACGCTGAACCTCGCCGGCCGGCGCCCTGGTGGAGACGCGCCACGTGCGGCGTCCCGTGTTCTCCCCGGTCCCTTCCCCGGCGCCGCTCGCGGTCACGTCGACCTCGAGCTGGATTAGCGGTGCCGGCTCGGCCGCCGGCTCCTGCTGGCGGCGCGGGCCGTGCCGAGCCCCCCTGCGGCCGCACCCACGGCGACGGCGAGCGCGAGGACGGCGGCGGACGACGGCGCATGCGCACGCTTCATGGCGCACCTCCCTTGGGCTGGCCTGCCCCCTCGGGTGAACACCACGCCCGTTCCGGGGGGGCAGTCTGCCCCTTTCCAGGCATCGTAGCCCACAAAGCCTACCCCACCCCGCTCCTCGTCGTCGCGACGGCGGGAACGGCGGGGGGAACGCGGCGCGCGGCGGGCGGGTCCGACCTTCCGGGGCGGGGGTTTCGGGGCCTCGGCATGGCTGCCGGCCCCCCCGGCCGCGCCGCGTGGCCGAGGGAAACTTGGTGGGCGATCAGGCCCCGGACCTTCGTGCCCCGTGGCCGCCGCGCCCGCACGGTGGGCGCGCGTGGCGTCAGCGCCAGGAGGCCCGACCACAAACCCCGCGAGGAACAGGAGGGCGATCCGGCCGAGTCTCCGCCTTGCGCACAGCCGGGGCCGGGGCGCACCGCCACGCGCGACCGCGCGCGTCGTCCTCCGGAAACGACTCGATGGCGACCACCTCCGCCACGGGCAGCGCCGCCAGTGGCTGGCCGCCTGCATCCTGAAACACCCACCAGCCGTCCGCCGCCACGGCACGTTCCGCTCCGACGACGAGTGTTCCGTCGAATCCCGCTTGCTTCACCGTGAACAGCGACATCGACCCTTACCTATCGGACGCCGAGGGGCGCGGGGATAGCCCTGCTCGCGTCCACGTCGTGCCGCGCGCCTGGCCTGAAAACCCGCACCGGCAGGCACCACGCGGGCAGGTGTGACCCCGGACCTGGCGGAACGGCCACAACCACCGCCAGTCCGTGAACCGCGACGACACGTGCTGGAAGACGCTCCACCACAACGCCTGCGCTCAACGAAAAGCCGGGGTGCGAACCCCCGGCGTGAACTTCGGTCGAGCAGTGGGTTAGATCACGATGCGTTCGATCTCGTCGAGCGAGATCGTATCCGCCGTCCGGTCGTACAGCTTCGTCGTCTTGGGCGACGCATGGCCGGCGATCCGCTGGGCGTGCTCCAGCGTCCCCCCGTTCGACAGATACGCCGTGATCCCGGTCGCCCGAAACGTGTGGCAGCACGTCGTCGCCGGCAGCCCCGCGGCCGCCGCCCGCCGCTTGATCATGGCCAGGACGGCCCGGCGCCCCAGCGCCCGCCCGCTCAGCCGGCCCGCCCGGTCTACGCTCTGAAACAGCGGCGCCCTCGCGTCCTCCTCGACGAGGCCGCCGGCGGCGACATACGCCTCGATCGCCTCCTCGGCCCGGTGGTGCGCCGGCACGTCGTGGCGCTTGCCGCCCTTCTCGTGCAACCGCAGCCACCCCCGCTGCCCCTGCCGGAAGTAATCCTGACGACGCATCCCCACCGCCGCGCTCACCCGCGCGAAGCTGTACACGAGCACGCTCAGGAGCGCCCGGTCCCGCAGCCCGACCACCGTCCCCGTGTCGATCCGGTCGAGGAGCGCCCGCGTCTCCGCCGGCGTCAGCACCGGCGTCGCGCCCTTCGTCACGACGTGCTTCGGGCCGCGCACCGACGAGGCCGGGTTCACGGGCAGCACCTGGTGGACGACGAGCCAGTCGCAGAGCGCCCGGATCGCCGCGAGGTGCTGCTTGACGGTCGGCACCGACCCGGGATGCGTCCGGATGTAGGCCGCCACGTGGAGCGGCGCGATCGTCCGCAGGCCCAGGCCACGCGCCGCGCACCACCCCAGGAACCGCCCCGCCGCCCGCCCGTACGCGGCGCGCGTCCGCTCGTTGGCGACCGCGGCCGCGAAGAACTCCAGGAACCGCTCGACGGCCGCCGGCCCCGCGTCCACGATCACCGCGGGCAGCGCGATCGCGGCCGCGCCGGGCCGCGCGATCTCCCGCCGCCCGGCAACCGGCACCAGGGCCTCGCTCATCCCGACCTCTCCCCCTTCCCGACCAGCGCCTCGAAACGCTCGTAGTCGCCCGTCAGCGCCTGCGCCAGCGCGAACAGCTTCCCCACCGCGTCCTTCGCCCCCGCGAACCGCACCTCGATCCGGCCCGCCTCGACCGTCACGCCCTCGGGGAGCCCCGCGAGGCGCGCCTCGAGCGATTCGACCGGCACCGCGACCCGGATCCCGGTGATCCGTGCCGTCCGAAGCTCGGCCACCAGACGCGCGCGCCGCTGCTCCTCGATGCGGAAGGCGGCCCGCTGCCGGTACTTCCGGAGCTGCCGCAGGAGGTCGGTCCGCCGGAGCACGCGCGAGGAGCCGGCGAGCTCGGCCCCGAACGTCCGCATCAGCTGCGCCGCCCGCGCCCGCGACACCCCGAACAGCCGCTCCACGTCGCGCCGCGTCAGCAGGTCCCGGTCGAGCGCTTCGAGCTGCCGGACGGCGTCCGGGATCGCGAGCAGCCACCGGGGCTTCGGCGGCATCAGGCCGTCCCCGTCCGTGCCAACCTCAGGAGCCGCAGTCGGTTGGGAAGATTCCCGGCGCTCCCCATATCCTACAGGTTAGTAGACGTTCGTCCAGCGGGCAAGATCCGGGGCGTTGCGGGGCGGCCGCGGGCGAGGCGCCCATAAAGGGGGTTATGGGTATCTTGTCGAGAGCGCCCCCCGCTGGGGCTGCCACCGAACCGCGGTACGAGCTCGACGGTCCTCACATCCGAATGTCCAAGGGGACGGCCCCCGTCGAGCTAGCAGTACAGCACTATGCATATAGCACATCCTGCTATCATAATAGCAATATGATCACCGTAGCTCTGTTGAGCCAGAAAGGCGGCGCCGGGAAGACGACGCTGGCGTGCAGTCTCGCCGTCGAGGCGGAACGGGCCGGGCGCCCCGCGGTTGTGGTCGATCTGGATCCGCAGGCGAGTGCGGCGAAGTGGGCGGACCTACGAACAGCGGAGACGCCGGTGGTCACAAGCGCCCAGGCAGCACGGTTGGCGGCGGTGCTCTCCGCCGCCCGGGCGGGTGGTGCACACGTTGTGTTCCTGGACACGGCGCCGCATGCAGCCGATGCAGCGCTGATGGCAGCTCGTGCGGCTGACCTGGCAATCATTCCGTGCCGACCGTCCACGGCCGACCTGCACGCCATCAGCGGGACGATCGATCTGACACGGCTGGCGGAAACACCGACGGCCGTGGTGATCAACGCGGCGCCCGTGAACAACCCCGTGGTGGGTCAGGCGCGGGCCGCAATCGCGGGCTACCAGGTCGAGGCGGTACCGGTGGTGGTGCATCAGCGCATCGATCATCAACACGCGTTCACCACGGGCCTGGCCGCGACGGAGTGGGCAGCGGGCAGCAAGGCCGCTGCAGAGCTGGCCGCGCTGGCCGAGTGGATTCATCATCATGCCGAAGCCAAGCATTGATCTTGCAACTGCTGTTCACGGGGCTGCACGCGGACCCGGACGCGGCCGCGAGGACGTAGGGTCCGGGGTCGAGAAACGGGCGGGCATTCTCGTACGCGTCGAGCGGAGCATGCGCCGGCAACTGCGGCGGATCGCCGTCGATGAGGACAGGACCTTGCAGGACGTCTGCATTGAAGCGTTCAAGCGGTTGATCGAGGAGCGCGGCAGAAGATAGCAGACGCACACTCTAGATAGAGCTATCAAGCTAGCAGCCTGTTCTGCTTGGGTCGCCATGACCTTGCACGACAACGACCAGAAGCACCGCGAGACACGGCTCGAGCGCAAGCGGGCGGAGGCGCGCGGGATCGAGCAGTTCCGGGAGTACATCGGGACGTCGGCGCCAGTGGCGACAACCCCACAAGCGTTCCACCACTGGACCCGCGACGACCAGCTCGACGCACTCCTCAAGACCCGCGACGGCGAGCCAGACACCGGGTTCATGATGCGGCTGCTCGCGCTGTGCACCCTGCCGCGGACGAACCCGGGTGACCGTCAGCAGTATCGCCGCGTCAACGGCCCGTTCACGCTCTACCTGATCGCCGGAGGCGGCTCGAAGCTGCCCTACGGGACGCTGCCGCGCCTGCTCCTGGCGTGGGTCTGCACCGAGGCGGTGCGGACGCAGTCGCGGACCCTCGTCTTGGGACGGTCGCTGTCCGAGTTCATGCGGCAACTCGGGCTCAACCCGAGCGGCGGCTCGAAACGCGGGGATCGCACCCGCCTTCAGAATCAGATGGAGCGACTGTTCCACGCGTCGGTAGAGCTGTCGCACCGCGACGAAGCAGGAGAGCAATTTGTCGCATCGCGCATCGCTGACCGGGGAGAGTTCTGGTGGAACCCTCGCCGGCCCGACGACCCAGTGCTCTGGGAGAGCAAGATCGAGCTCGGCGAGAAGTTCTTCGCCGAGATCATCGGCAGCCCAGTTCCGCTCGACCTGCGCATCCTACGAGCGATGAAGCGAAGCGCCCTCGGCCTCGACCTGTACCTGTGGCTGACGTACCGGCTCTTCGGGTTGGCGGCCCCTCTGCGGTTGACCTGGCGGCAACTCTACCGGCAGTTCGGCGTGAACCCAGGCAAGACCGATCGGGAGACCGTGAACGACTTCCGGAAGAAGGTGTTGCGCGAGCTGCGGAAGCTGCGGATCGCGTGGCCGATGCTCGAGTACCGAACACCACGCGGAGTGCTCGAGCTACATCCCTCGCCACCAGTCATCGATGCCCGGAAGCAGGGCGCCGCCAGTCCTCGGCCGGGCGACACCGCCCACACGGCGCTCCGCCGGTACGTGTTCCGAGCGCTCGCCGAGCGCCCGGAACTGCTCGAACCCGACCAGATCGGTGAGCTAGCCGAAGCGGTCAAGACCGCGGCGGCCCGCGCCGGGATCCCCTACGACGCCGACACCGTCACAGCTGCAATCAACGCCGGCCGCGCTCTGGCACGGCACTGAAACGGCCCCCACAAGCCGGGCAGCCATTTAGGTGAAACGGCCCTACAACACCGGGCAGCCCGTAGGTGAAACGGCCCCACAACACTGGGCAGCCGTTAGGTGAAACGGCCCCACAACGTACAGGTAGATCAGAGCAAGTAGTTCGGAAAGAACAAGTAGAGGGCCAGCCCAAGGCTGGCAACTCACTTCACCGAACCCATCAAACCCGTTCCGAGACGGGCCACCACGCGGCTGCAGTCGCGCAGGAGCAGGCTCAGCTCATCGCCGGCGACCAGGAGGGCTTCGCGTCCCACCCAAGAGCAGCGACACCAGCAGGCATCACCCGGAGAGTCGCGAGCCGCCAGATCGCGTCCGGGGTCGTGAGCGACTACGGGCCCTCTCCCCGAAGAAACGTCGAGAGAGCAAGGAAGACGCTCAACAGGGTGAAGCCGACCCCGATCATCCAGCGAAGCGTGCCGATCTCCCGCTGGAGGGACTGGACCGCGACAGCTAAGGTGTCGATCCGAGCGTTCGTCTCGGCGAACCGGCCGCTCGTCTCGGCGAACCGGGCGTTGGTCTCGCTGGTGAGGGTGTCGATCCGGGCGTTGACGTCGGCCCGGAGTTCCTTGACATCAGCCTGGAGTTCCCTGAAATCGGCGCGGATCGCCGTGGTGACGTTCTCGCCGGCCATGCTGGCGACGTCGGCCACGGCGTCGGCGACGGTGAGCGCATCAAGATTGAGCTTGGCGAGCGCCACGGCCAGCCCGCCCGACTGGTGGCGGGCAGGATCAGCAGACGCGATGTCCGTCATCGGGTTGTCTCCTTGGTGGCCGGCAGGTTGAACAGCTCGCGGTCGCGGTCCTTGACGAGGGCCTGATCGAGGAGCTTCCAGAGGCTGGCCCTGGCGGCGTCGTTCTTCTCTGCCTGATTGAGGACGGCGGCGCCGGCGAGGATCTTGCGGCGGGTGTCGCGCTTTCGGGTCTCGGCGCGCCCCGCGGCGTGGAGCCGGGCGAGCTGGGCGTCGAGCTTCCGGCGCTTGTCCTCGAGCGCGGCGATCTGTTCCTTGAGGGAACGCTGCGCGGGCATCGGGGAGCAGCCTATCATAGGACGGTCCACGGCGGGGAACCGCCGGGGGACCGGCCAACCCGAGGGAGCCGAAAGGCGACGAAGGGCGCACTACCCCGTTTCCCTGGCGGGAAATGGCCGTGCGCGGAGAACGGATCGAGGCGGCATGGCGATCTGCCACGTGCGTTGTTCGAGCGGGAGCCGGGGCGGCGGCCAGTCGGGCGCGGCGAAGGTGGCCTACGTGCTCCGGGAGGGGAAGTACGAGCGCGGCCGCGACGACCTGGTGGCGTCCGGGTTGGGGAACCTGCCGGCGTGGGCGGAAGGGGACGCGCGCGCGCTGTTCGCGGCGGCGGACGTGTACGAGCGGGCGAACGGGCGGCTGTTCGTGGAGGTGGAGAGCGCGCTTCCGAACGAGCTGGACGCGAAGCAGCGCGGGGCGCTGGTGCGCTCGTGGGTGGAGGAGCTGACGTCGGGGAAGCTGCCGTACACGTATGCGGTGCACGCGGGGCATCCGAAGGTGCCGGGGGAGCCCGCGAACCCGCACGTGCACGTGGTGCTGAGCGAGCGGGTGAACGACGGGGTGTCGCGTGACGCGGCGGGGTGGTTCCGTCGCGCGAACCGGAAGGACCCGGCGTCGGGGGGCGCGGCGAAGGACCGGCGGCTGAAGGACCGTTCGTGGGTGGAGGCGACGCGGGGCCGCTGGGAGCGTCTGGTGAACACGCACCTGGAGCGGGCGGGCCGTCCGGAGCGGATCACGGCGGAGAGCCACGCGACGCGGATCGAGCGTGCGGAGGCGGCGGGGGACCGTGCGACGGCGGAGCACCTGCGGCGACACCCGCCAGGGCGGCACTTGGGGCCAGCGGCGGCGGCGATTGAGCGGGACCGAGAGGGCCGGCCGGGCCAGGAGACGGAGCGGGGGGAGCTGGCGCGAGCGACGGCGGCGGAGACGGCGCGGTTGCGGGAGGAGCTTGCGGCGGTGGACCGTCAGCTGCGGCGTCTGCGGGAGGAGTCGGAGCAGCCGCGGGGGGCGGAGGCCCGGCCCCCGGCGCCGGCGACGCGCGAGGATGCCCGCAGCGCGCCTGCCGGCGTCGAGGCTGGCCCGCAGGTCCCTGCGCCGTTAGAGGCCGCCAGAGAGCGCGCCGGGGACGTTCCGCGGCCCGACGTCGGCGGCGGGCGTCCCGCGGCGGCGGCAACCCCGGCTCCGACTCCGCCGCCGGTTCCCTACGAGGAGCAGGTCCGCTTGGCGGCCGACGCGGCGGAGGGGCGGCTGCCGCGGACGACGTCGGCGGCGGGCGACCTCGACGTCCAGCCGCTGGCCGTCTCCGACGAGACGCTCGACCATCTGGCCGCCGGCGTTGAGGAGCGGTTCGTGCGGGACACGATAGTGGCCGTGCGGGAGCGGCAGCCGGACCACGAAGCCCAGGATCGCGCCCGGGCCGAGGCGGACCACCACGCGGCCGCGGTCGCGCGGGAACACGCCCGGCTCGTCGCCGAGCACAAGGAGGCCACGCGCCGCCCGGGGCAGCGGCGGCGGCCCGAGTCGCCAGAGCCGACGTGGGAGGCCGCCGTCCGGGCGGTCGTCGAGCGGTACCTGACGGAGCTGCGGCGGGTCTTCGAGGAGGCCTGCGCGTGGGTCCGGGAGCAACTGCGACGTTCCGGGGCCCGTGACGCGCCGCTGGGCGCGGAGTCCGGTTCCCCGGTCTCGGAGCCGTCCCGGAGCACCAGCAACCGCGGCAACGACGTTCCACCGCCCGGCGTCGGTGGCGGGCGGACCGGGGGGGAGGCCGCCCGTGCCCCGGCAGCGGCCCCCCGACCTCCGGCGGAGCCGCCGGCGCCGGTGGTGGTGGCGATCCCCCACGAGGAGCGGGTCCGCCTCGCGGCCGACACGGCGGAGGCGTGGCTGCCGCGGGCGAAGCCCGCCCCGGGGAACCCCACGCACCAGCCGCTGGCCGTCTCCGACCGGTCGCTGGACCAGCTGGCCGCCACGACGGAGGACCGGTTCGTGCGGGACACGATCGTCGCCGTCCGGAGCCGCCAGTTGCCCTACGACGCCTACTACCGCGCCCGGGCCGAGGAGGACCACCACGCGCCGGCCATCAATCGGGAGCACGCGCGCCTGGTCGCCGAGCACGAGCAGGCCACGCGCCGCCGGTGGTGGCAGCTGAGCCGGCCGGAGTCGCCGAAGCCGGCCTGGGAGGACACCGCCCGGAAGGTCATCGAGCGGTCCCTGCCGGAGGTGCGGCTGGTCTTCAAGAGGGCCTGCGTCCAGGTCCCCGAGTTCCGGGAGCGTTGGGCCGTGGACGATCGGGCGGACGCCGCGGTCCGGGCGCCCGGGCCGGCCGTCCCCGTTCCCAGCCGGGAGGGAGAGGCCCACCCGCCGGTCCGGACCCGCGAGACCCTCGGCGTGGCCGGGGGGCCGTCCGGTGCTCGGGAGCAGGAGGCTCCGCCGTCGCGCGTCACGGAGCTCCTCGAGGAGCGGGCGCGCATCGAGCAGCTCTACGAGCAGGCGCGGACGATGAGCTTCCGCGACGGCCGGGACGAGGTGGAGCGGGCGGCGAGGGCGGCCGAAGACGCGCTGGAGCAACAGGTCCGGGATCTGCCCGGGTCCGAGCAGCGGGAGCTGCAGAGCCGCGAGCAGGCGCGGGGTCTCGACCGGGGAGGTCCGAGCCGGTAACCGCGAGCCAGCACGCGCGGGGTAGGTCCCGACGGCCCAGGCCTCGGCTTCGAGACCGGGAGCCCCACGACCGGGCATCGGCAGCCGGCTCGATAGGGGCGCCTTCGTGCCCCTCGTACGGATTTCTGACAGCGCTCCAGCGGTTCGGTTCGGCTCCGGGACAGAATACCGACACCGCCGCCGCCATCGCCCGGCTGGCCGGGCGCCCGGCCAGCCGGCCCAGGCGCGCCGCTCTGTACAGGGAAGGACCACCGCCGATGACCACCACCGACACCGCCCGCCGTTCCCGCTCGGCTTCCGGCTCGCCGGCCCGCGACCGTTGCCGCCGATGCGACGGGACCGGACAGGCCCACGTCGCCGGACTGGGCATGACTGACTGCCCGCACTGCAACCCCGCCGGCCGCAAGCGCCCGTTCGAGCGCCGCGCCGGCCAGGGTGGACCGCGGCCGTGGCCCGTGGCCCGCCGCCTCATCCGCCCCGTCGAAAGGAGAGCCTGACCGTGTTCGATACTCACGCCATCGCCCGCACCCTAACCGACGCCGGCATCGAGCCGGCCCAGGCGGACGCCATCACGAACGCGGTCCGTCAGGCCGCCGAACACGACAACGCGGCCGAGCCGCTGGCCACCAAGGCCGACGTTGCCGCCGTGCGGACTGACCTTGCCGCCGGCCTCGCCGAACTCCGCACCGAGATCGCCGCCGTAGAGTCCCGGATCGCGTGGCGGGTCATCGGCGCGCTGGTCGCCGTCGCCAGCATCCAGACCGCCATCGTGATCGCCATCCTTCGGACGCTCGGCCCGTAGCCGGTGCTGAAACGCCATGACCGAACCCCGCCATCGTCCCGTCGCCCGGCGCGCAACTCGCCGCCGCCAGCGTGAGCGCCAACGGGTTGTTTGCGGGAGGAGGGTACCGACACCATTCGTGTGCTGATACACGCTAACGACCCTGCGGGCGCGGGGCCGCCCCTCCCCGCGGGATGAAATCCCCGCCCGGCATTTCGGAGGAAGGCGTCGGCCGGAGCCCTCTGGTGGTCATGAAGCTGTAGAGGGCGGTCCGGGAGACGCCGGTGATCTTGGCGATGGCGGTCTTGGAGACGCCGAGCGCGAGGAAGCGCCGGATCTCGTCCTCCTTGCCGTCGAGCCGTGAGACGCCCAGCGAGCCCTTCGGGCGCCCGAGCTTGCGGCCCGAGGCCCTGGCCTTGGCGAGGCCCTCGCGGGTGCGCTCGGAGATCAGGTCCCGCTCGACCTCGGCGAACAGCGCGAAGAGCGTGGTCATGACCTTGGTCTGGATGTCACGCTTGCCCTCGACGCGGATGTTCTCCTTCAGTGCCACGAAGGCGACGCCGGCCTTGGCGAGCGCGTCGAGGATGGCGACGATCTGACCCAGCGAGCGGCCGAGCCGGGAGAGTTCGCTGACGACCAGGCGGTCGCCGCGCTGGAGGCCGTTCAGCAGCTCGTCGAGCCGGCGTCGCTTCTCGGAAGCCTGGCCGGAGGCGGTCGCCTCGATGAAGTCGTCGATGCGGAAGTCGTGCTGGCGCGCGTACTCGAGGATGGCGAGGCGCTGGCTGCGCACGTCCTGCTGCGCGGTCGAGACCCTCAGGTAGGCGACGGTTCTCACGTCCTGTCCACGGAACGCAGCGTCGGGTATTGTATCGGACGGTTATCGAACAGGGAACATGACGCGTTCCGTGCCCCGCATCTGTCAGATACAATACGCGAAGCTGCATTCCATAGACAGGCCGTGAAGACCGTCTCCTACCTGCGGGTCTCGACCCCCCAGCAGGACGTGCGCAGCCAGCGCCTCGCCATCCTCGAGTACGCGCGAGCGCACGACTTCCGCATCGACGAGTTCATCGAGGCGACCGCCTCCGGGCAGGCCTCCGAGAACCAACGGCTCTAGATCGTCCGCTGGTGTTCACTGCCGTGCCAGTAAGTCCATAAATATCTGAGTAGTAATCGTTTATTGCACACTTCGGGCGCGCCGAACCGGCCGCGCCGTCCCTCGACATCCCGCCACTTCTCGCCTACAATGGTGGAATGGATGTTGACACCAGCACGCCCGCCACCCCCCGCCGCACCAAGCGCCGAGGACGCCATCCCCGAAACGCCCTCACCGCCCCCTTCATCCGCTCCGCGCCGCCCGGACGACACGCCGACGGACAGGGCCTGTACCTCTTCGTACAGCCCACCGGGGCGCGCAGCTGGACCCAGCGCCTCGTCATCCGCGGCCGGCGCCGCGAACTCGGACTCGGCAGCGTCGATCTCGTCTCGCTAGCCGAGGCCCGCGAGCAGGCCCTCGCCAACCGAAAGCTCGCCCGCTCCGGCGGCGACCCGCTCGCCGACCGCCGCCGCCTCCAGGGCATGCCGACCTTCGCCGAGGCCGCCGAACGCCTCATCGAGCAGAAGCGGCCCGGCTGGCGCAACGCCAGCGAACACCGGCAGTGGCGCAACAGCCTGGCCCGCTACGCCTTCCCGCACATCGGCGCCCGGCCCGTCGCCGAGGTCAACAGCGCCGACGTGCTGGCCATCCTGACGCCCATCTGGCACACGCGGGCGGCGACCGCCAAGTCCGTCCGGCAGCGGGTCGCCGCCGTGCTGGAGTGGGCCGTGGTCATGGAGTTCCGGACCGATAACCCTTGCGACCGAGTGGGCCGGGTGCTCGGCGCGCAGCTCGCGGTCGTGCAGCACATGCGAGCGCTGCCGCACCGGGAGGTCCCCGCGGCCGTGGCGGCCGTCCGCGCCTCGTCGGCGGGGTCGCCTTTCGTGAGGCTGGGGTTCGAGTTCCTCGTGCTCACCGCGGCGCGCTCGGGCGAGGTCTGCGGGGCGCGATGGGACGAGGTGGACGTGGCGGGCCACGTCTGGACCGTCCCGGCATCCCGGATGAAGATGAAGCGCGACCATCGGGTCCCGCTCTGTCGGCGGGCGCTCGAGATCCTCGACGCCGCGCGGACGCTCGGTGCCGGCCGGTATCCGCTGGTGTTTCCGGGCAAGGGTGGCAAGGTGCTCGCCAACAGGACGCTGCGGAAGCCGCTCCAGCGTCTTCGGATCCCAGCCGTGGTGCACGGCTTCCGGTCCTCGTTCCGGGACTGGGCAGCCGAGAAGACCGACCATCCGCGCGAGGTCATCGAGGCGGCGCTGGCGCACGCGGTCGGCAACAAGGTCGAGGCGGCGTACGCAAGGTCGGACCTGTTCGAGCGGCGGCGGACTCTGATGAACGACTGGGCGGCCTACGTCGATCGGGGTCGGCCGTGATGGCGATCAGCGAGTTGGCCACGACCGCCGCGGTTCGATTTCCATTTCCATTTCCGCCCACCCCCCAGGGGGAAATCGTGGAAATGGAAATCGAGTTGCGCTTCCCGTCGAGTTCCGGTGCGCTTCCGGCCTGTTTCCATTGGGGAAATCGAGGAAATCGCCTGGCGAGGCGAACCACACCGGCCGCCGGCGTGGTGTTGGGGCAACTACGGGCCGGCAGCCCACCACGTCCCTCGAACCCACGGTCGAACACGCCAGCTCCGAGCCCTCGGGTACAGTGGGTCCAGTGATACGAGCCAGAGCAGCGGAACGGAGTCGCGGAGATGCGTTTACCGTTTACGCGTTTCCACCCCCCCCCCCCCCCTGTGGAAACGGTAAACGCGTAAACGGATGGGAGGCGCTGCCTCGGCGAGCGCAAGACTCGTGCTACCGATCCGGTTGGGAGACGGCGGTCACGGAGATCAACGGGAACGGACGCGGCGAACGTGACGGAGACCGGGCGCGGGATGAGAATCGAGGTCACGAAGGGACGACGATGGAGACTGGGAACGGGACGAGAGTGTGATCCACTCCGCCGCCCGATCACAGCCAGGACCGAGGCGAACTTACACCGATGGTGCCGCAGTAAGGGTGTAAGGAGGATAGGCGGCCGAACTTACACCCCCAGTCACACCTGAACTTACATCCAGCAACCAGCCAAGTCGGGGTCTTCCGCAGAATCTGTGGGTAAGAACGGAGGCTGGTAGTCCTCGTCAGACAAGAGGCAGCGTGCCCGTGTGCTCGCCGCCGTCAAGGCGCTTCGCTCCGCTCCGCCCCCGCTGCGCGGGGCTGACGGCCTGGACGCCGGCTCCGCGCACGAGCGCCCCGGCTCTCGTCTGACGAGGACCAAATGCCCGACGCCCGTATCGGGAGGGCGATGGCCCGTCCCGAAGCACAGAACGCAGCCTCGACATCGGAAACGCATCCCGTTCCGGAATCCGCGACAATTGGTGTTGCAGCAGCCAAGCGACGCGGAAGGGGAACGGGATGCAACTCAAGAGTATCTTGAATCGGGTCCAGAAGCACCCGTCGTTCATCTACGAGACGGTGCGGCTGGTGGAGCACCCGCAGTTGACCCTCGAGGTTCGGGTGCGGCCTCGCGCCGGGACCCGCGCGACGTGCTCGCAGTGCAGGCGCCGGGCCCCGGGCTACGACACGCAGGCGGTCCGGCGCTTCGACTTCGTGCCCCTGTGGCACATCCCCGTGGTCTTCCTCTACGCGATGCGCCGCGTCGACTGCCCGCGCTGCGGCGTACGGGTCGAGGCGCTGCCGTGGGCCACCGGCAAGCACCGACTGACCGACGCCTACGCCTGGTTCCTCGCCGGGTGGGCCAGGCGTCTGTCGTGGCAGGAGGTCGCCGCGGCGTTCCCCACGTCCTGGGACACCGTCTATCGGGCCGTGCGCATGGCGGTCGACTGGGGCCTCGCGCACCGCGACCTCACGAACATCGAGGCCATCGGCGTCGACGAGCTCTCCCGCCGCCGCGGGCAACGCTACCTGACGCTGGTCTATCAGATCGACGGTCACTGCAAGCGCCTGCTGTGGGTCGGCCGCGAACGCAAGGCCGCGACGTTGGAGGGCTTCTTCGACTGGTTCGGCCCCGCACGCAGCGCGGCGCTGTATTTCGTCTGCTCGGACATGTGGAAGCCCTACCTGAAGGTGGTTGCCGAGCGCGCCGGCCAGGCCGTGCAGGTGCTCGACCGCTTCCACATCATGAGCCATTTCTCGCAAGCGATCGACGAGGTGCGCGCGGCGGAGGCCCGGAAGCTCGCCGCCGCGGGCCGGGCGCCGGTGCTCAAGCGCAGCCGCTGGCTCCTGCTCAAGCGTCCGGAGAATCTCAGCGACGAGCAGCGGGGCCGGCTTGCGGAGCTGGTGCGTCGCAACCTGCGCACGGTTCGCGCCTACCTGCTCAAGGAGGACTTTCAAGCGCTGTGGGGCTACGTGTCGCCGTACTGGGCCGGCCGGTTCCTCGACCGCTGGTGCACTCGGACGATGCGCTCGCGGCTCGACCCGATGAAGGAGGTGGCCCGCATGCTGCGCTCGCACCGCGACCTGATCCTGAACTGGTTCCGGGCCCGAGGGCAGTTCTCCAGTGGCATTGTCGAAGGCTTCAACGGGAAGGCCAGAGTGATCACCAAACGGGCGTATGGCTTCCGCACCTCCGCGGCACTGGAAGTCGCTTTGTATCATGCACTTGGCGACCTGCCCGAACCAGAACTCACCCACAGATTCTGCTGACGAGGCCCAAGTCGTTTCACATCAACAGATTCCCACATCACAGACCCACCCCCACGTACAGACAAAAGGGTCGGGGGGGAGTAGGGGAGCGACCACGCGGAAACCTGGCGGTTTCCGGCCCCCGCCGGTGCTCCTCCGTCACACCTGCGGGGTCGCGGTCGCTCCCCTGGAATTGTCCCTCCGGGAAGGGGGGACAGGCGCTTGCAGCGCCTGCACGGGCCGGCTGCCATGCTCTGCCCGTGTCCGAAGGCACCCTGACGAAGGCGGCGCTCGTCGAGGAGGTGGCCGACACCGCCGGCCTCACGAAGAAGCGCGCCGAGATCATCGTCGACACCCTGTTCGACAGCATCGCCGAGGCGCTCCGCCACGGGGAGAAGGTCGAAGTCCGCGGCTTCGGCAGTTCCGTCTCCGGCGGCGCGCGCCGCGCCGGGGCCGCAACCCCAGGACCGGCGACCGGGTGGACGTGCCGTCGAAGCGCGTCGCCTACTTCACGTCCGGCAAGGAGCTGAAAGAGCTGATCAACCGGGACCCGGCCCTGCCGGCGCCGCCGCCGTTGTCCGAGTAGCTGGCGTCGAAGCGTCGCTCCGTCGTCCGCGGCGGGCGCCGGTCGCCCGGCGCCCGCCAACGCGCGTGGACAGCCTCTGCGAGCGGCGTGTCAAGACTCAATCAAGCTCCGTTACGTAACGCTGCTCGATGAACGCGCGTGGATAGCCTCTGCGAGCGGCGTGTCAAGACGCTGCGCGCCTCCTCCGCTGCGCTCCGGCCCTTGCGGGTGACACGCCGCTCGCGCCGGCTCAGGGCTGGCTATGGCCGTCCGTATCCGTCCGGCCATCGACCACTGGCCGGCCCAGGCTTGACTTGTCCCAACCCGACGTCTAGCTCCGGCCGGTACGGCGCTACGCCATCCCGTTCAGAACGAGGGGCAGCTTGAGGGAACGCAATCACTGGTATGGCGACAAGTCTTTATGGTGCAAGATGTTACAGCGCTCCACATGTTGGCCGAGAAGCGCCGGCGCCTCGACGAGCTGACGAGCGTCCTGCAGCGCGGCGACCGCCTCGTCGTCAGCGAGCTCTCGCGGCTCGGCCGGTCGCTGGGTCAGATCGTGACCATCCTCGACGCCCTCGCCAAGGCCGGCGTCGCCTTCGTGGCGCTCAAGGAGAACATCCACCTCGACGGCAAGCGCGACATCCAGACGAAGGTCATGACCACGCTCTTCGCGCTGTTCGCCGAGGTCGAACGCGACCTGATCTCGGAACGCACCCGTGAGGGCCTCGCCCGGGCCCGCGCCTCGGGCCGGAAGCTCGGGCGCCCGAAGGGCTCGCTGGGCGTCTCACGGCTCGACGGCAAGGAGGACGAAATCCGGCGCTTCCTCGAGCTCGGCGTCTCCAAGACGGCCATCGCCAAGATCACCGGTGTGTCCCGGACCGCCCTCTACAGCTTCATGACCACCAGAGGGCTCCGGCCGACGCCTTCCTCCGAAATGCCGGGCGGGGATTTCATCCCGCGGGGAGGGGCGGCCCCGCGCCCGCAGGGTCGTTAGCGTGTATTTCCGCACGGATCTGGTCGGTACCCTTAGAAGGCATCGTAATTGCCTCCCTTGACGTGGGCGACGATGCGGCAACCGCTCAGCCAGGCGCTCCAGATCATCGGCAGATCTCGCGTGAAGCCGGCCCTGGAGCGGGAGATCGTGATGTACACCCGACGATGACGTGCGATCAACCCGCCGCCGAACCGGGCGAGGGGCGGCAGCGTCTCGATCGAGCGCCGGAGCGTGAATCGGCCGAGCGACGACGCGTCCCTTCCCTGAACGTTCACGATCCAGCAGTCGCAACCGCGCTCGCGAAGCGCCCCGCACAACATCTCGAAACTCAGCGACTGTCCGTGTTCGGGGGGTGGGAGCGGCCCGACCAGCAGGAGGCGCGGCGGCGTCAATTGCCCCTCCGCGTGGCGGGCCGGACGTCGGCGAAGTCGGGGAGAAGCGCCTCGACCTCGTCGCAGAACCGGTGCGCGAGGGCGTCGCGCGAGTAGCTTTGTCAGACGAGTTGCTGGGCGGTTCGGCCCATCTCGTCGAGACGCTCGGTCGGCGTGGTCTGGATGTCCCGCAACGCTTCGACGGCCCCGTCCACGTCGCCGTTGGTGACGCGCCAACCCACGTCGAGCGTGCCGATGACGTCGGTGGCATGGCAGGGGCGCGGGCTGAACAGCAGGATGGGACGCCCCACCGCCAGCGCGCCGTAGATCTTGCACGGATGCGAGAGGCCGACGCTGCGATCGCCCACCGACACGACCTGCACGTCTGCGGCGGCGAGGGAATAGCGCAGAGTGGCCATGGGCTGATAGGGCAGGGAGCGGATGTTCCGGGGACGCTCGCGCTCGATGGTCGCTTCGACCTTCCGCTTGCCGGTACCGCCGCCGACGAAGAGGAACTCGAGCGCCGTGTCGTCTTGAACCTGCAACGCGGCCTGCAGCAGCGTGTCGAGCGGATGGGCGGGGCTGTGGTTGCCGCTGAACATCACGACGCGGCGTCCCCGCCCGACGTGCTTCCGGTGCCAGGGGTTGTCGGCGTGCGCAATCCGCTCGTCTGCGTCGACGTGCGGCCACGGGGGCAGGATGAGGGTCTTGGATGCGACGTCGAGCCGGCGCTGGATGCGCTCCATCATGAAGCGGTCGAGGACGACGATGCGTTGTGCGTGGCTGAGGACTCTGCGGTTCAGCAGATTCAGCAGGCGGGCCGCGAGGCTGCCCTCTCGGGTCAGGCCCAACGCGATGGTGAGGTCGGGGTTCAGGTCGTGGACCCAGAACAGAAAGGGGACTCCGCGCAGCCACGAGACGGCGAGGGCCGCGGCGGGGCAGAAGGGAGGCGCCGTGCTCACGAGCACGACGTCGGGCCGGCGCGACAGGAGGCCGTGGACGGCGGCCTGCGTCACGAAGGAGAGCCCGCCGACCACGCGGGCGACCATGCTGTTCTTGCCGAACGAGCTCAGCGGAAGGCGCCGGATGACGACCCCGTCCCGCCTCTCCCGTGACGGATACCGCTCGGCCGGGTTCTCGTAGCCCCGATTGGCCGTGAGTACGAGCACCTCGTGGCCGCGGTCGGCGAGCGCCGCCGCCACGTCGTGGAAATGCTGGACGGGTCGGGGACCGAACTTGAAGTAGATATAAGATACCAGTAAGTCCCACGGGTTTCGAACCACGGTGAACTTGAAGTAATCGTCCCATATTTTTGCGCCGACGTCTTCTCGAATTCTTCCGGGTAGAATATGTTTCGTACGGGCAGGAAGTGCTACCGCATTTCGCGACGATAGGCCGGCGTCGTCTCCGATGATCACATCGTCCTCGGAGCATGAGTGGGACAGCGCGATCCCGACGCTGGTGCTGGCGACCTTGCGCGGACACACGAATATGAATTTGTGGCTGTGCGAGACAATGGTCACGATGGCTGTACCTCGTCCCCGTCTACGACCATCTCCAGCCGGCGCCGGCGGGGTCGGATGAAAGGTGTCACGGGAGTTTTCTCAGGGTCCTGCTCGTTCTTCGATGAGGCGCTGAGTTGGCGAGTAGCCGCCCAGCGCGAAGTCGGCGGCGTATCGCTTTCTCAATAATTCCTTGTTGCGCTCGGTCATGCACCGTTCCTGTGCAGCCGTTGCGGCCTTTAACGCCTCTGGCGTCGATAGCCACCCTGCTCTTGTGTTCATTTTCATCAGCACCGGTACCGGCATGTCGAGACGCGCCGCGACCCGGTTCAGGTCCGCGTCGATGGTCTCGACGCGGCCGATAAGGTCAGGACGGCGTCCGCCGCCGAGGTCCAGAAGAACATGCTGGGAGACAAAATGCACATCGGCGAAGGCATCACTACCAAACGGCGTATCGAGCCACTCGCAGAAGTCGTTGAAGCTGCTCGTCGCATTCATCCCGTGGTAATTTCGTAGGAAGCGTTGGCGTTTATCCTCCTTCCACCGAGGATCAGCCGCTTCCGACGGTGGACGCGGCAAAGGTATGCGCCGGCCCGTGGCCTCGTCGAGCAAGCTATGGTCTCGCCGCTTCGAGTAGAGACCGTAGGTTTCCACATAGATACGGTGGGCGAAGAAAATCTCCCAGTACCACGAAAACGCCCTGTCGAAGGGGTGCCTGACGAACGCGAAGCTGTAGTAGTTCCTTGCTTCTGGGCGCATCGCGCAAATCTCGTGCAGGGTCAGGTCGCGAAAGATCTCGGCATCGGGGTCCGCTCCGAGCAGGGCTGCAATCAAGCTCCGCGACGCTGCCTTGGGAACGCATAGCCAGAGATACTGGTATCTTCGGGAGACGATTTTCTCGGTCCGGAGAGAGGGCCTCTGCGCCGTCGTCCGCGCGATGCGCCGCACGTCGCCAAACTGCCCACGCGCCAGTGCGCCCGTCATCTGCCCGGCGATGAACGGGTCAGACGCTACCTCGCTCAGCATCCTCGGCGCCTTCTTGAGCGCGCCCTTGATCGTGGTCATTCGTCGCTCCGATTTTCAATCATGGCTGGTCCGAAAACGGCTCTTTCAACGCTTCCGAACGGCGCCGGATCGTTTCCGCGTCGGGGTCGCTCGCCTCTCCCTCGGGAACCGTCGAGAACAGATGGTCGAGGAACGTTCCGGGGCCGGCTTTCGCCAAGTCCGACCGCCAGTCCAGGAAATACAATGGCAGGTGTGCGTCGTCTATCGCCCGCCGCATATCTTCGGAGAGGGGGTCACACAGCCGCCCAAACAGACGCGGCTCCGTGATTTCAGTCGGGGGCCACCTCGGCGTAGCGTTCCAGACTCGCCGCACTTCCGGGTGTTTCGCGTAGCGATATTTGAAGAGGAAAAACAGCCAGCCGTACGGAGCGGATTTGATGACGTTTCTGAACAGAGGCGAGACGTAGACCAGGGGGTGCCGCCTTATCCACCTGCCGAGGACGAGCAGCGGCCAAAAGGCAAAGGCCCTATGGAGGGGAACCATCCCATCCCCCACGTGCCGTGCGAGGTCGTTCGAGACTTCCACAACCCAACCGATGGGGGACCGTTTTCGCAGCGAGTCGCGTAGTCGAGGCGGGCAGCCTATCCAGTAGGCGCGCGTTTCACGGCGCCAGATATCGACCGCGGGGTTGCCGGGCGCCGCCGCCAGGAAGCCGCAGAGGGGCGCCTGGTGCCACCCGAAGCCGAAAAAGCCGCTGTCCAGATATCCGAAGAGCCATGCGTCCAGCGGGCGGCGGCAGAACAAGGCAGCGTCGACCCAGACGCCGCCATAGGTCGCCAGCAATTCGATACGGACGATGTCGGACAATGCTTGCGGGGTGAAATCCTTCGCCGGCGCGGCGGAAAAATCGGACAGGTCGACGCAGGCGGGCAAGGTGTCGGCGTCCAGGGCGCGGATCGTCCAACCGGGATTGTGGTATTCCCAGGAGCGCAGACAACGTGTCACCAGTTCCGGCGTGTTCTCCCAGCCCTGGAGCCAGAGCATCCAGATCGTCCGGGGGACAACCGGCGGTGGCGCGGCGCGTGTCGGTGTATGGTCAGCCATGCGCCGGATGCGGCAGGTCGAGATCCCCGAGGTCGGCCAGCGCCGGGTTCCAACCCGGGCTGCTACCGGCAGCCCGCTCGAGGAACCAGTCATCGGACATGTTCCAGGTATGGCGATCGCCGTGTCGGACCAGCATGAAGCCGGCGCCGTGGGTCCGATATACGCAGCCCCGCGCCTGGACGACGCCGTCGATCAGCGCCTGATCGACGCCTCTCCGCGCCCGCGGCCACCCGCCCACGCGAGCAGGCTCGTCGCGCGACATCAACAGAGCGCCACCGGCCAGGGTCGACGTCTGATAGCTCTCGCTGCTCCCACGGTGCAGGTGAACGGTCCGATCCGACGCGGCCAGATAGACGAACTCGACCCCCTTGCCCACGAGCTGCGCGCCCGAATATTCCCGCGCCAGCACTAGGTCCCACACATGGTCGGCGCCGTACACGTCGTCGTCGTCCATCTTGGTCAGCAGATCCCCGCTCGATGCCTCCGTGGCGGCGTTGAGCACGATGCCGAGCGGTTCGCTCGCGGACGCCCGCAACACTATCGCCGGAGTCGGCAATTCGGCGACGCGCCGATCGACCTCCGGAAAGGGTGCGCCGTGCAGCGCAAGCACCAGTTCGAGCCGGGGATAGGTCTGTCTAGCCACTGCGGCAAGCGCCTGGGACAGCCGTTCGGGGCGCCGGGTCGCCAGCAGGATCGACACCAAGGGCGGCCGTGCGTCGCCGAGTTGCCGGGCGCGCGCCTGCAGCGAATGGTTCCGCAGAGCCGCGCGGCGCATCCTGATGCTGAGCAACTCGCGCCGGCCGAGGTCGACGCCGCTCACTCCGGTGACCATCAGGTCATGGAGGTCGGCGCCGAGCAGCGGCCGAAGCCCCGGCCCTCCATCGGCCAGATGCACCACCGCGCCGGTGGCGGCCACGCGAGCCAGGTGGCCGGCCCGCGTGACCGCGTCGGCGTGGAACGCCTGCACGTCCTCCACGTGATGACACCGGCGGAGCCTGAGCGCATCGTGCCGGTGCACGATGCGGTGCGCCTCGACGCCGGGCGGCAGTAGTGTAGTCGGTCCCAGCGCCGCCACCTCGTCCCCGGCGGCGCGCGGCCACCCGAACGGGTTGTATCTCGACGGATCGAAGGCGGGCACGACACTCTGGCACGGCGCCTCCGGCGGTTTCGATGCGCTCCGCATCGGCGTGTTCCGAGCCGACCGACCCCGTAGCGGTTTGCCCGGTTTCCAGACGAGCCGCAGCCGTCGGTTCCGTACCCAGTGCCGGAAATACGACCAGGCCACCTGCCGCTTTCTTGCTGTCCGCCACCGAATCACATATTTCAGGAACGACGATCTCCTGTTCTCCATATTCGGCACCGGATGTGCCAGGAAACCGCGTGCTTGACTTCCCCCCACGCCGGCCAACCACTTCAGGAACAACCATACCTCCCGATAGTCGTGGACGTTCCTCGCCCGGGATCGCAAGCGCTCCCACCTCGTGGGATAGCCGACCGGATCCGGCGGCGCCGTCCACCCCGCGCCGGCCCTCAGCTTCAGGGCTTCCGGGGAAAGCGCCCGTGCATCGCCGAAATCGGCGGGGCTGCCTCCCGCACGGCGCGCACGATGGAGAGCCCATGCCCGCGTGATCGAAACCCGGCTCCCGTCGGGGAGAACCGCAGCCGCGGTGACCGCGCTTCGGAGCTTTGCGCGCAGGCGATGCACCAAGTCCCTGGTGGACACGGTGGCGGGCAGCGTGACGTGGAACGATGCCGCGGCAAACTCGTCGAGAGCGGAGCGGGTGGGGGCGACGCGTACTCGCGGGTCCGGATCGAATACGTTCCGGAGCCACGCCAGCCGTTCGTCATCCTCGTTCATCGGCATTTCGATGCGCACCACCAGATCGTGCTCGCGGTCGGCCAGGACGTTCGCGGTGGTCTCGATGATCTGCTCGGCCGGGAGAGTTCCTGCCTCGACGGTTACGGCGTACTGGGGAACCTTGTAGATGCGACCGCGCTGAGTTCCACGGAATCCGCTGTGGGCGATCAGGTGAGCCGCCTTCCCATACGGGATCCGATAACTTCGCGCCTCGGCGCCCCGGTCCTCGGCCCGGCGGCCCTGGTGCCAGGCGAAGGCATCCCCGACCGGCACCAGCAGCCCGCCGCAGGTGTAGGCCCGGTAGGCGAGCTCGGTGTCCTCCCCGCCCCAGCGTGCGAACGATTCGTCGCTCCCGCCCACCAGCCGGTAGAAGCTCTTGCCGATGCCGAAGTTGCCCCCCACCATCGCGTGACACACGTCGTCGGCCCTCGTTGTCAGGTCGTCGGTTCTGAGCATCAGGCCTTCGTTAGGTTCCGGGTCCGCCGGCCGGTCCGCCAGCAGCGCCTGCAACGACCCTGGCCGGCGCCGGATCGTCTCCGCATCGATGTCGTCCATCGCGACGTAGGTGTGGGACCCCAGGGTCAAGGCATCGGAGACAACGTGGTGCCAGCGAGCGTGCGCCGTCATCCAATCTGCCTCGGTCAGCATGTCGCTGTCGAGAAAGAGCAGGATGTCGTGGGCCGCGGCCCGAGCGCCGGTATTCCGCGCCCTGGAAATCCCAAAGCCGCGGCGCTCCTGTCGCACCACTCTGAGGTCCAGCGGTGTCGTCCGGGGCCGCTCCAGCGGCGGCTCCGACCCGTCGTCCACGATCACCACCTCGAACAGATTCCGCGGCCAGGTCTGGCCTTCCAGCGCCGCCAGCGTCCTCGCCAGTGTTTCGGCGGGAGTCTGATAGTACGGGATGATCACGCTGACCGGCATGGTGGGCGTGAACGTTTCCAGCGGCTCCACTGCAACCTGACGCCAGTCGTTGTACCGGACGGATGCGGGTTTGGGAGTCATCCAGACCACTTATCGCCTGATGGCCGCCCGCCACCGTACCGCGATGGTCAAGCCCTTCAGGAGTGCCCAGGCCTCGCCGGGGCTGCGGATGTCTCGCATCCAGTTGAGCAAGGTGGCCAACTTGGTGGGATGGTCCATCGGACCGGTACATCTGGGTTTCAACGCCACGGCGGGTATCGTCCGCGCCTCGCCGAAATCGGCCGGGCTGCCCCCCGTGCGGCGCGCCCGATGAAGCGCGGAACGTGATCCCGTTGCCCCGACCCTCGACCGTGTACGTGTTGTGCTGGCTCACGATCAGACGCAGATGTCGGGCAAAGAGCATCTTCGTGACCAGAGCCGTCAGGTTTCCGAACGTCAAGGCGGAAAGCAGCACGGACGGACCGATCGCGCCGGATGTAGCGAAAGAGCGCGGGCAGGCAGGTCGGCGTCTTCCAGGAGTTCAGGTTGATCAACCGGACGCCCTGCGGGACGGATCCCCAGAGCGCTCCGCCGCTGCGGCTCACCAGGAGATCGACGACGAACCCGCGCCGCGCGAATTGACGCCCTATCGTCAGCATGACGCGCTCGGCCCCGCCGCCCGCGAGCGAGGGCACGAACAGCGCGATCCTTCGGCCGGCGTCTGCCCGCGCCGGGACGTCATCCGGCATGACCCTCCTTACTCCGCCTGCGGATTGGTCCGTTCATGATACGGGCTGTGACGCCTGATGTTGACGGCCAACAGAACGACTACCGCCGCAAGCACCACCTGATAGACGGTGTACGCCCACGCTGCGCCGGTGCGCCGTGGATGGGCACCAAGAGGGCGGACTCCAGGGTCTCCCCTGAGCCGGGGCTCTCCGCCGGTTGCGCCGGCTCGCCCGCGGGCGGCGGGAGAGACGATGGGGAGCTTCGTTCCCCTGGCAGGGCGAAGGTGATCCGTCACCGTCATGACGACCGGCACGGCTTCGCCGTCGACGAGGGTCGGCTCGTACCGCCACTGCTCGACGGCGGCGACCGCCGCCGCGTCGAGCTCCGGCAAAACCGAACGCAGCACCTCGACGTCGACCACCTCGCCCGTCGGACCGATGGTCGCTTCGAGGATGACGAGGCCCTGGACCCGGAGCGTCCGCGCCGCCGACGGGTAGACCGGGGGCACGTCGTGGACCTTGCGCGGCGGAGGCACCCCGTCGCCGACCCGGATCGGCGCTGCGGACCCGGCCGCGCGCTGGCCGGCCGGTTCGTCCAGCGCGGACGCCGTCACCGCGATGGTGACCGCTCCGTTCGCCGAATCGGTCGACTCCAGGACGACCGTCCGCTCCCCGTCCCTGAGGACCAGGTCCCGGATCCTCGATTCGAAGAACCAAGTTGGCCGGCACCCTCCCCAGGACCGGATGGACGGTTGGCCGGCTACACGCATGACGATGAGTGAGTCGAGGACGATTGCGCCGTCGCTCGACCGAGACGCCTGGGCGAACAGTTCGGCCAGCTCGGCGGTCACGCTGAACCTCGCCGGCCGGCGCCCTGGTGGAGACGCGCCACGTGCGGCGTCCCGTGTTCTCCCCGGTCCCTTCCCCGGCGCCGCTCGCGGTCACGTCGACCTCGAGCTGGATTAGCGGTGCCGGCTCGGCCGCCGGCTCCTGCTGGCGGCGCGGGCCGTGCCGAGCCCCCCTGCGGCCGCACCCACGGCGACGGCGAGCGCGAGGACGGCGGCGGACGACGGCGCATGCGCACGCTTCATGGCGCACCTCCCTTGGGCTGGCCTGCCCCCTCGGGTGAACACCACGCCCGTTCCGGGGGGGCAGTCTGCCCCTTTCCAGGCATCGTAGCCCACAAAGCCTACCCCACCCCGCTCCTCGTCGTCGCGACGGCGGGAACGGCGGGGGGAACGCGGCGCGCGGCGGGCGGGTCCGACCTTCCGGGGCGGGGGTTTCGGGGCCTCGGCATGGCTGCCGGCCCCCCCGGCCGCGCCGCGTGGCCGAGGGAAACTTGGTGGGCGATCAGGCCCCGGACCTTCGTGCCCCGTGGCCGCCGCGCCCGCACGGTGGGCGCGCGTGGCGTCAGCGCCAGGAGGCCCGACCACAAACCCCGCGAGGAACAGGAGGGCGATCCGGCCGAGTCTCCGCCTTGCGCACAGCCGGGGCCGGGGCGCACCGCCACGCGCGACCGCGCGCGTCGTCCTCCGGAAACGACTCGATGGCGACCACCTCCGCCACGGGCAGCGCCGCCAGTGGCTGGCCGCCTGCATCCTGAAACACCCACCAGCCGTCCGCCGCCACGGCACGTTCCGCTCCGACGACGAGTGTTCCGTCGAATCCCGCTTGCTTCACCGTGAACAGCGACATCGACCCTTACCTATCGGACGCCGAGGGGCGCGGGGATAGCCCTGCTCGCGTCCACGTCGTGCCGCGCGCCTGGCCTGAAAACCCGCACCGGCAGGCACCACGCGGGCAGGTGTGACCCCGGACCTGGCGGAACGGCCACAACCACCGCCAGTCCGTGAACCGCGACGACACGTGCTGGAAGACGCTCCACCACAACGCCTGCGCTCAACGAAAAGCCGGGGTGCGAACCCCCGGCGTGAACTTCGGTCGAGCAGTGGGTTAGATCACGATGCGTTCGATCTCGTCGAGCGAGATCGTATCCGCCGTCCGGTCGTACAGCTTCGTCGTCTTGGGCGACGCATGGCCGGCGATCCGCTGGGCGTGCTCCAGCGTCCCCCCGTTCGACAGATACGCCGTGATCCCGGTCGCCCGAAACGTGTGGCAGCACGTCGTCGCCGGCAGCCCCGCGGCCGCCGCCCGCCGCTTGATCATGGCCAGGACGGCCCGGCGCCCCAGCGCCCGCCCGCTCAGCCGGCCCGCCCGGTCTACGCTCTGAAACAGCGGCGCCCTCGCGTCCTCCTCGACGAGGCCGCCGGCGGCGACATACGCCTCGATCGCCTCCTCGGCCCGGTGGTGCGCCGGCACGTCGTGGCGCTTGCCGCCCTTCTCGTGCAACCGCAGCCACCCCCGCTGCCCCTGCCGGAAGTAATCCTGACGACGCATCCCCACCGCCGCGCTCACCCGCGCGAAGCTGTACACGAGCACGCTCAGGAGCGCCCGGTCCCGCAGCCCGACCACCGTCCCCGTGTCGATCCGGTCGAGGAGCGCCCGCGTCTCCGCCGGCGTCAGCACCGGCGTCGCGCCCTTCGTCACGACGTGCTTCGGGCCGCGCACCGACGAGGCCGGGTTCACGGGCAGCACCTGGTGGACGACGAGCCAGTCGCAGAGCGCCCGGATCGCCGCGAGGTGCTGCTTGACGGTCGGCACCGACCCGGGATGCGTCCGGATGTAGGCCGCCACGTGGAGCGGCGCGATCGTCCGCAGGCCCAGGCCACGCGCCGCGCACCACCCCAGGAACCGCCCCGCCGCCCGCCCGTACGCGGCGCGCGTCCGCTCGTTGGCGACCGCGGCCGCGAAGAACTCCAGGAACCGCTCGACGGCCGCCGGCCCCGCGTCCACGATCACCGCGGGCAGCGCGATCGCGGCCGCGCCGGGCCGCGCGATCTCCCGCCGCCCGGCAACCGGCACCAGGGCCTCGCTCATCCCGACCTCTCCCCCTTCCCGACCAGCGCCTCGAAACGCTCGTAGTCGCCCGTCAGCGCCTGCGCCAGCGCGAACAGCTTCCCCACCGCGTCCTTCGCCCCCGCGAACCGCACCTCGATCCGGCCCGCCTCGACCGTCACGCCCTCGGGGAGCCCCGCGAGGCGCGCCTCGAGCGATTCGACCGGCACCGCGACCCGGATCCCGGTGATCCGTGCCGTCCGAAGCTCGGCCACCAGACGCGCGCGCCGCTGCTCCTCGATGCGGAAGGCGGCCCGCTGCCGGTACTTCCGGAGCTGCCGCAGGAGGTCGGTCCGCCGGAGCACGCGCGAGGAGCCGGCGAGCTCGGCCCCGAACGTCCGCATCAGCTGCGCCGCCCGCGCCCGCGACACCCCGAACAGCCGCTCCACGTCGCGCCGCGTCAGCAGGTCCCGGTCGAGCGCTTCGAGCTGCCGGACGGCGTCCGGGATCGCGAGCAGCCACCGGGGCTTCGGCGGCATCAGGCCGTCCCCGTCCGTGCCAACCTCAGGAGCCGCAGTCGGTTGGGAAGATTCCCGGCGCTCCCCATATCCTACAGGTTAGTAGACGTTCGTCCAGCGGGCAAGATCCGGGGCGTTGCGGGGCGGCCGCGGGCGAGGCGCCCATAAAGGGGGTTATGGGTATCTTGTCGAGAGCGCCCCCCGCTGGGGCTGCCACCGAACCGCGGTACGAGCTCGACGGTCCTCACATCCGAATGTCCAAGGGGACGGCCCCCGTCGAGCTAGCAGTACAGCACTATGCATATAGCACATCCTGCTATCATAATAGCAATATGATCACCGTAGCTCTGTTGAGCCAGAAAGGCGGCGCCGGGAAGACGACGCTGGCGTGCAGTCTCGCCGTCGAGGCGGAACGGGCCGGGCGCCCCGCGGTTGTGGTCGATCTGGATCCGCAGGCGAGTGCGGCGAAGTGGGCGGACCTACGAACAGCGGAGACGCCGGTGGTCACAAGCGCCCAGGCAGCACGGTTGGCGGCGGTGCTCTCCGCCGCCCGGGCGGGTGGTGCACACGTTGTGTTCCTGGACACGGCGCCGCATGCAGCCGATGCAGCGCTGATGGCAGCTCGTGCGGCTGACCTGGCAATCATTCCGTGCCGACCGTCCACGGCCGACCTGCACGCCATCAGCGGGACGATCGATCTGACACGGCTGGCGGAAACACCGACGGCCGTGGTGATCAACGCGGCGCCCGTGAACAACCCCGTGGTGGGTCAGGCGCGGGCCGCAATCGCGGGCTACCAGGTCGAGGCGGTACCGGTGGTGGTGCATCAGCGCATCGATCATCAACACGCGTTCACCACGGGCCTGGCCGCGACGGAGTGGGCAGCGGGCAGCAAGGCCGCTGCAGAGCTGGCCGCGCTGGCCGAGTGGATTCATCATCATGCCGAAGCCAAGCATTGATCTTGCAACTGCTGTTCACGGGGCTGCACGCGGACCCGGACGCGGCCGCGAGGACGTAGGGTCCGGGGTCGAGAAACGGGCGGGCATTCTCGTACGCGTCGAGCGGAGCATGCGCCGGCAACTGCGGCGGATCGCCGTCGATGAGGACAGGACCTTGCAGGACGTCTGCATTGAAGCGTTCAAGCGGTTGATCGAGGAGCGCGGCAGAAGATAGCAGACGCACACTCTAGATAGAGCTATCAAGCTAGCAGCCTGTTCTGCTTGGGTCGCCATGACCTTGCACGACAACGACCAGAAGCACCGCGAGACACGGCTCGAGCGCAAGCGGGCGGAGGCGCGCGGGATCGAGCAGTTCCGGGAGTACATCGGGACGTCGGCGCCAGTGGCGACAACCCCACAAGCGTTCCACCACTGGACCCGCGACGACCAGCTCGACGCACTCCTCAAGACCCGCGACGGCGAGCCAGACACCGGGTTCATGATGCGGCTGCTCGCGCTGTGCACCCTGCCGCGGACGAACCCGGGTGACCGTCAGCAGTATCGCCGCGTCAACGGCCCGTTCACGCTCTACCTGATCGCCGGAGGCGGCTCGAAGCTGCCCTACGGGACGCTGCCGCGCCTGCTCCTGGCGTGGGTCTGCACCGAGGCGGTGCGGACGCAGTCGCGGACCCTCGTCTTGGGACGGTCGCTGTCCGAGTTCATGCGGCAACTCGGGCTCAACCCGAGCGGCGGCTCGAAACGCGGGGATCGCACCCGCCTTCAGAATCAGATGGAGCGACTGTTCCACGCGTCGGTAGAGCTGTCGCACCGCGACGAAGCAGGAGAGCAATTTGTCGCATCGCGCATCGCTGACCGGGGAGAGTTCTGGTGGAACCCTCGCCGGCCCGACGACCCAGTGCTCTGGGAGAGCAAGATCGAGCTCGGCGAGAAGTTCTTCGCCGAGATCATCGGCAGCCCAGTTCCGCTCGACCTGCGCATCCTACGAGCGATGAAGCGAAGCGCCCTCGGCCTCGACCTGTACCTGTGGCTGACGTACCGGCTCTTCGGGTTGGCGGCCCCTCTGCGGTTGACCTGGCGGCAACTCTACCGGCAGTTCGGCGTGAACCCAGGCAAGACCGATCGGGAGACCGTGAACGACTTCCGGAAGAAGGTGTTGCGCGAGCTGCGGAAGCTGCGGATCGCGTGGCCGATGCTCGAGTACCGAACACCACGCGGAGTGCTCGAGCTACATCCCTCGCCACCAGTCATCGATGCCCGGAAGCAGGGCGCCGCCAGTCCTCGGCCGGGCGACACCGCCCACACGGCGCTCCGCCGGTACGTGTTCCGAGCGCTCGCCGAGCGCCCGGAACTGCTCGAACCCGACCAGATCGGTGAGCTAGCCGAAGCGGTCAAGACCGCGGCGGCCCGCGCCGGGATCCCCTACGACGCCGACACCGTCACAGCTGCAATCAACGCCGGCCGCGCTCTGGCACGGCACTGAAACGGCCCCCACAAGCCGGGCAGCCATTTAGGTGAAACGGCCCTACAACACCGGGCAGCCCGTAGGTGAAACGGCCCCACAACACTGGGCAGCCGTTAGGTGAAACGGCCCACAACGTACAGGTAGATCAGAGCAAGTAGTTCGGAAAGAACAAGTAGAGGGCCAGCCCAAGGCTGGCAACTCACTTCACCGAACCCATCAAACCCGTTCCGAGACGGGCCACCACGCGGCTGCAGTCGCGCAGGAGCAGGCTCAGCTCATCGCCGGCGACCAGGAGGGCTTCGCGTCCCACCCAAGAGCAGCGACACCAGCAGGCATCACCCGGAGAGTCGCGAGCCGCCAGATCGCGTCCGGGGTCGTGAGCGACTACGGGCCCTCTCCCCGAAGAAACGTCGAGAGAGCAAGGAAGACGCTCAACAGGGTGAAGCCGACCCCGATCATCCAGCGAAGCGTGCCGATCTCCCGCTGGAGGGACTGGACCGCGACAGCTAAGGTGTCGATCCGAGCGTTCGTCTCGGCGAACCGGCCGCTCGTCTCGGCGAACCGGGCGTTGGTCTCGCTGGTGAGGGTGTCGATCCGGGCGTTGACGTCGGCCCGGAGTTCCTTGACATCAGCCTGGAGTTCCCTGAAATCGGCGCGGATCGCCGTGGTGACGTTCTCGCCGGCCATGCTGGCGACGTCGGCCACGGCGTCGGCGACGGTGAGCGCATCAAGATTG
>CBDCCY010000004.1:1850000-4064367 GCA_965215155.1 Vicinamibacterales bacterium | reverse complement strand
GACTGCGGTCTCGACCGTCCCTTCGTAGTGCAGGTTCACGACGCGGATCGTGGCGTGGCGCTGGCCGACCCGATCGATGCGGCCGATGCGCTGCTCGACCCGCATCGGGTTCCACGGCATGTCGTAGTTGACCAGAGCACCGCAGAACTGGAAGTTCAGCCCCTCGGCGGCGGCGTCGGTGCACAGCAGCACGTCGGCGTCGCCGTCGCGGAACCGGCGCTTGACCTGCTCGCGGTCGATGATCCGCCACTCGCCGTGGTTGCCGACGGGACTCTCGCCGCCGCGGCCCGAGAAGCAAAGCAACCGCCAGCCGCGATTCCGGAGGACGCCCCGCAGAAAGTCCATCGTGTCGGTGTACTGCGTGAACACCATGACCTGGCCGTACCCATTTCGCGTCAGCTCGTCCAGCGTCTCGATCAGCCGGGCGAGCTTGCTGTCCGGCGGCAGGGCGGCGACTTGTCGCAGCAGGCCGTCTATCTCCCCCTGTTCCTCTGCCGCCAAGGCTTGCGACTCCAGGGCGCGGAGTTCGTCGGCGTCCGGGATCTCGTCGAGCGCCTCGTCGTCGGGCGCGTCCTCTTCCTGGGCGGCCGTCGATTCGAGCGTGTCGTTCCGGCGCTTCTCCAGCGTCTTGCGCAACGCGGCGAAGCTGCTGGCGAGCCGGCGGCGGTAGATCGTCATCACGAAGCCGACCGCGGAACGCTCCGCTTTGGCCGCCCGCTTGTAGGTCGTCGAGACGTACTCGTCTACGGCTTCGTAGAGGCTGCGTTCGGCTTCGCTCATCGTGACGAAACAGTCCTGCACCTGCCGATCCGCTATGGCGGTCGACAGCACGCCGGCCGCGGCGTACTGACGCAGCAGCTCGCGGGTGTGCCGGGAGATCAGGCGCCGGATCGGCGTGTGCGCGAGCATGATGTGGACCGCGGCGCGGCGCTCGGCGGTCTCCAGCCGCCGGCGGGGAATGCTCGCCTCGTCGCGCAGGGCACGAAGCAGCGCGGAAGTTCTCAGGCGCGACAGGCCGGTCAGGCGCTGGATCGCGTCGCGGGGCGCTTCACCGTGATGACGCTCGACAGCCTGGAACAGCCGCGCCATCCGATCCAGCGCTTCCGCCGAGGGGTTCGGTTGCCTGACCTCCTTGAAGAAGTCGAGGAACGCCGTCTCCGTCCACTCCGGGGGCAGACCGAGCAGGTCCAGCAGGTCCCACACTTCTATGGGATGCACCTGCATCGGCGTTGCGGTCAGCAGGATGAGTCCCTGTGTGCGCAACTTCAGGGCTCGCATCAGCTTGAGCAGCGCGTTCGGGCCGCCCTCCTGCGGGCTGCCGGCGGCGCGTCTCCGGGCGTGGTGCGCCTCGTCGAGCAGGACCAGGTCCCAGCGCTCGGCCTCGTCGAGCAGGACCGCGGCGCGTTCCTTCCGGCGCATCAACTGGCTGGAGGCCAGCACCACGGGTTCCTCGTGCCAGCGCTTCGCGTCGACCGGCCGCTCATGGTTGCCGCGCAGCGCCCTGGCCGGGTAGCGGACGAGCTTGCCCTCGTCGTAGATCGGCCAGTTGAGGTTGAACTTCTCGCGCAGCTCGATCTGCCACTGCTTCAGTACCGCCTTGGGCGCGAGGATCAGGATCCGCTTCGCGCGCCCCGCGAGCCACGCCTGCCGCAGCAGCAGGCCCGCCTGGATGGTCTTGCCGAGGCCTACCTCGTCGGCGATCAGGAGCTTTGGTGGCCAGCGCGTGTAGAGTCGCTCGAAGGCGCGGATCTGATGGGGCCACGGGTCGATGGCAGCCGTCGCTGCGCCGACTTCGGCTCCACCCGCCGGCAGGGACGGAGCGTGCCGGATGAACGTCCAGACAAGCCGCCGCCGATCGGTCGGCGGAAGCGGGGGAGGCGCTGGCGGCTCCGGTGTGACAGGGGCGACGGGCGGCTCCGGCGATGGTGCCTTCTCCTTGAGGCGCGCGGGCAGTTCCGATGGCAGGAACCGGAGCAGGTCCTGCCGTGCGGCGTCCGGCACGTCGAGCACGATGGCGCGCGGGGACCGATCAGCCCACAGACGCGCGAAGTTCTGCTCTTCACGCTCCACCCGCTCCGGTTCCGGACCCCAGCTCCTGTAGACGTTGATGCTCTCCCAGTTGCGCTGCCAGCCGGCCGTCGTCTCGTTGAGGCTGCCGGTCCAGGCGATCTTGTAGCCGGCGCGATCCTCGATGACCGCAGACTTCTCGTGGAAGATGGCCGTGCCCTCAACGGGGCGCCGGTTCGCGTCGCAGGGGACGGCGACCTTCACGTCGAGGTGGCCGCGGCCGACCATCCAGGCGAGCAGCTCCAGGGCATAGGCGGCGTCGGTGTCCGGCGGCGTCAGCGGCAACTCGGTGAGGCGGCGCTCGACCCTGTCGCGCAAGGTCTCACCCTCACGGATCGCGTCGATCTCGTCGCGGTCGAGCGTGCAACCGACGATGAGACGCATGCGCCCATCGTTGCGGACGAGGCCCTCGACGCCGCGGGCTGCCAGCGCCAGCGCGCCTGCGTCGAAGTAGCCGGTCAGGCGGTCGTAGCGCTCGGCATCCTGAAGCGCGGGGACGTAGAACATCTGAACGAGGTCGCCGTCCTCCGGGGTGTACTTGAGCTTCCAGTCGCGGTCGGTGAGCACCTCTCTACTCCCACGGATTCACGATCGCGACCCCAGTCGCCCCGAAATCGCCGACGTTGCGCGTCGCGACGCGCATGCCGTGCACCAGTGCGAGCGCTGCGATCTGCCCGTCCTGGATGTTGAGCCGCCGGCCTGCGTGTTCCGCGGCGGCGGCCACATCGCCGTACCGCTCGGCGGCGCGTTCGTCGAACGAGAAGATTCGGCCGCGGAACTGCGCGCACGTCGCCCGCCAGAAGTGCAGCAGGCCTGACCGCCGGCGGCCGTCAGGCAGGCGTGCGATCCCGTACCGCAACTCCGCCAGGGCGACGGCAGGCAGCGCCAGCGCCGGCTCGTTGACTTCCAGCCACGCGATCACGCGTGGCTCGGGCACCGGTCGTGTCAACTCCGACAGGACGTTGGTGTCGACCAGGATCACGCCAGCTCTGCCGGCTCCTGCGGCTGCCTGTGTTCGCGGATGAACGGCTCGATGTCCTCGCCCGGCTCGACCAACGCGATCAGGTTGTGGGGGAACCTGCTTGTGGGCGCGGCTTCCTCGGCGGCGTCGTCGAGGAGCGAGCGCACCAAGGCTTCGAGGCTGCAACCGCGCTGTTCGGCGCGTCGCCGGAGCCTCGCCTTCGATTCCGCGGACAGGTTGCGAATCGTGATGCTGGCCATGGCACTTCTTGCGCTACTACGCCTATCAATGATTGCATGCAATCACCTTGTCGGCAACTGCGCCGGCCGGCGCGGGTTCACCCGCGCCGACGGCGGCAGAGCCGTACGGCGCGACCGGCTGCATCGTCATTCGCGGGCGCTGCGCCACAGGGCGAGCTGATCGGGCTCGTCGACGCGGTCGCTGTAGGCGAGGCGAGATAGCTCGTAGAGAGCCTGGAAGTCGTCGCCGGCAGCCCGCGCGTCGCCGGTCAGCTTCGCTCCGGTGATGTCCGGCGAGAGGGGCAGCACCTCGAGGACGGCTTCGAGCGCCGTCACGAACCGGGGCTCCTCGCCCACGCCGGCCCGGTCGAGCAGCTCCCGAGCTGCGGTCAGCGACCTGCTGCGGGCGGCGTGAGCTGCGTGGTGCAAAGCGTCGATCATGCCGCGCGAGCCATCGGCCGGGCCGAGCGCTCCGGTAGCCGCCCGGCGCGTGCTGTCCCACAGCGTGAGGTTGCTCCCCGATTTGTGCACGAGCCGTCCGGTCAGGTCGCGGTCGAGATCCACGCCGACGGCGCGCGCCAGCCGCAGCGCCTCGTCGTAGTCGAACACCGGCGCCCGGAACGTGTCCCACGCGAGCACGAAGAAGGCGGTGGCCGGGTCCAGGTCGGCGTTCGCCTTCAGGTGGGTCAGCCGCTCGAGCCGCCAGCGCTTGACCTCGCGCCGGGCGACATCGAGTGCGTCCTCCGGCGAGACAGCGTAGGGATCCCACGGTTCTTCCAGCAGAGTCTGCTGCCTGCGCCGCTCCTGCGGCCAGTCCCTTGGTTCGCCGCGCTGCAGCGGCCAGTGGCGGGAGAACTCTTCGAGCGCCGGACCGAACGCCGCCAAGAACAGATCGACGCCGCTGATGCTGGCGGCTTGGAACGCCTCGACGCGCTGGCGCACGGCCCCGGCGACCTGCGGCTCCACGTCTTCCCAGTAGCTGGCTGCGTCGGCCGGGTCGGCGGCCGGACGGGGACGGCAGGCGAGGAAGACCGTGCTATTGGCCGCCGCCTTGTCCCGGATGTGCAGGCTGCCCCCGGCCTCGGTGTTGATCGGCCACGATGCCGTGATCGCGAACCCGGCGTCCATCAGGCCGGTGGTGAGCGCGTCCCACGCCCCGGTCGCCTTGTGCGTGAACATCAGCGTCATGATGCCGTCCGGCTTCAGCACCCGGCGGCACTCGGCGAAGATCGCGGCCATCCGCTCCTGGTAGTCCTTGCCGGCGAGGGCGCGTGCGCCCGTCCGGCCCTGAAACTTGGCCGGATTGGCGACCGCCTCGTTCTCCTTGTCGGTCAACTGCCGCCGGAACAGCTCCGGGAAGACGCGCCCGGCGGTCCGCTTGAGCCAGACGTAGAAGAAGTCCGACAGCTCCGCGTACATCACGTTGTCGTAGTACGGCGGGTCCATGACGACGGCGTCGACGCTGCCGTCGGCGATGCGATCGAGGCTGTCGGCCGACTTGCAGGTGATGGTGACTGGCGGCGGCGCGGCCGTCTCGGCCAGTTGGGGCTCGGCCGCGTCGAGCAGGCCGCCGTCGCCGCCGGCTTCGGGATGGATCAGGGTCACCAGCTCGTCGATGCACTTGGCGGTCTGGCCGATGGCCCAGTCGTAGCCCAGGCCGGCGACCAGTGGGGCCATTTCGCCGTACGACCACTTGAACGAGAAGTCGTGTCGATCGAACGTGCCGGCCAGGACTTCACGATTCGCGTGCCAGCGCGTCATACGGGTGTTGTAGTTCAGCAGCTTGTCCAGCGAGAGCGCCAGATACCCGTAGGCCGCCTGCCGCACGTCGTCCAGCCGGCCCGCTCTGCGGTCCGCGTCAAGCATCTCCCGGAACACCTCCACGCTCGTGCCGTGGCACAGAAGCTGCCGGGGCGAGAACAGGTCGCGCCAGAATCGGACGCCGTAGATTCTCGACCGGTCGCAGTACATCTCGTCGTAGCGCTCGCTCGGCACGATGTCGAGCGCCTCCCACTGCGGCAGCTTCTCGGTGAGCCGCTCCCGGATGGCCGCGCCGTTGTCGTCCTCCGGCCGCGGCGCGCGGTAGCCGCGTTCCCAGCGGTCCCGGCCCCGCTTGCCCGACTTCAGCGTCTTGCCGGGCTGACACGGAAGAGCACCCCCCGCAGTAGGTCCCTCGAAGTCCGACCGAGCGGGCCACCCGCCGCTTGTAGACGACCGCGAAGAGCTGCTCGCCCATCCGCCCGGCCTGGGCCTGCGCCTTGATCTCGTCACCGTCGATCACCCGGCCGCAGTCTCCGTAGGGACAGTGGCCGTCGCCGCGGGCCACCGTGCCGGGAAACTGCTCCTCGGCCGACCCGACGATCTCGAACGCGCAGACGCGGCCGGGCGTTCCTGGCCCGTCGGCAGGGTCGGGCAGTAGCCGGACGCCCGTGCCGTCCGGAGCGAGCCGCCAGTTCGGTGAGAGCGGCACGAGACCGTCGCAGTAAGGGCATACGCCCGTGCGCGCCCAGAGGTAGCCATCCGGTCGCGTGTCCTCTTCGGGCTCCTCCGGAAACACGCCAGCGAGATGCTCCCGGACCTTCCCTGCGAGCTGTCCGCCGAGTTCTTCAAAAGCCGCCTTGAGTGGCAGTCCATGGGCCGCCGGCCAATCGACCGTCGCGCGCTCGATCAGGGCCGCAACCGGATTCAGGTCATTGGCGTGGGCCGAGATGCCGAGACGCAACGCCTCGAACGGGATGCTACCGCCCCCCGCGGTCGGGTCCAGAACTGTCAGGCCGTTGCCCAGGCTCTCCGCAAGCCAACCCTTGTCCTCGCGCGCCGGGGAGTACCTAAACGCCCGCGGGTACCCGTAGGCGTCGGCTCCGAGGCGCTCGCCGGTCCGGTTCGCGTTGGCGATGCGCGCTTTGGCGGCCACTGGGTCTCCGTGAATGCCGAGCACATGCAAAAACCGCTCCCGGTCGGCGTCCGCCGGCAGCAGCGATGCGAGCACCGCCGCGCGCGAGGCCACCAGCGGCCGGCGCGCCCACCAGACGTGCAGGTAGTACGTCGGCGGCAGGGCGGTCATCGACCGGCGCTCTCGCGTGCTTTCCTCGCCGATCTCGGCGATCGGCAGCCAGCGTTCGATCAGGCGGGTGTCAGACACGCCCTACCTCCGTTGCCTGCCCGCACACTTCCGGTGGTCGAGGAAGTCTCGCTGGGTCTGCTCGATCTGTCGGCCGGGCCCGAGACCGGAGCGTTGATCAGGGGGTCGGGGCAGAGGATACACAGCCCTCGCCGCGCCTCCGACGCCCGGCACCAGCTTGCTGTTCGTGAAGTCCTCCTTCAGATCGGTGTCGTTCGTGCAGAGTACGAGTGCGTCGCTGGCCCGCGCCAGAGCAATGATGTGGGAGTCGTCCGAGCGAAGGTTGCGGGCGGCGACGCGCTCGTCTTCCACTGCGACGTGGGATCGCCGAATGCGTGTGATGTACCCGCGTTGCCGGTAGTTTCGCAACAGGCGCCGGATCGTCGCGCTCCGCTTCGGTTCCTGGTCGCGCCCCTCGCCACGCGGGCGCTGCGGCTGCTCGATGTTATGTATGCTGAAACCCCGGCGCCTCAGCTCGTCGTGGTACTTCCCGCCGTCTGGATACACCAGTACCCCGTCCTTCCGTTCGATCCACCGCAGCAAGGGTCTGACCGGATCGGACAGCAGTTCACCGAACATGTTCGTGTCGATGATGGTTCTGACGCACATCGGGGTTCCGTCAGTCGAGGCCGAGCAGGCGGTTGGTCTCTGCCGTGAAGAAGGTTCCGTACTCCGGCGGCTCCCCGACGAGATTACCGTCGGGGTCGACGCAGATGTTGTTGACCCTCGTGCGGTTGCGGTTCGGGTCTCGCTGAAACCAAGCGATCCGCAGCGCTTCCGGGGCCATCACGCCCTCCATGACGCAGATGCGGAAGCGGTCGATTAGGTGATCGCTATGGGTCTCGATGACGAATCGATGCCCCGATTCGGCCATCACCTGGGCCAGCTCCGCCTGCGCCGACGGATGGACGTGGACCTCCGGTTGTTGCAGCAGGAAAACGGTTTCCTGAGACTTCCCGCCCAGCGCGGTCAGCACGGGGAGCACCGCATGGACGCCATAGCCGACGTCGACCAGGTTGCGCCACCGTTTGGCCTGCATGAACCGCAGCTCGTACCCCTGCGTGCCCGGATCCCGCTGAACGTTGATGTCAGAGAACAGCCCAAGGCGGTCGCCAGCCCGGGCGAGCGTCAGTCGGAGTCGTTCGATGTCGGCAACGCCCGGCGCGTCGGTCTCGTATCGCCGTCTTCTCGGAGGCGGCGCCGGAGGAGACGACTCCACGGCGACAGGTTCCGCGTCGAAGGGCATGGTGCGGAGGAAGTTCGTCAATCGGGCGAACCGCGCCTGGAGATCGGCGTCTGCGGCCGCCGGGAGCCGCTTGCGGTACGTGGACGGGTCGCCCTGGTAGGGCAGCAGGCCGTACCGAACGGCTTGGGACAGCCACGTGGATACCTCGTGGTAACTCAGGTCCGCGTGGGGGATGGGGAGACTGAAGTCGTCAGCCCTCACCCGCCAAATCTCGGGGGGGCCGGGTTCCCGGACGATCGCGAGACGCCGGGGGGCGCCGCTGGGGTCGCGAAAGTGAATCTCCGCGCTGCGCTCAGAAGGGTGGCCCTGCCTGGCGCCGAACGTGAACCGCACCCGCGTGTGCCGGCGCCCGTCGAGGGCGCCGTCGAGAACGAATGCTTCGGCCTCGTCGCGGGCGATGGTGCTGAAGTCGCCCAGGTGGTACGGCCATTGGTTGAACGGCCCCGGCCGGCCGATCGGGGGATCGTGGAGATCATGGAAGCTCGCGAGTCGAGCGAACGCGGCGAGGCAGCCCAAGAAAGTGGACTTCCCGGAGTTGTTCTCGCCGACGAACAGCGTGATCTTGCCCAGCTCGACTTCCTGAGGTTCCGCGAAACAGCGGACATCCCGAAGGGACAGTCGGGAAATCCCGCTCATGATGCCGCTCCCCGACCCCACCCGCGCAAAGACCGCCCGAACGGCTCGACGACCCGCCGCCACCAGGAGGCGGAGCTCACGACACCTGAACCGGCCGAAGCCTCGATGATGAACGGATAGCGAACCCGATCGCCTTCCGCGAGCGTGCGCTGCACCGAGCAATGCGGCCGGCAGGACGCGCGCTCGGTCGAGAGCCGGTTGGGGATGAAGCTGTAGTGCAGTTTGCCGCACGCAGCCGGCCACCAGTCTTCACGGGCGATCAGCCGCACCATTTCAAGCACCATGTGGCTAGCGACGCTGGCGCTGAACGGAAAGACGTTCTGGTTGCGCGTTCCGCCGGACGATCCCGTTCGCTGCCGCACGTAGGACGGGTCGTCCAGCGATCCGTCGCGTTCCATGACGACATCGGAGGTCGTGTACTGCCCGTCGCATCGCAGGCAGCCCTCGCTCGGTCCGACGACCAGGGTGCTCCAAGCCGCCTGTCCCAATCGCCCGCCGGGTTTCCGGTCCACGAAGATCCCGCCGAACACCACCGGAATGCAGTGGGCATGGGCGATGTGGTTCAGCACGTCCTTGGGGAGCGGCCGGTCCACGGCGGCGAACAGCACGTCGCAGGCGAGCGCGATCGAGTACGCCGGCCGCTCCTCGATGCGGTGCGCTATCGCGTCCACACGAAAATCCCGGGCCGTGGCGCTGCGCCGGAGGTTCCGCGCGGCCAGCGCGGTCTTCGGCTGCCCGATGTCGTCGACGTGCGCGTACAGGAGTCGGTCGAGGTTGTGTCGTTCGACGCGGTCGGCGTCGATCAGGACTAGATGACGGACCCCCATGCGGGCAAGCGCCTCCGCGACCAGGCAACCGACGCTGCCGACGCCGACGACGCCGATGCGGAGACGGGCGATGTCGCTCTGGACCGCCTCGCCCCACGTGTCGAGGGTCCGACGCAGTTCGGGCCGGCGCTCCGGCGGCGGCATGGTACGGTCGTTGTAGGTAATGCGCAGACCGCGCCCGACTACGCGCACCTTGTCGCACCAGCGGCGCTCGAACGCCTGGCCGGACCGAACCCAGAAGCGGGCGCTCCAGGCGCCGTCCACGCCAAGCGTCAGACCGACGAGAGGCAGGCCACACGCCCGGGCGGGCGCCGCGATGCGGTCGCGCTCCGCAACGATGTCGGTGGCGCTCATGTCCTGCCAGCCCGGGCCGAGGTGACTGTGCATGAAGGCCAGGCCGGCGCGCTCGGCATGGGCGAGGCGCACTGCCCGTGCGAGATAGTGGGCTTGGAAGCTGGCATTGCCGTGGAGGTGTCGCTCGCCGTCGCCCGGCGGTACGAGTCGAGAAATCAGGGCGGTCTGCGTGTCGGCACCGGTCGAGGGACGCCAGAGGGCGAAGCAGAGATCTTCCTGGCGCTGTTCCCTGCGGATGTGTCGCAACAACAGATCGCACGCCTGGGTGTGCGCGGCATGCGTCAGAACCGCATCGTACCTCATAGCTGCGCCCAGACACGCGCCAAGTGCCGCTGGACGTACGTCTTCATGTTCTTCGATTCCGGCGGCAGCCCATCCCAGAAGTCGCTGGGCGGCAAGCTGAAGACCGACCACTCGACGCCCTCGTATGTGTAGTGGGTGTGCTTGGTGAGCCGGGCAGCCGAAAGACCCGCGACATGCACGAAATGGGGCGGGTACTCGGGGTATGCGTCCTCCTGGAAACTGATTCCCATCCTGAAGGTGGTTCCTCGGTGAACGCCAATGGAAACGGAGTAGTCGAACATGATGACCGGCGGGTGGCTGCACGATGAGTCGGTCACGAGCTTCGGGTCGAAGCCCAGATCGTGCAGTTCACGCTTGGCTGTCTCGACGGCGCTCATGCCACCGGTGTCGCGCCCACGTGAACCGCGAGGAACTGCTCGCCGTCCTTGATGGTGATCAGATCGGCGAGGTTCTCGTACTTCGTCCCGTCAGCGATGTTCTCCAGGTAGTAGCTGCCGAGATCGGCGATGTCGATGCTGGCCGCTGCACCCGCCTGGCGCAGCACCGTTTCCACAGACACGGGGTTGGTCGTGGTGGTCTGTTCCTCTCCGTTCACCTTGTAGTGCAGTTCGGACCGTCCACCGGGCGGTCTCCGCTTCAGCACAAGCTTGTCGCCGTCTCTGATCTCGACCAGTTGATCGGGTTCACAGAAGATCTCCCCGTCCGCGAGCTCGATGCAGAAGGCATCGATAGGCACCCCCGCTAGGCCCAGGAGTTCACGCACACTCAGCGGAGACTCGGCGACCTGAGGCTTGCCGTCGAGATCGAATCTTGTCTCTCTACCCACAACGCACCACCCACTCCGGCTGCCGAAAGACGTTCATTCACAATAGTTTACCAGACAACAGATCAGATCGCCGAGTCCTGCATTGAGCGCGGCGACCCTTCGCCGCCCGATCTGGCCGAGCCCGAGGTCGGCATCGACGTGCGCGGGCTGGTCCGCCTGCCGTAGGTGGGCAATTTCGACGGAATCCGGTACGCGGGGGGGGGTGCGCGACGCTGGTGGTGGCCGGGTCGGACGGGGCAGTAGACGAAGTACGAGGATCACCGCGCCCGCCATTGGCGCAGCGACGATACGCTCCCCGCTTGCGATGCATGAGCGACGTATCGCTCGTCCGCGGTGACGAACACGCCGCCGTGAACGAGCGCGACAGCGTGGTACGCCGCATCGTAGAACGCGACTCCGTACGTCGTGGCGAGGGACACGGCCTGCGTTCTCCATCTAGCCTAGGCTAGCCCGGAAAATTCGTGAGGTTATCGAATCGGTCCCAGGCAGGGCCTGATCGTCGCGCGAAGAACGTTTTCGGACGCGGCGCGTGGTAGGTGGCAGCGTGGTGCAGTGGCCGGGGCGAGGTGACGGCACGCATGAGGTGGCAAGCGCCGACAGGTCGGGCGCAGGGGCGCTGGCGAGCATCCGGGGCGCGGAGGTTGCCGTGGCGACGGCGCGCTATCCGGCGCGCGCCCCGAGCGCGAGGGCGAGGTGCCGCCAGACGTCGCGGTATGGGGTCGCTCGCGGCAGGTGCAGGACGAGCCGGCGGACGGAGCGGACGACGTGGACGCTGACCTTGAGCAACCGGTCGCGCAGCCAAGTCACCTGGGTGCGGGCGCAGGCGGTGCGGGCGGCCCTCAGCCGCAGTTCCTGCATGAGCACGTAGGCGGCGGCCGTCAGCAGGACCCGCAGCTGGTTTGCCCAGAACTTGGTGCAGCTCGTGCGGTCGATCTGCAAGCCGTCGAGCAGTTCCTTGATGCGGTTCTCGATGTCGCCGCGCCCGCAGTAGACCTTCTCGTAGATGAAGCGCGGCGTCTGGCGCAGATTGGTCACGACGAAGCGCGGGTTGTCCCGCGGCTGCCGGCCGGTGAGCTGCACGACTTCGGCCTTGATCACCACGCGGCGCTCACGAGCCCACGTGCCCGCGCGATAGCGGGTGTCGAGGTAGAAGTGCGCCGTCTTCTCGCGCAGCATGTTCTCGGTGCGGGCCGCCACCATGACGTGCTCGGCAGCCCGCAACAGCACGGCGTTCCTGGCCATCGCCACGACGTAGTCGAGCCGCGGTTCGGCATCGAGGAAGTCGAAGATCTCTGGCGTGGCGAAGCCGCCGTCGAGCCGGACGAGAAAGCGCGCCTCGGGAAACGCGGACCGCAGCAGCGCGAGCAGCCGACACAGCACGCCCAGCGTGCCGTCGGACGCCTGCGCCGTGCCGGGCCGCAGCACGGCCGCGCACAGATACTGCTCCGCCTCACGGTCGAAGCTCACAAAGGCCAGCAATGGCAGGTAGCACCAGCTGTCGTAGTAGCTGTTGAACATGGTCAGCTGCTGCGCGCCATGCGTCGGGTCGTCGGTCGGGTCGAGGTCGATCGTGATGCGTCGCACCCGCCCGCGCAGCCGGCGGCGATGCCGCTCGATGACCGACGCCGCCAACTCGCGCCCGAGCCGATAGAGCGCGACGCGGCCCGCACCGTTCTCGAACCGCGAAACCGTCGGCTGCGACGCCAGCCGACCGCCCGCCACCGGGTCGCGCCCGAGCAGCAACTTGTGGATCGGATCATCGGCGAGCTGGTCCGAATCGTTGCCGGCGGGATGGCCGCAGGCGATGCCGAACACCCGCTGGCCCACCAGGTCCTCGAGCGTGTGCCGGACCTTCTCCGGTGCCCGGCGGTCAATCAGACACCGGCCGAATGCCTTGACCAACCCGTAGACGCGCTCGGCGGCCTTGAGCAGCACGGCGCCGCCATCCGAGCTCGACTGCTCGCGGTCGAACGTGGCCACGAGCGGCTTGTCGAACAGATCGGGGAACAGAACAGACTGTGCTATCGTGGGGTCCGTCACGCAAGAGCCTCCGTCGTGCCGAAAACATCTGTCGTCAACAGCGTTTTAGCACACGGAGGCTTTTGTGTCTCTACTCAGGCCGGGCGCCTCATGAATTTTCCAGGCTAGCGTCTAGCCGTGCTTCGGCAAGGCCGAAGTCGGCCAGCGATGCGAGCAGTTCGCCAGCCTGATCGGGGAACCGCCTCGCCAGCGTGTTGCCCACCTCGTAGATCCAGAGCTGGGGGACGACCAGCTCGACGGCGCTGGCCAATGCCTGGTCGCGCAGCGACAACGCCGCGTCGCCGTCCGGCTCGTCATCGCCCGGAAGCACCCACTTGAGGAGGACCGAGGCGTCGGGCGTCACGATCACGATGGCCGCCGTTCCCGCTCCTCGCGTATCCAGCGGACCACATCGTCCGTGGCGATCCGAGGCAGCCGGGCGCGGAGGGCGTCCATGCGAGCGGCGGCATCCCGGCGTGCGGATGCGCCGGACCACTCGCGGATCGCGGAGTTGACGGCGCGGCTTCGCGCCCCCCGAGGTAGTTGCTCGATGACGCGCCACGCGTCATCGTCCATCATGATGTTGACCCGTCTAGACACGTCCCAACTCCTGCACGCCGCAAGTGTGTAACTGTTCCACACCTCGGCGGCATTGACAAGCCCTGCTGGCCGAAACGGCAGGGGCCACGTCCGTCAAGCGGGTGGCGCGGTGCGGCCGGTGTGCCGTGCTGACGGTGTTGCGGTGGTGGCCGCACCATCGGTCGCGGTAAACTTGCGCTGCGAATTCAGCTACGGGCCAGTGTCTTGCGGTGCCGTAGCGCAGCGATCCGGTCGTACTTCGAGACCACACGTGGCTTTCCGAACGATCTTCGACACCTGCCGCCCGCGGCCGGATGTGCTCGACGGCACGGTCGCCGACACTGACTTCGCGGCCGACCTCGCGCAGGTCCTCACCGGCAAGGCGAGCGCCGACTACCGGGAGCCCGGCCGGTTCTTCGCCAACACCTTTCCGACCAGGGGCCTGAAGAACCTGCTCGCCAACGTCTGCCGCCGCCTGAGCGGAGCCGGCGATGCGGTGGGCGCGATCTTCCGTCTCGACACTTCGTACGGCGGCGGGAAGACGCACGGCCTGATCGCACTGGCCCACGCCGGCCGCGGGCTGGGCGGGGCATCGAACGCGGCCGAGTTCATCGATCCCGCGTTGCTGCCGACCGCACCCGTGCGGATAGCCGCCTTCGATGGCGAGAACGCCGATCCCGCCAACGGACGGGCGCTCGACGGCGGCTTGCTGGCCTTCACGCCTTGGGGAGAGATTGCCCACGCGCTGGCCGGTCCGCCCGGTTACGAACGGGTGCGCCGGAGCGACGAGCAGCGCGTGGCGCCCGGCGCGGACACGTTGCGATCCCTGTTGGGCGACGCGCCGGCCCTGATCCTGCTCGACGAGCTGTCGGTCTATCTCCGCAAGGTGGGCCGGCAGGATGACGCGCGCGGCCAGTTGACGGCGTTCCTCACGTCGCTGTTCAAGGCGGTCGAGTCCTCGCCGCGTGCCGCTCTCGTCTACACCCTCGCCATCGGCAAGGACGGCCGCGCGACCGATGCCTATTCGACGGAGAATCAGTTCGTCGCGGACCGGATGGCGGAGATCGAGAGCGTGTCGGCCCGCAAGGCGACGCTGCTGAATCCGACCGAGGAGGACGAGACGGTGCAGGTGCTCCGGCGGCGCCTGTTCGAGCATGTCGACGCCGACGCGGCGGGCCGAGGCCGTCGACGCGTACCGCGAGCTGTGGGCCGGCAACCGGGACGCGCTCGGCACGGAGGCGGCGCGTCCGGAGACGCTGGAACAGTTCAGGGCCAGCTACCCGCTGCACCCGCACGTCCTGGAGACGCTGACCGGCAAGACCGCCACGCTGGCCAACTTCCAGCGGGTCCGCGGGATGTTGCGGTTGCTCGCCCATACTGTCGCGCACCTCTGGCGGCAGCGGCCCGCGGACGCGGCGGCGATTCACCTTCACCACGTCGATCCCGGCTACGAGCCGATCCGGCAGGAGATCGTGACCCGCCTCGGCCAGGATGCCTTCGTGCCGGCGATCACCAACGACGTGGCCGCGGGATCGGCCGAGCAGCGGTCGCTGGCCGAGGACATCGACGCGCAGCAGCATCAGGGGCTGCCGCCGTACGCGGCCTACGTAGCACGGACGATCTTCATGCACACGCTGGCGTTCAACGACCCGCTGAAGGGGCTGACCGCCGAGGAGCTGCGGTATGCGACCGCCGGGCCAGCGGTCAAGCCGGGGTTCATCGACGAAGCCCGCAAGCGGTTCACGGCGGAGTCGGCGTATCTCGACGACCGGCCGGCGGCGCCGATGCAGTTTCGGGCCGAAGCCAACCTGAACGTGATCATCCGCCGCGAGGAGCAGCACGTCGAGGCGGCCGAGGCCCGCGCGCAGCTCAACGACCGCATCCACGGCATCTTCGGCGGCAAGACGTTCGAGGCCGTGGCCTTCCCTGGTGGTCCGTTCGACGTGCCGGACGAGGTCGGCGAAGCTCGCCCGAAGCTCGTCGTGTTCGCGTACGACGGGCTGGCCATCGGCGACGCGGTCGACGAGGTTCCCGAGCTAGTCGAGCGCGTGTACGCGCGCAGCGGCGCCGATGGTTCGGGGCTCCGCCGCCTGCGGAACCACCTCGTGTTCGTCGCCGCCGACGCGCATGCCAGCGACGCGATGCGACGCCGGATGCGGTCGCGGCTGGCCTTGCAGCGTCTGAAGGAGCCGGACCGGCTGGTCGATCTGGCGCAGCATCAGCAGGAGAGAATCCGCGATCTGGAAGCCCGGTCGGAGCAGGAGCTAGCGATCTCGGTGCAGCAGTGCTACCGGCACGTGTTCTACCCCTCGCGCAACCGCATCGGCAGCGGCGGCGTGGACTTGGCGCACACGGCCATTGACATGCCATCTGCGTCGCACCAGCCCGGAGCGGGCCAGCAGCAAGTCGCGCGGGCGCTGCGGGACCTGAAGAAGCTGCGATTCTCGGAGGACGAGCCGGACGCGCCGACCTACGTGCGCGACCGGACCCCGCTGCGGAAGGGTCAGATGACCACGGCCGCGTTGCGCGACGAGTTCCGGCGGGATCCGGGACTGCCGATGCTGCTGGGCGACGACATCTTCATCCGGGGCATCCGCCTCGGCATTGAACAGGGCGACTACGTGTACCAGCGGGGTGACCTGTTGTTCGGTGCCGGAGATCCGCCCGCCGACATCCGTATCGACGAACAGGCCATCGTCATGACGATGGCCTACGCCAAGAACAAGGGGATCTGGCCACGTTCGACGCCGCCGTCATCGGACCCGCCGCCGCCACCCGATCCGCCGCCAGTTGATCCGCCACCGGACCCGCCGCCGCCCCCCGCCGTCACCGTCAGCGCCGAGGGAGTGCTCCGGGATGCGTTGACGCAACTCTGGGAACAGGCGCGAGCGAAGCGGGCAGGCCGGATCGGGATGCTGACGATCCGGATGTTCGAGGCCGGCGACGCCTTTCGGCTGCTCGGGGCGGTCGGTGCTGTGTCCGGCGCAGAGAGGGTCGTGGCCATCGAGGGCGGCTACGAGACGCGCGACGGCGGCACGTTCGAGATGGAGTTTCGCGGCCCGGTTCCGGATGCCCAGCCTGTGAGGGAGTTTCTGGAGCCGCAGCTCCGGGACGCCAAGTCTAGGAACGTCGAGGCGAAGTTCGAGTTGTCGTTCGGTGACGGCTTGCCGATGGAGGGAGATGCGGCCGAGACGCTCACGGAACGCCTGTGCCGCTTCGCCAGCGGCGCCGCCTACGTCTCGGCGACCGCGGAGGCCAAATCCTGATGGCCCGCATCGAGAGCCTCGCGAGCGTGGCGACGCCGGCATCCGCGCCACGGTACGAACTGCGCACGCGGGCGCACGGCGCATCCGACACGGAGTACGAGATCTGGCAGTTGCCGTCGTCGGCCACGCCGCACGTCAGGGCGCCGATTCGCATTGCGGGACTCCGGGGCCGAAACCTGGAACTGATCGAGCACCGCGTGTTGCGGCGGCTGGCCGGGGTGGGCGTCCGGCCCGGCCCCGCCGCCAGCCGCAGAACGCGCTGCTACGCGCTCGGTGAGGAGATGGCGCTCATCCTGGGCTTGCTGTTCCGGGCGCTGGCTCCCATGCGGAGCCGTGACAACATGCGCGCGGTGGCCGAGGGCATCGAGAGGATGGAGCGTGAAGAGGCCGCCTACTGGCTCGGCATGGCGATGCATCGGCGTCGCCCGCGACGCGTGCTGACGGCGCTGCGAGTGCTGTTGACGGAACCACGGCGAGATGGTGGTCGATGAGTTCCACTCTGCGTGCCACGGGTGAAGGCTCGAATGCGACCTGCGGGGATGCGAGACCAAGTGCGGGATCGGAGGCCGAGAGTATTCCTCTGGCGCGCCGCCGCACCCTTCCCGGAGGGACAACTTGGAGGGGAGCGACCCGACCCGCAAGTGTGACGGAGGAACGGCTGCGGGGGCCGAAAACCAGGGGTTTTCGCCGGGTCGCTCCCGTCTTTACCCCGACCCCACCTATGGATCCGGTTGGGGATCGGGGTTTACGGTTTGGCCAATGAATACAGGGGTTTTTTGGTGCGGCAGGTGTGACGGGGGCTGTGACACCCCCTGTGACACCGGACTCAGGGCCAGTCACAGGCTGTCACGGCATTCACGGCTCGATTTCCGGCTCCCGTGTCGTTCAGATGCCCGGTGATCGGTTCGTGATCCGGGTCGTCCAGCCGCTGCCGGTTGCCCCTGCACCCTCTCGACCGTGTGACCCGTTCTGCCCGCTGTCTCTCCTACAGCGGCCGTCCGGTGGCGCATGGGATGCCGACTGAACGGTTGCTCAGCCTCCGACCTCGCGTAGCTGGCCGGGCGACATCGCGGCCAGCGTCTTCTTTGTGGACGCGTCTTCAGGATGCTGTCGACGAGTGGCCGCAGGTGGACCATGCGGTTCGACGGCGCCCGGATGATCAGTATGCGCAGGCCGAGGCCGCTCAGATTCTGCTGGTGGGGGAGACCTCGATCCATGCTCAACAGGGCATCGAAATACTCGCCTGCTTGTCGGAGCAACGCGCCGTTCTTCGTTCCCGACCAACCCTCGGCTTGCACGCTGCTGACGTGGTGCCCGGTCAGCTCCGCCGCGAGAGACCGTGGCAGATTCTCGTCAAGCAGAACGCGCACGGGCCAGGATGAAGTCGCGCGCCAGATCCAGCGCCGCGAGCGCCTGTTCCTTCGACACCGACGGAAACTGATCGAGGAAATGGTCGAGAGTCTCTCCGCCTTCCAGGTAGTCGAAGAGAGACTGAACCGGCACCCGCGTGCCGCGAAAGACGGGCGTCCCTCCGGAGATTTCCGGGTCGCTGTGGACGACGGGGTGCGATTCAGCCTGCATGCGCCCCATGATAGTCCATCGCCCCGACCGGCGCGGCAATTCCGCCGTCGTGGCTCTGAGGCTCGTCGGCCGGTGCGCGGGTTCGCGCTCCGGTCTTCGGCGAACCTGCCGTATCCTCTGCCAGCCGGACTGCCAGCCGTTTCTGATGCGCAGAGCCGTTTTCTGACGTTTTCTGACGGGTTGTGCTCGCGATTTTCTCAATGAATACGGGATTTGTTGGATTTGCGGAGCGGAACTAAACCGAATGTCAAGCAGGCGCTCTAACCAACTGAGCTACGCGCCTCCCTCTCATCCGTAACGGGAGATAATCGTCCATGTCGCGGCGCGGCGTCAACCGCGGCGCGCCGGCCCCGATTCTGCAGGCGGGGCGCGGGCGGACCGACAGGAAGGTCATGACCTGCGGGTCAGGACACCCACGCGAGCGGCTCGCCCCTGCGGGAGCGCTCGGGCGGCGGCGGGAACGTGGAGGCCTCGCCGCTCACTACGCGGGACTGGTATTCTCTGCGTGCGACACCGCCGCTGCCGGCCGCGTGCGAGAGGGGGCGCGCCGCCCGCCGAGTCGGGTGGGCCGGCCGACCCCGGAGATGACGAGGACTCACGGCCATGACGAAGACCGCGCCCGCTCCAGCCGCCAATCCCGGCGGCCCGGGCTTCCCGTTCACGCTCGGCCTGGTGCGCCTCGCCGGGGTAGACGATACCGCGGTGCCGCCTTCACTTCCGGCGGCGCCGGCCGGCCCTCCCGCCGGGTGACCGCGATGGCGGCCCAGTATCGAACGCGGGCGAGCAGCCACCGCGACTGGCACCACTTCTGCGGCAACTGTCCAGACTGGCCGCCGCGCGAGGATTCCGTCGAGATCGAGACGCCGGAACTGCACCGGGTCTGTCCGGCCTGCCTTCGCCTGCAACTCGACGGGCGCTGCGAGCCGGAGATGCCGGACCTCGTCGGGTCTCACGGCTGAGCCGCGGCGCCGCTCAGCGAATCTCGACGAAGACGGGATTGGAGTAGAACCAGAGGTCGCCCCACGGGTCTTCGCCGCGGGGGTCCGGCGCGGGCTCGAGCTCCTCGGTGCTGGTGCCGCGGACGCGAAGATAGCGGGGGCCGGTGACAGCGCGTAGCGTGTAACGCATCGTCCGGTACTCGCCGTTGCGCGACCAGTCGTCCGGTACGAAGCGGCGCACCACGCGGGCGGTCGGATTGCGGTCGCGCGCGGGGTCGGCGGCCGGGCCGGCGACGTCTCCGGCGATGAGGTCGACGCGCGCCACCGCCGGCCGCAAGCCGCGCGGGTTGGGAGCGTCGGGATCCCGCAGGCGAATCGTCACCTCGACGTCGGCGCCCAACGCTACGGCCAGGCTCCCGCCGGCAGCGGCGGAGCGTCCGCCGGAGGTTGCCGTCAAGTAGAGCTCCGAGACGAGGTCGCCGGTGGTGACGAACACGCGCCCCCGGCGCAGCCCCTCCAGGATCGCCGCGTGCGACTTCTCCGCATGCACGTAGGTCTTGGAGTACTCGCCGGGCCAGAAGTCGACGCCGCCTTCGCTGTAGTGGACATGGGAGTCGGAGTTGGCGGTGATCCACCAGCGGCGGCCCTCGCCCAGCATCGAGTCCCAGAAGCCACCCAGGCGCGCCGTCAGCGGGTCGAACCCGCCCCAGGTGGGGTAGGAGGTGTAGTACCCGCGCGAGCCGTCCCGGCGGAGGCTGCGGTCGGGGTTGAGAGCCGCGGCCTGGTGGCCCGGCGCCCCCGCCATCCCCACGGCCACGTCCGGGGCGGTGTCGTTCCAACGCCGGAACTCGGCCGGGTCGTAGTCGCCATAGGCGCCCGTCTCCGACCGCGAGCGTGACGGGTGGTTGGCGATGACGACGGGCCTCGGGGCCAGGCGGTCCATCGCCTCGAGCGCCTCCGTCATCTTCGCCTCGGTATCGCGGGACGGGTCCGCGGGGTACGCCTCCTGCCGGTCGAAGCGCGACTCCAGGTCGTGCAGCCGCTGCGCCTCTTCCGGGCCGTGCGGCACGATCAGGCTGCTGTGGTCGCCGCCGGGCGTGTTCAGCTCCAGCCCGTAGAACTGCACCACCTGGGGCACCTCGGCGCGCGCCCGCAGCAGCTCCGGATAGGCCAACTCCAGGTAGACCTTGCTGTGGTCGGGGCCGCCGTGGTCGGTCGCGACGGTCCACTCCAGGCCGTAGCGCCGCGCCATGCGCGCGTTCCTCGGGATGGAGTAGACGGCGTCGCGGCCGAGGATCAAGCGTGGGGGATGCACCGTCCGATCCCAGCCGACGCTGTAGCGGCTGTGGATGTGGTGATCACCCGCCAGCCAGCGGGGCGCGTCCCCCGACTGTGCGCGCCCGCCTGCGCCGCCACCCAGCCACACGAAGCCGAGCGCCGCCGCGACCAGCCCTGCCTGGACCGGTCCACGCCGAATGCGCGCCGCGAAGCCGGGGGGTAGGGTCAAATCGATTCCGCGATCCGTTCCAGCGCCCGTTCGAGGATCGGGTCGTCCTGGGGGAGGGGCTCGCCCAGCTCCGGCAGCGCCACGTCCACCGCGACGTCCGGCACGACCCCGACGCGGTCGATGGGCTCCCCTTCCGGGGTCAGATACCGCGCCCACGACAGCCACAGCCCCGTCCCGTCGGGCAGCCGGACGAGCTTCTGCTCCGACGCCCGTCCTGCCGTTCGCTGGCCCACGGTCTCCGCCCGATCGCGTTCCGCCAGCGCCGCCACGAACACCTCTGCCGGCCCCGCCGTCCCGAAGTTGGTCAGGAGCACGACGGGCAGGTCGAACACGTCATCGGCGGCGTCCCGGTCCCCCGCTGACGCGCTCCGCGCGGCCGCGTCCGATGGAGAGCTCCCCATCGGATGCGAGGCTTCCAGGGGCGTCCGTCGATCGCCGTGCTCTTGCCGAACGGCAACCGCACCGTGCGCAACGAACAGGCGCGCCGCCGCCAGCGCCTCCTCGTAATCGCCCATCGCGTTGTTCCGGAGATCCAGCACCACGCGCGACGTCTCGTCCGGGTTCCCGAGGAACGCAAGCGCGTTCGCGATCTCCAGCGCCGTCCCCGGGCCGAAACTCGCCACCCGTACGTAACCGGTCCCGGCGACCAGCATCCGGTGGGTCACCTCGGGGGCGACAAGGTCCTCCCGCAGCAGCTCGACGTCGTAGGGTTCCTGCGTGCTGCCGCGGATGAGCGAGATCGTCACCGTCGACCCGGGTCTGCCGCGGAGCAACCGTTGACCCTCGATGCTCGACATGAAGCGGGTCGGCTCGCGCCCAATCGCGCGAATGAAATCGCCCGGCAGCACCCCGGCCCGCGCGGCCGGCGAGCCGTCGAGCGGCGCGACCACCTGCAAGTAGTAGCGCCGCCGGACCTCGACGCCGATGCCGCCCTCGGGCAGCGGCCGCCCGCTCTCGATCCGGTCGGCGTCCGCGGCCGACAGGTACGCGCTGTCGGCGTCGAGGCCCTCGGTCAGTCCCCGGAGCGCGCCGTCCATCACCTCGCCGAGGTCTACGCCCTCGACGTAGTTGTTGGAGATGAGCGAAACCACGTCCTCGAGAATGCGCAGGTGCCGGTAGGGATTCTCGCCCGCGGCCTCGCGGCCCAGGAAGCCCCCGACCAGCGTGAAGACGACGAGCGGAACCGACGCGACCAGAACGACGAGTCGAGTCCTTGGCAAGAGCATCCCTCCGGCCGATCTGCGGCGCATCGTAGCAGAACGGCAGCCGGAGGTCGATTTCGCCGGCTGGCCGGCGATGGTAGGCTGAGTCGTAGGCCGGGGCACGGGAGAGCGCGCACCGTCGGGGACGCAGTCGATGCGGGTACTCGGAGTCGACTACGGCGAGAAGCGCATCGGCCTGGCGTTGAGCGATCCGTCGGCGACGCTTGCCCGGCCGTGGCGCACCGTGCGCCCGGGCGGCTCGCTGCCGTCGCGCGCCGCGGCCGTCGCGGCCGAGGCGCGGGCGCTCGCGGCGGGTGCCGATGGGCTGGCGGCGGTCGTAGTGGGCCTTCCGCGCTCGCTCGACGGCACGCCGCACGAGCAGACGGCGCGCGTCCTCGCCTTCGTCGATCGGCTGCGGGCCGCCGTCGACGTGCCGGTCACGCTGCAGGACGAGCGGCTGACCAGCGTGGAGGCCGAATCGCGCCTCGCCGCCCGCGAGCGGAGCTGGCGAAAGCGCGGCGAGCGGCTCGACGCGGCCGCCGCCGCCGTAATCCTCCAGGACCACCTCGACGAGCGCCGGACGCCGGGCGAGCCGGCAGCGGCGCCATCGGCCCGGGCCGCCTCGACCAGCGGCAGACGCCGATGATCCGACGGCTCCTCGTCGGTCTGTGCTGCCTGTCGGCGGTCGGCGCGGCCGGGGTGGCTGCGACGTGGCAGGGACTGCTGGCGCGCATCGAGGCGCGGCACCCGGGCCTCCCTGCCGGCGGCGTCTTCGTCGACGTTCGCCCCGGCGATTCGACGCGGACGATCGCGGAGCGGCTGGAGGCGGCCGGCGTCGTCCGCGAGGCCTGGACGTTTCGCTTCGCCGCCTGGCGCGGCGGGCACGAGCGCGCCCTGCAAGCGGGGGAGTACTACTTCGACGAGCCCGCCTCGCCCGTCGCGGTGCTGGCGAAGATCGCCGCCGGCCGCGTCCATCTGAAGCCCATCACTTTCCCTGAGGGCCTGACGCTGCCCCAGATGGGCGCCGTCGTCGACGAATGGGGGCTGGCCTCCGCGGCGGAGTTCGCGGCCGCCTCGCGCCGGGTCGAGCTGGTCGCCGATCTGGACCCCGCTGCCGCGGACCTCGAGGGCTACCTCTTTCCGGAGACCTACTCGCTGCCGCGGACCGCCACCGTCGACGACCTCGTCGCGGCCATGGTCGCCCGCTTCCGGGTGGTCTTCGACGCCGAGCTGCGGGCGCGGGCGGCCGAGCGCGGTCTGACGACGCGCGAGGCGGTCACGCTGGCGTCCATCATCCAGAGGGAGTCCGGGAGCGAAGCGGAGTTCCCGCTGGTCTCCGCCGTCTTCAACAATCGGCTCCGGATCGGCATGCCTCTCCAGAGCGACCCCACCACGATCTACGCCCTCGAGCGCGCCGGACGCTACGACGGCAACCTCACCCGCGCCAACCTGCGCTTCGATTCGCCCTACAACACCTACGTCTACCCGGGCCTGCCCCCCGGCCCGATCGCCGCTCCCGGGGGCGAGGTCCTCCGCGCGGCCCTCGCCCCCGCCGACGTCAGCTACCTCTACTTCGTCAGCCGCAACGACGGCACGCACGCCTTCGCCGACACGCTGCGCGAGCACAACCGCAACGTCCGCGAGTTCCAGGTGGAGTACTTTCGCCGCCGCCGCGGCGCGCCCTGACTCCTCCGCGGCGCAGTCCGGGTCTGCACCCTCGAGTGCCCGCCTCCCCGCGGAGGCCGCGTGCTCGTTCGAGCCCGCATCAGGGGCGGCGCGGCGCGAGGTAGTCCTGCCAGCCGTCGACCTCGGTGTAGAAGAGCGGCGTGGCGTCGCGGCCGGTGGCGGGGTGGTGCTCGATGGTGGTGGCGAGGGGAGCCGCGGCGCGGGCTGTCTGCGCCGTCGGGCGTTCGAACAGGATGCCGCCGAAGGCGAGGTAGGCGGCGGCCAGGGTGAGGACGACGTTGAACGCCTGTCCCGTGACGTAGAGCTGGATCGGCCGCCCGCCGGAAGTGTGGCGGGCGAGGTCGCGCAGGCTCGACTCGAGGCCGATGCTCATGAAGGCAAGGCAGAACAGCCAGCCCCGCACGTCGGAGGTCAGGTCGAGCGAGGCGGCGACGCGCGCCTCCCCGAGCGACGGCGTCAGGACGAACGAGAAGAGGAGCGACGCGGCCACGAAGCCGATGATGAACTTGGGCAGCCGATACCAGATCTCCATCGCCTCCGGCCGCCGTTCGCCGCTGGCCTCGACGCGCGTCACCCAGTAGACCGCCACCAGGAAGGCGACCAGGCCGATGAGCGTGTTCTGGACCATCTTGACCACGGCGGCGATCTGCTCCGCCTGCTCGCCCAGCAGGGCGCCGGCGGCGACGACGGCGCCCGTGGCGTCGACGGTGCCGCCGATCCACGCCGCCCCGACCACCGGGTCCATCCCCGCCGCGCGGATGCCCAGCGGCATCACGATCATCATCGCCACGGTGAAGATTAGCGACATCCCGACCGCGAGCGTCAGCTCCTGCTTGCGGGCGCGGGCGGCGGCCGCCACCGCGATGGCCGCCGACACGCCGCACACCGACGTGGCGGCGGCGATGACGATGACCAGCGACCGGCTGCCGATCCGGAGGAACCGGACGCCGAACTGGTACATGAAGAGGATCACGATCGGCGTGACGAGCCAGGCGACGAAGAGCCCCGGCACGCCGAGGCGCAGGATGTTGCCGAAGAGCACCTCCGCGCCGAGCAGCACGAGGCCGGTCTTGATGTAGAGCTCGCTCCTGAGCGCCGGTCGGAGCCACTCCGGCGTCCGTACCGTGTTGGCGATGAGGAGTCCGATCAGCAGAGCCCAGAAGGCGTACCCGAAGCCCGCCGCGCGGACGCCGGTCTGGTTGGCGAGCGTGTAGGCGACGACGGCGAGGGCGAAGAGCGGCAGGAAGGCCGTCACGTGCCGGCGGACCGAACGCCCCATCGCGCCGACGGCGAGCGCCGAGAGCGCTGCCGTCCCGAGGCCGAGCGCGGCGAGTCCGCCCGCACGGCCCGCAAACGCCTCCCCGGGCGCGTTCGTCCAGCGGCCGACGCTCGGCACGGCGCCGATCAGGCCGGCCACCACGCCGGCCATGACGAGCCCGGCGAGCCAGACCGCCCACCAGTCCTCGGAGGCGAGGAGCGGGTGCCGGGACGGGTTGGGAGACGGCGTCGCCGGGGTGTGCTGCGGCATCGCGCGCCTATAATGACCGAGTTCCGCGTGGAATGGGGTCCGCGGAACGGGGAGTGCCGAAGATGGAGTCCAGACCGACGGCGCGGAGGCGGGCGGCCCGGGTCGCATGCGCAGCGGTCGCCGCGCTGATGACGGGAGAGGTTGCGGTTGCGGGGCAGGAAGCCGCCGCCGGGGGGCCGCGCCGGGAGGCGGTCGAGGCGGCCGGACTGCTTGCCCCGGTCGAGATCGTGACCGACCGCTGGGGCATCTCCCACATCTACGCCGAGAACGAGCACGACCTGTTCTTCGCGCAGGGCTACGCAGCGGCCCGCGACCGGCTGTTCCAGTTCGAGATCTGGCGCCGGCGGGCCACCGGGACGGTGGCCGAGATTCTGGGCCCGCGAGAGCTCGAGCGCGACGTCGGCGCCCGTCTCTTCCGCTTCCGGGGTGATCTGACGACCGAGATGCGCCACTACCACGAGCGCGGGGACGAGATCATCCCGGCGTTCGTCGACGGCGTCAACGCGTGGATTGCACGGACGGAGGGTGACCCGGACCTGCTCCCGTTGGAGTTCGAGCTGCTTGGCATCGAGCCCGGGCGGTGGACGCCCGAGGTGGTGATCTCGCGCCACCAGGGACTGGTGGCCAACGTCACCCAGGAGATCGACAACGCGCGAGCCGTGGCCATGCTCGGGGCGGAAGCCTTCGCCGAGCTCAACTACTTCATCGGCGATCCCGATCTGACGGTCGACCCCGCCATCGACGTCTCGCTCCTGCACGACGGCATCCTCGATCTCTACCGAGCGCACCGGCGCCCCATCGCGTTCGAGCCGCAGGACGTCGCCGTCGCCCACCGCGGCGACCGGGAGTCGTTCGAGCGCCTCGCGGCGGCGCTCCCGGCGGAGATCGACCTGGAGCGGGACGACTACGACGCCATCGGCAGCAACAACTGGGTGGTCCACGGCACGCGGACGCTGAGCGGCTACCCGATCATGGCCAACGACCCGCACCGCGCGCAGTCGGCTCCGTCGCTGCGCTACTGGGTGCACCTGGTGGCGCCGGGCTGGAACGTGATCGGCGGCGGGGAGCCGGTCCTGCCGGGCGTGTCCATCGGGCACAACGAGCACGGCGCGTGGGGCCTGACCGTCTTCGGCCAGGACAACGAGGACCTCTACGTCTACGAGACCAACCCCGCGGACCCGAACCAGTATCGCTACCTGGGCCGCTGGGAGGAGATGACCGTCCTGCGGGAGACCGTCCCGGTCAAGGGGCGGGCGGCCGTCGAGGTGGAGCTGAAGTACACGCGCCACGGCCCGGTCGTCTTCGAGCACCCGGAGAGCAACACCGCGTATGCGGTGGCGGCAGCGTGGCTCGACTACGGCTCGGCGCCCTACCTGGCGAGCCTGCGCATGGACCAGGCCTCTACGTGGGAGGAGTTCGTCGAGGCCTGCAGCTACAGCCGGATCCCGTCCGAGAACATGGTGTGGGCCGACCGCGCCGGGAACATCGGCTACCAGGCGGTCGGCGTGTCGCCCATCCGGCCGAGTCACAGCGGCCTGGTGCCGGTGCCTGGCGACGGGCGTTACGAATGGGACGGCTTCCTGCCGATCACGGCTCTTCCGAGCGTGGTCAATCCACCCAAGGGCTACTTCGGCACCGCGAACAACTACACGTTGCTGGACGTCCCCACGCGCTACCCGCACTGGGAGGCGCTGCACTACACCTGGGGCGACCAGATGCGCGCGGCGCGGGTCGAGGAGGTGCTGGCCAACGCCCGGCACATGACCGTCGTCGACAACATGCAGCTCATGATGGACGAGCTGTCGGTCGCGGCCCGCAACCTGGTGCCACTGCTCCGTGGGGTCCCCGACCTGGGCCCGCGCGGCGACCGCGCCCGGCGGATGCTGCTGGCCTGGGACGGCGTGCTCGACAGGGACTCGGTGGAGGCGGCGATCTACGTGAGCTGGGAGCGCGAGCTGCGCTCCGCCGTGCACGGCACGGTGGTCCCGGTCGCGGCCCGGGACCACGTGCGAGGCGTCAACGTCAAGCGGATGATCGACTGGCTGACCGCCCCCGACGGCCGCTTCGGCGACGACCCTCTCGCGGGACGCGACGACGTGCTGCGGGGTGCGCTGGCGGCGGCCCTCGAGGGCCTCGAGCGGCGCTTCGGAACGGCCGACATGACCACCTGGACGTACGGCGGCGAGCGGTTCAAGCACGCGCTCATCCGGCACCCGTTGAGCCCGGCCGTCACTCCCGAGCTGCGGCGCCGCCTGGACGTCGGCCCCGTTCCCCGCGGCGGCTACGGCGGGACGGTGCACAACACCGGCGGCGGCGACAACCAGACCTCCGGCGCGTCGTTCATGATCATCGCCGACACCGGCAACTGGGACAACTCGGTGGGGCTGAACACGCCGGGGCAGGCCGGAGATTCCGACAGCCCCCACTATCGCGACCTGTTCGACGTCTGGGCAGGCGACCGCTACTTCCCGATCTTCTTCTCCCGCGCCCGCATCGACACGGTGACGGAGGCGGTGACGGAGCTGACGCCGGCGGCAGCGCGCAAGGAGTCCGGGCCGCAGGAATCGGCGCCGTAGAGCGGCGCGGACTCCTGTAGGCCGGCGGGGCGGAATCGGAGCCGCAGGCGACGGTTTTCCGAGCGGGGACAGCGCGGACTCTTGTAGGCTTGGCGGCGGCGAGGCGACGGACAGCTCAGGGAGGCAACCGGATGCGTGTGAAGCACCGTGGCGGATCGGAAGCGCGGGTGGTCGGGCTGGCGGCCCTGGCGGTTTCCTCCTCCTCGCGCCGGCAGAAGCGCATGCGGCGGAGGCGGCGCCCCTCGTCGAGGCTGTCAAGGCCTCCGACCGGGACGGGCTGCGCGCCCTGCTCGACCAGGCGGTCGACGTCGATGCGCGCGAGGCGGACGGGACGACCGCGCTGCACTGGGCGGCGCACAAGGGCGACGCCGAGGCCGTGCGCCTGCTGCTCGCGGCGGGAGCGGACGTCGAGGCCGCCAACCGCTACTCGGTCACGCCGTTGATGCTGGCGTGCGCGCGGGGAAGCGCTCCGGTGGTAGAGGCCCTCCTCGGGGCGGGGGCCGATCCGAACACCGCCCTGCCCGAGGGCGAGACGGCGCTGATGACCGCGGCACGCACCGGCAACGTGCAGGTCATCCGCATGCTGCTCGCCAACGGCGCCGACCTCGAGGCCCGCGAGGACTGGCGCGGGCAGACCGCCCTGATGTGGGCCGCCGCGGAGGACCACCCGGCCGCCGTGCACACCCTGATCGAGCTCGGGGCCCGTGTCGACGAGCGGTCCGCTACGGGCTGGTCGGCGCTGCTGTTCGCGGTCCGGGCGGGCAAGCGCGCGGCCGTGCGTGCGCTGCTCGATGCCGGCGCCGACGTGAACGACACGATCCGGCCGGTCCGGTCCCCGGAGGGGACGGCGGCCGGCCGGGCGACCCGCGGCGACCCGGCAGCGGGCAATGAAGGGACGAGCGCCCTCGTCCTCGCAGTCACCAACGCGCACTTCTCGCTGGCCGCGTACCTCGTCGAGCGAGGCGCCGATCCGAACGCGGCCGCTCAGGGGTGGACGGCGCTGCACCAGCTCGCGTACACGCGCCGGCCCAACTCCGGCAAGGGCATGCCGCCGGTGGAGATGGTCGACCGCCTCGGCACGCTGGCGTTCGCGAGGTTCCTGCTCGACAACGGGGCCGACCCCAACCTGCGGCAGACGCAGCGCTTCAACAACCGCGAGCGGAACAACCTGAACCGCGTCGGCGCCACGCCCTACCTGCTGGCCGCGAAGCACGCGGACGCGCCCCTGATGCGCCTCCTCGCCGACTATGGCGCCGACCCTCGGCAGCCGACGGAGGGCAACGCCTCGCCCCTGATGGTGGCCGCCGGAGTCGGCATCTTCAACCTGGGGGAGAGCGCCGGCACCAACGAGGAGGCGTACGAGGCGGTCCGACTCGCCTGGGAGCTCGGCGACCGGGACATCGGCCGGGCCGACGACCGAGGCTACACGGCGCTGCACGGGGCGGCGCTCCGGGGCGCCAACCCGATCGTCTCGTTCCTCGTCGAGCGAGGCGCCGACATGCTGGCCCGCTCGTCGGAGGGATGGACGCCGCTGCGCATCGCCGACGGCGTGCACTACACCGGCACCGTCAAACGGGCCGACCACACCGCGGAGCTGCTCCGCGAGCTGATGAAGGAGCGCGGGGTCTACACCGCGGAGCACGAGCGAGACGTCAACAGCGTCGCCGTCGTCAAGCCGGCCGCGCAATAGGCCCGGCGGGCGCCGGTGCGCGGGAGCAGCGGACAGGGCTTCGGGCTCGCCGTGCGGCGGTCTTCGGCTTGTCGTGCGGCGGTCTTCGGGGTCGCAGGGCGGCGACTCCGGCAACGCGTCGGCCGCGAAAGGCCGCGGCCGACGTCCCGCGGTTACTCCGCCGGGTCGCAGGCCGGCGCGACCATTGCCAGCGCGCTGACGTTGATGCGATCGCCCCCGGGGTCGCGGATGAGGAAGCCCTTCACCTCCATGCGGTGCCCCGCGTGCTCGGCGGGGTCCGGATAGACGCTCATCAGCGAGAAGGTGGCGCTCCCGGCCGGGCGGGCCGCCAGGGCCGCGAGGGCCTCGGCGTCCGACGCGGCCGGATCTCGCGTGCGGACGGCCCGCGTGCTGTGGGTCAGCCTCCAGTCGCCGTCCGGGTCTGCGGCGAGGCAGCCGATCACCTGCACCAGCGAGAAGCTCGGCACGGGCCCCGGGCCGTCGCGGCCCTGGATCCGAACGTCCGCGAGCCGCTCCGGGTCGAGGTCGAGCTCGCCGGCCGGGAAGCCGTTGTACTGGAGGATGAAGGCGACGCTGTCGAGGTAGATGTCGTCCGGGAGCGTGGCCGGGTCGTCGAAGGGCATCAGGTTACGGACGCGTGTGTACAGCGTGTCGACCGTGTCCTCGCTCCAGTCCTGCATGAACCGCGCTCCGGCGAGCGGGCGCGCCTCGAGCGAGCCGCTGAGGTCCGCGGCGTGGCACGAGGCGCAGTGCCGGGCGTAGGCGGTCCGCCCTCGCTCGGCCTGCTCGTCGCTGTAGACGCCGTCCCAGACCGTTCGGGCTCCGTCCTGCGCCGCGGCCGGTCCGGGCAACGCCGCGACCGAGCCGAACACGAGCCCCACCGCGAGGCGGGAGGCAGTCCGCCGGAAGGTCCGTAGGTGTGCGCGTGACATGGCGCGGAGTATAGATCGCGCCACCGCGCCCCCCGACCGGCGTGCGGTCTCGCTGGACGCGAGTCGGCGCCCCGGGGCCGGCGCGTCGGGCGTCTCGTCCAGCGACGCGCACTCGTCAGGGGCGCGCACGAACCGTCGCCTGCGCGGCCCCGACGATTCGCCGGCTCTCCCGTTCCTGCAGGAAGACGACGGCGCGCAGTCGACCCCGGTCCCAGTCCGGGTCCAGCCGCAGCCGCGCCCGGGCGGGGCTGCCGTCACGCACCGCGTCGGGAGACAGCGTGTCGATACGCTCGAGGTGGCGCACGACTCCGGTGTGGTGGAGGCGCCGGAACCGGTTCTCTCCCGCACTCACGTCGGTCACCAGGCCGCTCTCGGTGATCGCCAGCCAGACGCCGAGCGCTTCCGCCGACGCGCCCGCCCGATCCGGCCCGATCGCGGCCGCCACTTCCACCACCCGGCTGTTCGGGTGGCCGGCAACGTCGATGCGCACCGGCACGCGGAGCTGGTCCCGGGCGTCGCGGATCGCCGCCCGCGCCTCGGCGCCCCGGCTGCCGACCAGGCCGACCCTTCCGTCGACCACCATCTGCGGCGTGTAGATGCTCGGGGCATCGAACGCGGCCGCGTAGTCACGCTGCCGCGCGGTGAAGCGGGGAGACGAGAACGGATCGGGCCAGCCGAGCCGGTCCCAGTAGTCGACGTGCTGGCTGAGGGGAATGATCAGCGCGCCGGGCACGGGCTGGTTGCGCGCCAGGCTGCGCAACAGGCTGTCCGCCGGCGGGCAGCTCGAGCAGCCCTGCGACGTGAAGAGCTCGACGACCACCGGCACCGGGGGGACGGAGGCCGCGTCGTCGGGGCGCCTTCCCTGGGCGGCTTCCCCGGCCGTAGTCATCGCGACGGCGACGGCGACGGCGGCGCCGGCGATCGTTCTGGCTGGTCTCATCACGGTGCCCTTGTGTGCTAGGCTGCGGGAGTCCGGCGTCACGCAGGAGTCGACACCCACTCTACTAGGGCGGCAACAGGAAGGGAAGGCGGCATGTCCAAGCCATTCGTCGCGATTGCACGGTGTCTCGCTCTCGCCTCGCTCGTCTTCATCCCGTCGACCGCCGCCGAGGCGCAGCTCAGCGAGACGGCTGCCTGGGCGTCTCACGTGTCGAACGAGTACCGCGTCATTCCCAACGTGACGTATCACGTGGCCAGCAGCTTCGAGAACCGGGTCGATCTCTACCTGCCGCGTGCGGCGGACGGGCCGACCCCCGTTCTGATGTACATCCACGGCGGCGGCTGGGTAGGTGGGAACAAGGAGGCGAACGTCCTGCGGCTGCTGCCGTACCTCGACATGGGCTGGGCGGTGGTCAACGTGCAGTACCGCCTGGGCCGCGTCGCGCGCGCGCCGGCCGCCGTCGAGGACTGCCTCTGCGCCCTCCAGTGGGTGAAGCGGAACGCCGACACGTACAACTTCGACGCGGCGCGCATCGTGGTCACCGGCAACTCGGCCGGGGGTCATCTGGCGCTCACGACCGGCATGGTCAACAAGGAATCCGGTCTCGATCTCGAGTGCCAGCTCCAGGAGGAGCTGGGCGTCGCCGCCATCATCAACTGGTACGGGATCACCGACGTCGGCGACCTGATCCAGGGCGAGAACACCAAGAGCTACGCCGTGCGCTGGCTGGGGAGCCTTCCCGACCGGCTCGACGTCGCGCGCCGCGTGTCGCCGCTCAGCTACGTGCGGGAGGGCCTGCCGCCGATCCTGAGCATCCACGGCGACGCCGACGGCATCGTGCCGCACCAGCACGCGGTGAAGCTGCACGAGGAGCTCGAGCGGGCCGGCGTGTCGAACGAGCTCCACACGGTCTCCGGCGGCGGCCACGGCGGCTTCAGCCGCCAGGAGACGCACGCCATCTTCGAGACGATCTACGCCTTTCTCGGCCGCCATGGGCTCGCGGACACCCCGAGCGAAACGCAAGGGCAGCAGTGAGCATCCCGGCCCGTCCGTCAGGTTTCGGGCCGCGGGTCGTGCGCGGTCGGGGGGCACGGCCGGATCGGCGCCCTGCGGGGAACCGAAGTCGCCGTTGGGCCGTGGTCTGCGGAGCGATCGGCGCGGTGATGAGCCTCGTGTCGCCGGGCGCGGCGCACGCCGGCCAACCGGGTGACGCGGCGGCGCTCGACGCGGCGGTCACCGCCTTCTGGGCCGCGGAAACCGACGCCGAGTACCGCGAGGCGATCGACGCCGTGCGCGCGGCTCGACCCGACATCGACACGATCTGGTCGCGCCTGCGCCGCGGTCGCGCGTACCGGGCCGACGTGCCGACCGGGCGGCAGGTCCTCAGCCACCGGAACCGCGACGGCGTAGAGCACCGCTACATCCTTCATGTGCCGGCTGGCTACGACCCGGCGCGGCGATACCCCGTGCACGTCCACCTGCACGGCGGCGTCATGCGGCCGCGGCGCGACGACGGGGGCTGGTGGCGCAACGAGGAGCGGGTGGTGCGGGACGACGCCATCGTCGTCATCCCGGAGTCGTGGGCCGAGTCGCTCTGGTGGCAGGATTCGCAGATCGAGAATCTCGCGGGAACCCTGAACGACGTCAAGCGGACCTACAACGTCGACGAGAACCGCGTCCACCTGCTCGGCATATCCGACGGCGGCACCGGCGCCTACTATCACGCGTTCAAGGCGACCACGCCGTGGGCCAGCTTTCTGCCGTTCATCGCCCATCCGGTGGTGCTCGCCAACCCGTCGTCGAACGCGGGCGGCGACATGCACGTCACCAACCTCCGCAACAAGCCGCTGTTCGTCGTCAACGGCGGGCAGGACCGGCTGTATCCGACCGCCTCGGTCGTCCCCTACCTGCGGCTGTTCCGGGAGGCGGGCGTCTTCCTCGACTTCCGGCCGCAGCCGGAGGCGGGCCACGACCTGAGCTGGTGGGAGAGCGAGGAAGACGCGATCGAGGCTTTCATGGACAACGCGCGGCGCCAGCCGACGCCCTCGCGGGTCTCCTGGGAGACCGAGAGCGTCGACGACTACAACCGGGCCCACTGGCTCGTCATCGACGAACTGGGCGCCGTGGAGGGCGAGCCGGGGCTCGGCTCCTTCAATTCGATCGCGGACCCGGCCTCCGGCAAGCCGCTCGGTATCAGCATGCTGGGGGAGCTCGTCGACGGATCGGGGCTCCGGGTGTTCGATATCGGGGAGGACTCGATCGCGTCCGACTCCGGCATGCGCGCCAACGACACCATCGTGGAGATCGAGGGCCGGGAGGCTCCCAGCGTCGAAGACCTGAAGAACGCCCTGATCGGCTTTGCGCCAGGGGATCGCCTATCGCTCGTAATCGAGCGCGACGGCGTGCAGGAGGAGCTGGCACTGGTCTATCCGCCCGGTGCAGCCCCGCGCACGCGCACCGCGTTCCCCAAGCGGCAGCCGTCCGGGCGGGTGGAGATCAACCAGCAGCGGAATCGCGTGGAAGCCTACACCCGCGGCGTCCGCCGGTTCACGCTCCTGCTGTCGCCGGAGCAGTTCGACTTCACGCAGCCAATCACGGTCGAGACCAACGGCGTCACCGTGTACGAGGGGATGGTCGAGCCGGATATTCCGACACTGCTGCGCTGGGCGGCCGTCGACCAGGACCGGACGATGCTGTTCGGCGCCGCCCTCCAGATCGAGGTGCCAGGGGCGCAGTGAGGGCGTGCCCTGGCGGGCGTCGGGGTCTTCGCCGACGCGACTTCGGCGCCGTGGGGCTCCTGCGCGTCCGCGCGTGCGCTCAGGCGTCCGGCGCCTCCGCGGGTAGCGGGAGGCGCCGGACCGCGAGCACGGTCAGGTCGTCGGCGAACCCTGCCTCGCCGGTGTAGCGCTCGACGGCCCGGAACACCGCCCCGCCGAGATCGTCGACCCCCGCCGTGGCGTACGCGTCGAGAATGCGGCGCAGCCCCGCCTCGTCCAGCGGCTCGCCGGCCGGATCCTCCGCCTCGGTCACGCCGTCGCTGTACATCACCAGCAGGTCCCCGACCGCCAGCTCGCAGCGGGCCGACTCGTAGGTCGCTCCGGGGAACATCCCCAGCGCCATGCCGCCGGTCGTCAGCCGCTCGAACGCGCCGTCCCGGCGCCGCAGCAGCGGCGGGGTCTGGCCCGCGTTGACGTACTCGCACGCGCCGGTCCGGGGGTCGATGACCGCGAGGCAGAGGGTGATGAACCGCGACCCCGGCGTATGGTCGTGCACCAGCCGGTTGAGGCGGGTGACGAGTCCGACCGCGGGCAGCTCCTCGGCCGCCAGGGTGCGGAGCATCGCGAGCAGCAGGGCCATCAGCAGCGCCGCGGGGCTTCCCTTCCCGGCGACGTCGGCGAGCGTGACCAGCACGCGGCCGTTGGGCAGCGGCAGGATGTCGTAGCAGTCACCGCCCACCGTGTTGGCGGGTCGCGTTCGGCCGGCGGCCTCGAGCCCCGGCGTCGCGAACGTCCGTTGGGGAAGCATCGCGAGCTGGATGTCGCGCGCCACCTCGAGGTCGTTCTTCAGGGTCAGGCGGTCGGCCACCTCCAGCAGCACGAGGAGATTCAGCAGGCCGAAGCCGAGCAGCAGCCAGAGGCTGCCGTCGCTCCAGACCGGGCCCGGGAGCCCGATCGTGATGATGAACGGGATGAGCGGGATGCGGATCATCCCGAAGCCCTCGAAGAGCTGGAGCACCCCGGCCAGGGCCGTTGCCAGCGATGCTCCGAAGAGCAGCCGGCGCGCCGGGGAGAGCTTCAGCGTGAACGCGAGGAAGACGAGCCGCGCCCGAAGGGCGAGCCGGCGGAGGGGCGGAAGATCCGCGAACGTCCGTTCGTCGATCTGGCGGGTGAAGAACTGCAGGGCATTGGGAGCGTCGCGTGTGAACAGCCGCTGAACGTCCTCGCTCCGGAGCCCGCGGGTGTAGACCTCGAAGAAGTCGGCGTTGCGGTCGGCGTCCCCGGCGTCGGCCATCTGGATCCAGTATACGAAGCCTGCCGCCGGCGGGGAGAGGCTGCCCCCGCCGGCGACGGCCTCGCCGCGCGGCCGGATGTCACGGACCCTCCGCTCGGCCGGGAGCCTGCGCCGCAGAACGGGCGCGGACTCCTGGAGGGTCGGTTGGGCACCGGGCGGCGCCGTCAGGCGACGAATGGCGGGCTACGGCAGGGGAATCAGGTCCCCCTCGAAGGTCACCTTCTCGCCTGGAACGATGAGGACGTCGAGCTCGAGAGGCTCGAAGCCGGGATGGACGATCTCGATGTGGTGCGAACCCTCCTCGAGGCGCAGCCTCTGAAAGATGCCGTCGTACTCGTTCACTACGCCGACGAAGTAGCCGTCGACGAAGACCTGCGCGGACCGCGGCCGCACCTTCAACCGGAGGAATCCGGTGTGGAGGTCGGTCGGATTGTAGGCGTGCGCGCCGTAGTAGCCGTAGGCATACGGGTCGTAATGGCCGTAACCGCGGTACCAATGCGTCGTTCCGAGGCCGTAGCCGAGAGCGAAGGAGAATCCGGGCGCGAAGAACGACGTGCCGTAGACGTGCCCGTGGCTGTAACCGGGATAGTGAACGTGCGTGTGCGGGGCGTACCAATGGCGGTAGCGCGGGCCGAGCCGGTGATAGCCGTAGCCCCGCCGGTAGTTCCAGCCGTACCAGTAGCCGGGCCGCGGGGCGCGACCCCAGCGGCGGCCGTATCCGCGCCGGCGGTCGCGTCCGTCTCGATACTCGCGTCCGACTCGGTACTCGCCGCCCCACCGGCGCGAGGCGCGTCCGCGACGATACTCGAGGTCCCGCTGTCCGCCCGGGCCGATCCCGGACCCGCGGGGCGGGCGCGGCAGGGCGCGCCCGGCCGAGCGGTCGGCGCCGCGACGCTCCTCCCGCTCGACCGTCGGCCCCGGACGTCGCTGGATGCCGGTCTCCGGGCGCCGCCCGCGGCCGCGTTCCACGGCGTCCGCGCTGCGGCGGACGCGAACGGCCGCGCGATCCGGGGCGGCAGCCGTCCTTCGGTCCGCTCCTCCGGGCCGGCGGACGGCGCCGCGCACGGTGCGGGACGTTCCGGCGACGCCCCGGTCCCGGACACCGGCGCCGCGGCGAGGGACCGCTGCCGGGGCCCGGTTGCCGGCGCCGGACTGCCCGCGCACGACCTCCGGCGTTCGACGCGAGGTCGCGGGCCGGCGCACGACCGAAGGACGCGCGGCGGCGGCGCCGGCCCGCGCCCGGGCCGCGGCGGCGCGTCCCACCGCTTGCGGTCGGGCGGCGGCCTGTCCCCCCGGCGCGCGGCTGGCAGCGCGGCGCACGGCAGCGGCTCGGCCGGCGGGATTCGCGGCGCGCGGCCGTGCGGGGGCGCGGTGGACGGCCGGCGGCCGGGCCGGCGCACGGCGAGCCGCGGGGGGCCGGGCGCGCGGGGCGGAGCGCTGTTGCGGGGCCGCGGCGGCGGCGCGTCCGCCCCGGCGGCGCGTCTGCTGCTCGGCTTCGGCCAGGAGTGGAGGAGCGCCCATCCACAGGACGAGCGCCGTTGCGACGGCGGCGAGACGGTGGCGATGCATCGAGAGCTCCTTCGTCACGGGGTCGCTTGCGGACCTTCCAAAGCGAGTGACGCATGTACCGTGCCACATCCGGGAGGCCGATTCCCTCGGATTCCCTGCTTCGCGAGACGGGTCACCCGTCCGCGGAAGGGGACAGGTGTCCCGTCGGCAGGCCGGTCCGTCTTTGTCAGCCGCCCCGTCTTCGTTCAGAATAACGGGCGGTACGCGCGCCGCCGATCCTCGGATCGCCATGCGAGCCCGGGAACGGTCTGCGGCGGCCGGCAACGCCAGACCAACCGGAGGGGGGAACGACGATGACGACCGGCAATTCGCGGGGGAGACGCCGTGGTGCGCGGGCGCTCCTGATTCTGGGACTGCTCGCGACCGCGGCGGCGCCGGTGGTGGCCGACGACTGGGCGCAGTGGCGCGGCCCCGACCGGCTCGCGGTGTGGCAGGAGGACGGCATCCTCGAGGCGTTCCCGGAGGAGGGCCTGAAGGTGAAGTGGCGGACCCCGCTGCGGTCCGGCTTCGCCGGTCCGGCCGTCGCCGGCGGGCGGGTGTTCGTGCTCGACTGGCTGGAGGACCCGCAGTCGCGCACCCTCGACGGCACGGAGCGGCTGGTGGCGCTCGACGAGGAGACCGGCGAGGTGCTCTGGACCCACGAGTGGGCGACGACCTACCGGATGCTGATGGCCTCCTACGCCGTCGGACCGCGCGCCACGCCGACCGTGGACGGGGATCGGGTCTACGCGGTCGGGGCTACCGGTCGGCTCTTCTGCTTCGAGGCCGCGAGCGGCGACGTCCTCTGGAGCAAGGACTACATCGCCGACTACGACACCAGCGTCCCGACCTGGGGCATCGCCAGCGCCCCGCTCGTCGACGGCGACAAGCTGATCGCGGTAGTTGGCGGGGAGCCGGATGCGCTGGTGGTCGCCTTCGACAAGCGGACGGGCGAGGAGATCTGGCGTGCGGTCGAGGTCGTGGGCGAGATGGGCTACGGGCAACCGGTCATCTACGAGGCGGGCGGCGCGCGGCAGCTCATCGTGTGGCACGCGGCGGCCCTCGTCTCGCTCGACCCGGAGACCGGCGAGGTCTACTGGGCGGAGGACTGGGAGGTCGGAGCCGGCATGTCGGTGGCGACCCCGGTCCGCAGCGGCGACTACCTGCTCGTCTCGCAGTTCTACAACGGGTCGCTGATGATGCGGCTCAATGCGGACCGGCCGGCCGCGACCCTGCTGTGGAAGGGATCGAGCCGCAGCGAGATGCCGGACCAGACCCAGGGCCTGCACTCGCTCATCACCACGCCGCTCATCATCGGCGACCACGTCTACGGCGTCGGGAGCTACGGGGAGCTGCGCGGCCTCGATGCGCGGACCGGCGAGCGGGTCTGGACGAGCCCCGACATGACGACCCAGGAGCGCTGGGGCACTGCATTCCTGGTGCGGCATCGTGATCGGTACTTCGTCAACAACGACAACGGCGACCTCATCATCGCGCAGTTCACGCCGGAGGGCTACGTCGAGCTCGATCGGACGAAGTTGATCGAGGCCGACGGGAGCGCCGGCATCGGAGCCGGCCCCAACCGCCGCTGGGATCGCGCGATCAACTGGACGCACCCCGCCTATGCCAACCGGCACATCATTCAGCGGAACAACAGCGAGATCGTACGGGCGTCGCTCGCCGCCAGCGACTACTGAGACGGCGAACGCCGAGCGCGGACACCGACAGCGAACAGCGGCGGCTCGACCGTCGCGCGAGGACTCATGAGGAACCGAAGACACACGATCCACTGGGCGGCCGCAGCGGGCGCCGCGATACTCCTCCTTGCACCGCCCGTCTCCTTCGCGGAAGACTGGCCCGAATGGCGCGGGGCCGGCCGTGAGGGCGTCTGGACCGAAGACGGCATCATCGAGCGGTTTCCCGCGGACGGTCTTCAGGTGAAGTGGCGGACTCCGGTCAAGGGCGGCTTCGCGGGCCCGGTCGTCGCCGATGGCCGTGTGTTCGTACTCGACTTCGAGTTCCTGCCCGAGACGCGGGTCATGGATGGGCGGGAGCGCATCCTCGCGCTCGACGAGCAGACCGGCGAGGTGCTCTGGACGCACGCCTGGGAGACCGCCTACCGCAACCTGCAGCTCTCGTACGCCACGGGGCCCCGCGCCGCGCCGACCGTCGCCGGGGAGCATGTCTACGTGCAGGGCGGGGCCGGCATGCTGCTCTGCCTGCGCGCCGACACGGGCGAGGTCGTCTGGCAGCACGACACGGTGGCCGAGTACGACACGACGGTCCCGGTCTGGGGGACGTCGAGCTCCCCGCTCGTCGCCGGCGACCGGGTCATCGCCCTCATCGGCGGCGAGCCCGACGCGCTCATCGCCGCCTTCGACGCCGCGACCGGCGAGGAGGTGTGGCGGGCGATCGATGTCGTTTCGGAGATGGGCTATGCGCAGCCCATCATCCTCGACGCGGGCGGGGTGCGCCAGCTCATCGTCTGGCACCCGGTCGGCGTCAGCTCCCTCAACCCGGAGACCGGCGAGGTCTACTGGGAGCAGGAGTGGGACTCGCCGTCCGCGATCACCGTCGCAACGCCCGTCCGCAGCGACAACTACCTCTTCTTCAGCCAGTTCTACGGCGGTTCCCTGATGCTGCGCCTCGAGACCGACCGGCCGGGCGCGACATCGCTCTGGGAGATAGCGGGATCGGGGGAGATGCCCGATCAGACGAGGGCCCTCCATTCTCTCATCACGACCCCCATCCTCGAGGGCGACTACATCTACGGCGTCGACAGCTACGGCGAGCTCCGCGGCCTCGACGCGACGTCCGGGGACCGGCTGTGGGTGAGCGACCGGATGACCGTGCAGCGCCGCTGGGGCGCCGCGTTCATGGTGCGCCACCGCGACCGCTACTTCGTGAACAACGACGCCGGCGACCTGATCATCGCGCAGTTCACGCCGGAGGGTTACATCGAGCTCGACCGGACGAAGCTGATCGAGGCGACGTCGCGCGCCGGGTACGGCCCGCGGCGCTTCGAGGATCGCGCGGTGAACTGGACCCACCCGGCGTATGCCAACCGGCACATCGTGACGCGGAACGACAACGAGATCATCCGCGTCTCGCTGGCCGCCGACGACTACTGACCGCCGGGCGCCGAGGAAGCGCCGATCGGGAACCCCGGGGGTGTGCGCGACGCCGCTCCCGGGGTTCCGTCCCTCTCCGCCGGGGATTCCGCCTCGTGAAGAAGATCGAGGCCAAGCTGTACATCGCGGATGGCCCGGCCGACGCCCACCTGCTGCGCGGGCTGCTGGAGTCGGAGGGATTGACCGCGTTCGTGCGTGACGACGGCACGGTCCCGCTGCAGGCGGTCGGCTTCTTCAAGATGGACACGCGGCCCTCGGTCTGGGTGATGGCCGACGACGAAGCCCAGCACCGGCGGGCCCAGGCCATCGCGGACGGCTACCGGTACGGGAAGCGCCGCCCCGCGGAGCCGGCCGGAGAGACCTGGCGCTGCCGGTCGTGCGGCGAGACGGTCGAGGCCCAGTTCACGGCCTGCTGGAGTTGCTCCACCCCCCGCGACGCGTAGCGCGAGTCGCGCCGCGGCCCGCAGCCGCGGCGACGACCTGCACTGCGGACGATGCCGGCGCTGGCGCCGGCCGGGTCACCGGTCGGACCCGGTGGGCTCCGGCAGTGCGTCCGAGGGATCGCGGAGGTAGACCCGCGACAGGTAGTTGAGGGCGATGGCTGCCCCCTGCCGTTGCGGCATCGTCGCCACCAGCGGACCGGCGAGCACGAGGAAGAAGGCCGCGCCCTCGATCCACGTGCTGATGCGGAAGCCGAAGTAGATCCCCGCGATGCCGGCCAGGATGGGCACGCGGTCCATCACGATCCAGAAGAACCAGATGTCCCCCTGGTTGCGCAGGTAGACCAGCCCGCATTCGGAGCAGCGCGGGTGGAGCGTGATCCAGCGGACGAAGAGCGCTCCGCGGCCGCAGTGCGGGCAGCGCCGGCGCACCCCACGCCAGAGCGTCGGCAGCAGTCGGGGCGAAGCGCGCCGGCGGCGCACCGGTGCCGTGGCCGGGCCGGTCATGCCGTCATCCAGGTCATCCCTGCTCCGCACTATACTGAACGGCGGCATGGGTCGTGCACCGATGACGCGGCGAGGTGAGGCTCCGCCGCATGTTCGACACCCATGCGATCGGCCGGCAACTGGCCGGCGCCGGTCTCACCGGCGACCAGGTCGACGCCATCACGGACGCCCTTCGGCAGGCCGCCGAGCACGATGCGACCGCTCTCGACGTCGGAGCGTTGGCGACCCGAAGCGACCTCTCGGCGCTCGAGGCCCGCCTCGACCGAGCGATGCTCACGCATACCGCAGTTACCGTCGGGCTGCTCGGCCTGGTTCTCGGCGGCCTGCGCTGGCTTGGCTGAGCTGCTCCGCGTGCACGACGCTCACACCTTGCGCGCGGCCGGCAAGCGTCTGGAGAGAGGAGGCAGCAGATGAAGTCTGGGATGAGGGAGCGCCGGAGATGGCGATGGCCGGTCGTGGCCGCGTGCGCGGTGGCGGTGGCCCTCGGCGGGCTCGCGACGGCCCCGGCTCGCGCGGCCGAGGACGTGGTCGTGGCCAAGCCGGAGTCGGTGGGCATGTCGCCGGAGCGGCTCGCGCGCATCGACGACTTCGTGCAGGAGTACATCGACGCCGATCGGATCGCCGGGGCGGTGACGCTGGTGGCCCGCAAGGGGAAGGTGGTCCACTTCGAGGCCCAGGGCTGGCGCGACCGGGAGAGCGGCGTGCCGATGACGCGCGACACGATCTTCGTCCTGATGTCGATGACGAAGCCGGTCGTGTCCGCCGCGCTGATGATGCTGTTCGAGGAAGGGAAGTTCCTTCTCGACGACCCGATCGCGAAGTGGATTCCGGAGTACGCGAACCACACGGTGCGCATCAACGCCGACGGCGTGCGGCCGCGGGTCGTGCCCGAGGCGCGCCCGGTGACGGTTCGCCACGTGCTGACGCACACGTCGGGCCTGACGCTCAACCCGCGGGGGCGAGGGCTCACCGAGGAGCAGATCAACTACGTCACCAACCACGGGGAAGGCTGGCCGACGCTGGCGGAGCGGGTGGCCCACGCCGCCGTGATTCCGGGTGCGTTCCATCCCGGCGACGAGTGGCAGTACGGCGACTCGACCGACTACGTCGCCGTCCTCGTCGAGAAGATCTCCGGGAAGTCGCTCGACGATTTCCTCCGCGAGAGGATCTTCGAGCCGCTCGGCATGAGCGACACCTACTACTACGTGCCGGAGGACAAGGTCGAGCGGATGGCGTCGGTCTACCGGCCGGACGAGAACGGCAGGATCGAGCGCATGATCGAGCCGGGCTTCGTCAAGCCGACCCGCATGTTCCGCGGCGTCGCGGGGCTGGCGGGCACGGCGGCCGACTACTACCGCTTCGCCCAGATGATCGCCAACGGCGGCGAGCTCGACGGCGTCCGCCTGCTGGGCCGGATGACGGTCGACAACATGATCAGCAACCACATCGGGCCCGACCGGCCGGTCTACATCCGTGGCGGCGGCTACGGCTTCGGCCTCGGCTTCGGCGTGCTGACGAACTCGGCCCAGGCGCCCGACGCGCTCTCCATCGGCAGCTACACCTGGGGCGGCGCCTACGGGACGCTCTACTGGGCGGACCCGGTCGAGGATCTCATCGGCATCCTGATGATCCAGATCCGGCCCTACAACCACCTGAGCATCCGGCCGCTCTTCTCGAACGTCGTCACCCAGGCGGTGGTCGACAGCCTGTCGGATCAGCGGCCGAAGATCATGGGGCGCCCGACGCCCCGGTAGAACGCCTCGTCGCGATGGCCCGGGCGCCTGCGGAATCCCGCCGCGGGCGCCCGGAGGGTCGGTCGCCCGGAGCCTCAGAACCCCGCCGCCCGCAGCGCCTGGTGGACCGCCCGGTAGGGCGCGCTGCCGGGTGGGTGCAGGTCGGCCGCCGCCTGCCGGAGGACCGCGGCCGTGCGCGGCAGCGTCGTCGCCATCGGCATGTGCACCGTCAGCCCGCGGAAGAAGATCTTCTCGATCAACTCGCGGTTGGCGGGCCCCACGCCGTCGACACTGTGCCCCGTCGCCAGGTTCGTTCCTCCCTCCACGGCGAGATAGAAGGCGTGGCTCAGGATCGTCGAGTTCAGGTGCTCGCCGCCGTAGCAGCAGCCGTCGATCGTGATCAGGTACTTGCCCCGGATGAAGATCACCCCAGCGAAGCTCCCGAAGCACTCGCCGTCAACGTATTCTGCACAGAAGACGGCGAACTCGAGCCGATCTCGGTAGTCCCTCGGATAGAAGGGACCTCTCGGATTGGAGAGCGAGCGGATCGCGCCGCCCGCCGAATCGATGCCCAGTTCGTAGCTGCCGGTCGCACCGTCGCTCTCGTGGAAGAACCCGGTCGACACCCCGAAGATGTCCGCGAGCGCCTCGTTGGCAGCCCCGCCCTGGCGCGAGGCGAGCCAGAAGCGCCCGTCGTCGCTGCAGTAGGCGGGGAAGTCCATCTCCTCCACGTCTCCCGCGTCGGTGAGGGCGCGGATCCGGAAGGTCGTGGTTCGGCAGGCGTGGGTGACGCCCTCCTCGTCGGTGAAGCTTCGGGGACCAAGAGTGAGCGACTCGCCTTCGATGTAGGCGTCGATGAGACCGAACGGCGATCCGGTGCGTTGGGCGACGGAGTAGAAGACCACCCCGTGGGTCAGCTCGTGGGCGACGACGTGCAGCGCCACGAGCGGCTCGCCGTTCGGCGCTTCCGGCCCCGTGTACTGGCCGAAGGCGTACACCCCTCGACCCTCCGGACCGAAGGGCGGGGGGGCGGCGAAGGCGTTGTAGCCGTCGAAGGCGTTGACGATACCGATGATCCGGCCCCGACGGCCGTCGACACCGTGCCAGCCGTGCTGCCGGGCGAAGTAGTCGTAGGTCCAGCCCATGTGTGCATGGCCGTCGACCACCGCCGTGTCGGGCCAGTCGTTGTCCGCGTCCGCGGCGATGTCCTGCGACGTCCAGCGCCGCACGCTCCACGGGCCCGGGGCCGCCAGACGGTCGAGCTGCTCTTCGTCGAAGCCGATGTCGAGGGTCACGATCTCGCCGGGGCGAAGCATGTCGTGCGCCTCGAAGCGGCCGCCATTGAGGACCGTACTCACCTTCTTGCGGTCGCCGAGGATGCCGAGGCCCGTGCCGATCGCCGACTGGCTCCGGAACGCGTCGATCGAATGCACCAGCCCGCCGTCGGCCGCGCTCGCGAAGTGGTAGCGACCGTCGTCGAACGCCCCCCCGTAGGCGAGCACGTAGGAGCCGGTGGGCAGCGGCAGCACCATCAGCTCGGGCGTCTGGCCGCCGGCCAGGCGGGCGCCGGTCTGCCGCTCGAGGTGCGCCGCCGCCTCTCCGGCCGTGATGCCGGGCGCGGTGCTGACGCCCAGACCCTCGTGGAGCGTCCCGAACGCCGACACCGTCACCCCGTTCGCGAACTGGCGCGTCACACCGGCCCCGAGTACCGGCACCCCGCCAACGAACTGCGTCGCATACTCGTGCGTCCGATCGGCCAGCGTCGGGTCGTCCACGCGCGACATGACCACGAGCTGGCCCGTCCGGATCATTCCGTCGATGCGTGCGTCCCAGGCCTGCAGCTCGCCGGGGGCCGCGTCGGAGCCTACCGCCACCGCGACGGCCGTGCCCGGCCCCGGGGGTACCTGCGCCGCCGCCGGGCCGCCCGGGCCTGCCGTCATCCACACCAGGAGGCCTGCCGAGGCCCCGTGCCGAATCCGTCTCACCATGCTTCGTCGCTCCTGCTGTCCGCGCCGGGGCGGATCAGAACCTGAGGCGCAGGCCGCCGCCCAGCTGCAGGCCGCCTGCCGGCACGTCGACCGTGCCGCCCGCGGCCGATGCCAGATCGACCGTCGCCCGGCTGTAGCGGGCCAGCAGCCCGACGCCGGCGACGTCCGAGAAGTAGTACGCGAGGTCGGCGCCCGCGTTGAACCCGATGCCCGTCCCCGACTGACCGCCGGCGATGGCCCTCTCGTAAGAGGCGGTCTCGAAGGGGTACTCCTGCCGGAACTGCACGTCCACCACGAGGTCCTGCTGCAGGCTGATCATCGTCGGCCCGCCGAAGAGGGTGACGGTGAACGACTCCGTGACCGGCACGAGGTACAGGGCCTGCACGTGGACGCCGAACTCCTGGCGGCGCAGTCCGGCCGCGAGACCGGAGAACTCACGGTCGCGGTTGTCGAAGAACGGATGCGGAGCCCGGGCGGACACCGTCGCCTCGCCCTCCGCCGCGGCGTAGGAGACCGCCGCGCCGAGCGCGAAGTTGCCGGCCACCCGGAAGCCCACCCCAGCGTCGAAGCCCGGCGCCGCCGCCGGCGCGTGGACTCCGGACAAGAGGGCTTCCTCCTGCGCCGCCGCCGCGGACAGCGGGCCCACCGGCCGCGCCGAGTACACGCCGCCGAAGTCGGCGAAGACGACGTCGTCGGCAAACTCCGCGGCCAGGAGCTGCACGCCCGCGTTGACGTTGACGAAGCCCCTTCCGTCCCACTCCCGCATCTGCGCCGCGGCAGGCGACGCGGTCGCCGCCGCGGCGATGGCGGCGGCCAGCATCCCGGCCAGCCGCCGTCGCTTCCCTTCCGTCTGCTTGAGCATTTGCACGCTGGCTCCGCGGGCGCACCCCAATCCGAGGCGCCCCGCACCGAGGATCCCGTCTGACCGGATCGGCCGGCGGCCGATCGCCGGCGGGTTGCAACGTACCCACCCTGTGCCTCACTATACTTGACGGGATCTGCGCGCCGGCACGGAAGCTGCACAGGCCGCGGGAACCGCAGACGCCCGGGGGCCGCAGAAGGCCTTGCAGGGCGCAAGCTGCAGGCGGGAGAGAGGCATGACCGAGACACCGCGGACGATCGCTTGCCGGGCCGTGCTCGTGGTCGTCGTTGCGGCGGCGCTCGTGGGCGGCGCCGCGAGCCGGGCGGCAGGCCAGGAGGACCGGAAGGTCTTCCCCTTCCCGGTCACCACGTTCGAGCTCGAGAACGGGCTGCGGGTGGTGGGCGTCGACTACGACAGCCCCGGCATCGTGGCCTACTACACGGTCGTGCGGACCGGATCGCGGAACGAGGTGGAGCCGGGTTTCTCGGGCTACGCCCACTTCTTCGAGCACATGATGTTCCGCGGGACGGAGAGGTACCCGACCGAGGCCTACAACGCCGTTGTCAAGCGCATCGGGGCCGACTCGAACGCGTTCACCACCAGCGATTGGACCGCCTACTACATCGTCGCGAGCTCCGGCGCCCTCGAGACCATCATGGACCTCGAGTCGGATCGCTTCCAGCACCTGCGCTACAGCGAGGACGACTTCCGCACCGAGGCGGGCGCCATCCTCGGCGAGTACAACCTGAACTTCTCGAACCCGGTGTCGCTGTTGCGCGAGCGCCTGTACGACCTCGCCTACACGACGCATCCCTACAAGCACACAACGATCGGACTGCTCGACGACATCCGGGAGATGCCGAACCACTACGACTACAGCCTGCAGTTCTACGACCGCTACTACCGGCCGGAGAACTGCTTCGTCGTGGTGGTCGGCGACTTCGACCAGGACGAGCTCGAACGGCTGGCCCGCCAGTACTACGGCGGCTGGGAACGCGGCGGCTTCGAGCCCGCCATCCCCGTCGAACCGCCGCAGACCGAGGCGCGCTCCGCCCGCGTCACCTGGCCGAACCCGACGCTCCCGTTCCTCATGATGGGGTACCACGCGCCGGCGTTCTCCGACGAACGGATCGACATGCCGGCTCTCGACGTGCTGTCGCAGGTCCTCTTCTCGGAGACCTCGCCGCTCTTCCGCAAGCTCTACCTGGAGGAGCAGGTGGTGGACGCCATGCAGGGGGGCGCAGTCGACAGCCGGGACGCGCCGCTGTTCACGATCATCGCCCGCATCACCGACCCGGAGAGGGTCGACTATGTGCGGGACGCGATCGTCGCCGAGATCGAGCGGCTGAAGACCGAGCCGGTCGATGCCGCCACTCTTGCCGCGACGAAGTCGCACATGCGCTACGCCTTTGCGATGGGGCTCGACAACCCGGGCGGAATCGCCCGCACTCTGGGCCACTACCTGCAGCTCACCGGGGACCCCGAGACCGTGAACCGCGTCTACGAGCTCTACGACGCGGTCACCCCGGAGGACGTCCGCGCCATGGCCAACACCTATTTCGCCGAGACCAACCGGTCGGCCGTGATCCTGACTCCGGAGGAGGAGCAACCATGAGACGGCGGATCCCGGTTCGCTGTCGGAGCCTGGCCGGCGCGTTCTGCATCGTCGCGGCGGCGGTCGCGGCAGCGGCGCTGGCTCCCCCGGCGCCGCTGCTCGCCGCGGGGCCCCCGGCGGCGGCCGGCCCGACGGCCACCGGCTCACCACGCTCCCTCGGCGCCGCCGGGGAGCAGGAGGCGTCGTCGTCGATCCTCTCGCTGCCGGCTCCCGGCTCGCCCCTCGTCACCCTGCGCATGGCGTTCCGTACCGGGTCGGTCGACGATCCGGCCGGCCGGAACGGCCTGAACGCCCTGACCGCGCTCACGATGGGCCGCGGGGGCACGGGGACGATGACCTTCGAGGAGATCACCGAGGCGCTCTATCCCTGGTCGGCGTCCATCCGGGCGCAGTTCGACAAGGAGATGACGGTGCTCGTGGGGGAGGTCCACCGCGACCACCTCGACCCGTTCTTCGCCATCCTGCGCGACCTCGTCCTGGCGCCGCGCTTCGACGCGGCCGACTTCGCCCGCAACCGCGACTTCCTGACCAACAGCCTCGTCTCGAGCCTCCGCGGGGGCAACGACGAGGAGTTGGGCAAGGAGACGCTGAACGCGCTGATCTACGCCGGGCATCCGTACGAGGCGCCGGTCATGGGCACGGAGGAGGCGCTGGCCGCCACCACCCTCGAGGACGTGCGGGCGTTCCATCGGACGCACTACACGCGCGAGCGGGCCCTCGTCGGCATCGCCGGCGGCTACCCGGACGGCTTCGCCGAGCGCGTCGAGCGCGAGCTGCTCGGCGGGTTGCCGGCGGGCGGAGCGGAGCGCAAGCCGCTTCCTGCCCCCCGCCCGCTCGACGGGATCGAGCTGCTCCTGGTCGACAAGGACGCGATTGCAACCGCCATCTCGATCGGCTTCCCGATCGAGGTCACCCGCGCCGACGACGACTTTTTCGCCCTGCTGGTCGCGAACTCCTACTTCGGCGAGCATCGGACGTTCAACGGCCTGCTGATGAACAAGATGCGCGGCCAGCGCGGCCTGAACTACGGCGACTACTCCTACGTAGAGAGCTTCATCCAGGACGGCGGGTCGCGGTTGCCGATCCCGAACATCCCGCGCCGCCAGCAGTTCTTCAGCATCTGGATCCGGCCCGTGCCGCACCACAACGCGCACTTCGCCCTGCGGCAGGCGATTCGCGAGCTGCACGTCCTGGTCGACGAGGGGCTGACGCCGGAGGCGTTCGAGGCGACGCGCGAGTTCCTGCTCAACTACTCGAAGCTCTACGTGCAGACGGCCAGCCGCCGGCTGGGCTATCACATGGACTCGGCCGTCTACGGCGGCGGCTACTTCATCGACGAGATTCAGCGGCGGCTCGAGGCGCTCACCGTCGACGACGTGAACACCGCAATCCGGCGGCACCTGCAGTACGACGACCTCGCGGTCGGCATCGTCACTCGCGACGCCGCCGCGTTCCGGGACCGGCTGCTCTCCAACGAGCCGTCGCCACCGACCTACAACACGGAGGTGCCGGATGCGATCCGTGCCGAGGACGCGCTGATCGAGGCGTTCGAGCTGGCGGTCAATCCCGACCGCGTGCGCGTCGCGCCGGTTGGGGAGATGTTCCGGGCCGTGTCAGGCGACTGACCTTCGGAGCCGGGGTGGCCCGCAACGCGCGGGGGCCGGGGCCACCGAACCTGGGAGGCAGGGAGATGCGCGCAAATCGACCGACCATCATCATCACCACGGCCGCGGCGCTGCTGCTGGCCGGCACCGCGGGAGCGCGGGCCCAGGAGCCCGGGAGCACGGTCGCGGCCGATCCGCGCCTGGAGACCCGCACCTATCTCTTCGAGGAGACCGAGGTCGAAGTGCCGTATGCGCTCTTCGTCCCGTCGAGCTACGACCCGTCCCGCGCATGGCCCCTCATCGTCGGGCTGCACGGGTTCGGCCGGCCCTACGACTGGATCATGAGCTACGACGGCTACGTCGACATGGCGGAGCGCGACGGCTACATCCTGGTGACGCCGAAGGGCTACCATCCGCGCGCCTGGTACGGCAGCCGGGGGCCCGGCATCCCGGCTCTGCGCGGGAGCGACGACGACCCGGCCGAGTTGCCCGCCAACCTCGGCGCTCTCGCAGAGCAGGACGTGATGAACGTGCTGCACAGGGTGACCGAGGAGTTCAACGTGGATCCCGACCGGATCTACCTCTGGGGTCACTCGATGGGCGGCGCCGGCACCTACCACCTCGCGGCGCGCTACCCGCACGTCTGGGCCGCGCTCGGCGTGGCCGCCCCGGCGCCGTCGGTCAGCCCGGATCAGCTCGCCTCGTTCCGGCACATCCCGATCCTCGTCCTGCAGGGGGATCAGGACCGGGCGGTGCCGGTCGCGCGCACCCGGGAGTGGGTGGCGCGAATGCGGGAGCTCGGCATGGAGCACGTCTACATCGAGATCGAGGGAGGCGACCACTCCGCGTTCATCAACGCCGACGCCGGCATGGTCTCGAAGCTCTACTCGTTCTTCGACATCGTGCGCAAGACTCAGCGCCCCGAGACCGACGACTGACTCCGGGCCGGCGGCGCGAGCTCGTTGAGGGCGCCCTGGCGGTAGCCCTCGGGGTCGACCTCGACCTCCTCGAAGCCGGCCTCCCGGAAGCGGGCGGTGACGTCGGCGAGGAGGGCGGGGTCGTCGAAGCGCGCCACTTCTCGCGGCGCCACCTCGATGCGTGCCCGGCGATCGAAGTAGCGCACGCGGCAGACGCGGAAGCCGCGGTCGCGCAACACGCGCTCGCAGGTCGCGACGCGGGTCAGCCGGTCGGGGGTAATGGCGGTGCCATAGGGGAAGCGGCTCGACAGGCACGCGAGGGCCGGTTTGTCCCAAACCGGGAGCCCGAGCCGCCGCGCCCCCTCGCGGACGTCGATCTTGGTGAACCCGGCCTCGTCGAGCGGCGAACGGACCCCCCATTCCGTCGCCGCCCGTCTTCCCGGGCGGTGGTCACCGCGGTCGTCGACGTTGAAGCCGTCGACGACGTGGGCGACGCCGAGTCGGGCCGCCTCGCGCACCGCCCGCCCGTAGACCTCTGCCTTGCAGAAGTAGCAGCGGTTGACGGGGTTGGCCGCGTAGCGCGGATCGTCGACCTCGGCCGTGTCGATCAGCAGGTGGTGGGCCCCCAGATCAGACGCCAGCCGGCGGGCAGCGCCGCCCTCCTCGGGGGCGAGGCTGGGGGAGACCGCGGTCAGGGCGACTGCGCGGTGGCCGAGGGCGCCGACCGCTTCCGCGAGCAGATAGCCGGAGTCGACGCCACCCGAGAAGCAGACGACGACTTCGCCGAGGTCGGCGAGCCCGCGCCGGAGCCGGGCAAGCTTGTCGTCCAGGGTGGCCATCGCGTCATAATGGGGCGCTTGCGCGTCCCGACGGGCGCGCTGAAAGCCTGCGTCGGCGCGAAGACTCCCGCACTGCCGCACAGACTCCCCGGTCGTCCGCGCCCGTTCGTCGTTCGCGCCCGTTCACTGTAGTGTAGCGTCACACATCCGGCCGCGCGCCGTCGATCCCCACGCCAACCGATGCCCGATCCGCTTCCGACCACCACCGTCCTGCTCGGCACCACCGCCACGCTGGCCATCGTTCACGCGTTGCTCGGCGTCGACCACTCGCTCCCGTTCGTCGCGCTCGGCCGTGCCCGGGGCTGGTCGCTCCGGCGCACCCTGCTCGTCACTGCGACCTGCGGCGGCGGGCACGTCCTTTCCTCGGTTGCGATCGGCGCGCTGGGGGTCGGTCTCGGCATCGCGACGGATGCGCTGTTGTGGATCGAATCAGCGCGCGGCGAGCTGGCCGCGGCGCTACTGCTGGGCTTCGGCCTCGCGTACGCAGCGTGGGCCGTCTGGCGCCGGTTGCGGGTGGAAGGCGAGACCGCCGCCGGCCCGGCCGGGGCCGACGGTCGCGCCGCGGCGCGCGCCACGCCGTGGGCACTGTTCATCGTGTTCGTGCTCGGACCGTGCGAGCCGCTGATCCCGCTGATGGTGGTTCCGGGCATGGCGCGCGACTGGCTCACCCTGGGGGCCGTGATAGCCGTCTTCGGCCTGCTGACGATCGCCGTCATGCTGGTCGCCGTCGCGGCCGGTCACCGCGGCATCGAGCTGCTCGGGATCGGACGCTGGAGTCGTCACGCGGACGTGGCGGCCGGCCTTGTCGTCGCGGCGAGCGGCGCCGCGGTCCTGTTTCTCGGGCTGTAGCGCGTCCGCACCATGGTCCCGTCGCAACCTCGCCGTCGTCGAGCCGCTTCGACAGAGCCCAGCACCGCACGGTGATCCGGAGACTCGAACCACCAGCAGGCGGGGGCCTGCGTTCACGCCCCGATCCGATACGATCGGAAGGCTGCGAATCATGCTGGAACGACTTCACGTACGCAAGTTCCGTGGCCTTCACGACCTGAAGGTCAAGGGCTTGGGCCGTGTCAACGTCGTTGCAGGCAGGAACAACGCGGGGAAGACAACGTTGCTCGAGGCCATCTTCCTCCTCACCGGAGCGGCGAACCCCGCCACGCTGTGAATGGTCATGTCGTTCGCATGGATCCTAAGAGCAGCGCCCTCGGCGTCGATATGGGAGAGCTTCTGGGCACCGATGTCTTCTTCGAGTGCGTCGAGGACCTGGGCGTCCCGATCAGTCGTCCGGAGAAGTCCCGTGCGCGGGCGTACCTGGCCACGACACCGGATCCGGAGAAATCCGTCGGCGTGGCGGCGCGGCTCGGCCACTGGAACTTCGACCACGACGCCTTCGTCGGCGTCCGCCGCTTCCTCGGCGACTTGGCGGCGGGCCGGCCCGCAGAGTAGCTGCGTGTCTCCGGGCAAGCCGGGGCGGTCACGCGGGCCCGGAGCGCAGGCCGGTTCCCTGGGCGCGCGTCGGCGCAGCAGGTGGCGCGGGCTGACGGACCGGCTGGAGGCGGGAGGCTGAGGCCGCGTGCTCGCGCTGCTCAAACGATTCGCCGGTCGATTCGCCCTCACGCTGACGCTCGTCGTGCTCGAGGCGGTGGCCTGGACGTTGTTCCCGCTGGCCATCGGCCGGGCGATCGACGCCGTGTTGCGGGATTCGCTGCGCGGTCTGTACGAGCTCGGCGGACTCGGCGTCGCGGCCATGGCCATCGCAATCGCCCGTCGCGTCGTCGACAGCCGGGCGTACGCACGGATCTACACCCGGCTGGGGGAGGACCTGGTTCGTCGGGGAGCCGGCGGCGGCACGTCCGAGCTGACGGCGCGGCTCGGCATGCTGCGCGAAATCGTCGAGTTCTTCGAGAACTCGCTGCCGAACCTGCTGACCAGCACGGTGGGGCTCGGCGGCACGATCCTGATCCTGTCGGCGCTGAACCCGACCATCGCGATGGGCTGCCTCGGCGTGGGCGGCATCACGGCGGCGATCTACGCCCTGACCGGCCGGCTGACGACGCGCTACAACCGCGGGCTCAACGACGAGCACGAGCGGCAGGTCGATGCGGTGGGCACCGGCGACCCCGTGCGGGTGGCCCGCCATCTCCACGACCTGATGCGCTGGAACATCAGGCTCTCGGACCTCGAGGCGGCCAACTTCGGGGTCGTCTGGCTGTTCATGATGGGGCTGCTGGTCTTCTCGGTCAGCGCGGCGGCCGAAGCGACCACGGAGTACGGCAGCGTGTTCGCCGTCGTGATGTACGTCTTCCAGTTCGGCGATTCGGTGATCCTGCTCCCGTTCTACTACCAGCAGTGGCTGCGCCTCCGGGAGATCTCGGGCCGCATCGCGGCCGCCGGCGTCGCCACCTGAGCGCTCCGGCGTCGGGCCGCGATCCGGGGTCGGGCTATGATCCGGCGTCGTGTCCGACGCTCCGCGCTTCGCAACCTGCCTCTTCGATCTCGACGGCACCCTGATCGACTCCATCGGTCTCATCATGGCGTCGTTCCGCCACACCATGCGCACGCACCTCGGCTCGGTTCCCGACGAGACGCGCTGGCGGGCCGGCTTCGGCACCCCGCTCCGGACACAGCTCCGCGCGTTCGCGCGCGATGACGAAGAGGCGGCGCGCATGGTCGACACCTACCGCGCCTACACGGACGCGCACCACGACCGGCTGCTTGCGCCCTACGCGGGGATCGGTCAGGGTCTGGCCGCCCTGCACCGAGCCGGCGTCCACCTTGCCGTGGTCACCAGCAAGACCCACGCGCTTGCCCGACGAGGGCTCGCCCGCTGCGGACTGAACCACTACTTCGACGTCCTCGTCGGGTTCGACGACGTCGCCGAGCACAAGCCGCACCCCGCGCCGGTGCTCGCGGCCCTCGAGCGCCTCGGCGCCCAGCCGTCCGAGGCGCTCTTCGTCGGCGACTCGCCGCACGACATCCGTGCCGGAAGAGCCGCGGGGGTTCGGACCGCCGCCGTCCTCTGGGGCCCGTTCTCCCGGCAGGACCTGGCCCGCGAAGCTCCGCACCACTGGCTGGCGGGACCCGCGAGCATCGCCGACTTCGCGGGGTGACGGACCGGCCGCGCGCGTTCTTCGTTACCATTTGGCGATGGAGTCAGCCCCGCCCGCGAGCCCGACGCTGCCCCCCGGCTACCGGCCCTACGACTACGAGGACCCGTTCGAGGATCTCGTGGGCCCGATGGGCTACCGCGTCGACGGCGATTCCATCTCGTTCGCGTTCCGGTCCGACCGGCGCCACGCCAACACCGGGGGCACGCTGCACGGCGGAATGCTGATGACGTTCGCCGATTTCGCGCTCTGTCTGACTGCGGTCTGGGACCAGCCAGGCGAGAGGTGCGTTACCGTCTCCTGCAACTGCGAGTTCGTGGCGGCCGGGCGGCCCGGCGATGTGATCGAGGCGACGGGCGAGGTGACCCGCCGCACCCGATCTCTGGCCTTCGTCCGTGGCCAGCTCAGCGCCGGCGACCGGCTGCTCCTTACCTTCAGCGGGATCGTCAAGCGGCTGCCGGGCGCTCGTGCGAGCTCCCCGGCGGTGCCGGCTCCCGGCCACGCCATGACGGAGGGATGAAGAGATGCGCCACCAGAAGATGCTCGCCGGCACCCTGACGTTGGCCCTCACGGTTGCGGCCTCGTGGAGCCTGCCGCCCGCGTACGCGCAGAACGGAGCGGCGGGCGGAGAGTGGCGGGCCTACGGCGCCGACAACGCCGCGACGAAGTACTCGCCCCTCGACCAGATCGACGCGACCAACGTGGCCCGGCTCGAGGTCGCGTGGACACGTCCGACCGTCGATCCGTCGATTCTCGCGGCGGCGCCGAACCTCGCCTTCAGCAATGCCAACCGGACGACGCCGCTGATGATCGACGGGGTGGTCTACGCACCGAACGCGGTCGGCCTCGTCGAGGCATGGGACCCGGCGACCGGCGAGACGATCTGGGTGCAGCAGCCGGTCGGAGAGGGCCCCGCCGCCTTCCGGGGCGCGGGCCACCGGGGGATCGCGTACTGGACCGACGGCACGGAGCGCCGCATCATCGCGCACCGCGGCGAGTGGCTCTACGCGCTCGATCCGGCGACCGGCGCTGCGATCGCCGGCTTCGGCGACGGGGGGCGCGTGGATCTGAAGACCGGTCTCGCGGAGGGCGCGCGCTACCGCTGGGGCGGAGCGCCGACCGTCGTCCGCGACGTCATCGTGGTCGGCCAGTCGATGGGCGACACGTTCTTCACGAAGGAAGCCATTCGCGGCGACGTGCGGGCCTTCGACGTGCGGACGGGCGAGCTCCGCTGGGTCTTCCACACCATTCCGCAGGCCGGAGAGCCCGGCACCGAGACCTGGGGCGACGGCTCGTGGGAGTACTCGGGGCACGCGCCGGTCTGGTCGCTCTTCGCGGCCGACGAGGATCTCGGCTACGTCTACATGCCGACCTCGTCGGCGACGAACGACATGTACGGCGGGCACCGGCCCGGGGACAACCTCTACTCGCAATCGATCGTCTGCGTCGACGCGGAGACGGGCGAGCGGATCTGGCACTACCAGCTCGTCCACCACGGCCTGTGGGACTACGACATTCCGGCCGCGCCGATCCTGGCCGACATCACCGTCGACGGACGGGACATCAAGGCGGTCGTGCAGGTCACGAAGCAGGCGTTCGCGTTCGTCTTCGACCGGGTGACCGGCGAGCCGGTCTGGCCCATCGAGGAGCGCCCCGTGCCGCAGTCGTCGACGCCGGGCGAGGCGACCTCGCCGACGCAGCCCTTCCCGACGAAGCCGCCCGCCTTCGACCGGCAGGGGGCGACGATCGAGAACCTGATCGACTTCACGCCGGAACTCCGCGCCGAGGCGCTCGAGATCGTCGAGCGCTACACCATCGGACCGATGTTCACGCCGCCGTCGGTCCGGGGCGACGGGCCGAACGACAACCAGGGGACCATCCAGCTCCCCGGCTCGCAGGGAGGCGCCGACATCCAGGGGGCGGCACTCGACCCGGAGACGGGCTACCTCTACATCCCCTCGATCACCTCGCCCTTCGTCGCCGACATCATCGAGGGCAACCCGGACCGCACGAACCTCGCGTTCATCAAGGGCCGGCGGCAGTGGATCGGCGGGCCGCGTGGCCTCCCGCTCTTCAAGCCGCCCTACGGGCGCATCACCGCCATCGACCTCAACACCGGCGAGATCATGTGGATGGTGCCGAACGGGTGGGGTCCGCACGACCATCCCGCGATCGCGCACCTGAACCTCGGCCGCCTCGGGACCCCCGGCCGGCCCGGGCCGCTCCTGACGAAGACGCTCCTCTTCATCGGTGAGGGTTCGAACGTCGGCATCGAGGCCGGCGGGCGCGTAATGGACGGGATGCCCCTCAACATCGTCACCAACTACGGCGAGCCGTGGTTCCGGGCGTACGACAAGCGGACCGGCGACGTCGTCTGGGAGATGGAGCTCGAGGCCGGCACCACCGGCGTCCCGATGACCTACCTGCACGACGGCAAGCAGTACGTGGTCGTGCCCATCGGGGGCCGCGATGTTCCCGGCCAGTGGGTCGCGCTGAGCCTGCGGCAGGAGTCTGGGCCGTAGAACGGCGCGGACTTCTGAAGGATCGGGTTGGGCGCCGAGCGGAGCCGCAGGCGACGAACGGCAGGCCAGGCGGCCGATGCACTTCCGCGCGGCGGTAGCGTTCCCCGGTGCCGGCGGTGCGGGGATTCGTCGCGCGGTTCGAAGCCGGCGCAGTGCCGGCCTGTCCCGTTCGAAGCAGTCCGATGCTGACGCGGTTCTACGCCGACAACTTCCGTTGCCTGACCAACTTCGAGTTGCGGCTCGACGAGACGAACGTCCTCCTCGGGCCGAACGGGACCGGCAAGACGTCGGTGCTGGATGTCCTGCACCGGATCCAGCAGTTCGCGGCCCGGGGCGTCAGGGTCGAGGAACTTCCGCGGAAGGGACATCAGGACGCTTCGCGATTGCGCCGCCCAGGCAGCGGAGTTGTACCGGATGTGCCACGAAGCGCAGAGGCTCGACGACGGTGCCCCGCAGTCCCTGCAGGAGGCGTGCGACGAGTACGGCAAGCTTCAGCGGTAGCCGCTCGCCGCTCGAGCGCCAGGAGCGCCTCCTTGACCGGCAGGCCGCCCCCGTAGCCGATGAGCGTGCCGTCGGCACCGATGACCCGGTGGCATGGCACCACGATGGCGATCAGGTTGCGGCCGTTCGCGGCACCGACGGCGCGGGAGGCCGTCGGCTGGCCGATGCGCCGCGCGAGCTCGCCGTAGGAGATCGTCTCGCCGTAGGGGATGCGGCGCAGCGCGTCCCAGACGCGCTGCTGGAACGGCGTGCCACCCGCCGCCAGGGGTAGATCGAAGGCGCGGCGCGTGCCCGCGAAGTACTCGGTGAGTTGCCGCCGCGCCTCGTCGAGCGCGGCCGGCGGCGTCTCTCGTGCCTGCTTCCAGGTCGGGTCGGGCGCGCAGGCCGCGCTCTTCGGCAGATCCACGCGGTCGATGCGTTCCGCGTCGCCCACGATGCGCATCGTGCCGATGGGGGTCTCGAGATCAACGTAGTGCTTGGGCACCGTCCACCCTCCTCGATTCCGCCTTGCCGGATGCGTAGGCTCCGGCTGCCGGTGCCGCGGACGACTCACGCGCTGCCGTTCGCCGGCTGCCGCCGACGATGAGGGCGCGGATCTCTTCCGCCCGCGCCGCGGCGTCGGTCTCGCCGAGCGCGACGAGACGCCGCAGGTACGCGGGCTCGAACGTCAACAGGCTCAGCAGGTCCGGCGACGCGATCTCGCGCGACCCGAGCCCGCGCACCAGGTGCCGAAAGACGCGCGGCAGGTGCGTCTCGTACTCCGCGGCGAGCCGCGACAGGTCGACCGACGGGCGAATCACGAGCAGCTCCACCTCGCGCATGCCGCGCCGCTTCTCGGGGGCGACATCGTGGAGCAGCAGATTGATTCGCTCCAGTTCCTGCGCGTCGCGGTCGAGGTCGTCCAGGAAGACCGCGTTCAGCAGTTGGCCGGCGATCTGTATCGGCGGCGGATGGCCGGGAGTGTCGAGGTCGGAGGATCCCTCGTCCGCGACGTAGCGTGTCGATATGGCGAGGACCCGGTTGGCCCCGAGGCGTAGCGCGGGCGAGAAGGGGGCGGTGAGTCGTATGCCGCCGTCGCCGTGCCAGCCGTCCGCCAACCGCACGGCGGGGAAGAACAGCGGCAGCGCGGAGGAGGCGAGCACGTGGTCGAGCGTCAAGGCGGCGTTGCGGCTGTGCCGGTCCGCGCGCTCCCATTCACGAAGGTCCCGGCCCTGGGTCCAGACGACGGAGTGGCCCGTCCCGTAGTGGCTGGTCACGAGCGCGAGGGCCCAGAGGCGACCCGCGGCGATGTTGTCGGCGATCCCCGGGATGGCGCCGTCTCGTGGGTCGCTGTCGAAGACGCCGGCCAACGTGCCTCGCAGCGGGCTCGTGTCGACCAGGCCCCGCACCGCCGGCGCCAGCGGCGTGCCCCCGGCGAGCAGGCGGATCCCCCAGCGCGCGACGAGACCGGCGAGCGATGGCCCGTCGGTGCGAAAGACGCGGTCTGCCGTCAGGCGGGTCCATAGATCGCACAGCCGGTCGGCCGCAACCGCCAGCGGGCCAGGGTCGGCGGCGAGAAAGGCGGCGTTGATGGCGCCGGCGGAGACACCCGAGACGATGGGGAAGTGGGCGTCGGGAATGTGCCGGGCGACCCACCGGAGGAAGCCTACCTGGTAGGCGGCGCGCGCGCCGCCGCCGGTGAGCACGATCGCGAGGTCGTCGGCGCCGCGAGGTCGGTGCGCGGGGGTTGCTGCGGTCGGTCCCGCCACGCATATAGTGTCTCACGACGATGCTGGAGACGGACGACCCACCGGGCCTCGCGCTGCGCAGAGCCATCGACGGGCTGCTGAAAGGAGCCTCGCTGGCGGAGCTCCGGCGCGCGTCGGCGCGACTCGCCGCAGCGTATCGCCACGCGGGACCCGCGGTGCGGCCGGTCGCCTCGCACGCGGACCGTCTCGCCTACGTGGCGGCATGGCTGCCGTCGACGTTCGAGGCGAGCCGCGCCGTGCTCGCGGAGCTTCGGCGGCGCGCGCCGGAGCTGCGTGCGGAGAGCCTGCTGGAGCTCGGGGCGGGGCCCGCGCCCGCTCTCTGGGCGGCGCGACCGGCGTTTCGCGAGCTCAGGCGCGCCACGCACGTCGAGATCGATCCCGGCATGGCCGAGCTCGGTCGCCGGTTGCTCGCAGCCGGTCCGGCAGGAGCGGGAATCCGCCGGGTCTGGTGCGAGCACGACGTGGGCCGCGCCCGCGAGGCCGGCTCGCACGACCTGGTGCTGCTGGCGTACGTGCTGGGGGAGATGCCGGCCGCGGCCGGCGATCGGGCGATCGATGCCGCGTGGGACGTGACGGCGGGAGCCCTCGTGGTGATCGAGCCGGGGACCCCGGCCGGCACGGCGCGCGTGCTCCGGGCGCGGGAGCGTCTGATCGGAAGGGGGGCGCGCGTCGCGGCTCCCTGCCCCCACGGCGGAGCCTGCCCGCTCCCGGCGGACGACTGGTGCCACTTCGGCGTCCGCGTGAGCCGATCGAGCCTGCAGCGCCGCCTCAAGGAGGGGCGCCTGGCCTACGAGGACGAGAAGTACTCCTACGTGGCACTGACCCGCGCGGTGCCTGATGCCTGTGCGGGCCGCGTTCTGCGCCGTCCGTCAGCCGAGCCGCGGCGCCGCCGGCTGCGGCTCTGCACCGTGGCCGGCGTCCGCGAAGAGCTGGTGACCCGGCGGGAGGGGGCACGCTATCGCGCGGCCCGAAAGATCCGTTGGGGCGAGGGATGGGCGCCCGCGGCGCCGAAGGGCTGAGCGCAGGCGGTGCGGACCTGCTGGGGGAACACGATGAAGGGGGCAGCGATGAAGGCGAGACACGCGATCCTGTTCGGCGGGATGCTGACCGTCGCAGCGGGCGCGGCGGTCCTGGCCCAGCAGCGGGCACCGAGCCCCGACGGGCTCGCGTCGACCGAGGTCGGGGGCCGCTACGAAGGCGCCCGTACGCCGTACTACGTGGGCGGCAAGTGGATCGAGGTGAGCTACGGCCGGCCGATCAAGCGCGGCCGGGAGCTCTGGGGCTCCGGCTCCACGTACGGCACGTGGCTGAACCGCCAGGCCCCGGTGTGGAGGGCGGGCGCCGACGTGTCGACCTATCTGATGACCCAGGCGACGCTCGTGCTCGGCGGCGTTCGGGTCGCTCCGGGCGGCTACACGATGTTCATCGATCTGGCCCCGGACGACTGGACGCTGATCGTGTCGAACTGGCAGCCGCAGCGGCGTTTCGATCCGACGAACACGGAGGAGCTCTGGGGTTCGTACGGCTACACCCGCGACAAGGACGTGGTGCGGGTGCCCATGGAGCTCACGACGCTCCCCTGGTCGGTCGATCAGCTCACGTGGCTGTTCCTGGACATGAGCGACACGGGTGGGAGACTGGCCATTCTGTGGGACACGATGATGGCTGCAGTCCCGTTCGCGATCGAGCCGCCGCCGGACGCCCCGTCGTCGGACTTCGGGGCGCGCCGCTGACGGGTCGGACGCCGCTCGACCCGGATCCGATCCAGCCGCGGGGGCGGCCGCGGGCGTCCCGGAGCTCGAACCGCAGGTCCGGCTCACCGCAGGACGCGGATGCGGTGCGCCTCGCTGTCGCCGACGTAGAGCGCGCCGGCGTCGTCCACCCAGATGCCGTGCGGCCGGTTCAGCCGACTGCGCCGCGGCTCCGGCTCCGGCCCGTCGCCACGCTCGCCGGTGCCGAGCGCCGTCGTGATGATGCCCGTCGCGAGGTCGATGCGCCGGATGACGTGGTTCTCCGTGTCCGCAACGTAGAGTGCCCCGTCGGGCGCGTAGGCGAGACCCTTGGGCCCCGCCAGGGTGGCGCGAATCGCCGGCCCACCGTCACCGGTGTACCCCTGTTCGCCGGTGCCTGCGACGTGGTGAATCGTCTCCCGCTCGAGATCGATGCGGTAGATGGCGTTGCCCTCGCGGAGCGCGAGATACAGATTGCCGGCGGGATCGAGTGCCATGGCGCGCGGTCCGTTGAGTGGCGTGCCTGCGAGCGGCGCGCCGTCCGGAGTCGGGGCTCGCTCTCCGGTACCGGCGAACGTCTCGATGCGCCCCGTCGTCGGGTCGACGCGGCGCATCCGGTGGTTGCCGATGTCACAGATCAGCAGCCGCCCGTCGGGATCGAAGACGATGCTGTGGGGTCGGCTGAGCTGCGCGGCAGCGGCAGGGCCGCCGTCGCCCGAGAACCCCGCGACCCCGGTCCCCGCCACGGTGGAGATGATGCCGGTCCGGCCGTCGACGCGGCGGACGGCGTGGTTGTCCCGCTCGACGATGTAGAGGTGACCCTCCGCGTCGAACTGGATCTCGTGCGGCATGTTCAGCGAGGCCTCGGTCGCCGGCCCGCCGTCGCCCGTGTAGCCGCGCTCACCGTTGCCGGCCACCGTCGTCGTCTCGCCCGTCGCCAGGTCGAGGCGACGGATGCGCTGGTTGTCCAGGTCGCAGAAGTAGAGCGCCCCGTCCGGTCCAATGACCACGCCGTACGGGTTGTTGACCTTGGCGTCCGACAGGCCCGGGGTACCCGTGCCGATCACGGTCCGCACCGTGCCGACCGCGCTGAAGGTCTGCTCCAGCGGCAGGGTGATCCCTGCGAACTCGTCACGGACGCTCGCTCGCACGACGTAGCGCCCGAGGGGATCGTCGGGTCCGAGTTCGATCTCGGCGTAACCGATCGAAAGGCCGAGGGCTCCGGTCGGCGGCGCCGGCTTGCCGCGCCACAACTCGAGCCGATCCGTGCGGAAAAAGCGCGTGCCGTCCGGCTTGAGCACCTCGAGATCGAACGACGCCGAGCAGAGGCCGGCCGCACCCTCCCGACAACCGATGAACAGGATGAACGGCGCCAGGGGTACGCCGCGTCGAACGGAGCCCGTGGCACGGATGGAGACGCCCGGCGTCGGGCGCGACCAGCGGGCCAGGAACTCCTCGGGCTCGTCCGAGAGGACCAGCATCGCGCCGAAGTCGCCCTCGGACTTGCTCCACGCCTGATCCGGCAGCCGCTGGCCGTCCCGGAACCACTGCCCGGCCGGGGCGGGGTCGGCGGCCGCGATCAGCAGGGCGGCCGCCATCGCCAGCCGCAGGGCGGACCGACGGTTCGAGACTCTCATCGTCGGCTCCCGTCGGTGGGGCGCAGGCTACCGCCGGCGCGCCGACTCGATGACCACCGGCTCGTTCGGAACCGCGTTGGACACCGGCGTCGACTCGATCCGATCGACGACATCGGTGCCGTCGATTACCCGCCCGAAGACGGCATAGCCGTAGTCGCGAACCTGGTGGTTCAGGAAGTCGTTGTCGACCGTGTTGATGAAGAACTGATCGGTAGCGCTGTCGACCTCCGACGTTCGCGCCATCGCCACCGTGTAGCGGTCGTTGTCCAGGCCGTTGGCGGCCTCGTTGCGGATCGGGGCCCGCGTCGCCCGGGGGCTCATCGAAGGGGTGAACCGGCCTCCCTGAATCATGAAGCCCTGAATGACCCGGTGGAAGATGACGCCGTCGTAGTGGCCCTCGTCGACGTAGGCGAGGAAGTTCGCCACGCTGATCGGGGCCTCCGCCTCGAAGAGCTCGAGGGTGATGGTCCCCATGCTGGTGTCCATCACCACGACCGGGTTGTCCTGGGCCGCCGCAGGCGAGCCGAGCAGGACGAACGCGAGATACGCTGCAACCGCCGCGAAGGTGCGACCTGCCATGAACTCAAGGCTCCTCTCTGCGCCGCGCGACGGACGCCGGGGATTGGTGCGGAAGGGGGGATTTGAACCCCCACGAGCCGAAGCCCACAAGCTCCTGAGGCTTGCGCGTCTGCCAGTTCCGCCACTTCCGCAGCCAGAAAGAGCTGGGGGAACGAGCCAGTATAGCAGAGGCGACGGAGCGCCCCGTGACGGCGCAGCACGCGACTCGAACCGCTGCGCGGCCTATACTCGCGAGGGCGGCCCGCTTCGGACCAACGCGAAGGAGCAGCCACCCGCCGGCAGCCGTATCTTCACTGAAGGAGATCGAACGTGGCACTCTCCCGCGGCGCACGCGTCATCCTGATCTTCGTCCTCGCGGCCGCTCTCGTGTCGATGCTCGGTCTGGCGGCGACGCTTCTGGTAGCGGGGCGCGGCCGCGCCGTCGAGCGCGACTCCGTGCTCTGGCTGCGGGTGCCGCCGACCCTGGCGGAGCGCGCCCCGGACGACCTCGTCGGTCAGGTCCTAGGAGGTCGCGAGACGGTCGGCTCCATCGTCGCCGCATTGCGGAAGGCGAAGGTGGACGAGCGCATCGCGGCGGTAGTCCTGGTGCCGTCGTTTCAGCCGGGCCTGTGGGGCAAGGTGCAGGAGATTCGCGACGCCGTGCTCGACTTCCGCGAGTCGGACAAGCCGATCGTCGCCTATCTGGAGTTCGGTCAGGGGCAGGCCTACTACCTGGCGACCGCCTGCGACGAGATCTTCCTGACGCCGTCGAGCCCGCTCAACCTGGTGGGCGTCGCCTCCTACGAGCTCTTCCTCCGCGACGCCTTCGACAAGGTCGGCATCGAGGCCGACATGCTGGCCGCCGGGGACTACAAGACGGCCTCCAACCTCTACACCGAGACGACGTTCACGCCGGAGCATCGCGAGATGGCCGCGTCGCTCAACCGCGACTTCTACGAGCAACTCGTCGAAGGGATCGCGGACGGCCGCGAGATGGATCCGGCGGTGGTGCGCGCGGTGATCGACGACGGTCCGTTCCTGGCGGAGGAGGCGCTGCGGAGGGGGTTGATCGATGCGGTGGTCTATGAGGATCAGCTCCTCGACGGACTCCCGATCCCGCGTAGCGCCGGGGTCGTCGACCTCGCACGCTACCGCCAGGTCCGCGCGGCCGATGTCGGGATCGGCGGCGGCCCCTCGGTCGGCGTCGTGTTCACGGAGGGAACCATAAACTTCGGCGGGAGCGGGGCGACCGTCCCCAACGGCCGCACCGTCGGCTCCGAGACGTGGGTCCGCACCGTGCGCGAGGCGCGCGACGATCCGGACATCGCCGCGATCATCCTGCGGATCGACAGCCCCGGCGGCGTCGCCATCGCGGCGGACATCATGTGGCGCGAGGTGGTCCTGGCGCGCTCCGCGAAACCGGTCATCGCCTCGATGTCGGACCTCGCCGCCTCGGGCGGGTACTACATCGCCGCGCCGGCGCACGCCATCGTCGCCCAGCCGGGCACGCTGACCGGATCGATCGGCGCCTTCGGGGGCAAGTTCGTGCTCGGCGGGGCGCTCGAGCGGCTCGGGGTGAACGTGGAGGTGGTCAGCGACGGTGCACAGGCGGATCTCTTCTCGCCGGCCACTCCGTTCTCGGACGGCAGCCGGCAGGCGCTCCAGCGGCAGCTCGACGCAACCTACGAGCGATTCCTGCAGATCGTTGCCGAAGGACGCGGGATGACGCGGGACGAGGTCCACGCCGTGGCCCAGGGGCGCGTGTGGACCGGGCGCCAGGCCAAGGCCCGCGGCCTGGTCGACGAGCTGGGCGGCCTCCGGCGGGCGGTCGAGCTGGCCAAGCAGCGGGCCGGCATCGACCCGGAACGCGAGGTGACCCTGGTCCCCTTCCCGCGTCGCCGTACCCTATGGGAGCAACTGGAGCGGTCTGTCTCGCTCACCTCGGCTGCCGCCTGGCTGGCGTCCCCTGCCGTACGCAACGCGGCCGCCCTGCTCGGCCCGGCGGAGCTTCTCGCCTCGGGCGCGCCGCTGCTCCTGTTGCCCGGGCCCGCGATGCGCTAGCGCGCCCTCACGGGCGCGTTGGGAGTCTGCGCGGGCACGGAGTGCTCCAGGGCAGGTTCTGCGGCGCAGACTCCTGGGAGCTGCGCTGCAGGCACGGCGCGGGTCGGGGCTCGGGCGTCAGGCGGAGAACGCGCGCTCGAGGGCGCCGAGATCGACGTCGATCGCGAGCCGTTCCTTGACGCGCGTCATGTAGGCGCTGAAGAACTGGCCCTGCCGGGTGGCCACGAGCTGGTTTCGCAGGCCGTCGCGTTGCGCCTCGAGGTCCTCGGCCGAGGCGTCCTCGCGGTCTACGAGGCGCACGACCGCGACGGCGCTCCCGGCCTCGATCGGCTCGCTCACGGCGCCCGGATCCATCGCGAATGCGACCGCCTCCACCGCGGCGCTGACCCCGACCTCCGGGAGCGCCGCGCCGCGCCCGACGAGGTCGCTCGAGCCGACCGCGTAGTCGGCCTCTTGGGCCGCCGCCACGAAGTCGTCGGCCTCGCGGAGCGTTCGCGCAGCCTCCGCCGCGCGCTCCTGGGCCATGGTGAGCGCCTTCTTGCGAATGACGTCCTCGCGCACGTCGTCGCGTACCTCGTCGAGCGGCGGGACGTAGGGATCCTGTGTCGCGACCACCGTCACGAACGCGGGGCCGGACGGGGAGGGGATCGGTCCTGCCACCTCGCCCGGCTCCATCCGGAACGCCCGGTCCGACACCTCGCGGGCCAGACCAAGGCCGAGGATCGGCTCGCCCGGTGCCGCGAAACCCGATTCCTGCACCTCGTAGCCGCGCGCCGCGGCGGCCCGGTCGAGGTCGTCGGGCGCCGTCACCTCGGCCGCAATCGCCTGGGCCAGCGAGCGAGCGCGCGACGACGCCCGCTCCTGCTTCAGGATGTTGGCGATCGACTCGCGCACATCCTCGAAGGGCTCCGTGACCTCCTCCTCGGCCTCCGTTACGAGAATGACGTGGTAGCCGAAGGCGCTCTTGACCGGATCCGAGATCTCGCCCGGCGCCATCGCGAAGGCCGCGGCCTCGAACTCCGCCACCATCCGCCCGCGCCCGAAGGTCCCGAGATCGCCCCCGTTGACGGCGGTTCCCTCGTCCTCCGAGAACTCGCGTGCGAGCGTCGCAAAGTCCTCGCCGCCGCGGGCGCGCGCGGCGAGTGCCGCTGCGCGGGCTGCGACCTCCGCCTCATCGCTCTCGCCGATGCGGAGCAGGATGTGGCTTGCGCGCACCTGGCCCGGCGTCTGGTACTGCGACAGGTTCGTGTCGTAGTAGCCCCGCAACTCATCCTCGCTCGGGGTGATGCTGTCGAAGATCGCCGCCTCGTCGACCAGCAGGAAGCGCAACCGCCGCTTCTCCGGCACCTGGTAGAGGGCCGCATCCTCGTTGTAGAGCAGTTCGATGTCGGCGTCGGTCGCCTCGACCTCGTCGCGGTAGTCGTTGGCGCGGAAGGCGACGACGTCAACGCGGACCCGCTCGTTGCGGCGCCGGTGCTCGTCGGCGATCTCGGTCTCCGATACCGACACCCAGCCCGTGACCGCCGCCTGCAGCCGCTCGATCAGGATCGACCTGCGGACGTCCTCTTCGAACTGCGCGGTGGAGATCGGCGGGCTCTGCCGCTGCAGCACCATCCGGTACTGTTGCTCCCCGACGAACCGTCCATCCACCTGGAACGCCGGGAGCGTCAGGATGCGCTCGCGGACCTCGGCGTCGCTGACCCGCAGCCCCAGCCGATCCGCCTCGGCGAGCGCGGCGTACTCGTCGATGAGCTGCTGCAGGATCTGCCGGTCCACTCCCAGCGAGCGCAGCACTTCTTCGCTGATTTCGCCGCCCGTCTGGAGGCGGTACGCCTGAAGCTGGCGCAGGTACACCTGCCGGAACTGCTGCAGCGTGACCTCGTAATCGCCCACCCGGGCAAGCACGTCGGCGGGGAGGCCGTCGCTTCCCATGGGGCTCATGCCGACGCCGGGGACCAGGGCAACGAAGGCGACCACGACGAGGCCGAGGCTCCACTTGAGCCAAGCCTTGTGGCGTCGCATCCGATCGAGCATGGTCATCGTGAGTTGGGCCTTTCCTTGCGCGCCCGCAGTCGGGGCAGCGGGGGCATTCTACCGAGAGAAATCCAACAATCGCAAGCCTTTGCAGCACGCGGCGGGCGATCGGCGGAAGCACGTTTCCCCGCCGCTTGCCCGGAGCCCTATAATCGAGGCCAACCGGGGGCTTTGCTCACTCCGGGGAAACTGACGAAACGTGGGTCTCGGCTCCCTGTTCTCCGCGTTCTCCAGTGATCTGGCCATCGATCTCGGCACCGCCAACACGTGCGTGTACGCGCACGGGAAGGGCATCGTCAGCAACGAACCCTCGATCGTCGCCATGAACAAGGTGACCGGGGGCGTCGAGGCCGTCGGTCGCGAAGCGAAGGAGATGCTTGGCCGCACGCCCGGCAACATCGTGGCCATCCGGCCGATGCGGGACGGGGTCATCGGCGACTTCGAGGTGGCCGAGAAGATGCTGACGTACTTCATCAAGAAGGCGCACAGCCGCACCGTTCTGGTCCGTCCCCGCATCATCATCGGCGTCCCGTCGCAGATCACGCAGGTAGAGAAGCGCGCCGTCAAGGACAGCGCCTACCGCGCCAAGGCCAGTGAGGTGCATCTGATCGAGGAGGCGATGGCGGCGGCGATCGGTGCGGGGATGCCGATTACCGAGCCATCGGCCAACATGATCGTCGACATCGGTGGCGGCACCACCGACATCGCCGTCATCTCGTTGGCCGGCATCGTGTACAGCCGCGCGGTGCGGGTGGCGGGCAACGCGATGGACGAGGCGATCAGCCAGTACATCAAGAAGACCTACAACCTCCTGATCGGAGAGCGGACGGCCGAGCGGATCAAGATGAAGGTCGGGTCGGCCTACGAGCTCGACGACAAGCTGACCATCGACATCAAGGGTCGTCATCTGATCGAGGGCGTGCCCAAGACCATCGAGGTCAGCGATGAGGAGATCCGCGAGGCGCTGGCGGAGACCGTGAACGTGATCGTCGACGCGGTGCGTCTCGCGCTCGAGAGCACGCCGCCGGAGTTGTCCGCCGACCTCGTGGACCGGGGCATCGTGCTGACCGGCGGCGGGTCGATGCTGCGCAATCTCGACAAGCGGTTGCGGGAGGAGACCGGTCTGCCGCTGGCGATGGCCGAGGAGCCGCTGACGTCGGTCGTCCTCGGCGCCGGCCGCATGCTGGCCGACTTCGGGCTGCTGCGGAAGATCTCCATCGATTGACCGCGATTTGACGAGCGGTTCGGTTCCAGGGGTCGGCGGATCGCGAGAGACGTGAGCCGTCAGCGCATGCGCTTCGTCCTTCCGGCGATAGTCACCGGCCATATTCTGCTGATCTCGACGCAGGTCGGGATCCACCCGGACACCACGCTGCTCGAGGCGGCGGTCTTCGGCACGCTGACCGAGGTGCAGGGACTGATCACCAGGGCCGGCACCGCCGTCCGGGACACCGTGTCGGCGGTCTCCAGGCTGCTGGACGCGCAGCGGGAGAACGAAACGCTGCGGGCGAACTACGACGCGCTGCGGATGCGGTTGCAGGAGCAGCGAGCGCTCACGCACCGGACGACCGAGCTCGAGCGGCTGCTGGAATTGCGGCGGTCGTTGCGATGGCGCACGGTCAGCGCGCGGGTCATCGGCGCCGACGCCACGCCGTACTTTCGGACCCTCACCGTCGATCGGGGCGCGCGGGACGACGTGCAGCCCGACCAGGCCGTGCTGTCGCCCTCCGGCGTGGTGGGCCGCATCGTCGGACCCGCGAGCCGTAGCGCGGCAAGGGTGCAACTGCTCATCGACCGGAACGCCGGCGCCGGCGCGTATGTCGAGCGCACCGGAACCGCGGCCATCGTGGCGGGTACCGACGATGCGTCGGCTCTGCAGATGCGGTACGCGCCCGCCGTCCCGCCGGTGGTGGTCGGCGATGTGGTGCTGACCACCGGCGACGACGGCATCTACCCGCCGGGACTGCTCATCGGGGCGGTGGAGGCCATCGAGCGCGCCGGCGGCACCTCGCGGACGATTCGAATCGCTCCCGCGGTCGACTTCGCGAGGCTCCAGCACGTGCTCATCGTGGTCCCGGCGCGCGGCGCGGAGGCGGACACCAGCCTCATCTCCGGGGGCAGCCGGTGACGGCCGGAAGAATCGCCGCCGTCGTCGCCACGGCGCTGGCCGCCCAGACCACGGTACCGCGGTTCGTGGACGCGGCCGCGAACGTGGACCTTCCGCTCGTCGCCGTCGTCTTCGCCGGACTCACGGGGGGGCCGCTGGTCGGCTTGTGGGCGGGCACCGTGGGCGGTCTCGCCCAGGATCTGCTGTCGGGGGGCATCCTCGGCGTCAACGGGCTCGCCAAGAGCCTCGTCGGCACCTGGGCCGGCTGGATGAGCGTCCAGTTCATCACCTTCCAGGCCTGGCGTCGCGCGGTCATCGTCGGGGCCGCCACGTTGGCCAACGCCGCGTGCGTGGTCGGCGTCTACGCGCTGGTGACCGCACCCGGCCCGTCGGCGCATCTGCGTGGCGTCGCGATGCAGGGATCGGCGAACGCCACCGTCGGAATCCTCGCGACGGCCATCGGCCGGTGGGCGCCGGCGATTCGGGCGGGGCTCCGCGCGCGCCGAGGCAGGACCCGCTTCCCCCGGCGAATGCGCTGATGGAATGGCGCCGCGACACGGCCGGCATCGGCGCGATCGGACGGTTGCTCTTTCTCTTTCGCTGCGCGGTCGCGATCGGTTTCGCGATCCTGGTCGCCGCCTTCTGGCGCCTGCAGATCGATCTGCACCCGCAGTACCTGGAACGCGCAGGCAACAACCACCAGCGCCAGCGCCTCCTCCGGGCGCCGCGTGGCGTCGTATTCGACCGCGACGGGCGGGTGATGGTCGAGGACCGGGACGCCCTGAACCTGTCTCTGGTGCCGGAGAGGGTCGAGGACGTCGAGGCGACCCTCCGCCTTCTCGCTCGGGTGACCGGCGTCGAGCGGGCGGACCTCCAGGCCGCACTCGAGCGACAGCGCCGAGGGCCGGCGCACCGGCCGATCGTGGTGATCCGCGACGCCTCCCGCGCCCAGGTGGCGGCGGTGGTGGCGCGCCGCGCGGAGCTGCCGGGCATCGTGGTCGAGCCCACCTCCATCCGCAGCTATCCGGCCGCAACCATGGCGGCCCACTCTTTCGGCTACGTGGGCGAGGTTTCCGCCGCACAGCTCGCTGCGGGAATCGGCGCCGGGCTGCGGCGCGGCCACATCGTCGGCCAGAGCGGCGTGGAATTGTCGTACAACCGCCTGCTGATGGGCGTCGACGGCGCGCGCCACGTGGTGGTCGACAGCACGGAGCGCGAGATCGACATCGTTGGCGAGGTGCCGCCGATCGCCGGACGGCAGCTTCGTCTGACGATCGATGCCGACGTGCAGGCGGCAACCGAGGCCGCCTTCCACAACGCCGGGTTCGACGGTGCCGCGGTGATGCTCGACCCGCAGACCGGAGAGGTGCTGGCGCTCGTCAGCCTGCCGGCCTACGACCCGAACGCGTTCGCGCGCGGCATCGACGGCGCTGCGCTCGACGCCCTGACCCGCAACCGGCTGCGGCCGCTTCACAACCGCGCCCTGCAGGGACGCTATCCGCCAGGCTCGACCTTCAAGGCGGCGATGGCCGTGGCTGCCCTCGAGGAGGAAGCGATCACGCCGGCCTTTCGCGTGCGGTGCGACGGCGGCGGGCGCCATTACGGGCGCTACTACCGCTGCCACGCCCGGCATGGCGTGGTCGACCTGGAGGAGGCGCTCGAGAAGTCGTGCAACACGTACTTCTATGCGCTGGGGGCCAGGCTCGACATCGATCAGATCCACCGCTGGGCGACCGCGCTGGGGCTGGGCGAGCTGAGTGGGGTCGACCTGCCCTACGAGGTGCAGGGTCTCGTTCCGTCCCGGGCCTGGAAGCAGGAGCACCATGCCGAGCCCTGGTATCCGGGCGAGACGATCTCGGTGGCCATCGGCCAGGGACGGGTGGCGGTCACCCCGATGTCCCTTGCGGTCATGATGTCGACCCTGGTGAACGGCGGCCGGCGAATCACGCCGCGGGTCCTCCAGGCGTTCCATGACGGGAGCGGCTGGCAGCCGGCCCCGGCGGGAACGCGGGCCCGGGCGGCGCGGGTGCGGCCGGAGAGCCTGGCCGTCGTCAAGCGCGGACTGTGGAGGGTGGTGAACGGAGCGGGCACGGGAAGGCGGGGGAGGATACCGGGGCGGGACGTGCTCGGCAAGACGGGCACCGCGCAGGTCATCTCGCGCGCCGGTCGCGAGAACGCCGGGGCGGCCGAGCGCGCCCTGCGGGACCACGGCTGGTTCGTCTTCGCAGCGCCGGCCGGCGATCCTCAGATTGCCGGCGTAGTGTTCACCGAACACTCGGACCACGGCTACCTGGCCGCGCCGATTGCCCGTCACGCGCTGGAGACCTTCTTCGCGAAGCGCGACGGGCAGCCGTTGCCGGACCTTCCGGCCCCCGTGGCGCCGGCGCCGGCCCCTCCGCCCCGGCCGCCCGCGCCCGCCATCGCCGATGCGCTGGTCGGCGGCGGAACCTGAGCCGAGCCCGCCGATGCTGGAACGTCGCCTGCTCCGCGCGCTCGACTGGCGGCTCATCGCGGCGCTCGCCCTGCTCACGGCGATCGGTCTCGCGACGATTTACAGCGCGACCTACGACCCGACCTCCGGCCGGGTCGGTTCCGAGTTCGGGCGCCAGGTCGCCGCGGTCCTGATCGGCCTCGCGGCGTGCGCGGTCTGCCTCGCGATCGACTACCGGACTCTTGCGGACCAGTGGCGGTTCGCCTTCTGCGCCCTGGCCGCGCTGCTGGCCTACACACTCGTGTTCGGCGACGAGGTGGGCGGCGGGCGCCGCTGGATCGATCTCGGTCCGGCAAGCGTCCAGCCGTCCGAGTTCGCCCGCCCCGTCGTTGCCCTGACCCTCGCGGCCCTGTACACGCGGAGCGCGGGATGGCCGCGGCCGACGCGCGACTGGTTCCTCGGCGGGGCGCTGGTGGCGGTGCCGTGCGTGCTCATCGCGCAGGAGCCGGATCTCGGCACCGCCGTGACCCTGCTTCCCGTGTACGTGGTCGTGATGATCTTCGCGGGACTGCGTCTCCGCGCCCTGGCCGCCTGCGTCGTCGTCGGTCTGCTGTCGGCCCCGGTGGTCTGGGCCTACGGGCTCCAGGACTATCAACGGTCGCGGATCGTCACCTTCCTGACGCCGGAGAACGATCCTCTCGGCGCGGGCTACCAGCAGATCCAGGCGTGGATTACGGTCGGGTCGGGAGGGCTGACGGGCCGCGGCTACCTCCAGGGCACTCAGAACCGGTACGATTTCCTGCCCGCCGCCCACAACGACTTCATCTTCTCCGTGCTGGCCGAGGAACAGGGCTTCCTCGGCGTGGTGTTCGCGCTTGCGCTGTACCTGTTCGTCATCTTCCGATCGCTGAGCGCGGCCCGGGTGGCGCGGGATCCTACCGGCACCTACCTCGTCGTCGGCATCATGGCGGGGTTCTCGTTTCAGGTGCTGTACAACGTGGCGATGTCGGCCGGCCTGGCCCCTGTCAAGGGGCTGACCCTCCCGCTGCTGAGCTACGGCGGCTCGTCGATCGTCGCGACATTGATGGGTTTCGGGCTCATCCTCAACGTCGGGATGCGCCGATTCACGAACTAGATGGTCCGCAGGACTTGCCGCGCGGAGACCCGTGCTTCGGGATGCCCGGGGGCGCGCCCGGCCGGGCAGTCTCCTGCGCGGAGCCGCATCCCGGCCGCCGAACGCGACGGTACGGCCGCGGTGAGCCGGGACCGGCGGGAGACAGCTTCGAATGAACAAGGAGATGATCGTCACCTCGAACGGCCACGAGGTCGTGGCCGCCATTCTCGAGGACGAGAAGGTCGCGGAGATCTACGTCGAGCGGGAGCGACAGCGCGGCGTCGTCGGGAACATCTACAAGGGCCGCGTGAACAAGGTCCTGCCCGGAATGCAGTCGGCCTTCGTCGACATCGGGCTCGAACGCGACGCCTTCCTCTACGTGTCGGACGTCGTCGACACGCTCGACGAGTTCGACCGGCTCGAGCAGGCTGACGGCGAGGAGGCCGGTGGCGGCCGGGATCGGGAGCGGGGGGGAGCCGGCCGCGGCAACGGCCGGGATCGGCCGACCCAGAAGATCGAGGAGCTCCTGACGGCGGGGCAGGAGATCCTCGTCCAGGTCGTCAAGGAGCCGCTCGGCACCAAGGGCGCGCGCGTAACGTCGCACGTCAGCGTCCCGGGACGGTTCCTCGTCTTCATGCCGACCGTCGACCACGTCGGCGTCTCGCGGAAGATCGACGAGCGCGACGAACGCAGCCGCCTGCGCGCCATCGTGCGGCAGTTCCGAGAGGAGCACGGATTCACCGGCGGCGTCATCATCCGCACCGCGGCCGCCCGGCGCTCCCGTGACGACATCGACGGAGACCTGACCTACTTCCACCGGTTCTGGAACGATACCCGGTCGCGCATGGACAACAGCCGCGCCCCCGCGGTGATTCACCGCGAGGAGAGCCTGGTCGCGAAGCTCCTTCGAGACCTCCTCAGCGACGACTTCTCGGCCATCCGGATCGACGAGGAGCAGGAGTACCGCAGGGTCGTGCGGCTCATCGAGCGCATCATGCCGGACATGGTCGGACGCGTGCAGCACTACACGAAGCCGTTCCCGATCTTCGAGGAGTACGGCGTCCAGACCGAGCTCGACAAGGCGCTCCGGAGCAAGGTGTGGTTGAAGTCCGGCGGCTACATCGTCATCAACCACACGGAAGCGCTCGTCGCCATCGACGTGAACACCGGCCGCTACGTCGGGAAACGGAGCGGCCGGCTCGAGGACACCATCGTCAAGACCAACCTGGAGGCCGCTCGCGAGATCGTCCGGCAGATCCGCCTGCGCGACCTCGGGGGCATCATCGTGCTCGACTTCATCGACATGGAGGAGCGCAAGAACCGCCAGAAGGTCTATCAGGCGTTCGAACAGGAGCTGCGCCGCGACCGCTCACCGTCGAAGGCGGTGCAGGTCTCCGATTTCGGTCTCATCATCGCCACCCGCAAGCGAGTCAAGCAGAGCCTCGAGCGGACGCTCACCGATCCCTGTCCCTACTGCTCCGGAAGCGCCGTCATCAAGTCGAGCGCCACCATCTGCTACGACATCCTGTCGGAGCTCCGCAAGGTGAGCGGCGAGCTCAACGGACAGGCCGTGCTCATCCGGGTCAACCCCGACATTGCACGCGCCCTCGCGGCCGAGCAGCGGAACGTGCGACGGGAGATCGAGCGCGTGCTCGGCCGGAGCGTCACCATCAGGCCCGACGTGCAGCTCCACCACGAGCAGTTCGACGTGATGGCGTGCTGAGGAGTCCGCGCGGGTCCTCAGTGGCCGGGGGTCCGCTTCCAGACGTCGTCGAGGGCGTCGGCCTTGAGCATCTTCGTGGCGAAGACGATCTGTCCGGCGTGGGTCGCGTAGTGCGTGAGCTGCATGCCGATCACGTGCAGGAAGGTCGACGGCTCCGGTGTGCGGACGGTCGCCTCGAGCAGGCGCGTCGGATCGAACCCGGCAAGTACCTCGTCGGCTTCCGCCGCCGCGAGGTCGAGCCGGGCCCGCAGCTCGGCCGCGGGAATCTCGCGCCGCTCCGCGAACTCGGCGTCCCGATCCCGTACGAAGTCCCGGTTGCCGACGATGTGACCGATGTAGTGGCGGGTCGAGCCGATGCAATGCAGGACCAGGTTCCCGATCGCGTTCGACGATTCGTTGGCGCGCCACCAGATCTGCTGGTCGTTCAGGACCTCCAGGCAGGTCCGGACCTGACCGGTGAGGTGCACTGCCAACCGGGAGCGGGCGATGTCGAGGAAGACGCGATCGGTGGTCGGTTCCATCGGATGTCCTCGTGCGCGGCCGGGTCGCCGCGTCGGTCGTCGGGTCAGCGCCGCAGCAACGGCAGGTAGCATAGCCCGGCGACGATCACGTCGTAGGTGGCGGCGGCGGCAGGGTACCAGGGCGTAGCCGCGACGGCCGGCAGCAGCTCGACGGCGTGCGCCATGTCGACCGCGCCGTGCGCGGCCCAGGCCAGCGCCAGCCGCGCCAGCGCCGCCGCCGGCTCCCAGACGGCCGTCGCCAGCCCGGCGACCACGAAGAAGCCGATGGCCAGGGCGATGTCGAGACCCGCGCCCGGCGCGGTGGGGTCCGCGACCGCTACGCCGAGGTAGACGGCGGCCGCGAACGCGAGCAGGAGCGAGCCGATCTGCACGACGCGGAGCTCGACCACGAGCCGCTCCGGGGCCCCGGCGTCCAGGCGCGAGCAGAGGATCGCGAGCCACGCCAGGGCACCGCCGAGTGCCGCGGCGGCCAGAGCGAGCACGAGATGCGCCTCGGTCACGGCGCCCGGCGCCCTTCCGCCGCGCGGACGGGCGGCGGCGGAGCGGCCTCGCCCGGTGCAGCGGCCGGCCGGGGAGACAGCGCCGCCCCGTAGCGGATCGAGTTGAACAACAGCTTGAAGGTCCCCCACGTCTGCCCGCGGTGCTGCACCCGAAACGTGTGCAGGATGATGCGGCCCCGCCCCTCGCGCACCTCGAGGACGGCGCCCGTGCCGCGGAGCCGCTCCTCGCCGATGAGCCAGCCGCTGCGCAGCAGGGGTGCGTGCGGATACCGGACGACCGTCGTCGTCGCCGCGTCGGCGGCCCGGGACGACGAGACGTAGGCTCCGTTGGCGACGAACATCGCGTCGGCCTCCGGCGGCATGCCGTACCCGATGGGGTGCTCGGTGTCGACGGCGACGCGCACGATCGATCCGGGAGCGAGAAACGTCGCCGGCCGCGCTCCCCGCACCCGATCGGTCAGCGGCGCCTCCAGGTGGTCCATGGCGATCCGCGCGCTGTTGCCGAGGGTGACGAGCGTGCCGCCGGCCTGGACGAAGCGGCGCAGATTGCGGACACCGTCGACGCCGATGCCGCCGCGATACTCCGGCCGGACCCTCCGGCCGCGAAGGCCGCGAAGGAGCTCGGCGGCCCCCATCTCGGGCAGAATCACGACATCGAAGCGATCGTGGAGGTCGGGCGTCCGCAGGTCGGCGTTCCGCAGGCGCCGGTACGGGAACTCGTGCTGCTCGAGCACCCAGCGTGTCCACCCGGCGTCGCGGTTTCCGCCCCACGGCTCGAAGACGCCGAGCCGGGCCGGCCGGAGCGGCAGGAGCGAAGCCCCGAGCGGGAGGTCCCGGCCCTCGATCTCCACGCCCAACTCGCGGGCCAAGCCCGCCACGAGCCCCGGCTCGACCTCCCGCACCACCAGCGTCCCGGGAGCGATGCGGCGCGTCGCCGCTCCGTCGGTCCCGGAGACATCGAGAGGGGAGCGGACCCAGGCGACGGCGGCTCCGGCGGCGAGCAGCCGGTTGACGGCCACGGCGCTGCGGTTCGAGGCGGGCGAGAGCAGCCACGCCTCTGCCGCCGGGCTTCCGAAGACGCGGCCCGTCGGCGCGTCCACCGCGCCGGCGACCGGTGCGAGCCGCGCCTCGAAAGGCTCGTCGACGCGGATCGTCTCGACCCCCATCAGCATTCCCAGCGACCACGCGGTCACGTCGTAGGGGAGGTCGAGCGGGGAGCGTGGCGAGGGCCAGCGGATGTCCGGATAGACCTGGGGTTCGAGCACGTCCTTGATCCAGCGGCCGAACGACTGCGCGAGGGGCACGACGTAGGTCCCGGCCGCGACGGGGCGGTCGCCCGCGGCGAACGGGGCGTCCGCGACGTAGACCTCCGCGGCTTCGGCTTGCAGGAGGCGCAGGAGATGGGTGACCGCGGCGGGATCGTGCTGTGTCTCCGGCGCCGGCACGAGGTAGGCGAACGGGGATCCGGCCGCGAAGCGCTCGATCGTCCGCCGGTTCATGCGGTAGAAGTTGCGCTTGAGCATCTCCCGGTTGCTGGCGACGCTCCGGAGCAGGCCTTCCGTGGCGAGGCGGTCGTACTCGACCACGTCGGCGAAGGTCCATCGGCCGCCCAGCCACGGCCGGGGGTAGTTCATGCGGTACTGGGTGTCGCGGGGCGGCGGGAGCGACGCGCCCGATCGTCGCGGCGCCCGGCGTGCGCCGACCCGGCCCGGTCGAGAGCGGCGCGCGGCGCGGGGACTCGCCCGGTCTTGCTCGACGGAGGTGGCGAGTTGCGCGCTCGCCGTCTCCGTCAGCAGCGCCACCATGTTGTGCCACCAGGGGTTCGTGTTGTTGGCGCCCTGCCAGAAGGCGCTGTAGAGCTCGCCCCAGATCACGCCGGGCTTGCCGGCCTCGTGCAGGCGCGCCGCCATCGCCTGTCCCAGCAGATTGACCTGGCTCCAGACCAGGGGATCGACGTTCGGGTTGGGCGGGTTCTTGAACGGCGGCACGAAGATGCGGGCGCGCGTGCCGCCCATCTGGTGCTTGTCGAGGTACACCTCGGGCAGCCACTCGTGGTACAGCACGCGGTTGAGGTGGCGCGTTTCGATCTGCGTCAGCATGTAGCTGTCGCGATTGTTGTCGTGGCCTGCGTAAGGCTGGTAGAGCTCCGGAAGCGGGGAACCCTCGTACGGCGTGCCCCGGTTGCGCCGGTACCAGTCGACCACCATGCGCTGTCCGTCCGGGTTCTGCGACGGAATCAGCAGCACGATGGTGTTGTCGAGGATGTGGTCCACCCACCGTGAGCGCTCCGTGGCCAGGCGGTGCAGGATGTCGTTCATCCCCTGGTTCGTGCCTATCTCAGTGGCGTGCACATTGGCGCCGACCAGCACCACCGCCTTGCCGTCGCGGGCGATCGCCTCCGCTTCCGCCGGGCTCGTCCGCCGCGGGTCGGCGAGGCGGCGCTGTTGCGCCTGGTGGCGGGGCAGGTCGGCGATCGTCTCCGGTGCGGAAATCGCCGCCAGGAGGTACGGATGCCCGAGCGTCGTGCGGCCCAGCTCGCGAACCGCGACCCGGTTCGAGCGCTCCCCGACCAGGGTGAAGTAGTCGACGATCCGGTCCCAGTGGGCGAGCCGGCCCTCCGCGCCCATCGGGAAGCCGAAGAACTGCTCCGGCGAGGGAATCGGGTCGTTCGCGGCGCCGCCGAGCGGCGATACGGCGACGCCGGCGGCGCAGACCGCGAGGAGGAGCGCCGCGGCGGGACGAAGGCGGGTTCGGGCCACGGTCGGTTCGCCGCCACCGGCGGCGCGGTGCCGTCCGGCGCGCCGGTCATCATACCCGACGGAACCAGCCGTCCCCGCTCCAACGGGCGTCTGGTGGAGTATGCTCCGGCGACATGCGGGGCCGCCGGTGACCGAAGCGAGACGGATGCGGGCGGCGGCCGGCCTCACCGCCCTCGGGCTGGCCGCGCTCGCGTACGCGTTCCGGGAACCGTTGCCGGGGCGCGTTCGCGCCGCGATGGGGATCGTGGCGTTCCTCCTGTTCGTCGTCGCCTGCTCCTCCAACGTCCGTGCGATACGCTGGCGGACGGTCGCCTGGGGCTTCGGCCTGCAGCTCGTCCTCGCCCTGTTCATCCTGAACGTCTCGATCGGCGGCGTGCGGCCGGGCTACGAGGTCTTCTCCGCCGTCGCGGCGGTGGCGACGCGCTTCCTCGACTTCACGAACGCGGGCTCGACGTTCGTCTTCGGCGTCCTCGCCGATCCGGCGGCGATGGGCGAGGTCTTTGCGAACGGGCTCGTCCTGGCGTTCGCGACGCTGCCGGTCATCATCTTCGCGTCCGCCGTGTTCACGGTCCTCTATCACGCGGGCGTGCTGCAGCTCGGCGTGCGCCTGATGGCTCGGGTGATGATGCCGTTGATGGGCACGAGCGGAGCGGAGACGCTGGCCGCGGCCGCCAACGTGTTCATGGGCCAGACCGAGGCGCCGATCATGGTGCGGCCCTACATCCCGGCGATGACCCGCTCGGAGCTGCTGGCGCTGATGACCGGCGGCCTCGCCACGATCGCGGGCAGCATGTTCGTCGTCTACGTCAACCTGGGCGCCGACCCGGTGGCGATGCTGACGACCGGGGTGATGGCGGCGCCGTGCGGCCTCTACCTCGCCAAGATCCTGCTCCCGGAGACGGAGACCCCGGCCACCGCCGGCCACGCCCGAGTCGACATCGAGCGCTCGCACGTCAACGTGATCGACGCCGCGGCGGCGGGCGCCGCCGACGGCATGCGGCTGGCCATCAACGTCGCGGCCGTGCTCATCGCCTTTCTGGCCCTCGTCGCCATGGTCGACCACGGTCTCGGCCTGATCCGCCCGGGCCTGTCGCTGGCCGGCATCTTCACGGTCGTGTTCGCGCCGGTCGCGGCCCTCGTGGGCGTGCCGGCCGCCGACGTCCCGCTGGTGGCCGACCTGCTCGGCACGAAGCTGGTCGCCACGGAGTTCGTTGCCTACCTCAAGCTCACGGGCGACTACCAGGGCGTCATCAGCGAGCGCGCGCACGTCCTCTCCACCTACGCGCTCACCGGTTTCGCCAACTTCGGGTCGATCGGCATCCTCCTGGGAGGCGTGGGCAGCATGGCGCCGGAGCGCCGCGGCGACCTCGCCCGGCTCGGGTCGCGCGCGCTGCTGGCCGGATTCACGGCCACGCTCATCAATGCGTCCATTGCCGCGGTGCTCCTCTGACGCCCGGCCCGCCCCGGCGCCGTCCCCCGGCGGTCCGGGACCGCGCCTGTATCATTGACCGATGCTGCCGACCGTCGAATGGCGGGGCGATCACGTCGTGATGATCGACCAGCGCAAGCTTCCGGGGCAGGAGGTCTACGTCGAGTGCCGCACGGCTCTCGACGTCGCGCGCGCCATCGAGCGGATGGTGATCCGGGGCGCGCCGGCCATCGGCGTCGCGGCCGCGATGGGGCTCGCCCTGGGTGTGATGCGCGCCCGCGCGCAGGGCACGAGCACCCTGGCCCGCGAGTTCTACCGGCTGTGCGACCGGCTGGCGGAGACCCGCCCGACCGCCGTCAACCTCTTCTGGGCGATCGATCGCATGAAACGCGTCTTCTCCGAGGCGGCGCGCTCCGGCTGGTCGCGGGACGAGATCGGCGAGCGGCTCGTGGCCGAAGCGCAGCACATCCACGACGAGGACGTCGCAACCTGCCGCGCCCTTGGCGACCACGGCGCCGCGGTGCTCCCGGAGCGGGGACGCGTGCTGACCCACTGCAACGCCGGCGCCCTCGCCACCGGCGGCTACGGCACGGCCCTCGGCGTCGTCCGTACGGCCGTTGCCCACGGCAAGCGGATCGCGGTCTACGCCGACGAGACGCGGCCGTTTCTGCAGGGCGCCCGCCTCACGGCGTGGGAGTTGCTCAACGACGGCATCGAGACCACGGTGATCGCCGACGGCATGGCCGGATCCCTGTTGCGGGCCGGGACCGTCGACGTCGTCATCGTCGGCGCGGACCGCGTGGCCGCCAACGGCGACGTGGCCAACAAGGTCGGCACCTATCCGGTGGCCGTTCTTGCCCACCGGCACGCCGTCCCGTTCTACGTCGCCGCGCCGACGTCGACCATCGACCTCGGCACCCCGCACGGGTCGGCGATTCCGATCGAGGAGCGCAACGGGCGCGAGGTGACCCACCTCGGATCGTCGCGCGTGGCGCCCGAGGGAGCCGGCGTCTGGAACCCCGCCTTCGACGTGACTCCACACGACCTCATCACCGGCATCATCACCGAGAACGGGATCTGCCGGGCGCCGTACGGCGACAGCCTGCGCGCGGCCTGCGACGGGGGCGCCGCGCGCTGATGGCAACGGTACTGGCCATCGAGACATCGTGCGACGAGACGGCGGCAGCCGTCGTGTCGGAGACCGGCGACGGCGAACGGCCGTGGCGCGTGCGGTCGAACACGGTCGCCTCCCAGGCGGAGATCCATCGCGAGTGGGGCGGCGTCGTCCCCGAACTCGCCTCCCGCCAGCACGTCCGCGACATCTGCGGGGTCGTCGAGCGCGCTCTCGACGACGGGCGCGCCTCGTGGACCGACCTCGATGCGATTGCGGTGACGCAAGGCCCCGGGCTCGTCGGATCGCTCCTCGTCGGGGTCGCGTTCGCCAAGGGCCTCGCCGCGTCGCTCGACGTGCCGCTCGTGCCCGTGCATCACCTCGCCGGCCACATCGAGTCGCTCGTCGTAGACAACGGGCGCCCGCCGCTGCCCGCGGTCGTGCTGGTCGTATCGGGCGGCCATACCAATCTCTACGAGGTGACCGGCGACGAGCATCCGCGGCGCGACTGCCGACTGATCGGTCGGACGCGCGACGACGCGGCGGGGGAGGCCTTCGACAAGGTGGCGGCCCTGCTGGGGCTGACCTACCCCGGCGGGCCGGTCATCGACCGCGTCGCCCGCACCGGCAACGACGCCGCGGTCGACTTCCCGGTCGCCCGGATGACTCACGCCAACCGGACCGCAGATCCCGCGGCGGCCCCCGTGGGCATCGCCGCCGAGCGGCGCGCCCGACGAATGGAGTTCAGCTTCAGCGGGCTGAAGACGGCGGTGAAGCGGCACGTGGAGGCGCGCCGCGCCGCGCGAGGGGACGGCGTTCTGCCGGACGGCGAGATCGCCGACATCTGCGCCAGCTTCCAGCGGTCGGTCGTGCGCGCCCTGCTCGACCGGGTCTTTGCGGCCGCCCGCGCCTGCGGCGCCCGCTCGATCGGCATCGCCGGCGGGGTATCGGCGAACTCGCGCCTCCGGGCGGAGGCGGCGGCTCGGGCGGAGGCGGTGGGACTGCCGCTGGCGCTCCCGACCCTGGCCCTGGCGACCGACAACGCGGCGATGATCGGCGCCGCGGGCCTGCGCCTGCTGCGGGCCGGCGTCACGGCGCCGCTCGACCTGAACGCCCGCGCCTCGCTGGAGCTCTGAAGGAGGCGCGTACGCAATGACGAACGCAACCCCAACGCCCTGGCACCGGCAGACCCACTGGCGGATTCTGGCCGCCCTGGTGGCCGGACTCGCCTACGGCATCGTGGCCGCCCTGGCCGGCTGGGCCCGGTTCACGGCCGACTGGATCACGCCGTTCGGGACGATCTTCCTCCGGCTGCTGTTGCTGATCGCCGTCCCGCTCGTGCTCGGGTCGCTCATCACCGGAGTCGCTTCGCTGGCCGACCTGCGCAAGCTCTCCCGCATCGGCGGCCGGACCATCGTCGTGTACCTCGCGACGACTTTCGTCGCCCTCGTCATCGGGCTCGTCCTGGTGAACGCGATCCAGCCCGGCGCGACCATTCCGGACAGCCTGCGGGCGAGCCTGCAGGAGACCTACCAGGCGGACGTCGCGGCCCGGCAGGCGACGGCGGGCGAGGTGGCCGAGAGCAGCCCGCTCCAGCCCCTCGTCGACATGGTGCCCGACAACGTGCTCGACGCGGCGACGAACAACCGCGGGATGCTCAGCGTCGTCTTCGTCGCCTTCCTGTTCGGCGTGGCGCTGCTGCGCCTGCCGCGCGAGCAGGCGCGGCCGCTGCTCGATCTGTTCGCGAGCCTCAACGTGACGATCATCAAGATCGTCGAGATGATCCTGGTGGTCGCACCGGCCGGGGTCTTTGCGCTGATCGCCGGCACGATCACGGGTGTCGCGGGCGACGACCCGTCCGACGTCGCGCAGCTCATCGGCGCGCTCGGGCTGTACTCGGCCACGGTGCTGTGCGGCCTGGTCATCCACGCCGGAATCACCTACCCGGTGCTGCTGCGCATCTTCACTCCGATCGGGCCGGTCGCGTTCTTCCGCGGGATCGTGCAGGCGCAGCTCGTCGCCTTCTCGACGTCGTCGAGCGCCGCGACGCTTCCGGTGACGATGCGTGCGACCGAGCGGAACCTCGGCGTATCCAAGGAGGTGGCGTCGTTCGTCCTCCCGCTCGGGGCGACCATCAACATGGACGGCACCGCCGTCTACATGGCGGTCGCTGCCGTCTTCATCGCCCAGACGCTCGGCATCCCGCTCGACTTCGCGGCCCAGGCCACCATCGTCTTCACGGCCCTGCTGGCGTCGATCGGCACCGCCGCGGTACCGAGCGCCGGCATCGTGATGCTGGTCATCGTGCTCCAGGCGGTTGGCATCCCGAGCGCCGGGATCGCCCTCATCCTGGGCGTCGACCGGCTGCTCGACATGTGCCGCACGGCCACGAACGTGACGGGGGACGCCGCGGTCGCCGCCGCGGTCGCCGCCGGCGAACGCGGCGCCGCATCGGATGCCGGAGCACGCGACACTCCTTCGGGAACGACCGCGGGAGCCGGAGGCAGCGCATGACGCCGACCCGCGACGACGCCTGGGCACTGCTGACGGAGTACACGAAGGGCGAGAGCCTCCTCAAGCACGCGCTGGCGGTCGAGGCGGCCGTCCGCGGGTACGCGGACCTGTTCGGCGAGGACGTCGAGGCCTGGGGCGTCGTCGGGTTGCTGCACGACTTCGACTACGAGCGGTGGCCCGACGCGACCGACCATCCGTTCCGCGGCAGCGAGATCCTCGAGGCGCGCGGCTACCCCGACTACATGCGGCGCGCCATCCTGTCGCACGCCGACTACAGCGGGGTGCCGCGCGAATCGCGCCTGGAGCACACGCTGTTCGCGTGCGACGAGCTGGCCGGGTTCATCACCGCGGCGTCGCTGATCCGCCCGACGCGGAGCGTCCTCGACCTGGAGGTCCGTTCCGTGAAGAAGCGGATGAAGGACAAGGCGTTCGCGCGCGCCGTCAGCCGCGACGATCTGCGGCGCGGAGCGGAGGAGCTCGGGTTGCCGCTCGAAGAGCACATCGGCAACGTCATCCGCTTCCTGCGGGGCAGCGCGGAGGAGATCGGGCTCCGGGGAAGCCTGTGAGCGGCAGCGGGTCGTCCGTCGGCCGCCGGTGCGAACGATGACCACCCCCGACCCGGTTCCCGACCCCGGTCCCGTCGCCCGCCTCGAAGGGGTGACCGTGACCTACGGGCGGCAGGCGGCCCTCCGCGGGGTCACGGCCGAGTTCTCCTCCGGCGCCGTCGGTCTGCTCGGCCCCAACGGCGCCGGCAAGAGCACGCTGCTCAAGGCGTTGCTCGGGTTCGTCCGGCCGGACGCGGGCAGCCTGCGGGCGCTCGGCTTCGACGTCGCCCGGCAGCCGCTCGCGGTGCGGGCTCGTATCGGGTACATGCCGGAATCGGACGCGTACATTCCCGGACTGAACGCGGTGTCCTTCGTCGCCTATTGCGGCCAGCTCGCCGGGTTGCCGCGCGCCCCCGCCGTGCAGCGCGCCCACGAGGTGCTGCAGTACGTCGGGCTCGGCGAGGAGCGCTATCGGCTGGTCGACACGTACTCGACGGGGATGAAGCAGCGGATCAAGCTCGCGCAGGCGCTCGTGCACGACCCCGACCTGCTCTGCCTCGACGAGCCGACCAACGGCATGGACCCCCGCGGACGGGACGAGATGCTGGCCCTCGTTGGCGACCTCGCCTACCGGAAAGGCGTCAACGTCATCGTCTCGTCGCACCTGTTGCCGGACGTCGAGGCCACTTGCGAGCACGTGCTGGTCATGCACCGCGGGTCGCTCGTCGCCGCGGGCCCGATCGCGGAGCTCAAGGGACCCGGGCGCCGCGCGTTCGAGTTGCGGATCAAGGGTGACGCGAACCGCTTCGCGGATGAGTTGCGCGAGGTGGGCGCCGACTGCCGCGACGACGGGACCGGCGTGCTGCGGGTGCTGGTTGGCGAGGACGGCGGCGCCCGCGATCTGTTCGCGCTGGCTGCGACGCATGGGGTGCAGGTGCGCCACCTGCGGCCGAGCGTGCCGACCCTCGAGGACGTCTTCGCGCAGGCGATCGGGGAGACGGACGCATGACCCGCGCTCCGGGGCGCCGCGCTCGCCGCGGCCGGACCGGCTGACTGCGCCCTGGATCATGGGCATCCACGACCAGAGCTACCGCCGCTACGCGGGCCCCCGGGCCGAGCCGGGCTCCGCCTGGAGCGTCATCGCCTGGAGCGGAATCCGGGCGCTGCTGGCGAAGCGCCTCTTCCTCCTCGTGCTGCTGTTCGCGTGGTCGCAGTTCGTCGTGCGGGCGGTGCTGCTCTACCTGTCCGCGAACTTCCCGTCGATGGAGCTGATCGCGCCCTCTGCGCAGACGTTCCGCGACTTCTTCGATCAGCAGGGCTTCTTCGTGTTCGTCGTCACGGTGTACGCGGGGGCGGGCCTCATCGCCAACGACCGCCGGGCCAACGCGCTGCAGATCTACCTTGCGAAGCCGTTGACGCGGGCCGAGTACGTCGCCGGCAAGGCGGGCGTGCTGGTGGTGTTCCTGTTGCTCGTGACCTGGGCGCCCGCGATGCTGCTGCTGGTGCTGCAGGCGATGTTCGCCGGCAGCCTCGCGTTCGTGCGCGAGAACCTGTTCCTCCTGCCGGCGATGACGGTGTTCGCGCTGCTCGAGGTGCTGGCGGCGTCGTTCGCAATGCTCGCCCTGTCGTCGCTCTCGACCAGCGCCCGCTTCGCGGGAATGCTCTACGCGGGCGCCATCCTGTTCTCGACGGCGGTCTTCCAGACGGTCCGCGGCGTCACGGGGTCGAGCGCCGCGTCCTGGATCTCGCTGAGCGCGAACGTGGCGCAGGTCGGCGACGTCATCTTCGGCGTCGCCCCGCGCCACGACACGCCGTGGGGCATCTCGCTGCTGCTCGTGGCGGGCCTCATCGCCGTGTCGCTGGCGGTCCTCGGCTGGCGCGTCCGCGGGGTGGAGGTCGTGACGTGACCGATGCGGTGGTGGCCGCCGAGGGGTTGTCGAAGTGGTACGGGCAGGTGATCGGCGTCAACGACGTCACCGTGTCCATACCGCCCGGGATTACCGGGCTGCTCGGACCGAACGGCGCCGGCAAGTCGACCCTCATGAAGGTGATGACCGGCCAGTTGCGTCCGAGCCAGGGCCGTGTCGCCGTGCTGGGGGCGCCAATCTGGGGCAACCCCGCCGCCTACGCCGCCATCGGCTACTGCCCGGACCAGGACGCCTTCTACGAACGAATGACGGGGCGGGAGTGGGTCGGAGCGCTCGCGCGCCTGCACGGCCTCGACGACGAGGCGGCGGCTGCGGCCGCCCGGGCCGCCCTCGAGGCGGTCGACCTCCTGAACGCCGCCGACAAGAAGATCGGCGCCTACAGCAAGGGCATGCGTCAGCGCGTCAAGCTGGCCCAGGCGATCGCCCACGACCCGCGGCTGCTCGTCCTCGACGAGCCCCTCGCCGGCCTCGATCCGCTTGGCCGGCGGCGGACCATCGGCCTCATCAAGGCCTGGGCGCGGGCCGGCAAGAGCGCCATCGTGTCCAGCCACATCCTGCACGAGATCGAGCTGATGACGCCGACCATCCTGCTGATGAACCACGGGCGGATCCTCGCGGAGGGGAACGTCCACCAGATTCGCGACCTGATCGACGAGCACCCGCACAAGGTCTGCATCAAGACCGCCGCGCCGCGCGCCCTGGCGCGCCGCCTCCTGGACCTGCCCGACGTAATCGGACTGAGCTTCGAGGAGGACCGCATCGTGGTCGATACCGGCCGGCCCGATGACTTCTACGCGGCGCTGACGACGCTCGCGGCCGAGGGCGAGATCGCCATCGATGAGGTGACCTCGCCGGACGACAATCTCCAGGCCGTCTTCTCCTACCTGGTGAAGTCTTGACCGCGGAGTCGCCAGCGGCCCTGTCGTTCCGGCGCGCGGCGCTGCGCGTGTTCGACCTGAGCCTCGGCGAGATGCTCTGGTCCCGCCGGACGCTGTTCATGGCGGTGGTCGCAGGCGGGCCGATGGTCATCGCCGTGGCGCTCAGGCTCGCCGCATCGTCCGCCGCGGCGCGCTTCACCGGCAACCCGGGGGGGCCGTCGTTCACGCTGGGCGGCCCGGACATCTTCGGTCTGATGATCTGGGCCTTCTACCTGCGCTTCACGGTGCCGGTGCTCGGCGTGTTCTACGGGACATCGCTCATCGCCGACGAGGTCGAGGATCGGACGATCACGTACTTGTTCACCCGGCCCATCCCGCGCGGCGCGATCGTCGTCGGGAAGTACTTCGCGTACCTCGTCTGCACGTCGATCGTCGTCCTGCCGTCGGTGGTGGTCGTCTATTTCTCGGTGGTCCCGCTGTTCGGCGGCAGCGTCGGCGCCGGCTTCCCCTCCCTCGTCGCCGACCTCGGGCTGATCGGGCTCGGGCTGGCCGTCTACGGCGCTGCGTTCGCTTTCGTCGGAGCGCGCCTGCGGCGGCCGCTCCTGAGCGGGCTGCTCTTCGTCTTCGGCTGGGAGCCGGTGGTGGTCCTGGTGCCCGGGTACATGAAGAACCTGAGCATCGCCTACTACCTGCAGGGGCTCGTGCCCCACGCGGCGCCGCAGGGCGAGCCGATGACGCTGCTGCGGTCCGCTCTCCAGACGTTCGACCCGGCGCCCGCGGCGTGGGTCTGCCTGCTGGCGCTGGCCGCCATCTGGGCCGTGGCGCTCGGCGCGGCGGTCCGGACGGTCGGGCGGCGCGAGTACGTGCTGGAGCTCTGAACGGGACCGCTCCGGGCTGGAACCGGGGACGGCGGCCGGACGTATACTCTCGGGTGGGAGGATGGCGATGACCACACGGACGTGTTGCGTCTGCCTCGGCGCCGGCGGCGTCCTGGCCGCGGGGCTGGTGGGCGGTCTCGCCGCATACCTGCAGGGCGGGCCCGCCGCGGCGGCGCAGGGCCGGCCGGACCATTTCCGCTACGTTCCGGCGGACGCCCACACCATCGCCTTCGCCGACGTGCGCGCCGTGATGACTTCCGACCTGCGCGCGAGGATGCGGGATCGCCAATCCGACGACGAAAGGCCCGAGTTCGAATCGCGAACGGGCATCCGCGTCGCGCGGGACATCGATCAGGTCGTCGCGTCCCTCGCGCCGAGCGCCACCGGCGACGCGGACCTCCTGGTCGTGCTGAGCGGACGCTTCGACGAGCGGCGCCTCGAGACCCTGGCCGTCGAGAACGGGGGGACGGTTTCCGAGTACGCCGGCCACACGCTCGTATCCACGACCCTGGGCGACAGCCGGCTGGCGATGGCGTTCGTCGAGCCGGGGGTGCTCGCGCTCGGGTCCGAGACTCTCGTCCTCGGTGCGATCGAGCTCGTCGACGGAGGCGACGACGTCACGTCGAACGATCGACTGATGACGCTGCTCGCGGCGGTCGACCCGGGCAGCAACGCGTGGGCGGTCGGCGAGCTCGACCGGCCGGGCGCCGGCGGATGGATGCCCGAGGGCCTCGACGCCCGGGCGCTGCGCGTGAACGCCTTCTCGGTCGCCGGTCGAGTGAACGGCGGAATCCGCCTTACCGTGCGCGCCGAGACCCCCGACGAGACCGCCGGCCAGAATCTGCGCGACATCCTGCAGGGCTTCCTCGCCCTTGCCCGGATGCAGGTCGATGCGCAGCCGGAGATCGCCGGGATCCTCGATTCCGTGCAGCTTCGCGCCGCGCCCGGCGAGCCCGTCGTCAGCCTGTCGATGACGCTGCCGACCGAGACGGTGGAATGGCTGTGGGATCGCGCCATCGAGGGTGCAGGCGGCGTCGCCGTAGAACCCGGGCTTCCGCGCCCCCCGGCCGGCCCGGCGGAGCGCGCGCCCGGCCGGGACGGTCCCGCCGCTCCCCGCTAGGGAGGGCGCCTTCCTCCTCCGGGGCGGGGCGGCTCTGCCCCCCATGGCTCCGCAGCACATCTTCTTCTACGGCACCTTGATGCGGGGCTTCGCACTGCGCGAGCGTGCGGGCATCGAGCGCTGGATCCGGTTCGCCGGCTACGGTGCGGTTCGCGGGACGCTGTTCGACCTCGGACCCTATCCGGCCCTGGTCGCGGGAAGCGGGATGGTGCGGGGCGAGGTCTACCGCTGCCTCGATCCGGGGCGGCTGCTGCCCCGCGCCGATGGGCTGGAGCGCTTCGATCCCGAGCGACCACGGGCCGGGGAGTACCGGCGCGAGGCGCTGCAGGCGCGGCTCGACGACGGCCGCACGCTCACGGTCTGGGCGTACGTCTACAACCGGCCCGTCGGCGCCGCGGACCACCTGCCCGGGGGCGATTATCGACGGCGCGCGGCGTCGGGCCGGGGCCCTGCGGGGTGACTTTGCTATGATCGGGTGTTGGGCCGGGTTGCGGGTGCGTTGCCATGGAAGAAGACGTGAGCTTTCGGACCGTCGGAGTCGTCGGCTGCGGGCTGATGGGATCGGGCATCGCCCAGGTGTGTGCCCAGGCCGGCTTTCCGACGCGCGTGCGCGAGGTCGACGAGGCGCTCCTTGCGCGGGGTCTCGGGCGGATCGACGGCTTCCTCGCCGCGGGCGTCAAGCGCGGCCGGACCAAGCCGGAGGACGCAGCGCGGGTGAAGGCCAACCTCTCGGGAACGACCCGCCTCGACGATCTCGCCGGATGCGACCTGGTCATCGAGGCGATCGTCGAGCGCGCCGAGGCGAAGCAGGAGACGTTCACCGCGCTGGAGGCGATCGTGGACCCTGACACGGTGTTCGCGTCGAACACCTCGTCGCTCTGCATCACGGAGCTCGCGGCGGAGACCGAGCGGCCCGACCGGTTCGTCGGCCTTCACTTCTTCAGCCCGGTACCGATCATGAAGCTGGTCGAGGTCATCCGCGGCCTTGCGACCAGCGACACGACCTTCGAGCGGGCCCTGGCGTTCGGCCGGCGCCTCGGCAAGGAGCCCGTGACGGCACCGGACCGACCCGGGTTCATCGCCAACCGCCTCCTGATTCCCTACCTTTTCGATGCCGTGCGCGCCCACGAATCGGGTGCCGGCACCATCGAGGACATCGACAAGACGATGACCCTCGGGTGCGGCCATCCGATGGGCCCGTTCACTCTCCTCGATTTCGTCGGGCTCGACACGGCGTACTCCATCGCGAACATCATGTACGACGAGTTTCGGGATGCGAAGTACGCGCCGCCGCCGCTCCTCAAGCGAATGGTGCTGGCGGGCCGGCTGGGCCGCAAGAGCGGACAGGGCTTCTACGCGTACTGATGTCCGATACGACGCGAGACGCGCGCATCCGCGAGGCGGTCGAGCTCCTGCTGTCGGAGATCGGCGAAGACCCGGCGCGCGAGGGCCTGGTCCGAACGCCCGAGCGCGTCGCGCGATCATTGCGCTTCCTGACGAGCGGGTACGGGCGCGACATCGACGACGTCCTGAACGACGCCCGCTTCTCGGTGGCCTGTGACGAGATGGTCCTCGTGCGCAACATCGACTTCTACAGCCTCTGCGAGCACCACCTGCTGCCCTTCTTCGGCAAGTGCCACGTCGCCTACGTGCCGCGCGGCAAGGTGGTGGGGCTCAGCAAGATCCCGCGCATCGTCGACGTGTTCAGCCGCCGGCTGCAGGTGCAGGAGCGGCTCACGAACCAGATTGCCGCGGTCATTCAGGAGAAGCTCGACCCGCTGGGCGTAGGCGTCGTGCTCGAGGCGACCCATCTCTGCATGGTCATGCGAGGGGTCGAGAAGCAGAACTCGTCCGCGACCACGAGTGCGATGCTCGGCTCGTTTCGGAAGGATGCCCGCACCCGCATGGAGTTCCTCAACCTGCTGAACGGCCGGGGAGGGGAGGCGACCGCGGCGGAGCCCTCCCGTGCGGCGGCGGGGGCGCGGCTGACTGCCGCCGGGGATCGATGATTCGCGCCGGGCTCCGGATCGCGGCGGCGGTGCTGGTGCCGGCAGCTTCGGCCGCGGGGCAGGAAGCACGCGTCGAGGCGGCGGAGGTCCGCTGCCCGGCGGTGCTCGGCGTCGGCGTCGCCACCGGCGTCGTCTTCTGCGACGTGCCGATCCGGAACGACGCCGGGCTGGGAGCCCTGGTCGTCATCCCGCCGCGCCGCGGGGAGGCGACGGTCTCGTTCACGCTGCACAACCGCCATACCTATTCGGAGAGCGAGACGCGCGCCGGCCGCGCCTACACGGAGTACACCGCGGAGGTCGCGGTCGCCGCCCTCGACGGGCGGGTGCTCGGGAGACGCTACATCCTGAGCGAGTTCCGGTCGGCCGGCGACCTGGTGGACCGGGTGACCGGCGGCGCCGGCCCGGACGGCATCAAGGCCGTGGCCCCGACCGGCCGCGAGCGCGTCTTCGTGACCGTCCCCGAGGACGTGGGCACCATCGCCATCGTGGGCCAGAGCCTCGAGGTGGTGCGCCTCGACGGCAGAGAGACTTTCCGGAGCCCCGGCCGGCCGGTCGCGGTCATCAGCGACGTCGAGGTCGAGTACCGGGCTCCCTGAACCAGGACCTCAGGACGATCCGTGAACGTGCATGATCTCGTCATCGTCGGGGCCGGGCCGGCCGGCCTCGCCACCGCCATCGCAGCGCAACGGGCGGGGCTCGACTTCCGCATCTTCGAGAAGGGCGTGCTCGTCAACGCGCTGTTCCACTTCCCGAGCCAGATGGTCTTCTTCACGACGCCGGACCTGCTCGAGATCGGAGGGCTGCCGTTCGTAACCCCGCACGGCAAGCCGACGCGGGACGAGACGCTGCGCTACTATCGCCGGGTGGTCGACAGCTTCGGGCTCGACATCACGTTCGGCTGCCGGGTGACCGCGGTGACGCCGGACGGTGCGGAGGGCGGGTTCACGGTCCGCACGTCGGACGCCACCGGCGCCGACGAGACGTGGCGGGCGCGCACCGTCGTCGTCGCGAACGGCTGCTACGACCACCCCAACCGGCTCGGGGTGCCCGGCGAGGACCTGCCGCACGTCTCGCACTACTACACGGAGCCGCACGAGTTCTATCGGCGGCGCGTCGTGGTGGTCGGCGGCAAGAACTCCGCCGCGGAGGCGGCGCTCGACCTGTACCGCAGCGGGGCGGAGGTCATGCTCGTGCACCGTCGGGCCGAGCTCGGGGCTTCCATCAAGTACTGGGTGCGGCCGGACATCGAGAACCGGATCAAGGAGGGCTCGATCGCGGCGCGCTTCGACACGCGAGTGGTCGACATCCGGCCCCGGGAGGTGGTCGTCGAGCGGGCCGGAGTCTGCGAGACGCTTCCCGCCGAAGGCGTCTTCCTGTTGACCGGCTACCTCGCCGACCTCGATTTCCTGCGCAGCGCCGGTATCGCGGTGGACGCGAACAACGTTCCGCATCACGCCCCGGACTCGTTCGAGACCAACGTCCCCGGGCTCTTTCTGGCCGGTGCGGTCGTCGCCGGCGCCAACCGGGGCGAGGTGTTCATCGAGAACGGCCGCTTCCACGGGCAGGTCGTCGTCGACCACATCGCGCGGCGGTTGGGCCGCGTGCGGTCGTAGTCCGCCCGGAGCGTCGTCACTGCACCCGCGGGCGCGGCTGGGAGCTGCCGGCGGCCGCCAGCCGCATCTCCAACAGGTCGATCAGCGACTCGCACCGCGCCACGACGCCGTCGCGCTCGAGCAGCAACTGCTTCTCGACCGGCTCGAACTCCAGATACTGGGCGAGCGCGTTGACGAGGTGGTCGTCGGCCATCTCGCGCGGCACGGTCGACTCCGAGCCGACGTCGCGCAGCCGCCGATCCAGCAACGCTTCCACTCGTCGCCGGCCCGACCGCAGGCGCCCCCTCTCCCCCGGCGCGGTCCGTTCCGGCAGCGCCTCGACGGAGGCCAGCCGGTAGGCGTTTCGCAGTGCCTCCGTGCGCACGCGGAACTTCCCGACGCCGCGAAGCACGATGTTGTAGCGCCCGTCGGGCATTCGCTCGACGTGGGTGATGACACCCGCGCAGCCGATCGGGTAGACCGGCGGGGCCGATTCCTCCTCCGCGCCCTCGCGCAGCAGAACCATACCGATGATCCGGTCGCCGGCGAGGGCGTCGCGCACCATGTTGCGGTACCGCGGCTCGAAGATGTGCAGCGGCAGGAAGACGTTGGGGAAGAGAACGACGTTCGGAAGGGGAAAGATCGGGATGTCCGGCGGGAGCGTGGGGGTGACCGGCACGTCAGTGGACCGTCTTCGTCTTCTTGTCCATGTAGTCCATCAGGACGTAGCGGCCGAGCGTGTAGGGCGTGGTGAAGTAGGCCTTCCCCCGGCAGATGGCGGCGACGCGGCGCACGAACGCCACCAGGTCGTAGCTCCGCGCCAGCATGAACGTGTTGATCATGATGCCGGCCTTGCGGCAGTGGGCCACCTCGGCGAACGTCTCGGCGATGATCATCGGATCGAGCCCGAACGCGTTGCGGTAGATGCGTCCGTCCGGCTGGGTCAGCGCCGACGGCTTGCCGTCCGTGATCATGATGATCTGCCGCATGTCCTTGCGCTGGCGCTCCAGGACGCGCCTGGCCAGACGCAGCCCGGCCCGGGTGTTCGTGTAGTAGGGACCGACGCGCACGCGTGCGAGCTGCTTCAGCGGGATCTCCTCGGCCGAGTCGTGAAACAGCACGACGTTCAGGGCGTCGCCCGGGAACTGGCGCCGGATGAGCGTGGCCAGGGCGAGCGCCACCTGCTTGGCCGGCGTGAAGCGGTCCTCACCGTAGAGGATCATGCTGTGGCTGCAGTCGAGCATCAGCACCGTGGCGCACGAGCTCTGGTACTCCCCCTGCGCCACCATCAGGTCCTCGTACTGCACGTCGATGCCGGGGGTGCCGGACGCCGGGCCGGTGCGCCGGACCGCGTTCAGGATGGTGCCGCTGGCATCGAGGTTGATCGTGTCGCCGAACTCGTAGGGCTTCGACGCGCCGCCCGCCTCGACGCCGGTCGCCTGCTCGCGCGTGTCGTGGCGGCCGACGCTGCTGCGACCGGTCGATCCGAGCAGGTCGCGCAGCGCGCGGAAGCCCAGAAAATCCAGGCTCTTGTCGGTCACCGAGAACTGCGCCGGCGGGACGTCCGTCCCGCTGCCCGGCCCCTGACCGGCGCCCTCGCCGTCGCGCAGCGTGACGTAGCCCTCCTGGGCCATCCGCTCGATGATCTGCTCGATCAGGCGCTCGAGGGCCGACGACCCTTCGCCGTAGTCGGCATCGGCGGGGTCGCCGAGCAGCGCCTCCGCCGCCTCCGGGGACAGCGCGCCCCCGTTGAGCAGCGCGTCGAGGATAGCGTCGTGGAGCGCCTGCACCGGCTGGTCGCCGGCGTCGCCCCCTTCCTCCGGCGGCCGCCCGCGAGGCGAGCCGAAGCCGCTCGCCAGCAGGAGCGACGACAGCTTGGAGACGAGCTCCTCGAGGTCGATTCCGGCGAGCAGCTCGCCGGTGAAGCGCGTATAGCGGTAGCGCATGGAGCCCCTGCGTACCGGGTGTCCCGCCCCGGAGGACCGGACCCCCGATCCGTCAGTTGTACTGCTTCTTCCCGCCGCGCCCGCCGCCGGGCATCTGCAGCTCCGGATCGACGTACGGGGGGCCGGGCCGCGCACGGGCGCGCGGTTCCTCGGTGGCCTGGTAGCTCCAGTCCTCGGAGCGGCTGATCTTCCGCTGTGCGCAGAGGCCCTCGAGCACGAAGTCGACGGCGGCCGCCACCGCGGGCGGTTCCGCGGCCGCGGTGGCCCCCGCGTGCGCGGCAAGCTCGCGCAGGCCCTGGATCTCGGCCGCCGCCGCGAGGAGGGCGTCCGAGGACACCGTGTCGCTCGCCTGCAGCGTGCCGCCGAGGTCGAACCACTCGACGACGGTCCGCGTGTCGACGCCGTCGAACCAGCCGCCGAACACGTTGGCGACGGCGGCGCCGATCAGGGTGCGCGCCACCGTGTCCGCGCCTCGCAGCTCGCCCTCGTACTCGAGCTCGAACTTGCCGGTGATGGCGGGCAGGGCGGCATAGACGTCGGTCACCCGGGCGACGGGCCCCTCCCCGGCGGCGAAGGCGCGGCGCTCGGCGTTGGAGACGACGTTCTCCAGGCACGTGATCGGCAGGCGCTGGCTGACGCCGGAGCGGGGGTCGATCTTCTTGTCGGCACGCGCCTGGAACGCGACTTCCTCGACGACCTCCCGCACGTAGTCCGGAATCACGATCGAGCCGGCGCTGCCGGCCGACCGTGCCAGCCACGCCTCCTGCGCCGTGATGGCGATGGCGTCGTGGCGGGTGCGCGGGTAGTGCGTCCGGATCTCCGATCCGATGCGGTCCTTGAGGGGCGTGATGATCTTGCCCCGTGCGGTGTAGTCCTCCGGGTTGGCGGTGAACGCCAGCAGCACGTCGAGCGGCAACCGAACGGGGAAGCCCTTAATCTGGATGTCGCCTTCCTGCAGGATGTTGAAGAGACCGACCTGGATCTTGCCGGCCAGGTCCGGGAGCTCGTTCACGGCGAAGATGCAGCGGTTCGCGCGCGGCAGCAGGCCGTAGTGGATGGCGCGCTCGTCGGTGAGGTGCAGCCCGCCGCGGGCCGCCCGAATCGGGTCGATGTCCCCGATGACGTCGGCGATCGTCACGTCCGGGGTAGCCAGCTTCTCCACGTAGCGCGCCGCGCGCGGGAGCCAGGCGACCGGCACGTCGTCTCCCTCGTCCTGCACGCGCGAGCGGCAGGCGGCGCAGAGCGGCGCGAGCGGGTCATCGTTGATCTCGCAGCCCTCGACCACCGGCAGCGCCTCGTCGAGCAGCGCCGTGAGCCCGCGGAGCAGCCGCGTCTTCGCCTGGCCTCGGAGCCCCAGGATGATGAAGCTGTGCCGCGACAGGATCGCGTTCACGAGCTGCGGGACCACGGAGTCCTCGTACCCGACGATGCCGGGGAACAGCGCGTCTCCGGCCCGCAGGCGATCGATCAGGTTGTCGCGGAGCTCGTCCCGGACCCCGCGGCGGCGCACTTCGCCCGCGTCCACGGCACGGCGGAGACTTCCCAGGGAGGTGGGCCGCATCGGGCCGATCTTACTCGAATCCCGGCGCGCCTCTCGGGGCGGGGCCATTGCCGATCGGTCCCCCCCTCGCTACAATGCCGGTTGGGCTGGCCGGTGTGCGCGTTGGCGCCGGCCGGCCGACGAAACCGGGCGGCCGCTTCGAGGGCCGGAGGCTTCCGAAACAACTTGCTGGAGAACGCGGCAATGACCACTCGTCCCAAGTACCCCGGCGAGCGCATCACGGCGAACGGCAACCAGCTCGTCTCGTACCACACGGAAGCGCGGATCGCCGACGCGGGGATCTTCTACCCGATTACGCCCTCCACGGAAGGGGGCGAGCTGTACCAGCAGTCGTTCGCGGAGGGTCGCCTGAACGTCTTCGGGCGCAACACGCTGGCCGTCGAGGCCGAGGGCGAGCACGCGGCGCAGGGCGGCGCCATCGCCTACTCGGTGTGCGGGCGCCGCGTGGTCAACTTCACGTCGGGGCAGGGCATCGTCTACGGCATCGAGCAGTACTACCACGCGCCCGGCAAGGCTTCGACGATGGTGGTCGAGGTGGTGGCCCGGGCCCTCACCAAGCACGCCCTGAACGTGCACTGCGGCCACGACGACGTCTACGGGGCGCTCGACGTCGGCTGGATCATCCTGTTCGGCAAGGACGCGCAGCAGGCGGCCGATCAAGCGCTCATCCTGCGCCGCGTCACCGAGCTCAGCCTGACGCCGGGGATGAACGTGCAGGACGGGTTCCTGACGTCCCACCTCGAGCGGACGTTCTATCGCCACGAATCGGAGCTCATCCGCGAGTTCCTGGGCGCGCCGGACGACATCATCGAGTGCCCCACCGAGGCGCAGCGCACGCTCTTCGGTCCGACCCGCCGCCGGGTACCGCGGATGATCGACCTGGCCAACCCCGTGCTCCTCGGACCGGTGCAGAACCAGGAGCACTACATGCAGGGGGTCGTGGCCCGGCGCAACAACTTCGTCGAGCCGATCCTGCAGTTTCTGGAAGAAGCGCACGCCGAGTTCGGACGCCTGACCGGACGCCATTACGGGCTCGTGACGCAGTACAAGGCCGACGACGCCGACACGGTGTTCGTGTCGCTCGGCTCGGCGGCCGAGAACTGCGAGGCGGCGGTCGACCACCTGCGGGCCACGCGCGGCGCGAAGGTCGGCTCGATCCACCTCAACGTGTTCCGGCCCTTCCCGGAGCGGGCGGTGGTCGAGGCCCTGGCCGGCAAGCAGAACGCGATCATCCTCGAGCGGACCGACGAACCGCTGGCGGGCGACAACCCGATGGGGCGCGACACCCGCACCGCCCTCAACAAGGCCCTCAAGCTGCACGGACACCCGGTGGCGGCCGGCTTCCCCGAGGTGACCCCCGACCGGATGCCGCGGCTCTTCAACGGCATCTACGGGCTCGGCTCGCGCGACTTCCGGCCGGAGCAGATCATCGGCGCCTACGAGTACGTCACGAGCGGCCGGGCGCGGACGGACGGCCGGACGGCGGCGGACGGCGAGTCGTTCATGGTGCTCGGCGTCCCGCACCCCTACGAGGTGAAAGCCGACGAGACCCCGTCGCTGCTTCCGGAGGGCGCCATCGCGGTCCGGTTCCACTCGATCGGCGGCTGGGGCGCCATCACCACCGGCAAGAACCTCGGCGCCATCATCGGCGACTTCAACGACTTCCTCTCCGCCCGCAGCGCCGAGGTCGACGAGTTCGGCCGGCCGAAGGAGGTCATCCACGTCAGCGCCAACCCGAAGTACGGCTCGGAGAAGAAGGGGGCGCCGACCTCCTACTTCCTCGTCGTCGCGCCGGAGCGCATCCGCGTCAACTGCGACCTGCGCCACGTGGGCGTGGTCCTCTGCTGCGACCCGAAGGCGTTCACCCACACCAATCCCCTCGAGGGCATGTCCGAGGGCGGCGCGCTGATCTGGGAGTCGGACGAGGAACCGAAGGACGCCTGGGAGCGGCTCCCGCTCTGGGCGCGGACGCAGATCATCCAGCACCGGATCCGCGTCTACACGCTGCCCGGCTTCGACATCGCGCGCAAGGCGACCAACCGGCCGGACCTGCAGCTCCGGATGCAGGGCAACGCGTTCCTCGGCGCCTTCTTCGCCGTCTCCCCGCTCCTCGAGGAGTTCGCGATCAGCCGCGAGCAGTTCGAGGAGGTCGTCCACAAGCAGTACAAGAAGAAGTTCGGCCGCCTCGGCGACGCCGTCGTGCAGTCGAACATGGAGGTCATGACCCAGGGCTTCAGCCGTGTGCGCGAGATCCCCATCGGAGAGAGCGAGGCCGCCGACCGGTCGACGCTCCGAGGGCTGCCGATCCTGCCGCTGGCCGCGACGACGAGCAACGGCGGCGGGGAGGGCTGCGCAACCTGCCGCTCCCACGAGATCCCCGACGGACAGGAGGAGCGCACGCCGGTCACGCAGGTCGCCAGCTTCGACGACGAGTTCCGCTCCGACTACGGCTACGACCAGCCGGCCTCGCCGCTCGCCGCGATGGGCGTGATGGCGGCCGGCAGCGGCGACACGGCGTCGAAGTACGTCGCCCGGCGCGAGACGCCGCTGTTCATCGCCGAGAACTGCACCCAGTGCATGGAGTGCATCTCCGTCTGCCCGGACACGGCGCTTCCCAACTGCTCGCAGGACATCGGCACCCTCCTGACGACCGCGATCACCAACTACGTCACCGACGAGGGCGAGCGCGGCAGGATGCTGGCCGCCGTGCCGGAGATGGAGCAGCGGACGCGCGAGGCGATGAACGCGGCGGTGAAGGCGAAGACCCAGACGCCGCTTCCGGAGATCATCCGGGACGTCACGAACAGCCTGAACGGCTTCTCCGAGAACGCGAAGAACGAGTTCTTCGACGTCATCGACAAGCAGCCGCTCGCCTACTCGAAGGTGAACGCGATCTTCAAGTCGGCGGAGCGCAAGAACCCGGGCAGCGGCGGCGTCTTCTCGATCTTCGTCTCCGACCTCTGCAAGGGGTGCGCGGCCTGCGTGACGGCCTGCGGCGACCACGATGCGCTGCGGATGGTCCAGGAGACCGAGCAGGTCAACGCCGACCACGAGACCGGCACCGCGTTCCTCGACCTGCTGCCCGACACGTCGCAGAAGTTCCTCGGCCTCTACAACAACGAGAACCCGTCCGACTCGAAGACGGCGACGCTCCGCAACCTGATGATGGTGCGCCGCAACTACGACGCGCTCGTCTCGGGCGACGGCGCCTGCGCCGGCTGCGGCGAGAAGAGCGTTCTGCGGGCCATCGCGGGGGTGACCGAGGCCTACCTGCGGCCGATCTTCCACGAGAAGGCGGAGCGGCTGCGCCGCGTGGCAAGCGCGCTCGAGAGCCACGGCGCCGCCCGTCTCGCGGCGCTGGCCGAGCGCGATCCGGAGCAGCACAAGCTGTTCGTGCGCACCGTCGCCCACGTCCTCATGGGGCTCGGCGGCGACACCGACGCCGACACCACGGCCCGGCTCGAGGCGCGCGGGCCGATCTCGAACGACGAGGTGGTCGGCGCCATCGCCGCCATCATGCGGCAGGAGGCGTTCAACCACCAGGAGCTGCAGGCGCTCGACGGCCGGTTGCCGAACGGGCAGTCGGTAATGGCGATGGCCGCCCACACCGGCTGCAACACGGTCTACGGCTCCACGCCGCCGAACAACCCGCACCCGTATCCGTGGATGAACTCGCTGTTCCAGGACGGGTCGACCATCGGCTGGCTCATCGGCGAGAGCTTCATCATGGACCACGGCCGCCGGTCGGTCATTCCGGAGCGCCTCGCCAACTGGCTCCTCGAGCGCGAGGACGACATCATCGACGAGCGGCGCTACTACGAGTTCACGCATTTCTCCGACAACCTGATGACCGACGCCGAAATCAACGAGATGCCGCGCGTCTGGATCGTCGGCGGCGACGGCGGGATGGGGGACATCGGCTACCAGAACGTCTCGAAGATGGTCCTGCAGAACCGGCCGAACGTGAAGGCGCTGATGCTCGACACGCAGGTCTACTCGAACACCGGCGGCCAGAACTCCGACTCGACGCCGATGCTCGGCGGCGGCGACATGAACGCCTTCGGCGCCGCCAGCCAGGGCAAGTGCGTCGAGAAGAAGACCGTCGCCGAGACGTTCCTCGCCGGGCACGGCTCGCCCTTCGTCGCCCAGGTCTCCATCGCCAACGCACCCAAGCTGTTCCGGGCCATCCTCGATGCCCTCGACTACCGGGGGACGGCGTTCCTGCAGTGCTTCACGACCTGCCAGCCGGAGCACGGGGTGGGCGACGACATGGCGCTCGACCAGGCGCAGCGGGTCCGAGATTCGCGCGGCGCGCCGGAGTTCGTCTTCAACCCCCGGATGGGGGAGACCTACCAGGAGGCCCTCGATCTCAAGGGCAACCCCAACATGCAGGGGGACTGGTACAAGACGAAGTTCAAGGCCACGGGCGAGCCGTACCGCTACACCGTCGCCCACTGGTGCGCGACCGAGGCGCGCTTCCGCAACCACCTCAAGAAGGTCAGGGAGGAGGAAGCCGCCAACCTCATCCCCCTCGAGAACATGCTGGTGCGGCTGACGCAGAACGACGTCGTGCACCGGCGGCATCTCGATCCGGAGCACCGCGCCTACGTGCCCGACTTCGGCGTCTACATCAAGACCCTGCCGGCCAAGGGCAACAAGCCGGTGATGATGAAGCTCTCGCGCCAGCTCGTGCTCTTCTGCGTCGAGCGCCGCAAGGCGTGGCGCCTGCTCCAGAGCAAGGTCGGCATCCAGAACACGGAGTACGCGGCGCAACGCGCCCTGCTCGCCGACGTCGACGCCGGCGTCCTGGCGAAGGAAGAACTGTTCGCGCGCGCCGAGGAGCTGATGGAAGAGCGGATGCTCGGCCCCGCGGCGACGAAGACCGCGTAGGGACGGGCCTGCCCGCCGCTCGGGCCTCCGGCGCGTCAGGGCGCCGCAAGCGCCTCCGCGGTGACGTAGCGCGGGCGGATGTCGACCGGCACGTCGCCGAGCCGGTCGAGCACGCGTTGCACTTCCGGCCGGACCACACCGAGCGTCTCCAGGACCTCGACCGCCGCGTCGTAGTCGCCGTGCGCCTGGATCGTCATCAGGCGCCGAGCGAGTCCCTCCACCGCGTCCCGGATGCGGCCGTGATCGACGGCGAAGCGCCCTTCCGCATCGACGGTCACCGCCCCGGCGTCGAGGAAGGTGTTGAGCTGGATGGCCACGCCGCGGCCGTGCGCCGCATTGATGCCGAAGCGGATCGACCGGAAGGTCGAGGCGAGGAACGTGGTGTAGATCGAACGTTCGAGCGCGGGATCGATGACCCCCTGGTCGATCAGGCGGTGCAGGGCCCACAGCCCGGAGATGTCGGCCTTGGCTTCCTCGATGACGCTGGACGTCTCCCGTAAGGCCTGGCGCACCGTCGTGGCGCGGCCGTCCACCGTCACTTCCTGCGGGCCGAGGCCGTGCATCAGCTCGTGCATCAGGATGTGGGTGAAGAAGGCGTCGAACGAGACGTCGGCGCGCTCGGCGGCCGGCAGCGCGACGTCGGCGATCGGCGCCAGCACGTGCCGGAACTTCGCCTCCTGCACGTTCTTGAGCATCACCCGCTTGGAGCCGTGCTCGCGGACGACCCGCTCGTCGTTCGGCAGGTTGAACGCCGCGGTCTGGACACCGCTGTTGGCGTCGCCCGCCGTGAAGACGACGTTGACGACTCGAATCGGCGCCAGGGCGCCGATCTCCGGGTCGCGATAGGCCGGATCGATCGGAAGGGCGTCCTCCAGTCCCTGCAGCTCGGCGCCGAAGCGCGCCAACTGCGCCGTCTCGGCATCGTCGCGAATGGTCACGAACGCCTCGAACGCGGCCTTGTAGTTGAACCAACCGTCCTCGTAGACCTCGTAGGGCCCGATCGTCGGCTCGATCGCGGCTTCGAGCTGCATCCAGGCGACGTCGCTGTCGTAGTAGTCGTTCGAGGCGAACGACGCCGCGCGCGCCCGCAGATAGCGAGCCAGCGTCGGCTCCGCCGTCCGCTCCGCCGCCGCGCGCAGGTGCTCCGCCGCCACCGCCAGCGCTCCCTGGTACTCCACGCTGTAGGGCACGGCTGTCAGCGCTCCGCCGGGACCGCGCCGGATGGTCGTGAAGAACCCGGCGGCGGAACGCCGGGCGTCACCCGCAAGGCCGTCGATCCACGTCGCCACCTCGTTGCGGGTGGCATCCGGCGGGTAGTAGGCCGCGCCGGCCGGCTTGGCCGGGACGCCCGGAAGGAACGGCCGATCGTCCTCCAGGCGCGACCAGGGTCCCTTGTTGACGAGGAAATAGTCGAGGCGGGCGCGGCCGGCGGGGCTCCGGTCCTGCTGCAGGGCCATGAGCAACGTGGGATTCCCGGCCCAGACCTGCTCGAGGAAGAGAGCGTCCATGACCCGTGCAGCGTCGACGATGCGGGCCAGCGCCGCGCGCTCCGACTCCGGGATCGACGAGATGTCGGCGCCGATCTCGACCGGCGCGTACAGACGGTTCATCGTCTCCCCGACCGACTCCTGCCCGTGCGCCGCGGGCGGCGCCGCAGCGAGGGCGCCGGCCGCGAGCAGCACGGCCTTCGTGCCGGCGACTCCGCGCGAGGGCGTGCGGGTACGAGCCATGGCGAGCCGTCCTCTCCGCCGCAGCGCCGCTCCGGCGCCCGATCAATCGCCGTCCCCGGGCAACGACAGCCCGTCGCGGGGACGGCCGGTCTCGCGGCGGCCTGTCGCGTGACCGGCCTTCGTATAGTACCGTAGGCGTCCGCACGCTGCCGTGGGCAACGCCGGCGGGGCGGCCGGCATGCGCGGCGGCTCACGGCCGGCAGAGCGTCCGGCCGGTCGGGGAGCGGCGCGACGAGAGGGCGGACACGACGCCGATGGCGGAAACGACAGACCTCGTGGTGATCGGAGCCGGGCCCGGAGGGTACGCCGCGGCCTTCGACGCCGCCGACCGCGGGCTTTCGGTGACGCTCGTCGATGCGTCGGCACAGCCCGGCGGCGTCTGCCTGCACCGCGGGTGCATTCCGTCGAAGGCGCTGTTGCACGCGGCCAAGGTGCTGACCGACGCCCGGGACGCGAGTCGGTGGGGCATCGGCTTCGGGCCCCCCTCCATCGATCTGGGCGCGCTGCGGGGCTGGAAGACGCAGATCGTCGAGCGGCTGACCGGCGGTCTCGGCCGCCTGGCCGCCCAACGGTCGGTGCGCTACGTGCAGGGCCGCGCCAGCTTCGCCGGGGCGCACGAGCTGGCGGTGGCACCGGTCGAGGCGGCCGCCGAGGTCCCGTCGCGCATCGCATTCGAGCACGCGATCCTGGCCACTGGATCGCGTCCCGCCCGGCCCGGCCCACTCGCCCTCGACGACGCCCGTGTGCTCGACTCCACGGGGGCGCTGTCCCTCGAGCGGATCCCGCCGTCGCTGCTGGTGATTGGCGGGGGCTACATCGGCCTGGAGCTGGGAACCGTCTACGGCGCGCTCGGATCGGCGGTGACGGTGGTCGAGGCCACCTCCCGGCTGCTCCCCGGCGCCGACGCGGACCTGGCCCGGGTCATCGCCCGCCGCTTCGGCCGTCTGGCCGCCGCCGTCCACCTCGACACCACGGTGACCAGACTTGCCGCCGGCCCGGGGGGGATCGACGTAACGTTCGACGGGCCCTCCGGCTCCGCGCGAGCGGAGCGGTTCGACGCCGTTCTCGTGGCGGTGGGGCGCCTTCCCAACTCGGACGTCGCCGGACTGGAGCGAACGCGGGCAGAGCGCGATGCCCGAGGCTTCGTTCGCGTGGACGACGGGCAGCGGACCGCCGAACCGTCCATCCTGGCCGTGGGCGACGTGACCGGAGAGCCGCTCCTGGCGCACAAGGCGTTCCACGAAGCCCGGGTCGCAGTGGACACGATCATGGGCCGCGCCGCCGCGCCGCCGCCGCGCGCCATACCGGCGGTCGTCTTCACCGACCCGGAGGTGGCGTGGTGCGGCGTGACCGAAGCCGATGCCGCGGCGCAGGGTCGCAGCGTTGCTACCGCCACCTTCCCTTGGGGGGCGTCGGGCCGGGCGCTGACGCTGGACCGGCCGGAGGGCGTGACCAAGCTGGTACTCGACCCGACGACCGAGCGGATCCTGGGCGTGGGGATCGCGGGGACCGGCGCGGGGGAGTTGATCGCCGAAGGCGTGCTCGCGGTCGAGCAGCAGGCGACCGCATCCGACCTGGCAAGCGCGATCCATCCGCATCCCACGCTGTCCGAGACGCTCACGGAGGCGGCCGACGCCTTCTTCGGCCGCAGCGTCCATCTCCCTCGCCCTCGACGACCCGCGTGAGCCGGCGCCGGCTGGGAGTCTGCGCCGTGGAACGATTTGGGGCTCCGTGGGCCACCATATATTGCGGTTCAAGCCTGCGTCGACCGCTCCATATTGGGGCGAGAACCTCCTGCGGCGCAGACTCCTAGACCGGATCGGCGTCGGCGCACGAGTCCGCCTGCTCGTGTGCATGGTAGGAGCTGCGCACGAGGGGGCCCGACTCGACGTGTCGAAAGCCGAGCGCGAGGGCGTGCGCCCCGAGATCGGTGAACTCTTGCGGGTGGTAGTAGCGCTCCACCGGCAGGTGCGCGGCGGACGGCCGCAGGTACTGGCCGATCGTCAGGATGTCGCAGTCGACGGCGCGCAGGTCGGCCAGGGTCGACAGCAGCTCCGCCCGCGACTCTCCGAGGCCGACCATGATGCCCGACTTCGTCGGCGTCGCCGGCCGATGGCGGCCGGCCCGCTCCAGCAGGCGGAGCGCCCGCCGGTAGCGCCCCCCCGGCCGCGCGGTCCGGTACAGGCGCTCGACCGTCTCGACGTTGTGGTTGAGGACGTCGGGCCCCGCGTCGAGCACCCGTTCGAGGTCGGCGGCGCGGCCCCCGAAGTCGGGGATCAGCAGCTCCACGCGGCAGTCGGGCGCGCGCCGGCGGACCTCGCGAACCACCGCGGCGAAGGCCGACGCCCCCCCGTCGGGCAGGTCGTCGCGGTCGACCGACGTCACGACGACGTAGGCCAGACCGAGGGCTCGGACGGCGTCGGCCACCCGCTGCGGCTCGTCGCGATCGACCGGTCCCGGGGTGCCGTGGAAGACGTTGCAGTAACCGCACGAGCGGGTGCAGACGTCCCCCAGAATCATGAAGGTGGCCGTGCCGTGGTGCCAGCACTCGCCGATGTTGGGGCAGCCCGCCTCCTCGCACACGGTGTGCAGATCGAGATCGCGCAGGATGCGCTTCACCCGCAGATAGCCGCTGCTGCCGGGTGCGCGCGCGCGCAGCCAGCGCGGCTTCGGCTGTCGGGACACGGCGGCCCCGCGGGCGACGCGGCCCCGAATGAGGGGGACCGGAACCGACCTCGTCATCATCCTCGATCGTACCGCCATCGCCTTCGCGGCGTCCATCGCGCTCCGGCGGCCCCGCGGCCGCCCACCGACCTCGGCCCGCCGTATACTGAGCCGATGGCAGGGTCTGCGTCGTCGAGCCGCACGTTCACGCTGAGGGACGCTCAGCTTCTGCTGCCCGCAGTGCGCGCCCGCACCGCCGACGCCGTCGAGCAGGCGCGGGCCGTGGCGGAGCGGCTCGACCGCCTGCCCAACGGCCACCCGGACCGCGACCGCCTGCTCGCGGCCCTCGATCGCGTGATCACGGAGTGGACCAGCGCCATCGAGGCGCACGGCGCCGAGGTGAAGGGCCTGTGGCTGGTCGATTTCGACACCGGCGAGGGCTACTACTGCTGGCGCTACCCCGAAGCCGCGGTGCAGCACTATCACGGGTACGACGAGGGATTCGCGGGGCGCATGAAGATCGTCTGAGCGCGCCGCGGCCCCGCGCCCGGCGGCAGACCGTGCCGGAGTCGGAGGCACGCCTTGATCCATGGGCTGGCGCCCATGTATTCTTGCTGCGGGTTGCTCGCGTAGTCGGAGGAGTGAATGGCCTATTCGATCTGTGAGCCGTGTGTGGGCACGAAGGACACTGCGTGCGTGGACGTCTGCCCGGTGGACTGCATCCATCCCCGCAAGGACGAAGACGAGTTCGAGGCGGAGACGATGCTCTACATCCACCCCGAGGAGTGCATCGATTGCGGGGCGTGCGTTCCCGCGTGCCCCGTGGAGGCGATCTTTGCGAACGATGAGGTGCCGGATCAGTGGCAGAGCTTCATCGACACGAACGCGCAGTGGTATGAGGGAAAGTAGGCGCGATTCCGTGAGCGCGGCGCCCGAGGGCGCCGGAAAGAAAGCCACATGGGCCTGATCGAGCACCGTTTCGAAGACAACTTCATCACGACCAACGTGGATCGCGTGCTGAACTGGGCTCGCCAGTCGTCCCTCTGGCCGATGGGATTCGGGCTGGCCTGCTGCGCAATCGAGATGATCGCCACCTCGACCTCCCGTTACGACATCGCCCGCTTCGGGGCCGAGGTGTTCCGCGCGTCGCCGCGCCAGTCCGACCTGATGATCGTCGCCGGGACGGTCACGAAGAAGATGGCCCCGGTGCTGCGACGCCTCTACGACCAGATGCCCGAGCCGAAGTGGGTCATGTCGATGGGGAGCTGCTCGAACGCCGGCGGCCCCTTTCCGACCTACAGCGTGCTGCAGGGCGTCGACAAGATCGTGCCGGTCGACGTCTACGTGTCGGGCTGTCCGCCACGCCCGGAGGCCCTCCTCTACGGGCTGATGCGCCTGCAGGACAAGATCCGCAAGGAGAACACGATTCTGCGCAAGGAGCGCGTGATCATGGCCGGTCAGAGCGAACCCATCATCGTCGACGGCCGAGCCTAGGACCCAAGAAACGTGCTGTTCCTGCAGAAGTTCTTCCGGACCGTCCTCCTCGTCGACCTGATCAAGGCGTTGCTGGTCACTCTCAAGTACACTCCGCAACCCGCCTTCACGTTCCAGTATCCGCAGGAGCGCCGGCCGGTCGCTCCGCGCTTCCGGGGCGTGCTTCGGCTGCAGGTGGAGCCGGAGACCGGCGCGCAGACCTGCATCGTGTGCGACCAGTGCGCCAAGGCGTGCCCGGACGAGTTGATCAATCTGGGCGGCCATCGTGAGCCCGGCCACAAGATCAAGGTACTCGACTACTTCGACTTCAACCTGTCGCGGTGCAGCTTCTGCGGGCTCTGCGCCGAAGTCTGCCCCACGAAACCGGTGAAGGCGCTCATCATGAGCGAGGACTACGAGCTGGGGACCTACAGCCGGAGCGCGCAGATCCTGCGCGTCGACGACATGTATGACGGTGTCCCCATCCAGCAGTACACCCGGTGAAACCGGCCCTCGGCGGGCTTCGCGCCTCATCGGCGAGAGCCCGGGGCCGCGCCGATGAGGCGGAGTTCGTCCCGGGAGGCTTCCATGCGCGTTGCTCTTCGAGGCGTCGCGGTCGCGCTGGCCGTCGCCGCCGCCGCACCCATCGTCATCGGCGCCAACTCCACTCCGGCGTCGGCGCGCAGCGAGATCCGCCTGGAGCTGGGCGACCTGCTGTTCGGGGACGAGCGCTACTGGGAAGCGATCGTCGCCTTCGAGCGGGCCAAGGAGGGCGCCAAGCCGGGTCAGCTCGTTCGCGCGACGCGCGGCCTGCTCCGGTCGCTGCTTCAGGTGGCGGAGTTCGCGCGCGCATACCAGGAGGCGGAGCTCCTGGCCGAGGTCGCCGACCCGGGGGACTCCGCGTCGCGCACGCTGTACGCCGATGCCCTGTGGGCATCGGGGCTGTTCGCGGAGGCCGAAGCCGCGTACCGCGACGTGCTGGCCATCGATCCGGGGGCCGGCGGCGCACGACACGGACTGGCGCGCGGGCTCGCCGCGCGCGGCCGGCTCGAGGAGAGTCTCTCCGAGGTGCAGGCGGCAATCGCCGCAACCAGCGCTCCGGAGGCATACCACACCCTGAGCACCATCTACCGTCGGATGCGGCGGTACTCGGAGGCGGCCGAGGCCCTGAATGCCTACGTCGACCGGCTCCCCAGCACGCGTCGCACCGAGAAGGCACAGTGGGCCCGCTCGGAGGTCCGTTTCCTCCGCTCGTTCGGGGACCGGCCCCCGCTCGACATCGCGCCCGAGCAGGCCGATCGCATGCACACGATTCCGTTCCGCCTCGAGCGCGACAAGGTGGTGGTCCGCGGGCGCATCAACGGCGGCGCCGAGATGACCCTGGTCATCGACACCGGTGCCGAGCAGATGGTGCTGTCGAAGCCGACCGCGGAGCAACACCGCATCCGTCCGATCGTCAACACGCTGAGCGCGGGGGTGGGCGACATCGGGCTGCGGGGCCTCGAGATGGGACGCGCCGACTCCCTCGAGATCGGGACGCTCACCATCCGCAACGTGCCGGCGATCATCAAGAACCCGCCGCTCTCAGGACTGCCCGACACACGGGTCGAGAACAGCATCTCTCCGCTGGCCTTCGGCATGTCGGCCATCATCGACTACGAGAAGCAGCAGATGCTCGTCGGCCGCGAGATCCCGGAGGAGCCGGCCAACGTCGTGCTGCCGCTCCGGTTCAATCGTCTGGCCATGGTGCGGGGCGTAGTCAACCAGGATCATCCGAAGAGCTTCATCGTCGACACGGGCGGCGAGGTGATCTCGATCAGCCTCGCCACCGCGAACACCCTCGGGATGGTGCCCGTGCGCCACATACCGCTGCAGGTGTTCGGGACGTCGGGCTGGGACATGGACGCGTTCCTGCTGCCGGGGGTTCACCTGGCCTTCGACCACATCCAGTACGAGAACTTCTCGGTCGTCGTGCTCAACCTGCACCGGCCGAGCGCACTGCTCGGCTTCCACATCGGCGGCATCGTCGGCCACCGCTTCCTGAGCAACTACCGCGTAGCGCTCGATCTGCAGCGCTCCACGCTCCGTCTCACCGAGATCTGAGCCCTCTGCGCAGGGAACCGGCGCGAGGGGCGGGGACTGCGCCCCGCAGGCGGTCAGCGGTACGCCGTGGCCTGCAGGCGATAGAGCTCGGCGTAGCGCCCGCCAGCAGCGATCAGCGCCTCGTGCGTGCCCGACTCGACCAGCCGCGCCCCATCGAGCACGACGATCAGGTCCGCCATCCGCACGGTCGAGAAGCGGTGCGAGACGAGCAGGGTGACGCGGCCTCCGGCGCCGTCCCCGTCGCCTGCCCAACGCGGCGAGCGTCGGGCGGCGGCCGCGTAGCGCTCGAACAACGCGTGCTCGGTCTCTGCGTCGAGGGCGGCGGTCGGCTCGTCGAGGACGAGCAGCAGCGGCTCGTCGCGCATGAAGCCGCGCGCCAGGGCCAGCTTCTGCCACTGGCCGAACGAGACCTCCACCCCTTCCGGCCAGGTCGGACCGAGCTGCGTATCGAGCCCGGACGCCAGACGCTCCACCACGTCCTCGGCGCCCGCCCGTCCGACCGCGGTCCCGACGGCCGGGGCGTCGTCGAGCCGGGGCACGTCGCCGACCCCGATCGTCCGCCGGGCACGGAACTCGAAGCGGAAGAAGTCCTGGAACGCGCCCGCCAGTCGCCCGCGCCAGCGGTCGGGAGCGATATCGGAGAGCGGCGTCCCGTCGACCAGGATGGCTCCCGACGTCGGCTCGTACAGCTTGGCGAGCAGCTTCACGAGCGTCGTCTTGCCGGCGCCGTTCTCGCCGACCAGCGCGACGACGGCGCCGGCCGGGAGCGTCAGCGTGACATCGTCGAGGACCCGGCGCGACGTTCCCGGATACGCGAACGAGAGACGCTCGAGCCGGATCCCGTCGTGCAGGACGGCAGGCGCCGGACGGTCCGCGGTGGCGATCGTCGCCGCTGCGTAGTCCTCGAGCCAGGCCAGCCGACGCGAGCCGTCCATCCAGATGCCGCGCAAGAAGCCGATCTCGCCGACCGTGGCGCCGACGTACGCCGACAGCCGCGCTCCGGCCGCCAGCACCAGCAGCACCTGCGAGGCCGGCGCTCCGATCCCCGCCGAGACGAAGACGATTGCGCCGACGTAAGCGCCGCCGAAGATCAGCCAGGCCGCGGCGTGCCAGGCCGCGGAGCCCCACCGGGCCGCCGCGACCGGGGCGTACCCCCGTTCCCAGGCGGCGCGGCGATCGGCGGCCACCCGTCCGGCGATGCCGGCCACCCGCACCTCCTTGCCCGACGCGGCCGTCGTCCCGGTGGTGAACAGATGCCGGGCCAGCCGCGCGTGCGGCGCGGCGCGCTCCTGCGACCGCCGCTCGACCGCCGGCCGCCACGTCGAGGTGAGGACCGCGGGCAGCGCGGCGGCGGCCAGCAGCGCCAGCGCGGGATGAATCGACACGAGAAGCCCGATCGTGACCGCGAGCCGCAGCAGCCAGCCGCAAGTGGAGAAGAGCGACATGTACAGGTGGTCGAGCACGAAGACCTGGTTGCGCAGGACGGCGAGCCGGTCCAGGTAGTCGGGCCGCTCCTGGTGGGCGAGGGTGGCAACCGACGCCTGCAGGCCGGCGACATGCGCCTCGAGGGCGATCGTCACCCGGTCGCGAAAGCGGCGCTGGACGCGCGTGCTGACCGTCCGCAGCACCCACGTGGCGGTGAGAGACGCGCCGAGCCCGACCGCGGCGACGCGCGCGAGGTCCGGCCGGTCGTCGATCACCCCGATGCCGAGCAGCATGAACCAGAGCGCCAGCAGCGCGTCGGGAAGCGCGGCGAGCAGGGAGAGCGCGAACGCGGCGGCCATCAGCCACGGCTCGTGGCGGTAGCCGAGCCGGCAGAGGCGCCACATCGACGACAGGGCCGGCGGCAGCTCGTCGAGCGCTCCGGCCGGTGCGTCGCGCCGGTCAGGCGAGGACGTCATACGCCCGTCCCTCCTCGTCCTCGGCGGCGTGGAAGCGACGCCCCTGCAGTTCGAACATCGTCCGATAGCGGCCACCCTCGGCCATCAGCTCGTCGTGCGTGCCGAGCTCGACCACGCGACCCTGCTCCAGGACGCAGATGCGGTCGGCATGGCGGACGGTCGAGAAGCGATGCGAGATCAAGATCGTGGCGCACGGCCGCGTCGCGGCGAGGATGCGGTCGAAGATCTCGGCTTCGCCGCGGACGTCGAGCTGCGCGGTCGGCTCATCCAGCAGGACGACGCCCGCCCCCGCGCGGACCGCGCAGAGCGCCCGTGCCAGCGCGACGCGCTGCCATTGGCCGCCCGACAGGTCGGTTCCACCCTCGTACCCGCGGGCGAGTACCGTGTCGAGGCTGGCGAGCCCGGCCCCGCCCGCCGCTTCGAGCGCGGCGCGGACGTCGCCGTCGGGCGCGCCTGCCGGCGCCACGTTGTCGCGCAAGGGCCACTCGAAACGGGTGAAGTCCTGGAAGACCGCCGTCACGCGCCGGCGCCAGCTCGCGATGTCCAGCTCCCGCAGGTCGACGCCGTCGATCTCGATGGCGCCAGCCTGCGGGTCGTAGAGTCGGCAGAGCAGCTTTGCCAGGGTGGTCTTGCCGGCGCCGTTGCGGCCGACGATGGCCAGTGACGAGCCCGCCGGGATCGTCAGGTCGAAGCGCTCCAGCACCGGGCGTCCCCCGGCCGGGTACGCGAAGGTCACGTTCCGGAACCGGATCTCGCGCGCGGGGCGGGCGCCGGCGTCGCGCCGCCCCGACGGCAGCGCGCCCTTCGGCGCCATCGCCGTCTCGAGCCGCAGCACGGCCGCGACGGGCGCTGCACACCCGTCGAGCGCCCAGTTGAGCCCGCCGAAAGCGATCAGCGCGGTGCCTGCCGCGGCCTGGGCGTAGACCACGACCTCCCCGAGGGCAAGGCTGCCGGACGCCGCGGCGCCGGCCAGCGACCAGCACACCGCGACGTTCGCCCCGCTCACGATCAGCATGCTCAGCAGCACCGGGCGCTCGCGGAGCCGCGTGGCGGCGTACTGCAACTCGTGCAGCCGCGTGCGGCTGGCCACGAAGCGCGCGAGGGTCCACTCCGCGAGCCCGAACAGTCGCAGTTCCTTGCTGGCCGGCGGGTCGACCGCGAGCCGATAGGCGTAGTCGGCCTCCCGCTGCGCGCTCCGCACGGCGTCGGTGGCCCGGTCGCGCCAGACGGCGCTCTCGCGCAGCAGCCAGTGGGTCGCCAGCCACCCGCCTCCCAGCACCAGCGGGGCCCACCAGGCGTAGCCGATGAGCAGCACGGCGCAGGCCACCCCGGCGATCAGGTCGACGAGCCCCCCGGCGACGAAGTCCATCGAGATGTAGAGCGGCGGCCCGGTCACCCCCCGATCGAAGTCGCGCGCCACCGTCAGGTCGCCCGTCAGCGCCGGGTCCTCGAGGTGCGCGAGGCCCGGGGGACGCACGCACGCTGCCGTGAGGCGGTCGTAGAGCCAGGCCGCCGTCCGGTCGCCCAGATTGGCACCGAGCGCCTGGTGCAGGGGGGCGAGCACCTGCAGAAGCACGAACACGACGCCGGCGAGGGCCAGCGGCCCCGCCAACCCGGCGCCGCTCTCGACTGCCGCGACGAGGCCGCCCATCGCAATCGCGAACAGCGCGGGAAGTAGTCCGCGAGCCCCGACGGCGAGCCACCAGAACGTCGCCAGCCGCCGGTCCGCCCGCGGCAGCGCGGCGAAGAACCTCCACTCGTTGCGGGCGCGCAGGCGAGCGAGCACGGGCGCAACCATAGCGCGTTCGCCGCGGCGCTGTCATTCGCGGCCTGCCGCCCGGGCTTCGGGTACGCTCTGAGTCCGGATGAAGGTGCTGGTCACGGGGGCGGCGGGGTTCATCGGGGCGGCGGTAGCGCTGCGCCTGCTCGAGCGCGGCGATGCCGTGGTCGGCGTCGACAACCTCGATCCGTACTACGACGTCGATCTGAAGCGGGCGCGCCTGGCGCGGATCACCGTCTTCGACCGCTTTCGGGACGTGCGCGCCGACATCGCGGATCAGGCCGCGGTCAGGGAGGTGTTCGAGCGCGAGCAGCCCGAGGCGGTGGTGCACCTTGCGGCGCGCGCCGGCGTGCGGCACTCGCTGGAGCGACCCCAGGCCTGTGTGGACGCCAACGTCGCCGGCTTCCTCCACGTGCTCGAAGCGTGCCGGGAGCACCCGCCGCGGCATCTCGTCTACGCATCTTCGAGCTCCGTCTACGGCGCCAACCGCGCCCTGCCGTTCAGCGTGCGGCACACCGCGGACCATCCGGCGTCGCTCTACGCCGCCACGAAGCGGTCGAACGAGCTGATGGCCCACTGCTACAGCCACCTCTTCGGGCTCCCGGCCACCGGGCTGCGCTTCTTTACCGTCTACGGCCCGTGGGGCCGGCCGGACATGGCGCTCTTTCGGTTCACCCGGAACATCCTCGCGGGACGTCCCATCGAGGTCTACAACCACGGCCGTCACCGGCGCGACTTCACGTACATCGACGACGTCGTCGAGGGAGTCGTCCGCGTGGTCGATCGCCCGGCAACCCCGGATCCGGAATGGCGGGGCGAGTCGCCCGACCCGGGCATCAGCGCAGCGCCGTACCGTGTCTACAACCTCGGCAACCGGCGCGCGGAGCCTCTGGAGCGCTGCATCGAGGTCCTCGAGGCAGCGCTGGGCCGCAAGGCGGAGCGCCGTCTGCTGCCGCTCCAGCCCGGCGACGTGCCGGACACTCTGGCGGACGTGGACGACCTGATCGCCGACGTCGGCTACCGTCCGGACACGCCGATCGAGGTGGGGGTGCGGCGCTTCGTCGACTGGTACCGGGCGTTCTATCGGGTGAAGTGAATCGCGGGTCGACCCCGTCGAGCCGGGTGGAACGGGACCACGGAGCCGCCCGGGGCGACGGCTGTGACGGGCGCAGCGCCGGCACCGCAGCCCGCGCCCGCGGGGGCGACGGATGCGACGGGCGCATCGCCGGCACAGCAGCCCGCGCCCGCGGGGGCGACGGATGCGACGGGCGCATCGCCGGCACAGCAGCCCGCGCCAGAGGTGGCGGAAGCGAGTGTGCGCCTGCCGCAGCACAGGCTCCAGCGCCCGCCGGGGCGGTTGACGCCGACCCGCCGGGCCGCGGTAGAATGGCGAATGTCGCACGAAGTGCGCCGGCGGCGGCGATGCGGTCGCCGGAACGGTCGTTTGCTCCCGGGTCCTGCCTCCTTGCGGCGGCCGCGCACGTGACGGCCGCCTGCTCCTGAGCCATGTCCACACGCCGTAGCGCCGCCATCACCGAGGGTCCCTCGCGCGCGCCCGCCCGCGCCATGCTGAAGGCGGTCGGGTTCACCGACGACGATCTGCAACGGCCGCTGATCGGGGTGGCGAACACCTGGATCGAGATCGGGCCGTGCAACTACCACCTGCGCGAGCTCGGCGACGAGGTGAAGACGGGCATCCGGGCCGCCGGCGGCACGCCGCTCGAGTTCAACACGGTCTCCATCTCCGACGGCATCACGATGGGGAGCGCCGGCATGAAGGCCTCGCTCGTGAGCCGCGAGGTGGTAGCCGACTCGATCGAGCTCGTGGCGCGAGGCAACCTGTTCGACGGAATCGTGGTGCTCGTCGGCTGCGACAAGACGATCCCGGGCGGCGTGATGGCGCTCGTCCGGCTCGACATTCCCGGGTTGGTGCTCTACGGCGGCTCCATCGCGCCCGGCCGCTGGGAAGGGCGGGACGTCACCATCCAGGACGTCTTCGAGGCGGTCGGCGCCCACGCCGCGGGACGCATGACGGATACCGAGCTCGGGGCCCTCGAGGACGCGGCCTGTCCCGGACCCGGGGCTTGCGGCGGGCAGTTCACCGCCAACACGATGGCCACGGTCTGCGAGCTGCTCGGCGTGTCGCCGATGCGGGCCAACGGGATCCCGGCGATGGCGGCGCAGAAGGCCACGGCCGCCCGTCGCGCGGGGGAGTTGGTGATGGAGCTGGTGCGGAACGACCTGCGCCCGCGCCGCATCGTGACCCGGGAGGCGCTCGAGAACGCGGTCGCCTCCGTCGCCGCCACGGGCGGTTCGACCAACGCCGTGCTGCACCTGCTGGCAATCGCCCACGAGGCGGGCGTCGACCTGCGGATCGGCGACTTCGACCGCATCAGCGAGCGGACGCCGCTCCTGGCGGACCTCAAGCCGGGCGGCCGCTTCGTGGCGACGGACTTGTACCGCGCCGGCGGGATCGGTCTGGTGGCGAAGCGGCTGCTCGAGGCGGGCCGGTTGCACCGCGAGGCGCTCACCGTGACCGGAGAGACGATCGGCGCGCTCGCCGCGGAGGCGGAGGAGACCGCCGGCCAGGAGGTGGTGCGACCGGTGGACGATCCGCTGACGCCCACCGGGGGCCTCGTCATCCTCCAGGGGAACCTGGCGCCCGACGGCTGCGTGGTCAAGGTGGCCGGCCACGAGCCGGCCGCGCACCGCGGGCCCGCCCGCGTCTTCGACAGCGAGGAGGACGCGTTCGCCGCGGTGGAGCACGGCCGCATCCGGGCCGGGGACGTCGTCGTGATCCGCTACGAAGGGCCGCGCGGCGGTCCCGGCATGCGCGAGATGCTCGCGGTGACGGCCGCCATCGTCGGCGCGGGCCTCGGCGAGTCGGTGGCGCTGGTGACCGACGGCCGCTTCTCGGGCGCCACCCGCGGCATGATGGCCGGCCACGTCGCGCCGGAGGCGGCGAGCGGGGGACCGATTGCGGTGGTGCGCGACGGCGATCCGATCGTGTTCGACGAACGGAACCGGGCCCTGCGGCTGGACCTGCCGGGCGCCGACGCCGAGATCGCGGCGCGACTGGCGGACTGGCGGGAGCCGGCGCCCCGGTTCTCCAGCGGCGTCATGGCGAAGTACGCGCGGCTGGTCTCGTCCGCCGCATCGGGAGCGGTTACGTCCTGAGGCGGTCCGCCCCGGGGCCGGCCGGCCTCCGGAAGCACCGGACCTGCAGGCCGGACGAGAATCAGCCGATCAACCCGATCAGGTCGATCACAGGAAGCGAACGGCATGGCTTCGATGCGAACCGGCGCGCAGATCATCTGGGAGGCCCTGGTGCGCGAAGGCGTGACCACGGTCTTCGGTTATCCCGGCGGTGCCATCCTGCCCGCCTACGATGCGCTCCTCGAATACCCCGTGCGCCACGTGCTCGTCCGCCACGAGCAGGGGGCGACGCACATGGCGGACGGCTACGCCCGCGCCAGCGGACAGGTGGGTGTCGCCATCGCCACCTCGGGTCCCGGCGCCACCAACATGGTGACCGGCATCGCCACCGCGATGCTCGACTCGTCGCCGCTGCTCTGCATCACCGGTCAGGTGGGCAGCCGCCTCATCGGCTCGGACGCGTTCCAGGAGACCGACGTCACCGGCGTCACGCTGCCGATCACCAAGCACAACTACCTCGTTTCCGACGTGGAGGAGATCGCGCCGACGATTCACGAGGCGCTCTACGTCGCTCGCTCCGGGCGGCCCGGCCCGGTGCTGGTCGACATCACCAAGGACGCGCAGCAGGCCTCGACCGAGCTCGAGTGGAATCCCCAGGACGTGAAGCTGCCGGGGTACCGGCCTGATCTGCGGGCCTCGGACGCGGAGTACCAGCGCGCCGCCCGGCTCATCAACGGCGCCAAGCGGCCGGTCATCCTCGCCGGCCACGGCGTGATGCTGGCCGGTGCCACGGCGCAGGTGCGAGAGCTGGCCGAGCGGGCCGACATCCCGATCGCGATGACACTGCTCGGCATCGGCGGCGTGCCCGCACGGCATCCGCTCAACATGGGGATGATGGGCATGCACGGCGAGTCGTGGGTCAACGCTGCCATCCAGGAGGCCGACCTGTTGCTGGCGCTGGGGATGCGCTTCGACGACCGCGTCACCGGCAACGTACGCACCTACGCCCCGAACGCGCGCAAGATCCACATCGACATCGACCCGGCGGAGTTCCACAAGAACGTGCGCGTCGACGTGGCGCTCGCCGGAGACCTGTCGGCGGTCCTGGACGAGCTCGGCCCGCTGGTCGAGACGGGGGACCGCGGCGCCTGGCGCGCCGCCATCGCCGGCATGAAGGGCGACGTCGCCGTCCGCGACATCCAGAACCTGCCGGACAGCGGCCACCTCTACGCCGCGCACGTCATCAACGACATCTGGCGGATGACGAGCGGCAAGGCCATCGTCGTGACCGACGTCGGCCAGCACCAGATGTGGGAGGCGCAGTACTACCACCACGACGAGCCGCGCACGCTGATCACCTCGGGCGGCCTCGGCACGATGGGCTTCGCCCTGCCCGCCGCGGTCGGGGCCCGCCTCGCCCGGCCGGACGCCGAGGTCTGGGTGGTGGCCGGCGACGGCGGCTTCCAGATGACCATGGCGGAGCTCGCGACCATCGCCCAGGAGAAGATCAAGATCAACGTCGCCGTCATCAACAACGGCTACCTCGGCATGGTCCGCCAGTGGCAGGAGTTCTTCTACGAGCGGCGCTACGCCGCCACGCCCCTCCTCAGCCCCGACTTCGCCAGGCTGGCGGAGTGCTTCGGCCTCCGCGGCGAGACGGTGCGCACGCGCGCGGCGGTGGAGCCGGCCGTGGAGCGGGCCCGCAACGACGAGCGGACCGTCGTCATCGACTTCCAGGTCGAGCAGGAGGACACCGTCTACCCGATGGTCCCGGCCGGTGCCGACCTCCACGACATGATCCGCCGGCCCAGCCCCGCCCCCATCGTCGAGACGGCGCGCGATGCCTAGCGCGCTCCGGCGCCATACCTTCGTCGTCTACGTGGAGGACAAGCCGGGGGTCCTGAACCGCGTCGCCTCGCTCTTCCGCCGGCGCGCGTTCAACATCGAGTCGCTCGCCGTCGGTCACTCCGAGACCCCGGACGCCTCGCGGATGACGATCGTCGTCCGCACCGACGCCATCGGCGCGCGGCGCCTCGAGGCCAACCTCTACAAGCTGGTGAACGTGGTCCGGGTGCAGGACATCACCGCCGACCGGGCGGTCTTCCGCGAGCTGGCGATGATCAAGGTGACCGCGACGGCCGAGACGCGCACCCACGTCCTGCAGCTTGCGGATGTCTTCCGGGCTCGCGTCGTGGACGTCGCGCCCGACGCCGTGGTCATCGAGACGACCGGCACCGAGGACAAGATCGACGGCCTCGTCGAGGTGCTGCGGCCCTACGGGATTCTGGAGCTCGTGCGCACGGGCCGCGTCGGAATGACGCGCGGGGCGCGCAGCGTCATGATCGACCCCGACCCGTCCGAGCCCTTCGCCCCGGGGCCGCATGCCGACGATAGCGGACCGTCCGGGGCCGGCGAGACCGAAGAGACCGACGAGACGGACGACCCCAACGTCTCCTACTCGGTGTAGACCACACAGCGTCGCGGGGGGATTCACGACAATGGCCACGATTCACTATGACAACGCCGCGGACCTCGGGCTCATTCAGGCGAAGAGGGTCGCCGTCTTCGGGTACGGCTCGCAGGGACATGCCCACGCGCTCAACCTGCGGGACAGTGGGGTCGCGGTGCAGGTGGCGCTCCACGCCGGCAGCCGTTCGCGGGCCCGGGCCGAGGCCGAGGGCCTGACCGTCGCCTCGGGCGGCGACGCCTCCGCGTGGGCCGACGTGATCATGATCCTCGCCCCCGACACGAAGCAGGCGGGCATCTACGGCGAACAGATCGCTCCGCATCTCAGCGCCGGCAAGATGCTGATGTTCGCCCACGGCTTCAACATCCGCTTCAAGACGATTCTGCCGCCCTCCGACGTCGACGTCACCCTGATCGCCCCCAAGGCGCCCGGCCACCGCGTGCGTGAGGTCTTCCTCGAGGGCGGCGGCACGCCGGCCCTGATCGCGGTGGAGCAGGATGCGACGGGCCAGGCGCAGGCGCTGGCCCTCTCCTACGCCAAGGCGCTCGGGCTGACGCGGGCCGGCGTCATCGAGACGACCTTCGCGGAGGAGACCGAGACCGACCTGTTCGGCGAGCAGACGGTGCTCTGCGGCGGCGTCAGCGCGCTGGTCAAGGCGGGCTTCGACACCCTCGTGGAGGCCGGATACCAGCCGGAGGTCGCCTACTTCGAGTGCATGCACGAGCTGAAGCTGATCGTCGACCTCTTCTATCGCGGCGGCCTCAACTACATGCGCTACTCGGTCAGCGACACCGCCGAGCACGGCGACTACACGGGCGGCCCCCGCGTCGTCACCGACGAGACCCGTGCCGCCATGCGGCAGATCCTGGCCGAGATCCGGGACGGCACCTACGCCCGCAACTGGATCGCGGAGGACAGGGCCGGGCGACCCTGGTTCATGGCCCAGCGCAGGCAGGAGCAGGGCCATCCCATCGAGAAGGTCGGCGCGGAGTTGCGCGCGATGATGCCCTTCCTCGACGCGGTGACCCTCAAGGAGCAGGTGTAGGCGCCGGCCGCAGTACGAGCACGAGCAGCATCGGCCACCCGACGTAGCGCGCGGCGCGAGGATAGCGCCGCGCGAACTCGGCATCGGGGGCGTGCTCGCCGATGTGTTCCGGTCCGAGGCCCGCCCCGGCGGCGGCCATCACGACCTCCCCGAAACGGTAATGGACGCTGCCGGGGGCAACGATGGCCCCCGAGTCGGGGTCGGTGAAGCGTGCCTGGCTGTCGCGGAGGAACATCGCGGGGTGCATGGCGGACACCACCGCCCGGCCGCCGGGGCGCAGCACGCGGCGCGTCTCGCGGAAGAACGCAGGGAGGTCGCGGAGGTGCTCCAGCACGAGGCCGCTCACCGCGGCATCGAACGATGCTCTCCCGACCGGCAGCCGCTCGTGCAGATCGTGCACGACGAAGCGGACGGCGGCCGGATCGACCTTGCGGCGCGCGCAAGCGAGCATCCCGCTCGAGAAGTCGACGGCGGTGACGCGGGCCCCCGCCGCGGCCAGCCAGGCGGCGTGCCGCCCCGTCCCGCACCCGAGGTCGACGACGTCGAGGCCCTGCACGTCGGGAAGCGCGGCGCGCACGTGCGACTCCTCCAGAGCGGGGAGCGGGTTCGCGTCGTGGTCGTAGACGAGCGCCCACCGGTCGTACCCGTCGCGCACCCCGGCCAGCGGGTCGGACGCGTCGGGCTCGGACACGGTCAACCTCGCGGTCGTCAGCCGGAATCGGATGGCCGGTCGCTCAACGGCGACACCAGTCGCTTGATCCAGTCTGCGATGGCGTCCTGCAAGCCGGTGTGGACCTCTTCCGCGGACGGCGCATCCTTCCCCCGCACCCGGAACGAGTGATCGCCGCCCTCGACGACGTGGAGATCGGCGTGCGCGCAGTCGGTGAGTACAGGCCGGAGCTCGTCGGGGGTGCCGAAAGCGTCGCGGCTGCCCTGCACGAAGAGCATCGGCACCGTTATCGACGGCAGGTGCGCCGCGCGCAGCTTGTCCCGCCGGCCCGGGGGGTGGAGCGGGTAGCCGAGGAAGACCAGCCCGTCGACCGTGGGGCGGCCGGCCTGCGCGTCGCCGGCGACTGTCTGGGACGCGATACGCCCGCCCATCGACTTGCCGCCGACGAACAGGCGCCGCCCGGTCCCCTCCGGGCGATCGCGCACGACGCCGATGACCGCCCGATAGCACCCCTCGAGACGCGACGCCGGGTCCGGTACCCGACGGCCTCGCTCCATGTAGGGGAAATTGAAGGTCACGATCTCGATGCCGCGAATGGCGAGGCCCCGCGCGAAGCCGGTCATGAAAGGGTGCGTCTGCGGCGCGCCCGCGCCGTGCGCGAGGATGAGCGTCGCATCAGGGCCGCCGGGCGCGGCGCCATGGACGAGCGCACCGACCGGCTCGCCGGTCTCGAGCGGAATCGTCAAGGGCTCCGGCATCAGGCGACGCTCGCCAGGAAGCGGCCGGCCGCCTCGCGGAACGCGTCCGTCCAGGCGTGGCCGCCGTCGAAGACGATCGGCGTGACCATCGCTCCGGCGGTCCGGAGGAAGGCATGGTCGGCGGCCATCTTCTCCGCCGTGTACCAATCGTCCGTCGTACCCCGCCCGATGAGCACGGGTGGCCAGGCGCCGCCCGGCGCGTGCATCAGCTCCGGCGGCACGTCACCGGCCAGAGCAATCACGCCGCGGCACCGATGCCCGGCGCCTCGCGCCGCTCGGTAGGCCATGGCGCCCCCCTGGGAGAAGCCGCAGTAGACGACCGGGCCGGTGGTCGCGTGGCTCCGCCGCACCGCGCCTACCACGTCGCGGACGTAGGCGAGGTTGTCCGCAATCGCGAGCTCCCGATCCTGCCGCGTCATCCAGCTCCCCACGACGTGCCGCCGGTCCGTGCTGTAGTGCCGGTGCAGCGACTGGACCGCGACGCGCGTCCACCTGCCGTTTCCCGGAATTCGCCGCAGCTCGGCGAGGTGGCGCTCGGCGCGCTCGCCGTAGCCGTGGAAGCCGACCAGCAGGGGCGCCGCACCGGGCCGGTCGGCGGGCTCGACCAGATAGCGGCCGTGGATGCGGGCCGCGATCGTGCGGACGGCGACCGGCGCGGGCGCGACGGCGCCGGCAAGGGGTGCGGCCACGGACCGTACTCTACTGCAACGCGGCTACAGCCGGACGTACTGGAACAGGTAGAGCAAGCCTACCGCGACGCAGTAGAGCGCCGCGCTGAAGGCGACGTTCCCGCGCGCGACGCGCCAGTTGCTGATGCCGTACCGGCTGCTGAGCACCATGTTGATGCCCGACATCGGGTTGACGGCGCAGCCGAGGCCCCAACCCATCGCGAACGCCGTTGCGAGCAGGGTCGGGTCGGCCTCGATCGTGCCCGCCAGAGGCGCGGCGACCCCCACGATCACGACCGGATGGATGCCGACCAGAGATGTCACGAAGAAGGCGAGCAGCAGCAGGCTCGCGTGGAAGGCGTCCAGGCGGTCGAACAACGTCCAGCCGCCGGCGCCGGCCGAGGCGGCGATCAGGCCCGCGCCCATCACGCCCGCGCTCAGGAAGAGCGCCAGCTCCGTGCCCATCTGCGGCGCGCGCGCGACGACGTAGTCGGTCAACCCCTCGCGCAACGTGCGCAGGCCGCCGCGCCGGAGCAGGACCAGGGCCACCAGCGCCGGCGTCAGCATGGTGATCAGGGCCAGCACGGAGTAGCGCGAGGTCGTCGCCGCCGTGGCGAGGACCGCGACGCCCAGGGCGACGGGCACCCGCAGCCCTTCCAGGCGAACCGGGTAGCCGCGGAAGCGATCGACGTCCGGGAGCCCGCCGCTCAGCGCCTGCCAGTACAGCAGCAGGCAGGCGACGCCGGCGAGCGGCAGGCCGAACGCCGCCATCACCAGAGCATTCGAGCCGGGCGTGGACGCGAGGGCCAGCGCGACGCCGCCGATGAACGGGGAGTAGAAGGCGACGGCGCTGAACGCGCGGCTGATGAGCTGGGCCTGGTCGAAGGCGAGGCGCCGCGTGCGCGCCAGCCGGTCGGCGATGAGGATGACGGCGGAGATGATGACCGCCCCCAACGCGTGTACGCCGAGCATGCTCTGCAGGTAGGCCCGGCGGCCCCGCGGCAGCTCCGGCTCGTCGGCGCGCGGCGGCGGGTTCAGGAGGCGGAGCAGGGTGACGGAGGCGAGCATCGACAGGATCGGCTGGTTCTGCCCGAGCAGGCTCTCGACGCGCGGTGCCATCCCGTGACCCGCGGCCCACCCCGTCGCCGCCAGTCCCGTGGCGATGAACGCCAGCGACTGCACCCGCTGCCACCGCTCGACGCCCGGCCAGAGAAGCGTCAGCGCCACCCATGCGGGCACGGCCGCGGCCAGGGTGGGGACGGCGGGCCACAGGGCACCGGCAACCGCGAGCGCCAGCATCCCGGCGATTGCCGCGCCCGCGGCGCGGTCGGCCGTGGTGCTCGGGCGCCCTTGCGGGCGCGATGCAGGAGTCTCCGCGGGAGAGAGATTCCTGCAGCGCGCGAGCTGGCGCGCCCTGACGGGCGTGTTGGGAGCCTGCGCGGGCATGGAGTCTCCACGGTGGGTCCTGCGGCGCAGACTGCCGGGGCGGAGAGTCCTGGCTGCCAACGGCCGTTCTGGTGGGTGAGTGGTCGGGGCGCCGAGGTTCGAACTCGGGACCTCCTGCTCCCAAAGCAGGCGCGCTACCAGGCTGCGCCACGCCCCGCAAGACCGATGCGCCTAATCATACGCCACGATGGGGCAGCGGACTCTCTAGCCCAAGTTTACCAAGATCGCCGACATTTCTGTCGAAATCCGCAGGATCCGCGCCTGTCGGGGACGGTAACTTATTGATTCTAAAGGATCGGGGTCTGGAGACTCTGAATGTAGTGCCATAATCGTAACAGGAGGCTTGATTCGGACCGGGCCGCCCGCTATCCTGGCTCCATGTTCGTACGGCGCACCCAGACCCGACGAACCGCCGACGGCGTCCCTTACTTCTCCCACCGCCTCGTGCAGTCCGAACGCCTCGGCAACTCCGTGCGCCAGCGCACCCTCCTCAACCTCGGACGCCACTTCGACATCCCCGCGCCCCACTGGCCCCGCCTGTGCACCCGCGTCGCCGAGGTCCTGGCCGGACAGGCGCCGCTGGTGCCCGATTGCCCGCCCGCCGTGGACCAGGAAGCCCAGCGGATCGCCGCCCAGTTGGTCGCCCGCGGTGCCGACGCCGGCGGGCCGGACGCCGCAACGGCGGACATCCAGGCCGTCGACATCGACTCGTTGCGCGTGGTCCGGCCCCGCAGCATCGGGGTCGAGCAGGTCGGCCTGTGGGCCCTCGAGCAGGTGGGGCTGCCGGCCTTGCTGGCACAGTTGGGCGTCAACGGCGCGTTGCGCGCGGCGGCGGCCGGCGCCATCGTCGGGCGCCTGGCCCACCCGGCATCCGAGCGCGAGACCCACCGTTGGCTGCAGCAGCGCAGCGGCCTCGGCGAGTTGCTCGGCGTCGACTTCGAGACCGTCAGCGCCATGCAGCTCTACCGCGCCTCGGACGCGTTGGTAAAGCACCGCGAGGCCATCGAGGCGCACCTGTTCGACCGGGCGATGGGCCTGTTCGACCTGCAGCCGACCGTCACCCTCTACGACCTGACCAACACCTACTTCGAAGGCGAGGCGAGCGACCAACCGCAGGCCCGGCGCGGCCACTCGAAGGAGAAGCGCAGCGACTGCCCGCTGCTCACCCTCGGCCTGATGCTCGACGCCAGCGGCTTCGTCCGCCGCTCGCAGGTCTTCGACGGCAACGTTCGGGAACACCGCACCCTGGCCGGCATGCTCGAAGCACTCCAAGCGCCATCCGGCGCCCTCGTGGTCATGGACCGCGGCGTCGCCACCGAAGGCTGCATCGCCTGGCTGCGCGACAACGGCTACCGCTATCTCGTCGTCAGCCGCGAACGCCACCGCCAGTTCGACGCCACCGCCGCCGTGTCCCTGCGGACGCAGTCCAACCAGACCGTGCAGTTGCACAAGGTCGTCTCCGACGACCCCGACGAGGTCCGCCTCTACTGCTACTCCGAGCAGCGGGCCGCGAAGGAGCGCGGCATCGTCGAGCGCGCCGCCGCCCGCTTCGAGGACGCCCTCACGAAGCTCAACGACGGGCTCGCCCGCCCCCGCGCCCACAAGCGCATCGCCCAGGTCTGGCAGCGCATCGGCCGCTTGAAGACCAAGCACTCCCGCGCCGCCGGCCACTACCAGATCGACGTCACCGCCGACGAGACCGGCGAGCGGGCCGCCGCCGTCACCTGGACCCGGCGCCCCAAGGACGGCTCGATGGCCACCCATCCCGGCGTCTACTGCCTGCGCAGCAGCGAGACCGACTGGGACGAAGAGACCCTCTGGCGCACCTACACCACCCTCACCGACGTCGAAGCCGTCTTCCGCTCCCTCAAGTCCGAGCTCGGCCTGCGTCCCATCTATCACCGCAAGCCGCGGCGAGCCGACGGCCATCTGTTCCTCACCGTCATCGCCTACCAGCTCGTCCAGGTCATCCGCACCCGCCTGCGCGAGCATCGCGAGCAGGCCAGTTGGACGTCGCTACGCCACGTCCTCGACGGCCAGCAGCGCGTCACCACCACCTTCCGCCGGCCCGACGGACGCACCCTCCACGTGCGCACCGCCACACAGCCCGAACCCGAGCAGCGCGCCATCTACGACGTTCTCGGCGTCGACCCCAACCCCGCCGGCGTCCGCAAGACCCTCGTCTGAACGACCCGAACCTCCCGGTTCACGCACGTTTGTAGTGCCACTCGAACCGTTCTGCCCCCGTAAATCGTTGATTCCAAACGACCTCATTTCACCCCTGTTAAACTTGGGCTAGCGGCGGTGCTCGAAGGCGTGCTCCACCTCGACCGCCTTGGTGCCGGCCAGCTCGATGACATTGTCGCCGGCGAGATGCTCGCCGAAGGCCCCGTAACGCGCCTCCACCTCCGGCGGCTGAGGCGGCAGCGGGAACTGCACGACGACGCGGACGGCACCGGGCGGCCAGTTGAAGGTATTGATGCGCGTCCAGTACTGGCCGTCGCGCACCGCGGCGCGTCCCGAGCTGATGAGGTTCGCGGCGGGCCACTCCTCGGCCGGGGAGCGCTCGCCCAACTCGTGGACGACCTGATAGTTGACGGAGGCGCCGTCGGGAAGATCGGTCGCTCCCTCGATCCAGAGCTGGCGCCACTCGGAGCGGTGCGTCACCTCGAGGCGCACCGCCTCCGTGCCGGCGCGCACCCGATCGTCCGCCGCACCGTCGCCATCGCCGGACGGGCCGCAGGCGATGGCGAGCCCGAGGGCCACTCCCGTCGCGACCAGTCGCATCACCGGGCACCGCCGCCGGCCCCGTCTCATGCTCCGGATTATAGTGAGGCACGATGGCTGCCGCTGGCGCGCAACTGCCGGCCCGTCCGCCGCCACGGCGGCCGGTCGTCGGCGTGATGGGGTCGGGCCGCGACCCGCACTCGGCGCGCGCGCGCCGGGTCGGGGCCTGGATCGCGCGCGCCGGTTGTCACCTGCTGACCGGCGGGGGAGGGGGTGTGATGGCGGAGGTCACCGAGGCCTTCGTCGGCGTGCCGGATCGGCCCGGCCGCGCAATCGGCATTCTGCCGGGATCCGCGAGGGGACCGGGAGCGCCCGCCCCTGGCGAGGCGCCGCCAGGCTATCCGAATCCGTGGGTCGAGATCGCCGTCCGGACGCACCTCGACGCGCGCGGCACCCGCGGCGGCGACGCGGATTCCCGCAACCACCTCAACGTGCTCTCGTCGGACGTCGTGATCGTCCTTCCCGGCGGCGAGGGGACGGCCAGCGAGGCCCGGCTCGCGCTGCGCTACGGGCGTCCGGCTGTCGCCTACCTCGGGCGCCGCTCGGAAGTCCCCGGCCTGCCGGATGCGATCCCCGTCGAGACGCGCTTCGACCGCGTGCAGGCCTTCGTCCGCGCCGCGTGCCGCCCGCGCAGGACCCCGCGCGGCACCCTCACACGTTGACGGTCGGCGCCTCGAGCCGCCGGCGCGCCGCGGCGAGCGCCACCGCATTGACGAAGACCGGCATCGCCCGGTCGATCTCGTCGAGCGACGGGTAGGTCGGCGCGATCCGGATGTTCGTATCGTCGGGGTCGCGGCCGTAGGGGAAGGTCGCCCCCGCCGGCGTCAGCTTGACGCCCGCCTCGCCGGCCAACCCGACGACGCGCGACGCGAGCCCCGGCGGCGTCTCGAACGACAGGAAGTAGCCGCCGCGGGGGTTCGTCCAGCTCCCGAGGCGATCCGGCCCGAGGCCGGCCTCGAGATGCCGCCGCACGAGGTCGAACTTCGGGCGGACAATCGCCGCCTGGCGCCGCATGAGTGCGCGGATCCCCCCCGCGTCCCGCAGAAAGCGGACGTGCCGGAGCTGATTCACCTTGTCCGGACCGATGGTCTGGACGCCGAGGTGTTTCGTAAAGGCGGCGAGGTTGGCGGGTGATGCGGCCAGGAAGGCGACTCCGGCCCCCGCGCGGGTGATCTTCGACGTCGAGGCGAAGAGCGCCACGCTGTCCTCCGTGCCGGCCGCGCGGCAGCGCTCCATCAGGTTCGCCAGCACCGGCGGGTCGTCGTCGAGGTCGTGCACCGCGTAGGCATTGTCCCAGAGGATCCGGAAGTGGGAGCCGGCCCGCCGGCCGAGCTGTGCAAGCCTCTCGACGACCTCGTCCGAGTAGACGTGCCCGGTCGGGTTCGAGTACTTCGGAACGCACCAGATGCCCTTGATGCGCGGGTCTTCGGTTACGAGCGCCTCGATGCGGTCCATGTCGGGACCGCCGTCGCCGATCCGCACGTTGACGAGCTCGAAGCCGAGGCTCTCCGTGATCCGGAAGTGGCGGTCGTAACCCGGCACCACGCAGAGGAACCTGAGGGGGCCGGGCTCCCGGCGCCAGGCGGTCTCGGGACCGAGCGGCCCGTTCAGCCAGGCGTGCAGCACGTACTCGTACATCAGCGTCAGGCTGGAGTTCCCGCCCGCAATCACCTCGTCCGGGCGCACACCGAGCAACTCGGCCCCCAGGCGCCGCGCTTCGGGGATTCCGGTCAGCCCCCCGTAGTTGCGGGCATCGGTGCCGTCATCGAGACGATAGTCGCCGCCGAGTGCGTCGTCGAGCCCGTCGGACAGGGCCACCTGCTCCGGACCGGGCTTCCCGCGGGTCAGGTCCAGTGCCAGCCCCGCGTCCTTCAACGCCTCGAACCGAGCCGTCAGCTCGCGCTCTCGCGCGGCAAGCACTTCCCGCGTCAAACCGTCGAACATGAACGCGGATTATAGCGGCGGCGGTCGTTGCGACGCCGTCAGTAGCGGAAGAGGTACTGCAGCTTGGTGAAGAACGCCCGCTGGTGGCGCTGCAGGTCGCGGTTGTCGAACTGCTCGCGATCGAGGTAGATGCCCTGCTGCAGGCGATCGTCGAAGCCGGCGTAGAACACCGTCCCGGCATTCACGCGGTAGGTGACCAGGAGGTTGACGCCCACCTTCCCGTTGCCGGTGTCGTGCTCCAGGATGTTCCGGACGAGCAGGCGGTCGGTGAACTGGTAGGTGGTGTACGTCCGGATCAGCTTCACGTCGAACTCGAGCAGGCCGGTGCGGGCGTCGGTGAAGCGGGCGGTGTCGAGGCTGAACTGCGTGCTCAGGCGCGTCGTGGGACGCAGCGTGAGGTTGACGTTGTAGTCGAACATCCTTCCGAGGAAGGGGGAGTCCACGAAGCGGATCTGCTCGCCCCAGTCGATGCCGTAGAAGACGGACACGCGCCGGCTGGACTGGATGCCGTTGCGCAGCGAGAAGCGCGTCTTCTGGAAGTCGATGCCGTTGAAGCGCTCCAGCTCGCGGCGACCGTCGGCGCGGAAGAAGACGTTGCGCGCGAAGCGCACGCTCACCTCGCCGCGGAAGTCCTCGTCCTGCAGCACGCCGGCGTGATCGACGTTCCGCATGTAGCGAAACCCCGGCCCCCAGGAGATGATCCAGCTCTCGGGCCACCACTCGTACTCGACGTCCGCGTCGAAGCGGCGCATGTCGACGCGGCGGACGAACCCGGCCGCCGTGCCGAACTCGGGATCGATCTCGTTGTACTGCAACCGGTAGTTGAGGTGGCGGCTGTCGCGGCGGAACTGCAGGTCGTACAGCGGCCCGTTCCGCACGGCACCGTCGAGCTCGCGGTTCGCCGAGGTCGCGGCCAGGAACGCGGCGCTGTGCGTCTGTCCGATCCGGAAGCGCCCGTCCACGGCGGCCACCCGGCTGAACGAGTCGAGAAACTCGCGGTCCGTCACCAGCGCGCCGACGTACGACTCGGAGTACATGTCGTAGCGGGCGCGGCCGACGACGAACTGCGCCGTGCGGCCGAAGCCGTACTCCTGGGGGTCGTCGAACTTGCCGGGGGCCGCGTCGTTGGCGAGCAGGACGCCGAGTGTCGTGTTGCCGACCTTGCCGGTGAGCTTGCCTCCGACCTGCGGGTCGACGATGGTCTTCGTGTGCAGGAGCGTGGTGCGGCCCGGGGGTGCGGAAGATCTCCTGGCCCTCGAGGAAGAACGGCCGCAGCTCGGGGAAGAAGAGCGGGTAGCGCTGGTTGGTCTCGATCTGCGGCCGGTCGGACTCGATCTGCGAGAAGTCGGGGTTGAGCGTGAAGTCGGCCGTGAGGTTCGACGTCACGCCGTACTTCACGTTCACGCCGAAGTCGGGCTGCGCGGCGTCGTCGACGTAGCCGCCGTCGGTCAACCGGCCCACCTGGATGGCGGTGGCGGTCGGCAACACCTCCAGGTTGCGGCTCACCGACAGGTTACGCAGGCCGCCGATCGTCCCCATCTGCGTCAGCTCGCCCGCGATGCGGCGCGTCACCGGGGACCAGACCACCGTCTCGTCTTTCGTCTGCAGGGTTCGGCTGATCTGGAACCCCCAGCGGTGCTCGCCCTCGCCGCGCGACGGATAGCGCAGGCTCTTGAACGGGATGGCCATCTCCGCCGTCCAGCCGTCGTCGACGATTCGCCCGCCCGATTCGAACAGCGCGTCCCAGGACCAGTCGCCGCTCCCACCCACGGGCCCGAAGCGGCGGCGCCCGCCCCGCAGTATTGCGTCCCCCTGGACGCCGTAGGCGTTCACCGAGAAGCGGTAGGCCCGCTGCTGGTCGAGGAAGGTGTCGAAGATCACCGCGATCCAGTCGTCGCGCCAGGCCTGGTCGCGGTCGACCCGGTTGGCGCGCATCTGGGTCGGGTCGCTGTAGTGGGCGTAGAAGGCGAAATAGAGGTGGTCGGAGTCGTAGGCGATGCGGACCTCGGTCCGCTCGGTCGGGGCCGCGCCCTCGACCGGGTTGGCCTGGATGAAGTCGGTCACGAGGGTCGCCGAGCGCCAGACCGCGTCGTCGAGGCGCCCGTCCACGTCCGGGGGCTCGTCCGTCCGGAACGCGCGGACGGATGGCCGCGCGGGGAGGGCGAACCCGGCTCGCGGTCCGCTCTGCACCGCAGGCGCAGGCTCGCTCCGAGGCGGAGGCGGGCGCCTGACGGCCGGTGGTGCGCCGGCCGCGCCGAGCCCCCCGAACGTGCTTGCGTCCGCATCCCCGTCAGGCGTCGCCGCGGCGGTACGAATCGCGTCGCCGGCCGGCGATCCGGGGTCCGTGCGACCGGGACGCTCGGCTCCCCTCATCGGCAGGTCGCCCGGGGGCTCCGCGTCCGAACCGCCGAGCCCGCCATTGCCGCCGTTGCCGGACGCGCCGGGATCCCGGCGGTCGACTCCCGTCCGCGGGGCGAGCCGCCGCATCGCCTCGCGAATCCGCTCCGCCAGCCGATCCTGGAGCGCGAACAGAACCTCCTGGCGCCCCTCCACCACGAAGGACTCGATCGCCGTCACGCTCTGCACGTCGATCAATCGCGCCGTCAAGCGCAACTGGCCGCCGACCTGCCGAGTCGCGCCTGCGATCAGGAAATCCGCGCCGACTTCGCGCGCCGTTGCCACCAGGAGGCTCTCGTCCGCACCGTGTCGAGCACCTGCGACGTTGGCGACCGCACCGTCGACGACGGCGCGGCTCAGGACCCGGATTCCGCGCGCGGCGCGCAGCTCGGTGGCGAGGGTCTCCGCGACGCCGACCCCGATCCAGTCGTCGTCCGCCGCGGCGGCGAGGTTCGCGAACGGAACGACCGCGACGGTGGGCGGCCGCTGGGCGAAGGCGGCAGGGGACAAGGCGAGAGATGCGACCAGGGCGGCGACGCCGGACGTGCAGAGCGGAAGGCGACTGGTCACGCGGCTCGAACACCATTGTGCCTGACGGCTCGCCCTCTGTCGACCTGGGCACGCCGGTTCGTACATGATTAGGGGCAGGAGGTGCCTCCCCATGGAACGGCAGGTGTCACGACTCGGCGTCACGCTCGGCGCGGCGGCCCTCGTCCTCGCCGCCGCGACGGCCGGCGCGCAGACGGAGCGGCTCGCCGTCGACACGCTCAAGGCGCAGCTCGACGCGGGTGCCGAGCTGCTGCTGATCGACGTGCGCGAGGACCACGAGGTCACGAGCGGCTCGATCCCCGGCGCCATCCACATTCCGGTCGGCGAGCTCGAGGCCCGCATGCCCGACATCCCGAAGGACGTGCGCCTCGTCTTCTTTTGAAACGCCGGCGGGCGGAGCTCCCGGGCTGCGGAGCTCTTCAGGTCTCAGGGATATGACGCCGGCGAGTTCTGCGCGTTGAACGACTGGAAGGCGAACGGATTCGAGGTCGGCGAGACGGCGCGCCCCGCGGACGGACCGATCCGGCCGGCACCTTGATGCGGGAACCGGCTGCGAGCTCGGTTCCGGCCGCGGTACGGCCCGCGGCACGACAGCTGCCGGCGGCGACCGACGGAACGCCGACCCCGAGCCGCAATAGGGAAGCGGCGCCCCGCACCCGTCGCTGGGCGCGGGTCGGAGTGGTGCTGATGGCCTCGTCGCTGCCCCTCTGGCCCGCGCTCCTTGCGGTACCGTTCCTGCCGCTCAGCCTGGCCGCGCAGGGAGGGGTGGCGACCGGCATCGTCGTCGTCGCCGAGGTCGCCTTCTGGGGCGGCGCCGCGCTCGCCGGCCCGGAGGCGGCTCGCCGGATGCGTTCCTGGCGGCGCCGACGGCCGGCGTCGTAGGTGTAGCACCCGGTCAGCCGAGCACAGCGCGCACGGCGTCGGCGAGCGCGGCCGCGGTACGTTCCATCTGCTCGCTCGTGACGACGATCGGGGGCGCAAGCACGTAGGTGTCTCCCTTCACGCGGCTCACCAGCCCGCGGTCGAGCGCCGCCCGCAGCACCGCGGCGCCGACGCCGCGCTCCGGCGGGAAGGGCCGTTTCGACGCCCGATCCTCCACCAGCTCCACCGCGCACATCAGACCCTTCCCCCGGATGTCGCCGACGTGCGGGTGATCGGCGAGCGCGGTGTTCAGCCTTCCGAGAAGCGCCCCGCCCTTGGCCTCGGCCTGCTCCGGGAAGCGCTCGTCCTCGACGATGTCCAGCGTGCGGAGCGCCACCGCGCAGCCGACCGGATGCGCACTGTAGGTGTAGGCGTGCATCCACGGCCGGCCGGCCTCCTCCAGCGTCGCCGCGATCGCGTCGCTGACGCCGATGCCGCCGAACGGGAAGTAGCCGGAGGTGATGGCCTTGGCGAACTGCACGATGTCCGGCTCCACCCCCCAGTGGTCGAGCGCGAAGAGGCGCCCCGTGCGGCCGAAACCGGTGATCACTTCGTCGGCGACGAGCAGGACGTCGTAGCGGTCGCAGATCTCGCGGATGCGCGGGAAGTAGTCGTCCGGGGGCACGATCACGCCGCCCGCTCCCTGCACCGGCTCCGCGATGAACATCGCCACGGTCTCCGGTCCCGCGTCGAGAATGGCCCGCTCGAGCTCGTCGGCGGCGGCGACTCCCTGGCTTCGGCCGGGCGGCGCCGCGTAGCGGTAGGGGTCCGGGCAGGGGATGTGCAGGAACCCCGGCACCCGCGGCTCGAACAGCGGCCAGTAGGGGCTGAGGCCGGTGGCGCTCATCGCGGCCAGGGTGACGCCGTGGTAGGCGTTGATGCGCGAGACGACCTTCGTCTTGTCCGGCCGCCCGCGCAGCTTCCACACCGCGCGCGCCATCTTGATGCTGCTCTCGGTCGCCTCGCCGCCGCCGCTCGTGAAGAAGAAGCGGTTGATCGACGGGTAGCAGATCGCCGCGAGGCGCTCCGCCAGCTCGATCGCCCGCGGATTGGAGCTTCCCGAATAGCCGGAGGCGTAGGCCAGCGCCGCGGCCTGGTCGCGCATGGCGTCGGCCAGCTCCGTGCGGCCGTGGCCGGCGGTGACGTTCCAGAGGCCGGCGAGGCCGTCGATGTACTCCCGGCCGTCGGCGTCGGTCAGGACGGCGCCGGCGCCCCGCACCCAGACGCGGGCGTTGCGGTGGAGCGAGCCGTCGTGCAGCGGGTGGATGAGGTGGGCGGCATCGCGCGCCAGCAGGTCGGCGCTCGTGGTCGCGGGCGGCGGCGGGTGGACGTGGGCCATGGGTCGACCGTACCAGGTTCCCGCGGCGTCGATCAATCGGCGCGCGAACCTCCCATCGGCGTCCCAACCTCGCGGGGCGACTGCCAATCCGCTATGATGTTCCACGCAAGCGGGGAGGGTTCTCCCTGTACACGCGGACCCAGGAGGCAGGCGATGCAGCGCAAGGGTGTCGTGGCGATGGTGGCGTTGGCGGTGCTGGCCGCCGGCGTGTCGGCGGGGGCCCAGGACGTGACGAAGTACCTCCGTTACGAGCACGAGGGCACCGTCTCCTACGGGATCCTCGAGGGCGAGACGATCCACCAGCTCGCGGGCGACGTGTTCGCATCGCCCGAGCGCACCGGCGCCACGGTGGCGCTCGGCGAGGTGACGCTGCTCGCGCCGACCGACCCGCGGAAGGTGGTGGCGGCGGGCCTGAACTACCGCAGCCACCTCGGCGGGGCGGAGCCGGCCGAGTACCCCGGGCTCTTCGACAAGCACGCCACGTCGCTCATCGGGCACGGGGCGGAGATCACCTATTACGAGGACGCGACCAATCTCCACTTCGAAGGGGAGATGGTGCTCATCATCGGCAAGACCGCGCGCGACGTGTCGGTCGAGGACGCCCCGGACTACATCTTCGCCGTCGCCGCCGGGAACGACATCAGCGAGCGCGTCTGGCAGGGCGGCGATCTGCAGTGGTTCCGCGCGAAGGGCGCCGATACGTTCGGACCGGTCGGTCCGGTGATGGCGCGCGGCGTGAACTACGACGACCTGCTGCTCCAGACCCGCGTGAACGGCGAGACGCTGCAGTCGCAGCGCACGTCGGACCTGCTGTTCGACTCCTCCTTCCTGGTCAGCTACATCAGCCGCTACGTGACGCTGGAGCCGGGCGACATGGTCTTTACCGGCACGCCGGGAACGACGTCGGCGATGCAGCCGGGGGACGTCGTCGAGATCGAGCTCGAGGACGTCGGCGTCCTGCGCAACACCATCGGCCCCAAGGGGGGCCGGACCACCAACGACAACCAGTAGCATCGGTCGTCCGAGTCGCGGGAGAGTCGGAGTGTCGTCCCGGCGACCGCGAGGGGAGCGAGCACGCAGGGGGAGCGAGCAGCAGATGACGAAGCGGATGCAATCGAGAACGGCCGTCGCTCTCGCCGCCCTGGCGGCGCTGGCGCTCGGCGGGGTTCCGGACGCCGCCGCGGCCGAGGGAGTCACCTACACGGCGGACGTTGCGCCGATCCTGTACGAGAACTGCCTGGTCTGCCACCGTCCGGGACAGGTGGCGCCCATGGCGTTCCGCGACTACGGGGAGACGCGGCCGTGGGCGCGGGCCATCAAGGACAAGGTCGTGTCCGGCGAGATGCCGCCCTGGTTCGCCGATCCGCAGTACGGAGCGTGGCTGAACGACCGCCGGCTGACCCAGGAGGAGATCGACACCATCACCGCCTGGGTGGACGCCGGGGCGCCGATGGGCGATGCCGCCGACCTGCCGGAGCCGCCCGCGTTCTCCGACAACTGGGCCCTCGGCGACATGGGGGACCCCGACCTCATCGTCCCGATGCCGGTCACCGTCGAGGTGCCGGCGGACGGCGAGCAGGCCTACCAGCAGTACTACGTCAAGAACGACCTGACCGAGGACCGGTTCATCAAGGGGATCGAGGTGCGCCCCGGCAACCGGGCCGCCGTGCACCACGCCGTGATCGACATGGCGCGGCTTCCCCCGTGCACGCGGCTCGACGCCCGCGGCCAGATTGAGCCGGTCGAGGGTTGCGAGCGGGAGGATGGCGGCCAGCAGTTCGTCTTCGCGCGCGAGAGCTACAAGCTGATCGGCTACGCCCCCGGCAAGGGCTTCCAGCGCTACCGCCCCGGCACCGGCAAGCGCATCAGCCCCGGCTGGTACTACCGCTTCGACCAGCACTACACGCCGATCGGCACGCCGCAGACCGATCGCACCGAGATCGGCCTCTGGTTCCACGCCGAAGCGGTCGAGACCGAGATGATCCAGAAGATGGTGAGCGGCAGCGGCGCGTTCATCGCCGAGGACGTCGAGGTCGTCGCCGCGCCGGGGCAGCGCCGCCCGCGCGTGCCGAACATCCCGCCGCACGCCGGCAACTGGAAGCTCGTCGCCACGACGCCGTTCACCGAGGCGGTGACGCTCTACGCCCTCGCCCCGCACATGCACCTGCGCGGCAAGGACATGAAGTACGTGCTGGTGCGCCCGGACGGCTCCGAGGAGACGCTGCTCAGCGTGCCGAACTACGACTTCAACTGGCAACTCTTCTACGAGCTCGTCGAGCCGATCGAGATCGAGGCGGGCAGCAAGCTGATGACCATCGGCCACTTCGACAACTCGATCCGCAACCGCTACAACCCGGCCCCGGACCGCGAGGTCTTCTGGGCCGAGCAGAGCTGGGACGAGATGTTCAACGGCTTCTACGAGTACTCGGTGGCGATGCCGGAGAAGCCGCAGACCGAGAACTGAGCACGCCGCCCGCCGGCCCGGCACCGTAGCCGCCGGGCCGGCGGGCGACTTGGCGCTCCCGTCTGCGGGCGCCACCAATCCAAACGGCACCCGGGAGTTCGTCTACGCGATGCGACGCCTTCCGCTCACCTGCACGCTCGCCGTAATCCTCGTCACGGCCCTTGCCCCGATCGCCGGCGCCCACCCGATGGACACGCAGAACGCGGCGTTCGTCCAGGGTGTCGACGGGCCGGCACCCGGTCCGTTCGTCTACCTCGGGGCGAAGCACATGGTGACCGGCTACGATCACCTGCTGTTCCTGGTCGGGGTCATCTTCTTCCTCTACCGCCTGCGGGACGTCGTCCTCTACGTCAGCCTGTTCACGCTCGGCCACAGCGTGACGCTGCTGGCCGGCGTGCTCGGCGGCCTCGAGGTGAACGCGTACCTCATCGACGCCATCATCGGGCTGTCGGTCTGCTACAAGGCGTTCGAGAACATGGGCGGCTTCGAGCGCGTGCTCGGCTTCCGCCCCAACACGCGCGGGGCCGTGCTCGTCTTCGGGCTCTTCCACGGGCTGGGCCTGGCCACGAAGCTGCAGGAGTTCACGGTCACGGATGCCGGTCTCGTGGCCAACATCCTGAGCTTCAACGTCGGCGTCGAGATGGGGCAGATCCTGGCCCTGACGGCAGTGCTCATCGGGATCACGGTCTGGCGGACGCGCCCGAGCTTCGTGCGCCACGCGTTCGTCACGAACGCCGTGCTCATGGGCGGCGGCTTCGTGCTGACCGCCCAGCAGCTCTTCGGGTACGTCTTCTACCCCTGACGGAAGTGGGATGTCCGACACCGCACCGCCCCCGGGCACGCAGCCGATCTCCGTGCGGAGGATCGGCATCGCGGCGCTCGCCTCGCTGGTCGCGGCCCTGCTGGTCTTCGTGGGTGCCGTACTGCCGGCCGAGTACGGAGCCGACCCGCTCGGAACGGGAGAGCTGTTCGGCCTCCTCGCGCTCGCCCAGGTGGTTGCCGTCACCGCCGAGGAGGACGAGTACCGGACGGACGCGGTGGAACTGACACTGCGGCCCGAAGAATGGGTGGAGTACACCTACCGCATCCGGGAGGGGGCGGCCATGCTGTACTCGTGGCGCGCCACCGGACCGCTTGCCTACAACCTGCACAGCGCGCCCGACGGAGCGCCCGCCGGCTACGCGGAGAGCTTCGACGCCCAGGAGAACGACACCGCCCACGGGAGCTACATTGCGCCGTTCACCGGCATTCATGGCTGGTACTGGGAGAACCTCGGAGCCGAGGACGTGACGATCACCTTCAGCAGCGCCGGCTTCTACCGGGATGCTCATGTGGTGCGGGATCGCGCCGACGGCTACCGGACCCTGATGGACGTCCGCGGCAACCCGTTGCCCGACGGGTCGAACTGAGGGGCTCCCGGGGCCTTGGCCCCGCCTTCCGCCACCTGTCGGTGCGCCGACTCCGGTTGCACCGCCACGGATTTCGCGCGTGGTACGATCGTCCGATGCCGGACACGGCGCAAGACGTTCTTCGCCGCGTATTCGGTTACGACACGTTCCGCGGCCAGCAGGAAGCCATCGTAACCCACACGATCGACGGTGGCGACAGCCTCGTCCTGATGCCCACCGGGGCCGGCAAGTCGCTGTGCTACCAGATCCCCGCCCTCGTCCGGACGGGCACCGCGCTCGTCGTATCACCGCTCATTGCCCTGATGCGGGATCAGGTCACGACGCTGTTGCAGGCCGGGGTGCGCGCGGCGTGCCTCAACTCGACGCTCACCTACCGCGAAGTTCTCGAGGTCGAGACGGGGCTCCGGGCCGGGTCGCTCGATCTGGTCTACGTGGCCCCCGAGCGGCTGCTCGGAGAACGGACGCTGGCGCTGCTCGACAAAGTCGATCTGGCGCTGATCGCGGTGGACGAGGCGCACTGCGTCTCGCAGTGGGGACACGACTTCCGGCCGGAGTACCTGCAGCTCTCGGCGCTCGCCGAGCGCTTTCCCGGCGTGCCGCGCATGGCGCTCACCGCGACCGCCGACGACGCGACGCGCCGCGAGATTCTGAACCGGCTACACCTCGACGGCGCGGAGGTGTTCGTCGGCGGCTTCGACCGGCCGAACATCCGCTACCGCGTCGTCCCGAAGCAGAATCCGCGTGATCAGCTCGCTCGTCTCCTCGCGGAGGAGCACGCCCGCGACGCCGGGATCGTCTACTGCCTGTCGCGGCGGCGGGTCGAGGAGACGGCAGACTGGCTGCGCGAGCGCGGCGTGGATGCACGGCCCTACCATGCCGGCCTCGACGCCCGCGAGCGCGAGGCCGCGCAGGATGGGTTCGTCCGAGGCGAGGGCGTCGTCATCGTCGCGACGATTGCCTTCGGCATGGGGATCGACAAGCCCGACGTCCGTTTCGTCGCCCATCTCGATCTCCCGGGCAGCCTGGAGGCCTACTACCAGGAAACCGGCCGCGCCGGCCGCGACGGGTTGCCGGCGACCGCCTGGATGGCCTACGGGCTGCAGGACGTGGTGACGCGGCGGCAGATGGTCGACGGCTCGGACGCGGACGAGGCCCGCAAGCGGATCGAGCGGCGGAAGCTGGACGCCATGCTCGGGTACTGCGAGCTGGCGACCTGCCGTCGACGGTCGCTGCTGGAGTACTTCGGGGAATCGCCCCCGGAAGGCTGCGCCAACTGCGACAACTGCATCGAGCCCCCGGAGACCTGGGACGCCACGGAGGAAGCGCGCAAGCTGCTCTCGTGCGTCTACCGGACGGGGCAGCGCTTCGGCGCGGGGTACGTCGTCGACGTCCTGCGCGGCCGGGCGGGCGATCGGGTCCGGCGGTTCGGGCACGATCGGCTGCCGACGTTCGGGGTCGGCGCCGATCGGGACGCCGCGGAGTGGCGGTCGATCGTCCGCCAGCTCGTGGCCCGCGGCCTGCTGCGGGTCGACGTCGACGGCTACGGGGGATTGCAGCTCACGGGCGAGGCGCGCCCTGCCCTGCGTGGCGAGATCGCCGTCACGCTCCGCCGCGACGCGCCGGCGGCGCGACCGCGGCGCGACCGGCGGGGGGCCGCCGCCGGCACGGACCGACCGCGCTCCGTTTCCGGCCCGGCGGACCAGGCGCTGTTCGACGCGCTGCGGGCGCTCCGCCGCGAGCTGGCGGCGGATCAGGGCGTGCCGCCCTACGTCATCTTCCACGACGCCAGCCTCGTCGCGATGGCCGAGCGGCGCCCGCGCTCGCTGGAGGAGTTCGCGGCCATTCCGGGCGTCGGAGCCACGAAGCTGGAACGCTACGGAGAGACGTTCCTGGAGGTCATCCGCGCCCACGAAGACGACGCGGAGGCGCAGGCGGCGGATCCCCCGACCGCAGGTTCGGTGGCCGGGGCGGCCGTTCCCGGAGACCTCGGGTAGAGAGCGGCAGCACCCGGATGAGAGGCCATCGTCTGCCCCCGGGGAGCGCCGCGCAGGGCCTCGCGGAGAGGGTGGGTCCGAAGCGGTAGCGGGCACCATGGCTCAGCGCTGGAAGGACTGGCTCGCCCAGGCGGAGCACGATCTCGAGCAGGCGGCTGCGTCGCGGCGAGACGGACGCCACGACTGGTCCTGCTTCGCCGCTCACCAGGCGGCGGAGAAGGCGGTGAAGGCTCTGCACCTGGCGCGCGGACAGGAGGCGTGGGGGCACGTCGTCGCGCGCCTCCTGAAGCAGTTGCCGGACGGCGCGCCGGCGGACCTCGTCGCCCGCGCGACCGTGCTGGACACCTTCTACGTGCCGGCGCGCTATCCGAACGGGCACCCCGACGGGCCGTCCTTCGAACACTATGGCCCGCTGCAGAGTGATCAGGGACTGAGCTATGCCGCTGACATCCTCGGCTTCGTGCGTCAAGCGCTGGCCGACCGCTGACCACGTACTCGACGCGCTGCGCGTCTGGTCGCATACACAGTCGGAGACGCGACCGGAGCTGAGCGCGCTCGGCTACTTCGGCTCCTATGCGCGAGGCGATGCCGGTTTCGGCAGCGATCTCGACCTCGTCGCCATCGTGCGACGGAGCACCCTTCCGTTCATCGGGCGCGCCCGCGACTGGCCGACCGACACCCTGCCCGTGCCGGTGGACCTGCTGGTGTACACCGCCGCCGAATGGAAATCGCTGCAGAATGAGGGAAGCCGGTTCGCCGCGACGCTCGCGACGGAAGCGGTCTGGGTCGTGGGTCGGCCGGCGTGATTCGTGCCGTCGGCACCATCTGCCGGTTGGTCGGCTGAAGGGGAGCGCCGCGGTCAGATCGGTGACGTATGATGGTTCGGATGGTTGACGCGTTTCCTGTCGTCCACAGTGATCCGGAAATCTCCGGGGGCATTCCGGTTTTCCGCGGCACGCGGGTGCCGGTCCGGGGATTGTTCGATTACCCGGAAGCGGGAGAGGCGCTCGACCAGTTTCTCGATCAGTTCCCGTCGGTCTCGAAGCAGCAGGCGCTGGCCGCGCTGCATCTGGCTCGGGATTCCGTTCTGTCCCGTGCGCGTTGACGGCCCGAGAACTCCTGTTCGTGAAGGGGATGGTCAGTTGGCCCTGGCCGCGGTCGGCGTCGTGATCGCCACCCGGTGCCTTCTCGAGTGACGCCGGCTGTCAATGAGCGCGGGAGGCGAAGCGGGAGACGAGGCATGTCCGTACGGATCGAGCCGGTGTCCGAGGCGTACCTCGGAGGCCTCTGCCGAGCGATCGAGGAGGTCGCGCGGGAACGGCGCTACCTGGGCACCGTCGAGGGCTTTTCTCTCGACGAGGTCCGGCAGTTCGCCCGCGGCATCGTCGCCGGCGGAGGCGTGCAGCTGGTAGCGGTTGCCGACGACGACAGCGTCGCCGGCTGGTGCGATATCCGGCGCAACCCATTCGAGGGGTTCCGTCACGTCGGCACGCTCGGCGTCGGCCTCCTGCGCGCCTATCGCGAGCGCGGGCTCGGACCGACGTTGCTGGCGCGAACGATCGAGGCGGCCGCGGCAGCGGGGATCAGCCGGATCGAGCTGGAGGTGTTCGCCTCGAACACGCGCGCCGTCCACGTCTTCGAGAAGACCGGCTTCGTCCGGGAAGGGCTCAAGCGCGGCGCTCGCCTGCTCGACGGCGTCGCCGACGACGTCGTCTGCATGGCCCTGCACGTCTCCGGTGCAACTCCGTCAGGTGACGAGGACGTCCGCGGATAGCGAGACGACGTTTCGGGCCTGACGTCCCCGAAGCAGATAGCCAAGAGCCCAACGGCGCACGGCGTGGACACCCGCGGAGGGGTGGCCGCCGCCGCATGAACTACGCCAGCGCCGCGAGGGTCGCTGTCAGCAGGCGGTAGAAGCGCCCCACGGAGTCGATATGGACCCGTTCGTCGGGCGAGTGCGGGAACTCGATGACCGGCCCGAAGGAGATCATGTCCATGCCCGGGATCTTCTTGCCGATGATGCCGCATTCGAGCCCGGCGTGAATCGCCTTGACCTCGGGCTCCGCGCCGATCTCGCGGGTGTGGACGCCCTTCGCGACCTCGAGCAGTTGCGAATCGAGGTCGGGCTTCCACCCGGGATAGGCGGGAGCCGCGTCGACCACGGCGCCGGCGAGCTCCGCCGTGGCGCGGATGCGGCGGCGCAGGGCTTCGAGCTCCGCGTCGGCCGACGACCGGGAGCTGGTCGTAATCACCAGCGAGCCGTTGGCGGCGCGAACCGTGGCGACGTTGTTGCTCGTCTCCACGAGGTCCGGAATGTCGTAGCTCATCGCCTCGACGCCGTGCGGCAGGCTGGCGATCAGCCGGAGCACGGTGGCCGTGGTCTCCGGCGCCCAGGCGCGGCCTGCGCCGCTACCGTCGCGGACGGCGAGCGCCATGCCGGGATCGGCCGGCCGGTATTCGTCCCGGATCGCCGCGAACTCCGCCTCGATCGCCGCGATCACGCGCTCCCGGGCGTCGTCCCCTGCCACGACGACCGTCGCGAACGCCTCGCGCGGAATGGCGTTGTGGGCGCTCCCGCCCTCGAGGCGCGCGAGGCGGAACGGCGTGTCGGTGTGCGCTGCCCAGAGGGCGCGCGCCAGCAGGCAGACGGCGTTTCCGCGCTGCAGATGGATGTCGCAGCCGGAGTGGCCCCCCTTGAGACCGGTCAGGGCCAGCGTCACCGTCCGTTCGCCGCCGCCGGCCGGCGCCGCCTGCACGCCGAGCTCGATGCGCGTCTCCCCGCCGCCGGCGCAGCCGACGTACAGGCACCCCTCCTCTTCGGAGTCGAGGTTGATCAGGCGGCGACCGGCGAGGAGGCTGCCGTCGAGCTGCGCGGCGCCGGTCAAGCCGGTCTCCTCGTCGATCGTGAACAGCAGCTCGAGCGGTCCGTGAATCAGGTCGTCGGCCTCCAGGACGGCGAGCATCGTGGCGACGCCGATGCCGTTGTCCGAGCCGAGCGTCGTGCCGGTCGCCGTCAGGTACTCGCCGGCCCGCTGCGGCACGATGGCGTCGGTGGCGAAGTCGTGGGCGACGTCCGCGTTCTTCTCCTGCACCATGTCGAGATGCGACTGCAGGATCGTCACCGGCGACACCTCGTGCCCCGGGGCGGCGGGCTTGCGCACGATCACGTTCCCCGCTCCGTCGACGACGTGGCTGCAGCCGGCGCGCTCGGCGAGGGCGATGACGTGGGCCCGCATCCGTCCCTCATCCTTCGAGGCGCGCGGGATCGTCAGGATGGTGTCGAAGTGGGTCCAGAGCGCATGCGGTTCGAGAGCGGATACGAAGGTCATCGCGCACCCCGTCCGGAGCCGTGAGTTCGGATTCCGCGCCGGCCCGCCGGGCGAGGCCGCCGCCCGACGCACCCCCGGAAACAGCCGCGGACCGCATGGTATCATCCGGGGCCATCGTGGAAACGCCCCTGACTCCGCTGGAGTTCCTGCGCCGCGCCCGCACGCTGTATCCGGATCGCGAGGCGGTGGTCGACGGCCCATCCCGGTTCACCTACGCGGACTTCTTCACGCGCTGCGACCGCTGGTCGGCCGCGCTGCAGCGGCTCGGGGTGGCCAAGGGCGACCGGGTGGCCTACCTCTCGCCCAACACGCACGCGCAACTCGAGTCGTTCTATGCCGTGCCGCAGATCGGGGCCGTCCTCGTCCCCATCAACTTCCGGCTCACCGCGGACGAGATCGCCTACATCATCCGGCACAGCGGCGCGAAGGTGGTCTGCGCGCACGCCGACTACCTGGAGGCCGTCGACGGCGTGCGGGCGTCGTGTCCGGATCTCGTCCACCGCGTGGCACTCGAAGGGGAGCGCGACGGGTGGCTCGACTACGAGACGCTCGCCGCAGCCGAAGAGCCCGCCTTCGACGCGCCGGCGATCGACGAGAACGATCTGCTGACCATCAACTACACCAGCGGCACCACGTCGCGCCCGAAGGGCGTGATGATCACCCATCGCAACGCGTACATGAACGTCGTCGGGACGCTCATCCACTGGCCGATGACGTGCGAGGCCCGCTACCTGTGGACGCTGCCCATGTTCCACGCGAACGGCTGGACGTTCACGTGGACGGTGACCGCGGTGGGCGGCGCGCACGTCTGCCTCCGGGCGATCGATCCGGCCCTGGCGTTCCGCCTGCTGCGCGACGAGTCGGTGACGCACCTCTGCGCGGCGCCGACGGTGCTGATCATGCTGGCGACGGCGCCGCCCGGCGACCGGGGAGAGGTGCGCCGGGGCGTCAAGGTGATGACGGCAGGGGCCCCGCCCGCCGCCGCCACCATCCAGCGGGTAGAGGACGAGTTCGGGTGGGAGCTCATCCACGTCTACGGCCTCACCGAGACGGCGCCGTTCATCACCGTCTGCGAGCCCCGGCCCGACCACCGGGCACGCCCCGCCGCCGAGCGGGCGACGATCAAGGCCCGGCAGGGCGTCGAGCTCGTCACCTCGGGTGAGCTGCGCGTCGTCGACGACAACGACGCCGACGTGCCGCGGGACGGCGCCACGCTCGGCGAGATCGTCGTGCGCGGCAACGTCGTCATGGCGGGTTACTACAACGACCCGGACGCCACCGCGAAGGCGATGCGCGGCGGATGGTTCCGGAGCGGGGACGCCGCCGTCGTGCACCCGGACGGCTACCTGGAGATCCGCGACCGCTTCAAGGACGTCATCATCAGCGGCGGCGAGAACATCTCGTCGGTCGAGGTCGAGGGGGTGCTGATGCGCCACCCCGCGGTACGCGAGATCGCCGTCGTCGGCGTCCCCGACGAGCGCTGGGGCGAGACGCCGCACGCCTTCGTCGTGCTGAACGACGGCGCGGCGTGCGGCGCCGACGACATCATCGCCTACGCCCGCGACCACATGGCGCACTTCAAGGCGCCGCGCAAGGTGTCGTTCGTCGAGCAGTTGCCCAAGACGGCGACCGGCAAGATCCAGAAGTACGTGCTCCGGCAGGGCCGCGCCGCCATCGGGACGCAGTAGCCCCATCTTCTGCGCTGCTCGACGTCCGACGCCGTCAGGCGGCAGGGTCGCGCCCCCATCGGGACGCAGCAGCCTCCGCTGCCGCGGGCTTCGACTGCGCGAGGTGGCGACCGCGCCGCCGTCCGTGTTCGGCCGCCTCGGCCGGCGCTGTTCCGGAAACGCTCGCCATGTCATCGTAGGGAATGGCAGGCCGGGGTCTCGTGGGGCGAACCTGGCTCGCGCAGGCGCGCGCGGATCTGGCCGCCGCCGAGGACAGCGCCGCGACCGGACACCACGAGTGGGCCTGCTTCCAGGCGCAGCAGGCGGGGGAGAAGGCGCTCGAGGCCCTGCTCTACGCACGGGGGCGGACGAGCATCGTCACACACAGCGACATAGACTTGCTGGTGGTCGGCGATCTGCCGGGCCGCGTCTTCGATCAGGTCGGCGAGGTGCTGCGGCGCACGACCCTTCCGGGGGAGCCGATCGTCATGAGGGCGGAGGCCTTCGAGCGTCGGCGCCGCGTCGGCGACCCGTTCCTGCGCGCTATCATCGGCGAGGGCCTGCGCCTCGTCCAGGAGGCTGCGCCGTAGCGCGTGTGCGGCAGGAGTCTCGCGCCAGCGATGCGTCGGTGGGCGCCGGCCTCGCCGACGCAGCGGGCCGCAATGGGCGGTGTTCGCGCAGAGGGGCGGGGATAGTCGCGCGCCTCCGGCCGGAGGCGTCCGTCAGGGGAGGCGACAATGGGAACGCGAAACGTTGCGGAGCACGGGGTGGCGTCGGCGACGCCCGCGGCCGGGTCGCTCGCGGCCCTCGCCGGAGCGGCCGGAGTCGTGGCCGGGCTGATCCTGACGCCGACGCTGGCCGCACCGGCGGCGGCCGCTGCTGCGAGCCAGGCCTCGCCGCACGATTCCTCCGGCGTCACCTGCCGCATCGAGCAGGCGCCGATGCGGGACGGCGTTCGCCTGGCGACCGAGGTGTATCTCCCGCCGGGTGAGGGCCCGTTCCCGGTCATCCTGCAGCGAACGCCCTACAACCGCCGCTCTCCCGCCCCCGGGACGGACTGCGATGCGACGGTCGGGACCTACTTCGCGGCGCGCGGCTACGCCACGCTCAACCAGGACACGAGAGGCCGTTACCGCTCCGAAGGCGAGTTCGACGCCATGCGGCAGGAGGCCCGTGACGGCTACGACGCGGTGGAGTGGGCCGCCGCCCAGCCGTGGTCGAACGGCAAGGTCGGCATGGTCGGCGGCTCCTACGTAGGGCTGACGCAGTGGCAGGCCGCCGTCGAGCAGCCGCCGCACCTGGTGGCCATCGCGCCGCACTACAGCTCGTCCGACTACCATAAGGGCTGGACCTACCAGGGGGGTGCCTTCGACCTCTGGTTCGCGCAGAGCTGGACCGCGCAGACGCTGGCCCCCGACACGCTGCAGCGGCGGCTCGAGGCGGCCGGGATGCCGCGGGAGCAGGTGCTGCAGGAGGTCGAGGCGTTCGTCGCCGAGGGGCGTGCGGGGCTCCTCGACGACTGGCTGTGGCAGGTGCCGCTCAAGGACTTCACCGGGTTCCGGCGCAACGGCAACATCGCCGCCTACTACGACGAATGGCTCGCCCGGCCCGCCTACGACGACTACTGGGGCGCGCTCGACGTCGAGACGAAGTACCCGCGCATCCAGGTGCCCGCGCTCATCACCGGCGGCTGGTACGACGTCTTCCAGGAGGGAACGGTCCGCAACTTCCTCGGGATGCGCGAGGAGGCCGGCTCGGAGGCGGCGCGGAGCGGCACGCAGCTCGTCATGCGCGCGCTCTGCCACGCCTGCCCCGCCGACACGACGGCGGGGGAGATTGACTTCGGCCCGGACAACGCGTTCGACCTCAACGCGGCCTGGGTGCGCTGGTTCGATTACTGGCTGAAGGGGATCGACAACGGCGTCGCCGACGATCCACCGGTCCGGCTCTTCGTCATGACCCCGCCGGACGAGGGCACGGCCGGCGGCGGGTTCTGGGTGACGGCGGACGAGTTCCCGCCGCCGGGCACGGTCGAGACCCGCCTCTACCTGCGGAGCGGCGGCCACGCCAACTCGCTCGCCGGTGACGGCGCGCTCGTAGCTGACGGCCCCGCCGGTCCGGCCGACCGCTATGTCTACGATCCGCGCGAGCCGGTTTCGACCGTCGGCGGCAACATGTGCTGCCGCAACGACATGCTGGCGTCGGGGGCCTTCGACCAGCGCGGGGTGGAGCGCCGCGGCGACGTCCTCGTCTACACCAGCGAACCGCTCGAGGACGACCTGACCGTCATCGGCCCGGTGCGGGTCGAGCTGTGGGCGGCGTCGTCAGCCCCCGACACCGACTTCACCGCCAAGCTGGTCGACGTGCACCTCGACGGCTACGCCCACAACGTCTCCGAGGGGATCATCCGGGCGCGCTTCCGGAACTCCGACCACCTGGAATCGTGGCTCACGCCGGGAGCGGTCCACGACTACACGATCGACCTCGGCTACACGGCCACCGTCTTCCGCCGCGGCCACCGCATTCGCCTGGAGATCAGCTCGTCGAACTTCCCCCATTTCGACCGCAACCCCAACACCGCGACCGTCTTCGGCGAAGGGGCCGACCTGGAGCCGGCCACCCAGCGCGTGCTTCACGACGACCTGCACCCGTCGCACCTCGTGCTGCAGGTCGCGCCGCGCGTGCAGGCGCCGTAGACCCGGGGATACCGCGAACGCCATGACGATCGGCCACCCGCGGGCGGGCGCTACGGCGTCTCCCCGGCCGCCCGCTCCTGCGCGCGCGAGCCGGCGAGCATGTTGAACAGCCCGTAGTTGCCCTCGTGGCAGGCGTACTCGTAGACCGGGCCCTCGGTGCGCGCCATAGGCAGGGAGCCGCTCCACGGCCGCGTCCACGTCTTCGGATCGGTCACCGTGAACTCGTAGCCGAGCGTGTCGGGGCCGAGGCGCGTGAAGCGCTCGACGACGTGCAGTTCCTGGCTGAGGTTCGGTCCGAAGTTGCGGATGAAGGCGTGCCGGTTGAAGTGCGTCGTCTCCACCACCAGGGTGTCGCCCTCCCAGCTGCCGCGGGAGTCTCCGGCGAACTGCCGGATGGAGGGGGCGATGTGCGGGCGTCCGTCGATCGGGATGAAGCGGACGTCGTGGATGTGCTCCTGCAGGATCGCCACCACGTCCGGGGTCTGCACGATCTGGTAGTGGTTGTTGTAGGCGGTGGGGAACGACGGGACGCCGCGGTACCAGAGGCACCGGTCGCCGCCGTCGAGTTGCTCCCACGTCTCGGTAGGCCGGCGTCCGCCCCGCACGTCGGCGATGTGACGCCACTCCGGCGACGCCATCCACGCCTCGAGTTCCGGCGTGAGAGCGGGCAGGCGGCCGTTCGGCGGGTCGGTGATGACCGACGTCCGCCGGGTCGGCAGCACCGTCGTGCCGCGTTCCATCCAGAAGTTGTTGTAGGCGCCGGGCGCGCCGTCGATGCCCCGGTCGACGCTCGCGCCGGCTTCCGTGCGAAGCGCGGGACGGTTCGCCAGGCGCACGTTGCGGTCCGCCGCCTCCTGCTCGATGCGGGCCGCCTCCTCCTCGGTCAGGAACTCCTGAGCGCCCAGCTCGGCCGGACGCTGGAACGGGGTCAGCGTGGAGTTGTTCCAGATCCCCTGCAGGTCGGGGTCGCCCCACGCGGTCCGCAGGGGCGCCTCGGCGGGCTGCGCGGCGGCAACGGCCGGAACCAGCGCCAGGCAAACGATGACGCCCACGACGACGCGCAGACTGCGATTGCTCATCGAGTCCTCCTCGTCAGCCTATGTTGACACACGCCGGGCGCGGCGAGCCCGGACGGCGCAGACCGCGCGATACGGGCCGCGCGACGCGGATCGCATGATATTGTGGCCGCCGTGGGGTGCTGTGAGGCAACGAATCCCGATCTGCTGGGGATCGTGGCGGACGCGGGGGACGGCGGAGCCGGTGGGCCCCGGCGGCCCGCCCCCGGGGCGGAGTGGGACCGGCGCACCACCCTGAAGAGCCTGGCCGCTGCGGCCGGCGTCATCGCGATCAGCGGCTGCGACACCGCGCCGGAGGACGGTGCCGTCCGCCTGCGCTTCGCCTTCTGCGGGCAGCTCCTGTGCGTGGTTCCGTACGAGGTTGCGCGGGTCCGCGGCCACTTCGCGGCAGAAGGACTGGCGGTCGAGCTCGTCTACACGCGCGGCGGCAACGCCGCGATGCAGGCGTTGGTCGGCGGCGCGGTCGACTACGCGGGAACGTCGTTCGACGTTGCGTTGCAGGCGGCCGCCAACGGAGCCGCGATTCGGCGCGTTGCGTCGACCGGACGCCTGCCGCTGTTCGCGCTGGCGACCGCGCCGGGCACCGCGGGCGCTGTCGACGCACCGGTGGACCTCGCGGGCCGGACGGTCGGCATCTCGGCCCTCGGCAACGCCGACCACGCGTTGCTCCTCTTCCTGCTCGAGCGCGCCGGCGTGGATGCGGGAGGGGTCCGTTTCGCCGCCATCGGCACCAACGTGTTCGATGCGTTGCGCCTCGGGCAGGTGGACGCGGCGATGCTGCAGGAGCCGGCGCTGACGCTGATCGTGGAGGCGGGCGGCCGCGAGTTGGCGAATTTCATGGAACTCGAGGAGGCGCGGCGTCACCTCGGCGGCGCCTACGAGTTCATGGGCGTCTCGGTGCGGGCGGAGGAACGGGACGAGCGCCTGCCGGAGATCCGCCGGCTGGCCGCGGCGCTCGCCCGCGGCCTGGACGACACGCGAAGCCTGCCCCCGGCCGAGATCGTGGCGGCGCTCCCGGATGCGCTCGTCGCCGGCGGCGACGTCGATCGGCTCGAGCGGGTCATCGCCCGCTACCGCCGGTCGCTGTACCCGGAGCGGGTCGCGCTGGACGTCGAAGCCGCCGAGCGCGTGATGCAGGCCCAGGAAGTGGCGGGGCTTCTCCAGCCCGGACAGGTCGATCTGGACCGCCTGCTGGACCCCGGCGCCCTCGCGGGTTAGGACCTCGGCGGGACGATGCTCCAGGTCAGCGGGCTGGCGGTCGGCTTCGGGGGGGAGCCGATCCTCGACGGCATCGACCTCGACGTCGCGGCGGGGGAGTTCGCCACCCTGGTCGGTCCGTCCGGCTCCGGCAAGACGAGCATCCTGCGCGTGGTGACCGGTCTCCTGACGCCGTCGCGAGGGAGGGTCGACCTCGGCGTCGGGCCCCGCGACGTCGGCTTTCTGTTCCAGGACGACGCCCTGCTCGCCTGGCGCACGGCGCGCCAGAACGTGGCCCTCGGCCTGCGCATCCGGGAGCTGCCGGCGTCCGAGGTCGACCAGCGCACCGAGCACTGGTTGTCGGCCCTCGGGCTCGCCGGCCTCGGCGACCGCTATCCGGCCCAGCTCTCCGGCGGCCAGCGCAAGCGCGTCGCCATCGCGCAGATCCTCGCGCTCCGACCGCGCCTGCTTCTCATGGACGAGCCGTTCGCGTCGCTCGACGCCATCGTGCGGACCCGCATTACGCAGGAGTTGCTCGAGTGGGTAGAGCGCGAGCACCTCACCGTGCTGCTCGTGACGCACGATCTCGAAGAGGCGATCAGCGCCTCCGACGTCGTGCACGTGCTCGGTCACGGACCGCGCGCCTCGATTCGCGCCAGCCACCGCGTTCCGATCCCGCGGCCCCGGCGCGTCCTGGAGGCGCGGGGCCATCCGGCCTTCGGGCCTCTGCTGCGGCGCGTGTGGGACGAGCTCGCGGTCGAGGAGACGAAGGGGCGGCCGGCGCCGGCAGAGGCGGCGGCGCCGTCGGGAGCGCCCGCGGCATGACCGAGCGCCGCCGGGTCCTGCTGGTACGCCGAGGGGTCGCGTTGCTGGCCCTGCTGGCGGCATGGGAGGCGCTGTCGGCCGCCGGCGGGCTCGACCCCTTCTACGCTCCGCCGCCGTCGGCGGTGGGCCAGGTGCTGGCCGAGCTGGCCGTCGGCGGCGATCTGTGGCCGCACCTTGGAGCGACGGTCGCCGCCGCCTTCGCCGGGCTCGCCGTCGGTCTCGCGCTCGGCATCGTCCTGGGCTTCGCGGCCGCCCTGGTGCCGCCGCTCGCGGACCTCCTCGAGCCGGTCATGATCCTCCTCAACGCCATTCCCCGCGTCATCCTGGCGCCGCTGTTCGTCATCTGGCTCGGCATCGGGCTGGCGTCGAAGCTTGCGCTGGCGACCATCCTGGTCGCCGTGCTCATCTTCTTCGCGGTCTACAACGGCATCCGCGAGGTCGACCCGCGCCTCGTGGAGCGCATCCGGACCCTCGGCGGCGGGCGGAGGTTCCTGGTTCGCGAGGTCTACGTGCCGTCGGTGACGAGCTGGGTGCTCGGCAGCTTCAAGGTCGCGGTCGGGTTCGCGTTCACGGGGGCGGTGGTCGGCGAGTTCGTCGCCTCGAGCCGGGGGCTCGGCTACCTGCTGCAGTTCGCGCAGAGCACCTACAACGCCGCCCTGACGATTGCCTTGATCCTGCTCATAATGGTCGTCGTGCTGTTGCTGTTCGCGTGCGCCGAACGGATCGAGCGGCACCTCCTGCGGTGGCGCTTCGTCTGACCCGCCACGCCGGACCGCCGCCGCTCCGTGCGAAGCCCGCGATGGCCCGAGCCACCGGGCGCGCGACGTTTCGTGGCGTCGAACCGCGCCGGCCCGGAAAAGGGGCCCACCACCTGCTGCTCAGGGCCCGCGGTTGACCGTAGCGCCGGCCAGCTCCGCGATCGCGGCCAGCGTCGTCTGGGCCGCGTTGAGCCCCAACCGGAAGTCGTCGTCCGTGTACGTCGCGAAGACATCGGTGGGTTGGTGCCAATGCGGGTTCCACCCGGCGCCGATCTGCATCCCGCGCTCGTTCTCGCGCAGGCTGATCGACGGCGTGTCGTTCATGAACGGGGTCGAGTCGGTGTTGGTCATGTGTGGCCCGACCGTGGCCGGGTAGTCCGTCGCGTAGGCGTCGTTGGCCGCCTTGAAGCGGAACGCCAGGTCCCGCGCCTCGGCGGCGAGGGCGGACTCCGACTGGAACTCGATGTTCACGTCCGCCTCGCGCCGCTGGTCGCGGCTGACGATCCCGTCGGGCCCCGGCGCGCCGTGATCGAACAGCATCATGTCGTGCTGGATCATCCCCAGCCAGCGCGGCTCCGGGTAGCGGCCGGACCCGGACGGATCCTCGACGCCCTGGCGCGCTCTCCGCTGCTCGACGTAGGCGCGGCTGCCGTTGAGGCCCGTCTCCTCGTCGTTCCAGAGGGCGAAGCGGATCGACACCTCGGTCTCGACATCGGGCGCGCTCAGGATCCGCGCCAGCTCCATGACGAGCGCGGTGCCCGACGCGTCGTCGTCGGCCGCCTCGCCGAAGCCCAGCCCGTCCATGTGGGCGCCGACGATGTACATCGCATCGGGCCGCGCGGCGCCCAGCTTGGTGCAGTAGACCTGGGACCGCGGCCCGGGCACCGGTTCCTCGAGGTTCAGGGCGCGCAGCCTCTCATCGGGCTGCGCGAGCGGATCGCGGGCCACACCCGTGCGGGCCCGGTAGCCGAAGATGGAGCTTCCGCCCGGCCCGCTGCCGTTGCGCCCGATGCGCCCGCCGGTCGCGGTCGGGCCCGGCGTATTCAGCAGCGGCTCGGGGCGCGGTGGCGTAGCGCGGCCGGTTCGCGGCGGCGGATCGTAGGTGTAGTGCAGGCGCTCGGTCGGGCAGCCGGCGGACTCGAGCCACGCCTCTATCCAGTCGACGGCGTCCCGGTTGCGCTGCGTACCCTGCCGGCGGTCGCCGAACTGGGCGAGACCCCGGATGACGGCCTTGTAGCGATCCAGGTCGAGTCGGCCTACCAGCTCGGCGATCGGGTCGCCGGTCCCCGCCGCGGCCTGCCGGGCGACCACGCGACCGGAATCGGTACCGACACCGAGCGCCAGGGCGACGGCGACCGCCGCCCCCGCGACCTTCGGGCCCGGCCGCCGGCCCCGTTTCCGTCGGTTCGCCGTCCTGGAGTTCTGAAGCATGGAATCCACCTCTCTTGGGGGCACGACCTCCTACGCCACGGCCGGGGGCGCCAGCGCGGTCAGGCGATCGCGCGGTGCGGAGAGTTCCCGCCGGGCCCACTCCCGCACGTCCTCCTCGTGCGTGAACAGGATCACCTGCGCCGAGGCGCTGATCTCTCGCAGCGTGTCGAGCAGGGCGTGCTTGCGGTCCGTGTCGCAGGCGGCCACCGCGTCGTCCAGGATCAGCGGGCAGACCTCGCCCGGCGCCGCGAGGTGGCGCGCAAGCGCGAAGCGCAGCAGCAGATAGACCTGCTCGGCGGTGCCATGCGACAGCAGCTCGGCGCGCCGCCACTCGCCTCCGGCGGCGCGGACCTCCACCCGGAGCGATTCCGGGTCGATCCTGCAGTCCGCGTAGCGCTCCCCGGTGACCCGCGGCAGCCACTGCCGCACCGTGGCGCCGAGCACGGGGGCCACGTCCCGATGCACCCGCTCCTCGGCCTGCTCGAGGAAACGGATGGTCGTAGCCAGGGTCCGGTCGAGGCGCTCCACGCGATCGAGCTCGCGCCGTGCCGCCTCGAGCTCCTCCTCGGCGTCGACGAGGCTGGGCAGCCCGGCGGCGAGCTGCTCGAGCCGGCCGCGGCCGGTGTGAGCGGCGGCACGCTCGGCCGCGGCCTCGCGCTCGCTTCGGTCCAGCGCCGCCGCCGTCACCGGCGCCGCGCGCGCGAGGCCCAGCGCCACCGCTCCGACGCTCGCCGCGCGCGCCGCGGCGTTCGCGCGCCGGGCGGCCGCGGTCGCCGCGAGCGCGTCGAGCGACTGCCCTCCGAGGAGCTGCTGCAAAGTGTCCCACTCCGCGCCCCGCTGCTCGAGGTCCGCGCTCGCCGCGCGCCGGCGTCCCTGCCAATCGGCCAGCGCCGCCGCCTGCGCCCCGGGATCGGCGGCTGCGATGCCGACCGCCTCCGCCGCGGCGCGCAGGGCCGACATCGCGCGCCTGCGCCGCTCGAGATCCTCCGCGTACCGGCCGTCCGCCTCCCGCCGGTGAGCGATGCGGTCGCGCAGCCACCGGCGCCGCTCCCGGAGAGCAGCCGCGGTCGACGCCGTCACCGATCGGTCCCGCCGCCGCGCGGCGAGCCGCCACCAGACGAAGCCGCCGAGCCCGAGCACGCCGACCGCGAGACCGGTGACCGCCATGTCGGCCAGCGCCAGCGCAAGGCCGGCCGCGACGCCGACGCCGCAGGCGACCGGCCACATCGAGGAGGCCCTTCCCCAGCCGGAGGCCTCCTCCGGCTCGTCGTCGTCGGCAACGGCCGCAGCGCCCAGCGCGCGCGCCAGAGTGTCGGCGTCCGGTCCCTCGGGTGGGTGGGGCTCGGGACTCGTTCGCCACGTCGCGAGCGCCGCGGCGACCTGCTCGGCCTCGCGGGCGTCCTCGTCCGGACGCGGCGGGCCCTCGGGGAACCTGGCGGCGAGCCGGGCGGCGCGGGCGGCACGGCGCTCCGCCTCCGCCGCCTCGCGGTCGGCCGCGACCGCGCGCAGAGCCGCGGCGCGCTCCTCCGACGCCCGGGCCACGCGTTCGCTCCGCTCGATGCGGGCGGCCTGATCGCGGAATTCCTGCTGCGCGTGGCGGGCCCGTTCGACGGCCGCGCGGGCCTCGCGCACGCGATCCCGCGCCATCGGCAACGGCCGCGAGCGCGACTGGGCCGATCCGACCTGCTCCCGGCGGTAACGCTCCAGCAGGCCGAGAGCCCGCGCCGCCGTCTCGTCGGTCCCCGCGGTCGCGGCAGCCCGCTGCAGATCCTCCTGCAGCGCGCCGGGATCCTCGAGCAAGCCCAGGACCTGCGCCTGCCGGACCGACGAGGCGGCGAGAAACGACCTGCGGGTGAGGCCCAGCCAGCGTGACCCGTCGGGTGCGCCCTCGTGCAGGATCTCGCCGGTGTAGTCCCGCCCGGCCCGATCCGCATCGCTCGCGCGGCAGTCGACCCTCGCCGCCAGGTCCTGGCGCAGCTCGACCCGGCGGCCGTCCTCGAGCGCCACCAGCGCGGAGACGGCCCAGGCGCCCGCGGCGTCCCAGGGGCGATGGCGATCCCGGAAGCGCCGGTCTTCCGCGCGGCCCGCGCCGGGGCCGCGGCGCAGGCCGCACAGCCCCGCGTAGAGTGCGGCATGCCAGGTCGACTTGCCCGCCTCGTTCGGGCCGAAGACGACGTTCATGCCCGGCGCCAGACGCAGCGTTGCATCCCGAAAGGGCCCGAAGGGATGGGCGCGCAGCGACTCGAACCGCATCACGGCGTCTCCAGGTCGGTCCGTCCCTCCAGGGCGCGGAGACCGGCGGTCAGCACCCGCCGCGCCTCGTCCTCCGCCAGGCCGGCGGCGAGGACATCCCGCACGAACTGTCCGCGGACCGTCGGCTCGCGCCGAATCTCCTGGAGGGCGTAGGCGGCTCGCAGCGCACCGAAGCGCACCTGTGCCGCCTCGAACGCGGGCCGCAGCGCGTCGTGCAGATCCTGCCGCCGGAGATCCACGGCCGGTTGGAGCTCCCCTTCGACCGTCAACCGAATGACGCCGTGACGCCCGGCCACGGCCTCGGCCAGCCGCTGCCGCACGTCCTGCTGCGAACCGCACGCGGTCACGTCGAGCGCGAGGTCGTGCACCTCCGTCTCGGACACGATGCGCCGCTCGCGGGACGTCGTCCCGTCGGGCGCGATGATCGCCGCGACCGCGCCCCGCACGCCGTCCTCTCCGAATGCCAGCGGTTCCGGGTTGCCGGGGTAGGTGTGGCGGGCGGCGTCTCGAGGGCGATGGTAGTGTCCCAGGAACGCGTGGGCCAGGCCGGTCCGTTCGAGGTCGGCGGCGTCGAAGGGCGCGTGGGGCTCCTTGCCGTTGCGCTGCGCGGCGAGCGACGCCCGCTCCGCGGCGTGGCAGAGCGCCACGTGCACGCCATCCCCGCGTACGCGGAATCCGTCGAAGAAGCCGCCGGTGCCGGCCGGGGCGCGATGGGCGGCACCCCACAGCGTCAGCCCGGCGCCGAGCCGGACCGGCTCGAGGCGCGACTCGCGGAACACGTGCACGTTCGGGCTCCAGTCCGCGAGGGCGTAGAGGCTGCCGGGGCCGTACGGGTCGTGGTTGCCCGGCGCGAGGTAGATGGGGAGCGGGAAGAGGTCGGCGAACGTCGCGCGCACGAACGCGGCCGTGTCGGGCGTCACCCGTTCGTGCTCGTAGAGGTCGCCCCCGCAGAACAGGGCGCCGGCGTTCAGCTCCCGCGCCAGAGCGGCAATCCGGCCGAGCGCGTCCCGGAGCGCCTGCCGCCGCCGGCGCGCCGAGGCCCCCTCGGCCCCGGCCCACGCGAACCGCGCGTCGAGATGGAGGTCCGCGAAGTGAACGATTCGCACGCGCGATACCCGGGTCGGTGCAGCGGCTCGCGGTTGGCGCAGGGCGGATCCTGCGACCCGCACGGGGGCAGCGGACGGCCCCGGTCATTGTACCTGCGGGCGCCCCGGGACGGCGCCGCGGCGCCGCGGTAGAGTGAACCAGCCGCGGAATTCGACGAGGATGGAGGAGAGAGGATGATTCGCCGCCCTGCCCGCCCGTTCGCACGCTTCCTCCGCACCGCGGCGGCCGGCATCGCGGCCGGCGTCGTGGCCGGTTGCGACGCCGGCCGCCCGGCGGCGGAGCCGGACGCGGCAGCGCCCGAGCCGCAGATCGCTCCGGACGAGACGGCCGTCGCTGCGCCGCCTCGTCTCGCCGGAACGTGGCGTCTCCTGCGCGTCGAACGCAGCGATCAGAACGGCGACCCGCTTCCCGACTTCGTTCATCGCGGGATCGGGCAGGGCGTCGCGCTCGGCTACCTGATGTACGACGACGAGCATGTCGGGATGGTGATGCAGCGCGGAACGGCGGAACCGGATTCCGGAGCTTCGCCCGATCCCGACGCCGCCCTCGATGCGCCGGCGCGCTACGCCGCCTACTTCGGACGCTATGGCTTCGAGGGGCAGGAGGGCTACCTGATCCACCGCATCGACGGGAGCCTCGACCCGGAGGCGACCGGAAGCGAGATGCTCCTGCGGTACGAGCTGGCCGAGGACCGGCTGGTTCTCCTGCCGCCGCTCCGGTGTCCCGACTCGTTCGTCACCGAGCGCGGCTGCGGCTACGGCACGACCGGCGTCCAGTTGCGCAACGTGTGGGAGCGGATCGGCCCGGCGTCCGAGGTCGGACCGGAGGCCCGCGCCCTGCTCGGGTTCTGGGAGATCGACCGGATCGAGCGGCGGAGCGCGGACGGCGCCGACGTACCGGGGGAGCAGTACGCGTCGGGGAACCTGATCTACATGCCGTCGGGCCACATGGCCGTGCATCTGCTGCGCGCCGGCCGGCGCCCGAACGCCGGGGCCGCCCCGACCTCCGAGGCCGACAGCCCCTCGCGGGAGAACGAACCGCCACCCCGCGAGCTGGCGGTTGCCGCGGCGCCCGCCGCGGCCGGCACGGCCCCCTGGAGCTACGTCAGCTACTTCGGGCCCTTCGAGGTGCTGCCGGACGCGGGGGTCGTGGTCCACCGCCGGACCGGTCACGTCGATCCCGCCGCGGTAGGGAGCGAGGCGCGGCGGGCGTTCACGCTGCGCGAGGGCCGGCTGCTGCTCGAGCGGCCGGTCGCGACCGTCGACGGGCGAACGATCCGGACGACCGTCAGCTGGAACCGGCTCGGCGCACCCGCCCCGTAGGAGTCTGCGCCGCAGAACCGGCGACGCAAGAGCCTCGCGCGTGCGCAGACTCCCAACGCGACCGCGCTCCGTCGCGTTGGGACGGGCGCGCGCCCTTTCCGCACGGCACCGGCTGCCGTACAATGCGGACGCGGTCCGCGTGCAGCAGGCGGGTCGCGTCCGTGCGGCGGGGAAGACGCCGCCGGACTTGGCAACACCAACCCGGAGGGGATCAGGAATGCGATCAGTCTTTCTCGCCGTCGTCGTGGCCCTTGCACTCACCGGCGCCGCCAGCGCCCAGGACGAGCCGCTTCCGCCGTGCGGACCGGCCGGCGACCTGTCGGACGAGCTCAAGAAGAACGTGGCGGAGGATTCGCGCTGCTTCGAGATTCGCATGTACACCGCGCGGCCGGCCGTCACCGAGGACGGCGAGACCACGGGCGGCATCAACGAGCTGCACGACCGGTTCCGCAACGGCGAGGTGTCGATCTTCGAGAAGCACGGCGCCAAGGTCGTCGCCGTCTGGCAGAGCCTCGACGATCCGAACACGCTCATCTGGATGCTCGCCTATCGCGACCGCGCGCACCGGACCGAGGTCTGGAACGGGTTCCGCGAGGACCCCGACTGGGAGCCGCTCCTGGCGAAGTACCCGGCGCCGCTCGAAGGCGCGGAAGTCATCATGATGAGCGCCAGCGACTACTCGTCGCTCAAGTAGCGGAGTCCGCGTCCGACACGCCGAGCGCCGTGTCCGGCGGCCCCCGGCCGCGGGCACGGCGCTCGGCCGTTGCGGCCGGCACACGCGGCTCGCGCGGGAGGCCGTTTCCCTTTCACCGGCGCCGTCCGTGTAATCTTCCTGCTGCGAAACCTCGGGAGGGGAGCGAGCCATGCCGAAGCCTGGAACGGTAGCGCGCGGGTCAGCGATTGGCCCGGTGCTGGTAGGGATGCTGGCGGGTCTCACGATCTCGCCGGCGCGCGCGGCCGACGACGGCATCGAGCTGTCGGTGCTGTCGAGTCGCCCCGATACGGTGAGCGGCGGCGACGCGTTGCTGGGGATCTCCCTGCCGCCCGGCGTTGCTCCGGCCGACCTGCGGGTCGCAGTCGACGGCCGCGACGCGACTTCGGCCTTCCGCCAGGACGCCGGGACGGGGCGGCTCGTCGGGATGGTGGACGGGTTGCGGCTCGGAGCGAACGAGGTGTCGGTCACCCTCGGAGATGCCCCGGCGGCGTCCCTGACGCTCCTCAACCACCCGGCCCACGGTCCGATCTTCTCCGGACCGCACGAGCAGCCGTTCGTCTGCGAGACGGAAGCGTTCGAGCTGCCGTCGGGCGATACGCTCGGCGCGCCGCTCGACGAGCACTGCTCGATCGCCCGCCGCGTCGACTACGCCTACCGCGCCGCGGGGGCGGAGACCCTGACGCCGCTGGCGGATCCGGCGATCCTGCCGACCGACGTGGCCATGACGACCACTCTGGACGGCAGCGAGGTGCCGTACGTCGTCCGCATCGAGACCGGCACTGCGAACCGCGCCGTCTACCAGATCGCCCTGCTGCACGCGCCGGGCGCCGGCCATGCGGAGATCGACCCCTGGACCGCCTCCCCGGGCTGGAACGGGCGTCTCATCTACACGTTCGGCGGCGGCTGTGTGAACGGCTGGTACCGCCAGGGAGCCCGCACGGGCGGCGTCACCGACGACGTGATGCTGCGGCAGGGCTACGCCGTCGCGTCGGCCAGCCTGAACGTCTACGGCAACAACTGCAACGACGTGCTGGCCGCCGAGACGATGATGCTCGTCAAGGAGCGCTTCGTCGAGGCTTACGGCCCCCCGCGCTACACCATCGGGTGGGGCTGCTCGGGTGGCTCGTACCAGAACCACCAGATCGCCGACAACTACCCCGGCCTGCTCGACGGCATCATTCCGGGCTGCAGCTTTCCCGACGTCGGCTTCGGCACCATCCCGATGGTCACCGACGCCCGGCTGCTCGACCGCTACTTCCGCGAGACGGCGACCGTCGCCTTCACGGAGGAGGAGCAGCGGGCGGTCGCCGGATTCCTGACGCTGGCGACGATGCCCAATGTGTCGCGCAACGCCGGCCGGGTCCACGTGGGGGAGTTCTGCCCGGACGTCCTGCCCGAGCACGTGCAGTACCACCCCAGCGGCAATCCCGACGGGGCGCGCTGCGACGTCTACAGCCACTACGTGAACATCTACGGCCGGGACGCCGAGACCGGCTTCGCCCGGCGGCCTCTCGACAACACCGGCGTGCAGTACGGTCTGGCCGCCCTGAACGACGGCGTCATAACGGCCGCCCAGTTCCTCGACCTGAACCGGCGGATCGGCGGCTACGACCAGGACGGGCGGTTCCAGGCGGAGCGGACGGTGGCCGATCCGGAGGCCGTCCGGCTCGCCTACGAGACCGGCCGCCTGACCAACGGGGGCGGCGGCCTCGCCGAGACGCCCATCATCGACTACCGCGCCTACAGCGACGACCGGGAGAACGGGGACGTCCACGTGCGCTACCACTCGTTCTCGATGCGCGAGCGGCTGCGCAAGGCGAACGGACGGACCGACAACCATGTGATGCTCGTGGAGGACGATCGTCACGGCCTCTACAGCAGCAGCAGCAGTCCGGTGCTCCAGGGAGCCCTCGCTCAGATGGATCGCTGGCTGGCGAACCTGGCCGCGGATCCATCGGACGGCCCGCGCATCGAGCGCCTGGTGCGGGCGCGGCCGCGCGAGCTCACGGACGCCTGCTGGTCCCGGGACGAACATCCGGCCCGCATCGTCGAGGAGCAGGTGCGCGGCAGCGGCCGCTGCGAGGCGCTCTATCCTTCGGCGCCCGGGCCGCGCGAGGTCGCCGGCGCCCCGGTGGCGAGCGACATCATCAAGTGCCGGACGAAGCCGGTCGATCCGTCGGACTACGCGGTAACATTCTCCGCGGAGGACGAGGCCGAGCTGCGGTCGATCTTCGCCGGCGGAGTGTGCGACTGGACGCGACCCGGCATCGGTCAGACGGGCCTCCGCGGAACCTGGCTGGCCTTCGCCAAGGATCAGGAGTCTGCGCCGTAGGACGGCACCCCACCTGCGGGGGCGCGAGTCGAAGCGACGGGATGGGCGTCGGGGGCCGGCTCGCAACGACCCTGCCGGGGTCGATCATGATGGACGAGTTTCACGTTGCGCTGTCGCCCCGGTTGTCGGCAGTGCGCAGCCTGTCCCGAATGGTGGAGGAGTTCGGCGACGCCAACGCCTTGCCCCATCCGAAGATCTACATGATCAACCTGGCGCTCGACGAGTTGATCACAAACTCCGTGACGTACGGTTTCGATGGTGTCGCGGACCCGCGGATCGAGGTGACGGTGCGGCTCGACGGGGATGCGCTGGTGCTGACGACGGTGGACAACGGGCACAGGTTCGATCCGACCGCCGTCGACAACCCCGACGTGGACGCGCCGATGGAGCGCCGGCCGATCGGCGGGCTTGGACTGCACATCATCAAGACCTTCGCGGATCGCGTGACCTACGAGTTCGAGGGCGGCCGCAACCGTCTGACCCTGGAGCACGATCTCACCTCGCCGGCCTCCGGAGGAGGCCGGCGGAGCGACGAGGAGCAGCGATGAACATCGAAGTGGCGGAAGAGCGGACGGACGACGCGCTGGTACTGCTTCCGGTCGGAAGGCTGGACAGCAGCAACGCCCGCGCCTTCGAGTCGATCGTCATGGAGCGCATCGGCGGCGGGGAGCGGCGGTTGATCGTCGACTTCAGCCGACTCGACTTCATCAGCAGCGCCGGCATGCGCGTGCTGCTCATCGCGGCGAAGGCGCTCAAGACAGCCGACGGTTCGCTCGTCCTGTGCGCGATGAAGAACCACATCCAGGAGGTCTTCCGGATCAGCGGCTTCGATCGGATCATCCCGATCACCGAGTCGCGCGAGGCGTCGGCACCGGGCTCGGCCTGACGCCGGCGGGCGGGCGGATACTGTGCGCCCGTCGAACGCTCCTCCGCGGGCGAGACGCCGCCGCCCGCGAAGGCGCACCCGCGCGTCACCGCGCCGCTCACTGTTCGTACGCGCGCATCACCTGGAGCATCGCCGCCTCCTCGTCCGCCCAAACCTTGCGGATCGCCTGCAGCGCCGTTTCGGCGGTCGGCGCCTGCCGTGCGAGCGCCCGGTTCTCCGGAAGCAGAAGACCTCGCGCGGCGGCGTGATCCAGGAACTCGAAGAGGTGGTCGTAGTAGCCGTCGATGTTGAGGAAGACGCACGGTTTCTCGTGCAGCTCGAGCGGCCGCTGCGACCACGTCAGCGCCTCGAACATCTCCTCGAGCGTACCGAAGCCGCCCGGCAGCGCCAGGCAGGCGTGGGCCAGCGACTGCATCAGGTGCTTCCGCTCGTGCATCGTGTCGACGACGTGCAGCTCGCTCAGGCTGTCGAGGGCGAGGTCCTGATAGGAGAGCTGCCGCGGGACGACACCGGTGACCGCGCCGCCGTGCTCGAGCACGGTTCTGGCCAGCACGCCCATCAGTCCGACCCGGGCGCCGCCGTACACCAGCCCGATGCCGTTCACCGCCATCAGGCGGCCCAACGTCTGGGCCTCGTCGATGTACCGCTGCTCCCGCCCGAGGTTGCCGCCCAGGTAGACGCAGATCCGCTTCGCGTCTGCGGCCGGACCCGCGGCGCCGACGTGTTCGCTCGGAGTGTCGCTGGAGGACATGTGCCGGATACCCGCGCCGCCGCCGGGCGAGGACCTGCCTGCGAAGGATCCCGCGCCACCTGAGAGCCTGCGCGCCCGTCTGGAGCGGGCCGCCCACCCCGGTCGGGTCGCTGGCCGCCGACCGGACCCGCCAATCGTACCCCATACGCGCGCTGCGAGACGCGGGCCGCCACCGCTGCGCGACGTGTCCGCGCCGGTGCTCGCCGCACGACCGTGCCGGCACGCTACGATCCGCACGGGTACGCGCGCGAAGCGCGCCGGACGACCGGTCATGATCTCCTTCCTGCGGGCGGCCGCGATCCGCATCTTCGACCGCTTTCCCGGGTTGCTGCGGGCCGCCCAGGCAACCTGGGAGCCGGTACTGCGGGTGGCCCTGCTGCCGTTTCGGCGTCCGAAGCGCCGCGGTCGGGCCGTCGAGGACGGCGCAACGGTGGCGCGCGCCGCGGAATACAACAGGGCCGCCGAGCGGTACTTCGCCGACCATCCGGAGCCGTGGTTGCTGCTGACCAAGCCCTTCAGCGACCCCACGCTGCTCGCGCGCTTCCTCATCGACGCCGGGGCGCTGATCGCCGGCGCGCGGCTGCAGCCGGGCGACACCGTGGTCGAGATCGGCGCCGGATCCTGCTGGCTGTCCCACCTGCTGAACCGTTACGGGTGCCGCACGATCGCTGTCGACGTGTCGCCCACCGTGCTCCACCTCGGGCGGCAGCGCTTCGAGCGCGATCCCTCGACGAACTGGTCGCTGGAGCCGCGCTTCCTGCCCTACGACGGGCATCGCCTGCCGCTCGACGACGGGTCCTGCGACCGCGTCGTGCTCTACGACGCCTTCCACCACATTCCCAACCAGCGGGAGCTGCTTGCCGAGATGCATCGGATCCTCGTTCCCGACGGAGTCGTGGCCATGTCCGAGCCGGGCCAGGGACACGCATCGAGCCCGACCAGCGTTGCCGAGACCCTCCGTTGGGAGGTACTGGAGAACGAGCTCGTCGTCGAAGACCTCGCCGCGCTCGCCGAGGCGGTCGGCTTCCGCGAGGTGAACGTGCTGGCGGAAGGACCGACGAAGCGCTTCGAGTTGCCGGCCGGCGGCATCGGACGGTTCCGGGGCGGCGTCGGTTTCCGCCGCTACTGGTCCGAGCTCTGTCACGAGTTGACGCGGCATCACTGCCTACTGCTGTACAAAGGCGGCTCGGTGGCGACGACGGCCCGCCCCGGTCGCCTGGGAGCCCGCCTCCGCCTCCTGCGCCCTACCGGGACGGTGGCGCTGCCCCGGGGACGGGAACTGCGCGTGGCGCTACGGGTGGCGAATACCGGAGACACGCGCTGGCTGCAGCGCGGCGCCGGTTCCAGGCGCTCCGGGTGGACGCGTCTCGGCGTCCACCTCCACGAGGCGGGCGACCCGCTCGGGAAGGTGATCGACTTCGACTGGCATCGCGCCGGGCTCGACCGGGACGTCGAACCCGGGGATCGGGTCACGCCGCGGCTCGTGCTGCCCGCCCTGGAGAGACCGGGGACGTACGACCTGCACTTCGATCTGGTGGTCGAGGGCTACACGTGGTTCGCGGCGCGTGGATTGTCGAGACCGCCCGTCCTGCGCGTGTCGGTCGAGTGACTGCCGGGCCGGCGGCCGAAGCGCGCTCACGAAGCGCGCTCACGACGCCCGCGGCGTCAGGCTGCGACCGCCGCCGCCTCGGACCGCGGCGCCGGCCCCTCGCGGTGCGTGAAGAAGACCGCGACCAGGAGCAGCACGACGGCGGACCAGATCGCGGGAACGAGCCAGATCGCCCCCCATGCGTGCACCGGTGCTCCCCCGGGCACCGCGTAGGCATCCACGACGCGCCCCGAGAGCCACGTGCCGATCAGCCCTCCCGCGCCGAGGGTCACGAACGCGATGAAGCCCTGCGCGGCGGCGCGCAGGTCGGCGGGCGCCTTCCTGTCGACGTAGATCTGGCCGGTGACGAAGAAGAAGTCGTAGCAGACGCCGTGCAGGAGGATGCCGCCGTAGAGCATCCAGACGCCGGGCCCCGGGTCGCCGTAGGCGAACAGGACGTAGCGCAGCGCCCAGGCCAGCATCCCGACCAGCAGGAGCCGCTTGACGCCCAGCCGGACGAGGAGCCAGGGCATCAGCAACATGAAGCCGATCTCGGACGCCTGGCCGAGGGTCATCTTGCCCGCGGCGTTGGCGACCCCGATCTCGTTCAGGAACGGGTTGGCGAACGTGTAGTAGAACTGCAGCGGGATGCAGACCAGGAACGAGCCGGCGACGAACACCGCGAAGGAACGCTCGCGCAGCAGGCGGAGTGCGTCCAGGCCGAGCACGTCGCGCGCCGTGACCCGCGTCGCGGCCCGCGCCGGCGGCGTGTGCGGCAACGCCAGGCAGAAGACGCCGAGCACCACCGACGCGGCGGCGGCGATCTGCAGCGGGCGCGCGGTGTCCTCGAGGGCGAGAAAGCCGACCGCCAGCCCCGCCGCGATCCAGCCGATGGTGCCGAGCACGCGGACGGCCGGGAACTGCCGCCCCGGGTCCGCCATCTGCCGGAACGCGATCGCGTTCGTGAGCGCCAGCGTCGGCATGTAGCACAGCGCGTAGGCGAGCAGCACGGCGTAGAAGGCGCCGAACGACTCCTGCCGCGAGGTTGCGAACAGCAGCACGCCGCCCGCGACGTGCAGCGCCGCGAGCAGCTTCTCCGTGGCGAAGAACCGGTCCGCGACCATGCCGACGAAGAAGGGCGAGACCATCGCGGCGATGGCCGTCGTGCCGAAGACGAGCCCGATCTGCTCGCCCCCGAACGCCAGCGGCCCGCCGAGGTAGGTGCCGAGCGGTACCGACCACGCCCCCCAGATAAAATACTGCACGAACATCATCGCGGAGAGCCGGAAGCGAACGCTCGCGGTCATCGGCGGCTCATTCGAGCTCCCGGATCCGGATGTCGCGGAAGCGCACCGGATCGCCATGGTCCTGGATCGCGATGCGGCCGCGGCGCACGCGCCCGTAGCTCGGCAGGTCCGCGAACTTGCTCGCAGCGACACGCGCCTGCCAGTCGGCGCTGCCGAGGTCGTAGGTCAGCAGGTGGGTGTCGTTCATCCAGTGCTCCACCCGGCCGCGATCGACGATCAGCCGCGAGCGATTCCACTCGCCGGCGGGGCGCGTCACGTCTCGGGACGGCGGATGCACGGCGTAGTTGCTGCCGGCGGACGTGATCGGCGCCTCGCCGTCGCGGTGCCCGGGATTGTCCAGAACCTGGTACTCGGGGCCGCTGAACCAGACCGGGCCGTCGATCTCCTCCGACACGGCGAAGAAGACCCCGCTGTTGCCGCTGGTCTCGACCTGCCACTCGAAGCGGAGCTCGAAGCTCTCGAACTCGTCGACGGTGACGATGTCGCCCCCCGCGCCGACCCGCGCGAGGGTGCCGTCCACCACCTGCCAGCCGTCCGGTAGCGCGTCCTGCTTGTAGCCGCGCCAGGCTGCCGTCGACGTCCCGTCGAAGAGCGGCCGCCAGCCGCCGGCAGCCCGACCGCTCCCGGCGCCGAGCACGTCCTTGCAGTAGTCGAGGCAGCGCCCGAGCTCGGTCAGCGTGTCGCCGCCCGCGTACTCGTACTCGATGTTCGCCGGGATGTCCCAGCCCTCGTCGCGGAGCAGCAGCAGGGTCTCCCGGATCGGCGTGTCGCCTTCGCCCCACGGCGTGTTGGGGCCCTGGTCGCGGCGGCGGTCCTTGAGGTGGATGGTGACGATGCGCTCGTGGTTCTCCCGGAGGTAGGCGAGCGGATCGTGGTTGGCCGCCACCATGTGGCCGATGTCGAGGTTGACGGCGATGGGGGCCGCGCCGCCCATCCGCATCGCCCGCGCGAAGTCGTCCGGCGTCGCGAACTCGTTGGGATCGACGCGCGAGTGGTTGTGCATCGCCACCGGCATGCCGAAGCGCTCGGCGTAGCGGGCGATGCGGGGAACGCTGTTCATCTGGGCCGAGGCCGTGATGGCCGGGGCCCCGAGCGCCGCCGCCATCTCGAACCCGCGCGCGATCTCGGCGTCGGAAAAGTGGTCCTTGAAGCTCAGGTTGTAGGCGCTCAGGCCGATGCCGGCGTCCTCGAGGCGGACGCCGATCTCCGCGAAGTAGTCGAGCGGGACGGTCGTCCGCCAGCGCCGCAACCGCTCGCGGTTCTCAGGGCGCCGCAGCTCCCGCGGCTCGACGTGCAGCTCCCACAGCTCGCAGCTCGTGATCCCGAGCTGCTGCATCGCCGCGATCCCCTCGTCGAGGGTCATGTCCCGGAAGCTGAAGCTCTGGAGGCCGATGAGGACGCCGCCGAAGCGGGACTCGGCCGCAGCCCGGCGCGCCGCTCCCGGAAGAACGCCGGCCGCGGCCGCGGCCAGGCCGCCGAGGGTCAGGCGGTGCCATTCGCGTCGCGTGAGCTGCGTCACAGGATCCTCCAGCCTCGATGACCGCGCGCCAGTATGGTCGATGGCACGAGGCGGGGCAACCCGACCGCGGAAGGCGTCCGGCGCCGCCAACTGCGGCCTTCGGCAACAGTGCGGAATGCTGCGCTGTTTCCCGCGCTCCGACCCGTCCGGCCTTGGCGTTCGGCGGCTCAACCGGTCCGGGGCGCGGGGTCGGCCAGCCTGACCATCAGCTTGCCCGTGTTCCCGCCCCGGAACAGGTCGAGGAACGTCGCGGGGATGTTCTCGAATCCCTCGCGGACGTCCTCGTGCGAGCGGAGCGCCCCGGTGGCAAGCCACGCCGAGAGCTGCCGGCGCGCCTCCTTGAAGCGGGGGGTGTAGTCGGGCACCAGGAAGCCCTCCATCCGGATGCGCCGCGTGATCAGCCGGAACAGGTTCGCCGGACCCGGGGCGGGCGCGCCGGCGTTGTAGCCGGAGATCATGCCGCAGAGGGCGACCCGCCCCCAGCGGTTCATGTGATCGAGCACGGCGGACAGCATCGGGCCCCCGACGTTGTCGAAGTAGACGTCGACGCCGCCGGGGCAGAGCTCCGTCAGGCGGGCGTCGACGTCCTCCGCCTTGTAGTCGACGGCCCCGTCGAGTCCGAGCTCCGCCGTGAGCCAGCCGCACTTGGCGGCACCGCCGGCGATGCCGATCACCCGACACTGCATGATCCTGCCGATCTGGGCGGCGACGGAGCCCGTCGCCCCGGCGGCCCCGGAGACGACGACCGTCTCGCCCTCCTTGGGCCGGGCGATCTCGCGCATCCCGAAGTACGCCGTGAGGCCCGTGCCGCCGAGCACGCCGAGGTACAGCGGCAGCGGATGCACCGCCTCGAACGTCGACAGCGACGCCGCTTCCCGCCCGTCGGTCAGGTGGTAGTCCTGCCAGCCGAGCAGGCCCGACACGAGGTCGCCGGCCTGGAAATCGTCGTGGCGAGACTCGACGACCTGCCCGAGGCCGCCCGCCGGCATCACGGAGCCGAGCGGGATCGGCGCCACGTAGTCGGGATCCTCGGTCATCCAGCCCCGCAGCGCCGGGTCGACGGAGAGGTAGAGCGTGCGCACCAGGAGCTGGCCGTCCGCCACCGGCGGCCGGGGCTCGTCGCGGCGCTCGAAGTTCGCCTCCGCCGCCATCCCTTCCGGGCGCGACGCGAGGAGCCACCGGCGATTCGTATCCGTCGTCATCGTTCTCCGTCCTTCCGAGGTCGCGGAACTATAGCGCGCGGTGGACCGATAATGCTCCTGACGGGAGCGACGAAGCGGCGCGGGTCATGGACGATCCGGGCCGGGGGAGACCGATGGCGCGACGAGTGACCCTGTTCACGGGGCAGTGGGCCGATCTGCCGCTGGCCGATCTGGCTCCGCGGGCGCGGGAGTTCGGCTACGACGGTCTGGAGCTGGCCTGCTGGGGGGACCATCTGGACGTTGCGCGGGCCGCGGGTGACGCCGGCTACTGCCGCGCGCAGCGCGAGGTTCTGGCCGCCCACGGCCTGGGGTGCTGGGCCATCTCGCACCACCTGGCCGGTCAGCTCGTCTGCGATCCGAACGACGCGCGCTCCGATGCCTTCGCGCCCCCGGATCTGGCGGGGGACCCGGAGGCCAAGCGTCGGTGGGGCGTCGCGGCGATGCAGGACGCCGCGCGCGCCGCCCGCAACCTCGGAGTGCCGGTCGTCTGCGGCTTCACCGGGTCGCCGATCTGGCACCTGCTCTACGGCTTCCCGCCGGTCGATCCGGCCACGGTCGAGGCGGGCTACCGGCGCTTCGCCGAGCTTTGGCACCCGATCCTGGACGTCTTCGAGGAGCAGGGCGTGCGCTTTGCCCTCGAGGTACACCCGACCGAGATCGCCTTCGACATCGTGACGGCGCAGCGCGCGCTCGACGCGATCGGCCGCCGCGAGGTCTTCGGCTTCAACTTCGACCCGAGCCACCTCAAGTGGCAGGGGATGGATCCGGTCCGCTTCCTCGACGAGTTTCCGGATCGCATCTACCACGTGCACATGAAGGACGTGGCCGTCACGCTCGACGGCCGGAGCGGCATCCTCTCCTCGCACCTGGGGTTCGGCGCGGCGGGGCGGGGCTGGGACTTCCGCTCGGTCGGCCGCGGGGACGTCGACTTCGAGGCGATCGTGCGCGGCCTCAACCGGATCGGCTACGCCGGTCCGCTGTCGGTGGAGTGGGAGGACTCCGGCATGGACCGCGCGCACGGTGCCCGGGAGTCGTGCGCATACGTCCGACGCCTGGATTTCGCCCCGTCCGACGTGGCGTTCGACGCGGCGTTCGAGCGGTGACGCGGAGCAGCGCGACCGCGGGGCGGCGCCGCCCGCAACCCTCGGCGGCCGTCGATCGCCGACGCAGCGGTGATGCAGGGCAGCACTACGGGGAGGCCGCGCCGCGCACGACCTTCGGCGGCCGTCGATAGCGGACGAGTCGGAAGGCCTGCTACGGGATGGAGCAGCTCGATCGCACGCTGAGGATGGGCATGGTCGGAGGCGGTCCGGGCGCCTTCATCGGGGAGGTCCATCGCCGGGCGGCCTGCCTCGACGGCGACGTGGAGCTGGTGGCGGGCGCGTTCGCGTCGACCGCGGCCCGGTCGCGGCGGAGGGGCCGCGAGCTGCGCCTCGACCCGGCCCGCGTCTACGGTTCCTACGTGGCGATGCTTGACGGCGAGATGGGGCGCCCTCCCGGCGAACGCATCGACTTCGTGTCGATCGTCACTCCGAACGACACGCACGCGCCGATAGCGACGGCCTTCCTGGCCGCAGGCGTGAACGTGGTCTGCGACAAGCCGATGACGCTCGACGTCGCCGAGGCGCGCGCACTGAAGCGGGGCGCGGCCCGGTCCGGGTGCATCTTCGCCCTGACCCACAACTACAGCGGCTACCCCATGGTGAAGCTCGCCCGCGATCTCGTGGCGGCGGGCGAGCTGGGCCGGGTGCGGAAGGTAGTGGCCGAGTACCGGCAAGGCTGGCTGGCGACGCCGGTCGAGCGCACTGGCAGCAAGCAGGCGCGGTGGCGTACCGACCCGCGCCGCAGCGGTGCCGCCGGCTGCGTGGGGGACATCGGCACGCACGCGGCGCACCTGGCCGAGTACGTGACGGGACAGCGGATCGCCCGGGTCTCGGCCGACCTGGCGACCTTCGTGCCGCGGCGGCGCCTGGACGACGACGGCAGCGTCCTCGTCCGCTTCGACGGGGGGGCGCGGGGGGTGGTGCTGGCATCGCAGGTCGCCGTCGGCGAGGAAAACGGCCTGACGCTCGCCGTATACGGCGAGCGAGGCGGAGTGACGTGGCGACAGGAGGAGCCGAACACGCTGCGAGTGACCTCCCTCGAGGGGCCGGCCGAGATCTGGAGCCGCGGCCAGGCCCGGGTGGCCGCCGCGAGCCCGGCCGCGGCCCGCGCGACGCGGCTGCCGCCCGGGCACCCGGAGGCGTTCCTCGAGGCGTTCGCCAACGTCTACCGGAACGTCTGCGACACCATGCGCGCCCGGCGGCTCGGCACGCCGCCCGATCCGCTGGCCCTCGACTTCCCGACCGCCGACGACGGGCTGCGCGGCATGTCGTTCATCGAGGCCGTGGTGACGAACGCCGGCGGGCGGGACAAGTGGACCCGCGTCCCCCGGGCGTGAGGGCGTCCTCCGAGCCGGCTGACCCTCGACGGCGCGAGCGGTCCCGCGACGAGCCCGGTGGAACGTCGCCGGGAGTCTGCGCCGCAGGAGCGTGCCCTGGAGCGGTTCGTGCCCGCGCAGACTCCCAACGCGCCGGTGAGGGCGCGCCAGCGCAGCCGGCTTCGTTGGCCGCGGGCCCCATTAGCATTAGCAGTCCGGCGCCACCTGGTTTCCGTATGATGGGCGGGCGCACCGCGGATCGCGCCGCCCTCGCACGGAGGAGGTCCTCGACATGCACCGCCGAGACCGCACGCCCTTCGCCGCGCTCACGCCCGGCCTCGCCCTCGCGCTCCTGACCACGGCGCCGGCCGTGTCGGCCGCGCAGGAGGGCGCAGCCGGCTTCGTTCCGGTTACCGATGCCATGCTCCAGATCCCGGCGCCCGGGGACTGGCTGATGTGGCGCCGGACGCTCGACGGCTGGGGTTACAGCCCCCTCGACCAGATCGACCGGAACAACGTGGCGGACCTCCGCATGGTGTGGACCCGCGGGCTCTCCGCCGGCACGCAGCAGGGCACGCCGCTCGCCTACGGCGGCGTCCTCTACATGCCGAACCCGCGGGACGTAGTCCAGGCGCTCGACGCGGTCACGGGCGACCTGCTCTGGGAGTACCGCCGCGAACGGCCCGACGACCTCGAGGAGTACCTGCTGCCCGGCCTGGGCGATCACAACCGCAACCTGGCCATCTACGGGACCACGATCATCGACACCAGCTCGGACGACTACGTCTTCGCCCTCGATGCGGCCACCGGCCGGCTCGCCTGGGAGACCGAGATCCTCGACTACCGGGTCCACCCCGCCCACCAGACGTCGGGACCGATCGTGGCGAACGGGAAGATCTTCTCGGGCCGCGGCTGTCTGCCGGCCGGCGGACCGGACGCGTGCGTCATCACCGCCCACGACGCGGTGACGGGGGAGGAGCTGTGGCGGCGACGGACGATCCCGGCCCCCGGCGAGCCGGGAGACGAGACCTGGGGCGGCGTCCCGTTCGAGGAACGGCGGCACGTCGGGACCTGGATGGTGCCGAGCTACGATCCCGACCTCGACCTGGTCTACATCGGGACGTCGGTAACCTCCCCGGCGCCCAAGTTCATGCTCGGCGGCATCGCCAACAAGCACCTCTACCACAACTCCACGCTCGCCCTCGACGGCGACACGGGCAGCATCCGCTGGTACTACCAGCACCTCAACGATCACTGGGATCTCGACCACCCCTTCGAGCGGCTGCTGGTCAACACCGCCGTCGCGCCCGACCCGTCCGTGGCCTGGGTCAATCCGCGGATCCGTCGGGGAGAGTTGCGCAGGGTGCTCACCGGCATCCCGGGCAAGACGGGCATCGTCTACACGCTCGACCGCGAGACGGGGGAGTTCCTGTGGGCAACTCCGACCATCACCCAGAACGTCGTCAGCAGCATCGACGGCGCAACGGGCGAGGTGTCGGAGAACGCCGAGGTCACCTTTACCGGTACCGGGCAGCAGGTGCTGGCCTGCCCGACGTGGTTCGGCGGGAAGGACTGGGAGGCGGGCGCCTACAGCCCCCTGACCAACATGATGTACATGCCGCTGCGCAACGTCTGTGCGCGCATGATGGCGACCGAACCCGGTGACGAGGCCGGTTCGTCGCTCTACGCGCTGGCCGTCCGCCACGAGATCGCACCGGGCACGGACCAGGTGGGGACGGTGCAGGCGATCTCGGCCGAGACCGGCGCCATCGCCTGGGTACACGAGCAACGCGCCGCCACCACCTCGCTGGTCACGACCGGCGGCGGGCTCGTCTTCGGCGGCGACGGCAACGGACGCTTCCGCGCCCTCGACCAGGAGACCGGGGAGACGCTCTGGGAGATCAACCTCGGGTCGGCCGTAACCGGCTTCCCCGTCACCTACGCCGTCGACGGGCGGCAGTACGTCGCCGTCAGCACCGGCACCGCCGGCACGACGACGGCGCATGGGCGCCTCACGCCGGAGCTTCGCCCGAGCGCCGGGAACAACCTGTTCGTCTTCTCCCTGCCCGAGTAGATGGTGGTCGGCTCGGACCACGCCGAACCACCGCGACGAGCGGCGAGGACGACGTGCCGCGAGCCTACCGCACCGGATGCGAGTACCAGCCGCCCCAGACCGCTCTCCAGCGTCGGAACATCAGTATGAAGAGCGGGTTGGTCCAGATCAGCACACGCCACAAGGGCCATTCGTCGAAGCGCCGGCAGGAGGGTCGCACGCGCGGCTCCCGTATGAACCGGACCGTGCGTTGCTCCTCGCGTGCCAGCCGCCGGAGGTTCCAGTAGAAGTCGACGTCCTCGCCGATCCAGACATTCTCGTCGTAGCCTCCGACCTGCTCGAACACGCGCCTGCGGCAGAACTGCGTCGCGCCCTGGACCATTCCGGTGAGGCGGCCGAGGATCCGCCAGGCGCGCAGGTAGAGCCGGACGGCGAGTTGCCGCGGCCGTTGGTCGACGTCCACGCCGCCGCCGATGCACGATGGTTCGCACATCGTCTCGTGGATCGTGGGGAACAGCGTGGGGGGTACGGCCACGTCCGCATCGATGAAGACGAGGACGTCTCCGGCGGCATGGCGGGCCCCGGTGTTGCGGGCGCGGGCGATGCCCCTCACCGGCTCGTGAACCACCCTCGAACCCTCGTTTCGGGCGACGGCGGCGGTCCCGTCGGTGCTGTCGTTGTCGACGACGATCATGTCGATGACGACCTCGTCCGGTGCGCAGCACGCGCGCAGATGTTCCAGGCCGGCGCGGACCGAACCCAGCGTGGCCGGCAGGTAGGCCTCCTCGTTCAAGGCCGGAATGATGATCGATACGGTCACGGCCGACGCGGGCCCTTCGCATCGGACGGCCCGGCCGGGCGCCGGCGGCGAGCCGCCGGGCGCCCGGTATCGCGTCAACGATGCGGCCCGATCACCGGGTCCGTTCGAGGTAACGCAGCAGCTCGCTGTCGGTCCCGAGGATGAAGAAGGTTTCCGGGTCCATCGTCTGCTCGTAGGTCTCGAGCGACTTCATGAACGCGTAGAAGTCGGCGTCCCGGTTGTACGCCTCGGCGTAGATGCGGGTCGCCTGCGCGTCCGCCTCGCCGCGCAGCTCCTCGGCCCGCCGATAGGCCTCGGACTGGATCTGCGCCAGCTCGCGCTCGCGCTCGCCGTGGATGCGCGCCGACTCGCCCTGGCCCTCGGAGCGGAACTGCTCGGCGATGCGCTGCCGCTCGGCGATCATGCGGGCGAAGACGTCCTTCTGGACCTCCTCGACGTAGTTGATCCGCTTCAGCCGCAGGTCGAGCAGCTCGATGCCGAGGTCGGAGGTCCGCTCCGCCGCGGTGGCCAGGATGTCGCGCGTGATCTCCTGCCGGCCGCGCTCGATCGCCTCCAGGATGACGGCCTCCTCCTCGGACTCGATCGGCACCTCGTCCGGGTCGCGGTTGCTGCTCCGGACGAGCTCGATCAGGTCGTGGCGGGCGACGGCGTTCCGCGTCTCGCCGTCGAGGATGTCGTCGAGCCGCGACTGCGCGCCGCGCTCGTCCCGCAGCCGCTGGAAGAAGAGCAGCGGGTCGGTAATGCGCCAGCGCGCGTAGGTGTCGACCCAGATGAAGCGCTTGTCGCGCGTCGGCACCTGGTTGGGGCTCCCGTCCCACTCCAGGAAGCGCTTCTCGAAGAAGTTGGGCCGCTGGATGAACGGCAGCTTGAAGTGCAGGCCCGGCGTGATCACCGGATCGCCGACCGGCTCGCCGAACTGGGTCAGGATGACCTGCTCGGTCTCGCTGACCGTGTAGAGGGACTGCGCGACGAGGACGAGCACGGCGAGGCCGACGACGATCTGGGTCGTAGTGGAGCGCTTCACTGGCCACCTCCGGCGACAGGGGTCGTATTGGGCACGGAGCGCGTCGGCATGCCGTCGAGCGAGAGCAGCGGGAGAACGCCGGTCGTATCCTGGTCGACGTACAGCTTCCGGCCGACCTGCGGCAGGATGCGCTGCATCGTCTCGAGGTAGAGCCGGCGGCGGGTCACCTCCGGGGCGCGCCGGTACTCGTCGTGGATGGCGGTGAAGCGGACCGCGTCACCCTCCGAGCGGTTCACCCGGTCGAGCGCGTAGCCCTCGGCCTGCAGCACGGTCTGCTCCGCCTCGCCGCGGGCCCGCGGGATGACGCGGTTGTACTCGGCGCGGGCCTCGTTGATCATCCGGTCGCGCTGCTGTTGCGCCTGGTTCACCTCGTCCCACGACGGCTTGACGGGATCGGGCGGGTTGACGTCCTGCAGCACCACCTGGTCGATCGTGATCCCCATCTCGTACTGGTTGGCGAGGCTCTGGAGCCGCTCCCCGACGCGGGACTCGATCTCCTGCCGCCCGACGGTCAGCACCTCGGTGACCGTCCGGTCGCCCACCACCTCCCGCATCACGGCTTCGTTCATCGCGCGGAACGTGTCCGGCAGGTTGCGGACCTTGAAGAGGAACAGGTAGGGGTCCGCCACGCGGTACTGCACGATCCACTCGACGACGGCGACGTTCAGGTCGCCGGTCAGCATCACCGCCTCGTCGGCGAAGAGCCGCTCCGACGCGTACTGCGTCCGGATGCCGGCATCGATGGTGCGGAAACCGAACTCCTGCTTGAGCTGCCGCTGCACCGGGACCTTCAGCACTTCCTCGGCGAACGGGAACTTGGCCCGCAGGCCCGGCTCGGTCGTCCGCACGTAGCGGCCGAAGCGGAGCACGACGCCCACCTCTTCCGGCTGAATCTGGTAGAGCGAGTTGAAGCCCACGAGGAGGGCGACGAGTCCGGCGACGGCGAGCGTCGCCACGCCGCGCGGGACGCGAGGCACGTTGACGCGCTTGAAGTCGACGATCGGGATGTCTTCCATGCGATTGCTCCTTCTGCCGGCACGGCCGGCGGCCGGGCGGAACGCGCCGGTCACGACCCTGGCGCACCGCCATCCGGCACGATCTCCACGGTAGTGGGTTTCGGCCGGGAATACAACGCGCGCCACCGGCTCGGCGCGCCGTCTCGCCGCGCCGAGCCGGGAACGGCCACCGACGGGCGGAGCGCGGCGCTATAGTGGCTGCATGCATGCCGCCTACGGCGCGATCCTGGCGGGTCTCGCCGGTGCGTGCCGGCGCCACTACGGGGACCGTCTGGCCGCGGTCGCCGTCTACGGGTCGGTCGGCCGCGGCACGCCGCGCTTCGACTCCGACATCGATCTCCTGATCGTGGCGGAGGGATTGCCGGCGGGGCGCTTCGCCCGCGTGTCGGACTTCGGCGCCGTCGAGGAGGCGCTCGGCCCGCGCCTGGAGGCGGCGCGTGCGGCCGGCCTCCACCCGGAACTGTCTCCGGTGTTCAAGACCCCCGCGGAACTGGCCCGCGGCACGCCGCTGCTGCTCGACATGACGGAGGACGCCCGCATTCTCTACGACCCGGACGGATGCCTGGCCTGCGTGCTCGACGGCCGCCGGCGCCGGCTCCGGGATCTCGGATCCCAGCGCGTCTGGCGGGGCGACGCCTGGTACTGGGACCTCAAGCCCGACTACCGCTGGGGCGACGTGATCGAGCTGTTCCAACGCCGAGCGCCGACGCCCGGTCCCGGCTCATGACCAACGGCACGCTGGCCGAGAGCTACCTGCTCAAGGCGACGAAGCGCCTCAGGATCCTGCCGCTGCTCCTCTACGACGAGGCGTACTCGGACGTCGTCCGGAAAGCGCAGGAGATCGTCGAGCTCGCGCTCAAGGGCATGCTCCGCCAAGTCGGGGTCGAGCCGCCGCGCTGGCACGACGTAGGCAGCATCCTGCGCGAGCACAGCGGACGCTTCCCGGAGCCGGCGGCCGCCGAGGTCGATCGCCTGGCCGCCATCTCGGCCGCCCTCCGCAAGGACCGCGAGCTGTCGTTCTACGGCGACATCGACTTCATCCCGACCGAGCACTACACGGAAGAAGACGCGCGGCGTGCCCTGGCCGGCGCCCGCCGGGTCGTCGACGTCGCGGCGACGGTGATCGGCGGATGACACGGATCCGGTAGCGGCGCGCCGGCCCGGGCGCTCCACGTGGGCGGGCGAGGGGCGCGGACGGGCGCCGGCATGTCACGGCGCGTCGAAGACGCTCGCCACGTGCAACGCGCCGTAGGGGAGGCCTAGTGTGCACCGTCAGAAATACGTGAGCAGTAACGCTTCAGGGATTCCAGGATCTGCTCGGCGGTCTTCGTCCAGACGAAGGGCTTGGGGTCTTCGTTGTAGACCGCCAGGTACTCCTTGATCGCCGCCTCGAGTGCTTGGGTGCTGCGATGGGTTCCACGCCGGATCTGCTGCCGGGTGATCTCGGCGAACCAACGCTCTACCTGGTTGAGCCACGATGCGCTCGTGGGCGTGAAGTGCAGGTGATACCGAGGACGCCGTGCCAGCCAGTCGTGGATCATCGCCGTCTTGTGCGTGCCGTAGTTGTCCAGCACCAGGTGGATGTCGAGGTCGGGCGGCACCGCCTTGTCGATCACGGCGAGGAAGCGCTTGAACTCCACCGAGCGGTGCTTCCGAAAGCACCTGCCGATCACCTCGCCGGTGGCGGTGTTCAGGGCCGCGAACAACGAGGTCGTGCCGTGCCGTCGATAGTCGTGTGTCCGCTGCTCCGGTGCTCCCGGACGCATCGGCAACACCGGCTGGGTACGGTTCAACGCCTGGATCTGCGACTTCTCATCCACACACAGCACCACCGCTCGCTCCGGCGGATGCAGGTACAGCCCCACGATATCGCGCACTTTCTCGATGAACAACGGGTCTCGCGACAGCTTGAAGGTCTCGCTGCGATGGGGCTTGAGCGCGAACGCGCGCCACACGCGGCCGACGGTCGAAGCGCTCAGCCCGCAGGCTCGGGCCATCGACTCCCGGCTCCAATGCGTCGCCCCCCGTGGGGTCGTCTCCAGCGTCCGGACCACGACCCGTTCGACGTCCTCGTCCGACACCCGGCGCGGCGCGCCCGGCCGTGGTTCGTCCAGCAAGCCGTCGCAGCCGTTGCGCAGGAACCGCCGCCGCCACTTGCCGACCGTGGCCCGCGTCGTGCCCAGAGCCTGCGCCACGACCTGGTCGCTCCGTCCCGCGGCGCTCTGCAGCACGATGCGTGCCCTCAGGGCCAGAGCCTGCGCGGTATTGCGCCGGCGCAGCCAACCCTCCAGTTCCTCGCGCTGTGCGTCCGAGACCTCCGGGACCTCTCGTGTGTAATGGTTCGGCACGGCCCTCCTCGCTTCCGGGCCGACCGTACCACGAGCCGATTCTACTGGTCAAGAACTTCAGGCGTTGGACACTAGCGGGAGAGCAGGTAGGTCATCTTGACGGCGAGCTGCCGGCTCCGCACTCCGGACCAGCGCTGGACGTGCGGGTCGAGCATCAACGGGTCGCCGTCGAGGCGGAGCTCGTCGTAGGCGACGTAGATGTCGCTGCCGGGGCTGTAGATCCAGTTGAAGCGCACGCTGTGGCTCAGCTCGCTCGTGGTCGAGTTGTACTGCGAGAGCGTGCGCAGCGTCATGCGCGGCGAGATGGTGAAGTCGACCCGCAGCGAGGCGAGGTCGGCGACGAAGGCGCCGCCGGGGAGCACGACATCGCTCCGGTTGAAGAGCGCTTCTGCCGCCAGGCGACTCGTCGCGCGCACGCCCAGCGTCGCCTGCACGTCGGTCCGCGTCCCCCCGAAGAAGGTCTGCGGCGAGTAGCGCGCCTGCCCGTACAGCCGGCGCGACGGGTCGGAGCGGTAGGAGAATACCCACTCGCCGAAGCGGTAGGCGCCGGCCGGGATGGTGACGTCGGGACGGATGGGGAACGGGAAATCGAGCTGTTCGAAGTGGTCGTTGTAGTAGATGACCACCGACGAGCCGTCCTCGAAGTACGTCCCGACCATGTTGTGGATGCGGCGCGTCAGCAACCGATTGTGGACGTCGGTCGTGTAGGTGATGTTCCACATCGGATCGAACATGCGGATGTTCCAGCGCCCCGGCCGCGGGTTCCACTCGCCGTGGAACTTCGACGTGCGGATACCGACCCGGGGGACGAAGCCCACCTCCGGATTGAAGTCGTCCTGCAACTCGGCGAACTCGCTGTAGACGTGCCACCCCGGGCTGAGCCACGTTCCGCGAACGTATCCGGCCATGTCGCCCCCGGCCGCGCCGACGTTCGCGGCGGCCGGGTTGCGGCGGCGCGCCGCCAGCGCCCCGGGGGGTGACTCGGTCTTGGCGAGGAACGCGGTCATCGTGAAGTTGCGGTGCACCGCGAGGGTCGTGTCCGCCGCGAAGGTGTGGTTGTAGTGACCGCCGTCGACCGCGTCCTTGCTGATGACGATGCCCCCCACCTTGGACCGGTCCAGGATGTCGCGGCTGTAGCGGCCGACGAAGAAGTTCTCGCCGGAGCGGCCGAACGCGGACTGCGTCGTGATGTTCATCGCGGCGACGTTGTTGCGTCCGGTCTTTCCCGTCAGCCGGGCGCCGCCGACGATCGGGATCGGCTGGCCGGCCTCCGACAGCCCGATGCGCCGCGTGAAGAAGAGATCGGCGAGGCGCCCGAAGCCGCTACCGCGGGCGCCGACGCTGAACATCCCCGCGTTCTCGAGGAAGAAGTCGCGCTTCTCCGGGAAGAAGAGCGGGAAGCGGGTCAGGTTGACCTGCTGCTCGTCCACCTCGACCTGCGCGAAGTCCGTGTTCAGGGTGAGATCGAGGTTGAGCCCCGACGCGACGCCGTACTTCACGTCGAGGCCGTAGTCCCCGAACCCTGACGCGTCGAGCCCGCCCGCCGCGCGGTCCTGCCGGCCTCCCGCCAGGGCGTAGGGCGTCAGGCGCAGGTCGAGCCCGCGGCTCACGTCCCGGATGCCGCTCATCGTTCCCGCCAGGCTGACCCGCGTGAGGGTGTATTCCTTGGAGATCGGCGCCCAGAAGACCTGCTCGTTCTTGCGCCGGATGTTGCGCATGAAGTTGACGCCCCAGACCTGCCGCTCGACGTCGGGGAAACGCAGCGTGACCATCGGGATCGCGATTTCCGCCATCCAGCCGTCGGCAGTGCGCCGGGCCCGGACGTCCCACACGCCGTCCCAGTTCACGTTGACATTCGGGCTGTTGGAGCCCCGGAAGCCGCCCTCGCCCTCCTCGGCCACCTGCTGCTCGAGCTTCGCGCCGAGGGGGCTGGTGACGAACATGTAGCCGGAGCGGCGGTCGCGGAAGGTGTCGAGGATGATCTGGAAGTTGTCCTCGTCGAAGAGGCGCGGCGAGTCCCGGCGCATCTCGGTCGCGATCACCGCTTCCGGGCGCGAGTCGAACGCCTCGACGCCGATGTAGAGGGCGCGCGCGTCGTAGAGCAGCCGGACGACGGTGGCCTCGGTGGCGGGGTCGCCCTCCGAGGGCTCCTGCTGCACGAACGCGTCGACGATCGCGGCCGACTCCCACGCTTCCTCGTCGAGCCGGCCGTCGATGCGGGGCGCCTGCTCCGTGCGCCGCGGGGTGACGCGGTACAGCTCGGCGGGAGCAAGGGAAAGACCCGCGGCCGGTTCGCGGGGGAGACGTTGCGGTTCCGGGCTCGCCGCGGATTCGGCTGCGGGATCCGTCGGCTGCGCGCGGGCGGGGGAGGCGAGCGCCATCGTCAGCGCGGCCAGCAGGCCGATTCGTAGCGGCCAACGACCGGCACCCGGCGGCCACCAACCGGTGCCCGGCGACGACCGCCCGGCAAGCAACGGCGGCCGACCGGCATACGGCGCCGAACCGGCACGGAGCGGCGAGCGGCCCGCGCACGTCGGCGCCCCGCCTGCCTGCCGTCCCGTGCGGTGCCGGCGCATCGGTCAGTCCGCTCCCGCCGCACCGCCGACCGGGCCGGGTCTCCGGAGGTAGCGCACCGCGGCGCGCGCGGCGCCGGCCGCGGCCAGCATCCCGACCAGCCACGGCAGGACGCCGATCAGCAACGCGCTCGCCAGCGCGGCCCACGTGATGGGGTACTGGCTCAGCACGTCGTAGCGCTCCATCATCCAGTGCCAGCTCGTGTGTGCGACGAGGGCCGAGATCACGATGATGCCGGCGCGCTCGGCGACGACGAACCGGAACAGCACCTCGAGCACCGGGACGGCGAGTGCGATGACGAGAAGCTGTCCGAGCTCGACCCCGACGTTGAATGCCAGGAGCGACGTGACCAGGTGCGCCCCCGCGAACTGCAGCGTCTCCCGCAGCGCGAACGAGAAACCGAAGCCGTGCACCAGGCCGAAGCCGAAAGCCATCAGCCAGCGGCGCCGCACCGGCGTCCCGTCGCCGGAGCCGGCGGCCAGGATGTTCTCGAACGCCATGTAGACAATCGAGATGGCGATGAGCGTCTCGACCAGCGGCGGGAACCAGAGGAAGTTCGGAGCGAGCCCGTACGCGGAGGCGATGAGGGTCACGGAATGGGCCACCGTGAACCCGGTGACGATCGGCACCAGCGCCCGGAACCGCCGGAACGGGACGACCAGGCAGAGCAGGAACAGGAGGTGGTCGGTGCCGTCGAGGATGTGCTCGTACCCGGAGGCGACGAAGCGCGCCGCGGCCTGGTGCCAACGCGGATCGAGGGTCACCAGACCGGGGTCGCCACGCAACTCGAACGGCCGCTCGGCGCCTTCCGGCGTGATGAATCGGAGCACGGTGACGACGCGCATCCCGAGCCGCTCGACCCCGGGCCGGATCGCGAAGCTCGACGCCTCGGAGGCGATCGCGTAGTCGAGCACGACGTCGAGCATCGCCTGGCGCCAGATGATCTGCAGTCCGTCCGGCAGGCGCTCGCCGGTCAGTATGTTGGCGAGGGCCGTGTCGTAGCTCTCGAACGAGCGGTCGGACGGGAGCGACAGCCGCAGGGCGGCGATCTCCGGCTCCGCGAGCCGGACGCCGCCCTCGTAGAGTTCCACCTCCTGGGCGAGCCAGAGCCGGGCGGCGTCCGGCAGCAGCGGCTCGGCGCCTTCCAGATCCAGATACCCGGGGCCCCGCAGCGGGAAGTTCACGTCCTGCATCGCCTCGAGCGGCACGCGGATCAGCAGCCTCAGGCGGTCGCCCTCCGGCTTGGCGAACGCCTGCACCGTGACGTCGCTCGGAATGTCGTGCGCCGCGGGATCGGCTCGGAGCCCGAACAGCAGTCCGACCGCCGCCACGAGGAGCATGGTCCGCGGTCCGCAGCGAACCGGAAACCGGACGCGGCGCACCGGACGCGCGGCCCCCCCCGGCCGCCGCACGAGCCGCCCCGGCCGCCGCACGAGCTGCCCGATAGCGTCCATCCGCTGCCTCATGCAGGTCCTCTCCGACCGGCCGCCGCTCGCCGGCTTCCAAGTATACTGGCGCGTTCCAGCGGCGGCCCGACCCGGGGACCCGGGCGGGGCCGCGGTTCGTGAGCGTGCGCGGGCAGCTCGCTTGGCGCGAAGGGTTCCCGCGCGGCGCGGTCGGATGTGCCGATCGGCAACGTCATCGCCAGGGGGAGAAGTCAGGATGATTCGAAAGCTCACGTTGTTGACGCTGGTGGCGGCTGCGGGCTTCGCCGTCGCGTGCGCCGGCACCATGGCCAAGGAGGCGGCCGAGAGCGCCGGCCAGGACGACGCCGCGATGGTGCCGATGTTCGAGGTCGATCCGCTGTGGCCGAAGAACCTGCCGAACCACTGGCTGATGGGGCCGACCATCGGCGTCGACGTCGACTCGCGCGACAACATCTGGGTGGTCCACCGGAACACGCCCGACAACTTCCAGGGCGGGACCGAGATCGGGATGGTCACCGACCCGCCGGTCAGCGAGTGCTGCCAGCCCGGCCCACCCGTGCTCGTGTTCGACCAGGAAGGCAACCTGCTCGACAGTTGGGGCGGCCCCGGCACGGAGACCGGCGACTACGTCTGGCCGGAGTCGAACCACGGCATCACCGTCGACCACATGGACAACGTCTGGATCGGCGGCAACGGCGGCGGCGACGCCCACGTGCTGAAATTCACCCGGAGCGGCGACTTCCTGATGCAGGTCGGCCGCCACAACGCGCGCGTCACGGGCGAGGACGCCGAGGGCAACCGCGTCTTCCAGCGCGACAGCCACGCCACCGACAGCTATGGCCGCGTCGCCAAGATCGGCATCGACCCCGATGCGAACGAGGCCTACTTCGCCGACGGCTACTACAACAAGCGCGTGGCCGTGGTCGACGCGGACACCGGCGAGCTGAAGCGCTTCTGGGGCGCCTACGGCAACGTACCGGACGACGACTACGACTTCGGCGGGCCGTACCAGCCCGGCGGCGATCCGGCGCAGCAGTTCCGCGGGCCGGTCCACTGCGGCGAGATCTCGAACGACGGGCTGGTCTACGTCTGCGACCGCGCCGAGGATCGGGTCCAGGTCTTCCGCAAGGACGGGACGTTCGTCCGCGAGGCGCTCATCGCGACGCACACCCGCCTGCAGGGCTCGACGTGGGACATCGACTTCTCGCCCGATCCGGAGCAGCGGTTCCTGTACCTCGCCGACGGGCAGAACATGAAGGTCTACATCATCGAGCGCGAGACGATGAAGGTCCTCACGGCGTTCGGCGACGGCGGCCGCCAGCCCGGCATGTTCTTCGCAGTGCACAGCATCGCGGTCGACTCCGACGGCAACATCTACACGACCGAGACCTACGAGGGCTCGCGCGTGCAGAAGTTCCTCTACAAGGGCATGGGACCCGTCCCGGAGGGCGCCGAGGGCGAGAAGAGTCAGGGCGTGCTCTGGCCGACGAACTAGGAGTCTGCGCCGCAGAACGCGCCATGAAGCGACTGGTGTCAGCGCACACGCCCAGCCCGCCATTCGTCGCCTGACGGCTCCGCCTCGCGGCTCGAACAACGAGCCGGCTCGTCCTCGTCGGGGGCGGGTCGGCTCGTGCCGCCAGGCGCCCGATGCCCGGCGATCCGGCATCCGTGTCAGGCTCGCTACGGCGTGTCGTCCCCCACCGCGCCGTCGTCGCCGTACCAGAAGCGATCCTCGATCTCCTGGATCTCCTCTTCCGTCATTCCGACGTAGTGCGCGAACTCGTGCACGATGGTGTACGAGACTTCCTGCACGATCTCGTCGTCGTCGGCGCAGTCCCGTAGGATCGGGCCCCGGAAGATGCTGATGACGTCGGGTAGCGCGTTGCCATAGTCCCAGCCGCGCTCGTTCAACGGCACGCCGTCGTACAGGCCGTACAGCGTCTCCGGCGGGGCCATGCCCATCTCGCGGAGGGTCTCCGGCGGCGGCTCGTCCGCGATGACGACCTCGATGTTCTGCAACTCGCGGTCGTACTGCGGCCAGATCTGCTCGATGGCCTCCTCCGCCAGCTCCCGGGCCTCCGCGACGAGCGCGTCGAAGCGTTTGGGGGTCACCGCCTCGACTAGTGTACGGGGCCCTTGGCCGGCCCCGCCGTGGGAGGCGCCTCGCTGAACACGCGCAGGTGCTCCTGCAAGGCGCCGATCAGGTTGGGGACGAACTGCATGGGCACGACGATGCGGGCCCGCACCGGCGCTCGCAGCGTGCGCTCGCTCTCCGCCGTGCGCACCTCGTCCTCGGTCGGGGGCAGCACCTCGCAGAAGGTCAGCGTAAAGTCGAACGGGGTATGGGAGATTGCGCAGAAGTTGGCGTACGTACGCGGCATGTCGCCCGCTTCGTCAGGGATGATCGTGAAGTTGATCTGCTTGCGCTCCGGCATCGCTCTCCTCGGGGTGGCTGACGGGTTCGGGGTGCGCCGCCGCGGCAGGCCCCGGGGCGCTCAGTATTTTCGCATGACCCCGACGACGACGCCCTGCACCCGCACCTGCGACGCGTCGACGACGATGGGGGCCACGTTCTCGTTGGCCGGCTGGAGGCGGACGCGGCCGCCCTCCCGGTAGAGCATCTTCAGGGTCACGTCGCTGCCGTCGACGAGCGCGATGACGGTCTCGCCGTCCTCCGTCGCCTGGCGATCCTCCACGATGACGACGTCGCCGTCCCGGATCTGCTCGTCGATCATCGAATCGCCCCGCACGCGCAGGGCGTAGGTTTCGCGCCGGCCGACCAGCTCCTCCGGAACGGAGACCGTCTCCGTCGAGACCACGGCCTCGATGGGGGCCCCGGCCGCCACGTAGCCGAGCAGCGGGAGTTCCAGGGCCGTCCCGCCGGCTCGGGTCGGCAGCAGCTCGACGGAACGGCTGCGGTTCCAGGCGCGCTTGATGAAGCCCTTCTCCTGCAGATTGGTCAGGTGCTTGTGCACCGTGGCCAGGGACGAGAGTCCGAAGCGCCCGCCGATCTCCTCCAGGCTGGGCGCGTAGCCGCGCTCCTCCATGAACTCCCGCAGGTAGTCGAGAATCTCGCGCTGGCGCCGGGTCAGTGGCTGCACGCCCTCTCCCTCGTCCGCGGATCAGGCGCTCACTGTACGCAAACAAAAGGCGAATATCAAGGCGCCTGCCGTGCTAGAGTACGGGCGTGCGGTGGGTCCTCGCGCTCGTCGTCGCGCTCGGCGCCGAGGCGCCGCCGGCGCAGCCCGAGGCGCCGCCGGCGTTCACGCCCGCCGACGGCCAGCAGCTCGCCGAGGCGCTGGCCACCATCGTCGGCAACGCCGGTGAGGCGGCCGCACGCGACGGCGGCCCTCGCGTCGTCACCCTCACGGAGCGGGGCATCAACGCGTACCTGCGGTTCCAGGGCGCCGATCTCCTGCCTCCGGCCATCGGCGCGCCCGAGTTGCGCCTGCTCGGCGGCGGCCGCCTTTCGGCGCGCGCGCTCATCGATCTCGATCGCCTGCGCGCCGAGCGGCCGCGCGGGCCGCTCGACCCGTTGCGCTACCTCGGCGGGCAGGTCGAGGTCGTCGCCACGGGCGCTCTCCGAACGTCCGCCGGCATCGGCCGCTTCGAGATCGAGTCCCTCCACGTCGAGTCGGTGCCGGTGCCGGTACTGCTGCTGGTCGAGGTGGTACGCACTCACCGCGACTCCGGCGGCTTCGATCTGACGGCGCCCTTCCAGCTGCCCTACGGCATCGAGGAGCTGCGCGTGGAGCCGGCCCGGGCGTTCGTCGTCCAGTGACGGGGGCGCCGCCCGTTCGAGCCGCCGCCGATGCGGGTGATCGCAGGCGCGCTGAAGAGCCGCCGGTTGCTGTCCCCGCGCTGGCCGGGCCTGCGCCCAACCTCGGACCGGCTGCGGGAGACCCTCTTCGACGTGCTGGGGGAGCGGGTCGCCGGTGCGGTGGTGCTCGACGGTTTCGCGGGCACGGGAGCGCTGGGGATCGAGGCGCTCAGCCGCGGCGCGGCCACGGTGGTCTTCGTGGAACGGGATCGGCGAGCCGCCGCGCTCATCGCCGCGAACCTGGAGCGCTGCGGGGTGGGGGCACGGTCCGCGATCGTGACCGGGCCGCTGCCGGACGCGCTCGACCGCGCCGCGCCCAGGACCTTCGACCTGATCCTGCTCGATCCTCCGTACGCGTACCCCGAGGCGTCGATCGGTGCAATACTATCGGCCGCAGCGCGCCGTCTCGCCCCGGGAGGCCGGGTCGTGCTGGAGCGCGCCCGCCGTTCCGTCGCGTGCGAGGTGCCGGAGCTGTCGCTGCGGCGCCGCCTCGCGGCAGGGGACAGCGTGCTGGTGTTCTATGGTGGCCAATCCGTCTAGGCTCGCGGTCTACCCGGGGTCGTTCGACCCGTTGACCAACGGCCACGTCGACATCATCGAGCGGGGCGCGCGGCTCTTCGATCGCATCGTGCTGGCCATCCTCGTCAACATCGACAAGGCGCCGCTCTTCTCGGTCGACGAACGGATCGCGATCCTGCGCGAGGTCTTCGACACGCATCCCAACGTCGAGGTCGAGACGTTCGACGGCCTCCTGGTCGACTACGCCCGGCAGCGCGGGGCCGACGTCATCGTGCGCGGCCTGCGGGCCATCTCGGATTTCGAGTACGAGATGCAGATGGCGCTGATGAATCGCCATCTGAACTCCGACATCGAGACCGTGTTCATGATGCCGGCGGAGAGCTACACGTACCTGAGCTCGCGCCTCGCGAAGGAGGTCTTCGCTCTCGGCGGCTCGATCACGGGGCTCGTTCCGGCGGTGGTCGAGACGCGCCTGCGGGCCAAGGGCCGCCGGGTGTGACGCGGGCCGCCCGCGCGACCCGCAAGGAGCCGGACCGATGGCCTTCGCCGACCGCTTGAGCCGCGTCACCCCGTCGCAGACGCAGCAGGTGCTCGTCGAAGCGGACCGGCTGCGCCGGCAGGGGATCGACGTGGTCGACTTCGGACCGGGGGAGCCGGACTTCCCGACGCCGGCGCACATAAAGGCGGCGGGCGCCGCGGCCATCGCGGACGACTTCACGCGCTACACGCCCAGCGCCGGCATCGCCGAGCTCAAGGAGGCCGTCTGCGCGCGGTATGCGGCCGACTACGGGGTCGATTACCAGCCCGCCGAGGCCATCGTGACCGCCGGAGGCAAGCAGGCCCTGTTCAACGTGGCGATGGCGCTCCTCGGCCCCGGCGACGAGGTCATCACGCACACCCCCGGGTGGCCCTCGATCACCGAGCAGACCCGGCTCGCGGACGCCGATCCGGTCCTGATCCGCACCCGTCCCGAAGACGGCTTCCGGCTCGACCCGCAGCCGGTCCTCGACGCGCTGACGCCCCGCACGCGCGCCATCGTCATCAACTCGCCGTGCAACCCGACGGGCGCGCTCGTCGCGGAGGGCGACCTCGCGGCCATCGCCGACGCGGCGGCCCCGCGCGGAATCTGGATCGTGGTCGATCTCTGCTACGAGCGACTTCTCTACGGCGACGCGGCGCACAACCTGCCGCGCGTGCTCGCCGACCGGGTCCGCGACCGCACCGTGCTCGTGGGAAGCCTCTCGAAGAGCTACGCCATGACCGGGTGGCGCTGCGGGTGGGCCCTCGGGCCCGCGCCGCTCATCGCGGCGGCGAACGCCGTCCAGGGCCACTCGACGTCGAACGTGTCGTCGATCACGCAGCGGGCCGCCGTGGCAGCGCTGACCGGGCCGCAGGACTGCGTGCGCGCGATGCGGGACGAGTACCGCTCCCGGCGGGACCGGGTGCTGGCGTGGTTGGCCCCGGAACCGCGCATCCGCGTCGGGGTCCCGGCCGGGGCCTTCTACCTGTTTCCGGCCGTCGGCGACCTGCTGGCTGCCGACGGCCCGCGGACGTCGGCGGAACTCGCGGCCCGGCTGCTGACCGAGGCGCACGTGGCCGTGACGCCCGGCGAGGCGTTCGACGCACCCGGCTTCCTGCGCCTCTCGTATGCGACGTCGATCGCCCGCCTCGAGGCCGGCGTGTCGCGGCTGCTCGGTTTCGCCGCCGCACTCGGATGAACGTCGACCGCCTCGCGGCCGCCGCGGCACGGATCGTGGGCGCCGGCCACGTCCTGCTCGACGAGGAGAACCGGGCCGCCTACGGTGCCGACGCGCTCGAGCGCGGACGGCCGGCCGACCTGGTGGTCCGACCGGGAACGACGGCCCAGGTTGCCGCGCTCGTCCGGCTCTGTCACGACGCGCGCATCCCCCTGACCCCGCGGGGCGCCGGCACGGGCTACACCGGCGGGGCCGTCCCGACCGCGGGCGGCGTCGTGCTGGCGCTCGACCGCCTCGACCGCATTCTGGAGATCGACGCCCCGAACCTGCTCGCCGTCGTCCAGCCGAACGTCGTGACGGGAGTGCTCCAGGCCGCGGTCGAGGCGGCCGGCCTGTTCTATCCACCCGACCCCGCCAGCCTCGATCGGTCCGCGATCGGCGGCAACGTCGCGGAGTGCGCCGGGGGGCCGCGCGCCTTCAAGTACGGCACGACGCGGCACTACGTCCTCGGTCTCGAGGCGGTGCTGCCGACCGGCGAGGTCATCCGCACCGGCGGCAAGTCGGTCAAGAACGTCGTCGGCTACGACCTGACGCAGCTGCTGGTCGGATCCGAGGGTACGCTGGCCGTCGTGACCGAGGTGACGCTGCGTCTCGTGCCCCGGCCGGCTGCGGCACGAACCCTGCGCGCCGTGTTCCCCGACGTGGAGACGGCGGTCGGCGCCGTGCTCGGCATCGTGGCCCACGGAGTCGTACCGGCGGCGATCGAGATCATCGACGGCGAGTGCCTCGCCGCGTTGGCGGCCGGCGGAGGTGAATCCCTCGGACCGCCCGGCGCCGTGCTCCTCCTGATCGAGGTGGACGGGTCGCCTGCAGCGATCGACGGGGACCTCGCTCGCGTGCTGGAGGCCTGCCGGTCGGCCGGCGCGAGCGACCTGCGGGCAGCCCGCGACGATGTGGAGCGAGAAGCGCTCTGGCGCGTGCGCCGCGACCTGTCGCCCGCGCTCCGCTCGCTGGCGCCGCTCAAGATCAACCATGACGTGGTGGTGCCGAGGGCGCGGGTACCGGCGCTGTTCCGCACCGTGGCATCCCTCCGGGCGTCGTCCGGCCTGCGGATGGTGTGCTTCGGGCATGTCGGCGACGGCAACATCCACGTCAACATCCTGCTCGACCCGGCCGACGCCGACGCGCTCGTCCGCGCGCGAGACGTGGAGCGCCGGCTCTTCGAGGCCGTGCTCGCCCTCGAGGGGTCGATCAGCGGCGAGCACGGCATCGGCTTCACGAAGGCGCCCTACCTCGGCCTGGAGCTCTCGCCCGAGGTAATCGCGCTGCTCCGCCGCCTGAAGCGCGCGTTCGATCCGCGCGGGATCCTCAATCCGGGCAAGATCTTCCCGCCGGACGCGTGACCGGGCGCCCCGGTGACCCGGTCACCAGTGGAAGGGACGGCGCGCCGCCTCGTCGTGAAGTCGCCGGGCCACGACGCCCGCGGTCTCGCGATCCAGATAGGGGATGCGGATGGTGTAACGGCCCGCGGCCGCGCCGGCGGTGTCGATCCGCACCGACGCCATGCCGTGGCGCCGGTCGAAAGGCGACTCGCACAGGGCGACGGTCTGGATCCGGGCGTACCGCACGAGGGTCAGGGTCCGGTTCCACCAGCCGAGTCGGGAGAGGACACCCCACGGTGCCAGCGCATAGGCCGCATGCCGCACCGTGAGGCGCGCGTGCGCGGCCGCCGCGAGTCCACCCGGCACGACGAGCAGGAACATCCAGGGGGAGAGGGCGACGGCGGCGGCGAGCGTCGGGGGCAGCACCGCCACCGCCACGCAGCGTACGAAGATGCGCCGCCAGGCGCGCCGGGGCAGCATCTCCCAGCGCACGCGATCGAGTCCGGCATCCGGCAGGACCGCCTCGATGAGAGCGGGGACCCGGGCCGTCTCGACCAGGGGGGCCAGCCATTGCTTCTCCGCCGATGCACCGCCCCCCGCGCCGTCGAGATCGGCGTTCACGTCCGGTCCGGCCCCGCCGCCGGCCGTCCGCAGTTCCACCGACTGCCGGCCGAACCATCGATGGAGCGGACTCTCGGTAGCGCGCAGCGACTGCACGCGGGAGGTCGGTATCGTGCGCGACACCCGCGTCAGGAGCCCGTAGGCGGCGGCGAGGTCCGGGCCGCGCCGGCGCAGCGTGAAGTCGTAGAGCTGCAGCAGGTACCAGCCGATCGAGAAGAGGCGCAACAGCACCACGGCAGCCACCAGGAGGACGGCGCCGCCCAGGACGGCCTGCAGGATCGGCGGGCCGCCGGCAAGACCCGGCCACCGGGCAAGCACGGACTCCACCAACGGCGCCGCCCAGTCGCCAAGGTCGGATCCGAAGCGGGTGCGCTGCCACCACAGGCCCGCCACGGCGCCGACGACGACCAGACCGCGGTTCGAGATGGTGCCCAGCTTCGCCAATTCGCCGACACCCAGGTGGAGGAGCGGGCCCGTCCCGGCGTCGGCCGGCGACCAGCCCGGGGCGCGCGCCGCGGCGGGCTCGCCACGACCGGTGAACACGGCGCTCCGCATCTCGTCGACGGCGTCCAGCGAGAGGACGCGCATGACCGCTTCCGGCTTGGATCCGCTCGCGGTCTCTACGCGCACGAGAGCCACCCGCAGGAGGCGGTGGAGGGGGTTCTGCACCAGGTCGACGTTCTGGATGCGCGCGTAGGGAATGTGGCGCTCCGTGCGGGTGAGCAGGCCGTCGCGCACGACCATCTCGTCGGGAGCCAACCGGTACCGGAAGACCGCGTACTGCATCACCGCCCCCACGGTCACGGGAACCACGAACGCGAGCGCCCACAGCTCGTACGATTCGCCGGAGGCGAACAGCACCACCACGGCCGGAACGATGAAGCCCTTGGCGACCTGCGCCGCCGCGAAGAGCCAGGAGAGCGGGTGCAGCCGGCGCTCTTCAGACGCCACGCTCGTCTCCGCCGGCGGTAGGCCCGGCATCGATCAGGTAGTCGCGGATGCGCAGGGCGACTCCGTGCGTCAACCCGCCGAGCGACACCGACGAGTCCTGCGTGCCCGCGGTGTGGATCACGAGCGTAGCCAGGTCGAAAGCGCGCTGCAGGGGACCCTGCGAGACGTCGGTGTGCTGCACCCGCGACTTCGGGACCGAGGTCACCGACCGCCAGACGACGCCGCGCCGAATGGTGAACCCCTGCCGGTCCAGTCGGTACCGCAGGCGGCGGTAGCGCACGCCGGGCCATGCGTAGCACCACGCCGCCAGCAGGCCGGAGGCGGCGGCCCAGGCGGCGAGCGCCAGGAGTCCGCGCGCCATGCCGAGCGGGACGGCGATGGCCGCGGTGAGGACGGCCAGCAGGGATGGCAGCGCCACGGCGGCGGCCGCAATCGCGCCAGTGATTCGCGACGCCGCTACGGATCGGGGATCCAGGGGATGGTAGACACCATCCGCGACGCCGGGATCGGAGACCGCCGCCGCGGATGCGTCCGACGGCGGAACGGCGTCTACAGTCACGCTGTCCATCCTACGGAATCCGGTCGTCGCGTGCCGGCCGCGGGCCGGTCAGAACGGCGAGCGAGGAGGCGGGGGCCGAAAGGGCGCGGCGGCCGCCTGTCCGTCGTAGGAACGGTCCCAGCGCCCCGGAATCACCGTTCCGCAGGCCGGGCACGCACCGCCGGGGTTGAGCGTGTAGGCGCGGACGCGGAACCCGTCCCGCTCGATCACGGCATGGCCGCAAGCCGGGCAGCGCGTGTGCTCGAGTGCCCCGACGCTTCCGGGCCGGTTGCCTGCGTACACGTAGCGCAGTCCGTTGCGCTCGGCGATGGCCGCGGCGCGCCGCAGCGACCCGGCTGTCGTGGAGGGCCGGTCGGTCATGCGGTAGTCGGTGCGGAACGCCGTCGCGTGCCAGGGGATGTCGGGCGAGACGCCGGCCAGGAACCCGGTGAGCCGGTCGATCTCCGCGTCGCTGTCGTTGAAGCCGGGGACGAGGAGGGTGACGACCTCCAGCCAGACGTCGAGCGCACGGAGCCGGCGAATCGTGTCTAGGATCGGGTCCAGCCGTCCTCCGAGCTGCCGGTAGCGCCGATCGTCGAAACCCTTGAGGTCCACCTTGTAGAGGTCGATCCAGGGCCGCAGGTACTCGAGGACCCGCGGCGTCGCATTGCCGTTGGAGACGAACGCGGTGCGGAGCCCGGCCGCCCGCGCGGCGCGGAACACGGCGACCGCCCACTCGCTCGTGATGAGCGGCTCGTTGTAGGTGCTCACCATGAGGCGGGCTCCGTGCCGGAGCGCCTCGTCGACCAGGCCCTCGGGCTCCGCGCCGATCGCCGACGTCGTCGCCGCGGGGTCGCGCAGGGCCTGCGAGGTCACCCAGTTCTGGCAGTAGGCGCAGTGGAGGTCGCAGCCGAGCATGCCGAAGCTGTATGCGAGAGCGCCCGGCCAGGCGTGGAAGAACGGCTTCTTCTCGATGGGGTCGCACTGCACCCCGCCGACGTAGCCCCACGGCACGTGGAGCCGGCCGCCCCGATTGAACCGCACCTTGCAGACCCCGACCGCGCCGTCTGGCAACGGGCAGGCGTGGCCGCACGCGTAGCACCGGATGCGCGCGGCGTCGAGCCGCTCCCACAGATCGCCCACCCGCGTGCGCGACGCGAGGGCGTCAGCGAGGGTCGCCATCGGAACCCTTCGGGGATGGCGGAAGAGGCGGCCGGTTGGCGACCAGAACGACCTGCTGGAGGTGACGCTCGGGGTCCGGATCGAGCAATGCCTCGAAGGTAAGGCTCCCGGTGTCGAGATAGGAGACGGCACCGAGACGGTCCAGGGGCAGCCCCCCGGCCTCGAGCTCGGCCGCGTCCGGCGCGAGGAGCACACAGTACGCACGATCCGGTCCGCGCAGCAGATCGCGGACCGCGTCGAGACTGAAGGGCGTCACGGCCGGCGCTCCGGCGTAGAAGACCAGGTTCCGCGTGAAGACCCGATAGCGGCAGTAGGGCTCGCCGGCGCCGCGCGCCTCCCGGACCAGCGCCGCCATCCGTTCGACCGGCGCCGCGTGCGGCGACGCGAGGACGGCGCTGTACGCGCCGACCGCCAGGACCACCGACGACGCCGCGACGAGGGCGGGAACGCGGCCGCCCCGCCGGGCGGTCGGGGAGCGGTCCCGGTACGCGGCCACCGCCGCCGCCACGATCGCGACCCCGAGGACGAGCGCCGCCGTCGCCAGGGCGGAGACCCAGGGCCCGCTCTGCTCCACGAGCAGCGGGCGGATCGCGTGGAGGCGCTCGCCGGCGAGCGCGACGAGCAACCCGGTCGCGACCGCCGCACCCGTCAGGAGTCCGCGCAACTGCGCGCCCGCGGCCGTGGCGCGGCGCAGGGCCGCGGCGAGGAGCACCGCGAGCGGCGGCAGCACCGGAAGCACGTAGCGCGGCTGCTTGCCGACGGAGATCGTGTAGAAGGCCAGCGGCGCGAGCGCCCACACGGCCAGGCGCAGCTCCGCGCCGCCGGCTCTGCGCTCGCGCCACGCGCGGCCGAGCGCCGGCAGCCACAGGACCGTGAACGGCGTCCACGGAAGCAGGCCGCCCGCCACGACCGGCAGGTAGTACCAGACCGGCCGCGGGTCGTTGTAGCGCGCGGTGGCAAAGCGATCGAGGTTCTCCCCGACGAAGAAGCGCTCCACGTAGGCCGGGCCGTGCTCCACTGCCATCGCGGCGTACCACGGAACGGCGACGACCAGGAAGACGGCAAGGCTCGCCAGGAGGACGCGGCGGCTCGCACCCGGGCGCCGGCCGCGGAGCCAGGTCCACACCGCCAACGGCACGATGACCACCGCCGGCAACACGACACCGACCGGCCCCTTGACCAGGAACGCGGCGCCCGCGCCGGCACCGGCCGCGATCAGCCAGCGGTCCGCGGACGGATGCTCTCCGACCCGGTGAGGCTCAACGCGCAACCCCACCATCGCTCCCCAAGTGGCCAGCGAGACGAAGAAGGCGAGCGGCAGATCGGGCAGGGCATGGCGAGCCATGGCGACGTAGCCGAAGCTGGTGGCCGTGATGGCGCCCGCGAGCAAGGCCGTCCGGTCGTCGTACCAGCGGCGGGCGCAGGCCCAGGCGAGCAACGCGAGGCCGATGCCGGCCAGCGCGGAGGGCAGCCTTGCCGCAGCGGGGGACACGCCCGCCACGGCGTAGGTCGCGGCCGCCAGCCAGTAGTACAGCACCGGCTTCTCGAACCGGACCTCGCCGTTGTAGTAGGGAGTGAGCCAGTCGCCGCGGTCGACCATCTCGCGCGCCGCCTCGGCATAGAACGCCTCGTCCGAATCGGTCACTGCGGGACACCCGAGACCGGCGAGGAACGTCAACGCGCAGACGCCCGCAATCACCGCCGGATGACGTGACACGCCAGCGATTCTATACTCCGACCATGAAGGTGGTGGCAGTCATCGGCGCGTCGCGCGACCGGCGCAAGTTCGGCAACAAGGCGGTGCGAGCGTTCCGGCGGCGCGGCTTCGAGGTGCTGCCCGTCAACGCGCGGCGCGGCGGCGTCGGGACGGAGGGGAGCCGGCTGATCGAAGGGCTGGCCGTCCACGCGTCGGTGCTCGAAGCGCCCGGCGCGATCGACCTGGCCACCCTCTACGTGCCGCCCGAGATCGGCGAGACGCTGATCGAGGAGATCGCCAGGAAGGGGATCCCCGCCCTCTGGGTGAACCCCGGTGCCGAGAGCCGCCGGCTGGTCGAGCGGGCCCGCGCCCTCGGGATCGAGACGACCCTGCACTGCAGCATCGTCGCGATCGGAGAGTCCCCGGCCGACTACGACGACCGCCCCGATCCGACCTCGGCCCGCGGCGCGGATGGGGACGCTGCGCCGCCGGCCGGGGGTTGACACGCCCCGGCGGTATGCCTATGCTGAGTTGCCAGACGGCGTTGACGGAATCCTCCAGCCTTGCATCGCGTTTCAGTCACGCGTTCACGTTGACTACCGCATCTTGCGGCTGACGGCCGAGCGGGGCTCGGCTTCTGCTCTCCCTGACACCTTGGCCGCAAGGCCCCAACAACCAACCCGTAGTCGAAAGATCGGCCAGCACATGCCAACCAACAACCGACGCACCACCCCCTCACGTCCCGCCCCTGACACCGCGGCCACCGCCGAAGCCCCGCCGACGGACGCGCCCAAGCCCTCCCCTCGACGCCCCAAGGACAGCCTCAACATCGGCGAGCTCAAGGACATGAGCATCGCGCGTCTCACGCAGGTCGCCAAGGACCTGCACGTTGCGGGAGCGACCGGCATGCGCAAGCAGGAGCTGATCTTCCAGATCCTGAAGGCGCAGACCGAGCAGAGCGGGTTCATCTTCTCCGAGGGTGTGCTCGAGGTGCTGCCGGACGGGTTCGGATTCCTTCGCGCACCCGACTACAACTACCTGCCGGGCCCGGACGACATCTACGTCTCGCCGTCCCAGATCCGCAAGTTCGATCTCCAGACCGGCGATACGGTGTCGGGGCAGATTCGGCCGCCGAAGGAGGGCGAGCGCTACTTCGCGCTCATCAAGGTCGAGGCGGTCAACTTCGAGTCGCCCGACCAGGCCCGCGACAAGATCTTCTTCGAGAACCTCACGCCGCTCTATCCCCTCGAACGCGCCCAGCTCGAGACCGACGGCGGCAATCTCTCGGCGCGGGTCATGGACCTGATGACGCCGATCGGCAAGGGGCAGCGCGGCCTGATCGTGGCCGCGCCGCGGACCGGCAAGACGATGCTGCTGCAGAACATCGCGCAGTCGATCGCGCGCAACCACTCGGAGGTCTATCTCATCGTGCTGCTCATCGACGAGCGGCCCGAGGAGGTGACCGACATGCAGCGCTCCGTCGACGGGGAGGTCATCTCGTCCACCTTCGACGAGCCGGCGCAGCGCCATGTGCAGGTGGCCGAGATGGTCATCGAGAAGGCGAAGCGCCTCGTCGAGCACCGCAAGGACGTCTTCATCCTGCTCGACTCGATCACACGCCTCGCGCGGGCCTACAACACGGTCATTCCTCCGTCGGGCAAGGTGCTGTCGGGCGGCCTCGACTCGAACGCGCTCCAGAAGCCGAAGCGCTTCTTCGGTGCGGCGCGCAACATCGAGGAGGGCGGCTCGCTGACCATCATGGCCACGGCGCTCGTCGATACCGGGTCGCGGATGGACGACGTCATCTTCGAGGAGTTCAAGGGCACCGGCAACATGGAGATCCACCTCGATCGCAAGCTCGTCGACAAGCGGGTGTTTCCGGCGATCGACATTCAGAAGAGCGGCACGCGCAAGGAAGAGCTCCTGCTGTCGAAGGAGGACCTCAACCGGGTGTGGGTGCTCCGCAAGGTGCTCAACCCCCTGTCGCCGGTCGAGGCGATGGAGCTGCTCCTCGACAAGATGGGCAAGACGAAGTCGAACGCCGACTTCCTGGCTTCGATGCAGAGGATGGGGTGAAGGCCGTGAGCGTGACGATTCGCATTCGAGACAACGGTCCGTACGTCGTCGACGGGGACGACGTGCAGGTGGTGGACGCGGACGGCAACGCGTTTCCGATCGATCGGCGCCCGTTTGCCCTCTGCCGGTGCGGCCACGCCGAGTCCAAGCCGTTCTGCGACGGCTCGCACAACCGGGAAGGATTCGCCGCCGCCGACCGCGCGCCCTGACGTCGCGCGCCCTGCGGGCGCGTTGGGAGTTTCGCTGGAGCGAAAGAAACTCCCAACGCTGCGGCGGCTGTTCGGGGCTGGGCTCTGACGGCGGTCAGGCGGCCGAAGGCGCGCGCCCTTCGCTGGCGCGAAACTCCTCCGCCTCGGGCGCCGGGCGGCGCGCGGCGAACGTCAGTTCCCGGCCGTCGACGTCGACGACCACGCTGTCGCCCTCCCCGAAGCCCCCCTCGATCAGCCGCGCCGCAAGCGGATCGAGCACGCGCCGCTGAATGGTGCGCCGCAGCGGCCGCGCCCCGTAGGCGGCGTCGAACCCCTCGTCCACGAGTTGCCGTGTGGCCTCGTCGGTCAGCTCGATGGTCACATGCCGGTCGGCCAGCCGGCGCGCCAGCGTCGCGAGCTGGATCCGGGCAATCTCCGTCAGGTGCCGCCGGTCGAGTGCGTGGAAGAAGAGGATCTCGTCGACCCGGTTGAGGAACTCCGGCCGGAAGTGGCCGCGCACGACCGCGTCGACCTGCCGCCGCGTCGTCTCGTCCAGATCCCCTGCGCCGCTGCGACCCGCGATCACGTCGCTTCCCAGATTCGAGGTCATGATGACGACCACGTTGCGGAAGTCGACGGTCCGGCCCCGGCCGTCCGTCAGGCGGCCGTCGTCGAGGAGCTGCAGCAGGACGTGCAGCACGTCGGGGTGCGCCTTCTCCACCTCGTCGAAGAGCACCACGGCGTAGGGGCGCCGACGCACAGCCTCGGTAAGCTGACCGGCCTCGTCGTGGCCGACGTAGCCGGGCGGAGCCCCCACGAGCCGGGATACGGTGTGCTTCTCCTGGTACTCCGACATGTCGACGCGGACCATCGCCCGCTCGTCGTCGAAGAGGAACTCCGCGAGCGCCCGCGCCAGCTCCGTCTTGCCTACGCCGGTCGGCCCCAGAAAGAGGAAGCTTCCCAGCGGGCGGTTCGGATCCTGCAGGCCGGCCCGTGCCCGCCGCACGGCGTTGGCCACTGCGACGATGGCATCGTCCTGCCCGACGACGCGCCGCCGCAGCCGCTCCTCCATGTGCACGAGCTTCTCGACCTCGCCCTCGACCAGCCTGGCCACCGGGATGTGCGTCCACTTGCTCACCACGGCGGCGATGTCCTGCTCATCGACCTCCTCCTTCAGCATGCGCGGCGCCGACGGCTCGAACGCGCTCCGCCCGGTCCGGAGCCGTTGCTCGAGCTCGGGGATGCGGCCGTACCGCAGCTCCGACGCCCGCGCGTAGTCGCCTTCCCGCTGCGCCTTCTCGACCTCGTGCCGCAGCGACTCGAGCTCGCTCTGGAGCTTCCGCCCGCCCTGGATCTCCGCCTTCTCGTGCTCCCACTGGGTGCGCAGCCGGTGGCGCTCCTCCTTGCGATCCGCCAGCTCCCGCTCGAGCCGCTCGAGTCGGGTACGGGAGCCCGGATCGGTCTCCTTGCGAAGCGCTTCCCGCTCGATCTCGAGCTGCATCAGCCGCCGCTCCACCTCGTCGAGCTCGACCGGCAGCGAGTCGATCTCGGTCCGCAGCTTCGCCGCAGCCTCGTCGATGAGATCGATCGCCTTGTCGGGCAGGAAGCGGTCGCTGATGTAGCGGTTGGAGAGCACCGCGGCCGCCACCAGGGCAGCGTCCTTGAACTGGACGCCGTGGTGGATCTCGTACCGTTCGCGGAGGCCGCGCAGGATGCTCACGGTGTCCTCCACGGTGGGCTCCGCAACCACGACCGGCTGGAAGCGCCGCTCGAGCGCGGCGTCCTTCTCGATGTACTTGCGGTACTCGTCGAGCGTCGTGGCCCCGATGGTGTGCAGCGCGCCGCGCGCGAGCAGCGGCTTCAGCATGTTCGAGGCGTCTATCGAGCCCTCGGCCGCACCGGCGCCGACGACGGTGTGCAGTTCGTCGATGAAGAGGACGATGCGGCCCTCGGCGTCGGTCACCTCCTTCAGGACCGCCTTGAGCCGTTCCTCGAACTCGCCCCGGTACTTCGCTCCGGCGACCAGCGCCCCCATGTCGAGAGCGATGAGGCGCTTGTCCTTGAGGCCCTCCGGGACGTCGCCGCGCACGACGCGCTGCGCCAGCCCCTCGACGATGGCGGTCTTGCCGACGCCGGGGTCGCCGATGAGCACGGGGTTGTTCTTGGTGCGACGCGATAGCACCTGGATGGCGCGGCGGATCTCCTCGTCCCGGCCGATGACCGGATCGAGCCGTCCGCCGCGCGCGAGCTCGGTCAGATCGCGTGCGTACCGCTCCAGGGCCTGGTACTTGCCCTCGGGATGCGGGTCGGTGACCCGTTGCGAGCCTCGCACGGCCGTCAGCGCCTCGTAGAGGCCGTCGCGCGTCAGCCCGCGTTCCCGGAGGATGCGCGCGGCGGGGGCGGAGCCTCCTTCGGCCAGTACTGCGGCGAACAGATGCTCGGTGCTGATGTAGTCGTCCTGGAGCCGCTCGGCCTCGCCACCTGCGGCCGCGAGAACGCCGCGCAGCCTCGGCGAGGGGGCCGGTGGCGTGCCGCCGACCGCGGACGGCAGGCGGCCGAGTTCTGCGCGCACGGCCGCGGCGAGGTTCGCCGGGTCGGTGTCCAGGGCCCGGACGAGCGCCGGCACGACGCCTTCGGGCTGCTCCACCAGCGCCGAGAGCAGATGCTCCGGCTCGATGGCGGGGTGGCCCGCCCGGTCGGCGAGCTGCTGCGCGCCGACGACGGCCTCCTGCGCCTTCTCGGTCAGTCGGTTGATGTCCATGGCAGCCTCACGCAGTCGATTGAGTCTCGCGCGGAGGCGGCTGCGGGTCGGCCTCGTCCTCCTCCGCCAACGCCGCCAGCGCTTCGAAGTGTCGCCGTGCCTCCGCGGTCAGGCGGCGCGGCAGCTCGACATGCGCCTTCGCATAGAGATCTCCGCGGCCTCCGCCCGGCGGCGGCAGGGGCATGCCGCGGCCGCGGATCCGGAATGTCTGTCCCTGCTGCGTCCCCGGCGGCACCTTGAGCCGTACGGCTTCGCCGTCGATGGCCGAGACCCGGACCTCTCCGCCGAGCACCGCCGTGGTGAGGGGAACCGTGCACCGCACCGACAGGTCGTGCCCGCGGCGCGTGAAGACCGGATGCGCTGCGATGCGGACCCGCAGCATGAGATCGCCCGCCCCGGCCGGACCGGGGGCGCCCCGGCCCGCGACCCGGACCCGGGAACCATCCACCACCCCCGGCGGGATTCTGATCTCCACCGCATCCTGCCGGACCCCGTTCGCCCCCACGAGTCGCCGTGTCACGCCGGAGAACGCGTCCTCCAGCGTCAGCTCGAGCGGCTGCTCCACCGTCTGCCCGCGGCCGGCCGGCGTTCGCCCCAGCCCGATGCCGGGATCTCCGGAGGGCGCCGCGCCACCGAAGAACGTCTGGAAGAACTCGGAGAACGGCGACCCTTTCAATCCTGCGAACGCGTCCGTCCCGGCGAACGGGTTCCGTCCCGCGAACGGGTTCCGTCCCGCGAACGGGTTCCGTCCCGCGAACGGGTTCCGTCCCGCGAACGGGTTCCGCCCCGCGGACTGCGCCTGCTCGTACTGCTTCCAGTTCGCCCCGAGCGCGTCGTACTTCCGTCGGGTCTCAGGATCGCGCAGGACCTCGTAGGCCTCGTTGAGTGCCTTGAACCGGCGTTCGGCCGACCGGTCGCCCGGATTGACATCGGGGTGGTACTTGCGCGCGAGCTTGCGGAACGCGGCCTTCACCTCGTCCGCCGACGCGCTCCTGCCGACGCCCAGCGTCGCGTAGTAGTCCTGGAACTCCATCGGGCCTCACATCCTCACGGCAGCCCCACGATCTCGCACAGGCGGTCCAGTTCGCGCTGCAGGCGCTCGCGCCCGCCGCGCCGCCCGAGGGCGGCTCCCGTCGCGAGGGGCCGCAGGCGCTCCACCGATTCGGCAACGGAGAGCAGATGCCGCACGCCGGCGAGGTTGATTCCGCGTTCCTCGACGAGGTGCTTGATCAAGCGCAGGCGGTCGATCTCCGCCGCGGAGTAGAGCCGCATGCTGCCGACCGTCCGATCGGGGCGCACGAGGCCGAGGCGCTCGTACTTGCGAAGGGTCTGCGGGTGCAGTCGGAGCCGCCGCGACACCGTGCTGATGAAGAGGATCTCGCTCATGCGCCTGCCATTGCCCGTGTTCCCTGCGGCCGGGCGGCACCGCGTAAACTCGCCAGGCCGTCGCGCCAGGACTCTCCCAGGCCGCTCACGCGCCGTCAACTTGCGCTGAATCAAGTGTAGGTCTTGATACGGAGCGTGTCAACTTAGCGGACGCAGGCGGCGACACGGCCTTCCTCCGGATCTATACTGCGCCGTGGCTGTTCGCCCGCCCGCGGCAGCGGATCTCTTCACGTCGCGCTGGGGCGTCGTCCTGGCCGGGATCGGCATGGCCGTGGGGACGGGAAACCTCTGGCGCTTCCCGCGCGTCGTGGCGGAGAACGGCGGAGGGTCCTTCCTCATCCCCTGGCTGCTGGCGCTGTTCCTCTGGTCCATTCCCCTGCTGATCGCCGAGTTCGGCCTCGGCCGGGGGGCGCGCCGCGGGCCGATCGGTGCGTTCAGCGCGCTGATCGGCCGCCGGACGGCGTGGATGGGCGGCTTCGTCGTCGTGACGACCGTGATGATCATGTTCTACTACTCGGTCGTCACCGGATGGGCGCTGAAGTACGTGCTCGCCGCGCTCACCGGCGACCTCGCCGGCGTCGACACCGCGGCGTACTGGGAACGGTACAGCGCATCGGTCTGGCAGCCGGTGCTGTTCCACGTCGTAGCCATCACGATCACCGGCGCCGTCGTCGCGGCGGGCGTGACGCGCGGCATCGAGCGCGCCAACCGGATCATCATGCCGGCGCTCTTCGTGCTGCTCCTCGCAGCCGTCGCGCGCGCCGTTACGCTACCCGGCGCCGGCCGCGGACTGGCCTACCTCTTCGTGCCGGACCTGGCCCTGCTCGCCAACTACCGCACCTGGCTGGAGGCGCTGACGCAGTCGGCGTGGTCGACCGGGGCGGGCTGGGGCCTCGCCTTCTGCTATGCCATCTACGTGCGGGAGGGGGAGGACGTCGTCACCAACGCCGCCTCGATAGGAGTCGGCAACAACGTCGCGTCGCTGCTCGCCGGCATGGCGATACTGCCGGCCGCCTTTGCCATCCTGCCCGTCGCGGAAGCCCGCGACGCCCTTGCCGCGGGCAACCTCGGGCTGACGTTCATCTGGATTCCGGAGGTGTTCGCGCGCATGCCGGCCGGTACGGTCTTCCTGCCGGTCTTCTTCCTGGCCCTGTTCTGCGCCGCCACCTCGTCACTGATCGCGATGGTGGAGTTGGCGGCGCGGGCGCTGATGGACGCCGGGGCGACGCGCGCTCGCGCGGTGCGGCTGGTCATCGCGGTGGCCGTCGTGATGGGCCTGCCGTCGGCGGTCAGCCTGCAGGTGTTCGAGAACCAGGACTGGGTCTGGGGCCTCGCCCTGATGATCAGCGGCCTCTTCATCGCGGTGGCGGCCATCCGCTACGACGTCGACCGGTTCCGGGACGACCTGGTCGCCTCGCCCTCCGGCCGGCGCGGCGGCCGGCCCCTGTGGGCGTGGGTGCTCAAGTACCTCATTCCGGTCGAGTTCGTGCTGATGTTCGGCTGGTGGATCTACCAGGCCGCGGTGGTCATCGACCCCGAGGGCTGGTGGAACCCCGTGCGGATCTACAGCGTCGGCACGTGCGTGGCGCAGTGGGGCGTCGCGCTGGCGGTCCTGGGTGTCTTCAACCGCCGGTTGGCCGCCCGCAGCCTGCGGCCGCATGCTACGCTTGGGTGACGGTGCGGGCGGTGCGCGGCCGCGCCCGGACGCGCAACCTGGGCTTGGAAAGGAGCGGAGGCGTGTATCCAGAGTTCTTCATCGCCCCTATGCGTGAGGAGTTGACGCGGCTCGGCGTCAAGGAGCTGCGGACGGCCGCCGACGTCGACGAAGCGGTCACGAAGACGCCGGGGACGCTGATGGTGGTCGTCAACTCGGTCTGCGGTTGCGCGGCCGGCAAGGCACGGCCCGGCGTCGCCCTGGCGCTCGGGCACGATACCCGGCCCGACGTAGTCGCCACCGTGTTCGCGGGGGCCGACATCGAGGCAACGGAGCGCGCCCGCGGCTACTTCGCCGGGTATCCGCCATCCTCGCCTTCGATCGCTCTGCTGCGCGACGGCAAGCTCATCTACATGATGGAGCGCCACCAGATCGAGAACCAGGAGGCGGGAGCGATCGCGCGCGAACTCACGACCGCCTTCGACCGCCATTGCGCCGCCAGTCCGGTGGCTTGACCAGTCCGGTGGCTGGACGCGGCGGACCCGGGCGCGCCGGGCCCGCCTTCCCCGGCTGCCACGCGGCCGCTCCGTGCCGAGCGGCTGCGGTTCGCGGGAGGTCAGTGGCGGCAGGCGCCGCCTCGGGTCATCGTGCCGGAGGCGGCCCTTCGACACGCTCCGGGGGCACCGCCGGCACGATCGGCAGGGGCCGGCCGTCGCCGACACGTGCGCCGGCGCTTCGGACCACGTCGGCCAGCGCGTCGAGGAAGTCCGGGTGGTCGTTGATCGCAGACGCTCGGCGCATCGCGAGACCCACCTCGCGGCAGACCTCGGCGGCTTCCGTGTCCAGGTCGTACAGGACCTCGATGTGGTCGGCGACAAAGCCCAACGGGGCCAGCACGGCCGCCCGCAGGCCGTTGCCCCTTTCCGCGCGCAGGTAGTCGCAGACGTCCGGCTCCAGCCACGGATCGGTCGGCCTTCCGCTCCGGCTCTGGTAGACCAGAACCCAGTCCGCCGCTCCGAGGGCTGCGGCGACGACGCTTGCGCTCTCCTCGAGCTCGGCCACGTACCGCGCGCAGCCGGCCATCGAGCGGGGAATGCTGTGCGCGGTGAAGACGATGCGGGCGTCGCCCCGCAACGCTTCCGGCAGCTCCGCCCGGGCCGACTCGATGCGGGCGACGTGCGCCGCGACGAAACCGGGGTGCGTGTGCCAGCCCGGCGCGAAGAAGACCTCGACATCGGGGTGGCCGCGCTCGCCGAGCGCGCGCCGCGCGTCGGCGACGTTCTGCCGGTACTGGCCGCAGCTCGAGTAGCTGCGGTGCGCGGCCAGGATGACGCCGAGCGCGCGGCCCACTCCCGCCGCGGCCATCTCCGACAGCGTGTCGTCCAGGAACGGATGCCAGTTGCGCATCCCCAGGAAGACGGGCAGGTTCGGGCCGCCGGCGGCCAGGCGCGCGCGGAGGCCTGCAGCCTGGCGACGGCTGATCTCCGTCAGCGGCGACCGGCCGTCGAACAGCTCGTAGTGCCGTGCCACGGCCTCGATGCGCGCCGGGGGGACCTTCCGGCCGCGGAGGACGTTGCGCAGGAACGGGCGGATGTCGGCCCGTCGCTGCGGCCCCCCGAAGCCGACCAGCAGCACGGCGTCGAAGGGAGTGGGGGAATCCGGCACGGATCACGATGATACGCTGCGCGCCGTCGCGCGGAGGCGGCAACGACTATGCCGAGACTCGCTGCCAGCGTGACCATGATGTTCAACGAGTGGCCGTTGCTCGACCGCTTCGAGCAGGCCGCCCGGGCCGGTTTCGAAGGCGTCGAGATCCAGGATCCGTACGGCGAGTCGAAGGAAGACGTCGCCGCGCGGGTGCGCGAGCACGGAGTGACGCCGGCCTTGATGAACGTACCCGTGGCGGCGGGCGCCGTGCCCGGCCGGGAAGCGGAGTTCCGCGGGGGGCTCGCGCGAGCGCTGGCGTACGCCGAGGCGGCCGGCTGCGGGCAGCTCCATTGCCTGGCCGGTTGCAGTGACGCAGCGCAGGCCGAGGCCACGTTCGTCGCCAACCTCCAGTGGGCGGCGGCCGCGATCCCGGCGGGCATGCGGCTCCTCATCGAGCCGCTCAACACGCGGGACAACCCGGGCTACTTCCTGACCGGGTCCGCGCAGGCGCGCCGCATCCTCGATCGGGTCGGGGCGGACAACGTCCGTCTGCAGTACGACTTCTACCACATGCAGATCATGGAGGGAGCGCTCGCGGCAACGGTCCGGGCACACATCGACGTCACCGCGCACTTCCAGATCGGCGGCGTCCCGGGCCGCCACGAGCCGGACGGGGCGCAGGAGGTCAACTACCCCTATCTGTTCGACCTCCTGGACGACCTCGGCTTCGGGGGCTGGGTCGGTTGCGAGTACCGCCCCGCCTCCGGCACGCTCGCGGGCCTCCGCTGGGCACGGCCGTACGGCATCGCTCCGCCCGAGGGCAACGGTTCGGCGTAGGCACACCGCGGGGCGCGGCGCGGGGCGGCCGCGTACGCTACAATGGGCTGGTCGGGGCGTGGCTCAGCCTGGTAGAGCACTCGGTTCGGGACCGAGGGGTCGGAGGTTCAAATCCTCTCGCCCCGACCATTTTCTTTCTCCTCCTTCGCCCTCCTCGCCGCTCAGGCACGTTGCTGCGTCGCCTCGTGCGGGTCAGGGACGCGGCGTCGCGCGCGCGGTGTGCACTTCGACCTCGGTCACCGACCAGGCGAATGCTGCGTCCCTCCCCGTCTGGCGCAGTCGCACGTAGCGCGCCGGATCGGAGGCGAACGTGATCGCCAGCGGCGCCCGAGGGTCGCGGAGGGCGCCGCGCAGCACGTGGATCTCCGTCGGGCCCCGCCAGACGACCTCCCAGCGGCGGCCGTTCCGCGACGTTTCTACCTGCAGCCGGCGGGGGAACGCCATGCCGAGGCTGCCCCAGAGCACCACTCCGCCCACCGGGTGGGCACGGCCGAGATCGAGCTGCAACCATTGCCCGGGCGCCTGCGGACCGGTCGTCCAGCGTGGTCCCTGGACACCGTCGACGGCATGGCCGACCAGCGTCTCGTTCTCACTGGCCGTGGCGGCGACCACCGGCAGGCGCTCTCCGAGCGGTGGCGGCGGGGGGGAGGGGGGCGTCCGGACGAACGTGTACAACGCCTCGTCGGCGTTGTGCGCGTCGAGGCGAAGCCCCGGCACCGCGGACGCCGCCGCCTCGATCCGCGGTGCGCCGGGCCGCGTCCGGTCGAGCCTCACGTGGCGCACCCCGACCTCCGCGAGCCACAGGAACACGTCGCGGCGGCCCGCCGCGAGGCCGCGCGCGAGCGCTCCGTAGTAGGGGGGGGCGTATCCGCTGTAGCCGTTCACCACCGGCTGACCGTGTGCCGTGCCCCGCAGCATGGCGGCGGCGTCGTCATCCCGCCAGCCGAGCGGCAGCTCCGCGACCGGACCGACCGCTCGCGCGAGCAGCAGCGGGGACGGGGACGGCGCCAGGGCGACCGGCAAGCGGCCCCAACCGTCCACCAGCAAACCGGCGGCGAGCACGGCGAGCACGACATGGCGCCTTCGGCCGCCCGCCGCGGTGAGCCGGGCGTACGCCAGTGCCGCCGCGGCCGAGAGACAGACGAGCGACAACATCCAGAAACGCGCCGGCACGCGGAGAGCGTCGAGACCCGGAAGCGCCATCAGCCCCCGGTAGGGCGAGTAGGACATGAAGGGGTACCCCGCGACTTCCGGCCGGGGCCCCATCGCGAGAAGGCCAAGCGCGGCTGCCGCGAGCAGGTAGAAGGCGAACGGGGAACGGCGCCGCCACGCCGCCACGCAAGGCCGACTCAGGAGCAGCGCCGCGATGCAGGCGATCACGACGTGCCCGCCAATCTTGTCGATGCTGGTGACCGAGATGCGCACCCCGAGCAGCTCCGCGGCCCAGGGACCGACCATCAGCCGTTGCGCGAGGAGCCCCGAACCGACCAGGGCGACCGCGATGCAGGTGATGCGCAGGCCGCGCGCGTAGCGGGGCTCGGTCAGACGCGGACGCCATCCGCGCGCTCGCCACAGGGCGGCGGCGACCAGGACCACGATCGCGACTCCAGGGAAGAGCTGCTGCTCCGGGCCGGGAGACCATTCCAGCCCCCCCCAGAAGGCCAGGTGCGGCGTTACCCCCGCCAGGGCGGTCAGGTCCGCGCCGAGGGAGACGATTTCGGCCAGCGGACGCGCGAGGCCCTGCTCGTCGTGCAACCGGCGATAGGTGACGAGAATCGGCGCCAGCGGCACCGTGGCCGCGAGACCGGCGCCGCCGATGAACGCGACCTGGCGCCAACCTCCGGCGCGGAATCCGTACCAGACCACCCACAGACCGACCAGGACGGGGAAGTAGACCAGGTAGTAGCCGTTGGCCAGCCCCTGCATCAGGGTCGCTCCCGCGAACGCCGCCAGCCAACGCGGCCTGGGGTCCCGCGCGTAACGGTGCAGCGCCGCCAGGGCCAGCGGCATCCAGAAGGAGGCCAGTACCTGCAGATGGGCGATCTGGCTGAATCGATAGGGAGCGAACGCATACGCCAGTCCCGCAATCCAGGCTGCATCGCGCCGTCCCGTCAGTTCCCGGCCGAGAACGTACGCGGCGGTCCCCGACAACACGAACGTCAGGAGGAACGTGACGTTGTAGGCGATGATCGGGCTGCCCGTCAGCCAGTGCAGCGGCGCTGCGATCGGCAACAGGCCCAGCAGGTGCTCCGAGTAGGCGAGCGCGCCGGGATACGGATAGAACGCCGGGGCGTTCCACCATCGCTCCGACAGGGGCGGCCCGTGCGTCCCCCACCACAGGATCCACGCGTTGAGCACCGGATCGGCGCGGTCGCCGGGGATCGCGGCGGCGAAGTTCCGCAGAAGCGGAAGCGCCATGACCCCCGTGACGAGCAGGTACGAGGCAGTGGCCGCGGCGGCGCCGAGACGAGGTCGGCCGACCGCCGCGCCGGACGCGAAACGCCGCGTGCGCTCCCACGAGCGGGTGGGGATCACGTCTCGCCGGCGCAAGCCGCCCCTCTCGGAACCGAAGGCTCGACGGTGGCGGGATCAGTCCTGGTTCGTATCGGCGAACTGCACGGCCTCCAAGTACACGGCATCGTCCGTGGCCCCGGCCCAGTAGCCGGCCAGCGTGCCGTAGTGCGCACGCGCGGCGCCTGGATCTCCGCTCGCTGCCGCTGCGCGCGCGGCCCCGAGCAGCGAGCGCATCCGGTTCGGCATGCGCAGCAGCGACGTATCGAACTTCGCCCGCGCCTCCGCCGGCCGGCCGAGCTCCAGGAGGATCTCGCCGTAGAGCTCATACGGCGGCTTGACCGGGTTGGCAGCCCCGTTCGGGGGCCGAAGGGTCTCGACCGTCGCGATCGCCTCGTCCATCAGGGCCACGGCGCCGTCGGCGTCGCCCTCCCGGGCCCGGATCGACGCCGAGACCTCCCGGTGGGCGATGCGGTCCTGAGCCCCGCCGTCGGCGGCCCGCTCGGCGAGCGCCTCCTCTGCGGCGCGGGCGGTCGCCAGGTCGCCGGTCCGCACTGCGCTCAGGCCGGTGGCGAGCAGCTCGTGCGTCGACGCGTCGGCGGCCACCGGCTCCACCCGCCACCGCTCGCTCTCGACGATGTATCGCGCCCGCACCAGCGGCAGCGTGGCGACGGCCCGCTGCTGTTCGTCGGCCTGCTCGATCAGCGCCTCCAGCCTGTCGATCCAGAGGCGGCCCCGTTCGTAGTCGCCGCGCTGCAGGTCTCCGTACTGGCCCCAGTCGAGCGAGTGCACGGCGTCGCCCACGCTGTCGCCCGGCTGCCAGAGGGCGCGCGCGGCGTCGTGCGCCGACTGGTTGTGGGCCGATACGAGGTCCCACATCCCGTGCTGGATGAAGATGTGCGTCGGCATGTGGCGCGCGTGCGACACGGCCGGCGCGATCTCCGCGTAGCGCCGCGCCGCGTCTAGCGCAAGCGGGGCGTGGATCGGATCGTCGAACGCGTGAATCGTGTAGTGCGGGGCTCCGGGATGATCGGGGTTCGCCTGGAAGACCCGCATCGCGATCGTGCCCGCCCGCACCTCCAGACGCAGCGACTGGTCCCCGAGGGCGCGGGAGCCGGCCAGCATCGACAGGGCGTAGAAGGTGGCGATCTCGTGATCGTCCGGATAGCGTTCGTAGAGGCGGCCCATCGCCTCCATGTAGCCGACGCGCCGCTCGTCGTAGGACCCCTCCTCGCTCCACAGGACCTCGACCGCCTCCAGGAAGCCGCGCTCGCGATCCGTCGGCGCCTTGGCCGCTCGTTCTGCGCGCGTGTCGCCGAGGCGGGCCAGCACGGCGCGCGGGTTCTCCTCGTCGAGCCCGCGGCCTCCGCCGAACAGGGGGTGGTTGTAGCAGAGCGTCTCGCCCCAGTACGCGAGGGCGAAGTCCGGCTCGATCGCCTGCGCGGCCTGGAACTGCTCGATCGCCTGCTTCCACCCGAAGCTGTGGAGGATGGCCACGCCGCGCAGGAAATGGCGCTGCGCCTCCTCGGAACGGGCGGACGTCGGGAATTCCAGGGACCCGACCTCCGCGAACTGCGCGCCGGCCGGCGCGGCTGCGGCGGCAAGGGCCGCGACGAACAGAACGGCAGCGAGTCTCATTCGTGACCTCCCTTGACGCACAGCGTACCATACGGCGGCCCGACACACGACGGTGCTGCGCGGGGCTTCGGCGCGCGGGGGAAGGGGCGGTCCGGTATACTTGGCCGCGGCTCGGGAGCGCCGCGTGGGGTGCCGCGCCGCGGGCAAGGTCGCCGCGACGAGCACGAAGCGGCGCCTCGTTGCCGCGACGTTCCGCCGAACGGCGCCTCCGACGCGCCGCGTCGCTACCCATGGACGATCGCAATCGGCTCCGAACGCTCATTCGTCACGTCCCCGACTTCCCGAAGCCGGGGATCCTGTTCTACGACATCACCACGCTGCTGCGCGACCCGGTAGGCCTGCGGTCGGCGCTCGACTGTCTCGCCGCGCCCTACCGGGAGGCGGGGATCGACGCGGTCGTCGGCATCGAGAGCCGCGGCTTCCTGTTCGGCATCGGCGTCGCCGATCGTCTCGGGGCCGGCTTCGTGCCGGTCCGCAAGCCGGGCAAGCTACCGGCGCGCACGGCCCGCGTTGCCTACGACCTCGAGTACGGCTCGGACTCGGTAGAGATGCACGAGGACGCCCTCGAGGCCGGCCACCGCGTCCTCATCGTCGACGACCTGCTGGCGACGGGCGGCACCGCCCGGGCGACCGCGGATCTGGTCGCGGGGCGCGGTGCAGCGGTCCACGGGCTCGCGTTCCTGATCGAACTCGGCGCGCTGGACGGGCGAGCGCGCCTCGCCGGGCACGAGGTGTTCGCCGCGTTGCGCTACTGACGCCCGGCGTCGCGTGATCCCGGTGGGGCACGCCTGCGCGTCGCTCCCATGCCTCGGAGATGACAGCGGCATGATCGAGGCGCTCGTCGCCACGTTGACGGTGGTCGTCGTCGTCGTTGCGGAGCGCGCCAGGCGCGAGCACCGTCGCCAGCATGGCGAGCGGCTGATCGCGCTGCTGCTTGCCAGCGTCGGGCCTGCCGTCGCCCGCGCGGACGGCCGGGAGTTGCTGGGCTGGCGGCGCGTGGCGGCGGCGCTCCGCGGTCTGCTGCCGGAAGCGGTTCGCGAGATCGAACGCCGCTCGGGAGAGTCGTTTCCGTTCCCGCGCAAGGTCGTGGAGGACGCCCACGCCCGCTGGACGGCGGAGTGGCTGGCATGGGAGCGCGCCCACGACATACGCTTCCGGCAGCGGACGAGCGCCCTGGAGGCGGAGTTGCGCGAGAGCGGCGAGTCCGGCACGGCGTCGGGGCAGGCCCGGCTAGCCGCGCTCGACGACGAGAAGCTGCAGGACTATCAGCGGCGCTACGAGGAGCACGTGCGCGTCGGCAGGGAACTCGAGGCGCTCGCCGGCGGAGGTGCGCATCAGCCGGTTCCCGAGCCCGGCCTCGCGCCCGAGCGCGCCGACCCGTAGGCCCCGCCGGACGATCCCGTTGCGCGTGTAGCTCAGTTGGATAGAGCGGCCGCCTCCTAAGCGGCAGGCCCCCGGTTCGAGTCCGGGCACGCGCGCCATCCTACCGTTTCGCCGGTTCCCACCTATCGCCAGAAATCGCAACTTGTGCCCATAGATACGGGCGCTGTTCGTCCCGCTCGCCGATGCCGCTCTCGCGGCACTGGAAGCCGTGCGACCGCTCCGAGGGCCGGCCGACTTGGTGTTCCCGTCGCCGTTGCGGCCCGGCCGGCCGCTCTCCGACATGCCCCTGACGAAGGTGCTGCGCGACACCGGACTGGCCGCCAGGACGGTCGTGCACGGCTTCCGCTCAACGTTCCGCACCTGGGCGGCCGAACGCACCAGCTTCCCCCACGCCGTCTGCGAGCAGGCGCTGGCGCATCGGGTCGGGTCCGACGTCGAGCGGAGCTACGCGCGGTCGGACCTGTTCGAGAAGCGCCGCAGCCTGATGGTGGCCTGGGCCGAGTTCGCAACCGGAGGAACGGGGAAGGTGATTCAGCTGAGCGGCTGACAATCCCTTGACAGTTACATATGTAGACCATGCACTCTGCATATGAAGAACGTCTTGGTTGGTCTGCCGCCAGACGTCGCGAGCGATCTCGAAAGGCTCTGCCCGCCGCGCACGCGAGCCACTTCATCGTCCTTGCCATTCGCGAGAAGTTGGCTCATCACCCTGTCGCGCAACGCTTGGCGAAGGAGCGTGACGACTCCATTGCGAGGAAGGAGGAAGCTGGGGAGAGGTTCACCCCGGAGGAGGAGGCTTGGTGGCGGCACAAGCTGATCACGAGCCCTCCGATCGACTTCGTTGCCCGCCACGCCATCAACGAGCACGCCAGGCGCGTCGAGGAAGCGAAGAAGCTCGCGCCGCGCATTCTTTGATGGGTTGGAGGCCGCCGGGACCCGTCGAGCAGTGGATTGTCGAGGGCACGCACGACAAGGGGCCACTGCTGCTTGAAGTGATCCGGCTCGCGAAAAAACGCCGCGGGGTGGAGGGTTCCGATGAGTGATCGCCTGTTGACCCGAGCCGAGGTCGAGCGGCGCACCGGCCTGGGGCGCAGCGCGATCTACCGAGAGATGCGCGCCGGCCGGTTCCCGCTGTCGGTGCGCGTCTCGGCCAAGGCCGTCCGCTGGTCCGAACGCGAGCTCGAAGCATGGGTCGCCTCCCTCCCGCGCTCCCACGGCGATCGGGCGCCCTAGTGACCGCGGACCCCGGGCTGGCCGCGTGGCGCGCGCTGGTCCGCGAGCTCGGGCCCGACGCGTACGACTACGACACGCTGCACGCGCTCATCGGGACGCTGGCGCGCCGCGTGTACGTCTACCGCGAGCTGTTCGAGCAGGAGCGCGAGCGGGCGGACGATGCCGAGCAGAAGCTCGCGCAGGCCCGCCGCGCGTCGGCCCGCCGGGCGCCAGTCCGGAGGGCGGCATGAGCTACGAGCCCGCCGTCGACTTCGGCGACGAACAATCCCGCTTGGAGAGGGAAGAAGCCGGACTCGCGCGGCCGAAGCGGACGCGCACGAAGCCGGCGCCGGCGAAGATGACCGGCCCCGTCGCGCTCAGCGAGGCGGACCTGGCCGACGTCTGGGCGCGCGACCACGGCAAGGATTGGCGCTGGCGGCCGGGCGTCGGCTGGCTGCGGTGGACGCACGGCGAGGGCTGGCTGCTGGACGATGCCGGCCACCACCTCGGCGAGATTGCCGACCTGGGCCGGCGGTGTTTCGCCCGCAAGGGTGACGACAACGGCCCGCGGCCGGACCCGCGGACGGGCGGCGCCACGCGGACGGCGCGGGCCACGGCCGAGCAGGCGCAGGCGGCCCGGCGGTGCGTCGGCTGGGACGAGGCCCGACGGTGCTCGGGCTCCCGGGCGGCGCGGTGGTGGAGCTCGAGACGGGCGCTGTGCGCGATCGCACGCGCGACGACCTCGTGACCCGCTCGACGGCGGTGCGGCCGGCCAAGCACGTCGACGTCGATGGCGTCTGGTCGACGTTCCTGGCGGAAGCTGTCCCGGAAGACGCGCTCGACTGGCTGGAGGCAGTCGCGGGCTACTCGGCGACCGCTCATACGCGCGAGCACCTCCTGCTGTTCATCTACGGGCCGGGCGGCAGCGGCAAGGGCACATGGTTGACGGCCATCGCGGACGCGATGGGTGGCTACGCGCGGAGGATCAACCCGTCCGACCTGATGGACCAGCGGGGCGCCGAGCCGCATCCGGCGTGGCTGGCGGACCTGGACGGGCGCCGCCTCGTCATCGGCGACGACGTGAAGCGCGGGGCGAAGTGGGCGACCGGCCGCGTCAAGGGGCTCGTGTCCGGCGAGCCCATCCGGGCGCGGCGCATGCGGCAGGACTTCTACGAGTTCAAGCCGGCCGCCCAAGTGATCCTCGTCGGCATCACGCGCCGTCTCTCGACTCGCGCGACACGGGGCTGTCGAGGCGGCTGCGAGTGCTGCCGTTCACTCACGAGCCCGCGCGGCCCGACCCTCTGCTGTCGTCCCGGATCGACAAGGCCGAAGTGCTGCGCTGGATCGTCGACGGCGCGAGCCGCTACCTGCGCGACGGACTCCCCGCGCCGCCGGCGTCCGTGTTCGCCGCTACCGCGCGGTACGAGGCGCAGGCGGACCCGCTCGCGGAGTTCGTCGCGGAGATAGCCGGGCAGACCGTCGACCGCAAGGAGTTGCGCGCCAAGTTACGAGGCGTTCGCGTCGCGCCAGGGCATTGCCCGGCCGCTCACGCAGGCGCAGCTACTGGCGACGCTGCGGGAGGACTACCGAGCCCGAGACACGGCCACGCGGGGCGTGCGGGCCGTCATCGTCCCGGGTGGGAGTGGTGCAGATGGTGCAGATGGTGCAGATGGTGCACCCGTTTCAGATTGCGCACACGTGTGCGCGCGCGTACGACGCGTGAGGCCAATACGAGAAGCGTGCACCTCGTGCTGAACGAGGGCAAGGGTTTCTACGTGAGCGACGACAACCTGCGGCGCACGTTCGAGGGCTCGGGCGTGCAGTCTCCAGCCGGCGACCCCGAGCCGGGCCAGACGGGCGTGGTCGCGCTCCTTGACGGCTCGCGGCTACTGCTGACGCGCAACCCGGAGGACTGGCACGTCGAGATCGGGAAGACGGACCCGCCATCGTGAGGGAGGGTAGAGACGTGACCGAGGACGAGCTGGCGGCGGCGCTGAGCGACAAGACATTGACAGCGCTGTTTGAGGAGGCGCGAGACCTCATAGAACGGGTTACGCAGTCCATGACGGCCGCAGGTGAGCAGGCCCGCAAGTGGGGCGAGGGCACAAGACAGAGCAAGTACTGGCTTGACGTGTATCACGCTTTTGAAGCGGCGGGAGACAGGGGGGATTTGGTGCGAGCGCAGTTGAAGAGGGCTCAGTTTGTCGCACAACAAGCCCGCGGCTCGGCGCACGAGGCGCAATGGCGCACCGTCCAATAGACCGAATCGAACGCGCAAGGATTACCTGCCAGCAGCACACAGAAGCGCACGAACACCGGCGCGCCCCCTACTCTCCTATTCGGTAATCTACTGGGATGACGGAAGCGGACCTGCGGCCGTTCCAGCCGCGATTCATCCGGGAGGCGTTCGCGCCGGGCGTCGAGATTGCGGCGCTGAGCCTCCCGAGGGGCGGGGGGAAGACGTCGCTGCTCGGCTACCTGGCCGCTCGGGCGCTCACTACGGGCGATCCGCTGCACGTGCCCGGCGCGAGCAATGTGCTGGTCACCGGCTCGCTGAAGCAGGCGCGCACGGCGTTCCGCGTGCCGCGGGCTATCCTGGGCGAGGACGGCTACGGCTACGAGGACAGCAACCAGAACATCAAGGCGCTGCACCGGGCCAGCCTGGCGCGCGTCGAGGCGCATGCGTGCAACTCGCGCACGGCGTGGGCCTGGCTCGGGTGCCGGCTCATCCTCGTGGACGAGAGCGCCGTCGTCCCGCGAGAGCTGTGGGACGCCATCACGACGTCGGCCGGGAAGACGGAGACGACGATCGTCGTCTGCGGGACGCTGGCGCCGGCGGACCCGCGCGTCCACTGGTGGCCGAAGCTGGTCAAGGCCGGGAGTGGTTCCGGCGTTCACGTCACGGCGCTCCAGGGCGACGCCGAGACGTGGGACACGTGGCCGACCATCCGCAAGGCCAACCCGCTCGTCAACGTGAACCCGCGACTCCGGGCGACGTTGAAGCGCGAGCGGGCCGAAGCGCGACGGGACGAACACGCGCGGGCCCGGTTCCTGTCGTTCCGCCTGAACGTGCCGACCGCGGACGAATCGACCATGCTGGTGCCGTACGACCAGTGGGAGCGCGTGCTGCGGCGCCCGGTTCCGCCGCGCGAGGGCGCGGCCGTGTTGGGGCTCGACCTGGGCGCCGCGCGCTCGTAGTCCGCGGCAGCGCTCGTGTGGCGCAACGGGCGCACGGAGGTCTACGCCAGCGTGCCGGGAATCCCGAGCCTCGACGTGCAGGAGCGGACCGCGAGCGTCGAACGCGGGCTGCTGGCCGAGCTGGTGGGAGACGGCGTGCTGTTCGTCGCGGACGGGAAGCGCGTTGCAGACGTCGACGTGCTACTCGACCACCTTCCGGCCGTGCCGATCGAGGGCGTGGTCGCGGACCGCTTCGCGGCGGCGTCGCTGGCCGATCTCGGCATCGACACGCCGACCGTCGGGAGCGGCGCCTACAGCGAGATGACCATCTCGACGGCGCTGACCCCGCAGCCGGAGAACAAGGGCGACGCGGCCGACGGGACCGCGGCGGCGCTCACTCCGGTACAGGCCAACCCGCGGCGAATCTCGGCCCGGCTGTCGCTGGCCGTCGAAGACGTCGCCCAGGTGGGGCAGGCCAACTTCGAGGCCGCGCTGCGGGCGCACACGTCCGCGGCGCTGAGCGACGCGTACGACAACCAGTGCATCAACGGGAGCGGCACGGCGCCGAACGTCAACGGGCTCATCGCCCAGTTGACCGACCCGACCAACCCGACGGCCGTGGCCGACTTCGACGCGTTCGTGTCGGCGGCATTTCACGCTTCACGTGTTGGTCGGCGACAAGGTGTTGCTGGTGCAGCCGGCCGCCTACGGGCTCGTGGAGTTCAAGGTCTCGACGTAGGGGCTCCCCGCGTGCAGCCTGAACGTCTCTCTGTGGTCGTGGAGTGTCGAGCCTCCGAATCGGGGCCGATGCTCCGCGGCGTGATTCTCCAGGAAGGCCGGGCCGCCACGGGCGGGCGCCGGGAAGTCTTCGCCCCGCGCTCGGTCACGTGGCCGGCCGATGGCATCGCCATCCGGGGCGAGCATCGCGGGCCGGAGCTGGCGCGCGCCGTGCCGACCCGCGAGGCCGGCGGCGTGATTCGCGTCGAGGCCCGGGCGACTCCGGAGATCTTCGCGGCCGTCGAGGGCGGCCGGCGGTTCATGTCGGTCGAGTTCTTCCCCCTGCAGGAGCGGACCACGGCCGACGGGGTGCGTGAGCTCCAGCGGGCCATGCTCGACGGCGCCGCGCTGGTGCGCGAGCCTGAGTACGACTCGACCTGCGCGGAAGTGCGATCGCGGCGTTCCCCGGGGCGCCGCTGGTGGGCGCGGTGATCGCCCTCGACGTTGCCGGCGGCCCGCGGCCGGTGGCGCCCGAGGCCCGCGCGGCCGGCGACTACACCGACCAACAGCTAGCGAGCTGGCTGCGCGCCGTGACGGGCTCCGTGCGGGCCGGCGCGCTGGCCGGGCTCCAGGTGGCCGCCGGGGCGGTAGCCCGAGCATTCGCGGCGGCGACCGTCGAGGGCGACGACAGGCTGCTCGACCCGCTCACGCTCGACGACGTCGGCTTCGACCTGGTGACACGCGGGGAGGCCGTCTACCTGCTCGGGGCCGGCCGCGGCGGGCTGACCCTCACGCGAGCGTCGACAGGGACGGCCGTCTACGGCGGCCCCGAGCCCGACACGTGGCGCTACACCATCACGGCGCCCGGCCCGTCTTCGATCGGAGACGACCTACGCACCCGCGGGACGCGTGCTGCACGTCCGGCAGAACGCGGCGCCCGAGGCGCCTTGGCGCGGCCGTAGCGGGCTCCAGGTAGCCGCAGCGAGCGGCGCACTGGCCGCGTCCCTGGCCGGCTCCCTGATTGCCGAGGGCGAGGTTCCCCACGCTCGCGTGATTCCGCAGCCGGACGGACAGTTCTCAGGCCGTGGCCGACAACCTCCGCGCGGCGATCTCCCAAGGGCTCAGGCTCGCGCTCCCCGAAACCACGATGGCCGGCGCCGGGGCCGGACGCATCGCGGCGCCGCAGACCGATTGGAAACCCTACCGGCTCGGGGCCGAGTGGACGGAGGCGGGCGTTCGGCTCCAAGCGCTCGCGCTCCAGGAGACGGCGGGCGTCTGCGGGCTGCCGGCGGCGCTGGTGCCGGGGGCGAACGCGGCCGGGCCGGCGGCGCGCGAGGCGTTCCGGCAGTTCCTGTCGTTGACGGTGATCCCGCTCGGCCGCATCCTCGAGGCCGAAGCGGCGCGCGTCCTCGAGCTGCCGGTGGCGCTCCAGCACCACGAGCTGGCCGCGGCCGACGTCGCCGGGCGGGCTCGCGCGGTCGGGACGCTGGTCGAGAACGGCGTCGACCGCGAGCGGGCGTTGACCCTCGTGGGATGGGGCGGCGCCTGAGGGCGTTCCGAGACTCGGGCGCGAGGGTCTGGCTCCTTCCGCGCCCGACAGGCCGACCAGGGGCGCTGGAGAGCACTGGCGCCGCGGCGTGTGACCGCGAACCCCGGCCCGGCCGCCCCTCCCGCGTCCCGGCGGTCTATGATGGACGCATGGAACGGACGATGAGCGTGGACTGGGCAACGATCGCCGTCATGGTGGCGTTGGCCGGTCTGCTGTGGCGGGCAATCTGGGCGTTGGACAACCGCCTGAGCCAGCAGATGAGCGAGCTGACGGCGAACATGCGCCAAGTGAGCGAACGGCTGTCGCGCCTCGAAGGCTGGATCGAGGGAAGCCGCGGTCGGCCCGTGACCGCCGGCGTAGAGACGAGGGAAGCCGAGTAGCCGCCTCGTGGTATCGAGCGTGGGACAACCGGAACCCGCTGCTCCGTAACTACCTGCCTCCGTTAGACTTCCCAGATCTATTCGAGTCCGGGCACGACGCGCCATCCCCTCAGGCGCAAGGTTGCGGCAGGCACTCCCCGGGCACGGGCGGGTCGTCGAACTCCCGCCCCCGACTGACGGTGATGTCGCGCCTGGCGTAGTGGTTCCAGGAGAACACTTCCTTGACCGCCATCGCCAGGTCGAACCCGTGCTGGGCCACGGCTGGCACCGAGAGGTTGAACTCGAACGGAAACAGCGTATGGCCCTCGAACTCCTCGTTCCATGACCCCACGACGTAGACCGGCGCGGGAAGCAACGGCGTGCCGATGGCCTCCTGCCACATCGGAATGACGTGCTCTTCCATGTGTGCTTGTCGGACTCGCTTCAGGAAGTCGGCGTAGATGGCCCGCCCGACCTCCAGCGTAGGGTAGCCGGGTTTCGCGAAACCGGGCGCCATGTTCGGAATGACCAGCGGCTGGCGCCCCGTGAAACGATTGCGCAAGCGACTGACGACGACGCCGATGCGACGCAGTAGCGCGATCTGGTTCTCGACGTACGGCGTCGACATCGCCGTGGAGCCCGCCCCGGGCTTGAACGCCGCATGGTGATACCGGTAGATGGCGTCGAAGTTGACCGTTCGCAACCCGCTCTCGCGCGCGAACCGGCCCGTCGGCGCAAGAAACAGCTCGTCCCCGATGAGGAACGGCGGCACGCCGTAGATGTCGCGGAACACCTCCCTGAGCTCGCCCACGAAGTCGAACGCGTCATCCGGAGCCGGGACGATGCCCCATGCGTGCGACGCGAAGACGAAGATGACCGGCCTGTCGTCGAGCAGGAACACCCGCGACGGCGTCTGGTCGCGGATCTCCACGAGAAAGCGAGCCATCGCGGCGAAGTCGTCCCGAAGGAGCGTTCGCACGCTCGGAGACAGAACATCGATCCGGCCGGCCGGCCCCGCCGGCACCGCGATGGTGTTCTCGTAGAGCAGGCAGACGTAGCGCGAATCTGCGTTGGGAGCCGAGAAGAAACCCCGCCGGTAGTTGTCCTGGCACTCCCCGTTGTCCGGGTCGCGCACGGGGATCCAACTCAGGGCGTCGACGGTGACCCCGAACTCGTTCTTGAGGTCGTGGAACGTCGTCTCCACCGCCGGATCGTGCGACACGTAGTCGCCGCCCTTGAACCGCGCCGTCTGCAGGCCCGGCGCCCGCCGGGTCGACTTGTACCAGCCGTAGTGCCAGGCGACCGTGATCGGCCGGGACGAAACAGCCTCCGTGCCGCCGGCGTAGCGGTCGACGGAACTCGACACCGCCTCGACCGACTCCGCGTCGACCACGCCGCGCCCGAACACGTCCGCGCGCGGATCGAAGCTCGGGCGCGGGACGAGATCGAAGCCGCGTTGCGCGTAGAGCGCGGTCTCGACGATCTGCCGATCGCTCTGACCGACCCGACCGTTCCCGCTCACGTCGGCCACGTGCCGCGGGAGCAGCACGGGCTCGTGTTGCGCCCGCAACCCGACCACGTTGTGGGAGGCGATTTCGGCTGCGGCTGCGCCCGCAGCAGCGAGGAAGCTGCGCCGGGTCGGGAGATGCACGTCGCGGAAGCTCGTCAAGACGACTGCAGGTCGGTGCCCCCGGCGCACCGCTCTCCGGAGCGGCCCACCGAACCACCTACCCTAGCACACGGGCGAAGCCCGCACCAAGCGCGCGGAACACGGGCCGACGGGCCGGCGCATTTGCTACACTCCGACTCAGGGACGGGTTCGACGGTATGCGAAGAGAAGAGCGCCATCATCTCAAGGACAACGCCCTCGCCGCCTGGATGGTCCAGGTCCGGAACACGGTACGGCGACGACGGCGCGCGCTCGTCGTCGCGGGCTGGATCACGGCGGCCGCCCTCGTGGCGACCGGCGGGGGGTACGGTTGGCAGCAGTGGCGCGTCGCGCGCGCCAGCGAACTCCTCGCGGCGGCGATGACCGTCGTGGACGCGCCGATCGTTCCACCCCCCGAAGCGCCGGCTCCGGGGGCGGACGGGGAAGGGGATGAGTCCCCGATCGAGCCTCCCGAGCCGTTCGTGCAACCGCCGGGGTCCTATCCCTCCGCCGCGGTCAAGCTCGAGGAGGCCGTTCCGCACCTGCTCGGCGCCGCCGACGCATACCCGACCCTGCCGCAGGGAATTGCCGCTCGCTACCAGGCAGCCTCGGCGCTGAGCGCCCTCGGACGGACGGAGGAAGCGCGAGCGCAGTACCGACAGGTCGTGGAACTCGGCGGCGATCGCGTGTACGGACAGATGGCCCGGCTCGGTCTCGCCGAAACGCACCTGATGGACGGGGCGTACGCCGACGCCATCGCGATCCTCGAGGCCGAGTCCGGCGCCGCCGATTCCGATCTCCCGCGCGACGCCGTACTGATGCGCCTCGCCCGCGCGCACCGCCTGGCCGGTCAGCCGTCCGAGGCGCGCGGGGCCCTCGCTCGCATCGTCGACGACTTCCCGCTGTCGCCGTATGGGCCGGAGGCGCGGCGCGAGATCGAGGAGCTGGACGCCGCCCGGTAGCGCGCCCAGCCGCGCGGGTCTCCCGATGTCCGACGCGCGCTCGTCCCCGGCCGGCGACTTTCGCGTGGGACTGGTGCAGATGGCGTGCGCGGGCGCGGTCCACCTCAACCACGCCGCCGCTGCCGCCGGGATCCGCGAGGCTGCCCGGCGCGGCGCACAGATCGTCTGCCTGCAGGAGCTGTTCGCCACGCGCTACTTCTGCCAGACCGAGGACGCGGCCTGGTTCGAGCTCGCGGAACCGATTCCGGGACCGACCACCGACCGCTACGCACTCCTCGCTGCCGAGCTCGACGTCGCCCTGGTCGTGCCGCTCTTCGAGCAGCGCGCGGCCGGGCTCTACCACAACTCGGCGGTGGTCCTGGATGCCGACGGCAGCGTGGCTGGCGTCTATCGCAAGACCCACATCCCCGACGATCCGCAGTATCTCGAGAAGTACTACTTCACGCCGGGCGACCTGGGGTACGGCGTGTTCGAGACACGCTTCGCCCGGGTCGGGGTGCTGATCTGCTGGGACCAGTGGTACCCGGAGGCCGCCCGGCTGACGACGCTCGGCGGGGCCGAGTTGCTCGTCTGCCCGACCGCGATCGGCTGGCTGGAGGCCGACCGCGGGGAGGAAGGGCGCGCCCAACGCGATGCCTGGCGCATCGTCCAGCAGGGACACGCCATCGCGAACGGCGTGTACCTGGCCGCCGTGAATCGCGTCGGGCGGGAGGAATCGACTGCCGGCGGCCTGGAATTCTGGGGGCGCTCCTTCATCTGCGATCCGCAGGGCCGCCTGCTCGCCGAGGCGGCGGCCGACGGGCCGGAGGTGATCGTCGCGGCCTGCAGCCGCCGGCGCATCGCGGATCTGCGGCGCGACTGGCCGTTCCTCCGCGACCGGCGCATCGACACCTACGCCCCGCTGACCCGACGCTACCTCGACGAACCGCCCGGTCGCGATCCGGCGGGATGACGCCCCGACGCTCCCGCGCCGACCTCCCGCCGACGCCGGCCACGGAGGGCTTCCGCATGCCGGCGGAATGGGAGCCGCATCGCGCCACCTGGCTGGTCTGGCCTCACAACCGGGCCGACTGGGACGTGAAGACGTCGGCCGTCGAGTGGTGCTTCGTCGACATCGTGCGCCACCTGGCCGGCGGCGAGCGGGTCGGCATCATATGCCCGACCGCGGCGGTCGCCCGGCGAGCGGAGACCCGTCTGGCCCGGGGCGGCGTCGACCTCTCCAGGATCGACCGGCTGGTGGCGGCGACGAACCGTTCCTGGATTCGAGACACGGGACCAGTCTTCGTCTCGCGCCGAACGGACGCCGGCCGGGAGGAGATCGCCGCGACCGACTGGCGCTTCACGGGGTGGGCCCGCTACCCGGCCTGCGGCCGGGACGACGCCCTGCCGCGGCGCCTCTCCCGCCACTTGGGCGTGCGCCGCTTCGCCCCCACGGTGCAGGTCGCCGGACGCCGGCGCCGCATGGTCCTCGAGGGCGGCAGCATCGACGTCAACGGCCGGGGTCTGCTGCTGACCACCGAGGCGTGCCTGCTTGGAGTCGCTCAGCAGCGGAACCCCGGCGCGACCCGCGACTCCCTGGAGGACAGCCTGAGGAGGCACCTCGGCGTCCGGCGCGTGCTCTGGCTGGGGGAGGGCATCGCGGGCGACGATACCCACGGCCATGTCGACGACGTGGCCCGCTTCGTCGCTCCCGACACGGTTGTCGCAGCCTGGGAACAGGACCCCGCGGACGCGAATCACACACCTCTCGCCGCAAACCTCGCCCGCCTGCGGACGATGCGCGACCTGCGGGGACGACCGCTGCGTGTCGTGGCGCTGCCGATGCCGCGGCCGGTTCGGTTCGACGGCGTCCGGCTGCCGGCGAGCTATCTCAACTTCTACATCGCGAACCGCTCGGTGCTCGTCCCGACGTTCAACGACCCGGCCGACCGGGTCGCCCTCGACCGCTTGGCCGCCCTGTTTCCCGACCGCGAGGTGATCGGCATCCACGCGGGCGACCTCATCCTCGGTCTCGGGGCGATTCACTGCGTGACGCAGCAGGAGCCGGCGTCCGATCGACCCGCGGTCGCCGTCGCCCGCGGCCGCCCCGCGGAGGGACCGGGGGGCAGCGACCTGCTCGGGAGCGGCGACGGCGACGGGAGCTACGGCGCAAGCTCCTAGCGCCGCCAAACCCGTCGCAGGCTCCGTGTTCGGCCCCAGCCCCCACCGCCCGAGGAGCCTGCGCCGCCGCACTCACGCCGTTGCGTTCTGCCGCGCAAGCTCCTAGTGTCCAACGCCTGAAGTTCTTGACCAGTAGAATCGGCTCGTGGTACGGTCGGCCCGGAAGCGAGGAGGGCCGTGCCGAACCATTACACACGAGAGGTCCCGGAGGTCTCGGACGCACAGCGCGAGGAACTGGAGGGTTGGCTGCGCCGGCGCAATACCGCGCAGGCTCTGGCCCTGAGGGCACGCATCGTGCTGCAGAGCGCCGCGGGACGGAGCGACCAGGTCGTGGCGCAGGCTCTGGGCACGACGCGGGCCACGGTCGGCAAGTGGCGGCGGCGGTTCCTGCGCAACGGCTGCGACGGCTTGCTGGACGAACCACGGCCGGGCGCGCCGCGCCGGGTGTCGGACGAGGACGTCGAACGGGTCGTGGTCCGGACGCTGGAGACGACCCCACGGGGGGCGACGCATTGGAGCCGGGAGTCGATGGCCCGAGCCTGCGGGCTGAGCGCTTCGACCGTCGGCCGCGTGTGGCGCGCGTTCGCGCTCAAGCCCCATCGCAGCGAGACCTTCAAGCTGTCGCGAGACCCGTTGTTCATCGAGAAAGTGCGCGATATCGTGGGGCTGTACCTGCATCCGCCGGAGCGAGCGGTGGTGCTGTGTGTGGATGAGAAGTCGCAGATCCAGGCGTTGAACCGTACCCAGCCGGTGTTGCCGATGCGTCCGGGAGCACCGGAGCAGCGGACACACGACTATCGACGGCACGGCACGACCTCGTTGTTCGCGGCCCTGAACACCGCCACCGGCGAGGTGATCGGCAGGTGCTTTCGGAAGCACCGCTCGGTGGAGTGAGGTGGTCCCGCTTTTTCGGACCACTGGCTAAGGTGTATTCCAGAGCCTGGAGGAGGCACTGGGATGACGACGAGACGACGGCGGCAGTTCACCGCGAACTTCAAGAAACGCGTGGCGCTCGAGGCGCTGCGCGGGGACCGCACGGTGCAGGCGATCGCGGCCAAGCACGAGGTTCATCCGAACCAGGTGGGCGCGTGGAAGCGCCAGGCGGTCGACGGGCTGGAGGATGTCTTCGCTGGCGGCAGAGCATCTCGCGACTCCGAGCACGAGGCGACGATCCGGGACTTGCACGCGAAGATCGGCGAGTTGACGGTGGAGCGGGATTTTTTTCTGCGCGGCTTGCAACGCTGAGCCGCGCCGCACGCCTGGAACTGGTCGAGCGGGGCGGCGAGTTGAGCATCCGGCGCCAGTGCGCGTTGCTCGGCATCAACCGCTCGTCGGTGTACTACACGCCGCGGGAAGAGCGCGCGGAGAACTTGGCCTTGATGCGGCGGATGGACGAATTGTCGCTGCAGTACCCGTTCTACGGTAGCCGGCAGATGGCGCGCCACCTGGGACGCGAGGGCGTGTCGGTGGGGCGGCGCCGGGTCCGCCGGCTGATGTGTCTGATGGGGCTGGAAGCGGTCTACCGCAAGCCGCGCACGAGCGCCGCGCAGCCGGGTCACCGCATCTATCCGTATCTGCTTCGAGAGCTGACGATAGAGCGCCCGGACCAGGTCTGGTGCGCCGACATCACCTACATCCCGGTGACGGCGGGCTTCCTGTACCTGGTCGCGGTCATGGACTGGGCCAGCCGTCACGTGCTGGCCTGGCGACTGTCGAACACGATGGACACCGGCTTCTGCATCGAGGCGCTGGAAGCGGCGCTTCGGACGGGCACGCCCGAGATCTTCAACACCGATCAGGGAGCGCAGTTTACCAGCGCGGCGTTCACCGAGCGGGTGCTGGCGGCGGGGGCGCGTTGCTCGATGGACGGCCGCGGGCGGTGCCTGGACAACGTCTTTATCGAGCGGCTGTGGCGGTCGCTGAAGTACGAAGCGGTGTACCTGCACGAGTTGGTCGACGGGTTCGAGGCCGAGCGGGTGGTCGGGGCCTGGATGACGTTCTACAGCGACGTACGTCCGCACTCGGCACTCGGGGGTCGCACGCCGGCCGAGGCCTACGGCGAGGAGCGTGCAGCGTGAACATGTCAGCGGCGTGCAGCGCTTTGGACGCGCTCGACCGGCGGATGGTCCAGGTGACGCCGCTCGGCATCCAGGGCGAAGGCTGCCGGCTCGGCGAGAAGACGCACAGGGTGCTCGACCGCCGGCCTGGAGCTGACAGCCCTCGCCGTCAGGCGGCGCTGCCAGCGTCCCGTCGCCGTTACGTTACGGTGCTGCAAGGAGAGGGAAGCCTCCGAAGGCGGCCCCCCTTCGTGCACCGCATGTTCGGCATCGAGCAGGGGATCAACGAGCTCGACCACGGCCGAGAACACGCTCGGCATCTTCGGTCCGAAACCGAGCACGACTCCGGCGGTGAGCGGTCGACGTGGCAGACGGGACAGGTCCGGCGTCGTCCAGGACGCCATACCCGACCGCAGAGCAGGCAGGCCCGCAGGTGCTTCGTGCGCCAGTCGCCGCGGCGCTTTCGTCCCCTCCCCCGGACCCCCTCCCGGGGCTCGCCGCCGCGCTTCGCGGACTCACTCATGAGGCCGCAAGATTCCCACAGCTCATCATCATCTATGATCAGATACCAGACAGACGACGAGGGCGCGGTTCGCAACCGGAATACACCTTAACGAAGCCCTCGAATGGTCCAAACGACCGGGACCACCTCAGAGTTCAAGCGCTTCCTCGCCGTGATCGACAAGGCGGTGCCGCCCGACCTCGACATCCACCTGGTGCTGGACAACTACGGCACGCACAAGACGGCGATGATCCACGACTGGCTGGCACGGCGTCCTCGGTATCACCTGCACTTCACGCCCACGAGCGCATCGTGGCTCAACCAGGTAGAGCGTTGGTTCGCCGAGATCACCCGGCAGCAGATCCGGCGTGGAACCCATCGCAGCACCCAAGCACTCGAGGCGGCGATCAAGGAGTACCTGGCGGTCTACAACGAAGACCCCAAGCCCTTCGTCTGGACGAAGACCGCCGAGCAGATCCTGGAATCCCTGAAGCGTTACTGCTCACGTATTTCTGACGGTGCACACTAGAAGATCTCGACCCGCTCCGTGTCGTAGCGATCGACCGGCAGCGGGTCCCCGTCCACCCGGAGGGCCCGCCCCTGCAGATCGAACGCCGGCGCCCGGCGGGTTTCGAGATCCACGCGCGCCGAAGCCGCCAGGGCACTCGCGAGCAGAGGCAGAGCGACGGTCACATCGGCGTTGACGGTCGCCCGATCCGCGTCCTCGGCCAGCTTCCCCCAACTGCGCGCCTCGTCGAGCGTCGACCCGGACGCACCGCCGAAGTGCGGCACGTCGGTCACGATCTGCAGCGCATACCGATGCCCCCCGCTGCCCGGCCGATAGAACTCGGCCTGGACGCTGGCCTGGTTGATGAAGTTCTTCGGCGTCCCCCCGCCGAGAACCACCGATGCAGTCCGGGGCCGGCGGATCACGAGGTTGGCCGACTCGATGATGTCTCCGACCACGTCGACGTGCCCCAGGTCGGGGTGCCGCTGCCGGGCCTGCGACAGGCCCATGCCGATGGAGGAGTCCGCGATCGCCGGGCAGAAGATCGGCACGCGGGCGCGGTACGCGGCGGTCAGGATGCCGTCGCGGCCGGTCTCGCGCCAGAGATGCTCGCCGAGCCGGTAGAGCAGCTCCCGCGTCGTGTGCGGACGCCGGTCGAGCGTGGTTGCGAAGCTCGCGACCCAGTTGTCGTTGTCGATGAACTCCTCCTCATCCATCAGCGTGTCGTAGACGCGGTCGACGTGCGCGGCCTGCAGCGCGCCGTCGTCGATGTCCGGCGATCCGATGAAGTGCCGGCGCCCGCGCGTTTCGTGGAGGTCGTGATAGAGGTTCGCCCCGGTCGACACGAGACAGTCGACGGCCCGGCTCGTGATGAGCTGGGCGATGAGAAGGCGCAGTCCGCCGGCGCTCAGGGCGCCGGCCGTGCCGAGGAAGATCAGGACATCGTCGGCCAGCATCTTGCGCCACACGCGGTGGGCGACGGCGAGGTTGCGCCCCTGGAACGAGATCCGCTCCATGCGCCGCAGGATCTCCTCGGCGGGTGCGCCGGCGACCGCCTCGAACGGCTCGACCGGCACGTCAAGGAAGCGCGTCTTCGAACCCGGCGGGTCGGCCTTCGGCATCGTCATCGAGGTCCTGCTTGAGCTCGGCGAGCAGTCCCAGCGCGTCGATCGGCGTCAGGCGGTCGACGTCGACCTCCCGGACGCGGCGGAGGATGCGCTGGTGGTTGGGGGACGGCGCCTGAAACAGGCCGAGCTGCACCCCGGCGTCGTTGGACGGCGCACTCAAGGCCGGGCGGCCGCCGCGCGACAGCTCATCGCGTTCGAGACCGGCGAGGATGGTCTTCGCGCGGGCCACCGTTTCGGGCGGCAGGCCGGCGAGCCGCGCAACCTGCACGCCGTAGCTGCGATCGGATCTCCCGGGCTCGACCTTGTGCAGGAAGACGATGCCGTCGCGCCACTCGCGCGCCGCGACGTGGTAGTTCGCAACGCCCGGGAGAGCGTTCGCCAGGTCGGTCAGCTCGTGGTAGTGCGTGGCGAAGAGCGTCTTCGGGCGGGCGCGGGGGTGGGTGGCGAGGTGTTCCGCCACCGCCCAGGCGATGCTGAGTCCGTCGAAGGTGGCGGTGCCGCGTCCTATCTCGTCGAGCAGAACGAGGCTCCGTGACGTCGACGTATTCAGGATGCGGGCGGTCTCCTCCATCTCCATCAAGAACGTGGATCGTCCGCCCGCGATGTCGTCCGACGCGCCGACCCGCGCGAAGATGCGGTCGACGATCGGCACTGCGGCGGCGCGGGCGGGCACGAAGGAACCCGCCTGCGCCATGAGGACGACGAGGGCGGTCTGTCGCAGATAGGTCGACTTCCCACCCATGTTCGGCCCCGTCAGCACCACCACCTGGTGGTCGGTTCCGTTGAGCGTGACGTCGTTCGGGACGAAGCCGTCCGGGACGCGCCGCTCGACGACCGGGTGGCGCCCTTCGGTCACCACGAGGTCGTCGCCCTCGTGCACCTCGGGCCGCGCGTACCCGCCGTCCGCGGCGACCTCGGCCAGCGCCGCGACGACGTCGATGGCGGCCAGCGAGCGGGCCGCCGCCTGGATGCGGCCGGCGTGACCGACGACCTCCTGCCTCAGCGCCTCGAACAGCTCCTGCTCGCGTTCCAGCATGCGCTCGTCCGCGCCGAGCACCTTGCGCTCGTACTCCTTGAGCGCCGGCGTCACGAACCGCTCGCCGTTGGCGACGGTCTGCTTGCGGTCGTAGTCGTCGGGGACGCGCGGGAGATTCGGCTTCGAGACCTCGATGTAGTAGCCGAACACGCGGTTGAAGCGGACCTTCAGGGACGCGATTCCGGTGCGCGCCCGTTCCTCTGCCTCGAGGGCGGCAATCGCGGAGCGGGCGCCGCGGCTGATCCGGCGGAGCTCGTCGAGCTCCGGGTCGACGCCGTCGCGAATGGCGCCGCCGTCTCGGGCGAGAGCCGGAGGGTCGCCGGCGAGAGTCCCCTCGATCCGCGCTCGAACGTCCGCGAGGTCGCCGAGTTCCGCAAGCAGCGTCCCCAGGAGTCGTGCCCGGCGGGGGGAGACGAGATCCCGCACGCGCGGGATGAGGCCGATCGATCGGCCGAGCGAAGCTACGTCGCGGGGGCCGGCGGTGCCCAGCGCCACGCGACCGAGCAACCGCTCGAGATCGTGGACGTCTCCGAGTGCCGCACGAAGCCGCGCCCGCGCCGCGACTTGGCCGATCCACTCCTCGACCGCGTCGAGTCGCTCGCGGATCGGAGCCTCCGCGGCGAGCGGCTGCCGCAACCAGGCCCGGAGCAGACGTCCGCCCATCGGGGTGGCGGTTCGATCCAGCGCCTCGGCGAGCGAGCCCGCCCGGGTGCCGGCGGCGCCCTGGAGGACCTCCAGGCGCGCGAACGTGACCGGGTCCATCACCACGTGGTCGGCGCGGCTGCGGTACGCGAGGCCCCGCAGGTGCGCGAGCTCGCCCTTCTGCGTGTCGCGCAGGTAGTGCACGAGAGCACCGGCGGCGCGAATGGCCGCCCCGTGCTCTTCGACGCGCAACCCGAACCCTCCCAGCGACGCCGTGCCGAACTGATCGAGAAGAGCCCGGTGCGCTCGGTCGAGCCCGTAGGCCTGCTCGTCGACCGCCGTGACCGGCACGCCCGGCGTAGCCGCCGCGAGCCGGTCCTCGAGGCCGCCCCCGGTCGGGAGCAGCAGCTCGCGGGGTCCGGCTGCCGCGACCTCGTCCACGAGTGCCGTCAGGCCGCCGGGGCCGCCGTGCTGCGTGGCGCGAAACTCCCCCGTCGACAGCTCCGCCACCGCGATCCCGTACGTGGTCTCCGAGCGGCCTCGCGGCGTGTGCGCGGAGACCGCCACCAGGAACGCCGGCTCGCGAGCTTCGAGATACCCCGCATCCGTGAGAGTGCCGGGCGATACGACGCGGACCACCTCCCGCCGCACCAGCCCGCGGGCCTTCCGAGCCGACTCGACCTGCTCGCACACCGCAACGCGGAACCCCTGGCGAACGAGGCGCACGAGGTAGGTGTCGGCGGCGTGATGCGGGACGCCGCACATCGGAATGGGATCGCCGGACGCGTCCCGGCCGCGCGACGTGAGCGTCAGATCCAGGGCGCGGGCCGCGGTGACCGCGTCCTCGTGGAACATCTCGTAGAAGTCACCCATCCGAAAGAAGATGAGGGCCTCGGGATACTGGCGCTTGGCATCGAGGTACTGCCGCATCGCCGGGGTGGCCGACGTCTGGCCCGCCGGAGCGATTCCGGTCGATCCCATCGTGTCCGATGGTAGCATCGCCCTGACGAACGGCAACGACATGACGATTCTGGCGCTGGAGACGGCCACTCGCTCCGGCAGCGCGGCGCTGGTGCGCGACGGCGACCTGCTCGCGGCCATCGAGGGCGACCCCGCCCGGACCCACGGCGAGCGCCTGCCCGCGGACCTCCTGCGCCTGCTGGCCGCCGAGAGCGTGGCTCTGGGGGAAGTCGATCTGCTGGCGGTCTCGTCCGGTCCGGGGTCGTTCACGAGCGTCCGGGTCGGCGTCGCGACCATTCAGGCGCTGGCTCTCGTACGCAAGTGTCCGGTGGTCCCGGTCTCGATACTCGACGCGGTCGCCCGGGAGCTGTCCGTGGCGACCACAGGCACGGATCTGCTGGCGTCGTGGATGGACGGGCAGCGCGGGGAGGTCTTCGCGGCCCTCTACGCCCGCACGCCCGGCGGGGAGCGCCCCCTCGTTCCGCCGGCGGCAGGGGCGCCGGACAGGATTCTCGACGGTTGGGCCGACCGGATCGGGGGCCGCTCCATCGCCTTCGGCGGCGACGGGGTCGCGTCGACGCGCGGCCGGCTGGATGCGCGGTTCGGATCGCGGGCCACCGTGTCGGACCGGCTGCCTCTGCTGGCCCCTGTCCTGGCGCGTCTTGCCGCGGAGCGCGCCGGTCGCGGGGAAGCGGTGACACCGCACGCCATCCAGCCGGTGTACGTTCGCCGTCCCGACGCCGAGATCGCGCGCGACAAACGCATCGCGCGCGATCCGCGCACGGCCCAGCGGTTCTCCCGGTGAGCGCCCCGCGTGACGACTGGGCGGTGGAACGAGTCGGCGCGGTGCAGGATCTCGACGGGGTCGTGGCGGTTGCGGACGCCTCGTTCCTGAACGGCTGGACGAGAGCCATGTTCGTCCGCGAGCTCGAACGCCGCGACACAGCGTATCTTTTTGTCGTGCGCAGTCTCGCGGGGGAGGTGGCGGGGTACTGCTCCACCAGGCTCGTCAGCGACGAGTTGCACATCAACGGGCTGGCGACCGCGCCGGCGCTCCGCCGGCAGGGAGCGGCGCGGGCACTCGTTCGGCACGCGCTCGACGAGGGGCGCCGGCTGGGCGCGCGCGAGGCGCTGCTCGAGGTCCGCCGCTCCAACCGGGCAGCGTGGCGCCTCTACGCGTCGGCCGGGTTCACCCTGCGCGGGGTCCGACCGCGGTACTACGTGCAGCCGGACGACGACGCCCTGATCCTGGGGTGCCGGCTGTGAGCACCGCGCCCGGCACCCGCGTGCTCCGACTGCGGCGGCAGAGCCGGACGCGTCTTGAAACCGGCCATCCCGTGTGGTAGTTTCGGCGCTAGCGCGCCCTGACGGGCGCGTTGGGAGTCTGCGCGGGAACGGAGTCCTCGAGGGCACGTTTCTGCGGCGCAGGCTCCGAGCGCGCCTGACGGGCGCGTTGGGAGTCTGCGCGGGAACGGAGTCCTCGAGGGCACGTTTCTGCGGCGCAGACTCCTGGGAGTCCCTGCCGTGAAACGGCGCGGACTCCTAGAGGCTGGCCGGGCGCCAAGCGGAGCCGCCAGGCGAAGGTTGGCGAGCCAGGCTCCCGCAGGACACGCGCCAGGTCCGGCGCGCTCTCTAAGGAGGGGGAATGCCAGACACGCAGCAGTTGCGCGAGGTTCTGCTGCAGAACGACGAGGAATTCCGTCACCTTGCCGAGCAACACAACGAACTCGACGCGCGCCTGAACGAGCTCGTGAGCCATGTCTACCCGTCGAACGCCGAAGAGATCGAGAAGGCGACGCTGAAGAAGCGCAAGCTGCAGGTCAAGGACCGCATGGAGCGCATCCTGCGCCGGCACCGGTCGGCCGTCGCGCCAGGCGGGACTCCCGCCGTCGACACCGCCTGAGGCCCGCGTCTGCGGTCGGCGCTCTCCGCGGCACCCCCGGGGCGCCCCCACCCACGATGGGTATCGACAGAGCCGGCGTTCCGTTCATCGTTGCGGCACTGCTGCCGGCCGTCGCGCTCTGGGCCTTCGGCCGACCCGGGGCGGCGACGCTCCTCGCCGCCGCGGCAGGAGTCTTCGCCTTCTTCTTCCGCGATCCGAATCGCATGCCGCCCGACGACGCCGAAGCGGTGGTGGCGCCCGCCGATGGACGCGTCGTGCACGCGGGCGCCGCCGAGCCCGGCGTGGCTCCCGATGGATGCTGGCAGCAGATCAGCGTGTTCCTCTCGCCCCTTGACGTGCACGTGAACCGAACCCCGGTGAGCGGGCGCATCATCGACGTCCGCTACCGTCCGGGACGCTTTCTGCCGGCGTACGCCCCCCGGGCGGCGGAGCAGAACGAGCGGAGCGAGATCTGGATCGATCACGACGGGCAGCGGATCGTCTGCCGACAGGTGGTCGGGGTCCTGGCCCGCCGCGTCGTCTGCCGGCTCGTCCCTGGAATGCGGGTCGGCCTCGGACAGCGCCTCGGGGTCATGAAGTTCGGATCCCGAATGGACCTCTTCCTGCCGCCGTCGGCCGCGGTCTCGACAGTAGCCGGCGACGTGGTGCGAGGCGGAGAGACGGTCGTGGCCACGCTGTCGGCCACGGCGGGCGAGGAATGATGGCCGCCGTTCTCTCCGTGCTGCGCCCTCCGGCACGCCACCAGCGGCGCTTCCGGCGCGGCGTCTATCTCCTGCCCGGCATGTTCACGGTGGCCAACCTGTTCTGCGGGTGGGTCTCGATCGTCTATGTCATGCGGGGGGACTACGCGACGGCCGCGCCTTTCATCGGGGTCGCCATGGTGCTCGACCTGCTCGACGGGAGGATCGCGCGGCTTGCGAACGCGACGAGCGACTTCGGCGAACAACTCGATTCGCTCGCCGACATCGTCTCGTTCGGGATCGCTCCCGCCATCCTGGTCTTCGCGTGGGGACTCGAGCCGCTGGGACGCCTCGGCTGGGCCGCGGGGTTTCTGTGGGTGACGGCGACCGCCGTCCGCCTCGCCCGCTTCAACATTCAAGCGAAGGACGACGACCGGCGCTACTTCCTCGGGCTCCCCAGTCCCGCCGCGGCCGGCGTGCCGGCCGCCACCGTCTTCCTGTTCCCCGTGGGGCTGCAGGATGTCGCCGGCGCCCTGATCGCGCTTCCGCTCGTCGTCGTTCCCGCCGGGCTGATGGTCAGCCACGTCCGCTACCGAAGCGTCGGGGCACTGTTGCCCGGGCATCGCCGGTCCTCGCTCACGCCGCTGGTGATCGCGGCCGTGATCGCCGCCATCGTCGTGCAACCGGGCATCGTCCTGGTCACCGCGGCGTATACCTACATGCTGTCCGGCCTGATCGGCGTGCTCACGGGGCGGCTCGGACATGCCCGGCGCCGCGGCGGTTCTGCCGACGAGCCGTCCGTGGCCCCCGACACGTCCCCGCGAACCGGCTCCAGCGCAACCTGACGGTAGCGCGTCGGCAGCATCGCTGCGCACGAGCTCGTGCGCGCCACGATGCCGGGGCCGGCCTCAGCCGCTCGTCGCGACTGGGTCGGACGAAGCGGGCGCCGGGAGGGGCAGGCACAGTGTCACCGTCGTGCCTTCACCCCTGCGGCTCGCCACGTGGACCGTGCCGCCGTTGAGCTCCACGTTGCGCTTGGCTATCGCCATCCCGAGCCCGGTGCCGGATGCGCGCGTCGAGAAGTACGGCTCGAAGATCCTGGCCAGCGCGGCCTCGTCGAGACCCACACCGGTGTCGCGAATCGCGAGCGTCACCCCGGTCGCGCCCGCCGCCGCCTCCAGCGTGAGAACGCCCCCGCCCGGCATGGCGTGGAGCGCGTTCTCGATGACGTTGGCGATGGCGCGACTCACGAGCGTCGGGTCGATGGACAACGTCGGCAGCGTGGCCGGTACCGCGACCGCCAGCCGGACCCGGCCGTCGAGACCGATCCGATAGGGGTCGAGCACGCCCGCGACGAGGCGATCGAGAGAGGTCGGCTCCAGGGCGACCCGCGGCGAGCCGGCGAAGCTGGAGAACTCGGACGCGATTCGGCGCAGCAGGCGCACCTGCTGGAGGATGGAGGCAACGCAACTCTCCAGGACCGGGCTCAACGGCTCGCCGCGGTCGGCGTGCACGCGCAGCAGATGCTCGGCGGAGAGTTGAACCGGCGTCAGCGGGTTCTTGATTTCGTGCGCCACCTGTCGGGCCATCTCGGCCCAGGCCTCCAGGCGGTGCGTCCGCTCGAGGCGTTCCCGCTGCTGCTTGAGGTCTTCCGCCATGCCGTTGAACGCCGCGACGAGCCGTCCGAACTCGTCCGCCGCCCGTGCGACCACCTGAGCGTCGAAGTCGCCGCGCGCGATGCGCTGCGTCGCGCGCGTCAAGCGCTTGACGGGGTCGGCAATCCGCTCCGCGAGGTAGAAACCGCTCCCCGCGCCGAGAAGGATCAACAGCGTCACGCCCAGGACGATGCCCCGATCGAGCTCGGCGATCTGCCGTTCGATCTCCTGTTCGCGGGATGCGAGCGGTACCGTGAGGATCGCGTCCGACCCGGCGGAGCGAATCGGCATGGCGGCCAACAGGTGGGGGAACGACCCTACCGCGTCCTCGGCCACGAACGCGGGAGCCTGGCCGAGTACGATGGCGTCGTAGACGGCGTCGGGCGTACGGGTCGGCAGCAGGCCGGACGCGAAGAGGTCCCGCTCGCTCGTCGCGGCCAGGCGCGGCCCTTCGAAGATGTTGATGTCCTGGTCGATCACCTGGCTCACGAATACGAGCGCGTCGTCGTTGATCACCGAGAGCGGCCGGTCGGCCGGCTGCTGCAGCTCCTCGACGACCCGCCGCGCCACCGCAGCGGTGCGCGCAGCTCCCGCCTCCACGTCGCGCCGCAACTGGGCCGTCACGTAGTTGCGTATCAGGAACGCGAGGACGAGCACGGGAATGACCGCAATCGCCACGAAGGCGAGGAACAGCCGGCGGTAGAAGCTGGTCCGCACTTCGCGCAGCAGGTCGCGCCCGAAGCCATGGCGGGCTCGCGTGAGCGGGCCGGTGCACAGGAGCGCCGCCATCCACCCCAGGAACCCGAGCCCGCCGAGCGCCGCGATCTCGGCCAGCCGAACGAAATGGTCACCTGACGTCGACACCGGGTAGCCGAGCGCGAAGATGCCGACGCGGTTGTTGACGACGTAGACGTGGTAGTCGCGCCCGGCGGAGGCGCGGCGGGTCCAGAACGGATCCCGTGACGCATAGATCCGTCCGAACATCTCGTCGTCGAGCGTCCACGCCGCCGCCCCCGAGGCGTACAGGAGGCTCAGATCCCACCCGTAGGTCGCGAGCTCGACGTCCCGACCCGGCCCCCCGCGGGTCGCGGCGTCGTGGTCGGCACCGAGCAGAGCCGCGTAGGTTCCGCGCGACGCGCTGAAGGGCCGCGGCTCGTAATCGAGCGCCACGTGGACGACGATCGATCCCCGGAGATTGGGCCCGGCTCCAGCAGCATCCGCCGGGGACGCGCAGATCGCACGCTCCGCGTGCAGGTGCTTCCGTTCCCGCGATCCGAAGGGCAGCACCTCTCCGAACACGTCCCACGAGCAGGTGGACCCGAGGAATCCGGGAGCCGGCGCAGCGTAGTCGGGGATGTTCAGGGCAAAGCGGCTCAGCAGCGAGCCGTCGGCGCCGTAGAGCTCGACCGCGGACGTCAGGCGCTGCCGCGCCAGCTCCGTCTGCCGCCAGAGGCGAAACGCCCGGTCCGGGTCCGACCCGCCGGTCTCCGTCCGCCCGACCGGTCTCCGCCCGGGGGCGCTCGGGGATGGGCGTTGCCCGACGAGCTCCGACGCGGCGACCCTGTCGATCTGGTCGAGCGCCACCGCAAGGGAGGCGTGCAGCGCCTGGGGCTGACTGGCCGCCTGCAACGCGTATTCCCCTTCGATCAGTTCACGCTTGGCGGTCGTGCCGTAGTGCAGCACGGACGGGTAGGCAAGCAGTGCGGGACCAAGAAACGCGACCAGCAGCAGCAGCATCCGTCCGGTCTGCGACGCGCGCCGAAGCGACGGCCGCAGCGACGCAGCCAGCAGCGAGGCGCCTGCGCAGCCGGCCAGGAGCGTCGCCAGCGGGACGGCCGGCAAGTCCGTGGCGACGACCACCGCGGCACCCGGAAGCGCACAGCCCAACACGCGCAACGCGCGTGACGGCAAGCGGCGACCCCAGCGCGCCTCCACGAGGAGCAGGACCGCCACTCCCATCCAGACGGTCGCGACCGCAGCGAGCACCAGCCCCAGCAACAGGCCCAACCGGCCGGAGTCGAGCGGCTGCAGCGACGGGCGCAGCACGTCGACGACGGTGCCGCGCACCGTGTCCTCCAGCAGGAGCTGGTACGCCGCGACGAGCCCGACCGCGACCGTGCCGCCGCCGATCCGTGCGAGCAGCGCCAGCGGCGCCGCCGTCCGCCGTCCCCGCCACGCGACGCGCGCGACCCCGACGAAGCGCACCGCGGCGGCGGACGCGACGGTCAGCACCAGGGCCAACAGGAAGAGGTCTGCCGGCGACCGCAGCAGAGCGCCGGCGCCCGCGGATGCGTAGACATCGGGGGAGAAGAGGCGCCAGCGGTCCGCGCCGGGCGCGCCGGCCATCCAGGACGCCGCGGCGCCGAGCGCCAGCGTCAGCGCGGCGGCCGCGACCCCGCGCGCCACGACGCTGCGCGGCTCCCTCCCGGGGGATCGCGCCAGCTCGGGCATCGCGGCGAGCAGGAGGAGCGCTCCCGCGATGCCGAGCGCGACGCTGCGGACGGTTCGTCGCCACGCCGCCCGCGCCGCGGCGACGTCGGCGCCGGTGACCTCGGCCTCGAGCAGGACACGACCCTCGGGGGACCGGACGAAGAAGGCGTCGCGGTCCGCGAGTGGCCCCCGGGCGCCGTCGGCCGACCGCAGCCGGACGATCGTGTCCAACCCATCGAGCCGAAAGCCGTCCGTCGCGGCGTCGAGACCGGCGGCGGAGGAGAGCACCCACTCCGCAGCCACGGCGCCGCGCGGCCAGCCACCGGTCTCCTCCAGTCGATCGCCGAGCCCCGCGATGGGCTCGACGTAGATCAATCGCAGCCCGAGCGGGCCCGACGCAGTGAAGAACGCCCGCCCCCCGAGGACCCGGGCACGGCGGATCTCGGAGGGCCGCCCGGCCCAGGCCAGCGCCGTGCCGGCCTCGTCGTACACCGTGAGTGCCGTGGCCGGAGCCGCGGCCGCCGTGCGGGCTCGTTCGAACAGGACCCGCAGCGCGGCCCGATCACGGGCCAGCGCGGCTTCGACGGCGGGCGCGGCAACCAGCTCCACCGCCATCCGGCGCAGCGTCGCGGCGATGGCGGCGAACCGATCCTGCACTTGGCGCTCGATGCGGCCGCGGACCTCCGAGGGCGAGCCGAAGCGCACCTGTTCGATGACCCATCCGCTCGCCGCGACCGCGATTGCAGCCGCCGCCGCGAGCCCGACCACACGACGCCACCGGGTGCCGGCGACGGCCATCTCAGCTGATGGGAGGCGCCGACTCCTCGCGCGGCGCCGCGTCGGGCTCCACAGCGGCGGCCGGCCCTTCAGACGCGTCTGGGGGCCGCTCCCCGTCGTCGGGCGCGGTGTCGGAGGGAGCCGCGGGCGCTTGCGGCAGCCCCGGCAACGGCGGCGGCGGACGCGGCACCGCGTCGACCGGCAGCACCTCGTCCAGGGCCAGCCGCGCCGGCTGCGGCAGCAGCGGGGGCGGCGGGAAGTCGAGGGTCCCGCGGGGGGGGGCCTTGCCGGCCGCGAGCCCCGTGATGCGGCCGTCCGCGGTGAGCACCACGAGACGGGTGCCGCTCGCCGGCAGACCGGGCACCAGGAACGGGCGTGCGCCCAGCTCTCCGGGGGCGTGGTACACGCCGGCGCTCTCGCCGCTGCGGGGGTCGAAGAGCTGCACCTCGGGGGAGACGCCCGCCACCAGCAGCGCCGGTCCGACGAGCGCCGGTCCGTCGGTCGGGCGCAGCGGCAGCGGTTCGCGCCATCGTTGCACGCCGCTGCGGCGGTCGAGCGCGCGGACGACGTTGTCGGCCGCGACGAAGTAGACGCGCTCCGCATCGATGCGCGGCGCGCCGACGATGTCGCCTCCCGTGCGCCAACGCCATTCCACGGCTCCGTCGTCGAACGCCAGGCGGTAGAAGAAGTTGTCGGTGGAGCCCACGAACAGCGCGTCGAGCACGAGCACCTCGCGGGGGCGACCGCCGACGCTCCGGGTCCAGACCGGCTCGCCGCTGGCTAGCTCCAGCACCGTGATCCGGCCGTCCTCCAAGGGCAGGTAGAGGCGTTGCCCCGCGATCGACGGCCGGGTGCGCAGGACCGCTCCGAGGCGGCGGCGCCAGAGTTCCAGGCCGTCGGCCGCGCGCAGGGCAACGACGTCGCCGTTCTCGAACCCCGCGACGAGCCAACCGCTGCGCCACACCGGCGGGGCGCTCACGGGGGCGTCGGCGGAGAGGCTCCACACGGCCGCGCCGTCGCTGGTCGCGAGGGCCGCAAGCCGCCGGTCGTACGCGACGACGACCAGGTCGCCGGCGGCGGCCGGCGCCCAGTCGACCGGGTGGCCCACGCACCAGAGGACGCGGCCGTCGTCGAGGGCGACCGAGGCGATCGTGCCGTCCCGCAACGGCACGTACGCCGCGTCCGGCCCATAGGCGGGCGCGTGCGACGGCCCCCCGCCGAGGTCGGTCGACCAGACCAGGTCCAGCGGCAGGATCTGGGATGGCGCGGGGCGCTCCTGGGCGCCGGGCGCGACGCCGGCAACCGCAAGCGCCACCAGCAGCACCGCTCCGTTGCGCACCGGAATGGGCCGCACGCGCACCCCGCTATAATAGCGCTCGTCGAGCAGCTTCTCGCGCGATCCGATCCCCCGCCGGCCGCCGGCGCATCCTGGGCACGTGGCGCATCAAACGATCCTGGTCCTCGACTTCGGGTCGCAGTATACGCAGCTGATCGCGCGGCGCCTGCGGGAGCTCTCCGTCTACTCCGAGATCCTCCCGTTCCACACCACGGCCGAGGCGATTCGCGCGCGAGGGGCGGCCGGGGTCATCCTCTCGGGAGGTCCCGCGAGCCTGTCCGAACCCGGTGCGCCACGATGCGACCCGGCGCTGTTCGCCTGCGGCGTCCCGGTGCTCGGCATCTGCTACGGCATGCAGACGATGGCGTCGGCACTTGGCGGCGTCGTGACGGGCGCGCCGGAGCGGGAGTACGGTCACGCGACGGTGACCACCCGCGGCGAGAGCGACCTGCTGCGCGGTCTCCCGGAGGAGCTGCAGGTGTGGGCGAGCCACGGTGACGTGGTGACGGCGGCGCCCCCGGGGTTCGCCGTCCTCGGCACCAGTTCCAACGCGCCGGTGGCGGCGATGGCCGATCCCGGCCGCGCCCTGCACGCGGTCCTCTTCCATCCCGAGGTTGTACACACGTCGCACGGATCCGCGCTCCTGCGGAACTTCGCGCGCGGAATCTGCGGATGCACGGGGGACTGGACGATGGCGTCGTTCGTGGAGGACGCCACGACGCGGATCCGCGCTCAGGTCGGTCCGGAAGGGCGCGTCCTCTGCGGGGTGAGCGGCGGAGTCGACTCCACGGTGGCCGCGCTGCTCGTCCGCCGGGCGATAGGCGACCGCGTCACCTGCATCTTCGTCGACAACGGCCTCCTGCGCCTCGACGAGGGAGAGCAGGTGCGGGCACGGTTCGGGGACCGGCTGCGCGTGCCCCTGGTCTTCGAGGACGCCTCCGACGCCTTCGTCGACGCGCTCGCCGGGGTGGTCGATCCGGAGCGCAAGCGGAAGATCATCGGCGCCACGTTCATCGATGTGTTCGAGGCGGTAGCCGGCCGACTGGGCCGGTTCGACTACCTGGCCCAGGGAACGCTCTACCCGGACGTGATCGAGAGCGTGTCGGTCGTCGGCCCGTCCGCCGCCATCAAGAGCCACCACAACGTCGGTGGACTCCCCGAGCGCCTGCGCTTCCGCCTGGTCGAGCCGCTGCGCGAGCTCTTCAAGGACGAAGTCCGCGAAGTCGGGCGCGAGCTCGGCCTCGAGGACGACTTCGTGTGGCGCCAGCCGTTCCCCGGGCCCGGGCTCGCCGTGCGGATCCTCGGCGAGGTGACGCGCGAGCGGCTCGACCTGCTGCGGCGGGCCGATGCGATCGTGGCGGACGAGATGCGCAAGAGCGGCCTGTACCGCCGGACGTGGCAGTCGTTCGCGGTTCTCCTGCCCGTGCGCAGCGTCGGGGTGATGGGGGACGAGCGCACCTACGAGGCCACGGTCGCCGTCCGGGCGGTCGACAGCCGGGACGGCATGACGGCCGACTGGGCCCGGCTGCCGCAGGGCGTCCTGGCCGCGATGTCCTCTCGCATCGTCAACGAAGTGAGCGGCGTGAACCGCGTCGTGTACGACATCAGCTCCAAGCCGCCGGCCACGATCGAATGGGAGTAGCGCGGGAGCAGCCGATGGGCAACGCCGCCGAGTTCGTGCACCTCCACCTGCACACCGAGTTCTCGCTCCTCGACGGCGCCTGCCGTATCAAGGAGATGCTGGAACAGGTGAAGGCGCTCGGGATGCCGGCGGTCGCCATCACGGAGCACGGCAACCTCTTCTCCGCCATCACGTTCCACGACGAGGCGCGCGCCCGCGGCATCAAGCCGATCATCGGCTGCGAGGTCTACGTCGCCAACGGGAGCCGGCTGAGCCGGAGCGGCGTCCCCGGGGAGACCGCCAACCACCTCGTGCTGCTCGCGGCCGATCGGGCGGGCTACCACAACCTCATCAAGCTCGTCTCCGCCGGGTACACCGAGGGCTTCTACTCCAAGCCCCGCATCGACAAGGACCTCCTGTCCAGGCACGCCGACGGGCTCATCGGGCTCAGCAGTTGCCTCAAGGGAGAGGTGGCCACCAACCTCTGCCGCGACCGGGCGGACCGGGCCCGGGAGACCGCCGCCTCGTTCCGGGACCTCCTGGGACCGGAGAACTTCTTCCTCGAGATGCAGTATCACGGCATCGACGACCAGCAGGTCGTCAACCGCGGGCTGCCGCCCATCGCCACCGACCTCGGGCTGCCACTCGTCTGCACGAACGACGTGCACTATCTGCGGCAGGCGGATCATCGCCCGCACGACATACTCCTCTGCATCGGCACGGGGAAGAACGTCAGCGACGAGAAGCGTCTGCGCTACCACGGGGATCAGTTCTACCTGAAGACACCGGCCGAGATGGCCGCCGTGTTCGGCGACTTTCCGGACGCCCTGCGCAACACGCTCGCGATTGCCGAGCGCTGCGACGTCGACCTGTCGGAGACGACCCACCACCTCCCGAACTTCGACGTTCCCGAGCCGTTCGGGTCACCGGACGAGTACTTCGCCCACGTTGCCCGCGAGGGCTTCGGGGAGCGCCGCGCCCGGCTGGCGGAGCTCGCGGCGCGCGGCGACCTGAAGCACCCGCTGGAGCGGTACGAGGACCGGCTCGACTACGAGATCCGGATGATCCAGCGCATGGGCTACGCGGGCTACTTCCTCATCGTCTGGGACTTCATCCGCTACGCCCGGGAGCGCAGCGTGCCGGTCGGTCCGGGCCGGGGCTCGGCCGCCGGCAGCCTGGTCGCCTACTGCCTGCGCATCACCGACGTCGACCCGCTGGAGTTCGACCTGATCTTCGAGCGCTTCCTCAACCCCGAGCGAGTCTCGCTGCCGGACATCGACATCGACTTCTGCGAGCGGCGGCGCGGGGAGATCATCGAGTACGTCACGCGCAAGTACGGCCGCGAGAACGTCGCCCAGATCATCACGTTCGGTACCATGAAGGCCCGCGCCGTCGTGCGCGACGTCGGCCGGACGCTGGGGATGAGCTACGCGGACGCGGACCGGGTAGCCAAGCAGATCCCGCCCACCCTCGACATGACCCTCGACAAGGCCCTCGAGGAGAGCCCCACCCTCAAGAGCCTCGAGCGGGACAACGCCGAGGTCCGCGAACTGCTCGCGGTTGCCCGGCGGCTCGAGGGCGTGACGCGGCACGCTTCGGTTCACGCCGCCGGCGTGGTCATCGCGCCGGACGCGATCACCGAGTTCGCGCCGCTCTACAAGAGCTCGAAGGACGAGATCACGACGCAGTGGGCGATGAAGGAGGTCGAGCGCGTCGGCCTCCTCAAGATGGACTTCCTGGGCCTGAGCACGCTGACCCTGCTGCGGGACGCGGTCGACCATATCGAGCGGTCGCTCGGAGAGACCGTCCGGCTCGATGCGCTCCCGCTCGACGACGCCGCGACCTATCGACTGTTCAGCGAGGGGCAGACGCTGGGGATCTTCCAGTTCGAGAGCTCCGGCATGCGGGAGACGTTGCGCAAGGCGAAGCCCCAGCGGTTCGACGACCTCATCGCGCTCAATGCCCTGTACCGTCCGGGACCGCTCCGGGCCGGCGTCATCGACGACTTCATCGGCCGCAAGGACGGCAAGGTCGGGATCGAGTACCTGGCCCCGTCGCTCGAGCCGATCCTGCGAGAGACGTACGGCGTCATCGCCTACCAGGAGCAGGTCATGCGCATCGCGAGCGACCTGGCCGGATTCACGATGGGCGAGGCCGACGTGCTGCGCAAGGCGATGGGGAAGAAGAACGCCGCCGCCATGAAGGCCGAGCGGGAGAAGTTCGTGGCCGGCGCGACGGCGCGCGATCTGCCGGAGGCAACCGCGACGCGCATCTTCGACCTGATGGAGTACTTCGCCGGCTACGGCTTCAACAAGAGCCACTCGACCGCCTACGCGCTGCTGGCGTACCAGACGGCGTACCTCAAGGCGAACCACCCCGCGTACTTCATGGCCGCGCTGCTGACGATCGAGCGGCAGAACACCGACAAGCTGGCCCTCTATCTCGGCGAGTGCCGCGACCTCGGCGTGACCATCCTCCCGCCGGACCTCAACGAGAGCGAAGCGGCGTTCACGGTCACGCCGCGCGGCGTCCGGTTCGGGCTCGGGGCGGTCAAGAACGTCGGCGACGGCGCCGTCGAGGCAATCCTGGCCGTCCGGCGAGCCGCCGGCCGCCTCGCCTCCCTCGACCGGCTGTGCGAGCAGGTCGACCTGAAGGTCGTCAACCGGCGCGCGCTCGAGAGCCTCGTGAAGGCCGGCGCCTGCGACTGCCTGCTCGGCCCGCCGCTCGCGGCCCGGGACGCGGGTGCGGCGTCGCGCCTGCGGCCCGCGCAGCTGCTTGCGATGCTCGACTCGGCCCTCGAGCGCGGCAGCCGCCGCCAGCGGGACCGCGACCTCGGACAGCACCAGCTCTTCGGTGACGCGTACGAGGCCGCGGCCGGCGAGACGAGCGCCCCTCTGCCCGACGTGGCGCCGTGGACGGAAGCGCAGAAGCTGGCCTCCGAAAAGGAGGCGCTCGGGCTGTACCTGAGCGGACACCCGATCGACCGCTTCCATCAGGACCTCGAGCGCGCCGGCGTACGCCGGATCGAAGGGCTCGAAGGTGCGGCGGCGTCCGTCCGTGTCGGCGGCGTCGTCAGCCAGTGCCGCCGCCTGCGGACTAAGAAGGGCGACCCGATGGCCGTGATCACGCTCGAGGATCGCGCCGGTCGCATGGAGGCGGTGGTCTTCCCCGACGCCTTCCGCCGCTATGGAGCCCTTCTCGACGTCGACCGGCTCGTCGTCGTCTCCGGCAAGCTGGAGATGGACGACGAGGTACCGCGGATGACGGCCGATGAGGTGCACGCGATGGAGACCGTGCTCGGCGACGTCGGCCGTCCGCTCGCGATCCGGCTTGCCGCGCCCCCGGCGGACCGGACGACGATCGAAGCGCTCGCGGAGGTGCTCGGGCGCCACGACGGCACGGGCCGCGTCGCCCTGGAGATCGAGCTGCGCAACCAGGTGCCGCCCGTTCGCGTGCGGGCGCGGCTGAGCCGGGCGCGCGTCCGCCCGTCGGATTCGCTCCTCGAGGACATCGAGCGCGTGTGCGGAAAGGGCGCCGTGACGTGGTAGGGGGAGCGGCCGGCGACAGCCGCCCGGCAACCGTCTGGACCCTCGGGGAGCCGGACCCGGCGAACGCCGAGCGCATCCGGCGAGAGCTGGCGCTTCATCCCGCGGTGGCGCGGCTGCTGGTGCAGCGGGGAATCTCCGAGCCCGACGACGCGCGGCGCTTTCTCCACCCGTCCCTGGCCGATCTGCACGATCCGTCGCTCCTGGCCGACCTCGAGCGGGCCGTGGACCGCCTCCTCCACGCCTTGGCGAACCGCGAGCGGATCGTCGTGCACGGCGACTACGATGTGGACGGCGTCAGCGCGACGGTGATGCTGCGCCGCGCTCTGGCCTTGCTCGGAGGCGATGTCGATCACTACATCCCGGAACGACTGACCGACGGTTACGGGCTGCTGCCGCAGACCGTCGAGCGTCTCCACGCACGCGGCGTCCGCGTCCTCGTCTCCGTCGACTGCGGGATCCGAAGCTCGGAGGCGGCCGCCCGGGCACGCTCGCTCGGCATCGACCTCATCATCACCGACCATCACGAGCCGGGCTCCGCGCTGCCGGCGGCACTCGCCGTCGTCAACCCGCGCCGCGCCGACTGTCCCTATCCCGACAAGGACCTCGCGGGGGCCGGCGTCGCCTTCAAGCTGGTGCAGGCGCTCTGCCGCCGATCGGGGCGCCCGGAGTGGCTGCCCGCCTTTGCGAAGCTCGCCGCCATCGGCACGCTGGCCGACGCCGTGCCGCTGCGCGGCGAGAACCGCGTCATCGCGCGGGTCGGGCTCGACCGTCTGACCGCGGGACCGAATGCGGTCGGCCTGCAGGCCCTCCTCGACGCCAGCGGACTGACGGGGCGCCGCGTCGAGAGCGAGGACGTGGCCTTCCGGGTGGCGCCCCGGATCAATGCGGCCGGCCGCATGCGATCGGCCGACCTCGCCGCCCGGTTGCTCCTGGCCACCGGGCGGCAACAGGCGGCCGTGGCCCGGCAGCTCGCCGAGGATCTCGACACCGAGAACGGGCGGCGCCGGGCCGAAGAGGCCGTAATCGCCGCCGCGGCGCAGCGGGCCGTCGGCGAGGATCCGCAGGCGGACGACGCTCGCCTGCTGGTCGTGTGGGGCGAAGGCTGGCACCGCGGCGTCATCGGCATCGTGGCGTCGAAGCTGGTCGAGACCTTCGCACGGCCGGCCATCGTGCTCTCGGTCGACGGCACGACGGCCCGCGGGTCGGGCCGCAGCATTCCGGGGTTCGACCTGCTGGCCGCCCTCGAGCAATGCGCGGAGCTCTGCTCCCGATTCGGAGGCCATCGCCAGGCCGCGGGCCTGGAGCTCCCCGCGGATCGTCTCCCCGAACTGCGCCGCCGACTCCGTGCGTATGCGCGCGCCCGGATCGGCCCGGAGGACCTGGTCCATCGCCTTGCGATCGACGACACGCTGGCGTTGACGGACATTCGTCCTCCCCTGGTCGAAGGACTGCGCGCCCTCGAGCCGTTCGGCTCGGGCAACCCGCGCCCCGTGTTCCGCGCCGCAAAGGTGGAGGTGGTCGACGGCCCGCGCACGATGAAGGAGCAGCATCTGCGCATGACGGTGCGGCAGGGCGGAGCGCGGTTCCGCGCCGTCGCCTGGCGCGCGGCCGACCGGGTCGCGTTCTACGAGGCGCATCGGGCGGGGCTGCAGCTCGCGTTCTCGGTGGTCGAGAACACCTACCAGGGCCATACATCCACCGAGTTGACGGTCGCGGACGCTGCGCAACCGGCCGCCCGGCCGCAGGCGGCGGGCAGCAGCGTCGTGCGTCCGGCGCGCCGTCGTCCGGAGTGAGGTACAGTCGAACAGGATGGGGGCTCGGCGACATGGTCAGGTGGACGCGTTCCGCACGTATCGCTCTCCTATCGTTCGTGGTGACGTTCGGCATCGCCGTCTTGCTCGGCATGCAGCGTCGCAGCCCGACGCGAGCCGTGGCGGTCGACCGCGCCGATGCGACCGCGATCATCCAATCGAGGGGCAGCCGCATCACGCTGTCCGGCGGATCGATCATCGAGGCCGACCACCAGTTCGCCTACCCGGATGAATCCGTCCGGCTGGTCGGCGTCTCGGTCACGGTTCCTCCGAGAGACGATCGAACCGGCTTCCGAATGCACGGCGACGAAGCATCCGGCGTCGAGGAGGCCGGCGAGTGGCGCTTCACCGGCAACGTCGGCATCGAGACCGGCGACGGTCTGGCCGGCAGCACTTCGGAAGCGGCGTACGCCGATGCCACCCGTCTGGTCACCATGCCGACTCCGGCCCGGTTCGAGCAGGGGTGGATGCGGCTGGCCGGCGACGCGGCGCGGTACGATCTGCAGGGCGGCCTGCTGCACCTGGAGCCGCAGGCGGTCGTGGCGCTGAACGCGTCCGGGGCCGGCGGGCCCGCGGAGACCCGAATCACGGCGGGCCAGGCTCGGATCGCTCGCCTGGACGGCTACATGCGGTTCAGCGGGGGCGTGCGGATCGACTCCGCCGGCTGGCGCATGCACGCAAGCCGAGCGCTCGTGCGATTCGATCCCGACGCGTCCCGGCTGGATGCCCTGGATCTCGAGGGTCCGGCCAGGATCCTGGGGACCGCGAGCACGCCGGGCCGGCCTCGGGAGATGTCGGCGCGAACCATCACGGTCGCCTATGAGGAAGGGCAGATCGAAAGCGCGACGCTGACCGGAGCCGCTGCCGTCGAGCTGTTCGGCCCGCCGGACGCCGCGGGCACGCGCATCGCAGGCCGGACCGTCTCGGTTGGGTTGACCGGCGGCGGCGACCTGCGGAACCTGACGGCCGCCGATCGGGTGGCGGTCGACCTCCCCTCGCTCGATCCCGACACCGGCAGCTCTCGCGTCACCGCCGACGCGCTCGAGATCACCGCGGGCGAGGCGAACCGCTGGGACGCCGCGTTCGACGGCGGCGTCGAGTATCGCGAGCCGCGAGCCGCAGGCGACAGCGGGGGGCGGGGGGATCGCATCATGCGCGCGAGCCGGCTCGAAGCCGGCCTCGCCGACGACCTCGCAAGCCTCGACGCCGCCCGCTTCCTCGGCGGGGTCGCCGTCGAGGACGGCTCGCTGACTGCAAGTACGCACGAGGCGACGTACGACGTCGGCGACACGCGCCTCACGCTGCTGAGCGGCGAGAGCGACGGGGCGTTGCCACGCGTCAACGACGCCCGGGGGACCACGCAGGCCGAGGCGATCACGGTGACGCTCGAGGGGCAGGCGATGGACGCGAGCGGTCAGGTCAAGAGCGTGCTGGAGGCATTGGAGAACTCGAGTGGCGACGACAGCCGCCGACCGGGGCTGCTGGCGGCGAACGAGCGTGTCTATGTGGCCGCCGAACAGCTCGTCTACGATCCGAGCCTCTCGGAGGCGACCTACTCGGGCACGCCGGCGAGGCTCTGGCAGGACCAGGCCGAGTTCGTCGGCGACTCGATCACGCTGAACGAGGCTACCGGGAGCCTGCTGGCGGAGGGGAGGGTCCGCACGAGGACGACCATCGTCCAGAAGAACGACGAGACCGGTGCCGTGGAAGCCCTGACGACCGTCGGTCGCAGCGAGTCGATGGCGTACGACGACGCGACGCGGCGGATCACCTACACGGCCCGCGCCAGCCTCGAGAATCCGCGCAATGACCTGTCGGCCGCGTCCGTGGAGGTCCTGCTGCAGGACGACGCCCGCACTCTGGATCGCATCTTCGCCTCCGGCGATGTCACACTCGAGCTCCCCGGACGGCGCGTCACCGGCGAGACGATGGCGTACGACGACGCCGACGGCCGGTACGAGATGGAAGGGGAGCCGGTCGAGATCCTGGAGCAGAGCGAAGATGCGTGCCGGGAGACGACCGGGCGCAGCCTGACGTTCTTCATCACCGACGAAGTGCAGGTCGACGGCGAGGGAGAGGGCCGCACCTCGTCGACCAGCGACGGGTGCGTCGCGTTGACGCCCGAGCCGTGAGGCATGGCCGGCGCGAGTGCAGCCGCGACGCTGCGGACGGCGAAGCTCACGAAGTCGTACGGCGGTCGAACGGTGGTCCGGGAGGTGAGCCTCGACGTCCGGTCCGGTGAGATCGTCGGACTGCTGGGCCCGAACGGTGCCGGCAAGACCACCACCTTCTACATGGTGGTCGGCCTGACCGCTCCTGATTCGGGGCGCGTGCTGCTCAACGGCCGCGATGTCACCGAGGATCCGATGTACCGGCGAGCCCGCCGGGGGATCGGTTACCTACCCCAGGAACCGTCCATCTTCCGCGGACTCACGGTCGAACAGAACATCCTGGCAATCCTCGAGACGCTCCCGCTGAGCCGCTCCGAACGCAGGACGCGCGTGGCGGAGTTGCTCGCCGAGCTCAATCTCACGTCTCTCGCCAAGGCGAGCGCCCACACGCTGTCGGGGGGTGAGCGCCGCCGCGTCGAGATCACCCGCGCGCTCGTGGTATCCCCGTCCTTCATGCTGCTCGACGAGCCGTTCGCGGGCATCGATCCCATCGCGATCGGCGACATTCAGGCGATCATCTTCCACCTCAAGGCTCGGGGCATCGGCGTGCTGATCACCGATCACAATGTCCGCGAGACGTTGCGCATCACCGACCGGGCATACATCGTGCACGATGGCGTGGTATTCCGGCGCGGGACTCCCGCGGCGCTGGCAGCCGACGAGGCGGTGAAGCGGATCTACCTGGGCGCCGATTTTCGTTTGGACTAGAGTCGAGCGAGTCCCTCCCGATTCGCAGGCGCCGACACGCGCACGACCCCATGGCGATTCAGCAAAAGCTGCAGGCGAGGCTCTCTCAGAAGCTGATCCTCACTCCCTCGTTGCAGCAGGCGATCAAGCTGCTGCCGATGTCCACCTTGGAGCTTGTCGATCTGCTGACGCAAGAGGTGGTGGAGAACCCGCTGCTCGAGGAGGTACCGGCCGAGGAGCAGCAGCAGGCAGATGCCTCGGCGCAGGTCGACAAGGCGGATCCCGATCCCGAACCGACCAGCGACAGGCAGGATACCTGGGACGACGCCGACTACGAGTACTTCTTCGGCGACTACCTCGACGACGGCTACCGGCCCCGGGCTCCGCGGGAGATCAAGGAGCTGCCCCCGATAGAGAACACGCTGTCGACGACGAGCTCGCTGGCCGACCACCTGATCTGGCAGCTCTCGCTGCGCACGAGCGACGATCTGCTGCGCGAGATCGGAGCCGCCATCATCGGCAACCTGAACGAGGACGGCTACCTCATGGCGTCGATCGACGAGATAGCCGCGATGGGCGCCTGGCCGGCCGCGGAGGTCGAGCGCGCGCTGAAGCTCGTCCAGACGTTCGATCCGGTGGGCGTGGCGGCCCGCGATCCCCAGGAATGCCTCCTGCTCCAGATTCGCCACCTCGGGCTCGAGGGGACCCCGTGCGAGACCATCGTCCGGGAGGCCGACCACCTGCGGCTGCTGCAACGTCATCAGGGTCCGGAGCTCGCGCGCCGACTGGGCATGTCGATCGCCGAACTGAAGGGGCACCTGGAGATCCTGCAGCACCTCGACCCGAAACCGGGGAATCGGCTGAACCCGGTCGCATCGCAGTACGTGATCCCGGACGTTTCCGTCGTGAAGGTCGAGGACCAGTACGTCGCCGTGCTCAACGAGGACGGACTGCCGCAGTTGCGCATCAGCCCCGTGTACCGAAGGATGCTCGACAAGGGCAGCAACAACTCCGAGGAGACCCGGGCCTACGTCAAGGAGAAGTTCCGTTCCGCCCTCTGGCTCATCAAGTCGGTCGACCAGCGGCAGAAGACGATTCACAAGGTCGCGACCAGCATCATTCACTTTCAGCGCGAGTTCCTCGACCTCGGCATCGAGCATCTGCGCCCGCTGGTGCTGCGGGACGTCGCCAACGACATCGGAATGCACGAGTCGACGGTCAGCCGGGTGGTCAACAACAAGTACATGCATACGCCGCAGGGCGTGTTCGAGATGAAGTACTTCTTCCACAGCGGCATACACAGCTCGTACGGCGAGACCGTGTCGTCGGTGACCATCAAGCAGCGCATCCGGAAGATCATCGAGCGGGAGGATGCGCGGAAGCCCCTCAGCGACTCCCGAATCGTGCGCCTGCTCCAAGAGGATGGGCTCGTCCTCGCCCGCCGGACGATCGCCAAGTACCGCGAAGAGCTGCGGATTCCGACGTCGAGCCAGCGCAAGATGCTGTACTGAGACGGCGGTGCCGCGGCAGCATGCCGGGGACGGCTTCGGAGCGAGGCATGACAGGGGACCGGAAGCCGCCGGATCCGCAGGCTCCGCCCGCCCGGTTCGTCGTCGTGACGGGACTGTCGGGGGCGGGCAAGTCGCAGGCCATTCGCGCGCTCGAGGATCTCGGGTACCTGTGCGTCGACAACCTCCCCACCGCGTTGCTCCCCGCATTCGCCGACCTCACCGTGGCGAGCGCGGGCGCAGCGGGGGGCTCCGCGCCTCGGCCGCCGTCCTCGACGTACGCGACCCGCACTTCCTCGATGCGTTCCCCGCCGCGCTCCGCCGCCTGCGGGAGCGGAAGGACCTCGGCATCATGGTCCTCTTCATCGAGGCCAGCGACGAGACTCTCGTGCGCCGCTACTCGGAGACCCGGCGCCCGCATCCGCTTGCCCCCGACCGATCCGTCCTCGAGGGTGTGCTCGAGGAGCGCACCCGCCTGGAGACGATCAAGCGCGGGGCCGACCACATCATCAACACTTCCGACCTTACGGTGCATGAGCTGCGGGCCGTGTTCTCCGAACTGTCCCGGGGCGGGGCGGCGGCGCGCCTCGTGGTCACCCTGATAAGCTTCGGATACAAGCACGGGGTGCCGCTGGAATCCGACCTTCTGCTTGACGTGCGGTTCCTGCCGAACCCCCACTTCGTACCGCGCCTACGGTCCCGAACGGGCCTGGATCCGGATGTCCGGAGCTACATCGGCGGCTTCGACGCAGCGCAGGACTTCCTGGCCCGGGTGACCGACCTGTTCCGCTTCCTGCTGCCGCAGTACGCGCGAGAGGGCAAGAGCTACTTGACGATCGGGATCGGGTGCACTGGGGGCCGACATCGGTCGGTGGCCATCGTCGAGCTACTGCGCCGGCAGATGACCGGTCTGCCCGGCATCCGCCTGCTGACGAAACACCGCGACATCACGACTCCGGGGGATGCAGAGTGAGCAGCCAGGACGTCGCACGCATAGACAAGCCGTGGGGTTACGAGCTGCATTGGGCGAGGACGGATCGCTACGTCGGCAAGATCCTGCACATCGACGCGGGACATGCGCTCAGCCTGCAGTACCACAACCGCAAGGACGAGACGATCCTGTTGTGGGAGGGCCGCCTGCGCTTTGAGATCGGCAGCGGCGGGAACGCCCGCGTCTGGGAGATGACCGCGGGCGAGCGGGTCCACGTCGCACCGGGGACCGTGCATCGGATGACAGCCATCGAAGACTGCACGCTGGTGGAGGTCTCGACCCCCGAGCTCGACGACGTGGTCCGTCTCGAGGATCGGTACGGCCGCGCGCCGAAAGACTCGCCGCCGTCCGACGGCTGAGCGGAGCGCCCGCCGACGCGCGGCGCCGGCCGACGCCCTCCGCCCTCGGGGACCGCCGCGTCAGAACGGAATATCGTCCTCGGTCAGCTCCGGGGCCGGCGCAGGACCGCCCATGGCCGGAGCGGACTGTGCCTCCGGGCGCTCCGGGCGCTCTCCGCCGCCATCGTCGTCGCGGCGTCCGAGCAGGACGAGGCGCTCGGCGCGCACCTCAGTGGTGTAGCGCGTGTTGCCGTCCCGGTCGTCCCACTTGCGCGTCTGCAGCCGGCCCTCGATGTAGACCTGCCGGCCCTTGCGAAGGTACTTGTTCGCGGTCTCGGCCTGCTTGTCCCAGGCCACTACCCGATGCCATTCGGTCTCTTCCTGCCGCTGGCCGGACCGGTCGTTCCAGACCCGCGTCGTCGCGATGCTGAAGTTCGCGACGGCCGCCCCTCCGGGCGTATAGCGGAGCTCGACGTCGCGGCCCAGGTTACCCACCAGAATCGCCTTGTTCACACTACCCATCGACACGTACCTCTCAGCGCGCAGGCTGGTCGAGACGATCGAGCGCCTGCTGGGCCAGCGCGGCCATGTTGCTCTCGGGGTGATCCCCCACGACGACCTCGAACGCGGCCCGAGCGCGTTCCGTCTCTCCCAGCCGGTCGAGGGCGAGCCCGAGCTTGTACGATGCCTCGGGGACGACATCGCCGGCCGGGTAGTCGAGGAGGACCGCTTCGAACGCCTCGACCGCTTCCGGAAAGCGGCCCTCGGCGAAGTGCGTCTGCCCGATGTAGAAGGCGGCGTCGTCCGTCAACTCCGAACGCGGAAACGTGCTGATGTACGCCTCGAAGCCCTGAATCGCAAGCGCCCATTGCCCGTTCGTATAGTCGGCCCAGGCGGTGTCGTACATGCGCTGGGGCGAGACTCCTGCCGGGATCGGGGCGGGCGCCAGGCCCGCCGGCGGATCGAGCGGCAATCCGGTGTCCGGATCGACCAGCGAGGTCATCGCCGGCGGCATCGGAGGAATGACCAGCCGGAGTGCTTCGACCTCCTGCGACAGCGACGCGACGCGCACGTTGCTCTCGTCGAGCTTCTCGCGGACCACTCGGACCCCGGCCGCGATGCTCCCGGTCGCCAGTTGCTGATCCGCGAGCGCCCTGCGCATCTCGTCGCGATGACTCGCCAGGGTGGCGTTCAAGGACTCGATCGCGCCATGCAACGCGGTGAGCATGCGCTGGTTCTGCAACAACTGCGCCTCGAGCATCCGGATGTCGGCCATCACCTGCTCGTGCTCCCGGTCGGCCGCGGACACCGGACCGCCGGCGATCCAGAGGACGACGACACCAAGCGCAACACCGCGTCTCATGGCTTCACCCCCATCTGTCCGTACTCGTGCCCGCAAGCTCGCTACTGCGCCGTAATGACGAAGTGGGCGCGCCGGTTCGCCGCCCACGACGCCTCGTCGCTGCCGGGAGCGAAGGGGAACTCCTTGCCGTAGCTGACCGTGCGCAACTGGGACGGCGGCAAGCCGAGCCGCACCAGGTGGTCGCGTACGGCCAAGGCCCGGCGCTCTCCGAGGCCGAGGTTGTACTCGGGCGTGCCGCGCTCGTCGCAGTGTCCCTCGATCGTCACGACCCATGTCGGGAACTGCGCGAGGACGTCGGCATTGGCCTGCATGACAGCCTGGGCCTCGGCATCGAGATCCGAGCTGTCGTAGGCGAAGAAGACCGGGCTGAGCGGAGAATCGCGGTTGATCTCCGCCAGCGACCGCGCAGTGAAATCGTCCTCCTCGGGGAGCACGAGAGGCGGTGGGGGAGAGGCGGGGCGTGGACTCGGTTCCGGCGCCGACCTTCCCGGACGCTCCCGGGCGGCCGCTTCCATCCCCGGAGGCGGCTCCGTCGGCTCCGGCTCCACCGGTGCCGGATTCCGGACGCACGACGCGCCGGCGAGCGCCGCGAGCACGATAACGGGAGCCGCATGGCGCGGCAGCGACCCGAGCCGGATGCCCCACACTCCGCTGCGCCGTCTTCCAGAACAGATCACCGTCGTCTTCCTCCTCTCGCGGACCGCCTACCTCGACCAGCCGGGCATCTCGTTGTTGCCGGTGCTCGTGATGCGCCGCAGGCCGCGACCGTCGCGGCCGATGAGAAACAGCTGCCGGTCGCCGCTCCGATCCGACGAGAACACGAGGTGCCGGCCGTTGGCGGCGTAGCTCGGGCTCTCGTTGCTACCGAGGCCGAACGTGAGTTGCCGCACCTCGTTGGTCGCCAGATCGACGACCTTGATGTCGTATCCGGGCCCGGTACGCGAGGCGTACGCGATCTCGTTGTACGGCGGGGGCGACCACGTCGGGCGGTCGCAGTAGGACTCGAACGTGATCCGCCGCAGACCCGTTCCGTCGACACCGACGACGTATATCTGCGGCGACCCGGTGCGGTTGGAGGTAAAGGCGATCTGGAGTCCCAGGGGCGACCACGTCGGGCTGGTGTCGATGCCCGGGTGGTTCGTCAGGCGCCGGAGATCCGTGCCGTCGGTGCGGCTGATGTAGATCTCGGGATTGCCGTCACGATTCGACGTGAACGCGATGTAGCGTCCGTCCTGCGAGTAGGACGGCAGCCAATTGTGAACCTCGACGGTTCCCCCGAGGGGCGCCTCCAGGCGACCCTCGTAGATGTGGGAGATGAAGACGTCGGGCGGCCCGTTCCGCCAGGAGGTGTACGCGATGGCGCGACCGTTCACGGACCAGGTGGGCGTCACGTTGAGAGAACGGCTCGCCGTTACGCGCTGGACGTTCGCGCCGTCGTAGTCGGCGATGTACACCTCCTTCGTGCGGCGGTTCTCGACCAATCCGAGCACCGACTCGCTGTCGCGGTCGGAGACGAACGTGATGCGACTGCGCGCGACCCCCTCGAGGCCTCGCTGCTGCCGGTGAATCGCGTCGGCCAGCTCGTGCGCGTAGACGCGCACGCCGCGCAGCGTACCCGAGTACTCCACGCCGAACGCCGACTCCAGCGACCGGGTGTTGAACAGCCGCGCCTGCACGCGCAGCCGGCCCTCCGGGAGGCCGGTGAGGGAGCAACTGACCACCCCGTCCGCTCCCAGCTCCTGCCACGCCTGGAACGGCAGATCGGTCATGGAACGAGCTGGCGGGATGGTCGAGTAGGTGTCCCGCGGGAGCATCCGGAACTCGCGCTCGAACTCCAGGTCGTCCCACAGCACCTGGGCCAGGATCCGACCTGCCGACACGAGCTCGGGCTCGCCGCCCGGCGCGAGGCAGTCGGGCACGGCGAACCGGGGCTGGGAACCGATCCGGTCGCCGATGATCAGATCGACCTGCGACCGCTGGGGCGGCGGAGCATCGTCCTGAGGCTGCGTGAGGACGACGGCGCCGCCCGCGGCCAGGGCCAGCGAGGCGGTCAGGGCGAACGACCGGCTCGAGTTCGTCTTCTTCATGGTCGGTACTCGAACGTCAGGCGAACACTGAGAACGTCTTCCGGGAAGCGATCCGGGAGCGGCGGTATCTGCCGCGTCGCCAGCACCGCGCGCTGCGCGGCCAGATCGAGCGCCAGATAGCCGCTGCCGCGGTCGACGGCAACCGCGTCGATGCGGCCGCTGCGGCCGATCTCGAAGCGGACGATGACGGTGCCGATCACGCGCTGGTGCCTGTCCCATCGCCGCTGGATCAGATCCAGCATCGTGGAAAGATACTCGGGGCAGCAGAAGTCCTCCATCCGCAGCTCTCCGCCGCTCCCGCCCAGGCCGCCCCCGGACAGACCGATGCCGATGCCCTCCACGCCGGTGTCGGCCATCGTCGACCCGAGCACCTCTTGCGGCCCCGTGGTCAGGCGGCGACCTCGCGCCTCCTCGGGAACCGTGGGTACCTCCGGTTTCGGCTCCGGCCGGCGGCGGGTCACCTCCTCCGGCACGGGAAGCACCATCTTCGGCGGCGCCGGCGCCGGTGGCTGGATCCACTGCGGGCGCCGAGCCTCCGGCAGCGTAACCACCTCCTGCACGGGGCGGCCTCCGAGCGCCGTCTGGCCACCCACACCGGGGCCCTCGGGGCCGCCGAGCCGCAGCCTCATCACATCGAGAGCATCATCCGCAGGCCGCGAGAGCCAGCTCGCCGGGGCCAGGACAAGAATCGCGATCGCGAGCAAGTGCACGCCGCCCGAGGCGAGCAGCATCCGCCGCAGCCCGTCCTCTTCGTGCGCACGCTCGACGACAACCTGCGATGCCGCTTCCCTCACGACCGGTGTCCTCGGCCGCCAATCGTTGCCTGCCGGCTCCGCTCGGCGCCCAACCAACGCTTCAGGAGTCCGTCCCGTCCCACGGCGCCGACTCCTCGCCCGCCGAATCGTCGCCTGCCGGTTCCGCTCGGCACCGAGCCAATCCTCCGGGAGTCCGCCCCGTTCCGCGGCGCAGACTCCTACCTGCCGGTCGGTCCTGCGAGGACGAGCCCGACCTCCTGCACGCCGCCCTCCTTCAGCACGTCAAAAACCTGAACCAGCTCTCCGTACGTGACTTCCTCGTCGCCCCGCAGGAACACCGCCTTCTCCGTCCGATCCGCGAGGTCGGCGCGCATCCGCTCGGCCAACGCCTCGACCCGCACGCGATCGTCGCCCACCTGCACCACACCCTCGGTCCGATACGCCAGTGGCACCGTCACGAAGAGCTGCTCTGCCGCCAGAGGCTCGGCGCGGCGCGACTCCGGGAGATTGACCGACATTCCCCTTTGCATCATCGGTGCCGTCACCATGAAGATGACCAGCATCACGAGCATGACGTCGACCAGCGGCACGACGTTGATCTCGGAGAGGGAGCTGCCCACCGGCCGCCGGCCGCGGCGGCGCGTCCTGCTGCTCGGAGGGCTCTCGCCCGATCGGACGGTCGGCATTGGCGTGCTCGCGGCCCCTCAGGGCGAGAAGTTCCGCTCGGCAATATTGAGAAACTCGAGCGCGAAGTCGTCGATCGTCGATGCGACCACCTTTGTCCTCTGGGTCAGATGGTTGTAGAAGTAGACGGCCGGGATGGCTGCGAAGAGGCCCGCCGCGGTGGCGACGAGCGCATCCGCGATGCCGGGCGCGACGACCGCGAGGCTCGTCGAGCCGGTCTCACCGATGCCCTGGAACGCGATGATGATGCCCCAGACGGTCCCGAAGAGCCCGATGAACGGTGCGATGCTCGCCGTGGTCGCCAGCACCGGCACGTGTCGCTCCAGCCGGATCATCTCGACGCTCGCCGCTCTGAGCAGGGCTCGGTCGAGAGCATCGAGGCTCCGCAGGGCCGGTCGGGCGGTCGGATCCCGCTGCGCGCCGCTGGCGTCCCCGTCGCGCGAGTGCCGGAGCTGGGCGTTGAGCTCGACGTATCCCGCCTGGAACACGCCGGTGAGCGGGCTGGCGGCGAGGGACTTGCACGCCGCCTGGACCTCCGAGAACCGTCCGCTCTTCCGAAAGACGTCGATGAAGGTCTCCGTCTGGCCCTCGACCTGCCGGAACTGCCACAGCTTGAAGACGCTGATCGCCCAAGAGACGATCGAGAGCAGCAGCAGCGATAGCAGCACGCCCTGCGAGAGGAGCGACGACTCGGCGATGAGTCCGAGGAGGCCGGTGCCGAAGCCGTCCCCCGAGTCGCTCGCGCCGGGCGCCTGCAGGATCGCAAGGGCAGAGTATCCGAAGATACGCACCTTGGATGTTCCTTAAGACGATGTACGTGGACCCTGACGCGCCGCTGGGAGAGGCGCAGGCTTTTGGAGCGTACCACGCTACGCAGAATCCTGTCAAACCCTGTGATACACTACGCACCCTGCTCCCGCATGCCCCCGCGGCGTGCCCTCGCGTGTTCCGCGGCGAGCGATCCAGCCATGATTCACGCCCTCCGAATCCGGAATCTGGCGACGGTGGAGGAGATCGAGATCGAGTTCGCCCCCGGGTTCAACGTGCTGACCGGCGAGACCGGGGCCGGCAAGTCGATCATCGTCGGCGCGCTCGGCGTCCTCGTCGGCGGCCGGGCGTCGAGCGATCTGGTGAGGACGGGAGCGGACAGGGCAGTGGTGGAGGCCACGGTGGAGTTGCCGGCCAACGGTGCGTCGGTGATCCGGAGGGAGATCTCCGAGCGCGGCCGCGGGCGCATTCTGGTCGACCAGGCGCCCGCGGCCGCGGCCGACCTGCGCGAGCTGGGTCGCCGGCTGGTCGATATTCATGGGCAGCATGCCCACCAGACGCTGCTGGATCCGCGGAGCCACGCCGGATTCCTCGATGCCTACGGTCGGGTCGGCGCGCTTGCCGCCACCGTGCGCGAGAGCTTCCGGACCTGGCGCACGGCCTGCGCGGAGCGGGACGAGGCGGAGCGCTGTGCGCGACAGAGGCAGGACCGCGCGGAGCTGACGCGCTTTCAGCGCGATGAGATCGACCGCGCCGCGCCGGAGCCCGAGGAGGACGAACGCCTGTCGGCGGAACGGACCCGACTCGCGAACGCCGAGCGACTCCGGCACCTGTGCCACGAGGCCTACGCCACGCTGTACGAGCGGGACGACGCAGTCGTAGCTCTGCTCGGCCGGGTCTGGCAGGACGTCGCGGAGCTCGCGAGGCTGGACCCGGCTCGGTTCGAGTCCTACGCCGCCGAGCGCGACGCCATCGATCCGCTGCTCGACGACCTCGCGGCGCATCTGCGCTCCTACGGGAGCGCGGTCGAGGTTTCGCCGGACCGCCTGGCCGACGTCGAGGCGCGTCTGGCAGAGCTGGAGCGGCTGAAGAGGAAGTACGGACCGGGACTGAACGACGTCTTCTCACGACGCGCGGCGCTGGCCGCGGAACTCGCGGCGACCGACGACGCCGAGACCCGGCGGTCCTTCCTGGACGAGCGGGTCCGGACCTCGCGCGACGCCTACCGGGCCGCGGCGCGCCGTTTGTCGGCGGCCCGGGTGCGGCATGCGCGCACGCTCGGTACCCGGCTCGTCGCCGAGCTGACCGAGCTGGCCATGCCCCACGGGCGGGTCGAGGTGCGGGTGGAGACCGACCTGCCGGAGAGCCGGTGGACGGAGGAGGGCACCGACGCGGTGGAGCTCTTCCTCTGCGCGAATCCCGGGGAAGCGCTCCGCCCGCTGGCGAACGTGGCGTCGGGTGGAGAGCTCGCGCGGGTCATGCTGGCTCTGAAGACGCTGGCGTCGACCGACGCCCCGGGGAAGACGTTGCTCTTCGACGAGGTCGACGCAGGCATCGGGGGCGCCGCGGCCGGGAGCGTCGGCGCCCGCCTGCGCGACCTCGGCGCGACGTTCCAGGTTCTCTGCGTCACGCACGCACCGCAGATCGCCGCCGCGGCGGGCACGCACCACCGGGTCTCGAAGACCGTCCGCCGCGGCCGGACGCGCACCGTCGTGGAGCGCCTGGATCGGGACGAGCGGATCCGCGAGATCGCCCGGCTGATGACCGGGAACGCGAGCGGGGCGGCGACCGCCAGCGCGCAGGAGCTCCTCGACAACCGGTCGACCGGCGGAGGGGAATCCGCGCGCTAGCGCGCCCTGACGGGCGCGTTGGGAGTCTGCGCCGGCACGAACCGCTCCATGGCACGTTCTGCGGCGCAGACTCCTGGGAGCTTGCGCCGCAGAAGGCAACGCAGTGAAGCTCCGCGGCGCAAGCTCCCAGGGTGGCGGGGGCTGGGGCCGAACACGGAGCCTGCGACGGGTTTGGCGGCGCTGGAACGGCGCGGTCCTCCGTAGAGGCAACGGGCTCCGGTCGGGCCCAGGGAGTGGCGATGGCCAGGAAGTACAGCATCGAGACGTTCGGCTGTCAGATGAACGTCCACGACAGCGAGCGTCTCGGCGGCCTCCTCGAGCAGGCGGGCTACGAGCCGGCCACGGGGCCGGACGACGCCGATCTCGTCGTCATCAACACCTGCAGCGTGCGCGAGCGCGCGGAGGAGAAGCTCTACTCCCGCCTCGACCGCTATCGGGGCGCCGCGGCATACGACCGCCCCGTGATTGCGGTGATCGGATGTGTTGCTCAGCAGGAAGGGGAGCGCCTGCTCCAGCGCGCTCCGATGATCGACGCGGTCGTCGGCACGCAGGCGCTCGCCGAGCTCCCGGCGCTCGTGGCCCGCTCGGCGGAGACAAGGCGGGCGCAGGTCGACACCACGCCCTACGACGACGTCTCGTTCCCCCTCGGCATCGCGCTCCGCGGCGATCCGGTCAAGGCCTTCGTCACCGTCGTCGAGGGCTGCAACGACTTCTGTGCGTTCTGCGTCGTCCCCTACACCCGCGGGCACGAACGGATGCGGGCGGCGGGGGAGATCCTCGACGAGGTGCGCCAGGCGGTCGACGCCGGCCACAAGGAGATTCACCTCCTCGGACAAATCGTCAACCACTACCAGGCGCCCGACATCGCCGGCTGCGATCTCGCCGGCCTCCTGCGGCGCGTCGACGCGGTGCCGGGTGTGCGGCGCATCCGCTTCGCCAGTCCCCATCCGAGGCACGTCACTCCAGCCCTGATCGCCGCCGTCCGCGACCTGCCGGCGGTGTGCAAGCATCTGCACCTGCCCGTGCAGTCGGGATCGACGCGCGTCCTGACCGCCATGCGCCGCCGGCACACGCGTGACGACTACCTCCGACTCGTGGACGAAGTACGGCGGAGCATCCCGGACATCGCGCTATCGACCGATATGATCGTCGGGTTCCCGGGCGAGACGGAGGCGGACTTCGCCGACACGCTGTCGCTCACGCGAGCCGTGGGGTTTCACGGGATGTTCTCGTTCATGTATTCCGAGCGTCCGAACACGCTGGCCGCACGGCGGCTGCCGGACGATGTCGCCGACGGCGACAAGGGCCGTCGCCTGCGGGAGCTCCAGGCGGTCCAGAAGGAGATCCAGACCGATCTCCTGGGTGCGCTGCGCGGTCGGACGGTCGAGGTCCTGGTCGATTCGCGGAGCCGGCGGCGGCATGACGAGTACTCCGGCCGGACGACGGGCAACACCGTGGTCAACTTCCCCGGCGAGCCGGACTCGATTGGGCGGTTCCTGCACGTCACGATCGAGCGTACGGGACCCAACAGCGTCTGGGGGAGCGCCACGACGACGAAGAGGCAGGTGCCGCATGCAGATTGAGATGACGATCAAGGGACTGATGGTCGATCCGATCACCAACATGCCGATCGTCATCCTGCGCGACGCCGCCGGCGAGCGGGTCCTGCCGATCTGGGTCGGCATCTTCGAAGCGAACGCCATCGCCCTGCAGATCGAGAACATCGCGACGCCGCGGCCGATGACCCACGACCTGCTGCGGAACGTGATCCAGGACCTCAAGGCCGCGGTGGAGAAGATCGTCGTCTGCGACCTCAAGGAGAACACCTTCTACGCGCTGATCCATCTCCGGATCGACGGCGACCTCGTCGCCATCGACGCCCGTCCAAGCGATGCGATTGCGCTGGCCATTCGTGTCCGTGCGCCGATATTCGTCGAGGACACCGTAATCGACAGTGCGCGCAGCATCGACATCGCACCGGACACCGGCGATTCGGAACGCCTCACGAAGTGGCTGGACAGCCTGGACCCGGACGACCTCGGCAAGTACAAGATGTAGCCTCGCCCGCCATGTCGGCCGGCCGACCTGCCACGGAAGGGACTTGTGCGCAGCAACTTGCACTGACGTGGTGGCAGTTCGCAGACACCATCCCCCGGACCGGTTCGCCAAGGTGTTGACAGACCCGCGGCGCGTTGCCACAATACCTCCGTCGGAAAGGTGACGGCGCCACACGGGCCCGTCGATGGCCCTTGGCCGGCACATCCCGCGGATGCCCGTCCATTCCACCTACGTCGACACGCTGACCGCCTCGCCCGGCGAGCCGATCGGCCGCCGGGTACCGATCGAACAGCTCGATCCCAACCCGAACCAGCCTCGGCAGCGGATGGGTGATCTGTCCGAGCTGATGGCATCGATCTCGACGCGGGGGATCATCGAGCCGCTCATCGTCCGCCAGCGCGGGGGGCGCTACCAGATCATCGCGGGGGAGCGCCGCTATCAGGCTGCCGTCCAGGTCGGCGTCGCCGAGGTGCCGGTGGTGATCCGGGACGGCGACGACAGCGAGGTGATCGAGATCGCTCTCATCGAGAACCTCCAGCGCAAGGACCTCACCCCGTTCGAGGAGGGCGAGGCCCTGCGTGCGCTGGCGGAGCGCTTCCGGTACACGCACGAGGAGATAGCCCGCCGCCTCGGAAAGTCGCGTTCGACGGTCACCGAGGCGATCAGCCTCCACGCCGTCCCGGATCGGGTGAAGCAGCTCTGCCGCCTGGCTGACATCACCTCCAAGTCCGTGCTTCTGGAGATCGCTCGGCAAGGGGACGAGGAGCGGATGATCGCGTTCGTCGAGCGAATCACCCGCGAAGGCAGCGTTACGCGGGAAGCGGTCCGCCGGACCGCGGCCCCCCGCAAGGCGAGGGCGGGAACGCGCCGCGGCGCGTTCGTCTATCGCTACGCCGCACCGAACAAGAGCTTCAGCCTGCGCGTGACGTTCCGCAAGTCGCAGGTGCCGCGCGACCAGTTGATCGAGACGCTCGAGGGCGTTCTCGATCGTCTCCGCGCGGACCGCCAGGCGGATCGCGAGGGATCGCCGGCACCGCAGCCCGGCCCGAACGATCTCTGACCGCTGACGGGTCCGCCGGGGGTCGCCGTCAAGAACGAGCCCGAACGCGGCGAAGTTAACATAACACCCCTTATCGGACCCATGAGATCCGCCGCGGCAGCGACCGAGAATGGGAAGCGACGGGCCGCAGACGGCGTCCGGGGAGACGACGGCCGGGAATGGCCGGCGACGGGCCTCCACGGTTAGACTGGGCTGTTCCGGCTCCGCGGGGCTGCCGCGCCCGGGATGGTCGCCGACGCCCACCTGTTCCGGGCGATCGGCGGTATCGAGTCGCGAACCGCGCGGCGTCTGTGGACCATGCTGAGAATCACCGACCGCTACGTCCTGCGCGAGATCGTCCCGCCGTTCCTGCTCGGCCTCCTCGTCCTGACCTTCGTGCTGATGCTGGACCCGCTCATGAACGAGGCCGAGGAGCTGATCGCGAAGGGGGTCGACGGGGTCACCATCGCCAACATGATGATCACGCTGATTCCGCAGGGCCTGGGGCTCGCCCTTCCCATGGCGCTGCTCATGGGTATCCTCATCGGCCTGGGTCGCATGTCGACGGACCGGGAGACGGTGGCGCTACAGGCGTGCGGAGTGAGCGTCTACCGCATGCTGGGGCCGGTTGCACTCCTCGCCGTACTGGCGACGGGAGCAACCTTCTACGTCATCGAGGTCGCGGTCCCGGAGGCAAACCAGCGGTTCCGCGAGCTGATGCTGCGGGTACTCACCAGTCGTGCCGAGGGCGAGGTCAAGCCGCGGGTCTTCTATGACGGCTTCGACGACTTGACGCTCTACGTCCGGGAGATCTCCCCCGCCGGCTGGTCCGACGTCTTTCTCGCGGACTCCCGGGACCCCGCTCGCCTGGACGTCTCGGTGGCGGAATACGGCCGCCTCGAGGTCGATCGCGAGCGCCAGACGGTGGACCTCGTGCTGTACGGCGGGACCCGCCATCGATCCGACGCCAACGATCCCGCGGCCTACGAGCTGCACGAGTTCGACGACATCCGCATCAGCATCGGCGCGGAATCGGTGTTTCCGCAGAGCACGCCCCAGCCCGGCCTGAACGAGTTGCGGCTGCCGGCACTCCGCCAGGAGGCGGAGCGCATGCTGGCGGCGGGCGAGTCGCCGCACGCGCCGATCATGGAGATGCACGAGCGGTTCTCGATTCCGATCGCCTGCCTCGTCTTCGCCCTGGTCGGCGTCGGCCTCGGGATCACCACCCGCAAGGACGCCAAGTCGTCGAGCTTCGCACTCGGCATCGGCGTGATCTTCGTCTACTACGTCAGCATGTACCTGCCGGAGGCGATGGCCAAGGGCGCCCTCGTCTCCCCGCATCTGGCGAAGTGGCTGCCCAACCTAGCGCTCGGTCTCGCCGGGCTCGTCCTCATCGTCTGGCGCTCGCATCTGGCGGAGCGCCCCATCGTAAGCCCGCTCATCCGCCGCCGGGGGCAACCGGGAGGGAGAAGCGCGGCTGCCGGCGCCGGCGGCGGGCCGGAGCCCGCTCAGGCGCACGCCGTCAAGATGGCGCCCGGCGGTCACCGCGGGCTTTCGCTCCTCGACTGGTACGTCCTGCACATGTACCTGCGCTGGGTCTCGATGGCGCTGGTCGGTCTGCTCGGCATCTTCTACCTCTCGACGTTCATCGATCTCTCGGACAAGCTGTTCAAGGGTCAGACCAGCATGTCTCGGCTGTTGGAGTACTTCTGGTTCGCGACCCCCCAGTTCGTCTACTTCGTTCTGCCGATCTCCGCGCTTCTGGCCACGCTCGTCACCATCGGAGCGCTCACCCGGTCGAGCGAGCTGACGGTGATGAAGGCGTGCGGGATCAGCCTCGCGCGGGCGGCGCTCCCGATGTTCGCCCTGAGCCTGGTCTGGAGCGCCTGCCTCTTCGCGCTCGAGGAGGGCGTGCTCGGCCAGGCGAATCGTCGTGCCGAGGCGATCCGACACGAGATCCGAAGCGGATCGCCGCCTCCCTCCGGACTGCTCCACCGGCGCTGGATCGCGGGCACGGGCACCACGCTGTACCACAGCCGGTACGTCGACCACGAGCGGGATGCCATCGAGGGCCTGTCGGTGTACGAGCTCGAGGACGGGCCGTGGCGAATCCACCGCCGCACGTATGCAGCCCGCGCGACCTTCACCGACAAGTGGGAAGGCCAGGGCGTCTGGATGCGCCGCTTCCCCGGTTCGGACGCGGAGGGCCGGGCGCCCTCCTTCACGTCCGCCTCCGAGCAGGCGCTGCCGTTCGTCGATGCGCCGGAGACGTTCCGGACGGAGCAGCCCGATCCCGATGTGATGGGCTTTCGAGAACTCGACCGCTATATCGAGACGCTGCGCGCCCGCGGCTTGGACGTGGTCGGCCTCGTGGTCGCGCTGCATCGCAAGGCGTCGTTCCCGTTCGTCAGCTTCGTGCTGACGCTGATCGCCGTGCCGTTCGCGGTAACCACCGGCTCCCGAGGCGCGCTGTACGGGGTCGGGGCCGGCATCGTGCTGGCGTTCTCCTACTGGGTGATTCTCAGCATCTTCGGCGCCATCGGGAGCGCGGGCCTCCTGACACCGGCACTGGCCGCCTGGTCTCCCAACGTGCTGTTCGGCGGCACCGCGGCCTACCTCCTGCTGGCCGCGCGCAGCTGACGCCGGGGCGGCGCGGACGGTGCCGTAACCAGGCGGGGCTGGCCCAGCGTGAGAAGGCCCGCGGTGCCGGCGGCCGTGTTCGTCGCATCGACCACCACGAGCAGGCTGTCGACGCCGGCCGCGGGCCGGCGCGGAGCGGGCTCCACCGGAACCAGATCGCCGAGGTTCACGCGTACCGGCGCTGACGTGGCCCCCGCATGGAACGACCGCGACCACCGCAGGTCCCGGCCCGTACCGCCGGGGCTCCGAAGCTGCACCGACGCGCGGAGCGGGCGGCTCGCCGAAGCCCGGAACGCGAAGGAGACCCCCGGCGCCACCGAGTCGGCTGCAAGGCCGTATGCTGCGGCCGCGAAGCGGTCCGGGCCGGCCCCGAGGCGAAAACGCAGGCGAACGTCCTGTCCGATCTGCTCCACGCTCGCGTCGGAATCCTCGCTCCGTTCGGCTCGCCACCCTCCGGGCGCGGTCAGGCCCTCGACCGCGACCGGGTCGGGCCGCGGCTCCGAGCGCGGGTCGGCTCCTGTTCCGAGGTAGATCGGATTGCTGGCGATCCACGGCACGGGCGGCAGGCCGGGCGCGCCGTCCAGACCAACCTCGACACGGTACGCCGCGGCGGCCGCCCCGGCGGGCACCTCGAACCGCAGCGCCGACTCCCGGGTACGCTCCACGGGGCGGCCCCCGCGGAGGAGCACAATCTCCCGAGCGGGCGCGCCCTCCACGCTCACCTCCAGCGCGACCGGGGCCGTGCCGTCGACCCGCTCGCCCATCTCGACGACCGCATTCCCGCTCCGCGCGCGATAGCGGAAGTGCGCGAGCTCCCCCAGCGCATCGATGACCGTGTACATCCTGCCCGCGCGAACGGCGTCCAGCAACGCGTCCGCATCGGCCTGCGGATCGCCCGTCCATGCGTGCCGCAGCTCGACGTGCACGCTGAACGCGCGGAAGAGCGTCTCGTAGCCCGGAAACCGGAGAGCCAGGCCCCCGTCCTCGCGACCGACGCCGATGTCGATCGGTACTCGGGCGTGGGCGTCGGCTCCCGCCAGGCCCACGACCCGTCGCCGGGCGGTCAGCAGGTCCCACCGGTCCAGTGCCGCCTCAGGCCGATCGAAGACCGACGCCAGGCTCTCGGGTGCCCGGAACCCGTAGCCGAGGACGGCCGCGGCGAGCCTTGCGAGGCCTTCGTCGCGCCACTGGCTGTCGGCGTTCAGCCATTCGACACCGTCCACCGGCAGCGACCAGTCCCGCCAGGCGAGCTCCGGCTTCGGCGAGGCCGGATGGGCGACGATCCCGAGCCCGCCGAGGCGCGCAACGTCCTCGACGACGCCGGCAGCATCCCCGCCGAGCGGATACGGCGCCTGCGGCAGACCGAGGGCCAGGTAATGCCCGCCGTCCGTGCTGATCTCGACCCCGTCCAGGCAGAGCACGCCGGACCGGAAGGCGGGGGGCGCCGGCGCACGCGTGCCGTCGCCATGATCCGTCAGCACGACGAAGTCGAGGCCGGCGCGGCTCGCCGCGGCGGCGATCTCGGCGACCGTGCCACTGCCGTCCGACCGAACGCTGTGAACGTGAAAGGAGCCCCGCACCACCGCGGTGGCGCCGTCGGGCGAACGGGCGGCGAACTCGGGGCCCGCGCGGCGCGCGGCGGGGGGGACGAGGAGCCAGAGCGCGGCGACTGCCAGGACCGCTCCGGCCGGCGCAAGGCGGCGGACGCGCCGTGCCGGCGGGCGTGGTGCCAGGCCACCGGCGGATGGGATCACAGGCCGGCGGCGGAGCGGAGACCGGCCGCCCTGTCGGTCCGTTCCCACGTGAACTCCGGCTCGCTCCGGCCGAAGTGCCCGAACGCGGCTGTCTTCCGGTAGATGGGACGTCGCAGGTCGAGCGTCTCGATGATCCCCTGGGGCGTCATCGGGAAGTGCTCCCGCACCAGTCCCCCGATCGTGGATTCGTCGATCCGTCCCGATCCGAACGTCTCGATCAGGACCGACACCGGATCCGCCACGCCAATGGCGTACGCCAGCTGCACCTGCATGCGCTCGGCGAGGCCCGCCGCTACGCAGTTCTTTGCGATGTATCGCGCCATGTAGGACGCCGACCGGTCGACCTTGGTCGGGTCCTTGCCGGAGAACGCCCCCCCTCCGTGGGGAGCCATGCCGCCGTAGGTGTCGACGATGATCTTGCGTCCCGTCACGCCCGAGTCGCCGTGGGGACCGCCGGTCACGAAGCGCCCCGTCGGGTTGACGAAGACCCGAGTGCGATCGTCCATCAGGGCGGCGGGCATGACCGGCTCGATTACCTGGGCGCGCACGTCGTGGCGAATCCGCTCGATGGCGACATCCTCGCTGTGCTGACTGGACACGACCACCGCGTCGATGCGCGTCGGGCGATCGCCTTCGTACTCGACCGTGACCTGGGACTTCCCGTCGGGTCGCAGGTAGTCCAGCCTCGCGGCGCGGCGGGCCTCCGACAGGGCGCGGACCAGCCGGTGCGAGAGCATGATCGGCAGGGGCATCAGCTCGTCGGTCTCGGAGCAGGCGTAGCCGAACATCAGGCCCTGGTCACCCGCCCCGCCGGGATCGACGCCCAGAGCGATGTCGGGAGACTGCCCGTGCAGCGCGGAGATTACGGCGCACGTGTCCGCGTCGAAGCCGTACTTGGCCCGCGTGTACCCCACATCCCGAACGGCCGCGCGGGCAACGTCGCTGAAGTTGGGGCGACAGGTGGTTGTGATCTCGCCGGCGAGCGCGATGAGCCCCGTCGTCAGCAGCGTCTCGCACGCCACCCGGCCCCCGGGATCCTGCTCGAGCACAGCGTCGAGGATCGCGTCCGAAACCTGGTCCGCGATCTTGTCCGGATGTCCCTCGGTGACCGATTCGGAGGTGAAGACGTATCGCCCTGTCCGGCGCATGTGGCTCCCTTCTGCCGACGGCTTCGCGCATGGTCCAACCCCACAGCCTAGCACAACGGCTGCCCCGAAGGGCAGTCCACGGGCGCTCGCCTCGCCCGCCCGAACCCGGCCCCCGTGGCCGGCTGGACCCGTAAAGCGGGACGGCGACTCGCCGTCAGGCTCGCGGGTGGCAGGCCTCGTAGACCGCCTTGAGCCGCGCTTCGAGGACGTGCGTGTAGATCTGGGTCGTCGACAGGTCCGCGTGTCCCAGGAGGGTCTGAATCGAGCGAAGGTCGGCCCCGCGCTCGAGAAGATGCGTCGCGAACGAGTGGCGCAACACGTGCGGGCTGATCTCGCGCGGCAGCCCGGCCCGCAGGGCGTGCTTCTTCAGCATCTTCCAGCAACCGACGCGGCTCAGCCGCCCGCCGCCGCGGGCGTTGACGAAGAGCCACGGCGAAGACCGGCCGCCGAGCAGGCGCGGGCGGCCGGCGGCGGTGTACTCTCGCACCCGGCGTACGGCGACCTCCCCGACGGGCACCAGCCGTTCCTTCGATCCCTTGCCCACGCAGGTCAGGCAGCCGGCCGCCAGGCGCAGGTCGCCCAGTCGCAGCCCCACGAGCTCCGAGACGCGCAACCCCGAGGCGTACAACACCTCGAGCAACGCGCGGTCACGCAGGCCGACCGGCGTGGCGGGGTCCGGCTGCTCGAGAAGCCGGTCGACCTCGTCCGCCGAAAGACAACGTGGCAGATCCGGCCAGGAACGGGGCGCCCGCAGCTCGTCGGCGGGGTTGGCCGCCAGCCGCCCGTCGGTGACAAGGAAGCGGTACAGCCCACGGATGCACGCGACGCTGCGCGCCAACGAGCGGGGCGAGCGCCCGGACGCCATTCCTTCCCGCACGAACCGCTCCAGGTCGCGGCGCGTCAGCTCGTCGAGGCCTTTGCCCGCCCGGTCCGCGAAACGGACCAGATCCGCGACGTCGCGCGCGTAGCTCACGACCGTATGGTCGGCCATCCGCCGCACGACTCGCAGATCCTCGATGTAGCCGTCCGCGAGAGCGGAGTTTCGATCCCCGGCGCTCATACCCAAACGTATCGGCAACCGCGCGGCGACCCTGCGCGGGGCTTTCCCGGTAGCCGCTAATCGCTGCGGTACAACGAGTTGCGGTCACGGCCGGAGATTGCACCGCTGCTCGGGCCGGTTGTATACTGCACGTTGTGCCGTCGGTCGCTCCGCGTCCGACGACCCTGCTGAACCGACCTTTCCAGAGGGACGACGTGATGGCTCAACGATCGAATCCGCCGGTTGCGATCAGCAGCGCAGTCGCTGCGCTGGCGCTCCTGGCGAGCCTCCCCGCGCTCGCCTCCCAGGCGCCGGGAGCGCCCGCCGCGCAGGACGGCGAGACCGCCGCGCTGCTCACCGAGTACGTCGGCGCGCAGCAGGCACTCGCCGCCGACGACGAGGACGGCGCCCGGGCGGCGCTGGAGCGGGTGATCGCGGTCGCCGACGACGTGACGCGGCCCCTGGCGCAGGCCGTCGCCCGCGCCGGCGGCATCGAGACGATGCGGCAGCGCTTCAAGCCGCTGTCGGAGTTCCTGGCCGCGCTGGATCTGCCCCAGGGTTTCGCACGGGCCTACTGCCCCATGTACGACGGGGGGTCGAACTGGGTGCAGCGCGACGGACCGGTCCGCAACCCGTACTACGGCTCGACGATGCTCACCTGCGGGGTGGTCGACGCGGCGCCCGGCGCCCACATGGACCACTCCCCCCGTCACGGCGGCACGGTGTTCATGGCGCCGGACGGCTTCCACCACATCGAGGGCACGTACCCCGAGCCGGGCGTGTTCCGCATCTACGCCACGGACAACTACCGGGAGCCGGTGGACGTGACCCTTTGGATGGGCCGCGCCGTCCTCGAGGAGGAGTACGACGAGGCAACCGACGAGTTCCGGGAGGTCACGGCGCTCGCGATGCTGCCCGCCCCCGGCGGGGCGTACCTCGAGGCCGAGGTCGGGGACCTCGCGACACCGGCGGAGATCACGGCCAAGCTGCAACTGGCGGTGGACTTTCCCGAGGACCGCTTCGACTTCATCTTCGCCGGCTTCTCGGGTGACCCGCCGCGCGAGACGCTGACCCTCGACCGACCCAGCGTCCCGCCCGCGCTCCCGCTGGCCGAGCGCATCCGCCCGCGGATCCCGGAGCGGACGAGCGACATCGTCAGCGGCATCCAGGCACGCGACCAGGAGATCGTCGATCTCGTGACGCGCGGGGCGTTCACCGAGATCTTCATTCCGGCCCTGCAAGCCAAGGAGCTCGCCCTCGCCCTGCACGACCGTGCGGAGGCGCTCCCGGCGCGCGCTCGGAACGACGTGCGGATCGCCGTCCGGAGCCTCGTGCGCGCCGCGTGGCTGCTCGACTGGTACGGCGACCTCGGCAACCGGCAGCAGGTCGACGACGCGTACGGCGTCTTCGGCTCCGCGGTGGCGGAGATTTCTCGCGTCTACGAGGGAGCGGGCGCCCCCTAGAGTCCGGGGTCCAGGCGGAAGAGAGGCACAGCGATGCGGCGATTCAAGTGGGGCGTCGTCGTCCTCGCGGTCGGCTTCGTGGTCACGTCGGGTCCGGTCACCGACAGCCACACGCCGATCGCGTCACGATGGAACTACAAGGAGCACCTGTTTCCGGTCTTCCGCGACAATTGCGGCGCCTGCCACCGGACGGACGGCATCGCGCCGATGTCGCTGATGACGTACCGCGAGGCGTTCCCGTGGTCGCAGTCGATCCGGGAAGAAGTGCTGGGTCTGCGGATGCCGCCCTGGAAAGCCGAGGACGGCTTCGGCGACTTCCGGAACGGACACTCCCTGCCCGCGCACGAGATGGACATGATTCTCGAGTGGTCGAGCGGCGGATACCCGCAGGGCCCGCGGACCCTGGAGCTGCCCACCGTTGCGGGCCCGGACGGCTGGGAGCTCGGACCGCCCGCGGTCAGGCTGCAGATGCCCGAGCCGTTCGTCCTCGACGCCGGCACGAGCGAGACCGTGCGGTACTTCGTGCTGCCGACCGAGGCCTCGGACGCCCTCCGGATCGCAGGCGTGGACATCCTGCCGGAGGCGGGCGCCGTGGTGCGCGGGGCAATGGTCTACTTCGACACGCAGGGCGCCGCCAGGCGGCTCGATGAAGCCGACGACGCACCGGGCTTCGCCGCCCCGGACGCCGGCGTCTTTCCCACCGGGCCTCCCGTCGCCGTCTGGTCCCCCGGCCAGCAGCCGGTCGTCCAGGACGACACCGCGCGCACGCTGCCGGCGGGCGCGGACGTCGTCCTGCGCGTGCACTACAAGAAGACCTGGATCACGGAAGGCCAGGAGTTCCGTGATCGGACCGCGGTCGGCCTCTATACCGCCGACCGCGAAGCCGCCGGCATCGAGTCGCTCGTCGCCGCCTCGCCGGCCGCGCTCGACGGGCAGGAGGTGTCCTTCTCGTACACCTTCGACGACGACGCCCGACTGCTGGCGCTGTTCCCGGAGGTCGACATCGATGCTACGGATGTCCGGGTGATGGCGACGACCCCCGACGGAACCGAGATTCCGATGCTCTTCCTGCGGGAGCCGAACGCCGCGTGGCCGACCCGCTACTGGTTCGATTCGTCGATCGACGTGCCGCGCGGCACCGAGCTGACCGTCGCGGCGCTGCTGCGTCCGGCGGCCGAGCACACGCCATCGGTGTCGCTGCTCGGCATCGACAGTGCCTCGCCGATTCGACTGCTGATCGACTACGTGCCCGCGGCGGCGCCGGCGAACGACGACTGAAGGCCGAGGGTCGGGGCGCCGCCCGGCGTCACGACGAAGTGGTGGATCGGCGCCTGCGGCGGGGCTCCAGGCGCCGGTCGCTCATCAGCCTGTCGACGCTCAGGAGCTCGGCGTTCAGCAGTGCGCCGCCTGCTGCGCCCCGGATCGACTCGTGGCCGAGGGCCACGAACTTGCAGTCGAGCACCGGGCATCGACGCAGGCGCCCGACCAGCACCGACATCCCGCCCTCCCGGTCGAGGTCGAGGCGCGGTTGCGGGCGGCCCGGCTCGTCGAGGTAGATCAGCGGACGCCGCGGCGCGCTCGGCAGGCGCTCTGCCTGCGGACGGCCGCTGAACCCGGTGAACGCGGCACGCACGTCGTCGAGCGAGGGCTGCGTCTCGAACGCCACCGACACGAGGGCGACGTGTCCGTGGACCACCGGCACTCGCGTCGCCTGGGCGCTGACGGTGACCGGGTGCGGCTCGACCGTCCCCTCCTTCAGCGGTCCCAGGACCCGCCGCGTCTCGGACTCCAGCCGCTCCTCCTCTCCCCGGATGAAGGGAACGACGTTGCCGACGATGTCGAGCGACGCCACGCCCGGATAGCCCGCACCCGAGATCGCTTGCAGCGTCGACACGGTCACCGAGCGCAGGCCGAAGCGCCGGAGGGGCGCCAGTGCCAGCGCCAGGACGGTCGTCGAGCTGGTGGCGCCGGTCACGACGCTGCCCGGCCAGCGGCGGACTCTCGCCTGTCGGTCGAGCAGCGTCAGGTGTTCCGGGTTGATCTCGGGAACCAGCAACGGAATGTCGTCGTCCAGGCGGTGGTTGCTGGCGCTGCTGACCACTACGTGCCCCGCCGCCGCGAAGGCTGACTCCACCTCGCCGGCCACGGCGGGGTCCAGGCCCGAGAAGAGCAGGCGGGGGGCACCCTCCGGCTCGCACCGCTGCAGCTCGAGGCCGGCGACGGCCGGCGGTCGCGGCGACGACAGGCGCCACGATGCGGCGTCCCCGTATCGCTGGCCGGCCAACCGGTCGCCGCCGGCCACCCAGGCGAGCTGGAACCACGGATGGTCGACGAGCGCGGCGACAAGGGATTGGCCGACGGCTCCGGTTGCCCCGAGAATCCCGACGTCGAGGCGGCTACCGATCATCCGGTCCGGTTCCGGAGGGGGCCACGATGTCGGCGCGCGGAAAGAACTCGTCGTGCACGGCGCGCACGGCGCGGTCGACGTGCTCCGCCCCGATGACGCAGGCCACCTTCATCTCCGAGGAGCTGATGCAGTCGATGTTGATCCCCTCTCGCGCCAGCACGGAGAACATCCGGGCGGCCAACCCGGGGGTCGAGGCGAGCCGCGACCCGACGATCGAGATCTTGGCGACGTCGCGCTCGATCAGCCCCTCGGCCGCCACCCCGTCCGCCTTCCAGCGGGCGACGAGCCTCTCGGCGCCGCCGACGTACTCGGCGTCGAGCACGAACGTGATCCGCCCTCGTCCCGCCGAGCTGGCGCTCTGGATGATCAGCCGGACGCTGATGTCGTCGGCGGCCAGGTCCTGGAACACGTGGGCCGCCATTCCGGGCCGATCCGGCACGTCGAGCAGCGTCACCTTGGCGATCTTCTTGTCGCTGCTGACGCCCACGACCGCCGCCTGTTCCATCACCATGTCGTCGCTCCCGACAATCCAGGTGCCTTCCCGCGTGTGGAAGCTGGATCGCACGTGAATGGGAATGCCGTACGCCATGCAGACCTCCGCGGCCCGCGGGTGCAGCACCTTGGCCCCGCTCGAGGCCATCTCGATCGCTTCCTCGTAGCTGATGGCCCGCCACCGTCGCGCGTGGGGAACGAGGTTCGGATCCGCCGACAGCACGCCGTCGACGTCCGTGCAGATCTCGCACACCCGCGCCGAGAGGGCGGCGGCGACCGCGGCACCGGTGATATCGCTCCCTCCCCTTCCGAGCGTCGTCACCTCGTGCTCGTCCGTCACGCCCTGGAATCCGGTGATGATCACGACCCGCTGTCGTTCGAGCTCGCCCAGGATCCGCCGCGTGTCGATCGACTCGATACGCGCGATGTTGAAGGCGTCATCGGTCCGAATCCCGCACTGGGCCGCGGTCAGCGAGATCGCGGCGACTCCCTTGTCCTGCAGGGCGAGACCGAGCAGCGACACCGACACCTGCTCGCCGGTGGCCAGGAGCAGGTCCATCTCGCGGCCCTGCGGTCTGGCGGCCACCTCGTGGGCGAGTGCCACGAGACCGTCGGTCGTCTTCCCCATGGCCGAGAGTACGACCACGAGGCGGGGGGTGTCGGACAGGCACGCCGCAACGCGATCGGCGATCGCTCGAATTCGTTCGGGGGTGGCCACCGAGGTCCCGCCGTACTTCTGAACGGCGATGGAACCGTTCGCGGTGCTCATCGCACGGCTCCGTCCGGCGCGGGCCGTGGTCCGGCCGCCTCGCCGCCGAGCTGCACGTTGATCTGGTGCAGGAAGAGGCCGACGTCGGTGACGATGCCCGCGGTCTGCGACGAGCCGCGATCCGCCAGCTTCGTCACCACCGCCGGATTGATGTCCACGCAGACGACGCGCACCGACGAGGGCAGCATGTTCCCGACCCCGATGCTGTGCAGCATCGTCGAGAGCATCACCACCATCCGGGCGTCCTCGAGCGCGGCCGCGTAGCGCTCCTGCGCCACCAGCAGATCCATCTCCGTGTCCGGCAGCGGCCCGTCGTCGCGAATGCTCCCCGCGAGCACGAAGTCGACGCCGTGGCGGATCGCCTCGTACATGATTCCCGACCGGACCACCCCGGCGGCCACGGCCGCGCGCAGGCCCCCGGCGCGGTTGATGGCGTTGATGGCCCGCATATGGTTGCGGTGCCCCTCCTCCACCGCAACGCCGGCATCGAGATCGATGCCGAGCGACGTGCCGAAGAGGGCGCGCTCGACGTCGTGAACCGCCAGGGCGTTGCCGGCCAGCAGCGCATCGACGTAGCCGCGGCGGATGAGATCGGCGAAGTACTCGCCACCGCCGCTATGGACGACGACGGGCCCCGCAACGAACACGATCCGTCCTCCCGCCGCCTTCACCTCGCGCATCATCGCAAGCACCTTGCGCACGCTGACCTCGACGCGGCGCTCGGTCGACACGTCGTTCGTCATGAAGGCGAAGCCGAGGCGGTCGCGCTCGCGGAACTCCGGCGAGACGCGGATTCCCTCCACGCCGCACACGACCCTGTCCCCGCGTCGGACGTCGCGCAGCTTGCGGCACACCGCGCCCTCGGCGGTCACCACGATCACCGCGTCCATGCGCTGCCCGCCGACTTCGACCCAACGGCCGCCGTGGCGCACGTAGGTGCGGTGGTTCGTCGTCGAGTAGAAGTCGTCCGGCACGCACGCCGCCCGGTCCGCGGGCTTCAGGAGCACCTCCTGCGCCGACACGACCTGGCAGCCGAGCGGGACGAGATCCTCGAGCAGGCTCTGCAGCCGGCCTCGCTCCGGGGCCGCCACCCGCAGCGTCAGCCGGGAGAACTCGTCGTTGGTGCGTCCGATGTCGAAGCGCAGGACCTCGAACGTCGCGCGGCGTTCGATGACCTTGTCGAAGATGGCGTTGAGCAGGTGCGAGTCGACGAGGTGCCCCTCGGCTTCGACGACCTCGCTGCACTCGGGAAGGGCCGCGACGCTCAGGCGGGAGGTGGTCATCTCAGGCGCCCGCCTCCTGGTGGAGCCGGTCCCGGTCCGCGACGAACGCATCCACCTCCGACAGGGAGCGCCCGAGTTGTGCAGGCGGAGGCAGCGTGGTGGCGATTGCGTCCGAGGTCTTGTAACCGTTACCGGTGATGCAGATCACCGTCGCCTCGTCGGCGTCGATGATCCCATCCCGCACGAGCTTCCGCGTGACCGCGACGGTCGTCCCGCCCGCCGGCTCCGTGAAGACTCCTTCGGTGCGGGCCAGCAAGCGGATACCGTCCAGGATCTCCTCGTCCGTCGCCGCCGCGCCCGAGCCGCCGGTCTCCCGCACCGTCCGGAGCACGTGATAGCCATCCGCCGGATTACCGATCGCGATCGACTTGGCAAGCGTGTCCGGCCGTACGGGCTCCGGATGATCGAGGCCCGCTTCCAGGGCATGGATGACCGGCGCGCAGCCGGCGGCCTGCGCCGCATGGATACGCGGCAGCTCTCCGTCGACGAGGCCGGCGTCGAGCAGCTCGCCGAAGCCGCGGCCGATGCGCGGCAGGAGCGTCCCGCCGGCCACCGGCGAGACGACGTTGCGCGGGAAGCGCCAGCCGAGCTGTTCCGCGATCTCGAACCCGCAGGTCTTGGCCCCCTCCGCGTAGTAGCTGCGCAGATTGATGTTGGCGAATCCCCAGCCGTAGCGGTCCCCTACCTGTGTGCAGAGTCGGTTGACGTCGTCGTAGGTCCCGTCGATGGCGACCACCTCGGAGCCGAGCACGGCCGACGCGCGGATCTTTCCCGGCTCGAGCGTGCGCGGGATGAAGACGTAGCAGGCGAGACCGAGCCGCGCCGCGTGTGCCGCAACGCTGTTCGCCAGGTTGCCCGTCGAGGCGCAGCCGAACACGCGGAATCCGAGCTCGACCGCACGGGTTGCCGCGACGGGCACCACCCGGTCCTTGTACGACAGCGTCGGATGATTGACGGAATCGTCCTTCACCCACAGCTCGCGAAGGCCGAGCTCCGCCGCGAGGCGATCGGCGCGCAGCAACGGCGTGAAGCCCGATTCGAGGCCGGTCCGAGGCTCGCCGTCGATCGGCAGCAGCTCGCGATAGCGCCACAGGCTGGGCGGCCGCGTCGCGATGAGCTCGCGCGTGAGCGTCCGGCGGATGCGATCCCGGTCGTAGGTCACCTCGAGCGGACCGAGGCACTGGTCGCAGACGTACAACGCCCGCGCCGGAAACGGGGCGTGACAGACCGAGCACTGCAGACCGGTTACGTAGCTCATGTGGGGCCGCCCCCGCTGGCCAGGATCGGCATCCAGACGGGACGCCGCGCGTGGAAGTCGAACGACGCGATCTCGGCGAGCGCGTCGTTCACCACGGCCGAGCTGCACCGCTCGAGCGTGACGACGAACGGCAGTTCCGCCCTCGGCCAGCCCGGCTCCTGCAGCACGGCATCGACGTTGACCCCGTGGCGCGAGAACACGTCCGCCAGGGAGGCGATGATTCCGGGACGGTCGGCCACGATGAACCGCACGTAGTGTCGTGCATCGAACTCGCGCTCGACCCCCTCGGCGGAAGGCGCGGCCGGCCACCCTGCGTGCCCGACCGCACCTGACTGCGCTATCGCCGCCAGATCCGAGACGACCGAGACGGCCGTCGGGCCGCCTCCGGCCCCGGCTCCGGAGAACGACGCCTCGCCGCCGAACGCACCCTCGACGACCACGACGTTCTGGTTCCCCTCCACCCGGGCGAGGTGGGAGGTCAGCGGCACCAGCGCGGGACGCACGAACGCGAGCACGCGCCTCTCGTCGGCGAGCAGCTCCGCGCGCGCCACCTGCCGAATGGTGCACCCCAGACGTCGCGAGTAGGCGAAGTCGATCGGGTCGATCGCACGGATCGAGGCGAGCGGCACCGCCTCGACGTCGATTCGCCGGCGAAGCCCCACCAGAGAGAGAATCGCGAGCTTGGCGCGCGCGTCCGCGCCATCGAGGTCTGCGCTCGGGTCCGCCTCCGCGTACCCGAGCTCCTGGGCCTCGGCGAGCCCCGCCGAGAAGGACATCTGCGCGCCCGCCATGCGAGTCAGGATGTAGTTGCAGGTGCCGTTGAGGACCCCCTCGACCCGCACGAGGCGGTCGCCGGCGAGCCCCTCCCGCAGACCGCGAACCACGGGGATCCCCCCGGCCACCGCCGCCTCGAACAGCAGGTGACGCCGCCTGTCCCGGGCGAGAGCCAGCAGCGCTTCCCCGCATTGCGCGATGACCTGCTTGTTCGCGGTGACCACCGACTTGCCGGCCTCGAGCGCGCGGCGGATCCAATCGGCGGCCGGATCGACGCCGCCGATCAGCTCGACCACCACGTCGGCATCGGAGCGCACGACCCGCTCGACGTCGTCCGTCCAGATCACGTTCGGCGGCACCCAGTCGACCCGCTTGCGCTCGACACGGCGGTTGGCGATATGGGTCAACGCCAGTCCGGCGAGGTTCCGCGTGCACAGAATGCGCGCCACCGACTGCCCGACCGTGCCGAATCCGACGAGCGCAACCTTGAGCAAGACCTCTGTCCCGATCACTGGCGCCAAAGAAAAGGGCCATCATCCGCCGGCAGATGATGGCCCGTGAGAGTCGCTCGACTCGCGCCGGCTACTGCACCCGCCTCCGGCCAAGGTCGGACGCGCCGACCGACGCATCGTGACCAGGCGACGAGTGACCGCCCTGCGCTGCCTCAGCGATCGGCCCGGAACGCATGTATACGCAGTGCGAATAGTTATATATTGCGCGTTCGAACCAAGTCAAACCGCCCCGCGAGCCGCGGGTGCGGGACCGGGCCGAGGCCACATGGCGACGCCGTCGAAGTGGAAGGACCTCCCGACGGAGGCGATCAACCCCGCCACGCTCGCGATGGATCGGGCGTCGACGGAGGATCTCGTCGGCCTCATGCTGGGCGAGGACCGCAAGGTCGTTGCCGCCGTGCAGCGCGAGCGGTCGCGGATAGCCACCGCCGTCGAGCTGCTGACCGGCGCGCTGCGTCGAGGCGGCCGGGTGATCCTCGTCGGAGCGGGCACGAGCGGCCGCCTCGGCGTGCTCGAGGCGGCGGAGATGATCACCACGTTCAGCACGCCGCCCAAGCAGGTGCAGGCGATCATGCCCGGCGGGCGGGCCGCGTTCTTCGACCCGAAGGAGGGCGTGGAGGACCGCTACGAGGAAGGCGGCCGCGCCGTCGCCCGCCTGCGGCCCACCCGCAGGGACGTGCTCATCGGCGTGTCCGCCAGCGGGATGACCCGCTTCGTCCGGGGGGCCCTGACCCGCGCGCGCCGCGGCGGAGCCAGGATCGTGTTCGTTACCTGTTGGCCCGGAACCGAGCTGCAGACGTTCGTCGACGTCGTCATCGCCCCCGCCGTGGGACCCGAGGTCATCGCCGGCTCTACCCGCCTCAAGGCGGGGACCGCCACCAAGATGGTGCTGAACATGCTGACCACCATCTCCATGGTGCGCATCGGCAAGACCTACGGCAACCTCATGGTCGACGTGAAGGCCAACAACGAGAAGGCGCGGGACCGCGCTCGCCGGATCATCGCCATCGTCACCGGGCTCGAGGGCGACGCCCCCGAGAGCCTGCTGCGCCGGGCGCGATGGAACGTCAAGGCCGCGATCGTGATGCACGCCACCGGAGACAGCTACCCGGCCGCCCTCGCCCGACTGCGGCGCTCCGACAATGTCGTGCGGTCCGCTCTCGGGCGCGACGTGGAACCGCGCCTGCGCGAGATGCTCGACGTCCGGCCGGGGCGCACCGAACCGCATGCCTGATCTGGCGCGCGCCGGCGAGATCCTGGCCGCGGGGGTCGCGGACGGCGCGTTTCCGGCCGCGTCGGCGGAGGTGGGAACCCGCGACGAAATCGTCTGGACGGACGCCTACGGGCGCCTCGACCCCGCGAGCGGGCAGGAGACCACCACCGGCACGGTGTTCGATCTTGCGTCGCTGACCAAGGTCATCGCCACCACCACGCTGGTCATGCGCGCCGTCGACGAAGGGCGGATCGGCCTCGCCGACCGCGTGCGGCGCTGGCTGCCGGCGTGGCGCGGCAGCGACCGCGACGCCGTCTCGATCGAGGACCTGCTGACCCACTCGGCCGGCTTGACGGCTCACCTGCCCTTCCACCGCGACCACCGGGGCCGGGCGGAGTTCGAGCACGCGATCTGCACCTTGCCCCTGGAGTACCCTCCGCGCACGCGGGCTCTGTACAGCGACCTCGGCTTCATGCTGCTCGGCTTCATCCTCGCCGACACCGGCGGGGGGCGGCCGCTCGACCGGCAGTTCCAGGCGCTGGCCGAGTCCCGGAGATGGGGCGATCTCCGTTTCCGTCCGCCCGCCGCCTGGCGCCCCCGAACCGCGCCCACGGAGTTCGACACCTGGCGCGGGCGCCTCGCGCGGGGCGAGGTGCACGACGAGAACGCCTGGGCCCTCGGCGGCGTTGCCGGACACGCCGGTCTCTTCGGCAGCGTTCGTGCGATCGGCGCGTTCGCCCGCGACCTCCTGCGAGCCTGGCGCGGCGACGGCTCGCTGGTCCTGCCGGCGACCCTCATCCGCTTCCTCTCGAGGTCCGCGGTGCCCGGCAGCTCGCGGGCCCTCGGGTGGGACACGATGCTGCCCACCTCGTCGTGCGGTACGCGTATGTCGCGGGAGGCGGTCGGCCATACCGGATTCACCGGGACATCGCTCTGGCTCGACCCGCGGGCCGGAGCGTACGTCGCGCTGCTCACCAACCGCGTCCATCCGACGCGCGCCAACGACGCGATCCTCGCCGTCCGGCCGGCCTTCCACGATGCCGTCATGCTGGCGATCGCGGGCTGACCGGAGGACCGGCCCGCGACGCGGGGCGCCCCCGCGTCAACGCCCCGATCCGAGCGGGTCGCCGCGCGAGAAGCCCCGTCCACCCCCGGCCGCGCCCGAGCCCGGGAGCCGGCCGCCGACGCCCGCCTCACCGGCGCGCGGCGTCCGGGCGCCGGTGTCCCCGCCCGCGCCGACGCTCTCGTACGTGAACTCCCATCGGTCGTACCGCCGGCGTCCGTTGTAGGTGCGGAGCGACGTCTCCGTGCTCCGGCTCACCACGCCGATGATGCCGCCCTCGAGGCCGCTCCCGGCGCCGCCCCGCTCGCCGGCGGCGCTCCGATCCGCAGAGCCGCCGGCGCGGGCGGCGGCCGCGCCCGTCTCCGCACCGGCGCCGTTCTCTCCGACGCCGCCCAGGCCCGGCGCCGGCCGGTCCGACTGCCGCAGGAGGCGAAAGCCCCCGTCCTCCATCATCGGGTCTCCGTACTTCCGCCGCAGGTAGCGCTGCTCGACCAGCAGGTCGAGGTCGCTCGGAAACCCGCCCGGCTGGCGCCGCTGATAGAGCGCGATCGCCCGCGCGTACTGCTCCCCGCGGAAGATCAGCTCGGCCTCGCGCTCGCGCCGCGCCTGCTGGCTCCACACCGGCAACGCCATCGACAACAGGAGCCCCATCAGCGACAGGCTCACGAGGAGCACCGCCATCGCGAAGCCCCCCTCGCCGCGGGTTGGTCGCCTGCCGCGCCCGACGACGGGCAGGCCGCGCGGCGGGATCCCCGTGCTCACCATTCGGCGTACCGCGACCCGTCGAGAGCGGTGCGATCGGAGCCGCTCCTGACGTCGAAGATGCCGGCGGCCAGCAGCACATCGTCCGGATCGAGCGGAGCCGGGACGATCTGCCAGGTGGCGGCGGAGCTCGTGAACGGATCGACGGGAATGGCTCGCACGTAGCCGTGCAACACCAGGTCGTCGAGCGTGGCCGGGTACGCTTCGCGGTCGGCGTAGAACTGGTCGATGGCATCGCGCATCCGAAAGAGGTTCTCCTTCAGCACGGCCTCGCGCGATCGAGTGATGGCCGTCCGATAGCCGGCCATCGCCAGGCCCGCCAGCACGCTGATCAGGGCGATGACGATCGTCAACTCGATCAGCGTCCAGCCGCCCGCGCGGCGCGCGTGGAAGGGCATCCCGCCTCTGCCCTCACCAGTCCCGGTAGCGGGTCCCGTCGAGCGCCGTTCCTCGCGCGCGCGTGTAGATGTCATAGACGTTGCCGCCCCCCCAGCTCTGCGCGTTCGGATCGTCGTCGTAGGCGCGCAGGCCCCAATCCGTGCTGCGCGTCAGCGGATCGATCGGGATGCGGCGCAGGAAACGCAGCCGCTGCCCGTCGGACTCGTCGACCGGCTCGACGCCCGCGACCAGCGTCTCGAGATCCGGCGGATACCCGGCGTTGTCGGGGTCGAGGTCCGTCCCGCCGATGACCCCCAGATCCACTGCGTCCTTGTAGCGGTCGATGGCCGTACGCAACTCCCGCAGCGCCCGCCGCAACTCGACCTCGCGCTGCCGCTGAACGGTCACGCGGCTCAGCGGCGCGATGGCCGAGGCCAACACCAGCAATATGACGGTGACAACGAGCAGCTCCACCAGGGAGTAGCCCCCGCGAGCCCGAAGCCACCTGCGCATCCTTCGCCTCCACCCCAGCCGGTCCGACTCGCGCACCTGTCTCCGGACGGCGGCCGACCGGGTGCCCTCACTCCCCCCCGTTTCCGGCCCTGCCCTCCGCTCCGTAGTACGTCGCGAGCCCGATCGTGAGCACCTGCGCCGCGTCGTCGCGGTCGCCGTCGCGGAGCGCGATCTCCTCGATCACGAGGAACTCGGCGCCGGTCTCCAGGGCATACACGAACCGGCGCAGGTTGCGATAGTCGCCTTCGAGGCGCATCGTCATGCGCAGCCGCCCGAGGCGGCTGTGCCCGTTACGCTCGGGCGTCATGCTGCGCTGCTCCAGAACGAGTCCATGCTGGACCGCGAGGTCCGCCAGGCGCCGCGAGGTCCGAACGCGCGCGTCGGTCAGATCGAGCGGCAGAACTTCCAGGTAGAAAGTCTCGACGGCCTCCGCCGCTTCCGTCGTACTCGCCAGCGCGGCCTCCGCCGCGGCGAGGCTGCGTTGTGCGTCTTTCCGCGCGCTCGTCGCGCGCGCGGCGCGCAACTCCGCCGCGGCGAGGGCCCGCGACGAGGGATAGACGACCAGCGCGTAGAGGGCCGCATCGACAGCCAGCAACGCCGCGACGATCAGTAGCGGCAGACGCTTCTCGACCAGGACCCGCCGCGGCAGCGTCATGGCGCCTGCCCGCCGTCGTCGGATCCGCTCCCGCCCCCGTCCGCGCGGTAGCGCCCGGCCAGTCGAGCGCGGTACATGCCGTCGTCGAGCATCTCCTCCTCGCGCGCCAGCACGTCGGCGAACAGCCCCGACTCCTCGAGGAGCCCGATGAACTCGTCGATGTCCGCAATCCGACGGCCGACGACGCCGACCACGACCGAGACGCCCTCCTCGCCGTGCTCCGGCCGCACCGCGGTCAGCATCACGCCGGACGGGAGCGTCCGGTCGATCACGTTGAAGAACTCCGTCCAGGAGAACGTCCGCTGGTCCACGAGCCGATTGGCCTCCGCCACCGCGTCGGTGATCGACTCCACCCCGCCCGCCTCGATCTCCCGCCGCACGCTCGACGCCCGACCCGCGAGCTGGGCGGTCTCGCGCTCGGTTGCCTCGGCGGCGGCGGTCAGCGCCGCGTGGAACCGGGCTGCGTCGACCGCACGGGCGACTCCCGCCGCCAGCAACGCCAGCGCGGCCGCGCCCGCGCCGGCCAGCACGAGGTGCACGATCCGCTCGTTGTAGAACGGACGCGTGGCGAGGTTGGTCCTCAGCATCAGCCCGCGGGTGCCGGCCGCTCCCCAGGCCCGCCGCGCAGGAGAATGCCGAGCGGCGCGGCCAGAGCGTCGAGGGCGGCCCGGTCCGCTCCGGTGCGGTCCGTCACGCCGGGCTGAAGGACCGCGCCGAGCCGCTCGAGACCGGCGCCGAGGCGCTTCTCGATGGAGCGCCGGGAGGCAGCCTCCACACCGGCGGCTTCCAGGCGCGGCTCGCCCGCCAGGACGGCACACTCGAACCCGCGTCCGCCGAGACGGTCCTCGTAGTACATCACCGTCTGGTGTATCAGATCGGAGAGGGCTCCGGCGTCGCCCGCGGCGCGGTTCCGATAGCAGACCAGCGCGCCGCCGCGCACGATGGCCAGCGTCCCCGCGCCGACCGCGGCGTGCACCAGCAGCCAGTCGCCGGCGGCCACGGACGGAGCGGCGCCGAGCACGGCGTTGATCAGGTTGAAGCCGGACAGGTCCACCACCCCGGCATGCGCCCCCGCGGCGCTGCACACGCGCTCGTACGCTCTCACCACGTCGCGGTGCATGACGGCGACCACCAGCTCGCGCCCCCCGTCGCCGGTCGCCGCCCCGGGCGTGTACGAGACCTGCGCCTCGTCGATGCCGAACGGCGCCGTCCTGCCGACGCGCCACCGCACGAGGTCGTCGAGGTCGCCGGCGCGCGACGGCAACGTGTCGAACCGCAGGATGGATACGACGGCCGCGCTGTCGGGAATCGCCAGCGCAATGCGCGACGGTCGGCGCGGGAGACGCTCCAGCACCCCGCGGAGCGCCTCCGCCACGCCCGCCGCGTCCGCCACGTTCGTCCCGGTCACGCTCGGCGTCACGAGGCCGGGGCGGAGCTCCGCATGCGCGCGCCCCGTGATCGCCAGCCCGTCCCCGTTCCGCGCGACCTGCACGGCGTGAACGGCCTCCGCGCTCAGCGCGACCGCCGCCGACGGCCCGGGCGTCGACAGCAGCGCAGACGCACGCGCCGCAAGCCTACTCAACGAACGTCACCTTGTTGATCTCCCGGAGCGTCGTCGTCCCGCGCAGCACCTGCTCGACCGCCGACGCCCGCAGGAAGCGCATCCCTTCGTCCCGCGCCGCCCTCTTGATCTCGGACGTCGAGCGACGGTCGAGGATCATCTCGCGGATGCGGTCGCTCAGGTCCAGGAGCTCGCAGATCGCGGTCCGCCCGCGGTAGCCCGTCCCGCCGCACTCCACGCAGCCGCTCCCCTCGTAGAACGTGCGACCCGCCACCAGGCTCGCATCGATGGCCGCGTCGGCGAGTTGCGGCGCCGGGATCTCGACCGGGCGGCGGCAGTGGGGACAGATCGTGCGCACCAGCCGCTGCGCCAGCACGCAGTTGAGCGCCGAGACGAACTGGTACGCCTCGACCCCCATGTTGAGAAATCGTCCGAGCACGTCGACGACGTTGTTGGCATGCACCGTCGTGAACACGAGGTGCCCGGTGAGCGCCGACTGGATCGCGATCTGCGCCGTTTCCGGATCCCGGATCTCGCCCACCATGATCTTGTCGGGATCGTGGCGCAGGATGGAGCGCAACCCGCGCGCGAAGGTGAGTCCCTTGCGCTCGTTGATGGGAATCTGCGTGACCCCCTTCAACTGGTACTCCACCGGATCCTCGATGGTGACGATCTTGTCCTCCGGCGAGTTGATCTCCGACAGCGCCGCGTACAGCGTGGTCGTCTTCCCGCTCCCGGTCGGCCCGGTCACCAGGACCATTCCGTACGGCTCGCCGATGTAGCGCCGGAAGCGGCGCAGCTCGTCCTCCCCGAAGCCCACGATGTCGAGCGTGAGTTCGCTGAACTGCTCACTGATCGACTGCTTGTCGAGGATGCGAATCACGGCGTCCTCGCCATGCACGCTGGGCATGATCGATACGCGGAAGTCGACCGTCTTGCCGGGCATGCGCAACCGGAAGCGACCGTCCTGCGGGACCCGTTTCTCGGCGATGTCGAGCTCCGCCATGACCTTGATGCGCGACAGCACCGCACCCTGGTGCTGCCGGTCGATGGGTTGCATGGCGGCCTGCAGGACGCCGTCGATGCGGTACTTCACGTGCACGGCGTCGTCCTGCGTCTCGACGTGGATGTCGCTCGCCCGGCGCTGGATCGCCGTGTAGATCATCGAGTTGACGAGTCGGATGACCGGGCTGACGTCCGCCGTGAGACGTTCCACCGTCAGGCTGTCGTCGGCCCCCTCGTCCTCGCGCAACAGTTGCAGGGCGAAGCCCTCGGTCGCCTCGTCGAGCACCCGTTGCGAGCCTTCGCTGCGCGTCAGGATCGAGGTAATCGCGGACGGCGTGCCCACGGTCGCGGTGATCGGGGACCCGAGGAGGAGCGAGAGCTCGTCGATCCGCGGCAGATCCGTGGGGTCCGAGACCGCAATGACGAGCGCGTCCCCGTCCCGCCGGCAGGGTACGAAGCCGTAACGCAGCATCAGGTCGGCCGGGATGGTCCGCAGCAGATCCTGATCGATGCGAAAGCGCGTCAGGTCGACGTAGTCGAGGCGGTAGCGCTCTGCGAGCTCCCGAGCCCGCTCGACCTCGACCGCCGCGCCCGCCGCCGCGTCGGCCCCCGCCCGGGCCTCCCGCGCGCCCGGCGCCGCCCCCGCGGCCTCCGGTCCGCTCCGAGGCGCAGCGCCCGTCCCCGCCCGGCTCATTGCACGACGCTCCCCAGTTGCAGCAGCGGCCAGTAGAGCGCCAGGAGCAGGGCCGCTATCACCACGCCCATGACCACGAGCAGGACGGGCTCGATGAGCGTCATGAAGCGGGACAGGATGGTCTCGATCTCCTCGTCGAAGAAGTCTGCGGTGCTGTTCAGCATCTCCTGGAGCGCCCCGCTCGACTCGCCGACCTCCACCATGCGCACGGCGACCGGCGGAAACACCCCCCGCGCGGCCATCGCGTCCGCCAGGGCCCGCCCCTCGCGAACCTCCCGTGACACCTCCGCCACCTGCTCCGCCACATGCCGGTTGCCGATCGATCGGGCGGCGACGTCGAGGGCCGCCACGAGCGGGATCCCGCCCCCGAGCAGTGTCGCCAGGGTCCGGGCGAGCTGCGAGGTGGCGAACTTGCGGGCGAGGGAGCCGGCGGCGGGCGCACGCAGGAGCCACCGGTCGAGCAGGGCCCGCCGGCCCGGGAGCGCGAGCCAGCGCCAGAGAGCGCCCCCGGCGGCCGCCGAGCCCGCGAGGGCCAGCAGCCAGGACTCGCGCAGGGCGGTCGAGACGCCCATCAGGACGCGCGTCGCGAGAGGCAACTCGGCGCCCATCCCCGCGTAGAAGTCGCCGAACTCGGGCACGACCTGCAGCACGATGACCGCGACGACGACGATGGAGAGCAGGAGCAGGATGCCCGGATAGACGAGCGCGGAGATCGTCCGGCGGCGGACTCCGCTGATGACGCGCGAATACGCGATGTAGCGCCGCAGCACCTCCTCGAGGCCTCCGCTCTTCTCACCGGCCAGGACGGATGCCGTGTACACGCCCGGGAACAGGTCGCCCTGCGCCTCGAAGGCAGCCGACAGCGCCGCCCCGCTCCGCACCCGCTCGTACACGTCGTCGAGTACCGCCTTGAGGACGGGGTGCTCGGCGCGCTGGCGCACGATGTCGAGCGACTGGACCAGGGGTATGCCGGCCCGCAGCAGGGCGGCCAGCTCCTGGTTGAAGACGAGGAACTCCCGGGACGCCACCCGCCGCCGGCGCGGCCGCGAGAGGGCGGGCAACCCCGACACCCCCCGCCGCCGCATCGAGAGGACGCACAGGCCCTTGTCCTCGAGGTCCCGCCGCAGCTTCGCCTCCGTCTCGGCCGTGTAGATCCCTTCGAGGATCTCGCCGGTGTCGGTGCCCAGTCGGCAGCGAAACTGCATGGTCGCGACGGCCAGACGCCGGGGGTGCGCTCGCTCAGAGCGGTTCCACGAACAGATAGAACACCCGGACCCCCAGCTCACGGGTGTCGGTCGAGGCGGTGTCGCGCTCGGCAGGTACGAACGTCGGGTCGACGCGCAGCGTCAGCTGCACGACTTCGTCCGCCCCGAGCTCTTCGGCGCGCAGGCGCCGCCGCAGCATCGTTCGCCCCCCTTCCTCCAGCGCGAACCGATGCACGGTTCGCTCGTCGATCTCCAGCGACACGCGCTGCCGCTCTTCGCCGCTGGCGGCCCGCCCGGCGAGCTCCATCGCGAGCGCCACGTCCGCCCGCGGGTTGCGGAAGCTGACGACCGCCCTGCCGGTGGTCCAGCGCCAGCTCGTCTCCCCCGCGACCTCCGCCTGGAACCAGCCATCCCCGTATGCCAGGAACGCAGACTCCGGCTGCGGCTCCAGCGTGATGGTAGCCACCTGATACGTGCGGTCGCCGAGGTCCACGCCCGCGAGCGGCAGGCGCTCCCCGGTGCCCGCCGAGTAGAGACCGAGAGCGACCGTAGCCTCGCCGATGTAGGGGTACATCGGGACGACGGCCCGGCGCGTGTACTCGATACGCTCGCCCGGTTGCCATTCGGCCAGCGGACGGGGCGGCTCGTGGTCGTCCGCCCATAGCAGCGCGCCGCCCCGGTCGAGGAAATGGAGAAGCACGCGGAAATCCTCGGTGATAGGCGCCAGGTCGCGGGCGGCGTCGAACCGTATGGTGAGCTCGAGCGGACCGCCGAGCGGCACGGAGTACCTGTTCATGCCCAGGGTAGGCGTCGCAACCGGGGCCGGGGGCGCGGCGCACGCTGCGGGCAGCGCCAAGGCCGCAAGAACGACGGGAACCAGGGAGACGAAACCGCGTACGCGCCAGGGGCCGGCCGAGCTGCCGCGGCGGACGGCCGCGGTTGCTGGAGTCATGTCCTTATAGTACTGTGGTTTGCGCGCACGCGCGCACGCCGGGCGCTGTACCAGCCGACGGCAGCGCCGGGCAGGAACTGCAATCTCCAATGTCCCGCGAAGCGCTCGGCCTCGTCGAAACGAAGGGTCTGGTGGGCTCGATAGAAGCCGCCGACGCGATGGTGAAGGCGGCCAACGTCGTGCTCGTCGGCAAGGAGTACATCGGCGCGGGCTTCGTGACGGTGCTCGTGCGCGGTGACGTGGGCGCCGTCAAGGCGGCGACCGACGCCGGGGCCGCGGCGGCGCGGCGCGTCGGGGAGCTCGTGTCCGTGCACGTCATACCGCGGCCGCACGACGAGGTCGAGTCGCTGCTGCCCGACGCCAAGGCGCCTCAGGGCTGAGCCCGGCCGGCGCAGCCTCGCGCGGCACCACCGCTCCATGGCCGACGCAACGGAGAGCCCGGACCGCGACACTCGCTCCGTGGAGGATGCGGCCCGGCAGGCGGTGCGCGCTGCGGACGCCCAGCGCCGCCTCGGGGAACTCTCGCAGGCCCGGACGGACGACATCGTCGACGCGATGGCCGGGGCGGCCGAACGGCATGCCGAGGATCTCGCCCGGGCTGCCGTCGACGAGACCGGTTACGGTGTCGCGGCGGACAAGGTCCGGAAGAACCTGTTCGCCGCCCGCAACGTTCATGCCTTCATCCGGCCGATGGCGACGGTCGGCGTGATCGCCCGCCAGGAGGACCGCCGCGTCGTCGAGATCGCCGAGCCCTTCGGCCCGGTGGCGGCGATCGTGCCGTCGACCAACCCGACGTCCACCACCATCTACAAGCTCTTGATCGCCCTCAAGGCACGGTGCGCAATCGTGCTGAGCCCGCATCCGGCCGCCCAGGGCTGCATCACCCGCACGGCCGAGATCCTCGCGGCGGCGGCGCGGGACGCCGGCGCGCCCGACGGCGCCGTCTCGTGGCTGGCGACGGTCACCGTGGCCGGCACGCAGGCGCTCATGCGCCGCCGCGAGATCGCCGTCATCCTCGCGACCGGGGGTCTCGGGCTGGTCCGCGCGGCGTACTCGGCGGGCAAGCCGGCGTACGGGGTCGGACCGGGGAACGCGCCCGCGTACATCGAGCGGTCCGCGGATGTCGTGAAGGCCGTGCGAGACATCATCACCGGCAAGACCTTCGACAATGGCCTGCTCTGCTCGGCCGAGAACGCGGTGATTGTGGATGCGGCAATCGCCGAGCAGGTCCGGCGCGCGTTCCGGGCGAACGGCGGGCACTTTCTGAACGCGGCGGAGCGCGCCGCGGTGGCGGCGGCCCTCGTGACCCCGCAGCGGCTGCCCCATCCCGACCTCGTCGGCCGGTCCGCGGTCGATGTCGCACGCCGTGCGGGCATCGACGTGCCACCGGAGACGCGCGTGCTCATCGCCCCCCTCACGGGCGTCGGCCGCGACCATCCCCTCTCGATGGAGAAGCTCTGCCCCGTGCTCGCCTACTACGAGGTCGCCGACTGGCGTGCGGGCTGCGAGCGGTGCAGGGAGATCCTCGGCTATGGCGGCGTGGGCCATACCATGGCCATCCATTCGCGGAACGACGCCGTGATCCTCGAGTTCGGGTTGCAGAAACCGGCGTTCCGCATCGTGGTCAATACCCCGACCACGCACGGTTCCATCGGACTGACGACCGGCCTCGACCCGGCGCTGACCCTCGGCTGCGGAGGTCTGGGCGGCAACATCACGTCCGACAACATCTCGCCGAGGCACCTGCTGAACGTCAAGCGCCTGGCCCACGGGTTGCGGCCGGCCCCGACCCGTGAGGGACGATCCGCCGTCTCCCGGCCGGCCGCGGCGGCTCGCACCGCGAGGCCCCCGGGGCTCGACCCGTCCAGGGTCGCGGCGCGGATCGACGGATTCCTCGGGGCCGGCGCCGCGAGCGGCGGCAGCGGCGAGTCGGGCGGCGCCGTGGAGGCGGAGGCGCCCGGCCGCGTCTCACCTCCCGTGCCCGCGGCTCGTCCCGAGCCGCCCCGTCCCCCGGAACCGGCGGGGTTCGTGTGCGAGGCGGACGTCCGCGGCGCGCTCGACGCCGGACGCCCGATCCGGATCGACCGGCGAACCATCGTCACGCCTGCGGCGAGGGACCTCGCCGCGGGGCGCGACATTCTCCTCGAGGTGGACCGCGGCGCCGGTTGAGGCTGGCGGACCGGCGCCTGCCGCCGGGCACCTCACCCCGTCACGCGGAGCTTCAGGAGCGTCCAGACCGCAGCCAGGAAGTCCCTCCACGAGATCTTCTTGCCTTCGGCGAAGCTCCGCCCCACGTACGCGATCGGGACCTCGTGTATGGCGATGCCCCTCCGCAGGAGCTTCGCGGTGATCTCCGGCTCGACGCTGAAGCCGTTCGCGGTGATCCCGATGTCGGCGAGCACCCGCCTGCGAACCAGCTTGTAGCAGGTTTCCATGTCGGTCAGGGCGGACCCGAACAGCGCGTTGGTGATGCCCGTCAGCAACTGGTTGCCGATGCGGTGGCTCAGCGTCATCTCCGGGCGGCCGCCGGCGAATCGCGACCCGTAGACCGCGTCCGCGCCCCGTTCTTCCCGCGTCCGGAGCAGCCGATGGTAGTCGGCCGGGTCATACTCCAGATCGGCGTCCTGCACCAGCACGAAATCGCCGGTCACGTGCTGCAGCCCGGTCCGGATGGCGGCTCCCTTGCCCTGATTGGCCTCGTGCAGGATTACGTTCGGACCTGCGTCGCCGAGCCGCGCCAGGACGTCCCGCGTGCCATCCGTCGAGCCGTCGTCGACGACCACGACTTCCTTTTCCAGATCGACGGCGGCGACGCGCCGCAGCAACTCGTGGATGGTCGCGCGCTCGTTGAAGACCGGAATGATGACCGACAGCCGCATGCAGCCCGCGTCCCTCCGACCGGACTCGATCATACGCGGTCGACGCGGCCGCCGGCGCAGGCCGGGACGGGCGCGGATTCCGCACCGCGCCCACCGCCGGGCAGTCGCACTTCCTGCGCCCCGGCGCGGCCTGGCCCGCACGCTGCCGCGTCCGCGGCGCTCCGCCTGCCGGTGGCGCGTTCCTTGCTGCGCGTAGCGCCGTGCTTGCTCACGTGCGCTCGGCCACGATCGTGGGCGTCGACGCGACGGAGGTGCAGGTGGAGGTCGACGTCTCGTACGGCCTGCCCACGTTCGTCCTGGTCGGCCTGCCGGACTCGACCGTCCGCGAGAGCCGCGACCGCGTGCGCGGCGCCATCCGCAACTCGGGGCTGACGTTTCCGGATCACCGTGTCACCGTGAACCTCGCCCCGGCGGACGTCCGGAAGCGCGGCACGGCGTTCGATCTTCCGATTGCCATCGGCGTGCTCGCCGCGGCCGGCCACGTGCCGCCCGACTGCCTTGCGGACACGCTCGTCGTGGGCGAACTCTCCCTCGACGGGGCGGTTCAGGCGACGCCCGGCGTGCTGCCGGTGGCGCTGGCGGCGCGACGCGGCGGCCGGCGTCTGGTGCTGCCCGCCTCGAACGCCGGCGAGGCGGCCGCGGTAGCGGACCTGCCGCTGGTCCCGGTGGACACCCTCGCGGACGCGATCGAGGTGCTCACCGGCAGGGCGCCGGTCCGCGATGCGCCGCCGGCGGCACGAGCCGGCGGCGGCCGCGCGCCGGCCAAGGACGCTCCGGACCTCGCCGACATCAAGGGGCACGCCGTGGCGCGCCGGGCGTTGGAGATCGCCGCAGCGGGCCGGCACCACGTCCTCCTCGTCGGACCGCCCGGCGCCGGCAAGACCCTGCTTGCGAGGCGCCTGCCGGGTCTGCTGCCGCCGCCCAGCTTCGAAGAAGCCGTCGAGACGACTGCCGTCCATTCGGTCGCCGGCCTGCTGGCCTTCCCGACCCGGCTCCTGACGTCCCGGCCCCTTCGGGCGCCGCATCACACGATCTCGGACGTGGCGCTGGTCGGCGGCGGGCGCGACCCCCGGCCCAGCGAAGCCAGCCTCGCTCACAACGGCGTGCTCTTCCTCGACGAGTTGCTCGAATTCGATCGGCGAGCCCTCGACGCGCTGCGCGAGCCCCTCGAGGAGGGCGTCGTTCGCGTGGCCCGGGCGGCGCGGAGCGTCGAATTCCCCGCCCGGCTGATGCTGGTCGCCGCGACGAACCCCTGCCCCTGCGGGCATTCCGGCGACGGCCGGCGCCCGTGCCGCTGCACGCCGCGGCAACTCCAGCGCTACCGGAGCCGGATGTCCGCCCCGCTCCTCGATCGCGTCGACATCGTGGTCGACGTTCCCGCCCTCCGGCTGGACGAGCTGGCCGCGGCGCCGTCCGGCGAAGGATCGGCCGTGGTCCGGATCCGGGTGGAAGCCGCGCGCCGGCGGCAGGCGAACCGGTTCGCCAACCGGCCGCCGCTCCTCAACGCCGACCTGTCGGGGCGCGCGCTCCGCCGGCACTGCCGGCCCGAACCGGACGCGTTCCGGCTCCTCGCCGCCGCCGCCGGACGCCTGGCGCTCAGCGCCCGCGGCTATGATCGCGTACTGCGGGTCGCACGCACCGTCGCGGACCTCGACGCCGCGGATCGGATAGGGGCGCCGCACGTCGCCGAGGCCCTGCAGTACAGGAGCGCCGACTGGCGATGACGCGGCGGCGCGACGGATCGAGCGTGCCGCCGGCGAGTCGCTGCAGTTGTGCTAGACTCTCCCCCGAACCGGCCGCCTTTTCCCCAAGAGCAGCCATGCCGCCCACTCGGTATTCCTTTATCGTCGCCGACCGCGCGACAGGGCATGTGCGTCGTTTCACGCTTCGGATCCGGCTGGTGGCGTCGGTGGCGGCGCTGGCGGTCGTCATCCCGATGGGCTGGGGGTTGCTGCGACACGGCGCGGCCCTCAACGAGATCAACCGGCTCGAGGCGGAGTTCGCTCGTCTGGATGTCGAGAACGCGCGGTACCGCACGGCCGCGGCGGCACTCAGTCGCGACATCGCCACCCTGCGATCGGCCGTGACGCAGCTCTCGGCGCGCATCGCGCGCACCAACGCGTCCGGGCCGCCGGTGGATCGGATTCCGCGAGCCCTGCGGGTCACGGTCGGACGGAGCGACGTGAGTCACGTGACCGCCCCCGCCTTCGATCTGCTCAGCGACCTGCTCGGGACGGTGGATCACCGGATGCGCGTGCTGCAGCACGACGTCGCGCGGCGCGAGGCAATCGCGGGCGCACTGCCCACGCTGTGGCCGGCGGACGGCTGGGTGTCCGGCGGCTACGGCTACCGTCGCGATCCGTTCACGGGAGATCGCGAGTTCCACCCTGCCGTCGACATCTCCACCCGGACCGGCGAGCCGGTCTATGCAACCGCGCACGGGCGCGTCACCTCGGCCCGACGCAGCGGCAACTACGGCAATCTGATCGAGATCGACCACGGCTTCGGGATCCAGACCCGCTACGGTCATCTGTCGGAGTTCGCGGTCCTTCCCGGGACGACCGTGCAGCGCGGAGACCTGATCGGCTACGTCGGCGCAACCGGGCGAGCGACAGGCTCCCACGTGCACTACGAGGTGCTCGCCGACGGACGCCACGTCAATCCGCTCCGTCTGCTCGTGGACCGGCAATCCGACCTCGCCGCCAACTAGGAGTCGGCGCGCCGTGGCACCGTGCCGACTCCCCCGCGCGAGGCGCAGCCTCCTGGAGACTCGTTCCCCCCTGCAGGGTCGCACTTGCGTCCGCTGCTTCGCGTGGCTACGATCCCGGGAGCGTAGCGGCTGGCAGACCGCGTGAACCGCGGCCGATGTCGGCGCGATCCGACGGGTCACCTCGTGGCGTCTGACCTCCGCCTGCCCGTGGTTCCCTGATGCTCCAAACCGTCCTGGCCAAGGTCTTCGGGACCCAGAACGCACGCGACCTCAAGCGGGTGCAGCCGCTGGTGGCCGCGATAAACGACCGCGAGGACGACGTTCGCGGGCTGTCCGACACCGAGCTCCGGGACCGGACCGCCACCTTCCGCGAGCGGATCGAGCAGGGCGAGCCGTTGGACGACCTGCTGGTCGAGGCGTTCGCGGCGGTGCGGGAGGCCGGGCGGCGCGTTCTGCACATGCGCCATTTCGACGTCCAGCTCATCGGCGGGATCATGCTGCACCGCGGCAAGATCGCCGAGATGAAGACCGGCGAGGGCAAGACCCTCGTCGCGACGCTGGCCGCCTACCTGAACGCCCTCGAGGGCCGGGGGGTGCACGTCGTCACCGTCAACGATTACCTCGCCCGCCGCGACGCCGACTGGATGGGGCGCATCTACCGCTTCCTCGGCCTGAGCGTCGGCGTGATTCAGCACGACCTGCGCGACCCCGAGCGCCACGCGGCGTACCGCTGCGACGTGACGTACGGCACGAACAACGAGTTCGGCTTCGACTACCTCCGCGACAACATGAAGTTCGAGCGGACGCAGTTCGTGCAGCGGGAGCACCGCTTCGCCATCGTCGACGAGGTCGACAGCATCCTGATCGACGAGGCGCGCACGCCGCTCATCATCTCGGGGCCGGCCCAGCAGTCCACCGACCTCTACGTCGAGGTCGATCGCATCGTCCCCCGGCTCAAGCCGGGCGCGGTCACGCAGGGCAACGTGCCGGCCGAGCGGCGCGAGGAGCTCGAGCACACGGGCGACTACCTCAAGGACGAGAAGCACAAGACCGTCTCCCTGACCGAGACGGGCATGGCGAAGGCGGAGAAGTTCCTCGGCCACCGCCTGCAGCCGGGCGGCCTGTACGACCCCGCCAACATGCCGCTCCTGCACCACATCAACCAGGCCCTGCGCGCGCACACCCTGTTCGAGCGCGACGTCGACTACATGGTGAAGGACGGCAAGGTCGTCATCGTGGACGAGTTCACGGGCCGGCTGATGCCGGGGCGGCGCTGGAGCGACGGCCTGCACCAGGCGGTCGAGGCGAAGGAGCGAGTGACCATCGAGCGGGAGAACCAGACGCTCGCGACCGTCACCTTCCAGAACTACTTCCGCAAGTACGACAAGCTCTCCGGGATGACCGGCACGGCCGAGACCGAGGCGCCGGAGTTCGCCAAGATCTACGACCTCGACGTGTTCGTCGCGCCGACCAACCGGCCGCTCGTGCGCATCGAGGAGCCGGACTCCGTCTACCGGACCTCGCGCGAGAAGTTCGGGGCGATCGTCGACGACATCCTGGACCAGCAGGAAGCCGGACGACCCGTGCTCGTCGGCACGGTCTCGATCGAGAAGTCCGAACGGCTGTCGGGGCTGCTGAAGCGGCGCGGCATCAGGCACGTCGTGCTCAACGCCAAGTACCACGAGAAGGAGGCCGAGATCGTGGCACAGGCCGGCCGCGCCGGCGCGGTCACGATCGCGACGAACATGGCCGGGCGGGGCACCGACATACTCCTGGGCGGCAACGCCGAGCACATGGCGCGGCGGCAGGCGCTCAGCGAGGAGGTCGCCGAGCGCCTGCCGGCCGGCGAGGAGCGCTTCGTCGACGACGAGGAGTTCGTCTACTTCTTCCACGAGGGTTTCTATCGCGTCCCGCGACCCGACTGGGAACGCATCCTGACCCACTTCAGGGCGGAGACCGACGCGGAGCACGAGCGCGTGGTCGAGGCGGGCGGCCTCCACATCATCGGCACGGAGCGCCACGAGGCGCGGCGCATCGACAACCAGCTTCGGGGACGGGCGGGACGCCAGGGCGATCCCGGCTCGTCGCGCTTCTACCTGTCGCTCGAAGACGACCTCATGCGCATCTTCGGCTCCGACCGCATCCAGGGGCTGATGGAGCGGCTGGGAATGGAAGAGGGAGTCCCGATCGAGCACGGCATGGTCACCAAGGCCATCGAGCGGGCGCAGAAGCAGGTCGAGGCGCAGAACTTCTCCGTCCGCAAGCACCTGCTCGAGTACGACGACGTGATGAACAAGCAGCGCGAGAACGTCTACGCGCTGCGCCGCGAGCTGCTCGACGGGACGGTGGTCCTCGACGAGGACGAGGAGGTCGACACCCGCGCCTACCTGATGCGCCTGGCCGAGGGGCTGGTCGACAGCACGATTCAGGGCTACTGCGGAGAGGAGATCGAGCCCGAGGACTGGGACACCGCGGCCGTCAAGCGGGACGTCGGCGTGCTGTTCGGCATCGACGGGGAGCAGCTCGACGAGATCGACCTCACGGACCGCAATCCGGAGGAGATGTGCGACGCGCTCTGGAACCTGGCCGAGGCGCAGTATGTCGAGAAGGAGGCGGCCATCGACGCCGCCGTGCTCCGCCGGGTCGAGCGGGACGTCATGCTGCAGGTGGTCGACACGCAGTGGAAGGACCACCTGTACGGGCTGGACCACCTGAAGGAGGGCATCGGGCTGCGGGGCTACGGCCAGCGGAACCCGCTCGTGGAGTACAAGCGCGAGAGCTTCGCGATGTTCGAGGCGATGAAGGAACGCATCGAGGACGACATCGTGCGCTACCTCTGGCGCCTCCGTCCCGCCGGACGGGAGGATGCCGTGCGCCGCGCCGCCCGCGCCCCCGCCATCCGCCAGGCCACGCCGACGACGTTGAACGACCCGGCCGCCGCTCCGGCCCTCGTGGGCGCCGGCGTGGCCGCGGGGCGAGGCAGACCGCAGCCCGCCCGCACCGGCGGGGACGACGCGCGGGTCCGGACGGTGCGGCGGGAGATGCCCAAGGTCGGCCGGAACGAGCCGTGTCCCTGCGGGAGCGGCAAGAAGTTCAAGAAGTGCCACGGAGCGTGACGGATGAGTGTCAAGACCGATGACGCCTCGACCGGCGCGCGGGCGGTGGCCGCTCTTCCGATCGCCCTGACCTTCGATGACGTCTCGCTGAAGCCGCGGCACTCGGCCGTCCTGCCGAACGAGGTCGACGTCGCGACCCGGCTGACCCGCAACATCGCCCTGAACGTGCCGCTCGTCAGCGCCGCGATGGACACCGTCACCGAATCGCGCATGGCGATCGCCATGGCCCAGCTCGGCGGCCTGGGGGTCATTCACAAGAACCTCGACATAGCCGATCAGGCCTCCGAGGTCGACCGGGTGAAGCGTTCCGAGAGCGGCATGATCGTCAATCCGATCACGCTCGCTCCCCACAGCAGCGTCTACCAGGCCCTGGCGCTGATGAGGAAGTACCGCATCTCGGGCGTGCCGATCACGGAGGACGGCCGGAACGAGGGGCGGCTGGTCGGCATACTGACCAACCGCGACCTCCGCTTCCACGGCGACGTGCAGCGTCCGATCTCGGAGGTGATGACGCGCGAGCGGCTGATTACGGTCCCGGTCGGCACGACGCTGGCCCAGGCCCGCGAGATCCTGCACCGGCACCGCGTCGAGAAGCTGCTGGTCGTCGACCAGGACTTCAACCTGCGCGGCCTGATCACGGTGAAGGACATCCAGAAGGCGATCAAGTACCCGCACGCCTGCAAGGACTCGCTGGGTCGCCTGCGGGTCGGAGCCGCGGTCGGCGTGGCGACGGACACGATCGAGCGCGCCGAAGCCCTCGTCGCCGCTCATGTCGATCTGCTCGTGCTCGACAGCGCCCACGGGCACTCCGAGAACGTCATCGCGATGGCGCGCCGGCTGCGCCGCGACTTCCCGTCGGTCGACCTGATGGCCGGCAATGTCGCCACGGCGGACGGCACGCGGGCCCTGATCGATCTCGGCGTCGACGGCGTCAAGGTGGGCATCGGGTCGGGCTCGATCTGCACCACGCGCATCGTCGCCGGCATCGGCGTGCCGATGGTGACGGCGGTCGCCGAATGCAGCCGCGCCGCGGCGCCGCACGGGATACCGGTCGTGGCCGACGGGGGGGTGCGCTACTCCGGAGACCTGACCAAGGCGGCCGCGGTCGGGGCCAGCGCGGTGATGATCGGCAGCCTCTTCGCCGGCACCGACGAGAGCCCCGGCGAGCTCATCCTGTACCAGGGCCGCAGCTTCAAGGAATACCGCGGCATGGGCTCCATCGGCGCGATGCGCCGCGGGAGCGGCGACCGCTACTTTCAGGACGTCGACACCGGCGCCCCGGCCGGCGAGGAGCCGTCGAAGCTGGTGCCGGAGGGCATCGAAGGCCGGGTCCCGCACAAGGGCAGCGTGGGGGCGATGATCCACCAGCTCGTCGGCGGGTTGCGCGCCGGCATGGGCTACTGCGGCGCCGCCGACATCCCCGCGCTGCAGCGGCACGCGGAGCTGGTGCGCATCACGCCGGCCGGCGTCCGCGAGAGCCACGTGCACGACGTGGTGATCACGAAGGAAGCGCCGAACTATCGCAGCGAGTAGAGCGGCGCCGGACGCGGCGGTTCCTGCGGCCGCCGGCGATTTCGGGTGCTCCCCTACCCCGGCGGCGGGCGCTCGATGCGAATCCGCCGCGCGTCGCCGCCCAGGTCGTCGATCCGAACGTGGACGGCGCCCTCGATCCGCCGGGTCAAGCGGTCGGCCCACTCGATGGCGACGATGCCGTCCCGCGCCAGCCGGTCCGCCAGCTCGTCCGCAAAGTCGTCGACCTCGGGACCGTGCAACCGGTAGAGGTCGACGTGGTCCACCGGCCGCTCCCCTCCGTACTCCTGCATGAGCACGAACGTCGGGCTGCTGACGTCGTCCGGCTCTCCCCCCGCGCCGGCCACGAGGCCCCGTACGAACGCGGTCTTCCCGGCGCCGAGGTCGCCGTAGAGGAGCACCGCCGAGCGCGGCGGAAGCTCGCCCGCGAGGCGCCGGGCGATCTCCGCCGTCTCCGCTTCCGAACGACTCTCGTAGATGCCGTGCATGACCGCTCAATCGCCCGCCAGCTCGAGGACCGCCGCCCCGAGATGGTCCGCCACGTCGCCCGCCACCAGGGCGGTCTCGCCGCTGCGCCGCGCGGCCAGATCCCCGGCCCGGCCGTGCAGGTGCACGGCGAGGGACGTCGCCGTCTCCGGATCCGCGGCCTGGGCGAGCCAGGCCGCCACGACGCCGGTGAGCACGTCGCCCGTGCCCCCGGTGGCCATGCCCGGGTTGCCGGAGGCGCTGACCCGGACGGCGCCGGAGGGGGCCGCGAGGACGGTGCGGGCGCCCTTCAGCACGACGTGCACTCCCTGCCCGGTGGCGAACTGCCGCGCCACGTCGATGCGGTTCGCCTGCACCTCCCCCACCGTCGTCCCCGCGAGCCGCGCCATCTCCCCCGGGTGCGGCGTCGCCACCGTCACGCGGTCGCGCCGGAGCGCCAGCACGCCCGGATCGCCGGCGAGCACGGTGAGGGCATCCGCGTCGAGCACCAGGGGCCCGGGGACGCGCTCGACCAGGGCGCGGACCAGGGCCCGCGGCTCCGCTCCGATCCCCAGCCCGGGGCCGGCGGCGACGACGTCCGCGCCGAGCGCCAGCACGATGTCCGCCGCCGTGCCTCGGACCGTGCCCGCTTCCGTCTCCGGCAGCGCCGACGTCATGTACTCCGGCACCGCCGCGACCGGACCCACGCACGACGCCGGCGTGGCGACCGTCACCAGGCCGGCGCCCGACCGCAGGGCGCCGGTGCCGGCCAGGCGCGCGGCGCCGGTCTTGCCCGGCGAGCCCGCCACCACCACGATCCGCCCGCAATCGCCCTTGTGCGCGTCGCGCGCCCGCACCGGCAGGCGCGCGCGCAGGGCGTCGCGCGTCAGCAGCTCCACGCGCGGACCGGCCAGCTCGTCGACGACGCGGGCCGGAATCCCGATGTCGGCGACGACCATCTCGCCCGCGCGCTCCGCGGCCGGCGAGACGACCAGGGGGATCTTCGGCGCCGCCAGGGTCACCGTCACCCGGGCCTCGACCGAGACGCCGATGCAGGCCCCGCTGTCGGCCGAAAGCCCGCTCGGCAGGTCGACGGCCACGACCGGCCGCCGGGCCGCGTTCAGGTCGGAGACCACCGCGGCCGGCAACCCCTCGAGCGGCGCTCGGAGTCCGGTTCCGACGAGCGCGTCGACGACGAGGTCGGCCGCCGCGACATCCGGCCGGCACGCCTGCCAGGCGGCCGCGTCGGGGGCCTCCGCCACCCGGAGACCGAGCCTGCGGGCAACGTCGAGATTGGTGCGGGCGTCACCCCGGACGTCCTCCCCGCGGCCGAGGAGGACGACCACCGCTGCCGCACCCCGCTCCGCCAGCACGCGGGCGACGACCAGGCCGTCGCCCCCGTTGCTGCCGCGCCCGCACAGGACGGCCACGCGCCGCCGATCCTGCGGCGCGAACCGCGCCTCGACGGCGCCGGCCGCCGCCCGGCCGGCGTTCTCCATGAGGACGATCGACGGAATGCCGATCTCGTCGATCGTGCGGCGGTCGGCGTCGCGCATCTGGGCGGTGTCGAGAACACGCATCGCGGGCTCGGTCCGGCGGCCTCCGGCCAGGAGGATTATGGTACGAATGAGCCATGCGCATCGCCGTCAACGTCAACGGACGCCTCACCGACGACCGTCAGGCGACCATCTCGGTCTTCGACCACGGCTTCCTCTACGGGGCCGGGGTGTACGAGACCCTGCGCACGTACAACGGCCGGCCGTTCCTGCTCGATCGGCACCTCCGCCGGCTGCGCGCCTCCGCCGCCGCCATCGGCCTCGCGGTGCCGCTGGACGATGGCGCGTTCGGCGCGCGCATCGACGCCACCATGGAGGCGGTCGACGCCGACGAGCCGCCGGAGCGCTACGTCCGGCTCGTCCTGACGCGCGGCGTCGGGGACCTCAGCTACGACCCCGCCTCGTGCCCCGAGCCGTCGCTGGTGATCATCGTTCGTCCCCACCGCGAGATTGCCCCGGCCGTCCGGGAGCGCGGCGTCAGGCTCGTGGTCTCCTCGCTCCTGCGCAACCATCCGGACGCCCTGAGCCCCCGCATCAAGTCGAACAACCTGCTCAACAACGCACTGGCCATGCAGGAGGCGCTCCGCGCCGGCGCCGACGAGGCCCTGATGTGCAACTACCGGGGCGAGATCGCGGAGTGCGCCCAGTCGAACGTCTTCCTGGTCCGCGGCGGCGAAGCGCTGACGCCGCCGCTCGCCACCGGACTGCTCGAGGGCGTGACGCGCAACTTCCTCTTCGAGATCGGCCCCGCGATCGGGATCCCGGTCCGCGAGCGGGTGCTGCGGCTCGACGAGTCGCGGGCTGCCGACGAGGTCTTCATCACCAGCACGACGCGGGAAGTGCTCGCCGTGACGACGCTCGACGGTCGCCCCGTCGGCGCTGGTACCCCGGGTCCGGTTACGCTGGCACTTGCAGACGCGTTCCGGCGAACGGCGTGGAGCGCGGTGTAGGTCGCAGCGGCGCATCGCCGAGCGTCCCGGCGTGCAGCGCGGCGACACCCGCGTGGCCTGGGGCAAGGTCGTGCACCGCGCGATCCTCGGACCTCGGACCATTTCCGCTGGAGCGTCGGCCGCGCGCGCCCGTCGGCGACCGCCCCGGTTCGTGAGCGGGTCAGGCGCCGGGCCTGCCGCTCGCCGGTGCGAATGTCGCCGCCGGTTTCCCCCCCCCGCGACGACGTCCTGCGCCGCGCTGCCCGCCGGCCTCCGCTCGCCGTCGCCGCGGCGGGCGGCCGCGGCACGACGCGATTCCACTTCCGGCGTTCGAGAGGGGCCGGGAGGCCCGGAGGCTCGCCGGCCCGGTGTCCGGGCCTGCCCTGTCGAACGCCTCGATGGAGGCCTCGGCCAGGGCCGGCGTGAGCGCCGCTGGCATTCGCCTTGCGTAGGAGTCGGGTCGGCCTCGCCGACGAGCCTGGCGCCGTCCAGCCTGCCACTGCCGAATCCGCGTCGCGCGAGGCCGTCTGACGAAGCGGGAGCCGCGGCGTGGAAGACGGACGAGGCGTGACGCTGATGGAGGTGACGCTGGCGGTGGCGCTCGTCGCCGTGCTAATCGGGCTCTCGCTCCCGGCGCTGACGGCGCGCGGGGACGCCGTGCAGCTCCTTGGGGCGGCGCGGGATATGGCGAGCGAGATCGCCCGAGCCCGCGCGCTCGCCGTGCGGCGCGGCGCCTCGGTCGGTCTGCGATTCCTCCCCGAGGAGGGCGGTTTCCGCGTGCAGGCCTATACGGACGGAAACGGCAACGGCGTGCGGCAAACGGACATCGCACGCGGAATCGACGAGCCCGTGGATGCGGAGTTTCGACTGCGCGACCGTTTTCCGGGCGTGCGAATCGCTCGGGATCCGGCCGTGCCACCCATCGAAGGATCCTCCGCGAGCGCTGCCGGCCCCGTACGATTCGGCAGCGGCAGCACGTTGACCATCAGTCCACTCGGCACCGCCACCGGCGGCACGATCTACCTGCGCGGCCGCGCAGGCCATCAGGCCGCGGTGCGCGTTCTCGGAGCGACCGGGCGCGTGCGGGTGCTGACCTTCGAGGCGGGAACCGGCGAGTGGGTGGGGCGCTAGCGCGCCCTCACGGCCGCGCTGGGGAGTATGCGCTGGCACGAACCGCTCCATGGCACGATTCTGCGGCGCAGACTCCTGGCTTGACCCTCCGGCAGGCCCATAGTACGGTTGGGCCCTGCTCCGGCCGCCATGACGCAAGCGCCGTCCGCCGCCCCGAAAACAACCCCGCTCCACGCCCGCCACCGCGCGCTCGGCGCCCGCATGACGACCTTCGGCGGGTGGGAGATGCCGGTGCAGTACTCGGACATCAGCGACGAGCATCGCGCCGTGCGGACCGCCGCCGGGTTGTTCGACGTCAGCCACATGGGGGAGATCGAGATCGCGGGCCGCGACGCACTGGCGGCGGTGCAGCGGATCACGAGCAACGATGCCGGCCGGCTCGAGGTCGGTCAGGCGCAGTACTCGGCGCTGACGACGCCGGAGGGCACGCCGGTGGACGATCTGCTCGTCTACCGGCTGGCCGCGGACCACTTCCTGCTCGTGGTCAACGCCGCCAACACGGGCGAGGCTCGGGACTGGATCGCGTCGGCGCTCGAGGCGGCGGAAGACGCCGCGGCCGTCGACACGAGCCGGCGCTACGCGTTGCTGGCCCTGCAGGGCCCGCGGTCACTGGAGATTCTGCAGACGCTGACGGCGGTCGAGCTCGACGGGCTCCGCTACTACACGTTCGCGAACGGCGAGGTCGCCGGCGCGCGCGCCACGATCTCCCGCACCGGCTACACCGGCGAGGACGGCTTCGAGCTGTTCGTCGCTCCGCAGGCGGCCGAGGCGGTCTGGGCGGCGCTCCTCGACGCCGGCGCGCCGAGCGGACTGCGCCCGGCGGGCCTCGGCGCCCGGGACACGCTGCGACTCGAGGCGTCGATGCGGCTCCACGGCCAGGACATGGACCGGTCGACGACGCTGCTCGAGGCCGGCCTCGGGTGGATCGTCGGTTGGGACAAGGGAGACTTCGTGGGCCGGGAGGCGCTCGCGGCCCAGCGCGCGAAGGGCGTGGGCCGGCGGCTCATCGGCTTCGAGGTGCTCGACCGCGGCATCGCGCGCGCGGGATACGATGTCTACGCAGACGGCGAGCGCGTCGGCCGGGTGACGAGCGGGACGTGGGCGCCGTCGCTCGGCAAGGCGATCGGGATGGCGTACGTCCCGGCCGGCCACAGCGCCGTCGACACCGGGATTGCCGTCGACATACGCGGCCGCCGGGCGCAGGCGCGCATCGTCCGCATGCCCTTCTACAAGCGGGCCAGGAGCTGAGCCGATGTACCCGGCGGATCGGAAGTACACCAGGGACCACGAGTGGGTCCGCGTCGCGGACGGGGAAGGCCGCGTGGGCATCACCGCCTACGCGCAGGAGCAGCTCGGCGAGGTCGTCTATGTGGAGCTCCCCGCCGTGGGGCGGACCTTCGCGCAGGGCGAGCAGTTCGGGGCGGTCGAGTCGGTCAAGGCCGTCTCGGACCTCTACTGCCCCGTCAGCGGCGAGGTGCTGCGCGTCAACGACGCGGTGACCGAGCGTCCGGAGGCGCTCAACTCCGATCCGCACGGGACCTGGCTGATCGTGGTCAAACTGCGCGACGCCGGCGAGCTCGACGCGCTGCTCGACGCCGGCGGCTACGGCGCCCATGTCGCCTAGGAGTCTGCGCCGCAGAAACGTGGGATGCGGAAGTCCGCACCCGCGCAGACTCTCAACGCCCCGGCAGGGCGCGCCAGGGCCCACTCCGCGAACCCGAGCGCATGAGCGAGGCTGCGATCGACCTCTTCGAGCACCGGCATCTCGGCCCGCGGCCGGCCGAGGTCGATCGCATGCTCGATGTCGTGGGCGCTCCGTCCCTGGACGCGCTCGTCGACCAGGCGGTGCCGGCCGGGATCCGCCTGCCGAACCCCCTCGACCTTCCGGACGCCGAGCCGGAGGCGCAGTACCTGGACCGGCTGCGGGCGGTCGCGGCACGGAACGGGCGCTGGCGCTCCTTCATCGGGCAGGGCTACTACGACTGCGTCACGCCCAGCGTGATCCTGCGGAACGTGCTCGAGAACCCGGGCTGGTACACGCCCTACACGCCGTACCAGGCCGAGGCCGCGCAGGGGCGCCTCGAGGCGCTCCTGACCTTCCAGACCCTGGTCGAGGACCTCACGGCCATGGAGGTCGCCAACGCGTCGCTGCTCGACGAGGCGACCGCGGCGGCCGAGGCGATGACGCTCGCGCATCGGGTGCGCGCCCGCCGGCCGGGCACCGCGAACCGCTTCGTCGTCGCCGCGAGCTGCTTCCCGCAGACGGTCGCGGTCGTTCGCGGCCGGGCCGAGCCGCTTGGCATCGAGGTGGTGGTGGCCGATCCCGATGCGCTCGACGCCGCGATCGGCGCCGCGGACGAGGCGACGTTCGGCGTCCTCGTCCAGTCCCCGGACACATACGGCACCGTGTGGGACGTCGGGCGCGTCGCGGACCGCGCGCACGAGGCGGGCGCCCTCGCCATCGTCGCCAGCGATCTGCTGGCGCTGACGCTCGTGCGGCCGCCCGGCGAGATGGGCGCCGACGTCGTCGTCGGCAACGCGCAGCGCTTCGGCGTGCCGCTGGGGTACGGAGGCCCGCACGCCGCGTTCTTCGCCACCCGCAACGAGTACGTGCGCCAGATGCCCGGGCGCCTCATCGGCGTCTCGGTCGACGCGCACGGGCGGCCGGCGTACCGCATGGCGCTCCAGACCCGGGAGCAGCACATCCGCCGCGAACGGGCCACGTCGAACATCTGCACCGCGCAGGCCCTGCTGGCCAATGTCGCCGCCTTCTACGCCGTCTACCACGGTCCGGAGGGGCTGGCGCGGATCGCCTCGCACGCCCACGGCCTCGCGCGCCGTCTCGCCGCGCGGCTCGACGCGCTCGGCTTCGTCCGGCGCGCCGGCGCGTTCTTCGACACGCTCACGGTGCGATCCGCGGGCGACGCCCGCGTCTCGCTCGTGCGGCAGCTCGCCGAGCGGGCCCGCATCAATCTCTGCCACCACCCGACCGGGGACCTCGGGATCGCTCTCGACGAGACGGCGACCGACGGTGACGTCGCGGCGATAGCCGAGGTGTTCGCCGAGGCCGCGGCGCGCCGGGATGCGCCCGTGGCGGACGCCGACGGGCTGGCCGGCGGCCTGCCGGAGCCGCTCCGGCGCACGACGCCGTTCCTGACCCACCCCGTCTTCAACCGGCACCATTCCGAGCTGCAGATGATGCGGCACCTGCGGCGGCTCGAACGGAAGGACATCGGCCTCGACCGGTCGATGATCCCGCTCGGGTCGTGCACGATGAAGCTCAACGCGGCCGCGGAGCTGCGCCCGGTCACCTGGCCGGCGTTCGGCCGGCTGCACCCTTTCGTCCCGGTCGAGCAGGCCGCGGGCTACCGGGAGGTGATGGACGAGCTCGAGCACGCCCTCCGGGCCGTCACCGGCTTCGCCGCCGTCTCCCTGCAGCCCAACTCGGGCGCCCAGGGTGAGCTGGCCGGCCTGCTGGTGATTCGCGCCTACCACCGGGACCGCGGCGAGGCGGCGCGCGACGTCGTGCTGATTCCGGCCTCGGCGCACGGCACCAACCCGGCGAGCGCGGTCATGGCCGGCATGCGCGTGGTCGTCGTCGCCTGTGCGGAGAACGGCGACGTCGACGTGGCCGACCTGCGGGCGAAGGCGCAGGAGCACGGCGCCCGCCTGAGCGCGCTCATGGTCACCTACCCGTCCACGCACGGCGTCTTCGAGGACGCGATCACGGAGATCTGCGCGGTGGTGCACGAGCACGGCGGCCAGGTGTACATGGACGGCGCCAACATGAACGCGCAGGTCGGGCTGACCAGCCCGGCGCGGATCGGGGCGGACGTCTGCCACCTGAACCTGCACAAGACGTTCGCCATCCCGCACGGCGGCGGCGGGCCCGGGATGGGACCGATCGCGGTCGCCGCGCACCTTGCGCCGTACCTGCCGGGCCACCCGCTCGCGCCGCCGGCCGATTCGCGGGCGATCCCGCCGGTTGCGGCGGCGCCCTGGGGCAGCGCCAGCATCCTGCTGATCGCGCATGCGTACGTCCGCCTGCTGGGCGGTCGCGGCATGACGGCGGCAACCGAGGTCGCGATCCTCAATGCGAACTACGTCAAGGCGCGCCTCGAAGGCCGCTACGACGTGCTCTACGCCCGGGCCAACGGCCGTGTGGCGCACGAGCTGATCTTCGACCTGCGACCGCTGCGGGCGGCCACGGGCATCACCGAGGAGGACGTCGCCAAGCGCCTCCTGGACTACGGGTTCCACGCGCCGACCGTGTCGTTCCCGGTCCCGGGGACGCTCATGGTCGAGCCGACGGAGAGCGAGCCGCTCGACGAGCTCGATCGGTTCTGCGACGCGATGCTGCGGATTCGGGACGAGATTCAGGCCGTTGCCGACGGGCGCGCCGACGCACGCGACAACGTGCTGAAGGGCGCCCCGCACACCGCGCGGGAGGTGACGGGCGACGAGTGGCGGCACCCCTACGGCCGCCGCGCGGCCGCCTATCCCCTGCCGTTCGTCGGGGACGACAAGTTCTGGCCGGCGGTCGGGCGCATCGACAACGCCCACGGCGACCGCAACCTCGTCTGCGCCTGCCCGCCGGTCGCGGAGTACGCCGACCACTCAACGTAGCCGACCATTCGTCGCTTGCCGGCTCCGCCTGGTGCCCAATCAATCCTCAGGACTCCGCGCCGTTCTACGGCACAGACTCGACCGTGCGCCGCGCTACTTCGCGACCGCGACCGACCCTCGCCCCGGTCACGGACGGCGGCGCGGCGCACGCCGCGGGGAGCCGCGCTATGCCCGGAGATGCCGCTCTCCGCTCCAACATCGCACGTGTCGCCGGGTAGCGTGCTACCCATTGTCGGCGTCCGGACCCGGATCCTTGCGCCTTCGCGGCAGGCTCGGCGCCGGGCGCGGGTACCGCAGGTAGGCTTGGAGCGTGTGGTAGCTGATCCCGAGCACGCGGCAGGCCTTTCGTTTGTTGGGTCTTCCGCAGAATCTGTGGGTAAGAACGGAGGCTGGTAGTCCTCGTCAGACAAGAGGCAGCGTGCCCGTGTGCTCGCCGCCGTCAAGGCGCTTCGCTCCGCTCCGCCCCCGCTGCGCGGGGCTGACGGCCTGGACGCCGGCTCCGCGCACGAGCGCCCCGGCTCTCGTCTGACGAGGACCAAATGCCCGACGCCCGTATCGGGAGGGCGATGGCCCGTCCCGAAGCACAGAACGCAGCCTCGACATCGGAAACGCATCCCGTTCCGGAATCCGCGACAATTGGTGTTGCAGCAGCCAAGCGACGCGGAAGGGGAACGGGATGCAACTCAAGAGTATCTTGAATCGGGTCCAGAAGCACCCGTCGTTCATCTACGAGACGGTGCGGCTGGTGGAGCACCCGCAGTTGACCCTCGAGGTTCGGGTGCGGCCTCGCGCCGGGACCCGCGCGACGTGCTCGCAGTGCAGGCGCCGGGCCCCGGGCTACGACACGCAGGCGGTCCGGCGCTTCGACTTCGTGCCCCTGTGGCACATCCCCGTGGTCTTCCTCTACGCGATGCGCCGCGTCGACTGCCCGCGCTGCGGCGTACGGGTCGAGGCGCTGCCGTGGGCCACCGGCAAGCACCGACTGACCGACGCCTACGCCTGGTTCCTCGCCGGGTGGGCCAGGCGTCTGTCGTGGCAGGAGGTCGCCGCGGCGTTCCCCACGTCCTGGGACACCGTCTATCGGGCCGTGCGCATGGCGGTCGACTGGGGCCTCGCGCACCGCGACCTCACGAACATCGAGGCCATCGGCGTCGACGAGCTCTCCCGCCGCCGCGGGCAACGCTACCTGACGCTGGTCTATCAGATCGACGGTCACTGCAAGCGCCTGCTGTGGGTCGGCCGCGAACGCAAGGCCGCGACGTTGGAGGGCTTCTTCGACTGGTTCGGCCCCGCACGCAGCGCGGCGCTGTATTTCGTCTGCTCGGACATGTGGAAGCCCTACCTGAAGGTGGTTGCCGAGCGCGCCGGCCAGGCCGTGCAGGTGCTCGACCGCTTCCACATCATGAGCCATTTCTCGCAAGCGATCGACGAGGTGCGCGCGGCGGAGGCCCGGAAGCTCGCCGCCGCGGGCCGGGCGCCGGTGCTCAAGCGCAGCCGCTGGCTCCTGCTCAAGCGTCCGGAGAATCTCAGCGACGAGCAGCGGGGCCGGCTTGCGGAGCTGGTGCGTCGCAACCTGCGCACGGTTCGCGCCTACCTGCTCAAGGAGGACTTTCAAGCGCTGTGGGGCTACGTGTCGCCGTACTGGGCCGGCCGGTTCCTCGACCGCTGGTGCACTCGGACGATGCGCTCGCGGCTCGACCCGATGAAGGAGGTGGCCCGCATGCTGCGCTCGCACCGCGACCTGATCCTGAACTGGTTCCGGGCCCGAGGGCAGTTCTCCAGTGGCATTGTCGAAGGCTTCAACGGGAAGGCCAGAGTGATCACCAAACGGGCGTATGGCTTCCGCACCTCCGCGGCACTGGAAGTCGCTTTGTATCATGCACTTGGCGACCTGCCCGAACCAGAACTCACCCACAGATTCTGCTGACGAGGCCCTTTGTTGTTGTCGCAGCGGTCGAGCACCAGCCGCGCGTAGCGGCTGCCCCAGGCCCGCATCGTGTCGTCGCGCACCAACGACGGCAGCAGCCGCTCTGCATACTCCCCCGTGACTCGCGGTGGCAGATCCTCGGGAGCGATTCGTCCGGTCGAAGACAACGTCACCGCCCTCTCGATGACCCGCTGCAGCTCGCGAACGTTCCCCGGCCAGTCGTAGGTCATCAGCGCGTCGACGGCGGCCGGGGACAGGTGGATGTCCTGACTGCCGGGGTGGCGCTGCACGAAGTGATCCGCCAGCAGCAGTATGTCCGAGCGCCTCTCGCGCAGCGGTGGAACGCGAATCTCGAGGCCGCTCAACCGATAGTACAGATCCGCTCGGAAGCGCTCGGCGGCCACGAGATCGCCCAGGCACTGATTCGTCGCAACCACCAAGCGGGTGTCCAGAGTACGCGTTGCGTGGCCGCCGACCCGCTCGACGGCCATCTCCTGAATCGCGCGCAGCAGCTTCGCCTGGGCCGGCAGGGACAGGTCGGCGACCTCGTCGAGGAGGAGAGTACCGCCGTCGGCAAGCTCGAACTTGCCGGGCCGGCCGCGCACTCCGGTCGCCGTCCGATCCTCGATGCCGAAGAGCTCCGCCTCAAGCAGCGTCTCGACGAGCGCCGCGCAGTTGACGGCAACGAACGGTCCGTTGGAGCGCGAGCTCTGTTGGTGGATCGCCCGCGCGACGAGCTCCTTCCCGGACCCGCTCTCGCCCTTCACGAGCACGGCGAAGCTGGTGGTCGCCATCCGTTCGATCTCGTGGCGGAGACGGACCATCGACGGGCTGGTCCCGATGAGCGGCGGCGCGTCGGAGCTCCGTAGCATGGCTGTGCGACAGTCGTGCCTACCGGCGGCGGAGACGATATCAAACTCGATGCCATACTCGTCGACACCGGCAGACCGCCACCTCCCGAAGCCGCGGCGCGCCCACCGCGCACCCCCGCGGTCTCGGCGGGTAGTAACTACCCCTCCACGCGTTCCCCGGCGATCGTGTCACCCGACCGGGAGGCCTCGCGCGGCTGACCGAAGTCTACCGGCTTGTCGAACGCTACGGCGGCACGATAGCGGAGGCCCCCCGGACCGATAGCGGCTACCGCGGCCCGCACTATCTCTCCCCGAACCTGCAGGTGCCCGCGCTCTGCCAGAAACTGCAGCGTCACCATGCGGCCGGGGGCGAACCGAACGCCAGCTTCGATCAACACTCCCGACTCCGACCAGTCGATCACGCGCACGCGCCGACCGGGCCACAGGCGCGCGGCCGCTAGCCAGCGCAGCGCCCGGCGGGGATGTCGCGGAGTGCGGCGCCGCTCGGCGTCGCGCGCGCCTAACGGGCCAGCCATTCGCCAGCTCCCGCCTCGAAGGTCAGCGCCCGGACACGCCGTGCGGCCCCGAGGGGCTGCGCGGCGTCCGCGCGCGTGGTCAGCTCCGGGAGGAACCGCCCGAGCACGGTGACCCGTGCCGCCGCCAGGGTCACTTCCATCAGCGTCGCTCCTCGTCCGTCTTCCATGCCGCAACGAGCGCAATGCGACCGCGTGAGGCGGCGAGCGCACACCTCACGCGGCCCGAACTCCCCGCCCGCGAATGGTCGTCTGACGGCTCCGCTGCCGCCCAGTCGAGCCTCCAGGAGGCCACGCCGTCTGCGGCGCAGACTCCCAACGCGCCCGTCAGGGCGCGCTAGCGCTCGTCCGAGGTCCTGACGGTCACGAGCGGCTTCAGCCGCAGGAAGATCCTCTCGCCGATTCCCCGGACGTTCATCAACTCCTCGAGCCGGGTGAAGCCGCCGTTCTCCTCGCGATACTCGACGATCCGTTGGGCCGTGCGCGGGCCTACGCCCGGCAGCGTGTCCAGCTCCGCAAGCGTCGCTCGATTGAGATCCACCAGGTCGGTGCCCTCGGTCTCCCGCCCTGCCGCCGGCTCCGCCGGCGGGTCCTGTCCTACCCGCGCGCTCCCGTCCGCGCCGACGCCCAACAACGCGCACCAGACCGCAATCCCTGCCATGAGACGTCGCATCGATCCCTCCCGGCGATGTGGCTGACCGGCGCCGCGGCTTCCGACCTCATCAGACGGCCCCGCGCGAAGCCGCTTGGCAGTGGAAGGCCGGAACGGCGCCCGGCTTGTCGGCGGGGCCGGGTCGAGTCTTACGCAAGGCAGGTGCCATCGGCGCTCACGACCGGACCCGCGGGAGGCTCGGTCGAGAGCTTCGACGGGGCAGCACCAGGCACCGGGCTGATCGAGCCTCGGGGCTCCAGGCCTCGTCTCGAACGCCGGAATGCGCCAGCGCCCTCCCAGCGCTGACCACCACGGTTACCCCCGGGGCGCCGGACGAGTGACGCGTTGCCCGCGGCCGGAGGAGGACCGGGCTCACACTCCGGTTCCGGCAACGCGGCCCCGCGCGCCACCCACCGCCCGAACCTCACGCGCGAGACACGGGTTGCCCGACATGCTGCGTCCAACCGAAGCGCTGACAATAGGCCCCTGTGGATCCGGCACGCAGCTAGTGTGCACCGTCAGAAATACGTGAGCAGTAACGCTTCAGGGATTCCAGGATCTGCTCGGCGGTCTTCGTCCAGACGAAGGGCTTGGGGTCTTCGTTGTAGACCGCCAGGTACTCCTTGATCGCCGCCTCGAGTGCTTGGGTGCTGCGATGGGTTCCACGCCGGATCTGCTGCCGGGTGATCTCGGCGAACCAACGCTCTACCTGGTTGAGCCACGATGCGCTCGTGGGCGTGAAGTGCAGGTGATACCGAGGACGCCGTGCCAGCCAGTCGTGGATCATCGCCGTCTTGTGCGTGCCGTAGTTGTCCAGCACCAGGTGGATGTCGAGGTCGGGCGGCACCGCCTTGTCGATCACGGCGAGGAAGCGCTTGAACTCCACCGAGCGGTGCTTCCGAAAGCACCTGCCGATCACCTCGCCGGTGGCGGTGTTCAGGGCCGCGAACAACGAGGTCGTGCCGTGCCGTCGATAGTCGTGTGTCCGCTGCTCCGGTGCTCCCGGACGCATCGGCAACACCGGCTGGGTACGGTTCAACGCCTGGATCTGCGACTTCTCATCCACACACAGCACCACCGCTCGCTCCGGCGGATGCAGGTACAGCCCCACGATATCGCGCACTTTCTCGATGAACAACGGGTCTCGCGACAGCTTGAAGGTCTCGCTGCGATGGGGCTTGAGCGCGAACGCGCGCCACACGCGGCCGACGGTCGAAGCGCTCAGCCCGCAGGCTCGGGCCATCGACTCCCGGCTCCAATGCGTCGCCCCCCGTGGGGTCGTCTCCAGCGTCCGGACCACGACCCGTTCGACGTCCTCGTCCGACACCCGGCGCGGCGCGCCCGGCCGTGGTTCGTCCAGCAAGCCGTCGCAGCCGTTGCGCAGGAACCGCCGCCGCCACTTGCCGACCGTGGCCCGCGTCGTACCCAGAGCCTGCGCCACGACCTGGTCGCTCCGTCCCGCGGCGCTCTGCAGCACGATGCGTGCCCTCAGGGCCAGAGCCTGCGCGGTATTGCGCCGGCGCAGCCAACCCTCCAGTTCCTCGCGCTGTGCGTCCGAGACCTCCGGGACCTCTCGTGTGTAATGGTTCGGCACGGCCCTCCTCGCTTCCGGGCCGACCGTACCACGAGCCGATTCTACTGGTCAAGAACTTCAGGCGTTGGGCACTAGAGGCGGACGACGACTCGGCGCGGGAAACGGGCGGCGACACCTCCACCGGCAGGCGCCGCCTCCCGGCTGCCGGCCCGTCGCAACCGCCACCGGCGCAGGTCAGGCGGGATCGTCCGGCACGTGCACCTCGACCATCCCGTTCGTCACCCGGACGGGATAGACCGTCAACGCCCGGTACGCCGGAGGGCCGAGGCCCTGCCCGTCGGCGAGACGGAAGCGGCCGTTGTGCCAGGGGCAGGTCACCACCCCGTCCTCGCACGGCCCCTCCGAGAGCGGTCCCCCGGAGTGCGTGCAGCGGTCGTCGACGGCATGCAGGGCGCCGCCGTCGTTGAACACCGCGATGCGCCGGTCGCCGGCGAACACCAGCTTGCGCTTGCCGGGGCCGAAGCGGTCGCTGCGGGCCACGATCACCGTTCGCCCCATCCCCCGCCGATGCTAGCAGTCCCATCCCGGCAGTGCGAACGAACGCCCCGCACGGCAGGACGGCGCCGCCGCCGACCGGTGGGCCGGCACCGCGCGCTCCGCGACCGGCCCCGGGGCCCGGCCGCCCGCCGGCCGCCGCCGGCCGCGGCTCCGCGGCACCCCGGTCGAACACCGCAGGCGGCCGCGGCTCGGCGGCACTCCCGCCCGAAAGCCGCAGGCGGCTGCGCTACAATGGCGCCGGCCTGTCGTCGCCGTCGGCGGCCACCGCCCGGGGCGGACGCATCCGGCCCCGCCCGGCCCGAGGCCGCGGCGGCGACGGGCGCCTGAAGGGAGAGACGCATCCCATGCTGACTCTGGTGTCGCTACTTCCGATCATCACGGTGGCGGTGTTCCTCGTCGGACTCCGGTGGCCGGCCAGCCGGGCCATGCCGCTCTCCTACCTGGTGGCCTTCCTGCTCGCCCTGTTCGTCTGGCAGGTGCCGATCGTGCAGGTGATGGCGGCGAGCGTGAACGGGCTGATCGTCACGCTCACGCTGCTCTACATCATCTTCGGCGCCATCCTGCTGCTGAACACGCTGCAGGAGAGCGGCGCGATCCGGACGATCCGCCAGGGCTTCACCGACATCACGCCGGACCGTCGCGTGCAGGTGATCATCATCGCCTGGCTCTTCGGCGCCTTCATCGAGGGGTCGGCCGGCTTCGGCACGCCCGCCGCGGTGGCGGTGCCGCTGCTCGTCGGGCTCGGGTTCCCCGGGATGGCCGCCGTCACCGCCGGGATGATCATCCAGAGCACGCCGGTCAGCTTCGGCGCCGCGGGGACGCCGATCCTCGTCGGCGTCAACACCGGCCTCTCCGCCGAGCCGGCCATCGCCGAGTACGCCGCCGGACTCGGCTTCGCGGAATGGACCGACTTCCTGGCCTTCATCGGGCTGAAGGTGGCCGTCCTCCACGCGGTCGCGGGCACCCTGATTCCTCTGATCCTCGTCGCGTTCATGACGCGCTTCTTCGGCGCGAGCCGCTCGCTCACGGACGGGCTGCGCGTCTGGCCGTTCGCGATCTTCGCCGCGCTCGCGATGACGATCCCCTACTTCGCGGCCGGCTACTTCCTCGGGCCGGAGTTCCCGGCCCTGATCGGCAGCGTGGTCGGGCTCGTCATCGTCGTGGCGGCCGCGCGGGCGGGCTTCCTGGTGCCGCGCCCCGAGGAGGCCTGGGAGTTCGACCGCAAGGAGAACTGGCCGGCCGAGTGGACCGGGACCATCGAGGTCAAGGACACCGCGCCCGCCGGCGGCTCGATGGGGATGCTCCGCGCCTGGTCCCCCTACGCGATCGTCGCGCTGCTGCTGCTCGGGTCGCGGCTGTTCGACCCGCTCCGCGCGGCGCTGACGGCCTGGACCATCACCTGGCCCGACATGTTCGGCACGTCGATCTCGGCCAACGCGGTGCAGCCGCTCTTCCTCCCCGGCGCGCTGTTCATCGCCACGTCGCTGATCACGTTCCTGATCCACCGGATCCCGGGCGACGCCTACCGCCGCGCCTGGTCGACGTCGTTCCGCGTCACCCTCTCCGCGTCCGTCGCGCTCGTCTTCACGGTGCCGATGGTGCAGGTCTTCCTCAACAGCTACGGCGGCGCGGCCGGCTACGAGCGAATGCCGATCGTGCTCGCGGAAGGGGTGGCGGCGATCGCCGGCGGCGCGTGGCCGATCTTCGCCCCGTTCATCGGCGGCATCGGCGCCGCGGTGGCCGGCAGCAACACCGTCAGCAACATGATGTTCTCGCTGTTCCAGTTCAACATGGGCGAGCGCATCGCCGCGGATCCGACGTGGATCGTCGCGCTGCAGGCGGTCGGAGGCGCCGCCGGCAACATGATCTGCGTGCACAACGTGGTGGCGGCCTCGGCGGTCGTCGGCCTGCTCGGGCGCGAGGGCGCCGTCATCCGCATGACGGTGATTCCGTTCGTCTACTACGCCCTGCTGCCCGGCTCGGTCGGCTATCTGATCATCTCGTACGGCGCGAGCGGCGTGATGAACGTCGGCGCGCTCATCGTGGCGCTCACCGCGGCGATGGCGGCGTACCTGATCGCGCGCCGCGAGGACACCCCGGCCGCCACGGGGTAGGGCTGGCGTGCGCCTGTTCCATCTCGCCGACCTGCGCGCGGCACCGTCGGACCCGGCGACCTTCACCGGCGCGGCGCAGGTCGCACGCATGCCGGCCGTTGCGGACGACCCGGCGGTGAACGCCTATCGGGTCGCGTTCGAGCCTCGGGCGCGCACGGCCTGGCATCTGCACAGCGGGCTGCAATTGCTGGTCGTGCTGTCCGGGCGCTGTCGCGTGCAGCGGGAGGGCGAGCCGGTGCGGGTGGCGGCGGCGGGAGACGTCGTGTCGATCGCGGCCGGCGAGCGTCACTGGCACGGCGCCGGCCCCGACGGCCCGATGGTGCACCTCGCCATCAACGTCGAGTCCGCGACCACGTGGTTCGGCAAGGTGAGCGACCGCGAGTACGCGGGGGATTGACCCATCGTGCGCCGGCGTCCACCCCGTGCGGAGCGCGTTGGCTGTCACCCGGCGTGACGTCGGGAGACCGCCGGCCCCGGGATCGGCACCGGCCGCGGGCCGCCTTCCGGCCGGGCTGTGGCTGGCGGCGGCGGTGGCCCTGCTGGCCGCGGGCGTCGTCCTCACGCGGACGATGCAGCTCGAGCCGCTGCTCGCGGCCCTCCGCACCTGGGTCGACGCGCGCGGGGCGGTCGGCGTCCTCGCCTTCGGGGCGGCCTACGTGGCGCTGGTGCTCCTGCTCGTTCCGGGCGCGGTTCTGACGCTCGTCGCCGGCGCGCTCTTCGGTCTGGCGCGCGGCATCGTCATCGTCGCCGTCGCCTCGTCGGTGGCCGACGCCGTTGCCTTTCTCTCCGCGCGCTACGTCGGCCGCCGCTTCGTGGAGCGCCTCGCGGCCCGCTACCCGCGCGCGCGGGCCGTCGACCTGGCGGTGGCGCGGGCCGGCTGGCGCATCATCGCCCTGCTGCGGCTGAACCCCGCCATCCCCTACAGCGCCAGCAACTACCTGTTCGGGGCGACCGGCGTGGCGTTCCTGCCGTACCTCGTGACGAGCGGCATCTTCACGCTGCCCGGCATCGTCACCTACGTCTATCTCGGATACGCCGGAGCGGAGGCGGTCGCCGGGCGAGCGCGCAGCGCGGCAGAGTGGGCGCTGATGGGCGCGGGGCTCGCGGGCAGCGCCGCGGCCGTCGTCTACATCGCCCGCCTCGCGCGGCGGTCGCTCGTCGAGCTCACGCGCGAGGGGCCGCCGGCCGGCCGCGGTCCAAGCTGACGTCCGGCTCCCGCCACCCGCACGTCCGCCCCGCGTTCTGCGCAGCGAGCCACGCCGCCAGCGGCGCGAAGTACTCGAGCATCGGACCCGCGTCGAGCGCGCGCGTGCCCGTCAGCCTCTCGAGGGCCTCGGGCCAGGGACGGCTGGCGCCCAGCTCGATCATCGCCAGGAGCCGCGCGCCGGCCGCCGGGCTCTCGAAGACCGAGCACTCGTGCAGCGCTCGGGCGTCGCCCGCCGCCTCGCACAGCGCGCGGTGAAGCTGGAACTGCAGTATCCGCCCGAGGACGCCGGGCAGCAACGGCCGGTTCAAGGCCACGGGAGCCGCCGCCCCGGGGTCGAAGGCGGCGTCGTTGCGAGGCGCGGCAGGACCGACCCCCTGGTAGGCGCGGCGGAGCTGCCACCAGGTCCGGTTGTACGCTTCGACCCCCGCGTCGCCGGAGAAGACCTCCCAGCGCCAGCGATCGACGGCCAGACCGAACGGGACGTAGGCCAGCGTCTCGAGAGCCCGCCGCAGCAGCGCCCCGATGTCGTCGTCCGCGGGGACGCGCTCGAGGACCCCGGCCCGGACGAAGTACTCGGGGGTCATCGACAGCCCGATCGCGCCCGCGACCCCGACCTCGAACCCGCCCGCGGCGGGGCCCGCGCGGAAGAGCGGGTCCTGGACCCGATACGCCCACTGGTAGTAGGTGCGTCCGAGCATCTCGTGCACGGACACGAGGTCGGCGGCGGTACCCTCGATGCACATCCGGAGGCGCACGTCGGATCCGGCGTCGATGTGCCAGGCGTCGGGCCGGCAGTCGAGATCCGCACCCGGTCCGGCGAGCCGCGAACGCTCCCAGAAGGTGACGGGCAGCGGGCCGAGCCCGAGGGACAGGAAGAAGCCCTCGCCGAGGCGCGCCATCGCCACGGCATCTACCCGCCGGCGCTCCAGGCGTCGGGTCAGCTCGTCCCAGAGGTCCGGTTCCGGGGAGCGGACGAGGTCGTACAGCGTTTCCCATCGGCCGCCCCACGGGCTCCCGAGCAGGTGCGCCGGAATCGCTTCGTCCGGAGGCGCGACCGCGGTGCCGTACGTCTCTCCCAGCCGAGCCCGGACGAAACAGTGCAGCGATTCGTAGAGCGGGTGGATCTCGTCCCGGATTCGGGCGAGCTCCGCCGCCAGGGCGTCCGGCGGCAGGTCGAAGGCCGCGCGCCACAGCGCCCCGATGTCGCCGAAGCCGAGCTCGCGGGCGCCGGCGTTGGCCAGCTCGACGAAGCGCCGGTACGCGGACCGGCCGGGAGCCGCGGCACGGTGCCATCCGAGCCAGGCGTCGAGCCGTTCGTCCGTCTCGCGGCTCTCGGCGAACAACACTTCGAGCGCCGGCCGGTCGAGGCATGGCCCGCCCGCCACGGTGCAGGCGGTGCTGCGGTCGTACGCCCGCTCCATGCGGTCGAGGACGTCCCACAGTTCCTGACGCGACTCCGGCCCCGCCGGTCCCACCGCCGCCAGCGAGGTCCGCAGCAGCAGGAGCTTGCGCCGCAGGGGTACGCCCATCTCCACGCCGTCGAAGCGGGCGGCGGCGTGCGCCAGCCGCGCCGCCCCGTCACGCATCCGCCGTCGGGCGCCGGCGGCGATGGCCGCGGTGTCCTCGGTCGCGAGCTGCTCGTCTACCCAGGCCGCCCGCCGGTACGCGGTCCGGAGGTCGATCAGGCCGGCCTCGGCGCCGGCAACGAACGCCTCCGCCTGCGCGGCGGCCAGCGGCGGCTCAGGAGCCGTGCAGGCGGCACCGCCCGCCGACAGGAGGCCGGCGGCCGCGAACGCGCGCCACCGGCGGCCACGGGCGGGAGGAGTGCGGGCCATCGGAGAGTCGGACTGCGCCTGTGGACCATCATTATAGCGCCGGCCCGTCGCGGCCCGCCCGAGACCCCGGACCTCAGCGCCAGGAGAAGATGCGCAGCGCCACCGCGAAGCTCGCCGCCGTCCAGCCGACGAGCAGCACGAGCTCGGCCCGCAGGGCAGCGAGCGTGTCCCCGTTCAGCATCACGCCGCGCAGGGCGTCGATCAACGCCGTGAGCGGCAGCGCCTGGATGATCGGCTGCAGCGCGTCCGGGAAGTTGGACGAGGCAAAGAACACCCCCGAGCAGATCCACATCGGTACCTGGACCACGTTCATGAGTCCGGAGACGCCCTCCGCGGTCCGGGCGCGGCTGGCCGTGAGCAGGCTTATGCCGCCGAAGGCCATCGCACCGAGGACGCTGACCGCGGCGAGCGCCCCGAGCGAGCCCTCGAGCGGGACTCCGAAGACGTAGCGCGCGAACGCCACCAGAACCCCCACCTCGAGCACCAGGAACGCCAGTCGCGCCGCCACGAGGGCGATCAGGTAGTGCGAGCGGAGCATCGGCGTCGCGACGAGGCGCTTGAGGAGCTTCCGGCTCCGTTGCATGACCACCGAGAAGCCCACGCCCCACATTCCGGTGCTCATGATGTTCATGCCGAGCAGGCCCGGCACCAGCCAGTCGACGTACCGTCCGCCCGGCACGACGACCGGCTCGTCCCGCGCCGCCCAGACGTCGCTCCGTCCGGCGGCGCGTTGCAGGGCCCCGTCGACCGTCAGCCGGGCAAGCCGGTTCTCGGGGCGGGTCGGGTCGTAGCGGTAGGCGGGAGGCGTCCCCGGCTCCACCACGAGGTGCGCCCGCCCGTCGCGCAGCGTGGCGTGCACCTCGGCCGCCTTGACCGTGAAGACCTCGACCGATGGAGCGTGCCGGAGAGCCGCCACGACGTACGCGGCGCGCGCCCCCTCGACCACGGCGACCGGCACCACGCCGGCCGGCGCCGCGCGAAACGCGATGCCGAGCGCCACCGTCATCAGGATCGGAAACACGAAGGCCCAGAACAACGCCTCCGGCTCCCGGACCAGGATCCGGAAGCGGGCGACGGTCAGCTCGACGACGGGATGCCGGCTCCGGCGCGCGTCAGCCATCGCGCAGGTGCCGGCCGGTCAGGGACACGAAGACGTCCTCCAGCGTGGCGGTGCGTGTCGTGAGCGAGCTCAGGCTCCAGCCCTCGTCCGCGCCGAGCCGCATCAGGGCCGGCATCGCCGCGTGCAGGGAGGTGGCGGTCAGGCTCCACCCCCCGGCCTCCCGGCGGGCGGATCGGGCACCGGGCAGCGCCTCGAGACGCGCCGCGAAGTCCGGCGGCCCGGTTGGGGCAGCCGGGTCGAGCGCAAAGCCGATGACGTGCCCCGCCCCCAGGTCGGACACGAGCTTGCGGGGCGGTCCGCAGGCGATGACCCGCCCGTTGTCGATGACGGCAACGCGATCCGACAGCACCTCGGCCTCGTCCATGTAGTGCGTCGTCAGCAGCACGGTCCCGCCGCGCCCGCGGAACGTGTCGACGATCTCCCAGACCTGCCGGCGCGCCTGCGGGTCGAGCCCGGTCGTCGGCTCGTCGAGGAACAGCACGTCGGGCCTCCCGACCAGGGCGCAGCCGATCGCCATGCGCTGACGCTGCCCTCCGGACAGCCGGCTCACCCAGGCGCGCGCCTTGCCCTCCAGGCCGAGCAGGGCCAGCACGTCATCCACCGCCTGCCCGGACGCGTAGAAGGAGCGGAACAGGTCGAGCGTCTCGCGAACCGACAGCCGATCGTCGAACTGCGATTCCTGCAGGTGGATCCCGAGCCGCTGGCGCAGGGCGGCGCGATCCGTCGCCCAACGCCGGCCGAGTATCTCGACGTCGCCGGCGTCCGGCTCGAGCAGCCCCTCGAGGACCTCGATGGTGGTCGTCTTGCCGGCCCCGTTCGGCCCCAGCAGCCCGAAGCACTCTCCGGGCGCGATATCGAGATCGAGGCCGGCGACGGCGACGACGTCGCCGTACCGCTTGACGAGGCCCCTGCATAGTACCGCGCTGGCCATTGGCCGCCCCGCCTCCCGCTACCGAGCCCGGCGCCGGCTCACGTCAACCAGCGGGCGCCCAGGGAGCCCGGCCGCACGATCGTCTCGGATCGCTCCGAGCCTGTCGACACGATGCTGACGGGAACACCGCAGATCGTCTCCAGCCGGTCCAGATAGGCGCGCGCCTCGGCCGGCAGGTCCGCCTCGCGCCGCACCCCGGCCGTCCCCCGGGCGCGCGACCAGCCGCGCAGCGTCTCGTACTCCGGCTCGCACGACTCCAGGCGCTCGATGTCCGCGGGGAGGTCGGTGAGGCGAGCGTCGCCGCACCGGTAGCCGGTGCATACGTGGAGCTCGTCGAGTCCGTCGAGCACGTCGAGCTTGGTGACCGCCAGCGCGTCGATGCCGTTCACGCGCACGGCCCGGCGCACCGCGGCGGCGTCGAACCACCCGCACCGGCGCGGCCGGCCGGTCGACGCGCCGTACTCGCGGCCCGCCTCCCGGAGCTGGTCGGCCAGGGCGCTGTCGAGCTCCGTCGGCAGCGGCCCCGCCCCCACCCGGGTCGTGTAGGCCTTCGCGATCCCGAGCACGGACCCGATGGCTCGCGGGCCCACGCCCAGCCCGGTGCACACGCCGCCGATCGTCGCGTTCGAGGAGGTCACGTACGGGTACGTGCCGTGGTCGACGTCGAGCATCGCGCCCTGGGCGCCCTCGAACAGCACGGGCCGGCCGTTTTCCAGGGCGGCCTGCAGGAACCCCGAGACGTCGCCCACCATCGGCTGGAGTCGGGACCACGACCCCGCCGCGTCGGCGAACACTTCGCGCCAGTCGACGGGCTCGCCGGTCACCAGTCGGTTGCGCGCCTCCACGTTGGCCTGCACGAGGCCGGCCAGCCTCTCCCCGCGCGCGCCGCCGGCCAGGTCGGCGACCCGAATGCCCCGCCGCGCCGCCTTGTCCTCGTAGCTCGGTCCGATACCGCGCGAGGTCGTGTCGATGCGCTGCGCTCCGCGGCGCTCCTCCGCGAGGCGCTCGATCTCCCGATGGTAGGGCAGGATGACGTGGGCCCGGTCGCTCACCAGGAGGCGGCCGTCGAGGTCGATCCCCTGGGCCGCCAGCCCGTCCAGCTCCGCGAAGAGCGCCCGCACGTCGATGACCACCCCGTTGCCGATCACGCAAGTGACGCCGGGATGCAGGATGCCCGACGGAATCAGGTGCAGTATGAACTGCTGGCCCCCGACGAGCACGGTATGCCCGGCGTTGTGACCGCCCTGGGAGCGGGCCACGACGGAGAACGCAGGCGCCAGCAGGTCGACGATCTTCCCCTTTCCCTCGTCTCCCCACTGCGCGCCGACGACTGCCAGGTTGTTGTTGAGCTTCATTGCCAACCGCGCAAACAGTTCATCATAGCGGAACCACGCCTCGCGGGACCGGCCGCCCTTGCGCCGCGATTGACAAGGCGCCCCGCCGGTCCCTAAGGTCTTGCGAGTCAGGGAGCTCGCCCCCCTGACGGGCGCATCGGGAGTCTGCGCCGGCGCGGAGTTCTCCATGGCAGGTTCCACGGCGCAGGCTCCCGGCGTGCTGCCGGAGCGCCCGCCAATCGAACGACGCGCCGTCGCCGCGCTCGATGCCGCGCCGTCCCGCATTCCGGTAGTGGTCGGCGGCTGCGGCAGCGGCCGCACGTCGTTGCTGCGCCGCATCGCGCTGCACCTGGCGCCGCGCGGCGGGAGCCAGTACATCGACGTCGAGCGCGCGGCGTCCACGCCCGAGGGCTTCCTCGCCGCCGTTACCGCCGACTCGCCCTATGCGACGGGCGACGATCCCAGTCTGTTCCGCGACGGCCGCCGCGGCGCGCGGGAGGCCTTCGATGCACTCCTCCGCTTCCTGGGACGTCCGGCCCGCCGCGAAGCGGCGACCCCCGCGTTCCTGATCGACGGCCTGCTCGAGTTGCGCACCTTCGAGAGCTTCCCCGGCCTGCGGAGCGTGCTGGCCGAGTTCCTCGATGCGCTCCAGGAGAGCCCGAACCGCTTCGCGCTGGCGAGCCGCTATGTCGGCCGGACGCTCAGGCTGCTGCGCGGCCGGCCGGATCGTTTCGAGGTGATTCACCTTCCGCGCCTCTCCCCGGCGGAAGCGATGGCCGCACTGGCCGCGCGCGGGGCGGGTCGCACGGACGCGGAGCGGAACGACATCGGCCGCGTGGTGCACGCGCTGGCCGACGGGCGCCCGGTATACGTCGACCGCCTTGCGGCTGCGCTCTCCGCCGGGGGCGCGGCCGACCCGGTTGGCGCGCTCGCCGCGCAACTCGCGCCCGGCGCCCCGTTGTACTGGATCTGCCGCTTCAGCTACGAGCTCCGACTTCATCGCGCGCGGGGATACGGCGCCCTGAAGGCGATCCTGGCCGTGCTGGCCGACGAGGAGCCGCTCACGCTGACCGCGATCGCGTCGCGCCTCGGCCGCACGCCCGGGTCCACCCGCGACTATCTCGCGTGGCTCGAGGACGTCGACCTCATCGGCGTGCGCCAGAAACGATTCAGCTTCGTCGATCCGCTGCTGCGCCTGTGGGTCCGCCTGCACTGCCGGCCGGCGCCGCCCGAGGGCGCCGTGCTCGCGCGGGAGGCGGAGGAGTACGCCGCCTCCCGGCTGCCGCATGCGGACGACGCGCCGCCGCACGCGGCCCAGCCCGGTTCCGCGGCCGGGGAGCCGGCGCGCCGCCCCCGAAGGTCGTGGGGGCTGATCGAGATCGACTGAACGCCGGCCACCGTCCGCGTCCGCGGTCACTCGACCTGCGCCGGCTCCTCCGTGGCCTGTGGCCCCGACGCCAGGTCGGCCAGCGCGCGCCGGGCAGCCTTCTGCTCCGCTTCCTTCTTGCTGCGCCCCGTGCCGCGCGCGATCGACTCGTCGTCTACCGAGACGTCGACGGTGAACATCTTGCGGTGATCCGGGCCCGCCTCCGCCGCGAGTCGATAGGCGGGGAGCGGCCGCCCGCGCGCCTGCAACCACTCCTGGAGCGTCGACTTCCAGTCCGCCGGGGCTTCCGCGACCGCGCCGTTCGCCCGCAGCTCTTCGAGTGCGCCCTGCAACCGCGCGTGGATGAACGAGGTCGCCGCGCCCAGGCCTCCGTCGAGGTAGATGGCGGCGACGACCGCCTCGAACGTGTCGGCGATGAGCGACTGCTTCCGGCGTCCGCCGGTCTTCTCCTCGCCCCGTCCCAGCAGCAGGTAGTCGCCGAGGCCCACCTGCTCGCCGAGACGGGCCAGGGTCGGCTCCGATACGAGCCGCGCCTTCACCTTCGAGGTCCATCCCTCGTCGCGCTCGGGGAAGTCCCGGACCAGGCGATCCGCGACGACGAGCCCGAGGACCGCGTCGCCGAGGAACTCCAGCCGCTCGTTGTCCTCCCCCTCCCCGCTCGGATCCTCGTGGGCTCGCGACCGATGCGTCAGGGCCTGCTCGAGCAGTCCGCGATCCGTGAACCGGTATCCGAGCGCGGCCTCGAGCGCCTCGTGCGCCTCGCGCAGCAGCACCTCGCGCGACACCTCGCTCCGCACCTCGGCGATCACCCGCGCTGCCGTCCGGGCGAACTCCGCCGGCACCGACACACGCACCTCCCCCCCCTCGTCCCGCGACAGACCCGGCACCGCGCGCCCGGCCGGCGGGCTCTGGACCGCCCCGATCCCATGGGTCCTGAGCAGACCGCGCACGACGTTGGCCTCCATCTCCGATCGCGTGCGGAAGACTACCGCCAAGGCCGCCATCGCGCCGGCTCAGGCGGTGGCCGCGGAGGCCAGCGGCACGCGGCGGGGCAAGGGCAGCTCGTCGACCCGGATGAGCACCATGGTCATGTCGTCGTGCTGGTCGGCGGTGCCGACGAACGCCTCCACGTCTTGCAGGATGCGGTCGAGCAACGCGGCGGGGCCCAGGGCGGCATGTTCCTGGAGCAGCCGGCTGAGCCGCTCCTCACCGAACATGTCGGCCTCCTCGTTCATCGCCTCGGTGATCCCGTCGGTGAACAGCACGGCGAGGTCACCCGAGCCGATGGGCTGTGACCGCTCTTCGATCAGCGCGTCGAAGTGTCCCTCGAGGCCCCGCAGGCCGAGCACCAGCCCGTCCGGCGCCAGCATCCGGGCGCCGGCGGGCTCGCCCGGCTTCAGGTAGATGAACGGCGTGTGGCCCGCCCGAGCGTACGTGATCGTCCGGTGGTCGAGATCGATGACCGCGTACGTCATCGTGATGAAGCTCTGCTCGTCGAGGCTCGCCGACAGGATGCGATTGACCTCCATCAGCAGCCGGCGGGGCGAGTCGTAGATCGGGCTCAGGCTCAGGACGAGCCCCTTGAGCTCGGCCATGTAGAACGCGGCGGACGTTCCCTTTCCCGAGACGTCGGCCACCAGCACACCGAGCCTTCGTTCGTCCAGCCTCACCATGTCGTAGTAGTCGCCGCCCACCTCGCGCGCCGGACGGGAGAAAGGAGCCACGGTCAGTCCCGGAATCGTGGCCGCATCGCGCGGCAGCAACGACATCTGCATCTCGCGTGCGATGCGCAGCTCCTCCTCGAGGCGTTTCTTCTCGGCCGCCTGCGCAAGCAGGCCCTCGACGCTGGCGGTCATCGCATTGAACGAGTCCGCGAGATCGCCGAGCTGGTCCCCGGACGCGACCCGGATGCGGTGCGTGAAGTCGCCGCGCCGCACGCGCTCGGTCCCCGCGAAGAGCTCGTGCACGGAGCCGGTGATGGACCGGGCCAGAGCGAACCCCATCACGAGCGCGGCCCCCTGCATGACGAGGAAGAGCCCGCCGACTACGGAGAGCAGCACCAGGAAGACCGACCCGACGTTCACGTCGCCGATGCGGGCATGCGATCCGAACAGGTGCTGGAACAGGGCGGTCGGGGGGACACGAATCGCGAGACCGACCGCGCCCGTCTCGCCGGTTTCCCAATCCGTCCGTTCCAGGAACACGACCCAGGCAAGCCCTCCCACGGATGCGAACCCGCCCGTCGTGTCGCCATCGAGCCGAGTGGTCGGCGCCGCCCCGCCGATCGGGTCCGCCGCGGCGAACGCCCGACCGGTCACCTCGATCCCGGTGGCGTCCGCGATCCGGCCGACCACGCGGGGCCCGAGCGGGATGTCCACCACGACGGTCCGCCCCCCTTCCATCCGGCGGGTCGCCCGAGCGACGAGCACCGCGGTGTCTGGGAGCTCGACGAATCCGGCGAACCCCGCCTTGCCGATCCAGGCCGGGAGCTCCTCCGGGCGAGGCGCGTGACGCCACGGGCCCACGGCTCCGACGCCCCCCCCTTCCACGTCGACGACGGCCGCCGCCGCGGCCAGGCTCGCCCCGGATCCGGCCGGGTAGCCGGCCAGCACCTCGTCGATGGCGGCTCCGGTCGTCAGGTGGCTCCCGATGGTAGTTGCCATGGAGCCCGCGTCCGCGACGATCTCGTCCAGCTCGGACCGGACCATGTACGCGCCCGTCACGAGCATCGTCAGGGCGCCGGCAAGACCGACGAAGGCGACGATCAGGAGGACCGGAACGACCCCGACGAAGACGTAGGAGAGGATCAGCCGCCGCCGCACGCGCCACAGGAGGCGCCGTTGAAGGCGTGACAGCAGCCGCCACAGTATGTGCCCGAGTCCGACGACGAGGGCCAGGGACGCCGCGGTATCGAGCCACGCGGTCACCGGCTGGCCCGCAGCCGGGAACGGCGTCAGGGCGAGCTTGGCGAACGCTCCGGCGACCAGCAACCGCACCGGCCACGCCGCTGCTGCAGGCGGGACCGCTTTCCCCGGTTGATCTCGAACCATCGGCGTCCTGCCGCAGCGTTGCAGTGTATCGCATCGTACGCTACGGTGCCGCCCGACGGTCCGACCGCCGGGAGTCTGCGCCGCAGAAACGTGCCGCGGAGCGGTTCGTGCCCGCGCAGACTCCCAACGCGCCCGTGAGGGCGCGCCAGCTGCCGCCGCATGTCCGAGAAGAGCTCGATCGTCGTCGGATCGGATGCTCCCGCGTTCCGGGGCGCGCCGCTGGTCCTGCGCAGCATCGCCGGCGGCGCTCTCATGGGTCTCGCCAACCTGGTGCCCGGCGTCTCCGGGGGCACGATGCTGCTCGCCGTGGGGCTGTACCCGCAGTTCATCACGAGCGTCGCGGAGGTATCGACCCTGAAGCTCCGGCCGCCCGCTCTCCTGATGCTCTCCTGCGTCGGCGCCTCGGCCCTGCTGGCGATAGCAGGGGGCGCGCGGGCGATCGGCGCCGTGCTGGACCGCTACCCGTGGATCATGTACAGCCTGTTCATCGGACTGGCGGCCGGCGGGATTCCGATCGTCTGGCGCCTGCTCCGGCCGCTGGACCGCAGCGTTGCGCTGAGCGCCGCCGCGGCCGTCGCCACGATGGGCCTGCTCGCCGCCCTCGATCCGGAACGCCTGAGCGGGGCCGGCGCGCCCGGGCCGGCCGCCTATGCCGTGCTGGTCGTTGCGGGAGTGGCCGGCGGCGCCGCGATGATCCTGCCGGGAGTCTCCGGCGCCTACCTGTTGCTCGTGCTCGGCCAGTACCGGCCGATCGTCGGCGCCGTCGCGCAGGCCGTCGACATCGCTCGCACCGGCGCCTGGGATGCGGCCGGGCCGGTGTTGCACGTCCTGGTTCCAGTGGCCGCGGGAGTCGTGGCGGGCATCGTCGGCGTGAGCAACCTCGTGCGGGTGCTGTTGGCGACGCGCCGCCGGGCCACGCTCGGCTTCCTGCTCGGGCTCCTGCTCGGGGCGGTGATCGGCCTGTGGCCGTTCACGGAGCCCATCCGCCCCCGCGTCGGAGACGTCGTTCGCGGGCAGGAGATCGTCTCGCCCGACATGGTCGAGGCGGTGGACCCGGCGGACTATCGCCGCGAGCGCACCCTGCCCACGGCCCGACAGGCGGGAGGCGCGGCCCTCCTCGTGCTCGCCGGCTTCGGCGCCTCGTGGAGCGTGTCGCGGCTCGGGGATTGAGGCGGCTGCCTACTCGCCGGGGGCGGTCGATTCCACCAGCCAGGCGAGGTACGCCGGGTCGCCTTCGACGATCGGGAGCACGACGAGCTCGGGCACCTCGTACGGATGGAGGTCGCGCAGCCGCCGGCGCAGGTCCGCGACCCGGCGCGCCGTCGTCTTGACATGCAGGAGCTGCTCGGACGCGCTCTCGACCGCTCCCTGCCAGCGGTACACCGACCGGACCGGCGCCTGCACCTGGACGCAGGCGGCCAGACGCTCCGCCACCAGCGTCCGGCCCAGCGCCTCGGCATCCACCTCCGGCGGCAGCGTCGTGCTCGCGACTACGCAGTCGTTCTCCCCCACATTCGCCCTCCCGGCCCGCGCGTGCGCCGTTGACGGCGCCGCCGCCCGGTGCTATGATCCCCAGTTGTGGCGGCGTTCGCTGCCACCGGGTCGCGGGGTGGAGCAGCCTGGTAGCTCATTGGGCTCATAACCCAAAGGTCGGGGGTTCAAATCCCCCCCCCGCTACCAATTCCCTTTCGGTTCGGCCGGGCTTGCTCTCCGCGCGCCCGAGCTTCCTCTCCCCCCACGGTTTCTCAACGTCGCAGGCCACGGCCGGCCGGCGCGAGCGCCGCGCGGCCGACCCCCTCGGTCCGGCCCGCCATCCTCGCCGGGCGGCTCCGCTCGTGCCCGGCCAGGCCTGCAGGATCCGCGCCGTGCTACGCCGCAGACTCCTGCGCCGCATGCAGGAAATCCAGCAGCAGTTGTACCGTCGCCGCCGGCTGCTCCTGCTGCACCCAGTGCCCCGCCCCGTCGACGAAGTGGACGCCGCGCATGTCCGTGCACGCGCGCTCCTGCATCCTCTCCAGTGAGCCCGGACGCTGGTAGGCGCCCCAGTCGCTCGAGCCGGCGATGAAGAGGGAAGGGATGTCGATCGTGCGGCCGGCGAAGGTCAGCGTCTCGTCCGCGATGACCCCGGACCGGTACCACTGCAGACCGCCCTGGAAACCGTTGCGCCCGTACTCCTCGCTGTAGACCCGCAGTTCCCGATCCGGCAGCCAGCGGTTGGCGGCGATCTCGGCCGCCGTCGGCATCTCGCGGGCGACGGTCTCCGCCATCCCCATGTCGAGGTCCATGATGTAGTAGGTCGGCATCTTCGCGACCTCTTCCGCGGTCCACCCGGCGAGGCGGTAGGGCCGGTTCCGGGCCCAGTCGGCGCTCTTGTGATGGTAGTAGGCGCGCAGGAAATCGTGGACCCCCTGCGGGGCGCGCCACATGTTCTCGTTCGCCTCGCGCGTCCGGTAGTAGCGCTGATAGTGCTTGCGCGGGCGCGGCAGGCGCGCCATCTCCTCGTAGATGTCCGGACCGTCGAGCGGCTCGACCGGCACGGAGCCGCCGGCCGTGTCGAACGGCCATTCGGGCGTGCCGCCGAACGGCGCGCTCATCAGGGCGACGGCGTGGAACACGTCGGGCCGCGCCACCGCGCACCAGGCCGCGATGGGCGATCCGAAGTCGTGGCCGATGACCGCGTCGACGGTGCGATAGCCGAACGCGGATACGAGGGCGAGCGCGTCGCGCACCGCATTCAGCCGGCTGAAGGGACGCAGGTCGCCGTCGTAGTCGGCGTTCCATCCGGTGGTCCGGCCGTAGCCGCGCTGGTCGGGGGCGATGACGTGATAGCCCGCCTCGGCGAGCGGGGCCATCACGTGCCGCCAACTGTAGGCGAGCTCCGGGAACCCGTGCAGCAGCAACAGCGCGGGACGGCCGTCATCCTCGAAGCCCGCCTCCAGGACGTGCATCGTCAGACCGTTGACGTCCTGCACGAAGCGGGAGCGGACACCCGCCGGGAGCCACTCCGGATCGTATGGACCGACGGACGCGCCCTGCCCGACGCCGGCGAAAGAGGCCTCCACGGACGCGGATGCGGGCCGCAGCACGGCCGCCGATCCGAGGAACGCGCCCAGGCCCTGCATCGCCTGCCGCCGCGTGAACCGGCCCTGCCGGCGCCGAACGCCTGCCCCGCCCTTCGACTCCATGTCTCTCCTCCCGGCAGCGTGGCCGCCGCCTCCTCGCCTGTCCCTTGCCGCCATCCCGGCCCGCCAGGCCGAGCAGACTTCTACGCCGCCCGGACCCAGCGGATCAGCGTCCTGTAGTCCGGCGGCTTGCCGTACATCAGCAGCCCGATCCGGAACACCTTCGCCGCGACCCAGACGGCGCCGACCACCGCGGCGGCCCCGATCGCTATCGACAGCCAGACCTGCCACCACGGCGGCGGCTGGGTCGACGCCATCCGGATGAGCATCCCGAACGTGTTGACCGGCGGCAGGAAGCTGACCACCAGAGCCAGCGTCGAATCCGGCGAGCGGGCGACCGCCGGCCAGAAGAGCCACGGCACCATGATCGCCACGATCAGCGGACCCTGCAGCGACGCCGCCTCGTTCATGTCGTTGACCGCCGCCCCGACCGCCAGCATGAGCGAGCCGAGCACCAGGAAGCCGAGGACGAAGAAGATCCCCAGGTAGAGGATCAGCCAGGGGTCGACGAGGCCGAGCAGCGAGAACGAGGCGAGCAGGGCCAGACCGATCCCGGCGTAGAACGCCATCATGACGAAGCTGACCGCCATGGCGCCGAGCAGCTTGCCCGCCATCAGCTCCATCGGCGAGACGGCCGACAACAGGACCTCCACGACGCGGTTCGATTTCTCCTCGACGGTCGACGTCAGCATGTTCTGCCCGCCGACCATGATGCCCACCATCAGCAGGATCATGTACACCGCGGGCAGGAGGCGGGTCAGTCCGCCGACGGTCTCGCCCTCCGCCCCCGCTCCAACCGCAATCGAGGCCGGTCGCGGCGCTAATAAGCGAAATCGCTAGAGGGACGTCCGATGCCGAAGAAGCCGCTTGCTCGCCGGAGCAACTGCACGTTCTTGAGGTCGGCATCGACCTCCAGCAGGCGCTCGACCGCCGCCCGGTCGAGGCCGTGGGCAGCGGCGCGCGCCTCGGCGATCGCCTCCTGGATTGCCTCGTGGCAGAAATCGAGGTCCCGGTCGTCGAGCCCCGCCGGTACGTAGAGGTCGTAGGTCCCCAGCGCGGCGGCCGGATCCTCCCCCGTGACCGCGTCGTCGTGAATCACGATCAGCGCCGCGCGGCGCTGATCGCCTTGCGCAGCGGGGGCCTCGGCCAGCCACGCCCGGGCCGCTTCGAGGCCCGCGTCTGCCGGCAGCACCGTCAGGCGGATGTCCGGCGGCGGGCCGAGCTCGGCCGCCAGCGACGGCTGCACGGCGTCCTCCGCCACCGAGCGCACCGCCTCCGGCACGCGGTCCATCCCTCGCCGGAGTGCCGCAAGACGCCGGCCGGCCACCGCGTCCGGCTCGATCGCGGCACGCATCCGCGGCGCCACCGCGCCGGTCGGATCGACGATCGCGTACTCCCCCGCGATCCGGTAGTCCGAATCGTCGAAGAGGCTCGGGGCGACCAGGACCAGGATGCCGCCGATCGCCGGCGTCGCCACCAATCCGAAGACGAAACCCCGGGTGGTCACGACGGCCAGGAAATCGCGAAGAGCGACCTGCACGATGCGGGTCACGACGCCCCACCCCGCGAGGCCCGGGGGGAAGCACCGCCGGGCTCGCCGTTGCGGCCGGCGGGGCCGGCGGCGCCGCGGCCGACGATGTCGACGAAGATGTCCTCGAGACGCGGTCGGGACAGCTCGATGCGCGCTGCGGGGACGGCGTCGAGGAGGCGCCGCATCGCCGCCGCCGGGTCCGTGCCGCGCCGCAGCCGGACTTCGTGCCCGCGATCCGCCGGCCGCACCTGTTCCACTTCCGGCAGCGACGCCAGGGCCGTCGTGTCGGCCTCCGCGTCGAGCGGCTCGAGCTGCACCGTGCGGGGATCGTAGGCGCGGCGGATGGTGGTCAGGTCGTCGTCGAGCACCTTGCGGCCCCGGTGCACCATGACGACGCGCTCGCAGATCTCCTCCGCCTGCGGCATCACGTGCGTCGAGAGGAGCACCGTGGCGCCGCGGCGGTGCTCCTCGAGAATGACGCCGCGCAGCATGCGCGTGCTGACGGGGTCGAGGCCGCTGAACGGCTCGTCGAGGATCAGCAGGTCGGGCCGGTGCAGGGTGGCGGCCACGAACTGCACTTTCTGCGACATCCCCTTCGACAGCTCGTCGCAACGCTTGCGATCCACGCCGGGCAGGCCGACGCGGTCGAGGGCGGCCGTGATCCGCGGCTCCAGATCCGCGCCGCCCAGGCCCTTCAGGCGCCCCAGGTAGCGCAGGAACGGCCGGACCCGCATCTTCCGGTAGAGGCCGCGCTCCTCGGGCAGGTAGCCGATCCGATCCTTCGCGTCGAGCGCCGAGGCGTGGTCCAGGATGGCGATCGTGCCGGCGTCGGGAAGGAGAATCGACATCAGCATACGGATCGCGGTGGTCTTCCCCGCGCCGTTCGGGCCGATGAAGCCGTAGAGCCCGCCGCGCGGCACCTCCAGGTCGAGTCCGGCGACGGCCGTCATCCGCCCGAAGGTCTTGGTGACGCCGTTCATTCTCACCGCGGCGTTCATGACGTCCTGCCCTCCGGCGGGCGACGATCCGCCCGTGCTCACTGTACACGGAAGCCCGTCCGCGAGGCGGCGGCGCGTCTCGAGCGTCGCCGGCGCCTCGCGCGCCCGTCCGTGCAGCATGCAACAACCTCGCCGCCCTCGCCCGGCACCTCGGGGGCGGTGCCGGGAGCTCGCGCCGTAGAAGGCGCGGACTGCTGTAGGGTTGGGCGGGCGTCGAGCGCAACCGCGCGGCGTGGACTGGAGGGCCGGGACGACGTGGCGCCGGCCCCGTCGGCCCCGGGCCGGGCGGCGAGGAGGAGAACGGCGATGGCGGCAGATCCGGTGACGTGGGAGAACGGCGCGGCGTTGCCGCCGGCACTGCGGGCGGCGACGGCGGACGCGGCCGCCGAGTGGGAGCGCGGGGGCGGTTCGGCGCGCCTCTGGGGCGGGGACGCGTCCCTCTGGACGGGCTCCGGCGAGGACCGCTGGCTGGGCTGGCTGGACGCCCCCGGCCGCGTGCGGGCCGACCTCGACCGCCTGCGCAGCTTCGGCGCCGCCGTGGCGGCGGAGGGCGCGACCCACGTCGGCCTGCTCGGAATGGGCGGCTCCAGCCTCTGCCTCGAGGTGCTGCGGGAGACGTTCGGGCGCGTCGCGGGGGCGCCGGATCTGCGGGTCCTCGATTCCACGGACCCGGCCCAGGTCCGTTCGTTCGAGAGGGAGCTCGACATCGAGCGCACCCTGTTCGTGGTGGCGAGCAAGTCCGGCACCACCCTCGAGCCGAGTCTCTTCGAGCGCTACTTCCACGCGCGGGTGGCGGAGCGGATCGGCGCCGAAGCGGCCGGCTCGCGGTTCGTGGCCATCACCGATCCGGGGTCGGCGCTCGAGGACCGCGCGTCGACGTCGGCGTTTCGCGCGGTCTTCCGGGGCGTGCGGAGCATCGGAGGACGCTTCTCCGCCCTGTCGCCGTTCGGCATGGTGCCGGCCGCCGCGATGGGTCTCGATGTCGACCGGCTGCTGGCGTCCGCCGAGCGGATGGCGCAGGCGTGCGGGGCCGGCGTGCCCGCCGCGCGAAACCCGGGAGTTCGGCTCGGCCTCCTGCTGGGGGTTGCCGCCCGGCAGGGACGCGACAAGGTCACGCTCGTCCTGTCGCGGCCGATCCGCGGCCTGGGCGCATGGCTCGAGCAGTTGCTCGCCGAATCGACGGGCAAGCGGGGAACCGGCATCCTTCCGATCGACGGCGAAGCGCTCGGTCCGCCCGGCGCCTACGGCGAAGACCGGCTCTTCGTCTCGGTTCTGCTCGACGGCGCGGCAGACGCGGAGCAGGAAGCGGCACTGGCCCGGCTCGAGGCGGCGGGACACCCCGTCGTCCGGCTGTCGCTCGCCGACCGCTACGACCTCGCCGGCGAGTTCTTCCGCTGGGAGATGGCGACGGCGGTGGCGGGCGCGATCCTGCGTGTGAACCCGTTCGATCAGCCGGACGTCGAGGCGAGCAAGGTCGCAACGCGCCGGCTGACGGCCGAGCACGAAGCGGGCGGCGGATGCTCCCCGGTCGCCCCGACGGCCCGCGGATCGTATCCGGGGGGCGAGATCCTGGCGTTTGCGGACGAGGGTCGGGCCGCGTCGCTCCCCGGAGGGCCCGGGTCGGATCCGCTCGACGAGCTGCTGGCCGCCCACTGCGCCCGGCTCCGCCCGCGCGACTACTTCGGAGTGCTGGCCTATGTCGAGCGTTGCGCGGCGCACGAGGCCTCGCTCGCGCGACTGCGCATCGCCGTCCGCGACGCCCGGCGCGTGGCGACGACGGTCGGGTTCGGACCCCGCTTCCTGCACTCGACGGGTCAGGCCTTCAAGGGGGGCCCGAACCGCGGAGTCTTCCTCCAGGTGACGTGCGACGACGAGGACGACCTGCCGGTGCCGGGTCACGCGTCGACCTTCGGGACCGTGAAGACGGCCCAGGCGCGCGGCGACGCGGCGGTGCTCTCGGAGCGGGGCCGGCGAGTGCTCCGCCTGCACCTGGCCGGCCCCGTCGGTCCGGGGCTGGCCGCACTGGCGGACCGGGTGCGGCGGGCGCTCGCGCTCCCCGCTCCGGCGCCGGACGAGCCGACCGGGACAGGGTAGAATCGCTCCGTCGTCGGCTGCGGCTCGACGCGGGTTGCCCGCAGCGGGCCCGGGCCTGGAGCATGCGCCGCAGAACGCAACGACGTGCGTTCTGCGGCGCATGCTCCAGGGGCGGTGGGGGCTGGGGCCGAACACGGAGCCTGCGACGGGTTTGGCGGCGCTACCTTCCGGTCCAGCGCGGCGCGCGCTTCGCAAGAAACGCGTCGACACCCTCGTGGAAGTCGGCGCTCGTATAGCACGTGATGATCAGATCGCGTCCCAGTGCCGGATCGGTCCGCCGGTGCGCCTGAATCCGCCGAATCATCTCCTTGCTCGCTCGAAGGGTCAGGGGCGCGTTCGCCGCCATCGTCTCGGCGTACTCCCGAACGACGGCGTCGAGGCGGTCGGGCTCGACGATCCGGTTGACGAGACCGGCCTCGGCGGCCTCCGAGGCGGACAGGAGGCGGCCGGTGAACAGCAACTCCTTGAGGCGCGCCGGGCCGATCAGATCGAGGAACCGGGCATGATTCGACGCCGAGAGGCAGTTGCCGAGGGTTCGCGCGATGGGCACGCCGAAGCGCGCCCGCGTGGTGCAGATCCGCAGGTCGCAGGCAGCCGCGAGGGCGCAGCCCCCGCCGGTCGTCACGCCGTCGATGGCGGCGATGGTCGGCCTGGCGAGCCGTTCCAGGCGGTCCACGACCGCGTCGATGCGCTGCTCGTAGCGCATGCCGTCCTCCGCCGTGCGGAAGGTGCGGAACTGCGCGATGTCCGTTCCGGCGACGAACGCCTTCGACCCGGCTCCCCGCAGGACGACGACGCGAACGTCGTCCGCCCCATCGATCTGCTCGCACTGCTCGACCAGCGCGTCGTACATCGGCCAGGTCATCGCGTTGCGGGCCTCGGGACGATTGAACGTGATTACGGCGATCGGGCCATCCTGGGTGCGCACGACATGTGGGGTCGACACGATGGCAGCCTCCCGTCCCGCGGCGCGTCGCGGCGGCAGCGGTCATGACCTCCGCGCTCGACGGCATCCGCGTGCTCGACGTGACGCAGGTCATGGCGGGGCCGTACTGCGCGATGGTACTGTGCGACATGGGCGCCGACGTGATCAAGGTGGAGGCGCCGACGGGCGATTCTTCCCGGCGCATGGCGGGCGCCGAGGGCGACGACAGCGCGGCGTTCAACGCGGTCAACCGCGGCAAGCGGGGCATCGTCGTCGACTTGAAAGAGCGGCGCGGGCAGGCGGTCGCTCGACGCCTCGCAGGCGCGGCGGACGTGCTGGTCGAGAACTACCGGCCCGGCGTGATGGCGCGGTTCGGGCTCGACTACCCCTCCCTCGCCGAGGCGAGTCCCCGGCTGATCTACGCCTCCATCTCCGGCTACGGGCAGACCGGGCCGGCGGCCGGCAAGGGAGGGTTCGACCTGGTTGCCCAGGGCGTCTCCGGACTGATGTCGGTGACCGGGGAGCCGGACCGCCCGCCGGTCAAGGTCGGAGTGCCGCTGACGGACCTCGGGGCGGGGCTGTTCGCGGTCATCGGCATCCTGGGTGCGCTGCAGCACCGCGCGCGCACCGGCCGGGGCCAGCTCGTCGACACCGCGCTCGTCGACGCCGGGGTGGCGCTGTCGGTGTGGGAGGCGACGGAGCTCTTCTCGAGCGGGCGGGTACCGCTTCCGCTGGGATCCGCGCACCGCATGAGCGCGCCGTACCAGGCGGTGCGGTGCAGCGACGGCTACATCACGCTCGGCGCGGCCAACGAACGCATCTTCCGGCGTCTCGCGGACCTGCTGGGACATCCGGAGTGGCTGGACGATCCGGCCTTCGCGAGCGACGGCAGCCGGGTCCGCCACCGGCAGCGGCTGGCAGCGGCCATCGAGGCGGTCACCGCGACGCGCCCGCGCGCCCACTGGCTGGCCGAGCTCGACGCCCGCGACATTCCGTGCGGTCCGATTCAGGACTACCGCGAGGTGATGGACGATCCACAGATCCGGGCCCGCGAGATGGTGGTCCCCACCGAGCACCCGACGCTGGGGACGATCTCGACGCTCGGCACGCCCATCAAGCTGTCCGCGACGCCGCTCACGCCCGGGCGCCCCGCCCCGCTGCTGGGCCAGCACACCGACGAGGTCCTGGGCGAAGCCGGATACGGCGCCGTCGAGATCGCCGCGCTGCGGGCGGACGGCATCGTACGGTAGCGGTCGGCACGGCGGAGCGGCGCCGTCGAGATCGCCGCGTTGCGGGCGGACGGCGTCGCCCGGCAGGCGCGTGGCCCGGTCGGGCGGAAAGCAGGCCGCAGGCGGACGATCTCCGGGCGCGTTGGAGGACGGCGCGACATGGCGAGCTACACGATTGCTTTGATTCCGGGCGACGGCATCGGGGTGGAGGTCGTGCCCGAAGGGGTGCGCGTCCTGGAGGCGGCCGGGCGCCGCTACGGGTGCGAGTTCCGCTGGAGCAGCTACGATTGGGGCTGCGAGCGCCACGCCCGCACGGGTGCGATGGCCGCCCCCGACTACCTCGACGAGCTGCGCCGCGCCGATGCGATCTACCTGGGCGCGGTCGGTTATCCGGGGGTTCCCGATCACGTGTCGCTCTGGGGGCTGCTGATTCCCATTCGGCGGACCTTCGATCAGTACGTCAACCTGCGCCCGGTGCGCCTGCTGCCGGGATTGTCGTCGCCGCTGGCCGGACGCACCCCCGAGGAGATCGACTTCGTGGTGGTGCGCGAGAACACCGAGGGCGAGTACTCGGAGATCGGCGGCCGGATGTTCGCCGGCACCGACGAGGAGCTCGTCGTGCAGCAGGCGGTCTTCACGCGCCGCGGCACGGACCGCATCATCCGCTACGCGTTCGAGTTGGCGCGGTCGCGTCCCGGGCGGCACCTCACTTCGGCGACGAAGTCCAACGGCATCATCCACAGCATGCCGTTCTGGGACGAGCGGTTCCACGCCATCGCCGCGGAGTACCCGGACGTCCGGACGGACCAGTTCCACATCGACATCCTCGCGGCGCACCTCGTGCAGCATCCCGACTGGTTCGACGTGATCGTCGCGAGCAATCTCTTCGGGGACATCCTGTCGGACATCGGGCCCGCCGCCGCCGGCTCCATAGGGCTGGCGCCGGGGGCGAACATCAATCCGGAGCGCGAGCACCCGTCGATGTTCGAGCCGGTCCACGGGTCGGCGCCCGACATCGCGGGGCGCGGCATCGCCAATCCGATCGGGCAGATCTGGACCGGCGCCATGATGCTCGACCACCTGGGGGAGCGGGAGGCGGCCGCGGCGATCGTGCGCGCCGTCGAGGCGCAGGTGGCGGGCGGGCAGCGACTGACCCGGGACCTCGGGGGAACCGCGACCACCGTGGAGCTCGGCACGGCGATCGCCGAGCGGGTGGAGCACGGGGGGTGAGGGGGCCGCCCACGGCCGCAAGGGGCCGCGGGCGGCAGCAGAGCACGACCGTCGACGCCGCCCTTCGCCCCCGGGCTACAGGTTGAAGCCGCGCTCGTCGTGCAGCGAGAGGTCGAGTCCCTCGCCCTCTTCCTCGGCGTCCACCCGCAGCCCCATTGCCACGTCGAGGACCTTGGCGATCACGAACGTGAGCGCGCCCGAGTAGACGATGGTGGCGCCCGCGCCGGCGAGCTGCAGGCCCACCTGTCGTCCGATGCCGACCCCCTCGGCGAGACCCGCTCCGCCGAACGCTGCCGCCGTGAACACCCCGGTCAGGACTGCGCCGACGAAACCACCTACGCCGTGCACGCCGAAGACGTCGAGGGAGTCGTCGTAGCCCAGCTTCCGCTTCAGGCTGCTCGCGGCCCAGTAGCAGAGCGCTCCCGAGGCGATGCCGATGGCGAGCGCGCCGGCCGGGCCGACGGTTCCGGACGCGGGCGTGATGGCGACCAGGCCGGCGACCGCGCCGGTGGCGATGCCGAGCGCGCTCGGCTTGCCGTGCGAGAACCACTCGACGGTCATCCAGGTGAGCGCCGCGGTGGCCGTGGCGATGTGGGTCACCGCCATGGCCATGCCCGCCACGCCGTCGGCGGCGAGCTGGCTGCCGGCGTTGAAGCCGAACCAGCCCACCCACAGCATCGACGCGCCGACGACCGTGAGCACGAGGCTGTTGGGCGGCATCGGCGTCGTGGGGTACCCGGCCCGCGGGCCGATGACGATGCAGAGCACGAGCGCGGCGACGCCCGCGTTGATGTGCACGACGGTGCCGCCTGCGAAGTCGAGCACGCCCAGCTCGCCGAGCCACCCGCCGCCCCAGACCCAGTGCGCGACCGGCGCGTAGACGATGGTGACCCAGAGGGCCATGAACGCCATCATCGCCGAGAACCGCATCCGCTCCGCGAACGCTCCCACGATGAGCGCCGGCGTGATGATCGCGAACGTGAGCTGGAACATCTGGTACACGGTCTCCGGAATCGTGCCGGACATCGAATCGACGCCGACCCCGGACAGGAAGAACTTCCCGACCCCGATGAACGCGTTGAGACCGCCGCCGTCCCCGAACGCCAGCCCGTACGCGTAGACGGTCCACAGGATGGTGACGAGGCAGGTGATGGCGAAGCACTGCATCATCACCGACAGGACGTTCCGGGCCCGGACCAGCCCGGCGTAGAAGAGCGAGAGGCCCGGAATCGTCATGAACAGGACGAGCACGGCCGACGTGAGCATCCAGGCGGTGTCTCCCGAGCTCAGCTCGTCCTGAGCCCAGGCCGCGCGCGGGACGGCGACGGCGAGCGCACCGCCCAGTCCGACCAGTATGGCTTTCGACTTGAACGTCATGCGGTTGTTTGCCCCTCTCTCCGCGGCGCGTGCGGGCGGCCGCAGCGTCAGGTTCACGGCGCCGATGTCTGGGTGTCTGCCTCGCCCGGACGACCGTGCGCCCGGCCACGACCCGCGGTGGGCGGGCGATCGGATGCGCCCGTGTGCATCCGGCCTCGCCTGCCTCCGGCCGTGCCGCGGCGCGTGCCGCCGCGGTCCGCGCGCGCACCGGACGGTCAGAGCGCGTCGGGTCCCGACTCTCCGGTCCGGATCCGAACGACCTGCTCCATGTCGCTCACGAAGATCTTGCCGTCGCCGATCTGCCCGGTGCGCCCGGATGTCTTGACGGCGTCCACGACCGCCTCGGCGCGGTCGTCGGCGACGACGATCTCTAGCTTGATCTTCGGCACGAAATCCACGGAGTACTCGGCGCCGCGGTAGATCTCCGTGTGGCCCTTCTGGCGGCCGAACCCCTTCACCTCCGTCGTCGTCATGCCGGCGACGCCGAGGCGCGACAGGGTGTCGCGAACTTCGTCCAGCATGTGCGGCTTGATGATCGCGGTGACCAGCTTCATTCTCTGCGGCTCCTTCCCCGGCGGCTGTCACGCCCGGCCCGTGTCGGGTCCGCGAGTCGCGGCCCGCGGACCGGCGCCACTATATCAGCGACGGGGCTACGCCGCCGCGAAATCCGGGAGGCTCCCGCCCCGCTCGACCAGCGCGCGCGCGACCCGGCCGTCGAGGGCGATGCGGTCGGCCGGCAGCGGCAGTCGCCGATCGACCGCCGCGAGCGCGTCCCGCAGGTCGTCCCCGGCGTGCAGGCCGGCGAGCAGCACGGCGGCCTCCTGCCGGACGCGGCCGGCGGCCCGCTCGAACGTGAGCCGGGCGAGCGCCGCAGCGAGCGACGTGTCGGCGTCGGGCCGGCCGTCTTCGAGCTTCCGGACGCGGAGAGCGGTCGACTCGGCGGCGTAGAGCTCGATCGCCATGGTGGCGATCCCGCCCAGGTAGGCCTGCCGCTCGTCGTCGAGGAGGCGGGCGGTGCCGAACCGCGCGACCGCCTGCGAGAGCAGGTCGAGGCAGATCGCGCGAAGGCCGGCCACAGGGGTGCGAAGCGCCGCGGCCCGCGTTGGATCGGCGGCCGGCGACTCGAGCCGGGCCGGCAGGACCGGCCGTGGCAGCTCGAGGTCTCCGCGGTCGAGCCGCTTGAGGATCGCCTTCGCGACGGACAACCGGCAGATCTCGCTCGTCCCCTCGTAGATGCGCGTGATCCGTGAGTCGCGGTACATCCGGGCCACCGGGTAGTCCTCGCTGAAGCCGTTGCCGCCGAAGATCTGCAACGCCTCGTCGGCCAGGCCGTGGTAGGTCTCCGAGCCGAACACCTTCGCCATGGCGCACTCGGCCGCGAACTCGGCGAGCGTGGCGAGCTTGGCGTCGAGCGACTCCCGCGCGCCGCGGTCGAGCGCCCCGAGGGCGGTGTAGACGAGGCCGGCGGTGCGGTAGGCGACCGACTCCGCCGCGTAGGCGCGCGCCGCCATCTCGGCCAGCTTGGCCTGGATGAGCCCGAAGCTGGCGATCGGACGGCCGAACTGCTGGCGTTCGGCGGCGTAGGCGGCCGCCGTGACCAGCGCCTTCTTGGCTGTGCCGGCGCAGTTGGCGGCCATCTTCATCCGCCCCAGGTTCAGCGTGCACAGCGCCACCCGGTGCCCCTTGCCGATCTGGCCGAGCACGTTCTCGACGGGAATCTCCACATCTTCGAGCGTCAGGGCGCAGACCGACGACCCATGCAGGCCGAGGAGGCGCTCGTGCCCGCCGACGGTCAGCCCCGGCGTGTCCCGCTCGAGCAGGAAGGCGGTGAACTGCGTGCCGTCCACCTTGGCGAACAGGATGAACAGATCGGCCCATCCGGCGTTGGTGATCCACTGCTTCGCGCCGTTCACGACGTAGTGCGTTCCCCTTTCGTTCAGCACCGCCGTCGTGCGGATGTTCATGGCGTCCGACCCGGAGCCGGGCTCCGTGAGGGCGAACGCGGCCATGATCCGTCCGTCCATGCAGCGCTGGAGGTAACGCGCCCGCTGCGCGTCGGTGCCGAAGTTGATGAGCGGCAGCGTGCCGATGCCCTGGTGGGCGAAGACGGTCGAGGCCAGGCCGCCGAAGGCGGAGCGCTTCTCGCTCATGCCGGCGACGGCCAGGACGTTCAGGCCGAGGCCGCCGTGCGATTCCGGCACCTCGGCCATGAAGATCCCGAGGTCCGCGGCCTTGCGGAAGAGCGGCAGGATGACCTGCTCGTCGCGTTGCTCGATCCGATCGAGGTGCGGGGCCACCTCCTGCGCCGCGAACTCCTCGATGGACCGCATCAGCAGGCGTTCCTCTGCCCCCATGTCGTCCGGAATGACGACTTCGTCCGGTGACGACTCGTCGACGAGGAACCCGATGCCGCGAATCCTGGAGGTAGCGCTCATGGTCTGCTCCCGTACCCGCTGGATGCGCCCCTGGATCCGGCGCTCCGCCCGGGACCGGGGCGATTGTACCGTGACGTGGCGCACCCTGACGCTCCTGCCGACCCCGGTGGCCGCGACTCACTCTGGGGGTCGTCCCCGGAGGGCTCGCTTCTTGCACCCGCAGCCAAGTCGGAGGATCATCACGACATGGATTGGCAGACCGCTACGGACGTTCTGACGGCTGTGTGCGCGGCGTACGCGGCAATGGGGGTACATCGCCTGCAACGCGGCCAGGACTACCTGACCGGCAGGGTGCAGGCCTTCGAAGCGGCGCACCATGCACACGTCAACGCGGCCGGGCTCCACGGCCGGTGACCAGAGATGCGAGTCGGCTTCATCGGGCTGGGGGTGATGGGGCGCCCCATGGCCCTCAATCTACTGCGCGGGCGACACGAGGTGACGGTCTGCACGCGCCGGGCGGCGTCGGCGGCGCCGCTGGTGGAGCGGGGGGCGGCCACCGCCGAGACGCCCGCTGCGCTGGCCGCCGGGTGCGACGCCGTGTTCACGATGGTGACCGGCACGTCCGACGTCGAGGGCGTGCTGCTCGGTGACGGCGGCGTGATACACGGTGCCCGGCCGGGTACGGTGGTGATCGACACCAGCACCATCGATCCCCAGGCGACGCGGGCGATCGCCGCGACGCTGGGCGAGCGCGGCATCGAGATGCTCGACGCGCCGGTTTCGGGCGGGCCGCAGGGAGCACGGGACGCCACTCTCTCCATCATGGCCGGCGGCAAGCAGGAGGTCCTGGAGCGCGTCCGGCCGTTGCTCGACTGCGTCGGCGCGAAGGTGCGTCACATGGGCCCGTCCGGGGCGGGGCAGGCAACGAAGGCGTGCCATCAACTGCTGCTGCTGGTCACGGCGCAAGGGGTCGCCGAGGCCCTGACGCTCGCCCGGCGGAGCGGTCTGGATGCCGGGCGGGTCCGGGAGGCGATGCTCGACGGGATGGCGTCGAGCCGCGTCCTCGATTTCTTTGGCGAGCGCATGGTCCGCCGGGACTTCGAGGCCGGCATCGAGAGCCGGCTGTACCACAAGGACCTGGACATCGTGATGCGCCTCGCCCATGCGCTGGGGGTGGCCCTGCCCGCCGGAGCCGTCACCATGCAGTCGATCAACGGCCTCCACGGCCGGGGGCTCGGCCGTCACGACCTTTCGGCGCTGCTGGCGCTGGTGGAGGAGATGGGCGCTGGCGGCTCGCGGGAGGCGCGATCCTGAAGCGCACGGCTCGGCGACCCGCGGCCCGCCGCGCGGTGCGCTGCCTGGTCATCTGCCTCGGGGTGGCCGCGGGGCTGCTCGTTGCGGGCGCCCCTCTCCCGGAGGCCGTTCGCGCCGCGCCGGAGCGGGGCCGGCCGGCGCGCCCGCAACGCGTCGAGCGTAGCGTGTACCTGATGGGCACGCTGGCACGCTTCGTCGCGGAGGCGAGGGACCGCGAGACGGGCCTCCGGCGACTCGAGCGGATGGTGCGGGTCGTGGAGGAGACGGAGACCGAGCTCAGCACCTGGCGGGACGACAGCGTTCTCAGCCGGCTGAACCGGCAGCCGGTGGATTCCCCGCACAAGGTGCCGGCGGTCACCTGCGAGTTGCTCGGGCGCCTCGCCACGTGGCACGCAGCGACCGGAGGAACGTTCGATCCGGCTGTGGGGCGTCTCGTCGACGCGTGGGGCCTCCGCGGGTCCGGACCCTTCCCGGCCGCCCCCCGCCCCGAGGCGGCGACAGCGGGCTTTCACCGCCTCGAGCTCGACCGGGCCGCGTGCACGGTCGTGCGCCGGGCCCCGGTGACGCTCGACGCCGGCGCGTTCGGCAAGGGGGAGGCGCTGGATCGCGTGCGCCGTGCGGACTCGGGTGCAGAGGGCGCCTGGCTCATCGACTTCGGCGGACAGGTGGCGGTGTCCGGGCCCGCCGCGGACGGGGCGTGGCCGGTGGCCGTCGCACACCCGGAGCGGCGGGAGGAGGCGGCCGCACGCCTCCGCCTGGGCGGCGGCTCGATCGCGACGAGCGGCCCCTCGGAACGGGACGTACGCCTGGACGACGGGGGCCGGATCGGTCACATTCTCGATCCGCGCTCGGGGAGGCCGGTCGCCCGCTCCGCCGCGGTGACGGTATGGCACGAGCAGGCGTTCGTGGCGGACGTCCTGTCCACCGCCCTCTACGTGATGGGCATCGATGCCGGGCTGGCCTGGGCCGGCGCGCGCGGTCTCGCGGCGGCCTACCTGATCGCGGACGCCCCGGCCCGCGGGGGCGTCCGCACGCGTGCGACGCCGGCGTTCGAAGAGCGATTCGGCCGCCGACGGTAGGCGCGCGCCCGTGAACCAGACGGGGTCGCCTCGGCCCGCCGCCACCTGCGCGCGAGCCCGGCACCGATGCGCCAGGACGAGGGCGCGGCTGCCGAGCGCGTTGCCCACCGGCGGTCACCCGGTCGGGGGTGTTACCGGCGGCACCTCGGGAACGCGGGCGATGCTACCGCCGCCAAACCCGTCGCAGGCTCCGTGTTCGGCCCCAGCCCCCCCCTCCCCAGGAGCTTGCGCCGCAGCACTCCACTGCGTTGCTTTCTGCGGCGCAAGCTCCTAGTCTGGAGAACGAGGGGGGGCATGTCGGGATCAGGTGCACGCGCGTTGCTCGTCGTGGACGTCCAGAACGATTTCTGCGCCGACGGGGCGCTGGCGGTCCCGGACGGGGATCGCGTGGTGGCGCCGATCAACAGCCTGCTGTCTCGCTGCGCCGAGGCGGGGATTCCCGTCTTCGCGTCCCGCGACTGGCATCCGGACGGCTCGCGGCACTTCGCCGACCACGGCGGGCCCTGGCCGGTGCACTGCGTGGCCGACACCCCCGGGGCCGCGTTCCACCCCGGGCTCCACCTGCCGGCCGACGCGCGCATCGTGAGCAAGGGACAGGCACCCGACACGGACGGCTACTCGGCCTTCGAGGGCACGCTGCCGGACGGCACCCGGCTCGGCGAGGCGCTCGCGGCGGGCGGCGTGCGGGAGCTGGTGGTCTGCGGTCTCGCCACCGACTACTGCGTGCGAGCCTCCGTGCTCGACGCCGTGCGACTGGGGTTCCGCGTCGAGGTGGTTTCCGACGCCGTCGCGGCGGTGGACGCGACCGGCGGCGAGAGCGCCGCCGCCGAGATGCACGACGCGGGCGCAACCCTCACGACGGTCGACGCTGCCCTCGCCCGCCCCTGACGTCCGGCGCGTCCGTCCGGGCGCGACCGGTTGCCCTCCGCCCGACGCTAGTTGCCGGCTCGGAGGGGGCTGGGGCCGCCCCGGAAGGTGAGCAGGTAATCGCGGATCGCCTCGATCTGCCGCTCGCCGTCCTGGCCGAACTGCGGGTAGAACGACCCCGGCAGCTCCGTCCACAGCATCGGCATCCGGGTCCCGGGCTGGATGGCCAGCGGCTCCCGCAGCCAATCCAGGATCCAGTCCGGCTGCAGGCGCTCCGACGCCATGCGGAGGTCAGGAGCGAGGTTGTCCGTCGGCTGGTCGGCTGGAATCGTGTCCAGCACGTGGCACTGCTGGCACCGCAGCAGGTCGAACAGCTCGCGTCCCTCGGGCGGAACCTGCGCCAGGATCACCGGATCGTGGGTGCGGAAGGGCCCGACGACGTCGGAGATGGCCGCGAAGTAATCGAGCACCACGTTCCAGTGGTCATCCTCGAACCCGAAACTCGGCATCCGGACGTCGAGCCACGGCCGGATCGTGATCGGCTCGCGGAAGAAGGCGTAGAGCCACTCCGGGCGAACCTTGGCCCCCTGCGGCGTCAGCATCGGTGGGGCCAGCGACGGATCGTCGAGCAGATCCGCGTAGTCGCCCCCGTCGGCCTCGATCTCGTGGCAGCCGACGCAGTTCCGCCTCCGGACCAGGTTGCGGCCCTCCCGCAGCGCATCGTGCCGGGCGGACCGGGGAACCTGGGCGGCCAGGGGCTGCACGTCGGTCTGGAAGCTCATGATGGCCGTCGCGAAGAGCGTGACCTCCTCTTCGCTCATGCCGAAGTCGGGCATCCGCAGCTTCTCGAGCGGCTGCAGCACGCGGCTGCGGTCGAACGCGCGCGGGTCGCGCATCTTCTGCTTGAACCACTCGATTTTCGTGTGCGGGATGTCGTGCACGAACGCGAAGTCGAGCCGCGGGAGGAGCTTGCTCCCTTCCTCGGTGAGCTCGATCCCGATTGGCTGCGTCTCCTGACCGAAGCCCGCGATCTCGTGGCAACTGTAGCAGCCGTAGCGCCCGATCACGCGGCGCCCGAGATCGATCTGCTGCTCCTCGAACGACATGCCGCCGACCAGCTCCTCCGCTTCGGCGGTCGGCAGAACGGAGCGCACGTAATCGAGGAGCACCTCGCCGACCTCGTCGTCGTCGTAGGTCGCCTGCGCGGGCTGGCCCGCCGAACCGCTGAGACCGCTCAGGTAGGCGGCCACGTCGGCCACCTCCCGATCCGTCAGCCGCAGATCCGGCATGAACGTCTCGCTGCTGAAATGGCGCGGATCCCGGACCCAGTCGAACAGCCACTCGTAGCTCGTCTTGTCGCCGATGTTCTGCAGCGGCTGCCCGAACGTGCGCCGCGGACCGGCCTCGAGGCGCGATTCGTCGCCGACGATATGGCAGGCGAGGCAGCCGACCGACGCGACGATCTCCTCGCCGCGAGCGGCGCTGCCACGCGGCGGTCGCCGCACCGCGAACTCGTGGTCCTCGGAGTTGGCGAACAGGTAGGCGACGACCGAGTCGATCTCCACCTCGCTTCGGCGGGCGTCCTCCGGCGAACTGGTGTTCGAGTTGTACCAGACGCGCGGCATCCACGTGCTCGACTTGATGGCCCGCGGGTCGCGGATCCAGTTCGCGACCCACTCGGGCTCGAGCTTCGCCCCGATGCGCGTCAAGTTGGGACCCGGCTTCCGCAGATCCTCGAAACCGCGGGTCCGGTGGCAGGCATAGCAGCCGGCCCGCTCGTACAGGCCGTAGGCGAGGTTGAGGGAGGATGCCTCGGGCACGTGCACGGTGTCCTTGTGGCACTTAGCGCACGACGCCTCCGTCATCTCCGTGGGCAGCATCGGGTAGTCCCACAGGTGCGGCACTTCCCAGCCGTACTCCTCCTCCCAGCGATGGGTCTGCTCGTCGCCGGTCGGGGTGTGCGACGAGTGCACGAACCCGACCGACTGCCCCATCCCGTCGTGACAGACCGAGCACCCGGTGGAGGCGATGGGATGCGGCGACGCGCTCCCGACGTAGGTATCGAGGTTGGGGTGCGTCCGGTACGGCTGCGGATAATCCTCGAAGCCCTCTCTGTCGATCGCCAGATGGCAGGTCTGGCAGCGATCCATCTTCGGGACCCGCGTGAAGTTGACGTCGTCGACGACGTTCGGCGTGATCGTCTGCTGGACGGTCAGCGTCGGGGCCATGAAGTCGAGCAGCGGAGCGTTCAGCAGGTAGTCGTTGACGAAGTCCACCTCGAGGTCGACGAGCCGCGCCTCGAGGCGCGTGGTCTCGGCCGTGATCTCCCGAATCTCCGTGTCCGCATCGCTGACGCCGCCGGTGAACTCACGAATCTGCTCGCGAAGGCCGTCACGGTCGGCCGTGAGCCTCTCGACCTCGAGGCCCAACTCTATCCAGCGCTCGTACATCGCGTCGATCTCGGGACGCAGCCCCTCCACGTCCTCGGGATGCTCGGCCTGGAGCTCCTCGAAGGCGTATCGCTCGACGTCGTAGTCCGCCTTCTGGAAGTTGTAGTTCTGGCTGGCGAGATAGAGAGCCGCCTCCACGCCCTCGAGCTGGCTCTCGAGCTCGTCCACGCGCTGCCGGTTCAGCAGCACGGTCTGCTCCGCCTCGGCGCGCTGCGCCCGCAACGCTTCGAGACGCCCTTCGTCGACCGCCGCCTGCGCCGCCTCGAGGTTGAGGCGCGTCACCTCCGATTCGAGCAGCACGAACTGCCGCTGGTGTCCCTTCCACTCGCGGTCGTAGTCGTCCCAGATCATCCAGATGCTGGTCAGGAACAGGAACAGACACGACGCGGCGAAGACGACGTTCAGGAAGTCGACGTTGTAGGCGTGCCCAACGCTTTTCTTGTCAGCCATGGTGTACGGCTAGATGTTGAAGAAGTACTCGGGGATCGAAACGATGTTCTTGAGGTTGAAGACCCAGCGGGCCAACATCTTGGCCGGCAGCGACAGCATCATGAGGAACAGCACCACGGTCACGTAGAAGCGTGTCGGTCCGAGCTTCTCGTAGTAGTTCCTGAAGACCGTCCGGGCCAGGAGGACCGGCAGCGCGAACACGTACGCCAGGGTGAGCAGGATGCCGACGCTCTCCCGCAGCAGAATGTTGTCCGGCAACGCCTGGCCGAGGCCGCGCACCCACACGTACTCCGAGAGCTGCACGTTGGTGAGCGCCTCCAGCTTGTGGACGTCCCAGTACTCGAAGGGGCCGAAGAAGTTCCAGTTCGGTCCGCGGAGGAAGGTGCCGAGGACGATGAGCGACGACCAGAGGACGACGAAGCCGAAGAGGAAGATGACGATCTCGGCCTTGCGTTCGTTGAAGGTGTAGTAGCCGTTGCCCCTCGGGTTCGTGTCGATGTACGGGATCGCCATCAGGCCCACGATGATGAGGCTCGGCAGCACCACGCCGGCCAGCCACGGATCGAAGTAGACCAGCATCTCCTGGAGCCCGAGGAAGTACCAGGGAGCCTTGGACGGGTTCGGCGTGGCGGCCGGATTCGCCGGCTGCTCGATGGGAGCCTCCAGGCCGATGGACCACACGACGAGGATCGCCGTGCAGAGGATCAGGGAGATCAACTCCGTGTACACCAGGTCGGGCCACACCCAGACGCGATCCGATTCCTGCTTCTCGATGACCTCGTCGCCGGCCTCCATTCGCTGGTCGTTGAGCACCGCCTCGCGCATCGAGTACCAGGTGAAGAAGATCACCAGGAAGATCAGCGCCACGATCGGCACGTTGTCGGGCTTCGCGATGATCAGCACGAAGTTCTCGTCGAAGAGCCCGAAGCCGAAGAAGACCCCGAGGACGGCCATCAGCCCGTAGCCGACGGCGTTTCGGGCGAAGATCTCCCGCTTCCAGACGATGAGAGCGAGCGCGGCGACCGAGAGGATGAAGAACAGCCTCGGGTCGGCGAAGATGTTGATGAAGCTCTTGATCGCGTCCATGTCGCACCTGATCGGGCGTGGGCCGGAGCCCCCCTAGAGCGGCCCCGAGATGCCGCCGTCCTTGCGCACGCGCCAGAAGTGAACCGCCATCAGGAACCCGATGGCGAGCGGGAGCGCGACGCAGTGCAGGACGTAGAAGCGCAGCAGCGCCCCCTCGCCGACGAACGTCCCGCCCAGCAGCGCGAACCGCGCGTCGGCGGCAGCGTGGATCAGTTGCACGTCACCCAGGGCCAGCAGCGAGGCCCCCGGCCCCTCGTATCCGAGGAAGGGCGTCGCCCGCGCCATGTTCGACCCGACCGTGATCGCCCAGATGGCGAGCTGATCCCAGGGCAACAGATAACCGGTGAACGAGAGGAGCAGCGTCAGGACCAGCATGATGACGCCGACGTTCCAGTTGAACTCCCGCGGCGGCTTGTACGACCCGGTCATGAAGACCCGGAACATGTGCAGCCAGACCGTGATCACCATGGCGTGGGCGGCCCAGCGGTGCATCTCCCGCATGATGCCGAGCGGGACGTGCTCGCGCAGGCCGACGATGTCCGAGTAGGCGTACTCGAGGGTCGGCCGGTAGTAGAACATCAGCAGCACGCCGGTGAAGGTCAGGTTGAGGAACAGGAAGAAGCTCAACCCTCCCATGCACCAGGTATAGCGGAGCCGCACGCCGTGCTTCTTGAGGCGCACGGGGTGCAGGTGCAGGAACACGTTCGAGAGCATGACCAGGACCCGGTTGCGGTCGTTGATCGGCGCCGCATGCCGGAAGATGGAGGTCCAGACCTGCGTCTCGGTCAGCCAGTTCCACCCTCGTACGAGCGCGCTCTCCTGCGGTTCAATCGTCTTCGCGTCGGCCATCGTCAGCGCCCTGTCCTATACCTGCAGGAAGGCCTCGGGGTCGGTCCACTGCCCCAGCTCCTCCTGGAACTTCCTCGCCTTGTCGATCATGATCTGGCCGTCCTCGGCCAGGACGATGCGGGCCCGCTCGAGCGGCCGCGGCGCCGGTCCCTCGAAGTTGATCCCGGTGGGCCGGAACCCGCTCCCGTGGCAGGGGCACTTGAACTTGCTCTCGGCCGCCAGCCAGTTCGGCGTGCAGCCGAGGTGGGTGCATGTGACCAGCAGGGCGTAGAAGCCGGGCGCCTCGTGGTAGTCGTCGAACGGGGTCCGCACGACCCACACCCCGTACGCGTTCTTCCACCGCTCGTCCACGCCGTCGCCGTAATCGGTCGGGAAGCCGATCGTGAACTGCTGTGGCGGCTCGTTCAGCACGTTGGGAAACATGAACCGGGCCGTACCGCCCAGCATGCACCCGACGAACGACGCGGTGAACGCACCCCACGCCAGTCCGATCCAGCCGCGGCGCCCCATCAGCGGCGAACTGTCGTCCGGGGCAGCGGCCGCCTTGCGGGGAGTGCTGCGGGCGGCAGCGCTGGTCGTCCGCCCCGCCAGCGCCGGGTTGGGCGCGGGTGCGGCGGGCTTTGGCTTGGGCTTCGGCTTCGCCGGCGGTGCACCGGCAGCGGGGGGGGTTACAGAACCATCAGTCTCGGCCATCGTCGTTCCTGCTCCGTCTGTCGTGGCCCACCAACCGTCGCCTGACGGCTCCGGCTGGCGCCCAGCCAATCCCACCGGCGTCCGCCGTTCCGCGCCGCCGACTCCCGGCTCGACCGGGACCTCACGGCCCGGTCAACGGATCGCCAGCGCCGCATCCCCGGCCGGCCGGGGTGCGGACGGCAACGCGTCCAGCGCCTCGAGCGCGGCGTTGCGGACCCGCAGGCTCGCATCGTTCTCGCTCAGCTCCCGGATCTGCTCGTTCAGCTCGCTCGACCCGAGCGCCGACACCGCCTGCAACGCGCTCACCATGACCGCGGCCACCGGATCGACCGTATCCTGCGGGGTGGGCGCCAGGGTGACCATCTGTTCGACGTAGGGCCGGTCCATCATGCGCCGCAGCACCGGCAAGCCGTCCTCGAGACCGTGCCGCGCGAGCGCAACGGCCGCATTCCACTGCACGTCCGCCGCCGGATCGTCGAGCGCGTTCCGCAACGTGGCCATGTGCCCCGCGCCCGGAAGCGCGCCGAGCGCGTAGATGGCCATCTTGCGCACGCCGGCGTCCTCGTCGAAGTACATCGCTTCGATGTCCCCGATGGTCCCCGGATCGCCCAGCGAGGCGAGCGCCCAGATGACGCTGATCCGGACCTCGGTGTCCGGACCGTCGAGCGCCTCGACGAGCTCGGCCGCCGCACCCGCGGGCGGGTGGGCCAGCCGGCCGATGGCGAGGGCCAGGTACTGGCGCACCCGGGGATCGTCCCCCTCCGAGTCGATGAAGGCCTGCACGACGGCGGCCCCGAGGTTCGGATGCCGGACCTCGGTCTCGGGATCGGCGAGCAGGCGGGACAGCTCGAAGGCGGCAGGCCAGCGGCGCTCACGGCCGCCGGTCCGCACGTCGCTGAGGAACTCCTCGGGCGTACGCTCGGTCGTCACCAGTGCCCGGAAGCCCCCGTAGACCAGCACGATGACCCCCACGACGGCCAACGGGATCAGAAAGAACTGAACCGCCAGCGCGGGGGCCTTCGCGAGGCGACTCGCACGCAGCGGGGGCTCGCGCTCGACCAACTTGTCCATTCGTGCGTCTAGGGGGAACCGCGAACGCGCCCGGCGGCGCCACGCTGCGTGGCATCCGCGCATACGGATGCAAAACCTGCACCAGCGATTGCCTCACGGGCACCGGATCATACTACGGGCGTGTTGTTTCCGGCAAGGGACGTCCGGAGGAGGCCAGCCACCCGAGGGCGCGGCATCGAGCTGCCGCGGCGTGCGCGGTCCCGCGCCCGCCGCGGTCAACGACGGAGAAAGGCCAGGACGAGGCTCAGCACGATGCTCGCCAGGGCGCACGTCGCGAGTGGGAGGTAAATGGTCGCGTTGCCCCGCCGGAAGACCAGATCGCCCGGCAGGCGTCCGATCGGCACGCCCGCCATGAGCAACGCGCCCCCGGCCGCGGTGAGAAGACCGACGACAACCAGGAGTCGGCCCAAACCTGCACTCCTTCGCCGGCGACTCCCGATGCAACCGTCAGGAGGCGCCAGAAGCCACCGACGCACGCCCGTCCGGACGCGCAAGCTCGACGCCCCGGAAGAAGAAAGCCAGCTCCGTGGCGGCGGTGTCGGGCGCGTCCGAACCGTGGGTCGCGTTCTGCTCGATGGATGTCCCGAACTCGGCGCGCAGCGTGCCCCGCTCCGCCTCGCCGGGGTTGGTCGCGCCCATCACCCGCCGCCAGCGCGCGATCGCATCGGAAGCCTCGAGCGCCAGGACGACCGCCGGACCCGACGACATGAATCCGGTGAGGGAGTCGAAGAAGGGCTTGTCCCGATGGACATCGTAGAACGCGGCGGCCTCTCCGCGGGTCAGCCGCACCAGCCGCATGGCGGCGATGCGGAACCCCTCGGCCTCGATGCGCCTCACGATCGAGCCGACGAGACGGTGCCCCACTGCGTCCGGCTTGATGATGGCCAGCGTCCGCTGCATGGCGTCACCGCAGGTCGTTCATGATCGCCTCCAGGACCGGCGCCGGCGGGCGGACTCGATCCTGCGGCAGGGAGGCCAGCGGCTCGTCCACGAGGTTCAGCATCTCGAGGAAGTCCGGTTTCTCCGGCTCGACGTAGATCAGACCCGTCGCGAACGTGCCCCGCGACCGGGTCTCCTGCAGGACCGACATCGCCTGCAGCTTGTTGCGGGGGTCGTAGTCCTCGGCGAGCTTCGTCAGGTAGAGGGTCGAGCCGTCGTGCAGCTCCACTTCGTGCGTCGTGCCGGGCTCGTAGTCGACGTCGATGTCCTCGAAGTACGGCACGAAATCGAGCTCCCCCAGGGGGTCGTCGTGACTCTTGGCGTACGCATAGCTCTTGGTCGACCCCTCGTGGTCGTTGAACGTGACGCACGGCGACAGCACATCGAGCATGGCGGTGCCGCGATGGCTGAGCGCGGCCTTCAGGACGGCCGAGAGCTGCTTCTTGTCGCCGGAGAACGAGCGCGCCACGAACGAGGCGCCGAGCTCGATGGCGAGCGCGCAGGTGTCGATCGGTGGCAGGTCGTTGACGACTCCGGTCTTCAGCGTCGACCCGAGATCCGCGGTCGGCGAGAACTGGCCCTTCGTCAGGCCGTAGCAGCCGTTGTCCTCGATGATGTAGATGATCGGCAGGTTGCGGCGCATCAGGTGGACGAACTGCCCGATGCCGATCGCGCCGGTGTCGCCGTCGCCGCTCACGCCGACCGCGATGAGCCGGCGGTTCGCCAGCATCGCGCCCGTGCCGACCGAGGGCATGCGGCCATGGACCGCGTTGAACCCGTGCGAGCTGCCCAGGAAGTAGGCCGGACTCTTGCTGGAGCAGCCGATGCCCGACAGCTTCACCACACGGTCGGGCTCGATGCCCATCTCGAAGCAGGCGTGGATGATGCGCTCCGAGATCGCGTTGTGTCCGCATCCGGCGCACAATGTCGTCTTCGTGCCCCGGTATTCCTGCGACGCCAGTCCGATGCGGTTGACCTTGCCTCTGCCTGCCGGCGGTGTCTGAACGGTCGCCACGTCGCCCTTTCGTGCGTCTCGCCGGACGCGTTACTCGCCTCCGACGCCCGCGCTCTGCGGCACGTGCGCCGGCTGGGGTCGGGTCTTCTCGACCCGGTAGCCCTCCTGGATCAGGATGCTGTCGGTGATCGTCCTGGCGTCGATCGGATGGCCGGCGTAGTGCAGGACGCTGCGCAACCGCCCGGCCAGCTCGGGCGCCAGGTCCAGCTTCATCAGGGAGAGCATCTGCGCATCGCGGTTCTGCTCGATGACGTATACGCGGTCGTGGCGCTCGACGAAGGACGTCAGAGCGTCGCGGAACGGATAGGCGCAGACGCGATAGTAGGACGTCTGGACGTCCTCCTCGTTGACCAGCTGGTCGCGGCTCTCCACGACGGCCCAGTGTGTGGTCCCGTAGGCGATGACGCCGATCGACGCCTTGCGGTTGATGGTGACCACGGGAGCCGGCAGCCAGTTGCGCGCGGTCTCGAGCTTGGACCGCAGCCGGTCGATGTTCTTGCGGTAGTCGTCGGGCCGCTCGCTGTACTGCGCCCACTCGTTGTGGCCGGAGCCGCGGCAGAAGTACGCGGGCATCGGATCGCCCGGCACGCTGCGGTAGGGAATCCCGTCGCCGTCGACATCCCGGTAGCGTCCGAACTTGCCGATCCGCTCGAGCGTCTCCGCATCGAGCACCTTGCCACGATCCAGCGGCTTCTCCGGGTACCCGAACGGTTGCGACATCCAGGTGTTCATCCCCAGGTCGAGGTCGCTCATGACGAAGACCGGCGTCTGGAACCGCTCCGCCAGATCGAAAGCCTCGATCGCCATCGAGTAGCACTCCTCGACGGAGGAGGGGAACAGCATGAGATGGCGGGTGTCGCCGTGGGAGAGGAACGCCGTCGACAGCACGTCGCCCTGCGCGGTGCGCGTCGGCAGCCCCGTGGACGGCCCGACCCGCTGGACATCGAAGATTACGGCCGGCACTTCGGCGTAGTAGCCGAGCCCGGCGAACTCGCTCATCAGCGAGACGCCCGGCCCGGAGGTCGAGGTCATGCTGCGCGCACCGGCCCAGCCCGCCCCGATCGCCATGCCGATGGCGGCGATCTCGTCCTCCGCCTGCACCACCGCGAACGTCGCCTTGCCGGTGTCCTTGTCGATGCGGTGCTGCCGGAGATAGTCGATGAGGGTCTCGCACAGAGAGGACGACGGCGTGATCGGATACCAGGTCACGACGGTGACCCCGGCCATCATCGCCCCGATGGCGGCCGCGGCGTTGCCGTCGATCAGCACCTGGCCCGACGTGGCGTCCATCGGCTCGACGAAGTACGGATCGCGCTTCTCGAAGTGCTGCTCGGCGTACGCGAACCCGACGTCGAGCGCCTCCCGGTTGAGAGCCACGGCCTTCGGCTTCCGCCCCAGTTGCTTCTCGAGGGCGCGCTCCATCTCGGCGCGGTCGATGCGGAGCAGGCTCGCCAGCACGCCGTCGTAGATCATGTTGCGCACGAGACGGCGCAGCTTGGCGTCGCGGCAGACCCCGGCGACCAGCTTGTCGAACGGCACGGGGTAGAACGTGAGGTCGTCACGAAGGGCGGCGAGATTCAGCGGCTCGTCATAGACCACGGCGGCGCCCGGCTGGAGCGCTACCACGTCCTCCTGCGCCGTCTGGGCGTTCATCGCGACCAGGAAGTCGATCTCCTGCTTGCGCGCGATGTACCCGTCGCGGTTGGCGCGAATCGTGTACCAGGTCGGCAGCCCGGCGATGTTCGAGGGGAAGAGATTCTTGCCCGAGACGGGGATCCCCATCCGGAAGATCGAACGGAGCAGCACGAGATTCGCGGTCTGGCTCCCCGAGCCGTTGACAGTCGCGACCTGAATGCTGAAGTCGTTGACGATCCGCCGGGTGGTAGGTTGGGAGGGAGCCTCCTGGACTGCGACCTCGGGTGCCATGCAATCGCCTCGAACGTTGGAGAGCCTGTCGGTACTAGGGAGGACGCGCGCCAGACTCCCGTTCTCGCGTCGCGCCAACCCCGGATTATTGCACGAATCGTACGGTCATGCACGGACTATGCCCGCGACGGCCGATCCGATGTCGGCGGGGCTCCGAACCACCCGGACGCCGGCCTCCTCGAGCGCCGCCATCTTTTCGGCCGCGGTTCCCCGCCCTCCGGAAATGATGGCTCCCGCGTGCCCCATGCGCCGTCCCGGGGGCGCGGTCAGCCCCGCCACGAAACCGACCACCGGCTTGCCGAACCGCTGGCGGATGAACGCGGCCGCCTCCTCCTCCGCGGAACCGCCGATCTCGCCGATCAGCACCACCGCATCGGTATCTGCGTCCGCCTCGAACAGGCGCAACGCGTCGACGAAGGTCGTGCCGATGAGCGGGTCGCCGCCGATGCCGATGCACGTCGACTGTCCGAGGCCGAGCCGGGTCAGCTGGTGCATCGCCTCGTAGGTCAGGGTGCCGCTGCGGGAGACGATGCCGACCCGGCCCTCCCGGGAGATGTGACCGGGAATGATCCCCGCCTTGGCCTGGCCGGCGGTGAGGACGCCCGGACAGTTGGGCCCGACGAGCCGCGTTCCGCCCCCGTCGAGTTGCTGCACCACGTGCAGCATGTCGAGCGTCGGGACGCCCTCGGTAATGCAGACGACCAGCGGCAGGCCCGCGGCCGCCGCCTCGAGGATGGCGTCGGCGGCCGCGCGCGGCGGGACGAAGATGACCGACGCGTTCGCGCCGGTCTCCCGGACCGCGTCTCCCACGCTGTCGAACACCGGCCAGCCGTCGTGGGTCGTCCCCCCCTTGCCGGGGGTGACCCCGGCGACGACGGTGGTGCCGAACGCCGCCGCCTGGCGTGCGTGGAAGGTCCCCTCGCGGCCGGTCAGCCCCTGGACGAGCAGGCGCGTGCGCCGATCGATCAGAACCGCCATCGGGTGACTAGCCCGCGAGGGCCACCGCACGGGCCGCCGCCTCGTCCATCGTGTCGGCGGTCGTGAAGTTGAAGCCGCTGGCGTGGAGCGCCGCCCGCCCCTGCTCGACGTTCGTACCCTCGAGGCGGACTACGACCGGCAGCCGGACGTCGAGGTCCCGCACCGCGGCGATCACGCCTTCCGCCAGCACGTCGCAGCGGAGTATGCCGCCGAAGATGTTGATGAGCACCGCCTTCACGTGCGGATCGGAGAGCAGCATGCGGAACGCCTGGCGGATCTGGCCGGCGTTCGCCCCGCCGCCGACGTCGAGGAAGTTGGCCGGCTCCCCGCCGGCGAGCTTGATGATGTCCATCGTCGCCATGGCCAGCCCGGCGCCGTTCACCATGCAGCCGATGGTGCCGTCCAGCCGGATGTAGTTCAGGCCGTGCTCCGAGGCCTCGACCTCCAGGGGATCCTCCTCGGCCGGGTCGCGCAGCTCGGCGTGGCCGGCGTGACGGAAGTGCGCGCTGTCGTCGAGCGTCACCTTCGCGTCCAGCGCCAGCACCGCGCCGTCCCCCGTCACGACGAGTGGATTGATCTCGACCAGCGAGGCGTCGAGATCGCGGAAGGCCCGTGCCGCGGCCACCATGACGGCGGCCGCCTCGAGGGCCGCGCGGCCCGTCAGGCCCAGGCGGAAGGCGAGCCCCCGCGCCTGGAACGCCTGCAGCCCGGCGTCCGGCACCGTCCCGCGGTGGATGCGGTCGGGCGCGGCAGCCGCGACCTCCTCGATCTCCATGCCGCCCGCCGCGCTGGCGATGACGGCGAGCCGCTCCGCTTCCCTGTCGATCAGCAACCCGAGATAGAGCTCCGAGGCGATGTCGAGCGCTTCCTCGATGAGCAGGCGGCCCACCGTGCGGCCGGACGGGCCGGTCTGCGGCGTGACCAGCGTGCTCCCGAGCAGCGCCTCCGCGGCCTGCGCGGCCTCGTCCGGGCCGGCGACCACCCGCACGCCGCCACCCTTTCCGCGGCCGCCGGCGTGGATCTGCGCCTTGACGACCACCCGTCCGCCGAGCCGTTCGGCCGCCGCACGAGCCTCCCCCGGCGTGAACGCCGCCTCGCCGCGCGGGACCGGGATCCCGAAGGGCGCCAACAGGGCCTTCGCCTGGTACTCGTGGATCTTCACTATCGAGGTCCGCGCTCGCTCGGGAAGCCGCGCCCCCTACACGCCGATGGTCGTCACCAGCTCCCGCACCGCGTCGGCCGACTTCCGGAGGGCCGCCGCCTCGTCCGGCGCCAGCGTGATCTCGACGACCTGCTCGACGCCGCGGGCCCCGAGCTTGACCGGCACACCGACGAAGAGATCCCGGATGCCGTACTCGCCCTGCAGGAAGACGGAGCACGGGAGGATCTTCTTCTTGTCCTTCAGGATCGCCTCGACCATCTCGACGACGGCCGAGCCCGGCGCGTAGTAGGCGCTTCCCGTCCCGAGCAGCTTGACGATCTCCGCGCCGCCGTGTGCCGTCCGCTGCACGATCGCGTCGATGGTCGCCGCGTCGAGCAGCTCCGTGATCGGAATGCCGGCCACGGTCGAGTAGCGCGGCAGCGGCACCATGGTGTCGCCGTGGCCGCCGAGCACGAAGGCGTGCGTGTTCTCGACGGAGACGTCGAGCGCCTCGGCGATGAACGTGCGCATCCGCGACGAGTCGAGGACCCCCGCCATGCCGATCACGCGCTCCCGCGGCAGGCCGCTGACCCGGTGGACCACCTGGGCCATGGCGTCGAGCGGGTTGGTGACCGGGAGGATGATGCAGTCGGGCGAGTGCTCCATCACCTGCTCGGTCACCGTCCTGGTGATGGCGTAGTTCTTCTTCAGCAGATCGTCGCGGCTCATGCCGGGCTTGCGCGCCAGCCCCGCGGTGATCACCACGACGTCGGACCCCGCCGTGTCGGCGTAGTCGTTCGTGCCGAGGACCCGCGCGTCGGACCCTTCGACGGGGCACGCCTCGAGAATGTCCAGCCCCTTGCCCTGGGGCACGCCTTCCAGGATGTCGAGCACGACGACGTCGGCGAGCTCCTTGTCGGCAATGCTGCGCGCGGCGGTCGCGCCGACGTTCCCCGACCCGATCACCGTGACTTTCCGGTTCATGACCTCTCTCCGCCTACAGGTTGGCGATGACCGCGTCGGCGTACTCCGACGTCTTCAGCTTGGTCGCACCCTCCATCAGCCGGTGGAGGTCGTAGGTGACCCTCTTCTGCTGAATCGTGCGCTCGATCGCCGCCTCGATCCGCGTCGCGACCTCGCCCCATCCCATGTAGCGGAACATCATCGCGCCCGACAGCATCACCGAGCTGGGGTTGATGACGTCCTTGCCCGCGTACTTCGGCGCCGTGCCGTGCGTCGCCTCGAAGAAGCCGACCTCGTCGCCGATGTTGGCGCCCGGCGCCAGCCCGAGCCCGCCCACCTGCGCCGCGCAGGCATCGGAGAGGTAGTCGCCGTTCAGGTTGGTCGTGGCGATCACGCTGTAGTCGGACGTGCGCGTCAGGATCTGCTGGAGCATGCTGTCGGCAATGCGGTCCTTCATGACGACGCGGCCGTTCGCCTCCCCGTCCCACTCCTTGACGGTACGCTCGCCGAACTCCTCCCGCGCCACCTCGTACCCCCAGTCACGGAACGCGCCCTCCGTGAACTTCATGATGTTGCCCTTGTGCACGAGAGTCACGCTCGTCCGGCCGTTGTCGAGCGCGTAGCGGATGGCCATGCGCACCAGGCGCTTCGTGCCGGTGATCGAGATCGGCTTGATGCCGACTCCCGAGTCCGGGCGCACGCGCTTGCCCATCTCCGACCCCAGGTACTCGATGAGGCGCCGCGCTTCCTCCGAGCCCTGCTCCCACTCGATCCCCGAGTAGACGTCCTCCGTGTTCTCGCGGAAGATCACGACGTCCATCTGCTCCGGGTTGCGGACCGGCGACGGCGTCCCGCGGAAGTAGCGGACGGGCCGGACGCACGCGTAGAGGTCCAGCAACTGCCGGATCGACACGTTGAGGCTGCGGATGCCGCCCCCCACCGGTGTCGTGAGCGGCCCCTTGATCGCCACCCGGTAGGCGCGCGCGGCCTCCAGCGTATCGGCCGGAAGCCACTCTCCCGTCCGGTCGTTGGCCTTCTCCCCGGCGAGGACCTCGAACCAGACGACGCGCCGGGCGCCGTCGAACGCCTGGCGGACGGCGGCGTCGAAAACGCGGACGGAGGCCCGCCAGATGTCGGGGCCGATTCCGTCTCCTTCGATGTACGGGATGATGGGATCGTCGGGAACGACCAGCGCGCCGTTCGCCCGGGTGATCGCCGTCCCCTCGGACGGCGCGGTCAGGTGCTTGAACTCCGGCATCTCGCAGCTACTCCGTCCCGTTTGCCCTCTCCATGCGCGCGTGCATCGGGCGCCGCCCGCGCGAAGCTACGCTCAATCGGCCGTGCGGAAGGCGCGCCGCATCAGGTGAGAGGCTGCCGCGGCGCGCGGGCGATTCCAGCGACGTGCACCGTCCTCGGTGGGGGCGTGGTCGACTCGGTCCGAATGGCGCCACATTATACTCATACTTGCCGTGTGCCCGCGCAGCGGGCCCAATCTCGCGTCCGGTCATTCGCCGGGAGTCCGTGCCCTGGAACGCGCCGGGGAGGACTCCTCGCCAGCGCAGATTCCCGACGCGCCCGTCGGCGCGCACAAGCTCCCCATGAAGATCGTCATCGCCGACCGACTCCCCGCATCGGCCGCGGCGCTGCTCCGCGCCGAGGGCTGGGCCGTCGTGGAGCGCGCCGGGCAGCCGGCCGACACGTTGCCCGCCGACCTCGCCGACGCCGAAGGCCTCATCGTCCGCAGCGCGACCCGCGTCACCGCCGAGGTCCTGACGGCGGCCCCGCGCCTGCGAGTGGTTGCGCGGGCCGGCACCGGAGTCGACAACGTCGACCTCGACGCCGCCAGCGCGCGCGGCGTGCTGGTCCTCAACGCGCCCGGCGCCAACAGCGTGAGCGTGGCCGAGCACGCCTGCGCCCTGATGCTGACCCTGGCCCGCTCCGTGGCCCGCGCCGACGCGCAGATGAAGGCCGGCGTCTGGGACAAGGCCGGGCTGCGGGGAGCAGAGCTGCGGGGCAAGACCCTCGGGGTCGTGGGCGTGGGCCGGATCGGGCGCGAGCTGGCCCGCCGCGCCGGCGCGTTCGCCATGAACGTCGTTGCCTACGACCCGTTCATCGCCGAGCAGGTCGCCTCGGACCTCGGCGTCGCGCTCGTCACCCTCGACGACCTCTGCGCGCAGTCCGACTTCATCAGCCTGCACCTGCCCTCCACGGAGGCAACGCGCGGCCTCGTGAGCCGGGAGTTCCTCGCGCGCTGCCGGCCGGGAGTCCGGATCATCAACACGGCGCGGGGCGACCTCGTCGACGAGGCGGCGCTCGTCGAGGCGCTGGCGTCCGGACACGTCGGCGGGGCGGGGCTGGACGTCTTCCGGGACGAGCCGTCGCCCGACACGGCCCTCACCGGTCTGCCGCGGGTCGTCGCCACCCCGCACATCGCCGCGTCGACGACCGAGGCGCAGGAGCTCGTCGGCGTCGACGCGGCCACGAGCGTGCGCGAGTACCTGCGCGCCGGCATCGTGCGCAACGCCGTGAACTACCCCTCGGTGGCACCGGAGGAGGTCAAGCGCCTGCAGCCCTACGTACGGCTGGCGGAGCGCCTCGGGGGGATTCTGGGCCAGCTCGCGCCCGGGCGCCCGCACACGGTCGGGCTCCGGTACTACGGAGCGCTGGCCGACGGCAGCACCGAGATGCTGGCCGGCGCGGCGCTGGTGGGACTGTTCCGGCACGTGCTCTCGTCCGAGGCGACGCTGGTCAACGCGCGGACCGTCGCTGCCCAGCGCGGACTCGAGGTCGTCGAGTCACGCAGCTCGCGCCCCCGCAACTTCACGGGCCTCCTCTCCTTGAAGCTCCACACGAGCGCGGGCGAGCTGTGGGCGGAGGGCGCAGTGTTCGAGCCGGACAGCCCGCGCCTCGTGCGGCTCGACGACGTGGAGGTGGAGGTTCCGCTCGAAGGCACGCTGATCGTGATTCGCAACGACGATCGGCCCGGAGTCATCGGCGAGATCGGCACCATCCTGGGCCGCCACGGCATCAACATCGCCGCCTTCGCGCTCGGGCGCGGCGCCGCCGGTGCGGTCGGCGTCGTCCGCGTGGAGTCGCATCCCTCGCCGGCGGACGAGGTCGAGATCGGTGCCGCCGTGATTGCGCAGATCCAGCGCGTACCGGCCGTGAGCTCGGCCGCCGTCGTTCGGTTGTGACACGTCAGGGAAGCGTCCGGCGCTGCCGGTCGCCGGCGGCGTTCTGGAACACGGCGCCGTCGTCCCCCACCGCATCGAGCGTCCACCCGCCGCCGACCGGCTGTCCGGGCGCGGCGAGCACGACTTCTCCCCGCCGCAGGAGAACCGCCGTCCGCTGCGGGCCCTCCGCGGTCTCCGTCGTGGCAATCCCGATGAGCGCGAGGCCGAGACCGGCCGTCGAACGCTCGCCCGCGCGCGGTGCCCAGCGGGGGCCCGCGGACGCCGTCGGGGGGAGCGCGGCCCGCTCCCCGGCCGCCGGCAGCCGGAAGGGGTTCCTGACGCTCTCTACGGGACGCGGCGCGGCGCGCAGGCGCTCGCGCAACCGCGCGGCGCCCTCGCGGAGACCGGCGGGCAGCGGCTCCGGACCCACCACCGGCACCTGCGGGTCCGCGCGCCCCCGGTCGGCCGCGATCTGCCGTGTCCCGGAAGTGACGTTGAGCCAGATCACCGCGAGCGCCCCCACCGCAACGATGCCGACGACGCGGGCCGCCCCGCCCCACCGCGCACGCGGCGCAATACCGGCCGGACCGTGCACCGCCCCGTCGCCGTCCTCCCCGCCCTGCTGTCTGCGCGTCACCCTGCCCATCGTACTACGCCGTGCGGCCGCCGGCGGCATCCGGCGCAGGCAACAGCCCCGGCCGCGGGGTGACCTGGGGTGATAAGATGCTCCGTGCCCGCCGTCGCGAGCCCCCTGCCGGTCGCCGTCATCCCCGCGCGCTTCCACTCGACACGACTCCCGGGCAAGGTCCTTGCCGACATCGGAGGGCGGCCGATGGTGGAGCACGTCTACCGGCGCGCCGCCGCCGCGGCCGGCGTCGGACGGGTGCTCGTTGCCACCGACGACGAACGCGTCGCGGATGCCGTCGCCGCCTTCGGCGGCGACGTGCGAATGACCAGCGCCGGTCACCCTTCGGGCCTCGACCGCCTGGCCGAGGTTGCGGTTACGCTCACGAGCGAGATCATCGTGAACGTACAGGGGGACGAGCCGCTGGTGGACCCCCTGCTGATCGACAAGGTGGTCGAGGCGCTCGCCGCCCCGTCCGTCGACATCGCCACCGCCCGCTGCCCGATTGCGACGCCGGACGAGTTCGGCGACCCGAACGCCGTCAAGGTCGTCGCCGACCGCGCCGGCGACGCCCTGTACTTCTCGCGGGAACCGATCCCGCACCGCCGCCACGACGCCGGCAGGGCGGGCATGCTCGGCTTCCGCCATGTCGGCCTGTACGCCTACCGCCGACGCTGCCTGCTCGAGCTCGCGCGCGTCGAGCCGACGCCGCTAGAGCGCTCGGAACGCCTCGAGCAGCTCCGGGCGCTCGAGTCCGGGTTTCGAATCCGGACGGTCGAGACGACGTCCGCGCAGGCCGGCGTCGATACGCCGGCGGATCTGCGCCGCGTGCGCCAACTCTTCGCCACTCGAGCCTCCTGATGACCACGCCGTCCGCGCGAGCCGCCGACCAGCGGCCCGTCAAGTACATCTTCGTCACCGGCGGCGTGGTTTCCTCGCTCGGCAAGGGGCTGGCGGCGGCCTCCATCGGGTCGCTCCTCGAGGGCCACGGATACCGCGTGGCGTTGCAGAAGTTCGACCCCTACGTCAACGTCGACCCCGGGACGATGAGCCCGTACCAGCACGGCGAGGTCTACGTCACGAACGACGGAGCCGAGACCGACCTCGACCTCGGGCACTACGAGCGCTTCACCAACATGGTGGCGACGCGGAACCACAACTGGACCACCGGGAAGATCTACCTCTCGGTGATTCAGAAGGAGCGCCGGGGGGACTACCTGGGCCGCACCGTGCAGGTGATTCCCCACATCACCAACGAGATCAAGGACAGCATGCGCCTCGTGGCCGGCCAGCCGGGCGTCGATGTCGTCCTCGTCGAGGTCGGCGGTACGGTGGGCGACATCGAGAGCCAGCCCTACCTGGAGGCGATCCGCCAGATGCGGCAGGACGCGGGGCGCGAGAACACGCTCTACGTGCACCTGACGCTCGTGCCGTTCATCGGCGCCGCGGCCGAGCTCAAGACCAAGCCGACGCAGCACAGCGTGCGCGATCTGCGCTCCATGGGGATCCAGCCGGACATCCTGCTCTGCCGCACCGACCGGCTTCTGCCGGCCGAGATCCGGCGCAAGATTGCCCTCTTCTGCGACGTCGACGAAGAGGCGGTCATCACGGCAAAGGACGTCTCGAGCATCTACGAGGTGCCCCTCGTGCTCGCCGCCGAAGGTCTCGACCGCATCGTGCTGAAGGGCCTCCATCTCCCGTACGACGAAGCGCCGAGGATGCAGTCGTGGAGCGATCTCCTGGAGCGCATCCGCAATCCGACGGGCGACGTGACGGTCCACGTCGTCGGCAAGTACGTCGGGTACGAGGACTCCTACAAGAGCCTCAACGAAGCGCTCTACCATGCCGGCTTCGCCCATCGGCTCGACGTTCGCATACGGTGGATCGAGGCCGAGGCGCTGGAGTCCGACGGCGGGCACCAGTTGCTCGACGACGCGGACGGCATTCTCGTGCCCGGCGGGTTCGGCAGCCGCGGCAGCCGCGGCATGATGAGGGCGGCGCAGGTGGCGCGCGAGCGCGGGATCCCGTACTTCGGCATCTGCTACGGGTTCCAGTGGGCCGTCGTCGAGTACGCCCGCCACGTGTGCGGTTTCGCCAGCGCGGACTCGACCGAATGCGACCCGGACACGCCGCACAAGGTCATCTACAAGCTCCGTGACCTGCTCGGCGTCGACGACCTCGGCGGGACGATGCGGCTGGGCAGCTATCCGTGCGAGCTCGTCGCCGGGACGCAGGCGCACGAGGCCTACGGCGTGTCGCCCATCGCCGAGCGGCACCGGCACCGCTACGAGTTCAACCGGGCGTTCGAGGAGCCGCTCGTTCAGCACGGCCTCCGCATTTCCGGCCGGTCGCCGGACGGGAAGTTCGTCGAAGTCATCGAGTTGCCCGACCACCCGTGGTTCGTGGCGGTCCAGTTCCATCCCGAGTTCCAGTCGAAGCCCCTCCGCCCGCACCCGCTGTTCGCCCGTTTCGTCGCCGCGACGCACCGTCACAAGCTCGGGGCAACGCCCCGCACCGCCTCCACGGCCTGAGCCGGTGCGGTTCGGCGCGCCTGCGGCGCACCTATAATGAAACCGTGCGCGAGGTCGTCGCGGGAGGCGTGGCGTTGGGCGGCGGCCGGCCGCTCGCCCTCATCGCCGGGCCGTGCGTGATCGAGAGCGAGGGTCATGCGCACGACCTCGCGCTGGCGATTCGCGAGGTGGCGCGTCTCCGCGGCGTGCCGCTCATCTTCAAGGCCTCGTTCGACAAGGCCAATCGCACCTCGCTCACCTCGTTCCGCGGGCCGGGGCTGGCTCGAGGCCTCGAGACCCTGTCGCGCATCAAGGACGCCAGCGGGTTGCCGATCCTCACCGACATCCACGAGCCGGCGCAGGCCGCGCCGGCGGCCGAGGTCGCCGACGTGCTGCAGATCCCGGCGTTCCTGTGCCGGCAGACGGATCTCATCGTCGCCGCGGCGGCGACCGGACGCGCCGTCAACATCAAGAAGGGACCCTTCCTCGCCCCGCTCCAGATGCGGCATGCAATCCGGAAGGCGGTGACGGCAGGGAACGGCCGGGTCCTCGTCACCGAGCGCGGCTTCAGCTTCGGCTATGGCGACCTCGTGGTCGACATGCGGTCGTTTCCGCAGTTGCGCTCGCTCGGACACCCCGTCGTCTACGACGTCACGCACAGCGTGCAGCAACCGGGCGCCGGCGACGGGATGTCCGGCGGGCAGGCCGAGTTCATCGAGCCGCTGGCTGCCGCCGGGGTCGCGGCGGGTGTCGACGGCGTGTTCCTCGAGGTTCACGACCGCCCTGCCGAAGCGCGCAGCGACGGCCCGAACGCCCTGCCCCTCGACCGCCTCGACGCGCTGCTCGAACGACTTGCGGCGATCCACGAGCTGACGGGCCGGCGGGCGGCGGAGACCGCGCCTCCGGCGCATCCGGCCCGCGCCGCCCCGGGAAGCGCATGAGAATGGCCCCGCCGGCATCCGCCGGCATCGATCTCGCGGTCGCCAGGAGGGTGCTCCGCATCGAGGCCCGGGCCGTTCTCGATCTCGTCGACCGGGTCGACGAGCGCCTGTCGTCCGCGGTGGAGCTCCTCGCGAGCTGTCGCGGCCGGGTCATCGTGACGGGAATGGGCAAGTCGGGCATCATCGCGCGCAAGATCGCCGCCACCCTGACGAGCACGGGAACGCCGGCGCACTTCCTGCACCCCGCCGAGGCGGTGCACGGCGACCTCGGGGCGGTCCAGGCGGACGACGTCGTCGTGCCGATCTCGCAGAGCGGCGAGACTCCCGAGGTTCTCCGACTCGTGGAGCGGATCCGCCGCCTCGGCGCGCGCATCGTCGCGCTTACGGGATCGCCCTCGAGCACCCTCGGACGGGCGGCGGACGTGACGCTCGATTGCGGCGTGAGCGGCGAGGCGTGCCCGTTGAACCTGGCCCCCACCGCCAGCACGACGGCAGCCCTCGCGTTCGGTGACGCCCTCGCCATGACGCTCCTCGTCGCCAAGGGCTTCCGGGAGGAGGACTTCGCGCACCTTCACCCCGGAGGCCAGCTCGGCAAGCGGTTGCTGCCGGTCGAGCGCCTGATGCGGACCGGGGCCGGCCTGCCCTGCGTAGACGCCGGGTCGCCGATGTCCGAAGTCGTGCGCACCATGACCGAGGCCGGCCTCGGGATGACCTGCGTGACGGTAGGGTCCGACGAGCTGGGCGGCATCATCACCGACGGCGACCTGCGGCGGCGCCTCGCGCGGCCCGACGCTCTGCTGGCTCTGACCGCGGCCGACGTGATGACCCGATCGCCGCTCACGATCGCCGCATCGGCACTGGCCGTGGAGGCTCTGCGGCTGATGGAGGCGCACCGCGTCACCGCGCTGATCGTGGTCGACGACCGGCGCCGGATCGCCGGCGTCGTCCACCTGCACGACCTTTGGCGGACGGACCTCTTCTGACCGGCGGTCCGGTGGCGCGATGACCGACACCCTGGCCCTGCTCGCCACGCTGGTGGCGCTGCTGATCGGCCTTGCGGTCGGCAAGGCGTGGGAGCGCTACAAGCTGCGGGAGGGGCGCTGGTTCGACCGCCGCCGGGCGCGGGAATCGCCCCACTACATTCTCGGTCTCCAGCTCCTGGTGTCGAACCAGGTCGACCTTGCCATCGAGGAGCTCGCCAAGGCGGCGGCGCTCGACTCGTCCGCCCTCGAGATCCACCTGATCCTCGGCAACCTCTACCGCGAGCGCGGCCAGGTGAGCAAGGCCGTCCGGCTGCACCAGAAGCTGCTGCAGCAGTCCCGCCTGGGCAGGACCGAGCAGACCTACGTGCAGCTCAGCCTGGGGCTCGACTACAAGCAGGGCGGGTTCCTCGATCGCGCGTTCCAGGCCTTCTCGGAGGTGACCAAGCTCGACCCCGACAACCAGTACGCGCTGCTCAACCTGGAGAAACTGCACGAGGAGCAGCAGCAGTGGCGCGAGGCGCGCGCGATCCGGCGGCGGTTGACGGACATCGCTGACGAGCCGAGGAAACCGCGCGACCAGGCCATTCTCGCGTTCATCGAGAACGAGCTGGGCCTCCAGGCGGTGCGGCGGGGCGAGCCGCAGCAGGCGGTGGCCCACTTCCGGTCGGCGCTCGACCTCGACGAGGGCACCGTACCCGCCTCGCTGAACCTGGGCGACGTCTACATGCGCGGCGGACGCCCCCGCGAGGCGATCGCGGCATGGGAGCGCATCCTCGAGAATGCGCCGGAGCGGGCCTACCTCACGCTCGACCGGTTGAAGACCGCCTACGCCGAGGTGGACGGTCCCGCGCCCTTCGTGGCCCTCTGCCGGCGGCTCATCGAGAACAACCCGCAGGACTGGCGGGCGCGGCTGGCCCTGGGCCGGCACGCGATGGACGAGGGAGACCCGGCGCGCGCCCTCGACCTGCTGCTCGAGTCGCTCAAGCACAACCCGCACGCTCTCGCCGTCCATCAACTCGTCTGGCGCACCCTGGCGACGCTGGAGTTCCGCCCGTCCCCGGTGCACCGCTACCTGGAGCTGATGCGCGACGCCGTCTTCTATCTCGACCCGCACGTCTGCACGCACTGCCGGTACCGCAGCACGGAGCTCCTGTGGCAGTGCCCGCAGTGCCACGAGTGGAACACGTTCGTCGAGGAGCGGCTCACGCCGGCGGAGAGCGTGGAAGAGGCGCCCGCGTGACGGCAGGCTCCCCCGTGCGGGAGGGGGGCCGCCTGCTGCGGGTGGCGCTCACGGGCGGGATCGCGACCGGCAAGTCCTACGTGCTGGCGCGCCTCCGGGGGCGCGGGGTGCCGACCATCGACGCCGACCGGCTTGCCCGCGAGGTCGTGCGACCCGGCCGGCCGGCCTGGGCGGCGCTCGTGGAACGGTTCGGGTCGGAGATCTGCCGCCCCGACCGCCAGGTGGACCGCGCCCGGCTGGGAGCCCTGGTCTTCTCGGACGCCGCCGCCCGCGCCGACCTGGAGGCCATCGTCCATCCGCCGGTCCGGGAGGCCATCGCCGACTGGTTCGAAGCCCGCGACGCGGAGCGCGATGTCCCCTTCGCGGTAGCCGACATCCCCCTGCTCTACGAGACCGGGCGGGAGCGGACGTTCGATTGCGTCGTCGTCGCGGCCTGCCGGCCGGAGACGCAGGAGCGTCGCGTCGTCGCCCGCGACGGCCTGACCCTGGCGGCGGCGCGACGCCGCATCGCGGCGCAACTGCCGATCGATCACAAGGTCGCTCGCGCAGACTTCGTCATCCGGACGGACGGGACATTCGAGGAGACGGACCGGCAGGTGGATGCGGTCTGGGCCGCACTGCGCAGCCGTACGCCCGGCGCGGCGCCCCGGGGCCGAGCCCGGGAGCCTACACCGCGGAACGGCGCGGACGACGCTCCTCGGCGGCGCGGACCGTGTTCGACAGGAGTTGCGCGATCGTCAACGGGCCGACCCCACCGGGAACGGGGGTGATCGCGCCCGCCACGTCCGCCACCTCCGGGTGCACGTCGCCGGAGAGCACGCGCCCCCGCCGCTCGAACGCCACGAGCTTCCGCGAGCCGTGGCCGAAGATTGCGGCGACCTCCTGCCGGTCGGTCAAGGCGTTGATGCCGACGTCGATGACCGTCGCCCCCGGCTTGACGAAGTCCCGGGTGACGAAGGCCGGCCGGCCGATCGCGGCGACCAGGATGTCGGCGGCCGCCGCCACGCGCGGCAGATCGGTGGTGCGCGAATGACAGATCGTCACCGTCGCGTGGCGATGCAGGAGCAGCAGGGCCATCGGCTTGCCGACGATGTCGCTGCGGCCGATGATCACCGCGCGGCGGCCGGCGATCTCGACGGCGGCATGATCCAGCAGGGCCATCACGCCCGCCGGCGTGCAGGGCACGAGCCCGGCCCGATGCTGCAGCAGCCGGCCGGCGGAGACCGGGCTGAAGCCGTCGACGTCCTTGGCCGGCGAGATCGCGTCGAAGATGCGGGCCTCCGCGCCGGCGCCCATCCCGGCCGGCAGCGGCGACTGCACGAGGATGCCGTCGACGGCACCGGCGGCATTGAATTCCTCGACGATGGCCAGCGCTTCGCGAAAGGGCGCGGTGGCCGGCAGGCGCCTCAGGTCGGTCGCGATGCCGAGGGCCTCGCTCTGCCGGATCTTGTTGCGGACGTAGATCTCGGACCCCGCATCGTCGCCGGCCAGCAGCAGCCCGAGGGTCGGCGGCCGCCCCGCGGCGCCGATGAACGCTTCCACGCGCGGCGCGAGCCCCGCGCGAATCGCCTGCGACAGCGCGGCTCCATCCAGAATCCTCGCTCCCGCTCGTTCCGCCGCGCTTCCCTCGACAGCCGTCTGCATCGCACCTCCAGTCTACCGCGAGCGTGCCGTTGGCGCCGCCAGACCCGTCGCAGGCTCCGTGCTCGGCCTCAGCCCCGCCGGCCGGGAGCCTTTTGCGCCGCGGCACTCACTCCGTTGGCATTCTGCCGCGCAAGCTCCTAGAATGCGCCCGCGCCTCCCGGTTCCGCCCGGTCGGCTTCCCCGGGCGATCTAGCGAGGGACTCCATGGGCGAAACGACCTGGACCGACCGCATCCTCGCCCTGAACGACCTGGTGTGGCAGCCGTTCGCCATGCCGCTCGTGCTCGTCGTCGTCGGCGGGCTGATCACGGTCATGACCGGGGTGATCCAGATTCGCCGCTTCCCGGTCGCCTTGCGCATGGTGACGGGGGGTGCGTTCTTCCGCGGCGGCGACGGCCGCGGCGAGGGGACGATCACGCAGTTCCAGGCGCTCTCGACCGCCCTCGCCTCCACGGTGGGCAACGGCAACATCGGGGGCGTCGCGACCGCGATCCTGATCGGCGGGCCCGGCGCGATCTTCTGGATGTGGGTGACGGCGGCGGTGGGCATGGCGACCAAGTACGCGGAGGCGGTCGCCGGTGTGCACTACCGTGTCAGGCGCGACACGGGCGAACTGGCCAGCGGGCCCATGTACTACATCGCGCGCGCGGTGCCGCAGCGGCAGCTCGGCTCGACGCTGGCCTGCATGTTCGCGTTCTTCGGGGCCTGCACCGCGCTCTTCGGTACCGGCAACATGGCCCAGTCGAACACCGTGGCGCGCACGTTCGCCGAGGCGGCCCGGTCGATCGCCGGCGTGGAAGTGCCCCTCTAGATCCCCGGGCTGCTCATCATGGTGGCCGTCGGACTGGTGCTGCTGGGCGGCATCCGACGCATCGCCGCGGTGGCGGCGCGCCTCGTGCCGGCAATGATCGTGGTGTACGTCCTGGCCGCGTCCGTCTACCTGCTGATCAACCTGACCGCCGTCCCCGCGGTGATCGCGCAGATCGTCGCCGGTGCGTTCTCGCCGTCGGCCGCCGTGGGCGGCTTCGCCGGCGCCGCCGTGGCCCAGGTCATCGCCGCCGGCGTCAGCCGCGGGGTGCTGTCGAACGAGGCGGGTCTGGGAAGCGCCCCGATCGCGCACGGCATCGCGAAAGTCGGCCACCCGTCGGAGCAGGGCCTCGTCGGCGTCTTCGAGGTCTTCATGGACACGATCGTCGTCTGCTCGATGACGGCGTTCGTCATTCTCACGTCGGGTCTGTGGACCGACCCGGCCTACCAGGGGTCCAGCGGGGACCTGACCGCGGCCGCCCTCAGCACCTCGGTGCCCTTCGCATCGCTGGTGGTCGCCCTCTGCTCCTTCCTGTTCGGTTTCTCCACGCTGATCGGATGGTCGTACTACGGCGAGGCGTGCGTGGAGTTCCTCTGCGGGGCGCGAGCGGTGATGCCGTACCGCGTCGTCTTCACGGCGATGATCCTGATCGGCGCCGTGGTGTCCGTCCCGCTCGTCTGGGCCCTGGGCACGCTGCTGAACGGCTTCATGGCGTTCCCGAACCTCATCGGCATCGCCTTCCTCGTCGGCACCGTCCGACACCTGACGCGAGACTACTTCGGGCGCTCGTCGCCGAGCGCCTCCACGTAGGCCCGCACGCGTACCGCGGGATCGTCGCCGGCGAAGAGGTCCCCGATCACCGCCACCGCCGCGGCGCCGGCGGCCACGACGCCCGGCGCCCGGCGCAGGGTGATGCCCCCGATGGCGACCACGGGCCGTGCCGGACGGCGGACGGCCGCCGCCCGCACCGCATCCAGGCCAACCGGAGCGTGGCCCGTCTCCTTGGTGGAGGTCGCGAAGACCGGCCCTACCGCGACGTATGTCAAGGGCTGCGACCAGGCGTCGTCACCCTCGGCGGCGGTGTGCGTGGAGAGCCCGACGATGGCGTCCGGGCCGAGCTGCCGCCGCGCACCCGCCACCGGGAGATCGCCCTGGCCGAGATGCACCCCGTCCGCCCCGCACATCCGCGCCACGTCGACCCGGTCGTTCACGATGACGGCAGCTCCGCTGCGCGCCGCCAGGCGCACGACCTCGTCGCACCATCCCAGCAGCGTTCCCGTCGGCACGCCCGCACCCCGTACCTGGAGCCAGCGCGCGCCGCCGGCCAGGCAGGCGGCGGCAAGGTCGGGCACGCTCCAGGCGTGCGCTGCCGCCGTCCGGGCATCCACGATCACATAGAGGGAAGGTATCTTCATCGCAGGGGACAGGCCCCATCGCAGGGGGCAGACCCGGAATCGGCAGCTCCCGCGGGCAGCGGGCGCCCCGCGGCCGCGGGCGTCCCGCAGTCAACGACCGCGCCGGGACGGGCGCGCCGGGGCCTCGCCGCCGAGCGCGAATCGTTCCAGGAACCTGGTGCTCACACGCCCCGCCTGGAAGTCCGGGTCGTCGAGGATCCGGAGGTGGAGCGGAATGGTCGTCTCGATCCCGTCGATTCGCGTCATCGCCAGCGCGCGCCGCATGCGGGCGATTGCCTCGCGGCGATCCCGACCGTGCGCGACGACCTTGGCCACCAGCGAATCGTAGTGCGGGGAACACGCCCCCTGCCTCCAGCGCCATGTCGACGCGCACTCCCGGCCCCGTGCCACCCCGCACGGTGAACGCCGTGACCGTACCGGGAGACGGTCGAAGCGTCACGGGATGCTCGGCGTTGACGCGGCACTCGATGGCGTGGCCCCGCGGCGCCACGTCGCCTTCCGGGACCGACAGCTCCTCCCCCGCGGCTATGCGGAGCTGCTCCTTGACGATGTCGACCCCGGTCACCGCTTCCGTGACCGGGTGCTCGACCTGCAGCCGGGCGTTCACCTCGATGAAGTGGAACGCGCCGCTCTCGTCGCGCAGGAACTCGAAGGTCCCCGCGTTCCGATAGCCGACCGCCCGAGCGGCGCGTGCGACCTGCGCCGCCAGCTCCCGGCGCGTTGCCTCGTCGACGGCCACCGACGGGGACTCCTCCAGGAGCTTCTGGTGTCGCCGCTGGATCGTGCACTCCCGCTCTCCGAGGCCGAGCACCGCCCCGCCCCCGTCGACGAGCACCTGAAACTCGATGTGGCGCGGCGCGGCCAGGTACCGTTCCAGATAGAGCCTCGGATCCCCGAACGCCGCCTGCGCCTCGCGCTGCGCGGTGCGCCACACGGTCTCGAGGGAGGCCGCGTCCGCCGCCACCCGCATGCCCCGACCGCCGCCCCCGCCGCGTGCCTTGACGATCACCGGGTAGCCGATCGATGCTGCCGCCTCGTGCCGCGCGGCCGGCGTCTCCGCGGGTTCGTCGGCTCCGGGAAGGACGGGCACGCCGGCGCTGCTCATCGCCGCGCGCGCCGCCACCTTGTCCCCAACCAGGCGCAGGACGGCGGGAGGCGGCCCGACGAACGCGATCCCCCGCTCCACGCAGGCCTCCGCGAGCTGCGCGCTCTCGGCGAGGAATCCGTATCCGGGATGTACGGCGTCGGCGCCCGAGAGGCAGGCCGCCTCGACGATTGCGGCCACGTTGAGGTAGCTCCGCTCCGGCCGGGACGGTCCGATACAGACCGCGCGGCCGGCAGCCCGTGCGTGGAGGGCCGCTCGATCCACCGTCGAGCAGACGGCGACGGTGTCGAGCCCCAGTTCGCGGCAGGCGGCGATCACGCGCAACGCCACCTCGCCCCGGTTGGCGACGAGAACCCTGTTGAACATCGCGCGGCGTGACCGCTCGCCCCGACCTGCGCGCAAGCCTCCCCGGTCCGCGCCGTTCTACGGCGCGGACTCCCGGCCCGGCTCGATGGCCAGCAACCGCTCGCCGTACTCGACCGCCTGCCCGTTGTCGACGAAGATGGCGACGACCGCGCCGTCCTCCTCGGCATCAATCTCATGCATCAGCTTCATCGCCTCGATCAGGCACAGCACCTGTCCCTTGCGCACTCGGGCGCCGACCTCCACGAAGGGCTCGGCGTCCGGCGCGGGCCCGCAGTAGACGGTGCCGACGATCGGGGCTCGAATGACGTGAGGCCCGGGCTCCGCACGGGGGCCGGCGCCCGCCGCGGACGGGTCGTCGCCCGGCGCCACGGGCGGGGAGCCGGCGCCGGCCGTCGCGGCCACCCGCCCCGAGCGCTTGCGAAGGCGCACGCGCAGGCCCGCCCGCTCGAGTTCCAGCTCCTCGAGATCGTGCTCGGCCATCAGCGCGCGCAGCCGCTTCAACTCGTCGTCAGCCATCCGTGATCGCACCGCCCGAGTGCGGGGCCGGTGGCGGGCCTCAGCACACGCGCAGATCGTTCGGCACGCGGGTCAGCAATTCGTACCCGGCTTCGGTGACGAGCACGTCGTCCTCGATGCGCACGCCGCCGACATCGGGCAGGTAGACGCCGGGCTCCACCGTGAACACCATCCCGGCCGTCAGAAGCGGGTCTTCCGGCTCTGCCGGCCCGCCGTCCCCCTCGGCCTGCCGCCGTCCGATGCGCGGCGCCTCGTGCACCTCGATCCCCAGTCCGTGCCCGGTGCTGTGCCCGAACGCCTCCGCCAGGCCGAGCGCGGCCAGCACCTCGCGCGCCGCGGAGTCGACGGCGCTGGCACGGATGCCCGGGCGGATCGCGGCCAGCGCCGCCGCCTGCGCGGCGCGGACGGCTTCATGCAGGCGGCGCGCCTCCGCCCCGGCCCGGCCGACGCAGACGGTTCGGCTGAGGTCCACGCAGTATCCGTGGTGAACCCCGCCGAAGTCCAGCACCACGAGATCCCCGGAGGAGAGGCGCCGGCCGGTCGGCCGGGCGTGCGGCAGCGCGCTGTTGGCACCGCCGGCGACGATCGAGTCGAACGCCGGGCGTTCGAATCCGGCGTCCCGCAGCGCCTCCCCGATGTGGGCGGCCAGCTCCCGTTCCGAACGCCCGGCCGCCACCGCGTCCAGCACGCGAGCCGCGACCAGCGACAACCGCTCGCCCGCGGCGCGCAGCGTGGCCACTTCGTGGTCGTCCTTCCGTATGCGGATGCCCTCGACGAGCCCCACCGTCGCGTCGAGAGCGGCGGGGAGCGAACGCTCGAGCCACTGCCAGCGCCGCACGCTGAGGTGATCGGCCTCGAGGCCGATCCGTTCCCACCGCGCCTCGCGCGCCACCCGGCAGAGGGATTCCTCGTAGCTCCCCTCGACGTCCACGCGCCGGAGGCCGGCCGGGACCGCGCCGGCCGCCTGCAGCTGCGACACGACGGTCCGATAGCGGAAGTCGATGAGGAGCTGCGCGTCCGCCGGCGTGACGACGAGCATCCCGGCGCTCGCCCGAACGTTGGCAAGGTAGAAGACGTTCGGAAGGTGAGTGACGACGAGCGCATCGAGGCCGAGCCGGGTCAGCTCGCTGCGCACCGCCCGCAGACGTTCGTCGAGCCGCGGCGAGGCGGCCAGACCCTGCCCCACGATCATCGCGCCCCAACCTACCACGGCCTCCCTCCGGCGAGCTGCGCGCGGCCGCCGGCGCCTCCCCGACGGTCACGGTGGCCCGGGCGGTGGACGAGGCGCCGAAGTCGTCCGTCACCACCAGGGTTACCACGTAGGTGCCCGCAGCTCGATAGGTGTGCGTCACGTTGCTCCCCCGCGCCGCGGCCCCGGCATCGCCGAACACCCAGGCATGGGTGACGATCGCCCGGCCGGGGCCGGCGGTGGAGCGGAGTCCGGAGAACGAGACGGGCTGGCCGGCGGCGGGACGCTGCGGCGACACGTCGATCAAGGCGGTCGGATCCCCGCTGGCAACCGTCACCTCGCCCGCGGCGGTGGCGACGCCGCCGCGGTCGTCGGTCACCGTCAGCGTCACCGTGTAGACGCCAGCGCGCGCGTAGCGGTGCATCAGCACGCGACCGCGGCCGTTCGCCCCGTCGCCGAGCGTCCACTCGTAGGCCACGACCGGCCGGGTCGCACTCGTGCGGCCGGCGTCGAAGACGACCGGAGCGCCGGCGGTCGGAAGGGCCGGCGACACGTCGAAGGCCGGTTCCGGCGCGGGCCCGGCCTCCACGCGAACGGAGCGCGTCGCCTCCGACTCGCGCTGGAACGAGTCCGCGACCGTCAGCCGGACCGGATAGGTGTCCGGCGCATCGAAAACGTGCGACACGGTCTGCCCGACGGCGTGCGCCCCGTCGCCGAAGCTCCACGCGAACCGGGTCACGAGGCGGCGAGGGTCGTCGACGCACGCCGCCGAACTGTCCTGGCCGTCCCGCGCGGCGTCACAGTAGGGCGCGCTGAACAACGTTGCCTCGCCAGCGGTGGCGGGACTCGGCGTGAACGTGAAGCCGGCCGCGACCCGGAACGCCGGGATGACTCGCCCGGAAGGCACCAGTCGGATCACCACGGATCGCCCCAGGGCGTTTGCGTGGTCCTCCGTCCTCGGCGTCACCCGAATGGTCACCGCGGTGCCGGGATCGGACTGGCCGGCCGAGTTCGTAGACGCGCGCGGCGCCGTATACGAGAAGCGCGTGCGGCCGTCCGGGCCCGTGACGGCGGAGCGCGCGGAGAGCATGCCGACGTCCTGCCGCTCGCCCGACGCCACGATCTGGAGCGTCAAGGGGAGTCGGGCCACCGGCCGCGCGTGCCCGTCGCGCGCGAGCACCGTCACGGTCGAGCGCGCCACCCCGTCGAGGGGCAGGACGTCGGGAACCGCGGTGAGCTGCAGCGACAGCGCGAGCTCGGACGGGCCGACGAACGACCCCGGCAGGGCCCGATCCTGCACGCACGCGGCGCCTATGGCGAGCACGGCGGCCAGAGCGCCGGCCGGCGTGCCGCACCGCGGCCGGACCCGCGGCGACCGCACACGGGCCTCGTCCCCCCGTGCCGCGGCCCGGGGCCGGGCGTCCCGGCTCCGGGCGCCCGCCGGCTCAGTCCGCCCAGTCGGCAAAGTGCACCCCGATGCGGCCCGTCGCCGTGACGCCGGCGCCCGTCTGGTCGTGGCCGTAGAAGTCGATCTCCGCCGTCGCGTTCAGGATCAGGGCTCCGCCGCCGCCGGTCAGTGCCCGCAGCGGAGCTTCCGGCTTGGCGGACGCGCGCACGAGGGTGAACGCGGCCGTCTGACTCTCGGCCGTCGTCGTCGCCGTCATCGCGCCCTCCCACGAGTGGGGAACGCGGGGCCGCCCCTCCCCGCGGGATGAAATCCCCGCCCGGCATTTCGGAGGACGTCGATGCCCGGCCGGTCGCGGCCGTCGCTGCGGACATAGCGGACACGGTAGCGGTCGATCGTGACGAAGTTGGCCGTCGTCGGGGACGACGGATTGTCGGGGGTGCCGGGATCCTTGAAGTGCAGGCGCGTCGTCACCTGTCCGATGTCGTCGAACACCTGGCACGGGCCGCCTGCCGTGTCCCGGACGCAAACGTCGGACTGCAGGTACGTGGCAGGCGACCGGTCCGACCGCCCTCCCGGAACCGCGACGATCCGCTCGATGATGAGGCCGGCGCTCGCACGCGAGCCGGTCACCGCGGGGTCGATGCAGCCCGGTCCGGTTGCCGGCGCGAGCGCGAGGGCCAGCATCACCCGCACGGCTCTCCCCCGCCGCCGACGCCGGTCGCACCTGCCGGCAGCGTGCGTTGCGAACGGCCGTCGCGTCGTCACCGGTCCTCCTTGCGCGGCCGCGCCAGGCCGATGTCATCGCCGGCTGCCGGACCGGCTGCCGCGCCGCTGGCCGCGGCGTCGGAGACCGGCCCGGGCGAGGGTGGGTGCAGCGGTTGCATCACCGGTCACCGGACGATGCGGGGCGTCAGGAAGATCATCAGCTCGTCCGTGCTCTCCGACCGCGCGCGGCGCCGGAACAACCGCCCGAGCCACGGAATGCGGCTGAGTCCCGGCACCCCCGCCGTCTGCCGCTGACGGCCCCGCTGATAGATGCCGCCGATGACCGTCGTGTCGCCGTCGGCAACCTGGACCGTCGTCACCGCGCGCTGCGTCACGACGGGCGGGACACCGTTCACCGACTCGCTGTAGTTGACGAAGTCGTTGTCGATCTCGAGCTGCAGGACGACCGTGTCGGCCGCCGTGATCCGCGGAGTGACCGCGAGCCGCAGCGCCGCGTCCTTGAACTGCACGGTGACGGTGTTGTTGGCGACCGTCTGAATGGGGATCTGGTCACCCTGCACGATCATGGCCTGGACGTTGTTCTGCGTCGTGACGCGCGGGCTCGAGAGCGTTTCCACGTGGCCCTCGTGCTCTGCCGCCGACAGTACGACGTCGAGGTTGAGAGAGCCGTCGACTGCGCCGAGCGTGAGCCCGAGGGCCGACGTCGCGGCCAGTGCGCCCAGGCTCACGGCGGTTCCCGCATCCTCGGCGCCGCGGGCCCGGTCGTCGGCGCCGTCGGCGCGGGGGCCCTGCGTTCCGCCGACGCGGCCCGTCACTCCGCCGCGGTTCGGGAACACGAGCGGCGTCGTGTTGCCGATCTCCGGCGCGACCCGGCCCGTGACGCCCCAACGAATCCCGAGCTCCCGCGCGTAGCTCTTGCGCGCCTGCACGATGCGGGCTCGGATCTCCACCTGCGGCTCCGCCCGGTCGAGCGTGTCGAGCAGCTCCCGCACCGTGTCGATCCGGTCTTCCAGGTCCGTGACGATCACCGTGTTCGTACGTTCGTCGATCTGAACCTGCCCGCGCGGCGAAAGGGCCGCTTGCGTCACCAGTCGACCCAGATCGGCGGCGCGCCCGTAGCTCAGCGAGCGCACCAGCACGCGCAGCTCCCCCTCCAGCGCCTGCTGCTCGGCCCGCGCGCGCCGCTGCCGCTCCTCCTCGGCAAGCGTCGACAGCAGCGCCACGCGCAGTACGGAGCCCTCGAGTTGGTAGCCGAGGCGATTGGCGCGCAGGATGACATCCAGCGCCTGATCCCACGGGACGTCGGCGAGGGCCACCTCGACACGGCCGCTGACCTGCGGATCGATGACGACGTTGAGACCGCTGACTTCGGCGAACGTCCGCAGCACGGAGCGCAGTTCGGCGTTCTGGAAGTCCATCGACACGGGGCTGCCGGCGTACTCGCGCTCCCCGAGGCCCACGCCGGGCTGTCCGGAAACAGGCTCCCCGGGGGGGGCGGTCCGTGCCCCGCGGGCCGGTCCGGCTTCGGCCGGCCGCGGCGGCAGGGCGGCGAGCGCCGCCACTGCCACCGCCAGCACCGCTGCGGGCGCCGGCAGTCCCCGTCCCGCGCCCGCTGTCGTCCTTGCCAGACCGTGCCTCCTCATCCGGCGGTTCCCGACCGCCTCGGCGCCGGTCGCAAAGCGGCCCGCGATGGTCGCCGCCGTTGCAAGCACCGCGCCAGGAGACGCGCCCGCTGCCACCGCGTCGTTCCGTCGCTCGAGAGAGCCCGCCGACCCGCGGGGCCGACCCGGGATCCGCGGGACCGACAACGCCGGTTGCCCGGCATTCAACGCAGAAGACGCGGACGGGAACCGCAGCGCCCATGGCGCAGGCCGCCGCGCACCTCGCCCGATCGACAACTCCGGTTGCTCCGGCCGGCGGGAGCCCGTGCGGCGAGCCATGGTCACGGTCCGTCGGACCGGGCCCCGAGCCCCCTTCGCATCTCGCGCCCGGCGCCCTCTCGCCCGGCCGCCGGCGCCAACAGAAAGAGGACGGAGTCCCGCGCCACCTCGCGCACGAGGCCGTCCGCAAGGCGGTCGTTTGCCCGCGTCACGTAAGTTCGGCCGCCAGGCGCCTCGAGCACCGCCAGGCGTCCGTCCGCCGTCGCCACGATGCCGACGACGTTCACCTCGCCGACCCGCAGCCCCGCCAAGCCCCGCGACCGTTCCGCCGCCGCGATCGCCGGCTCGGCCGTCCGCTCCGGTGCGGGCAGAAAGGGGTCGCGGCGACCGGCCGCGCCGTCGTCTCCGCGCGGCGCAGCGGCCTGGGCCCGCGGAGCCCGACCCTCCTGCGGGAGCCTCCCCGCGGCGTGAGGCACCCCCGCGCCGCCCCAGGCGATGGCCGCCGCGAGCCCCGGCACGACGCAACGCACGCAGCCGACACGGGCGCCTCGCGTCACCGCTCGCGCCCCTCCGCGGCCGCGCCGATCGCCTCCGGGTCTCTCGCCGCTTCGTGCACCACGAAGGTGAGAGCCGTACACTCCGCAACGATCGTCTCGTTGGGGCGCGGCGTCTCGAGCGCCCGGACCGCGATGTCCTCCAGATTGATGATGCGATCGAAACGCCGGACGCGCTCGAAGAAGAGCCCCAGGCGCCGATATGTCCCCGTCAACTCGAGGCGAATCGGCCACTCGGAGTACCAGACGCCCTCCACCGCCGGCCGCGGAACGAAGGCGCGCATGGTGAGGCCGGAGCGTGCCGCGGCGCTCTCCAGGCCGCGCAGGAGAGCGGCTGCGTCCCGCCGGGCCGGAAGCCGGGCGCGCAGGTGCGTGAGGCGCGCGCCAAGATCGCCGACCGCCGCCTCGAGCGCGGGCAGCCGCCGCGCCGTCTGCTCGGCGCGCCCCACCTCCGTCTCCCTCTCCTCGACCACCCGACGGAGCGCGAGAAGCCTCTCCCGCTCGGGCCGATCCCACGACCACTCGAAGACCAGCAGGCAGGCGACGCATGCCGCGGCGACGGCGCCGACCTGCCCGAGCCGCGGCCACCGGCCGAGAGCGATGCGCATGCCTCTCGCGATCAGCGCCCTCCGGCCGCGCGCGCGGGGCCGGGGTGGCGAAGGGTGGCGTGCAGCTCGAAGCGAATCGGATCGCGGACACCTCCCTGCTCGTCGACCTGGCTGTCGACGAGCTCCACCGGGGAGACGAACGACGAGGATCGCTCAAGTCCGCCGACGAAGTCCGACAGGACGGTCAGGCTCGCCGCCCGCCCGCGGATGACGACCGACGCCGAGGCCTGGCGCAGCTCGGTCAGCCAAGCCCCGTCCGGCAGGCTCCGACCGACCTCGTCGAGGAGCCGAACCGGCCCGTCCTGCCGCTGCCGGCGCGCGTCCAGCCACGCCACGCGCTCCGCCAGTCGCAGGAGCTCGGCCTCGCGGTCTCCGACGCGCTCCAGCAGTGGCGCGAGCCGTTCCATCTCCCCATCCGCGAATGCCAGGGCGGACGCGAGGCCGGATCGCTCTTGCCGGAGCGCGCAGACGCGAACGCCGACGACCGAGCCGGTCAGCACGGCCAGGGCACTGCAGCCGGCGACCATCCGCCGCCGAATCCGAGCCCGCCCGCGGGTCCGCTGCGATTCCACCGTCAGCAGGTTGATGCGAATCAACGATCGTCCCTCCGGCGCAGGGCAAGGCCCACGGCGACGGCGGCGGCCGGGGCGTCGCCGGCCAGCAGGTCCCCGCCGGCCGCCCGCGACGTGACCTCCAGCCCTCGACACGGATCGAAACGCACGACCGGCATCCCGACCCGGTCCGCCAGCGCCTCCCCGAACCCGGACGCGCACGCCCACCCGCCGCTGACTACGATTTGCTCGAACGGGTCCGCGCCCTCGTCTGCGAGGCAGTCTTCCATGGTTCTCTCGACCTCGATCGCTGCCAGTTCCGCCGCCCCCTCGTGGTCCGCAGCGGCCGGTCGCTCGCGGCCGGCCTCCTCCACGGACGCATCGCCGAGCAGCCCGCTCTCCTCACCCGGCGCTGGGTGCAGGTAGCGTGCCAGCGAGACATCCCGCGTGCGCTCGAGCCGTCCGGCTCGCACGACGCCGGTGGTGACCGTGCTCGCTCCCGCGTGGACGAGCACGACCGCGTGGCGGCCGGCTCCGTAGCTCGCTTCGTACGCGTTGTGCAGCGCCAACGCGTCGACGTCGATCACCGCGGGCGCCAGCCCCGCACGCTCGACGACGCTCGCGCAATCGGCGACGCGGTCCTTCCTGGCGACGACGAGCAACACGTCCATCGAGTCGCGACCGGCGCCGTCCGCTTCGCGGTCGAGCACCTGGTAGTCGAGAGTGACGTCTCCGATGTCGAACGGAACGTACTGATCGATCTCCCAGTAGATGGACTCGTCGAGCTCGCTGTCGCTCATCCGCGGCACCGTGATGCTCCGCACGAGGACGGCGCTGCCCGCCAGGGACGCGGCGACGGCTCTGGCGCGAATGCGATGCCCTTCGACCACGCTGCGGATCGCGTCCGACACCGCCTCGCCGTTCACGATGACGCCGTCCACGACGGCCCCGCGCGGTACTGGAGCGGAACCGGCGGCGACGACTCGGAACCCGGTGCGAGTCGCCTCGAGCTCCACGGCCTTGACCGCGCTCGAGCCGATGTCGAGGCCGACGAGCGCCGACGAGCGCCGGGCGAACAGCGCGCTCATGCGTGACTTGGATGTGCACTCCCGTTTCCCTACGGCGACGGTCTTCCACCGTACGGACCCTGCGCGCGGAGCCCCGCTCCCGGCCCGCCGGCCCGCCGCGTCTTGACACCCCGGCCAATGCTCCGTAAGCTCTCCCTCTTGGGGCGGTCGCCGGGGAGTTCACAGACCTGCCACCGAGTCCGTTCATGACTGCACGAACGTTCGTCCCGAGCCAGCGAGATACCGAGCGCTCCTGGCATGTCATCGACGCAGATGCGAAGGTGCTCGGACGGGTGGCCACGGTCGCCGCACGTCTCTTGCAAGGCAAGCACCACCCGCGCTATACGCCGTTCTTGGACACGGGCGATCACGTGATCGTCGTCAACGCGGGAAGCGTGCGGCTCACGGGCGACAAGGAAGGGCGCAAGCTCTACCGGCGGCACAGCGGCTACCAGGGCGGCCTCCGCGAGGAGCGGGCGGTCACCGTGCGCCAACGGCGTCCGGAGCGCATGGTCGAGCAGGCCGTGCGGGGAATGCTGCCGAAGACGAAGCTCGGCAAGGCGATGTACCGCAAGCTCAAGGTCTATGCGGGTCCCGAGCATCCGCACGCGGCGCAGAAGCCCGCGCCGTACGAGGTAGGTTGACCGTGGCGCTGGAACACTACGGCACCGGGCGGCGCAAGACGTCAACCGTTCGCGTCTTCCTCCGGCCGGGGAACGGTGCGATCACCATCAACGACGTCGCGCTCGAGAAGCACTTCCCGACCGAATCGCTGCGCACGCGGATCAAGGATCCGCTCGTCGTGACCGAATCGACCGAGAAGTTCGACATCCTCGCCACGGCCTCCGGAGGTGGGGTGTCGGGGCAGGCGGGCGCCCTTCGGCTCGGGATCGCCCGGGCGCTCGTCAAGGCCGACCCGGAATCGCGCCTGCCGCTGAAGAAGGCGGGTCTGCTCACGCGGGATCCGCGCGTGAAGGAGCGGAAGAAGTACGGGCTGGCGGGCGCGCGCAAGCGTTTCCAGTTCAGCAAGCGGTAAGGATATGGAGGCAGCTTGACGCCGTTGACGATGCAGGAACTGCTGGAGGCCGGCGTGCACTTCGGTCACCAGACGAAGCGCTGGAACCCGAAGATGAAGCAGTTCATCTTCGGGGAGCGTAACGGCATCTACATCATCGACCTCGGGAAGACGGCGAAGCTGTTCCGCCGGGCCGAGGATTTCGTCGGCCGTCTGGCGGCGGAGAGCCGGGCGATACTGTTCGTGGGAACGAAACGCCAGGCGCAGGACGTCATCGTCACCGAGGCCCAGCGGTGCGGCATGTACTTCGTGAACCAGCGCTGGCTGGGCGGTCTGCTGACGAACTTCACCACGATCCAGCGGAGCATCGGCCGTCTGCGCGAACTCGAGGCGATGGCCGAGGACGGGCGCTACGACACGCTTTCGAAGAAGGAAATCGCCCGCGTAGAGAAGGACAAGCGGAAGCTGCAGAAGAACCTCGACGGCATCCGGCAGATGTCGCGCCTGCCCGACGCGGTCTTCGTGGTCGATACGCGGCGCGAGAAGATCGCGGTCGACGAGGCCCGCAAGCTGAAGATCCCGGTTATCGGACTCGTCGACACCAACTGCGATCCCGACGACGTCGACTACGTCATTCCGGCCAACGACGACGCACTGCGGTCGATTCGCCTGTTCGTCACGCGCATCGCCGATGCCGTCATTGCCGGTCGCCGGCACCAGGAAGCCTCCCAGTCGACATCCGACCGCGACGGCGGTTCCGGGGCGAGCGTGGCGTCCGGCTCGCAACCGGTCCCGGCGCCGGCGCAGCCGGCCCCCGCGTCGGCATAGGAGTCTGCGCCGCAGCACGGCGTGGACTCGTGTAGGGTCGGTCGAGACTACCCCCCGGCGGCCAAGCCGCCGGCACGCCCGGAGATTCGCAGATGGCAATCAGCGCAACCGAGGTAAAGGCGCTCCGCGACAAGACCGGCGCGGGCTTCATGGAGTGCAAGGCGGCCCTGACGGACGCCGGCGGCGACGTGGACCAGGCCGTCACGCTCCTCCGTACGCGCGGTCTGGCCAAGGCCGGTCGTCGCGCCGGACGAACGACCTCGCAGGGGCTCGTCGGCCACTACATCCACCAGGGAGGACAGGTCGGCGTCCTCGTCGAAGTCAACTGCGAGTCGGACTTCGTTGCGCGCACGGAGGACTTTCGGGTCCTGGTGCGAGAGATCGCGATGCACATCGCCGCGGCCAGCCCGGCCTGCGTCACGCGCGAGGAGGTGCCGGCTGCGGACCGGGAGCGCGAGCAGGCCATCTACCGCCAGCAGTTCGAAGGGTCGAACAAGCCGCCACAGGTGATCGACAAGATCGTCGAAGGCAAGCTGAACAGCTACTACGAGCAGGTAGTGCTGCTGGACCAGCCCTCGATCCGGGACCCGAAGACGACGATCGGCGCCATGGTGAAGGCCGCCATCGCCAAACTCGGTGAGAACATCACCATCGCGCGGTTCGCCCGCTTCAAGGTCGGCGAGCGCGGCGAGTAGGGGAATCTGCGCCGTGAAACGGTGCGGACTCCTCTAGGCTCGCCCCCCTTCCCCATCGACCGGACGCCAGGATCGCTGCGCTATAATCCGGGCGGCCATGCCTGCGCCCGCCTATCGGCGCGTCCTGCTCAAGCTGTCAGGCGAAGCGCTGATCGGCTCCCAGACCTCCGGGATCGACTCCGGGGTCGCCGATCAGCTTGCGTGCGAGATCGCCGACGTCCGGGCTCTGGGCGTGGAGGTCGCGGTGGTGATCGGCGGCGGCAACATCTTTCGCGGGGTCGCCGCCAGCGCGCGCGGAATGGACCGGGCCACCGCCGACTACATGGGCATGCTCGCCACGGTGATGAACGCGCTCGCGTTGTCGGACGCGCTCGAACGGCACGGCGCGACCACGCGCGTGGTGACCGCCATCGAGATGCGTGAGGTGGCCGAGCCGTTCATTCGCCGGCGCGCGTTGCGGCATCTCGACAAGGGACGGATCGTGCTGTTCGCCGCGGGAACGGGGAATCCGTACTTCACGACCGATACGGCGGCGGCCCTCCGCGCGATGGAGATCCGGGCCGACATCATCCTCAAGGGAACGAAGGTCGACGGGGTGTTCACCTCGGACCCGCTCACCGATCCTGCCGCAACGCGGTTCGATCGGCTCACGCACCTGCAGGTCATCGAGCAGGGGCTGAAGGTAATGGACGCGACGGCCATCTCGCTCTGCATGGACAACGCGATGCCGATCGTCGTCTTCAACTTGCGTACGGCGGGGAACATCCGGCGGGCGGTCTGCGGCGAGCCGGTCGGCTCGCTCGTCTCCGCCTGAGCTCGAGCTCGGGCGCCGCGGCGGAGGGAGCGTCGATGAACGTCACTGATGCGGACTCGGCCCACGCCGAAGCCGAACGGCGCATGGACGGAGCGGTGGAGCACCTGCGGCGCGAGCTCTCCGGCGTGCGCACGGGACGCGCCTCGGTGAATCTGCTCGATTCCGTGCAGGTCGAGGTCTACGGCACGCGGTTGCCGCTCAACCAGGTGGCGGGCCTCAAGGTGCCCGAGCCGACGCTGATCGTTGCCGAGCCGTTCGATGCGTCACAGATCGGAGCCATCGAGCGGGGCATCCAGAGTGCCAACCTCGGCCTCAACCCGAGCAACGACGGGCGCGTGATCCGGATCCCGATTCCGGCGCTGACCGACGAACGGCGCCAGGAAATGTCCCGCCTCGTGCACAAGCTGGCCGAAGAGGGCCGCACCGCCGTGCGGCAGGTGCGCCGGGACGCGAACGACGCGCTGAAGAAGCTGCTGAGGAACCACGAGCTGTCCGAGGACGACGAACGCCGCGCCCTCGACGGCATCCAGTCGCTGACGGACGAGCACATCCGGTCCATCGACGGGTTGCAGAACGCCAAGGACGACGATCTGCTGCGCCGCTGACGCGCTGCGTTCCGGTCGCGCCGGGCCTCGGGCGAGGCCCCTGCGCGCAACTCCTGATCGTTCGCCGCGCCGCCCTGCCGGCGGACGGCGCAGACACCGCGCATGACGTCGACGCTCTCCTCCCTAACCTGCGCCGCGACGTGCGGCGCGGGGCCGTTCGAGCCGGACCGCGTGCAGCACCTCTGTACCGCGTGCGGGATGCCGCTCCTGGCGCAGTACGATCTCTCCGCCGCGGCCCGGACCTGGGACCGCTCGTCCCTCGTCGGGCGGCCGCGGACGATGTGGCGTTTCCAGGAGGTGCTCCCGCCCGGCGGGGACCTCGGGCCGGTGTCGTTGGGCGAGGGCTGCACGCCGCTCGTCCGGGCCCGGCGGCTCGGCGCGGCGCTGGGCCTCGACCGCCTCTACATCAAGGACGAGTCGGCGAACCCGACCGACTCCTTCAAGGCGCGCGGTCTCTCGGCCGCCGTAACCGTGGCGCGCAGGCTCGGCGCGGAGACGGTCTCCGTCCCCTCCGCCGGCAACGCCGCGAACGCGCTGGCCGCCTACGCCGCGTGCGCCGGGCTGGCGGCCAGGGTCTTCATGCCGCGCGACGTCAAGCCGCCCTTCGTGCGGGAATGCGAGCTCTACGGAGCCGACGTCACGCTGGTCGACGGGCTGATCACGGACGCAGGGCGCGTCGCGGCGGAGGCCGGTGCCGAGCGAGGCTGGTACGACGTCTCGACCCTCAAGGAGCCGTACCGCGTCGAGGGCAAGAAGACGATGGCCTACGAGGTGGCGGAGCAGCTCGGCTGGGAGTGGCCCGACTGGATGATCTACCCCACCGGGGGCGGCACCGGAATCGTCGGCATGTGGAAGGCGTGCGCGGAGCTCGAAGGTCTCGGCTGGATGCCGGCCGGGGCCCGCCGCCCGCGGATGGTGAGCGTGCAGGCGGAGGGCTGCGCACCCATCGTGCGCGCCTTCCACGCCGGTGCCGACCGCGCCGAGCCCTGGGAGGGTGCGAGGACGGCGGCGGACGGCCTGCGCGTCCCGCGCGCCATCGGAGACTTCCTGATCCTGCGCGCCCTCCGCGAGAGCGGCGGGGCGGCCGTCGCCGTGAGCGACGACGCGATGGTGGCCGCCATGCGCGAGATCGGCGCCGCCGAGGGCCTCAGCGCCGCTCCCGAAGGCGGTGCGACGCTCGTTGCCCTGCGCGCCCTGCTGGCCCAGGGCACGATCGCGCCCTCCGATCGCGTCGTGCTCTTCAACACCGGCGGGGCGTTGAAGTACCTGGACCTCCTGGAGGACCCGGCCTGACGGGACGGAGTTCGCCGCACCCCCGCCCGCCGGGCGGACGCGGGCCGGAGTACGCGAGCCGGTATACAATGGTGGGTCGCCGGGCGGAGCGCGAACCGCACCCGCGGCACTCGCCACCCCCACGGACGGGCCGCTAGCTCAGCTGGGAGAGCGCTGCGTTCGCAACGCAGAGGTCGTGGGTTCGAATCCCATGCGGTCCACCATCAATCCCTGCAAGTTGTTGAAACCAAAGGTCGGCTGATAGGCTGACATCGCCCAGCCTATCAGCCGACTACCCAGTCGCACCCGACGATGCTGGCCATGTCCGCCTTCATCAGTTCCCTCAGGACCGCCTGCAGCACTGGCGTCGCCTCGTCCAGCGAGATCGTCATCGAGATCGAGTCGCGCCGCGGCGTCAGTCATCGCCACCGCCGCGCCAGACGTTGTCGGCCGGCGTCCGCTCGAACGAGGGCCAGGCATCGATCAGCGTGAACGGCGCGTCGGGGTCGACCGTCGTCGGCACGGGGCCGATTCTCCGCCGGTCGCCGCGTCCGTCCTCGAAACGCTGCGTCACGTGGATGGACTCGGCGACCGGCTCCCAGCCGCCGTCGCGCCAGCGCCAGCGGCTTCCGACGACGTCCAGGGTCCGCTCGGCCCGCTCGACGAGAACGTCCGAGGAAGCGGGAGCCCCGAGGAGCACCTCGGCGGCTTCCTCGCCGGCGGCCTCCGCCAGCGCTTCGGCGAGCGGCCTCCCCGCGCGCACGTCCGCGACGACCGCCCGGACGGCGCCCGCCGCCTGTGCGGGGCCCAGGGCCTCCACCCAGCCCACCGTGGCCAGCGGCGTGTACTCCTGCACCCACGTTGCGTCGCCCGCCGTCGCGACGCTGACGGCCGGGGCGTCGAGGGTACCGAACGCCTCGACGACGTGATCGCCGCCGCGGGTCAGCAACGCCAGCCAGGCTTCGGCGCCGTCCTCCCGGCGGACGCACTCCAGGCCGACCCAGCCGGGGACCCCGACCCGCAGCCATTCCGCTCCCGGCTCGCGGCGCAGGGCGGAGCGTCGCGTGACGCGGGCCGCGGCGATGGCGGCGGCGATGGTCGCCCGCCGGTTCCACCGCCCGAAACCCTCACCGGCGATGTCCCACCCCGCGTCCTCCGGCAGCCACAGCAGCTCGCCGTGGAGCGCGGTCTCGCCCCGCCGGCGCGGCGCCTGCACGACGCCGCCGACCTCGGGTGCCCCGCCCAGCGCCGACGCGACGCAGTCCCGCATCGCCGTCACGTCGGCGAGAACACCCGCCGCATCGCCCGTGCGGCTCGGTCCGTGGAGGGCGACGAGGCCGCCACGGCGCGTCTCCACCGGCGCGTCAGGCCACCACACGGCGGCGAAGTCCAGCGGCCCCTGTGTGTCGCCTTCCGTGGCAGTCTGCGCACCTGCGCTCTCGCTCGTGTCTCCGTTGCCGTCCGCAAAGCGGACGCGCCAGCGCCAGTCCCCCGCCGGGGCGACGCCGGCCACGGGCGCCAGCGCGGCCGGAGCGACATCGGCCGGGCTCGTGTACAGCCCGTGGTCGCGGCGTTCCCGGGGCGCGCGGAGCAGCCGGTCGGAATCGTGGCCGAGCGTCGGCAGAAGGTCCCCGGCGCGGAGCCACACGCCGACGGGGTACAGCCACGGGGTCTCTCCCGAGGCCGACCAGCCCGCACCACGAACCTCCACGTCCAGCTCGACCGTGCAGCCCTGCGCGCGGGAGTCGGCGCCGTGGAGCTCCCGTGCCCCCGGATCCGCGCCGCACGCGCCGAGGGGCACGGAGAAGTGGTCGAACGCCACGGTCACGGCCGCCTCCCGGCCATCGACGGCGGCGCGCGGGTCGGAGGACCCGGGAGGAAGCGAGCCGTGCAGTACGCCCGAGGCCGACCGCACGCCGTCGAGCCGCCAGCGGGCGGTCGCGAGCCGCGCGCCGGGGTCGACGACGACTTCGACGGCTCCGCCGGCCAGCCGGAGGGGCGCGGCCTCCGCCCACCAGCGGGTCTCCCACGCTGCGTCGGCCGCCGCCTGCTCCTCCGCCGACCGATGACCGCCCACGGTCACGAGCTGCTCGTGCAGCACGCTGTTGATTCCTGCGGCCAGCACCACGGCCGCCGCGGCAAGCGCCCCGGCTCCGCTGGCGGCCCGGCCGAGGCCGGCCCGCCAGCGGAGCGGCGCCGTGAGCGCGGTCCCGCGGGGCCAGGCCAACCACGCCAGCGCCACGATCCCGACCGCGAGGGCCAGCTTGAACAGGTTGGCCGTCATCACGTAGCCCAGCCACGGCGACCACCCCGTGAACTCGGAGAGGGCGAGATGCGGCGGGATGCCGACCTCGGCCGGCGGGTAGGAGACGACTCCCATCTGGTGGTTGGTCCCCATCACGAACCCACAGAGGATGCCGACCGCATAGGCCGTTCCGGCATGGCGCAGCAGGGCGTGGGCCAGCACCACGAGGGCGCACAACTCCAGCAGGGACGGCGAGGCGACGACGCCAAAGAAGAGCAGCGGGTCGAGCAGGCTGAACGCCTCCGGGGCCGCGAGCGCCGACACCGTCCACACGGCGACGACGGGCACCAGGGCCAGGACGATGGTGACGGCCGCCGCGGCCAGGGCTCTGCCCGCTACCCGGCTCCCGAGCGGCGCAGGCGCGGCATCGGCGATCTCCCCGTAGCCGGGGCGGTCGTCCCGGCGCACCAGGATGCCCACGACGGCGGCCACCAGGACGACGACCGTCACGTAGTACATCTGACCCAGCATGGGCTGAATCAGGTCCGGCCTGGGAACCAGGGGACCGTCGGCGTGCAGAACCGTGTTGACGAACGAGCTGCCGACGTTGATGAGCACCACCACGCCCAGCGTGAGCCGGAAGCCCCACCCCCGGCAGGAGAGCGCGAGATGCCACACGGCTTCGTACCACGCGGCCCGCACCCAGGACGGCCGCGCGGGAGGGCCGAGCGGCGCGCCGGAATGCGCGAAGCCGGCGGCCGGTTCGGCGGCGGCGCGGTCGGGCTGGGCGACGGCGGGCGCCCGTTCCAGCACCAGCCGTTCCCGGTCGAGCCGCCGCAGCACGACACCCAGCAGCAGTAGCGGCGGGAGTGTCCAGATCACGCGGTTGGCGACCAGAGGCAGGCTCATGGCGAGGACGCCCGTTCGCTTCTGGAGGGGAGTCCAGCGATCCGTCTGCTCCTCGACCTCGGCCTGCGCGGACGGATCCAGCATCGTCGCCACGGCAGGATTCACGTCGCCGCCTCGGAACACCACCATCGACACCATCGAGAACAGCAGCATCCCCGCGGCAACCACGAACGGCCCGGCCATCGACCGCGCCCGGATCGCGGCGCAGACGAACAGCGCGCCGCTCCCCAGGGCCGAAGGCACGGTGAAGACGAGCAGCGAGTGGCCGAGCGCGAGGTAGGGGGCAGGCCCGGCCGTGTCGGGGGGCAGGAGGCCGAGGGCGTAGGCGAGGGGGACCAGCAGGAACGCGAGCACCGTGGACGACGCGAGCACGCAGCCGAGCGCCGCCGCACCGAGGTAGCGGCCCAGCAGGAGCAGCGGCAGCGAGACCGGCGCCGACAGCATCAGCTCGTGCAGGCGGGCCGTCCGGTCGCGCAGAACGGCCTGCCCGAAGACCCAGGCCCAGATGAACAGCACCCAGAACGCCTGCGCCGTCATCACCATGTAGACCAGTTGCGGGCTGTTGCGCGGGACGCCGGTGGCCCCGAAGCTGCGCACGATCTCCGCGTTCGCCAGCATCAGCAGCATGTAGGCGACCAACCCCACGAACACGACGGGGATGAGCGGGCCCCGGCAGCCGGCGCGGAGTTCCTGCCATGCCTCCGTAGCCACGAAGCGAAGCACCTTCATGTCGACCGCCCTCCGGCGTCCGTGCACCCGAGCCCGGTCGCGTCGGTCTTCCTCAGTCATCGCCATCGCCGCGCCAGGCGTTGTCGGACGGCGACCGTTCGAAGGACGGCCGGGCGTCAATCAACATGAACGGCTCGCCCGGATCGACCGTCGTCGGGAACGGACCGATCCGCCGTCTGCCGCCGTCGCCGTCGAAGCGCTGGGTCGCGTGAATGGACGCGGCTACCGGCTCCCAGCCCCCATCCCGCCAGGTCCAGCGTTGCCCGGCGATGTCGAGGGTCCGCTCCGCCTCCTCGACCAGCAGGTCCGACGCCGCCGGCGGCCCCAGCAGAGCCGCGGCGGCGTCGGCGCCGACCACGCCGGCCAGGGCGTCGGCCAGCGTCGCGCCGCTGCGCACACCGGTCGCGACCGCCCGGATGGCGCTCGCGGCGTCGGCGGTGCCCACCGCCTCGACCCACCCGACCGTGGCCAGCGGCGTGTAGTGCCGCACCCAGGGCGCGTCGCCGGCGGACGCGACGCCGACGGCGGGAGTCTCGAGCGCGGCGAACGCCTCGACGACCCGGTCGCTGGCGCGGGCCTGCAGGGCCCGCCAGGCATCGGCGCCGTCCTCCTGCCGCACGCACTCGAGGCCCACCCAGCCCGGGACGCCGACTCGCAGCCAGTTCTCCCCGGGCTCCTTCCGCAGGTCGGCGGCGGCCGCGAGCTGGCGCGAGGCCAGGGCGGACGCGATCGTCGCGCGGCGCAGCCAGCGGCCGTAGCCCGCTCCCGCGATGTCCCATCCCTCGTGCTCCGGCAACCAGAGCAGGTCGCCGTAGAGGGCCGTCTCGCCGCGCTCGCGCGGCGCCTGCAGCACCGTTCCGACCGCCGGCGCGCGGCCGAGGGTCGCCGCGACGCAGGCGCGCATTGCCGCCACGTCGTCGAGAACGCCCCCTGCGTCGCGCGTCCGCTCCGCCCCGTGCAAGGCGATCAGGCCGTCGCGGCGGGTCTCGACGGGCGTGCCCGGCCACCACGCGAAGGCGAAGTCCAGAGGCCCGCCGGAGCGCCCCGACGCCGCGGTCCGGGTCCCCGCCGAACGATGGGTGCCGCCGCCCTCCCCGGCGAACGTCACGGTCCAGCGCCAGTCCCCCGCCGGCGCCACCGCGCCCGCCGGCGCCACCGCGCCCGCCGCAGCGTCACCGGGGGCGGGGTCCAGACCGTGGAGCCGCCGTTCCTGAGGCGCGCGCAGCAGCCGGTCGGGGTCGTGCCCGAGCGCGGGCAGCACGTCGCCGGCGCGGAGCCAGACGCCGGAGGGGTGCACCCAGGGCATCTCCCCGCCGGCCGACCATCCCTCACTGCGTACGACCAGCTCCAACTCCACCGTGCAGCCCTCGTCCGCGGAGCCCGGGGGCTCGCGACCCGGCGCCGACGGTTCCCGCGCGTCGGCGGCGGACTCCGCGCTCTCCCCCGCGGCCGCCACCGGAGCGCAGGTGTCGAGAGGCAGCGCAAAGTGGTCGAACGCGACCGTCACCACGGCCTCGCGACCGTTCACGGCGGAGCTGCGTATCTCGGCGCCGTCCGGCAGCGAGCCGTGCAACTCCCCGGCGCTCGAACGCACGCCGTCGAGCCGCCAGCGGACGGCCGCGCGCCGCTCGGCCGGATCGATCTCGACCGTCACTTCCCCGCCGGCCACCCGGAAGGGCGCCGCCCCGCTCCACCAGCGGCTCTCCCACGCGGCATCGTCGGCGACTTCCGCCTCGGCCGTCTCATAACCGCCGGTCACGAGCTGCTCGTGCAGCACGCGGTGCGTCCCGAACGCCAGCAGGACGGCGGCCGCGACCATCGCACCCGCGCCGCCGGCGAGCCTGCCCCCTCCGGCCCGCCAGCGGAGAGGCACGGTGAGCGCCGTGCCGCGGGGCCAGGCGACCCATGCGAACGCGACGATGACGGCGGCGATGGCGAGCTTGAACAGGTCGGCGGTCAGCACGGGTCCCAGCCAGGGCGCCCATCCGGAGAACTCCGCCAGGGTCACCTGGTAAGGAATGCCGACCAGGGCGGGTGGATAGGTGGTGACCGCCAGTTGCTCGTTGATGACCACGACGAACGCGCAGATGACGCCGACCGCGTGCGCGGCCCCGGTGTGCCGGATCAGCGCGTGGGCCAGCAGCACCAGCGCGCCCAGCTCGAGGAGCGGCGGCGCCGCTCCCAGACCGAACAGGAGCAGGGGGTCGAGCAGGGTGAACGCTTCCGGGGCCCTGAGGAGCGTCAGGATCCAGACGGAGAGGGCCGGCATCATCGCGAAGAGGACGGTGACCGTGGCGGCCGCCGCGGCCAGGCCCGCCACGCGGCTGCCGAGGGGCGCGGGGGTCGAGTCGACGAGCTCTCCGTAGCCGGTGCGGTCGTCCCGGCGCGCCATGACGCCGACGAAGGCCGCCACGACGAACACGATGATCAGGTAGAAGAAATCCATGACGAAGGGGCCGGTTAGATCGGGCCGGGCCATGAACGGGCCGTCGGCGTGCATGACGAGGTTGACGAAGGTCCCCGCCACTCCCGCCACCGCGAGCAGCAGCAGCGCGAGGGGCGTGCCCCACCCGCGAAACGCTACGCCGAGGTGCCACGCCGTCTCGTTCCAGGCGGCCCGGACCCAGGACGGCGCCCCGGGGGAGCCGAGCGGAGCGCCGGCGGAAGCCGTGGGTTCGGCCGGGGACCCGCCCGCGGCACGGTCCCGCCTCCCCGCGGCAAGCGCCGACTCCAGGGCCAGCCGCTCGCGCCCGACGCGCCGCAGGACCACCACCAGCAGGATCAGCGCCGGAACGCTCCACAGTACGCGGTTGGCGATCAGGGGCGGCGTCAGCTCGAGAACGCCGACCGCGTCCAGGTGTGGATGGTCTGCTCCTCGACCTCGGCGAATCCGGACGGATCGATGTACGAGGCGAGCGTCACGTTCGCGTCGCCGCCCCGCAGCACGATCATCGCCACCATCCACACCAGCATGACGACTGCCGCGAGCGCGAACGGGCCGGCGAGCCCTCGGGTGCGGATCGCCGCACAGAGGGACAGCGCGCCGACCCCGGCCGCGGACGGCAGGGCGAGGATCAGCAGCGCGTGCCCGATGGCGAAGATCGGCGCCGGCCCGACCGCCTCGGGAGGAAGCAGGCCCACGGCGCCGAGGATCGGGACCAGCAGGAAGCCGACGCTGGTGGCCACGACGAGCAGGCAGCCGGCGGCGAGCGCGCCGAGGTAGCGGCCGGCGAGCAGCGCGGGGAGCGAGACCGGCGCCGACAGGACCAGCTCGTGCAGGCGGGCCGACCGGTCGCGCACCACCGCCTGCGCGAAGAGCCACGCCCAGGCCAAGAGCAGCCAGATCGCCTGCCCGCTCGTCATCAGGTAGATCAGGTGGGGGCTGTTGCGGGGTACGTTCGTACTCCCCATGTCGCGCATGTAGTCCGCGTTGAGGACCACGAGCAGCACGTAGCCGGCCAGGGCGGGGAAGGCGATGGGGATGAACGGACCCCGGCAGGCGGCGCGGAACTCGTGCCACGCTTCCGCGGCAACGAAACGAAGCGCTCTCATGCTGCGGTCTCCTCGCGCCCGGCTCGCGGCGCCCGGTCGCGTCGATTCCGTCAGTCGTCGCCACCGCCGCGCCAGACGTTGTCGGCCGGCGTCCGCTCGAACGACGGCCAGGCGTCGATCAGCGTGAACGGTGCGCCCGGCTCGACCGTCGTCGGCACGGGGCCGATCCGCCTCCGGCCGCCGCGGTCGCCTTCGAAACGCTGCGTCACGTGGATGGGGGCGGCCACCGGCTCCCAGCCGCCGTCGCGCCAGAGCCAGCGCTGGCCGCCTATGTCGAGCGTTCGCTCCGCCTGCGCCACCAGGACGTCCGACGCCGCCGGCGGTCCGAGAAGCGCCTCGGCCGTGGCGAGTCCGACGACCCCCGCCAGAGCGTCGGGCAACGGCGCGCCGGCCCGCACCTCCGCGACCACCGCGCCGACCGCGACGGCGGCGTCGGAGGGCCCGACCGACTCGACCCAGCCGACCGTCGCCAGCGGCGTGTACTCCCGCACCCAAGGCGCGTCGCCGGCTGCCGCGACGCCGGTCGCGGGCGCGTCGAGGGCCCCGAGCGCTTCGACGACCTGGTCGCTGGCGCGAGCCTGCAGGGCCAGCCATGCGTCCGCCCCGTCCTCCCGCCGGACGCACTCCAGACCGATCCAGCCCGGGACGCCAATCCGCAGCCAGTCCTCGCCAGGCTCCTTGCGGAGGTCGGCCCCGTCCGCAACCTGGCGCGCGGCCAGGGCTGCCGCGATCGTCGCCCGGCGAAGCCAACGGCCGAAGCCCTCCCCCGCAATGTCCCAGCCCTCGTTCTCCGGCAGCCACAGCAGGTCGCCGTAGAGCGCCGTCTCGCCGCGCTCGCGCGGTGCCTGCAGCACCGTGCGGACCGCCGGCGCGCGGCCGAGGGTCGCTGCGACGCAGTCGCTCATCTCCCGGAGGTCGTCGAGGACCCCGCCGACGTCGCGCGCACGCTGCGGGCCGTGCAGGGCGGTCACGCCCCCGCGGCGGGTCTCGATCGGCGCACCCGGCCACCACGCGACCGCGAAATCCAGCGGCCCTGCCGTGCGCCCCGTCGTGGCCAACCGGGTGCCGTCGGGGCGACCCGCGACGCGGTCGGCGCCCGTGAAGACCACCGACCAGCGCCAGTCGCCCGCGGGCGCCACGCCGGCAGCAGGCGCGAGCGCGCCCGCCGCGACGTCCCCCGGGACGGGATCCAGGCGGTGGATCGCCCGCTGGTCAGGCGCGCGCAGCAGGCGGTCGGGGTCGTGGCCGAGCGCCGGCAACAGGTCGACGGCACGGAGCCATACCCCGGAGGGGTGCAGCCAGGGGCTCTCTCCCTCGGCCGACCACCCGTTTCCGCGGACGACGACCTCCAGCTCGACCGTGCAGCCTTCCTCCTCGGATCCGGGCTCCCCGCCGCCCCGTGCCGACGTCTCCTGGACGCGCGTCGCGGGCGCGTTGCTCTCCGCATCCGGAGGCGTCGGTCCGCAGGCATCGAGCGCCACGGCGAAGTGGTCCGACGCGACCGTCACGGTTGCCTCGCGGCCATCGACGGCAGCGCGTGCAATCTCGGCGCCGTGGGGAAGCGAGCCGTGCAGGGTCCGGGAGCTCGAGCGCACGCCGTACAGGCGCCAGCGGGCGGTAGCGCGCCTCGCAGCCGGGTCGATTGCGATGTTCGCCTCTCCGCCGGCGATGGCGAACGGCGCTGCCGCCGCCCACCAGCGCGCCTCCCACGCGGCGTCGTCCGCGGTTTCGGCGGCGGCGGACTCGTAGCCGCCCCGGCTCACGAGCCGGTCGTGCAACACCGTGTGCAGTCCGATGGCCAGCACGACCGTGCCGGCCGCCAGAGCGCCCGCGGCGCCGGCGAGCCTGCTCGCGCCGGCGCGCCAGCGGAGCCGCACGGTGAGCGCGGTCCCGCGCGGCCAGGCGAGCCACGCCACGGCGACGACGGCCGCCGCGACCACCAGCTTGAAGAGGTCGGCCGTCAGCACGTAGCCGAGCCACGGCGCCCACCCGGAAAACTCCGACAGGGTGACGCTCGGCGGTACGCCGAGCTTCGCCGGCGGGTAGGCCGTGACGCCGAGCTCGTTGTTGACGACGATGAAGAACGCGAAGATGACCCCTGCGGCGTGCGCCGCCCCCGCGTGACGAATCAACGCGTGGGCCAGCAGCACGAGTGCGCAGAGCTCCAGCAGGGACGGCGCGAGCAGCAACCCGAAGTAGAGCACGGGGTCGAGCAGGCTGAAGGCGTCGGGAACTGCGAGGGCCACCACGATCCACACCGACAGCACCGGCGTCAGGGCGAAGAGGACGGTGACGGCGGCCGCCGCCAGGGCCCGGCCCATCACGCGGCTGCCGAGCGGCGCGGGGGTGGCGTCGGCGACCTCGCCATAGCCGGCTCGGTCATCCCGGCGGGCCATGGTGCCGACGAACCCGGCCACCATGAACACGATGACCAGGTAGTAGAACTCGATCAGCAGCGGGCCGACGAGGTGCGGACGGGGGTGGAGAGGGCCGTCCGCGTGCAGGACGACATGGATGAACGCGCCGCCGACGCCCATGGCGGCCAGGACGAGGAGCGCGAGCGGGGCTGCCCAGCCGCGGAACGAGAGGGTGAAGTGCCAGACCGCTTCGCTCCACGTGGCGCCCAGCCACGAAGGCCTCGCGGCCGGACCGAGCGGTGGCATGCGGGCCGGCCCCGGATCCGCGTTGCCCCCGTCCGCGGCGCGGCCCGCTCCCCGCGCCGCAGGCTCCCGTTCCAGCGTCAGCCGCTCGCGCTCCACCCGGCGCAGCACGATGATCAGCAGGAGCAGCCCGGGGAACGCCCAGAGCAGGCGGTTGGCCCAGAGCGGCGCCGTCATCTCCAGGACGCCCACGGCCTTCTCGCGCGGTGTCCAGAGGTTGGACTGCTCCTCCACTTCCGCGAACGCGGACGGGTCGAGGAGCGAGGCGACCGCGGGGTCCGCGTCGGCCCCGCGCACCACCACCATCGCGACCATCCACACCAGCATCATCGCGGCCGCGCACGCGAACGGCCCGCCCACTCCCCGCGTCCGGATGGCGGCGCACAGGAACAGGGCGCCCGTCCCCACGGCCGATGGCAGGGTCAGGATCAGCAGCGCGTGCCCGATCGCGAAGAACGGTTGCGGTCCGACCGTGTCGGGAGGGAACAGGCCGAGGGCGCCGAGGGGAGGGACCAGCAGGAACCCGATGCCCGTTGCCAGAGACAGCACGCAGGCCAGGCCCACGGCACCGACGTAGCGGCCGGCGAGGAGCGCGCGAAGCGAGATGGGGGCCGAGAGCACCACCTCGTGCAGGCTGGCCGCCCGGTCGCGCACGACTACCTGGGCGAAGAGCCAGGCCCAGACGAAGAGGAGCCAGATTGCCTGCCCGGCGATCATCAGGTAGACGAGGTGCGGGCTGTTGCGCGGCACGTCGGTCGCACCGAAGTCACGCAGGTAGTCCGCGTTCAGCAGCACGAGCATCAGGTAGGCGATCAGCCCCGGGAACGCGATCGGAATGAGCGGCCCCCGGCAGCCGGCGCGGAACTCGTGCCACGCCTCGGCCGCCGCCAGACGCAGGGCGCTCACGCCACCGCCTCCTCGTCCCGGACGCCCGCGCGCGCGATGGCCGCGTGGTAGACGTCCTCCAGACGCGGCGCGTGCGGCGCCCAGATCTCGCCGGGCGAGCCCGCCGCCTCGACGATGACCAGCGCGCCCACCGGCGTCGCCGAGGCGTGCAGCGCGTCGTCGGGCAGCGGTTCGCCACGGGGCACCACCCGCGACCAGAGGCGGCCCTCGAGACGTTCGGTCAGGGCGGCCGGCGTGCCCTCGGCGACAATCCGCCCGCCGGCGAGGATCGACAGCCGCTCGCAGAGGCTCTCGACGTCGTCGACGATGTGCGTCGAGAGCAGGACGACGTTGTCGGCGGCGATGTCGGCCAGGACGCGGTGGAAGCGACTGCGTTCCGCCGGGTCGAGACCCGCCGTCGGCTCGTCGACGATGAGGAGTCGCGGGCTGCCGGCGAGGGCCCGTGCCGTCCAGAACGAAATCGATGAACTCCGAGTCGGTGACCCCGAACGAGACGAACACGTTCAGTGCGCTGCTGACGTAGTACTCCGACTCGACCTCGACCCCGCGCAACGCGGACCTTCCCGCGTTGGCGATGAGCGCGTCGAATCCGGGGAAGCCGCCCTCGGCCGTGTACGGGATCTGCTGCTCCCGCCAGTCGATGGTGAAGACGTTCGCGTTCACCGTCAGCCGGCCGTCGGCCGTACGATGGCGGACGAACACCTCGTAGTTGTCGGTGAACTCCTCTCCGTACGCCTCCGCCACGCCGAGGAATACCGCGAACGCGAAGCCTCCCGCCTTGTAGCCGCGGGCGTACGAAGCCCCGAGCGACGTGGTGGGGGTCAAGCTGTACGTGAAGGAGCCGGAGGGCAGCACCTGGCTGAAGGTCTTCTCGGCGCTCAGGTCGCTGGTCAGCCCGTTGTTGTCGGCGAAGTTGTCGTTCCGCCGCGTCTCGCGGTTCAGTCGCACGCCTCCCGTCAGGAGCACGCGTTCGCTCACGCTCCACTCCGCGCGCCCGAACACGCCGAGCTGATCGACCTCCTCCAGCAGTCGGGTCTGGCGGTTGAAAGGAGCCACGCCGCCCATGCCGTCCGGGAAGATCCCCGTGCCGTGGAACCCGAACGAGTAGTCGCCCTCGGAATAGAAGAGGCCGATCAGCCCGTCCACGCTGTCGCCCCGGTACGCCGCACGCACTTCCTGACTGAGGATGGCGTCGTGCCCCGCGGCGTCGACGTTCAGGAAATCGAACGGCGACAGGTCCGCATCGAACTTCTGCGTCAGGTCGAAGCGGCTGTAGCCCGTGACGGCATCGATTGTCCAGTGATCGTCGAGGGCGACGTGCGTCTCGAGATTCAGGAAGTCCATGTTGGACGGGTACTGATCCGGCCGATTCCAGGGTTGCTGCCGATCCTGCAGGGTGATGCCCTCGGCCTCGTTGGGCACGACGAGGGCGAACGGGTTGGAGTCGGAGTCGTTGTGCAGCCAGGTGAAATCGAACCGGACGTCGTCGTCGGCGCGAGGCCGGAATGCGACCTGCCCGCGGATCGTCCGCTCGTCGGTCCGCTGCACGTCATCGTCTCCGGTGACCAGGTTGGTGGCCGCTCCCCGGGCGTAACGGTCCTCGAACGTCAGGCGCGCGGCGAGAACGTCGTCCACCAGTTCCACGTTCTGCATGACCTGAACGCGTCGTGTGGCGAGACCGCCCCCTTCAAGACGAACGCGGCCGTCGTAGCCGTCGAAGGCCGCCTTGTTGTAGTTGATCAGGACCGCGCCAATCAGTGAATTGGGACCCTGAAGCGTCGACTGCGGACCGCGCAGGATCTCCACCGATCCGACGTCGAAGAGCGACGGGTTCAGGTAGTCCCCCGTGCGTGGGCCCACCGCCGTCTGGTTCAACAGGATGGAGGCGAGTGCGTTGGCGTTGCCGAAGCCGCTATCCAGGCCGTTGTTGTTCACGCCGCGGATGCTGTACGCGCCGAACTGCGCCGTGCCGGTGAAAGCGTTCGCGGTTCTATTGAAGGCGTCCTCCACGGTGAAGATGGCGTCGGACTCGAGTCGTTCCCGGCCCATGTACGCGACGCTGGTGCCGAACTCCTGCCGGCCCGTGTCGAGCTTGCTCCCGACGACGGTCACGTCCTCTGAGAACCTGGCGAACTGCAGCATCACGTCCAGCGCGGCGCCGTCCGGCCCCGCCACGGAGACACCGTCCCGTTGCAGGGTCTCGAAGCCGGGCAAGGTGAAGGAGACCGAGTAGTCGCCGGCGGGCAGGCCGTCCAGGGCGTAGCGTCCTTCGCCGCCGGTGACCGCCACGCGCGGTCCGTCCGCCAGCCCGGGACCGACCGCCTCGACGGTGACCCCCGGCAACACGCCTCCGGTCTGGTCGGCCACGGTGCCCGAGATCGTCAACTCCTGCGCGCCGGCCGGAAGAGGCAGGACCAGCAGGAGAGCTGTCATTGAGAATCCGGATTTCTTCACGAGTACGACCCGACTGCCCTTTCGTGGCGGGGCCGTCCGTCAGCGCCGAATGTGCGCCCGTCCATGACCGGACCGGTCGCGGTCGATGGTGTCGCCGGCGCCGTGCCGCCGCACGAGCGGCAGTGGATGCGCTTCGAGGCGTGATGTCCGCTGCCGCGTCCGCGCGGGGGATGCCGGAGCAGGTTCAGCCCGATTCGGGGAGCCTCGATCGGATGGACCGCGCCAGGGCCGGGATCGACAGCACCCGTGCGCGCGTGTCCGACAGCCCCTGCCGAAAACCGGCGCGTCGTACGGTACGTGTGAGTCGCGAACCGGCGAGAAGGAAGACTACGCAGGTGGGCCGCGCGTGGGCCGGATGCCCAGGGACGCGCCCTGCTCGCACTGCGGACGAACGGCAGGGACGGCGTACGCGACGACGTCCGGCGCGGACGGCGCCGGAGGCCCGCCCGTCTCGATCACCAGGAGATGCCGAAAGTGACAGGCCTCGCAGTCGGCATGGCTGCCGTCGCGCGCATCGGGGTCGTGCCCGTGCTGGGCGACCCCTGTCGCCGCCATGGCCACCACCACGAGGAGCGCCGACGCAATCGCCGCGCCCCGCCTCAACGGCGACATGATTGAGCAGTTGACCATAGCCTCCGGTCACGGTCAAGGCGCGGGGGCAACGCGGTCATGACTCCGACCGGTCGCCCCGGGCACAGCGCCGTCAGGCGACGAATGGTGGGCAATGAGTCTGCGCCGCAGACACGCGCCATGGAGTGGTTCGTGCCCGCGAAGACTCCCAACGCGACCACAAGGTCGCGCTAGCGTCTAACGCCTGAAGTTCTTGACCAGTAGAATCGGCTCGTGATACGGTCGGCCCGGAAGCGAGGAGGGCCGTGCCGAACCATTACACACGAGAGGTCCCGGAGGTCTCGGACGCACAGCGCGAGGAACTGGAGGGTTGGCTGCGCCGGCGCAATACCGCGCAGGCTCTGGCCCTGAGGGCACGCATCGTGCTGCAGAGCGCCGCGGGACGGAGCGACCAGGTCGTGGCGCAGGCTCTGGGCACGACGCGGGCCACGGTCGGCAAGTGGCGGCGGCGGTTCCTGCGCAACGGCTGCGACGGCTTGCTGGACGAACCACGGCCGGGCGCGCCGCGCCGGGTGTCGGACGAGGACGTCGAACGGGTCGTGGTCCGGACGCTGGAGACGACCCCACGGGGGGCGACGCATTGGAGCCGGGAGTCGATGGCCCGAGCCTGCGGGCTGAGCGCTTCGACCGTCGGCCGCGTGTGGCGCGCGTTCGCGCTCAAGCCCCATCGCAGCGAGACCTTCAAGCTGTCGCGAGACCCGTTGTTCATCGAGAAAGTGCGCGATATCGTGGGGCTGTACCTGCATCCGCCGGAGCGAGCGGTGGTGCTGTTTGTGGATGAGAAGTCGCAGATCCAGGCGTTGAACCGTACCCAGCCGGTGTTGCCGATGCGTCCGGGAGCACCGGAGCAGCGGACACACGACTATCGACGGCACGGCACGACCTCGTTGTTCGCGGCCCTGAACACCGCCACCGGCGAGGTGATCGGCAGGTGCTTTCGGAAGCACCGCTCGGTGGAGTTCAAGCGCTTCCTCGCCGTGATCGACAAGGCGGTGCCGCCCGACCTCGACATCCACCTGGTGCTGGACAAACTACGGCACGCACAAGACGGCGATGATCCACGACTGGCTGGCACGGCGTCCTCGGTATCACCTGCACTTCACGCCCACGAGCGCATCGTGGCTCAACCAGGTAGAGCGTTGGTTCGCCGAGATCACCCGGCAGCAGATCCGGCGTGGAACCCATCGCAGCACCCAAGCACTCGAGGCGGCGATCAAGGAGTACCTGGCGGTCTACAACGAAGACCCCAAGCCCTTCGTCTGGACGAAGACCGCCGAGCAGATCCTGGAATCCCTGAAGCGTTACTGCTCACGTATTTCTGACGGTGCACACTAGGAGTCTGCGCCGCAGCAACGTGCCATGGACGACTGCGTGCCCGCGCAGACTCCCAACGCGCCCGTGAGGGCGCGCTAGTTGGTGGCCGGCTTCGCGCGCTTGAGCACCGCACGCCCGTCCGTGCTCGGCTCCCCGTTGGCGTGGACGACGTAGCTCGTCTCGACGGTGTCCTTGTCCTGAATGCGAATGGACCCGTCGTGGAAGTGGGCGTCGACCTCCGGATCGAAGTTCGTGCCGCCGTGGAAGACGAACTTCAGCTCGCCCGGCACGCCGCTCGGCTCGAAGCGGAGCACGGGCGCGTTCTGGAGGGCGCAGTAGTGCGTCTGCAGCAACTGCTCGCCGTCCATATGGAAGACGGTCGTCATCTCGTTCGGCGTGCCGGCCCCGGTCGTCTCGACCACGGCGCTCCCCCCGGCGATGACCCGGAAGCTGGCCACCGGGGAGCTCGTCCCGTGCTCCGTGCTGCGGCTCGCATTGACCCAGTCGCCGGCCAGCGACTTGAGGAACGCCATCGCCGACGCGGCGTCGTGGATTGCGTCCTCCGGTGCGGGATCGGCAGCCTGGGCGGCCGCCGGGGCCGGCGCCACCGCGAGCGCGAGGGCCAGACTCGCCGTCACGATCAGCGTCTTCTGCATTGAAATCACTCCTGTTCCACCGGGATCCGTCCCCGAGCCGGCATCCTATCACGCGCCGCGGGGGGGCCGGCGGTCATGGCGAACGGGCCGCGCGGGGCTCGAGATCTCCCCACGCGGGGCGACCGGCGACGCGACCGGCGTCGGGCGGTGCCAGGATTGCGCCGCGCCTCGCGTTTCTGCTTCAATTCCAGGCGGCGACCGCTTCCTCCCGCCCGACCCGGCGTCGGGTCGCCAGTTTGCGCCGTAGACCGTGCCATAGGGGAGCTCGCCCCCGCGCAGACTCCCAACGCGCCCGTGAGGGCGCGCGGCCGCTTCGCGCACGCCTCCGGAGGTGGCCCGCAACCGACGAGGACATGACCGGCGCCCCCTATCGAGCCACGCTGCGCTGCATCCGCGGATGTGCCGGCGAGCACTCGCTGCTGACGGCGATCTACCGTTGCCCCACGTGCAACGACCTCCTCGAGGTGACGCACGACCTCGACGTGCTTCGCGCGCGCTCCGCCGGCTCCTGGATGCGGCTGTTCGACGAGCGGTACAAGCGCACCACGTGGCCCTACGGGTCGGCCGTCTGGGGCAAGAAGGAGTGGGTCTGCCCGGACGTGGCCGACGACAACATCGTCTCCATGGACGAGGGCGGCACCAACCTGTTCTGGGCCGAGCGCTTCGGCCGCGAGGTCGGCCTCGGCGATCTGTGGGTCAAGCTGTGCGGGAACTCCCACACCGGGTCGTTCAAGGACCTCGGGATGACGGTCCTGGTGTCGATCGTCCGCGAGATGATGCAGCGCGGCGCCGCGATCCGGGCCGTCGCGTGCGCCTCGACCGGCGACACCTCGGCCTCGCTGGCCGCCTACGCCGCCGCCGGCGGCATCCCGGCCATCGTCATCCTGCCGCGCGGCAAGGTGTCGACCGCCCAGCTCGTGCAGCCGCTCGCGAACGGCGCCACCGTACTGGCCCTGGACACGGACTTCGACGGCTGCATGGCGATCGTCAAGCGCCTGGCGACCGAGGAGGGCATCTACCTCGCCAACTCGATGAACAGCGTCCGCCTCGAAGGCCAGAAGACGGTCGGGATAGAGATCGTCCAGCAGTTCGACTGGGAGGTTCCCGACTTCGTCATCATCCCCGGCGGCAACCTCGGCAACGTCAGCGCCCTCGGGGCCGGGTTCGACATGATGGAGGCGCTCGGCGTCACCGCGCGGCGGCCGCGCATCGTCGTCGCCCAGGCCGCGGCCGCCAACCCCCTCTACCGCGCGTACCGGAACGACTGGGCGTTCGAGCCGATTCGCGCCACCCCGACCCAGGCGTCGGCGATCCAGATCGGCAACCCCGTCTCCATCGACAAGGCCGTCCGCACGCTGCAGCGCTACGACGGCATCGTGGAGCAGGCCTCCGAGGCCGAGCTGGCCGACGCTTCGGCCCGTGCGGACCGGACGGGCATGTACAACTGCCCGCACACCGGCGTGGCGCTGGCCGTGCTCGTGAAGCTCCGGGCGCAGGACGTGATCGGCTCGTCGGACCGCGTCGTCGTCATCTCGACCGCCAACGGGCTCAAGTTCACCGACTTCAAGCTCGGCTACCACCAGTCGACGATCGCCGATCTCGATCCGCGCATCCCCAACACGCCGGTGGAGCTGCCGAACGACTACGACGCCGTGCGGGGCGCGGTCGCCGCGGTAACCCGCGACTGAACCGAGCCCGCGGCCCGTTCTTGACACGGTTGAACGCCGCCCTCGAAAATACGCATATGGCGGTTCCGCGCATCTCGAAGGAAACGTTGAAGGACCGGATCGAGGGCACGGCGGACGAGGCCCCGGTCGTGGTCGACGTCCGCCTCAAGTACCCGTACGAACACAGCACGGTGATGCTGCCGGGCGCGGTGCGCCTTGCCCCGGTCGACTTCGATCCGTCGTCGCTGCCCCGGGACCGCGAGATTGTCGCGTACGATTCGGATCCGGAAGAGGTCGTCAGCGCCCGCGTCGTGGCGGCCCTCCTCCGGCGCGGCTATCGCGCCGCCGCCCTCGAGGGCGGCATCGTCGACTGGATGGCGGCGAAGTTCCCCACCGAGAGCAAGCAGGCGCCCAAGCAGAAGCCGCCACAGGCCGGCGCCCTCAAGGGATAGGAGCGCACTCGGTGCAGGCCCGCCTCGCCGCCGGCGTCGCCGCGGGCGCCTGCGCGGTCGCCGCGTGCCTCGTCGCGCACCCTCTCGCCCAGGCGCCCGGCGCCCCGCCGATCGGCGAGCTGGTCGCCTCCCTGCAGCAGCGCTATTCCACCATTCGCGACCTCACCGCCGACTTCCAGCATCGCGTCTCCGGCGGTGTGCTGAGCACCACCGACCTGGAGTGGGGAACGGTCCATGTCAGGCGTCCGGGCCGCTGGCGCTTCGACTACCACGAACCCGAGCCGAAACGCTTCGTCTCGGACGGCACGACCGTCTACGCGCACTTCCCTCTCGACCGTCAGGTGGTGGTCACCCCGGTGCCGGCGGACGCCGGGGCCTCGAATCCGGCCGCGTTCCTGTCCGGCCGCGGCAACCTCGTCCGCGACTTCGCAGCCGGCTACGGCGACGCACGGGACGCGGATTCGGAGACGTGGGTCGTGCGGCTGACACCGCTCCGCGGGGACGCGGACTACGAGACGCTGGAACTCACGGTCGAGCGGGACACGCTCGACATCCTCCGACTCTCGACGACCGACTTCCTCGGCGCCGTTTCGACGTACCGGTTCTCCAACCTGCGCACGAACCAGGACCTTTCCGATGCGCTGTTCGCCTTCGAGATTCCCCCGAACACCGAGGTGCTCACCGATGAGGGGCCCAACTACCCCTGAGGCCGGTTTTTCGCGCGCCCGAACCGGACCCGCGGGGCGCGCAGCGGCCGGCGTGCTGCTCGGCGCGCTCGCCGCGGTCGCGGCCGGATGCGGGACGAGCGCCGCGTTCCGCAGCGCCCAGCAGGCCGAGTTGAGCAACGACTTCGACCGGGCCGTAATCGAGTACGGCCGCGCGGTCGAGGAGCGGCCGGACGACCGCCAGGCGCAACTGGCGCTGAACCGCGCCAGGCTTCGGGCGGCCGAGGCCCACTACGCGGCGGGCCGCCGGCTCGAGCGCCTCTCGCGCTGGGAGGAGGCGCTGGCCGAGTTCCAGCTCGCCTACGACCTCAATCCCACCCGCGGCGACGTGGCCGACGCACTGCGCGCGGCGCGCGAGAACGTCCGCTCCGAGCTGGCGGCCCGCGCGGAAGGGGTGACCGAGCTCGAAGCGCTCATCGACCGGACGCGCGATGCGGCGCCGCCCGGGCTGGACCTGCCCCGGGAGATCGAGCTCCCGGACTCGGTCGTCTTCCGCGACGCCAGCGCCCGCGCCGTCTTCTCCGCCCTGGGTCAGTTCGCGAACGTGACGATCGTCTTCGATCCAGCTTTCCGGGACTCGGCGCTGTCGATCGACCTTCGCGACACTACGTTCGACGTGGCTCTCGCCGCGGTCGCCGCCAGCACCCAGAACTTCTTCCGGGTAACGGCGCCGCGCACCGTGGCCATCATCCCCGATACCCCGGCCAAGCGCCGGGAGTACGAGGAGGAGATCGTCCGCACCTTTTACTTGAGCCACGCCGACCTTCAGGAGACGATCGATCTTCTGCGCCTGGTAATAGACACGCGCCGGCTGGCGCCGACGACCGCCGCCAACGCCATCTCGGTCAAGGACACCCCGGAGCGGATCGAGGCCGCGGCTCGCCTGATCCAGGCGATCGACAAGGCGCGCGCCGAGGTGGTGATCGAGGTCCAGTTGCTGGAGGTCGACCGGCAGGCGCTGCGCGACTACGGCCTGCCGCTCTTCGGCGCCACCAGCGGCGGCATCGACACCGTGGTCGCGGCCGACGACTCGATGGGGCTCAGCCTCGACGACGTCGGCCGCCTCGCGCTTCCCGACCTGCTCGTCGGCAACCTCCCGAGCCTCAACCTGCGCCTGATCGAGACCCACACGAGCACGCGCGTCCTCGCCAACCCGCGCATCCGCACCTCGGCGGGCGTCGAGGCGTCGGCCGCCTTCGGCGAACGAGTGCCGGTGCCGGTGACGACGTTCACCCCGTTTGCGGCCGGCGGCATCAGCCAGCAGCCGATCACGTCGTTCAACTACGAGGACATCGGCGTCAACATCGACATCACGCCGCGCATCCACCATGACGACCGGGTCTCGCTGGAGATCGAGATCGAGATCAGCAACCTCAGCGGAACCGGGTACGCGGACGTGCCGCAATTCGGCAATCGCGAGATCGCCACGACCATCCGGCTCATGGACGGGGAGACCAGCATTCTGGCCGGGTTGATCCGGGACGAGGAGCGCGAGATGCTCGAGGGCATCCCCGGCCTCAGCAGCCTCCCGGTCATCGGCCGCATATTCGGGCGGACCGAGACGAAGACCCAGGAGACAGACATCGTCTTGACGCTGACGCCGCACATCCTGAGCGGCCTCGAGCTCGACGAGGAAGACCTGTTGCCGTTCCGGGTGAGCACCGACCTCGTGGCGGCCGCGCCCGGTGGCTTCGCCCAGCCGCCGCCGTTGCAGGACAGGCTGCCGCCGCGGGGAACCGGCGCCGACCCTGGCCCGCCGGAGCTGCCGCTGATCCTGGAGCCGGTCCGCCCGCCGGCGATCCCGACCCGCTGACTCGCCACCGCGCGGGGAGCCTCGCCGCCGCAGGGCTTCCGGGCGGCACGCCCCCCGGGCGGGCGGGTTGCCGGTCGCGCACGCTCCTGACTCGCCTGGCGGGGCGCGTTGGCTACCGCTACCGATCGGCCTCGACCGCTACCCGCGCGCCGAGGGCGCGCAGCCGCGCCACGACGTCGGCGTAGCCCCGCTCCACGGTCTCGAGCGGCCCCACGCGGCTCTCGCCGCGCGCGGCGAGCGCCGCCGCGATCAGCGCCATGCCCGAACGCAGATCGCGGGTGTCGAGGTTGCGCCCCTGCAGGCGGCGCGGGCCGGTGACGATGATGCGGTGCGGATCGCACAGGAAGAGGTCCGCGCCCATCCCGCTCAACTGCTCGAGGGCGAAGAGGCGGAGCTCGTACATCCAGTCGTGGATGAGGGTGCGGCCTTCGGCCTGCGTGGCGAGCACGGTCACCAGGCTGACCATGTCGCTCGGGAAGCCGGGCCACGGAGCGGTGGCTATGTGGCGGATGCCGCGCGGCGTCGACCGGTGCACGTGCAGCGTGTCGCCGTCGCCCTCGCACCTCACCCCCATGCGGCGGAGCACCGAGACGACCGGCTCGAGGTCGGCGCCGGAGGCGCCCGCCACCTCTACCTCCCCGCCCGTCAACACCGCGGCCACGGCCCAGCTCCCGGCCTCGATGTAGTCGCCGCGCAGTCGATGCCGGACCCCCGCGCGTGCGGCACTGCCGGTGACGCGGACGGTCGGCGTGCCCGCACCCTCGATCGCCACGCCCATCCGCCCCAGGAACTCGCACAACTCGACCACGTGCGGCTCGCAGGCCGCGTGCCGGATCTCCGACGTCCCGTTCGCAGCGGCCGCGGCCAGGATGGCCGTCTCCGTTCCGGTCACCGACGCCTCGTCCAGGTACAGCGAGGCGGCGTGCAGGCCGTCAGGCGCATCGAGCGCGTGGCCGCCTCCGGTCGCGTCGCGCGCGCCCATCGCGCGGAGCGCCTGCCGGTGGACGGAGAAGGTCCGCCGCCCCGGGAAGTCGCCGCCAGGGGGGGCGAGCCGGGCGCGACCGAGCCGGGCCAGGAGCGGGCCGACCAGCAGGACCGACCCGCGCAGTTGTCCCACGAGGCGGGCGTCCGGCTCGTCGTGCGCGATGTGCCGGCACTCGACCCGAACGGTGGTGGTGCCGAGCCCCTGCACGTCGGCTCCCAGTCCGCGCAGCAGCTCTCCCATGACCGCAACATCGCGGATCCGGGGCACGTTCGTCAGCTCGCACCGCTCGGAGGTGAGGAGACAGGCCGCCAGCAGCGGAAGAGCGGCGTTCTTGTTCCCTTCGACGTCGACACGCCCGCCCAGCCGGTGGCCACCCTCGACGACCAGCCGGGTCTTCGTCTCCAACCGCGGATCGTCGGCCACGCTACGAGAACTCTCCCAGATAGACGACCTCGCGTCGCAGGACGACGCCGAAAGCCGACTCGACCCGCGTCCGGCACAGATCCACGAGGGCGCGGACATCGCGCGCCGACGCGCCGGGGCCGCCGACGATGAAGTTGGCGTGCCGCCGCGAGACGCGGGCGCTGCCGATTGCGGCGCCCTTGAGACCGGCCCGGTCGATCAGGGCGCCTGCCGACGGCGGCACGTCCTCCGGGAGGATCGAGAGTCGCGGCTCGGGGTTGCGGAAGATGCACCCGGCGCTCGGAACGCTCAGCGGCTGGGTGCGCTTCCGGTAGGCGAGGGCCGCCCGGGCGCGGGCGCGCAGCGCGGACGGATCGGCCTCTCCGACGGCGAGCTCCACCCAGAGCGCCACCTCGCGGGTCTGCTGCAGCCTGCTGGCGTCGTAGCCGAACGCCATGGCGCCGGCCGGCGCCACGCGCTCCGTCCCGTCCTGCGCCGCGATCCCGACCGCCACCACGACCTCGCTCAGCAGCCGGCCGCGAAAATGGGCGTTCCCGTGCACGGCGCCGCCCAGCGTTCCGGGCGTGCCCGCCCAACCCTCGAGCCCTGCCAGCCCGCGGCCGATGGTCCAACGGACCAGCCCGTTCAGGGTCACGCCGGCGGAGGCGCGCACGATGCCCGGCCGCACCAGCTCGATGCGTCGCTCCCGCGGACGAACGACGAGGCCCCGCACCCCACCATCCCCGATCAGCACGTTGGACCCTCCTCCGAGCACCGTCACCGGGACCCCGGCTCCGCTTGCCGCCGCCACCGCCCTCCGCAGAGCGTCGGCGGTCGGCGCCTCGCAGAACCACTCGGCGGCGCCACCGATCCGGAAGGTCGTGTAGGGTGCGAGCGGCTCCCGTGCGCGAATCGCCGGGGCCTGCGCCGCCGCCCCCGATCCGGGCCACGCCGCGGCCGGCTCGGCGATCCTCATCGGTCGCGTTCCACCGCCAGCAGCGCCCGCTCCAGGCGTACCAGGGCCCGGAGAGCGGTCCCCTGATCGCACGCCTCGAACTCGATCCAGTCGCCGGGCGCCAGTTGTCCCACGAGCGGCAGGTCCGCGGTGATGACGGTACCTATCCGCGGGTAGCCGCCAGCGGTTTGACGGTCGGCCATCAGCACGATCGGCTCCCCCCGCGGCGGAACCTGGACGCCGCCGAGCGGCGTCGCCGTAGAGAGCAGGTGCTCGTCGGTCCGCCGCGGGAGGGGTGCGCCCCGCAGACGATACCCCATCCGATCCGACTGCGGAGTCACGAAGTAGCGGGTGGTCAGGAACGCATCTACCACGGCGGGCTCGAAATGCGAATGGTGGGGGCCCAGCAGGACGCGCACCCTGGCGCCGCCGTCCGGCAGCGCCAACGGCGAGCGAAGACGCCGCGGCCGAGGCTCGTGCCGATCCGCGGTGCCGATCGGCAGGACGTCGCCGGCGCGCAGCGCCCGCCCGTCCAGCCCTCCGGTTCGGCTGCCGAGGTGGGTGGCGCGGCTCCCGAGCACGGCCGGAACCCGGACGCCGCCCGCTACCGCGAGGTAGGCCCGCGCACCCCGCCGGCGCGGCCCGAACGCCAAGCACTGTCCGGCCGCGGCCGCCGCCGGCGCGTCCGGCGGAATCGAGGCGCCGGCGAGCTGCAGCGGGAACGCCGCCCCGGCGACCGCGAACCGCGTCGCCTGCCGGAACTCGATCTCCGGACCGACCAGCGTCACCTCCAGGGCCGCCGACGACGGCGGGTTCCCGACCGCCGCGTTGGCGACCCGGTAGGAAACCGCATCCATCGGCCCGGCGACCGGGACGCCGAGGTGCTGGCAGCCGTAGCGCCCGCCGTCCTGCACCGTGGTCAACAGTCCGGGGGACCGCACGGCAAGTCCCCCCACCGGCCCACCGGTCCCCGCCCGACGGCTTCGCTCGGCACCCAACTCCGTCCTCCAGGGAGTCCGCGCCTCCCGCGGGGAGGCGGCACCGGGTCTACCCCGCAGCCTCCTCGTCTTGCGCGACCTGCGCGCGGTAGTCGGCCTCGCCGATCGGCACGAACCGCACGGCGTCGCCGGCGTGCAACAGGAACGGCTCCGCGCGATCCGGGTCGTAGACCCGGCGGGGCGTGCGTCCGATGAGCTGCCAGCCGCCAGGCGCCTCCAGTGGATAGACCCCCGTCTGGCCGCCGGCGATGCCGACCGACCCGGCGGCCACCCGCAGGCGCGGAGCGTCCCGCCGCGGTGCCGCGATCGTCGGGTCGACGGCGGCGAGGTAGGCGAACCCCGGCAGGAAGCCCAGCATGTAGACGCGGTAGGTCGGAGCGGCATGGCGCGCCACGGCCGCCGCCACGCTGCAGCCTCCGTAGCGCGCGACCGCGGCGAGGTCCGGGCCGAGCGGACCGCCGTAGCAGACCGGGATCTCCACCGTCCGAGGCGGCGCCCCCGGACCGTCGGGTGCGGAAGAGACCTCCTCCGCGATCCGCTCCGCCCGCTCGGCGAGCGCGTCGACGTCGGTCCGCAGCGGATCGAAGTGGATCGTCACCGCCGCATAGCTGCCGACCGCGTCGCGCACGCCGCGGCAGGCGGCCTCCCGGATCGCCGCCGCGGCGCGGACGACGCACGAGTTGACGACCGGGTCGATCCGCTCCTCGAAAGCGAGCACGAGCGCGGCATCTCCCAGTCGGGACAGGCTCCACCGCATCGCTGCCCTGCGCCTCCGTCGTTCAGGCCACGCCGGCGAGTCGGTCGAGCAGCCGCTGGTGTACGCCGCCGAAGTCGCCGTTCGACATGACGACCACCAGGTCGCCGTCCCGCGCCTCGCGTCCCACGACGTCCACGATCGCGTCGACGGAGTCGAGGTGGCAAGCCGGAACCCCGGCCGCGGCGAGGTCGGCGGCCAGAGTCGGGGCCGAGAGCCGCTCCGGCTCCGGAAGCTCCGAGCGGTAGACGGGGCCCACGACCACCCGGTCCGCAAGCGCCAGCGCCCCCGCGAACGCTCGCTGGAACACGCGGCGGCATGCCGTTGCGGAGCGGGGCTCGAATACCGCCCAGACTCGGCCGGTCGGAGTGTTCTCGCGCACCGCGGCGAGGGTCTCCCGCACCGCCGTCGGATGGTGGGCAAAATCGTCGTAGACCGCGACGCCCCGCGCGACGCCGCGGCGCTCCAGGCGCCGGCGGACCCCCCGGAACGTGGACAGGCCGGCCGCCATCGCCTCCGGGGCGATGCCGACGGCGGCGGCGGCGGCGGTCGCGGCCAGTGCGTTGCGCACGTTGAAGACACCGATGAGCGGGAGGTCGACCTGCGCGACTCGCTCGCCCGCGTGATCGACCGTGAAACGGGTGCGGCCGGCCCGCGAGCTCACGTCGACCGCTCTCCAGTCCGCCCCGGGCGCGACACCGAAGGTCTCGACCGGGCAGTGCGCCGCGCCGGCCAGCCGGCGCGCCTCCGTATCGTCCGCCCCCAGCAGGACGCGACCGTTGCCCGGGACGAGTCCGACCAGTCGGCGAAACGCGAGGCGCAGGGCGTCGAGGTCCGCGTAGATGTCGGCATGGTCGAACTCCACGCTCCCGATCACGGCCACGAACGGCAGGTACTTGAGGAACTTCGCCGTCTTGTCGAAGAAGGCGCTGTCGTACTCGTCGCCCTCGATGACGAACAGGTCGCTCCGCCCCAGGCGGAAGCTGTTGTCGAAGTTGCACGGGATGCCGCCGACGAGGAAGCCCGGGTCGGCGCCCGCCTCGACCAGCGCCCAGGCCGACATCGACGTCGTGGTCGTCTTGCCGTGGGTGCCGGCGACCACGATGGAGCGACTCCCCCGCAGGAAGCGGTCGCGCAGCATCTCCGGCAGGGACACGTAGTGCATGCGCCGGGCCAGGACGGCCTCGACCTCCGGGTTGCCGCGCGACACGGCGTTGCCGATCACGACCAGGTCGATGTCGTCGGTCACATGCCGGGCGTCGTAGCCGAGGAAAGGCGTGATCCCTTGCGCCGCGAGGAAGCCGTCCATGGGGGGATACGCGTGCGCATCGGAGCCGCGCACGTGCAACCCCTGCTGCTTCAGCATCGCCGCGAGGGTCGCCATCGCCGTCCCGCAGATCCCGATGAGGTATACGTTCGTCACGCCACCGCCGCCTCTTCGACGATCAGCCGGCCAGCCGCGCCCGTGTCGATCGTGACCTCGACCCCGAGCGGCAGCGTCACCACCGGCCGCCCGCCGGTGTGGCCGGTTGGAACGCCGAACAGCACCGGACCGTCGACGTCCGCGCGGACACCGGCGAGGACCGCTCGCGCATCGAGGTGGCCGCCCGGCTCCCCGCAATCCGGGAACTCCGCGCACACGACCGCTGCCGCCCGCGAGAGCACGCCCGCCTGGCGCATCTGCGTCAACATTCTGTCGAGCCGGTAGGGGCGCTCGCCCACGTCGTCGAGCAGCAGGACGAACCCGGGCGGCGGGTCGAAGGGGAAGGGCGTGCCGAAGGAACCGACGAGCTGGGTGAGCGTCCCACCCAGGAGGCGCCCCCGGGCCCTCCCGCGCTGCAGCACCTCGACCCCGTCGTCGGCCGGCAGGGGGCCGAACGGGGTCGTCCGCGACAGCTGACCCAACAGCGAGCTCCGGTCGTACCCGCGCCGCCCGTCGGCCAGCGTCACCACCATCGGCCCATGGAAGGCGACGACCCCGCACTGGATCGTCAGGTACGTCAGCAGCGCGGTGACGTCGCTGCAACCGACGAGCGCCTTGGGTCGTTGCCGCAACTCGGCCGCGTCGAGCAGGGGCAGCAAATGAGCGCTGCCGTATCCGCCGCGCGCCGCCACCAGGGCCGCCACGGCGGGATCGCGCCACGCGGCCCGAAACTCCTCCGCCCGCGCCGACGCGGACCCCGCAACGTACGCCTGCCGTGCGAAGACCCGGTCATCGAACACCGGCTCGATGCCGAGGTCGCAGAGCTCACCGACGCCGCGCTCGAAACGACCTCGATCGAACGGGCTGGCCGGCGCGACGATCGCCACCCGGTCGCCGTCGCGCAGGGCGCGCGGCTTGCGGAGCACCTAGAGTTGCCTCCGCATCTCGTCCGCGATGGCCTGGTGCTCGTCGCAGCCGAGCACGGCGTCGAGAGTGCGCGGCTGCGGCGGGCGCCAGTCGTCATCGCCGTCGAGGAAGCGTTCCTTCGCCCGGCGTTGCCGGCGCAGGGCGTCCACTACCCGGCGCTCGGACAGCGTCTTGTCCTCGATGGCGTGAATCAGACCCTCGATCACCGCCGCCTGCGCCTCGGGATCGGGGTCGCAGAGCAGCACGCTGTCGCAACCGGCGCACACCGCCTCGACCGCCGCCTCGGGCACCGTGTGATCCGCCGTGATGGCGCCCATGGTCAGGTCGTCCGTCACGATCCACCCAGGGAACCCGAGGTCGCCCCGGAGCAGCCCGGTCACGACGGATTGGGACAGCGTCGCCGGCGACGACTCGTCCAACGCGGAATACTGCACGTGCGCCGTCATCAAGGCGGCGACCTCGGCCTCGATGGCGGCCCGGAAGGGAGGCAACTCGACCTCTTCGAGCCGCCCGCGCTCGTGTTCGACAACGGGCAACGCCTGGTGGGAGTCGAGATCCGTGTCCCCGTGCCCCGGAAAGTGCTTGCCGCACGCCGCGACGCCCCCCTCCTGGAGGGCGCGGATCACCGCGGCGCCCAGCGCGGCCACCCGGGCCGGGTCGTCCGCGGGCGCGCGATCGCCGATGACCGGGTTGTCGGGATTCGTGTGGACGTCGAGCACCGGCGCGTAGTCCAGCGTGATCCCGAGGCTCCGCAGCTCGCGGGCCAGCGCGCGGCCGAACCGGCGAGCCAGGCCCGGATCCCCGCTGCGCCCGAGCGACGCCATCGGCGGCCACTCGGTGCACGGCGCGCGCAGGCGCTGCACGCGTCCGCCCTCCTGATCGATGCTCACCCAGGTGGGCAACTCGGTCGGCAGCGCCCGCGCCTCCCCGGCGAGTTCCGCCACCTGCAGCGGCGCCTCGACGTTGCGCGCGAACAGGATGACGCCGCCGAGGTCGAACTCGCGAGCCAGGGCGCGCAACTCCACCGGTATCGTGCGGCCGGCGAACCCGGCCACCACCAACTGCCCGAGACGCCGGCGGAGTGCTCTCGACATACGCCCGGTCTCCGCCACCTGGAACCGGTGCGGGGACAAGAAGCTCCTCCTGACGGCGGCGGCAACGCGCACGCCCGGGGTCGCCGCGGATTCGCAGGGGGCCGCGCGCCGGTCAGGCGGCGCGTCATTATAATGCCCGCGTGCCAGACAACGCCCGCGTGCCAGTGCGTGCGTCAGCGCCGACGCGGGTCGATCTCGCAGGCGGCACCCTCGACATCTGGCCACTCTACCTGCTCCATGACGGAGTCCAGACCCTCAACGCCGCCATCAAGATCCGTGCGGAGTGCGAGCTCTCGCCCCGCGCGGACGGCGGCCTGCGGGTGGTCGCCGAGGACACCGGGGCCAGCGCCGAGGTCGCCCATTGGTCCGTCCTCGACGGCGGGCCGGAGCTGCGGCTGGTGACGCGCATCCTGCGCTTCCATCGTCCCGACGGAATCACCGTCACGACCCGCTCGGGAGCCCCGGTCGGCGCCGGGCTGGCCGGGTCGTCGGCCCTCAACGTTGCCCTGTGCGCCGCCTTGGCCCGATGGGGAGGCAAACGCCGCGTCGAGCCGGAGCCCCTGATCGATCTGGCCCTCAATCTCGAGGCCCAGGCCATCGCCGTGCCAACCGGCGCCCAGGACTACCGCCCGGCCGCGTACGGCGGCGTCGCCGCGCTGGAGCTCGGTCCGGCCGGCGTGAGGCGAGTCCCGCTCGCCGTCGACGCCGCCGCTCTGGAGGCGCGGATGGTACTCGTCTACACCGGACACTCGCGCGACTCCGGCATCAACAACTGGGAGGTCACGAAGCGCCGGATCGACGGGGACCCGACCCTCGTGTCGCTGTTCGACGAGATCCGCGACGTCGCCGCCGGCATGCGGCGGGCGCTCGAAGCGAACCGCTGGGGCGACGTCGCCCGCCATCTGGCCCAGGAGTGGGACCTGCGCAAGCGACTCGCGCCCGGTGTGAGCACGGAGGCTCTCGACGCTCTGATCGCCAGGGGTCTCGACGCAGGGGCCGACGCAGCCAAGGTGTGCGGTGCGGGAGGTGGCGGCTGCGTCCTCTTCCTCGCCCCGCCGGACGCCCGGGACGGGGTGCGGCGGGCGCTCGCCGCCGGCGGCGGCCGCCTGCTGCCCTGCCGCATCGATACCGAGGGGCTGCGAGTGGCCACAGACTGATCGGACCGCCCGATGGACAACCAGGGCGTCGCCCGCCTCTTCACGGAGATCGCGGACCTGCTCGAGATCAAGGGCGACAATCCCTTCAAGGTGCGGCGTACCGCAATGCCGCGGACATCGTGGGCACGCTGCCCGAACCGGCCTCCGGCCTTTCCGAAGAGGAGCTCCTCGCCCTGCCGGGCATCGGCAAGGAGATCACGGCGAAGCTCCGCGAGATTTTCGAGACCGGCAGCCTGCGTTACCATCGATCCCTGCTGGCGGAGCTTCCGGCCTCCGTCCTTGACCTGCTGCGCCTGCCGGGGCTCGGTCCGAAGACCGTTGCCCTGCTCTATCACCGGTTGGAGATCGCGACCGTGGAGCAACTCGAGGCCGCCGCGGCGGAGGGCCGGCTTCGCGCGCTCCCCAGGATGGGAGCCCGCAAGGAAGAGCAGATCCTGAAGGCGATCGCGTGGCGTCGCGCCCGATCGCCACGAGGGACGCACGCGTAACCCCGGCAAGCCCCTGCCGCGCCAGCGCGCCCTGACGGGCGCATCGGGAGTCTGCGCGGGCACGGAGTCCCCATGGCACGTCCCTGCGGCGCAGACTCCTGGCGCGACCTGACGGGCGCATCGGGAGTCTGCGCGGGCACGGAGTCCCCATGGCACGTCCCTGCGGCGCAGACTCCTGGCGCGACCTGACGGGCGCATCGGGAGTCTGCGCGGGCACGGAGTCCCCATGGCACGTCCCTGCGGCGCAGACTCCTGGCGCGACCTGACGGGCGCATCGGGAGTCTGCGCGGGCACGGAGTCCCCCATGGCACGTCCCTGCGGCGCAGACTCCTGGCGCGACCTGACGGGCGCATCGGGAGTCTGCGCGGGCACGGAGCCCTCCATGGCACGTCCTTGCGGCGCAGACTCCTAGCGCCGCAGATACTCGCGGTAGTTGGCCAGCGTGATCGTCTCCGTCACCACCTGCCCGCTTCCGCCGAGGATGCGGCCGGGCTCCGCGTTGAGGGTGTACTCGAACGCACCCGCGTCGCCCACGTTGACGGTGATGGCCTCCGCCGCGCGGAGCACATGGCGCTCACCGGCGCCCAACAGGCGGGACAGAACGATCTCCCCGTCCACGGTAGCCGCCACCCAGCAGTCGCCGCTGGGCCGGATCTCCATGGTGAGTGGCGTGGCTGCAACCGGAGGACTCACCGCCGGCGGGACGTCCTCGGGCGGGGTGCGCGAAACCGGCGCCTCCGGCGCCCGTGGATCTGCGGCAACCGCCGGCGTCGCCGGGTCCGGGAGGGGACCGGAAGTGCGGTCGTCGCACGCCCGCACGCCGACGAAGATTCCGAGCGCCACGAGCGGCACGGCGAGCAGTGCGAGTCGCAGACCGACCGGCGAGGAGCGGCTCCGGTCTCCGAAGAGCCCGGACGGGCCGCCCTCTCCGGCCCCGACGACCTCGACCGGATCCTCCTCCGGACACCGAGCCAGGAACTCCTGGAGCGCGGTCTCGGGATCCAGACCCACCTCGATCGCGTAGGAGCGAACGAAGGCCCGGGTGAAGATGCCGCCGGGCGGGATCGAGACGTCGTAGCGCTCGAGCGCCTCGAGCGCGGAGACGGAGATCTTGGTGGTCTTCGCGATCTCCACGAGCGAGAGACCGCGGCGCTCCCGGGCCTCTCGCAGGAACGAACGGTCCACGGGCGGCTCAACGTCGGACACGGACTCCCTGACGTTAGACGAGCCCCGAACCCCTGTCAAACGCCCGCCGGAGGACTCCGACGCGCTCCGTCAACTCCACCGGCCCCGAGCGGCCGCAGGCGGCGGCGAAGAATCCGATCGCCGCGGCGCCGCAGGCGCCCGTTCCGGAGATCCGGGCCGCGTTGCCCGCATCGACCCCGCCGATCGCCAGTACCGGGAGCGGGCACGCGCGGACGACCGCCGCCAGGCCGGCGAGCCCCAGGGGTCGGCGGCCGGGCTTCGACTCCGACTCGAAGACGGTGCCGCATATGGCATAGTCGAGCCCGTCCACCTGCACCGCCCGCCGCACGTCGTCCGGGCGGTGCACGGAGCGGCCGATCAGACACCCGGCGGGAGCGATCGCGCGGACGCGCATCGGTGGCGGACCGCCGTCCTTCAGATGCACACCCGCGGCTCCCGCCGCGAGGGCGATGTCGACGCGATCGTTCACCACGACCCGCGTCCTGCGGCCTGCGACGGCGGCGACGATCCGCTCCACCAGCCGCAGCAGGGCCCGGTCGCCGAGCCCGCGCTCGCGCACCTGCACGATGTCGACCCCCGCCCGTCCCGCAGCGCGAGCGAGCTCGACGAGCCCGTCGCACGCCGGCCCGTCTCCGTCACGCGCGGCGGGAAGGCGCCGCCGGTCGGTCACCAGGCAGATGAGCGGCACCTGAGCCCGGAGCTTCACGGCAGCGCCCCCGGCTCGCGGCGCACCAGCAGCCGGGCGATCTCGACGACGCCGGCGCCGAGGTTGATCAGGCCTACTCCCGAGACGCCGCCGCGCACCGCGTGCGTCGTCAGGACGGCCTCGACCAGGGGATTCGCCTCGACGAAGAGGTTGCGATCCCAGAAGGTCGTCCAGGGCGCGACCAGCAGGACCATGCCCACCTCCAGGAAGTAGGCGATCAGAAGGGAGCGACTGAAGCGTTCGCGCATGGCCCGACGGAACGGGCGTGCCCGTTACCCCTACCCGCTGGCCGAAGTCGATTCACGCAGAGACCGCGGCCGGAAGGAGCGGCGGTGCGCCGCGGAGTATCCGTGACGCCCGAGGGCCGCCAAGTGCGCGCGCGTCGCGTACCCCTTGTGGCGATCGAAGCCGTAGCGCGGGTCGTGCGCGTGCAACGCCTGCATCTGCCGGTCGCGGGTCACCTTGGCGACGATGGACGCGGCGGCGATGGCTGCGCAGCGACGATCCCCCCCGACGACGCGTTGCTGCGGCACGGGCAGATCCGGCACTTCGAATCCATCGACGATCACGAAGTCCGGCAGGGGCGCGAGAGCGAGCACGGCCCGACGCATCGCGTCGAGCGAGGCATGGTGAATGTTGACCCGGTCGATGTCGGGCGGCTCCACTGCGACCACCGTCCAGTTGCCGGTGCGGACGATTCGATCGTACAGGCGCTCGCGACGCCCCGGCGGCAGGAGCTTGGAATCCCGGAGGCCGGCGACGGCTCGCCCGGGGTCGAGGACGACGGCCGCCGCCACCACCGGGCCGGCGAGGCAGCCGCGCCCCACCTCGTCGACGCCCGCGACCCGCGCGAACCCACGCCGCCGCAACGCGTTCTCAAGCGTCCGTCGCGCGCCGGACCGCCTCGAAGCTGCCGCGGATGACACCGGGATCGGAGGGCTCTCCGTGGAGGACTAACGCCGGCGGAGCTCCCGGAGGCGCGCCGCCTTGCCCCTGAGCTTGCGCAAGTAGTAGAGCTTGGCCCGCCGGACGCGCGCCGAGCGGACGATCTCTATCCTGTCGATCACCGGTGAGTGCAGTGGGAAGATCCGTTCGACGCCCTGGCCGAAGGAAACCTTGCGGACGGTGAAGCTCGCGCGGACACCGCCGCGGCGCTGCGCGATGAGCACGCCCTCGAACACCTGGATGCGCTCCTTCTCGCCCTCGCGCACCTTGACATGCACCCGCAGGGTATCGCCCGTTCGCATGTCCGGGCGCTCCACCAACTGCGGAGCCTCCACCGCCTCAATCACCTTCATGCGCCAACCTCCGTCTTCTGCGTAGCTGCCTGCTCGAGCGCACGGAGGATGGCCCGCTCCTCGTCGTCCAGGCTCGCGTCGGTCAGCAGATCCGGGCGGCGCTCGCGCGTGCGCCGCAGTGCCTCGCGCTTGCGCCAGCTCCGGATCGCCGCGTGGTTGCCGGACGTCAGGACCTCCGGCACGCGATGCTCGTCGAGCTCCGCGGGCCGCGTGTAGTGCGGAAAATCGAGCAACCGCCGCACGAACGAGTCGCCGTCCACGCAGTCGCGGTCGCCGACGACTCCCGGCACCTGTCTGGCAACGGCGTCCAGTATGACGCACGCTGGCAACTCGCCGCCGCTGAGCACGTAGTCGCCGATCGAGAGCTCCTCGGTCGCCAGGTGCTCCCGCACCCGCTCGTCGACCCCCTCGTAGCGACCGCACAGCACGACGACGTGATCGAGCGCGCTCAGCCGGACCGCCTCCCGGTGCGTGAACGCCGCCCCCTGGGGCGAGGTCAGGATCACTGCGCTCGGGTCGCCGCGGCCCCGGCGGACGTGATCGAGCGCCCGTACGAAGGGCTCCAGCTTGAGCACCATGCCCGGTCCGCCCCCGTAAGGTACGTCGTCGACGGAGCGGTGGCGATCGGTCGTGAAGTCGCGCAGGTCGTGCACGGCGACGTCCAGGACGCCCTGCGCAACGGCGCGCCCGAGCACGCCGGTGGCGGCGGCGGCGTGGACAAGGGGGGGGAAGATGGTGACGATATCGAACTTCACGAGCCTGGTGCTCCGCGACCCGCCGGCCGATTCCGCCGGCGCGGCGGGCGCCGGTTCAGGTCGAGCAATCCGGCCGGCGGATCGACGACGATCGTGCGGGCCGCAGGTTCGACGCGGACGCAGATGGCGTCGACGAGCGGCACGTCGACCTCTACCCCGGCCGCATCGACGATCAGCCGGGCCGTACCGCACGCCTTCATCACATCGCGCACCGCCCCGACCCACCGGCCGTCGACAGTCTCGACGCGGCAGCCCACCAGGTCGTGCTCGTAGTACGTGTCGGGCGGCAGGGCCGTGAGCTCCGACAGCGGCACGCGGAGCTCGACGCGGGCGAGTCGCTCGGCGCCGTCGACGTCGGCGACACCCTCGAAGCCGACTATCGGTCGGCCCCGCTGGAACCGGACCTTCGCGGCGCGCAACTCCACGATACGTCCCTCCACCGCCGCGAACAGGCGCCCCTCCGGCCGGAAGCGGACCTCCGGGAAGTCGGTGCACGGGTCGATGATTACCTCGCCGCGGCGCCCGTGCGCCCGCGCGATGCGCCCCACGACGACCATCTCCTCCCAGCTACGGCCCGCCGGTGCGTCGGCCGGGGAGCGCAGGAGCGTGTCCGCGGTCATTCCTCCGCCCGATCGTCGAGGAAGTCCACCGATACGCGCGGCCCGACGTCGCCCGCCGCCACCTGGGCGAGCGTCCGAACCGCGGTCGCCGTGCGGCCCTGCCGGCCGATCAGCTTCCCGAGATCGCCGGGCGCGCTGCGCAACTCGACCCGTATCGAGCCGGCGTGCTCCCGTTCCCGCACGTCCACGGCGTCCGGGTGATCGACCAGAGCCCGGCAGAGCACCTCGACGACGTCCCGCGGTCGACTCATGAGCCCGACGCTGGCGCCTCGGCCACCCCGGCCGCCGCTGGCCCCGCGCCGTTCGGGGCCTCCCGGTGACGGGCCAGCAACGTCCGCACCGTATCGCTCGGTTGCGCCCCGCAACCGAGCCAGTAGTCCAGGCGCTCGCGCTTCAGAACGAGTTCCTCCGGCTGCGCGGTCGGGCTGTAGTGCCCGACCACCTCGATGGCGCGGCCGTCCCGCGCGGTATGCGACTCGACGACGACGAGTCGAAAGAACGGGCGCTTCTTGGCGCCCTGGCGCCTCAATCGAATCATCAGCATGCGCGCTCCCTGCTCCCTGCTCCCCGCTGTACGCCCCCGGCCGGCACGCGCCCGTCACCGCAGGCGCGCCAGCGCCCGGCGCGCACCCCGGCGCCGGCCGGCCGTGCCGATCGTCCTCAGCATCCTCCGCATCTGCGCGTACTGTCTCAGCAACCGATTGACCTCCGGAACGCTCGTACCGCTGCCCCGCGCCACGCGTTTCCGCCGGCTGCCGTTGATGATGGCCGGATGACGGCGTTCGTGCGGCGTCATCGAGTCGAGGATCGCCGCCGTGCGGGCCAACTGCCTCTCGTCCACATCGGCGGCGTCGCCGCCCCGCACGCCCGGGATCATCTCGACTAGCTGCTGAATCGGCCCCATGCGCCCGATAGCCGCCATCTGTTGCCGGAGGTCCTCCAGGGTGAACTCGTTTCGCCGCAGCCGGCGCTCGAGGGCCGCCGCGTCGTCGCGGGCCACCGCCGCCTCGGCCCGCTCGACCAGGCTGAGCACGTCGCCCATCCCGAGCATGCGGGAGACCAGACGGTCCGGCTGGAACGCCTCGAGGTCCTCGAGGCGCTCTCCCGTCGCGGCGAACACGACGGGCACGCCGACGACCGAGACGACCGACAGGGCCGCGCCGCCGCGCGCGTCGCCGTCCATCTTGCTCAGCACGACGCCCGTCACCCCCATGCGGTGATGGAATTCCCCGGCGCTCCGGATGGCGTCCTGGCCGGTCATGGCGTCGGCGACGTACAGCACGTCCGACGGCGACACCGCCTTCCCGATGGCCGCGAGCTCGTCCATCAGCACATCGTCGACGTGCAGGCGTCCCGCGCTGTCGATGATCACCACGTCGAACCCGCGGTTGCGGGCGTCGGTCACCGCGCCGCGAGCCCGCCCCACCGGGTCCGACGACCCGGGGTCGTGCACCCGCAAGCCGGCGCTCTCGGCGAGCACCGCCAACTGCTCGATGGCCGCCGGCCGGCGCACGTCGGTCGACACCAGCAGCGGATGCCGCCCCTGGCGTTCCAGCCAGCGTCCGAGCTTGGCCGCGGTCGTGGTCTTCCCGGACCCCTGGAGCCCGACCAGCAGCACGACCTGCGGGCGCGCGGACGACGCGCTCAGCCCGGGGCGCGGTTCGCCGAAGAGCGCCAGCAACTCGTCGCGGACGATGCCGGCCACCTGTTGCGCCGGTGTCAGGCTGTCGAGGACGGCGCGGTCGACGGCCCGGTCGCGAACCCGATCGAGGAATGCGCGGACGACCTTGAAGTTGACGTCCGCCTCGAGCAGCGCCAGACGAATCCCGCGCAGCGCGGTCTCGACCCGTTCGGGCGTGAGCCGCACCTCGCCTCGCAGCGCGCCGAACACATCCTGCAAGCGCGTGCTGAGAGCGTCCAACATCGCGGGTACCTGAACCTCGCTCGGGCGGACCCCGGCCCAGGCCGAAACGTCAGGTCAACCCCCAGGGGGCCGCCCGGCCCCAGGCACGATCGGCCATTGTAGCGCAGGGCGCCGACCGCCAGCAACGCGGGTGCCGCGGCCCCGCTGCAGGCTTCGCTGACGGGAGACTCGCGCGCGCCGCCGGCCACCCGGCTCTAGACCGAGGAGAGCTTGTGCCCGAGCTTCTCCTTCTTCGTGCGCAGGTAGGTCTCGGAGAACTCCGACGGCGGAACCTCGAGCGAGACGGACTCCCGGACGGAGAGGCCGTAGCCCTCGAGGCCGATGAATTTGCGCGGGTTGTTCGTCAGCAGACGCATCGTACGGACCCCGAGATCCCCGAGGATCTGGGCTCCGATGCCGTAGTCGCGCTGGTCGGCCTTGAAGCCGAGGTGCTCGTTGGCCTCCACCGTGTCGAGGCCCTGGTCCTGGAGCTCGTAGGCGCGGATCTTGTTCCCCAGCCCGATGCCCCGTCCCTCCTGGTTCAGATAGAGCAGGACACCGCGCTCCTCCGCCGCGATCCGCTCCATCGCGAGCGAGAGCTGCCGCCCGCAGTCGCACCGGGACGAGCTGAACACGTCGCCGGTCAGGCACCGCGAGTGGACGCGGACCAGCACTCCCTGCCCGTCGCCCACGGAGCCGCGAACCAGGGCGACGTGGGTCTGCCCGTCGATGACGCTCTCGTAGGCGACCACCCGAAACTCGCCGTGATCGGTCGGCAGGGCCGCCGCTGCCACGCGGCGCACGAGCCGGTCGTGGCGCATCCGGTAACGGATGAGGTCGGCGACCGTGACCAGCAGCAGATCGTGGCGCCTCGCGAACCGCCGCAACTCCGGCACCCGGGCCATCGTGCCGTCGTCGTTCATGATCTCGCAGATGACCCCGGCCGGATACAGGCCGGCGAGCCGCGACAGATCGACCGCGGCCTCCGTCTGGCCCGCCCGGACGAGCACCCCGCCGTCGCGAGCGCGGAGGGGGAAGACGTGGCCCGGCCTCGAGAGGTCTCCGGGCCGGGTCGCGGGATCGATCGCGGCCCGCACCGTGGCCGCCCGATCGGCCGCCGAGATGCCGGTCGTGGTCCCGCTCTTGACGTCGATCGGAACCGCGAACGCCGTCTCGAAGCGGGAGGTGTTGTCGGCGACGGCCATCGGGATCTCGAGCTCGTCGAGCCGCGCCCCGGTCATCGAGAGACAGATGAGGCCCCGCCCGTGGCGGGCCATGAAGTTGATCGCCTCGGGCGTGACCTTGTCGGCGGCAAGCGTCAGATCGCCCTCGTTCTCGCGGTCCTCGTCGTCGACGACGATGATCATCCGCCCCGCGCGGAGGGCGGCCACGGCGTCCTCGATCGAGGCGAACACGCTCCGCTGAGCCGCCCGCACCGGACGCGGCCTGCCCTCCGGGGCCCGCGAGGCGGCCCGCTTCCTGGTCCGGGAACCGCTCGACTTGGCGTTCATTGCTCTTCGCCCACCTCGCGGCTGCGCACCGCCTCGAGCGCGCGAACGACGTGCTTTCCGATGATATCGCACTCGATGTTGACCGGATCGCCGACCGACGCGGCGTGCAGGCGGGTCTCCAACCACGTGTAGGGCACGATCTGCACCTCGAGCCGCTCGTCGCCCAGGCTCGCGATCGTGAGGCTGATCCCGTCGACCGCAATCGACCCCTTCGGCACCAGCCACTGCGCCAGCGCGGCCGGATACCGCACCCCGACGCGCCGGAACTCGGCCTCGGCGCGAATCTCGTCGATGTGGCCGACCCCATCGACGTGTCCGAGCACGAAGTGTCCGCCCAGCCGGCTCGTGGGCAGCAGCGGGCGTTCCAGGTTCACCGCCGCCCCCGCGGCCAGCGACCCGAGCGCCGTCACCCGCAGGGTCTGCGGAGACGCTTCGGCCTCGAACGCCGTCGCGTCGCAGCGGACCGTGGTCAGGCAGATGCCGTTCACGGCGACGCTGTCGCCGGGGGCAAGCTCCGGGGCCAACCGGGTAGCGATGCGCAACCGGATCCCCTCGGGGACGGGCCGCACCTCAGAAACCTCGCCGACCGCCTCGATGATCCCGGTGAACATCGCCCATGATCTCCACGTCAGGTCCGAGCGCGCGCACGTGCAGCGCCGCCAGATCCGCCAGCAACGACGCCCCGCCCCCGAGCCAGGCCACCGCCTCCGCCCCGAGAACCACGGGGGCGACGAAGACTCGCACGCGGTCGACCACCCCCGCTTCCCACGCCGCCCGGTGCAGGACGGTGCCGCCCTCGAGCACCAGGGTCGTCACGCCGCGGGTGCCGAGCCGGCGCACCGCCGCCCGGATGTCGTCCCCGTCCAGCGCCAGCACCTCCGCCCCGGCCGCCTCCAGCCGGCGGAGCTGCTGCGGCCGCTCCGCGGCGGCCCGCGCCCCTGCGAGGATCAGGACCGGCCCGTCCTCGATCGTCTCGAGGACGCGGGCGGTCGGCGGCGTGCGGAGCCTGCGGTCGAAGACGACGCGGGTGAGAGGCAGATGACGCGGCGCCCCGCGCGCGGTCAGCAGGGGATCGTCCACGAGCAGCGTCGTCGAGCCGACTCCGACCGCGTCGACCACCGCACGCTCCTCGTGCACCGCGCGCCGCACCTCGTCGGCGGTCAGCGAGGTCCGCGCCCCTTGCCGCGCCGCGATCCGGCCGTCGAGGCTCGCGGCGATCTTCATCGTCACGAACGGCCGGCCTCTCATCACCCGGGTGACGAAGGCCTCGTTCAAGCGCTCCGCCTCCGCCCGCCGCGGCCCGACCTCGACGGCGACGCCGCGCGACCGCAGGTATGCCAGCCCGCCGCCCCGAACGCGCGGATTGGGATCGACCATCGCGACCACCACGCGCACGATGCCGGCCTCGGCAACCCGCGGCGCGCACGGTCCGGTTCGACCGCGATGACAGCACGGCTCGAGCGTGCAGTACAGGGTGCCGCCGCGCGCGCGGGGGCCGGCCTGCGCCAGCGCTCGGATTTCGGCATGGTCGCCCCCCGCGCGCTCGTGGAACCCCTCGCCGACCACCTCGCCGGACGGCGTCACGACGACCGCGCCCACCATCGGATTGGGGCTCGTGCGCCCGTGTCCCCGGGCCGCCAGCCGCAGGGCGCGATCCATCCGCTCCGCGTCGCGAGTTGCCGTCACGCCGACTCTCCGGCGCCGAACAGCGCGTCCACGTAATCGACGGCGGAGAACGGAAGCAGGTCCTCGAGCCCCTCGCCGACCCCCACGTAGCGAATCGGCACGTCGAGCTCTCCGGCGATGGCAACCGCAACGCCGCCCTTGGCCGTGCCGTCCAGCTTGGTGAGCACGACGCCGGTGACGCCGGCGGTGTCGAGGAACTGCCGCGCCTGCGCCAGACCGTTCTGCCCGACCGAAGCGTCGAGCACCAGCAGCACCTCGTGCGGCGCTCCCTCCACCGCGCGAGCGGCGACGCGCCGGATCTTGCCGAGCTCCGCCATCAGGTCGGCCCGCGTGTGCAACCGCCCCGCCGTATCGACGATGACGACCGAACACCCGCGCGCGCGTCCCGCCCGCACGGAGTCGTACACGACCGCTGCCGGGTCCGCCCGCGGCCCCGCCTTGATCACGTCGACCCGCGCCCGGCCGGCCCACGCGTCGAGTTGCGGCACGGCCGCCGCCCGAAAGGTGTCCGCCGCACAAATGAGCGGCTTCTCCCCGTCCAGGCGCCACCGATGCGCGAGCTTGCCCACGGTGGTCGTCTTGCCGGTCCCGTTCACGCCCACGACGAGCACGACGCGGGGCCCCGCGACGGGCGACGCCGGGACCGGCGGACGGTCGAGGATGGCGAGCATCTCGCGCTTGACCAGGGCGCTGAGGTCCGCGGGGGAGGCCGCGGCCTCGCGCACCCGTTCAACGATGCGCTCTGCCTCCGCCACCCCGACATCCGCCTCGATGAGGAGCTCCTCGAGCGCCGCGAGGGTCCCGGGCGCCCCGACCACCGGCCCCGAACCCCCGGTTCCGGTGACCGCCGCCATGCGCGCCGCGAGCCGCTCGGCGGTCCTGCGCAGCCCGGCGCGCAACCGGCCCGCCAGGCTCACGGCTCCGCCTCGGGCCGCTGCCGTCGCAGCATGAGCTCCTCGAGTGCCGCCCGCGGCGTCTGCCGCCCCGAGAGCACCTCCGCCATCTGCGCCGCTATCGGCAACTCCACCTCGTGACGGGCGCCGAGGGCCAGGGCGGCCCCGGTCGTCCTCACCCCCTCCGCGACGGCGGTCATTCCCGCCAGCACCTCCTCCAGCGGGCGGCCTGCGCCGAGCCCCAGCCCGACCTGCCGGTTGCGGCTCAACGCGCCCGTGCAGGTCAGAACCAGGTCGCCGAGCCCGCTGAGGCCGGCTAGCGTGGCGCGGCGACCGCCGAGCGCGTACGCCAACCGCGATATCTCGGCCAGGCCGCGCGTGATGAGGGCCGCCGTCGCGTTGTGGCCGAGGCCCAGGCCGTCGACCACACCGGCGGCGATGGCGATCACGTTCTTCAGGGCCGCGCCCACCTCGACCCCTGTCACGTCGTCACTCGCGTAGAGCCGGAAGTAGCCGGATCGGAACTCGTGCTGCACGGCGCCGACCGCCTCGGACGAGCGGCCGGCGACGAGCACGGCCGTCGGGGCTCCGCGCGCGACCTCCGCGGCGAAGCTCGGACCCGACAGCACCGTCACGGGGTGCGCGGTTCCGAGCTCCTGCTCGATCACCTCGGACATCCGCAACAGGGTGCCTTCCTCGATGCCCTTGGTCGCGCTGACGACGATCGACCGCGGCGGTATCGCCGGCGCGGCCCGCTGGAGCACCTCGCGCACCCCGTGCGACGGCACCGCCGCGACCACGTAGCGGGCGCCACCCAAGGCGCGATCGAGCGACGTGGTCGGCTCGACCCGCGACGGCAGGGACACGCCGGCGAGGTAGCGCCGGTTCTCCCGGCACGCCGCCATCTCGGTCACGAGGGACGCGTCGCGTCCCCACAGCGCCACGGGCTTCCCCAGCCCTGCCAAATGGACGGCCAGGGCGGTCCCCCAGCCCCCGCTGCCCAGCACCGCCACCCGGTCCGCCGCTCCGACTGCACTGCTCATTCGACAAGTCGCCGGCGGGTGAACCTCAACCCCGCCGCCGCAGCACCAGGCGCCACTCCGTGCCGGACCGCAGCCGGCCCAGGTTGGTCCGGTGACGGGCGAGGATCAGCCCCGCCACGGCGGCTGCGGCTGCCACCGTGACGGACGGAGCTCCGGTCGCGAGCGCCAGCAAGGGCAGCGCCGCGGCGGCCGTCATCGAGCCGAGCGAGACGTAGCGGCTCGTCGACGTGACGAGCACGAACACGGCGCCCGCCAGCGCCGTGGCGACCGGCGCGAGCACGGCGAAGGCCCCGCCGGCCGCCGCTACTCCCTTGCCCCCGCGGAACCCAAGCCAGACCGGCCAGACGTGGCCCGCGACCACGGCCACGCCGGCCGCGGCCTGCCCTCCTGCGTCCATCCCGACGGCGCCCGCCGCCAGAACCGCGGCCGTTCCCTTGCCGGCGTCGAGCGCCAGCGCGAGACCGGCGAGCGGCAGGCCCGCCACTCGCAGCACGTTGGTCGTTCCCACGTTGCCGCTGCCGGCGTGCCGCACGTCGAGCCCCCCCAGGCCACGGGCCACCAGGTGCGCGAACGGAACCGCACCGGCCAGATACGAGGCCCCCACGAGCAGCCAGATCATGGATCGGCATCCAGTATGACGCAGCCCAGTGGTGCGCGCGCGAGCGGCCGGTAGGACGCTCCGCCGGGTGCGAGTCGACTCTCGTAGAGCACGACGGCTTCCGCTCGCCACCCGACCGCGGGCACGGCCAGCCGGGCCAGCGCGTCACGGATGCGCCCGCCGCTCGCCCGCGGCGCCTTCCGCAAGCGCCCCAGCGTCACGTGTCCCGGGGGCCGCGGATCGATGGGTGCGAGCAGATACCGCCCCAGACGGGCTCGAGCGTCGGCGTGCAGCCGCGCGAGCTCCGGGCGGCCGGCCGATGCAGGGAGCCACAGCGTGCGCGGAGCCCCGGTCCGCGGCGCAACCTCCGGGGACGAGAGCTCGACGCGGAACGGCGGCTGCGACCAGGGCTCCCCCGCGGCCCGCGTCGCTTGCGCCGCCCTGTTGGCGTCCACCTCGCCGAGGAACGCAAGCGTCAGATGCAGATTCTCGGGGGGCACCCACCGGACGGGCGCCTCACGGAACACCGCTGCTCGGCGCACCAGGCGCTGGACGTCGGCCAACCGTGCACGAGCCGCGGCGTCGAGAGCGAGGGCCAGGAACAAGCGCAAGACTTCCCCGCAGCTCCGCCGGCTGGCGCCGCAGGACTCGCCGCTACAGGCGAAGCAGGGCCCGCCGCAACATGTCCAGCGCCGCCTGCGAGGCCTGGAACTTCACGCGATCGCGCTCCCCCGGAAGCTGCAGCCGTCGAGCCCGCCGGGCGCTCCCCGGTCCGGCCAGGGCCACCCAGACGGTGCCCACCGGCTTTCCCGCGGACCCGCCGCCGGGCCCGGCAACGCCGGTCACGGCGAGCCCGACGTCGGCGCCGGCCCGGCCCCGCGCACCGTCTGCCATCGCTTCGGCCACCGCCTCGCTGACCGCTCCGTGAGTCGCCAGCCGCTCCGCGTCGACGCCCAGCGCGGCGACCTTCGCGTCGTTGCTGTAGGCGACCCACGCGGCGCGCACGTAGGCGGAACTCCCCGGCACGTCCGTGAGGCGCGAGGTCACGAGCCCCCCTGTGCACGACTCGGCCACGGCTACGCGCAGCCCGTACTGGCGCAGCAGACCTCCGACCACCGCCTCCAACGAGCTCCCGTCGCTGCTGAAGAGATCGCGGCCCAGGACGGTGGCCAACTCGCCCGTCGCCGCATCCAGGCGCCGTTCCGCCTCCTCGGAACCGAACGCACGCGTCGACAGGTGCAGCTCGATCTGTCCGAGAGAAGACAGGATGGTCGTCTCGATCGGCGGTTCCGATGCCTGCCAGGCGGAGTAGACCGGGTGGGTCACGGTTTCCACGGCGGACTCCGCCCGACCCGCGATGCGGAGCACCCGCCGGTAGATGCCGGAAGCGCCGACGAGTCCCGCGAGCCGGGCGGAGACGTGCCGTTCGAACATCGGCCGCAACTCCCGCGGCGGCCCCGGCAACAGCACCACGACCGCCTGCTCGTGCTCTATCCACAGCCCGGGGGCGGTGCCCCTGCGGTTCGCCAGGACGCTCGCTCCGGCCGGCACGAGCGCCTGGCGGCGGTTCAGGCCGGGCATCTCGATGCCCCGCGCCGCGAAGCGGGCTCGGATGTCGGCGACGATGGTCGGATCCTCGGCGAGCGGCAGGCCCAGCACCTCGGCCACCGTCTCGCGGGTCCGATCGTCGTGCGTCGGGCCGAGGCCGCCGGTCAGGATGACCAGTTCCCCCGGCCGCAGCGCCTGTCGCACGGCGTCGCCGATCTCGTCGGCGTCGTCGCCGGTGACCAGCTTTCTCCGCACCGCCACTCCCATGCGGTCGAGTTGCTCGGTCAGGTAGAGCGAGTTCGTGTCGACCTTGTGGGGCGTCAGCAGCTCGGACCCGACAGCGATGATGACGGCGCTCGCCGGCGCCCCGCCCGTTGCCGGCGTCATGACAACATCGCGGCCGGAGCCAGCCAGGCGAGAACGCGCAGCGTCAGCGCGGCATACACACCGGCCACGACATCGTCCGTCATCACGCCCCAGCCGCCCGGCAGCCGCTCGGCCGCGCGCGCCGGCCAGGGCTTGACGACGTCGAAGATCCGAAACGCGAGGAAGCCGGCGAGGACGCCGGCCCAGCCGACGGGCAGCCACAGGAGGGTCAGCCACATGCCGGCCACCTCGTCGATTACCACTGCCGGCGGATCCGTCTGTCCGCAGTCACGCTCCACCGCCGACGCCGCCCAGACGCCGACCGGCACCAGCGCGGCCAGAACCAGCGCCTCGAGGCCGGCCGAGCCGCTCGACCGCACCAGGACGAGCGACACGACGCCGACCGCGGAGCCGACGGTTCCCGGAGCGACGGGCACGGTCCCGCAGTAGCCGGCCGTGGCGATCAGTCTCGCGAGCGTCGGCATGGGGGGCACGCCGCTTCCGGGCTACGAGGGGACCGCCCGCATCACCCGCGTGCCCGCGAGCCAGTCGTGGCCCGTGCGGCGCGAGCGCGCGAGCAACCCGACGAACCCGAGTCCTGCAGGAAGGAAGGAGAGCACGGACAGCAGGGTGCGCACGATGGCCCGGCTCACCGAGACCGGCCCTCCATCGACGCCGACCACGCGTATGCCGGCCGCCATCTTGCCGAGCGTCTGGCCTCCGAGAGCGGTCATGGCAACGACCGATGCGAGGTCGAACAGAACGAGGAAGGCGCCCAGGGGCAGCCACGGCATGCCGGCCGCGATCATGGCGGGCATGCCGAGCAGGCGCGCGGTCAAGAGGACCACAAGGCCGTCGACGGCCCCCAGCAGGAACAGGTCCGCGATACCGGCCAGGATGCGCCGGCCCGGTCCCGCCGGACGCAGGCCGGACGCAGAGGCCGACTCCGCCCCCCCGTCGATTCCGCGGTCCGCGGCGAGGAACTCCGTCTCCGCGCGCGAGAGCGCCCGGTCGTCGCGCGGCTGCCGCCGGCGCGGGACACGCGGCGTCCGGCGGCGCACGGAGAGAGGCCGGCTGGCCTTCGGGCGGCTCTCCCGCACGATCGGCTCCGGCGCCCGCGGCTCCGGAAACAGCGGCAGGTCGGACCACACGGCAGCGGGGTGCGTCGCCGGACGGCGTTCCGCGCGCCGTGGCTCGCGCTGCCGCGCCGGCGCCACCCGCCCTGCGCGCGGCCGGGCGGCGCCATCGCGCGATTTGTCCACCATCTGCGTCGCTGTCGCGGGAGCGGTGCCATTATGGAGGCATGCTCCCGGGACCGTCAACCGCGCCCGCCGCCGGGGCGCAGCCTTCGCTCCCGCCGGCGCCGCGCCTGATCGAGGCCGTGCCCAACGTGAGCGAGGGACGGCGGGCCGGGATACTCCGGGAGCTGGCGGCGGCCGCCGGCGGAGTGCGCGGCGCTCATCTGCTGGACTGGTCGGCCGACCCGTCCCACAACCGGTCCGTCTTCACGATGGCCGGCAGTGCGGACGACCTGGCGGCGGCCGTGCTGCGGCTCTTCGCGGTCGCCGTGCGGCGCATCGACCTCCGCCGGCACCGGGGGGAGCATCCCCGGATGGGTGCCGTCGACGTCGTTCCCTTCGTGCCGCTCGGAGACACGCCGATGGGCGCCTGCGTCCATCTCGCACGCCGCGTCGGCCGGGAGGTCGCCGACCGCTTCGGGATCCCCGTCTTCTGGTACGAGGAGGCGGCCGTCGACGATCGTCGCCGGCCGCTCGAAGCCGTCCGGCGCGGGCAGTTCGAGGGGCTTTCCGCGAAGATGGGCGCCCGGGGCTGGGGACCGGACTGCGGACCGGCGGCACCGCACCCCTCGGCCGGCGCCAGCGCAGTCGGCGCGCGGGGGCCGCTCATCGCGTTCAACGTGAACCTCGCCACCGGCGACGTCGCCGCCGCGCGCCGGATCGCCGGGCGGATCCGCGAACGCGACGGCGGCCTGCCGGGCGTGAAGGCGCTGGGAATCCGGCTTGCGCATCGCGGGACCGCGCAGGTGTCGACGAACGTCGTCGACTACCGGCGCACCTCCCTCGCGACACTGCTCGACGCGGTCACTCGGGAGGCGAACGCCCTCGGCGTCGAGGTCGAGGGGACCGAGGTGGTGGGGCTCGTCCCGGCGGACGCACTGCCAGCGGGCGGTGCGGGGCGACTTCGCATCGACGCCTTCACGCCCGATCGGGTGCTCGAAGTCCGGCTTCGGCGGGCGGCCGCGGCGTCGCGCTCGACCGGCGGGGCGAGGTGATCCCGAACGATCGCATCTTGCGATGGAGGTTGCTGCGCTCTACCCGGAGCGCCTCCGCGGTGCGCGACACGTTGCCGTCGTGCGCGGCGAGCGCCTGCGCGATGTAGTCCCGTTCGAAACGCTCCCGCGCTTCGTGCAGCGGGCGGAGGTCGCCGGGGCCGCCCTGGGCGCCGGGGCCATGGGTCCCCACCAGGAATCCGAGGTCGCGCGCCGTGATCTCGTCACCGGACACCATGATGGCGAGGCGTTCGATCGTGTTGCGCAGCTCGCGGACGTTGCCGGGCCACGGATGCGCGTGCAGCACGGTCAGCGCCGACGCGTCGAGCGTCTTCACCCGCTGCCCGTGCTCCCGGGCGAACGTGCGCATGAAGTGGGCGGCCAGCAACGGGATGTCCTCGCGGCGCTCGGCGAGCGACGGCACCGCGATGCGGATGACGTTCAGCCGGAAGAACAGGTCGTCGCGGAAGCTCCCCTTCTTCATCTCGGCGGCGAGATCCTTGTTGGTCGCGGCGATCACGCGCACGTCGACGCGGGTTCCGACGTCGCCGCCGAGCGGCTCGACGACCTGCTCCTCGAGGACGCGCAGCATCTTCGCCTGCGTCCTGAGCGTCATGTCGCCGACCTCGTCGAGGAAGAGCGTGCCCCCGTCGGCGGCGCGAAACTTGCCCGCGCGGTCGCCCACCGCCCCGGTGAACGCACCGCGCGCGTGTCCGAACAGCTCGCTCTCGATCAGCTCCTCCGGGATCGCCGCGCAGTTCATCTCGACGAAGGGCCCGGCCGCGCGCCGGCTCCGCGCATGCACGCTGCGGGCGACGAGCTCCTTGCCGGTGCCGTTCGCCCCGACGATCAGCACGCGGCCGTTGGTCGGGGCGGCGACCTCAATCAACTTGCGCAGCTGTTGGATCGCAGGGCCCTCGCCGACCAGCGTGGAGCGCCGGTCGACGTGCGCGCGCAACTCGCGGTTCTCGGCCTCGAGGTGCCGCTGCCGGAGCGCGTTGCGCGTGACGAGCACGGCCTTGTCGACCGGAAACGGCTTCTCGATGAAGTCGAAGGCGCCCATCTTGATGGCGCGCACCGCCGACTCGACGTTGCCGTGCCCCGACATGACGATGACGTGCGAGTCCACACGCCGCTCCCGCAGCGCCTCCAGGGTCGCCAGGCCGTCGAGGCCCGGCAGCCGCACGTCGAGCAGAATCGCGTCGTAGCTGCGCCGGGCCACCCGTTCGAGACAGTCCTCCCCGGACTCCACGGCGTCTGCCACCCACCCCGCACCGCGCAGGGCGCTGGCCAGTACCGTGCAGAGCCCCGTCTCGTCGTCGACGATCAGCACGGACGCGGGCGGAGCCAACCTACGACTCCTTCGCGTCCAGCAACCCCTTGAGCACCGTCATGAACTCGCCGACGTCGCGGAAGTCGCGATACACGGATGCGAACCGAACGTAGGCCACCTTGTCGAGGTCGCGGAGCTCCCGCATGACGATCGCTCCCACCTGCTCGGCGGAAATCTCCTTGTCGGGCCGCTCCTGCAGGGCCGACTCGACCCGGGCGGCGACGGCTTCGAGATCCGCGACGCTGACCGGGCGCTTCTCGCAGGCCTTCAGCAGGCCGGCAATGACCTTCTCCCGCTCGAAGCGCGCTCTCGACCCGTCCTTCTTCACCACCATGTAGGGGACCTCGTCGATCCGCTCGTAGCTGGTGAATCGCCGGGCGCAGCCGGTGCACTCGCGTCGGCGCCGGATGACCTCCCCCTCGCGGCTCTCCCGCGAATCGACGACCTTGTCGTCGAGGCAACCGCAGAATGGACATTTCACGTCGGTCGCCCGCCTGCGGCGGATGCCGCGCCGCCGGGGGTGTCCGACCGGCTCTCCTCCGCGCCCGCGCGGCCGAAGGATCCGACGGCGCCGGGGCGAACGCCCTCCTGCGCCATGCAGACGACCCCCACCACGGTTACCGGCAGGAACGACATGGCATGCAGCACCAGGGCGGCGCCTATCGCCGCCGCGTCCGGAGCCCCGTATAGCAACGTCGCCCCGACCTGGTATGCCGCATGATAGCCCCCGATGCCGGCCGGTGTCGGCACCGCGACGCCGACCACGGTGAGCGCCATCACGACCGCCGCCCCCGATGCCGGAAGCGCGATATCGAACGCCACCGTCACCAGCCACAGAGCGGCGGCGACGGCGGCCCAGTTCACCAGCGACCAGACGAACGCAACCACCAGCACCCGGCGATCCCGGACGACCGCCAGCCCTTCCACGAACCGCCCCGCGATCCCGGCCAGCGCCCGGACGGCGCGCGCCGGCAGGAAACCGGCCAGCCGATCGACGGCGCGCGCCACGCGGTCGGGGTGACCCGCGGCAAGGAACGCGGCCCCGAGGCCGACCACGGCGGCGACGCCGGCGACGGCCGCTCCCGACCGCACCGCGACCAGCAGTCCGGCCCCGGCGTCGCCTCCCGGCGATCCGTCCAGGACCGCGACTCCGAGCAGGGCCAGCACGGCGAGGACGTCGAGCAGCCGCTCCAGCACTATCGTCGCGAGCGCGGCCGAGGCGCTCAGTCCCTCCCGGCGCGCGAGGACGTACGGACGGAGCAACTCGCCGACACGCCCGGGCAGGATGGCCGACGCGGCGAACCCCATCACCGTGGCGCGAAGCGCAACACGGAAGCGGACGGGGCCGAGGGGCCGCAGCAGCCGGCACCACCGGATCGCCAGTACGCCGTAGGTGGCGCAGGTCACCACGAGCGCCGCACCGAGCAGCTCCCAGCGCGCGCCCCTCACCGCCGCGGCGATGCGTTCGAGCTCGGCTCCGCGCAGGAAGAAGGCCATGAGACCGACCGCGAGCGCGAGGACCGCCGCGGCCCGGACGTGACGGCGCATACGGCCACGGACCGTACTACACTTGGCGGCTTGCCGTCGCCGCCACGCGCCGGGTAAGCTCCGGTGTTCGCCCGGATTCGACCGGAGGCCGCGCGGTGTCCCCCGCTCCAATCTTCGAGACCTCGCTTCACGGCGCCACGACCCTTCACCGGGGCAAGGTGCGCGATCTGTACGCAGTCGGCGACCACCTGCTGATCGTGGCGACGGATCGGATTTCGGCCTACGACGTCGTGCTCGACTCGGTCATTCCCGACAAGGGCACCGTGCTCACGCAGCTCTCGGCGTTCTGGTTCGCACGCACGAGCCACATCGTGCCGAACCACATGGTGTCGACGGATCCGGCGTCGTACCCGGCCGCGGTGCGCGACCAGCAGTCGATTCTCGCCGGCCGCTCGATGCTCGTTCGACGGACGAGACCGGTGCGCATCGAGTGCGTGGCGCGGGGTTATCTGTCCGGTTCCGGCTGGAAGGAGTACCGCGAGAGCGGACGGGTGTGCGGAATCGAGCTGCCGGCGGGGCTTCGGGAGTCGGATCGCCTGCCGCAGCCGATCTTTACGCCGGCAACGAAGGCGGAGACCGGGCACGACGTCAACATCAGCGAGGACGAGGCGGCGGACCTTGTGGGACGCGACCTCGTCACCCGGTTGCGCGACCTGACGCTCGCCCTCTACGCGCACGGTGCCGCACATGCCGAGTCCTGCGGGATCATCGTCGCGGACACCAAGTTCGAGTTCGGCCTCGTCCCGGGCGACGACACGGCATCGATCATCCTCATCGACGAAGCGCTCACCCCCGATTCCTCCCGGTTCTGGCCGGCGGACCGGTATGCGCCGGGCGGCCCGCAGCCGAGCTTCGACAAGCAGTACGTGCGCGACCACCTCGACGCCGTCGGGTGGGACCGGCAGCCCCCGGCCCCGGTGCTTCCGGCCAGCGTCGTCGAGGGCACGCGCGAGAAGTACCGGGAGGCGTTCCGGTCGCTCACCGGCCGGGAGCTCGACTGAGCGACGCCACCGCCGCCTCTCGACCGTCGAGGCAAGAGGCGTCTTGACGGTGGCTCGCTCGGACGCTAGACTGGCAGTCTGATTAGGCGACTGCCAACGCGTGAGGCGGAGCCCTCGCAGCAACTCGCCCGCGCAACGGTCCATCCCATTTCTCTGAAGGGAGTCTGAGGTAAATGGCTGTCAAGGTACGACCGCTCCACGACCGCATCATCGTCGAACGGCTCGAGGAATCCGAGCAGCAGGTGGGCGGCATCATCATCCCGGACACGGCGAAGGAGAAGCCGCAGCAGGGCAAGGTGATCGCCGCCGGCAAAGGCAAGATCAAGGACGACGGCACGGTGACGCCGCTCGACGTCAAGGCGGGCGACACGGTGCTGTTCGGCAAGTACTCCGGCCAGGAGATCAAGCTGGACGGCGACGAGTTTCTCATCATGCGCGAGGACGAGATTCTCGGCGTCGTCGAGGAGTAGCAGACAACGGAACGTGCTTCCACGAATTGGAGTTCGAGACACATGGCCAAGCAGATCGTTTACGGCGAGAAGTCGCGGCAGAAGATCATCGAGGGGGTCAACCAGTTGGCGAACGCCGTCAAGGTGACCCTCGGTCCGAAAGGGCGCAACGTCGTGCTCGACAAGAAGTTCGGGTCGCCCACCATCACCAAGGACGGCGTGACGGTGGCCAAGGAGATCGAACTGAAGGACCCGCTCGAGAACATGGGCGCACAGATGGTGCGCGAGGTGGCCAGCAAGACGTCGGACATCGCCGGCGACGGCACCACGACCGCCACCGTCCTCGCGCAGGCAATCTACCGCGAGGGCGCCAAGAACGTCGTCGCCGGGGCCAACCCGATGGAGATCAAGCGCGGCATCGAGAACGCCGTCGACTCCGTCGTGAAGCAGCTCGAGCAGATGTCGAAGTCCGTCAGCGGCGGCATGATCGCCCAGGTCGGCACCATCTCCGCCAACAACGACTCGACGATCGGCACCATCATCGCCGAGGCGATGGACAAGGTCGGCAAGGACGGCGTCATCACGGTCGAGGAGGCGCGGACGCTCGAGACCTCCCTCGAGGTGGTCGAGGGGATGCAGTTCGACCGCGGCTACCTGTCGCCCTACTTCGTGACCGACGCGGAGCGCATGGAGACGGTGCTCGAGAACCCGGTCATCCTCATCCACGAAAAGAAGATCAGCAACATGAAGGACCTGCTGCCGCTTCTGGAGCAGGTGGCGCGGCTCAGCCGCCCGCTGCTGATCATCGCGGAGGACATCGAGGGCGAGGCGCTGGCGACCCTGGTCGTCAACAAGCTGCGCGGCACGCTGCAGGGTGCGGCGGTCAAGGCGCCGGGCTTCGGCGATCGCCGCAAGGCGATGCTCGAGGACATCGCCATCCTGACCAACGGCAAGGCGATCACCGAGGACCTCGGCCTGAAGCTCGAGAACATCCGCATCGAGGACCTCGGCAAGGCGAAGAAGGTGACGATCGACAAGGACAACACGACGATCGTCGAGGGCGACGGCGAGCAGGGGGCCATCGAGGGCCGCGTGAAGCAGATCCGCGCCCAGATCGAGGAGACCACCTCCGACTACGACCGCGAGAAGCTCCAGGAGCGGCTGGCGAAGCTGGTCGGCGGAGTCGCGGTGATCAAGGTCGGCGCCGCCACCGAGACCGAGATGAAGGAGAAGAAGGCGCGCGTCGAGGACGCGATGCACGCCACGAAGGCGGCGGTCGAGGAAGGCATCGTGCCCGGCGGCGGCGTCGCCCTGCTCCGTGCGTCACGCGCGCTCGAGGATGTGGCCCTCGCCGGCGACCAGCAGATCGGCGTCAACATCATCAAGCGCGCCCTCGAGGAGCCGATGCGCTGGATCTCGCAGAATGCCGGCTTCGAAGGCTCGATCGTCGTGCAGAAGGTCCGCGAGAGCAGCACCAACGAGGAGGGCTTCAACGCGCAGAAGGAGACCTACGAGAACCTGGTCGAGGCCGGGGTCATCGATCCGACCAAGGTCGTGCGCACCGCGCTCCAGAACTCGGGCTCGATCGCGTCCCTCCTGTTGACCACCGAGGCACTGGTTTCGGAGATTCCGGAAGAGAAGAAGGACGCTCCGGCGCCTGGCGGACCTCCCGGAATGGGCGGGATGTACTAGAGGGACAGGCTCGACCGTCGGCGCATCGTCACACTGCGCGCCCGGGGGGCTCACGCCTTCCGGGCGTTTCTTTCAGGAGCCTCCCAGGAGCTTGCGCCGCAGAACGCAACGGCGTGCGGGTACGAACCGCTCCATGGCACGTTTCTGCGGCGCAGACTCCTAGCGAAGGTTGAAGTAGAGCTCGAGGCCGACGAGCACCGGCACCGGCTCGCCGAAGCGCGTGCCGGGCGCGAAGCGCCACTGCCGGGCGGCATCCATCGCCTGTTGGTCGAGCCCGAACACGGGGTCGAGCGACTTGGTGATGCGCACGTCGCCGACCGTGCCGTCCGGCAGCACGACGACCTCGAGCCAGACTGTCCCCTGGATCTTGGCCCGCATCGCCTCGGCCGTATACTGCGGCTTGACCTCGCGCAGGAGGCGCGGAGGGGCGACGCCGTTGCCAGGACGGTAGGGGCCCCCGCCGACCCCGCCCCCCTGGCCCGGTCCGAGACCGGCGCCGTCGCCGGACCCGATGCCGGCGCCCCGACCGGTCCCCGCTCCCGGACCCGTGCCCGACCCGCGCGACGGGCCGGCAGAGACCGCGAGGCCGTCAAGGATCCCGGACCGGGTCTCGATGGCGGAGGCCATGGTCATGGCCGGGATGGCAATCTGCTGGGTCTCGAGCACCCGTTCCTCGGGTTCCGGCTCCGGCTGGGCGACCTCCGGCGGCTCTTCGACCGGCAGGCTGATCGCGACCGGGTCGGTCCCCTCGACCAGCAGTTGCGACGGCAACTCCAGGGACTCGCTCCCGCCGCCGCCACCCCCGCCTCCCGGGCCTTCGTCGGGAATCCAGACGATGCCGTAGTTCTGGCGATTGGCCTCGACCACCTCGTACACGCGGGCCGGAGCGATACTGAGCAGCAGGGCCGCCACCGCGATGCCAACCGCGTGGCTGCCCAGCGACCCGGCGAAGGAGCGGGCGATCCGCTCACGACTCGGCCCCGCGAACCGGCGGACGTCCACCGCGGCCAGGTCATCGGGAAGGATGGAGAGAACGCTGGCCTGCGAGTCGCCCGCGGCTGCAACCCGGCGAGGCGGGACGCTCGCGGGGCGCGAGGGGGCGCCCCCTCCTGCCGCGCGTCGCTCTCGCCGCTCCTCCGCCCGCCGGCTTGGCGTGTACGACCGCGAGAATCCGACCGGACCGAGGCTGAGGCCATGCATGTGCCCAGTACCCCCCACAACCCATTGTAGTCAACGTGTTTGCGTTGAGCAACGACCCGGCCTGGGCACCCGGGCGTCCGGCGCTCCACCGATCCGCAGGAGGGCGAGCGGGGAGGACTCCTACACGCGTCCGGACCACGCGCCGATCGCGGCGTTGCCGCCGCCGTAGGCGTGGAGCAGCGCCAGCGCGTCCGCGGCGCGCGGCTCGCTGTCGATGGCGACCAGCACCCCGCCGCGCGCCGTCAGAGTCTCGAAGATGAACCCGTCGTGGGCCTGAAACCCGGCTCGTCGCAGGGTCGCAGCCAGACCGCTCCTGACGAGCCCCTGGTCCTCGCCCTGCAGGGCGCCGACCAGCGATCCGTGCGCGAGCACGCGCCCCATGCCGCGCAAGTCGAGCTCGCCGTCGTCGGGATGCCCGCCGAACGTCCGCTCGACCAGCGCCGCCGCTTCGGGCGTGTCCCTCGCCACGATCGACAGCATGCCCGGCTCGAACCCGTCGCGGGCCAGCGCCTCGAGCCCGCGCGACGCCCACGATGCGTCCGCGAACACGCCGATCGTGAAGCAACCGTTACCGTCGTCCTGTGCCATACGCTCGTCTGTCTCCACGCCCCTTGTCCGCGGTCGGACCCGGCCGCGCATCGCGTGCGGCCCCCTCGGAGAAGGCGGCGGCTACCGCACTCCGGACGCCGGCAGTGTAACACTGTTGGCGTGCGCCGGTGGGCCGGCGGCCCCGCGGCCGGAGCATCGTTCGGCAGGCTGCCGTCACAACACGATCCGGTCTGACCCCATGCGCCGCGTAACGCGCGCCCGGTCCAGGTACTCGAGCAGGGGGATCGCGAACTTGCGGGTCACGCCGAAGCGCTCCTTGAACGCGGCCACGTCGAGGCGCACCTGCTCCGCCCCGCGGCCCAGCGCGGCGATCTCACGGCAGAGGCGCGCCAGCGCATCGGCGGAGAAGAGCAGGGCGTCCACCCGCTCCAGGCGCCCCTCGCGCAGCAGCAGGCGGATCATCCGGTCGAGCACTTCGCCGTCGGCGCCGGCCGCGGCGGACAGGGCGTCGCGATCCGGCGGCGTCAGCCCGGATTTCTGGAACAGGGCGTCGAGCACATCGTGGACCCGCTGCTCGTCCGGCGCCAGCGAGACCCGGTGCGCGGCCAGTGCAAGATGACCCGTGGCGACCAGCGTGCCGTCTCCGACCAGCTCCGACACCACGTGATCGAACACCGCCGGGCTCGCCCGGCGGCGCAGGCGCTCGCGCGCCTCCTCCCGCGGCAGGCCGGGCTCGAGCGGCTGCGCGCGATGGAACGCCCCGACCGCGTCGACCAGGGAGCGCCGAACCTCTCGCACGCGGCCCGCAGCCACGAGCCGGCCGCCGACCGCCGCAGCCTCGCCGCCCGCCGTGAACGCCTGCTCGAGCGCTTCCGCGGCGCCCGGCGGCATCCCGGCTCGCGAAGTCATCTCCGCTCGGGAGACACCCTCCCCGCCGGCCTCCTCGATCATGACCCGCACCGCTTCGGAGGCGTCCTCCGAGGGAGCGAGCCGCTCGCAGCGGGCACGTCCCGCCGCCGACCGCAGCCGACCGCGCGGCGGTCGCGGGTCGAGCACCGTGCCGCCGGCGATGGTCACGGGCGGCGAGTAGGCGCGCAGCACGAACCGGTCACCGCGCGTGACCGCAGCGCGACGCTCCAGGTGCAACCGCGCGTAGGCCCGTCCGCCCGGAGCGAGGAGCGCCGGGAACGAATTCGCGACGTGTCCGCCGGCCACGCCGGCGGCATCCCGGGCGAGCTCGGCGTTCGTGCGGCCCCCGACCTCGGCGCCGAGCGCCACCCGCGCCATGATCTCGATCGTTCCCTGGTGGAAGCGCACCCGGGCTCCGTGCTTGAGCGGGCGCGAGTCCGCCAGCAGGGAGACTTCCGCGTCGAGGCGCCGGGTCGCCTCGAGCCCGCGGGCGTCGGCCAGGGTGTCGCCGCGCACGAGATCGCCGACCTCGACGCCGGCGAGGTTCAGGGCGACGCGCTGGCCCGCGTGTGCGACCGGCCGGGCCTCCCCGTGCACCTGCAACCCCCGCACCTTCGCGCGCCGGCCTCCCGGCATGAGCACGAGCTCGGTGTTGGCGGCGATGCGGCCGGACACCAGCGTGCCGGTGACCACCGTTCCGAAACCGCGGATGCTGAATGCCCGGTCGATCGGCAGGCGCGCGACACCGCCGTCGGAGCGCGCCGGCGCGGTCGCCGCCATCCGTGCGAGCACGGCGCGCAATCCGTCGACCCCGGCGCCGGTCCGCGCGGACACCGGAACCACCGGAGCCTCGTCGAGGAACGAGCCCGCCACGAGGTCGCGCGTCTCCAGCCGCACCAGCTCCAGCGTCTCGTCGTCGACGAGGTCGGCCTTGGTCAGGGCCACCGCGCCCGCGCCCACGCCGAGCAGGCGGCAGATGTCGAAGTGCTCTCGCGTCTGGGGCATCACCGACTCGTCGGCGGCGATGACCAGCAGGACGCAGTCGATGCCGCTGGCCCCCGCGAGCATGTTGCGGACGAATCGCTCGTGGCCCGGAACGTCGACGAACGCCAGGGCAGTCTCGCCGTCGACGTAGGGGGCGAAGCCCAGATCGATGGTGATGCCCCTCGCCTTCTCCTCGCTGAGGCGATCGGGGTCGACCCCCGTGAGCGCCTCGACCAGCGTGCTCTTGCCGTGGTCGATATGCCCGGCCGTGCCCACTATGAGGTGCCGCACCAGGTGATCATCGCACGCCGCGCCGGCGCGCGCCCCGGCGGAGGCGGTGGGAGGCCCCGGGGGCGGCCGGGGCTCGGCCGTCCGCTGTACGCCGCGCCCTGTCGAGAGCGTCGACCAGGGCCAGGTCGAGCTGGCGGCGCTCCCCATCCACCCGCACGAGCTGCACCCGGACGAGGTCGCCGAGGCGGTACGTCCTCCCCGAGTGCTCGCCGTAGAGCAAGTGCTGCTCCGCGACGAACCGGTAGCAGTCGTCGACCATGCCCGATACGTGGACGAGCCCCTCCACGAAGGGCTCGACGAGCTCCACGAACAAGCCGAACGGGGCGGCGCCCGTCACATGGCCGCTGAACTCGTCGCCTACCCTGTCGGCCATGAACCGGACCTTCTTCCAGTGCACGAGCTCGCGCTCCGCTTCCTCCGCCCGCCGCTCCCGCTCCGACGACCGGCGTGCGATCCCGGGAAGGTCCTCCTCGAGCGCTCGGCGCCGATCGCCGTCCAGCATCCCCGACCGCGCCGCCCGCAGCACGCGGTGGACGACCAGGTCCGGATAGCGCCGGATCGGCGACGTGAAATGCGTGTAGCTGGGCGCGGCGAGCCCGAAGTGGCCCAGGTCGGCGGGGTCGTAGCGCGCCTGCTGCATCGTGCGCAGCATCAGGAGGGCGACCGGACGGGCCTCCGGGGAGTCCGCCAGCCTGTCGATCAGCCGCTGGAAGTGCAACGGCGCGACCGCGTCGGGAGGCGCCGCCAGACCGTGCCCGAGCGTCGCCGCGAAGACCTCGAAGTCCTCGACCCGCGCGGGATCGGGCGCCTCGTGGACCCGGAACAGTCCGGGCACGCCCCGGCTCGCGAGATGGCGTGCGACGGTCTCGTTCGCGACGAGCATGAACTCCTCGACGATCCGGTGCGCAAGGTTCCGCTCGACCGGCACGATCGCCTCCACGCGGCCGGCATCGTCGACGAGGAACCGCGCCTCCGGCAGGTCGAAATCGAGCGACCCGCGCCGGCGCCGCCGCCCGTGCAGCCGCTCGAAGAGCGCGGCCATCCGCTCGAACAGGGGGCCGAGATCCGCCCCCGGCGTGTCCGCGCCGAGCTGCTGGCCGGTCAGCAGCGCGTTGACGTCCGTGTACGTCATCCGCGCGTCGCTGTGGATGACTCCATCGTGCAGCTCGTAGCGCACGACCTCGCCGTCCGGCCCGATCTCCATCACGCAGGACTGCACCAGGCGGTCGCCCCCCGGCTTGAGGCTGCACAACCCGGTGGCGAGCTCCGGCGGGAACATGTGCACCGCTCGGTCCGGGAAATAGACCGACGTGCCCCGCTCGCCGGCAGCGCGGTCGAGGGCGCCGCCCTCCCGCACGTAGTGGGCGACGTCCGCGATGTGCACGCCGAGCCGGTAGTGGCCGCCCGGAAGCTCGTCGAGCGTCACCGCGTCGTCGAAATCGCGCGCGCTCTCCCCGTCGATGGTTACCGTGGTGAGCGCCCGGAAGTCGGTTCGCCCCTGCGCGTCCCGGGCGCGCACCTCCGTGCCCAGCCGCCGCGCCTCGGCGATCGCGTCTTCCCCATGCGCATCCGGGAGGCCGTGCTTGCGGATCATGATCCGCGTGTCGACCCCGGGGGCCTCGACGTCGCCGAGCACTTCGGTCACCCGTCCGGCCGGATCGCGCTCCGGCGTCGGCCATGCGGTCAGCTCGACCTCCACCATGTCCCCCGGCGCCGCGCCCCCGCCAGCGCCGGCCGGGATTCGCACGTCGGTGACGACCCGGCGGTCGAACGGCACGACGAAGGCCGGGCCTCCGGCGTCGCGCTCGAAGCGACCGACCAGGCGCGACACGGCCCGCTCGACGACACGCACGATCGAGCCCTCCGCCCGGCCGGCCTCCCGCCGCCGCTCCACGCGCGCGATCACCCGGTCGCCGTGCAGCGCCTGGCGGAGGCGGGGCTCAGCGACGTAGAGGTCGCCCGCGAGCCCGTCGACGGGATGGTCCGGGGTAACGAAGCCGAAGCCGCGCGGGTTGACCTGCAGGCGGCCCGCCACCAGGGGCGTGCGGTCCGGCAGGCCGTAGCGGTTCCCGCGCGTGCGGACGAGCGCGCCCCGATCGGCGAGCGTGGCGAGCCGGCGGCGCACGAGGGCTCGCTGACCGCGCGGCAGGCGCAGGTGCCTCATCAGCTCGCGGATCGTCGCCGGATGGTCGAGGTCGGCGCGGATTCGCGCCAGGAGGTCTTCGTCGGTCAGCATGCGGTCAGGCGATGAGTGCGACCTGGAGGTCGCCGACGTTGGTGCCGGTCGGTCCCGTCCGGACGAGATCGCCGAGCGGATCGAAGAACGAGAGCGAATCGTTCGCATCCAGGTACTGCAGAGGTGATTCGAGGCCGCGCGCCGCCGCCCGCCCGACGGTGGTCGTGTCGGCGAGGGCGCCGGCGGCATCGGTCGGCCCGTCGATGCCGTCCGTTCCGATGCTGGCGAAGACCGCGGCGTCGAAGCGCCGGGCCAGCTCCGGGGCGGCGGCCAGGGCGAGCTCCTGGTTGCGCCCGCCGCGTCCCGGCCCGACCACGCGCACGGTCGTCTCGCCGGCCGAAAGGACGCACGCCGGCCGGGGCAGGCCGCTGGCGAGACGCGCGACCGCCCCCACGTGTCGAGGCGCCACGACCCGCGCCTCGCCGGTCACCGGCTCGCGGAGCGTGGCCACGGCGAAGCCCCGGCGCTCGGCTTCCCGGCGCGCCCCGGCGACCGCGTCCTCGCGGCTCCCGACGAGCCGGAACGTGGACGCCGCGAGTCGCTCGTCGCCCGGAGACGGCGTCTCCGGCAGCTCCCCCCGATGCCCGCGCTCCAGCCGGGCGACGACCGACGCCGGCATGCGCGCCCGCACCGCCGGGGATCGGCACAGTGCGAGCGCATCGGCGAAGGTGGTCGGATCGGGCGTCGTCGGTCCGGACCCGATCACCGCGGGGTCGTCCGGCACGGGCGTGACGACGTCCGAGATCGCCAGCGTCAGGCAGCGCCCTCCCGCGGCCACCGCCAGCCGCCCGCCCTTGATGGACGACAGGTGCTTGCGGACGCAGTTCAGTCCGTCGATGGCGATGCCGCCCGCCATCAGCGCGTCGGCGGCGGCCGCCTTCTCCTCCAGCGCGAGACCGTCCAGCGGCACCGCGAGGCCCGCCGAAGCCCCACCGGACAGCAGCACCGCCAGCAGCTCGCCGGGGCGGAGTCCGCGCGCGAGCGCCAGCGCACGCCTCCCCGCCCGCACACTCTCCTCGTTCGGCTGCGGGTGGCCGACCAGGAAGCGCTCGAGCCCCTCTACCGACGCCACCGGCTGAGGCGACGCGACGACGCCGTTCCGTCCGGCCCGCGGCACTGCCTCGACGAACGCCTCGGCCATCGCGCCGGACGCCTTCCCCGCAGCGATCACGACCGGGGCGCGACCGGCGAGCGACTCGGCGACAGCGGGCTCGCCGACGGCGCGGGTGACGAGCTTGCGGGCGTCGGCGCCGGCAATGCCCGCGTGGACGATGGCGAGCGCGTGCTCCCGAAGCGTGCGGAGCGTGAAGGTGCTAATGGGTCTTCCGCCGCTCGGACCAGACCGACAGGCGCGTCACCCCGTCAATCGTCCGCAGCAGCCGACTGACGAGCCGGTCCCCGTGCTCGTGCGCACAGAACCGGTCCATCTGCGACATCAACCGGCCGATCGCTCGCTGCAGGTCGGCGATCGCCCGCTCGGAGTAGTACTCGCGCTGCAATTCGAGGCAGTGCCGGTGCCTGGCAAGCTCCTCGCGATAGAAGGCGGTACGCGCGGCGGAAACGTGGGAAGGCACACGCCGCACGGCCTCGCCGGCGCGCGCCGAGTTGCGTCTCGTAGGCGGCATCAACTCGGTGCGAACAGTGTCGCAGGTCGGTCGAAGGCTGTCAAACGAGCCCGCAATCCGGACGTCAATCGCGACGATCGAGACGCTCCCGGAACAGGGCGTTGACCATCTGCGGATTCGCCTGGCCGCGGGTCGCGCGCATGACCTGACCGACCAGAAAGCCGAGCGCTCCGGTCTTCCCCGCCCGGTAGCGGGTGACGGCATCGGGTTGAGCCGCCAGCGTCTCGTCGACGAGAACGCGCAGCGCCTCGGCGTCGCCGATCTGCGACAGGTTCTCCGCTTCGACGATCTCCTGCGCGGACCGTCCGGTCTCCCACATCCGCTCGAAGACGGCCTTGGCCGCCGACCCGCTCACGGCACCGGTCTCGACCAGGCCAATCAGCTCCGCCAGGGCCTCGGCGCGGACCGGCACGGCGTCCATCCCGACCCCGGTGGCCTTCATTCGATGCGTGAGGGGCCCCTGGATCCAGTGACTCGCCGCCCGGGGGCGACCGCACGCCGCGGCCGTCGCCTCGAAGTACGCCGCCACCTCGGGCACGCGCACCAACCACTCCGCGTCCTGATCCGCCAGCCCGTGCTGCACCACGTACCGGCGCCGCCGGGCGTCCGGAAGTTCCGGCAGCGCGGCGCGCAGCGACTCGATCCACTCCGCCCTCAGCCGGATCGGAGGCAGGTCCGGTTCCGGGAAGTACCGGTAGTCGTGTGCCTCCTCCTTGCTGCGCATCGACGCCGTCCGCCCCGTCGCCGAATCCCAGAGCCGTGTCTCCTGCACCACGGCTCCGCCCGCCCGCACGAGAGCGGACTGACGATCGATCTCGAAATCGATCGCGCGCTGGAGGAACCGGAACGAGTTGATGTTCTTCACCTCGACCTTGGTTCCGAGGCGCGTCGTCCCCGTCGGCCGCACCGACACGTTCGCGTCGCAGCGCAGGCTCCCCTCCTCCATGTTGCCGTCGTTCACTTCGACCGCAAGGAGGATCGCCCGCAGGCGCTGGAAGAACTCGGCCGCGGCGGCCGGGGTCCGCAAGTCGGGCTGCGTCACGATCTCGATGAGCGGCACGCCGCTGCGGTTGAAGTCCAGGTAGGTGCTGCGGGCGGAGTCGGGGAAGCCCTCGTGCAGGGATTTGCCGGCGTCCTCCTCGAGGTGGACGCGGACGATGCCCACCGCGTGATCCTCTCCCCCCATCGAGAAGGAGACGGTTCCGTCGGTCGCGAGGGGTTCCTCGTACTGGGAGATCTGGTAGCCCTTCGGCAGGTCCGGGTAGAAGTAGTTCTTGCGCGCGAAGACCGAGACCGGCTGCACCGTGCACCCCAACGCCAGCGCGGCGCGGGCGCCCTGCTCGACGACCCGGGCGTTGAGGACGGGCAGCACGCCCGGCATCCCCAGGCAGACGGGGCAGACATGGGTGTTGGCGGGCGCACCGAAGCGCGTGCTGCAGCCGCAGAAGATCTTCGTGCTGGTGGCGAGCTGGGCGTGGATCTCCAGGCCGATGACCGCTTCGTAGTCCATGCGCGCCGCGGATGCTCAGACGCGCGGGCCGGCCTTGCGTGTCTCGACGTCGGCGTCCGCCTCGAAGGTCCGGAAGTTGTCGGCGAACATGCCGGCAAGCTCCCGCGCCTGGGCGTCGTAGGCGGCCGGGTCGGCCCACGTGGAGCGGGGACGCAGCGCCTCGGTCGCCACGCCCGGGCAACTCGACGGCACGTCGACGTTGAAGACCGGGTCCCGCTCCGTGGCCACGTGGTCGAGCTTCCCGGACAGCGCGGCCGAGAGGAGCGCACGCGTCGTGCCGATCGCCATGCGCGACCCGACGCCGTACGGCCCCCCGGACCACCCGGTGTTGACCAGCCAGACCTTGGCACCGTGCGTCGCGATGCGCTCGCCGAGCAGGCGTGCGTAGACCGTCGGATGGTGCACCATGAAAGGCGCGCCGAAGCAGGCGCTGAACGTCGCCTTGGGCTCGGTCACCCCGCGCTCCGTGCCGGCGACCTTCGCCGTGTACCCCGACAGGAAGTGATACGTCGCCGCCGGCGCCGTCAGCCGCGCGATGGGCGGCATGACCCCGAACGCGTCGGCGGTCAACATGACGATGTTGTCCGGATGACCGGCCCGGCCGGACGGCAGCGAGCCGTCGATGAACGAAAGCGGATAGGCGCCGCGGGTGTTCTCGGTCAGCGTGTCGTCGTCGAGGTCCATGCGGCGCGTGAGCGGGTCGATGACGACGTTCTCGAGCACCGTGCCGAACCTCTTGCTCGTGGCGTAGATCTGGGGTTCCGCCTCCGCGGAGAGGCGGATCATCTTCGCGTAGCACCCGCCCTCGAAGTTGAAGATTCCGGCGTCGCTCCATCCATGCTCGTCGTCCCCGATGAGGCGGCGATCCGGATCGGAGGAGAGCGTGGTCTTGCCCGTGCCGGACAGGCCGAAGAAGAGCGCCGTGTCCCCGGCCGAGCCGACGTTGGCCGAGCAGTGCATCGGCATCACGTCGGCCAGCGGCAACAGGTAGTTCATCACGGTGAAGATCGACTTCTTGATCTCGCCCGCGTACGCGGTGCCGCCGATGATCACGAGCCGGCGGGCGAAGTTCAGCAGGATGAACGTCTCGGAGTTCGTCCCGTGCCGGACCGGGTCCGCCTTCACCGACGGCGAGTCGATGACCGTGAACTCCGGACGGTGTCCAGCGGCCGGCGCGCCCGCGGGCTGCTCCAGGAACATCGTGCGCGCGAACAGGCTGTGCCAGGCCCGCTCTGTTACTATTCGCACGGGAAGTCGGTGCGCCGGATCGGCGCCGGCGTGGCAGTCCTGCACGAACAGGTCCTTGTCCGCGAGCGACTGAACCATTTCCGCGTGCAACGCGTCGAAGCGGTCGGCGCCCAGCGGGCGGTTGATCGGGCCCCACCAGACGTTGCGCTCGCTCGAAGGCTCCCGGATGACGAACTTGTCGTTGGGCGACCGGCCGGTGTGGGGGACGGTCCGGCATACGAGGGGGCCGGACTCGGCGATGATGCCCTCGCGGCGACGGACGGCTTCCTCGTACAGAGACGCCGTGCCGAGATTCCAGTATGTAGTGCCGGTGGTCTCGATGCCGTGCGCGGACAGACCGACATCCTGAGGCGCGTCCACAGTCATGGGGCCTAACCCTATCCTTGCCGAGAGCCGCCCGTCAAACCTCGCCGCAGCGCCCGGTCCTGTCGCCGCCGGCACCAACCGCCGATAGAGTCATCGATGCCGTTTCACCGTCTCGGACCGTCCATCTGTGTCGTTCTCTGCTCGCTCTCGGTGCACGCCGTCGCGCCGGCCCCGGGCGCTGCAACCGCTCTCGCGCCGGGACTCGTCCCCGTCCTCGGCGCCGCGCATCCGCCCGAAGCCGACCTTCGCGTGCGGGTTGGCGGTCCGGGCGAACCCGTCACGGAAATTCCGCTCGAGGACTATGTCCGCGGTGCGGTGCACACGGAAGTATCGCTGGGCGGTCTGCCGCGAGATGCCGCGCTGCGCATGGCCGAGGTGCAGTCCATCCTCGCGCGGACGTATGCGGTTGCCAACCGGCACCGCCACGAGGCGGAAGGCTTCGACCTCTGCGCCACGACCCACTGCCAGGTGTTCCACGCCGCCCCCTCGGACAACGCCGGCGTCGAGCGCCTGATCGCGGAGGCGGTCGAGCGCACCCGGGGGCTCGTCGTCGTGCACGAGGGCGACGTCGTGAACGCGCTCTTCCATGCCGACTGCGGCGGCGCGACGAGCTCCGCCGAGACCGTATGGGGAGGACCCACGCCGCCCTACCTGCGAGGCGTCGACGACCCGTACTGCCAGATGCCCGAGCCGCGGCGGTGGAGCGTCACCCTCGAGGCCTCCGAGGCGCACGAAGCGCTGAACCGCGACCCGCACACGCATGTGGGCAACGCCCTGCACACCATGGAGGTCGTGGAGCGCGACGCCGCCGGGCGGGCGGTCCGCATCCGCCTCGACGGCGAGCGGACCGCCTCCGTGCGGGGCGAGACGTTCCGCGCGGTCCTCATGCGCACGCTCGGCCCCGCCGTCCGCAGCACCCTCCTCGAGATCCGGCAGGTCGGCGGCGAGTACGTGCTTTCCGGCACCGGGTTCGGACACGGCGTCGGCGTCTGCCAGATCGGCGCCCTGGCGCAGGCGCGGGCCGGCCACGACCCGGCCGACATACTGGCGCACTACTATCCGGACACGGCCGTCGTCCCGCTCCGCAGCGTCGGCTGAGCGGGCGGCAGGCCGCGCCGGCAGCGCCGCCCGGATCGGACCGGCGCCCCCCCCCGACGCGAGACACAGGCTCGCGGTATGATTCGAAGCGGATGCCGGCTCCTCCGAACCACCTCCGTGCTCCCGAGCGGGCTGCCGACACGCGGCTGGCCGGCGGCATCAAGGCCCTGCTGGCCCAGGGCGACTCGGCGGCGGCCTGCGCGCAGTTCGACCAGCTCGTCAATCGGTACCAGCGCCGCGCGGCGCGCATCGCCTACTACTACCTGCACGATCCGTCCGACGTCGACGAGGCGGTGCAGGACGCGTTCCTGAAGGCGTTCGTTCATCTGGCGTCGTTTCGCGAAGACCTCTGCTTCGAGTTCTGGTTCACCCGCATCCTCGTCAACGGCTGCCTCGACCGGCTGAAGGCGCGGGCGCGCCGCCGGCGATGGCTGGCTCCGGTCGGCGACGACGAGCGGGAGCGCGCCGAGCGACAGACGGCGGGAGAGCCGTCGCCGGAGGCGTTGCTCCTGCAGCGCGAGCGGCGCGACTGCCTGGCCGCCGCAGTGCGCGGGCTCCCGACGCGGCAGAGGACCGTCGTCATCCTGAGCCAGCTCGCCGGGTACGCGACGCGCGACGTGGCTCGAACCATGGGCATCAGCGAGGCCACCGTTCGCGTGCACCTGTTTCATGCGGTGCGCTCGCTCCGCAGGACCCTCGGCAGCGATCGCCGGCTCGTCGAGAATCGGGCCACCCCGAGCGCTCCGAGAGCGGGAACCGGAACGCCATGACCAAGCTCTTCCCCGGCGTTCGAGACCTGACTCGGGCGGGCCGCAAGCGCCGCTGCTCCCGTCACCTGCCCGATCGACGGCTTCTGGTCCTGATCGACGGCGACGGTGAACCCGGCGAACGCCTCCATCTCGAAGCGTGCCCCGACTGCGCGCAGCGGTTGGCGGCGTTGCGCGCGTTTCTCGACGGCCTGCGGAGCGAAGCGCAGGCGGCCTGCGACGAGGCGCTCTCCCCTGCCCGTCTGGCCGCGGGACGACTCCGCATCCGGCGGCGCGTGGAGCGCGCAGCCGGTTGCGACGGCCCTCGCGTGCTGCCGTTCCCGAGCCCGGAGCGACCGCGACCGGCCGCGCCTCGGCCCTCGCGGTGGTGGCTGGGGGCGGCCGCGGCGGCGGGTCTGGTCCTCGGGCTGGCCGTCGGTCGCTTCGATGCCCCGCTCGAGGTTCGCGGAACGGGGACGCCGTCCGGCGGCACCGTGGCCGGCACCGCCACGGACCGGCCCGCCGCCCCCGGGCCCCACGCCGGTGACGAGCAGTTCATGCAGGAGCTCGAGCGCGCGCTCACGAGCCCGCGCATCCCGGCCCTCGTGGCCCTCGACGAACTGACCCCCCGGCTGCGCGAGGTCGCGGTCGACGTCCGCTAGGAGTCTGCGACGTAGAAGTGCCTGCCACGCTGTATCGCAAGGGCCTCGACCTGAAGCACCTCGTCGCGGACGAGTTGTCGCGGGACTACCACAGCGAGCTCGTCACCCGCATGCGGAAGACGGACGGCCGGCACGCCGCCGGTCGCCTGACGGTCCATCTTCCGCAGGAGTTCGGCTTCTGCTACGGCGTGGACCGGGCGGTTGACTACGCCTACCAGACGCGCCGCCGTTTCCCCGACCGCACCGTCTATCTGACCGGCGAGATCATCCACAACTCGCACGTCAACGACCGCCTTCGCGAGGCGGGCGTCCGCTTCCTGAGCGACCCCGGAGCGCGCCTCGAGGACGTCACCGCCCAGGACGTGGTGATTCTCCCCGCGTTCGGCGTCACCGTCTCCGACCTCCAGCAACTGGACCGACGTGGTTGCACGCTCGTCGACACGACCTGCGGCTCGGTGCTGAACGTCTGGAAGAACGTGCGCCAGTACGCCCGCGACGGCTTCACGGCCGTCATCCACGGCAAGGCACGTCACGAGGAGACCCGGGCGACGGCTTCCCAGGTGCTCGCCGGCGGCGGCGCCTACCTGATCGTGCGCGATCGGGACGAGGCGGCCGAGATCTGCGAGTACGTAGCCGGCCGGGACGACCGGGAGCGGTTCATCGCCCGATTCGGCAGCGCCTGCTCGGCGGGATTCGATCCGGAGCGGGACCTGCGGCGAGTCGGGCTGGCGAACCAGACGACGATGCTGATGTCGGAATCGCTCGCCATCGGCGCGATGTTCCGGCAGGCCATGATCGACCGCTACGGCGACGCCGCGCTCGAGGCGCACTACCGGGCGTTCGACACGATCTGCAGCGCGACCCAGGACCGGCAGGACGCGGTGCGCGCGCTCCTCGGAGCGCAGGAGTTCGATCTCGCCATCGTGATCGGCGGCTACAACAGCAGCAACACGCGCAACCTGGCTCGGATCTGCGCGGAGCGGGCCCCCACGTACCACATAGCGGGGCCGTCGTGCCTCGTTTCGCGCGACCGCATCCGCCACCTGCCCTCCCCGAACGGAGCCGCCGGGCGGCCGCCGGAGCTTGCGGCGGACGGCTGGCTGCCCCCGGCCGGGCGGCTCGCGGTGGCGGTGACCGCGGGCGCTTCGACACCGGACAGCATCGTGGGCCAGGTGGTGTCCCGCCTGGCCGAACTGGCGGGCGACGCGTAAACGCGGCCTGCTCGCCGGCCGTATCCGACTACGAACGACGGCACGCCCGCGGCGCACCAGGGGCGCGACCGGCAAGGGAATCCGCAAGCCCGGGAGACGGACGATGCGTACGACGCAGTGGCGCAACGCACCGGGGGTCGTTCTCGCCGCCCTGGCGCTGCTGGCGCCGCCGGCGGACGCCGGGATGTCGCAACGCCACAAGTGGTGGCAGTCGGACGCGGTCAAGGCCGAGATCGGTCTCACGGATCGGCAGTCCGCGGACCTGGAGGACATCTTCCAGGCGATGCGGCCGCGCCAGCGCGAGCTCGTCGAGCACCTGCGGGTCGAGGAGAAGGCGCTGGCCACCATCATGCACGCGCCGGATGCGGCGGAATGGGAGGTCACGCTCCAGATCGACAAGGTCGAGACCACGCGGAGCGCGCTGGGCAAGGCCCGTACCCTCATGCTCTACCGGATGCATCGCGTGCTCACCGCGCCTCAGCGCGACGCGCTGCACGAGTTGTGGGAGCGGCGCCGCCGGACTCGGACCCGGTGTTGACGGCGGCGGACGGAGTGCAGACTCCGGCGCGATCCTCCCGCCGGGACCCCGGCCGGGGAATATCGTCGCGGCTCGTCGGGTCAACAGCAATCGGAACACCGCAACGAAGCACTGCGTAGTCAACGGCAACGATCGGTCGGGGACTGCGCACCGTCACGGCCGGCGGCACGACCGTCGACCGGGCGCTGGGCTTCGGGGAGGTGGATGTCGTGAAACAGGTGACGCTAACCGGCTTTCTCGCGGGCGCGCTGCTGCTGGTCGGACCGGACGGCGGCGGCCCGAGGCAGGTCCACGCGCAGGCGGCGGACGATCGGGTCCGGGAGTTGATCGAGCAGGCGTCGCTCCGTCTCGGGCAGGCCAACCCGAACGCGCAGCGCTTCGACCTCACCGTCGACGACGCGGTCGCGCGCGCGCTCGACCGCAACCTCGACATCGCGGTCCAGCGCATCGCTCCGCAGGTGTTCGATCTGAACCTGGCCGAGCAGTTGGCGTTCTACCGGCCGACGCTGTCGAGCAACTTCAGCTCGACGTCGAGCACCACCCCGTCGTCGACGCAGCTCGACGGCGGCCTCAATGTCCTGACCGACACGGCGCTCTTCGACTCGGCGGTTGCACAGCCCGTGCCGTGGGGCGGCGGAACGTTCGACATCTCCTGGAACAACACCCGGCGGGAGACGACGAACTTCTTCTCGAGCTTCAACCCGAGCTACCGGAGCAGCGTGTCCGCGAACTACACGCAGCCGCTGCTGCGCGGGTTCGGCATAGACGGGGCGCGGCAGCAGCTCGCGGTCACGCGGGTCAACCGGGCCATCTCCGACGTAGACCTCCGGGAGACGATCACCAACACCCTGTCTGGCGTGCGCGACGCGTACTGGGAGCTGGTCTACACCGTGCAGACGGTGGCCGTCCAGCGCCAGGCTCTCGAGCTGGCGGAGCAGCTCGTCCGGGACAACCGGGCGCGCGTCGAGATCGGCACTCTCGCTCCGATCGATATCGTACAGGCGCAGTCGGAGGCAGCGGCGCGGCGCCAGACGCTCGCCCAGGCCGAGCAGGACCGGCAGACCGCGGAGCTCAACCTCAAGCGCCTGATCGTGAACGGCACCGGCGACGAGCTCTGGCGGGCCTCGCTGAACCCGATCGACCAGCCGTCGTTCAGCTACGCCCCGGTCGACGTCGAGGCCGCCGTGCGCACCGCGCTCGGCCAGCGGACCGACATCACGCGGGCGCGCCGGCAGCGGGACATCAACGACATAAACGTGCGGGCGCTCCGGAACAACACGCTGCCCGCCCTCGACCTGATCGGCACGTATCAACTCCAGGGGCAGGGCGGGACCCGGTTCAACCGCGCCGGTCTCGGCGGCAACGTGCTGACGGTGGTGCCGGGGGGCTACGGGGACGCGGTCGACCAGCTCCTCGACACCAACTTCCCGACCTGGACGGTCCAGTTGCAGTTCAGCTATCCGATCGGACGGAGCGCGGCCGAGGCCGCGTTTGCGCGCGGGCGGCTGGAGCTGCAGCAGACCGATGCCCAACTGCGCCAGATCGAGTTGCAGGTGGCGACCGAGGTGACCAACGCCGCGCTTCAGTTGGGCTCCATTCAGAGACGGATCGAGGCCGCGACCGCGGCGCGCGAGCTGGCCGAGCAGCAGCTCGAGGCCGAAGAGACCAAGTTCGAGGTCGGGACGACGACGAGCTTCTTCGTCGTCCAGGCGCAGCGCGACCTGGCGACGGCGCAGGACGCCGAGTTGCGGGCGATCCTCGACTATCAAAAGGCGCTCATCGAGTTCGAGCGCGCCCAGGAGACGTCGCTCAACCGTTCCGGAATCTCCATCGTGGGCGGGGGCGGGGGCGGCGCCGGTCCGTAGACCCAGGGAGCAGGTCGCATGGCAACAGGCATGAAGAAGGCGATCCTCGTCACCCTCCTCGTCGGCACCGGCATCGCCGCGTACGGCTACTACGGGCTCCGGACGGTCGAGTTCGTGCCCGACGTGACGACGGTCAACGTCACCGAGGGCGACATCGTGGACACCGTGGGCGCGACCGGCGCCCTCGAGGCGGTGACCACGGTGCAGGTCGGCAGCCAGGTGTCGGGGATCATCCAGGAACTGCTCGTCGACTTCAACTCGATCGTCCGCGAGGGCGACGTCATCATGCGGCTCGACCCGTCGCTCTTCGAGACGCAGCTCGCCCAGGCCCGCGCGAACCTCGCGCGTGCCGAGGCCGAGGTCGAGCGGCTCCGCGTCGCCGTCGAGGACGCCGAGACGCAGCTCGCGCGCGCCGAGGGCCTGGCGGCCCGAGCGCTGATCTCCGACACGGAGCTCGACGCCGCGCGCGTCGCCGTGCGGTCCGCGGAGGCGCAACTCAAGTCGGCCGAGGCGCAGGTGACGCAGGCGGAGGCTTCGCTGAGCCAGAACGAAGTCAACCTCGAGCACACGGTCATCCGCGCGCCGATCGACGGCATCGTCACTTCGCGCCTGGTCGACGTGGGACAGACCGTAGCGGCCAGCTTCCAGGCGCCCGAGCTGTTCGTCATCGCAGCGGACCTGACCAAGATGCGGGTCATCGCCAACATCGACGAATCGGACATCGGACGCATCCGGCCCAACCAGCGCGTCACGTTCACGGTGGACGCCTACCCCGCGGAGGAGTTCGAGGGGAGCGTCACGCAGATCCGCCTCGAGCCGATCGTGACCCAGAACGTCGTGACGTACGCCACGGTCATCGACGCCCCGAACCCCGACCTGAAGCTCAAGCCGGGAATGACGGCCACGATCACGCTCGAGATTGCGCGGCGCGAGAACGTCCTGCGAATCCCGAATGCGGCGTTGCGGTTCCGCCCGTCGCCGGAGGTGTTCGCCGCCCTCAGCCAGCCCGTGCCACCCGAGTTGCAGCAGGGACGGCCCGCGGGGTCGCTGCAGGCGTCCGCGGCGCGTGACCCGGGAGCGAGGCCCGGCGGGTTCGCCAGCGGTCCCGGAGGGAGTCCGGGGGGCTTCGGCGGGGGCCCCGGCGGGGGTGCGGGGGGCTTCGGAGGCGCGCCCGGCAGGGGCCCGGGGGGGTTCGGCGGGGGCCCCGGCGGGGCGCCGGACCCGGAGCGGCGCCGGCAGATGATGGAGCGGATCCAGCAGATGTCGCCCGAGGAACGGGAGCAGTTCTTCGCACGGATGCGGGCGCGGGGCGGTGGGCCGGGTGGCGGCGGGCCGGGTGGCAGCGGGCGGCGCGGGGGCGGACCGCGCCGGCTGGCCAACGCGGGCGGCGACACGGCCATCCCCGCCGTCGAACGGGGGGCGACGACCATCGACGCGCTCTTCTCGCCCCTCCCCCCGACGGTATCGAACGGTCGGGTGTGGCTGCTCGACGGCGACCGGATCGCGTCGGTCGAGGTGCGTCTCGGCGTCACGGACGGTACGGCATCCGAGCTGCTGGGCCTGCGGGGCGCCGGGGCGGACGCGCCAGCCCCGGCGCGCGCGTCGAGCGTCGCGTGGGTCGAGGATCTTCGCGGACCGGCCACCGGCGGCGCGGCCCGGCCCGCGGACGACCCGACGACTTCCGCGAACGGCGGTCCGGCGTTCGGCCGGCTCGCGCCCGGCACGCGGCTCGTCACGAGCGTCACCACACCCGAGGCGGGGGCGCCGTCGGCGGGAGGCGGCGGGTCGCCGCTCATCCCGCAGTTCCCGTTCGGCCGCCGGCGGCGCTAGCGCCCTCACCGGCGCGTTGGGAGCCTGCGCTGGGACGAACCGCTCCAGGGCACGTTCCTGCGGCGCTGACTCCCGGGAACAGGAAGGTCGACATGTCGCTCTTCATGACGTTGAGCGTGGCCCTCAAGGCTCTCGGCCACAACAAGATGCGGACCGGCCTGACGATGCTCGGCATGATCATCGGGGTCGCGGCGGTCATCACCATGGTGGGGCTCGGTCGCGGCGCCCAGCAGTCCATCGAGGAACAGGTGCAGGCCGCCGGCACGAACATGATCATGGTGCGGGCAGGCAACTTCCGCCGCGGCGGGGTCAGCCTCGGGATGGGACAGTCGCCGCGGCTCAAGGCGGAGGACGTGGACGCTCTCCGCGAGCGGGTCGCGGGCGCGCGCTACCTGTCCGCCGGCGTCCGGTCGCGCGAGCAGGCGATCGCCGAGAGCCAGAACTGGTCGACGACGATCCAGGGGACCGACATCGAGTACCCGCAGATCCGTGTCTGGGACATCGACCTGGGGACGTTCTTCACCTCGCCCCACGTGCAGAGCGCGGCCAAGGTGGCGGTGCTCGGCTCGGTGGTGCGCGACAACCTGTTCGGCGAGGGCGTCGACCCGGTCGGCGCTCGCATGCGCATCCGGAACCAGTCCTTCCAGGTCGTCGGCGTCATGGCCACGAAGGGAGCCGGCCAGTTCGGCGAGGATCAGGACGACGTCGTCCTGGTGCCGTACACGACCGTCAACAAGAAGCTGCGGGGGCGGGACGGCACCAACATCTCGGAGATCACGATCTCGGCCGCGTCCGCCGACGACATCGACCGGGTGGCGGACGAGATCACCGCCGTGCTGCGCGAGGAACACCGCCTGGCCCCCAATGAAGACGACGACTTCATGGTGCGCACGCAGGCCGACATGATGAGCATGCGGACGTCGATGACGCAGACCATGACGGGCCTGCTCGCGAGCATCGCGGGGGTCTCCCTGATCGTGGGCGGCATCGGGATCATGAACATCATGCTCGTGTCCGTTACGGAGCGGACGAGGGAAATCGGGCTGCGGCGTGCCGTCGGCGCGAGAAAGGGAGACGTGCTGCGGCAGTTCCTGGTGGAGGCGGTTGCCCTCAGTCTCGTCGGCGGGCTCTTCGGCATCGTGTTCGGCTTCTCGCTGTCGGAGGGGCTGACCCGGTTCCTCGCCTGGCCGACGTCGATCCCGGCCGACGCGGTGGCCGTGGCGTTCGGCTTTGCCGGCGCCACCGGGGTCTTCTTCGGCTTCTATCCGGCCCGCAAGGCGGCGCAGCTCAACCCGATCGAGTCGCTGCGCTTCGAGTAGCGGTGTTCGCCCATCGTCGGTTCGCCACACGAAAGGGAGCAGCATGCGCGTCCACCTGGCAGCAGGTCTAGTCGTTGCCCTCACCTTCGGCGCCGCGTCGACCGTCGTCGCCCAGCCGCCCGACTTTTCCGGCACCTGGAACCTCGATCGCGACGCGAGCGAGTTTCCGCAACCCGGCGCCTTCCCGGGCCGCGGTGGCGGTCGGGGCGGATTCGGTGGCGGCCGAGGCGGGTTCGGCGGCGGGGGCGGCGCAGGACGCGGCTTCGCCGGCCCGGGCGGGGGCGGCCTCGGCGGCGCGGCGGAATCGCTGGTCATCACGCAGACCGGCGAGACACTGACCATCGACCAATGGTCGTCCCGTGGCGCGCGCACCCTGCACTACCGGCTCGACGGGCAGCCGAGCACCAACCCCGGACCGCGCGGCGAAGTGACGACGACCTCGCGGTGGGACGGTGCGCTGATCGTCACGGAAGGGAGTCAGGAGGTGTCGACCCCGCGCGGCGGCTTCTCGATCGACCTCGTCGAGCGGCGCAGCCTTAGCGCGGACGGGCGGACGATGACGGTCGCTTCGACCCGCACGCTGCCGTTCGGCGACATCGCCATTACCCTGGTCTACCGCCGGGAGGCGCGCTGATGCGATTCCTCGAGCCGTACGGCGACTACATCCACGCGGCGCTCCGGATGGTTGCCGGCTACGCGTTCGCGCTGCACGGCGCCCAGAAGCTGTTCGGCTTTCCGGGCGGCGGCGACCCGGTCGCCCTCGCGTCGCTACCCGGGCTGGCGGGCGTGATCGAGCTGGTCTGCGGCACCCTCATCGCGGCCGGGCTCTGGACGAATCGCGCCGCTTTCCTTGCGAGCGGCGAGATGGCGGCGGCCTACTTCATCGGCCATGTCGCCCGCAACGGGGCGTTCCTCTTCCCGCTGGTCAACCAGGGCGAGCCGGCCGTGCTCTACTGCTTCATTTTCCTCTACTTCGCCGCCCGCGGCACCGGCCGTTGTGGCGTCGACGGCCTGCTCGCGAAACCCCGAGCAGCCTGAGTCACCGGAGGGAAGGCGTCAGAAGCAGCACGGGGCGGCAGCATCACGCTCCTCCCGCACGGCCGCCAGCGTGCCCGAGTCGCGCCAGCAACTCGCGCACCGTACGGCCGCTCACCGGATCGACGAGATCGGGCGCTACCGCCGCAAGCGGTTCGAGCACGAAGCGCCGGCTGCGGAAGCGGGGATGCGGGACCTCGATCCCCGGCCGTTGCAGGACCAGCGCGCCCGCCAGGATGAGATCGACGTCCAGCGTCCGCGGCGCCTGCGGATAGGGGCGCCTCCGGCCCGCTTCACGCTCGATGGCCAGCAGTCGATGCAGCAGCGCGTCGGGATCGGCGGCGGAGACACCAACCGCGGCGGCGTTCAGGAACCGGGGCTGATCGACTCCGTGCTCGGGCTCGGTCTCGAGGAACGACGAGACGACGAGGTCGTCGAGCACCGTGCGGAGGCGCGCGGCGGCGAACGTCAGGTGGGCCGCACGGTCGCCGAGGTTGCTGCCGAGGCCGACCGCGATCCGGCGGGGCTCGACGACGGGCTCCGAGAGGAAACTCAAGCGGTCTGCTTCTGCTTGCAGTCGATGCAGACGCGCGTCCAGGGGATGGCGTTCAGGCGGGCGGGCGCAATCGCCTCGCCGCAGTCCCGGCAGATGCCGTAGGTACCCTGCTCCATCCGGCGCAGGGCTCCTTCGATGGCCTGCAGGATCTTGGCGTCGGTCTGCTTCAGCTTGAGCTGGATGTGGACCTCGTTGTTGCCGCTCGCCTGGTCGGCCATGTCTCCCTGCCGGGTGTTGTTCTCCATCGAGGTCTGGAGCGGCTTCATCCCGCCCTCCGAGAAGAGCTCGGAGCGCTTCTTCAGCAACGCTTCGCGGTACGCCGCCACGTCATTCATCGTCATCGCCCGTGCTCCCGGTCGTTGGCGACCCGGCGAACTCCTGCAGGGGCCTGATCCGCGCAGTGTAGCACGTGCGAGGGCGCCCGCCGCCTACTCGGCGCGCAGCGTCGCGAGCGGCTTTCGCCGCAGCACGTCCGTGCTCGATGCGACACCGACGAGGCCGACCAGGAGGGCGGTCGCCCCGACGCCGGCCACGGCCACCAGCGGGGCCATGCGCCATGGAACCTCGAGAAGCTGGCGGCTCATCGCCCACGTCAGACCCATCGCGCCGATGGCGCCGACCAGGCCGGCCAGCGTCCCGAGCACGCCGTACTCCAGCACGTACATCGTGATGAGCGCCCGCGAGCTGGCACCGAGCGTCTTGAACACGGCCGCCTCGTACATGCGCTGGAACTTCGTCATGGCCACGGAACCTACGAGAATCAACACTCCCGCCAGCAGCGCGATTCCTCCGACGACGGTGATGGCCCGCGTGACGTAGCCCAGGACGCGCCGGATGGTCCCGATCACTGCGAGGGCGTCGATGACGGAGACGTTGGCGTACTGCGCGACGATGTCGCGCTGCAGCCGAGCCCGCGCCGCCTCCTCGGCGGGTCCCTGGAGAAACGCGATGAACGTGTGCGGCGCGTCGTCGAACGTGCCCGGCCGGAACAGGAACATGAATCCCCCGCTGCGCGAATCGTCCCACTCGACCTCCCGCACGCTGGTCACCCGGGCCTCGATGGCGCGCCCCAGCACGTCGAACCGGACCCGGTCGCCCACATCGATGCCCCGCTCCTGCAGGCTCTCCTCGATCGACACCTCGGGCACCGACGAGGGCTCCGCGTCCCAGAACTCGCCTGCGATCACCCGCTCGTTGTCCTCCAGGTGCGGCCGGTAGGTGATGGTGTACTCGCGGCCGAAGCCGGCCCGGCGCACCTCCCTCCGCCCCTCGATGGAGGTGTCCTCCCCCTGGACCCCGGTCACCCGCGCCCGGAGGACGGGGATGAGCTGCGCCGCACCGCCGCGGCTGCCGGCGCCGGCTCCGTCGAGCAGCGCGCGCACGCCGTCGGCCTGGTCCTGCTGGATGTCGATCAGGAACATGTCGGGCATGTCCTCGCGCATCTCGAGCGCGAAGCCGGCCAGGAGGTTGGTCTGGATCGCGCGCACGCCGATGATGAAGAAGCTGCCGAGGCCCACAGCGAGGAGCACGACGCGCGTCTGGTTGCCGGGTCGGGTCAGGTTCAGCACGGCGTGCCGCAGGGCGAAGAGCCGACTCGCGGCAAGCGGGCGGACGGTGGTCACCAGCACGCGGCCGATGACGTGAAGGGCGACGGCCACGGCGACGAATCCGACCACCACGTAGAGGCCGACCTCCAGCGAAGCGGCCTGCCAGCCGGCAACCGCCACCAGACCGGCTCCGACCGCCGCGGTGGACCCCGCGCGCAACCAGTCCACGCCCGGCGGCGGCTCGACCTGCCCCTGGCGAAGCAGCAGCAACGGCTTCACGTGCCGGACGTCGAGGAGCGGCACGAGCGCGAAGAGCACGGAGACGAGCACGCCGACGCCGATGCCCTGCACCACCGCCGACGGCGTCAGGTCGGTCGAGACCGCCCCGATCCCGGCCGCGGCGGCCGCCTGCTCCGCCAGCGAGGCCGGCACGGCGGCAAGCGCGGCCTGCGCGAAGCCCACGCCGAGCGTCGCTCCGCCCAGGCCGAGCAGCGCTACCTGCGCCACGTAGATCGCCAGCACGCGCGGCGTCGTGGCACCGAGGCACTTCAGGACCGCGACGCTGCGCAGGCGTTGCTGCACGAAGACGCGCGTCACGCTCCAGACGCCGATCCCGCCCAGGATCACGACGACGAACCCGATCAGGCTCAGGTAATTCTCGGCGCGGCCGAGGTTGCGCTCGATGCGGTTCTCGGTCCGCCGATACGACCCCACGCGCACGAACTCCTCCTCGAGGTCGGCGCGCAGGCCGTCGACAAGGGGATCGATGGCCGACTCGTCCCCGACGCGCAGGAGCATCTGGTGCTCGGCGCGACTCCCGAGGCCGAGCAGTCCGGTGGCCTCGACCGCGTCGTAGGCCACCAGCACACGCGGCCCGAACGCGAACGCGCCGAGCTGCCGGCCCGGCTCCGAGACGATGACGTCCCGGATCGTGAACTCCTCGCCGCCGATCGCAATCCGCTCGCCGACCCGCAGATCGAGCTGCGCCAGCAGGTCGGGGGCAACGAGAGCCCCCCGATCGTCCAGGAGCGCCGGGTCGTAGGACCTTCCGCTGCGCAGCTCCAGCTCGCCGTAGAACGGGAAGGCGTCCTGCACGCCCCGCAGCTCGACGACCTTGGTGCGGACGGCGGCCTCGTCCGGCAACCGCACCATGGTCACCGTGTCGACGGTGTCGGTCCGCTCGGCGCCAGGCTGCGCCTCGAGGCGACGCCGCACGGCGGCGACCGCCGCCTCCGTCCACGGGCGGTCCGTGCGGAGGTAGACGTCGCCCGCCGTCAGCGTGCGCGCCTCGGCCGTCAGCGCCACGCGCACGTTCTGAATCAGCGAGCGCAGCGCAACGATCGAGCCGACGCCGATGGCGACACAGATGAAGAAGAAGATCAGGCGGCGCCAGGACGAGCGCAACTCACGGAGCGCCATTCGGAAGATGAACCGCATAGAAGGGCGCTCCTCGCTCGCTCAGGCTCCGGCGACGGCCCGCGGCACCGCCTCCTCCGCCGGAGCTTCGATTCGCTCGGTGCGCCCATCGCGCATCGAGAGGATGACGTCCGCGCGTTGCGCCAGCTCGAGGTCGTGCGTGACCAGCACGACCGTGGACCGGCGCCGCCGGTTCACCTCGATCAGCAGGTCGACGACCTGCCGGCCGGTGGTGCTGTCGAGGTTGCCGGTAGGCTCATCGGCCAGCAGGATGGGCGGCGCGTTCGCGAGGGCGCGGGCGATCGCCACGCGCTGCTGCTCCCCGCCCGAGAGCTGCGACGGATAGTGGTGCGCCCGGTCCGTCAGGCCGACCTCCTCGAGCAGGTTGCGGGCCTCGCGGGCCGGGTCCGCGGCGCGCGCGATCTCGAGCGGCACGAGGACGTTCTCGAACGCGCTGAGCGACGGCATCAGGTGGAAGAACTGGAAGACGAAGCCGATCTTCGCTCCCCGCAGCTCCGCAAGGCGGTCCTCGGCGAGCGTCGTGATGTCGACACGGTCGATCAGGATCTTGCCCGTCGACGGCGCGTCGAGGCCCGCCACCAGGCCGAGCAGGGTCGACTTCCCGCTCCCGGAGGGACCGACTACGGCCAGAAGCTGCCCGGCCGGAACCACGAGGTCGAGAGGATGGAGGATGGTCAGCGGCCGGCCGCCGCTCTCGACCGTCTTCGAGACGCCGCGCAGTTCGATCATGGTCCGTCCAGGATCACCGCCGAAGGGCCGTCGGTTCCCCGCCGAGGCCGTCGAGCAGCGGCTCGAGCGCGATCCAGAGGTGCGCCGCCACGCGCTCGGCCCCCTCGGCGTTCGGGTGAATGCCGTCGGCCTGGTTGAGCTCGGGCATCCCCGCGACACCCTCGAGCAGGAAGGGAACGTAGGTCAGCTCGCGGCTCGCCGCGAGATCGCGAAACACGGTCCTGAAGTTAGACGCGTACCCGGGCCCGAAGTTCGGCGGCGCTTCCATCCCCGCCAGCAGCACGTGCACGCCGCGGCGGGCCGCCTCGTCGACGATCGCGACGAGGTTGTCGCGCATCTGCTCGACGGGCAGCCCGCGCAGGGCGTCGTTGCCGCCGAGCGCCACGATGAGCAGGCGCACGTCTCCCTCGAGCGCCCAGGCGAGCCGGCGCACGCCGCCCGCCGTCGTGTCGCCGGACACCGCCGCCGCCACGACCTCGAACGCCCAGCCGCCGCGGTCGATGCGCTCCTGCAGGCGCGCGGGGTAGGCCTCGTCGGTCGGCAACCCGAGGCCGGCCGTGAGCGAATCGCCCAGGATGACGATCCGCGGGCGCTCCGCCGCCCGCGGGGACGCCCCGCCAGGCGGGTACTCCCTCGCCGTCGTCCCCGCGGGGGCCGGCGCTCCGTCCGCCGCCGGAGGGCGGTCACCCGCCACCGGCGCCGCCCGGTCGGCACCCCCGGCGAACGGCCCGCACGCCGCCAGCGACGTCACCAGGGCCAAGCCCCGGCAGCACCAACGCATCCGGTAATTCTACCGGTCCCGGCCCCCGGCGCAGGAACCGCCGACCGGATGCCTGCGGGACCGGCCGCGCAGCCACAGCCAGCCGTACGCAGCCGCGTTGATGGCCAGCGCGAGCGCGCCGAGCACCATCTGGTCGGAGCGCGTGAGCGCGGCGGGATAGAGCAATGGCCAGAGGTAATGCTCGATGAACGTCCCCTCGTAGCCACCGACACCCGCCCGCGCCCGCAACCACTGCTCGAGAGGCGTCAGCGGGCAGATCGCCCCCGACCACTCGATGCCGACGCCCCAGGCGACAGCGGGCACGTGCAGCCAGATCGCGCGCGGACGGAAGCGGACCAGCACCCCACCCAGCACGACGAACCCGACGAACGCAGCATGGGCCACCAGCACGGCGTCCGCCAGGATTCCGTACGGCATCGGTCGACCGCCTCCGTCCGTCTAGTGGGATCCGAGCTTTTCGGCTACGATCCGGCTCGTATCGTGGCAGCTCACAGACACCGGCGCTCGTGGAGCCGCGCGCTCACCGCGGGTCTGACCTTGACGCTTCCCGTGCTCCCTGCGGCCAGCGCGTCCGCCCAAGGGCTGGCCGCCCTCGAAGGCATCGCGGTCGGACACCACACGCTGGCCGACCGGCCGACCGGCTGCACGGTCGTTCTCACGGAGGCAGGTGCCGTCGCCGCAGTCGACGTGCGCGGCGCGGCGCCGGGAACCCGCGAGACGGCCCTGCTCGACCCGGTGAACACCGTGCAGGAAGTGCACGCGGTCGTCCTGGCCGGAGGCAGTGCGTTCGGCCTTGCGGCCGCCGACGGCGTGATGCGCTTTCTCTACGAACGCGACGTCGGCTTCGAGACGGGTGCGGCGCGCGTGCCTATCGTCCCCGCCGCCATTCTCTATGACCTCGGCATCGGCGATCCAGCCATCCGGCCGACGGCGGATTGCGGCTATCGCGCCGCAGCCGCCGCGCGCAGCGATGCGGTAGAGGAAGGGAGCGTCGGCGCGGGGGCGGGAGCGACCGTCGGCAAGCTCGGCGGCCCCGGCCGCGCGATGAAGGGCGGCATCGGCACGGCGCTCGTCACGCTGCCGGGAGGGGCACAGGTGGCGGCCCTCATGGCGGTGAACGCGGTCGGCGACGTGCACGATCCGGAGACGGGGGCCCTGGTCGCCGGGGTCCGCACCGAGGATGGCCGGGAGATCTCCGGGTCGCGCGAGATCCTGCGCCGCCCCCCGCGCCCCGCCCGCCGCGACGGCCAGAACACGACGATCGGCGTGGTCGCCACGAACGCGGCGCTGACGCAGGCCGAGCTGGGCATCGTCGCGCGGATGGCCCACGACGGCCTGGCGCGCGCCGTCCGCCCCGCCCACACGCCCGCCGACGGCGACACCATCTTCGCCCTGGCGACGGGCCGCCTTGCGGGGCCGGTCAGCCTGCTGCAGGTGGGCGCTCTCGCCGCCGACGTCACCGCCGAGGCGATCGTCCGCGCGGTCCGCGAGGCAGCCGCGATTCCGGGCTACCCGGCGGTCCGCGATCTCAAGGAGCAAACACGATGAACGCTGTCGTTCTGGCCATCGTCGGTCTCGTGGCGGTCTTCTCCGGCTACCGCTTCTACTCGAGGTTCATGGCCGAGAAGATCTACCGGCTCGATCCCGACTTCCGGACCCCGGCGCACGCGCAGCGGGACGACATCGACTACGTGCCGACGAACCGCGTGGTGCTCTGGGGGCACCACTTCACGGCCGTGGCCGGGGCGGCCCCGATCATCGGCCCGAGCATCGCGGTCGTCTGGGGCTGGCTGCCGGCGTTCCTGTGGGTCGTCATCGGCACGATGTTCTTCGCCGGCGTGCACGACTTCGGCGCCATCTGGGCGAGCGTCCGCAACAAGGCGCTGTCGGTCGGCTCGCTGACCGGCGAGGTGGTGAGCCACCGCGCGCGCAACCTCTTCATGATCGTCGTCTTCTTCCTCCTGCTGATGGTGAACGCGGTGTTCGCGGTCGCAATCTCCACCGAGTTCATCAACACCCCGGCGAGCGTCATCCCGGCCTGGACGGCCGTCTTCGTGGCGGTCGGCATCGGCATCCTGCTCTACCGGGTGGGCGTCGGCATCACCTGGCCGACGGTGGTCGGGACGATCATCCTCTACGCGGTCATCTACCTGGGCGAGCTGGTCCCGGTCACCCTGACGGAAACGGCGGGCATCGCGCCCGCGGCGCAGTGGATCCTGATCCTGTTCGCCTACGCCGCGGTGGCGTCGATGCTGCCGGTCTGGCTGCTCCTCCAGCCGCGCGACTACATCAACGGCATCCAGCTCTTCGTCGGCCTCGGCATCCTGTACGGCGCGGTCTTCATCGCCGCCCCGACGATAGTGGCGCCGCCCATCAATCCCGACGTCCCGCCGGGGACGCCGCCGATCATGCCGCTGCTGTTCGTCACGATCGCCTGCGGCGCGATCTCCGGCTTCCATGGCCTCGTGAGCTCCGGCACCACCTCGAAGCAACTCAACAAGGAAACCGACGCACGCTTCGTCGGCTACCTGGGCTCGCTCGGCGAGGGCACGCTCGCGATCGTCGCCATCATCGCGGTCACGGCCGGCTTCGCGATGACCGACGGCGGGCTGCAGCCCGCGCGGGAAGCCTGGCAGTCGGCCTACAGCAACGCGGAGAGCTTCGGCGCGGTGGGCGGCATCAGCGCGTTCGTCGCGGGCGGCGCGCGGATTGCTTCCGAGGGGCTCGGGCTGCCGCTCGGCTTCGCGGAGACGCTGCTGGCTGTCATGGCGGTGCTGTTCGCGGGGACGACGATGGACGCCGGCGTCCGGCTGCAGCGCTACATCGTGCAGGAGTGGGGCACGATCTACAGCATCCCGCCGCTCCAGAACGGCTACGTCGCCACCGCCGTCGCGGTCGGGGCCTGCCTGGTGCTGGCGTTCGGCGCGGGGGGTGCGGACGGAAGCGGCGGCATGATCATCTGGCCGCTCTTCGGCACGACGAACCAGTTGCTCGCGGGACTGACGCTGCTCGTCATCAGCGTCATGCTGGTCAAGCTCGGACGGCCGGCGCGCTACACGCTGATCCCGATGATTTTCGTCACGACGATGGCGCTGCTCGCCGCGCTCTACCAGCTCAGCGCCCTTTACTCCGACGGCAACTACGTGCTGCTGGCCATCGACGTGGTGATCATCATCACCGCCATCTTCGTCATGCTCGAGGCCGCCTCGGCCCTGATGCGCGAACGGCGCGCCGCGGCCGCGGGGGCGCACTAGGAGCCCGCGCCGTAGAGGCGCGGCCTCCTGCAGGACTGGGTTGGGCGCCTAGGGAGCCCGCAGGCGACGAACGGCGGCGCAGGAGTCTGCGCCGTAGCACGGCGAGGACTTCTGGAGGGTTGGTTGGGCGCCAGGCGGAGCCGTCAGGCGACGAATGGCGGGCGAGGCGTGCCCTGCCGGTGCGTCTCCGAGGCTACGCGGCGGGAACCGGCATGGAAGAAGGCCGCGGGAAGGGGATCGGGGCGCGCCTCGCGCGCGCACGCACTCTGCTCGGCGAGTTCTACGCCGCACCCTACCGGGGTGCGGTAGCGCGCGCTCGCCGCGACGAGGACGACCTCTTCATGCTCTTCGTCTTCGCGGAGATGATGGGTGTGCCGAACCCGGCCGCGTACTACACGCTGGAACTCCAGCCGCTTCTGCTCGAGCGCTTCCACGAGTGGCACATCCGGATGGGTCTGGAGCACTCGCCCCTTGACCACTTCCGCTGCTGCTGAGGGTCTCCTCGAGCGCCGCATCGTCTTCGTCGGCGGCAAGGGAGGCGTCGGCAAGACGACGACCGCCGCCGCCCTCGCCCTGGCCGCGGCGGAGCGCGGCCGCCGCTGCCTGGTGGTGTCCACCGACCCGGCGCATTCCCTGCGCGACGTATTCGACCGCTCGATCGGCGACGCGGAGACGGCGCTGGCGCCCGGCCTCACCGGCCTGGAGATCGATCCGGACCGGGCCGCGGATGCCCATATCGCAAGCGTCAAGGAGCGCATGAAGGCGCTGGTCCACCCGCGGCTGTACGACGAGGTCGATCGTCAGCTCGACCTGGCGGCCCATGCGCCGGGCGCCACGGAGGCCGCCCTGCTGGAGCGCGTTGCGGAGCTGATGGCCCTCGCCGGGTCGCGCTTCGACCTCGTCGTCTTCGACACCGCCCCGAGCGGCCACACGGTCCGGTTGCTGTCGCTCCCGGAAGTGATGAGCGCCTGGATGGACGGGCTGCTGCGGCATCGCGAGCGGGCTTCGCGGCTCGGCGCGATGCTCGGCCACCTCGGCGGCGGGCCTGGACGGGGTGACGAGCTCTCGCTCATCGACGGGCGCGAAGACCATCCGCCGGGCAGCCCCGAGGCGCGCATCAACGAGACGCTGCAGGCGCGCCGGCGCAAGCTCGTCGTCGCCCGCGAGCGGCTGCTCGACACCGGCACGGCGTTCCTGCTCGTGGTCAATCCCGACCGGCTGTCGATTCTGGAGAGCCGCAGGATCGTGGAGACGCTGGCCCGATTCGACCTTCCGGTGTCGTCGCTCGTCGTCAATCGCGTCCTGCCGGACACCGCCGAGGCTTCCGGTGCCTTCATCGACGCCCGCCGCGCGCAGGAGAGAGCGCATCTTCGGGAGATCGATGCCGCCTTCCCGTCGCTGCGGCGCACCGTGATCCCGCTTCGGCCGGACGACGTGCACGGCCTGGAGGCGTTGCGAGACTTCGGCACCCATCTCCTCGCGGCATGACCGTCTCCCCTCTCCTCGCCGCCCTCGTCTGCCTCGCCGCCTACGGCGTTGCGTACCACTTCTACGCCCGCTTCCTCGCGGACCGCGTGTTCGCGCTCGATCCGACCCGGCCGACTCCGGCCGTCTGCCACCGCGACGACGTCGACTACGTACCGGCGAACCGCTACGTGCTGTTCGGCCACCAGTACGCCTCGATCACGGGCCTCTCCCCGATGCTCGGCCCGGCCATCGCGGTCATCTGGGGCTGGCTCCCCGCGATGCTGTGGGTGGTGCTCGGCGCGATCTTCATCGGCGCCGTGCACGACTTCGGCGCGCTGGTGGTCTCCATCCGCGCGCGCGGCATGTCGCTCGGCAAGGTGACGGAGAACCTCGTCGGACGGCGTGGCAAGACGCTCTTCCACCTCGTCATCTTCTTTCTCATCGCGCTGGCGATGGGCGTCTTCGTCCACGTCATCGCCGTGCTCTTCTCCCCCGACTTCTACCCGGAGGCGGTGCTGCCGAGCGGTGTGCTGATCGGGGTCGCCGTCGCCATGGGGGTGGCGGTACACCGCGGCGGATGGGGCATCCGGGGACTGACGCTGGTCGGGCTTGCGGCCGCTCTCGCCCTGGCCTTCCTCGGCATCCGCTACCCGGTCGTCGGCCCGTCGCTCGCGCAGTGGAAGTGGCTGCTCCTCGCCTATGCCTTTGCGGCGAGCGTGCTCCCGGTGTGGCTGCTGCTGCAGCCGCGCGACTACATCAACAGCCTGCTGCTCTACGTCGGGGTCGGCGCGATGTTCGTCGGGTTCGCTGCGACCAACCCGTCGTTCGCGGCGCCGGCCGTCGACCTCTCCCCCGCCGGCGCCCCGCCCATCGTGCCGTTCGTCTTCGTCGTGATCGCCTGCGGCGCCGCGAGCGGCTTCCACGCGCTCGTGTCGTCCGGAACGTCGGCCAAACAACTCGCGACGGAGCGCGACGCCCGCTTCGTCGGCTACGGGGCGATGATCGGCGAATCGCTCCTCGGGCTGATGGCGGTCCTCGCCTGCACGGCCGGCTTCGTCTCGCGCGAGGCGTGGCTGGAGCGCTACGAGAGCTGGCAGGCGGCCGACGGGCTGGGCAACAACATCGCGGCCTTCGTGCGCGGCACGACGCACTTTCTGGAGACGCTCGGCATCCCGGAAGCCGTCGGCGGCACGTTCGTCGCCGTCATCGTCGTCTCGTTCGCGCTGACCTCGCTCGACTCGGCCACGCGGCTGCTGCGCTACAACGTCTCGGAGATGGGCGACACGATGGGCGTGGCCGCCCTCGGCAACCGCTACGTGGCCTCCGCCGTCGCCATCGCCGCCATCTGGGTCTTTGCCTTCATCCAGGTGGACGGCGAGTTCGCCGGCCTCATCCTGTGGCAGCTCTTCGGCACGACCAACCAGCTCCTCGCCGGCCTCGCCCTGCTGGCCGTCACGCTGTACCTGCTCCGGCGCGGCAAGCCGCTCGTGTACACGGCGGCGCCGATGGGCTTCATGCTGTTGTCGACGCTCACCGTGATGGGAACCAACCTGGCCGGCTTCTGGACCGCCGGCCAGTGGCTGCTGCTCGCCACCGGCGCCATCATCTTCACCCTGGCCGTGTGGCTCGTGGCGGAAGCCGCGCTCGCCGTCGCACGCTTCCGGCGCGACCCGGTGCTCGACGGCCTGGAGGTGGCGTTCCGAAAGGAATGACCCTCCATGAGCGGGACACGCCGGTGGCGGACCGCAGCTCTCGGCACCGCCCTGGCCGCTGCGGTCGCGTGCGAGCTCCCGACCGGGCCCGGCAACCTGGACCGCTGTGCCAGGGTGCTCGACTCGTACTTCACCAGGCGAGACGATCGCCGCCTCCACGATCACGGCATCGTCTACTACAACATCCTGTTCGAGAACGTCTGCGACGAGCCCCTCACGGTGCGGGTATCGTCCACGCTGTTCCTCGACGGGGCGCCGGTGGAGCACAACACGGCGGCGCTCCAGTCCCTGCTCGGCGGGGACCACGCCGACCGGCCGGGACCGCGCGACCGTCCCCACAACCAGGAGTGGCTCTGCTTCGGCTCCCAGGACGGGCGCGACGGCTCCGGCACCCAGGCCATCAAGTTCGGCGTCTGCTCCTTCCCGGAGCACCAGTACGCCCAGGGCGACATCGAGGTGCAGTGGGCGTGGACGGCATGCCACCTCGGCGGGCGGACGTGTCGCTACCCCGACTATCCGTGACGAGCCAACTCGTCGACCCCCGAGAGAAGCGCCCTTCCGTTCGTCTTTTCGAACTCGACGTCGCGTGCTGTACCTTGACGTCTCCACACATGCCCACTCGCCAACCGCTCGGCAGCCGTTGCCGTGCTCCGACGCGACTCGGTTCACTGATCGCCAGCACGTAACCTGCCCTGTCGGCGCAACTCGCCGGCCACGAACGGCGCGTGCCGTGTCAGGTAGTTGAGCGAGATGTCGCCTTGCCAGTAGCTGGTGGCGAATTCCGCGCGAGCGTCGCAGCAGGTCAAGTCGTTCAGCCGCAAGCGTTCGATGGTGCCTTCGACCGTGGTGACCATCTTGTCGGCGAGCCCTTCGCCACGTATCACTTGAAATCCGATGAGCTCAAGGGCAAACCAGCCGTCCTCGACGTCGAACGGATCGAGCACGCTCGCTACGGCGCCCTTCCGTGAATCCATCAGGGAGCACGCCAATCGGTAGTTGTTCCACTCGTAGACCTGATCCCAACGCGTGGACTTGGCAATCATGTGGTCCACGCTGGGGGCTCCGGTGCCTCCGGGAATGTAGAGGCACAGGTACGAACAGATGCGGTTGTAGCGTTGCAGCAGGTCACCCGTGGCCTTGCGCCATAACGGTGGGAAGACCGCAGCGGGAATCTCCTCCCTGGAGGCGGCGACCTGCGCGTACGGCTTACCCGAAGTACGGGGCAGCGCCTCTCCGACCAGTTCCGCAATAGCCAGCAGTCCAGGCTGCCTCACGTTCGCGTCGAAGTCCGGAGGTGGCGGGGCCGGCGTGACCGGAATCACGGACGTCCCCCGCGGTCCTCCACGAGTGCATTCCAACGAACCCAGAATCGGTCGACGTCGGGCAACGCCTTCCGCAACTCCGCATGGACAGCCATCACTTCGTCGAGCGGCGGATCCGACTGCTTCAGGAGAGACCTCGCGCGAAGAACCGCCCGCTCGGCCTCGATGCTACCCCGGTCGGTCGCCAGGTCGAAGGCCTCACTAGTCAGCCACGCTCCGGCCGTGCCGCGCGGGGTGTACGGGCGGCGACGAAGCTTCGCCTCCGGCGGGTCGCCATCGAGATCCAGATCGAACCACGCGTCCTGCTGCGGATCGAACCAGGGCTCAGCGGACGCCAGTATCAGGGGTGCATGCGTAGAGGCGATTACCTGGAGCTCGACACCATCGAGAAGCTCCCGGCCAGCGTCTCGCAACGCCTTGAGGATCGACCGCTGCCACCTCGGGTGCAGATGGCTCTCGACTTCGTCGAATAGCAAAGTCACTTGCCGAACGGCTTCCTCACCGCGCAGTTCCGCCGCGAGCTGATGCTCGCTCCAAGCCCAAGTGAGCACATATGCAAGGGCAACCACCCGGCGAATACCGGAAGATGCGTGCAGAATCGGCACAGCCCCCGCATAGCTCGTCTGGATCGACGGAATGTCCCTCGCATCGTCGACGGAGATGCGCATGGGCAGACCTGGCTCGAGTCGGTCGCCGTGCTCCCAGTCGGGTGACAGGGCACGCAGAGCCCGCGCCATAGCCTTCGATTGGACGTCCTTGGCCCGGATCCAGTTCGACCAGTCATGGAGCAACCCATTGCAGGTGTGCACCGGCCGCCCGTCTACGGCAGCACCCTTGAGACCATCCCACACGTCCGATTCCGTGAATACATATGGTGGCTTCGACCTGAGCATTCCGTCGTTGGTCTGGCGGAACCAACCGTTGCGAACGACGTCCCAAACGGAGAACGAACCATCGGCGTGCGCGTATACGACCAGCCCCCGGGTCATCGTCGATAACGCGCGGTCCATCCACGCTTCATCCCGTCGCGAGTAGGTCCCTTCGGAATCGACCGTCCCGTCGGCGGAGCGAGTACGAAACCGTATCGTCGAAGCCCTGTTCCGATCGCGGGGGCGCGCCACCAGACCGGTAGTCATGCCTCGATTGACTTCAGCCGGCCAGTCTGCGGCAAATGCCCACCACGCCGTATCGAGCAGGAAGCTCTTCCCGAGGCCGTTGTCTCCCGTGATGAGGTTCACACGGGGCGCGAACTCGACCCTCATGCGCGGCGCGGGGCCGACGTTGTCGAGTTCCAGATACTCGAGCATCCTGGGCTCCGCCGCCCTACGTGAAGAGGTCCCGGACACGGACGGAGAAATCCGCGAAGACGGGAGCGCCGTCCAGACTGTCCGCTTCCTGGAACGCCACGGGTGGTTGGCCCTGCCGGTGCACCTCCACCGACTTCGTGTCCGGGTACAAGACCCAGACGAGCCGCGTGCCGGCCGCCAGCCAGTCCGCCACCTTGTCTCGAATCGCGGCCTGCGAATCGCGCGGCGACACGACTTCCAGGGCGAAGTCGGGCGCGACCTGCAGGAACCCGGCCGGTGTCTCGTCGGTCCCCATCCGCTCGCCGGACACGAACGCAGCATCGGGCGCCCGCACGGTGTCCGGATCCCGCCGCAGTAGGAAGCCGGTCTCCGCCGCGAACATCCGGCCCAGGCCCCGTCCCAGAACGTGGTTGCCGATCACGAGCCCCGCCTTGTACGCGACCTGTCCGTGTCGTCCTCCCGCCGGCGCCATCACGATCAGGTCTCCTCCCACGAGCTCCGTGCGCTTGCCCAGGACGGAGAGACGCGCCGAGAGATCCGGCAACTCGGCAGCGGTGACCAGCGGTCTCGGAGCACGCAGTGTCATCGACGATCCTCGCGTCCATTCTACGTGGTCGCACCCGTGGACACGCGCCGCCGACGCAGCGTAGGCTTCGCTCGGTCTGGCATCCACGTGCATCCCGACAACGTCATCGAGGTCGACGGCATCCGCAAGGCGTACCGCCGGACGGTTGCCGTCGCCGACGTCTCCTTCACAGTCCAACGGGGCGAGATCTTCGGCCTCATCGGGCCGAACGGCGCCGGCAAGACGACGACGCTGGAGTGCGTCGAGGGGCTGCGGGCGCCCGATGCCGGGCGGATCGCGGTCCTCGGCCTCGACCCGATCCGCGACCGGCGCGCGCTGCAGCTCCGCATCGGGGTGCAACTGCAGGAAGCACAGCTCCAGAAGCGGATCAAGGTGTGGGAGGCGGTCGCCTTCTGGCGCTCGCTGTATCCGGCCCCCGCCGACGGCGACGCGCTGCTCCGGCAGCTCGGGCTCGACGAGAAGCGCAACGCGTGGTTCATGACGCTCTCGGGCGGCCAGAAGCAGCGTCTGTTCATCGCCCTCGCGCTGGTGAACGATCCGCAGGTCGTCTTCCTGGACGAGCTGACGACCGGGCTGGATCCGCAGGCCCGGCGCGCCATCTGGGACCTTGTGCGGGGCATCCGCGAGCGCGGCAAGACCGTCGTCCTGACCACGCACCTGATGGAGGAAGCCGAGCGCCTGTGCGACCGTGTGGCCATCCTCGATCGCGCCCGCATCGTCGACATCGACACGCCGGCGGCGCTCGTCGAACGGCACTGTCCGCAGCGCACGGTCGTCGTTGCCACCGGCTTCGGGGGCGCCGCGGACTCCTTCCGGGCGCTTCCGACTGCGACCTCCGTCCGCAGCGACGGCCAGCGGCACGAGATCGCCGGCCGCGGCGATACCCTCGTCACCGACGTCATCCGCGCCATCTCGGAGCACGGAATGCCCGTGTCGGAGTTCCGTTCCGAGCTTCCCAACCTGGAGGACGTCTTCCTGACCCTGACGGGGCGCTCGATCCGGGCGTAGGGCACCGCAATGCCGACCCTGCTCCGGCACCTGGCGCACCTCACCTGGCTCGAGACGAAGATCTTCGTGCGCGAGCCGCTCGGCGTCATCGGGTCCGTGGCGGTCCCGGTGCTGCTCTTCGTCGTCGTGGGGCGGATCGCGGCAGGCGGTGTCGACGCGCCGGACGCGGTGCAGGGTGGCGGCGCGCCGGGGAACACGGATTTCCTGCGGACGGACCTGCCCCTCTTCGCCGCCATCCTGATCACCCTCAGCGCGGTGCTCTCGCTGGTCACCATCATCGCCATCTACCGCGAAGGAGGGATCCTCCGGCGCCTGCGAGCGACGCCCATCCGGCCGCCGACGATCCTGGTCGCGCACGTGCTGGTCAAGCTCGCCTTCACCGCGGCGACGTTGGCGTTGCTGGTGCTGGCCGGCCGCCGATTCTTCCCGGTCGGCGTCGATGCGCCGCTCGTCTCCTTCACCCTCGCGCTCGTCCTCGCGACGTGGAGCCTGCTCTCCATCGGCTTCGTCATCGCCAGCGTCGTCCCGACGGCGCGCTTCGCCCAGCCGCTCGGGGCGCTGATCCTCTACCCGATGATCCCGCTCTCCGGGCTCTTCGCGCCGATCGACGCGCTCCCCCCGGCGCTGGAATCGCTCGCGCGCCTGCTGCCGCTGACCTACGCCGTGTCGCTGCTGCGCGGCATCTGGACGGGCGGGACGTGGTGGGCTCACGCGGGAGACGTCGCCGCGCTCGGCGTCGTCTTCGGCGTGGCCACCGCCGTGACCTCGCGCGTGTTCCGCTGGGAGTGACGGGCGGAACCACGGCCCCACATATACTGTGTGCGTGAAGAACATCACCCTGAGCGTCGACGAAGCCGTCATTCGCACCGTCCGGCTATACGCGGCGGAGCGTGGATCGTCGGTCAACGCGCTCGTGCGCGAGTACCTGGCCAATCTCGCGAAACGTGAAGACCGAGCCCGGGGGGCGCGCCAGCGCATTCGCGAGCTGAGCGAGCAGTCGGCCGCCCGCATCGGCTCGCGCTCCTGGACCCGCGAGGACCTGCATGAGCGTTGAGGCGTTCCTCGATACCAATGTCCTGGTCTACGCGGCGGCGGGCCGGGGGCGGGAGGAGACGAAGCATTCCCGAGCCCTCGCGTTGATCGAGGACCTTGATTTCGGGCTTTCGGCACAGGTGCTTCAGGAGTTCTACGTCACCGTCGTGCGCAAGGTCGAAGTGCCCCTCACCCCGGTCGAGGCCGTCGACTGGCTTGAGCAGTGGGAGGCGTTTCCGTGCCAGGCCCTTGACGCAAGCCTCGTCAAGCTCGGCGCCGAAATGAGCCAGCGCCACCGCATCAGCTACTGGGACAGCGCGATCATCGCCGCGGCGGAGGCGCTCGGCGCGCCCATGCTGTTCACTGAAGATCTGAACCACGGGCAGACCTACGGTTCCGTGCGCGTCGTGAATCCGTTCCGGGATGCGATCCCGGGGTGAGCGCCCGGCACGGCACGCCCGCTGCATCCAGGAGGAGACTCTCACGTCGGCAGTAGAGAAACGCCTGATCGCGCTCGGGCTCGAGCTCCCGCCGGTCTCCCGGCCCGTCGCCAACTACGTCCCCGCCGTGCGCAGCGGCAACCTGCTGTTCCTGGCGGGACAGGTACCGCGCGACGCGGACGGGCGGCTGCTCGCAGGCAAGGTCGGAGACACGATGGACGTCGACGCCGCCTACCGCGCCGCCCGCTCGTGCGCGCTCCAGGCGCTCGCGGTGGTCAGGGACGAGCTCGGCGACCTCAGCCGCGTGAAGCGGGTCGTGCGGGTCCTCGGGCTCGTCAACGCCGTCGCCGACTTCACCGAGCAGCCCGCCGTCGTCAACGGGTTCTCCGACCTGATGGTCGAGGTGTTCGGCGACGCGGGACGGCACGCCCGTGTCGCCTACGGCGCCGGCTCGCTGCCCGGCGGCGTGCCCGTCGAGGTCGAGTCGCTCTTCGAGGTCACCGACCGCCCGGCCTGACCGCGCCGGGCCGCCCCGACGTGCCCGGGCGGTCCCGACCCGGAATCTGCGCCACGGAGCACCGCAGAACGGGCGCCGCGGGGTCACGCGCCCTGCGCCGGCTTCCGACGCGCGTCGGGGCCAGGCTACCGCAGCGCGCCCGCTTCCCGCAGCACCCGCTCGTAGCTCTCGAGGCGCAGCGCGCCGGTCTCCGTCGGCCGGATCGCCTCCGCCTCGCGCAGGGCCGCCACCGCCCGCCCGTACATCTCCCGCCGGTAGAAGGCACGGCCCAGCGCGACGTAGCGTTCGGCCCGCCGCTCCGCGTCGCGCTCGAGGCTCGCCGCGCCGGCCAGCGGGTCGACGGCGAACGGCGCGAGAGCGGCGACGTTCGCGGATCGCGTGTCGGCGTGCAGGCTGAGCGGGGCCCGAAACTCGATGCGCCCGTTGTCGTCCGTGTTCAGCGGCGCCCCGGCCGCGAACGCCCGCGCCCCGGCGTCGTCGCTCAGGTAGAACGCCAGCAGGTCCTCGACCCCTCGGACGTCGATGCGCGCCAGATCCGCCGCCACGGGCGCGCGTGAGAGCGCTGCCTCGAGCCGTTCGAGGTCCACATCGAGCGCAGCGTCCGAGCCGAGCAGGATGAGGTCGCGCCCCGGGATCCCCCAGAACACGGCGACGCGAGGGAACGCGGCCGCGAAGGTGCCGACGAGCGACCGCAGGTCCTCGGGCTGCAGGCCGTAGAGCTGAATCCACTGGCTGAACACGCCGCCAGGCGCGAGGCGGGCCCGGCCCGCTTCGAAGAACTCCCGCGTGAACAGGTTGGCGGCGATCGTCATCCACGGATTGGAGGGCTCGGACACGATGACGTGGTAGCGCTCGCCGTCCGCGGCCAGGAAGGTGCGGCCATCGGTCTCCACGAGGCGGACCGTGGGGTCATCGAGCGGCGCGTGGTTGACGTCGTCGAAGAGAGCGGACGCCCGGATCACGGCCGGCTCGATCTCGACCGCCGCGACCCGCGCCGGCGCGTGGCGCGTGACGGCGCCGGTCGTGATGCCGCTGGCGTAGCCGATGACCGCCGCACTCGGCGCCTCGTTCGGGCGGGCGCTCCGCCAGACCATCGGCAGGTGTCCCAGCAGAAGCTGCGTGGCGAGGTCGGAGCGCGACGAGGCGTCGATCTTGCCGTCGATCGACAGCCAGACGTTGTCGGTCGACCGCTGGCGCGCGACGAGCACGTTCGCCGTCAGTCCCTCTTCGTAGAAGAGCACCTCTGTGTCGTCGCGCTGCGCCGCCCGAAAGCCGTCGCGCGTCCGGGCCACGGCTCCCAGCTCCGGGGCGTACTGGAAGACCCCGCTGTTCATGACCAATGGCTCCCAGGGCGGACGAGCCGCGACCAGTACCGTTACGAGCACCGCCGTGCCGACCAGCACGAGCAAACGGCGCCCCCGCGCCGGGCGGGTGCCGCGGCTGCGCAGGACGGCGCCCAGGATCAGCCCGGCGCCGACGGCGACGAGCAGGCTGCCCTGCAGGCCGGCGGCCGGCAGCAGCACGACGCCCGCGAGAACCGCTCCGGTGATCATGCCCGCCGTGCTGGCGGCAGAGAGAACGCCGACCGACCAGCCGATGCGCCGGGGGTCGCGGACCGCGACCCCGAGGGCCAGAGGAAACACCATCCCCGTGCAGATGGCCGCGGGCAGCATGACGGCCCCGGCGACTGCGAACTCGAGTCCCGCGAGGCGAACGGCGCGCCCGACGAGCCCGCCGTCTCCGCCCGCGAGCCCCAACTGGTGGAAGGCGGCTGCGTATGCCGCCGGCAGGGCCGGAAGCAGGTGCAATGTGGCGTACCCCGCCAGCGCCCCACCGCCAATCGCGTTGCCCAGGCGGCGTAGAACGGTCCGCGGCTCCGCGCTCGCCGCCGCCCACCGCGCCCCGAGGGCGGCGCCGGCGGCCAGACCCGCGAGGAAGGTCGCCAGCATGACGGTGAACCCGTAGATGGACGACCCCAGCACGAGGCCCAGCAGGCGGGTCCAGGCAACCTCGTAGGTCATCGCGATCACCCCCGCGGCACCGACGATAAGCCGCGGGAACGCGCCGGGATCGGGAACGCGCGGAGGGATCGGCTCGACGACCGGCGCCTCGAGCGGCCAGGCCCGGGACGCCGCCAGCGCCGCCACGCCGAGCGCGACGTTGACGACCGCGGCGACCACCCCCGTCAGCGCGGCGCCGGCGAGCGGCAGCAGGACGAACCCGGTCGCCACGACCCCCGCCACTGCACCGGCGACGTTGACGGCGTAGAGGGTCGCGACGCCCGGTGCGCCGCCGCCTTCGCCGCTGCGTTCGGCTCCGCGAACCAGCCGGCTCAGTATCGGCAGGGTCCCGCCGAGGAGCACGGTGGGCACAATCAGGACCGCCAGCGACAGGAGGAGCCGGACGAGGCTGCCGGCGTAGAACGTGCCGCCCACCGCGACCGGCAGGGATGAGACGATGGGGCGGATGCCGCCGATGAGCACCGGCACGGCCAGCGCGCTCAGGCCGATCCCGATCTCCATCAGTCCGTAGACGGCCAGCGGATGCCGGGCGGAGCGATCCGCCCAGCGACCGACGACCAGTGCTCCGAGCCCGATGCCGGCCATGAACGCCGTCAGGACGGCGGTGACGGCGAAGTGCGCGGAGCCGAAGACGAGCACGAGCAAACGCAGCCAGACGACCTCGTAGACGAGCCCGGCCGCGCCGGACAGGAAGAAGAGCCCGATCGCAACTCGCCGCAGGACGACTCCTGCCGGCCTCGTGCCCCCACTCACGGCGGCGGCGTCAGCGTTCATGGTTCGACTCCAGTCTACGGGGTACCCACTGCGGGCGAAGCGGCGAGCCGCCCCGTTACGGCCGGTCTCCGGCCGGCCACGCCGGAGCGGCCTTGCGAGTCGCCCCGCGGGCGGCGTGCGCTCCTGCTACAATGGCCGCCGTTCGCAACTGAACGGAGGCCGACGTGAATCCCCTGCTCGCCATCATCATCACCGCCGTGCTCGCCTTCGGCGCCCACGTCCTGCTCACGCTCGCCCTGCGCTCGAAGTAGCCTCGCCATGGCGCGCGCCGTCGTCGCCGCCGTGCTGGCCGCGTTTCTCGCCGGTCCCGCGGCGGTGGCCGCCGTGTCGCGCGTCGTCGGAGCGGTTGCCCCCGGCACCGCCAATGGCGCGGTTTCGCCGCCCCCGGGAACGACCCAGGCGGCGCTTTCCGTCTGGAGCGGCATCTACACGGCCGAGCAGGCGGACCGCGGGGCGCCGCTGTACGAGGCCGAGTGCGGGGAGTGCCACGGCCCGTCGCTGGAAGGCGGGGAAACGGCGCCGCCGCTCGCCGGCGCCGATTTCCGGTGGGCCTGGAACGGTCTCTCGGTCGGCGACCTCTTCGAGCGGTTGCGCGTCTCGATGCCGGAGGGTCGCCCGCGGGCCCTCACCCGCGCCCAGAAGGTGGACGTCCTCGCCTACATGCTGCGGGAGAACGCCTTCCCGGCCGGCGGCACGGAGCTGCCGAGCCGCTCCGCCCGCCTCGGCGCCATCGCCTTCGAGGCGCTCCCGCCATTGCCCTAGGAGTCTGCGCCGCAGGAACGTGCCATGGAGCGGTTCGTGCCAGCGCAGACTCCCAACGCGCTCGTGAGGGCGCGCTAGTGTCCAACGCCTGAAGTTCTTGACCAGTAGAATCGGCTCGTGGTACGGTCGGCCCGGAAGCGAGGAGGGCCGTGCCGAACCATTACACACGAGAGGTCCCGGAGGTCTCGGACGCACAGCGCGAGGAACTGGAGGGTTGGCTGCGCCGGCGCAATACCGCGCAGGCTCTGGCCCTGAGGGCACGCATCGTGCTGCAGAGCGCCGCGGGACGGAGCGACCAGGTCGTGGCGCAGGCTCTGGGCACGACGCGGGCCACGGTCGGCAAGTGGCGGCGGCGGTTCCTGCGCAACGGCTGCGACGGCTTGCTGGACGAACCACGGCCGGGCGCGCCGCGCCGGGTGTCGGACGAGGACGTCGAACGGGTCGTGGTCCGGACGCTGGAGACGACCCCACGGGGGGCGACGCATTGGAGCCGGGAGTCGATGGCCCGAGCCTGCGGGCTGAGCGCTTCGACCGTCGGCCGCGTGTGGCGCGCGTTCGCGCTCAAGCCCCATCGCAGCGAGACCTTCAAGCTGTCGCGAGACCCGTTGTTCATCGAGAAAGTGCGCGATATCGTGGGGCTGTACCTGCATCCGCCGGAGCGAGCGGTGGTGCTGTGTGTGGATGAGAAGTCGCAGATCCAGGCGTTGAACCGTACCCAGCCGGTGTTGCCGATGCGTCCGGGAGCACCGGAGCAGCGGACACACGACTATCGACGGCACGGCACGACCTCGTTGTTCGCGGCCCTGAACACCGCCACCGGCGAGGTGATCGGCAGGTGCTTTCGGAAGCACCGCTCGGTGGAGTTCAAGCGCTTCCTCGCCGTGATCGACAAGGCGGTGCCGCCCGACCTCGACATCCACCTGGTGCTGGACAACTACGGCACGCACAAGACGGCGATGATCCACGACTGGCTGGCACGGCGTCCTCGGTATCACCTGCACTTCACGCCCACGAGCGCATCGTGGCTCAACCAGGTAGAGCGTTGGTTCGCCGAGATCACCCGGCAGCAGATCCGGCGTGGAACCCATCGCAGCACCCAAGCACTCGAGGCGGCGATCAAGGAGTACCTGGCGGTCTACAACGAAGACCCCAAGCCCTTCGTCTGGACGAAGACCGCCGAGCAGATCCTGGAATCCCTGAAGCGTTACTGCTCACGTATTTCTGACGGTGCACACTAGCGCCGCCAGACTGCCAGCGAAGGAGCGACCCCGCGGGCGTGCGGGCGTCCCGGCCGTCGGGCCGGCGGATGGCGTTACCTGCCGCTTCCGAAGAACTTCCGCACGTCCTCGATGTAGAGCTCGGGCTCCTCGAGCGCGGCGAAGTGCCCGCCCCGGGGCATCTCCGTCCATTGCACGATGTTGTAGCGCGCCTCGGCCCACTTGCGAGGTGGCAGGTAGATCTCCTTCGGGAAGAGCGCCGCCGCGGTCGGGACGTCGATGTACCCCTGGAGGAGATCCCCCTGGCCTCGCCCCGACTCGTAGTAGATCCGTGCCGCCGAGGTTGGAGTCCCGGTCACCCAATAGAGCGTGATGTTCGCCAGCAGCTCGTCCTTCGTGAACTTGTCTTCGTGGCCGCCGGGGCAGTCGCACAGCACGTGGACCTTGTCGATGATCCAGGCCGCCAGGCCGGCCGGCGAGTCGTTGAGCGCGTAGCCGATCGTCTGCGGCTTGGTGCCCTGAATCGCGAAGTAGCCCTGCTCGGGCGCCCAGAAGGCATCACGCTCACGCATCCGCTCCAGCTCGCGGGCCGGGACACCCGCCTCGGGATCCTCCCCGCCGGGAGGCGGCCCGGCCCCGATCAGATTCAGGTGGAGGCCGATGACGCGATCGGGATGCTCGGCCGCAATCCGGGTCGTGATGACGCTGCCCCAGTCGCCGCCCTGGAGGCCGTAGCGCTCGTATCCGAGCCGCTCCATCAGCTTCGCGAAGATGTCTCCCATCTGCGATGGTCCATACCCGCGCTCCTGCGGCTTGTCGGAGAAGCCGTAGCCGGGGATCGAGGGGACGACGACGTGAAAGGCGTCCCGGGCGCTGCCTCCGTGCGCAACCGGGTCGGTCAACGGTCCGATCACCTTCATGAACTCGAGGAACGAGCCGGGCCAGCCGTGCGAGATGAGGAGCGGCGTGGCGTCTTCGACCGGCGACCGCTGGTGGATGAAGTGAATGTCCAGGCCGTCGATGACCGTCTTGAAGTGGTCGAAACCGTTGATCCGGCGTTCCTGGGCTCGCCAATCGAACTCGTCGGCCCAATACCCGACCAGCTCCTTCAGATAGGCGAGGTTGGTGCCGTAGTCCCAGTCCGAACCCGGGATCTCGTCCGGATAGCGCGTCCCTTGCAGACGTTCCCTCAGATCCGCGAGGACCGGTTCCGGGATGTCGACGCGGAACGGCCGTATGGCCGTCGGATCCGCCGGCGCGGTCGCGTCCTGAGCCGCGGCGGCCATCGATGACGCCTCCGAGCCGCCACCCGACACGGCGGAGAGCGCGAGGACTACCATCCAGAACCACGGTTGGCCGAGACGTCGCACGTTGGACTCCTTTCGGTTCTGCAGGTTGCGCTCCGTCGGATCCGCAAACCGGGGCGCGGAAACAAGACGACGGTTGGATGGCAACCGCGCCTGCCGAAGCGCAGGATGTTACCTGCGCTCCAGCAGCATCACCCAGCGGTCGTGCCCCTCGCGCTCGCTGTCGCCTACGACCGCGGCCACGAGCGACCCGTCGGCGGAGACGTCGCGCGCCGGCCGCGGCGTGGCGAACGTCCCGATCAGGGCCGGGGCGGTGGGATCCGAGACGTCCACCACCGTGACGCCGGCCTCGGAGTCGGCCACGAACACCTCGTTGCCGTTCATGGAGACCCGCGTCGCGCGGCCCGGTGTGGCGACGCTGGCGACCTTCTCCGGCGACGCCGGGTCGGAGACGTCGTACACCTGGACGTCGCCTCCGCCCGCGCCGACGATGAGCGTCGGCCGGCCGGCGGTGCCGGGCGACACGTCGATGTCGCGGGGGGCGTTCGGCGCGTGGAGCACGCCCACCGGCTCGGGCATCCCGGCCCGCGCCAGATCGAAGACGTACAGCCCGGACGGGGAGTCCGTCGCGTAGGCCAGCGTGCCGGCGGTCACGACGTCCCGCGCGTAGCCGTCGAGGAAGAACGAGCCGATGCCCGAAGGGGCGGTCTCGTCCGAGATATCGACCAGCACGAAGCCTTCCATGTGATCGATGATCCCGACCTTGCCACTGGCCGTGGCCCCGATCTTGGCCTGCCCGAGCGTCCTGTGCTGGCTGAGGAGCGCAGGGGCGCCGGGGCCGGAGATGTCGAGGATGCCGAGACCGAAGAAGTTGGCGCCGACGTAGGCGCGGCCGCCGGTCAGCCGGAAGCCCCAGATCTCCTGGGGAAAGGTGTGCGACCCGAGGGCGACGGGGCTCGACGGATCCGCCACGTCGTAGACGGTAAACACGTGGCCGCCCGAGACGTAGGCCCGGTCGCCCCGCACGCGGACCAGCTCGGCCGGCCCGGGGATCTCCCCCACCGCCACCAGCGACAGGTCCTGCGCCGACGCGGGCCCCAGGGTGGTGGTGAGCGCGGCCGCGAGCGCCCACGGCGCCAGCCGATCCGCCGTCAGAGAGCATGCTTGCCGCAGCGTCACTGGGCGCCTCCCTTCGCGATGCGGTAGAGCTTCGACTGCGTGCGGATGAAGAGACTGCCGCGCGCGATCGCCGGGGTCGCCAGCGTCATCTCGTCGAGCTGGTTCTTGTGGAGGATCTTGAACTCCGGCCCCGCCTCCACGACGTATGTCTCACCGTCCTCGCTCAGCAGGAACAGCTTGCCGTTGTAGGCCCACGGCGAGGCGGTGAACCCGTTGCCGATCTCCAGGCGCCGGCGGCCGTAGATCTCCTCCCCCGTCCGGGCGTCGTGAGCCACGAGGAAACCGCGGTCGAGCAGCGTGTAGTAGGTGTCGCCGTAGACGATCGCCGTCGTGTTGTAGGTGCCGAGCAGCGGGTACGACCATGCGATGTCCTCGGACGACGTCAGGGGGCCGGGGAAGCCGGACCGGATGCCGCTCCGCATCTGTTCCTCGGTGAAGATGGAGATGTCGCCGGATGCGCCCGGCCGGACCGCGTACACCGGACGCAGCCCGCCGCCCGGGTATCCGGAGCTGATGTAGACGAGCCCGTGGCTCGTGAACGGCGTCGGGATGGTCAGCCCCGACATGCCGTGGAGCTCCCAGAGAAGCTCGCCGTCGAGATCGTACGACCGGACTCCCTGCGTGCCGGCCGTCACCAGTTCCGTGCGCAGCTCGTGCTCCCAGACGAACGGCGTCGACCAGTTCTGGCCCCGCTCGTCCCGCTCGCGCTGCCAGATCTCGCGCCCCGTGTCCTTGTCGTGGGCTGCGACGAACGACCGCGTGGTGTTGTCGTTGACGATGTAGACGCGTTCGCCGTGCAGGATGGGCGAGGCCCCGGTGCCCATCTCGAGCGTCGTGTTGTAGGCGTCGAGCTCCGTGAACCAGACGGCCTCGCCGCTCATGTTGAACGCCGCGAGCTGCCCGATGGCGCCGAAGTAGACGTAGACGCGACGGCCGTCGGTGACCGGGGTCTCCGAGGCGAAGGTGTTCTTGAGATGCCGCTTCCCCGGCGGCGTCGCCCGGTAGAGCTCGCGCGCCCAGCGAATGCTCCCGGTGTGGAAGTCGATGTCGTAGAGCACCCAGCGGTGCTCGTTCGACGTGGCTTCCGAGCCGTTCTCCATCCCGGGGTCGTACAGCCCCTTGATCGGGTCGGGTTCGTCGCCGGCGCTGATCGCGGTCGTCACGAAAACGTGATCGCCGGTGATGACCGGTGAACTCCAGGCGAGCCCGGGGATGTCGATCCTCCAGACGACGTTCTCGGTCTCGCTCCAGACCTCCGGAAGGTTGGGATCGTCCGGGACGACCCCCGCCGCCGGGCCCCGGAACTGCAGCCACTCGTCCTGTCCGGCGGCTGCCGTCCCGGCGCCGGCTCCCACGGCGAGGCCGCCGGCCACGATGCCGACCGCCCACGGCGAGGCCGCCGACGGCGCGCTCCGGACCGCCCTCATCAGTCGACGCATGCATCCTCCCCCATCAACCGCGGACGGTCGGGATTCGCGAACCTCGCTCTCGGTTTCGCGATCCGGACGGGTCCGTCACGCACACACTGCACGGTTCGCGAATCGCCTGTCAAGGCACGGCAAATGGCGCATAATGGGGGACGCGCCGAAAGCCCGCCGCACCTCGCGACGGGGCCTCCGCGCGGGAATCAACGCGGCACGACGGCCGGCCCCGCGGCCGGCAGGAGACGGAAGCATGCAAGCAAGCAGAGGAATCGCGGCCCTGGCGCTCGTCGGGCTGCTGGCGCTCCCCGCCCTGGCCGCTGCGCAGGGCGACGAGGGCCGCTGGATCGGCACCTGGAGCACGGGCCCGCTCGCACTCGACCCGCCGGCGTCGCCCGAAGCCGGCGAGGCCGCCGCAGGGCTGCCATTCGGCGCCCCGGTCCGCGTGGCCGACCAGACCGTTCGGCAGGTCGTGCGCACCAGCATCGGGGGCTCCGAGGTGCGGGTCACCATCAGCAACGTCTTCGGCACCGAGCCGCTGGCCATCGGCGCCGCGCACGTCGCACTGCGCGACGTGGGATCGCGGATCGGTGACGGGGCCGCGCTCAGCTTCGGCGGCAACGCCTCGGTGACCATCGAAGGCGGCTCCACCGTGATGAGCGACCCGGTAGAGCTCGAGGTCCCACCGCTCGGCGATCTCGCGGTCGACCTCTACCTGCCGGGCGACACCTGGCGCACGACGTCGGCGGCCACCATCCATTCGACCGGCCTGACCACCAACTACATCTCGTCGAGCGGCAACCACGCCGGCGCGGCCGAGCTCCCCATCGAGTCGACGATCGAGCAGTGGTTCTTCCTCACGCGGGTCGACGTGCGGAGCGCCACCGCGCCGGGGGCGATCGTCACGCTGGGCGACTCGATCACCGACGGCACGGGCTCGACGACCGACACGAACAGCCGCTGGCCCGACTTCCTGGCTCGCCGACTGGCCGAAGCGTACGGCGAGCGCGCTCCCGCGGTCCTGAACGTAGGCATCGCCGGGAACCGCGTCCTGAGCGACAACCCCGGCTTCGAGTTCCTCCGCCAGGCGGGACTTCCCGTTCCCGAGACGGACGGGCCGCCGAACCCGAACGCGATGTTCGGGCCGAAGGCGCTCTCCCGGTTCGACCGCGACGTGCTCCTGCAGCCCGGCGTTACCCACGTCATCGTGCTGGAGTCGATCAACGACATCGGGATGGCGTTCGGCGCGGACGAGCCGGCCGCGGAGGACATCATCGCGGCCCACCGAGCGTTGATTCAGCGCGCCCAGGCGCAGGGCCTGACGATCTACGGCGCCACCCTGACCCCCTTCGAGGGCGCGCTCTACTGGACGCCGGAGGGCGAGGCGAAGCGGCAGGCGGTGAACGCCTGGATGCGCACGAGCGGCGAGTACGACGCAGTGTTCGACTTCGACGCCGCGGTGCGCGATCCCGACGCGCCCAACAAGTTCCGGGCCGACTACCACCCCGGCGACTGGCTCCACCCGAACGACGCCGGCTACGAGGCGATGGCGGCGGCGGTCGACCTCTCGCTGTTCGACCCGGCGAAGCCGGGGCGGCCGGTCTCGCCAGCGCCCCGCACCGCTTGGGGCGACCCGGACCTCGGAGGCATCTGGGACTTTCGCACCATCACGCCGCTGGAGCGTCCCGCGGAGCTGGCCGACAAGGCCGTGCTGACTCCCGAGGAGGCGGCGGCCTTCGCGGAGCAGGCGATCGCGGGGCTCAACGCGGATCAGCGCCCCGACGACGCGGCGCAGGACGTCGAACGCGCCTACAACGACTTCTGGTGGGACTGGGGCGACTCGCTGACCGAGGACCTTCGCACTTCGCTCATCGTCGATCCTCCCGACGGCCGCATCCCCGCCCGCGTCGTTGGCATCGACGAGGCGGACCAGGCAAGGCGCGCCGGCTGGCACCGGCCGATTCGCGAGCGCGTCGTCTTCTACGGGCCCGCACGGGGGCCGGAGGACCTCGGGCTCTCCGAGCGCTGCATGCTCGGCTTCAACGCCGGGCCGCCGCTGCTCCCGAGCGCCTACAACAACAACCTGCAGCTCTTCCAGACGCCCGATCACGTCGTCATCTTCAGTGAGATGGTCCACGACGCCCGCATCGTGCCGCTGTCCGACGACCAGCCCCACCTGCCGGAGGCGATCCGCCAGTGGATGGGCGACTCGCGAGGTCGCTGGGACGGCGACACCCTGGTCGTGGAATCGACGAACTTCACCGACAAGACGGGGAGCTTCTACACGATCATCGACTCCTACGGGTCCGGCGAGACGCTCCGGCTCGAGGAGCGCTTCACGCGCGTCGACGCCGACACGCTGCTCTACTCGTTCACCGTCGACGACCCGGCGACGTTCACGCGGCCGATCACGGCCGAGATTCCGATGCGGCGGAGCGACCTGCCCCTGTTCGAGTACGCCTGCCACGAGGGCAACTACGGCATGACCAACCTGCTTGCCGGCGCGCGGGCACAGGAGCGGGAAGCCGCCGCGGCCGAGGCGGGCGCCGAGGAAAGGTAGCCCCGGAGACCCGGTGACGGCAGATCAGCAAGGAGTCATCCCGATGCACACATGGACCGACCGGCGCCTCGTCGCGCTGGCCGCGCTCGCGCTGGCCGGCACCCTCGCCGCCGCACCCGCCGCGACCGCGCAGCTCGAGCGGGTAGTCGACCCCGACTGGACCGTGCCTCGGACCCCCGACGGGCAGCCCGACCTGCAGGGGATGTGGGGCAACAAGACACTCACCCCGATGGAACGGCCCGAGAACGTGGAGGGCCGGGCGTTCCTCACCGACGAGGAGATCGCGCGCATCAACCAGCAGCGCATCATCGACGAGCGGGCGCGGGACGAGGCCCCGGCGCAACGCTACCAGGCGGGCGGCAACGTCGGCGGTTACGGCAGCTACTGGCTGGATGCGGGCGACACGGTGCTCTCGACCGGCCAGACATCGCTCATCGTCGACCCGCCGGACGGGCGCGCGCCCATCAAGCAGTGGGCGCTCGACGCCAAGGCCTACAACCTGGCCCACAACGGCGACCACTACCGCCACATGAGCGTCTGGGACCGCTGCGTGTCGCGCGGCGTGCCCGGCTCGATGCTGCCGGCGGGCTACAACAACGCCTACCGCATCGTTCAGACCGCGGACCACGTCGCCATACAGCACGAGATGATCCACGACGTGCGGATCATCCCGCTCTCCGACAAGCCGTTCATCGACGCCGACATCCGGCAGTGGATGGGCGACGCGCGCGCCCACTGGGACGGCGACACGCTGGTGGTCGAGACGCGCAACTTCCACAACCGCGGCTGGATCGCGTCGAGCGGCGCGGGGCGGCGCCTGAAGGGCATCCCGACCAGCAAGGCGCTCGAGGTCGTCGAGCGCTTCCGCCGCGTCTCCGAGGACACGATCATCTGGACCGTGACCATCGACGACGCGAACGTCTACGACCGGGCGTGGACGATCTCGATGCCGCTCACGCAGGACCCGGAGTACGTCATCTACGAGTACGCCTGCCACGAGGGCAACTGGGCCGTCCGCAACGCGCTCAGCGGCCAGCGCGCCGTCGACGCCCGCACCGGCGCCGCGACGAACGAGCAGTAGAACCCTCGAAGCCGCTCACCGACCTGCCAACCACGGAGGGGATCCTGGAACGGATCCCCTCCCCAAGCCGATTCGGGACCGGCCTCCTCAGGCCGGGCGATCCGATCGACTTCATCATCGAAGCCGACGGCGGCCTGCGTATCGTCGCCCCTGCGGTTTCCGTGACAGCGCTGACGGGCGTGCTGCCGAAGCCCGGAGATTCGTAACGCTGCGGGCGATGGACGAAGCCATCGTCACGGTGGTCGGCCGGCGTTCCAGCTCCTCCTGCGCAGGCTCCACCCCGACAGACCGCGGATCTACCGCGCGTCGTTCGTTATGCGGTAGAGCTTGGACTGCGTCCGCAGGATCAGGCTTCCGCGCGCGATGGCGGGGGTCGCCAGCGTCATCTCGTCGAGGTCGTTCTCGCGAACGATGCGGAACTCGGGGCCGGCGTCCATCACGTAGGTGATGCCGTCCTCGCTCAGGGCGAAGACCCTGCCGTTGTAGGCCCAGGGAGAGGCGGTGAAGCCGTGCCCGGGCGCGATGCGGCGGCGCCCGTAGATCTCCTCGCCGGTGCGGGCGTCGTGCGCGAGCAGGAACCCCCGGTCGAGCAGCGTGTAGTAGGTGTCGCCGTAGACCACGGCCGAGGTGCTGTAGGTTCCGAGCAGCGGCTGGTACCAGGTGATGTAGTCGTTGGCGGTCTCGTCCTCGCCGAGCGAGATGTCCCCCGAGGCGCCGGGCCGCACCGCGTAGACCGGCCGCGGGAAGCCGCCCGGATAGCCGGAGCTGAGATAGAGCAGGCCGTGGGCCGTGAACGGCGTCGGAACGACGTTGACGGTCATCCCGCCGAGCTCCCAGAGCTGGTTGCCGTCGAGGTCGTAGGAACGGATCAACCGCCGGCCGGTCGTCACGATCTCGGTCCGCAGCTCGTTCTCCCAGACGAACGGGGTCGACCAGTTCTCGGTCTCGTCGCGGTCGATGCGCCACCGCTCCTCCCCGGTCGCGGTGTCGAAGGCGGCCAGGAACGACCGGGTCGTGTTGTCGTTGACGAGGTAGAGCACGCCGTCGTGGAGGGCGGGCGACGCCGCGGTCCCGAACTCCTGGCCCCCGTTGAAGGCGCCGACGTTCGCGGTCCACACCGTCTCGCCGCTCAGATTGAGCGCGGCGACCATGCCGATCGCACCGAAGTAGACGTACACGCGCCGCCCGTCGGTCACCGGGGTCTCCGACGCGAAGCTGTTCTTGATGTGCTTGAGCTGCGGCGGGGCCAGGGCGTCGAGCTCCCGCGCCCAGCGGAGGCGGCCGGTCTCGAAGTCGACGTCGTAGACCATCCAGCGGTGCTCGGCCGTCGACCGCTGCTTTCCGAACTCGTCGCCCGGGTCGTAGAGCCCGGGCACGGGGTCGAGCTCCTCGCCTGCGCTGATGGCCGACGTGACGAAGATGTGGTCGCCGGCCACGACCGGCGAGCTCCAGCCGAGCCCTGGAATCTCGACCGACCAGGCGACGTTCTCCGTCGCGCTCCAGGTGTCCGGCAGCGCCGGGTCGTCGGCGACCGCGCCCGCGCCAAAGCCTCGGAATCCAGGCCACTCCGGGCCGCCCTGCGCCGCCGCCAGAGCGGGCGCGGCGAGCGCGATCACACCAAGCTGCGCCGTCCGGACCATCCATGCGGACATCGTCGCCTCCCTCTCGAACCCGCGCCGCCGCTGCGCCGGCCGCGGCTGAGCCAACGGCACCTGCGATGCGTTCCGGCGGGCCTGAATGCTGCTATGGTAGACGCTTCGGGGGCGCGGCGGCGGCGGGCCGCGACCGCCCGCGAGGGCAGCGGCGCCGCCGGCGCGCGACCCACGCACAGGGCATCGGATCCGATTCGGAGGAAGAACAGCATGCCGATCCGCACCTCGACCCGCGCGCTCCGGATGATGGCGGGCCTCGCAGCCGCCATGCTCCTGACCCTCGCCCCGGCAGCGGCGGACGCCGCCGACGGGTTCGCGATCGTCGAGCATCGCGACATCGACTACATCCCCGGCAAGGACCATGCCGAGGACAAGGACAAGCTCGACGTCTTCATGCCCGAGGGCGTCTCCGACGCGCCGGTCGTCGTCTACTTCCACGGCGGGGCGCTGCAGGCCGGCACGAAGGCGATCGGGGAGGGCCTCGCGCGGCAGCTTGCGGCCCGCGGGATCGGCCTCGTCACCGCCAACTACCGGCTCTCGCCTGCCGTCATGCATCCGGCGCACATGGAGGACGCGACCGCGGCCTTCGCCTGGACGAAGAAGCACATCGCGTCGTACGGGGGCGACCCGGACCGCGTGTTCCTCTCCGGGCACTCGGCCGGCGCGTACCTCGTCGCCCTGATGGCTCTCGACCCGTCGTACCTCGAGGCGCATGGCCTGAAGCTCTCCGACGTTCGCGGCGTCATCCCGATCAGCCCCTTCCTCCACGTCGAGGATCCGGACGTCGCGCCGCGCCGGCCCAAGACCGTCTGGGGCACCGATCCGGAGATCTGGCTGCAGGCCTCGGTGACGCCCTACGTCGGCGGTGGCAAGCCGCCCATGTTGTTCATCTACGCTGACGGAGACGACGCGTGGCGGCGCGAGCAGAACCAGCGCCTGGCGGCCGACCTGACCGCCAAGGGCAACAGCGCCGCGGCGATCGAGATCGCCGACCGGACCCACGGCAGCGTGAACTCGAAGATGGCCGACGACGACGACCCCGGCATGCTGAAGGTGGCCGAGTTCGTCGCGCGGCACTGACAATCAGGGTGACGGCGCGGGCAGCCGAATCAGCCCGCCGCCGTTCGGTCACGAGTGGTTCGCAAGGAGGTGTTCCGTGACTCACGTTCGTCTCCCGTTCCTCGCAACGGTCGTGCTGGCCGCGTTCGCGCTGGCGGCGGGCACGGCCGGCGCCCAGGGTGGCGCCGCCGAACCGGCCGACGACGACGCCTGGACGGCGCCGCGCACCGCGTTCGACCACCCCGATCTGCAGGGCGTCTGGGCCAACAACAACGCCACGCCCCTCCAGCGCCCGGAGATCCTCGGCGACCGCGAGCGCCTCACCGACGAGGAACTGGCCGCCATCCGGTCCCGCGCCGAGGAGCTCTTCGCCCTCGACGCCGACGATGCCGCCTTCGGCGACTCCGTCTTCACCGCCGCCCTGAACGAGGTGGAGAGCTTCAGCTCGCGCGACGCGGCCACCGGCAACTACAACCAGTTCTGGATGGTCGAGCGCGACTGGGACAACCGGACGTCGCTCATCGTCGATCCGCCGAACGGGCGGATCCCCGAGCGGACCGAGGCGGCCCGGATGCGCGCCGAGGCGGCCTCCATGAAGCGCCAGCGCCACGCAGTCTGGACCGACGACCGCAGCCTCGGCGAGCGCTGCCAGAGCTTCGGCGCGCCGCGCCTGGGTGCGGGCTACAACAGCTACTACCAGCTCTTTCAGACGCCCGACCACGTCGTCATCCTGATGGAGATGGCGCACGACGCGCGGATCATCCCGCTCGACGGGCGTCCGCATCTCGACGACGGCGTACGCCAATGGCTCGGCGACTCGCGCGGCTACTGGGACGGCGACACCCTGGTCGTCGAGACGCGCAACTACTCGCCCTACGCCAACACCATGGGCGCCGCCGAGCACCTCGAGGTGACCGAGCGCTTCACCCGCACGAGCGAGGACGTCCTGCAGTACGAGGTGACGCTCAACGACCCGACGACGTGGGTCAGCCCCTGGACGGCCATGATTCCGCTGCGCGCCAGCCAGGACGCGCTCTACGAGTACGCCTGCCACGAAGGCAACATCGGCATGGAGGGCATCCTGGCCGGCGCGCGCCACCAGGAGGCCCAGGAGGCCGCCGCGACCCGCTGACGGCCGACGGCGCGAGGAACCGGGGGCGCGCCGGTGCGAGGCTGGCGCGCCCTTCTCCGTGTACGGCTCGCGCAGCGGCCAGGGGACGGGCGGTCGGGTCGTCGAGTCCTGCCCGAACGCCGGCGCCCGACATCCCGCGGCCGGCCGCACCGCCAGCCGCCCGAGCCGTCCGGGGAGCCCGCCGCACACGGCGGGCCGTGGTATTCTGCGGCAGATCGAGCTTCTACAGACCAAGGAGAAACCGATGACGAACCGTCGTCCCGGTCACTTGCTGCACCAGGCCGCCCTGCTGGCCGTCGCCCTGCTGCTGCCGGTTTCCGCCGCGGCCCAGGACGGCGGCTACACGGTGCCCCGAACCGCCGACGGCCACCCGGACCTGCAGGGCATCTGGGGGAACAACAGCATCACGCCGCTGGAGCGTCCCGACGCCCTGGCCGACCGCGACACGCTCACGGCGGAGGAGCTGGCCCAGGTCGAGGAGACCGCCAACCGCCTGTTCGGGCAGGACGCCGGCGATGCCGCGTTCGGCGATCAGTTCTTCAACGTGGCGCTCACCAATCCCGACGCGTTCACGTCATCGGACGGCGGCACCGGCAACTACAACCAGTTCTGGCTGGTCGAGCGCGAGTTCAACGACCGGACGTCGCTGATCGTCGACCCGCCGAACGGCAAGCTGCCGCCGACGACGTCGGCTGCGCGGATGGCGGCGGCGAGCGCCGCGGCGGGCCGCGGGCGCCCGGCGGCCTGGACGGTCGACCGCGGCCTGAGCGAGCGCTGCATCACGTTCGGCCTGCCGAATCTGCTCGCCGGCTACAACAGCTACTACCACATCCTCCAGACGGCCCACCACGTGGTCATCGAGCAGGAGCTGATCCACACCACGCGCATCATCCCGCTGGACGGGCGGCCGCACGTCGACGGCGACATACGGCAGTGGCACGGCGACTCGCGCGGGTACTGGGACGGCGACACCCTGGTCGTGGAAACGCGCAACTTCTCACCCCAGAGCGACTTCCGGGGCTCGCGGGAGCACCTGCACCTCGTGGAGCGGTTCACGCGCGTCGGCCCCGACGAGATGCACTACCAGTTCACGGTCAACGACCCGACGACGTGGACGGGGCCGTGGACCGCGCTCGTTCCCTGGACGCGCACCGACGAGCCGCTCTTCGAGTACGCCTGCCACGAAGGGAACATCGGCATGGAGGGCATCCTCGCCGGCGCCCGCGCCGACGAGGCGAAGGCCGCCGGGGGGCGCTGACGCGGCATCCGCGAGAGAGAAAGGCAGGGATCCGATGCGAACGACGCTCGCGCTCCTGACGGTCGTCGGCTGCCTCGCCGGGAGCGCCGTGCTCCTCGCCCAGACCGAAGAACCGTGGACGGCACCCCGCACCGCGTGGGGCGTGCCCGACCTGCAGGGCATCTGGACCAACGCGACCCTGACGCCCATCGAGCGCCCCGAGGCGCTGGCCGGCCGGGACGTGCTGACGGCCGAGGAGGCGGCGGCGTTCGAGACGGACTCGGCCGAGCGCCGGGCCGCCTCCGACACCTTCATCCCCGGCAACGTCGGCGCCTACAACCAGTTCTGGATGGACAGCGGGAAGAACGTCACCGGCGACCGGCGGACGGCCCTGATCGTCGACCCGCCGGACGGCCGGATACCCTGGACCAAGGCGGGCCGCGCCCGCCTTGCCGTCGACTCGTCGAAGTACGGCGTGGGGCCGTTCGACTCCTGGGAGGACGCCGACACCGGCGAGCGCTGCCTCACGGACGGGCTGCCGTTCGTGCCGCTGCAGGGCTACAACATGAACTACCACGTCCTGCAGGCGCCGGGATGGGTGGCAATCCTGAACGAGATGTTCCACGAGTGGCGGATGATCCCGACCGACGGCCGCGCCCACGTGCCGGCGCATGTCGGCCAGTGGCTCGGTGACGCACGCGGCCGCTGGGAGGGAGACACGCTGGTCGTGGAGACGACCGCCTTCGCCGACAAGGGGCACTACCTGTGGCGCGCCACGTGGCGGGCGGCGCGGCCCGGCCTCCGCCTCGTGGAGCGCTTCACCCGCGTCGACGAGGAGACGCTCGACTATACGTTCACGATGACCGACCCGGACATGTTCACGCAGCCGTGGACCGCGCTGGTTCCGATGACCACGAACCACGCGTCGCGGGGCGTGACGTCCGGACCGATGTTCGAGTACGCCTGCCACGAAGGGAACTACGGCCTGCTGAACATCATGCGCGGCGCCCGCGCCGAGGAGGGGGCCCCGTAGCCGATCCGGCGGCCGCCACCATGCGTCGGGGCACTTCGGCTCGTCGCGTTCTCCCGGCGTTCGCGTTCGCTGCCGTCGTCGCCATGCTGGCGGCATGCGACCGGACGGCGCCGTCCATCACCCGGCTGAACGTCGCCGAGGCGGCGCGCCCCGAGGCGCCGCTCGGCATCGCGGTCGAGGTGAGCACGGAGGAGCCGGCGTGGCTCTCCGTCGAGATCGCTGACGACACGCGGGCCGACCGGTTCGTGATCGACGGAGCGCCCGGAACGGAGCACATCGTGCCGCTCGTGGGCCTGCGCCCCGGGCGCACGCACGCCGTCACGTTCATCGCCACCGACGCCGCCGGCAACCAGGACCGGTCTCCGCCCCTGATCGTCGAAACCGACCCCCTGCCGGACGACTTTCCGCCGCTCGAGACCACCGTGAGCCGGCCCGAGCGGATGGAGCCGGGCTGGACGCTCCTCAACGTCTACCGGTGGGGCGAGGACGGCAACGACCAGAGCTTCGGTCTCCTGGTGGCGGTGGATGCGTCGGGGGAGGTCGTCTGGTACTACCGGGCCGACCACTCGATCATGCAGGCGATCCCGCTCGCGAACGGCAACCTGCTCTACATGGGATCGCTGGACGGCATCTGGGGCGTCCTCGTCGAGATCGACGTCCTCGGCAACATAGTGCGCCGCTGGCACTCGCGTGCGGCCGCGGATCACGTCCCCCAGGGCAGCATCCTGGTCGACACGGACTCGCTGCATCACGACGTCGTCGAACTGCCGTCGGGGAACCTGGTGGCGCTGGGCTCGGAGGTCCGCACCTTCGACGACTACCCCACGAGTGACGAGGATGCGGACGCTCCGCGCGAGACGCAGGACGTCGTGGGAGACGTCATCGTCGAGTTCGTGCCTGACGGTACGGTCGTGGCCCAATGGTCGCTCCTGGACGCGTTCGATCCGTACCGCATCAGCTACGACTCGCTCGGCACGGGCTTCTGGGAGGACACCTACCTCGCCCTCGGCCACCCGACCGGCGAGGCGGCCGACTGGGCGCACGCCAACGCGCTCGCCCACGATCCCGCCGACGACACGTTCGTCGTCTCCCTGCGCCACCAGGACGCGCAGGTCAAGGTGGACCGCACCGGCGCCGCCCGGTGGATCCTGGGGCCGCACGGCGGATGGAACGAGCCGTGGCGCGACCGGCTCCTGGAGCCGCAGGGCGATCTGGAATGGCCGTACCACGGCCACGGGGTCGAGGTCACTCCCGCCGGCACGATCCTCCTCTTCGACAACGGCAACAACCGCGCCCTGCCGTTCGACGAGCGGATGCCGTCCGAGGATTCCTACAGCCGCGCCGTCGAGTTCGCGGTCGACGAGCAGGCGCTGACCATCCGCCAGGCGTGGGCGTATCCGGCACCGGGCGGGGAACCGTTCTACTCGTCCTTTCTCAGTGACGCCGACTGGCTGCCGCAGACCGGCAACGTCCTCATCACGGACGGCGCCCGGACCCGCCCGGTCGAGACGGAGGACGGCGAGACGGAGGACCGGCGCTGGGCGCGCGTCGTCGAGGTCACGCGCGACGAGGCCGCGGAGGTCGTGTTCGAGCTCGTGATCGACGACGCGTCGCCGACCGGCTGGCACGTCTACCGGGCTGGCCGCTGGATCCCGTCGCTGGCGGCGGGCGTGCCGGCGGCAGCCGAGCCGCGGTAGAACCGCACGTGCCGCCGGCGGCGGAGACTTCGTGACTCCCCTTCCCTTCGTGCGGTATAGATCCCGGTCATGCACACTGAACGCAGTCGAGCTCCGTCCTCTCGGCGAGCGCGCCGCGCATCGCGCTCGCCCCTGACCCGGCGCGCCTTCCTCGGGGCGACGATCGCCTCGACGGCCGTCGCCCCGGTGCTGGCGGCCAGGCAGACCACCATCCCGCCCTACGAGCCGCGGGACTGGTCGGGCCGCACACCGCTGCCGTATCCCGATCCGGACATCCTCGCCCTCGACCCGCGCTTCCGGCCCTACATCCTGTTCAACACGCCGATCCGTCGGCACTACACCGGCACGTTGTGGGCGGAGGGTCCGGCGTGGAACGGCAGCGGCCGCTACCTGGTCTGGAGCGACATTCCGAACAACCGTCAGATGCGCTGGCTCGAGGAGGACGGGCACGTCAGCGTGTTCCGGCAACCGTCCGGACACAGCAACGGCAACACGTTCGACCACGCCGGACGCCAGCTCTCGTGCGAGCACGGCGGGCGGCGCGTGGCGCGCTACGAACACTCTGGGGCGGTGACCGTCATCGCCGACCGCTACGAAGGCCAGCCTCTGAACTCCCCCAACGACGTCGTAGTCCATCCCGACGGCAGCATCTGGTTCACCGACCCGCCGTACGGCATCCGCGGCAACTACGAGGGGCGGCCGGCGGAGGCGGAGCTGCCGCTGTCGGTCTACCGTGTCGACGGCGCGACGGGGGCGATCGCACGGGTCACCGACGAGATCGGCGCGCCCAACGGCCTCTGCTTCTCTCCCGACTACCGCCGCCTGTATGTTGCCGACACCGGGAGCGGCCGCAACGTGAAGGTGTGGGACGTCGACGGACAGCGGCTCGTGAACGGCCGGGAGTTCGTGCGCCTCTCCGTGCCCGGCGACCCCGAGGCGCCCTCGGTCGCCGACGGCATGCGCTGCGACGCCGACGGCAACGTCTGGGCGGGCGCGACGCCGGGCGTGCAGGTCGTCGCGCCGGACGGCGACGTCATCGGCGTCATCCGCCTCCCGGAACGCTGCGCCAACGTCTGCTTCGGCGGAACGCGGCGCAACCGGCTGTTCATGACGGCCAGCCAGTCGCTCTACTCGGTCTACGTCGGGACGCAGGGGGCCGGCATCGCCTGACGGCTGGGAACGGCGCGGCGGGCGCCGAGCGTCCCCGCTCTCCGCGCCGCTCCCGTCCCGCCGCCGGTGCGCGGCGCCGATGCCGCGGCCTCCCCGTACGCGCGTCCGCGCGTGGCGGCGCATGGCTATAATCCATCCACGTCTCAGGAGGTCCGCATGATCCCGCGTCCCATCCGCGCCGCCGTTGCCTGCACCCTCGTCCCGCTCTTCCTCCTTTCCACCGGTCCGGCAGAGGCGCAGGACGAGCCGTTCACGCCCGTCACCGACGCGGTCCTGCAGGACCCGGACCCGGCCGACTGGCTGAGCTGGCGGCGCACGCTCGACGGCTGGGGCTACAGCCCGCTGGCCGAGGTCTCGCGCGACAACGTCGGCGACCTCCAGTTGGCATGGTCCTGGGGCCTGGAGCCGGGCGTGTCGCAGACGACACCGGTCGTCCACGACGGCGTGATGTACATCGCCAACCCCGGCAACGTGGTGCAGGCCCTCGACGCGGCGACGGGCGACTTCCTCTGGGAGTACCGCCGGGAGATGGACGAGCGGCTGCGGCCCGCCGCGCAGTTGCGCAGCCTGGCCATCTACGAGGACCTCATCATCCTGAACACCGTCGACGCGCACATCGTCGGCCTCGACGCCCGCACCGGAGAGGTGCGCTGGGACACCGACGTCGCACCCGACCACGACGGCTACGGCTTCTCGAGCGGACCGGTCATCGCCGACGGGACGGTCGTCGCGGGCCTCCGCGGCTGCGAGCGCTTTCGCGACGACACGTGCTACATCGTCGGCGTCGACGGACGGACGGGGCGCCTGGTGTGGCGCACGTCGACCATCGCGCGGCCGGGCGAGCGCGGCGGCGACACCTGGGGCGACCTGCCGCTGCTGTTCCGGGCCGGCAGCGACGCCTGGATTCCCGGCAGCTACGACCCCGTCAACCGACTCGTCTACTACGGCACCGCGCAGGCGAAGCCGTGGTCGCGAGACGCGCGCGGGACGGACGGCGACGCCCTCTACAGCAACTCGACGCTGGCGCTCGATCCGGACACCGGCGAGATGCAGTGGTTCTTCCAGCACATACCGGGCGACAGCCACGACATGGACGAGACGTTCGAGCGCATCCTGATCGACTACGACGGCAAGCAGTCGGTCTTCAGCATGGGCAAGCTGGCCATCCTGTGGGAGCTCGACCGCGCGACCGGAGCGTTCGTCAACGCCGTCGACCTCGGCTACCAGAACCTGGCCGACGTGAACACGGAGACCGGTGAGTTCACCTACCGCGAGGGGATGGTGTCGGCGGTGGGCGAAGAGCTGTTCTTCTGCCCCAGTACCGGCGGCTTCAAGAGCCTGCGGGCGATGTCGTACCACCCGGACACCGGCGCGCTCTACGTGCCGCTCAACCTGCAGTGCGAGACGGCAGCCTTCGGGCCGGTCGAGCGGCGCGCCGGCGGCGGCGGGACGGGCGGCGTCCGCGGGCGGCTGAACCACTTCCACCCCGACGCCCCCGACGTGCTCGGCGAGTTCCAGGCCCTCGACATCCGGACCGGGGAGACGCTCTGGAAGCACCGCCGCCGCGCGCCCTACAACACGGCAGCGCTCACGACGGCGGGCGGGCTCGTCTTCATCGGCGACTGGGAGCGCTACGTCCTCGCCTACGACGCCGCGAGCGGCGAGCAGCTCTGGCAGAGCCGCCTGACGACGATGGCCAACGGCTATCCGATCACATACGCGGTCGGCGGCAAGCAGTACGTCGCCTTCGGCGCCGGCGGCCCGCTCGGCGGCTCGAGCTGGACGAGCATCATCCCGGCCGACCTGATCCCCGAGATGCGCAACCCGCGGGCCGGGAACGCCGTGTTCGTCTTCGCCCTGCCTGAATGACCAGTGGGTGTCCGCCAGAGTCCATGGCCGTGCTCATATGCATGTAAACTACTGACTAGTAGTAATTTATTGCTCCAACTCGTGATCGGATCCGGTCAGAACGTAGCGTGCAATCCGGCCCATTCCTGCATATAATGGGGGGATGGTGCGTCGTGCCGACGCGGGCGGGAGACCGGCTGCGTCACGCTGTTCTTCTCCAGCGGGTGCAAGTCCCGCCTCGGTAAGCGCCGGAGCGCCGAGTAGCAGACCCCAGGCACGACCGGAGACGGCCGTGGCCCGAGCGGGGTGTCAGAAGCCTCTTCGGAGGGAGCAAGTCCGCGGGCCGCAACATGAAGTGAAGCCTGCAGCCTCGACACATTCACAATCCGAGAGCCGAGCCGCTCATCTCACGGCGAAGGCCATGTCTCCCGCGCCCCGGTCCGGCGGTGTACGCGCGGGAGGTCTCGGCGGGGTATGGGGCGCAGCACGCGGACACGGAGAGGGACGGAACACGAGAGGCCCGTCTGCGCGGCCCGGGTCGGGGCAGCGCGGCCCGCATAAGCCGAAGGTGAAAGCGGGCGCGGCGCAGCGGGAGTCCGAGGGGGCCATAGTACTGCGGAGGGCCGTGCAGCAGAACGCGGCCGGAGGGAAGGGCCCCTGCGGTGGACACGGCGTGGGCGCAAGGACGCGCGAGGGCATGGCCGGCGAGACCGGACCCAACTCCCCCGGGAGGCGTCCGCCTCTCGACCAAGTGCGCCAATTGCAACGACGCCTGTGGGCCGCGGCCAAGCGGTCCCCGAAGCGGCGCTTCCACGCCCTGATGGACCGGATCTGGAGGGATGACGTCCTCCGGGAGGCGTGGCGGCGTGTCAAGCGGAATCGTGGCTCGGCGGGTGTCGATTCCGAGACGCTGGCCGAGATTGAGCAGCGCGGTGTCGATGAGTTCCTGCGGGAACTCGGCGCGGCGTTGCGCGCGGGGACGTATCGGCCGCAGCTGGTCCTTCGGCGGTACATTCCCAAGGCCGATGGCCGACGACGACCGCTGGGGATACCGACGGTCCGTGACCGGGTGGCGCAGATGGCCGCGACGCTGGTGTTGAGCCCCATCTTCGAGGCGGATTTCCGCGATTCGTCGTATGGGTTTCGACCGAAGCGGAGCGCGACGCAGGCGCTGGAGGTCCTTCGCGTCCGCGGGGCGCGCGGGGGCAGCCACGTGCTGGACGCCGACATCTGCGACTACTTCAGCAGCATCGACCACGCGAAGTTGCTGACGCTGGTGCGCCAGCGGGTGTCGGACCGGCGAGTCCTTCGTCTGCTACGGCTGTGGCTGGCGGCGGGAGTGATGGACGAGGGGCGGGTGCATCGGACCCTGGCGGGGACTCCGCAGGGGGGCGTCATCTCGCCGCTCTTGTCGAACATCTTCCTGCATGTGCTCGACCGGGTCTGGGAGGACCGGTGGGCGCACCTGGGTACGCTGGTGCGTTACGCCGACGACTTCGTGGTGATGTGCGATACGAAGGCGGCGGTCGAGACGGCTCGGGAGCGGGTGGGCCTGGTGCTGGCCCGCCTCGGGCTGGAGCTGCATCCGGAGAAGACGCGGGTGGTCGACCTGACAGACGGCCGTGAAGGCTTCGATTTCCTGGGGTGTCATCTGCACAAGCGCATGAGCGGTCCCATCTGGGCCCGCAAGCGGCGACGGGTGTATTTCCTGCACCGCTGGCCGTCTCGACGTGCGATGAAGCAGGTGCGCGCCCGCGTGCGGGCGCTGACCCCTCGGGGCCGCTGCCACACGGACCTGCGTCTGGTCATCGCGGACGTGAACCGGGTCCTTCGCGGGTGGGGGCAGTATTTCCGGACCGGCAATGCGGCGACCCACTTCGTACAGCTCGACGACTACGTGGCTGGGCGTCTGCGCGGCTTGCTTCTCAAGCGTGCGGGGGCTCGTCTGGTGGCTGGTCGGGCGCGGGCTTGGCGTCGTCCGTTCTTCGAGGCCCTGGGGCTCGTCCGCCTGCGCGGCACGATTCGGTATCCGGGGGTGGTGCATGCTGCGACCTGAAGTCCACCTGGTAAGCCGTGTGCGGGAAATCCGCACGCACGGTTTGAACGGGGGTCTTGCTTTCAGCCGGTCGGTACCGCCGCCCGGTGCCCAGTGAGATCTACCAATGGATGTTGTAGCCGAAATCGTCGCCGCACCCCGCAGAACCAAGCGCCGAGGACGCCATCCCGAAAAGGCCCTCTCGGCCGCCTTCGTCCGTTCCGCCCCGCCCGGCAGGCACGCCGACGGCAACGGCCTGTACCTGTTCGTCCAGCCCACCGGAACGCGAAGCTGGATCCAGCGCATCGTCATCCGCGGACGCCGCCGCGAACTCGGGCTCGGCGCCGCAGGGCTCGTCACCCTCGCCGAGGCCCGCGAACTGGCGCTCGCCAACCGCAAGCTCGCCCGCTCCGGCGGCGACCCCCTCTCCGAGAACCAACGGCTCTAGATCGTCCGCTGGTGTTCACTGCCGTGCCAGTAAGTCCATAAATATATGAGTGGTAATCGTTTATTGCACACTTCGGGCGCGCCGAACCGGCCGCGCCGTCCCTCGACATCCCGCCACTTCTCGCCTACAATGGTGGAATGGATGTTGACACCAGCACGCCCGCCACCCCCCGCCGCACCAAGCGCCGAGGACGCCATCCCCGCAACGCCCTCACCGCCCCCTTCATCCGCTCCGCGCCGCCCGGACGACACGCCGACGGACAGGGCCTGTACCTCTTCGTCCAGCCCACCGGGGCGCGCAGCTGGACCCAGCGCCTCGTCATCCGCGGCCGGCGCCGCGAACTCGGACTCGGCAGCGTCGATCTCGTCTCGCTAGCCGAGGCCCGCGAGCAGGCCCTCGCCAACCGAAAGCTCGCCCGCTCCGGCGGCGACCCGCTCGCCGACCGCCGCCGCCTCCAGGGCATGCCGACCTTCGCCGAGGCCGCCGAACGCCTCATCGAGCAGAAGCGGCCCGGCTGGCGCAACGCCAGCGAACACCGGCAGTGGCGCAACAGCCTGGCCCGCTACGCCTTCCCGCACATCGGCGCCCGGCCCGTCGCCGAGGTCAACAGCGCCGACGTGCTGGCCATCCTGTCGCCCATCTGGCACACGCGGGCGGCGACCGCCAAGTCCGTCCGGCAGCGGGTCGCGGCCGTGCTGGAGTGGGCCGTGGTCATGGAGTTCCGGACCGATAACCCTTGCGACCGAGTGGGCCGGGTGCTCGGCGCGCAGCTCGCGGTCGTGCAGCACATGCGAGCGCTGCCGCACCGGGAGGTCCCCGCGGCCGTGGCGGCCGTCCGCGACTCGTCGGCGGGGTCGCCTTTCGTGCGGCTGGGGTTCGAGTTCCTCGTGCTCACCGCGGCGCGCTCGGGCGAGGTCTGCGGGGCGCGATGGGACGAGGTGGACGTGGCGGGCCACGTCTGGACCGTCCCGGCCTCCCGGATGAAGATGAAGCGCGACCATCGGGTCCCGCTCTGTCGGCGGGCGCTCGAGATCCTCGACGCCGCGCGGACGCTCGGTGCCGGCCGGTATCCGCTGGTGTTTCCGGGCAAGGGTGGCAAGGTGCTCGCCAACAGGACGCTGCGGAAGCCGCTCCAGCGTCTTCGGATCCCAGCCGTGGTGCACGGCTTCCGGTCCTCGTTCCGGGACTGGGCGGCCGAGGAGACCGACCATCCGCGCGAGGTCATCGAGGCCGCGCTGGCGCACGCGGTCGGCAACAAGGTCGAGGCGGCGTACGCAAGGTCGGACCTGTTCGAGCGGCGGCGGACTCTGATGAACGACTGGGCGGCCTACGTCGATCGGGGTCGGCCGTGATGGCGATCAGCGAGTTGGCCACGACCGCCGCGGTTCGATTTCCATTTCCATTTCCGCCCACCCCCCAGGGGGGAAATCGTGGAAATGGAAATCGAGTTGCGCTTCCCGTCGAGTTCCGGTGCGCTTCCGGCTTGTTTCCATTGGGGAAATCGAGGAAATCGCCTGGCGAGGCGAACCACACCGGCCGCCGGCGTGGTGTTGGGGCAACTACGGGCCGGAAGCCAGCTTCCGGCCCGTGGACGGACCGGCAGCCCACCACGTCCCTCGAACCCACGGTCGAACACGCCAGCTCCGAGCCCTCGGGTACAGTGGGTCCAGTGATACGAGCCAGAGCAGCGGAACGGAGTCGCGGAGATGCGTTTACCGTTTACGCGTTTCCACCCCCCCCTGTGGAAACGGTAAACGCGTAAACGGATGGGAGGCGCCGCCTCGGCGAGCGCAAGACTCGTGCTACCGATCCGGTTGGGAGACGGCGGTCACGGAGATCAACGGGAACGGACGCGGCGAACGTGACGGAGACCGGGCGCGGGATGAGAATCGAGGTCACGAAGGGACGACGATGGAGACTGGGAACGGGACGAGAGTGTGATCCACTCCGCCGCCCGATCACAGCCAGGACCGAGGCGAACTTACACCGATGGTGCCGCAGTAAGGGTGTAAGGAGGATAGGCGGCCGAACTTACACCCCCAGTCACACCTCAACTTACATCCAGCAACCAGCCAAGTCCTTTCATATCAACAGATTCCCACATCACAAACCCGCCCCCACGTACAGACAAAAGGGTCGGGTGGGAGTAGGGGAGCGACCACGCGGAAACCTGCCGGTTTCCGGCCCCCGCAGGTGTTCCTCCGTCACACCTGCGGGGTCGCGGTCGCTCCCCTGGAATTGTCCCTCCGGGAAGGGGGAACAGGCGCTTGCAGCGCCTGCACGGGCCGGCTGCCATGCTCTGCCCGTGTCCGAAGGCACCCTGACGGAAGGCGGCGCTCGTCGAGGAGGTGGCCGACGCCGCCGGCCTCACGAAGAAGCGCGCCGAGATCATCGTCGACACCCTGTTCGACAGCATCGCCGAGGCGCTCCGCCACGGGGAGAAGGTCGAAGTCCGCGGCTTCGGCAGTTTCCGTCTCCGGCGGCGCGCGCCGCGCCGGGGCCGCAACCCCAGGACGGCGACCGGGTGGACGTGCCGTCGAAGCACGTCGCCTACTTCACGTCCGGCAAGGAGCTGAAGGAGCTGATCAACCGGGACCCGGCCCTGCCGGCGCCGCCGCCGTTGTCCGAGTAGCTGGCGTCGAAGCGTCGCTCCGTCGTCCGCGGCCGGCGCCGGTCGCACGGCGCCCGCCAACGCGCGTGGACAGCCTCTGCGAGGGGCGTGTCAAGACTCGATCAAGCGCCGTTACGTAACGCTACTCAAATGAACGCGCGTGGATAGCCTCTGCGAGCGGCGTGTCAAGACGCTGCGCGCCTCCTCCGCTGCGCTCCGGCCCTTGCAGGGTGACACGCCGCTCGCGCCGGCTCAGGGCTGGCTATGGCCGTCCGTATCCGTCCGGCCATCGACCACTGGCCGGCCCAGGCTTGACTTGTCCCAACCCGACGCGTGCACAGGGCTGCGGCCGGCGGGACCGGGCGCGACGACCGGCCGGCGGGACGGACGGGTTCCGATCCGCGCTCGTCTAGCTCCGGCCGGTACGGCGCTACGCCATCCCGTTCAGAACGAGGGACAGCTTGAGGGAACGCAATCACTGGTATGGCGGCAAGTCTTTATGGTGCAACATGTTACAGCGCTCTACATGTTGGCCGAGAAGCGCCGCCTCCAGAGCATGCCCACCTTCGCCGAGGCCGCCGCCGCCGTGGTCGAGCAGAAGCAGGCCGGCTGGAAGAACGCCGAGCAGGTCCGGGCCTGGCGCAACAGCCTCCGGCGCTACGCCTTCCCCCGCATCGGCACCCGGCCGGTGTCGGAGGTCGAGAGCGCCGACGTGCTGGCGATCCTCTCGCCCATCTGGCACGCCAAGCCGGTCATCGCCAAGGCCGTCCGGCAGCGCATCCACGCGGTGCTGGAGTGGGCCATCGCGATGAACCTGCGCAACGACAACCCCGCCGGCCGGGTGCGGCCGGTGCTCGGCCCCCAGCGCAACATCGTCGAGCACATGCGGGCGCTGCCGCACCGCGAGGTCGCCGCCGCGCTGGCGGCGGTCCGCGCGTCCCGCAAGCAGCCGGTCGACAAGCTGGCGTTCGAGTTCCTGGTGCTCACTGCCGCCCGCTCGGGCGAGGTGCGCGGGGCGAGATGGGACGAGATGGACACGGCCGGCCGCGTGTGGACCCTCTCGGCCCAGCGGATGAAGATGAAGCGCGACCACCGGGTGCCGCTGTGCGGCAGGGCGGCGGAGATCCTCGGCGAGGCGCGGACGCTCGGCCACGCCGGGCCGCTGGTGTTCAGTCCCGGCGGCGGCCGGCCGCTGGATGTCATGCGGTTCCGCCGGCTGCTGAAACGCTGCGGCATCGCCTGCGCGCCACATGGCTTCCGTTCGTCGTTCCGGGACTGGGCGGCCGAGGAGACGGACCACCCGCGCGAGGTCATCGAGGCGGCGCTGGCGCACATGGTCCAGAATCCGGTCGAGGCGGCCTACGCCCGCTCGGACCTGTTCGAGCGGCGGCGGCGGCTCATGAACGACTGGGGCGCCTACCTCGACGGCGAGTGCCGGGCAGCCGGCTCGACGCGGCGCTGACGCGACGGCGCGATGCAGGTGGTCGGCGACGAGCCGAACCACCACCGGGAGCGCCGGTCTGGCGCGGCCGGCAGCCAGGGGATCGAAGGGGACGCGCAGCGTCCCCTCGCCAGCCCAATGTCGGACATTGGGTATGCTGGCTCCCGACCACCAAGTCGGGAGCCAGCCTGTTTCCGGGCCGCTCGTTCGTGTCTCCCTGATCGTCCGCCCGACCGCCCCCGCCCGTCTCGTCGCCGCCCGCTCGGATCTTCTCCCCCCCGGTGCTCTCGTTCGAGGCTCTCCCGTTCTCGATCTCCGTGACGAGCCTGCTGTCCGTGGTCCGTTCGTGCCGTGGCCCGTTTCAACGGCAGGGTGCCTCGACCAGCGCGCCGAGGTCGTTTCGGTCGGGGCCACGATGTGGCGCTACGGCGGAGTCGTGGCGAGATCCTCGTCTGGCGGGAGTCGAGGGTCTGGCATCGTCGGACAATTGCTGCCGTGGAGCGCGCGCGGAGCCGGGGTCAGGGCCGCAGCCCCGCGCAGCGGGGGCGGGAGCGCAGCGACCGCGCCTTGAGCCCGGCGAGCACGTGCGGATCCTGTCCTGGCCGACGATGCCGTCCGTGGTCACCGCGCGTCACTCGCGCGGCGTGAACGCGGCCGCGGAGACCGGGTGCCACGACGGCGTCCGGCGAGTCAAGCCTTCGGCTCCTCCGCTTCGCTGCGGCCGTCCCGGTGACGCACCGGCCGCCGTCGCGGACGAAGCTGGTTATGACGGACACGGGGGTCCGTCCCGTTGACAACGGGACCGGCATCGACCACGACCCGGACCCCGTCGGCGGCCACCGCCGCCCGTTACGGCAGCCCGCTCCGTCAGCAGCAGGCCGGTCGCACAGGGGACACACGCGCCAGGAAAGCAAACGGCATGGTACGGTACCGGGCGGAACACGGCGCGGGGAGACGACAGGGAACCAAACGGGCTCGGCAAAGAACCAAGTACCGGCGTACGAGATCGGCGACAGGACCGGAGGCGAGAAGTACGGAAGCACGATGAGGAACAGGACGACGAGGGCGGGAGTGTGATCCGACCTGCCGCCTGATCACAACAAGAACCGAGGCGAACTTACACCGATGATGCCGCAGTAAGGGTGTAAGGAGGATGGGCGGCCGAACTTACACCCCCAGTCACACCTGAACTTACACCGGACAACCAGCCAAGCCCTTTCCTATCAACAGATTCCAACATCACAGACCCGCCCCCACGTACAGACAAAGGGTCGGGTGGGAGTAGGGGAGGCGACCACGGCAAATCTGGCGATTTGCGGACCCGGCAGGTGTTCCTCCGTCACACCCGCCGGGTCCGGTCGCTCCCCTCCAAGTTGTCCCTCCAGGAAGGGGGAACAGCGTCTACGGCGGCGGCGTTCGCCGACCTTCTCGCCTCATTTCGGCACCGGAGCCGCAGTCGGGCGGGCCTGCGCCGGCTCCGGGTTGATCAGCTCCTTCAGCTCCTTGCCCGGCGTGAAGTAGGCGACGCGCTGCGACGGCACGTCCACCCGGTCGCCGGTCCGGGGGTTGCGGCGTCGGTGCGGTTCGCGGCGCCGGAGGCGAAAGCTGCCGAAGCCGCGGAGTTCCACCTTCTCCCCCCGGTGCAGCGACTCCACGATGCTGCGGAACACGGTCTCAACGATGGTCTCGGCGTGCCTCTTCGTGAGGTCGGCGGCGTCAGCCACTTCGTCGACGAGCGCCGCCTTCGTCAGGCTGCCTTCGGTCATGGTTTCCTGACAGATTCTGCCACGACCCGCCACGAGCGGCCGCCTGAGCGCCGCGTGGTACCATGACCGCCGTGTTCGACACTTGCTCCAGCCGACGGCGGCGATGAGGCTCTCCTGGAACGAGATCCGGCCGCGGGCCGCCGAGTTCGCCCGTGAATGGGCCGACGCCACTTACGAGAAGGGCGAGACCCAGAGCTTCTACAACGAGTTCTTCGAGATCTTCGGCAAGCGCCGCCGCGACGTGGCGCGGTACGAGGAACGCGTCCAGCGGCTCGACAACACCGCCGGCTTCATCGACCTGTTCTGGCCCGGCGTCCTCCTGGTCGAGCAGAAGAGCGCCGGGCGCGACTTGACCGCCGCCCGCGAGCAGGCCGGCACGTACTTCGACGCGCTGCCGGACCGGGAGCGCCCCCGCTTCCAGCTTCTCTGCGACTTCCAGACGTTCGAGCTTCTCGACCGGGACGAACGCGAAGAGACCCGCTTCGCCCTCGCCGACCTGCCGCAGCACGTCGAGAAGTTCGGGTTCATCATCGGCGTGCAGCGCCGGACGTTCCGGGACCAAGACCCGGTCAACATCGAGGCGTCCGAGTTGATCGCCCGTCTGCACGACGCGCTGAAGGCGTCCGGCTACGACGGCCACGACCTCGAGCTGTTCCTCGTGCGGACCGTGTTCTGCCTGTTCGCCGACGACACGGGCATCTTCGAGCCCCGCGACATCTTCCTGGACTTCATCGAGGAGCGTACGGCCCCAGACGGCTCCGACCTCGGCCCGTGGCTGATGCGCCTGTTCCAGGTGCTCGACACGCCCCCCAACCGGCGGCAGGCGAAGCTCGACGAGGACCTCGCGCGGTTCCCGCACGTCAACGGCGACCTGTTCGACGGCGCGGTCCGCATCCCGGACTTCGACGCCGAGATGCGCCGAGCGCTGCTCGACGCGGGCCAGTTCGACTGGACGGCGATCTCGCCGGCCATCTTCGGGGCGCTGTTCCAGTCGGTCATGGAGCCGGCCGACCGCCGCGCCCAGGGGGCGCACTACACGACGGAGAAGAACATCCTGAAGGTCATCGAGCCGCTGTTCCTCGACGACCTGCGGGCCGAGTTCCGGCGCTTGCAGGCTCGCCGGGATGGCCGCGCCGTGGCCGATCTTCGGAGGTTCCGGGACAAGCTCGGCTCACTGCGGCTGTTCGACCCGGCGTGCGGTTGCGGCAACTTCCTGATCATCGCCTACCGCGAGCTTCGGACCCTGGAGATCGACGTACTGCAGGAGATAGCTTCCAGGGCTTCCGATGCGGGAGTCAGGTAAAGCATTGATATGATGAGACTTGTGCCCAGAGAGGGCGCTTGTTCCCCTCGTTGCATCCCTCGTTTTGAAACGGATTTCAGCGGGCCGTAACGGCTGGCCGAGGACGACTCGGGAGCCCGGAACTCACCCTGGCGCGGTCGTGCGAGTGGAGCTACGCGACGCTATCGAACTCGGGAGCGCGGCACGAGAAACGGCCTTCCGTCGATCGCGTAGTCGCTGAGCGCATCGCGCAGCACGTCGCAGGATGCCCCATCCACATCGTGCCCGGCGAACTGTTGTGTGAACGAGTGCCCATCGGGCGACTGCACGAATCGACTGCCGCTATTGCTGGTGATGATCTTGCAGCCGTCGCCGACATCATGCCGCGCGATCTCGCCGAGGTGGTCGATGTTGATGACGTGGTCGCCGACCCGCACGAACTTGGGATCGAAACGAGCTGCGGCATTGGTCGCGCCCCACGCGATTATCCCTGCGGCCAGAACAGAGCCCGCCGCCTGGATCACCGGTCCCCACTTGAGCACTCGGACCTCCATCGTCAGTACCGTCCACAGCTACGTCTGCGGACCGAGAGCACGCTCCACGGACGGACCAAGAACCAAGCGCCGTCGGCGCTGGCGTCCCCGTCACGGTCGCTTGGTCGGTCCGCGTAGCGCAGGAACATCGCGGTCAATCCGCCAAGTTCAGCAGGCTTTCAAGCTCACCAAGTGGCGGTCACAGTGTCGAGGCATGTGCGAGGAGGTCCGGGCACGACCGGCGGACAGGACGCCATCCTGTTCGCGACCCGCATCGGCCACGTGGTCCTCGGTCTCCTGATCGAGCCCTGACCCGGGCTCCACGGCCGGACCATCCTGTACGCCCGCGGCCGGGTTCTCGGCGGGTGCTCGTCGATCAACGCGATGATCTACATGCGGGGGCAGCGGAGCGACTACGACCACTGGGCGTCGCTCGGCAACCGCGGCTGGGGGTGGGACGACGTTCTGCCGGTGTTCAGGCGGTCGGAGGACTACGAGCACGGCGCCGACGAGTGCCACGGGGTCGGCGGCGAGCTGCGGGTCGAGGAGCGGCGGGTGAGCTGGGAGATCCTCGACGCGTGGCGCGACGCGGCCGCCGAGTGCGGCATCCCGAAGATCGCCGAGTTCAACCGCGGCGACAACTTCGGCAACGCCTACTTCCAGATGAACCAGCGCGGCGGCCGGCGCTGGAGCGGCACCAGGGCGTTCCTGCGCCCGGTCCTGCACCGGTCGAACCTGGCCGTGCGGACCGACGCGCAGGTGCGGCGCATCGTGAGTAGAGCCGGGCGACGCCGGCCCGCGCGCGACCGGGGGTCGAGCTGGTGGGGACGGGCGAGCGCTCGCGGCGCGAGGTGATCCTGGCCGCCGGGGCCATCGGCTCACCCCAGATCCTGCAGCTCTCGGGCGTCGGTCCGGCGCGCTGCTCAAGGCGCACGGCATCGAGGTCGCCCCTGACCTGCCGGGGGTCGGGGAGAACCTCCACGACCCCCTGCAGATCCGCAGCATCTACAAGGTGAGCAACACCGTCACCTTGAACCAGCGCGTGAACTCGCTGTTCGGCAAGGCGGCAATGGGGCTGGAGTATCTGCTGTTCAAGACCGGCCCGCTGACGATGCCCCCGTCACAGCTCGGCGCCTTCGCCCGGAGCGACCCGTCGCGGGCGGCGGCGAACATCGAGTGGCACGTGCAGCCGCTCTCCCTCGACAAGTTCGGCGACCCGCTGCACAAGTTCAACGCGATCACGCCCTCCGTCGCCAACCTCCAGCCGACCAGCCGCGGACACGTGCGGATAAAGGACGCCGCCCCCCTGCGGGCGCCGGCCATCACCCTCAACTATACTGTCCACCGAAGCGGATCTCCGGGTGGCGGTGGCCGGCCTGCGCTTCACCCGGCGCATCATGGCCGCGAGGGCCCTGGCCCGCTTCGAGCCGCAGGAGTGGAAGCCGGGTCCCGGCGTCGAGGGCGACGACGCGCTGGCCCACGCGGCGCGGGACCTCGGCACGACGATCTTCCAGCCCGTCGGCACGTGCAGGATGGGGCACGATCCCCTCGCCGTTGTCGACGACCGACTCGCCGTGCACGGTGTCGCCGGCCTGCGGGTCATCGACGCCTCGGTAATGCCGCGGATCACCATCGGGCAACACGAACGCCCCGACGGTGATGATCGCCGAGAAGGGGGCGGAGTTCGTGATCCAGGATGCGGCGGAGGGGGCGGCCAGCCGCGGCGCGGCGGACCGACGACGGCATCGGCTCCGGCGTCGATGAGGAGGACCTCTCCACCGACGACATCCAGGAGAGCCCTTCGATCCCGACCAGGTCGCCGTGACATGGGGGAGACTCCCCTTGCCGTTCATGTCAAGCTCGCCTATCGAGTCGTTCCTGCGCCGGAGCGAGCCGCTCCAGACCGCGCTGATCGCAGTCGCGTTCTGGACATTGGCGGTCATGGCCCTGGCCTGCTTGCGTTATCTGCACCTTTGGGGGATGCCGGAGGTCGTGGGCGTTATCGCACGGGCGGTCATGGCCTGCTGCGGCATCCTGTTCGTCCTGATCGGAATCCGTTGCCTGTCCGCCTCGAGCACATCCGGTTCACTCACCCCCATCTGGAGAAGCCTCGGTGGAACGCCCGGCGTGTTGCTGTTCGCAGCAGTGGCGTCCTATCTGATGGTCGGCGCCGCCGTGATGGACGAGGCGGACTGGCAACCGGGCACGACCGAGAGCGTGAAGTATGCGGTCCTCTGTTTCGGCGTGCTCGTGGCCGCCGCGATGGGTGGCCGCGCGGTGCTGGAACGAGTCGGGGCCGACCGGTTGTTGCAGGGCGTGCTTGTCGTTCTGACCATGAGCTGCGCCGTCATTCTCGCTTCGCCGATTCTGCGCGATCTGGGCATCCTGGCGCCTTACAGAATTCCGTTCCGCCTGACCGGCGCATTCGACGACCCCAACAGTGCCGGTGTGGCCGCCTGCATGACGGCGGGGCTGGCCGCGGCATTTCTGACCAACGGCGGGCCGCGCGCGCTCGGCTGGCTGGGCCTGGCCGCCGGCGTCGCCGCAGGCCTGGGGACGGCGTCCCGAACAGCGCTCGTCGTATTCGCCGCGATGGCGGCGGTGTTCCTGTTGATGAATGTCCGCAGCAAACCGAAGGCCATCGTCCTGTTGGCGGTCACCGTAACGGCGGGAATTGCTGGATTGGTCGGACTCGCGAGTTCATCCGTGGTTCTTGCCGAATGGTCGAGGTTGCGGCACGACGAGTGGCCTGGGGAAACCCCGTTCTACTGCCCTTCGCCGGCCGACAGTCCCGGTACCGACTGCGCCGTGCTGCTGGCCGTGAGGGACTTCCTGGCGGGAGACATCACGCTGAACTGGAGTCGCTCCGTACCTGTCGACCGTTGGCGGGGCGTGACAGTGGATGGCCCGCAGGGACGAGTCACGGCGCTCCGTCTGCGGGAATTGGGATTGAACGGCCGTATCCCCCCGGAGCTCGGTCGCCTGGATCGCCTTGTCTTGCTGGATCTTGCTCGAAATCGGCTCACCGGCCGCATTCCGCCCGAGTTGGGGAATCTGGCGAGCCTGAGGAATCTGCGTCTCAGCTTCAATGCCTTGACCGGCGCCATTCCGCCGGAGCTGGTGAAGCTTGAGAACCTCGAGGAACTGTGGCTGCGGAACAATCGCCTGGGCGGTCCGGTTCCGGTCGGTCTCGGCGAAATCGACCTGTCCCTCCTGCGTCTCTCGGGCAACGACTTCGATTCCATTCCTCCCCAGCTCAGCATCGTCCCCAATCACGACCTGACCGCTTGGCGGTTCTGCCTGCCGCCGCCGGCAACGAGCCCGGCGTTTTTCGAGGACTGCACTGCGCTGCTCGCGGCGAAGGACACGCTGGCTGGCGAGGCGCCGCTCAACTGGAGCAAGGACATCCCTGTCGGCTCTTGGCAGGGCGTGATCGTGAGCGACGTAGCGGGACGTGTGACGGCGCTCGACCTGTCCGGGAAAGGGCTGACCGGCCGCATTCCCCCGGAGGTCGTCGGTCTGGAGGCCCTGACCTCATTGAACCTGGCCGGCAATCGGCTCACCGGTCCCGTTCCGCCGGAGCTGGGACAGCTCCCCCGGCTGCGGACCCTGTGGTTGAGAGAGAACCGCCTGACAAACCCTGTTCCGCCAGCCCTGTTCCAGATCTCCGAGCATGATCTCGGCCACTTCGTATTCTGCGGGCCGCCGCCGCGGTTCAACCGGCTGAACCCTCCGTTGTACGACGACTGCGCCCTGCTCCTGGCGGCGAAGGACACGCTGGCTGGCGACGCGCCGCTCAACTGGCGCACGGCCTTGCCGATAGGCGAATGGCAAGGCGTGACCCTCGGCGGTCCGCAAGGTCGTGTCATCGCGCTGGAATTGCCGCGAACGGGACTGAACGGGCGTGTTCCCGCTGCGTTGGGGAGTCTCACCAGCTTGCAGCGCCTGGTGCTCGACGGCAATAGGTTGACCGGCCCTGTCCCGCCCGAACTGGAGAAGCTGACCAACCTGAAAGTACTGGGGCTTGCCGCCAACGCCCTGACCGGTTCCATCCCGCTGGAACTGGCGAAGCTGCCGAGCTTGGAGGACCTCCGGTTGAGCGGCAACCGGCTGACCGGTTCCATGCCCCCCGAACTGCGCGCGCTTGTCAGCGACGACGCGTACTGCCCCGCCGCTCCCGCCGACAGCCCCGGTTTGCGCGCTGATTGCGCGCTCCTGCTGGCCGCGAGGGACTTCCTGGCTGGCGACGCGTGGCTCAACTGGAGCGCCCATCTCCCCATCGAGTCCTGGCAGGGCATCACCGTCGACGCCTCGTCGCAGCGCGTGACCGCCCTGGAGCTGTCAAGCGCCGGTCTGAACGGCCGCATCCCGCCGGAGCTCGGACGATTGAGCCAGCTCGTTACGCTGGATCTGGTCGGCAACCGACTCACCGGCCCGGTACCACCCGAACTGGAAGGCCTGGACAATCTGTCCCTGCTGCGCCTCGCCGGCAACGATCTGGACCGGCCGTTTCCGCAGCGTCTCTACCGGATCGTCAGTCACGACCTCGACCTGGACGATATGCGCCTGCCTCGATCACTCGGCAATACAGAGGCGGCGCAGACAGCGGCCCGCCCCACTGGAGGGGATGGTCTGGATGCGGTCGAACGTCTGTTCTGTCAACCCTCCACCGGTATTGCTTCCGAGCTGCAAGCCGACTGCGCCCTGCTGTTGGCGAACCGGGAATTCCTGGCCGGCGAGGCGCCGCTCAACTGGAGCGAGGAAATCCCCATCGAATTCTGGCAGGGCGTCTCCGTCGGCGGTGCGCCGCAGCGCGTGACCGCCCTGGAACTGCGACGCGCGGGGCTGAACGGACGCCTGTTCGCGGAACTCGGCGAATTGAGCGGCCTCGTCGCTCTGGATCTGAGCCATAACCGGCTCGCCGGGGCCATTCCGCCGGAGCTGGAAGGATTGGACAATCTGTCCCTGCTGCGCCTCGCCGGCAACGACCTGGACCGGCCGTTCCCGCCGGCGCTCGACGAAATTGTCGACCATGACCTCGACACGCCCGTTTTCTGCCGGCCGAGGAAAATCGATCCGGGCCTGCTTGCCGACTGCGCCCTTTTGCTGGCAGCGAAGGACGCCCTCGCCGGGAATGCGCCGCTCAACTGGAGCCGCGATGTGCCCCTGGATGACTGGCTGGGCGTCGTCGTGGACCGCTTTCGTGGCCGTGTGAAGGCGCTGGAGCTGACGCAAATGGGGTTGCACGGAAACATCCCCCCGGAGTTGGGGCAGCTTGACGGACTCGCCGCGCTGCGCCTGGACCGCAACCGGCTTGCGGGCGCGATCCCGCCCGAGCTCGGCAACCTCCTCGATCTGCGCACGCTGGCATTGAACGGCAACCTCTTGACCGGTACCGTACCGCCGGAACTGGGCAAGCTGTCGAGGCTGACCGTCCTGTGGCTGCACGGGAACCGCCTGATCGGCCCCGCGCCGTCTGCGGTGACCGCGCTGCCCGGGCTGGCTGCGTTCCGGCTGGATGATGACGAGGCGGCTGGCGACCCGCCGGCGCCAGATGCCGGCCGCCGCCGGGTTTTCGACCGGAACCCGCTTTGCCGATCCCTCCGCGAAGCACTGCCGCGCCTGCATGACGACTGCGTCGCGCTGTTGGACGCCCGTGACGTGCTGACGGGCGATGTCGAACTGAACTGGAGCGACACGGTCCCCATCGACTATTGGCGCGGCGTCACCCTCGGCTATTCCGCGTTCGACGGCGAAGCTGCGGACGAGCCGCGCGTCATCGCCCTGGATCTGTCGCATACGGGACTGAACGGACGAATTCCCGCGGCGCTCTCGGCCTTGGACGGCTTGGCCGTTCTGCGTCTTGGCGACAACCGCCTCACAGGCGCCATACCGCCGGAACTGGCCGCACTGACCGGACTGCGGACGCTGACGCTGGAGAACAACGCGCTGACCGGCGAGATCCCGCCGGAACTGGATGCGTTGCAGGCACTCGTTTCACTGCGTCTCGGGGGCAACGAACTCACTGGCGGCATTCCGTGGGAATTGACCACGCTGACCGAACTGCGGGTGCTTGCGCTGGAGAACAACGCATTGGTGGGCGCCGTGCATCCGGAGTTCGGCAATCTGTCGCATCTGGAGGAACTGCGGCTCGATAACAATCGTCTGGGCGGAGGAATCCTGGCGGAACTTGGCCGGTTGCCTCGTCTTGCGGTACTGCGCCTGGGCGGCAATGCACTCACCAGTTGCGTTCCGGCTTCGCAGCTCGCGGCAACGACGCGGCACGACTTGGTGGAAGCCGGCCTGGCCTGCGAGCCGCCGCCCTGGAGAAAACCCGGCCGGTTCGAAGTCGGCGCGCGTCTGATGCGCATGCGCGACGTTCTGGCGGGCGACGCGGCGCTGAACTGGAGCTACGCCCGCCCAGTTGCGTCCTGGGACGGCGTCGCCATCACGAGGCACGGCACGCTCGTATCGCTGGACTTGCGTGACAGGAACCTGACCGGCCACATTCCCCCGGAATTGGGCGAACTGAGTCATGTCGAGATGGTGCTGTTGGACGGCAACCGACTCACCGGCGCCATTCCGCCGGAACTGGGAAACCTCGCTGGTCTGACCATGCTGTCGCTCGGCGGCAATCGCCTGACCGGCCCCATCCCGCGCGAGATTGCCGACCTTGCGAATCTCAGGCAACTGTGGCTGGCCGACAACCGTCTTACTGGTGCGGTCCCGCTGGAACTGGCCAAAATCAGGGAGCTTTCCCTGACCCTGGCGGATAACGAACTGGACGCCTCCTGCCTGCCGCCCGAGCTGCACGGTCTGCGCAGCCACGATAGCGATGACAGCCTCCTGTGTACGTTCCTGACGACGGACAGACTGCGGCTCTGGAGACTGGGCTTCCGGAAGGCGATGGAAGCACCGGTCTTCGGTCACGGTCTGAGGGCGCTGAAGTACCTGGAAGGCAGCCCCATCTCACACAGCGGCCTGCTGCAGGATCCTCACAATCTGTATATTACGTTGCTGGGAGAGGCCGGCATCGTCCCGCTGCTGCTGTTCCTGTCCGCCATTCTCTTGCTGCTGCGCGCGCAATGGGGCGCACCGAAGTCGCTTGCCCGGGATGCAACCGTAGCTTGGGTCATCATCATCGCCCTGTACAGCATGACCTTCTCGGATCTGCTCAGCCTTGAAGCGTTCATGTTTCTCGCCGGGTTGAGCGTCGCGATGGGCGCGGCGCACGACAGCGACCGACGCCGCGCGAAGGCGCAGCCGGTGGCCGGCGACAAGCTCCACGTCGGCTTCGTGCTGCCCAGCCTGAACGGCGGCGGGGCGGAGCGCGTCGTTCTGAGCCTGGCGGAGTCGCTCATCGCGCGCGGCCACCGGGCGGACTTGGTGATCCCCTGCTTCGCGGGAAACTACCGGGCCGCCATCCCCCGTGGGTTGCGGCTTTATCGAGGGCGGCTTCCGCACACCGACAGGACGTTTCTTCGGGAAGTCCAACGGTCGGCGGGAGGAGGAGCAGAGGACGCAAACGGCATGCGGGTCACGGCGCTTGGCGTGAACCCGTTCACGGTCGCCTGGATCGGGCTCGTCCTTGCCCGGAAGTACCCGGGCATACGAGTCCGGCGCAAGCGTTCTCTGTATGCATCCGTCCATACTCTGATCCGCTACATCCGCAAGGCGCGTCCTCAGGTGCTGGCGTCGGCGCTGCCGAGCGCCGACGCGGCCGCGGTATGCGCTGCGGAGCTGACTGAAAGGTGCGTTCCAGTGGTGGTCACGGTACACACCAACGTCACCGCCAGCTATGCGCCGGAGTGGCTGGAAACGTCCAGGATGCTCTATCCGCTGGCGGACGCGGTGGTGGCGGTGTCCAGGGGCGTGGCCGAATCCGTGCAACGATCGCTGGGATTGGACGCCAAGCGCATTCACGCCATCTATAACCCCATCCCCGCCGACAGCATACGGCGCCTGGCGCAGGAGGAAGTTACTCATCCCTGGTTTGCGGACGACGAGCCGCCGGTGGTCCTGAGCGTCGGGCGCGAGGCGCCCCCGAAGGACCATCCTACCCTGGTGGAGGCGTTCGGGCTGGCGCGGCGCGAGGCGGATGCGCGGCTGGTCATCCTCGGCAGGCTCTCGGCGCCCTATCGGGCAAGACTCGAGTTCCTGGCGCAGAGGCACGGAGTGGAAGATGACCTCGGCTTTCTGGATTTTGACGAGAACCCTTATCGCTACATGGCGCGTGCGGCGCTGGTCGCGCTCTCCTCGCGCTGGGAGGGCCTGGGGATCGTGATCGTCGAGGCGCTGGCCTGCGGCACGCCGGTGGTCAGCACCGACGCGCCCTATGGACCGCGCGAGATCCTCGGGCAGTGGGGCGATCTGCCGCCGGTGGGCGACGCGCCGGCGCTGGCGCAAGAGTTGGTCAAGACCCTGCGCGGCGAGCACCCGCCGGAGAAAGCGCTGCGGGCGCGAGCCGCCGACTTCTCACCCGAGAAAGCCGCCGACGCGTACGTCGCGTTGTTCGAGAAGGTGGTGAGCGAGCGTGCACCGTGACGTCTGACAAGCTCCATGTAGGCTTCCTGCTGACCAACCTGAACGGCGGCGGGGCGGAGCGCAATATTCTCCGCCTGGCGCGGTCGCTCATCGACCGCGGGCACCGCGCGGACCTCGTGATCCCACGGTTCGCGGGGGACTACCGGGCCGCGGTCCCCGGCGGAATGCGTGTCCATCGGGCGCGGATCCCCGGCACGGACAGGATGTTGCTGCGCGCAGTCCGGAGGGCAGGAATAGAGGTGGAAGAGACAACCGTCAACCCCTTCGGGGCCGCGCGGGCATGGTTGGTTCTCGCTTGGAGGTATCCCGGGATACCCGTAATACGCGGCAGCGGCATGCGCTCCGTCTATCCCTACGCTCATATTCTGGCGCGGTACGTTCGTGATGCGCGTCCCGATGTTCTGGTGTCCGCGCTTCCGGGCCCAAACGCCGTCACGGTCTGCGCCGCGGAGTTGACGGACCGGGCCGTTCCGGTGGTCGTCACGGTCCGCAACAACGTCACCGCCGACTATGCGCCTGAATGGCTGGCCGCCGCACGGACGCTCTATCCGCTGGCGGACGCGGTGGTGGCGGTGTCCAGGGGCGTGGCCGAATCCGTGCAACGATCGCTGGGATTGGACGCCAAGCGCATTCACGCCATCTACAACCCCATCCCCGCCGACAGCATACGGCGGCTGGCGCAGGAGGAAGTTACTCATCCCTGGTTTGCGGACGACGAGCCGCCGGTGGTCCTGAGCGTCGGGCGCGAGGCGCCCGCGAAGGACCACCCCACCCTCGTGGAGGCGTTCGGGCTGACGCGCCGCGACGTGGACGCGCGGCTGGTCATCCTCGGCAAGCTGTCGCCCTCCTACCGGGCAACACTGCTGTCCCTGGCGCGGGGCCACGGCGTCGACGAGGATATCGGTTTCGTGGACTTCGACGAGAACCCGTACCGCTATATGAGACGCGCGGGGCTGCTCGCGCTTTCCTCGCGCTGGGAGGGTCTGCCGACGGTGATCCTCGAGGCGCTGGCCTGCGGCACGCCCGTGGTCAGCACGGACGCGCCCTATGGCCCGCGTGAAATCCTCGGGCAGTGGGGCGAACTACCGCCCGTGGGCGACGCGCCGGCGCTGGCGCAGGCGTTGGTCAAGACCCTGCGCGGCGAGCACCCGCCGGAGAAAGCGCTGCGGGCGCGAGCCGCCGACTTCTCACCCGAGAAAGCCGCCGACGCGTACGTCACGTTGTTCGAGAAGGTGGTGAGCGAGCGTGCACCGTGACGTCCGACAAGCTCCATGTCGGCTTCCTGCTGACCAGCCTGAACGGCGGCGGGGCGGAGCGCGTCATGTTCAACTTGGCGAGGTCGCTCATCGACCGTGGGCACAGGGCGGACCTCGTGATCCCGCGGTTCGCTGGTGATTACCGGGCCGCGGTCCCCGGCGGAATGCGTGTCCATCGGGCGCGGATCCCAGGGACCGACAGGAAGCTGCTGCAGGAGGTGCAGCGGTCCGGAGTCGAGGTGGAGGCGATGACCGTCAACCCCGCCGGGGCCGCGCGGGCTTGGCTGGCTCTAAACCGGAAGGGGCTCGACCTGCCCGTTCGAAGGCGTCACCGCGTCTATGCGTATACATACATGATCGCGCGGTACGTTCGCGAGGCGCGTCCTCACCTGCTGGTGTCGGCGCTGCCGGGCGCCGACGCCGCCATGGTCTGCGCCACGCAGTTGAGCGACCGGGCCGTTCCAGTGGTGGTCACGGTACACAACAACGTCACCGCCGACTATGCGCCTGAATGGCTGGCCGCCGCACGGACGCTCTATCCGCTGGCGGACGCGGTGGTGGCGGTGTCCAGGGGCGTGGCCGAATCCGTGCAACGATCGCTGGGATTGGACGCCAAGCGCATTCACGCCATCTACAACCCCATCCCCGCCGACAGCATACGGCGCCTGGCGCAGGAGGAAGTTACTCATCCCTGGTTTGCGAACGACGAGCCGCCGGTGGTCCTGAGCGTCGGGCGCGAGGCGCCCCAGAAGGACCACCCCACCCTCGTGGAGGCGTTCGGGCTGGCGCGCCGCGACGTGGACGCGCGGCTGGTCATCCTCGGCAAGCTGTCGCCCTCCTACCGGGCAACGCTACTGTCCCTGGCGCGGGGCCACGGCGTCGACGAGGATATCGGTTTCGTGGACTTCGACGAGAACCCGTACCGTTACATGAGACGCGCGGGGCTGCTCGCACTTTCGTCACGCTGGGAGGGCCTGCCGACAGTTATCCTCGAGGCGCTGGCCTGCGGCACGCCCGTGGTCAGCACCGACACGCCCTATGGCCCGCGTGAAATCCTCGGGCAGTGGGGCGAACTACCGCCCGTGGGCGACGCGCCGGCGCTGGCGCGGGCGCTGGTCAAGACCCTGCGCGGCGAGCACCCACCCGAGGAAACGCTGCGGGCGCGCGCAGCCGACTTCTCACCCGCCAAGGCCGCCGACGCCTATGTCGCGCTGTTCGAGCAACTGGCGTGGCGCCAGAAAACGTCGCAGCCGTGACACCGGAAAAACCCCATACACCACGACATCCGTACACGACCGGCGGGCGGGACGCAGCCATCGTGTTCGCGACCCGTGTCGGCAAGGTCGTCGTGGGCCTCGCGATCCAGAGTCTTCTGGCCTACATGCTGTTGCCGGCAGGCCGCGGCAGCTTCGCCCTGTGCGTCGTGTTCGCGAGTTTTCTCAGCGTGCTCTTCACGCCGGGGGCGCGAGAAGGCGCGCAGTACTTCGTCATCACGAGACAGGCGACCGTCTCGGAAGGCGTCGGCGCCGCCCTCGCGATCTGCCTCGTCGGCGGAGCCCTGGCCGTCTCCCTGGCGATCCCGTTGGTCCACGGTGAGATGGCCTTCTTTCAGCAGGCGGACACGCGTACCTTCTTTTTGGCGCTTGCCCTGGTTCCGCTCATGGCGTTCTCGGGCGCCATGGAGCGTCAACTCGCGGCCCTCCGCCACTTCGGACGTCTCGCGGTGTTCACCCTGCTTCACCTCGCCGTGAACGCCCTCGTTCTTCTTGTCCTCGTGCGGCTATCGGGACTCGGCGTGGACGGCGCCGTGCTCGCGGTCGCCGCCGCGCACGGTTGCACCGTGGCCTTGTGCGCGTGGTACCTGCGGCGCCATCACGGGCTGGTTCTGGTGAATCCGCTCCGCACCGCCTCCACGCGAGTCATCGCGTACGGTCTGCGATTTCACCCCGCGGGCGTAGCCGGCGAGCTAGAAATGAGCGCGGGCGTTCTCCTTCTCGGGCTGATCGCGAGCCCGGCGGAAATCGGCCTGTTCGCAACCGCGCACGCGCTCATGTTCCGGCTTCGCATGATCTCCGACGCGGTCGGCAACGCGCTGCTGCCCCGCATCGCAGGCAGCGGCCGCCCGGATTTGACGGCGCTCTGCCTGCGGGTCGTGGCGTGCAGTACCGTGGCCGCGATTCTCCTCCTGCTCGCGGTCAGCACGCCGCTGGTTCGAATCCTGTTCCCCGGAGCCTTCCTGCCGGTAGTCCCGCTGCTGTGGATCCTCGCCCCCGGAGTGCTCGCCTGTGCCTGCGCCGGCATACTCGGAACATACTTCAAGGGTATCGACCGCCCGGGCGTCTGTTCCTGCGCTTTCTCCCTGGGACTGGCGGCGAATCTTGTTGCGATGCTCGTGCTCTATCCCGTCGCCGGCGTAGCGGCCGCCGCTTGGGGGCTGACCCTGGGCATGATCTGCCGACTCATCCTGCTCGCGGCGGCGTTCGGAATAGCTGCTCGCATGCGCTGGCCTTCAATCTGGCTGCCGCGGCCTGACGACGCCGTCCACGCCTGGCGGGCATTCCGCGTTGTCCTCGGCGCCCGCTGAGCGCTCCAGCCGCGCCTAGCCGCGCCTGTGTTGCCCATCGGGGCTGCTCACCGCTTCGAGAGATACGTTCCGGTCGCTATCGCCCCAGTACCCAGCGTCAGCGCGCGCAGGTCCTCGGCGACGGGCCCGAACCAGTTCTTGCTGCGGAAGTCGTCGCCGCGCCGCCGCGCACCCTCGCAAAGCCGCCGATACAGACCGGGATCGTTCAGCAACCGTTCGATTGCAGACCGCACGGCCGCAGCGGAGCGCGGTTCCACCACCAGGCCGTTCTCCTCATGCTCGACGAGTTCCGGAACGTCTCGCCACCTGGCGGCGATGACCGGCAAGCCGCACTGAAAGGCCTCGATGATGACGCCGGGATAACCCTCCATCGGGTAGTAGCTGGGAAACAGCAGCACGTCATGGTCGCGCATGACCTGCGGCACCTCCTCGGGCTGCAGAACGCCGCAGTAGCTCGCCCTGGGATGCCCCGCGAACAGGGAAAAGTCCGTGTCGGACATGCGTGGTCCGAACACCTGGAGATGACAGTGGTCCGGCAAGTCGCGGCAAGCACGGAGCGCCTCGACCAGCCCCTTGTCCATGTGCAGTCGGGAGATGGCCTCGTCAGCAGAATCTGTGGGTGAGTTCTGGTTCGGGCAGGTCGCCAAGTGCATGATACAAAGCGACTTCCAGTGCCGCGGAGGTGCGGAAGCCATACGCCCGTTTGGTGATCACTCTGGCCTTCCCGTTGAAGCCTTCGACAATGCCACTGGAGAACTGCCCTCGGGCCCGGAACCAGTTCAGGATCAGGTCGCGGTGCGAGCGCAGCATGCGGGCCACCTCCTTCATCGGGTCGAGCCGCGAGCGCATCGTCCGAGTGCACCAGCGGTCGAGGAACCGGCCGGCCCAGTACGGCGACACGTAGCCCCACAGCGCTTGAAAGTCCTCCTTGAGCAGGTAGGCGCGAACCGTGCGCAGGTTGCGACGCACCAGCTCCGCAAGCCGGCCCCGCTGCTCGTCGCTGAGATTCTCCGGACGCTTGAGCAGGAGCCAGCGGCTGCGCTTGAGCACCGGCGCCCGGCCCGCGGCGGCGAGCTTCCGGGCCTCCGCCGCGCGCACCTCGTCGATCGCTTGCGAGAAATGGCTCATGATGTGGAAGCGGTCGAGCACCTGCACGGCCTGGCCGGCGCGCTCGGCAACCACCTTCAGGTAGGGCTTCCACATGTCCGAGCAGACGAAATACAGCGCCGCGCTGCGTGCGGGGCCGAACCAGTCGAAGAAGCCCTCCAACGTCGCGGCCTTGCGTTCGCGGCCGACCCACAGCAGGCGCTTGCAGTGACCGTCGATCTGATAGACCAGCGTCAGGTAGCGTTGCCCGCGGCGGCGGGAGAGCTCGTCGACGCCGATGGCCTCGATGTTCGTGAGGTCGCGGTGCGCGAGGCCCCAGTCGACCGCCATGCGCACGGCCCGATAGACGGTGTCCCAGGACGTGGGGAACGCCGCGGCGACCTCCTGCCACGACAGACGCCTGGCCCACCCGGCGAGGAACCAGGCGTAGGCGTCGGTCAGTCGGTGCTTGCCGGTGGCCCACGGCAGCGCCTCGACCCGTACGCCGCAGCGCGGGCAGTCGACGCGGCGCATCGCGTAGAGGAAGACCACGGGGATGTGCCACAGGGGCACGAAGTCGAAGCGCCGGACCGCCTGCGTGTCGTAGCCCGGGGCCCGGCGCCTGCACTGCGAGCACGTCGCGCGGGTCCCGGCGCGAGGCCGCACCCGAACCTCGAGGGTCAACTGCGGGTGCTCCACCAGCCGCACCGTCTCGTAGATGAACGACGGGTGCTTCTGGACCCGATTCAAGATACTCTTGAGTTGCATCCCGTTCCCCTTCCGCGTCGCTTGGCTGCTGCAACACCAATTGTCGCGGATTCCGGAACGGGATGCGTTTCCGATGTCGAGGCTGCGTTCTGTGCTTCGGGACGGGCCATCGCCCTCCCGATACGGGCGTCGGGCATTTGGTCCTCGTCAGACGAGAGCCGGGGCGCTCGTGCGCGGAGCCGGCGTCCAGGCCGTCAGCCCCGCGCAGCGGGGGCGGAGCGGAGCGAAGCGCCTTGACGGCGGCGAGCACACGGGCACGCTGCCTCTTGTCTGACGAGGACTACCAGCCTCCGTTCTTACCCACAGATTCTGCGGAAGACCCGGGAGATGAAGATCAGCTTGCGGATCTCCTTCTTGTGACGCTCCTCGCGCCCGACCGCAGCATGCGCCTCGACGTTCCTTATGTTGGGCAACCAGCGACAACTGGTTCGGTTGTCGAAGATCCGGCGCAACCGCTGTGTTTGGACGTACATCAGCGAGCAGCGCATCCAGGTGCGATCCGCCAGCCAGCGGGCCGGGGCACCGTACTTGCAATACACGGAATCGAGATCGGCCCCGGACAACCGCAGCACCAAGGGGCGACGGGCTATTCTGCAGAGAATCCAGGCCGACGAAGCGACGACCGTCGCGGAAGAGGGAGCAATAAACACGAAGACGAGCTGCGAGTGCCGGATCTTCTTCACGACACCTCGGACCATCCGCAGGAACCTCGCAAGACGACTCGCCTGGACTCTCCAGCGGGAGAGATTGGTCACGCGTCCCGAGGTATCGACCATATCCAGCTCGAAACCTCGCATCTCCAATTCATGGACCAGTTCGTCGCACGCAACCTTGCTCCCTCCAATCACGTTGGTGGCGGACGCCCCGGAGCCTAGCGGACCGACGATCAGAATCTTCGGCCATCGATCGCCGCGACCCTGCTCCGACTTCATCGCGGTTCCGCCGACCGCGTCGGTCGCCGGCCGCGACCCCGGCGCCCCAACGGGGTAAGGCTACCGACCGCCCAGCTCAGGTGCATCGTCGCAAGGACCAGCGGGAGCAGCAACGCGGCGCACGAACGGCGACGAACGCCGACCACCAGGGACACTAGGGCCAAGGTGACTGCATACGTGAGCGGCAACGCCGCCGCCCCAGGAGCGCCGGCCCAGAAGAGGACCAGGGAGGCCGCCAACCCAAGCAGCAGCAGCGGGCCGGCGGCGTGCCGGACCAACAGCAGCAGGCCGGCGTTGTACCCGAACAGCAGCGACATCGGTTGTCGTCGCAACGCCACCCGCTTCCAACGGCCGTTGCCAAAATACTGTCGGGCGAGGTCCCGCAGGGTGCCGCGCGGCCGATAGTCGACCACGAGCTCGGGATCGAACCACACCGTTTCCCCGTGTGCCCGCAGCCGGGCATTGAGATCATAGTCCTCGCCCCGGACCATGTCGGGGTCGTAACTGCCCACCGCGGCCATCCTGTCACGTCGGTACACGCCGAGGTAGACGGTGTCGACGGGGCCCTCGAGGCCCCCCAGCCGGTAGCGAGCAGGCCCAGTCCCCAGCGGCGTGGTCATCGCCAGCGCCACCGCGCGCTCGAAGAACGTGGTGCCGACCGGTCGTTGTCGGCCGCCGACGTTGGCCGCCCCGGTTCTCTGCAGCGTCTCTACCGCCCGGTGCAGGTATCCAGGCGGCCAGGTCGTATGGACGTCGCAGCGTGCGACGATCTCTCCGGTCGCCACCCGCAACGCCGCCTGGATGCCATACCCGATGACACGTTGCGGATTGGGAATCAGTGTCACCGTCGGATACAGCCGCCGAACCAGGTCCGACGTGGCGGTGTTGTCGGACCCGTCGGCAACGATCACCTCCACCGAACCGTTGTAGTCCTGAGCCAACACCGAGTCGAGCGCCTTCCCGATGCTCTCCTCGGCGTCGCGGGCCGGGACAATGACCGACACCGATGGGAACGGCGTCGCGAGGCCGCTCGGACGGATTTCCGGGTCTCCGGCGCGAACGTCGGGTTCGACGGGATGACGTGGAGAAACCATGATTCGCGTTGCCCACAACGGCCCCGCCCCCCGCCCAAGCGTTCTCGCTCGGTAGCGAGAGAGCGGCCGCGGCACGCGCGGGCTGTATCGGAAAGGATACCGTAACAGATCCCGCACATCGACGCCGCGGACTCGGATGCCGCGGAGCCCGTTGATCCCAGTCGCGTTTTGAGCATTGGCGATATATGATGGCGGTCGTAGCGTCGAGGCATGTGCGAGGAGGTCCCGACACGACCGGCGGACAGGACGTCCGGCGGACAGGACGTCGCCATCCTGTTCGCGACCCGCATCGGCCACGTGGTCCTCGGTCTCCTGATCCATGGAAAATGGGAGGTGGTCAAACCCATCGGACGGGGCTGGCAGGGAAAGTCTACCTGGTCTACCGGGGCCATCCTGATCCAGGCGACGCTCGCCTACACGCTCCTGCCCGAGGGCCGGGGCGCCTATTCCGTCTGCGTCGTGCTAGTGTCCAACGCCTGAAGTTCTTGACCAGTAGAATCGGCTCGTGGTACGGTCGGCCCGGAAGCGAGGAGGGCCGTGCCGAACCATTACACACGAGAGGTCCCGGAGGTCTCGGACGCACAGCGCGAGGAACTGGAGGGTTGGCTGCGCCGGCGCAATACCGCGCAGGCTCTGGCCCTGAGGGCACGCATCGTGCTGCAGAGCGCCGCGGGACGGAGCGACCAGGTCGTGGCGCAGGCTCTGGGCACGACGCGGGCCACGGTCGGCAAGTGGCGGCGGCGGTTCCTGCGCAACGGCTGCGACGGCTTGCTGGACGAACCACGGCCGGGCGCGCCGCGCCGGGTGTCGGACGAGGACGTCGAACGGGTCGTGGTCCGGACGCTGGAGACGACCCCACGGGGGGCGACGCATTGGAGCCGGGAGTCGATGGCCCGAGCCTGCGGGCTGAGCGCTTCGACCGTCGGCCGCGTGTGGCGCGCGTTCGCGCTCAAGCCCCATCGCAGCGAGACCTTCAAGCTGTCGCGAGACCCGTTGTTCATCGAGAAAGTGCGCGATATCGTGGGGCTGTACCTGCATCCGCCGGAGCGAGCGGTGGTGCTGTGTGTGGATGAGAAGTCGCAGATCCAGGCGTTGAACCGTACCCAGCCGGTGTTGCCGATGCGTCCGGGAGCACCGGAGCAGCGGACACACGACTATCGACGGCACGGCACGACCTCGTTGTTCGCGGCCCTGAACACCGCCACCGGCGAGGTGATCGGCAGGTGCTTTCGGAAGCACCGCTCGGTGGAGTTCAAGCGCTTCCTCGCCGTGATCGACAAGGCGGTGCCGCCCGACCTCGACATCCACCTGGTGCTGGACAACTACGGCACGCACAAGACGGCGATGATCCACGACTGGCTGGCACGGCGTCCTCGGTATCACCTGCACTTCACGCCCACGAGCGCATCGTGGCTCAACCAGGTAGAGCGTTGGTTCGCCGAGATCACCCGGCAGCAGATCCGGCGTGGAACCCATCGCAGCACCCAAGCACTCGAGGCGGCGATCAAGGAGTACCTGGCGGTCTACAACGAAGACCCCAAGCCCTTCGTCTGGACGAAGACCGCCGAGCAGATCGGAATCCCTGAAGCGTTACTGCTCACGTATTTCTGACGGTGCACACTAGGATGAACGGACTGACGACCGCATCGGGCAGGCTGCACGTCGGGTTCGTGCTGTATCGCCTGACGGGAGGCGGTGCGGAGCGGACGGCCCTCACCCTGGCCGAGGCGCTCGTCGAGCGCGGCCATCGCGTGGACCTGCTGGTGGCGCGCCTGATCGTGGCGTACCGGGAAGGCCTCCGACCGGGGATGCGGCTGTACCACCCGAGGTTCCCCCAAGCCATCGCCTGCGGCACGCCCGTGGTGAGCACCGACACGCCCCACGGGCCGCGCGATATACTGAAAGGGGGGCGATGGGGTAAACTGACGCCGGTCGGCGACGCCCCGGCCCTCGCGCGGGCGGTGGTCGAGGCGCTGGAGAGCGACAGGCCTCCGGAAGCGGCGCTCCGCCGCCGCGCCGCTTGGTTCTCGTGCGAGCGCGCGGCCGACGCCCACGTCGAGCTGTTCCGCGAGGTCTTGAGCCGACATGAACGCTGATCTCTTCAAGGCGGGCGTCCCGGCGAAGACACTGTTCGCCGCCATCGGCGGCGTCAATCGACGTGTCGCCGGGCTCGCCGTCGTGGTGGGCGTGGCCGTGCTCGCGCTGAACCTGTACGCGCCGGCGGGTCCGACGGCGCTGCAGCGCCTGATGGCCTCGCTGATCCTCTGTCTCTGTTCGGCCCCGACGCTGATGTGGGCCTCCGACCGGGACTGGGGCCACTCCGTGATGCCCCTCGTCGGCGTCACCTATGGGCTGTACTTCGGCGCGCCGGTCTTTCTGCAACACGATTCCCATGGGTGGTGGCTCGGGAGTCCGTCGATAGACGATTCCCTCATCGATCTGGCGCTGGCGCTCGCGCTGGCCGGCTGGGCGCTGCTGCTGGCCGCGCATTTCGGGCCGCACCGCCGACGGCCGGCCCCCGCGTTCCCCCGCGTCGAGTTCGTCCCGGCGCGGATGCACCGCCACGCCGCCTCACTGGCCGTCGTCATCGGCCTGGCCGCCGCGCCCTTTTTCTACCTCCACGTCGGCCACGTAGTGGCGACCTACACCGGCGGCGACGGGCTGCCGTCGGCCATCGCCTTCCCGATCAACCTAGCCGGTCAGTTCGTCGTTCTCTCCATCCTGATCCTGTTCCGCCTGCACTTGCGCGGACGACTGGGCCCGGCCGGCCGGTCGTTCCTGTGGTCGCTGGTCGTCTACTACACGGTGCTGGGCCTGAGCAGCGGCCTCGTGACGGAGGGAATGGGCGCCATCATCGCCCTGTTCGTGGCCTGGATGGTGACCGCGCCCGCGCCGACCTGGAAGGTGATGGCGTACGGGGTCCTCACCGCCGCCGTCCTGCTGGCCGTGCTGCTTCCCATGCGGCACCAGTACCGCTCCCTCATCTGGACGCACGGGGTCGACGCAAGTATGCCCCAGCGCATCTCAGTCCATAATTTCACCCTCCCGATCCCCGGCGATAGCGGTGCGGAACGCGGCGAACCGATCGTCGAGACACCGGACTACGCCATATACAATCATGAAGAAGACCGCATCCTGACCTACCATTACAACGACGCCGAGGCATGCGGTGCGGACCGTGCGGACCCGTCGGGCGACGGCAGGCCAAGCTTCTTCGTGCACGTCTATCCGGTCGACCGCGCCGACCTGCCCGGCCATCGGGCCGCTCATTCCTTCTTCGACACCTTCGACTTCGGCCTCCAAGGCGGAGTGGTCGCCGACGGCCGGTGCGTTCACCCGGTCTCCTTGCCGGCATACGCCATAGACCGCATTCGGACCGGCCTGAAGATCCGGCCCTTCTATCCGAATCATACCGGAGGCGTCCGGCCGGTCGTCACGCGAGCGAACGAGACGCACGACTCGCCGGGACGGAACCCGAATGCGCCATGGGCCGATCTCTCCCTGATGTGGAAGGCCGGCGCCTTCGTGCGGATGATACCGGGCTTCGTGACACGAGGCTCCATTTTAGCTACGTCGATAACGCCCTGAACACGGTGTCCGAACGCCTGAACATGCTGCTGCCCGTGGCCTGGGTCATCCACCAGGCGCCCGGCAACGTGCCGTATCTGCGCGGTGAGACCTATTACCCCGTGCTGTTCAAACTCGTCCCACGCTTCGTCTGGGAGGGCAAGCCCAGGGAGGTGCAAGACCTGGGCCAGCGTTACGGGTTCCTGCACGAGGGCAACGAAATCAACGGCTTCAAGATCCATCACGTGGGGGAGATGTACGCCAACTTCGGCGCCCTGGGCGTTCTGCTGGGGATGCCCCTGCTCGGCGCCCTGTACCGGGCGGTGTATCGGACGTTCTTCCACGACGACGCCTCCGCCGTGACCACGGCCGCGGGCGCCCACATCCTCACGGTCTGGCTGATGGGCATGGAGGGCAGGGTCTCGGGCCTGTTGGGTTGGGCTCTCTGGTACGTCGTCCTCCTCGCGTTGCTGGGCGCCGTTCTGCGAATCGCGCTTCGCCTCGGAGAGGTTCCGCGCACTCGAGGCGGCTGAACACGCTGGACGTTTTCGGGGACGTGCGGCAGCCGGGGAGCAGATGACCGCGGGGCGGCGGCCGTTCGGTCACGCCCCGCTCTCGGGCAAGGCCACTGCTCCACATGGCACCGGCCGCCGCAGAACGTGTCCGAAGGCCCGTTGCGGCGCCTCGGCTACTTCAGAACGTCGCTCTCCTCCGCCATCCGGACGAGCACCTCGGCGTCTTCCGGCAGCAGGAGCCGGCGCCGGCGCCCGACCGACTCGTCTGCGGCGCGGCGCACCGCGGCCACGAAGCCCGCGTGGTCGCCGTAGCGCTCCTCAGGAAACCGACTGAGGACCTTCGCGTTCAAGCTCACTCGCGTCGTCCCCGTGGCTTGGCCCCTGACCAGTTGCCAGTACGCGTCGGACCTGAGCCAGTACTGCAAAATCCGGGCATGGCGACTCTGAATGGGCTTGAACCGTATCAAGTACGATGCGAATACAGCCTCCACATCTTTCCTCAACCAAGATTCCGTGGCCGGGATCCGCCATCCGCCATCGGGAGTTCGCCCAGCTCGGAGTCCACCAGCCGGTCGGAGAACAGGTCGGCGATGTCCTTCGGCAGGCCGGTGTCGCGGCCTTCCATCTTGGCCCGCACCGAGTCGAACTCGACGAACCAGGACCGGAACAGCGCCCGCGCCATCGCCTCCAGCGTCGCGTTCATCCGACGGTTCAGCTCGATCTTGTCGTCCAGCGTGCCGAGGATGTGCGCGATGGCACGTTGATCGAGGACGGGCGGAACGACGAATGGGCAGGCAGACAGGATCGACGTGTTCAGGTTCGGCATGGTCGCGCCATGGGCATGGCGGACGATCCATTCGCGAACGGCGGGGTGTCCGAAGTAGTACGAGGCGTATCTCGGATCGGCACCGTTCTCGCCCAAACGTACGCGAAGGCAGCCAGTGCCACACAGCCACCCATCTTCACGAGGTCCGATGAGCGCTCGCTTCTCGACATCGCCTCTACGGCTGTAGACGATATCGCCCTCGCGGACCAAGCAGCGCCGCAAGCGGTTGGCGTCACGGTCTCCGATGCGTGCGATTCCGTCCGCGATGACCCGATTGTCACCGAGGTTCTGCGGCATGATGGAGGGAATGCCGACCGGTCGGTAGTCCGACGCGTGGAGTTGGCTCCCGAATGGTCCAGTCTGGATGTTGCCACCGCCACGCTCGCAGACAGCCCCCAGTGTCGAGCGTTTCCAACCGGGTGGCAGAAAACCGAATAGGCCTCCGCTGCGCCTCCCGGTCGCACGTGAGCCGTCGCTTTCCGGCAACCGCAACCGTTGCTGCGCCACGATCCGCCTGAATCGTTCGTTGATCCGCCTGACGTCAACGACGTCAACGATGTCAACGGCGAACGGAAGATCCGAATCCTCGAACGCCACCTCCAGCGTGGACAGGCTCTGTGGTGGGATGGCGGTGTCTCCCTCCAGAGCGAGATCCAGGTCGGACGAGTCCTTCGTCGTCCACGTGGCACGGCTCCCGAAGACCCAGACCGTCACACCGTCGGGCAGATGCCGACGCAGTACGTCCTGCACGATGCGCAGGTGGTCGGCGCGGATGTCAATCGGCGGCGTCACGGGAGTGGTTCCTCTGTTGCAGTTGATCCCGCAGGTATCTGGCCTCCCGGAGGAAGGCCGGCACGCCCTCGAAGACTACCCGCGCCTTGGCTCCGTCGTAGGTGTGACTGGTCGTGCCGCGGAGCTTCCTGTACTCCTTCCAGGCGGACAACTCGGACCGCACCAATCCACGCCGGAAGGCTTCGCGCATGATGGCACTGAAGCTCATCTCGTCGAACTGGGAGGGATTCTCGGAGACCTGAGCCACTTGCAGAACTCGTGGGGGATTCGGCTCGATGGGCTGATGGCGGTCCTTCCTGCTTGGAGTCCCATCGCCCTTGGGTTTGTCGCCTCCGATCTCGTTCTACAGCACGTGTGGGCAAGCGGAGAGGGCTGAGACAGCCGGCTTCGACGGTGTTCTCGACGGGCGTTGAGGGACACGGGTAGATGCGCTGATGGCGGTCCGGCCATGGCGATGGGATGCGGCCGGTCCGCCGACACGTCGGTTATGTCACAAGGCGCAGGAGCTGGTCGGCAGTGAGGGCGAGGATGCCGAACATGCAATGGCACATCACCTTCGAGGCGCCACGGACTCGTACATGGCGGCCACCGAACTCGTCCTTCAGTCGGCCATTGACGCGCTCTCCCGCCGTGCGTTCGTTGTACCGGACCTGTCCGGGAAGCTGAAAGCCGATGGGTGCGGCTCTTCTTCGTCGGCGGCCGAAGCAGTCTCTGCGGCGGCGGCAAGGCAGGAGGCAGTTGCGCCTGGTCGTGCTAAGGAAGCGACGACGGGGACCGGTGTCCGACGGTCCTTGTGCGGTCAGCGACCGCTGGGGGGTACTCGCGCGCTTCGTGGAAGGTGTCAGTACGCATCAAAGCGCCGGCTGCCCTTGGCAGCTTGAGGACCGCCAGTCGCGGACGGCATGCTGACAGGTCGTTCGATGAGCCGGCGACGAGCACCGCACGCCGCATCGCCGCTGCGACGTGGATGGTGTCGAGTACCACTGTTGGCTTCCAGGGCGTACGTGGCGGTGCCCGCGAGGCGGTCGCGATGCTCACGCGGCGCATTTCGAACAAGTAGCGCTCCGGTAGCAGATTCAGTGCGGGGTCGAGCGGATGCCGGCCGTGGCGCCGCGCGCAGCCCGGACGCACAACCTGCATCGTGCGGGAGGTCGTTTCCGTGTGACTCTCGCGCCCGCACGGCTCCGAGCACTCGACACCGCCGGCGTCCTCGGCCGGACCGGCAGTCTCTCCCGGACTGCGTTGGTCGTGATGTTCTTGCAGGAGCTTGCGTATCAACTCCTGGCCCCGCCGGTGCAGTTCCCGTTCGAGTTCGCTCTCGCTCATCTGTCGGGCTTCGCTGGAGGAGAGGAAGGCTTTGGCATCCGCGAAAGACTGCATCGGCCGCCGTGCCCGGGAACTCAATGCGGCGGACGTCGGTTCGCGGGTCTTGTACGTCGCGTGTACGTCCTTGGAATCCTGTCGTCACGGCCATCGCAGGTCCTCCCTTCCCAAGCCACCGTACCCGAACGCCGCGCGAATGTCCAGGAAGGCAGCACGCCCGAGGGGGACCGGCGCATGCTGGGTCGGGCTGCGGCCCGAAAGAGGCAGATGGGCCGATCGCTGGACGCTGTCCCCCCTCAAAACGCACTGGAAAGGGAGTGTCCTCGGCCATAAACCCTTATGAATGAGCCAGATAGCAACCTACGAAAAAGAGCCGCACCCATCGAGGATGCCGTGAAGGTGCTCCAGGAATCACTCGGGCAACGCGGCATCGCGGTCGAGGTCGACTGTTCCCACGCGCCTCGCGAGATAGTGGTGCAGGAGAGTCGGTTTCAGCAAATGCTCGTCAACTTGATCAAGAACGCGATGGAGGCTACCGACGAACGGGCGGCCGGAGGGAAGGACGACCCGGATTGGCGGCCGAGGATTCGTGTTGCGGCCTATCGCGGGGGACAGGAGGGCTCCCTTGTGATCGATGTTACCGACAATGGAATCGGTATCGATCCGTCCCGTTTCGGTTCCGTGTTCAACGGCGGCTACACGACCAAGAAGGACGGGACCGGTCTGGGTCTGCATGCCTCGGCGAACTTCGTGATCGCGGCGGGCGGCAACATCCGGCCCATGAGCGACGGTATCGGCCACGGCGCCACGCTGCGCGTGACGCTGCGCGTCTTGGAGGAACTGAAGCAAGCGCGACCGCCGATCTGAGACGGCGCGTGAAACGTCGAACAGGCCGATCACGATGCAGCGGTGGTGGGCGTTGCCGACACGGGCCGGCGCCCCGAATTCGAGAATCCCCGCAATTTGTTGATTCCATTGGTGGGCCGCGCTGGGATCGAACCAGCGACACCCTGATTAAAAGTCAGGTGCTCTACCACTGAGCTAGCGGCCCATGTTATTGAAGTACTGCCAGCCGGGACTGACATCCTGAACTCTCGCACGCCGGGGATGGCTGCTGGTGCTTCCCGGCGGTTGCCCGCCACGTTGCTGTTCACCCGTCAACCCCTCCGGGACCTCGGGTCTGCGCGCGAGCTGACATGGCGACTAGGGTACCACGTCGCGACGCACGGGGCGGTCGGGGCAAGGTGCTGGCGCGAGAATCGTGCTGGGAAATCCGCGTCTTGCGCGGAGTACCGCCAACCGATCGCCGCGGGGGCACAATCATGTAGAATAATCCGCATGTTGAGCGGATAAGGCATCATGGTTCACGACCGGCGCTCCGGCCTGTCAAGCTATGTCAGTGGGTTGCTCTCCTCGGGCCGGACGGTGTTCACGGCCGAGGAAGCCGAGCGGGCGCTGGGCGTCGGACGTGGTGCGTTTCTGGACGCTGCCGAGCGACTGCAGCGCCGCCGGGCACTGCTGAATCCGCGGCAAGGATTCTACGTGGTCGTTCCACCGCAGTACGCGTCCTGGGGGGGACCGCCACCGACCTGGTACATCGACGCGCTCATGCGCCACGAGGGCCAAGCCTACTACGTTGGGCTGCTCAAAGCCGCCGAGCTTCATGGTGCAACGCATCAGGCCGTCATGCAGTTCCAGGTCATGTCGGCCAAGCGCCTGCCGAAGATCCGAGCGGGCCGCAACCTGATCGCCTTCTACTTCCGCAAGAACCTGGGGGCGGTGACGGCAGGCACTGAGAGTCGCAAGACCGACACCGGCGCGATGATGATCTCTTCTGCCGCGCTTACGGCGCTCGACCTGCTGCGGTATCCGCAGGCGTCAGGCGGTATCGACAACGTCGCCACGGTCTTGTCCGACCTCGGTCAGAGAATCGATCCGGAGCAACTCACGAGTCTCTCGGCGTTGGTGGAACGGCCGGTCGTGCAGCGCCTGGGACACCTGCTGGAGCATCTCGGGCACGACGCCTTGACGGGATCCATGTTGGAGAGACTGCGGGCGCGCGGATCGTTGCGTTGGACCGAGCTCGACCGGCAAGAGGTACGAGACCCCGACTTCGAGCTTGAACCGCAACAGCGCGATCCGCGATGGCGGGTCATTGTCCGACGTGTGCCGGAGCCCGACGAATGATCCCCGCGCAGAACATCGTCGCGTGGGGCAATCTGGTTCCCTGGACGGACGCGCGACAGATCGAGCAGGACCTCATCATCAGCCGTGCTCTGGTTGAGATCTTCTCGGACCCGATGCTGCGCGAGGCGCTGCGGTTTCGTGGCGGCACGGCGCTCAACAAGCTGCACTTCCCGGCGCCGCTGCGCTATTCGGAGGACATCGATCTCGTCCGTACTTCGCACGGTCCGATCGGCCCGGTTCTCGACCAGCTGCGTGTCGTTCTGGAGCCGTGGCTGGGACGGGCGCGGTTCGAGCAGAGTCCCGTCGCGCCGAAGTTCCGCTTCCGAGTTGAGGCCGAGGATGGCAGTGGTGTGCCAATCCGCCTGAAGAACGAAATCAACACCCGTGAAGTCGAAGCCTTCGATGAGCCGACAGCGTTGCCGCTGGAGATCGTGAATCCGTGGTTCTCCGGTCGGGCGGCCATTTCGACATTCTCGCGGGAGGAAATGCTGGCAACCAAGTTTCGCGCGCTGCTGCAGCGGAACAAGGGGCGTGATCTCTATGACCTTGCGCATGGGCTGGAGGTCTTCGAGAACCTTGACATCGACCGCATCGTTGAGATGTTCCAGCGGTATCTCGACCTCTCCGGACAGACGATGCCGCGGGCCGAGGCCCAGGAGCGCATGTTCGCAAAGCTGGCCAATCCGCGCCTCTCGGTCGATATGCGTCCATTGCTGCCGGCCGCGCAGGTCGAGGCCCTGACGGAGGAATCGACGGCGGCGTCGTTTCACCGGGTGTTCGTGGCTCTCATCGACCGGTTGCCTGGTGAACCCTGGGGGAGGACGGAGACGATGAAGCGGAGGTTCGGCATTACGTGGTGAGAGCGGGTATGCCGCGTCGACGTGCATCTCGAAGAGTCAGCCAGGTGATGTGCCGTGGGAGTCGGCTTTCCGCTCTCGATGAGTGTCGACGAGGAACTGAACGAGTGTTGCTACTGCGCCGACAGCAAGCCGGGCATGGCGAGCCGAAAGCCCCTTGGCTCGCGCCGACCGACCGTGACCGCTGCCATACAGGTTGCGGAGTTCGGCGAGGCCCGAGCCGATCTGGCCGAGACTGCTGAGCAGCCGTTTGATCGTGGAGGCACCCCGAGCGGCCTGAGGTACATCGTCAGGGAGGAGCCTCAGGGTACTTCTGGTCGCCTTTAGCAACGCAGGAAGATCGGAGCCCGTATCGAACGAGACACCTTGGTCCTCCAGAATCGTCTTGCACGTTGTCTCAAGCATTTCCTTGGCGGTTCCGATGGCTAATGCCGGGTCCTCATCGACTGCCTGTCGGAGACGGGAGAGCTGTTGGGCCAACTCGGGTGCGTTGACGGCCGTGATGGCATCGTGAAGGTCACGCAATCGGGACCTCTTGGAGGCGGGAACGAGGTGTCCGTCAATCCAATGGAAACCGTCACGACGGACACATCGCAGAAGGGAGTCGAGGGTCTTCGCTGCGTGCTGTTTCCAGGGGTCCTCCCCGTGCGCGACCTCGTGTTCGAGTTCATCAAGCACGTGTTCGTACACGACCAAGACGCGGCGCACGTCCGTCCAGTTGGCGAAGTCCACGCTGACGTAGTACTGCTCAACGCGAGTCCGTCTTGCGCCAGAACAGGGGGGATCGAAGTCCTCACGAAGGGGAATAGCGGCCAGAGCGAACGCGTCGTCGACGCGGGCGACGGACGTGCTGACGAAGTACTCTCGGAACTCGAGGCGTGTCTTCGGGCTGATGAGGTCGCTGCTCACGGGCGTTGCTCACGGTGACTGAGGCGGCGTGGTTGGACCGGCCGGCCGCGGCGAATCTTCTGGGGACTGATGGCGGCCGGTCGGGACGCTTGGCGGGAAAGTACGGGAGACGCGGTCCCGTGCTCGTACTGCCAGCGGTACTGCCAGCCGTTTCGGGTACTGCCAAGCGGTTTCTGACCCGGTGCGACCCGATGGGGCGGCAGGCAAACTCAATAGGGACAGTATGTTAGGGGACTCCTGCGCCACGCCTGGACGGTTGAGAGTCAGGTGCTCTACCACTGCGCAGCGGCCCTGCCTTCGAGAGCCAACGGCGGCTGGATGCCCTCGAGCCCGGTCGAGGCTATTCTAGCCGGTGTGCCGAGACAGGGCGGGGGACACGGGCTCGCGAAGGGGCAGGCACTCGTCATCGGGGCCGTGCTCATCGGCGGCGGCGTCCTGCAGGCGGTGCTCTGGTCCCGCCAGTGGATCTACGGGGACCAGTACGCGCTGTTCCTGTCGGGCCTCGACCTGCTGGAGACCGGACGGCTGCCGCCCGTCGCCAAGTACATGAGCGGCGGGGGCCACATCCCCGGCTCCCTGCTGCCGCTGTTGATTGCCGGTCCCCTGGAGGCTTGGGCGGACTATCGTGCGCCGGCTTTGCTCATCGGCGCCGGTCACCTGACCGGCGTCGCCGTGCTGGGGATCTGCCTCGGGCGGGCGCTGGGCGGGGCGTTCCTGGCCGCGTATCTCGCCGCGTACTGGCTGTCGCCGTGGCGCCTCTACCACGCGGGGTTCGTGTGGGAGCCGGCGTACGTCTTCCTGCCTGCGGCGCTGCACCTGGCCAGCACGTGGCGCCTGCGCGGGGGACCGCATCCCGGCTGGAGCCTGCTGCTGGCGGCTACGCTAACTGTCACCCTGCAGCTCCACGCCTCGTTCGTCGTCCTTGTCGTGCTGACGGTGCTCCTCGCCGCGCGGCGGATGATCCGCATCGACTGGCGCGGGGCGCTGGCGGGGGTAGCGTCGGGCGGGCTCACCCTCGTTCCCACAGCACAGGCGTGGCTTGCGGGCACGTTGCCCCGCATGGCGCCCGGGGAGACGGAGGACTTCTCTCGCCTCGCGGTGGGGGGACTGAACGCGCTGAAGGCGCTCGCCTACTGGCTCCGAATGGGCGCCCCGGACATCGGGCGCCGGCTGCGGGAGAGTTCCTTCGCCGATGCGGGGGTCGTCGAGCCGAACGTCGGGACGGCACTCGCGTCCGGGTTGCTGCCTGCCCTTGTGGGGCTGAGCGTCCTCTCGGTGCTCGTGGCGCTGTTGGCGTCCCGGGACTACTTCCGCGAGGGTCTGCCGTTCGGCGGCCGGTCGGCGGCCCGTGCGGCCGACGCCCCGGGCGCGGTGTCCCCGGACGACTGGTTTCGCGCGTACGCGGGGTGGTGCCTCGTGGCGTTGGTCGCCTCCGCGGCGGTGTCTCCCGTCCCCGTCCAGGGCTGGCACGTCGTGATCGCGCTCCACGCCGCGTGCCTGCCGGTCGCGGCCTGGCTACGGGCCGCGTTCGGGGGCGCGTCGGCGCCTCGCCGCGCGCTCGCCGCGTCGTTCGTGCTCCTGCAGGTGGCGGTCGCGCTGGCGCTGGCCTTCGGGCACCCGATGTATCAGCCGCTCTCGGGCGAGCGCCTCCTCGAGCAGGACCTCCCGTCGGCCGTCCGGGCCATCATCCCCGCTTCCGGGCCCTGATTGCCGTGCCCTTGCGGCGCGGTCCGGCCACCAGCCACGACAGCAGTGCGCCAAGGCCGCCGAGGACGAGCAGCATTCCGGGCTCCAGGCCGAGCGAGCCCAGCATCGGTTCCCCTCCGGCAAGGCAAGTAACGGTATTCCGGCAACTCATTCTAGACCGAGAGCATGGCATCCGGCAGGCGCAGACGCCGTGGCGGACCCTCACGTCGCGTTCACGGCGTGTTCTTGGCGCTGGCGATCGACCGGCCGGAGGCGCCGACCCTCGCGGGGGCGGCCCGCCAGTGCTCCTTGACTCCTGCCCCACGACCACCGGGCTCCCGCCGTGCCGGGCCGCCGGGTGGCGGCCCGCCTGGGCATGCACCTGCATGGAACCCGCCGCGACCACCGCCGCCCGGGCGCCGCCGGCGATCAGCGTTCGTCGCAGGGCCACCGGTGGAGCACTATTGGTAGTACTCGGGGGACTTCCGCAGCGACTCGTGGTGGGCGTAGTCATGCTCGATCCAGAGCTCGGCGCCCGTCTCCTCCATGAAGGCGTCGAGCTTCTCGAACGAGGCACGCGTTTGCGCCTCGTCGAAGTTGAACGTCGGGACCCGCCTCAGCTCGTAGCTCGGGGCCGTGTGATAGAGGTCGCCGCTCAACACGATGGGACCCGTCTCCGCCAGATCGACGAACAGGACCTGATGTCCCGGGGTGTGTCCGGGCGTCGACACGATGACGACCTGCCCGTCGCCGAAGACGTCGTGGTCATCGTCGCCCTCGATGACGATCGTTTCGCTGTTCTCCAGCTCGCTGTAGATCTCCGGCGTCCCCCAGCCGACGCCCTCGGTCTCCCCGGAGAAGGCGTACTCGCGCTCCGCTTCGCGGGCCAGCCAGATCGAATCCTTGAAGGCGTTCGCGTTGCCCGCGTGATCGCCGTGCATGTGCGACATCGCCACGTAGGTGATGTCGCCGAAGGCGTAGCCCAGCTCGGCGAGCTGGCTCTCGAGCGTGTTCTCCGCGTCGGGCGGGAAGGGCAGGCCGGTATCCCACACCAGCGTGCCCCGCGGATGCTCGATGAGATAGCACGGCACGGCCATGTCCCGCGACGGCACCTCGTCCGGCGCCAGCGAGAGGATCTCCAGAATCTCGTCGACCATGAAGATGTACCCGCAATCGAGCACGTACAGCCGCGTGCTGCCCGCCTCTTGCGCCGTCGCCGGCTCGGACTCCGCCTCGCCGGTGGCCAGCGGCGCGCCGGCAAACGCGCCGACCATGCCGGCCGCCACGAGGGCGAGAAGTCTCCACGTGGTTCGTCCGGACGCCATTCCCGTTCTCCCTTCCTGACGCGCCGTTTCGCTCCAGCGACCGGACCGGACCGTGCCCCCGGGAGATCCGTCAGAAGGTCGCCAGGACATTGATCGACGAGCCTCCCCCCGCCTTGATGTTCAGCGGCGCGCCGGTGACCATGAACTCCCAGCGACCGAGCTCCTCCGCCAGGTCGGCGACCGCCTCCAGGTCCTGGCCGTCGAGGATGACCGCCCCCAGGGCGACCAGCGCCGCGGTGTGAATCGGCAGTCCGACGCCCCGTTCCACGCCGGGCGGGCGCACGTCGTTCGGTCCGTCGTCGGCGATGATCGCCACGTCCCGCGCCTTGAACCAGGGGATGACCGACCAGTGCCACCCGGCGTCGGGCCCGGCCATGCCCACCTTCCACGGGCCCAGCGCCTCGCGCCGGGCCCACTTGCCCGTGCGCAGGAACACCGCGTCGCCCGGCAGCACCTCGATGCCGGTCTCCTCCTCCCACTCCTCGATGTCCCGGAGTGTGACCGGGGTGCCCGGCTCCAACCACGGAAGGCCCTTGAGACGAGGGATGTCGATCAGGACGCCGCGCGTAATGAATCCATCCTTCCAGACGTCGATGCCCAGCTTGTGGCACCCGTCCTCGTCCTCGACCTCTTCCCTCGGATACCCGTTGTACGCCTTGCCCTTGTAGAAAAAGTGGCAAAGGGCGTCGACGTGGCTGTGGAACGTCCCCCCGTGCACGGTCTCCCAAACGAGCTTGTTGCCGTGGTTGAACTTCTGGAAGGGCGTATGGACGTCGGGGTCGGCCGTCTCTATCAACTGATGCTCCAGCGACACCGAGCGGCCGGTCCTGACGAGCGCCGCCGCCTGCTTGCGCTTCTCGGGCGTGATGAGGTTGACGGCGCCAAGCTGGTCGTCCGGCCCCCAGCGGCCCCAGTTGGATACTTCCCGGAACATCCGGTCCCACGCCTCCTGGGTCAGCACCGGATAGCCGCCGATGCCCGACGGCGCACTCTGCGACGACGGCCGTGCGACGAGCCCTCCGGCAACCAGGAGCGCGACCGCGGCACCACCGGCAACGGGTCTCAGTCTCATGATGGTCCTCCATCGGACGTTGCGCGGGCGGCAGGGCCCGGGCCGAGGCGCCGGCCAGCTTCGGTGCCGCGCGCAACCGACCGGCCGGCAACCGACGCGTCTCTGTATATCGGTCCGCGCTTCCGAACGGCGTCGAGCCGGCTGGTGTCGAAGTGCCGCGGGCTCGCGACTTCCGCGTGCGAGCCCCGGCCAAGGGCCGCCAGGACGCGAGGCTCGCTGTAGTACCCGGTGTAGGCGGACCGGAGCAGCGTGTCGAACCACTCCCGGTGCCGGCGCGCCATCTCGCGAAGCCGGGCGTCCTGCTCCGCCTCGGTCAGGCCCGCAAACCGCTCCCGGGCGTCCGCCTCGTGCAGCAACGCGATGACGTGCGGTCTCAGATGCGGCGCCTCCGCGAGAACGCCGTCGATGAACCGGGCGATCCCGGCGTCGCCGGCCCCGGGCATCACGTCGTTGGCGGGGATGATGCGGTTGAGGACCGCCGCCAACACGCGTCCCTGCTCCGGGGTCAGCACCTGGTACGCCTCCGCGTCCAAACCTCCGGCTGCCGCCTCCGCGACGGCGCTCGTCGGGGTGCGCGCCGTGCCGGCTCGGGCCCGCGCGGGCAACGCGGCCGCCCCGGCCGCCGCCGAGACCACGACCGCACCCTGGATGAACTTCCGCCTGGAGATCGCCGCTTCCGGATGGCAGCGCGTACCCTGGCGGCCCGGGTCTCTCTTCGCGCGATCTGCCATGTCCGCCGCCCCCTTCGCACGCAACCGCGGGCCGCCGTTAAGCCAGCAGCTCCTGCGCGTTGCTCTTGACGTAGTCCGCCGTCCTCAAGGCGATCGCCTGTATCGTCGACGTTGGAACACACGAGGCGGCGGTCGTGAACACGCTGCCGTCGATGATGAACAGGTTCCTCACGTCGTGAGCGCGGCCCCACCGATCGACGACCGACCGGTCGGGGTCGGTGCCCATGCGGGCCGTGCCCAGGTAGTGTCCGGGTGCGGGAGCCACCTTTTCGGCCGAGACAATCCGGGTTGCGCCGGCCGCTTCCATCACTTCCTTGCAGCGCTCCATTCCGTAGTCGAGCATCTTCTGCGTGTTCTCTCCCCGCCGATAGAACAGCTTGGGGGCGGGGATGCCGGCATCGTCGGTGAGGTTGGGATCGAGCTCCACGCGATTGAAGTCCTCGGGAAGCTCGTCGCAGTACATCATCACGGCCACGGTCTGGTCGAGCCGCTCCCGGAGCGCCGTGTGGTGCGCCGCACCCCACGGCACCTCCCGTCCGGACGCGCGTCCGGCGGCCAGCTCGGGGGGACCAGCCGAGGCGATGGACTCCGGCTGCGCGCCGAGCGCCGCCTCGATCGGCCCGCGGTAGGCGCCCGACAGGATCCAGAAGCCGCGCGCGAATCCACGGCCATCGGCGCTGTCAGAGAACTCGTCGCTCGTCAGAAACGTGCTGGCGGGCACGGGGTTCGCCAGCTCCTCATAGTCGAACAGGCCCACCACCGTGGCCTTGGGGTGGCCCATCAACCCCTTCCCCACCAGCCCGCTGCCGTTGGCCAGGCCATGCGGGAAGTAGCGGGACCGCGAGTTGAGGAGCAGCCGCGGGGTGCCGATTCCGTTACAGGCCACGACCACCAGGCGTGCGCGCTGCTCGTTGAGGCGGCCGTCGGCGTCGTAGTACAGCGCGCCGCTTGCCAGGCCGTCCCCGTCGACGGTGATCTCCCGGACCCGGGCCCGCGTCTTCAGCACGACACCGTTCCGCAGCGCCGCGGGCCAGTGGACGACGTCGGAGCTGTTCTTCGCCTCTCGAGGGCACCCCTGGTGACACGACTCGCAGTTCTGCGGGCAGGGCTGCCGATCGTCGTGCGGCGCGGTCACGACGGCCCGCTCGCCCGGCCACCAGTGCCATCCCAGCTTGTCGAAGCCGCGGATCAGAACCTCCCCGGCCTTGTTGAGCGGATGGGGCGGCATCAGGTCGACCGCCTTGGGCGGGTAGGCGGGATTGCCGGGGACGCCGGACACGCCGACCATCCGGTCGTTGGAATCGTAGTAAGGCTCCAGGTCCCAGTACCGGATGGGCCAGTCCTCCCCCACGCCGGACAGGCTGCCGGCCACGAAATCCGAAGGACGCAGTCGGGCCCAGAGGGCCGCGTAGTGGACCGTGGCGCCCCCGACGGCGTTGCCCAGGATGGGTTGCCAGTAGGACGCGGAGTGATCGTACGGGTAGCCGTTCGCAAAGTGGCGAACGCCCTCGCGCGGCGGCGGAGTGACCAGCCGTTGCCGTTCCCCGTCGCCTTCCGCGCGCGAGTCGGCCGGCCGGGCCACCCAGTCGCCCTGCTCCAGGCACACGACCTTGATTCCCGGGACCTGGCTGAGCGACCAGGCGAAGGGCCCCCCGGACGCGCCGCTGCCGATGATCAGGACATCCGCGATGTCGGAAGTCGCCATCTGCTACGTCTCCCCCGCGCGGCCGGCTCGCCGTCACTGCGCAGGCAGCAGGTTCCGCTCGATCATCAACCGGCGCAGCAGCCGTGCCGTGCTCTCGCGGACGTACGAGGTAGCGTTCAGGGACGTGAACTCCGCCACCTCGAGCGGCGTCTGCCCCGCCTTGTCCTGCACGTCCAGGCGGGCGCCCCTCTCCACGAGGAACTGCACGATGGAGTCCGCTCCCCGCACGGCCGCGCCGTGCAGTGCGGTCCAGCCGCACACCAGGCCGGGCAGGTTGCGTGAACCGCCACCGCCGGAGTAGTTGCGAGGGGTGCAGTCCGGGTCCGTACCCTGCTTGTGATGGATGTCGGCGCCGAGTTCCACCAGGAACTCGACGGCTTCGAGCGCGTCGGCCTCCGAACCCGGTGTCGCCCCGTCCGTGAAGCCCACGCCCGCGGCCACCATGAGCGGCGTCGTGCCTCGCTCGGTCGCGTGGTGGACGTCCGCGCCGTGGTCCGCGAGCAGGCGCATCGTGCGGATGTCGCCGGCGCGGGCCGCCTGCCAGAACGCCGTCACGCCCAGCATCGCCTGCGGCTCCACCGAGAAGCCGCTGATGATGCCCCCCCCGAGTGCCTGCGTCAGCCCGGCGTTCACGTTCGCCCCTGCTGCAAGAAGCACGGCCAGGAGGTCCCGCGCATCGAGCCTCCCGGTGCCGGTGACCTCCGCGTCCGGACCTCCCAGGCCCTCCCAGTTCAACGTGGAGACCAGTGCGTGCAGCGCCGTCTGCCCCTCGCTGTCGGCATTCGGATCGGCACCCTGCTCCAGCAGGTATCGGGCGAGCTCGTAGTGGGCGTTCCCGATGGCCAGGACCAGGGCGGTCGTCCCTCGAGGCGTACCCCCGTCCTCGTCGTCGCCTGCTCCGGCGGCACCCGGCGCTCCTCCTGCGGCGGGGAGTCTCTCGTTGGCGGTCGCGCCGCCTCCGATCAGCAGCCTGACCGACTCGAGGTCGCCGGCCCGTACCGCAAACAGGAGCGGAGTGAAGCCGACGACCGATCGGGCATGCACGTCGGCCCCCCGGGCGAGCAGAAGACGAACCAGGGAGGGGTGCATCTCGGCCGCGGCCGTCATCAGGAGCGTCTGACCGCTTGCGGCCTCCGTGGCACGGAGATCCGCCCCGTGCGAGATCAGCACCTCGACGGTATCGACGCTGCCGGTGCGCACGGCCGTCATGAGCGCCGTCTCGCCCGCGGTGCGCATCTCCGGATCCGCTCCGGCGTCGAGCAGCCGGGCCACGACCTGCGCGCTCCCGTTGGTGCAGGCGAGCGAGAGCGGCGTCACGCCGTAGTCGTTGGTGAGGTTGACGTCCGCGCCCGCGCCGATCAGGAGTTCCACGATGGCCAGGTCGTCACGGTGGGCCGCCCAGTGGAGCGCGGTCGTGCCGTCCGGCTCGGAGGCATCGACCTCCACCCGTCCGGCGTCGAGGAGCATGCGCACCGCCGCTACGTCCCCTGCCTGGACGGCTGCTACGACCGATTCACCAGGCTCGAAGGCCGCGGCTCCCACGGTCGGCAGGAAGACCAGCATCGACAACGCACCGAACCGGCCAGGGCGCATCATCACGACCTCCTGCTTCACGACCTCCCGCCTCGAGGCCGGCGTACTACCGGACCCGCTCGCGCCGTATGCGACGCAGGCAGGGTGCGACGGACGCCCGGCTGCGCCGCGCCCCGGCTCTCACACACCCGGGAGGGTCTCGGTCACGCCCGCCGCGTCGCCGAACTGCTCCGTCGGCGCCCCGAACTTGTCCAGCAGGCTCAGCAGCAGGCTCGACATCGGCGTGCGATGCGGATAGGCGAGGTGTCGACCGCCCCGGAGGGCACCGGCGCCGCCTCCGGCCAGGACGACGGGCAGCGGATAGTGCGCGTGGGTCTGCGGATCGGCCATCCCGCCGCCGTACAGCAGCAGCGAGTGGTCGAGCAGCGAGCCGTCGCCGTCGGGGGTCGCGCGGAGCTTCTCGAGGAACGTCGCGAAGCCCTGCACGTGGTAGGCGTTCACCCTGGCGAGCTTCGCGATCTTCTCCGGATTGTACTGATGGTGCGACAGGTTGTGATGCCCTTCCGGCACGCCGATGCTCGGATAGGTGCGGGTGGTCGTCTCGCGTCCGAGGAGCAGGGTCGTCACCCGCGTCAGGTCGGCCTGGAACGCCACCACCTGCAGGTCGTACATCAGCGTCATGTGCTCGTCGAAGGTCTCGGGAACGCCGAGCGGAGTCGCCGGCGGCTGCAGCGGATTCTCCCGGTTGCGGCTCTCCACCAACTGGATGCGGCGCTCGACATCCCGAATGCTGTCGAGATACTGGTCGAGCTTCTGCCGATCGCGGGGGCCGAGCCGCCCCGAGAGACGCCCCACCTTGGCCCCGATCGCGTCGAGGATGCTGGCGTTCTCGCGGTTGATGCGACTGCGCTCCTCGGCGCTCGCCCCGTCTCCGAAGAGCCGCTCGAAAACGACGCGGGGATTCATCTCCATCGGCAGCGGGAGCGTCGGCGAGCGCCAGGAGATCGTGTTGACGTACGCGCAGGCGTACCCCGCATCGCAGTCGCCGACGAACTCCGCCGAATCGAGCGCCAGCTCCAGCGACGAAAGCGGCGTGTCCCGGCCGATCTCCTGCGCGATGAGCTGGTCGACGGTCGTGCCGGCCCGAACCTCCACTCCGGCGGTCTTCTTCGCCCGCACGCCCGTCAGGTACACGGCCGAGCTGCGGGCGTGCTCGCCGGCCCCGTCGTTCTCCGACTCGGCGTTCGCATGGCCCAGGTTGCTCAGCACGACCACCTGCTCGCGGAGCGGCTCGAGCGACTGCAGCGTCGGCGAGAACCGGAACCCCTCCCCCGTCTCGACAGGTGTCCAGGAGTCCATCGCCGCGCCGTTCGGGATGTACACGAACCCGATGCGCCGCGCCGGCTTCGCCGGGGTCCTGGCCAGCGCGGTCACGGCCGGCGCCATGGCGTCCAGCAGCGGCAGGGCCACCATCGCCCCCATCCCCCGCAGCACCGTCCGCCTCGGCAGGGCCCGTCTCGTGATGAACATCTGTCTGCCTCGAGTCTGCGCCGTCACGGCTGGGCGACGCGCCCGTCGGAACGCGCTCGCGCATCCGCGTCCGGTTCCGACACCCTTCTCAACTGAAAGGGCGCGCTCCGGACGACCCCCAACACGATGGACGAGAAGCGGTACTCGGTGACCTCCGCATCCCGCAGGATGCCGCGGACCGCCGGCATGTCGTGGTACTCGATCCCCCGTCCCAGGGCATAGGTGAGCAACTTCTCGGTGAGCGTCTGCACGAACTGGGCCGAACGGCCCACCAGGATGTCGCGGAGCCCGGCCGCTCCCTCGAACGCCGTCCCGTCCGGCATCACGCCGGAGACATCGATCGGCTCGGTGGAGCTCCCGCGGACCATGCGGAGATGGCCGACCGCGTCGAACGACTCGAGCGCGAGACCCAGCGGATCCATCTGGTTGTGGCATCCCGCGCAGGCGGGGTTGGCGCGATGGCGCTCCATCCGTTCGCGCATCGTCAGGCGGGACAGGTCGGCCGCGTCCTGCAGGGGAGGCACGCCCGGAGGCGGCTCCGGAGGCGGCGTCCCCAGGATGTTCTCCAGGATCCACTTCCCGCGGACCACCGGCGACGTCCGTGTGGCGTGGGAGGTGACCGTCAGCAGGCTTCCCTGTCCCAGGAGCCCGCCCCGCGGGTCGTCGTCCGCCAGGGTGATGCGCCGGAACCGGCTCCCGTACACCCGCGGAATCCCGTAGTGCCGGGCCAGGCGCTCGTTGACGAACGTGTAGTTCGCGGTCAGCAGGTCGATGACGCTGCGATCCTCCCGCAGGATGCTCTCGAACAGCAGCTCCGTCTCCCGCCGCATCGCCTGCCGCAGGTTGTCGTCGTAGTCCGGGTACAGCGCCCCGTTGGGGTACGTGGCGCCCATGTTGCGGGTGTACAGCCATTGCGCGGCGAAGTTGCGCACCAGCTCGTCCGCGCGCGGATCGGCCAGCATGCGCCGTGCCTGCTGCTCCAGGACCGCCGGCTCGCGCAGCCGGCCGGCCTCGGCCAGCGCCAGCAACTCCTCGTCCGGAATGCTGCTCCACAGAAAGAACGACAACCGCGAGGCGAGCTCCAGGTCGCTGACCGGATGGGCAATGCGCGACGCGGATTCCGGCAGGCCCTGCTCGATCCGAAACAGGAACTCCGGCTGCACCAGCAGCGCGCGCAGCGCCATCTGGACTCCCGATTCGAACCCCGCCGACCGTCGCGCGCTCTCATAGTGAACGAGCAGCTCCCGCACCTCTGCGTCGGTAGGCGGCCGGCGGTACGCGCGCCGGGCCAGCGCGCCGACGATCTCCTCGGCGCAGGGAGCTTCCTCGGCCGCCGTCGCGGGATGGCAGACGAATATGCGGCGCCGGCTCGGCGTGTCCCCGGAGCCGGTGACGCGATACGGCCCCTCGACGAACACCCGGTGGACCTGCGGCAGTCCGGAAACGCTGCCGTAGCTGACGTTGCTCGCGATGAACGGCTTCCGCAACTGCGGGCGGGAGCCCGGCCGGAACTCGATGCCCCCGGTTTCCCGTTGCGCGTGGCTGCGCTTGGGGAAGGTGACCGTGATCTCGTGGGGACCGGCCGTCACCGGGACCCGCACGACCAGGTGCGCGTCGAGATCGTGGCCGCGGACGTCCTGACCGAAGTAGCGGCCGATGCCTCCGGCTTCGAGGCGCTCCACGAGCGCCCCGTCCAGACGGACGTCCACCGGCTGGACGAGCGCCAGGCCGCGCACCGTCCCCCAGGTCGTGCGAGCGAGCCTCACCCGGATGTCGTACTCGCCGTCGACCGGAAACGTGTGGCGAATCACCGTGCCGCCGCGCGTCCCGAACGGCAGCCCGTCGATGTGGTAGTCCTGCGAAAGGTCGGGGGCGACACTGTACGTCGCGGCGGTGGGCGCCGTCGACGCGTCACCGACCGCAACGCGGCTGATCCTCAGGGCTGCCGACAGATAGCGCTCGAGCATGTACGGCGAGACGTTGAGGACCTCGGCCATGTTGTCGAAGCCGTAGCTCGAATCGTCGGGCGGCAGCAGCGAGGCGACGTCGATATCGAGCGCGAGCAGGTCCCGGATCGCGTTGCCGTACTCCGTGCGGTTGAGACGGTGCAGGGTGCGACGCCCCGGATCGGGGTCGGCGGCGGCCGCGCGGTCGATGGCGCCCTCCAGCGTGGCAACGACCCGGCCGACGGTGGCTGCGTCCGGTCGCCGCCGCCCCGCCGGCGGCATCAGTCCGCCGCGCAGCTTGCGGATGGCCTTCTCCCACACCTCCGCGCCATCGGCGATGCGATGCGTGTCCGCCCGGTCGAGCAGCAGGTCGGCCGTTCGGAGCCGCTCGTTGTGGCAGGTGACGCAGTAGGTGTCGAGCACCTCGCGGAGTTGCTCGCCGGACAGCGGGGACGCATCCTCCTGCGCCCCGACGCTCCCGCTCGCCCCACCGACGGACAGCACCCACGCTGCCACGAGCGCGCAAGCCAATCGCATCATGCCGTCACCGTCTTCGCCGGCAGGGTTACGCAGTGGGTTCGATGTCGCCGGGACGCCCGACCCGCCGCCCACGACCGCTCGCGTTCCGCCTCGCGCAACATAGCGCGGCAGGCACCGCTGCGCAACCCCGGCGGCGCCCCGAGACGGCCGGGCTGCCCCGTTCACGCGAGACATCCGGCGCCACGTCGAGCGCCGTAGCGAGACTTCCGAGCACCTTCACGGACACGTCGGGCGGTCGGCGCGTCGCCGGAACCCTCAGCGGCTCCGCCAGCCGACACTCGCCGCCCATTCGTCCCGCGCCTTCGCATACGCCGGATGAGCTGCCGGCGGCCGCTCTCCCTCGGCCGTCGCCCGGCGGCGCGCCTTCTCGATCTGTTCCTCCAGCGGGGGGAGTCCGACGGCGAGTCGGCGCTCGGCCAGCCGCTGCGGGTCCTCCACCTCGCCGGGAGAGAGATTCCCCTCGGCGTCCCAATCGAGCTGGGTCCCATACCGCTGGGGCCGGCCCTCGAAGAACCGGATCCGGTCCTCGAGCATGGCCGCGTGAACCGGGTCCGCCCTTCCTTCCCGTGCGGCCGTCTCGAGGAGAGGCGACGCGGTACGGAGCAGGTCGGGCTCGGCGATCGCGTGCTGCAGTATCAGCCAGGCCGCCTCTGCACCGTCGGGACCGACCAGGTCCGTCCCCGGCCATCCGACGGACTCGATCACTCGCCGGAGGCGTTGCGCATTCCGCGCATGGACGCGGGCCATCCGGGGCTCGTAGCCGGCGTCGAACAGGCTGCCCGAGGCGGCCAGCTCGGCCCGCGTGGCGCGGTCCAGCGCAGCCATCTCCAGGAGGTCCCGCCTGAGACGCTCGTTCCTCGGCATCGTCGAGCCGTCCCCGGCGGCCGGGTTTACCCGCGCATCGGCGCCCGCCCGACGGTCGGGGCCGTCGGAAGGCCGTCCGCAAGCGGCTGGAGCGCCGGTTGACGAGCGCGGCTACAATACGGGGCACCTCGGGGTCCAATATCCGTTCCGGCGCGCTTTTCCGGAGGTCGCCATTCGTCGGCTCGCCGGGTCTTTCGAGGAGGGACGAGAACATGAAGCGCCATCTGCCTGCCCTGTCCGCCCTGGCCGTCGCACTCGTACTGCTGCCGGCCGCGGCGCACGCGCATTTCCAGCTGGTGGAACCGCCGCCCTGGATCGTACTGGATGCCCTCGGCAACCCGCAGAAGGTCGGACCGTGCGGGGGAAACCCGAACGGCGACAATTCCGAGATCCTGTCGGGCATCGTCACCGAGGTCACCGGGGGCACGGATCTGCACCTGAAGATCCAGGAGACGATCTTCCACTCCGGTCACTACCGGGTCGCGCTCTCCGTGAACTCACGCAACGAGTTGCCGGCGGATCCGACCGCGGTCGAGAAGTGGACGGACCGCGGCCTCTACTCGGTCTGGGGCGTGATTCAGAGCCCGCCGCAGATCCCGGTCCTCGCCGACGGCCTGTTCCCGCACTATCCCGTAGGGGACCAGCGCGCCTCGTTCCGGCCCGAGACCCCGATGGCTCCGTGGGAAGCCGACATCCCGATTCCGAACATCAACTGCGAGAAGTGCACGCTGCAGGTCATCCAGTTCATGGCCGACCACGTGTACAACACCCCCGGCGGCTACTCCTATCATCACTGCGCCGACCTGAAGATCACGGCGGACCCGTCGAAGCCGATCGACGACCGCTGGCCGGCGCCGGCGGACATGACCAACGACTGACGGACGTGGCGCCACTCGGACAAGCGCCGCGGGGCAGGTGCCGCGAAACCGGCGCCTGCCCCGCGTATCGCGGCCGCTTGCCCGCGCCGCACCGCGAAGGGCGGCGCCGTATCGCCGGAGAGCCCCCGATGACCACCCAGCCTCGCGTCCCCCGCTCGTGCGTCGCCCTGTCGCTCGTGGCCGTGCTGGCCCTCGCGCTGCCGGGGGCGGTTTCGGCGCAGCCGCATCGGCCGCCGGCCGAGCCGCCCGCCGAGTGGGGCCCGATCTCCATCAACCTGGAAGGCTTCGAGTATCCCCATCCGGTCGAGTTCATGAACTTCCGGGTCTTCGGCCGGGACGTCCGCATCGCCTACATGGACGTCGCGCCGGCGGGGCCGGCGAACGGCCGCGCCGTCGTCCTCCACCACGGCGGAAGCTACTACGGCTGGTACTGGAAGAGCCAGATCGAGGCCCTGACGAAGGCGGGCTACCGGGTCGTCGTGAAGGACCGGCTCGGATGGGGCAAGTCGTCCAAGCCGATCCTCCCCTACAGCATGAGCCTGCACGCCTCCAACACGGCCCGGCTCCTGGAGCACCTCGGGATCGACGAGGCGGCCATCGTCGGGCACTCGATCGGCGGGCAGATGGCGACCCGGTTCGCCTTCCTCTATCCGGAGAGGACGACCCACCTGGTCACCATCAACCAGATCGGGCTGACCGACCGCCGCGCGGGACGCGGGTTCCGTCCGTTCGACGGCGAGATCGACGCCGACCCGGACCTGCAGGCGGCCTACGAGGCGGACGTGCGGACCGACACGCGGCGTTACGTGGAGTGGAAGCCGGAATTCCTGGACCATCTCCGGATCCGGCACGGGCAGCGGCTGAGCGGCGACTGGCCGCGGCTGGCGTACATTCGCCGCCTCGGCGGCAACCTGCGGTCGATGGACACCGTCGTCAACGACTGGCCCCACATCCAGGCGAGGACGCTGATCCTGGGGGGCGAGATCGACGGGCCGGACTTCCCGGCGAACGCGCGGCGGGCGGCGGAGATCCTGCCCAACGGAGAGGTCTTTCTCATCCCCGACGTCGGGCACAACCCGCACGAGGAGGTGCCGGACATCGTCAACGCCGAGCTGATTCGTTTCCTCGGCACCTCGTGAAGACTTCAGCCGCGGCGTGCCGCTGACCGGACGTCCAGGGCCCGAAGGGCGGGCCGCCGCAGCCGTCAGCGAGATGTGGAGGTAGCGATGAGAATGCGTCCGACGCACGCGGCCCTGGCCGGCCTGTTGCTGATGTTCTGCGCCGGGGGCGCCGCGGCGCAGGAGGTCGTGCGCTGGCAGGTCGACGGCGTGACGCGCGAGGCCATCGTCTACGCTCCCGCGTCCCCGGGAGAGGAAGCGGCGCCGCTGGTGCTGGCGTTCCACGGGTTCGGCGACAACATGCAGAACTTTCGGTACACGGGCCTTCACGCCGCCTGGCCGGACGCGATCGTCGTGTACTTTCAGGGGCTCGTGACGCGCCGCAACCTCCCCGGCTGGCAGGTGGAGCGCGGCGGCAGCGACCGGGACCTCGAGCTCGTCGACACGGCGCTCCGTTCGCTGCGCGAGACGTACCGCATCGACGACGATCGGATTTACGCGACCGGCTATTCGAACGGTGGGATGTTCACCTACCTCCTGTGGGCGGAGCGTCCGGACGTGTTCGCCGCGTACGCCCCGGTGGCGGCCCGTCTGCGTCCCTCGGTGCGGCCGACGGAGGCGCGACCCGTCCTGCACGTAGGCGGGGAGCGCGATCGCGTGGTCCGCTTCGCGGATCAGCAGGCCGCGATCGCGATCGCCCTCGAGGTCAATGACGTCGATAACGGGAACCGCGTTGCCGCGCCGACCTCGTGCGGAGCCGGCTGCACGCTGCACGGAGCCGAGACGGCGGCGCCGGTCATGACCTGGATCCACGGCGGCGCCCACATCTACCCGCGCGGGACCAGCCAGCGGATCGCCTCCTTCTTTCGCCAGCACTCCCGCACGCACTGAGCGAGTGCCCCGAGAGCCTTGCCGGGCCCCGGCACCCGGCGCCGCCATGCTCCGTGAGCCGATCACCGGCCCGCGGGCCTGGACCCGCCGCACGATTCGCGAGGGCGACTGGAGGATCGCCATCCCTTCGCGTTGCCTCGACGAGATCGAGGGGCTCGCCGGCGCGCTGGAGCGCGATCCGGTGCCGACCTGGCTGCTCGACCCCACGGACTACGAGCTCGACGCATGCCGCGACCTGCTCGGCGAGGTGCGCCGGCGCCTGGAGGAGGGCCCGGGAATCGCGGTGGTGGACCGGATCCCCATCGAGGATCTGTCCGGGCGCCCGCAGATCGAGGCCGTGTTCTGGCTGCTCGCGGGCATGGTCGGCCGTCCCGTGGTCCAGACCCTCGACGGTCGGATCCTGCTGGAAGTGACCGACACCGGAGTGCCGAAGCGGATCGGGGTGCGCGGATTCCGCACCAACGTCGCGCAGCCCCCGCACGTCGACAACTCCTTCAACCAGACGCCGCCGGACCATGTCAGCCTGCTCTGCCTCCGCACCGCCCGCGAGGGAGGGGCGAGCCGCTTCGTGAGCTTCTGCTCGGTCCACAACGTGCTCCTTGCGGACCACCCGCGGTTGCTCGAGCGCCTCTACCGGCCCTTCCACCAGGACCGGCAAGGCGACTTCTGGCCGGACGAACCGCAGACCGTCTTCTTCCCCGTCTTCGAGCTGCGGCCCGACCTCCGCTGCCGCTACACCCACTTCACCATCCCGGCCGGCTACGAGACGGCGGGAGTCGAGATGGACGCGGAGACGCGGGCCGCGTTCGAGACGATGACCCGCATCGTGCAGGACCCGGCCCTGTGCTGCGAGTTCACCCTCCGGCCGGGCGAGCTGCAGTTCGTCAACAACCGCTGGTGCGGCCACGGGCGCACCGCCTACGTCGACGATTCGGAGCGCAGGCGCCTCATGTTGCGGCTCTGGCACCGTGACGGCGGCTCTCGGCGCTATCGCGGCTGAGCTGCTGTCGCGAAGGTCGCCGCCCGGCTCACTCCCACCCAACAGTGTGCGCCGGCGGCGAGTCACGTACCATAGGGAGGGAGAAGTCATGAGCACACTTGGATGGATGGGGATGGTGTTCGGCACCGCCGGGCTCATTCTCGGTACGCTCGGTCTCATCTTCGGCGTCACCGCCCTCCGGAAGATCAACGAGCTGGAAGCCCGCCTGGCCAAGGAGCCTCCGCGGCAGGCCTGAACGCGCACCTTCACGGGTGGCGCACGCGTCGATAGACCAGCGCGTTGCCGCGCTTGCCGCAGACTTCGCTTACGCCTCCTTCGCGGAAGCAGAACGCGGCCTGTTGTGCCAGTCGGCGCGACGAACCCATGGCCACGGAGAGGTCGCCGGTGGTGAACCGCTCGGGCAGCCCGGCGTCGAGCATCGCGAACAGGTCTGCCATCGATTCGATGGTGCACGTCGCGACGACGTCCACCAGCCGGCGGTCCACCCGGACCCGGGCGTAGCGCCACCGGCTGCGACCCTTGTTGATCGCCCGGACCTCCTCTTCGATCGTGAGCACGACTTCCAGGGTGAGGTTGGGGTGTGCGAGCAGGCCGGGGATGCTGACGAGCGCCGAGAACACCTGGAACACCGACCCATGCTTCGGCGACTTGCGCCGCTTCGCGGGCGCGCGCGGGTCGGTTGCCGTCCTGACGATATAGCGGTCCCGGGCGATGGGGTGCACCAGCGTGACGGGGCGCCGCTCGAGCAGCCACGGCAGCTTCCGCTTGAGCGGCGAGAAGCTGCCCGTGTGGACCTCGACGATCCGGTCTCCGACGACCACGTCGGCGACGTAGCCGCCGATCGCCTGCTCCGTTGCGCAGGCGCCGGCGGCGTAGCGGGCCTTCAGGGCCCGGTGCAGGGAGCGCTCGTTGAGCTCGCCGATGGAGCTTGCCCTGGCCAATCGCCGCTCGCTCGCCTCCTCGCAGTGCCCACTCTACGACGGATTGCTCGATCGCTTCGGGACCGCGACTCGCGAAGCAGGGTCGAGCTCGGATCGCCAGACAGTCCCCTGGTCACCCCTCGCCCCGAAGCGGGGACGACGTCCGGTAGGATACGCTCTCCCGAGGCTCGACCACGAAGGAGGGAACCATGTCCGACGGCAGCGGCGCGTTGGCGATGCGGGACCTGACCGAGAGCGAGCGACCGCTGTTCCTGGCCGAGCTCAACAACCGCCGGAAGGACACGACGGTGGGGGTCCTGCTGTGCCTCTTCCTGGGGGGGCTGGGTGCGCACCGCTTCTACCTGGGGCAGAACCTGCTGGGCATCGTCTACCTGTGTTGCTTCATTCCGTACTGGATCGTCTCGATGCTGTTCTTTCTGGGCATTCCGTTGATCCTCCCGTTCCTCGTCCTGGTCATCGAGGCGTTTCTCGTCGGAGGTCGCGTACGCCGGTACAACGAGCGCGCCGCCCACGAGATCGCGTCGAACCTGAAAGCGCTCCGGAAGGGCGCCGACGTCCCCAGGGCACAGGACGTGGCGGCGGAGGGCACGGCCGGCGCGTAGGCGGACGGCCGAGCTCCCGGTCCCCTGCCGGCGTCCTCCTCCCCCTTTGACGGCGCGACGGCGGGTCATCTAATGTGCGTTGCTGACGCCGGTGGGCTCGCCAGCGCCGTCGTCCGCGGGTAGTGCCCGCCGATGTGCCAAGGAGTCAGAGACGCATGCGCACCGTCCTTCGCTCCACGGACACCCTTCGACGCAATGGTTGGCGGGGCGCGGTCGCGGCCGTGGTGGCCTGCTCCACCTGGGGCCTCCCCGCCCAGCATGCGGCCCCCGAGTCGAAGCCCCTGCCGGAGACGGTTCGCTTCAACCGCGACATCCGCCCGATCCTCTCGGACAAGTGCTACACGTGCCACGGCCCCGATTCCGGCACCCGGAGGGCCGGGCTCCGTCTCGACGACGCGGACTCCGCCCGCAAGACGGCGACCCGCACAACCCCGGCGCAGGGCCCCCTGCCGGTGATCGCGCCGGGCGACCCCGACGCGAGCGCCCTGGTGCACCGCATCACCGCAACCGATCCCCAGCGGCGCATGCCGTTTCGCGAGGCGCCGCTCGAGCCCCGCGAGGTGGCGCTCATCACCCGCTGGATCGAGCAGGGCGCGGAGTACGAGCCGCACTGGTCGTTCATCGCGCCGGTGCGCCCCGACCCGCCGGAGGTGCGCGACGCGGCGTGGCCGCGGAACGCCATCGACGCCTTCGTCCTCGATCGCCTGGAACGCGAGGGGCTGCGGCCGTCTCCGGAAGCCGGCCGCGCCACGCTGCTGCGGCGGGTGACGCTGGACCTGACCGGCCTGCCGCCGACGCCCGGCGAGGTGGCGGCGTTCCTGGGCGACGACTCGCCGGACGCCTACGAGAAGGCGGTCGACCGCCTGCTGGCCTCGCCCCGCTACGGCGAGCGGATGGCGGCTTCCTGGCTCGCCGCGGCGCGCTTTGCCGATTCTTCGGGCTACTTCGCCGACCAGCGGCGCGACATGTCCCGCTGGCGCGACTGGGTCATCGACGCCTTCAACCGCAACCTGCCGTTCGACCGGTTCACGATCGAGCAGCTCGCCGGCGACCTGCTGCCGGACGCGACGCTCGAACAGCGCATCGCCACCGGATTCAACCGCAACCACCGCATGAACTCCGAGATGGGCATCATCCCGGAGGAGTTCTTCGTCGAGAACGTCGTCGACCGCGTATCGACGACCGGCACCGTCTGGCTGGGGCTGACCGTGGGCTGCGCCCGCTGCCACGACCACAAGTTCGATCCGCTCGAGCAGAAGGAGTTCTACCAGCTCTTCGCGTACTTCAACAGCATCGCCGAGTCGGGCATAGGGCAGAAGACCGGCAACACGCCGCCGCTGGTCTACGCCCCGACGCCGGAGCAGCAGGAAGAGCTGCGGGCCATCGAGGGTCGCATCGCAGCCGCCGAGGCGCAGCTCGCAGAGCTGCGGCCGGAAATCGAAGCAGCGCAGCGCGCGTGGGAGGAGTCGCTGGGCGACGCCGACCCGATCGTCGGATCCCCCGCGGAGGGCCTGACGGCCCGCTTCCCGCTGGCCTCGGCCAACGAGCGCCGCTTCGACGGCCGGCGCTACGTGGACGGCGGCTCGGCCGGCCGCCGCGGTCCGAAGACGCTCGACGCCTACCTGCAGGACCCCGACGACAACGCCTTCGACGGGGTCTACGGCGGCGGGCAGGCGATGACCCTCGCGGCCTGGATCGACCCGGAATCGGCCAGCGGCCCCGTCATCACGCGCACGCTCCTCGACACGCCGCGGGGGCAGGGCTTCAGCCTGCTGCTCGTCGACGGCAAGCTGCAGCTCAACCTCGTCGGCGGCAACACCGGCCTCTGGATGGACAACGACTCGGGCCACGTCGAGACGGCGGAGCCCCTGCCCCCCGGCGGCCCGCGCCACGTGGCCGCGACCTACGACGGCTCCCGGCAGATCGAGGGCATCGCCCTCTACGTGGACGGCGCGCCGCAGAAGCTCGACGTGCTGTTCAACGGCCTCGGCCCACAGGACCCGACCGAGCACCCCCTTCGAATCGGAGCCGGCGGGATGGCCGAGCGATTCCGGGGCGCGATCTGGGACGTCCGGGTCTACGACCGGGCCCTGGCCCCGGAACGGATCGCGGCCCTCGCGGAGCCGGCTTCCCTTCAGGTAATCGCGACCATCCCGCGCGCGGAGCGGACGCCGCGGCAGGCACACAAGATCGATTCGTACTTCCTGGCCCACCAGGCCAACGACCGGATCGACGCAGCCCGCATCGAGACGCGCCGGCGCGAACGGCCGGGCGTGACGCCGCCGCGCTATCCGAAGCCGGACGTGACGGTCGGTTCGCTCCTGGGGGACCTGCGGGCCGCCCGGCGGGAACGAGCCGAGCTCCATGACACGTTCCCCACCGTGATGGTGATGCAGGAGTTGCCGGAGCCGCGCGACGCTCACCTGCTGCTTCGCGGCAACTACGATCGGCCAGGCGAGCGGGTGGAGCGTGCAACGCCCGCCTGGTTGCCACCGCTGCCCGAGGGGGCTCCCAACAACCGGCTGGGCCTGGCGATGTGGCTCGTCGACCCCTCCCATCCACTGACCGCGCGGGTCGCAGTCAATCGCTACTGGGAGATGCTGCTCGGGACGGGGCTCGTGAGGAGCGCCGACAACTTCGGCTCGCAGGGCGATCTGCCCTCTCATCCGGAGTTGCTGGACTGGCTGGCCACCGAGTTCGTGCGCAGCGGCTGGGACGTGAAGGCGCTGCAGAGGCTGATCGTCACCAGCGCGACGTACCGCCAGGCCTCCGACGTCACGCCGGAGCTGATCGAGAAGGACCGGGACAACCGGCTTCTCGCCCGCGGGCCCCGCTACCGGCTGCCGGCCGAGATGCTGCGCGACCAGCTGCTTTCCGTCTCGGGACTGCTGGTGGAGAAGATCGGCGGCCCGTCCGTAAAGCCGTACCAGCCGGAAGGTCTGTGGGCGGGCCAGTTCGGCACGTACGAGCTGGCCGAGGGCGACGATCTCTACCGCCGGAGCCTCTACACCTACGTGCGGCGCAGCGTGGTGCCGCCGTCGATGTCGCTCTTCGACGTCGTCGACCGGGACAATCCGCACGTAGCCACGAACCCCTCGAACACGCCGCTCCAGGCACTCAACCTGATGAACGACGTAACCGCGCTGGAGGCGGCGCGGATGCTCGCGGAGAGGATGCTGACCGAAGCCGGACCGAGCGCTGCCGACCGCCTGGACTTCGCCTTCCGGCTGGCCGCGGCGCGGCGGCCTTCCGAGGCGGAGCTGGAGGTCCTGGGCGGCAGCCTCGAGGCCTTCGGGGATCGGTACCGGGGCGATCGGGAAGCGGCGCTCCAGCTCCTGAGTCACGGCGAGCACCCGCGGAACGAGAATCTCGACGCCGCCGAGCTGGCCGCGCACGCCGCCGTGGCGAGTCTGATTCTCAACCTCGACGAGGTCATCACGCAACACTAGGGATGAACGCAATGGCGGATCCGAGAGACGAATACGCACGGCTCATGAACCGGCGCTCCTTCTTCCGCGCCAGCGGGACCGGGCTCGGCTTCGCCGCGCTGGCGACGCTCCTCCGCGAGGACCTCGGCGCCGTGCAGAGCCGGTCGGAGGCGTTCGGCGGCCTCCCCGACCTGCCGCACTTCGCCCCCAGGGCGAAGCGCGTCATCTACCTCTGCATGTCGGGGGCGCCGTCGCACCTCGACCTGTTCGACTACAAGCCGGGCCTGCAGCGGATGGCGGGCGAGGAGCTGCCCGCTTCCGTGCGCGAGCGCCTGCGGCTCAGCACGATGACCGCCACGCAGAACACGCTGCCCATCATCCCGACCGTGTTCGAGTTCGCGCAGCACGGACAGTCGGGCGCATGGCTGAGCGAGCTGCTGCCCCACACCGCGAAGGTCGCCGACGACCTCTGCTTCGTGAAGTCGCTCTGGAACAGCCAGCTCAACCACGACCCCGCGCAGACCTATCTGTTCACCGGCTTCCAGCTCACGGGGCGCCCCACGATCGGCGCCTGGGTCTCCTACGCGCTGGGCAGCGAGAACGACAACCTCCCCTCGTTCGTGGCGATGCCGACGACCGGTTCGAGTACCGGCGGCGGGCCGTTCCTCTCACGCTACTGGGGCAGCGGCTTCCTGCCCACCCGCTACGGGGGCGTCAAGTTCGGGGCGGGGCCGGATCCCGTGCTGTATCTCTCCAATCCGGAGGGCTTCGACACCGACGACCGCCGGCGCTTCCTGGACGACCTGGCCGCGCTCAACCAGATACGGCTCGAGGAGACCGGCGACCCGGAGATCGCGGCCCGCATCGAGCAGTACGAGATGGCCGCCCGGATGCAACTCTCGGTGCCCGAGCTGACGGACCTCTCCACCGAGCCGGAAAGCACGTTCGACCTCTACGGGGAGGACGCCCGCCGGCGCGGCACCTTCGCCGCCAACTGCCTGCTGGCGCGCCGCCTGGCGGAGCGGGGCGTGCGCTACGTGATGCTGTCGCACACCGGGTGGGACCACCACAGCGACCTGCCGAACCAGCTTCCCCGTCAGACCCGGGAGGTCGACCAGGGCTCGGCCGCCCTCGTGCGGGACCTCAAGCAGCGCGGCATGCTCGACGACACCCTCGTGGTGTGGGGCGGAGAGTTCGGGCGCACCGTCTACGGCCAGTTCAGCGCCGCCAATGACACCCGAGACACGGCCGCCAGCTACGGGCGCGACCACAACCCGCGCTGCTACACCGTCTGGATGGCCGGCGGCGGCATCAAGCCCGGCATCACCTACGGCGAGACCGACGAGTTCAGCGCCAGCATCGTCCGCGACCCGGTCAGCATCCACGACCTGCAGGCGACCATCCTGCACAGCGTCGGCATCGACCACACGCGTCTCACCTACCGCTACCAGGGCCGCGACTTCCGCCTGACGGACGTCGGCGGCCGCGTCGTGGAGGAGATCCTCGCGTAGCCCCGGCCGGCATCGCCCCAACCGGCAGATCGCCAGGTGGAACGCGCGCTACGCGGCTCGCGAGCCCGGCGCTCTGGAGGGACCGTCAGCCCCGCTGCCGCAGGCCGCGTCCGGGTTGCCGGCCGGGCGCGCGCTCGACCTCGCCTGTGGCGCCGGACGCCACGCCGTCTGGCTCGCGGCGCGCGGATGGCAGGTCGACGCCGTCGACGGATCGGAAGCCGCCATCCGCCTGCTCGAGGAGAACGCCGCGCGCGCCGGTTGCCGCGAGCGGGTCGCCGGGCACGTCGCCGATCTCGAAGCCGATCCGCCGGAATTCGCGGTCCCGCCGGCGGCCTACGACCTGATCGTCGATTGCTACTTCCTGCACCGGCCGCTGTTCACGGCCATCCGGGAGGGCGTGCGGCCGGGCGGGCTGTTCATCGCCGCCCTGCACCTCCCGGCGCCGGGCGGCGACGGCGGCCACCGGTTCGTGCTGCGGCCGGGGGAACTCGAGGCAATGGTGCGCGCGTGGCGCTGGGACGTCCGACACAGCGCGGAGCGCCCGGCGAGCCCGGGCGCGGATCCCGGCCTCGGCGTCGCCGAGCTGGTCGCCCGCCGGCCTCCGCCCGAGGCCCCTGGCTGATCCGTGCGTCCGGCCGAGACGCCGCCGGCCGATCTCCGACGTTGCCTCGCGAGGAGTCAGGGGGCACCGTCGGTCTTCTTCGCAATGGTGACGACGTTGCGGCCGTCCTCGCGGCGGAACTCCACGCGGTCCATCATCTGGTGGACGATGAACAGGCCGAGGCCGCCGACGGCCCGGTCCTCGAGCGCGGCCTCGGTATCCGGCTCGGGGACGCCCGAGTCCTCGAACTCCTGTCCGTCGTCGACGATCTGCACGACGACCGCGTCGGCGTCGAGACGCAGGCTCAACTCGATGGTATGCGGCTCCTCGTCCGTGTAGCCGTAGCTGATCGTGTTGTTCAGCAGCTCGTCGACCGAGACGCTGACCGCGTAGGCGACCTGCGGCGGGATGTCGTGCGACTCGCAGAACTCGTCGATCCGGGCCCCGACGACGGCGATCTGCTCGAGATCGTTGGCGAGCGATATCTTCATGCCGGCCGGATCCTCGATGACGTCCGCGCAATCTTCGCACAAGTCCGGCGACTCACGCCGTCACGACGACGACGGCGCGGCAGCGCTTGCGGCCGATGCGGCGGTACCCGTGGGGCCGGCGGGCCGGGAAGTAGACCGAGTCCTCCGCCTCGAGGACCAGCTCGTGATCCTCCACGTACAGGCCGAGCGTGCCGCTGAGCACGAACAGGAACTCGTCGCCCTCGTGCCGGTGGAGTCGAACGTCGTCTACCGCCATCGACTCGAACTCGGCCAGGTAGGCGTTGAGCTTCCGTTCCGTGGCCCCGTAGTCGAGCGACTCGAACCGATACGAGCTGTGCGTCTCGCCGGGGCGATCCGGAAAGCGGAGCCGCGCCTCGCGCCGCATGAGCGCGACGTCCGAACCTCCGACGCTGAAGAAGTAGCCGAGGTCGACGCTGAACACCAGCGCGATCCGCAGCAGCGTGGGCAGCGTCGGGTACATCCGGCCGCGCTCGATCTTGGAGAGGAGCGACGGCGAGAGTCCGGTGTGGCGGCCGAGCTCCGCCAGCCCCATGCGCTTGCGCCGGCGCAACTCGCGGAGCTTGGTGCCGATGGCGTAGCGGTCGAGCCCCTCGGTCAGGGCTGCAGTCAGCGCCATGCCGGCCGCGATTCCGCCCGGAGGAACTTCGCGGACCGCCGCGCGCCTTCCTCGAGCACGGCCGGGGCGGGACCGCGTACGTCCCACACGATCCCGAGCCACGACAGGACGATGATTCCGTAGTGCGTCAGGTCGCACTCCCACCAGTAGAAGCCCTGCCGCTCGGAGGCCGGATAGCGGTGGTGGTTGTTGTGCCAGCCCTCCCCGGCGGTGATCAGGGCCAGCCACCACAGGTTGCGGCTGTGGTCGCCGGTCTCGTAGCGGCGGCTCCCGTAGCGGTGTGCCAACGAATTGACGGCGAAGGTGAGGTGATAGAGGGCCGTGGTGCTCCAGCACATGGCGACGACGACGAGCTGGGCGCCGCTCGTTTCGAGCCCCGGGCGGACGGCGCCCAGCCACTCGCCGGCGACGTAGAGCGCCGTGCCCAGCGCGAGCGGGGCCAGGTAGTGATTGCGGTCGAGCCAGCGAAGCTCGGGGAAGCGCAGCAGATCCGGCACCCACTCGGTCTTCGTCCGCTGGTTGACGCGGCTCAGGATCCAGCCCAAGTGAGCCGTCAGGAAGCCCTGCGCGGACGGTGAGTGGACGTCGTTGCCGGTATCGCTGTGGCGGTGATGGCTGCGGTGGTGCCCGGCCCACCAGAGGGGTCCCATCTGGGCCGCGGAGGCGCCGAGCCAGGCCAGCACGAACTGGAAGGCGCGCGACGTGCGGAACGTCCGGTGGCAGAAGTAGCGGTGATAGCCGGCCGTGAGCCCGAACATGCGGGTGAGCAGCGTCATCGCGCCGACGGCGACCGCGACCGGGCTGACCCCGGTCCAGACTACGGCGACGCACGCCGCGTGAACGGCCAGGAACGGGAGGCAACCGACCCAGTCGATGCCGTCGGCGGTCTCCGGGGGAACGTCCTGCGGCGCGAAGGCGCGATCACGACGCCCCCGCTCCCCTGCCGACGATGTGGCCACGACCTCTCCTTCCCCGGCGGCTCACCGGAAGCGTGTCCAATCATAATAGTCGGAGTTGGTCGCGAGGCCCCGCGCTCAACCGCGTGGCGGCCACGGGAAGAACGGGCTGGTTCGAGCGACGTAAGCGCGATAGCCCGGCTTCGAGCGCCGGAGATCGGGCTCCAGCATCGCGACCCCGGAGACCCGCACCAGCAGCACCGTCATGAGGAGGGGGCCGACGGCGCTCCACCAGCCGCCCGGGGTGGCCGCGGCGAACGCGAAGAAACCCCACCAGACGACCGCATCGCCGAAGTAGTTGGGATGGCGCGTGTAGCGCCAGAAGCCCCGGTCGCACACCCGCCCCCGATTGGCGGGATCGCGGCGGAAGCGCGCAAGCTGCCAGTCGCCGCCGGCTTCGAAGAGCAGGCCGACCGCGACGAGCGCGATCCCCAGTCCGTCGAGCCCGCCTGGCGCGGCCGGCGCTTCGGCCAGCAGCGCGACGCCCACGGGCGCCGAGACCACCCAGGCCAGGACCGCCTGCAGCCAGAACACCTTGACGAGGCTGGTCCACCAGAAGCGCTCGCCCCCCCGCTCCCGCATGCGGCGGTAGCGCCGATCCTCCGGACTCCCCCAGTTGCGGCGCAGCAGGTACAGCGCCAGGCGGAGCCCCCAGACGTGCAGCAGGAGCAGGACGATGATCTGCCGGGAGGTCGCTGCCTCCGCCGACGCCCGGAAGGCCCACGCCGCAACCAGGAAACCGAGCCCCCAGGCGACGTCGACGATGCTGGCGTCGCGCCGCACGACGCTCACCAGCCAGATCCCGGTCATGAAGAGCAGGACCGAGCCGAGCGCCGCGAGAGCCGCTTCGACGCTCATCCGTGCGCAGGGCGCAGGAGGTAGTGCGAGACCCCCCACTCGGCGCCCCCCCGGAAGCCGAAGAGCTCCGCGCAGGCGAGGAAGAAGAGGCGCCACCGCGCCGCGGCCAACCGTCCCTCCGCGCGGCTGCGGCCGCGCGAGAGAACTGCATCGACCTCCGCACGGCGCGCGTCGAGCCGGGCCAGCCAAGCCCGCAGGGTCCGCGCGTAGTGGCGGCCGCCGATCGACCAGCGTCGTTCCAGGGCCAGACCGTCCAGGCAGTGGAGCAGCAGGTCGGACGAGGGCATCATCCCCCCGGTGAAGAAGTGCCGGGCCATCCAGTCGGCGTCGCCGTCGCCCTCGAAGAAGTAGCAGTATCGCCGATGCGCGAACAGGTGCACGAAGAGCCTCCCGTCCGGCTCCAGCCAGGACCGGACTCGCCCGAGCAACCGCTCGTAGTTGCGCATGTGCTCGAACATCTCGACCGACACGATCCGGTCGAACCGGCCCCGCGGATCGAAGCGGTTCATGTCGGCGGTGACGGTCTCGAGGTTCCCGAGCCCCTCGCCGTCGCGCAGCGCCTCGATGTAGCGGCGCTGGGCCGGCGCGTTCGATACCGCCACCACCTGCGCGGACCGATGCCGGCGGGCGATCCAGAGCGCGAGCGACCCCCACCCGCAGCCAAGATCGAGTATCCGCATGCCGTCGGCGATCCCGGCCCGCGCGCAGGTCCGCTCGAGCGCCGCCGTCTCCGCCGCCGCGAGCGTCGCGACTCCGGCCGGCCAGGCGCAAGCGCTGTACTTCATGCGGGGGCCGAGCACGATCCGGAAGAAGTCGGCCGGCACCTCGTAGTGCTGCGCGTTGGCCTCGCCGGCGGCGAGGGCGATGGGGCTCTCGCGCATCGCGGCGAGGGTGCGGCGGAGGACCGGCTCGAAGCCGTCCCGCGCCCGCCGGCGCTCGTCCCGCAGTCGCCGGCGGAGCAGCCACCGGATGCCCTGCCGCACGAGCCAGTCCGGCAGCCGGCCCCGCTCCGCGGCGCCGATGGCCAACTTCATGCCGGACGCCCCGTCGCGCCGTCCGCCTTCGTCAGCAGCAACTGCACGTTGCCGATCGTCCGCTCCAGGAAGCCCGCCTCGGAGTAGCAGAAATAGTAGACCCAGAGGCGCAGCAACGAATCCCGATACCCGAGCCCGGTAAGCTCCTCCCAGTGCTCGATGAGGCGCGACCGCCAGGCGCGGAGCGTCGGCGGATAGTGGGCGGTGAGGTCGTCGACGTCCGCGACCGTGAACGTGGTTCGGGCCTGCAGACGCCGTCGCAGGTCGGACAGCGACGGCAGGAAGCCGCCGGGGAAGATGTAGCGCTGAATGACGTCGACCGACCGCCGGTACGACTCGTAGCGCTCGTCCGCGATGACGATGGCCTGCAGCAGCATGCGGCCGCCCGGCCGCGTCAGCCGGTCGCAGACGTCGACGTAGGCGTCCAGGAACGCCTCGCCCACTGCCTCGATCATCTCGACGGAAACCACCTTGTCGAAGCGCCGGCCGGCCTCGCGCGGCAGATCGCGGTAGTCGACCTTGAGGACCCGCACGCGATCCGCGAGGCCGGCCGCGGCAATCCGCGCCCGGACGTGGGCGTGCTGCTCCTCGGAGATGGTCGTCGTCGTCACGCGGCAACCGTAGACCGTTGCCGCATGCAGGGCCAGACTGCCCCAACCCCCGCCGATCTCCACGAGCTCGTCGCCGCGGGCGAGCTGCAGCTTCCGGCAGACGAGATCGAGCTTGTGGCGCGACGCCTCCTCCAGGGGGCTCCGCTCGTCGCGGAACACGCCGCAGGAGTATGTCAGCGTCGAATCGAGGAATGCCGCGAAGAACGCGTTCCCGAGGTCGTAGTGGGCCGCGATGTTGCGGCGGCTCCGTCGGCGCCGGTTCGGGCGCAGCCGGTGCCGCAGGCGATGGACGGCCGTCGCGGCACGCGTCGTCCAGCCGTCGATGCCCGCCGCCGCTTCCGGGTTGCGGGCCACGATACGGAGGAGCGCGGTCAGGTCGGACGCCGTCCACCACCCCCTGGCATACGCCTCCGCGGCACCGATGGCGCCCCCGAGTGCGATCGACCGGTAGGCGCGTCGGTCCCGGATCTCGATCCGCGCCGCGAGCGCGGGATCGGCCGGCCTCCCGAACCGGCGCCGCCGGTCGCCGTCCGCGACTTCCACCGCGCCCTCCCGCAGGGCGCCCAGCCGTTTCTCCAGGAGGCGCCGGCACGTGCGCGAGAGGAAACGCGTCGGCATCGCGGGCGGCACTGCCGCGAGCGGCTCGGAGTGGTTCATGCGGTTCGGCGCCGCGCCTCGCGTGACGGGCGCCTACTGTCCATGTTACGGAGGCTCGTCCCGCCCCGGTGGTGCCCCGGCGCGGGGCTTGGATTCTCGCGACAGTCACGGCCCGTCGCTTGGACTTTCACGCAAGGCAACTCCACCCGCGTCCGAAGGATCGGCCATGCTGGAGGAGATGCGAGTCGCGGTCGTGGGTGGCGGCGTCGCCGGCCTCGTGGCCGCAAGCGAACTGCACGGGGAGCACGAGGTGACCGTCTTCGAGCGGAACGACTACCTCGGCGGCCACGCCCGCACGCACCTGGTCGACGACCGGAGGACGGGGCGCACGCTCGCACTCGATACCGGGTTCCTCGTGTTCAACGAGCGGAACTACCCGCTGTTCTGCCGGCTGCTCGAACGCCTCGGGGTGGCGAGCCAGACGGCCGACATGTCGTTCGGTGTCCGCTGCGCGCGCTGCGGCGTGGAGTACAGCAGCCGGGGGATGCGCGGGCTGTTCGCCCGGCCGCGGCAGGTGCTGTCGCCCGCCTTCCATCGCATGGCCGTCGACATCGTCCGCTTCAACCGCTGGGCTCGGGAAAGACGCCTGCGGCTCGGTGCGATGTCGGTCACCGACCTGCGGCGCGCGCGCCTGTTCGGCGACGGCCTGTTCCGCCACTATCTCCTGCCCATGGCGGCCGCGATCTGGTCGGCGGCGGCGGCGGACGTCGGACGGCTGCCCCTTCGCTTCCTGGTCGACTTCTTCCACAACCACGGGCTGCTGCAGGTCGCCGGCCACCCGCCGTGGCGGACGGTGGTCGGCGGCAGCCGGCGCTACGTCGAGGCCCTCGCGCGGCCGTTCGCCGACCGGGTGCGGCTCGGAAGCACGGTCCGCGCGGTGAGGAGGCACGCCGACGGCGTCACCGTGCGGACGGACGCCGCCGGCGCGGAATTGTTCGACCGCATCGTGCTGGCCACGCACACCGACCAGGCGCTGGCGATGCTCGACGATGCCGACGAGACGGAGCGCCGCGCCCTGGGCACCCTTCCCTACCGGCGCAACACCGCGGTGCTGCACACCGACGCGCGCCAACTCCCCCGCGCCGCGTCCGCCCGCGCCGCCTGGAACTACCGCACCGCCGACTGCCGGAACGGCTCCTCGCCGGTCGGGATCACCTATTCGCTCAACCGGCTGCAGCGGCTCGACACCGACACGGCCTACTGCGTCACGCTGAACGCGCCGGACGGCGCCGCGTCCATCGATCCGTCGGCGGTCATCGCGCGGCTGTCCTACTCCCACCCGGTCTACGCGCCGGAGGGCCTGGCCGGCCGGCGCGTGCTGGCCGCCATCAACGGTTGCCGGCGCACCGCCTACTGCGGCGCCTGGCTCGGCAACGGCTTCCACGAAGACGGGGTCCGGGCAGGGCTCGAGGCGGCCCGCACGGTCCGTGAGGCGCGCGAGGCGGCATGACCTCGTGCATCTACTGCGGGTACGTTCGGCACCGGCGCCGCCGCCCCCGCGTGCATGCCTTCCGCTACCGCGTCTTCCTCTTCTATCTCGACCTGGACGAGTTGCCGGAGATCGACCGCACGGTGCGGCTCTTCTCGGTCAACCGCTTCAACGCGGTCGCCTTCCACGATCGCGACCACTTGAGCGGGCGTGCCGCGGACACCCGCTCGCGGGTGACGCAGGTGCTCCGCCGTGCCGGCGTACCCCTCGCCGCCCCGAAGATCTACCTGCTGACGCAGTGCCGCATCCTGGGCTGCGTGTTCAACCCGATCAGCGTCTTCTACTGCCACGACGGCCTCGGCGGGCCGCTCCGCGCGGTCGTCGCCGAGGTGAACAACACCTTCGGGGAGCGGCACCTGTACGTGCTGCGGAACCGGCTCGACACCGCGTCGGATGCGTCGCGGCAGGCCGCCCGCTACCGGGCCTCCAAGGCGATGTACGTGTCGCCGTTCCTCGCGGGGGAGGGACACTACGACTTCCACTTCGCGCCGGTCGGCCCGAGGCTGAGCATCGGCATCCTGCAGTACGAGCGCGGCCGTCCGACGCTCGACGCACAATTCCGGGGCCGCCGGATCCCGCTGACGGCCCGGTCGGTTACCCGTATGCTGGCGACGCATCCGCTGGCCGCGGTGAAGACGATGGCGACCATTCACAGCGAGGCGCTGCGCCTGTGGTGGAAGGGGATCCCCGTCCACCCGCGGCCTCCGCGCCGCGCCGGCGGGCCCGCCGTGCGCGTGAGCGTGGACGACCCGGCGCCGGCGCCCGTGGAGGCGGCCGCGGCGCCCCGTGGAGGCGGTGGCGCCCGTGGTGGAGGCGGCGCCCCCCCGTGGAGGCGGTGGCGGGCGCCCGTGCAGGCGGCGGCGCCCGTGCAGGCAGCTCCCGATACCGGCGGCGGTTCGGGCAGCGGCGCTCGTGGAGGCGGCTCCGCTGCCGGCGGCGGTTCCGGCCGGGGCGGTTCCCACGGCAGCGATTCCGGAGGATGAGCATCATGCGAGTTGACGGCATTCGGGGTGCGGCCGCCGCGGTCGGCGTCCTGGTGGCGACCGCGGGCGTGGCCGCGCCGGCGGCCGGCCAGGAGTGGACGGCGCAGGAGATCGTCGACCGGGCCGTCGCGCGCGCGGACGAGCAGCGACAGGCGGGCGCCCGCTACCGGGCGACGTTCGAGGCGCTCACGGAGCGACTGAACGGCGATGGGGAGGTGGAGGGGACGGAGCGCGCGACCTACGAGCAGTACCCGCTCGAGGGCGTGATCTACGAGGAGCTCGTGGCGCGGGAGGGCGAGCCGCTCGACGCCGGCGACGCGCGGGAGGAGCGCGAGCGGCGGCGGGACTTCGTCGAGGAGGTGCGCGAGCGTCGCGCCCGGGGCGTCGATCCCCGCCCGGAGGACGAGAACCGCGTCGAGCTCAACGACGACTTCATCTCGCGCTACCAGTCCTCCATCGTCGGCGAGGAGGAGCGCGAGGGCTACGACTGCTGGATCATCCAGCTCGTGCCGCGTCCCGGCGACCTGCCCGTCAACCGACGCATCGACACCGCGCTCAACAAGTCGACCGGCCGCCTCTGGATCGTGAAGGAGGACTTCGGGCTCAACCGGGTGGAGTTCGAGATGGACGAGCCGGTGCGCTTCTGGGGCGGCATCGCCGGCGTGCTGCGCAACACGGTCGGCCGCCTGCAGTTCATGCGCACGGACGAAGGCTCCTGGGTGCCGAAGCGGATCGACATCCGCCTGGACCTGCGCATCGTCTTCTGGAACCTCCGGCGCCGGATCGTCCGCGAGTGGGACGAGTACTCGCTCATCCCCGAGACGGACCAGCAGGCGAAGGGGCGACGAGGCCTCACTGCGCCGGGGCGGGCTGCCCGGCCGGGCGCTGTCGAGCCGCGTCGAGGGCCAGGGCCAGACCCGCCCGCGGGCTGAAGCCGAGCGGACGGTAGCCAAGCTCGCGCGCCGCCTCGTCGCCGTACAGGCAGGCGATCGCCGTCGGACGGTCGCCGGCTCCAAGGTAGGACGCCATCATCTCGCGGGTGTAGGCGAGGTCGTCGGCGTCCAGCGACGGCTCGCGGCAGCCGGCCGCGGCCATCGCTTCGCCCTCCTGCGCCAGCATCGCCTTCAGGGTCGTCGCCGGACCGTAGCGGTGGACGTGCGCGAAGCGATGGATCGCGGCCGCCACCTCGCGCCCCGCCGCCTCCGCGGACGGCTCCTCGCTGGTCCACAGGATGCCGGTGATCCAGCGGCGCTTGTAGAGCGCCACGCTCCCGAAACGATGGTCGAACTCGCTCTGGTAGCGGTTCGTCCAACCCCCGTGCGCGTCGTCGGCAACCACCAGCGCGACCCGGTAGCGGCCGCGTACGCTACCCAGGGAGGGTCGTTCCGCCGCGCGGATCATGGCCACCGCGCCGGCACCGTCGGCGCGGGCGGCCAGCAGCCGGTCGAGCAGGGCCGGGACGTGGTCCTTGCCCATCGGGTTCATGGCCACGAGCGGCAGCTCCAGGTCGCCGGTACGGGCATCCACCATGGTCCGCAGGTACGCGCGGAATCGCTCCCTGCCGCGCGGCAGGTCGTACAGCTCGCGCTGCGTGCGCAGCAGCGGGACGTACTCCAGCTCCATCGACGGTGCCACGGCGTTACGGCGTTACGGCGTTACGGCGTCACGGCGTTACGGCGTCACGGCGTCACGGCGTCACGGCGTCACCGGCGTCACCGGCGTCACCGGCGTCACCGGCGTCACCGAGCCTTCTTTCTGTCGTTCGTAGTGCTTTGCGCCCACCAGGCGCTGTTCGTGACCCCCGAACCGCGGGGCGCCGGGGGGACTCCCGCCCGTCTGCGGCGTCACGCGTCACCAGCGTCACCCCTTCATCGCCCGGCGGTGGTCGGCGGCTGCGGCAGCGCGAGTTGCCTAGCTGCTGTAAGTCATTCATATAATGCGACTTGCAGCTCACCTGCTGGCCGTGATTCCCCCGTCCGTTACCACTTTCCGCGCGGGAATCCAGAGGACCAATCGCAACGGCCGCGAACTCACCGCGAACGGATCCAGACCGTGGTCAGTATACTCCTCGTCGCCCCGTGTGCGAAAAGGGGCGGGGCTAGAGCAGGGTCGATTCGAGCCGACACCACACCGCTCGCGGCGACGACATTCCAAGTCTCGGCTCGGGCTTCAGTCCTCATGGGGCTCCTCGCACTCGGGGGTCCCCTCCTCCGGATCCTCCTCTGGAGTCGCCGCCGCCGGTTCTCGATCTCCTTCTCTGGATCCTCCTCTGGAGCCACCCGCCGGCTCGATCTCCGGATCCTCCGGAGTCGCCGGCTCGATCTCCTCGCTCGTCGAGAATTCCGGGACGGGCAAGTCCATCCACCGCAGCAACTGCTCTACCAGGCGCCAGTACTTGTAAGACTCTGTGAGGTATCGGCCAACTATCGACAGCTTGGACAACCAGAGCTTCAGGCTCGTTTTCGTCCGCTCCTTCGTGTCGTGTGTCGTGGCCTCCGCGCTGCGAGCCCCGGTTTCCTCCACCATCGCGCGGCGGGCCTCGTCGACCAGCTGCGGCAGTTCCGTCGGGTCGAACTGTTCCAGCGCCCGACGAGCCTCATTGGCCAGCTGCGTCAGCTCCGTCGGGTCGAACTGTTCCAGCGCCCGACGAGCTTCATCGACCAGCTGCGTCAGTCCCGTCGGGTCGAACTGTTCCAGCACACGGCGGGTCCCTTCGACCAGCCGTGTCAGCTCCGTCGGGTCGAACTGGTTCACCGCACGGCGGGCCTCGTCGGCCAGCCGCATCAGCTCCGTCGGGTCGAACTGTTCCCGCGCCCAACGGGCCTCGTCGGTCAACCGCATCAGCTCCGTCGGGTCGAACTGTTCCCGCGCCCAACGGGCCTCGTCGGTCAACCGCATCAGCTCCGTCGGGTCGAACTGCTCCTGCGCCAGACGGGCCTCATCGGCCAATCGCCTCAGCTCCGTCGGGTTGAACTGTTCCTGCGCCCGACGGGCCTCGTCGACCATCCGCATCAACTCCCTCGGGTCGAACTGGTTCGTCATGGAATGACCTTTGAGTTGTCGCCTTCCCGCATCAAACGCATAAACGGCATCGTGGGAATTCCTTCCCACGGCGGCGCACCGTCGCTGGCGCGGCCCGCCCGCGGCGACCGGGGCGGTTGCCTCTGGTACCTGATCCCCTCAACCAAGCTGGCGAAGCGCCGCCATGACGAGCCCGCCGATGTCGAGAATACGCCATGTCAAGAGGGCTCGCCGAGCGTGAACGCCCGATCGAGTCGGCTGGATCAGCCGCTGCCGTTGCGTTCGAGCAGATTCCGCAAGACGTCGTCATCGGAGATATCGGCAGGCCAGCCGTACGCCGCCGCCACGGCCGTGTCCAGTGCCGCGTGGGCGTCCGCCAGCCACTGCGGCCGGGCGTTGTAGAGGTTCGTCAGCGTCCGCCTCTTTAGCGCCTTGGCGGCGTCCTCGTCGCGCGGGACCTGCCGCTGCGGGTAGCTCGGCACCGGCTCGTCCACCCACTCGACCCACTCCGGCGGGTTGAGCCACCTGTCGCGCAGCTCGACCAGCCGCTGAGCTTCAGGGCTCCAGCCATCTCGTCGAGCATCAGTGTAGTCGGCGGCCGAAACCGCCGCGCGGCGTCGAGGACTCGGCAAAGCGTCACCGCGACAACCGGTGTTCCCTGTCCAACTCAACGAGCCGCTCGATTAGCTCTGAATGACCCGTCACGTGGAAGATGTAGCGCGGCACCCCACGGCCCATGCTGCGCGCCATGAAAGGCTCGCCCCAGAAGCTCAGGAGGCACTCGGTCGCGCCGCTGGCGAGCGTGTCCGCCAGAATGAACGAGACATCCTCTGGCAGGCTTGTCCAGACGGGATCGGCGACCTTGCCGGCTCCGCTGCACGCCGACACCTTGGGTCGGACATCGCGTTCCCACCTCGGACGCTGCCCCTCGTCCAGGACGAAGGTGACGGCAGTTACCGACGGGTTCTCGATAGCCGGGCGCAGCAGCGCGTCGAAGAGCGGTTGACGCTCGAACATCGACAAGCACACGTTGAACCACACCATGTTTCCCTTGGCGCCCCGCGAGAAATCGGCGCTCACCTGCCGCAGGTCCCGCGGTCCGATGACCACGATGTCCGGCGGCTTCACGCTCCTGGCGAGCTGGCCCAGCAGGCGTTCCCCGCGGTCCACCCCGGCGGCGATGCGCCGCTGCCCGTGTTCCGACCTCAGCGACCGCAAGAACATCGCGGCGAGCAGCACGAGTGTGATCACCGACAGCACTTCGGTCCCGATGACGTGAAGAAGGTGCAGGACGATGGCGGCGACGGCCGCGAGCACGCCAGCCACGGCGTCCCACTCGATCCTTAGCATGCGGTGCATCAGGGCGAAACCTCCGTGACCGGAATCGTCTCGTACGGGTCATGAGACGCAGTTCAGCGTAGCCGATGATGACCGACACCTGCTACGACGGGCCGGGCCGGCCGTCCTCGCCGTGGTCACCGGCGGCATCGTCGGGCCAGCCAGCGTGAGCACGTGCTCGCCGGCGTCAAGGCTCTCCGCTCCGCTCCGACCCCGCTCCGCGGGGCAAGGCCTTGACGCCGGCTCCGCCCACGCTCGTACAGATTTGGCCCTTAGACGACGATGCCCCCTCAGACGCTCCCTCCTGTACCGTCCCGCGTGAACTCGTAAGGTCCATAACGGTCCCATTCCGTAAAGCATTACTGGTCAATAGTTTACATCGACTCCATGCTACACTCGGCCAGGACCGTACGCAGCGGAACAACAGGGTCACCAGCGCCAAGATCGCGCCGGTCCTCGGAACCAGGACCAACGTCTCTCCCCCGGACCACGACGGCCGGAACCGGGCGCACGGGACGAGGGGAACCGGAGCAGATGAGGAGCCGAGCAATGCCGCCGACTCACCGGATCCCGACGACCCCAGTCCACCCGATCAGAGCGGCGGGAGCAGATGACAGTGGCGGCGGATTCTCAGGTCGGAAACGGAGCCGCACTTGAGGATCTGAACCCGCTCGACAGATCCGAAATGACCAGCTCACGAACGACGGAAACAGAGCACGGGAACGGCTGGCTCCCACCATCTGGATGGCGGGAGCCAGCTTACCCAATGTGCCACATTGGGCTGGCGAGTGGGCGCTGCGCGCCCCCTTCGAACCCCCGGCATCCCGCGCCCCAGCCGGGCTCGCGGGCGAGCGGCAGGCGTTGCCCCCGCTCCTTTCTGGAGGTGCACCGATGACTGATCGCCGCACCGCAGTGGTCCGCGCCCGCGTGTTGCCATCGGAGCACACCGCCTGGCTGGCGAAGGCGGCGGCGGCCGGCGTGTCGCCGTCCGACCTGCTGCGGCAGGCCATGGCGCGGACGCGCACCTGGACCGCGCGGGCGGTCGCCGTCGAGCGCGAGCGCTCCCGGCAGGTCGCCCGCATCGGCAACAACCTGAACCAGATCGCGCGTTGGGCGAACACGCACGCCGAGAAGGCTGACGCCTTCGAGGTAATCGCCCACCTGCTCGCCATCGAGCGGGAGATCGCGCGGCTGGCCGGCTTCCGAGACGAGCGGCCCGATGCACGTTAAGTTCATCGCCCGCGGCACCGGCTCGGCGAAGGCCGCGGCCGACTACCTGCTCGGCGAGCGGGACGCGGCCGGCCAACTGCGCGAGGGCGTCGAGGTTCGCCGCGGCGATCCCGACGTCGTGGCCGCCGTCGCCGGCACGCTGGAGTTCGAGCACAAGTACACCTCCGGCGTCATCGCGTGGGCGCCGGAGGACCGGCCGACCGACGCGCAGATCGAGGCTGTGCTCGACAAGTTCGAGCAGACGGCCTGGGCCGGGCTCGAGCCCGACCGCTACGCCTGGTCGGCGGTCGAGCACCGCGAGCGGGGCGGCGGGGTCCACGTGCACATCTCCGCCGCCCGGTGCGACCTGGGGACGGGCAAGAGCCTCAACATCGCGCCGCCCGGCTGGCAGCAGACCTTCGGCCCACTGCGCGACGCCTTCAACCACGAGCACGGCTGGAGCCGGCCCGACGACCCGGCCCGCGCACGGGCGGACCGGCCCGGCCACCGCGCCTACATCGACGCGGCGAAGCTGCGGGCCGGGCTGGAGGTCGAGGCCGACCCGCGCGAGTTGATCCGGGACTACCTGGTGCAGCGCGTCGAGCACGGCGTCGTGCGCGACCGTGCCGATGTCGTCGCCGCGCTGAAGGAGGCGGAACTCGACGTGCCGCGCCAATGCAAGGACTACGTGACGGCCCACGACCCGAAGAGCGGGAAGCGGTGGCGGCTGAAGGGAACGTTGTACGAGCATGACTTCTACCCAGGGCGACTTGACATCGCGGTTCCAGCGGCGGCTGGACAACGAGCGGGCGGAGATCGAGGCGACGGCCGCGCGCGAGCTGAAGGTGCTTGGCGAGAGCTTGAGAGGCGTTGCGGAGAGCGCGCTGAATACCATCGAAGCCGATACGGCGGCGTGTGTCGGGAAGGTCCGCGGGATGTTCCTGCGGGCGTGGATGTGGCTCCTGGCGTTCGGCCTGATGCTCTCTGCCGGCATCTGCGGCGGGAGCTGGGCGGGGACGCGCTGGCTGTGGACGACCATCGAGCAGCAGATCGAGACGCTGACGGTGCTCCGCGTGGACATCGAGCAGGCCCGCCAGACCTTGGCGCAGCTGGAGGAGACGACTTGGAGCGTGGAGCTGCGCGAAATCGCCGGCGAGCGGTTCGTCGTACTGCCGGCTGGCTCACTGGACCATCCGCCGTGGACCGTGGGCGGGCGGCCTGCCTTGAAGCTGTCGAGCGAGTGAGGGAGCTGTATGACCGCGTTAGAACGGCAGTTGACGAGAGCCTATCGGGAGTTGTCCGCGCAATTCGCGAGGGAGCGGACGCAGCACGCCGCGGAGATCGCGGCCTTGCAGCGACAGGTCGAGCACTTCGTCGGGCAGGTGACGCGCTTGATCGCGGACTACAGGACGCTCGCCGAGACGTTGCGCGGGCCGTGGAACTGATGCAGCAGCACGGCCGGCAGCGCGGACCGGAGCGTGACCCGGGCCCGAGCCGCTAGTGCCACGTCGCGACGGGCCGCATCACCCGCCCCCGCCCGACAGATACTCGGCCCAATCGTCCATGAGCCTTCGCCGCCGCTCGAACAGGTCCGACCGGGCGTAGGCGGCCTCGACCTTGTTCTGGACCACGTGGGCCAGCGCCGCCTCGATGACCTCCCGCGGGTGGTCGGTCTCCTCCGCCGCCCAGTCCCGGAAGGAGGATCGGAAGCCGTGTGGGACGGCGGCGATCTCGTGGTACTGGAGCATCTTGGGCAGCGTCGACATGGCGATCGCCCGCCCGCTCCGCATCGGGAACACGAGCGGATTGCCGTCGCCGAGCGCCCGTGCCGCGTCGAGGATCTCCAGCGTCCGCCCGCACAGCGGGACACGGTGCTCGCGCTTCGCCTTCATCCGCAGGGCCGAAATCGTCCACACGCGGCCGGCCACGTCCATCTCGTCCCACGTCGCCAGCCGCACTTCAGCAGATCGCCCCGCGGTGAGCACCAGGAACTCGAACGCCAGCCTGATGGCGGACTGTCCGGACTTCGACGCCCGCACCGTCTCGATGGCCCCGGCCACGTCCTTGTGGGGCAGCGCCTGCCGGTGCGTCACGATGTCGTTCTGCGGACCGAGCACCGGCAGCACCCGATCGCAAGGATTGTCGCTGCGCATGTCCAACGCGATGGCCCACTCCAGCACCGACCGGATGCGCTGGCGTACGGCGCGGGCCGTCTCCGCCTTGCTGTGCCAGATCGGCGTGAGGATCTCCAGCACGTCGGCCGTGTTGACCTCGGAGACCGGCCGGCTGCCGATGCGGGGGAAGGCGTACCGTTCCATGCTCCGGATCCAATTCTGTGCGTGCCACCGGCCGCGCCAGCCGTCGCGCTTCTGTTCGAGCACGCGTTGGGCCGCTTCGGCGAAGGTGGGAACGCCCTGGACGCGCCGCCTGTCGGCCAGAGGATCGCCGCCCGACCGGGCCAGCATGCGGTTGGCGAGGGCCAGCTCGCGGGCCTTGGCGAGCGGGACGAGCGTGGCGGCACCGAGTCCGAGTTCGCGGCGCCGGCCGCGGACGACGAGCCGCTGGACCCAGCTTCGGGTCCCGGTCGGCTGGACGAACAGGTACAAGCCATTGCCGTCCGCGTGCCTGCCGGGCGGCGCGGAACGGACGAAGGCGGCCGAGAGCGCCTTGTTGGGGTGGCGTCCCCGGCGCTTGGTTCTGCGGGGTGTGGGGGCGGGTTTGGCTACAACATCCATTCCCCCATTGTATACGGGATTGGGCTGGATTCCGCCATACGCCCTGACCCGCTCAGTCCGCGCCGACGAATCATAAGTGATTACTCGTCAGTAGTTTATGGGCTGTATCGCACGGCCATGAACATCTGTGGAATGTGCGTGGGTGTTAAGGCAGCGCGAAGACGAACAGCGTGTTGCCGTCGCTGGGGCGGAGCTCCGGCGTCATCCGGTTGAACATCCCCGACGTGAGAGACGTGCCGGTGCTGACCGCCACGTACTGCCGCCCGCCGGCGGCGTAGGTAACCGGGAAGCCGGTGATGGGCGACCCGAGGTTGATCTCCCAGAGGATCTCGCCGGTCTCGTGGTCGAAGGCGCGGAAGCGGCCGTTGTGGTCGCCGCCGAAGACCAGTCCACCACCGGTCGTCATGAGGGAGCTGGTGGCGGCCCGCTGCTCGTACTTCCAGAGCAGGGCGCCGGTCTCGGCCGAGATGGCCTGCACGGTTCCCACCTGATCGGTGCCGGGGGCAATCTCGTTGCGCACGGCGAGCCCGTAGAGCGAGCCGTCGTCGGTCGCCATCATGCGGGCGCAGGCGTTGCGCAGGGGGTAGTACATCGTGTTGATGAGCGGGCTGTAGGCGCCGGCCTCCCAGTCCTTCCCGCCGATGAGGGTCGGACAGGCCAGCACCTCCTGTCCCTCGCGGCGGAAGACGACCTCCGAGTTCTCCGACACCGCCCCGGTCGCGCCGTCGATGCTGCTGACGACGTTCTGGGCCACGGTGGGCGTCGCCCACAGGAACTCGCCGGTGGCCCGGTCGAGGGTGTAGACGATGCCCGTCTTGCCGGGGATGCCGGTCATCACGCGCCGCTCCTCCCCCGGCCGCAGCCGCGGGTTGATCCAGGCGACCGTGGACGGGTCGGGGCGCACCGCGGTGTCCACCAGCAGGCGCTCGAAGGGATGGTCGAGGTCCCAGCTGTCGTTCAAGTGCTGGTAGTACCAGGTGATCTCCCCCGTGTCGGCATCGAGGGCGAGGGTGGAGTTGTGGTAGAGGTGCTTGTTGCCGACGCCGCCGATCATGAACTTCGGCGCCGGCGACGTGACCGACGTGCCGACGTAGACGAGGTTCAGCTCCGGGTCGTAGCTCGGGACCATCCAGGCCCCGACGTGCTTGCGCTCCTCGAACGGCACGCCGCCCCACGTCTCGTCCCCCGGCTCGCCGGGCGCCGGAATCGTCCGCCGCCGCCACAGCTCCTCGCCGGTCTCCGCGTCGTGGGCGACGATGACGCAGGCGTTGGGACCGCCGCGCGGCGTGCAGCCGCGCCCCGAGACGACCTTCCCGTCCGCGATGATCGGCCCGGAGCTCTGGTTGGCCGGGTTCACCCGGTAGTCGAGGATCTCGGTTTCCCAGACGAGCTCGCCGGTCGCGGCGTCGAGAGCGAAGACGTAGTCGTCGCCGCTCGTGTCGATGATGCGGGTCCCGTGGATCGCCAGGTTGCGGTTGATGTCGGTCAGGCTGGCGAGCATGTACTCGTCGAGGTCGTCGGGCCGGTCGCGCCGGTACTCCCAGCGGAGGTCGCCGGTGGCGGCATCGATCGCCTGGACGACGTCCTGCGGGTTCGGCATGTACATCACGCCGTCGTGGACGAGCGGCGTCCCTTGCTGCAGTCCCGCGCCGAGGCCGCGGCTCCACACCATCCGCAACCTGCCGACGTTGTCCCGGTCGATCTGCCCCAAGGGGCTGAAGCCCCATCCGTTGAGGGTGCGGCGCCACATCAGCCAGTCTTCCGGCGCCGGGTCCTGCAGCATCGCGTCGGTGACCGGAGTCACCGCGGACGGTTCGACGGCCGGGGGCGATTGCGCTCCGGCCGAGGAAGCGGCGAAGCAGACCAGGGCCACCGCGAGATGAGAGACGCGACCGTGGCAACCGAAGCGTGGCGACGGCTCCCTTGCGTGCATGTCAACCTCCTGCCGGTCATTCCGGCGCCGAACGCTCGCAGAACGCCTTCACGGCGTCCATGTCCGTCGCCACGGCCCCCTTGACCATGCGCAGCATCAAGGGAACGGCGAGTCGGGCAGAGAGCTTCTGCGGGCGGGCGTCCATCACCATCGTCAGCTCGGTTCCCCCGCCCGCTGGCGATACCGTGAACACCGTGTCCCAGATGGTCCCGCCTGCCTCGGAAACGATGCGCACGTGGTCGTTCTCGACGTACTCCGTCACCTCGAGCTCCGTCGACGCCTCGCGGCCGTTCATCACGCGTGTCTCGCGGAAGCGCGTTCCCACGCCCGAGCGCACCTCCGACAGGAACTCCACGTTGACGATGTGCGGCACCGCCTGCGAGAAGTGTCCGATGTCGGCCACGGTGCGGAAGACGACGTCCGCCGGCGCTTCGATCACGCGGGTCACGGTGACGCTGGCCATGAGGCGACTCTCCCCCTTCCTGATGCCGCCGGCGTTCCGACGGGCGCGCCGGGAACCTGGGCGGCGCCCGGATTCCCGCGTCGCGGCTCCCCTAGCCCAAGTTTAACAGGGGTGAAATGAGGTCGTTTGGAATCAACGATTTACGGGGGCAGAACGGTTCGAGTGGCACTACAAACGTGCGTGAACCGGGAGGTTCGGGTCGTTCAGACGAGGGTCTTGCGGACGCCGGCGGGGTTGGGGTCGACGCCGAGAACGTCGTAGATGGCGCGCTGCTCGGGTTCGGGCTGTGTGGCGGTGCGCACGTGGAGGGTGCGTCCGTCGGGCCGGCGGAAGGTGGTGGTGACGCGCTGCTGGCCGTCGAGGACGTGGCGTAGCGACGTCCAACTGGCCTGCTCGCGATGCTCGCGCAGGCGGGTGCGGATGACCTGGACGAGCTGGTAGGCGATGACGGTGAGGAACAGATGGCCGTCGGCTCGCCGCGGCTTGCGGTGATAGATGGGACGCAGGCCGAGCTCGGACTTGAGGGAGCGGAAGACGGCTTCGACGTCGGTGAGGGTGGTGTAGGTGCGCCAGAGGGTCTCTTCGTCCCAGTCGGTCTCGCTGCTGCGCAGGCAGTAGACGCCGGGATGGGTGGCCATCGAGCCGTCCTTGGGGCGCCGGGTCCAGGTGACGGCGGCGGCCCGCTCGCCGGTCTCGTCGGCGGTGACGTCGATCTGGTAGTGGCCGGCGGCGCGGGAGTGCTTGGTCTTCAAGCGGCCGATGCGCTGCCAGACCTGGGCGATGCGCTTGTGGGCGCGGGGGCGGGCGAGCCCGTCGTTGAGCTTCGTGAGGGCGTCCTCGAAGCGGGCGGCGGCGCGCTCGACGATGCCGCGCTCCTTCGCGGCCCGCTGCTCGGAGTAGCAGTAGAGGCGGACCTCGTCGGGGTCGTCGGAGACGACCTTGTGCAACTGCACGGTCTGGTTGGACTGCGTCCGCAGGGACACGGCGGCGGTGGCGTCGAACTGGCGGTGGCGTTCGCGGCTGACGACGAGATAGCGGTAGCCGTTGTCGCGCAGCCAGGCGATGCAGCCTTCGGTGGCGACGCCGCGGTCCATGACCACGAGGGCGCCGGATGGCGCTTGGAGTGCTTCGAGCATGCCGGCCAGGGTGCGGTGTTCCCGAACGTTGCCGTCGAAGACCTGCGAGCGGCGGACGAAGCCGCTGGCGTCGAGCATCAGGCCGAGGGTGAGCAGCGGGCAGTCGCTGCGCTTCTCCTTCGAGTGGCCGCGCCGGGCCTGCGGTTGGTCGCTCGCCTCGCCTTCGAAGTAGGTGTTGGTCAGGTCGTAGAGGGTGACGGTCGGCTGCAGGTCGAACAGGCCCATCGCCCGGTCGAACAGGTGCGCCTCGATGGCCTCGCGGTGCTTTACCAACGCGTCCGAGGCGCGGTAGAGCTGCATGGCGCTGACGGTCTCGAAGTCGACGCCGAGCAACTCGCCGAGGCCGCTGCGCTGCTGCAGCCAACGGTGGGTCTCGCGCTCGGATGCCGGGTGGGCCAGGCGCCCGACGATGGCGCCGGCCGCCGCCGCGCGCAACGCGCCGTTGACGCCCAACTGTGCCAGCAAGGCCGGCAGCCCCACCTGCTCGAGGGCCCACAGGCCGACCTGCTCGACCCCGATGCTGCGGGGCCGGACCACGCGCAACGAGTCGATGTCGACGGCCTGGATGTCCGCCGTTGCGGCGTCCGGCCCGCCGGCGTCGGCACCGCGGGCGACCAACTGGGCGGCGATCCGCTGGGCTTCCTGGTCCACGGCGGGCGGGCAATCGGGCACCAGCGGCGCCTGTCCGGCCAGGACCTCGGCGACGCGGGTGCACAGGCGGGGCCAGTGGGGCGCGGGGATGTCGAAGTGGCGTCCGAGGTTGAGGAGGGTGCGCTGGCGCACGGAGTTGCCGAGGCGTTCGGACTGCACGAGGCGGTGGGAGAAGTAAGGGACGCCGTCGGCGGTTCGTCGGGTCTGGGTGCGCCGTACGAACATGGAGCCAGGATAGCGGGCGGCCCGGTCCGAATCAAGCCTCCTGTTACGATTATGGCACTACATTCAGAGTCTCCAGACCCCGATCCTTTAGAATCAATAAGTTACCGTCCCCGACAGGCGCGGATCCTGCGGATTTCGACAGAAATGTCGGCGATCTTGGTAAACTTGGGCTAGCGCGCCCTCACGGCGCGTTGGGAGTCTGCGCTGGCACGAACCGCTCCATGGCACGTTTCTGCGGCGCAGACTCCCAGTTCGCGGGCAGTGCGTATGCCACCACGTGGTCGGTGGCCGCGACTACCACGTACTGCCGGCCGTCGGCGCCCAGGTAGGTCATCGGATCGGCGTTGCCGCGGCCCTCGAGCCGCGCCTCCCACACCTCGCGGCCGGTCGCCGCCTCGACGGCCCGCAGGCGATTGTCGTCGGTGGCGGCAATGAACAGCAGGCCCCCGGCCGTCGCGATGGCCGCGGCGCGGCCGGGACGGCCCGTGCGCTGCCGGCCGTCGGGCAGCGTCTCGGTGACGCCGACCGTCTCCCGCCACGCGATCTCGCCCGTCGCCACGTCGACCGCCGTCAGCTGGCCCCACGGCGGCTTCTGGCACGGCATCCGCACCCCGTCGAGGTTGACCTCGAAGCTCGCCGGCCCGACTCGCTTCTCGTACGGCGCCGGCGCTGCGTCGTCCTCCGCCTCGACCATCCAGCCGAGCGCTCCGACGTCCATCGAGAAGACGAAGGCGTAGCCGGTCGCGGCGTCGAACGCCACGCCGCCCCAGTTGGGTCCGCCGACGCCGCCCGGGAAGTTCAGCGTCGTCCGCGCCGGGCCGCCGACCGGACGGTAGACCCACGGCGTGAACGGACCGGCGTTGTAGACCTCGCCCAGTCTCGCGACGAGGTCCGCGCACGCGGCGGCGTGCTCGGGGCTGGTGTCCTCGCCGGTCACGAGATCTCCGGCATCGTAGGAGACCTTCCCCATCGGCGGCGGCTTCACGGGGAACGGCTGCGTCGGATAGGTCGCCTCGCCCGGGACGTCGCTGGCCGCCACCTCCCGCTCCTCGACACCGTAGATCGGCTCGCCGGTCTCCCGGTTCAGGATGTAGAGGTAGCCCGACTTCGTGGTGACGCCGAGGGCCGGGATGTCGCCGCCGTCGCGCGGAATGTCGAAGAGGGCCGGCGGGGCCGGCGGGTCGGCGTCCCACAGGTCGTGGTGGATCGTCTGGAAGTGCCAGCGGTAGGCGCCCGTCTCCGCGTCGACGGCGACGACGGAGTTGCCGTAGAGGTTGGCCCCCGGGCGGTCCCCGCCGTAGGCGCCGGGAATGGGCGACGCCAGCGGCCGGTAGATGAGGTCGCGCTCCGCGTCGGCCGTGAAGAAGAACGGCCACGCGTTGGCGCCCAGGCGGCCCCGCCAACTGTCGCCCTCCCAGGTGTCATGGCCCGGCTGCCCGGGCTGGGCGACGGAGTCGAACTCCCACACCTTCTCGCCGGTGCGGGCATCGTAGGCGCGTGCGTTCCCGATGCCGCCGATCGTGCCGGGAGGCGTGTTGGCGCCGACGACGACCACGTTGCCATAGACGAGGGGCACGGAGTTGTACGGCACGCCGATGTCGACCGTGCCCCCTTCGCCGAAACTCGCAATCGGGTAGCCGGTCGTCGCCTCGAGTGCGACCAGGCGCCGCGCGGCCATGAAGAGAATGCGCGGCTGGCGTTCCTCGTCGCCCGGCCAGTAGGCGACGCCGCGCCGCGAGGGTGCGCCGCCCTCGACCGGATGCCGCCAGAGTTCCCCCCCGGTGACCGGATCGAGCGCCACCACCCGGTCCGCGGCGGGGAGGTACATGACGCCGTCGACCACGATCGGAGTCGCCTGCGAGTTCGGCCCCCGGCCGTCCGGGCGCGGCTCCGCCGGATGGAGCGAGTACGACCACGCCTGCGCCAGGTCCGACACGTTGGCGGCCGTGATCTGCGCCAGCGGCGAGTGGCCGGTCCCGGCCAGGTCGCGGCGGTACATCGGCCAGTCGGCTCCCTCCGGCGCCGTCGTCTGGGCGGACGGCGCCGCGCCGCACCCGATCAGCAGCAGCGCCGCGAGCGCGGCCGCACATCCCGTCATCAACCTCTTGGAGCGCATGGCGTCTCGGCCTCCTCCTGAGATTCGCTACGAGTCTCTGCAACGAAAGCGCGCGGAATTGTACATCGCGCCCCCCGGCGCCCTGCTGCAGGAGGTTCCCGCGGCACCCGTGTCTGGCCGCCCCCGAGCGTCCCGCCGCACCGTCCGCCGGTCGGTCGGGGCGCCGCCGGCTCCCCTGCGCCGGGAGCGGTCCGGTGCCGCGAGCGGGTATAAGCTATACGCACTTCAGGGGGACCAGGAACATGCGCCTCAACTCGCCGAACCGGATGCTCGCGGCGGCGGCCCTCGTGGCGGCTTCAGCCGTTGCGGTCAGCGGCCAGTACCAGCTCACGGTCACGCAGGACCGGCTGATCAACGCGCAGAACGAGCCGCAGAACTGGCTGCTGATGAACGGCGACTACGGCTCGCAGCGCTACTCGAAGCTGACGCAGATCGACCGCGACAATGTGGGACGGCTGCGCATGGTCTGGGCGCTGGCCCTCGGCGGGATGCAGGACACGGGCGGGAACGGCCCGGAGAACGAGGTCAACCCGCTCATCGACAACGGCTTCATGTACACGACGGACGGCTGGGGCACGGTCTACAAGAATCGACGCCCGCAGCCCCGACCACGGGGAGTACGTCTGGATCACCGACCCCGGCGTGGACCACGAGACCAACCGCCCGCGCACGCGCGGCATCGCGCTGTGGGAAGACAAGGTACTGCAGAACCTGCAGGACGGGCGCGTGCTCGCCCTCCACCGCGACGACGGCGAGATCCTCTGGGACGTCGAGGTGGCCGGGTTCACCGAGCTCGGGGCGCGGGAGCGCTTCCTGACCGCGCCGCTCGTGGCTGACGGGAAGGTGCTGGTGCAGAACGGCGCCGGCGACGGCGGCACGCGGGGCTGGGTGGCGGCGCTCGACGTCGACACCGGCGAGGAGCTCTGGCGCTGGTACACGGTCCCGGAGCCGGGGCAACCCGGCAGCGAGACCTGGAAGGACGACCACAACGCGTGGAAGACCGGCGGGGGCGGCGTCTGGCAGACCGGCTCCTACGACGCGGAGAACAACCTCTACATCTTCGGCACCGGCAACCCCTACCCCATCTACGACGCCGAGTTCCGCCCCGGCGACAACCTGTTCACCAACTCCGCCGTCGCCCTCGACGTCGCCACCGGCGAACGGCGCTGGCACTTCCAGTACACGCCGAACGACTCGTGGGACTACGACGAGGTCGGCGTGCACATGCTGTACGACACGCTGATCGACGGCCAGCGGCGCAAGGTGGCGGCCCACTTCGCTCGCAACGGCTTCTTCTACTCGGTCGATCGGGAGACCGGCGCCTTCATCAAGGGATCGCAGTACGTCAACGAGCTGACGTGGACGGCGGGGCTCAATCCCGAGACCGGTATGCCGCTCGAGTACGACCCGAACCTCGACATCCAGATCTACAACCCGGAGGCGCGCGCGCTGCGCACGGACCGCGACGAGATGAAGCGCGCCTGCCCCACCTGGCACGGCGGCATCGCCCACCAGCCGACCGCGTTCAACCTGGAGAAGGGCATCGCCTACGGCGCCGGCACGGAGGGCTGCTTCTCGCAGACCGGGGCGCGGGTGGTGTCGGCGGGCCCCGACGGCGGCATCGACCGGGAAGCCAGCGAGCGGCGCGAGTACACGAGCGACCTCTACTACGGCTCGATCACCGCCGTCGACACCGACACCCACGAGGTGCTCGCCAAGGCGGTCACCGAGATCGAGGTGCGGTCGGGCGCCATCGCGACGGCCGGCGGCCTCGTCTTCAGCGCCCTCCAGGACGGCTGGGTCGTCGCCTACAACGACGAGACGCTGCAGGAGTTGTGGCGCTTCAACGTCGGCACCCCGCTCAAGGGCGCGCCGGTCACCTACGCCATCGGACCGCGGCAGTACCTCGCGGTGCAGGCGAGCGGCCGTCACCTGCACCCCGTGCGCTACGACAACCTGGAGAACTCGAGCTACCTGTTCGTCTTCGCGCTTGAGGATTGAGGATCCGCTAAGCTCCTGAAGACGCAGGCTACTATTCGGTCGAATCGCGAGCCTTTACCACGTCAATTACCACGATGATCGCTGGCGCTTCACCAGCTTGGCTGCTGGTTCTCGTATCGCTCGTCTCCGGCTTGATTGGTGCCTTGCTCACCATGATCGTGAGCGCTCAGCAGCGCAAACTGGAACTCAAGAGAGACGTCCTCCGACGAATAGCCGGCAACCGCCACATCGGCTTGCCGAAGCGCATACCACCGCCACCGAACGGCGAACCGTACGTAGCGCTGAACGAGGCATTCATCGTATTCGCCGACGACACCAAGGTGCTTCAGGCGCTGCAGGACTTGCGGAGACATCGCCCCGCAAGGACCGAGGACTTCGTGGCCGTGGTCAAGAGGATGGCGTCCGCCGCTGGCGTGCCAATCAACTTGGACGACGCGTACATCAATTCTGCGTTCTACTGGTCTGGCTACGACGCGTCGGCTACGCCGACGCAGCCGGTGGCCCCTGGAGCCGTATCTCCGTCCGTCGAGGCCGGGCCGACCGCCGGCGCCGCTACTCCGGCGACAGCCAACCGGGCCTAGGCTCGCTCGGCCGCGGCTCGCGACCTGCACCCACGCCTCCACCGCCAACCGCTCGCGGCACCACCGGCGGACCTCCAAGCTGGTAACCGTGCCGCTATACTGGCTGTGGATGTCGACAAACGTACGCACCACCCTTGACCTCAGGGCCCTTCTAGACGGCGTGATCGATGATTGCGCCGAAATGGGCGCGCCGGAGGAGCACGTCTCCCAATGCCGCCGGCAGGTCGACGCGCTTATGGAATCCCTGACACGCCTGAACGATTGGCGCACAGAGAACGGCCTACCCGTGCCCGAGACGCGCGGGATCTCCGTGGACTGAGCGGCGACTAGGCCGCCGTTTGGGCCGTTCGCCGACGCGCCCGGACTCGCCGCGCGTTCGCCCGGTTGCGCTCGGCGCACGGGTCGCAATTCACCTGCCCCGGCCGCGGCGGGCGCTTCCCGCAGTGCTGACAGAGCCCGGACGCCTTGAACCGCGCCCGCCGGTGCCGGTGGACCGTCGCCAACTCAGCCGCGCAGCGGTCGCACTTCCACGCACCGCCCTTCACGGGACGTCGGCAGCGGTCGCACAGCCCGCGGGCGCGGATCTTGGCACGGTGACGCCTTCGGTAACGGGTCGCGGGTAGAGCAGGCTCGCCGAGCAGATCAGCCCAGGTCGGCGGGCGCCAGCCGGGCGGCACCTTGGGCGGAGTGCCGCGCGCGCGGTCTTCCTCCAACTGGCGCACCGTGAACAACCACGGATACCGGCCTCCGTCCGGCACGCTCGGCCATTGCTTTCGCGTGCGGCTCACCGAGCGCCCGCCTCGACGTAATCGACCGCGAACCTGCACGCCCCGACCACGGTCGTGTCGCCCTCCCGCCGGCCCTGCACCAGCAGCGACATTCCCGGCCGCACGTTCACGTCGGCGCCCAGGTCCGCCGTCAGCAGCGCCCGCTTGAGCTTGGCCAGATCGCCGCCCAGGCTCGCCGCGACCTCGCCGGCATCGTCGCGCGCTTCGCGACTGAGCCAGACCGTGACCCTGGTCACCTCCTCCGACGCGCCGCCCGTGAAGGCCGCCCCCTCCTGCGTCTGCGGAGCGTCGAGGTAGAACGACGTCAACTCCGCCCGCGGCGACAACTCGAACGTGAACGGATCCGCCGACGCCTTGTACCGCGGCTCGCCCTTGCCCTCCGGATCGAACTCCGCCACAAGCGTCCGCAGCCGGGCGTACACGGTCTCAATCGTGGGCATGCCGCACCTCCCGCCAGCAGCCGGCGCCACGCGCGCCGCTCCGGGTCCGTCGCGTGTAGGTCGATATGGCAGTCGCGGCAGAGCGTCGACAGGTTGTCGAGCGCGAGCGGTGCGCCACCCTGGGCGACCGGGCGCCGATGGTGCACTTCCAGGTCGAGGGGCGACTCGCAGCGCACGCACCGCCAGCGGTCCCGGTCGAGCGCCCGGCGCCGCGCCCTCGACCAGGGACGCGACGGGATCCGCGCCGACGGCGACCTACGCGACATGGATCCTGGGCGCCACCGCCCGCGGGCGCCGCGACCACGCGCCGGCCGCCAACGTCAGCGCCGCCGCGGCATCGTCCCTCGCCGTGTTGTTGGTCCCGTTCTTGACCAGCCGCGTCGACCCCTGATCGTCGGAGCGCACGGTCGCGACCGCGAGAGACGCCGACAGTAGCGGCCGGCTCGACTTCTCGACCGACATCGGCCCGTCGAGCGCCATGCGCCTCAGCGCCCGAATGTCGGCCGCGGCATCCGACCAGCGGGCGACGCGCGGCACGATTCGCACCTTGCCGGCCGTGGCGTCGAGTAGCTCCGGCAGCCGAAACCGATCCGCCACGATGCACGCCGGCCGCCACGCCATGACGCGCTCGACCAGCACGCCGGGCCGCGGCACACGGAGCGCACCGTCCACCGCGAGCCGGCCCGACTCGACCAGCCGGGCGTACGTCCCGCGCGGCACGTGATCGCGGCGCTCCTGTTCGCGCATGGACGGCTCGCCCGGCGCCAGAGCCATCGCCTCGACTCGACCGCCGGGCCAGACCGCGACCGCAGCCGACCACGCTCGCCCGCAGCCAAGGTCGACCCCGACGACCGGCCGGCCGTCTCGCTCCGGCACCGCGCGAGCGCAGACGCGGCGCCACTCCGGCACCGTCAACAGCACGCGCGACTCATCCGCCGTCGGCACGTTCAGTCGGTACGACAGGAACCGGGCGCGCAGTCGGGAGTCGAGCCGCGCCTTGTCGCGCTCCTCGCGCAGCTTCGCCCGGAACTCCGGCGACACCGCCGTGAGCGGGTTGCAGCGCCGGATCTCGGGCCACCGGTCCCACTTCTCCACGTCGCCCTGTAGCACCTGGACGTACGTCGAGCCGGTCGAGCCCTCGCCCACCAGACGGGGCCACCAGTGCCCAGGGGCGGCCGGCGCCAGCGTCCCGATGTAGATCACGCGCAGCGGCGACCCAGGCTTGCCCTGGGCCGTCTGTATGGCGTCGTGCATCAGCTCGCCACCGGCGCCGACCCACGCGCCCGGTTCGTCCGCAATCAGCAAGGGACAGCCAACGATCCCCATGGCGCGCTTGGCGTCGCTCGACAGCACCCGCAGCCGCGTCGCGGTCGCCGGGTGGGTGATCGCGAGCCGCGTCCCGGAGTCGAGGTACCGGTACCCGTCATCCCCGAGCGCCGCGCGCGCGAAGCGGTAGACGATCCGCGCCTGGTCGAGACTCGACGCGACCAGCAACGGCTCGCCGCCACGCTCAAACAGGGGATCGCTCGGTGTCATCGCGCGGGCCACCAGATGCGCCGCGAGCCACGACTTGCCGTTGCCGCGCGGGGTGCTGAGGACGGCCGTGTCGATCCGCGAGTCGAGCGCGGCACGGACGAATCGCCGTTGAAACGGTCGGAGTTCTATAGCCATTGGGCCACAAGCTGCAGCCCGAATCCGCCTGTCGTTAGGTAGAGCCCGAGTAATGCGCCCCAACGGGCGTAGCCACGATTCGCATCCGTAACAGCCTGCGCTCTCTCAGCGTCGCCGGGGCGCTCCTCATACACCGCCTCAACGGTCGTGGCCTTGGCGATCCAGTCGCCGCCGATGGCCCCGAACCTGAACAGCAGATAGATCCCGCCGATGTCCATGAGCAGCCCAATCGAAGCCATGATCTCAGCCAGCACTTGGTCTTTCCTCCCCTCCTTGCACGGAAAGGGCCACCCCCGACCCCCGAGACCTACCCCCGCCGCGAGTGCAGGGGATCCCCACGCATCAGGCGAACCCGACCAGACGCCCCGCGTCCGCGTCCGGCATCGGCTCGCCACCCGTGCCGACCAGCGACCGATACGCCCTCGCCCGGCCCGCCACGTCGGCCGCCTCCAGTCGGTCGAACCGCAGCCGGACCTCGACGTCGAGCGCCCGCGACAACTCGGCTGCCACCAGCCGGGCCAACGGCTCGACGCTCGACGCTGCCCACTGGCGGTACGATTCGCGCGTCCGGCCGCCAGGTCGAGCCAGGTCGGGCGGAACGCCACAGCAGCCCAACACGGTCGACTCGACCGCGTCCCGCAAGGTGGCCAGCACTTCCGGCGGATCGGCACCGATGCGCCGCGGCTTCCAGTCCTGAGCCGGCGCCGCCGCTCGACCCTCCGCGAAGCCGCTGGACGTCGTCTCGACCAGACCCGTCCGGCCGCGCAGGTCGCGAATCTGAGCCTTGAGCCCGGCGAAGGGATCGGCGGCATCGTCCGGGTTGTCAGACTCGCCGCCCGCATCGGCCGGCAGCGGGATCACGTGGCCCACCGGCCCGCCCAGCTCATCCGCAAGCGCCCGCTCCAGGGTTCGCGAGCCGGCCCGTGGTACCCGCCAGCGTGAGCGGCGACAGGCCCCGCCACGGCTCCGCGCTCGACGTGGCCCACGCGCAGTGGGCAACCTGATCGCGCGGGTACCAGCCGGTCGACGTGACAGACGGACCGCCGAGCGTCACCTGGTATCTCCAGGTCGACGGTCGCGGCCCGCCCGTCACAGACCATGCGCTCGACTCCGCGAGCAGCACTCGTCCGCCGTCGACCTCGACGAGATGCAGCGATTCGCCCCGCTCGACCAGCCGACGCCCGATGCTCGCCAACGTCGCCGGAGTGAGCCCCGCCGTGCGGACGCCGGCCGGCTCGACGTCGGCACTGGCGAACGCCCGCGCATACAGGCTGGCCGCCGTCTCGACCGCGCCCAGCGCGGCGCCGTACAGCCCGGCTTCGGCCCACGTCTCCAGGGCGGCCGTGATCTGCGCAGTGTAGTTGCGGCGCTCGACCCGCGGCTCGTCCGGCCCGGTCGAGACGCCCAATTCGATCACGATGCAACTCCCACGCCCCGGCGCTTGAACGGCGACAGCAGTGACATGGCCCCGCTCGCCCGCAACGGCGCCAGCGGCGCATCGCGACGGAATCGCGCGTCCAGCTGGCCACCGTCGGCCGGTCGCCGGCTCAATCTCGAGTGGAAGTCGAAGTACGCCAGCCGCAGCACCGCGCTCCTCTCGACCGTCTCCGGCACCGTCGACCCGCGGAGGTAGGCGCTCACCGCATCGAGCGCCATCTGGTGCGCCTCCGAGACCGCGGACCGCTCGCCGTCCGACAGATCGGACTCAGCCTTGCCGACCAGATGCCGCGCGACGTCGTCGGGCGTCAGAGCCATACGCGCCGCCTCCGTCCGCGGACCTCGACCCGCGAGCCCGAGTAGGACGGACTGTCGACCAGTCCGGCGCCGCGCAATTCGGCCGCCATGATGCGCCGGAGCCCGCCGTCGAACCGCTCGCGAGTCGCCCGGAACTCGACCGACAGGCCGCGGAGGAGCCCGGAGCGGATCTCCGTCGCCGCGTCGCGGCCCGCTTGCGTGTCGGGTAGGAGCGCGTCGATCAGTACCCGGCCGCCCTCGACCCGCGGCTCGACGCGCATGATCGGCGCCGTCCGCGCGTGCTGCCGGCGAAGCACGATCCCATCGTCGGGCCACGTCAGCGAATCGCGCTCGAATTGCTCCGGCCGGTCATGGGCGCGCTCGCCGTAGCGCAGCAGCGTCCCGAGCAAGCGGCCCGGTCCGCGGCGCTCATCGTCGGCCCGCCACTCGACCGCGCAGCGAATCTCATCCGCCATACCAGCGCCCCATGGCCCGCTCGCACTGCGGCGACAGCTCGCCCGTCGCCGGATCGCTCAGTCTCGCGCGTACGACTTCCTCGCCGGGATCGACGGTCCGCACGTCGAGCGCCGCGCCCGCTTCCGTGGCCATCTCGCGGGCGCGCTCGACCTCGCCCTCGTCCGCGCTCGACGTGGTTGTCACCACCCGGAACCCGCGGGCGAGCGCAGTCCGGACGGCGACCGCCTTGACGTACGCCGCCAGCGGCACGAGCGGATCGTCGTCCGCGCGAACCGGATAGCGGCCGTCTGGCCCGCACTCGACGCCGGATAGGGCGACGTGCAGGCGCGTGAAGTCGGCCCACACGTCGGCTTTGCCGTGGTCGAGCAGTCCGGCCGCGACTTGCGACTTGCCAGCGCCGGCCGGACCGCGCAGTAGCAGCAGGCCCGCCACGATTACGCCACCTTGAACGCGGCCCGCGCGTAAGCGTCCGGCTGCACGATCAGCACCTTGTCACCGACCAGGACATGCAGCGTCACGTGGCGAGTGGCGCTCGCGCTGTCCGTGTACACGTCGTCGATCTGCATCGACCCCCAGACGGGATGCACCGCCGCCAGTAGCGACCGGCCCGTCCGCCTCACGATGGCGCCCGCGATGTTGCTTGCCGTCGCCGGCATCCGCTGCGCCGTCGACCAGCCGCCCGCGTGAGCGGCCAGATAGTCGGCCGCGCTCATGTCGCCCAGGCTCGCCGCGCCGCGGTTGCCCGTGTCGATCACCTTGTCGCGGAACGTCGTCGCCGAGAGCTTGTACGCGTCGACGTTGACGACCATCGACACGTCACGCATGGTCGACGCCCAGAGCCCGTCGATCTGGTTCGCGAACGCGGTCACGTAGTCATCGAACGTCGTGACCGTGGTAGGCGCGGCCGGCTCCGTGATCTGGCCCCAGAGCCCGGCGACGTTGGGCGCCGTGCCGTTGCCGGCGACACACTGCGCGTCGTACTCGTTCGCGAGCGCCCCCTGCAGGTTGGAGCGGAGCGCCGGCTCGAATGTCGCCGTGCCGATGGCGGCGACGTCCTCCGCCTGAATCGTGAGCCGGGCCGAGATCCGCCGCGGCGACGCGGTTACGGCCGAGAGCGCCGCCGCGGTCGACTCGGCCGCCGCGCCCTTGGCCTTGGCGCCGGCCGTGAGCGCGGTCGACACCCGCGCCCACGAGTGCGAGCCGGAGCCAACCGTCGGCATGGTGATCCCGAGCCGCGACGCGATGCTCGCGGCGAACACGTACGGCTGGACCGGGTGGACCATCTGGCCCACGGTCGACGGCGCCGGACTCGCCGCGTCCGCGCGCGTCTCGACCGGGCGATCCGACTCCCACAGGTCGAGCGGGATGGCGCCCGGCTCCGCGCCGCACGCGGCCCCGTACTCGCCCTCGACGCCATCTGGCACGCGGCCGGCGAACGCGGCCGTCAGGTACCGGCCCAGGCTCGCCCGGCCGCGCAGCTCGACCCGCTCGCGGTGCTCCGCGTCGCCCGGCTCCGTCGCCGTCTCGACCGCGGCCGGCGCATCCTCCGCGATGATCGCCGCCCGGCGCCGCGTCTCGACGTCCGCGTACTCCGTACTGAGCCGGTCCGACTCCTGCCGGATCTCTTCCGTCATGGCGTCGCCGTCGAGCCCGGCGATCTCGTTCAGCCGCTGCCGGATCTCCGATGCCCGGAGCGTCAGTCGCTGCGAATTGGTCATGATTGGTCCTTTCCCGTCTCGGCCGTGGCAACCGCCTCGCGCGCCGCCTCGATCTGTCCCGCGTCCGCGCCGACCCACTCGCGCCGCGGCACCCCGCGGCCCAACTGGTGTAGCGCCGCGCGCCGCCGCTCCTGTCGGCCAGCCGGCGCCAGTCTGAAACTCCGATCCCCAACCTCGACCGGCTGGAACGACTCGACCATGCGGCCGGTGTCCCGGAGCGTCGAAGGCGAGCCGTCCGCCCGACGCCGGAACGGCCGGCCGTCCACGTCACGGCCGCTCGCGGTCCGGTCCCGGACCGACCGCGCCATGGTCGACGCGATCCCCGGCATGGCGGACCGCAGACCGCTGCGCAGCGGCAGCACGTCGGCCAGCGGCGGCGACGTCTTGACCGTCATCCCGAGCCTCAATGGACCACCTCCGGCGGATCGTGGTCCGGCTCGACGCGCCGCACTGCGTCCGCGACCGGGGCGAGCGCGCGGCCGGCCGCCAGCAGATAGCCCGCCGCGGCGATTACGTGGTCGCGCGCCGGCCCCGGCCCGAGCGTCTCCGCGATCTGGCGGGCGAGGGCGACGCCGTTGCCGGCGACACGGTCGAGTAGGTCAACGCGCTCGACCAGCTCAGCGACGGGCGACGAGGGCGTGAGTGACATTGGCGGCGCTCCCTGGGTCGTTAGGTCGCGCCGCCGAATCGGCGGGAGAAGTGAAGCGGCGCCCGCCCCCCGATAAAGCGGGCGCCGCTGTGTTGTGAACGGCCGCGGCTGCAACCCCGTGGCCTGTCGATCAGTCTATCAGCAGCGTCTACGTAGTCCGGCGCGGCATGCGTTACTTGGTCTACGGACCCTCCGGCCCCGATACCCGCCACTTGCCGGGTGTGGTTGATTCGGACCCCTCCGGCCATCCGCACGACAACAGCGCATAGTCACCTTCCGGCTCACCGCCCAACTCTGCGCACAGGGCGTCGTGCTCACGCTGGTCCACAATCTGCCCACACTCCCAATCCCGCTCCGCCGTCTTGTCGCCTCGATTGAACAGCATTTGCCTCGTCAGCAGAATCTGTGGGTGAGTTCTGGTTCGGGCAGGTCGCCAAGTGCATGATACAAAGCGACTTCCAGTGCCGCGGAGGTGCGGAAGCCATACGCCCGTTTGGTGATCACTCTGGCCTTCCCGTTGAAGCCTTCGACAATGCCACTGGAGAACTGCCCTCGGGCCCGGAACCAGTTCAGGATCAGGTCGCGGTGCGAGCGCAGCATGCGGGCCACCTCCTTCATCGGGTCGAGCCGCGAGCGCATCGTCCGAGTGCACCAGCGGTCGAGGAACCGGCCGGCCCAGTACGGCGACACGTAGCCCCACAGCGCTTGAAAGTCCTCCTTGAGCAGGTAGGCGCGAACCGTGCGCAGGTTGCGACGCACCAGCTCCGCAAGCCGGCCCCGCTGCTCGTCGCTGAGATTCTCCGGACGCTTGAGCAGGAGCCAGCGGCTGCGCTTGAGCACCGGCGCCCGGCCCGCGGCGGCGAGCTTCCGGGCCTCCGCCGCGCGCACCTCGTCGATCGCTTGCGAGAAATGGCTCATGATGTGGAAGCGGTCGAGCACCTGCACGGCCTGGCCGGCGCGCTCGGCAACCACCTTCAGGTAGGGCTTCCACATGTCCGAGCAGACGAAATACAGCGCCGCGCTGCGTGCGGGGCCGAACCAGTCGAAGAAGCCCTCCAACGTCGCGGCCTTGCGTTCGCGGCCGACCCACAGCAGGCGCTTGCAGTGACCGTCGATCTGATAGACCAGCGTCAGGTAGCGTTGCCCGCGGCGGCGGGAGAGCTCGTCGACGCCGATGGCCTCGATGTTCGTGAGGTCGCGGTGCGCGAGGCCCCAGTCGACCGCCATGCGCACGGCCCGATAGACGGTGTCCCAGGACGTGGGGAACGCCGCGGCGACCTCCTGCCACGACAGACGCCTGGCCCACCCGGCGAGGAACCAGGCGTAGGCGTCGGTCAGTCGGTGCTTGCCGGTGGCCCACGGCAGCGCCTCGACCCGTACGCCGCAGCGCGGGCAGTCGACGCGGCGCATCGCGTAGAGGAAGACCACGGGGATGTGCCACAGGGGCACGAAGTCGAAGCGCCGGACCGCCTGCGTGTCGTAGCCCGGGGCCCGGCGCCTGCACTGCGAGCACGTCGCGCGGGTCCCGGCGCGAGGCCGCACCCGAACCTCGAGGGTCAACTGCGGGTGCTCCACCAGCCGCACCGTCTCGTAGATGAACGACGGGTGCTTCTGGACCCGATTCAAGATACTCTTGAGTTGCATCCCGTTCCCCTTCCGCGTCGCTTGGCTGCTGCAACACCAATTGTCGCGGATTCCGGAACGGGATGCGTTTCCGATGTCGAGGCTGCGTTCTGTGCTTCGGGACGGGCCATCGCCCTCCCGATACGGGCGTCGGGCATTTGGTCCTCGTCAGACGAGAGCCGGGGCGCTCGTGCGCGGAGCCGGCGTCCAGGCCGTCAGCCCCGCGCAGCGGGGGCGGAGCGGAGCGAAGCGCCTTGACGGCGGCGAGCACACGGGCACGCTGCCTCTTGTCTGACGAGGACTACCAGCCTCCGTTCTTACCCACAGATTCTGCGGAAGACCCCAGCATTTCTCTGATTCTCCTCTTCCGGACAAGAGTCCAACTGCTGATCCGGATCAGCCTGCGCCGCATGCCGGATCATGCGGATCACTCACCTACGTAGTAGGTGATCCGCTGATCCGGCCCGGATCAGGCTGGATCAGAACCAGCTTGATCCACCTGATCCACTGTCTCCCAAGCGGCCCGAAACGCCCGGCCGCGAGCCGACACGCCCCGCGGCATCTGGAGCGCCTCGGCGCACTTCCGCATCGACCCTCTCGGGTTGGCGGCGAGCCAAGCTCGGATGCGCTGCCGCAGCTCGTCGGGCGACTCGCCGGCCTTTGGGGGTGCCTGCGGCGTCGCCAGATCCTCGCCCTCGACAACCCGATATGCGTGGTCGCCCCCAGCCGAAACTTTGAGGTAGGCGAACGCCGTCCGCGTTCCGTCGTGCAGTCCTGCGATCCGCGACTTGCAGCAGGTCAGAAGCCGGCCCGTCTCGGCCTGCTTCTTCGGGTTCCGCGACTCCCAGTCAAACATCAAGTCGCACTCGGCCTCGAACCCGATGCTGCCGTAATACGTGCCGATCTGGTCGCGCCCCAGGTCCCGGTCGCGGTGGCTGTGGATGATGCCGATGCGAGGGGGGCCACCCTGCTCCGGCAGCCACTGCTCGATGGCCGCCGACATCCCGAGGTACGACCGCTCGTCCAGCTGATTCGCGCTACCCCCCGCGAGCACCTTCGGGAGTGGGTCTATGACCGTGATCGCCGCGTCCGTGATGTCCTCAAGCACGTCCAGCTGCTCGGGGTCCGCCACCTCGCGGATCGGCACGTACGCGAACCGGGCCGGGTCGGCATCGAACTCCTCCAGCTTCGCCCGGACGTCGCCCCCGACCTCCTGCCCGAGCCATAGCACGGTGCCCGGATCACGGTCACCGCCTCCCGGCCATACCCGCCCGACGGTGATAGCCGCGCACATCTGCCGGAGGAGCGTGCTCTTGCCGCGGCCCCCGCGGCCGGCAATCAGCGTGAGGCGCCCCGTGAAGGCAAAGCCCGGCACGACCGGCGACGGTACGTCCTGGTCGACAGTGTCGAGCCAGTGCAGCATGCCCGAGGCGGAGCGGAGACGGGCGCGGTGCTCGCGGCTGGTGCCGACGCAGCGCACGCACTGGGCGCGGTCGTCGTGCGGGCACGTGTTGGGGTCGACGTGCCAGCTGTCGCGGCTGGCAGTCACGGGGCGGGTCGCTGTAAGCTGATCAGACATTGCAGCCTCCTTCCAGGCTGCGGCCTTCCGGAACTTGAGCGCCTGCGGCCCCACACCGCGGGCGCTCTACTCTCCGGGGCCGGATTTCTAGTCCCTCCTTGTCTCCCGGTCGCCTGATCGTCAGGTCGCCGCGACGCGCCGGGGATGCGCGCCGCTCGCCCGAATCACCGCGCCGCGTCGGCCGGCGTGCGGCCGGTCGCGTCGGGCTGGGCATCGAGCCAGCGAGTGATGGTGCTCTCGCGCCAACGCACCGCCGACCGTCCGAGCCTCACCGGCTCCGGAAACTCACCCCTCCGCATCCACCTGTAGATCGTGCTGCGCGCGAGTCCCGTGCGCTCCTCCACCTGCGCACGCCGCAGCAGCCGGTCCTCTGCGTGCTCTCTCATGCCCCACAGCATAACCCATTTGGTTTCAATGGGTTATGCCTGAGTGACATACGTGCTCCACTGTTCCATCAGCTCGCGCCTCTTCGCGAACAACGTGCTCCGCGCGTACGCTCTTTCGACGCTGTTGCCCACGTGGTGCGCTAGCGCCATCTCGCACACCGCATAGTCCGCGTCGGTCTGTTCGCTCGCCCACGTCCTGAACGCCGAGCGGAAGCCGTGAGGGGTACCCCGGTCGCCGAGCCCGGCAGACCGCATCGCGTTGTTCAACGTCACCGTCGCGAGCATGCCGGCCGCCGTAGGACTCGGGAACACCAGGTCGTTACTCCGCCGTAGAGGCCGCACGGACTCCAGGACCGCCATGGCAGGGCCGCTGAGCGGAGCACGGTGCTCCCGGCGTGCTTTCATCCGTTCGGCCGGGATCGTCCACGTGCGGCCATCCTCGTCGATCTCGGACCACCGAGCGCCCCGGACCTCTACCGTGCGGGCCGCGGTCAGCACGAGGAATCGCAGCGCCGACCGCGCCGACGCCGAAGCACGACACTCGTCGATCTTCTTGAGGGCGTCGCCGACGTCCTGGTAGGCCATCGCCCGCATGTGCTCCTTGACCGTCGGCATCGCGGGCAGCGCACCCCCGACGGCGTCGACCACGTTGTGCTCGACGTGTCCGTGAGCCTGAGCCCAGGCCATCACCGCGCGAATCAACCCGCGCACCTTCTTCGCGATCGCCGGGGTCGTGGTCCAGATCGGCGACAACACCCCCAGCACGTCGGCCCGGCCGATCTGGTCGACGCGCCGATCCCCCAGGCCAGGCAGCGCGTACCGCTCAAGGGCCGCGGCGTTCGCCCGCGCCGATCGCTCCGCGAGCCGTGCCCGGTCAGCGTCGGCCACCTTCGCCGCGGCCGCCCGGAACGTCGGGATCCGGCTCGTCGGCCCCGTGAACGGATCGCCTCCGGTGCGGGCGGTCACCCGGTTGCGGAACGCCAGCTCGCGCGCCTGCGCCAGACTCACCGCCGGCCACGGCCCCAAGCCGCGGTCGAGCCTCCGACCGCCGACGGTCAGCCGCTGGATCCACGACCTCGATCCAGTCGGCTGCACCACGAGATGAAGCGTGTTGCCGTCGCCGTGCCGCCCGGCCGGCAGCCTCGGGATCCCCTTCACGGTCAGTCTGCCCACGCGATCCCCCCTTCCGCACTGCCCACGATTTTACCACGTTTGGAGCGGGAATCAGAGAGGTAGCGCGGGAACGGTCGGGAACAAGGTGACACGCAACGCACGTCCTAGCAGCGGCTTAGGAACGGCCGGGAATCAGGGGGAATGGATTACTCGTCTTCGCGCTGGACGAATAGCGCCCGCTCGACCAGTGCTCGCGCGATGATCGGCGCGAGCCCCGCCGTCGACGGCGCCGGACCGAATAGGTGTACCGGGCACCGAGCCTGGGTACGGCGGGCGGTCCTGCACGCTCCGCGCCGGCGAGCGAATCGGTCGTTCGTGGTCCCTGTCGCACCGCCCCACTCCGCAACAACGGCCGGCGGGCCAGCCCCTGCAACCGGCCATCAATCGGGAAACTCGCGGCGGCAGACGTCGGCCTCCTCACCCCAGTAGTCGAAGCACGCCTGGAGGTCCATGGGGCCCTTGCCGACGACCTTCGCCTCGAGGAAGTCGACCAGGCGCTCGACCTCGCGGTTCTGCAGCGTCGCCGGCGGGTCGAAGAGCTGCAGCCCCATCCGGCGGAGGTCGGCGCGCGTGCGGCCGAGGCAGCGGTCGTCGACGTAGGCGCGCCGGTCGTAGGCCGGCATCTGGCGGCCCGGGAGGCCGCACTTGATGACGAAGACGAGTTGCTCGCGGGTGAGCGTGCTCTCGCGCAGGTTGGCCCCGTCCGGCATCTGGAGGTTCATCTTGCGGCCGTCGCCGGCCCAGCCGTGGCAGGCCTGGCAGTCTCCCTTGCCGCGGTAGACCCGTCCGCCGGCGGCGACGGTGTCGGTCTGCGCGGACACGATCTCGATCGTGGACGAATGCAACCCGACCCCCAAGCCGGCCAGCGCCGCCACACCCGCGGTCTTCCGCACCCACCGAGTCGCTCGCACTCGCACCACCACCCCTCCTTCGATCCCGACCAGGGAGGCGAATCCGCGACCCCGCCGCTGATGAAGCCGGCCCGTACGGTCTACCGCGTCCCCTCGGCCGCAGCCTCCGCTTCCTCCGCCCGCGAGCCGGCCATGATGCCGTGCATGCCGTAGTTGCCCTCGTGGCACGCGAACTCGAACATCGGCTCCGGGTTGCGCTTCATGGGATGCTGCGCCGTCCACGGGCTCGTCCAGATGGTCGGATCGTTCACCGTGTACTCGTACATGAGGTTGTCGCCGTCCATCAGCGTCAAGCGCTCGACGAGCATCAGGTTGTCGCCGGAGCTGAGAAGCGGCCGGCCGATCTGGTCGTGCTTGCCGTTGAAGTGCGTCGTCTCGATGACCAGCGTGTCCCCGTCCCAGTAGCCGCGCGAGTCGCCCATCCACTGGCGCACGCGGGGTGAGACGTGCGCGCGCCCGTCCAGCGGCACGATGCGCGCATCGTAGTTCTGCTCCGCCAGCAGGACGACGTAATCGGGCGTCTGGAACACCTGGACGTTGTTGTTGTAGCCGCCGGTGCTGATCGGGGGCCCCGCCTTGGCGTGCTGGATGCAGCGGTCGCCGGCGTCGAGGTCCTCGTAGGTGCGGGCCGGCAGCATGCCCCGGCGCACCGCCGCAATGCGCTCCGCTTCCGGCGACTCGGCGCGCGTCCGGGCCTCGTCCGTCATCGGCGGCAGGCGTCCATTGGACGGATCGACGATCAGCGACGTGCGCCGCGTCCCGACGGCATTGGTCCCTCGATCCAGCCAGAAGTTGTTGTAGAAGCCGGGGGTCCCGTCCTCCCGCCGGTCGACCTGGTCGCTGGCCGTGGTCGTCTCGGCGGCCCGGTTCAGCAGCCGCTCGTTGCGCTCGAGAGTCTCCCGCTCGAGCGCCGCCGCCTCTTCCTCGGTCAGGAACGCCTTGTCGCCCAGCTCCACGGGGCGCTGGAGGGGCGTGAGCGTCCGGTAGTCCCAGATCCCCTGCAGATCGGGATGCCCCCACGGCGTTCGGAGGTCGGCGGCGTCCGCCGGCTGCCCCGCGGCCGCCATCGGCATCAGCGCCACGCCCGCGATCGCCGCCACCGCCGCCGCGTGAAGTCGATACCTCATCGTCCGTCCCTCCTGCGCGCGCTCTCCTTCGCGCAAGTACCTCGGAGGCCCCTGGCCGCACGTTGGTGTCGGCGAACGTGGCCACGGTCGTGCACCTCGTCCCGCGACAGACGATCTCCGCCGCGGAACGTCGTTACGCGGCGGAACGTCTCAGCCTGGAGTCGCTTCCCCCCGCGCCCACGAACCTCGCCGTCGATCGAGACAGGGGTGCTTCCCACGGGTCCATTCTCACACGAGTCTCGCCACGAGCGCGAGCCCTCACTCGTCGACCAGCCAGCCGTCGCGGAGCTCGATGATGCGGCGGCCGTAGGCGGCGTTCGCATCGGAGTGGGTGACCTGCACGATGGTCGTCCCCTCGTCGTTGAGCCGCGTGAAGAGCTCCATGATCTCGCGCCCCTGGCGGGAATGCAGGTTGCCGGTCGGCTCGTCGGCGAGAATCAGCGTCGGCTTGGCGATCAGGGCCCGCGCGACGCCGACGAGCTGCTGCTGCCCCCCGGAGAGCTGGCTCGGGTAGAGGTCCTTCTTGCCGACGATCTGAAACCGGTCGAGGGTGTCCGCGACGAGGCCCTGGCGCTCCGACCGGGGGACGTCGCGGTAGGAGAGCGGCACCTCGAGGTTCTCCGCCACGGTCAGGTCGTCGAGCAGGTGGTAGCTCTGGAACACGAAGCCGATGTGCTTCCGCCCGAGCGCCTGCCGATGCTTCGCCCGCAGGGCGTGGACCGGCTGTCCGAGCAGGTCGTACTCCCCGCTCCACTCGGCGTCGTGCATCCCGAGGATGTGCAGCAGCGTGGACTTGCCGGCCCCGGACGGCCCCATGACGGACACGAACTCGCCCGCCGCGATGTCGAGGGTGATGCGCCGCAGGACGTAGGTGCGGCTGACGCCGTGACGGAAGGCCTTCTCGACGTTGCGCAACGCTATCAGCGGCTCGGGCATGGCAGAGATTACCCGGAACGCGCCTCGGGCGAGGCCGCCGACGCGTCCGAACCGCTTGTCACCCGACCGCGAGCGTGTCAGGCTCGGAGCATGGGGCGCACTCTGCTGCTCGCACTCTGGCTGCCGTTTGCGGTGGCGGCGCAGGCGATGGTCCGCTTCGGCTTCGGCGCCGTCATGGAGCCGACGCCGACGCCGGTGATGGTGGCGGCCGTGGCGACGTTGTTCGTCTTCACGTGGCCGGCGGGCATTCCGCTGACGGTGGCCGTCCGCCGCCTGTACTGTCTGTCGCGACCGACGGCCTACGCTTGTGTCGCCGTGCTCGGCCCGCTCACGACGGCTGCCGCGACGGTCGGCGGCCTGCTCGGCCCGCTTGCCGTTTGGATCTACGCCGCGGTCCTCTCGCTCCCCGCGTGGCTGGCGTATTGGGTGCTTGCGCGACGCCGACGCTTGGCCGCGACGCCGGAGTCTGCAGAGTCCTAGGCGCGTTCCTGCGGCGCAGACTCCTAGCGTCCATCCTCCGCGGCGGCGTCGGCGAGGCGGGCCGTCCTGAGCATCCCGACGATCGAGTAGTTGCCCTCGTGGCAGGCGAACTCGTAGATCGGCTGGTCCCGCCGCTTCAGCGGAATCTCGGCCGTCCAGGACGACGCCCAGGTGGCCGGATCGGTGAACGTCATGCGGTAGGTGATGGTGTCGGGACCGGTCCGGGTCAGGCGCTCCACAAGGTGCAGACCCTCGGCCGCCCCGCGGTAGTAGCTGCCGGGCGAGAAGTTGCGGGTCTCGACGACCAGCGTGTCGCCGTCCCAGTGACCGCGCGAATCGCCGTTCCACTGCCGGATGCGCTCGGTCACGTGGGGGCGGCCGTCGAGCGGGATCAGGCGCGCGTCGTGGAACGCCTCGCTGACGAGGGCGAAGACGCCCGGCGTCTGCACGATCTGGTAGAAGGTGTAGGGTCCGGCGCCGAAGTTCCCGCCAAGCCGCGGCACGCCGGTCGTGATGCAGCGGTGGATGTTGTTCAGGTCCTCGGGACCGGTCTTCTCGTCCCACCCCCGGTCGACCTCCGCCTCCCGCGCCTGCGCAGCCGGCGTCAGGGCGGGGATGCGCCCGTCGGCCGGGTCGACGACGAGCGACGTCCGGTCGGTGAACTCCAGGTCGACCATGCCGATGGAGCTGCTCGTCGACTGCGCCTCGTAGGTGTCGACGTCGTTGACGGCGGCGAAGAACGCCCCCTCCGGCGTGGTAAAGGCGCTCCGGCCGTTGCGGAAGATCCGATCCGCACGCTCGGCCAGCGTCGCCACTTCCTCCTCCGTCAGGCGATCCCGGTCGGCGAAGGCGGGCGGGCGCTGGAGCGGCGTTGCCGTGTTGCTCAGCCAGACGCCCTGCAGGTCCGGCCGTCCGTCCGACGTCCGCGGCACCTCCCATTCCGTGTCGGCCGGCGCCTGCGGCTCCGACTCGGCCGCCGGTTGGGCCGCGCCGATGGGCGCGAGCGATGCGACCGCGACGACGGTCATCAGCAGGACGACGTTGAGATGGCGCATCGCTCGCTCCCCCCTGATCTTTGCCGCTACTTCGCCAGCGGGTGCGGGCTCCGCTGACTTTCGCCCTCCGGCCTCGTCCCGGTCCGTCCCACGGAATCCCGCAGAAAAAGCCCAATAGAAATCGGATACACTGGCTTGGTGATGTTGATTCGTCCACTCACTTTCGCTGCATTCAGAAAATGAATTGGGAATGAAATAGACAACGGCATGATACCAGACCGGACCGCGAAAGCACCATGAAGACCCTACCGAAGAAGCCCCGAGCGACCAAGCGCAAGGGCCGCCACCCCGACAAGGCCCTCTCCGCCGCGTTCTGCCGCACCGTCGCCGAGGCCGGGCGCTACGCCGACGGCAATGGATTGTACCTCCACGTCGACCCGTCCGGTGCGCGGCGCTGGGTGCAACGGCTCGTCATCCGCGGCCGGTCCCGCGGGCTCGGGCTCGGCAGCTACGCCCTCGTCCCGCTGGCCGAGGCCCGCGAGCTGGCGCTGGCCAACCGCAAGCTCGCCCGCGCCGGCGGCGACCCGCTGGCCGCCAAGCGCCGCGCCGAGGGCATGCCGTCGTTCGAGGAAGCGTCCGAGAAGGTGGTCGCGATCCACAGCGGCGGGTGGAAGGACGGGGGCAAGTCGGCGAAGCAGTGGCGGGCGAGCCTCCGCGAGTACGCCTATCAGCGCATCGGCGACAAGGGCGTCGACCAGGTGACGACGGCCGACGTCATGGCGGTGGTGCTGCCCATCTGGACGAGCAAGCACGAGACGGCACAACGGGTGCGCTGGCGCATCAGCGCGATCATGAAGTGGGCCATCGCGCAGGGCTACCGGAACGACAACCCGGCCGGCGAGGCCATCGCGGCGGCACTGCCGAAGCGTCCGGTGAAGGTCCGCCACATGCCGGCGCTGCCGTACCGCGAAGTCCCGGCCGCGGTCGCCGCCGTCCACGCGTCGCGGGGCTGGATCGGGGCGAAGCTGGCGTTCGAGTTCCAGGTGCTGACGGCCGCCCGGTCGGCGGAAGTCCGGCTCGCGACGTGGGACGAGTTCGACCTCGGCGCGATGATGTGGACGGTTCCGGACACGCGCATGAAGGCGCAGCGCGAGCACCGCGTGCCGCTGTGCGGCCGGGCGCTGGAGATCCTGCGCGAAGCTGGGCGCCTGCACCGGACGGCCGACGCGGGCGAGCCTGCCGGTCTGGTGTTCCCGAGCCGGCGCGGGATGGCGCTCTCCGAGGGAGGGATCTCGAAGCTCGTCAAGATCCTGGGGATCGCTGCCGTGCCACACGGCTTCCGGTCGAGCTTCCGGGACTGGGCCGCCGAGCGGACGAATCACCCGCGGGAGGTCATCGAGGCGGCGCTGGCGCACGTGGTTCAGAACAAGGTCGAGGCGGCCTACGCCCGTTCGGACCTGTTCGAGCGGCGGCGGCACCTCATGAACGATTGGTCCGAGTACCTCGCCGAAGAGCGCGGGCAGGTGGTGACGCTCAGCCGATAGCCTCCGCACCGGATTGCCCGGCACCCGGTGGCGACCGCCCTACCGGCTGGGGCCGGAGTCGCGGTCGGGTTCGAGACCGGACTCGACGGGGAAGATGGGCGTCTGCGGGCGCTCTGACGATGACTTGGCGCCCGGAGGATCGCCGGGGTGGCGGCCCTCCTTCCGCGCCTGGGCCTGGAGCCTGCGGATCTCGGCGTCGAGCTCTTCCGGTCATGGTTCGGCTCGTCGCCGACCACCAGTATGGCGTCGCCGTGGTCGAAACACGCTGTCTGCGCGGTGTGCTCGTTCGCGGGACGGCGGTCATCGTCGATGGGACCCGTTCCGGACCAGCAACGGGGGCGCGGACGGTGGTCCGCGACAACGGAGCGGCGCATGGGGCTGGGCTCTTGTTCGTCGTGAACGAACGGCCAGCCTTTCCGGCTGGCCCTCCAGAGCTTCCTGCACGGTCGGTCGCCGCCGTCACCCGGAGGGCCGAAGCGCACGCGGAGGACCCGCGCCAGCGGGTTGACGGCGGCGACCGACCGTGCGCTGCCGGGACGCCGGGGTCGCCCGGCGCTCATGCCTGCCCGCGATCGGTCCGGCGATGTCGGCCCCGGCGGCGGGCCCGAACCGGCGCGGCGTCGCGCCGTACCTCCGTCCGGGGGGTCGAGGGGGCAGAGCCCCCCGCCAGCCCCATGTAGCACATGGGGTAAGCTGGCTCATGACCACTATCGTCATGAGCCAGCTCGTCATGACCACTATCGTCATGAGCCAGCCGTTTCCGGGCCGCTCTTCCGTGTCCTGACCTTTCCGCCCGGACCGCCCATCCGCTCACCGCCCGGATCGTCTTCACCGGCTGCCCGGCTCCTCGCATCTCGGTATTCCCTGCTCCCGCACTGGCGCTCGATCTTCATCATGCGCCTCCGGGTCCCGGTGTTCCGCTTGCCGGTAGCGGGTCGTGGCGGGGGTCGGCGAGAGGGCGGACGTTGTGAGTCTCGTCTCGCTCAGCACCCTCCCTGTCTCCGACCGGCTGCCGAACCGCGTACGGTCACGGGCGGCGCGGTTGGACATCCGGCAGGGTCAGGGTCCGGCATCGTCGGACAGTTGCGGGTGTGGAGCGCGCGCGGAGCCGGTGTCACGACCGCCAGCCCCGCGGAGCGGGGGCCGAGCTTGGCGAGGCGTCTTGACGGCGGCGAGCACGGGCGGATGATGTGTTGTCCGACGATACCGTCTGTGACCACAGCGTATCCGTCGCGTCACGTCCTCCGAATCGCACCGACCCGAGAGTGAATCAGGCACCCAGGGGCAGGGTGACGATCCAGCAGGCGACGACGAGAATCAAGACACAGCGACGACGAGAACTGCCGGGGCGGAACCGGATCCATTATGCAGCCTTCCGGGAACCGCTCCGAGTGGCCGACTATATGATGAGCGGTGATGGTGAGAAACAGCGCCGAACGACGCCGCGCCTGCGGGTGGCCAGCGACCTTCGGCATCTGCCTCGCTCTGGTGACCCCGGTCTGGCCGTCACCCGTGCAACCCACCGAAACGCCGAGCGACGGGCTGTTCGTCGCAGTCGAGGCCGGGCCTCCGCAGGGGCTTGACGCCAGCGCGGACGAGATCGTACGGCAGCGCCTTGTCCGGCCCGACCGCGATCGGCTGGCGGCCGTGCGGGTGAACGCTGGCCGCCCCGGTGCGTCGCCCCCCGTGCTGCGGCTCAACCTGTTCGAGGATGCGGTGTTGCGTGCCGTGGTGGACGACACCGGACCGACGTCGGCCGGCTATTGGCTCTCCGGGCACATCGCCGGGCAGGAGCAGAGTTCCATCACGCTGGTGGTGAACGGAGAGGACATCGCCGGCACCGTGCGCGTCGCGGGCGCGCAGTACGCGATCCGGTCGGTCGGCGGGGGCGTGCTCGTGATCCGCCAGATCGACCCGGCTGCGCTCCCCCGGCTTGGAGACGACGCCGTGCGCCCTCCTCCGGCGGGCAGTCTCGCCGCCCCTGATGCGCAGCCGATCCGCCCCCCGGCTCCGGATCCGCGAAGGTTGGCGGCGCCTGCCGATGCGGCTGAGGCCCCACCGGAGGAGGACGGTTCCGCCATCGACATCCTCGTGGTCTACACGCCGGAGGCGAGGCGGGACCACGCCGCCGACGGCGGCATCCATGTGCTGATCGACCTCCTGTTCGCGGAGACCAATCAGGCGTACCGGCAGAGCGGCGTCGTCCAGCGCGTGCATCTGGCGGGCACCCGTCAGGTCAACTACGACGCGCGGGGGCGTGACGAGGTGAGAGTCCTTGAGCACCTGACGAGCCCGTCGGACGGGCACATGGATGGCGTGCACGCCCTGCGGGACCGAGTTGCGGCGGACATCGTGCACTTGATGGTCGACGACGAGATCCGAGGCAAGGCGTGGGCAGCCTGGCAGTTTGCCCAGTGGGGCTTCAACTTTCTCGGGTACACCGGTGGCCTCTTCTTCGCGCATGAAAACGGCCACAACATGGGGCTGGAGCACGACCGGTACGAGGTGGTTACGCGTGGAGACTCGCCGAGCGAGCACGTTGCGAACGGGTGGCTGCGTGCGCCCTACAGCTTCGGCTACGTGAACCAGCGGATGTTCGAGCCGAACGCCCCGGCTTCAAGCCGATGGTGGACAATCATGGCCTACCCCGACCAATGCCGGGACTGGGCCGAGGAACACCGCTACGACTCAGACGATTGGTGTTTCTGGACGGGGGTCGGACCGGTGATGCGCTTCTCGAATCCGCAGCGGCGCTACAGCGGCGACCGCACGGGCGTCCCGGGCGGCGGACCTTCGGAGTCCACTGCTGGCCCGGCCGACGTGCGACGCAGCCTCAACCAGACGCGGAAGGTCATCGCAAACTTCCGCAGGGCGCCCTGCCTCCGGGACGGGCGACAGGTGACCCTCCAGGCCAGTAGCGGCCAGTACGTGGTCGCGATCGGGAACGGCGGCGGCGCAGTGCGCGCAAACCGTGCTCGCCCCGGACCCGGAGGCCGGTTCACCCTCGTCGACCGTAACGGCGGCTGCGTCGAGTCGGGTGACCGTGTATCCCTGCGGACGTCGGACGGGTTCTACCTGCGGGCCAGGCAGGGCGGCGGCTCCGTCCTGGACGCGACGGCGCCGCGCCCGACCCCGTGGGCGCGATTCGTCGCCCGCCGGGAGCCGAGCAAGCGCGGCGTTGTTCGCATCCGGAACACGATCTCCCTGCAGGCGCAGAGCGGACACTACGTCGGGGCGGAGCGCGGCGGCGGGAGCGGGGTCAGCGCGGACTCGTCACGGGTTGGGCGGTGGGAGCGATTCGCACTTGCCGCGAAATGATGCGGCGCTGAGGTGGACGACGCGCCGAGCGCCTTGGCTCGACAGCGACCTACCGCTGCCGACCGGACGGAAGCGGCTGTCCGGCAGCGGGCGCGGCGCCAACGCGCGGCGCAAGTTCGCGGACGAGCGTCCGCGTGACGATGGACCATCTGGACATCGGTCGGCCAGAAGTGCTCGCGAAGCGGCGACGGGACTACCGGCCGAGTTCGTCCAGGACTCCAGGACTCCAGGATGTCGTCCGGTCCGCAGCGGCTCGTCGATGCCGGATGCGGAATTGCGTATGGAACAAGCAATGACCGCCCCAAGCATCTTCCTAAGCTATTGATAAATAGGCCGGTTACGCTATTTCGCGAGTGGGTGCGGGCGCACCTGGAACTTGATCGCCTTCTGCAGCGTGCCGGGGCCGCCCTCCAGGTGCCACGCCGCGTAGTTCGAGTAGCTCGACCAGAGTCCCTTCCCCTTCCAGCCGGTCGTCGGATCGTCGATCCGCCCCACCGACGAGCGCGAGAAGAAGCCCATCGGATACGGAATGCGCAGGGTCACGAACTCGCCGGTCGACGGCACGAACACCTCCAGCGAGTCGGTGTTGACCACCCCGTAGACCGGCGTCTCCGGACCGAAGCCGAGCACGTCGTGGTGGTCGATCTGCGTCAGGTAGCTCTCGTCCGAGTTGATCGGCATCTCGGCGTTCGAGAAGGTCGGCTTGTCCATGCGGTGGAAGGTCCAGCCCTCCGGACAGCTCTGTCCCGTCGCGGTCGGCCCGTTCGTCACGGTGCAGACGCTGCGGTCGAACGACGCGAAGTGCCCGCTCCCCCGCCAGTCCTGCCACACGATGCCGTCGCGCGTCAGGTGCAGGCCGCCGCTGCCGTAGGGCGGCGGGTTCACGATGGTCGGCGGAGGCATGTAGACCTCGGCGATGCACGACTCCGGCGGGTTGTCGCCGAGCTCCAGCCGCACCAGCGTGTTGTCGTCCCGGCCGTTGTCCGAGCACCAGACGCTGCCGTCCGCGGCGTTCACGGCCGGCGAGTAGCAGCCGAAGGCGACGCGGTGGTCGCGCGTCGGGTCGACCGGCTCGTCCGGCTCCGTCCAGCCGGGCGTGATCACGCCGTCACCGTTGGTGTCGATGACGGTCGGGCACCAGCCCTGGGACGCCTCGGCGTCCCCGGTCTCGTCCCACAGCTCCGTGTCGACCCAGCCGACGCCGTCCCGGAACCCGTAGTAGAACCGCTCGTCGTGGCCGAGCTGGTTGTGGTCGGACGAGTAACAGGTGTCGATCTCGCTGAACGCCTCGGTCTCCGGGTCGTACAGGAACACCTGCCGCGTGCCGACCTCGAGCGGGAAGTAGGCCGCGAAGGCGTTCGCCGCATCGGTGCAGAACGACGGCTGCTCGTCCGGTCCGCGGATCCGGCCGGTCAGCCAGACGCGCCCGTCCCCGTCCATGGCCACGCTCCGCGGATCGGACGAGCGCGCCCAGATCGGATCGTCGCCGTAGTAGGGCGAGGTGGGCGTGTCGGTCAGGATGCGCGGCGCCCCCGAGGGGATCGGAATCGTGCTGGCCCGGTGCTCGACCGGATCGATGACGGCCAGGATGTCGCTCGGCTGCACGACCCCGTAGACGAGGCCGTTGGCGTTGACCGTGCCGTCGCGCACGTCGGACGGCGTGCTGTCGGTCCGCCCGTCGTACTCCGTGCCCCAGTCCCACAGGGTCACCACGACGTTGCGCTCCGCCCCCCGCGGCCGCGGGGGCGTCTGCGCCGGCGCCTCGCCGGCCGCGATACGGTCCGTCCAGTCGGCGAACATCGTCCGCTGCTCGCCGAGGCGGCGGAACATCCCGTTCATCGACGAGCCCATCGGCCCCATCGCCACCCGCTCGTCCCACGCCTCGACGTGCGAGTCGACAGCGCTCAGGATGGAGGCCGGGATCTCGCGCGTCGCCTTGTTGCCTATCTGGTGGCAGTTGAGGCAGCCGGTGACGGCGCTTCCGAGCTCCTGCTGCGACAGCTCGCCCTCCGGCAGCTCCATCATGGAGAGCCACCAGGCCGCCGGATAGACCTCCGCCGCGGCCAGCGCGTCGGGAGCCACGACGGCGTCGAGATCGAGCGCCTGCCCCGGCGCCGCCTCGACCGGCGCCGAGTCGACCAGGCCGTACCCGCGCACGAAGACCTCGTAGGTGGCGTCGGGCAGGTCGGGTAGCACGTAGCGACCTTCGTCGTCGGTCGCCACGATGCGGATGAAGCGTGTCGGCAGATCCGTCGTCTCGGCGACGACCCAGACGCCGGCCTCGGGTCCGTTGGCGCTGGTGACGACGCCGCCGATGTCGTCCGCGTCGATCTCGACCCCGCCGCCCTGCGCCCTGCCCACGCCGCCGATCGTGCCGGCGCCGATCGCCATCGCGACCGCGATCGCCGCGGCGGCCGCCACGCGTCCGCTGCCCACTCTGCTGCGTCCGTCCATGGGAATCCCCCCGACGCGCGTGCGCGCCGCTCTCCTGCCTCGGCTCTCGCCGACTCGTCATCCCCGCGGCGACGCCCTTTCGAGAGCGCCGCCGCAGGGCCGTGTCCTACTTCGCGTTCCCTGCTGCGCGTTCCCTACTGCGGGTCCTGCGCCTCGGCCATCGCGGCCGCCCGGTCGTCCTCCCGCGCGCCCCGCAGGATGTTCAGCAGCCCGTAGTTCCCCTCGTGGCACGCGTACTCGAACATCGGCACGTCCGAGAAGCGCATCGGGAGCGAGACCGTGAAGGGCCGCGTGAACGTCACCGGGTCGTCCACGGTGTACTCGTAGAGCAGCGTGTCGGCGCTGACGCGGGTCAGACGCTCGATGAGCCGCAGGTGCTCGCCCGTCCCCATCGCCGACGCGACGGTCGGGTTGTAGCTCGGGACGAGGTCGCTGAAGTTCGTGCTCTCGATGACCAGCGTTTCGCCCTCCCAGTAGCCGCGGGCATCGCCGTTCCACTGCCGTAGATCGCCGGGGAGGTGCGGGCGCCCGTCGAGCGGCACGATGCGCGGGTCGTGGACCATCTCGTTCAGGATCACGACGTGGTCGGGGGTCTGGAACACCTGCACGTTCTGGTTGTAGCCCCCGGGCAGCAGCGGCGGCCCATTGGCGAAGCCGAGGATGCAGCGCTCGGCGATGCCGCGATCCTCGGGGCCGTCGACCCCGGCCCCGCCGACGCGGTAGCGGATCGGCCGCTCGGCCTGCAGGTCCTCGCCCAGCGAGCCGATCTGGTGCGACACGCCCGGCTGCAACGCCGGCAGGCGCCCGTCCGGCGGATCGACGATCAGCGATGTGCGGGTGTTGTCGACGAAGCTCGGCGTGTCGACCCAGAACCGGTTGTAGCCGCCCGTGCTCCCCGGCGGCGGCGGCCGGTCGACGTTCTGCTCGATGGCGCGGGCCTCACGCTCCGCCGCCTGCTCGTCGGTCAGCACGTCCTGGTCGCTCAGCTCCTCGGGCCGCTCGAGCGGCGTGATGGTGCGGAAGTCCCAGACCCCCTGGAGGTCGGGCGCTCCCCATGACGTCCGCGGGACGTCGGCCGCGCCCGCGTCCTGCGCGACCGCCGGCAGCGGCGACAGCGCGGCGATCCCGATCGCCGCCAACAACGCGACGAATCCCCGATACTGCATCTCAGACTCCCTCCAAACTGGCCGTCCGAATCGGACCGGCTGTGCGTCCGGCCTTCACCCGCGCGAATGCGGGCACCCTCGCGATCCACTGATGTTACCCGACGCCGTCGCGGCCGCGGCTCAGGCCACGACCTCCTGCACCACGCGGGCCGGCTCGACGCCGGTCAACCGCGCGTCGAGCCCTCGGTGCCGGTAGGTGAACCGTTCGTGGTCGATGCCGAACAGGTGCAGGATCGTCGCCTGGAAGTCCCGGATTTGCACCGGGTCCTTCACGATGTTGTACGAGAACTCGTCCGTCTCGCCGTGGACCACGCCGCCCTTCACGCCGCCGCCCGCCATCCACAGGGTGAAGCAGCGCGGGTGGTGGTCGCGGCCGTAGTCGGTCGGCGTCAGCCTGCCCTGCGAGTAGATGGTGCGGCCGAACTCGCCGCCCCAGATGACGAGCGTCTCGTCGAACAGGCCCCGCTCCTTGAGATCCTGGATGAGCGCCCACGCCGCGCGATCGACGTCGCGCGCCTGGGCCGGGAGCACCTCGGGGGCGAACGCGTGCACGTCCCAGCCCCGGTGGTAGATCTGGACGAAGCGGACACCGCGCTCTACCAGCCGCCGGGCCATGAGCGCCGCGTTCTGGAACTTGCCCGGTTGCTTCGCCTCCTCGCCCCAGCGCTCGAACGTGCTCTCCGGTTCGCTCGCGAGATCGGCCATCTCGGGCACCGACATCTGCATCCGGTAGGCCATCTCGTACTGCTGGATGCGGGCCAGGGTCTCGGGGCTGCCGAGCTGCTCGTGCTGCATCCGGTTCAGCTCGCCCAGCCCGTCCAGCATCTGCCGCCGCACGTCGCGCGACACGCCGTCCGGATCGCGCAGATAGAGCACCGGGTCGGCACCCGCGCGCAACCCGACGCCGGCGTACTCCGGCGAGAGGAAACCGGCGCTCCAGAGCTTGGCCGAGATAGCCTGCACCCCCGACTTCGGGTGGCTCTTCTCGGCGTTCATCACCACGAAGGTCGGCAGGTCCTCGTTCATGCTGCCGAGCCCGTAGGCGAACCACGCCCCGATGCACGGCCGGCCCGGGATCTGCTGGCCCGTCTGGATGAACGTGATGCCCGGCTCGTGGTTGATGGCGTCGGTGTGCATGGAGCGGATGATGGCGATGTCGTCCACCATGCGCGCCGTATACGGCAGGAGCTCCGAGATCCACGCCCCGCTCCGGCCGTGCCGGTGGAACTCGAAGACCGACGGGGCGATCGGGAAGCGGGCCTGCCCCGAGGTCATCGTCGTCAGGCGCTGGCCGCCCCGCACCGACTCCGGCAGGTCCCGGTCGTACCAGTCCCGCATCTGCGGCTTGTAGTCGAGCAGGTCCATCTGCGGCGGCGCGCCCATCATGTGCAGGTAGATGCAGCGCTTCGCCTTGGGCGCGAAGTGCGGGAGCGACGGAAGGCCGCCCGCCGCCCGTTCGCCCCCGGCCGCCACGCCCCCGGCCGCCTGGGGCACCCCGGGAATCGCGAAGGCGTCCTCCGCCAGGAGGCTGGAGAGCGCGAGGCCCCCGATGCCCTTCGCGACCCTGCCGAAGAACTGCCGCCGCGTCTCGGCCAGCACGGCCTCTCGGATTGGATCCATCGTCGACCTCGTCCCCTACCGTTCCGCGCCTGACTGTCCGGGACCCCGCGTCGCCACGGATGCGCCTGGACCTCGCCCGCGACGACGGGCGCCACGTGCAGACGCGGTCGGCCCGGCCGGATCACGGCCTACTTGTTCAGCACCTCGTCGAGGTTCAGCACCTGGTTCACCAGCATCGTCCAGGCGGCGGACTCGGGCGCGGGCAACGTCCCGTCCGGCGTCGACTCCCCCACCGCGAGAAGCTCGTCGGCTGCATCGGTGTCCGCCTCGTACGCCTCGAGCAGCCGCTCGTAGGTGCCCTCCGCCACGGCGCGCTCGGCGGCGCGGAACGGGCGCGCAAGGAGCCGGGCGGTGACGAAGTCGAGCCGCGCGTCGAAACCGCCCACCTCGCGCAGGGCGCGCTGCGCGAGGTGGCGCGATGCCTCGACGAACTGCGGGTCGTTCATCACGACCAGCGCCTGGAGGGGCGTGTTCGTCCGCTGCCGCCGCACCGTGAAGTGCTCGCGCGTCGGCGCGTTGAAGATCTCCATCGAGGGCGGCGGCGCCGAGCGCTTCCAGAACGTGTAGAGGCTGCGCCGGTACAGCTTGTCGCCCTCGTCCTGCCGGTAGAGGCGCGTGTTGCTCTGCGGCATCGCTACCGTCGACCAGACGCCCTCCGGCTGGTAGGGCCGGACGCTCGGGCCGCCCACGGTGCGCACCAGCAGGCCGCTGGCCGCGAGCGCGTAGTCCCGCACCATCTCGGCGTCCATCCGGAACCGCGGGCCGCGGGAGAGCAGCCGGTTCTGCGGGTCGCGCTCCAGCTTCTCGGGCGTCGCGGCCGCGGACTGCCGGTAGGTGGCGGACGTCACGAGCATGCGGAAGAAGCGCTTCACGTCCCAGCCCGACGCGCGGAACTCCGACGCCAGCCAGTCGAGGAGATCGGGATGGGTGGGCGGTTCGCCCTGCGCCCCGAAGTCCTCGCTCGTCGCCACGAGACCCGTGCCGAACACCTGCTGCCAGAAACGGTTCGCGGTCACCCGACTGGTCAGCGGGTTGGCGTCGTCGACCAGCCAGCGGGCCAGGCCGAGGCGGTTCCGCGGCAGCGACGCGGCCATCGGTGGAAGCGCCGCCGGCACCCCGGCCGCGACGCGCTCGCGCGGCTGATCGTACATCCCGCGGTCCAGGATGTGCGCCTCGGGCTCGCTGCCGGGGCGCTCGTGCATGACGTGGGTGACGCCGCCGCGCCGCCGCATCTCCCGCCACTCCCGCTCGACCGCCTGGCTGCGGGTGAGGAGACGCCGGTAGGCGGCGTCCTCCACGCCCAGGAAGTGGACGCGCAACGCCTCGAGCTCCGCATCGTCCAGGGCATGGAGGAGCTTGCCGCGCGCCCGCTCGAGCGCCGGCCACAGCGACACCACCTGCGCCTCCTGCACCGTCAGGGCGCGGTTGAAGACGCGCAGGTCAGCGATCCCCCCGCCGTCGAAGTAGCGCATCTCCGGGTCGTCCGGACCACCCGGATCGCGGGTCGCACTTCGCCCGAGCAGCAGCGGGCGTGCGGTGCGGATGCTCCCGAGGACCTGCGTGAAGAACTCGCTGCCGGACGCCTCGACGACGTCGCCGTCGCGGAAGACGTTCAGCCCTGCCCGCTCCCCCGACCCGTCGTGCGTGATCACGACGTGGGTCCATTCGCCGGGCGGCATCCGCCTCAGGTTGCTCGGGGCGATGCGCGGCGACGGCCGGCCCGGCTCGTCCGGATCCTCGTCGCCGGTCATGCGGAACGAGAGTTGCCGCGACCCGAGCGTCATCGCCCAGCCGCGCGACCCGTCGTCGGGGTCGTACTGGCCGGCGACAACGAAGTTCCCCTCCGCCTCGGGCTGGTAGATCCAGAGGGCGAGGGAGAACGGCGTGTCGGAGTCCAGCGGCAGCGAGGGCAGCCGCGCGGCGGCTTCGGGGCCGAAAATGAGCGCCGGCAGCCCGTGCGGTCCGGCGCCGATGCGCGCGTCCCCTTCGAGGTCTACCGGCCGTGGCTCCCCGTCCATGCGGAAGACCGGTCCCGCGGGAGCATCGAGGTCGAGGCGCATCCATTCCGATGCCCGGTCGAGCGGCGACCGCAGGGCCCGATAGGCGCCGGTGGCGAGCCACTCGGTGAAGGCGGCATCCACCGACGCGGCGCGCCGCCCGAGAGCCGCCTCGGTCTCTGCCGCTTCCCCGCGAAGCTCGGACCACCGCGCGCGCTCCGACTCCTCGGGAACTACCAGGATCGGCGGCGGGTCGGAGACGTTGCCGTCCATCACGTACTGCGTCGTGTTCCGGAAGAAGGCGGTCAGCGCATAGAACTCGCTCTGGGCGATCGGATCGAACTTGTGGTCGTGACAGGTCGCGCACCCGACCGTCAGGCCGAGGTACACGCCGCCGATCGTCTCCGCCCGGTCCTTGGCGTAGATGACCTCGTACTCCTCGGGGACGACCCCGCCCTCGTTCGTGGTGATGTTGTTGCGCTGGAAACCGGTGGCGACGAGCTGGTCAAGGGTGGGCTCGGGGAGGAGATCCCCGGCGATCTGCTCCAGCGTGAACGTGTCGAACGGCTGGTTCGCGTTGAAGGCGTCGATGACCCAGTCGCGGTAGGGGTACATCTCGCGGTAGTTGTCGATGTGGATCCCGTGCGTGTCCCCGTAGCGCGCGGCGTCGAGCCAGTAGAGGGCGCGGTGCTCCCCCCAGTGCACGGAGGCGAGCAGGCGGTCAACGAGCCGCTCGTAGCCCGCGTCGGACGGATCCCGGACGAACGCCTCCAGCGCTTCCGGATCCGGCGGGAGGCCGGTCAAGTCGAGCGCCACGCGGCGCGCCAGCGTCCGGGGGTCCGCCTCCGGAGCCGGCGCCAGTCCCTCGGCCTCCAGCCGCGCCAACACGAAACGGTCCAGCGGGCTGCGGGCCCAGGTCGCGTCGGCCACCGCCGGTGCGCCAGGGCGCTCGATCGGCTCGAAGGCCCAATGCTGCTCCCACGACGCGCCCTCGTCGATCCAGCGCCGCAGGACGTCGACCTCCGCATCGGTCAGCGTCTTCGCCGAGAGCGCCGGCGGCGGCATCCGTCTCCGGGAGTCGTCGTGCGCGATGCGCTGGTAGACGAGGCTCGCCGCCGCGTCGCCCGGCACCACCGGCCGGCCGCTCGGCCGCTCCGCGAGCGCTCCGTCCTCCGTGTCGAGCCGGAGGCGCACCTGCCGCGTGCTCTCGTCCGGCCCGTGGCACTGGAAGCAGTTGTCCGCGAGGATCGGCCGCACCTCGCGCTGGAAGTCGACGGCCGGCGTCGCCGGGCCGTCCTGCGCCACGGCGGGAGCGGCCTCGGCTGCGAGCGCGACGGACAGGGCCAGCAAGGTAAGGCGAGTCGGCATCGCGTGCACTCCGAACGGGTCGTTATCCGCTGGCGGCGTGCCCGTCGCCCGCCGCTTCCGCCTGTGGTTATACGGGGGCGGGCGGGAAGTGTCAACGCGGCATCAGCGGACGGCGCTCGTAGCGGCGTTCACACCGGCGTGACCGTGGTTGCCGGTGCCGTCGGAGCGTCACGCTCGCCCGGAGATCAAGAATCCGCGCGGCAGAACCGCAGGCCGTCTGCCGCCGGACGCTCGGATTCCGTCGTGCCGCTGCCAACTCCCGGTGCCCGTGATTGCGGCCAGCGCATGCCGGCAGGTCCGGTCGCATTTCGCCGCAGCCCGGGCGGAGCGACAACTGGCGGACTCGAATCCGCCCGCCGCTCGAGCCCCTGCGGCCCGCCGGCGCCAGCGGGCCGACTCGCCACGGCCACGTCGCAACGCGTCCGGACCTGTGGGCGCGGGCGCGTTCCCAGTGCGGCCACGGCAACCGAGCAACTGGCACGCGCCTTGCCTCTCATGGGAGCGTCCGGCAAGCGCGGCGCGCGACGCGCAGCATCGTCAACCGACGGGCGTCTTGCCCGTCCCGCACACCGTCAGGAGGACCGATGAGAAACAGACCGCTGGTTGCAGCATCCACCCTCGCGGCGCTACCCGCGATGGTCGTCATGTTGCAGGTCACCGTTGCCGCAAGCCCGATGGCGCAGTGGGGGTGGGCGTTCGGCATGAGCCGCGGCGAAGCCGCGGCATTCGGCGCTGCGGGGGCTGTCATGTGCGCCTTCATCCCGGGCATCGGCAGTCTCGCCTGCGGCCTTACCGGCGTCTTCTAGTTCCGCGGGGCCGCCAATCGTGCATGAGCACGAGTTGGCAATCGAGCGGTAGGCGCCCGCCCCTCGGCGGGCGACGGACGGCAAACAGCGCGTCCTTGAGGAGGATGACCATGCTCGCGAGACGAATCGTCGCAACCCTCACGTTACTGGCGCTGCCCATGATGGTGATGGCGGTGAACGGCAACGCCGTGGCCGGTCTGGCCGATTGGGCTTACGCCCTGGGGATCAGAGGCACGGACTACATGGTCTGGATGATCGGGACTGCAGCCGCTTGCTCCTTCATCCCCCCGCCGGGGAGCCTTGCCTGCGGCGTATACGGCTTGACTTAGCACGGAGGCCGCACCCTTGAGAATCGCCGGTCCAGTCGACGGGAATCGCCTGCCGGCTGGTCCGGCTCCTTCGTTCCATGCGTTCTGGAGGTCGTACGTCCGCGCGCTCTGCGCCAACGCGGGCATGCTGGCGGCCGCGTTCGCGACGGGTTGGATCGTGGCTGCAACTCGAGGCGTCGAGCTACCCGTCGAACCGCCCCGCGCCGCCGCCTCCGACATCTACTGGTTCCTCGTAGGCAACAACTCCCGCGTGCTGATCGCACTGGTCGCCGGCGCGTTCACGTTCGGCATCTACAGCGCCATCGTCCTTGCGTGGAACGGCTACTTTCTCGGTGTCGGTCTGTCCAGCCTGGCACGCGGGACGCCTGACCTCCTCCTTCCGGCGGCACCGCACGTCACACTGGAGTTCACTTCGCTCCTCCTCGCGGCGAGCGCCGGTTGGGTGCTGTTGGGGGACTGCGTCGGCTGCCTCGCAGGCAACCGACCCGTACGAATTCGCGGAATCGCCGCCGCGGTGGCCGCCGCCTTCTTCCTGGTGCTGGTGGCCGCCTGGTTCGAAGTGCGCCTCCTCGATGGAGACTTCTCGCTATGGGACATGCTTTGCGGATAACGGACCTTACCTACGCTTTCCCGGGCTTCGACTTCGGACCCGTCTCCCTGGACCTTGCGCCGGGTCGCATCTACGGCATCCTGGGTCCGAACGGTGCCGGCAAGTCGACTCTGCTGAACCTGCTCGCGCAGCAGTTGAGGCCCCTGAGCGGCGGCATCGAATACGGCGGCCGCGAGGTTCGCTGGGACGATCCGCGCTGGAAGGCTTGCTTCAGCTACATTCGGGAGACTCCGGCCTTCTACGACGAGTTGCGGGTCCGGGAAGCGCTGGCTTTCGCAGGACGGATCTACGAGCAATGGGATACCGACCTGGCAGACCGTCTGTGCGTCCGCCTTCAACTGGACTCGTCGAAGCGGGTCGGCGACCTGTCCAAGGGCAACCTGGTGAAGCTGGGCCTCGTCGCGGGAATCAGCTCGCGAGCCGAGCTGCTCCTCCTCGACGAGCCGACCGCCGGTCTCGATCCCAGCGTGCGCGCCGGTATTCAGCAAGCCCTGCGGGAGCTGCTGGAGGAGCAGCAGGGCGAACTGCTGATCCTCCTCTCCTCGCACATCTTCGAGGACCTCGAAGAGATCGCCGACGATCTTCTCATCCTGCGCAGCGGTAGCGTCATCTTCGAGTCCTCGAGGCGAGCACTCGATCGGATGGCACTCTATCGCTGCCCCGGCGGAGCAGTGCTCGGCCTGCGGGAGGCGAGCCTCACATGGCGCGCGCGCGACGCCTGCTGGGTGCTCGCGCGCCGGGACGGGGCGCTCGCCGCGACGCTGGCCGAGCGTCCGGACTGCACCGAGGAGCAACCCCGGAGCATCATCGAGGCCGCCTACCACGGAGCGCAGAAATCGTGACTACCCGACACCTCCTGGCGTTGCTGGGCAAGGACCTGCGCATCCATTGGAAGGGTGTCGCGGCGGCGCATGCCGGCGCCCTGGCCATCATCGGGTTGGGCATCGCACTTGGCAACCCGCAGGCGGACGGCGCGTTGCTGGCCTTCGTCAGCAACCTCAACTTCCTGTGCGCGCTGCTGTGGGGCGAGTGGTTCGTCTCGCGCGAGAAAACCAAGGGGTCGTTCGCCTGGCTGCGCACTCTTCCAATCCGGGCCGCGGACCTTTGTCTCTCCAAGTTCGCGATCAGCGCACTCTGCGTCCTGTCGCTCTGGACGCTCACCTCGCTGGCCTTTCTCCGTCACGACTTCCAGAACGCATTCGCGGTCTGGGTGGTCGAGTTGGCGGGATTGCTCCTGTTCTCGGCGGTCGTGGTCGCCTCGCGGATGCTATTCCGCCAGAAGCTGGGCCAGACCCTGCCTTTGCTCCTGGCGCTGCCCCTCGTGCTGATCGCTCTTCTCACCGAGCGCCTGGGCTTCCTCGGTGATGTCCTGGCGCTGTGGCAGACCGCGGGCGTCAAAGCGGCGACCGCGGCGGGGCTGGTCCTGGCCTACAGCGCCGTCTGCGCGTGCACCATCCGGCTCGTCCGTGCCGCAGAAACGCGTCGACTTCTGGAGTAGGAGGAAGCGAGCCGTGCTACGCCGCACCCGCGACTACATCGGCCGCCCAGCGGTCTTCTTCCAAGAGCAGTTGCGCGACGCGCCCGACTGGTGGCTGGCTGCTGCGGGTCCTATCCTCTGCAGCTGCCTCCTTGGCATTGCGGCGACCGTGCTCAGCCATCGAGCGCGGGGAGTCCAGGTCGACCTGCTGCGCTACCTCGACCTTCCCGAGGAGATGCTCCCACCGCCGGTCTTGACGACAATCGCCGTCATGCTGGGGTATCCGGCATGGTTCGGCATGGCGCTGTTCGCACTGCTGTCGATGAACGTTCTCTATCGGGACGCTGCGAAACCTGGCCGTCTGGCGGAGTTCACCGGGCTCTGCTTCCTGACCCAGCTCCCCCTCTGCGTGATCACGATCGGGATCGCACTGGGTCATGAGCCGGAGCCGTTCCGGCCTCTCCCGAGCATGTCGCGCTCCGACGAGCTCACGGCGTTCCTTGACCGACAGAACGCGGCGCCTGCCTTGATCGTCATTCGAACTCTGTCGTACGCCTCGGCCCTCTGGTTCGCCGGCCAACTGACGGTGGCGCTGAAGGTGGCTGGGGGATTCTCGACCCGCGCGGCCTTCATCTCGGCACTGTTCCTGACGATGCTCTTCGCCGGGATGCAGTTCGTGTTCGAACTGCTCTGACAGCGGCCGCCTTCTCGGACCGCATGCCCCGCGGTGGCGGGTCGGTTTCTACCAACTACTAACCGAACCGCTTCGCGTCGGCGGATGCGTAGCTCGCCATCGCCCGGTCGAGACCGACCGTCGCCTCGAGGGTGTCGACCACCTCGGCCAGCCGGCGGCCGGGGATGACGCAGGTCATCTCCTCGGCGCGCATGCCGGTGCGCGATCGGCTGAGGGCGCAGCCGACGCTCGCGGCGACGGTGTTCTGCTCCTTCGCCATCGCCACGATGTGGCACTGGGGCTTGCCCTCGATCGGCATGTCGGGGAAGGCATCCTTCAACGTCATCAGGCCGAGACCGTTGATGCGGAGCAGCACGACGTCGGGTGGGGACGCGGCGTCCGCCAGTGGGCCGTAGACGACCGAGCCGGGCCTGTCGGCAACGTGCGGCAGCGACATCACCGCCGCCTGGTCGACCCAGCCGGCCTCCAGGACGGCGCCCACGTCGTCCTTCGCGGCCGCCTCCTCGAGCGTCAGGAAGCCGTGCGTGTAGCTCCCGACGCTGCAGTTGGCGTGGTCGGCGGCTGCGGTGGCGAACGTGTCGCTGGCGGCGTGCATCCAGAAGACGCAGCCGGCGGGCACCTGGCCCGTCCGGCCGTGCTCGTTCGGCGGGGGGTACCGCGGCTCGACGCGCCGCGCGGGCGGTTTGTCATCCGGTCCGTGGAACGAGATGGCGATCGGCGAAGCGAACGGCTTCAGCACGGACACCAGTCGCTCGTTCAGCGCGCGGCAATCAAGGGCGTTCGAATCACTGGTCATCTTCGGTTGTTCCGCTCGGGTCACCCCGGAGCAACACTCCTGTGGCTCCGGGCAGCACCCAGGCACGCCGGTGCCGTGTCACGAAACGCGGCCCGTTCGTCTCCGGGGCATCGCGGGCCCTCGCCTGCCGCGGGGCGTTGGACGCTCAGTGCACCATCAGCGGGACGCTGGCCGTCAGCGCGCCCCAGTCGAACCCGAGCGAGTCGTCGGTGACCGAGATGACGAGCTGCTCCGCCGGCGGATCGAGCTCGCCGACCGTCATCGGGATGTGGGCGACATCGTTCTCGGAGTTGTAGTTCGTGCCCCACTGACCGGTCTCGCTGTTGACGATCAGGTGGTACTCGTCGCCCGTCTGCATCGTCCAGAGCGTGTACTCGCCGGCCGGGATCGTCTCGCCTCCGAGCATGAGCTCGCGGTCCGTCACCAGCGTCGTAGCCTCGTCGGCACCGAGCCGCCAGACGCGGTCCGCCATCGGTTCCACGCTCTCCCCGACGACCCGGTCCCGAAGGTAGGGCCGGCCGTAGGTGATCGAGATGTTGCCCTCACCGACGGTCCAGTCGACGCTGACGTGCGGACTGCCGGCCTGCCCCTCGTGCACGAGCGTCGCGTTCCCGCCGCCGAGCATCTCCATCGGCGCCGCCTCGGCCGGCGCCTCCTCGACCGGCTCCGGCTCGGGTTCGGCCATCTCCCCGCCGCCGCCGCACGCGCCCGCGAGCATCACGGCGAGCACGGGAACCATGAGAAAGAAGTACGGTCTGCGCACTGTCATTGCTCTGGAGCTCCTTTCGTCCCGCCGAGAATAGCACGTCGCCTCCGGCCGCCGCGGTTGCGCGGCCTGCGGCTGGCCGCCTCCGAGCCGCCGTCAGCGTTCGCCGCGCCGATCCCATGCTCCGATGAACAGCGAGACGATGCCCACGAGGATGGCCCCCAGCACCGCCCAGCCGAAGGAGCGGACCTCGAAGCCGGTGACGAGCCACGCGGCGAGCGAGAAGGCGACGCCGTTCACGACGAGGTAGAAGACGCCGAGCGTCAGGAAGGTGAGCGGCAGCGTCAGCACCACGAGGATGGGACGGACGACGGCGTTCACCATGCCCAGCACCAGAGCCGCCACCGCCAGCGCGGGCAGCGACGCGATGGACACACCGGGCAGGATCCACGACGCGGCGCCGAGGGCGATGGCGGTCGTCAGCCAGTAGGCCAGGAAGCGGGTCATGGGCGGCTCGCTCGGGACACGGGCGGCCGGTGCGCCGACCCGCGGAACCCGTCGATTGTACGCCGGGAGCGACGGCCCCGAGCGGGCCGCCCGCGCTTCTGGTATGTTGGTTGGTGGCGGTCTGGCGGGGCGGACCCGCCTGCCGACGGAGGCCACCCATGAGCCTGCGATGCCCGAGCGTACGACCTTCGGCGACCGTCCTCGCCGTCGCAGTCTCCGCCGCGCTGACGGCCGGCCTACCCCTGGCGGCCGGGCAGAACGATGACGGCGCCAGCGAGATCGATCGCTTCATGGAGCGCGTGCTGGAGCGCCGCGCGGAGAACGCGGCCGTCCGCCGCCAGTACGTCCTGGACGAGGACGTCCGGTTCCGCGTCACGGGGCCGGGCGGCGAGCCGCTGTGGGGCTCGCACCGGGAGTACACCTGGTACGAGCGCGACGGCATCTTCGTGCGCAGCCCGGTCCGGGCGGACGGCGTCGACATCGACGAGGAGCGGCGGCGGGAGTACGAGAACGAGTGGCTGGCGCGCGAGCGGCGCAACGCGCGCCGGCGGCGGCCCGACGGGGTGTCGCGGGCCACGATTTCGATGCGGTCCCCTCGCACCAACGTGGAGATGGCGATCGAGCGCCTTTGGGGCGGCGAGGTCGACGGCGAGCTGCTCGACGCAATCGTCGACGAGGCGCTGGCGTGGGGCGACCACCACGCCGCCATCGTTGCCGCATCGCACCGCATCCTCGCCGCGCGCGGCGGCATCGGGGCGGTCGGGTTCGACGTCGCGGTCACGCAGGCGCGCGACGGCTTCGTGATGCTGGAGGAGGGGCGGCTCTACCCGAACGAGGTGGCCGCGATGCTGGAGGGGATCGTCTCGGCGGCCGCCCCGGCCGCCGCCGGCGCCTCCGACGAGGGGTTCGGCCGGCTCCTGGAGCTGCTCGACCTCGCGGTGCGCTTCGGAGTCCGGTTCGCCCCGCCCGAGGCGACCGGGATGGCGGGTGCCCGGCGAGCCGCATTCGCCGACGCCAGGGAAGCCGTGCTCGGCATTCCGGAGCCGCCGGCGGAGGGCGATCCCGCCGGCGCTGCCGCGGAAGGATCCGGCGTCCTCGACGGGGATGGCTGGCAGATCCCGGGGTCGGTGGAGACCATTCCCGAGCCGCGCTTCGTGTCCGACGCCTACTTCCTCGACTTCGCATTCGAGCCGGGCAACTACCTGCTCGCGGGACGCGAGACGCTGAACGGACGGGAGGTCCTGCGGATCGAGTACTACCCCGACGAGCTGTTCGTCGGCCACGCCGATCCCGGCGCGGCCGACACGGAGGCCGCGGCCGCCGACCGCAGCTCCGCCGCGTCGATGAACAAGACCAGCCTGATCACGCTCTGGATCGATCCCGCCGAGCACCAGGTGATCCGCTACACCTTCGACAACCTCGGCTTCGACTTCCTGCCCGGCCGCTGGCTGGTGCGCCTCGACGATCTGACCGCCACCATGACGATGGGCCAGCCCTTCGAGGGCGTGTGGCTGCCGGAGGAGATCGAAATCCGCGCGGCGATGTCGCTCGCCACCGGCTCCTACGAGATGACCGGGACGCGGTCCTACAGCAACCACCGCGCCGCCGACAGCGGCGGGCGCATCCGCACGGTCGGCCCGGTCGTTCGATGAACCCCCGCTGCGCCCGCGCCTCCGGTGTCGGCGCAGGTCGCATCCGCCGCCGCACGTCGACCCGCCCGCGCACGCGCGCCGGGCTCCGGCGGATGCGGCTGCGGTTGGGGCTGGGGCTCACCGTCGCGTTCAGTCTGAGCGTCCGCGCCGCCGCCGGCCCCGCGGCCGTGGCCGTTGCGCCGGAGACGCAGGCCGACCCGCAGCACGAGGGCGGATCCGCGCTCCCGCTTCCGACCCCCGCCGAGACCGTCGTCGACCTCCGGGTCCACGGCAACCAGTCGCTCAGTGACGCCGAGGTAACGGAAATCGCCGGCGTGGCGGTCGGGGATGTCGTCGACGCCGCAGCTCTCGACGCGGTGACCCGCCGCCTGGAGGAGAGCGGCCGCTTCGAATCGGTCGAGGTGCGCAAGCGCTACCGCTCCCTCACGGCGACGGATCGGATCGCCCTGGTCATCGTCGTGCAGGAACGTCCCGGCGCGTCGATCGCCAATCCGCTGCTCCGCTCCCTCGCCGGCCTCGCGCGGGAGGCGATGTTCCTGCCGATCCTGGGCTACGAGGAGGGCTACGGGCTGACCTACGGGGCGCGGGCGACGATCGTCGACACGTGGGGATCGGGCGTCCGGCTCTCCACCCCCGTCACGTGGGGCGGCGACCGGAGGGCCGCACTCGAGGCGGAGCGCGCGCTGCCGGGGAGGATCGTCGACCGGGTGCGGGCCGGCGCCTCGCGCGCGCGACGGCAGCATCCGACGTTCGGCGTCGACGACGACCGGACCCGGGCGTGGGTCGCCCTCGATCGCCGCCTGCCCGGCGGGGTCCGGGTGAGCGCGGAGACCGGCCGGGAGGCGGTCCGTTTCGGCGGCCGCGACGAGACGCTCACCCGGTCCGTGCTGTCCGTCGCATACGGAGGCGTCAGCGGCGGCTTCCCCCGCGACACGGTGGAAGCGAACGCCGCCATCGAACGAATCGTGCTCGCAGGTGCGGTCGAACCGCTGGTCAGGCCGCGCTTCGACGTGCAGGCGTTCAAGGGAGTCGGCGGGCAGGCGGTGCTGGCGGCCCGCGTCCGCTACGCCGGCGCCACCGGCGCGCTGCCGCGCTTCGAGCAGACCCTCCTCGGGGGCGGCGGGATGCTGCGGGGCTGGGAGGTCGGCGCGCGCGTGGACGACCGCGTGCTGGCCGCGTCGCTCGAGCTTCGGATGCCGATCGGGTCGCCGCTCTCGGCCGGCAACGCGGGAATCCGGATCTTCTACGACACGGGGGCGGCCTACGGCGCCCGGAAGCCGGTATCCGAGGTGCGTTTCCTCAAGGGAGCCGGCGCCGGCCTGTTCCTGCTCGCGCCGCTCGGGGCGCGCCTCGACTTCGACGTCGCCCACGACTTCGCGGGCGGCGTGCGGCTGCACTTCGGCGCCGGGGTGCGCTTCTGAGCTGGAGCGGCCGTGCCGGCCCCTTGGAATCCGCGCTGCCGCGCACCCCGGCGTCGCACGCTCTGCGGCGCAGTCCCGTGCCTACGGCGCGAGCACCGCGGGCGAACGGCCGGCGGCGACGTCCATGATCATGCGCACCAGCAGGTACATCCGCGGCACCACGGAGTCGAGCTCGACGTACTCGCGGGCGTCGGAGTGCGCCCCGGCCCCGACCAGGCCGAAGCCCTCGATGACCGGCGCCTCGGTCTCGAGCGCCGCGAAGGCGGCGTCCGTGCCGCCGCCCGCCGCCTGATCGCTCACCCGCAGCGCACGTCCGGTCTCGCGATAGACCGCCTGGGCGTGCGCCGCGAGCGCGCGTGACGCCGGGCTGATCTCCAGCGGGGGCCGCCGGCGCTCGAACGCGACTTCGACCGTCGTACCGGGAATCAGCCGGTTCCGGATGCGGGAACGGACGGCCCCCTCCACCCGGTCGTAGTCGGCGACGCGGAGCACCCGGTAGTCCGCGGTCGCCTGCGCGCTCGCGGGAATGACGTTGCGGCGAGCGCCGGCCGCCGCGAGCGTCCAGTTGAACTTGATGCCCACGTCGGCGTCGCTCAGGTCACGCATCTGCAGCACCTGGTGCGCCAGCTCGTAGAGGGCGTTCCGGCCGCGCTCGGGGGCGCTGCCGGCGTGGGACGCCCGCCCGGTGACGGTCAGCGCCACCGCCCCGATCCCGGCCGTGGTGAGGGCCAGGCGGTCGTCCTCGCCACCCCCCTCGCACGAGAACACCGCGTCGTGCGCGGCGCCGAGCTCCGTGATGAGCGCGCGGGAGCCGGCGGAGCTGACCTCCTCGTCGCCGTTGATGAGGACCGTTATCAGCTCGTAGTCGTCGAACTCGAGGTCGCGCAGCACGCCCAGCGCATGGAGGATCAGCGCAATCCCGTTCTTGTCGTCGGCGATGCCGAGGCCGTAGGCCCGCCCGTCGGTGATCCGGAAGGGTTGCTCGGCGAGCTGCCCTCGCCGGTAGACCGTGTCCATGTGGGCGAGCAGCAGGATGCGCCCCCGGCCGCGGCCATGGAAGCGGCCGACCACGGTAGGGCCGAGCTCAGCCGGCGTGTCGACCATCCGGTACGGCTCGTCGTGGCTCACCAGCTCCACGTCACCGCCCAGCGCACGCAGCCGGGCGGCGACGACGCCGGCGATCTCCCGCAGCCCCTCGGGATCATGGCTCCCCGACTCGATCGAGACGAGGTCGCGCATCGTCTCGATCATCGGAGCGCGCTCTGCCTCGATCGCCGCCAGCGTCGCTCGGTCGGCCCTGCCAGCCACCTGAGCGTCGGCCGGCGCGGCCGTCACGAGCAGGAAGCCAGCCGCCAGGAACAGGTTCGCCACGAATCGCACCGGGAGCTGCATTGGTAGATCCTACTGGGCGCCGGTCGGCGGAACCGACCGGCTGGAAGCAAGACCCCCGTTCAAACCGTGCGTGCGGATTTCCCGCACACGGCTTACCAGGTGAGCTTCAGGTCGCGGCATGCACCACCCCCGGATACCGAATCGTGCCGCGCAGGCGAGCAAGCCCCAAGGCTTCGAAGAACGGACGATGCCAGGCCAGCGCCCGACCAGCCGCGAGTCGCGACCCCGCGCGCTTGAGGAGCAAGCCGCGCAGGCGCCGTTCCACGTACTGGTCGAGCTGCACGAAGTGGTGCGCCGCATTCCCGGTTCGGAAATACTGCCCCCACCCGCGAAGGACCCGGTTCACGTCCGCGATGACCAGACGCAGGTCCGTGTGGCAGCGGCCTCGAGGGGTGAGCGCCCGCACGCGGGCTCGCACCTGCTTCATCGCACGCCGAGACGGCCAGCGGTGCAGGTAGTACACCCGTTGCCGCTTGCGAGCCCAGATGGGTCCGCTCATGCGCTTGTGCAGATGACACCCCAGGAAATCGAAGCCCTCACGACCGTCCGTCAGGTCGACCACCCGCGTCTTCTCCGGATGCAGTTCCAGCCCGAGCCGGGCCAGCACCAGACCCACGCGCTCTCGCGCCGCCTCGACCGACGACTTCGTGTCGCACATCACCACGAAGTCGTCCGCGTAGCGCACCAGCGTACCGAGGTGCGCCCACCGGTCCTCCCAGACCCGGTCGAGCACGTGCAGGAAGATGTTCGACAACAGCGGCGAGATGACGCCCCCCTGCGGAGTGCCCGCCAGGGTTCGATGCACCTGCCCGTCCTCCATCACCCCCGCCGCGAGCCACAGTCGCAGCAGCCGAAGGACACGCCGGTCCGAGACGCGCTGGCGCACCAGCGTCAGCAGCTTCTCGTGCTCGATGCTGCTGAAGTAGTCGCAGATGTCGGCATCCAGCACGTGGCTGCCCCCGCGCGCCCCGCGGACGCGAAGGACCTCCAGCGCCTGCGTCGCGCTCCGCTTCGGTCGAAACCCATACGACGAATCGCGGAAATCCGCCTCGAAGATGGGGCCCAACACCAGAGTCGCGGCCATCTGCGCCACCCGGTCGCGAACCGTCGGTATCCCGAGCGGTCGCCGTCGGCCATCAGCCTTGGGAATGTAGCGCCGCAGGACCAGCCGCGGCCGATACGTCCCCACCCGCAACGCCGTGCCGAGTTCCGCGAGGAACTCATCGACACCACGCTGCTCAATCTCAGCCAGCGTCTCCCTGTCGACGCCGGCCGAGCCACGATTCCGCTTGACGCGCCGCCACGCCTCCCGGAGGACGTCATCCCTCCAGATCCGGTCCATCAGGGCGTGGAAGCGCCGTTTCGGGGACCGCTTGGCCGCGGCCCACAGGCGTCGCTGCAATTGGCGCACTTTGTCGAGAGACATACGCCCCCCGGGGGAGTTGGGTCCGGTCTCGCCGGCCATGCCCTCGCGCGTCCTTGCACCCGCGCCGTGCCCACCGCAGGGGCCCTTCCCTCCGGCCGCGTTCTGCTGCACGGCCCTCCGCAGTACTATGGCCCCCTCGGAATCCCGCTGCGCCGCGCCCGCTTTCACCTTCGGCTTATGCGAGCCGCGTTGCCCCGACCCGGGCCGCGCAGACGGGCCTCTCGTGTTCCGTCCCTCTCCGTGTCCGCGTGCTGCGCCCCCTACCCCGCCGAGACCTCCCGCACGTACGCCGCCGGACCGGGGCGCGGGAGACGTGGCCTTCACCGTGACATGAGCGGCTCGGCTCTCGGGTTGTGAATCTGTCGAGGCTGCAGGCTTCACTTCATGTTGCGGCCCGCGGACTTGCTCCCTCCGAAGAGGCTCTTGACACCCCGCTCGGGCCACGGCCGTCTCCGGTCGTGCCTGGGGTCCGCTACTCGGCGCTCCGGCGCTTACCGAGGCGGGACTTGCACCCGCTGGAGAAGAACAGCGTGACGCAGCCGGTCTCCCGTCCGCGTCGTCACGACACACCATGCGCCGATCATAGACGCCCGACGGCGTCGACGACTCCTGGCCGGGGGTCGTTTCCGCCGTGACCCTCGGCGCGCCGGCGCCGGCAGCACATCGAATGGCTCCCCGATGCCGCCCGCCGCCTCGCGTCGGCCCGCCCCGGGAGGCGGCGTCGCCCAACCGGCGGACGGTCCCGCCGCCGCCACCCGCCTCGCGTCGCCCGCCCCCGGAGGGGCGTCGCCCAACCGGCGGACCGCCGTCACCCGCTCAGGTTCACGAGCCCGCGCCCCACCATCTCGCCGGCCAGGATCCGGTCGATGGCGGCCGACAGCGTGTCGAGGGTGAGCGGCGCCGCGAGCTCCTCCAGGCCGTCGAGCCCCCACGGGCCGGCCAGGCGCTCCCAGATGGCCGCCTTCTGCGCGAGCGGCAACTCGACGGAGTCGATCCCGAGCAGGTTGACGTGCCGCAGGATGAACGGGAAGACCGTGGCCGGGATCTCCGGCGAGGCGACCAGGCCGCAGGCGGCGGCGCTCGCCCCGTAGCGCAGGGCCTTGACCGCATTGAAGAGGATGGGGCCGCCGACGGTGTCGATCACGCCTCCCCAGACGGGCTTGAGGAGCGGCCGCTCCGCCCCCTTCCCGGCATCCTCGCGCGAGAGCACCTCCCGTGCGCCCAGGCCGCGCAGGAAATCGTGCCGCGACGGCTTTCCGGTCACCGCGTGCACCTCGTAGCCGAGGCGCGCGAGCAGCTTGACCGCCACCGACCCGACGCCGCCGGTAGCCCCGGTGACGAGCACCGGGCCCCCTTCGGGCTGCATCCCGGCGGCTTCGAGCTTGTCCACGGAGAGGGCCGCGGTGAACCCCGCCGTACCGAGGATCATGCTCGACCGGGCGTCGAGCCCCGCCGGCATCGGGACGGCCCACCCGGCTGGCACGCGGATGCGCTGCCCGAAGCCGCCCGGCGTGTTCATCCCGAGGTCGTAGCCGGAAGCGATCACCGCATCGCCGGGCGCGAACGCGTCCGACGACGATTCGAGCACGGTGCCCGCGGCGTCGATCCCCGGCGTGTGCGGGAAGCTGCGCGTCACGCCGGGATTGCCGGTCGCCGACAGCGCGTCCTTGTAGTTCAGCGAGGAGTAGGCCACCTCGATCAGCAGGTCGCCGGCCGGCAGATCCGCGGTCTCCCGCTCGACGACGCTCCTCGGGAATCGTCGATCCTCGGTCTTCTCGACGCGGAACGCACGAAACGCAGCCATGGCACCCTCCCGGCGGCTCCGGTCGCCCGGTCGCGCCGCTTCTCGGCTATTCTCTGCAAGCCGACGCCGCTCCGAGGAAACCGAGCGCGTCGGGCGCTGGAGCATATCCCATGACTATCCGCATCCCCATCGTGACCGCCGCACTGACGCTGGCCCTGGCCCTCGGGACGCCCGCCGCAGCGCAGCCCGCGGCATCGATCGAAGACTTCACGCCGGTGACCGACGCCATGCTCCGGGCCCCCGACCCGGCCGACTGGCTGAGCTGGCGGCGCACGCTGGACGGGCAGGGCCACAGCCCGCTCGACCAGATCACGGCCGACAACGTCGGCCGGCTGCGCCTGCAGTGGAGCTGGAGCCTCGAGGCCGGGTCGCAGCAGACGACGCCGCTGGTCTACGACGGAATCCTCTACGTCGCCAACCCCGGCGAGGTCGTGCAGGCGCTCGACGCGGCGACGGGCGACTTCCTGTGGGAGTACCGGCGCGACGCCCCGGAGCCGGGCCGAAGCTTCGGCGGTCCTCCCCCCGGGCGCGCGCACCGGAACATCGCCATCTACGGCGACATGGTCTACCTGAACACCGCCGACGCCCACATCATTGCCATCGACGCGCGGACGGGCGAGGCGCGATGGGACACCGATGTCGGCGGCGGGGTCGGCTTCCAGTTCTCGAGCGGCTCGATCGTCGCCGACGGCACCGTGGTGGCCGGTCTGACGGGGTGCGGGCGCTACCGCGACGACACCTGCTACATCGTCGGCCTCGACGCCCGCACCGGCGAGGAGCGGTGGCGGACGTCGACGATCGCCCTGCCCGGCGACCGCGGCGGCGACTCGTGGGGGGACCTGCCGGTCATGTTCCGGGCAGGAAGCGACTCGTGGATCCCCGGCAGCTACGACCCGGTCACCAGGACGCTCTTCCACGGCACCTCGCAGGCCAAGCCGTGGGCGCGCGCGGCGCGCGGGACCGACGGCGACGCGCTCTACACCAACTCGACTCTGGCTCTCGACCTGGCGACGGGCGAGATGAAGTGGTACTACCAGCACCTCCCCGGCGAGACGCTCGACATGGACGAGGTCTTCGAGCGGATTCTCGTCGACTACGACGGACGGCGGTCGGTCTTCACGATGGGCAAGATGGCGGTGCTGTGGGAGCTCGACCTGGAGACCGGCGCCTTCCGCAGCGCGCACGACCTCGGCTACCAGACGTTCGCCGACGTCGACCCCGAGACCGGCGCCGTCACCTACCGGGAGGGGATGATCCCCACGCTCTACGAAGAGATCTTCTGGTGCCCGAGCACGGCCGGGTTCAAGAGCTGGCGGGCAATGTCGTACCACCCCGGACTCGAGACGTTCTTCATTCCGATCAACCTCAACTGCGAGACCGGCATATTCGGCCCGGTCGACCGGGTGGAAGGCGGCGGGGGCGCCGGCCCGGTGCGGCGCACCAACCACTTCCACCCCGACAGCCCGGGCCAGCTCGGCGAGTTCCTGGCCATGGACATGCGGACGGGCGAGGTCCGCTGGCGCCGCCGCTTCGAGACCCCGATCAACAGTGCCGCCCTGACGACGGACGGGGGCCTGGCGTTCGCCGGAAGCTGGGACCGCTACATCTACGCCTTCGACACCGACGACGGGGAGACGCTCTGGCAGACGAGGCTCCCGACGTCCATCCAGGGCTTCCCCATCAGCTACGCGGTGGACGGAACGCAGTACGTCGCGGTGCCGGTAGGAACCGGCGGCGCGAGCTGGGGCGGCTTGATCCCGGCCGACCTCCTGCCCCACCGGAAGCGCCCCGGCGGCGGCGGCAACGGGCTGTTCGTCTTCGCCCTCGACCCGTAGCCGCCCGCGACCAGGTAGCGCCGGGCGGTACGTCCGCATCGGACCAGCCTGGCGCGGCCTCGGTCGCCTCCGCGGAGCGGGGCTGAGCCCGACCGGCCTCCGCGTCCGGCGGACGGGGACAGGACGCGATGGGGAGCTCATCCACCGGCCGACCGTGCCTCTGGCTCGCGAGCGGCCGGACCGTAGCGGCGCGTCTCCTCCTGCTGGCCGTCGCCGCGCTCTTCGTCCGGACGTGGGTCGCGCAGTCGTTCTCCATCCCCAGCGGGTCGATGGAGCCCAGCCTGCTGCCCGGCGACTTCGTGCTCGTCGATCGCTTCGCCTTCGGGCCGACCGTCGCGGGCGCCGAGCGCTGGCTGCTGCCGACGCGTACGGTCCGGCGGGGCGACGTCGTCGTCGCGCGATTCCCCTGGGATCCGCGACGCCATCTCGTGAAGCGCGTCGTTGGTCTCCCGGGCGAGACGGTGACTCTGCGCGGCGGGACGGTCTACATCGACGGGATGTCCTTCGAGGAGCCTTGCCTGCGGGCCCCAGCAGGCAGCAGGACACGCCGGGCCGCCAGACCGGGCGCGGAGGGGAAGGAGCCGCAGGACCGGTTCGGCCCGGTGACCGTTCCGCCGCGGCACTACTTCGTCCTCGGCGACAACCGCCGCCACTCGCAGGACAGCCGTCTCTGGGGCGCCTTGCCGCACGCAACGCTCGCGGGGCGGGTGGTGGCGACGTACTGGTCGTCGGCGCCGCCGGAGATCGTCGCAGTGGCGCCTCCGAACGTGGCGGCGGCCTTCCACCGCCGTTTGCAGGCCGCTGCCCGTTTCGTCCGCGAGACGCGGTGGAGACGGATCCTCCGGTCCGTGTGCTGACATCATCGGCGCGCGCAATCCGTGTGCTAGTGGCCCGCGTCCAGGCGCTGGCCCTCCGCGTGATCGCCGATCGATCGGAGCACGGGGAAGCCGAGCCCGCGCTCCTGGCCCGCATCGCGCGTCGGACGGCACTTACGCCAGACGATCTCCAGCTCCAGCAGCCTGGCCCTGTCCAGCCGTACGGACCGCCGGGCTCTTCGCGATCTGCTCCGGCAGCTCCCCGAACCTCCGCTTGTAGTAGCGCGTCCAGAGGTGCAGCGCCGGAAACCCCAGGACGGACGGCAGGATCCACGGCAGGAACGACCACGGGCCCTCCATGAGGGCGCCGCCCCACAGGCGCTGCCCGCCGAAGACCAGGAAGGCCGTGTGAAACGCGATGCCGGATCCGACCATGCCGCCCATGTGCGTGTACCACCACGCCATCGGCGTCGGGCGTGGATTGGCGAGAGACCGGCGATCCTCGAAGTAGCCGGCCGCGGTGGCGCCGCCCAGCGCTACCGGGATCCAGAAGAGCCCCCCGCCTCCGCGGACGAGGTGGAAGAGACCGAAAACGAACAGCGCCAGTCCGGCTGCCGCCTGGGCCAGACCGAGGAACCACAGGCGCCGCGAGGCGAACCGGTCCGGCTGGTGGCGCGTCCGCATCGCGCGAACGCCGGTCTCGACACCGCCGAGCAACAGGAGGGCGAGGAACCCGAGAATGGCGACGAACATGATCTGTTCCGCCGGGATCTCGCTCAGGCGCACCGGTTCGCCCGCCCAGCTCGACGGATGCAGGAGCGCCCACGAGGTCGAGCCGAGGGCGCTCAGGGCCACGACGTAGGCGCAGGCGGCGAACACCCGGCCGGCGCCGACGTGCAGGCGTCCCCCCTTACGGGCGAGGGCCGGGATCCAGAAGGCAGCGAGGCCGACGAATCCCGTAAAGATGTGCAGCGCCCGAAGCAGGTCGTGCATCGTCTCAGCCACGGCGGCGCTCCTTCCGATCCCGCCGATCCTGCGTTTCTGCCCCTGCAACGGCGCGGGGTCGGCGCCGCCGCTCGATGTGCGCCAGCGCCTCGTCGCACCAGTCGACCCTGGACCGCAGCGAGCGAACTCCCATCCGCACGGCCAGGTAGACGTGAAAGTCCTCGCCGATCAACGCATCGACGCGCGCACCGTCCGGCCCCGCGATCTCCTGTTCCGCCTGCTGGAGCAGGGCCAGGAACTCTCCCAGCCGGGAACGGAGTTCCAGCATGAAGTCGCTGGTCGCCTCCAGGTCGTCGAGCTCATGCATGAAGCAGAGCTGGGCGACGTAGGCGAACCGCTGCGTCCCCATCTGCGGCCCGGCGGTGAGCCAGCGGATCAGTTCCGCCCGCCCCGCGGCCGTCCGGTGGTACACGCGGCGCCGCGGGCCGCGGGCCGGCGGCTCCAGGCGGCTCTCGAGCCAGCCGCGCTCCTCCAGCTTCTTCAGGGCCGGGTAGATCTGGCTCAGCTCGGCCGACCAGAAGTGGCGGCTCCCTTCGCTTAACCCCCGCTTGATGTCGTAGCCGCTCGCCGGGGCGGCCAGTATCCCCAGCAGGATGTGATCGAGGCTCATGTCGCAGTCCGACCCAATCTATATCAGCTTCGATATAGTGTCAATTGAGCACCTCCGGTAACTGCTATGGTCGGAACACGACGCCGGCCTCGACCGCACCGCGGCTCGATCGGGCGCCAGGAGAGGAACCCATGAGCGACGAAGTCGATGTCACGCAGTTGATGCAGGACAGCGAGGTGCCCTATGCGATGGCCAGCGAGCCGCCGCTGTCCTTCCGGGCCGAGGGCTACGACTACGACCACGAGGTGCTGGTGACGCTGCCGCCGTCCCACTCCGTCGCTCCGGACCGCTCGTACCCCGTGCTCTGGGCGATGGACGGCCCCCTGATGCACGCACTCGTCGCGGGTATCGTCAACGTGTACACGGTTGGCCGGCGGATGCCCGAGACGATAGTCGTCAGCGTGGGTCACGCCAGCGCGCAAGGCATGGCGGGCTTCGCCAAGCGGGAGTTCGACCTGCATCCGGCCGGTTCGTTGATCGGAAACGACGATCTGGCCGAGCGCGTCCTGACCGCCGGCAGCGGCGCCGCCCTGCTGGAGATGTCCGGGAGCTTCAAGGGCGACCGGTTCCTGGCCTTTCTCATCGATCAGTTGCGCCCGGCGCTGACCGAGAGGTACCGCATGAACGACGATCACGCCTTGATGGGACACTCGTCGGGCGGCTACTTCACGGGCTTCGCGCTGTTCGCCAAGCCCGGCGGCTTCTCGCGCTACCTCATCGGCAGCGGCACCCACCCGCGCACCCTGGAGCTCGAAGCCGAGTATGCGGCGTCCCACGACGACCTGCCGGCCCGCGTCTTCCTCGGCGGCGGGGCCGGCGAGGTGAACAACGTCGACATGTCCGCCTCCCGCATCGTCAGCCGCACGGTGTTCCTGGCCGAGAACCTCAGGATGCGACGCTACCCGTCGCTGGCGCTCAAGACGCAGCTCTACGCCGACCGCGACCACTTCACGGTGATGCCGCCGATGTTCGCCGACGGATTGCAGTACCTCTACGCCGACGAGGCGGCGAAGCTGCCGCAACTGCCGGCCTGAGGACCGGACCACCCTCGCGCAGCGGTCTGTATCATTCGTTCGAAGGCCCCGAGGGGACCAGCGCCCCGACCACGGAGGCAGACGATGGAATCGGCGACGCGCACTCCTTCCCGACCGAGCGGACCGACCGGGCTCGTCGCGGTGTTCTGCGGGCTGGCCGCGCTCCTGTTCGGCTTGGCGCCGACAGACTCCGCCGCGGCGGCCGCCCCGTCGCGGGACCAGCCCGGCATGGTCAGAGTGACGGTCGAGGTCGAGCTGGCGTGCCCGTCGTGCGCCCAGGGCCTGGTACGTCGCCTCGGTCGCCTGGAGCACGTGGCCGGCGTCGAGGTGCTGCCCGCCGACGGACGGATCGACCTTGCCGTCGAGCCCGGGCGCCGGCTGGACCTCGCCGCCGTGCGGGACACGGTGCGCAACGCCGGGTTCCTCCCCGACGCCGTCGCGGTCATCGCGGTCGGCCGCCTCACGCACGTGGACGGTACGCCGGCCCTCGCCCTGTCGCCCGACTTCGCCCTGCCGCTCGCCCCGGGGGCGCCGACCGCGGCCCTCGCGGCCGAGGCGGGCGGTCGGTGGTGACGGTGCGCGGGCACTGGCGCGACCCGGTGGACGGCCCCGGACGGCTGCAGGTCGACTCGTTCGAGACTCGCTGACGCTCCCCTGCCCCGCGTCCGCCCAACAGTACGCCACGCGGCGCCTCCACCACGCGAAGAGGTTGGAGGCGCCTCCGCGGATCAGCGCCGGAGCCACCGGACCACGTCGCGGAGCACACTCGATTGCAGCGGGCTCCGTCGCACAGAATGCAGGGTGCGGATGCCGTTGCGATCGGCTACGATGGCGGGCAGGTTCGGGTACACGAGCGCACCGTCGATCCGGGCGGCAGCCATCCGCGGTGTCCGGTTCGTTGCCAGGGAGCAATGATCATGATGGGAACCCGCTTCCGAGTCTCGACCGTCGTCACGGCCCTTGCCGCCATCAGCATGGGCGCCGTCATCGCCGTCGGCGTGACCGGCACCGCCAGCCAGGCTCAGGACCCCGCGGCGCGTCCCGCGCAGACCCCCGACGGGCGCCCGAACTTCAACGGCGTGTGGCAGGCCATCAACGAAGCGCACTGGGACCTGGAAGCACACGAGGCGCGCTCGGGCATGGTGATGCAGGAGGGCGTCTATCCCTACGAGTACGCCAGGGTACCGGCGGCGCCGGTGGTGGCGTTGGGCGCCGCGGCCGGCGTGCCGGGGTCGCTGGGGGTCGTGCAGGGCGATGGCCGGATCCCGTACCGGCCGGAAGCACTGCAGCTGAAGCAGGAGAACGGCGACAACTGGATCGACCGCGATCCCGAGCTCAAGTGCTACCTGCCGGGGACTCCTCGCGCGATGTACATGCCCTATCCGTTCCAGATCGTCCAGGGCACGAACAAGATCCACATGAACTTCGCGTTCTCGAACGCCGCGCGCGTCATCCACCTGGACGACGTGGAGCTGCCGCCGGACTATACCTACATGGGACACTCCGTCGGCCGCTGGGAAGGCGACACGCTGGTGGTCGACGTGACGGACTTCCACGGCAGGAACTGGTTCGACCGCGCCGGCAACCACCACACCGAAGCCCTGCGGCTCACCGAGCGCTACTCGGCGATGACCCCGGACGCCATCTGGTACGAGGTGACGATCACCGATCCCGAGACCTTCACCGAGCCCTGGACGATCGCGATGCCGATCTATCGCCGCCTGGATCCGAACGCCACGGTGCTGGACTATCCCTGCATCGAGTTCGCCGAGGAGTTCCTGTACGGGAACCTGCGCCGCGAGCAGTTGGTCCGGCGCTGGGAGGGCGAGACCCTGATCGTGGAGATCACGCGCAAGATCCCGCCCGGCGATCGCCTGTACGAGTGGTATCGACGGTAACGAAACCGGTCGGGTGCGAAACCGCACGGTGAATCAGCGGCAGGGAGGCCGAGGCCCATGAGGACGAAACTACTGATCGCGGGCTTGAGTGCGGTGGTCGGGGTCGGTTCGTGGCTGGCGGGAACCGCCGCGCACGTGGCGGCGCATCACGCGTTCGCGGCGGAGTTCGACGCCGACCGGCCGGTCGACTTCACCGGCAGGGTGACCAGAGTCGAGTGGGTGAATCCGCACGTCTGGATCCACATCGACGTGGAGCTGGACGACGGCACCACGCAGGAATGGGCGTTCGAGGGGGGGACTCCGAACACGCTGTTCCGGCGCGGCTTCACGAGGCGGTCGCTGGAGGCCGGCACCGAGGTCCACGTCGACGGATATCAGGCGAAGGACGGCACGAACCGGGCGAACGGCCGCGACATCACGCTCCCCGACGGGACCCGGCTGTTTCTCGGCTCGTCCGGCACCGGCGCTCCCTGGGAGCTGGCGCGACCCGGCGTCGACACCGTAGAGGCTCCGCGGTGACCGACCGCGGCCGGTCGGGCGGGTTGATGCCACAGCCGTGGTGAACCGACGCCCGGCCTCGCCGTTGCGGGGCCGGGTCGTGGAGGAGGCACGCCGCCTCGTCGCACGGCTGTGAGTCGTCAGCCGGAAGGCTTCTGCCGGAGCCCTCGGCCTCGTCCGACGGCGTTTACCGCTGCAGCCGTGCGGCGTCGTAGATCGAGAAGGAGAACGGATCCGGGCCGCGCCCTTCGGCGAACGCCTGCTCATCGAGGCGCGCGCCGAGGAGCAGCGCCGGCAGGCCGTAGTTCCCTTCGTGGCAGCGGGGCTCGTAGTAGATCCGGTTCTGCTCGTCGCTCTGGCGCTTCAGCTCCTGCCGGACGGTCCACGGCGCCACCCACACCGTCGGGTCCTCGATGGTCACCTCGTAGTCGAGGGTCTCCTCGTCGACCCGCGTGTATCGCTCGACGAGTCGCCGGTTCTCGGCCGAGCCCTGGTACGGGAACTTGTGCGAGAAGTTCGTGGTCTCGATGACCAGCGTCTGGCCTTCCCAGCGGCCGCGCGAGTCGCCGTGCCGCAGGCGGATGTGGCTCGGCGGATGGCTCCCGCTCAGGTTGACGATGCGCTGAAACCCCTGGCCCTGCCCCGTGTCGTAGGCGATCGCGATGGAATCCGCGCCCTGCACGATGCGGCGGAAGCCGTTGAGGTCGGGCGTGCGCCCCGACATGCACCGGTCGCCGAGGCTCTGGTCCTCCGGGCCGTCGTGGCGGTTCATGCGGCCCCGCGTGTTGTAGTAGGGAGTCGTGTCGTAGCGGCGGGGCGACGGGGGCCCGTACTCCCCGCCCGCGCACTGCGGCGCCTGGTTCCGGCAGGTCTCGGTGTTGCGCAGGAGCATGGCGCGCCACTCCTGCTCGATCTCGTTCCTCCGCACCGCTTCCGCCGTGAGGGCGGGAATCCTGCCGTTCGGCGGATCGACGACGAGCGACGTGCGCGGGCCCGCCGGCTTCGCCGACGTGTAGACGGTGTTGTAGGCCCCACTGGGCAGGACCGGCGGGCGGTCGAGCTGGACCTGGTTCCGGGCGGCCCGCTCCTCCTCCGTGGCGAACTCCCGCTCGCCAATCTCCGGCGCCCGCTCCAGGGGCGTGGACCACACGTCGAGCCAGATGCCCTCCAGGTTCGGATGGCCCCACGCGGTCGCACTCGGAGCCTGGCCGCTCACCGGAACGGCCGCAAGCTGCAGGGATGCCGTGACGAGCGCGAGCACCGTTGCCACGCCGAGCAACTCAAGCAGTCGTCGTCTCATGTCCTACCCCCGCGAATCCCGAACTCGCTGTCGAGGAGCCGGCCCCCGGGAGCCTCCAGCAATCTCCCAGCACCTGCCGGCCTTCGTGCCCATCCTCGCCCGGCCCACGGTCCGGGGTCAACCACCTTGTGACCGCCGCCCCCGCATGGGCGCGGCCCTCCGACACGTCGCCCTGCGGCTGCCCGGGACGAGGGCGTTCGACGACGAGCCGGATATGCCCGACGCGACGGCGCGCGGCCCGGCGTGCTCCCCCGTCTCAGTCGAACGGAGGCGCCGCCCCGTGCTCGATCAGGAACGCAACCACGTCGTCGAAGCCGTCGCCCATGGCCACGCTGACCGCCGTCCGGCCGCGTGCGTCCGTGGCGTCGACCTCGACGCCCAGCTCGACCGCCACCCGGACCGCCTCCAGCGTCGCGGCCTCGACCGCGGTGCGATCGGGGCCCTGGCCGAGCTCCGTCGCTTCCGCGACCCTGGCGCGGTGGTCCACCGACCAGAGCGGGTCGCGCCCACCCAGTCCGACCGCCGCCAGCAGGGCGGTCGTCTCCCCTTCCTCGACCCACATCCGGCCCGCGGCCGTCCGCCGATCGGTGGTCCAGTACCGCGGGTCGTGCGTGGCCAGCGGATCGGCGCCGTGACGGGCGAGGAGGCGCATGAGGCCGGCTTCGCGGTGCCGCGCGGCCAGCCAGAAGGCCGGCGCCCGGACGAACCAGGGCGGGAAGAAGAAGTCCGCGCTGTCGCGCGTGTAGCGCGTCGGGGCCGACACCCGGGCGTTCGGATCGGCCCCCGCCAACAGGAGCGCCTCGGCCAGCGTGGGATCCCGCTGCAGGATCGCCGCGTGCAACGGCGCATAGCCGCCCCCGGCCGCGTTCGGGTCGGCCCCGTGCTCCAGCAGCAGCGCGGCGACCGCGCCGTTGCCGCTGAGGGCGGCGATCGCCAGCGCGCTGGCCCCGTCCGGCGTGGCCTCGTTCGCGTCGGCGCCCGCCGCGACGAGCAGCCGGGCCGAGGCGACGTCACCTCCCCGGGCCGCGAACAGCAGCGGGGTGAAGCCACCGCTCCGGACCTCGGTGATGTAGCACTCGTCGCGGGGCACGCACTGCAGACCGTAGTTGGCGTACGTCGGGATGGTCTTGACGGTCTCGGTGAACGTCGTCGAGCGTGCCTGGACGTCGGCGCCATGCGCCAGCAGCACCTCGACGACCGACGGATGGCCCTGCGCGACCGCCCACATGAGAGCCGTCTGCGCGCCGTAGGCCCCCTCCGCGGTGCGCGCGTCGACGTGGGCCCCCGCGTCCAGCAGCCGGCCCACCGCGTCGGCGTTGCCGGCCCGGGACGCCGTCATCAACGGCGTCTCCCCGAACGGCAACGGCACGTTCGGGTCGGCGCCGGCCGCGAGCAGGGTCTCGACCATCGCCGAGCTGCCGTTCTCGCACGCGGCCCAGAGCGGCGTGACCCCGAGGTCGTTCACGGCGTCGACGTCGGCCCCGGCGCGAATCAGCAGGGCCGCGACCTCGCGATTGTCCCGGTAGCTCGCCCAGTGCAGAGCGGTCGAGCCGTCCCCCTGGCGGGCGTCGACCTCGGCGCCGTCATGAAGCAAGCCCCGGACCGTGGCCCAGTCGGCGTGCCTCGCGGCATCGGCGAGCGCCGCCTCGGGCGGCGCCGCGGCAACGGCATGGGCTCCCGCCAGGACCAACAGCAACCCGGCACGGAAGACGCGCACTCCCCACATCGTCGGCACCCTCGTACCCCGACCGCCTCTACACCTCCGACAGCGTATCGATCTCGTCGATCGGCAACGGTCCCGTGCTGCCGCCGACGCGCTCCAGCGGAACGTCGAACTTGTCCATCAGGGTGAGCAGGAGATTGGCGTGCGAGGTCCCCGGACCGTACGCAAGATGCCGCCCGCCCTTGAGCCGCCCCCCACCGCCGCCGAGCACCAGGATCGGAACATTCGTGCCCGCATGGCGCGTGCTGTTGGACATGCACGTGCCGTACACGATGGTCATGTTGTCGAGCAGCGACCCGTCCTGGTCCGGCGTCGCCCGCAGCCGCTCCAGGTACCGCGACGTCAGCTCCGCGTGGTAGCGGTTCACGATGGACATCTTGGCGATGAGGGCCGGATCGTTCCCGTGGTGCGACAGCGGATGGTGGGGCTCGGCGACCCCCACCTCCGGATACGTCCGGGTGCTCTGCTCGCGGCCCAGCATGAACGTCGCGACGCGGGTGAGGTCGCTCTGCAGGGCCAGGAACTGGAGGTCGAACATCAGCGCGACGTGCTCCTCGAACGTGGACGGCACGCCCCGCGGCTCCTCGGCAAAGATCTCCGGATGCAGGTCGTTCTTCGATTCCGCCACCTCGATGCGTCGCTCGACGTCGCGAATGGCCGCGGCATAGTCCTCGACCTTGCGCCGATCGTCCTCCCCGACGCGGCGCTCGACGTCGGCGAGCTTGCCCAGCACCGAGTCGAGGATGCTCCGCTTCTCCTCCCGGCGCGCCCGGCGCACCGCCGGGTCGGTCGAGCCGCTGTCGCCGAACAGCCGCTCGAACACCGCCCGCGGGTTGTTCTCCATCGGCAGCGGCATGGTGGGCGTGCGCCACGAAATCGTCTGGGTGTAGGCGCAACTCAAGCCCGAGGTGCACTGCCCCGCGTTGGCCTCCTTGTCGATCGACAACTCCAGGGAAGCCAGCGGCGTCGAGCCGCCGAGCTCGCTCGCGAGCATCTGGTCGATCGACGTGTCGGCCACCACGTCCGTCTCGGACGTGCCGCCGCGCCGCGTGCCGGTCAGGAACGACCCGGAAGCGCCCGCGTGAACGTAGATCCAGGACGACCGGAGCCCCGAGAAGACCAGCATCTGGTCCCGGAACGGCGCCAGCGGCTGCAGGATCGGCGTGAGCTCGAAGTGTCGTCCCGCCGTCGCCGGCGTCCAGTACTCCATCGCCATCCCGTTCGGCACGAAGATGGCCTGGAAGCGGCGAACCGGACGGGCCGCCGGCCGCGTCAACGCCGACACGCCGGGGGCCATGGCGTCCAGGAACGGCAGCGCCACAGTCGCGCCCACGCCGCGCAGGACCGTCCGGCGGGACAAGGGCTTCCCGGTGATGAAGTTGGTGCTTCTCATGTCAGTCCTCACGTCACTCCGCCGCCCGCCGCATCAGGAACGCCGGGCTCTCGACGATGCCCAGGATGATCGACGACCAGCGATGGCCATCCGCCGCCGCGTTGCGGATGATGGCGCGCACCGTCGGCTGGTCGTAGTACCGCAACTCGCGCCCGAGGGCGTACGCCAGGAGCCGCCCGGTGAGCGTGCTCACGAACTGCTCGGGCTGCTCGAGCAGCAGGCCCCGCAGGCCGGCGAGGCCCGCCGCCGTCACCCCGTTCGGCAGCGTGCCGGCGGCGTCGACCGGATGGCCCGCCTCGGTGACGGTCCGCCAGCGCCCGATGGCGTCGTAGTGCTCCAGCATGAACCCCGGCGGGTCGATGAGCCGGTGACAGCTCGCGCACGCGGGATTGCGCCGGTGCAGCTCCAGGCGCTCGCGCATCGTCGCCGGCGCTTCACCCTCCCCGCGCTCCGGCAACGGCGGCACGTCGGGCGGCGGGCCCGGCGGCGGCGCCCCGAAGATGGCTTCGAGCAGCCACCGCCCCCGCAGGACGGGCGAGGTGCGATGCGGGTAGGAGGTCAGCGACAGCAACGACCCATGGCCCAGCAACCCGCCCCGCTGCTCCAGGTCGGGCAGCGTCACGCGCCGGAACCGGCTGCCGTAGACGCCGGAGATGCCGTAGTGCCGCGCCAGCCGCTCGTTCGCGTAGGTGTAGTCGGCGCGGAGGAGGTCGAGGACGCTCCGGTCATCTTCGATCGTGCTGGCGATGAACAGCGCCGTCTCCTGCCGGAACGCCTCCACCAGGTCCTGGTCGAAGTCCGGATAGACCGCCGGCTCGGCCTTCACCTCGTCGAGGTTTCGGAGGTGCAGCCACTGCGCCGCGAAGTCGCTCACCAGCGTCTCGCTGCGCCGATCGGCCAGCATGCGCCGCACCTGGCCGCGCAGGGTCGCGAGGTCCGCCAGCGCTCCCCGCTCGGCAAGGTCGAGCAACTCCTCGTCGGGGATGCTGCTCCACAGGAAGAACGACAGGCGCGAGGCCAGCTCCAGGTCGCCAGGCGCGTACGCCTCTCCCGGCCCCACGCCGGGCGGGTCCTCGTGTACCCGCAGCAGGAAGTCGGGATCGACGAGCAAGCGTTCGAGCGCGAGCTGGATGCCGGTGTCGAAGCTGCCCTCCACCTTGGCGCGCCCGTCCCGGAAGAACGCGAGCAGCGTCTCGACGTCTCCCTCCGTCGGCGGCCGGCGATAGGCGAGGCGGGCCAACCGCGACAGGATCCGCTCGGCGCACGCCTCCTCCTCCGACGGTGCCGCCCCGGCGGCCGGCCGGCAGGCGAAGACCCGCCGCCGGCTCGGCGTGTCGTCGGGCACCGTGCCCTCGTAGGGCCCTTCGATCGTCAGGGCCTGGACCTCGGCGTTCCCGTGGTACTTCTCGTCGTTCGAGAGGACCGCGCCCTTCATGACCGGCTGCCGGGGACCCTCGGGCTCCCACCGGTTCCGGACGAACGAGACCCCGACGACGTGCGGTCCGGCCTCGACCGCGGCGCGGACCTCCAGGTGGGCGGCCGACTCGCGGACGTAGCGCTCCCACTCGGGGTCGCCCGCCTCCGCCGGCGACCAGGTGTGGGGAGCCGGCGTGCCCGGCGCCTCGCCCCCCACCGTGAAACGCTCGATGAGCTCTCCGTCGATGCGGAGGTCGAGCAGGTTCCTGCGTCCCATGCCGCGGACGTAGTCCTGCCAGTTGGTGGTCAGCCCGATGCGAAAGATGTAGTTGCCGTCCGCAGGAAAGTGGTAGGTGGCGCTGAGGCCGCCGCGAGACCCGAGCGGCAGGTCCTCGCCCTGCCGGTCCGCCTGCGTCAGCAGCACGGAGTTCTCGAACCGCGCGAAGTCCGGCGCCGTCATGACGCCGGTGGCGAGGCGCGAGATCTTGCGCGCCGCCGACAGATAGCGCTCGAGCTGTGCGGTCGAGATGGAGAGCACTTCGGCGTTGTTGTCGAACCCGGTGTCCGACGTCTCATCCCCAGGCAGCAACGCCGCCACGTCGATCTCGAGCGCGAGGAGATCGCGGATCGCGTTGCCGTACTCCGTGCGGTTCAGCCGGTGCATCGACCCGGTCCGGCCCGGATTGGGGCTCGCCGAAGCCGCTTCGTCGATGCGCGCCTCCAGCCAGCCGGCAACCGCGCGCGCTTCGTCCGCGCCGGGCCGCGGGCGCCCGGCCGGCGGCATGGAGCCCGCCCGGAGCCTGGCGATCACGCGCTCCCAGACGTCGGCGTCCGTGCTCGGTCGCTCCGTGTCCGCCACGTCCAGGGCGAGCCCCGTGTCCCGGAGCTGCGCATCGAGCACGGACGCTGATCCGCCCGCCGCGGTGACGCGGCGTTCGTTGTGGCACGCGACGCAGTAGCGGTCGAGGAGGCTGCGGACGGATTGGGCAGAGGCGGGCGTCGATTGGGCAGCCGAGGTGGCCAGGAGCCGGTCGAAAGCGCGGCCGGGCAGCCAGCCGCCCGCCGTCCCCACGGCCATCACCATAGCCGCGACGATGGCGGGCACGGACCCCGCTGGAGCCATCTTCATCGTTGCCCTTGCAGGCCTCGTACTCTACTACACGCCCTGGCCGAGCGGGCGCGCCGCCGGACCATCAACCACAAGCCCGGCCGACAGCGGTTCCGCTTCGAGGGCGGCGAGGTTCCGTGGGCTCCGGTCATACCGGATCTGGCATCTTCAGGAATCGGCGCGGGTCAGTGCGAGCGGTCGTCAGCGGTGCCCGTCAGCGGCAGCACGGTGATGACAAGCTCTCAGACGCCCCTCCAGGTCCGGAGCCCTTCTTCGTTCGCGGCGGCTGTCAGCTCGCCGTCGAAGCACCGAACAGGACATTCTCGTCGAGTGTCGTGCTGGCTTCCTGGCAGGTGATGGCAGCAGCGAGCTGAACGGCATCGTACGCACGCAGCCCGTGCTTCCAGGCGAGACCCTCCGCGCGAGTGAGGAGCGTGTCCGTGACTGCCACCTTGGCCAAGTCCGACCAGTCTTCTGCGAACTGCTGCTGGGCCCCGCGGGCACCTTCTGCGTCGAGCCGGTTGCCGCGGGCGGCTCTCGCAAGAGCGGAACCCACCTCGACTCGGCTGATCGCCGACGTCATGATCCCGGAGGTCTCGTCTATCAAGCGGGCGACGTCTCCGAGTGTGGCTCGTCGATGTAGCGCTTCACGAGCGCGCTGCTGTCGAGATACAGGAACATCATCTGCGCTCGCTGATGATGATGTCGCTCACGCTGCCACCGTCCCGGAGACGCACCGATGGCCGTCTGCTCTTCGGCCGTCGGCCGCTCCAGTCGAATTTCCCGCTGGCCTTCAGTGCCGCACGCTTCCGCTCGGCGGCGTCCGTTTCCGGGACGATCCGCGCCACCTGACGCCCGTCGCGGCTCACGACGACTGTCGCACCGTTCTCCACGTCGTGGATGTAGCTGTCGAGCTTGGACTCGAGTTCCTGAAGGCTCACCCGCCGCTCCGGCATGTCGTGCTCCCCCACGTTCCCTTCGATTCTAACCGTGTTGCCCTTCCGTGCCGTCGTTCCTGCCGTGGACCCGCTCTGCCCGAGAACCGCGCCACGTCATCAATTGGTCTCCGGCCAGAGGTACACGAGGCCGACCGGTTTGACACGTCGCGCCTGCACCTCGTAGAACGCCCGGATGCGCGCCGGCTCCTGTTCCAGGTCGCGGTCGAACTGGTGGAGGCGCGAGCGCCAGTAGCGCATGTTCGCCTGGAGCTGGCGTCGCTCCTCCTCGTCGAATGCCAGCGCGATCTGCTGGTAGCGGCCCTCGTGGCGATCGAGCTCCTCTAGTGTGCACCGTCAGAAATACGTGAGCAGTAACGCTTCAGGGATTCCAGGATCTGCTCGGCGGTCTTCGTCCAGACGAAGGGCTTGGGGTCTTCGTTGTAGACCGCCAGGTACTCCTTGATCGCCGCCTCGAGTGCTTGGGTGCTGCGATGGGTTCCACGCCGGATCTGCTGCCGGGTGATCTCGGCGAACCAACGCTCTACCTGGTTGAGCCACGATGCGCTCGTGGGCGTGAAGTGCAGGTGATACCGAGGACGCCGTGCCAGCCAGTCGTGGATCATCGCCGTCTTGTGCGTGCCGTAGTTGTCCAGCACCAGGTGGATGTCGAGGTCGGGCGGCACCGCCTTGTCGATCACGGCGAGGAAGCGCTTGAACTCCACCGAGCGGTGCTTCCGAAAGCACCTGCCGATCACCTCGCCGGTGGCGGTGTTCAGGGCCGCGAACAACGAGGTCGTGCCGTGCCGTCGATAGTCGTGTGTCCGCTGCTCCGGTGCTCCCGGACGCATCGGCAACACCGGCTGGGTACGGTTCAACGCCTGGATCTGCGACTTCTCATCCACACACAGCACCACCGCTCGCTCCGGCGGATGCAGGTACAGCCCCACGATATCGCGCACTTTCTCGATGAACAACGGGTCTCGCGACAGCTTGAAGGTCTCGCTGCGATGGGGCTTGAGCGCGAACGCGCGCCACACGCGGCCGACGGTCGAAGCGCTCAGCCCGCAGGCTCGGGCCATCGACTTCCGGCTCCAATGCGTCGCCCCCCGTGGGGTCGTCTCCAGCGTCCGGACCACGACCCGTTCGACGTCCTCGTCCGACACCCGGCGCGGCGCGCCCGGCCGTGGTTCGTCCAGCAAGCCGTCGCAGCCGTTGCGCAGGAACCGCCGCCGCCACTTGCCGACCGTGGCCCGCGTCGTGCCCAGAGCCTGCGCCACGACCTGGTCGCTCCGTCCCGCGGCGCTCTGCAGCACGATGCGTGCCCTCAGGGCCAGAGCCTGCGCGGTATTGCGCCGGCGCAGCCAACCCTCCAGTTCCTCGCGCTGTGCGTCCGAGACCTCCGGGACCTCTCGTGTGTAATGGTTCGGCACGGCCCTCCTCGCTTCCGGGCCGACCGTACCACGAGCCGATTCTACTGGTCAAGAACTTCAGGCGTTGGACACTAGCCCAAGTTTAACAGGGGTGAAATGAGGTCGTTTGGAATCAACGATTTACGGGGGCAGAACGGTTCGAGTGGCACTACAAACGTGCGTGAACCGGGAGGTTCGGGTCGTTCAGACGAGGGTCTTGCGGACGCCGGCGGGGTTGGGGTCGACGCCGAGAACGTCGTAGATGGCGCGCTGCTCGGGTTCGGGCTGTGTGGCGGTGCGCACGTGGAGGGTGCGTCCGTCGGGCCGGCGGAAGGTGGTGGTGACGCGCTGCTGGCCGTCGAGGACGTGGCGTAGCGACGTCCAACTGGCCTGCTCGCGATGCTCGCGCAGGCGGGTGCGGATGACCTGGACGAGCTGGTAGGCGATGACGGTGAGGAACAGATGGCCGTCGGCTCGCCGCGGCTTGCGGTGATAGATGGGACGCAGGCCGAGCTCGGACTTGAGGGAGCGGAAGACGGCTTCGACGTCGGTGAGGGTGGTGTAGGTGCGCCAGAGGGTCTCTTCGTCCCAGTCGGTCTCGCTGCTGCGCAGGCAGTAGACGCCGGGATGGGTGGCCATCGAGCCGTCCTTGGGGCGCCGGGTCCAGGTGACGGCGGCGGCCCGCTCGCCGGTCTCGTCGGCGGTGACGTCGATCTGGTAGTGGCCGGCGGCGCGGGAGTGCTTGGTCTTCAAGCGGCCGATGCGCTGCCAGACCTGGGCGATGCGCTTGTGGGCGCGGGGGCGGGCGAGCCCGTCGTTGAGCTTCGTGAGGGCGTCCTCGAAGCGGGCGGCGGCGCGCTCGACGATGCCGCGCTCCTTCGCGGCCCGCTGCTCGGAGTAGCAGTAGAGGCGGACCTCGTCGGGGTCGTCGGAGACGACCTTGTGCAACTGCACGGTCTGGTTGGACTGCGTCCGCAGGGACACGGCGGCGGTGGCGTCGAACTGGCGGTGGCGTTCGCGGCTGACGACGAGATAGCGGTAGCCGTTGTCGCGCAGCCAGGCGATGCAGCCTTCGGTGGCGACGCCGCGGTCCATGACCACGAGGGCGCCGGATGGCGCTTGGAGTGCTTCGAGCATGCCGGCCAGGGTGCGGTGTTCCCGAACGTTGCCGTCGAAGACCTGCGAGCGGCGGACGAAGCCGCTGGCGTCGAGCATCAGGCCGAGGGTGAGCAGCGGGCAGTCGCTGCGCTTCTCCTTCGAGTGGCCGCGCCGGGCCTGCGGTTGGTCGCTCGCCTCGCCTTCGAAGTAGGTGTTGGTCAGGTCGTAGAGGGTGACGGTCGGCTGCAGGTCGAACAGGCCCATCGCCCGGTCGAACAGGTGCGCCTCGATGGCCTCGCGGTGCTTTACCAACGCGTCCGAGGCGCGGTAGAGCTGCATGGCGCTGACGGTCTCGAAGTCGACGCCGAGCAACTCGCCGAGGCCGCTGCGCTGCTGCAGCCAACGGTGGGTCTCGCGCTCGGATGCCGGGTGGGCCAGGCGCCCGACGATGGCGCCGGCCGCCGCCGCGCGCAACGCGCCGTTGACGCCCAACTGTGCCAGCAAGGCCGGCAGCCCCACCTGCTCGAGGGCCCACAGGCCGACCTGCTCGACCCCGATGCTGCGGGGCCGGACCACGCGCAACGAGTCGATGTCGACGGCCTGGATGTCCGCCGTTGCGGCGTCCGGCCCGCCGGCGTCGGCACCGCGGGCGACCAACTGGGCGGCGATCCGCTGGGCTTCCTGGTCCACGGCGGGCGGGCAATCGGGCACCAGCGGCGCCTGTCCGGCCAGGACCTCGGCGACGCGGGTGCACAGGCGGGGCCAGTGGGGCGCGGGGATGTCGAAGTGGCGTCCGAGGTTGAGGAGGGTGCGCTGGCGCACGGAGTTGCCGAGGCGTTCGGACTGCACGAGGCGGTGGGAGAAGTAAGGGACGCCGTCGGCGGTTCGTCGGGTCTGGGTGCGCCGTACGAACATGGAGCCAGGATAGCGGGCGGCCCGGTCCGAATCAAGCCTCCTGTTACGATTATGGCACTACATTCAGAGTCTCCAGACCCCGATCCTTTAGAATCAATAAGTTACCGTCCCCGACAGGCGCGGATCCTGCGGATTTCGACAGAAATGTCGGCGATCTTGGTAAACTTGGGCTAGGGGGCACGATGTCGACGATGTACAATCCGGCACACCCCGGGGAGAGCCTCCGCGACGCGCTGGAAGCTGAGGGCTGGACGGTGACCGAGGCGGCAGCAAGGCTGGGCTGCACGCGGCAGACCCTCTCACGACTGCTGAACGGTCGCACCGGCGTCTCGCCGGCGATGGCCCTGGCTTTGGAACGCATCGGTTGGAGCAACGCGGCGTTCTGGGTGCGCCGGCAGGCGCAGTACGACTTGGCTCAGGAACGCATTCGCCAGGAACGGGTTCGCCCTGTCACCCCGGCAACGGCTGCAGGAGCGAGTGCTCCATCAGCGTCGTGAAGTGCCGTGTCATCGTCGCCGCCAGCGTTCGGTCGCGCACGAGGAGGCCGATCTCGATGTTGCGGTCCAGGGCCGCCCCGGTCAGGCTGGCCGACGTCACGAAGACCGCCTCGTCGTCGACCACCACCGCCTTCGCATGCAGGACGCCGGCCCCGCCGTCCGGATCGAGCGAGCGCGGGTCGTAGAAGACCCGCGGCCGGGCCGAGCCGGGCCACTCCTCGGACCAGAAGCGATCCGCGAACCGGCGGACCAGGTGGTCCGCGTCGGTCGTGTCGCCCCTCTTCCGCTGCACGTTCAGGAGCAGCGTAACCGACAGGGCGGGCCTCTCGTCCATCCGGCGGGCCAGCACCTCGAAGGCGCGCGGACCGTCGAAGAAGGCGTACGTCGTCACCCACGCCGAGCGCGTCGCCGATCCGAGCAGCTCCTCGTAGACGCGGCGCGTGTCGCGCGCGTGCAGGCCCGCGACCTCCGGCCCCGACCAGACGAAGTGCGGCGCTGTGCGCCGAGCAGCAACTCGGTCGAAGCCGCGCAGCCACACGGCAGCAGCCGCGGCCGGAGATGCCGAGACGCTCGAGCTCGGTGAGCGCCCTGGCCACCGCCTCGCTCTCGGCTGCAACGCCGACCGCCGCGCCCACCGCGGACGCACCATACGGCGGTGCGAGTGTTCCCGAATCGAGAGCCTGTTCCAGTCGCTTGCGCAGGTGCGCCGGCAACGCGAGCAGTGCCTCGGTCATCCGCCGGTTCCGAAGAACGCGGCGTCCGGGAGGCCGAGCACGGGCACGACCAGCGCGCGGTCGAGGTAGTCGTTGCGCATCTCGCAGGAGGTCTCGGCGACCAGGGCGCAGCCGTGGCACGCGGCGCCGTGCAGGTAGCGATCCGTCATGCTGGTGCCCGGCGCATGCTCGGCGCAGGTGGGATCGTTCGAGCAGAGACCGCCGGCTTCCAGCGCGCGAACGAGATGCTCGTCGATGCGTCGCGCCTGCTGCACGAGGCCTCCGAGCATCCCCTCCGCATCGGGGCTGCCGGTGTAGATGAGCAGGCCGTAGCGACCTTCCTCCGCGTAGATCCGCTCCCGGAGGGAGCTGGCCGGATAGCCGCACTGCATGGCCAGCGACTGGATCAGCAGGTGCGACAGCGTGTGCAACAGCACGTAGGGTCCGCCGGGAAACCGACGGGCCGACCGGCGACGCTCCGCCCACTGCCGGTGCCCCTTCTCCAGCGCGTCCAGCCGTCCCCGGACCGCCGGCCGCTCCCGCCACGCCGCGACCGCCTCGGTGCGCAGCCGCAGGAACAATCCTTCGCCCCGGTTCTCCACCGCGGGGAACCAGCTCGGCTCCAGCGCGATGGCGGCACGCTCGACGTCCGTCTCGTACTCGCCGTGGATGTCCGGCGTCACCGCCTCGAACCGCGTGAAGCCCGCCCGCGATACCACCTCTCGGAGCCGGTGGAGCTGGATGACCGCGGCGACGCCCTGGGTCCGCTCCGACCGCCGCCAGAGCGCGTCCGGCAGTCGGCGGGCGTGGAAGTCGAGGTTGACGGGCACGTCGTCGCCGAATGCGTCCGGCGCGGCCAGGATCGCCTCGAGCTCGATCTCCTTCACGGAACGCTCGCTCGCCTCACCGCCTCCTTTCGCCGCGCCGATCGCCGCGAGGACCTCGTCGTCGTCGAACGACGCGAGCGCGGCCGCCACCTTCGCCTTGCCCTTGATGAAGGCGAGACCGGCCGCATCGTTGACGATCTGCAGGTCGTCCCAGAGCTCCCGGACCACGGTCTCCACCTCTGCGCCCCGTTCCGGAATGGAGAGCACGCTCACCACCTGCGGGAACCAGGCGTTGGACGCCGTTCGCACCAGGAGCCGGCTCGGCTGGCCGCACCCCTCTGGCGGCGGTTCGTCCACCCGCCCGGCAGCGACTGTCCGCCGACGCGCGCACCGATGCCGATCGGCGCCGCCCCCGGGTCGGACGACGCCGCCGGCGGCGCCAGCAGCCGCGGCGTGGCAACTCCGGTGATGGCCTGCAGCTTCCGGGCGAGCCGCGGCTCGTCGACCTCCTCCAGCTTGTGCGGCGGGGGCCACTCGTCGAGTCCCGCGACGATGGCCGACTCCTGCGGCAGATCGATGAGGGCGCCCGGACCGTAGGTGGTGATGACCTGACTGCGGCGAACCTGCCCGTGCGCCTTCTGTCTCATGAGCCCTCCGACTGCCGGGGCGCACGCAGGTCGTGCAGGTACAGGTTGACCTCCGGCTCGACGTCCCGCAGCGAGCGGTTCGCGCGGAACTTGCGGTGGTGCTCGGGCTCGAAGCGCTCCTCGAGCATCTCCCGCAGCAACGGCTTCGGCTGGCGGAGCTCGTAGCGCTGGTACTGCATCTCCACGCCGTCCGCGTGGTAGTCGTCGAGCACCCTCCGCCACGAGTCGAGCAGGTCCCCCACCCGGTCCTGCACGCTGCGGATCCCTTCCTCGCGCTCGTCGTCCTCGGTGAACCCCTGCTGCTCGACCCGGTCGACAAACGCGTCGAGCAGCCGCGATTCGAGTGCGGTCCGCACGTCGGCAAGCCGCTCCACGCCGCGCGAAGGCGTCAGCGCCGGTTCGACGTGCCGCGCCAGGGCCACGAGCGCGCCGGCGAACCCGCGATCGAGCGCGCGGGCCGAGAACGGCGTCACGCTCGCCGGCTCCACCGAGCGGTAGAAGGTCTCGTGGTAGTGACGGAACCGCTCGTAGTGGGATCGGTCGCGCGGCTTGTGAACGTTGAGCAGCGTCACCACCAGCCCCGGCCCATCGTCGGAGCGTCCGACGCGGCTGGTCGCCTGGATGTACTCGGCGTGCATCTTCGGCTGCCCGAGCACCAGCATCAGTCCCAGGCGCGGGATGTCGAGACCGACCGAGATCATGTTCGTCGCCAGCGCGCAGTCGACGCGGTTGTCGCGATCGTGGAACGGGCGCTCGAGCCGCCGCCGCGCCTCCGCCACCTTGTCGGTCGAGACTCGCGACGTCAGCTCCAGCACCTCCGAGAAGGTGGTGCGGTCTCGGAACAGCCGTTGCTTCTCACCGACCCGCCGCCGCGCCCCGTAGCGTGCGAGCGTGGTGCTGACCTCCTCCTCCATGATTCGCCGCGCGCCGCCCAGCTCGCGCAGGCTGTTGAAATAGGCCAGCGCTGTCATGTACGGATCGGCCGGGTTGCGCGGATTCCGTTCGCCGCCGGCCTCATGCCAGGCGTGCGCCGCCGCGCCCATCAGCGCCAGCAACACGCGGCGCATCAGCACCTTCGGGTTGCGGCCCTGTGAGGCGATGCCGAGGTAGAGCCGCGCGGGTGTCTCCGACGACGGGACGGTGCGGGCGAAGAACGTGTCGCGCCGATCCGGCCCGGGCGGCGGGAACACCTGCGTCGCGGGCCGAGCGAAGAGCGCCTGCACCTGGTCCTGCGCCCGGCGTGCAGTGGCGGTCGAGGCGACGATCTTGGGCTTGATCGCGCGTCCGCCCAGTTTGCGCGTTGCCAGCGCTTCGATCGCTGTCTCGTAGAGGCCCGCCATCGTGCCCAGCGGGCCCGCGATCAGGTGCAGCTCGTCCTGGATGACGAGGTCCGGCGGCGGAAGCGGCGCCTCCAGTCGCCTGCCCGTCCCCGGTTCGGCGGCTCCGTAGAAGCCCTGCGTGTCGAAGCGGTCGGCTCCGCCGAGCAGCGCGCCTGCCTGTCCCACCCACGGCAGCGAAGCGAACTTGTCCACCGTTGCGATGAGGAACGCCGGCAGCCGCCGGTAGAGCGGCTCGTCCACGCCGACCACGGGGAGCGGGCGGTCGCCGCTGAACTCGCACTCGAAGTTGGCGCATACGATGCGGAGCTCGCGAGGTCGATCGGCGTCCGGCAGCAGCGTGAACGACTCGGGCTCGAATCCCTCTCCGCACCAGGGACAGTTCTCGAGCGGGATCGGAGACGGGTTCCGGTCGGGATTGCGCTGGAACGCCGTGACCTTGGCGCGCGCCGAATCCGGCCGGCCATCCCCCTTGCGCCCCAGGATGTTCGGCGTGGCCGCCTTCCCCACCCACAGGCCGATCTCGAACGGCCACCTGCCGTAGCGCCCACCTGCCTCGCTCCGCTCGATCTCCAGCGCGCACACCATTCCGGCCGCACGCGCGAGCTGATCCAGCGTCAGCAACCGCAACGTGTAGCGCATGATGACGCTGACTCCGGCGCCCCCCAGCCCGTCGTCGCCGGGATGCCGCAGGCGCCTCAGCACCATGGCCACCGCTGCGAGGCCCAGGTACGCCTCGGTCTTCCCACCGCCGGTCGGGAAGAACAGCAGGTCCACAGTCTCGCGATGCGCATCCTGCGGATCCGCGAGGCCGGGTAGATTGAGCAGCAGGAACGCGAGCTGGAACGGGCGCCAGTGCGGCCCCGCCGACCCCAACTTCTCTCCGAGGCGCTGGCGGAGGGCGCGCGCCACGGCGCGGTTGGCGACGCGGAAGGCGTCCAGCACGTCGGCGTCCTCACCGAGCCGAGCCACGCCGCGCGCCATCCGACCCGCCGCGATCTCCGCGTAGTGAAGCAACTGCTCCGCCGTAGCTTGCCGGTCGCCCTCTGACGGACCGGCGACGCACTCCTGCCGCCGGGCTTCGATCCACTCGCGATATTGCGCCACGAGAGGGCCGAGCGCCCGCTCCGCCGCGGCTCCGTCATCCAGCCGGCCGAGAGCATCCATCGACAGTTCGACGCCGGGCACATCGGAGGTCGCGGTCTTCTCGACTTCCGCCGTTCCGATCCACGCAGTGCGGATCGACGCGCACTTGCGGTCGAGAATGTCCCACTCCGCGGACAGACCGTGCCCCGTGGCGTACTCCGGCGCATCGGCGTAGTGAAGGTCCGCAACCCGGTCGTCCCACTCGCCGGAACGCGCCGCGCGCAGATCGGGCCGGGGCACGAAGCCCGTGTCGGTGCGCACCTCGATCTCGGCCTGGAAGGCGTAGGCGCGGTCCGGCTGGTCCTTGTTCGGCGGGCGCCGGTTCACCAGGAAGCACGACACGGAACGTGTCCCGGCGGGGAGCTCCGCGCCGCTCAGGCCCATCGTGTCAATCGGCCGCTCGGCGACGTGGAGCTGCAGGCCGTCCGAGCCGGGGACGTCGCGCACGATCGGCGCCTCGCCGCCGCCGAGCGGAATCGACAGCGGCTCCTCGTGGGGAGTTCGCCTCCAGACCGGCGTCTTGCTGCCGTCCGTTTGTCCTATCTCGACAGGCGCGTAGTCGCCCCAACGCACCCTGACGGCCAACTCGCGGCAGCCATCGCCCACGAAGCTGAGTCCGATCGACGACGGGAAGAACGCCTTGCGCGCCGCCTTCCGCTCGTCGTTCGACTCCTCGGCCAGTCCGGCCGACTCGGGAACGGTGTCGAGGTCGTCGTCCTCGTCGGCGTCCGCGCTGCGGTCGGGCGGCGTACCGGTCGGGATGAGGAAGCCGGCCACGTACCAGTTCGACGGGCGCTCGCGGCCCGGCAACTGTTCGGCGGCCAAGTCATGCCCGGCCCAAGGGCCGACCAGATCGAGCTTCAGGGCCTCGACGAGGCGTGTGCGGACTTAGAGGGAGTCGGCAGGTGCACGGTCAGCGGTGGACATGGCCGGCGCATACCTTACAACGGGTGTGATCCTGCCGGTCGGAACCCTGCCCGAGCAACGGTGTGGGCCAGCGGCAAGCCATTGCCGTCCGCGCCCACGGTGACCATCGCATTGAGGGGCAGCAGCAGGTCGGTTCGGTCGCCTCGCTTCAGCCGCTCGTTCCGGAGGTGCGCAGGCAGGTCCCGCAGGCCCCGCAGACCTCCGCGGCCCGCCCACGGGCGGCCCCAGTCGGGCAACGCGATCGAGTGACCGTCGCCCACAATCACATGCTGGACGAGCCCCTGGCGGTCCCGTCTTGGAGCGAGCTATGCGTCGTCCGGATGCTACGCAGGCGCCTTCTGCAGTCGCAGGTCCCGGGTGTGGTACGCCCTCAGGGTCCGCTGACTGTCCCATTCACGATAGAACACGATGGACTCTTCGCGCGCCACCGCGCCCGACGCCTCGAACTCTCTGACCCACCGCTCCATACGTGATCGGACAGGCGCGAAGCCCTCGTCGATCGTGTCGAGCGTCCGTAGTGCCTCCTTCAGGCCGCGCCCGCCTCCAAGCGTTCGGCTCACCCGCGCGGCGGCGTCCGTCAAACCCCACGGCAGGAACTCGAACCGGCCCACCTCACGCACCTCCTTCTGCAGCCGTTCCCGGAACGCGGTCAGTGGATCGCGGTCGAGCAGCACCTGGAAGGTGTCTGCGCACTGTTCAACCTTCCTGCGCAGCACCGCCTGCCGGCGCTCCGCGTAGTGCGGATCGTCCTGGAGCGTCAGGTGCAGACGAAGTACGTCGGCGCGGAGATCCACCAGACTCGCGAGCACGAACAGATGGATGTCGGACACGGCCGTCCTGGCGTCCTGTTCCGAGCGAATCCCCCTCTCGACGAGGTGCCCGAACTTTCGACGCAACCACTTTACGTCCCGCCTGGCTGAGACGAGCTCGATCTTCATGCCCTCGGTGAAACGCTGGCCATGCTCGAACTGCGTGCCGACCTCGTCGAGGTATTCGGCTGCGTTCTCGAACCGAGCGAAGTCGTCGACTTCCAGGAGGTGACGCACGCGATGCAAGCTCTCCGAAAGTGCACCCAGGGCCCGTTGCACCCGGTCGAGCCGAGCACCGGTGATCACCGACGACACGGTCATGAAGAGCATCAGGGGCGCCACGACAGGCAGCATGGCGCTGCTGGCGGCGACGAACGGTGCCTGAGCGATGATCCCGGACGGGCCCATGACCGCCGAGCCGACGCCCGTGCCGATCGTCATCAGTGTCGCGGGATTGGCGGTTGCCAGGAAGACGTTGCCGGCAAGCAGGGATGAGGCAGCCGTGTTGCCCGCACCGAGGAGCGGCAGCAGCCAGCTGCTCTCGATTACGCCGCCGGCTTGGAACGGGCTCTGCGCGGGCCACACATCGCGCAGCATCTCGCTGACCCGCTTGCCGAGGTCGACAACGGCGACCTCCCCGTACTGCTTGTGCGTCAGCACCTGCCCGAGCGGATCCTGTGGCACCTCCTGTCGGAGACCGAGGATGTCCATGCGTCCTCCTGGCGGCCGTTGCGTCGTCGTCAGATCGCCAGCCTCTCCCGAATCACGTCACGCGGAGAGCGTATGTCAAAAGCCAGCCTCGTCAGCAGAATCTGTGGGTGAGTTCTGGTTCGGGCAGGTCGCCAAGTGCATGATACAAAGCGACTTCCAGTGCCGCGGAGGTGCGGAAGCCATACGCCCGTTTGGTGATCACTCTGGCCTTCCCGTTGAAGCCTTCGACAATGCCACTGGAGAACTGCCCTCGGGCCCGGAACCAGTTCAGGATCAGGTCGCGGTGCGAGCGCAGCATGCGGGCCACCTCCTTCATCGGGTCGAGCCGCGAGCGCATCGTCCGAGTGCACCAGCGGTCGAGGAACCGGCCGGCCCAGTACGGCGACACGTAGCCCCACAGCGCTTGAAAGTCCTCCTTGAGCAGGTAGGCGCGAACCGTGCGCAGGTTGCGACGCACCAGCTCCGCAAGCCGGCCCCGCTGCTCGTCGCTGAGATTCTCCGGACGCTTGAGCAGGAGCCAGCGGCTGCGCTTGAGCACCGGCGCCCGGCCCGCGGCGGCGAGCTTCCGGGCCTCCGCCGCGCGCACCTCGTCGATCGCTTGCGAGAAATGGCTCATGATGTGGAAGCGGTCGAGCACCTGCACGGCCTGGCCGGCGCGCTCGGCAACCACCTTCAGGTAGGGCTTCCACATGTCCGAGCAGACGAAATACAGCGCCGCGCTGCGTGCGGGGCCGAACCAGTCGAAGAAGCCCTCCAACGTCGCGGCCTTGCGTTCGCGGCCGACCCACAGCAGGCGCTTGCAGTGACCGTCGATCTGATAGACCAGCGTCAGGTAGCGTTGCCCGCGGCGGCGGGAGAGCTCGTCGACGCCGATGGCCTCGATGTTCGTGAGGTCGCGGTGCGCGAGGCCCCAGTCGACCGCCATGCGCACGGCCCGATAGACGGTGTCCCAGGACGTGGGGAACGCCGCGGCGACCTCCTGCCACGACAGACGCCTGGCCCACCCGGCGAGGAACCAGGCGTAGGCGTCGGTCAGTCGGTGCTTGCCGGTGGCCCACGGCAGCGCCTCGACCCGTACGCCGCAGCGCGGGCAGTCGACGCGGCGCATCGCGTAGAGGAAGACCACGGGGATGTGCCACAGGGGCACGAAGTCGAAGCGCCGGACCGCCTGCGTGTCGTAGCCCGGGGCCCGGCGCCTGCACTGCGAGCACGTCGCGCGGGTCCCGGCGCGAGGCCGCACCCGAACCTCGAGGGTCAACTGCGGGTGCTCCACCAGCCGCACCGTCTCGTAGATGAACGACGGGTGCTTCTGGACCCGATTCAAGATACTCTTGAGTTGCATCCCGTTCCCCTTCCGCGTCGCTTGGCTGCTGCAACACCAATTGTCGCGGATTCCGGAACGGGATGCGTTTCCGATGTCGAGGCTGCGTTCTGTGCTTCGGGACGGGCCATCGCCCTCCCGATACGGGCGTCGGGCATTTGGTCCTCGTCAGACGAGAGCCGGGGCGCTCGTGCGCGGAGCCGGCGTCCAGGCCGTCAGCCCCGCGCAGCGGGGGCGGAGCGGAGCGAAGCGCCTTGACGGCGGCGAGCACACGGGCACGCTGCCTCTTGTCTGACGAGGACTACCAGCCTCCGTTCTTACCCACAGATTCTGCGGAAGACCCAAAAGCCAAGACTGCCGTCGGCCCCCGTGGTACTGGGGCGGGAGAGAGGGCAGCGCAAGACCATCGCTCCTACGGGGCGGTACTGTGTCCGGCCGCCGCGAGTCGTTTGTTTCGGCAACGCAGACGTCGCAGCGGCCGGCGCCCCTCCGGATTGCGTGGAAGAACCGCGCCCGCACGCACGAGCGTCCGCGCGACACGACGAGGCCGGTCGGCCGGACGCAGCCGATCCACTCCACGTCCGCGTCGATGTGCGGCGCCCCGTTTCAACGCCCTTCGAGTCTAGTGTGGAGGATCACCTGCGAACGAACGACGCCTTCACGAGGTTTGCCGCAGAGCTGCGCCGTGGGTGATCCCGATGCGCCTCCGCTCGACTCCGAATCCCTCGTCGGCCTGTTGCATCGGCACCGTGTGGCCTACGTGCTCGTCGGCGACCTCGCCGCGGTTGCTCACGGAGCCATGCGCGCGACCTTCGACGTCGACATCGTGCCCCGCTGGAAGGCGGACAATCTCGAGGCGCTGGCACGCGCCCTGCGGGCTGCCCAGGCTCGCCTGCGCGTCCCCGGCGTAGCGGAGCCGGTCGAGGTGCCCCTCGACGGCGGCACGTTCGGTCACGACGAGGTGTCGACATGGCGGACGAGTCACGGCGACATCGACGTCATCGCGGGAACACCGAAGAAAGTCCGCGGGCAGCTTGCTTCGTTCCATGAGCTGGTGGCCAGAGCGCACGCACGGCGGGCGTTCGGGATGACGATTCTGGTCGCGGACCTGGACGACATCATCGAAGCCAAGGAGACGCTGAACCGGGAGCCCGACCGGGCCGCACTGCCGGACTGCGTCGGCTTCGCGACCAGCTTCGCCGCGGCGCGTAGCGGCTTGGCGCGCGAACGACCCGCCCAGGGTCCGACCAGATCGAGCTTCAGGCCCTCGTCTCGCGGCAGCGGATGAGGGTGGGAGTAGAATGAGGCGTTGCGAGTTGACGACCTCCAAGTCGAGGCGCTCGAGCTGGATCCGGACTATGAACGCGAGAGCGCCGGCGGCGACGCGTCGTCATTCTGAAGGGAAGGCAGCCAGATGAGGACGAGACGAATCCGGTTGGCAGCTACGGCGGTCTGCGGTGCGTTGGCACTGTCCGGGCTAACGGTCGTGGCCCAGCAACAGGCACAGGAGCCGCCGCCCCTGGGCTTCTTCATCACCAGTACGGGCCTCGGTGACGGCGCCAACCTGGGCGGGCTGGACGGCGCGGACGCCCACTGCCAGACGCTGGCCGCCGCGGTGGGCGCCGGCGACCGCACCTGGCAGGCCTACCTGAGCACGCAGGGCCCCGGAGCGGTCAACGCACGTGATCGGATCGGGGAAGGACCGTGGGCGAACGCGGAGGGCCTCATCATGGCCACCAGCGTCGAAAGTCTGCACTTCGACAACTCCAGCTTCAACTGGACCCACACGCTGGACGAGAACGGCAACCAGTTCGCATCCCGCATCGACGGCGACCCCGACTTCACGGTGCACGACGTGCTGACCGGCACCCGGCTCGACGGCACGGCGTTTCCGGCGGGCGAGGACCGCACCTGCGGCAACTGGACCAGCAATGGCGACGGCAGCGCGATGCTCGGCCACGCCGACCGCTACTCCTTCACGACGCCGGGTTCGCCCTGGAACACCGCCCACCCGTCGCGCGGTTGCTCACAGGACAATCTGGTGGCTACGGGAGGGGCGGGGCTGTTCTACTGCTTCGCCGTCGACTGAGAATCTGCACGGAGTCGGCAGGCGCACGATCGGCGGGGGGTTACGGCCGGCGCGGACTTCAGAACGGGTCTGGTCTCGCCGGTCGGGACACCGGGGAGCGACCGTCCCGTCGGTCGCTCCCCTCCTCGCCGTCCGCCCATAGCAACCGCTCGGCCCGCGCCAGCAGCCCTTGCAGGCCGACGCGATGGAGCGCGGATACCGCGACTTCGCCGTGCCGGTGCGCCAGTGCCTCGCCCTCGCCGTCCCCCATCCGGTCGATCTGGTTGAAGACGAGGAGCTCCGGCGCCTCGATGCCGATGTCCCGCAGCACGCCGCGGACGGCCTCGATGCGCCGTTCGCTCTCCGGCGTCGCGGCGTCGACGACATGCAGCAGCAGCGATGCGTCGGCCAGCTCCTCGAGGGTGGCGCGAAAGGCTGCGACGAGGTCCGCGGGCAGGTCGCGAATGAACCCGACCGTGTCGGTGATGATGACCTCGCGCTCGCGCGGAAACCGCAGGCGGCGCGACGAGGGGTCGAGGGTGGCGAACATCTGGTCGGCCACGTGCACCTCCGTGCGGGTCAGGGCCCGCAGCAGGGTGCTCTTGCCCGCGTTCGTGTAGCCGACGATCGACAGGACCGGCACGGCGCGGCGCCGCCGCCGCTGCCGGCGGTTCTCCCGCTGCGTGGCGAGCGACCGGAGCTCGCGCTCCAGTCGGGTCAGGCGGTCCCGGGTTCGGCGGCGGTCGACCTCGAGCTTCGTCTCGCCCGGTCCGCGCCCCCCAATGCCGCCGGCGAGCCTCGACAGCGAGACCTCGGCGCGTTGCGCTAGCCGCGGCAGCAGATAGCGGAGCTGGGCCAGCTCCACCTGCAGCTTGCCGTCCCGGGTGGTCGCATGCTGCGCGAAGATGTCGAGGATGAGCTGGGTGCGGTCGATCACCCGCAGCTCCATGCGTTCGCCCAGGTTGCGCGCCTGCGTCGGGGTCAGGTCCTGGTCGACGATCACGAGATCGACGCCGCTCTGGAAGGCGCGGATGACGAGATCGTCCAGCCGTCCGGAGCCGAGCACGGTCTTGGGGTCCACCCGGGGCCGGCTCTGCGTCACGACGTCGACGATGTCCACCCCGGCCGAGTGCGCCAGCTCGCGCAGCTCGGCGACGTGGACCTGGAGGTCACGGGCCCTGCGGCCGGCAGTGACCGAGACCAGGATCGCGCGGTCACGTTCCCCGATGCGCTGTCCGCCCGTGTCGCGCGCGAGCGCCACCTCGTGCTCGCGGATCCACTCCTGGAAGTCGAAGGCGATCTGCGCGGGAGGCTGCGGGTCGAGATGCTCGATCCCGGCATTGCGGTCGCCCGGGACGAGGTCGCCGGCGGGTACGAGAGCGGCGGTGTGGGCGAGCGCAGGCAGGCCGTCGCCGTCGACGCCCACCGTCACCATCGCATCGAGTCGCAGCAGCAGCAGATCGGTCCGGTCGTCCCGTGTCAGCCCCTCGTTCCTGAGATGCGTGTGCAGGCATCGCAGGCCCCGCAGGCGGCCGCGGCCGGCCCGCAGGCGGCCCCAGTCGGGCAGCGCGATCGAGTGGGCGTCGCCCACCATCACGTGCTGGACGAGCCCGCGGCGATCGAGCAGCACCCCGACCTGGCGTCGAATCTCGTGGCTGATCTCGGTCAGGTGCCGGGCAAGCTCCTGGGTGATCAGCCGATCGGCCGGCACGCGGCGCCGGAAGAGGCGCTCGAGCTGGCGAGTCTGGCTGGCCTTCAGGCCGCGCGTGTCACCAAAGACCTCGATGGGACGTGCCTCCCGTCACGGTACCCACGATACCGGGAAACGCCTCCCCGGAGCCGCGCGCTGCTCCCGTGCGCCGGAGCTGCGGCCGGTGGCGAGTCTACATGCCCCAGATGACCACAGGGGGCAGGGCGGCGGTGTCCGTGCGACGGAAGAGCTTCTCGGCCCAGGGCTTGTCCTCCGTGCGGTCGAACACGATCAGGTGGCCGCGGGCCGTGCCGCACCGGTCCATGTAGGCTCGGGTCTGGGCGAGACCCTCCTCGAGCGTGCGGTCCAGGCTGCGGTGCAGGAGCTTGCACTCGATGACCGTCTTGTGCGCGTCGCGGCCCGCCGGCCAAGTGATCAGCAGGTCGGTCCGCCGACGACCCAGTCCGTATTCCCGCTCGATCCGGCCACCCGCGTTGACCACCCTTTGCAGGAACGCCTGGAGGAGAAGCTGCGGCCCCGCCTCCCGATACCCGAAACGATCGACCCAGTGCTCGGAGTGCTCCCGGAAGAACTCCTGGAAGGCGGCCAGCAGCTTGTCGACCTGCAGCTCGCCGTCCGCTACGTACCAGGCCGGGTCGTGCGGCAGGAACTGCTGGGTGCTCCAGGTCAGGTCGCGGGGGATCGCCTCCCGGTAGATCGGGTTGGCGATGCGCAGCGGCCCGGTGCGGACGAGGCCCAGATCGCACGCGTACAGGATGTCGTCGTCCGGAACACGCCGGGAGCCGCCGTCCGGGTCGCCGGAGAGCAGCGGACCGATGACCCGCCGCACGCGCTCCTCCTGCAGCTTGTCGGTGAGCTGGTCCAGATGGGTCTCCCGGCGGAGGATGAGCTGCTCGCGAGCCTCGCGGATCGCCGCCGCGCCGATCGGGCGGGAGAGGTCCGGGTTCGCCCGACACGCACGATAGGCGAGGGCGTTCACCAGCCACGGCTGGCCCTCGGTGAGCCGGAACACTTCACCGCGGGCCTCATCGGTCCACTGCTGGCCGGCCTCCGCGGTATGCCGGGCCAGCAACGCTCCCGTCTCGGCGGCGGAGAAGTCGCCGAGGACCAGGGATTCCGCCTTGATGTTGAACGCGCTGCCCCCGGTGACGATCGTCCTCTCGGCCGTGGAGCGGATGCGGTAGTCGCGCACGTCGCGGACGCCGCAGAGGACGATGCTCTGCGGGAAGGCGGCGGGGCGCCGATGATAGCCGGCGCGGAGCTGGCGCAGCACGGCGAGCAGCGTGTCGCCGACCAGGGCGTCCATCTCGTCGAGCAGCAGGACGGCCGGGGCCGCGTTCTCCCCGCACCATCTCGAGAGCGCCTCCGTCAAGGCCTGGTGCGGCCCCGCGGTGCGGAGGATGCCGGGCCACGTCGCTTCGAGCGACTCGTCGCCGAGTGTAAGCCGCGCCTCCGCCGCCAGGGCGCCGAGCACCGCGCGGACTCCCTGTTCGACGTCCCCGCGCGCCGTCTGCCCCCCTTCCACGTTGGCGTACACGCAGCGGTAGGCGCCCTCGCTCCCACCGTTCAGGAGGTCCTGCAGCGCCAGCAGGGTCGAGGTCTTGCCGGTCTGCCGGGGCGCGTGCAGGACGAAATACTGGCGCCGCCGGATCAGGCGCAGGACCTCCGGCAGATCCAGGCGGTCGAGCGGAGGGAGGCAATAGTGCATCTCCGGGTCGACCGGTCCCGCCGTGTTGAAGAAGCGCACTCCGCCCATTATGCGCGCGCCGGCAGTGCGGCCATCACCCGTAGGGATTCCACGCCAGTGCGCCGGCCCGGAGCGCCGCCTCCAGCCGGCGGCGGATGTCCTCGGGCGTCAGGGTCGACGCACCGCCCTCCCGGTACATGCGCGGGGTGATGTGCTCGACCCCCTCGAAGCGCCATCGTCCGTCGGCCCCGTCCTCGCGGGTCAACTCGCCGGCCAGGGCGGTCAGGTCGACGCGGAGCGCCGGCCGGCGCGAGGCCATCTGGACCCAGCTCTCGTAGCGGTAGCGGAACTCCACGCGGGGGCCGTGGACCAGGAGCAGCCGGTTGGCCGCCGTGCGGGTGTGCACGGCCATCGGATGCCACTCGCCCCCCTCCGGCCCCCGCACGACGGCCAGGTCCAGCTCCGGCTGTTCTTCAATCACAATCCGGCCGTCGTCGAAGCGCTGCTCCGAGCGCGTCAGCACCGCGTCCTCCCGGCCCCATAGCGGTCGATACTCGTCGATGTCGGCAAGCAGCCGAGGCAGGACGTCGAGCAACCCCCGATACAGCCCCTCCTCGACCTGCCGCGCGGGGCGGTCGAACAGTGCCCGCGGGAGCGGCGACGTCGCCGGGTCCGCATGCGCGTGGCGCACATGAAAGGCCGGGGCACGTGTTCACGCGGATGCTGCGTCATGCGCATCCCGCTCCGGAGCGGTTCCCGGAGCTCGCCGGCGAGCTCTTCCAGGTGATGGCCTCCGGAGGCCGCGTCGGCTTCGGAGACGGGCGCGTGGTTCAATGACGGGCTGTTCGACGACGGCGCGGCGCTGCCGCTCGAGAAGTCCGACATCGAGACCGTGCTCGCGGCATCGGACCTCGACCGGTCGGAGATCGACCCGTCGATCCTCGGGACGCTGTTCGAGCGCGGCCTCGACCCGGGCAAGCGCGCGCAGCTCGGGGCGCACTACACGGACCGCGAGAATCCTCGTCGAGCCGGTCGTGATCCGGCCGCTGCTCGCCGAGTGGGAGCGGGAGAAGGCGGCGGTCGCAGCCGAGCTGGAACGCGCGGGAGCCGGGTCCCGCGCCGCGCGGATGACGCGGCGCAACGAGGCCGGGCGGCGCTACTGGACGTTCCTGACCCGGCTGCGGGAGTTCACGGTACTCGATCCCGCCTGCGGCTCGGGGAACTTCCTCTACTTGGCGCTGCGGGCGCTCAAGGACCTCGAGCACGGGGTGCAGATCGAGGCGTAGACGCTCGGCTTCGAGCGCACGTTCCCCGAGGTCAGCACGGCCAACGTGACGGGCATCGAGGTCAGCCCGTAGGTGGCCGAGTTCGCGCGGGCGTCGGTCTGGATCGGCGAGATCCAGTGGATGCGGCGCAACGGCTCCGCGGAGGCGCGCAACCCGATCCTGAAGCCTCTCGACACGATCGAGTGCCGCGACGCGGTCCTGACGCCGGGCGACCGGGAGCCGGAATGGCCGGTGGCCGACGTCGTGATCGGCGACCCGCCGTTCCTGGGCGGGAAGCTCCTGATCACGCACTTGGGCCAGGACTACGGTCGCGCGGATGTTCAAGACGTACGCCGGCCGCGTGCCCGCGGAGGCGGACCTAGTCTACTACTGGTTCGAGAAGGCGGGGCGGCAACTCGATCCGGGGCGGCGTTTGTGGGGATGGGCGGGGCGCGGTATTCGGTCACGGTCGGTCCGGGCGCCTCACACGGCGCGCCGCCTTGGCCCGCTTCGCAAGCATGACCCGATGGCGCCAGTAGCGCCCATCCTTCGCCCCACGGTCGGAGGGAACGGGGAGGCACGTGGGGGCGTCGCACTCCATGTAAACCCGTCCGACGCGCGACCCGACTCCTCGAACGTGCAATAGCGCTCCCCCGAGACTGGACATGGACCGATCCAACGACCCGGAACGTCGAGCAGCTGCTTGAGTCGGGAATGCCGCGGCTCATACGTCCAGCCAGCGGCCCGAACCTCGGCCTCCACCTTCGGCCAATCACTCGTCCGGTCTACTCCTGGTCTGCGCCGCCGGATGATGGCCGAAGGCCTCGAGGCGGGCAGTCGCAGCCGGCGATTTCGACGAAGTCGCCGGGCGGGGTCGGCACCGGGGCGAATCAACCAGCGGTCGTCTGCCCATGGATCGAGGCGGCGATCTCGCGCAGTTCGGCGGCCGTCGGTATCGAGGCGGCGATCTCGCGCAGCTCGGCGGCCGTCGGTATCGAGGCGGCGATCTCGCGCAGCTCGGCGGTCGTGAGCATCGAGGCGACGATCTCGCGCAGTTCGGCGGCCGTGAGCATCGAGGCGGCGATCCCGCGCAATTCGGCGGCGGTCGGCATCGAGGCGGCGATCTCGCGCAGTTCGGCGGCCGTCGGCGTCGGCCGGTCGCTCTCTGGACATCGTTCCTCCGGCGCGACCCTTCGGAAAACCAGCTTGCGGTTCTTCATGTCAACGTTCGCCGACTTGTACCCCGCCGCGAGCCACGCCGCCGTCATCGGGTTGTTCGTGGGGTTATTCGAAAACCAAGCCCTATGCGTAGAAGCCCGTGGTGGCAGCTTGAATCCGAGGACTTCCTCCATTTCCTTGAAGGTCATCGGAATCTCCGCTCGTCCCATCGTGCGCAAGTGTGTCGTCAGCTGTCCGTACCTGGAGGATTTCATTTTGGCGTCCTATCCTTATCCCTATAGGCTGAGCGCGACCCCTAGTCAGCAGTAATCCTAACCTATCGGTAGTGCTGATTGTCAAACCCCACGCGAATGTCTACCGCGGCGGAGCCCCCGAAGCCCGTTTCGGGCGCCCGAAGGCCCCGATCGGGCCGTCTGTTCCGTGGGAGTAGAGCGGCGCTCAAACGACCGCGACTGGCAGTTCAAGCACACCCCGGGGGATGGCGACCTCGTCCGGGTGTTCTACGTCCCGACGCCTCAGGACGGCGCACGCTACGATCGGCTGACCGGCTACTTCGACGGCGAGGCGCTCGTGCTGACAGCCCGCGGCATCGCGGGCCTCGTCCGCAACGACGGGCGCATGCGCCTCGTCGTCGGCTGCACGCTTGACCGCGAGCAGATCGACGCGATTCGGCAGGGTGAGACGCTACGAACCGGGTCCGGCACCACCTCGCAGAACTACCGCTGCGCCGCCGGACACCGACACCGCCGATGCCCTGGAGTTGCTCGCCTGGATGATCGGCCGCTGCCACCTCGACGTGAAGGTCGCCATCCCCTGCGACGCGAACCGGCACCCTATTGAGGGCGCGGCGATCTTCCACGAGAAGCCCGCCGTCATCGAGGATCGCGCCCGATACACTCTCGCCTGGACCGGTCGCCTCAACGGGTCGACCGCCGCTTGGCCTGCAACTGGGGAGAGCATCAACGTCTATCGGAGCTGGGGTCCGGAACCGGAGCAGGTGGACCGTGAAGAACGGAATTTCCCGCGTCTGTGGGTGATCAGTCCCCGCGCGCCATCGTGCTCGAGGTGTCTGACGCCGCCGGGCAGGGTCTGCTCCGGTTCTGGCATCGGAGCTGCCCGCACGCCTCAAGAAGAAGACGCTATCGCCGGACCCCGGCCGGCGAGTCTGTCACACGAGAGACGCCAGCACCGCCCCCGCTTTCGCCAAACGACAGCCGGCTTGTCTGGTCGCCCATCCGGCCCGTTCCGTCGCTGCCCGCGGGCGACGCGGAAGTCGGCGCGGAGACGGCGGCCATCGACCCCTGGCCGCACTAGACGCCTTGAACCCGCATGATCTTCACAGTTGAGTCAAGTTTCGGATCCGGCTACCGCCGGTGGTCTTGGTCTCCCCGATCCAGTGTTCAGGCAGCCAGGGCCCGTCCGCGCCAAGCGTGGTCGACCTCTTGGTCGTAGAGGGCGACGGCTTCCCGAATCCGTGTGGTCGAGTCCCCGTCGAGGGTCGCCGACAGCACCGGCCCGAGAACCCGCGCCTGGGTCCGGTGATAGGCCAGCGCGACGCAGAGTCCCTCGGCGGTGAGCTGGTACCGGAGGGTGCCGGGGATGCGCTCGATGAGCCCCCGGAGACGTAGCCGGCGCAGGTCGTACGTCATGCGTCCCGTGCCGTAATCGTCGAGCGACAGACCACACAGTGACGCCACCGCCTCCCGCAACTCCCGGTTGCGGAAGCCGTGCGGCAGCAGGTCGAAGCGCAGCAGGGCGGCGAACAGCGCTTGCACCCGCCGGTCGCCGAAGCGCAGCGCCGAGGCGCGTTGGCCGTCGATGCACACCGGGCGGTGCAACTCGTCGAGCACGTCGGCTCCGATGCTTCGGTCGTGACTGAGGCGTTGGACGCCGAGCAGGCGTCGGTTGGCGGTGAAGCCGATCGTCTTCAGATCCTCAAGGTTCCTCAGCCGGCGGCCGACATCGAAGTCGTACGTGTCGTTGATCACCGTCTCGGTGCGTAGCGCGCGTCCCTCCTTGTGGTACTGCTTGATGCGCGAGTGCTTGTAGTCGACGTGCAGCGACGGGGTGACCCTGTCGGTGATGACGCGGGTGCGATACCGCGAGGGGGTGCGTCGGGTGACGCGCCGGTCGAAGATCAACTGCACGTGGTCGGGACGGCCCATGTCGAGGTGCTCGCGCAGCACCTCCTCGAAGAAGACCCGCCCCTGCGCCGGTCGGTCGAACACCTGGGTCCGGGCGAACTCCGCCTGCAGTATCGAGATGTCGTACCGGATGCCCTGTTTCCGGTCGCTGGGCTCGAAGGGGTGCGGCAGCCGCGCCAGCCACTTCCGCAGCAGCCCGTCGACCTGCTCCGCCGTCAGCCCGTCGGCCAGCCGCTGCATCGCCTCGGGGTCGTCGCAGCGCAGGATGCCGTTGTCGAGCGCCTCGAACGCGATGCCCCGCTTCGTCAACTGCCGCTTCAGGTACTCGTGCCCGTTGATGCACAGCTTGGCGTTGTACGGGAAGTACGAGCAGAACTTCAGGAAGAACGGCCCGAAGTCGTCGTCCACCGCGTAGACGTAGTAGTGGTTGACCATCGCCGTCGAGTCCGTCAGCCACGGATAGCTCGCGCCGGTCCTCGGGTCGTGGCGGCGTTCCGTACGCAGCACCCGTGCCTTCTCTTGCGCCCGCCCGATGTAGAGCACGCCTTCGCCTCCCGTCCACCGGCGGAGGTACTCCCGCGTCCGGTCGTCCTTGCGCTCCCGGCGACCGAACGCCACGATGTCGATGCCGTTGCGCTCGGCATAGCGCTTGATCGCCGCGACGAAGCGCTCGGTCAGCGGTCCCATCAGGGCCGACGACGGCACCGGCCGGCCCCGGACCTTGCGGAAGAAGTGCGCCGCGCCCGCCCCCGTCTGCAGCAGCGGTACGTAGACGTTCAGGTACATGCGGTCGATGCACTCCAGCGTCAGCATCGTGTGCCGCGACAGTACTTCGGCGACGGATCGTGCTACGTTCATGGCTCGGGCTCCGGTCGATGGGCTCCCCACCGGCCAGTCTACGGCCACCATCGCCCTCGGGCGACTATAACGGCGGCTCACGCCGCAGCGGGAGCAGCGGCCGGAGTCCGACTCCCCCTAAAGCACGCGCTGAGGTCTACATGTCTCGTCGGTCTGAGGCGGAGCCTCGTTAGGTCTGCGCTTTCGAGCGACTCTACACGCGCTGGCCGCCGAAGCTCCTGATTGCCGACGCGGTCGGCCTCGGCCAGACAATCCAGGCGGCCTGCTGCTGCGACAGGCGGGGCGCGCGAAGCGGATCCTGATCGTCGCGGCCAAGGCGGTGCTGAAGCAGTGGCAGATCGAGTTGCGGGAGAAGGTCAACCTCAACTGGCCGAACTACGACGAGGGCAAGCTCGCCCGCTACCCCGCCAGTGCTTCGCGGCAACCGAGACCCGTTTCTGTCGCCGTTTCCACTCGTCGGGTCGCGGACATCTCGCTGGCCGACCTATACTCCTCTGCCAGCCGTCGTTTCGTGACGCGGCGTAACTGAAGATGGAGCCAGCGCTGACGTGGATCGACCTGACGGCGAGCGACCGCGACAAGATGCGGCGTGTGCTGGATCTGTTCAAGGAGCAAGGCACGCTCGACGAGATGGGGCTGGGGAGCCTTCGAGACGTGCTCTCGGACGCGTTGTTCCCCGGCACTTCGTCCATCCAGACCCGACTGCGGTACGTGCTCTTCGTGCCGTGGCTCTACCAGCGGCTGGAGGCCCGGCGGGTCCGGAGTACCGACATAGAGCGAGCCGCCCGCCGGGCAGAGGTCGATCTGATCGGTCCGCTGGAGCGGAGCGAAGCCCGCGCCGCCGGCATCATCGGCCTGCGCGCCCGGCATACGCTCGTACGGTTGCCCAGCTCCGTCTACTGGAGCGCGCTCACGCGGTGGGGCATCTTCCGGCCCCGGCAGAGCCAGGGGTGGTACCACGCACGCTTCGACGCGCTCGTGGATGGCGGCGGCGTCTTGGGGCGTGCGGACGATCCCGGCGTAATCTGGAGCCAGGACGCGCACTGGCATCCGCGCCTGCCGGAGCCTCCAGAGGGCTTCCCCTGGGAGGTATCGTTCGCGTTGACCTGCGACGAGGCCGACTTCCTCCGCGGCCGCCTGGAGGAGCGTTGCGCCGGCACGTTGTTGGCCTGGCTGGCCCGCAACGGGTCCGATGCCCCGGCCGAGGCTGCCTGGGACGATCCGGACGCCCTGCGGGCGCCGTCCGGCGTGCGCGAGACCCTGGAGCTGGCGCGGCGCTTCTCGCTCCACGTCGAGGGCATGCCGCTGCTCTACAACCTGGTCGTGGCGGAACGCCGGCGTGAGGTCCTGGACTCGGACGAGGCGGAGAGAATCGAGAAGTTCCGGGGGGACCTGGCCGGGTGGGCCGCCCGGGAGGCCGACGAGAGGACCTACCAGCCGGACGCGCTCTGGGAGCTGGTCACCCGGCGCGGTGGGCGCCTTTCGTACTCGCAACGCCTCTTCGTCGAAAGCTGGTCGCGGCGGATCGCTGAACTGGATCCCGACCAGGTCGCCGACGACGACCGGTTGCGGACGCTGGTTGCCGAACGAGAGCTGCGTCTCAAGGGCGCCCGGGCCCGGCTGGCCAACCGGAACCGCCTCGTGGACTGGAGCCCGGGGGTCGGCGTCGGCCGCATGGACTTCCGCTGGTTCCGGGCCCGGCAGTTCCTGATCGACCTGCATCGAGGACTCGCGGCCTGATGCTGCTGCCGGACTCGCGCAAGATCGCCTTCGACTTGATCCGTCAGCCGAGCGGGTACCGGCTCGACTTCGCCGTGCTGACCACCTACACGCTCGACATGGAGGCGTTCCTCGTGCTGCCGCTGTCGGTGCTGGCGCATCCCGACGGCGGCCTCGAGGAGTTGCTGGCCGATCCGCTGGGGCTGCACCAGGCGATCCGGGACGCCGGCGACCGCGTGCACGCCTTTGTCGACGAGACGGGCATCGGGATTCCGCGACGGGCGCGACCGCTGTACTCCATGCTCGAGTCGAGCGTGCACGCCGTGCGCGCGCCCAATGGCGGCGCCTTTCATCCCAAGGTGTGGGTGGCCCGATTCACGCCGGTGGACGAAACGGCGGAGGACGACCTGCTGCGGGTGGCGATCCTATCGCGAAACCTGACGTTCGACCGCTCCTGGGACGTGGCTCTGGCCAGCGAGGCCCCGCTTCAGAGCCGACGGCGCGTGGCTGCGAGCCGACCGCTCGCCGACTTCGTCCGGGAGCTGCCGCAACTGGCCACGAGCACGAGTCGGATTCCCCGGGACGTCGCGGAACGCGTGGTGGAGCTGGCCGATCAGGTTGCGCGAACTGCGTTCCCCGCCCCTGGCGACTTCGACTCCCCGATCGAGTTCCACGCCCTCGGACTGTCGAGGCGCCGTCGGCCGTCGAGCCCGCCGTCGCGCGGGTACCGCACGCTCGCTCTGGCCCCGTTCGTCAACCAGACGGGGCTCGGCGCGGTCGGCAGGCTGAGCGGGAACGACCGGATCCTCGTAAGCCGGCAGGAGGAGCTCGACAAGCTCCCGGAAGGCGCGCTGGCTGCCTGGAGCGACGTATTCGTCCTGTCGGAGACTGCCCAAGGTGAAGCCGAGGACGGTCCGACTGACGCGGAGGGCGACCCCGCCGCGACCGACGGAGACGCCCGCCAGGAAGACGGCACATCAGCGGCCCGCGTGGTGGTCCGCCCGTCGGGGTTGCACGCGAGGATGATCGCGGTGGAGCACGGCTGGGACGCGACCTGGTACGTGGGCTCCGCGAACCTGACCGCGGCGGCGTTCACCGGCAGCAACGTGGAGGTGATGGCGTCCGTCACGGGCAAGAAGGGGCGCAAGGACAGCGCCAGCGGTTGCGGCATCGATCGCTTCCTGGCCGGGTTCCAGAAGCTGTGCACACGGTACGGGAGGGTTCAGCCGGAGGACGTGGACCCGCGCGTGACCGCCGCGCGGGAGCGCCTCGAAGCGGCACGCGATGCCCTCGTGAACGCCGACCTTCGCGTGACCTGCGTCTCCCGGGACGAGCTCTGGACGTTGGCGATCGACGGCGACATCGCCCCGCCCGGCGACGATGTGGAGGTCGCAGCCTGGCCAGTCTCGGTTGCCGAGGAGCAGGCCCTGCAGCTGGGCAAGCCGTTGCGCTGGACGTTGCCCCTCGCCCGCCTGACGGCCTTCATCGCCTTTCGATTCCGAGTCGCCGTGCAGGGCGTCGACGACATCCGCATGACCCTGCGGCTTCCCGCCGAAGGCGTGCCCGGCGACCGCATGCACCACGTGCTCCGGGGCCTGCTGGACAGCCCGGAGAAGTTCCTCCGGTTCCTGCGGGCGTTGCTGGGCGGGCTCGACGCCGTGCTCGCGTGGACGAAGGAGGAAGGCGAAGCAGGAGCCCCTGGCGCCTGGGGAGACGGCGCCGGCGGTGAGACCCTGCTCGACGACCTCGTTCGTACCGCGTCCAGAGACCCGGATCGCCTCAAGCCCGTCCGCCGCCTGATCGACGACCTGCGGAAGACGGAGGAAGGGCGGAGCATCGTCCCGGACGAGCTGCTCGCGGTGTGGACGGCCGTCGAGGAGGCGCTCGCCCGGGAGCCGCGTCCATGAAGAGACCCTCCGTCGAGGCGAGCCTCCGGCCGCTCAAGCCCTTCCAGCGCCGCACGGTGGAGCACGCCTTCAACCAGCTCTTCGCGGCCGAGAACGGCACGGGACGCTTCCTGGTGGCCGACGAGGTGGGCCTCGGCAAGACGCTCGTCGCCCGCGGCATCATCGCCCGCGCCATCGATCACCTCTGGAACGACGTCGAACGGATCGATATCGTCTACATCTGCAGCAACGGCAGCATCGCGCGCGCCAATCTCCCCAAGCTGCAGGTCGGCGGGGCCGAAGAACGGTCGTTCGCGCTGGCGACCCGCCTGACGATGCTGGCCACGGAGCTGGCCCGCAGGGAAGGCGAATCCGGGCTCGCAGAAAGCAAGCTCAACTTTGTCAGCTTCACCCCCGGCACCTCGTTCAGGCTGGGGCACTCGGGCGGCCAGGGGCGGGAACGGGAAGTACTCTTCCAACTGCTCCATCCGTTGGTGGGACCTCGGACGGCGCTCATGAACCTCCTGCAGGGAGCGATCACCAAGCGAGACGAGTTCCGCTACCGGCTGGCGCACTACCCCCGGCCGATCGACGACACGATCCGCCAACGCTTCAAGTCGGCGTTCGACGACCGTCCGAACCTGCGGGAGCGGCTCCGCGAGCTGCTCGACACCTGGTTCCGGCGCTACCGGTCGTGGCCCGCCGAAGCCCGGCACGGGCGAGACCGGGTCATCTCCGATCTGCGCCGCGTGCTGGCCGGCGCGTGCGTCCAGGCCCTCGAGCCCGATCTCGTCATCCTCGACGAGTTCCAGCGCTTCAAGAACCTCCTCGGCACGCAGGGGACGGAGCGCGACGCCGCGGCGGACCTGGCGCAGGAGCTGTTCCGGGCCAAGGCGCACGACGGCAAGCGAGTGCGCACGCTCCTGCTCTCCGCGACGCCCTACAAGCTCTACACCGCCGACGCGGAGATCGAGCACGAGGAGCACTACCAGGACTTCCTGGCCACCACCAGGTTCCTGCTCGGGGAAGACGAAGCCCGCGTCGAGGATCTCAAGCAGCAGTTGTCGCGGTTCGGGGCGGCGCTGCGGTGCGCGGCGGCGGGAGAGCCGGACCAGGTGGAACGCGTCGAGCAGGCGAAGCGCGCGGTCGAAGACTCCCTGCGGAGCGTGATGGCGCGCACCGAGCGCGTGGCGGCCAGCGCCGATCGGGACGCGATGGTAGCGGAGGACCGTCGCACCACGCCTGTCAGCGCGAGCGACGTGCAGCAGTACCTGGCGGCCGATGCGCTGTCTCGCGCCGTCCGCGGCCCGGACCCGATGCCGTTCTGGAAGTCGGCGCCGTACCTGGCGCACTTCATGCACGGCTACAAGTTCCACGACCTCCTCGTCGAGGCGATCGGCTCCCCGGGTCCGGCGGACCGGATCGCCGATGCGCTCGAGCGGCACGATTCGGCTTTCCTGAAGGCGGTGGCGCTGGGGTCGTGGGGAAGCATCGACCCCGCGCACGCGAAGCGCCGAGAGCTGGTGGGCGAGCTGCTCGACGAGGGGCTGTGGCGCCTGCTGTGGATGCCGCCCACGCTGCCGTACTGGCCGCCGGAGGGACCTTTCGAGGGCAAGGAGCGCGCGACGAAACGCCTGCTGTTCTCCGCCTGGAACGTGGTGCCCGACGTCGTCAGCGCCGTCTTGAGCTACGAGGCGGAACGGCTGATGATGGGAGGCCGGCTCACGTCCTACGACAACCCCGACGCGCAGCAGCGGCCGCTGCTGCGACTGACGCAGTCCGCGTCCGGCGTGAGGTCCCGTCATCGCCTGCTGCTCCTGCTGCTGCCGTGCCTGCCGCTGGCGGATCGAGCGCATCCGCTCGCGTCGCCGCCGGGCGAAGACCGGCGAACGTGGGTTCGAGCCCGGGTCGACGACCTTCTCTCGGACTCGAGGCTGCCGGATCCGCAGGAGGGGAGCATTGACGAGCGGTGGGAATGGGCAGCGCCGCTCCTGCTCGATCCGGATCTGCCGGCCTTCCTGCGGGCGTGGCGTGACGGTGAGCTTCGTGGGGAGGCGGACAACGAGCCGCTTTCGCAGCCCAATCCGGAAGTCTTCCGTCCGTACGTCGACGACCTGCTCGCCGTCGACCTCCAATCCCTCGGTCGGCGTCCGCCGGCACTCGCGGAGCTGCTCACCGACGTCGCCCTCGGCTCGCCGGCGATTCTCGCCGCGCGCAGCCTGCAGGGCGGCAGCGGTATCGCTGACGACACCCGCCGCCGGCTCGCGGCAGGGATCGCCGATGCGTTCTGGCGCCTCTTCAACCGGCCGGCCGTGATCGCGCTGCTGCGCCAGCTCGCCGCCGGGACCGCGGACGTGCGCGACGAGTCGGCCTACTGGCGGCTCGTCCTGCGGTACTGCCGGCAGGGGAACCTGCAGGCCGTGCTCGACGAGCAGTGGCATCTGCTCTGGGACCAGGACTCGTGGTCCGAGGACGCCAGCCCGGACGAGACCGCCGCCAAGTGCGCGCGGAAGCTCGTCCAGGTCGTGCACCCGGCGCGCGCCCGTGTCCACGCCGAGTTCTTCCGGGCCGAGCGAGGGGAATCGGGCGCCACCGTCGAACGCGACGCGATCCGCGTTCGCACCGTGTTCGCGCTACGGTTTGGTCACGTCCGCACGGACGACGGGGACTACATCAGCCAGGATGCCGTGAGGGCGGCGTTCAACAGTCCTTTCCGGCCCTTTGTGCTCACCAGCACGTCGATCGGGCAGGAGGGGCTCGACTTCCATCCCTGGTGCCACCGCCTGGTCCACTGGAACCTGCCGGGCAACCCTGTGGATCTCGAGCAACGCGAAGGCCGGATTCACCGGTACAAGGGCCATGCCGTCCGCCGCAACGTCGCTGCCTCCCACGCCGACGAGGCCTTCGCGTCGTGGTGCCCGGGTGCCGATATCTGGACGCTGATGTTCGAGCTGGCCGACACGGCGGCGCGCGGGGCGAACGCCAGCGACCTGGTGCCGCACTGGATCGCCCCTGGAGAACACCGCGTGGAGCGCCATGTGCCGCAACTGCCGCTCACGGCGGAGATCGAGGCGTTCGACCGCCTGAAGCGTCTGCTCGCCGCCTACCGGGTCGTCTTGGGCCAGCCGCGGCAGGAGGAACTGGTGGCGCTGCTGGACCAGTCTGATGTCGATGTCGCGAGGCTGCGAGGGTGGGCCGTCGATCTCTCGCCGCCAGCGCCGATTCCGGCGCAAAGCGATCACCGAGGTGTCCCGGCCAAAGCGGCGGACTACTCCGGGCCGGATTCTCGGCGCAGGTGAAGCCGTAGGCAACCCACGGCGCCTGTGGTGTCAGGAATGGTGCCGAGGGTGGGGCTCGAACCCACACGGCCCTGAGGCCACGGGATTTTAAGTCCCGTGCGTCTGCCAGTTTCGCCACCTCGGCCCGGCACGCGCGCCCGACGCGCCGGCCGCCGGGCGGGAACTCGACCAGCTACCCCGACCCGCGACCGGCGGCCCGATCTACCCGGCCATCTCCTCAGGCGTCCCGCGGGACGAAGGCCGTGAAGCGTAGCGGGTTGTCGATGGTCAGGGTGCGGACGGTGGCGTCGTCGACGCCGGCCTCCCGGAGCATCGGGACGAACTGCGTGATGGTCTTCGCGTAGCCGGCGCCGCCGCGGCGCTGCGTGTCGCTCGCCCGCGCGAAGTCGGAGGCGAGCAGGACGCGTTCGGCGTGACCGGCGTCGAGCATGGCCTGCACCATCGGCACCTTGTGGCCATCGGCCTCGGGACCGCCGCCGAGCCGGTCGAACCCGACGTAGGCGCCGCGCGCGGCGATGGCCCGGTGCACGGTGGCTTCGGCGTCTTCGAGGCCGCCCATGTGGCCGATTACGACGCGGTCGGGGCTGACGCCGACGGACTCGAGGATGTCGAGCTGCGTCACCGCCTCGAGGCCGTTCGCCGTGTGCGTGAAGATCGGCAGGTTGGTCGCCAGGTGCGCCTTGCCGACGGCGCGGAGCATCTTCCGCTCGTCCGCCGTGATCTCCTCGGAACTCCCGATCTCGCCGAACGCGCCCCAGCGCTCCTCCGCCGCTGCGGCGGCGAGGTGCTCCGCGATCTCGTCGTCGCTTCCGTTCCGGACCTCCTCCGGATAGAACGGAGCGATGTAGTAGCCGCCGCTGGCGACAATCGGCATCCCCGACTGCTCGGAGACCGCCCGCAGGAACGCCAGGTCGCGGCCCATGTCGGCGTGGCCGCCGTCGACGAGCGCCGAGACGCCCTCGCTCAGGGCGGCCCGCAGCTCGGCCACCATCATCTCGGTGTCCTGCATGAAGTACGGCTCGCCCGCCGGCCCGATGAACGTCTCGCGCTGCGCGTCCGGGATTCCCGGGAGCATCTGATCCCAGAAGGCCAGGCCGAGCGACATGTGCTCGTGGAAGAGGACGGACCCGTGCGCCAGCTCGGCCGGGTCCATGTCCCGAAGGATGGTGCGGACGATGGCACCCTCCGGGAACGCGGACGCCTGGGCGCCCAACGGCGCGGCCGCAACCGGTCCACCGAAGAATCCCAAGCCGGTCGCCCGGCTGGCGCCGACGAGCCCGAGGCCCGCCGCGCTCAGGCGCCGCAGTGCCTCCCGGCGGCCAATCCCTCTCCGCCCGCTGTTCTCGATGCTCATGTCTCCCCTCCCCCTCGGCGCGACGTTACGGCCGCGTGGCGGCGCCTGTCAACGACCCTCCGGTTCGAGCGGCGTCCGAACGGTCGCCGTCCGACACCCCGCGTCGCCGCGCTCTCGTGGGCCGTTGGGTGCCGGACGGGATTGACAGACCGGGCGCCGCGGGGCCATGCTACGTGTCCCAAGGAGGTGACGTGGCCGCTCGAATGATCTTCTGGGTCCTGGGAGCCATCCTGTTCTACCTGGTCTCCCTCTGGCCATCGCTGCAGTTCGCCGCGTTCGCCGACAACACCCGCGTGCACCTGCTGTTCCTCACGGCCTGCGGCATCCTCTTCTTCGTCTTCCGGCTGCTGGCGAAGCACGTGCCGAGCGGCGGCGACTCCTCGGCTCCCCCGCACGAGTAACGCGCAGTCGCCGCCAACCGGCGGCGCGATGCACCCCGGCCGGACCGCGATGCACCCCGGCCGGAACCGCGATGCACGCGGCCGGCGCCGCGATGCACGCCGGCCGGCGCCGCAGTCCGCGTCAGTGCACGGAGTCCGACCCGGCCTTCGCGGCAAGGGCGCGCCGGATGGTCGCGGTCAGCTCGTCCGTGTCGGCGTCGAAGGGACCGGCGACGACCGCCCCGCTCGCGATCTCTATCGCGATTGCGACGCCCCCGTCGACCGGCGTCACGATCCAACTGAAGCCCCGCAGCGACACCGCAGTCTCGCCGGACGCCGGGTTCTGGACGCCGTGGAAAGCGCCGAGGGTCAGGGTCAGGACGCGGCGCACGTCATCGTCGGTCCAGTCGGCCGGCTCCGGGCCATCGAAGTCGACGGTGCGGTCGACGACGTCCTCCGAGCCCTTGAGCAGTACTTCGACGTTGAAGGTCATGCGTGCTCCCGGTTCGGGGTCGGGCCATCGGGAGCAGCCACGCCGCGCTGGATTGCGGCGAGCTGCGCGTCGAGGGCGGCCGGCGTCGTCACCGGCTCGCGACAGGTGAAGTCATTGCAGACGTACGCGGTGGGGCGACCGTCGACGAGGGTCATCGCCCCGACGAACGGGAGGCGCGCCGCCAGCTCCGCCTGGCGCGGACCCGGCTCGACGGGGATGCGCACCGCGAACGGTAGGTAGCGGGCCGCCGCCGCGCGGGCGAGGGCGCGCAAGTCGTCGTCCTCCGGCGCACCGACCAGCACGATCTGTGTAGGCGCGGCGTGGTAGCGCGCGAGCACCGTCATCATCATCGGCACGACGCGGGCCGCTTGTCCGAGACGCGCTCCGTAGCGCGCCAGCGTCCGCTCCGCCCGCACCGCCGCCGCGGCGTCGCCGGTGATGCGGGCCAGCGTCAGGGCGTTGTCGGCTGCGACGGCGCTGGCCGACGGCTCGGCCCCGTCGTAGTCCTCCTTCATGCGCAGGAGCACGGACGGGTCCTCCCCGGTCGTCGCGAACCAGCCACCCTCGCGCTCGTCCCAGAAGAGATCGTCCAGCCGCGTCGTGAGCTCGAGCGCCCAGTCGAGCCACCGCACGCCGCCCTCCGCCTGGAACAGCTCCAGCAGCCCCCAGACGAGGAACGCGTAGTCTTCGGCGTAGCCGTCGATGGAGACCTGCCCGCCCCGGCTGCGGCGGCGCAGGATGCGGCGCTCCGGGTCCCACAGTCGCTCGCGGGCGAACGTCGCGGCCCGCACGGCCGCGCGCAGGTACGGTGCGGACGACGTCGGGTCGAGTACCTGACCGGCCCGCGCGCAGGCCGCGATCATGAGCCCGTTCCAGGCCGCGAGCACCTTGTCGTCGAGGTGGGGGCGGGGTCGGCGCTCGCGCGCCTCGAACAAGCGGCCCCGGGCCTCCTCCCAGATGCGCTCGACCTCGTCGGGCGTCCGGCCGGTCAGCGCCGCGATGTCGCGAACGTCCTGGGCGAGATACGGGATGTTCTTCCCGGTGAACTCCCCCATCGGATCGGCCGGCGCGTTGCCGTTCGGCTCGATGCCGAGCCGCCGGGTGACGACGGCCGCGTCGGCGCCGAGCAGCGCCTCCACCTCCGACGCCGTCCAGAGGTAGAACGCGCCCTCGGCCTTTCGGCGAGTGTCCGGAGCGGGGGCGCCCGCGGCCCCGGCGGCGCCAGCAGCCTCGGCGGCGGCGCCCGCGACCCGGGCGGCGGCGCCTGCAGCCTCGGCGGCCGCGCCGTCCGGCGGCAGGCTGTCGGCGTCCTCGGCCGAGCAGAAGCCGCCCGCCTCGTCCGTCAGGTCCCGCAGCACGTAGGCGAGGGTGTCCCCCGCCACGTCCCCGAAGAACCGCTGGCCCGTGGCCTGCTGCGCCTCGAGGCAGGCGAGGACGAGCTGGGCCTGGTCGTACAGCATCTTCTCGAAGTGCGGCACACGCCAGGCACCATCGACCGAGTAGCGGTGGAAGCCGCCGCCGACATGGTCGCGCACACCCCCGCGCGCGAGCGCCTCGAGGGTCGCCACCGCCATCCGGCTGGCTTCCGGATTCGGCCCCCGCGTCCCCTCCCGCAGCAGGAAGAGGAGCTCCGCCGGTCGCGGGAACTTCGGCGCCCCCCCGAAGCCGCCGTGCCGCTCGTCGAACGACTCGACGAACTGCTGCACCCCGGAGGCGAGCGCGTCCGTCCCTGCCACGTCGCCGCCCGCCGCGCCCGACGGCCGCTGCTGCATCTCCCGGAGCCTGTCGACGATGGTGTTGGCGGAGCGGACGAGCGCGTCGCGTCCGGTGGACCAGCGCCGGATGATCTCGCGCAGGACGTCCTCGAACCCGGGCCGGCCGCCGCGCCCGGAGGGCGGGAAGTACGTGCCGCCCAGGAACGGCTTCAGGTCGGGAGTCAGCCAGACGCTCATCGGCCAGCCGCCGGAGCCGGTCGTCGCCTGCACGAACGCCATGTAGACCCGGTCGACGTCCGGCCGCTCCTCGCGGTCGACCTTGATGGAGACGAAATGTTCGTTCAGCAGGCGGGCGACGCCGGCGTCCTCGAACGACTCGTGCTCCATGACGTGGCACCAGTGGCACGTCGAGTAGCCGATGGAGAGAAAGATGGGCCGGTCGTCCCGCCGCGCCGACTCGAACGCCTCCTCGCCCCACGGGCGCCAGTCGACCGGGTTGTCGGCGTGCTGCCGCAGATAGGGGCTCGGCTCGTGCTGCAGGCGGTTGGGCATGGATGTGATGACGGATCGCGAACCGCCCCAGCGCACCCTGGCGAGCGCGTCGGGAGTCCGCGCTGGCACGGGATTCTCCAGGGCACTTTCTGCGGCGCAGACTCCTAGCGGCTGGCCGGCTCGGGCACCGCCTCGTCCTTCCAGGCCGGATACGAACCGAGGGTCCGGAGCGAGGGCGCGAACTCGGCCAGGTGCATCAGCGCGCGCGCGCAGCGCAATTCGTCCCGGTTCGCGGCCAGGTCCGCGTAGAAGAGGTACTCGAACGGGCGGTTGGGTATCGGCCGCGACTCGAGCTTCGTGAGGTCGATGTCGCGCAACGCGAAGACGCTCAGCGCCTTGAAGAGCGCCCCCGCCTCGTTCGGCACGGTGAAGACGATGGTCGTCTTGTCCGGCGGTCCGAGCGGCGCGGCCTCGCGGCCGATGAGAAGGAAGCGCGTGAAGTTGTCGGCGACGTCCTGAATCGCCGTCGCGATCACGCGAAGGCCGAAGACGGACGCCGCGCGCTCCGAGGCGATGGCGGCGCTGTCGGTGAGGCCCTGCTCCTTGATCATCTTGGCGCTGCCGGCGGTGTCGTAGGTCGCGATGATCTCCACGTCCGACAGGGTCCGCAGGAACCGATCGCACTGCTGCAGCCCCTGCGGATGGGAGTAGACCTTGCGCACGTCGGCCAGCCCGGTCCCCTCGCACACGATCAGGTTGTGGACGATGGCGCGCTTCACCTCGGCCACGATCGGCAGCTCGTGCTCGAGCATCAGATCGTAGTTGCGGTGGATCGTGCCGCCGATGGTGTTCTCGATCGGCAGGATGCCGTGCGTCGCCTCGCGGCGCTCCACCGCGGCGAACACGTCGTCGAACGACGGCCGCGGAAGCGGGTCGGCGCTCGGGTTGAACTGCAGGGCCGCCGCTTCGCTGTACGCGCCGGTCACTCCCTGGTATGCGATGCGCACGTCGGGCTCCGAGGTGAGGTGATGAGCGGGCGCGACCGATCCCGGCGCTCGCCGGCAGGGCGCACGCCGGATGACGGACGAGGTCGAACGGACCGGCCGGATGCTTCAGGAGGACGCTTCGCTGTACTCGCGCGTCTCCCAGACGGTCTCCGAGGGCCGGGTCTCTTTGGGAGCGAGCAGGTCATCGACGGCGCGCCGTCCCTCGAGGGCCGCGTCGCGCGCCTTCTCGACCGTGCCGCGCGCCCGCTCGAGCTCGGTGATCATCGACTCGACCATCGGCTCTATCTGGTCGCGCACCCGACGGCCCCGGTCGGTCAGGTAGAGGAACCCGACCAGGCCTCCCGCAACCGCACCGAGCAGCGTCGCCGCGAGCACCTGTGAGCGTTCGTCCACAGGACCTCCTTGTCGCTGATGATACACTCGCCGGCGGTCGAAGCCGCGCCGGCGGTCAGAAGCGCAGGGCGAGCCCGGCCGTGGCTCGCCAGAACCCGGTCGGGGCGAGGTCCAGCGTGCGGAAGGTGGTGGCCACGGAGGCCTGACGCAGGTAGCGCATGTCGAAGCGCGCCCCCACGTGGTCGGTCAGGAAGCCCATCAGGCCGCCGCCCGCGACGACGACCAACCCCTCGCGCCGCTCGCCCGGATCGGTCTCCGTCGCTCCGACGTCCATGCGCAACCAGCCGGCGCCGCCCAGGACGTACGGACGCACCGCACGGAACGACAGCCCGGCGACCAGGTTGCCCGAGATCTGCGTCACGAGGCCTTCGCCCCCGAAGCCGTGCACCGCGAGCGGCCCCGCGGTGCGGCTGAAGTCGACCTCGAAGCCGAGGATCGCGCCCATCGACGCGAGGGAGGCGCCCGTGGTGGCCACGCGCTTCGTCCGGTCGTCTGCGAAGGACGTCCCGAGGTAGGGCGTGAACACGGTGTCGGCCTGCGCCGGCAGGGGGGCCAACCCTGCAAGCAGAAGCCCCGCGACCGCCGATCGGGCGCCCCGGACGTCACGAAGCCCGTTCATCCTCCACCTCCGACTCCCCTTTCGCGGGCTCCCAACCGTGGCGGCCCCGCAACGGCACGAAACGGCACGGGTCGCTCGCCTGCTCGCGGAAGACGGGGCCGATGCGGCGGACGACCGTCAGGGTCTGCAGCTCCGGCGAGCCGATCGGCATTACCAGCCGACCTCCGTCGGCGAGCCGCTCCCGGAGCACCGCCGGCACGCGCGGCGCTCCCGCCGCCACCAGGACCGCGTCGAACGGTCCGGCAACGAGATCCGCGGTGCCGTCGCCGGTCAGCACGGTCACGTTGGCCGCGCCGAGCGCCTCGAGCGCGGCGCGCGCCCGGGCCGCCAGCTCCGGCACCCATTCGACGGTCACGACGTCGGCCGCCAGGCGGGCCAGGATCGCCGCCTGATAGCCCGATCCCGTCCCGACCTCGAGGACGCGCTCGCGCGCCGACAGGTCGAGCGCCGTGGTCATCGCGGCCACCATGTAGGGCTGGGAGATCGTCTGGCCATGGCCCACCGGCAAGGGGCAGTCCTCGTAGGCGGCGGCCAGCTCCGAACGCGGGACGAACCGGTGGCGCGGCACCGCGCGCATGGCGTCCAGGACCGGCACGTCGTCGATGCCGCGGGAGCGGATCTGCAATTCCACCATGCGCGCCCGCTCGACGGCGCGGTCACCGGTGGGATCGTCGGCAGAGAGCATCGGCGGCCAGACGGGACGTGGCGGGCGAGCGACCGGACGGCCAGCGCACTTCCCGCCATCATAGGGAGCCGCGCGGCGAGCGGTCAACTCGCCGGGCACGCGCGCGCGGCCGCTATAATCGAGCCATGCCGGCCGGCCGCCACGGGCCTTGATGGACGCCATCCGCTCACGGCTCCGCACCGACAGCTCCGAATTCCGCGCGAACCGCGACGCCATGATCCGGCTCGTGGCCGATCTCGACAAGCGCCTCTCCGCGGTGCGGGACGCGGGCGCCGCGCGGGCAGGGCGCCCGCCGGAGGGTCGCTTCGGCGTGCGCGAGCGAATCGAGCACCTGCTCGACGACGGTTCGCCGTTCCTCGAGATTGCGCCGCTCGCCGCCGGCGGGCTCTATGACGGTGCGTCGCCGGGCGCCGGTCTGGTGACCGGCATCGGGCGGGTCTCGTCCCGCGAGGTGATGGTCCTCGCCAACAACGCCGCCGCCAAGGGCGGAACCTACTTCCCCCTCACGGTCAAGAAACACCTCCGGGCGCAGCAGGTCGCGCTCGAGAACCGGCTCCCCTGCCTCTACCTCGTCGACTCCGGGGGCGCGTTCCTGCCGCTCCAGGCCGACGTGTTCCCCGACCGCGACCACTTCGGGCGCATCTTCTTCAACCAGGCCCGGATGTCGGCGCAGGGCATCGCGCAGGTGGCCGTCGTCCTGGGATCGTGCACGGCGGGCGGCGCCTACGTGCCCGCGATGTCGGACGAGACCGTCATCGTGAAGGGCGCGGGGACCATATTCCTGGGCGGGCCGCCGCTGGTGAAGGCGGCCACCGGCGAGGACGTGACGGCCGAGGAGCTGGGCGGCGCCGACGTCCACACGCGCCTCTCCGGGGTGGCCGACTACCTGGCCGAGGACGATGCCCACGCGCTCCGCATCGCGCGCACGATCGTCTCGACGCTCCCCGGCGGCGACCGGCGCATCCCGGACCTCGCGGAGCCCGAGGACCCGGCCTGCGACCCGGACGAGATCCTGGGCGTCGTCCCCGCGGATCCGCGGCGGTCCTACGACGTGCGCGAGGTGCTGGCCCGCCTCGTCGACGGGTCGCGCTTCGACGAGTTCAAGGCCCGCTACGGAGCGACGCTGGTGACCGGCTTCGCCCGCGTGCACGGTCTGCTCGCCGGCTTCCTGGCCAACAACGGCGTGCTGTTCTCGGAATCGGCGCTCAAGGGAGCGCACTTCATCCAGCTCTGCGCGCGGCGCCGCGTGCCGCTCGTCTTCCTCCAGAACATCACCGGGTTCATCGTCGGCCGGCAGTACGAGCAGGCCGGCATCGCGAAGGACGGGGCCAAGCTCGTGCACGCCGTGGCGAACGCCGCGGTGCCGAAGATCACGATCATCATCGGCGGCTCGTTCGGCGCCGGCAACTACGGCATGTGCGGGCGCGCCTACGAGCCGCGCTTCCTCTGGATGTGGCCCAATGCGCGCATCTCGGTCATGGGGGGCGAGCAGGCGGCGGGCGTCCTCGCCACCGTCAAGCAGGCCCAGGCGGCGCGCGAGGGGCGCGCGCTGGCGGAGGACGAGATCGAGGCGCTCCGCCGCCCGATCCTGGAACGATACGAACGCGAGGGGTCGCCCTACTACTCGACCGCGCGCCTCTGGGACGACGGCATCGTCAACCCGGCCCGGACGCGGGACGTGCTGGGCCTCGGCCTCGCGGTGGCCCACCGCGCGCCGATCCCCGAATCGACCTTCGGGGTCTTCCGCATGTAGCGCGCTACACGCCGCGCCGCCATTGTCGATGAGCGCCGATCGATGTTCCAGCGGCTTCTGATCGCCAACCGCGGCGAGATCGCGGTCCGCGTCATCCGCACGTGCGAGACCCTCGGCATCGAGACGGTCGCCGTCTACTCGGAGGCCGACCGCGGCGCCCGCCACGTCCTCGAGGCCGATGCGGCGGTCGCCATCGGCGAGGCGCCGGCGGCGCGCAGCTACCTGTCGATGCCCCGGCTGATGGACGCCGCGCGGGCGAGCGGCGCCGACGCCGTCCATCCCGGCTACGGTTTCCTGTCGGAGAACGCCGACTTCGCCACGGCCTGCGCGGAAGCGGGCCTGGCGTTCGTCGGGCCGTCGCCGGAGGTCATCGCCCGCTTCGGCTCGAAGATCGAGGCGCGGCGCGCGGCTCGGGAAGCGGGCGTGCCGCTGGTGCCCGGCGTCGAGCCGGCGGACCAGTCGCCGGCCGGGATTGCCGCGGCGGTGCGCTCGACGGGGCTGCCGGCCCTGCTGAAGCCGTCGGCCGGGGGCGGCGGGAAGGGCATGCGGATCCTGCGCGACGACCGCGAGGCGGCGGTGGCGGACGAGGCGGCGGCGGCGCGCCGGGAGGCCGAGGCGGCCTTCGGGGACGGTACGCTCTACGTCGAGCGGTTGCTGGCGCGGCCCAGGCACGTAGAGGTGCAGATCGCAGGGGATCGATACGGGCAGGTCGTCCATTTCGGCGAGCGCGACTGCTCCGTGCAGCGACGCCACCAGAAGGTGGTCGAGGAGTCGCCCGCGCCCGACCTGACGCCGGCTGCGCGCGAGCGCCTGACCGCTGCCGCCGTCGCCCTGGCGCGGGCTGCCCGCTACGACAGCGTGGGCACGGTGGAGTTCCTGATGGAGGGCGCGGGCGACGAGGCGCGCTTCTACTTCCTGGAGCTCAACACGCGGCTGCAGGTGGAGCACCCGGTGACGGAGCTCGTTACGGGCACCGACCTCGTCGGCGTCCAGCTTCGGATCGCGGCCGGCCTCCGCGACTGGTCCCCGGCCCGGTGCGAGCCGCGCGGGCACGCGATCGAGTGTCGCCTGTCGGCGGAGGACCCGGCGGCCGACTTTCGCCCCCAGGCGGGGCGGCTGCTCGCGTACCGCGAGCCGACCGGCCCCGGGGTGCGCCTCGACAGCGGGGTCGGCCCCGGCAGCGACGTCCCCGTGCACTACGATCCGCTGCTGGCGAAGCTCGCCGTGTGGGGCGAATCGCGCGACGCGGCCCGGCGGCGTGCGCTGTCCGCGCTCCGGCGCTACGTCGTCCTCGGAGTGCGGACCAACCTCTCGTTCCTGCAGCGCGTGCTCGAGCATCCCCGGTTCGCGCGCGGGGCGGTCGACATCGGCTTCGTCGACGACGAGCGCGAGACTCTCCGGGGAGGCGCCCCGGACCGGTCCGTCATTGCGGCGGTGGCGGCGGCGGCGCGCGCCGGGCGGAAGGGACTCTCTCGGAGCGCTTCCGGCACGTCCGAGCCGGCGCCCGCTCTCCGAACCGACCCGGAGGCCGACCCGTGGAGGCGCCTCCGCGACTGGCGGCTGTGATTGCAATGCCCCGCGAACTCCTCCTCCGCGTCGGCGGTGTGACCCACAGGGCGCGGGTGGTCGCGGACGACGTCGTCGAGGTCGACGGCCGGCCGGTGGCGGTGGAGGTGTGGCCGGTGGACGAGTCGACTTTCGTCGTCATCGCCGACGGGAAGCGCCGCGTGGTGCGCGTGGGCACCTCCGGCGAGAAGGCGTGGGCGCAGGCCGCCGGTGAGGCGTTCGAGATCGAGCCGCCCGCGCCGGCACGGGCCGGCGGCGAGCGCGTCGACGCCGGAACGGCCGCGTCCGCCGGCGGCTCGGCGTCGGCGTCAGGAAGCGCGGACGGCGCAGACCTGTCGGCGCCGATGCCGGCGACCGTCGCCGCGGTCCTCGTGGCCCCCGGGGACCGCGTGACCGCCGGCGATCCCGTGGTCCGCCTGGAGGCCATGAAGATGGAGCTGGTGGTTGCGGCACCGCGCACGGGCCGTGTCGCGACGGTCGACTGCCGGGAAGGCGATCTGGTGCAGCCGGGGCACCCGCTGATCACCCTGGAGGACGACCCCGTCGACGGCGGGCCGGACGCGCCTCCAGGGAGCCCGCGCGGTTCTATGGCGCAGACCGCTTAGGTAGCCGGCTGCTCCGCGGCGACCGTCTCCGGTGCGACACCCCCGGACTCCGCCTCGAGGACGTCGACGACGTCCGTGTAGTCGTGCATGTCGATGGCGTCGTAGTCGGGCGGGCAGCCGAAGTCGCGCGGCTGCGGGGCGGTCGGGTTGCCGAGCGTCACGCAGAGGCCGCAGCCGATGCACTTGTCGATGCGCACGGCGCAGACCATCCGGCCGTAGACATCGGGTTCTTCGACGATGCAGTCCTCGACCGGACACGCCGCCTGACAGATCGAGCAGGCGTACGCCCCGAAGCAGCGCTCCGGGTCGATGACCGCAATCCGCTTGGGAGGCCTCTTGCGAGGCTTGTTCATCAGCTTCGTCCACATGGCCGCGCCCATTATACCGGAAGCCGACGCCGGGTCGCCGCGACGACCCGGTCGGGAAAGGCCTACGTGGACCGCCCGCGCGCCGCGATCTCCCACACCGCCTCGACGAGGCCGTTGCGGATCGCGTACATCCGGTCGTAGAGGTTCACCACCGGGTCGCAGTGCGACACGATCAGCTCCAGCTTGTCGCCGACCGCGTAGGTCCGGCTCGCGTCGTCGCCGTAGCGGATCGAGCCGAACTCGTCCGAGCCGGAGGTGTAGCTCATCCCCCGCTCGCCCTTCACGATCGACCAGGGCCGGTTGATGGTGCACGCCTTGGCGCCGGCGTCGGTGGTGGCGCGGCCCTCGTACTGCGCGTTGAGCACCGTGGTCAGGATCGTCAGGGCCGGCTGGAAGTCGCTGTAGACCTCCGGGTCGTCGGCGCCGCCGATCCCCAGGTACTGCGCGTCCATGAAGACGTAGCTCCCGACCTGCACGTCGGTGAAGCCGGGAGTCTGGTGGTCGATGTTGTAGGTGCCGGTCCCCCCGCCGCTGAAGACCTCGGTGCTCAGCCCCGACCGCCGCATCCGCTCGCAGGTATCGGCCGCCGCCGCGAGCCGTTCGAGCGTCTGCGCCTGCCGCGCCTCGAACCCGGCGACGTGCTGCGACCCGCCGTCGTAGCAGAGCATCCCGCGCAGGCGCAGACCCGGCAGCCGGTCGACGAGCTGCGCGAGCGCCAGGGCCGGCTCCCCCGGCGTGACGCCGGTGCGGTGCCCACCCGGATCGACGTCGACGACGACGTCCGCCACGACGCCCGCCGCTTCCGCCGCCGCCGAAAGGTCCTGTGCGTTCATCGCCGTATCGGTGGCTTGGATGAACGCCGGGCACCACTTCCGCAGGTGCATCGCGCGGCGGATCTTGAACGGCGTGACGTTGCTCGTCGTCATCAGCAGCCGGTCGATCCCGTGCTCGAAGAGTGCCTCGGCCTCGCTCACCTTCGCGACGCAGATCCCCACCGAGCCGGTCTCGAGTTGCCGCCGCGCGATGGCCGGCGTCTTGTGCGTCTTCGCGTGCGGCCGGCTGGCGATGCCGTTGCGCTCCATGGTGCGCTGCATCGTCGCCAGGTTCGCGTCGAGCGCGTCGAGGTCGACGACGAGCGCCGGCGTGTCGAGGTCCCACATCGACACGCCCAGCGCGGAGAGCTCCGGGCCCGCCTGCGCCGCGAACGCGGACATCTCGGCCCCGGAGTAGCCCCTGGCCGGCGCGGGCACCCAGACGGCGGCTCCCGCCCCGGCCGCCTGCAGGAAGTGACGGCGCGAAAGTGGCATGGTCATTGGTGGCCCAGCGTACCACGAGTCGGCAGCGGCGCTTCGCGAGCTCGGCGCCCGGCCTCGGAACCGAACGTGGCGAGGCCTGCGCCGCGAGCCGAGGAGCGGCCTCCCGGCCCTACCCCAAGTTTAACAGGGGTGAAATGAGGTCGTTTGGAATCAACGATTTACGGGGGCAGAACGGTTCGAGTGGCACTACAAACGTGCGTGAACCGGGAGGTTCGGGTCGTTCAGACGAGGGTCTTGCGGACGCCGGCGGGGTTGGGGTCGACGCCGAGAACGTCGTAGATGGCGCGCTGCTCGGGTTCGGGCTGTGTGGCGGTGCGCACGTGGAGGGTGCGTCCGTCGGGCCGGCGGAAGGTGGTGGTGACGCGCTGCTGGCCGTCGAGGACGTGGCGTAGCGACGTCCAACTGGCCTGCTCGCGATGCTCGCGCAGGCGGGTGCGGATGACCTGGACGAGCTGGTAGGCGATGACGGTGAGGAACAGATGGCCGTCGGCTCGCCGCGGCTTGCGGTGATAGATGGGACGCAGGCCGAGCTCGGACTTGAGGGAGCGGAAGACGGCTTCGACGTCGGTGAGGGTGGTGTAGGTGCGCCAGAGGGTCTCTTCGTCCCAGTCGGTCTCGCTGCTGCGCAGGCAGTAGACGCCGGGATGGGTGGCCATCGAGCCGTCCTTGGGGCGCCGGGTCCAGGTGACGGCGGCGGCCCGCTCGCCGGTCTCGTCGGCGGTGACGTCGATCTGGTAGTGGCCGGCGGCGCGGGAGTGCTTGGTCTTCAAGCGGCCGATGCGCTGCCAGACCTGGGCGATGCGCTTGTGGGCGCGGGGGCGGGCGAGCCCGTCGTTGAGCTTCGTGAGGGCGTCCTCGAAGCGGGCGGCGGCGCGCTCGACGATGCCGCGCTCCTTCGCGGCCCGCTGCTCGGAGTAGCAGTAGAGGCGGACCTCGTCGGGGTCGTCGGAGACGACCTTGTGCAACTGCACGGTCTGGTTGGACTGCGTCCGCAGGGACACGGCGGCGGTGGCGTCGAACTGGCGGTGGCGTTCGCGGCTGACGACGAGATAGCGGTAGCCGTTGTCGCGCAGCCAGGCGATGCAGCCTTCGGTGGCGACGCCGCGGTCCATGACCACGAGGGCGCCGGATGGCGCTTGGAGTGCTTCGAGCATGCCGGCCAGGGTGCGGTGTTCCCGAACGTTGCCGTCGAAGACCTGCGAGCGGCGGACGAAGCCGCTGGCGTCGAGCATCAGGCCGAGGGTGAGCAGCGGGCAGTCGCTGCGCTTCTCCTTCGAGTGGCCGCGCCGGGCCTGCGGTTGGTCGCTCGCCTCGCCTTCGAAGTAGGTGTTGGTCAGGTCGTAGAGGGTGACGGTCGGCTGCAGGTCGAACAGGCCCATCGCCCGGTCGAACAGGTGCGCCTCGATGGCCTCGCGGTGCTTTACCAACGCGTCCGAGGCGCGGTAGAGCTGCATGGCGCTGACGGTCTCGAAGTCGACGCCGAGCAACTCGCCGAGGCCGCTGCGCTGCTGCAGCCAACGGTGGGTCTCGCGCTCGGATGCCGGGTGGGCCAGGCGCCCGACGATGGCGCCGGCCGCCGCCGCGCGCAACGCGCCGTTGACGCCCAACTGTGCCAGCAAGGCCGGCAGCCCCACCTGCTCGAGGGCCCACAGGCCGACCTGCTCGACCCCGATGCTGCGGGGCCGGACCACGCGCAACGAGTCGATGTCGACGGCCTGGATGTCCGCCGTTGCGGCGTCCGGCCCGCCGGCGTCGGCACCGCGGGCGACCAACTGGGCGGCGATCCGCTGGGCTTCCTGGTCCACGGCGGGCGGGCAATCGGGCACCAGCGGCGCCTGTCCGGCCAGGACCTCGGCGACGCGGGTGCACAGGCGGGGCCAGTGGGGCGCGGGGATGTCGAAGTGGCGTCCGAGGTTGAGGAGGGTGCGCTGGCGCACGGAGTTGCCGAGGCGTTCGGACTGCACGAGGCGGTGGGAGAAGTAAGGGACGCCGTCGGCGGTTCGTCGGGTCTGGGTGCGCCGTACGAACATGGAGCCAGGATAGCGGGCGGCCCGGTCCGAATCAAGCCTCCTGTTACGATTATGGCACTACATTCAGAGTCTCCAGACCCCGATCCTTTAGAATCAATAAGTTACCGTCCCCGACAGGCGCGGATCCTGCGGATTTCGACAGAAATGTCGGCGATCTTGGTAAACTTGGGCTACTGCCTCGCGTTCGCTCCGTGCCGAGCCGACGGCGGGCGAACGGGACCCGTGCCCCCGGCCTCGTCGACCGCCGCGTCCAGCGCGCGCGACGCGGCGAGGAGGTTCGTCATGCTGTAGTTCCCCTCGTGGCAGGCGTACTCGAACGAGGGCCCCTCGGCCTGTCGCCACGGGACCGATGCGGTCCACGAGCCCGTCCACACGCTCGGATCGGTCACCGTGAAGGAGTAGTCGAGGGTGCCGGCGCCGCGCCGGGTGAACCGCTCGACGACGTGGCGGCCGGCCCCCGAGCCGAGGTGCTCGGCGTCGGCGCGGAAGCTCGTCGTCTCGACGACGAGCGCGTCTCCCTCCCAGCGTCCGCGCGACACGCCCAGCCACCGCCGAAGGCGGACCGGCGACCCGGACCGCGGCGCGAGCGGGATGATCCGCCAGTCGTGGATCTTCTCGTGCAGGATGACCACCTGACCCGGCGTCTGGAGGATCCGGACGTGGTTGTTGTCGCTGCCCGGCGTGACGGGCACTTGCGCGTCGACGAGGCAGCGGTCGTTGGGCGCCATGTCCTCCGGGCCGCGCGCCGGCCCGAGGCCCCACCGGGCCGCCTGCAGGCGCTGCGCTTCCCCGGTCGCCTCGTACGCCTGCCGACTCGCCGTCCGGAGTGGCAGACGTCCGTCCGCCCGCGCGGTGATAAGCGATGTCCGTCCGGTGGACAGGCCGAGGTCCCACCAGACCTGGTTGACCGCCAGGGAGAGATCGAAGAGGGGGCTCAGCTCGCTCCGGCGCTCGGAGGTCGCGAATGACTGCGACTCGCGGTCGGCCGCCGCCACTTCCTCCTCGGTCAGCCGTACGCGACCGGCGTGCCGCGCCGGCCGCTCCAGCGGGGTACTGGTGCCGTAGTTCCAGAGCCCCTGCAGGTCAGGGGCACCCCATGCCGTGCGAGGCGGCGCGGGTCGCTCGCTCGGGACACCGCCCTGAGCGGCCGCCGGCCGAGCCCCCGCGGCACCGAGAATCACGAGGACGGCGACGAGAGAGAGAGCGCGATCATGGCGCGCGCCCGGCAGAGAGCGGGCGCGACGGCTCAGAAGCGGTACTTGAGCCCGAAAGTGACGCCGGCGTGCTGGAAGCCATCCAGTTTCAGCCCGAGTGCATACGGCGTCGTGCCGTCGGCGAGCACCGGCTCATGGCTGCGCACGAGGGTCCAGACGAACTCGTCCTCGATCGGGGCGAACCACGCCCAGCGCAACTTGATGCCCAGCGAGACACGTTCCGTCAGGTCGTAATCGATCCCGCCGAGCGCCTGGCCGCCCAGGTGCGTCCTGCTGATCTCCGCGTCCACGGCGCTGACCGTGCCGGCGGCGTTGCGCTGCCATTCGGGCACGTCCGCGGCGGTGGTCGGATCGACGCCGCCGATCGGGAAGAAGCCCTGGGGCAGCGTCTTCCGCACGTAACGGTTCCCGTAGCCGAGGCTGGTGCGTGCCGCGCCGAGGCCGGCGCCGACGTAGGGAGTCCAGCGTGACCCGTTCGCGATGTCGAGGTAGACGTTCGCGAAGACGTGGTGGGCGCGGACATCGGACACTCGCGCGAACGGCGGGGCCTCGTCGTTCCACTCCCGGGTCTTGCCGGACACGACCGAATCCTCGGCGCCGTAGATGAGTGACGAGGTCGATCCCTGGTGCTGGTTCAGGTACTCCACTTCGACCCGCACCCAGCGCCAGCCGTAGCCGGCCGCGACACCGGCCACGAACCCGGCGCCCAGATCGAACTCGGTGTCGTAGATCTCGCGAGGGGAGCTGGCCGGGCAGTCCGTGCCGGCGGGAACACCCGCGGCGTACAGCAGCGTGTCGCACCGCGTGGGCTGACTGTCACCGGTCAGCGGCGCGCTCAGCGTGCGCGCCAGGGTCACCCCCTGCTCGATGCCCACGTAGAGCCCGCGCCTGCTCTCCTGTGCCCATCCCGAGTGGGGCGCACCCAGCAGGAACAGCGTCGCCCACGCCGCCACATACCTGTTCCAAGCGCTCATCTTCCCTCCCGTACTGTACAACACGTCCTCCGCCAGGTCGCGGAGCGGACTGCGGCAGGTCGCGGACCGGAGCGCGGCAGGTCGCGGACCGGAGTGGGGCAGGTCGCTGGTCGACGCCCTACGTCACGGGCATCACGGGCATGACGAACGCGTGGCCCGGCTTCCTGACCGTGAGCACGGGGCACGGCGCCTTGCGGACCACCTTGTCCGCCACGCTGCCGAGCAGCAGATGGGCGACCGGCCCGTGGCCGTGCGTCCCCATCACGATCAGGTCGATCTGCTTGTCTGCGGCGTACCGGACGATCTCGACGAACACGTGGCCGGCGCGGGTGGTCCTCTCGACATCGATGCCGCTGAACGAGAGCTCGCCGAGGCGCTCCTCCGCCCTGGTCGCCACTCCGCCCGCCCAGTCCTGCGACATGGGGTCGGCGACGACGTGCAGCAGATGCAGGCTGGCCTGGAATCGCCCGGCCAGCTCCCTCGCGTGGCCCCGCGCGTAGTCGGCGGTATCGCTGAAGTCGGTCGGAAACAGGATGCGCCGGAGCGTCATCGTCGCGTCGCCCATCCCGAGGGGTGCCGTTGCCGGGGCCGGCGCCCCGGCCCGCGAGTCGTGCCCCTCTTCGCTCCCGGGAAGTCGGAACGAGTGCTCGGGAAGACGTACCGTCAGCACGGGGCAGGGCGCCTTGCGCACGACCTTCTCGGCAACGCTCCCGAGCAGCATGTGCTCCACCGCGCCTCGACCGTGGGTGCCCATGACGATCAGGTCGATCTGGTGCGCCCGGGCGTAGCGCACGATCTCGACGAAGGGATGGCCGCGCGTCACCTCCGAGGTCACGCGCACGGTGACTCTCGACTCGCGCGCGAGCGCGTCCAGCTCATCCCGTGCCGCGCGCACCCATTTCTCCTCGAGGTCCATCCGCGAGACGGCCGGCATGTCCGTCGTGACGGGCCCGAGGTCCAGGAGCGGCAGGACGTTCACCAGGTGGATCTCGGCCTCGAATCGCCTCGCCAACCCGCACGCGCGCGACACGGCGAAGCGCGAGGTGTCGCTGAAATCGGTTGGCACGAGGATGCGGCGGTACGCGACCATCTGCTGTCTCCCTGTAGCGTTGCGCGCAAGGACCGCTGCCTCGCGCAGTGCCGCCGAGGACCGTAAGCCGGGCGCCGACGACCGGCGGCCTCGACTCCCTCAGTCGAGGCGGACGCGGTCGAACTCGTCCCAGGCCGACATGTCCGACAGCACCACCTCGTCTCCAGGCACCAGCCCCTCCAGGACCTCGATCGTGTTCACCGACGCCCGGCCCAGCCGCACGCGCGTCCGCGTCGCGCCGCTGTCTTCGTCGTCGAGACGGAACAGGCTGACCGTGCTCTCCTCCTGCCCGAACACCGGGCGCCCCACGTAGACCACGTCGTCCAGGCGCTCCAGCTCGATCGTGCCGTCCACGGTCAGGTCCGGACGCGCGCCCCGCGGCAGCTCCCCCTCCAGCGTCACGTCCACCGTCACCGTCCCGTTCTCCACCGCCGGGTCGATGCGGACCACGCGACCGGCAATCACGCCGTTCCGCGTGTCCACCGACGCCACCTGCCCTATCTGGATGTCCTTCGCCTGCGTCTCCGCTATCCGCAGCTCCGCCTTCAGCACCGTCGGGTCCCCCACCCGCGCCAGGTTCGCCCCCGCCGTCACCCGCTGCCCCTCGTCCAGCGGTACCTGCTGCAGCACGCCCGCCATCCCCGCCCGCACCCGCAGGTCCGACACCTGGTCCCGCCGCAGCTCCCACAGCGCCCGCAGCCGGTCCACCTCGGCCTGCTCGACGGCCAACCTCGCCGCCATCGTCGCCTCGGACATCCGCAGGCGCTCCTGCTCCAGCTCGTACCGCGTCTCCTCCGCCCGCTCCGTAGCCAGCTTCCGCTCGAGCTGCAGCGCCGACACCAGTCCGTCCTTCGCCAGCTCCGCGTCCGCCTCCGCCTCCAGCCGCGCCATCGTCAACGCCTCCTCCACGCTCGCCAGCGTCGCCCGCTGCAGCAGCAGGTCGCTCTCCAGCTCCACCCGCCGGTTCTCGTAGCGCGTCTCCGCCGCCCGCAGGTTCAGCTCCGCCTCCTGCGCCTGCTGCTCCAGCTCCGGATTGCTCAGCTCCACGATCACCGACTCCGGCGTCACCTCGGCTCCGGGGTCGATCACGATCCGCTCGACGTTGCCCTCCGTCGTCGCCGGGATCCAGCGGATCTCCTCGGGCACCAGCGTCCCCGTTCCCCGCACCTGCCGCACCATCGGACCCCGCTGCACGGTGTCTATGTAGACCGTGTTCCGGTCGACGCGCGGCGCCGCCGGCTGGAGCTGCTGTACCCCGAACGTGATCAGCACGATGACCACGGTCGCGAGGACCATGTACGCCCCCTGGCGGATCTTCTTCTTCCGCGCGAGGTCGGGTCGCGCGACGTCCATCCCGGATTCGCCGAACCTCCGGCGGCGAGGACCGGCACCCGCGGCCGGCGAGCCAGCCGCGGCGGCCGGCTTCGGAGCCGGAGGGGACGGGGCCGGCGCCGGTGCGTCGTCCCTGCTCGCCGCCCGGTCAGCGGACTGCCGAACCGGGTGATTGGGGAGTGCCGGCGCTCCGCCTACCGCGGGTCGCGAGCCCTCCGCGCTGAGTGCCATCTTGGACTTGGCGGTGATCATGTCGTGCCACCATCACTTGTCGAATATCTACAACAGCGTGGTCCGCGCCGCATGGGTCTGTCAAGCGGCCAGACCCGGCATGGCCAGATGCACCAGCACGGCGGTCACGGCGAGCAGGCCAACGGCCAGGGCCAATTCCAGACGCGCCGAGGCCAGGAGGGCGCGCGTGCCGCGCGCCTCACCGAGGCGTGGCGTGAGCCGGCGCCAGTTGTAGGCGCCTGCGGCGCCCGTCGCCGCGAACAGGCCTACCTTGAGCAGGAGCGTCCGCCCGTACGCGGTCGTCCAGAGGTCGGACACGGCGTCGAGGTACAGCACTGCGGTCGCTGCGCCCGATACGAGGATGACTGCGACCGCGGCGATCGCGAGCGGAGAGAAGCGGCGTACCAGGACGCCGATGCGGGGATGTCCGCGGGGGTCGCGGGCGAGTCGGAACGCCACGGCTACGACGGCGGCGAGAGTGCCGATCCACAGGCCCGCGGCCAGGCCGTGTGCGGCCTGCGCGATCCAGGGCAGGCGCGACGCCCCGCTCATTGCGTGACCGGTCAGTGGGAGCACCCCCCAGGACCCGGCCGCGGCCAGACCCGTCATCCACCAGCCGCCGCGCGGTTGCCGTGCCCACCAGACGACGCCGGCCGCGGCCGCGACGGCCAGTCCGGCCTGCGGCTGCCAACGGGCTCCCCACCGGCTCTCGACGCCTACGACGCGCACCAGCTCCAGCGTTACCGGCTCGTCGAGGCCGAAGACGGACCAGGTCTGCGCGTAGAGCCGTGCCGCGGCGCCGAGCAGAAGGACGGCCGCGGAAGCGCCGGCCACGGCGATCAGCACCCGCTCCGCCGGTCGTTCCGCGGCCGGTACCGAGCCTCGCCCCCGGATTGCGGCCTCCGGGGTCGCCACCAGCAACGGCCGGCAGGCGACCGCACCGGTCAGTCCGATCAGCCCGATGTCGGAGACCCAGGTGGACGCGGCCAGCCACGCGAGCGCGAGCAACTCACCGGACGGCATCAGGACGTCCGCCCCGCGCGAGGCCGCCGGCGCCTGCGGACGGCGCACGACGATCTCGCCGATCTGACGGCCCTGCGTCGCTGGGCGCTCCGGCAAGTTCGGGCCCGCCTGAGCCCCACCGCGCGTCCCCCTGACACACCCCGCGGGCCGCCGCGTCAGTCGGCGGCGAGGACCGTGAACGCGAAGTCGCCCCGCTGGGTGTGGCCGTCGTCCCCGGCCGTCCGCCACTTGACGGTGTAGTTCCCGGCGGCCAGGGTCGACGGCAGCATCGCCTTCAGCGACTTGTCGTCGTGGACGGTGGTCTCGCCGACCGCGATCTCCCCGTCGGCCCCCTCGAGCGTCAGCCGGCTGATCGCGCGATCCGGCTCCTGGGAGAACCAGACCTGGATGTGGTCCGGCGACGCGGCCAGGATCGCGTCGGCCTCCGGCATCGACTTCTGCACGCGCAGGTGCGCCGTGGCGACGGCGACCGACGCAACGACCAGCAGCACGGACCACAGAACGGAGTTCCTCTTCCGCATCATCGCTGTCCTTCCCTCCGCTGTCCTTCCTCCGGCCAGGAGTCTGCGCCGCAGAACACGTGCCATGGGGCGGTTCGTGCCAGCGCACACTTCTGCGGCGCAAGCTCCTAGAATCCCAGTTCTGCCCCAACATACGCTGTCCGTCCGACTTCCGCAATCCGCTGTCCCGTGAACGGATTCAACGAGTTGAGATGGTTGACGTAGAACTCGTCCGTCAGGTTCTGGACTCCGCCGCGGACCCGCAGTCCCTCCACCAGCTCGGCCCCCGCCATCAGATCGATGGTGGTCCAGCCGGCCGTCGGCAACTCGAAGCGGGTGGCGGCCACGCGGCTCTGCCCGGCGGTGTTCGTGACCAGCACCTCTAACCACCGGGTCCGCGACGGATTGTGGATGTCGATTGCGTACTGCTGCTCGAACGGCGGCACGCCGAACAGCGGCTCCCGAAAGAGCAGGTCCTCGGCGCGGACGAACGACCAGCCGCCCCGCAGGTCGATCCAGGGTCCGGCCCCGGAACGCGCCCGAATGTCGACGCCGGCGAAACGTGCCGCGTCTGCCTGTACGTAGCGGAAGACGCGCTCGGGGCTGAGCGGCAGCCGCCGGGCGAGGTTGGGGTCGGGCGCCACCGTGATGTAGTCGTCCACGCGGCGCAGGAAGACGTCGACCTCGACGCTCGCCTGCCCGGCGTACAGCGTCGTTCCCGCGTTGAGCTCCGTGCTCTTCTCCGGCACGAGGACCGGGTTGCCCAGGAACTCGGCCGCGGTCTGGAACTTCACGGCCGGGAAGCGGTCGGCGTAGCGCTCGAGCGCCGACGGGCTGCGCACGGCGCGTCCAATGCCGAGCGTGACCAGCCAGCCGTCGGCCAGGCGCAAGCTGGCGTTCGCGGCCGCACTGACGCTGGCGTTCACCTGGGCGAAGTCCGCCCCCGAGACCAGCGTTGCCGCCGCGCCCCCATGCCCTCCGCCATGGCCGGTCTCCGCCTGGTGACCGCCCGCGGTGCCATGACCGCTGTCCGATCCGTGGCCGCTGCCACCCATCCCCGGGTCGCCGTGCCCCCCGTGAGCGCTCCCGCCCTGGGCGCAGATCTCGGTCACGCAATGGAAGCGCCCATGCACCTGGTGCAGCCCGTAGGCCGGAATCGCGTGCTGGGCGAAGAACGACGTCACCTGCCCGATGCGGGCCTGCTCCCGGTCCACGCGCACCGTGCCGCCGATGGTGCTGCGCCCGCGCTCGAACAGCACCTGGGCGTACGCGCCGGCGTTGGTCAGGTCGGCGTCCGGCCAGACCGGATGCCGGTCGTGGTGGACCATGCCGGTGTCGCGGTCGCTGATCGTCTGCCGGGCGTCCTGCTGCAGCCGGTAGGCGTCGAAACCGACCTTGTAGCGCAGCGGTCCACCCCCGAGCGCCGCGTGGAACCGGCCGCCGAGCGTCCGGGCGGAGGCCGGCAGATCGACGCGGATGGCGAAGGGCGGCGTCCGGTGGGGATCGCGGACCGCGGTCGGCTTGTTGTCGTTGTTCATCAGGTGGCGCTTGTCGTTCAGATACACCTGACCGGCCAGCTCCTGCAGGATGCCCCCGCCCGCCTGGTGCGAGAACTCGACCGCGTGCGACTGCGTCTCGAAGAACGTCGCGTCCAGGATGCGACCGGGATAGTCGATGTCGTTCTGGCGCTGGAGGCCGCCGCTGTACTCGAACAGGGATTGGGAGCCGATCCGGAACCCGGTGACCCAGCGGGTGTCGAACGACTCGTAGTCTCCCTCGACGCGAGCGCCGTTTCCGTCGCGGTAGTCATTGCCGGTCCGCGTGTTGTGCTGGACTCCGAAGCGGATCCGGTCGGAGCTGCCGTGCAGGCTCGCGAAGGCATCCGACGCGCCGCCGTTCGCGCCGTAGTTGTAGCCGGCGCGACCGCCGAGCTCCAGTCCGCCCCCGGAGAACGCCGGCTTGAAGGTCTCGGCCCGAATGGCGCTCAGCGTACCGGCACCCCACGTCAGCGCGTAGGGGCCGCGCACGACGCGCAGCGCCTGCAGCGCGTGCGGGCTGACATGACTCAGCCCCGAGTCCATACGCGCCGGACCCGCCGCGAACGTGCGCGTCCCGTCGACGAAGACCCCGATCTGCTCGGCGTAGAGCCCGCGCACGGACGGGTCCAGGTTGATGGCACCCCGGCGAAGGGAGGTGACGCCGGCGTGGCTGCGGAGCGACTGCGCCAGGTCCTGCGTCACGCGGCGCTCGATATCCGGCGCCGCGACGACGAACTCCGTCGCCACCTCGGGCATGAGCGCCGAGACGGTCACCTCCTGGGAGAACGCCCCCACCTCGAGGGTGACGGGAAGATCGACGTCCTCCCCGCCCAGCCTCAGCGGTGCCTCGTGCGGCGTGAAACCCAGCAGCGTCACCCGCAGGACGTAGTCGCCGGGCGCGAGGTCGGGCAGCTCGAACGCCCCCTCCCGATCCGCGATCGCCGACGCGACGAACCCACCGCCGGTCGTATGGACGACCACCGCCGCCCCGGGCAACGCGAGGGCCTGGGCGTCGGTCACCGTGCCCGTGACCATCATGCCACCGGGCTCCTGCGCGGGGCTCGGTGCGGCGAGAGAGAGAACGCCGAGCAACGCGGCCGACAGCCGCGCGCCCGAGCGGGCGGAACGCAACATGATGAAACCCCTCCGCGGGCGTGCTCGGGTGCGCGCGGCGTCAGGGCCTCGGCCCGCAACGCACGGACACCCGGCGACGCACCGAATCGACACCGGAACGCTATTGGGAACGGAACGACTGGCGAGAGAACGCGTTCAGGCGCGGGGTGGCGGTGACGGAGGGGTGAGGGCGAACGAAGTGGCCGAATCACCCGCCGCGGCGAGAAGACCGATCGCCGCGGGGGCCGCGGGGCGCGCCGTCTCGTCCGGCGTGAACCCGGTCAGGCTCAGCAGGCCGAGCAGGGCGTCCTCGAGGGAGCCGCATCCGACCATGCGCGGCCGGTCCTCCTCGGACTCCGCCGCGGACTGCGCGGCGCGCTTCAGCGGACACATCGCGCCGTGGTCGCCGCCCTCACAGCAGGCAGGCATGGCGCCGCCGTCGGCGACCAGCATGGCCCGGCAGCACAGCGCGGCCGGCAGCAGGGCCAGCGCGGCCAGCTTCCACGCCAGGACGGCGACGACGGTCCGGGTCCGGAGCGCCCGCATGGGATCTTCTGACCGTATCACAGTGAACCCGCCCGCGCGCGGAAGCCGGACGTGATGTCGACCCGCCGTCCATATTCCTCGCTGCGGGGGACGCGCCCGGACCCCGTGCCAACCGCCGGACAGGACTCTCCACTGCTTGCGGTAGGATCCCGGCATCATGCCTTCGGTCTACGAGCAGGTCTACAAGCGCAGCCGGGACGACCCGGAGGGGTTCTGGGCGGCGGCCGCCGACCCGCTCTACTGGCACCGGCGCTGGGACACGGTGCGGGACGATCGCCGCCCCCCGTTCCACCGCTGGTTCGTCGGCGGCGAGCTGAACACCTGCTACAACTGCATCGACCGCCACATCGACCGGGGGCGCGGCAAGCAGCTTGCGCTCATCTACGACAGCCCGGTCACGGGCACGGTCCGTCGCTTCACGTACGAGGACCTGCGCGACGAGGTGGCGCGGGTCGCGGGCGCGCTCGCCGCCCAGGGCGTCATCCGCGGCGACCGCGTGGTCATCTACATGCCGATGGTGCCGGAGGCGATGATCGGCATGCTGGCGTGCGCCCGGATCGGCGCGGTCCATTCGGTGGTCTTCGGCGGCTTCGCACCGAAGGAGCTCGCCGCGCGCATCGACGACGCCCGGCCCAAGCTGATCCTCTCCGCCTCGTGCGGGATCGAGGTCGGCCGCGTGATCCCCTACAAGCCGCTCCTAGACGCGGCCATCGACCTCGCGTCGCACAAGCCGGAGCGGACCATCATCCTGCAGCGCCCGCAGGCCGAGGCCCCACTCGTCGCGAGCCGCGACCTCGACTGGCGCGAGACGTGCGACGGCGCGGCGCCCGCCGACTGCGTGCCGGTGGCGGCGACCGATCCGCTCTACATCCTCTACACCTCCGGCACGACCGGCATCCCGAAGGGCGTGGTGCGCGACAACGGAGGCCACGCCGTCGCCCTGCACTGGAGCATGGAGCACGTCTACGGCGTCGCGGCGGGCGAAGTCTACTGGGCGGCGTCGGACATCGGCTGGGTCGTCGGCCACTCCTACATCGTCTACGCCCCGCTGCTCAGCGGCGCCACGACCATCCTCTACGAGGGCAAGCCGGTCGGCACACCGGACCCCGGCGCGTTCTGGCGCGTGGTCGAGCAGCACGGCGTCAACGTGCTGTTCACCGCCCCGACCGCGTTCCGCGCCATCAAGAAGGAAGACCCGGACGGCGCGTTCGTGCGGAAACACGATCTCTCCCGCTTCCGGACGCTGTTCCTGGCCGGCGAGCGCTGCGACCCCGACACGCTGCTCTGGGCGCGCGAGCAACTCGGCGTCCCGGTCATCGACCACTGGTGGCAGACGGAAACCGGGTGGGCCATCGCGGCCAACTGCGTCGGCCTGGGGACGCTGCCCGTCAAGCCGGGCTCGCCCACCCGCGCCGTCCCCGGTTACGACGTGCGGATCCTGGACGACGACGGCAAGGAGATGCCGCGCGGGCAGATCGGCGCCATCGTCATCAGGTTGCCGCTGCCGCCGGCCTGCCTGCCGACGCTGTGGAACAACGACGCCGGCTTCGAGCAGTCGTACCTGTCGCGCTACCCCGGCTACTATCTGACCGGCGACGCCGGCTACATGGACGACGACGGCTACCTGTACATCATGAGCCGCGTCGACGACATCATCAACGTCGCCGGGCACCGGCTCTCCACCGGCGCCATGGAGGAGGCGCTCGCCTTCCATCCCGACGTGGCCGAGTGCGCCGTCGTCGGCGTCGCCGACGATCTCAAGGGCGAGGTCCCGGTCGGCTTCGTCGTCACCAAGGCCGGCGTCACGCGCGGCGCGGAGGAGATCGTGCCGGAGCTAGTGGAGCGGGTCCGCGCATCGATCGGGCCGGTCGCCGCGTTCAAGCAGGCGGCCATCGTGGCCCGGCTCCCGAAGACCCGCTCCGGGAAGATCCTGCGCGGCACCGTGAAGAAGATCGCCGACGGTCAGCCGTACACGATGCCCGCGACCATCGACGACCCGGCCATCCTGGACGAGATGGCGGCGGCGCTCCGCGGCCTGGGCTACCCGAAGGGCGCTGCGTAGACGCGCGCGCCGACCCCCGCCATGACGAGCGGCGACGCGCCCCCTGGATCGGCGCCGCTGGACGGCCCTTCCGCCGCCATCGCGGACGGGCTGCGCCGGTACTTCCGGGAGACCCGCCTTCCCGGACTCGTATCCGCCTATCTCTTCGGCAGCCACGCCGCGGGGCGTGCGCACCGGGAGAGCGACGTCGACGTCGGGGTCTGCCTCGACCGGCAAGTTCTGCCGGAGCGCGGCGCTCGCTTCGAATTTCGGGTGCGCCTGACCAGCGACCTGATCCACGCCGTCCGATGCAACGATGTCGACGTGGTGGTGCTGAACGATGCTCCGCCGCTCCTCGCCCGGCACGTCCTGCGCCGCGGCATGAACCTCGTGCGAGCGTCGCCCGACCTCGACCGGGACTTCTACCGCGACGTCCAGATCCGCGCCGCCGATCTGGCGCCCCTTCTCGACCGCTACCGCCGGCTGACGGCCGACGCGCTCGGCCGATGACCTTTCTGATCGAACGGCTGGCCGAGCTGCGGAAGCATCTCGACCACCTGGACTCCCTGCGACCGCGGGTCTCCGCTGGCGCTCTGCGCCGCGACCTCTCCCTGGAGAATGACGTTCTCCATTCCCTCCTGATGGTCTGTCAGCTCGTCATCGACGTCGCGAGCGAGCTCTCTTCCCGGCACGGTCTCCCGTTCGACGACTACACCGAGGCAGTGCGGAACGTCGGGCGGATGGCGCTCGTCGACGACAGCGTGCTCGCGCATCTGGAACGACTGCCCGGATTCCGCAACATCGTGGTGCACGAGTACGTCGCCCTGGACGTCGATCGCGTCGTCGACGCGCTGAACCAGCTGGAACCGGTCCGCACGTTCCTCGACGCCGTGCGGCGTCACGAACAGAACGAACACCCGCGGAAGTCCTGACTTCGGCGCGGTCGTGCACGTGGATGGCGACACACATCGAGGACGTGCCGGACGAGGAGCTGGCCGCACGCGCTCGCGAGCAGCACGGCTGACCCGACGCCCTCCGTCGCGCCAGGAGTCTGCGCCGTAGAGCGTGAGCCGAGGCGTGGCGCGCCCGCGCAGACCCCTACCGCAGGACGCGGCTCAGGGGAGGTCCGGCGTAGCCGGTCATCTCCAGGTAGCCTCGCCCGGTGACGGTCGTCCCGCCGCGGGAGCCGCGCACGTCGATCGCTCCTTCCCAGTAGGTGACCCCGGTCGAGCGGCCGGTGCGGAGCTCCTGAGCGTCGACCGCCGCCTCCGCCTGCAGCTCGATGTCGAGCGCCGGGACGGCGATCCGCCACGCGACGGGGTAGGACCCGCCGCTGTCGGGAGACGTCCAGCGCCGGCCGGCGACGAGCCGGTAGTCACCGGCGCGGAGGCGGGTGACTCCCGCCGGCGCCACCACCGTCCCGCTCGACCAGGGGTCGGCCGACCCGTCGAGGCGGCGCATCGTGTAGAGCATCAGGTCGGTGCCGTCGTCGAGCTGGATCGAGAACCAGTCCCAACCCGCCTGGGCGGGCTCCAGGAAGCTGCTGCCGAACTCGTGGTCCATCCAGCTCGCGCCGGTAACGTCGAACGCCTCGCCGCCGACCGTGAGGCGGCCGGTGGTCGGAAGGCGCGTCAGCGAGTAGTAGTGCGAGGCGTTGCCCGGCTCGTTCCCCTTGCGGCTGTAGCCGTTGGCGCCGTGGAGGACCGGCGGCGCGGGCGCGGCGAGGCGGAGATCGGCGGCGATCGCGCCGTCGTCGCTCGCCGCGACCAGGCGATGCGCGCCGTCGCCCTCGAGCGCGAGCGACCATCCGTCGTTCCAGACGCGCAACGTCTCGGGGTCCGCTCCCGCCCATCCGACCCCGGCCCGGTTCAACCGCTCGGCCACGTAATGCTCTCCCCGCGCGACGTCGGTGACGGCGAAGTGCGCCATGTAGAGGTCGCGCACCGCCCAGCGCGACGGGTTGACCGGCCGCCGGTCGACGCCCGCCCGGAAGAACGTCACCTGGTAGCCGAAGCGGCGCCCGCCCGCCGCCTCCAGGTTGCCGGTGTAGTACCACCACTCGATGCGATAGTCGGGATGTGCGGCGTGGTCGCGCGGAAAGGACAGCGAGTAGCTCGGATCGGCGCTCCGCCACAGGTTGCGCCCGACCTCGGGCCCTGCCCCGGTCGGCTGACCGGTCGCACCCGGAGGCCCGGCCTCCGGCGCGGCCGGCGCGGCCGCGGCCAACCAGGCGAGCGCGGCAAGACAGGCGAGCGCGGCAAGACAGGCGAGCGCGGCGGGCGTCACCGTAGGCGCGGATGCTCCAACGTAGCCGCGCCCCTCGCGCGGATGTCCCTCGGTGACAACACCTTTCCCCGTCGTCATGGAACGATTGTGGCACGCGGGTTGCCGTCGCGATGCCAAGCCCGGGCTCGCCCCGGCGCTCCGCCGGCGGCGGGCCGCCATCCGCCGCACATCTTGTGGTCGCGCCTGCCGGCAGTCACCGCGCGTCGGACAGGTCGCCGCACGCGAATCGCGCCGCGAGTCTGGCCGGATACAGTCCGGCTAGCGCAGTTCCCCCCACGACCGCCACCGTCGCCTGCGCGAGGAAGCCGACCGGCAGGTGGAACTGGATCGTCCAGCCGAAGCTCTGCACGTTGATCACGTAGATCAGGATGAGCGACAGCGCGAGGCCGACGGCCAACCCCACCGCCTGCGCCACGACGCCGAGGGCCCCCGCCTCGATCACGATCATGCGGCGCAGATGGCGGCTCTCGGCGCCGACCAGCCGCAGCATCGCGATCTCGCGGCGCCGTTCCAGGGCCAGGGCGAGGAGCGTCGCCGCGATCCCGAACATCGACACCGCGATGGCGATCGCCTCGAGTGCGTAGGTGATGGCGAACGTGGCGTCGAAGATGCGCAGCACGGACGCCCGGAGCGACGCGTTGGTGTTGATGAAGAGACGGCGCTCCGGGCCGAGGGCCGTCCGCAGCTCGTCCCGGACCGCCTCCGGGTCGGCGCCGGGCGCCAGGTAGACGCTCAGGCCGGCCGGCCGGCGCGGCCCGAAGTGGCGCGCGAACGTCGCCGCGTCCATGACCGCGACCCCACGGTCGCTGGAGTAGTCGTAGTAGACCGCCGTGACGTCGAAGCGGACGGGACCGCCGGGGGTCGCCAGCTCGATCCGGTCGCCCGGCCCGGCGCCGTGCTTCAGCGAGAAGGCCTCGGAGACGACGACGGCGTCCCGGCCGGCGGCGCCCGCCATGGCCGCCCGCCCCTCCGCCGGAGCCTTGAACTGCAGGCCGCCGCGGGTGGTCACCACGTCGAAGCGCCCTGCTCCGATGGTGATGGGCGACCCACGAAGGCGGGCCTCGACGCTCGCGAACCCGTCGATCGCCGCCACGGCCGGGTGCGCGGCGACGACGGCCTCGGTCCCCTCCGAGATGGCGGCCCGCGCGTCCGTCGGCCCGCGGCGGGAGGCCGCCACGAAGAGGTCCGCCTGCAACGTCTGCCCGACCCAATAGGCGACGGTCTCGCGGAAGCTCCCGACCATGACCGCAATCGCCACCATCATCGCCAGGCTGGCTGCGAGGGCGGCCACCGAGATGGACAGACGCGGGATGGCGGCGCCGAGGTTCGCGTGGGCGAGCCGTCCCTCGGCGCGCCCCCAACGGGCCATGGCGGTGCCTGCGACCCGGCGGAACGCGACCAGCACCGCCGGCATCAGCGTCGCGGCGCCGAGCACGACCGCCAGCGCGGCCAGCATTCCGAACACCGGCACGCCTCCAACCGGGCCGGGCAGCGCGAGCAGCGCGCCGGAGGCGAACAGGATCGTCGGGCCTATCACGAAGCGCCGCGGCAGCCGCGCGCGGGCGGCAAGGTCCCGGTCGCCCCGAACGGCGGCCAGGGGTGCGACGCGCGACGCCTCCAGCGCCGGCACGGCCGCCGCCGCCAGCGCGAGCGGGACGCCGACCGCGAAGGCGATGGCGACCATCCGTGCGTCGAGCGCCGGCACCTCGGCCGCCGATGCGATCCAGAACTGGCTCACCGTCGACGACGTCAGAGCGACCGCCCCGTGCGCCATCAGCCACCCGAACGGGGCGCCGAACGCACAGCCGACGACCGCGAGGACCGCCGCCTCGCCCAGGAACAGCGCCGCCACACCGGTCCGGGTGGCACCCACCGTCCGCAACGCGCCGATCTCGGCCCGGCGCGCGATCACCGAGACCGAGACCGTGTTGTAGACGAGGAACAGCCCGACGAGCAGGGCGATCAGGCTGAGCGCGGTCAGGTTGAAATGGAAGGCGCGGAGCATCCGCTCCACCTCGGCGCCGCGCGCCGACGGGCGCCGCACCGTCATCCCCGGAGGCAGGCGTGCCGCGATCGCCCGTTCGGCCGCGGCCACGTCGAGACCATCCGCGAGCCGAACGTCGACACGGTCGAGGCGCCCGAGGCTGTCGACCGCCCACTGCGCGGCCGCGATGTCCATCAGGGCGAAGTTGCCGTCGAGCACCTGGGCCGGCCCGTCGGCGGCGAGGATGCCGGTCACCCGGAGGGACGCCCAGCGCTCCCCCGCAGCGAGGGCCACCGCGTCGCCCATCGCGACCCGGTGACGGTCCGCCAGCGCGCGGGTCAGGATGACCGCCCGCGGATCGGTGAGACGATCGAGGAACTCCTCGGTCGTCGTCTCCCGAACGGCGTCGCCATCCAGCAGGGGGTAGTCGCGGAACGGCCGGTCGCGAAGGATGTCGACGCCGAGCAGCCGCACGGTCTCCAGCACGACGGGCGGCTCGACCGGGGGGCCGGCGGTGGGCTCGAAGCCCCCGCTATCCGGCTCCGGCCCGCCTCCCCCGCCCGGCGACGCGGCCGCGGACGTCACCGCCACCACGACATCGGCGTCGATCACCGGACTGACCAGCCCGTACTCGCGCAGCCACCCGAGCCCGGCCAGCCGCGTCTCGTCCAGCGCCCCGCCCGACGAGGTGATCTCGAGCGACGTGCGCCCGGCGATGGCCTCGAGAGCGGTCTCGAACCCACGGACCGAGCTGGCGTTGGCGAGCTGGATGGCGACGACCACCCCGACGCCGATCGCCAGGCTCGCGATCGTGACGGCGCTGCGAAGGCGCTGCTGCCGGAGGGCGCGCACGATGAACGTGCGGAACAGCGTCACGATGCCGGCCGTCCCGCCGCCGTCGGCTCCGCTGCCGGCGCTGCCTCGACGCCGCCCTGGCGTACCGTCGACACGCCTTCCGCCGGCGCCGGGCCGGCAACCTCGGGAGCACGGAGGCTGCCCCCCGTATCCCCCCTCTGCGACTGCGTTCCTCTCGACCCACCCGCGCCAGGCTCAACATCCCCGGCCGCCACCAGCCGTCCGTCGCGCATCTCGAGGACCCGTTCCGCCGCCGCCGCGACGGCGGGATCGTGCGTGACCAGCAGCACCGCCGCGCTCGAGCTTCGGTTCACGTCGCGCAGCAACTCCACAATCCGGCGTCCGTTCGCGGTGTCGAGGTTGCCGGTCGGCTCGTCCGCGAGCAGCAGCACCGGGTCGTGCACCACGGCTCGCGCGATGGCCGTCCGCTGCGCCTCGCCGCCCGAGAGCTGCGCCGGCAGGTGGTCGAGCCGGTGCGAGATGCCGATGCGCTCCGCCCACTCGCGGGCGCGCCGCCCCGCGTCACCGGAGTCGCGACCGGCCAGAAGCAGCGGCAGGCCGATGTTCTCCCCCACCGTCAGCGTCGGCAGCAGGTTGAAGGTCTGGAACACGAAACCGATCCGCGTCCGCCGCACCCGCGTCAGCGCGTCGTCGTCCAGGCCCGTCAGCGACTGCCCCTCCAGCCGAACCTCGCCCGCCGTCGGCCTGTCCATGGCGCCGCACAGGTGCAGGAGCGTCGACTTGCCGCACCCCGACGGGCCGACCAGCGCTGTGAACGCGCCGCGTTCAAGGGTCAGGCTGACTCCGGCCACGGCCATCACGTCCGTGCCGCCGTGCGGGTAGCGCTTGTGCAGGTCCCGCACTTCAAGTACGAGCATTTTACTTCACGGTACAGGGAAAGTTCGGTCGGCGTGCTCCCGTGATCGCCGTCATGCTGTCTCCGCGTCCGGCGTGGGAACGTCCGGCCCGAATGCCAGGCATTTGAAGTAGTTCTCTATGCGCCTGTACTCCGAGTCGTCCGAGTCCAGGCACTCCTTCAACTTCTCCAGAACCTTCTCCTTGGCTCTCGTTGTCGACATGCCGCGCAGGTCGCCGGCCGACAGGAACGTTCGATGGTAGACGTAGAAGTACGTCCCTTCCTCCTTCATGAGGTACCAGGTCGGCTCCCGAGTGTTTATCGGTACCCTCTGCATGTGTGCCTTGATCCGTTCCACTACCGGTTGCGTCTTCTTGGACCACTGGTACAGGTAGAAGCCAATCTGGATCTCCTTGTGCTCAAAGGTCAGTCCCCACCGAAGGCAGGACGCGATACCGAGATCCCGAGCGGGTTCAGAGAGATCCCAGTACTGAGCGAACCATGTCTTCTTGGGGTCCTGTCCCTTGCAGGTTTGAAGTTTCCTCGGCCCCTTCAAGAAGTCGCCAACCGCGTCCCTCAGCTTCCTCGGTTCATTTCCAAACTCCTTGGCCAGCCTGACCACGGTCGGCCGGAATTCGCTCCCGTGGGCCGGAACTAGCCTCGCGACGCCGTCGTCGCCCTCGCGTCCCATGACGTCGAGCATCTCCTTCCACAAGGGGCCGTAGTCCTCCCGCAGCGTCACGTAGTGATCCTCGCTTGTCGCGCTGGGAGCGAGCCATCCGTCGACCGCGTCCAAGTACTGGCGGATGAAGGCGCCGACCTCCGTCGACCGAAATGCGCCGTCGGCCTGCAGCGACCGAATCTCCTCGACAACGGACGACCAACTTACGTGTACGAAGTCCGGTTCCGACACCGCCCCCTCGGGTGACGTGGTCAGCAGCACGCTGCGGATCGTGTAAGTCTGCCCGGGCGTCTCGCGCAATTCCCTGTCGTACCGTCGTACCTGATCGAAGTGTTCGGAGTCAGCCTCGACCGTCTTGTTCTCGATGGCGATGCGGTACCTCGGTCGTTCGAGGAAGACCGATACGTCGACGTTGCTCAGCTCCCTCACGATGCGGACGTCGTTCGCCTCGGAGACGGATGGAACGGGGACGGCAGCCTCGCTTCCGACCTTCCCGTTGTAGTGCTCGACGAACCACTTCAGGAACTCCCCGCCGATGCCATGGGACTCATCCGGCTGGAGAAGCCACGCCAGGACGTTGCTGTGGCGTATCTCGTAGTCCGCGTAGCGCAGGACATCGAACGTGTTGAACTCCTTGCGCTTCGCGATCTTCTGATGGTACTCGCGGAACCGCGGATCGTCGATCAGTCTCTGCAGGTCGTGTTCCACTTCCGCCTCTCATTTCGGCGTACCTCGCCGCCCCGGCCGTGCGCCGGACGCGGGACGAAGCATAGCCTGCGAACGGCGCTCCCGGCAGTCGTCGATGGCGGGGCGCTCTCCCTGGCGCTCTTCCCGTGCCGTGAAGCGGGGTGACCGGCGATCCTTCGATGACGGCGTCCTGCGAAGAGACTCGGCCCCGCTCCACACCTTCGGGGTGCTCCCCACCGGCGGAAATGGCCAACTCGACCGCCTCGCCGCAGGTCCACGTTCGGATAGACTGGGTGCCAGCATGCTCGACACGCTTACGTTGGCCCGCGAGTTGAGGGACTCCGGCATCGAGCCCCGGCAGGCCGACGCCATCACGGACCTCGTGCGGCAGGCGGTCGAGCATGCCGATCCCGCCACCCGGGAGGATCTCGACGGCCACCGCGGCGGGGCTCGGGCGGATCTCAACGCCCACCGCGCCGACCTCCGAGCGGACTTCGACACATACCGCGCCGGCGTCCGGGCAAGCCTTGACGCTCTCCGCGCCGACGTACGGACGGACATCGCTGCCCTTGGGCCGCGATTGATCAAGTGGATGATTGGCATCGCTCTCACGGCCACCGGCATCGTCGTCGCGGCCGGGACCGCTCTCGCCGTCGCCTTCCTTCGGTCGCTGGAGTAGCGCGGCTCGCTCGCGCCGGTGCGCGACGCGGCGCCGGCCCATTGGCGCGAACAGGAGAACCGTCATGAGTACTTCGCCGTTTCGCCGCATCGACGCCATACCGATCGCTGCCGCCCTGCTGCTTGCCGCCGCCGCGGGAAGCGCACAGGACGGAAGCCGCATCGACACGCTCACCCCGGTGACCGACGCGATGCTGCAGGACCCCGACGCGGCCGACTGGCTGAACTGGCGGCGAACGCTCGACGGGCAGGGACACAGCCCGCTCGATCAGATCACGACGGCGAACGCCGACCGCCTGCGGCTCGCCTGGAGCTGGGGCATGGCCCCCGGCAGCCAGCAGACGACACCGATCGTTCATGACGGCGTCATGTTCCTGGCCAACCCGGGCGAGATGGTGCAGGCGCTCGACGCCGCCAGCGGGGAGCTGATCTGGACCTACCGCCGCGACCGAGCGCCGGCGGCGACTGGTGCCGCGACTCCGGTTCCCGGCCGGCCGCATCGCAACATCGCCATCTACGAGGACCGGATCTACCTGAACACGTCGGATGGGCACGTGGTGGCGATCGACGCCCGGACGGGGACGGAGGTCTGGGACACCGACGTGGCGCAGGGGGCGAGCTTCCAGTTCACGAGCGGCTCGATCGTCGCCGACGGCCGGATCGTGTCCGGCCTGACCGGATGCGGCGTATACCAGGACGACACCTGCTACATCGTCGGCCTCGACGCTGCGACCGGCGAGGAGGCGTGGCGGACGTCGACCATCGCGCGGCCGGGCGACCGGGGCGGCGACACCTGGGGCGACCTGCCGCTGATGTTCCGCGCCGGCAGCGACTCGTGGATTCCGGGCAGCTACGACCCGGTGACGAGGACGCTCTTCCACGGCACGGCGCAGGCCAAGCCGTGGGCCACCGTCGTGCGGGGCACCGACGGCGACGCGCTCTACACGAACTCGACCCTCGCCCTCGACCCGGCGACGGGCGAGATGAAGTGGTACTTCCAGCACCTGCCGGCCGAGTCGCTCGACATGGACGAGGTGTTCGAGCGGATCCTCGTCGACTACGACGGGCAACGCTCGGTCTTCACGATGGGCAAGATGGCGGTGCTCTGGGAGATGGACGTCGAGACGGGTGCGTTCCGGAGCGCGCACGACCTCGGCTACCAGACCTTCGCCGACGTCGACCCCGAGACCGGCGCCGTGACCTACCGCGAGGGAACCGTGCCCGAGCTGTACGAAGAGGTCTTCTGGTGCCCGAGCACGTCCGGCTTCAAGAGCTGGCGCGCCATGTCGTACCACCCGGAGCTCGAGGCGTTCTTCATCCCGATCATCCTCAACTGCGAAACGGGCGTCTTCGGTCCCGTGGACAGGGTGGAGGGCGGCGGCGGGACCGGTCCGGTCCGCCGGACCAACCACATGCACCCGGCGAGCCCCGAGCACCTCGGCGAGTTCCTGGCCATGAGCATCCGGACCGGCGAGGTGCTATGGCGCCACCGCACGCGCACGCCGATCAACAGCGCCGCGCTCACCACCGCGGGCGGCATCGCGGTGGCGGGCGACTGGGACCGGCACCTGTACATCTTCGACGCCGCGACCGGCGACGTCCTGTGGCAGACCCGGCTGTCGACGTCCGTCCAGGGCTTCCCGATCACCTACGCGGTCGACGGGCGGCAGTACATCGCCGTGCCGGTGGGGACGGGAGGCGGGAGCTGGGGCACGATGCTGCCCGCCGATCTGACGCCCGAGAAGCAGCGACCGGTCGGCTCCAACGCGCTCTACGTCTTCGCGTTGCCTTGACACACCCGCACGTATACCGCAGACGTTCATGCCGTACGCTTCCACGTTGGGGGCCGGGACGATGGTCGCAAGCCTCATGCAGACTCTCGCCGGCCCGGCGGGGAGCTACTGCGGGCGCTCGCCCACGCGCCTCTGCATCTCTTCGAGTTTGCCGAGATAGCATTGGCGGAAGGCGGCATGGTCGAGGTCGAACGGGACGTTGCCCGGTTCGAAGCCGGCCAGGACCTGGTCGGGATCGTCTTCGGCGAGGCGGCGCAGACTCGCGACCTCGTTCTCGAAGAGCACGATCAGGCCAGGATGCTTGGCCAGCAGCCGTTGCAGGACGTGGACGCCGAAGGCGATGTGGCGCGCCTCGTCGCGCTGGATCAGCCGGATGCCGCGCTCGAGGCCGGGGAAGCGGCCGCTCCGCTCGAACATCGAGTAGTACAAGGTATAGCCGGCCTCCGCGGCCACGCCCTCGACGTAGAAGTGGTAGAGCATGACGGCCCGCAGCAGCGCCTCGGGGCTGTCGTCGTCGAGCAGCGCCCGCATGGTCTGCGGCAGACGGACGGAGAACATGTCGCCGTGGAGATCGGGATAGGGGATGTCGACGCCGAACCGGCCCGGCAGCGCCTCGACCAGCCAACGCTCGAAGAACTGCACGTGCCGCGCTTCTTCGTACATCTGGGCGGCAACGAAGGTTTCCTCCTCGATCCGCCCGTCCCGGCGAAACCAGACCTGCAGGGGAGCCAGGTCGTGCGTGACCCCGCGTTCGCCGATCCGGAAGCTCGAGACCAGCCGCAGCAGCAGCCGGCCTTCGTCGTCGCTGAGGGCCAGCCAGTCGGAGCGCTCCCGCGAGAAATCGATGGCGCCGGGGTTCCACGCACGTTCGTGCGACGCCGTGAACAGCCGCACGGGAAGTGAATCATGGTCGAACGGCATCGGCCCTGCTGCGGGAGACTGTAGCGCAGTTCGACGGCACGCCATGCCGTCGTCCTGGACGGGTCCCGCTTCCACGGTCGATGGACGCTGCCCGAGTAGCGCGTGCTCCATGTTCCGTGTCAACGACGAGCGGTAGACGCATCAACCTGTCCCTCGTCAGTTCCGCTCCCCCAGAAGATGAGAACGTTGCCGTCAGGGTCTTCGACCTCGAGCTGATAGGTGCCCTCCTGCCAGTCGACCTCGAAGGGAGCGGAGACGATCCGGGCGCCGCGGTCGAGAAGCTCTCGATGCAGGGCGCGGAGGTTCCCGGGCTGGTGAAGGGACATGCTCAGGACCGATGGCAGGCCGGCGCTCGGGGCCACGGCTCCCGAAGCCAGAATCACGTCGGCCTCGTCAGCAGAATCTGTGGGTGAGTTCTGGTTCGGGCAGGTCGCCAAGTGCATGATACAAAGCGACTTCCAGTGCCGCGGAGGTGCGGAAGCCATACGCCCGTTTGGTGATCACTCTGGCCTTCCCGTTGAAGCCTTCGACAATGCCACTGGAGAACTGCCCTCGGGCCCGGAACCAGTTCAGGATCAGGTCGCGGTGCGAGCGCAGCATGCGGGCCACCTCCTTCATCGGGTCGAGCCGCGAGCGCATCGTCCGAGTGCACCAGCGGTCGAGGAACCGGCCGGCCCAGTACGGCGACACGTAGCCCCACAGCGCTTGAAAGTCCTCCTTGAGCAGGTAGGCGCGAACCGTGCGCAGGTTGCGACGCACCAGCTCCGCAAGCCGGCCCCGCTGCTCGTCGCTGAGATTCTCCGGACGCTTGAGCAGGAGCCAGCGGCTGCGCTTGAGCACCGGCGCCCGGCCCGCGGCGGCGAGCTTCCGGGCCTCCGCCGCGCGCACCTCGTCGATCGCTTGCGAGAAATGGCTCATGATGTGGAAGCGGTCGAGCACCTGCACGGCCTGGCCGGCGCGCTCGGCAACCACCTTCAGGTAGGGCTTCCACATGTCCGAGCAGACGAAATACAGCGCCGCGCTGCGTGCGGGGCCGAACCAGTCGAAGAAGCCCTCCAACGTCGCGGCCTTGCGTTCGCGGCCGACCCACAGCAGGCGCTTGCAGTGACCGTCGATCTGATAGACCAGCGTCAGGTAGCGTTGCCCGCGGCGGCGGGAGAGCTCGTCGACGCCGATGGCCTCGATGTTCGTGAGGTCGCGGTGCGCGAGGCCCCAGTCGACCGCCATGCGCACGGCCCGATAGACGGTGTCCCAGGACGTGGGGAACGCCGCGGCGACCTCCTGCCACGACAGACGCCTGGCCCACCCGGCGAGGAACCAGGCGTAGGCGTCGGTCAGTCGGTGCTTGCCGGTGGCCCACGGCAGCGCCTCGACCCGTACGCCGCAGCGCGGGCAGTCGACGCGGCGCATCGCGTAGAGGAAGACCACGGGGATGTGCCACAGGGGCACGAAGTCGAAGCGCCGGACCGCCTGCGTGTCGTAGCCCGGGGCCCGGCGCCTGCACTGCGAGCACGTCGCGCGGGTCCCGGCGCGAGGCCGCACCCGAACCTCGAGGGTCAACTGCGGGTGCTCCACCAGCCGCACCGTCTCGTAGATGAACGACGGGTGCTTCTGGACCCGATTCAAGATACTCTTGAGTTGCATCCCGTTCCCCTTCCGCGTCGCTTGGCTGCTGCAACACCAATTGTCGCGGATTCCGGAACGGGATGCGTTTCCGATGTCGAGGCTGCGTTCTGTGCTTCGGGACGGGCCATCGCCCTCCCGATACGGGCGTCGGGCATTTGGTCCTCGTCAGACGAGAGCCGGGGCGCTCGTGCGCGGAGCCGGCGTCCAGGCCGTCAGCCCCGCGCAGCGGGGGCGGAGCGGAGCGAAGCGCCTTGACGGCGGCGAGCACACGGGCACGCTGCCTCTTGTCTGACGAGGACTACCAGCCTCCGTTCTTACCCACAGATTCTGCGGAAGACCCTGGAAGAGCTGCATATTCTGGTTGTAGGCCAGCGGCGTGATCGGCGGGCCGGCGTTGAACCCGACGATGCAGCGGTCCGACGTGTTGCGGTCGGTGTAGGAGTCGGCCGGGTGCATCTCCATGTGGGCGCGGCGGGCGGCGGCCCGCTCCGCGCCGACCTCGGAGAGCTCCGGGAACCGGCCGTTGGGCGGATGGATGACCAGCGACGTCCGCCGCGTCTCGATCGGCTTCCTCCCCTGGTCCATCCAGAAGTTGTTGTAGGCGCCGACGTTACCGCCCGCCTCGGTGCGGCGCGCCTCCGCCTCCCACAGTTCCCTGTCGCGCTCGACCGCGGCCTGCTCCACCGCGGCGGCCTCCTCGACGGTGAGGAACGCCCTGTCGCCGAGGTCTTCGGGCCGCTCGAGTGGCGTGGTGGTGCGGAAGTCCCAGATGCCCTGCAGGTCCGGGTCGCCCCACGCCGTCCGCAGCGTCTGGGCCGCGGCGGGAGCGGCCGCCAGTGCGACGACCGCGGCCAGCGTGCACACCGCGACAACGTACCCACGCTTCATTTCAGCCTCCTCCTGCCTCTGCCGCACCGCTCACGTGTTCGTGTCCCGGTCGCCCCGTCGAGGCACCGTCGAAGCCCGGATCGAGTACGCGAACGACGACGGCTAGACGTTGCGAACGGCCGCTGCCATCGCCTCGCACGCCTCCCGCAGAACCCGGCGCGACGAGGCCACGTTCATTCGCATGTGGCCTTCTCCGCCGCTGCCGTAGATGGAACCCGGATTCAGATAGACACCCGACTGGTGGGTCAGCCAGTCCCGGAAGTACTCCTCGGCAGTGTCGTCGCCGCCCTGCGCCGCGGCCTCCTCGGCGCCGATGCGCTCCATGACCCCGCTGAAGTCCAGGAAGGTCATGAACGTGCCTTCGTTGCGCGAATAGCCCACCTCGGGCATGTGCTGCTCGACGAAGTGCTCGACGAACGTGTGGTTGTCATCGATGTACGCGTTGGCCTGATCGAACCACTCGGCGCCGTCCCGGTACGCCGCGGTGTTGGCGACCACGCCGAGCGTGCTGAGCTCCGCGCGGTGGTACTGGTTCACGCGCGCCAGCAGGGTGGGGCTCCTGGAGTAGTAGTAGGCGTTCTTCATCGCCGCGAGGTTGAAGGTCTTGCTGATGGCGTTGAAGGTCACGCTGTTGTTCACCACGGCCTCGTCCGGCAGGCTCGCGAACGGCGTGTATCTGTGCCCGGCACGAATGACGTCGGAGTGGATCTCGTCCGCCAGCACGACCACCTTGTGCTCGAGGGCCAGCCGGCCGAGGCGGAGCAGCTCCTCCTCCTCCGTCCACACGTTGCCGGTCGGATTCTGCGGGTTGCAGACGATAATCGCGCGCACGTCCGCCGTCATCTTCGATTCCAGGTCGTCCCAGTCGATCTCGTAGCGCCCGTTCCGGTAGAGCATCCGGCTGTCGACGGTATCCACCCGGGCCGCGCGGGCCATTCCGTAGAACCCCGAATACGCCGGTGTGGTCAGGAGCACCTTGTTCCCGATCGGCACGAACGATCGCAGCGCCGCGATGACGCCCGGATAGACGCCGTCGGAGATGACGATGGAGGCGGGGTCCAGATCCAGACCGTGGCGTTCGCCGTTCCACTTCAGGATGCCGTCTCGGAGGGGTTCGGTGGTGCTCAGGTAGCCCCAGTTGTGATGCCGGATCCTTTCGTGCAGTGCCTCGGTGATGCACGGCGCACATTCGAAGTCCATCGACGCCACACCCATGCCGTACTTGAACGTACCCTCCGGATAGCGGAGGGCCGGAGCGTCCCACCGGGAACAGTCGGTGCCGACACGATCGTAGGGAGTGTCGAAGTCGTACCTGCCGTCGGGCAGGCGCGGGATGCTGGTTGCGCTTTGGGCCGCCGCGCTCGTGCCGCCGACCAGGCCGCCCGTGGCGCCGGCGATGGCGGTCGCGCCGGCGCTTCTCATGAAGGTCCTTCGATCGAGCCGGACGATGCCTGACATCGTTGCCCCCTCTCGTCACGTCACAGGTAGAGTTGCGGCGGTACGGCGTGGCGCCGGCGTCGCAGCTCCGCCGTTCACTCTCACGCCAGGACGTCCTTGAACACCTCCATCGCCGCCGCCATCTCGTCTCGGCTGCCGATCGAGATTCGGCAATGCGTGGTATGCAGCGGGGGAAAGTCCCGGCCGACCAGCACCTTGCGCTCCAGGCACGCTTCGCGGAACTCCTGCGCGGGGCGTCCGATGTTGACGAAGATGTGGTTGGTGTTGGAGTCGGGCACGTCGAAGCCCATGTCGCGGAAGGCAGCGATGACGCCGTCGCGAATCTCGGCGTTTTCCCGCACTTCCCAAGCGATGTGTTCGGTGTCCTCGAACGCGGTGATCGCAGCTATCGCGCCCAGCATGTTGACGTCGCCCAGGCCCCAGGCGCCGCGGATCCGGGCCAGGGTCTGCTCCCGGGCGAGGGCGTATCCGACACGCAGGCCCGCAATGCCGTGCGCCTTCGAGAAGGAACGGGTGACGAACACGCGCTCGTCCTCCAGCGCCAGAGGCACCGCCGTCTCGACGCTGCCGGGCCGTGCGTAGTTGATGTAGGCCTCGTCGACGTGAATCACGGTGTCCGGCGATTCACGCAGCACGCGGCGCACGAAACGCTCGACGGCTCCGGGTCCGTGTACGGTGCCGGTGGGATTGTTCGGATTGCACAGATAGACCAGGCCCGCGCCGCGGGACGCCTCCGCCAGCGCCTCGAGATCGATGGCGAGCGAGCTGTCCAGATCCACCTCGGTCGTTTTGGCGCCGATCCGCCGGGCGGTGGCCAGGCTGGTCGAATAAGTGGGCATGGGGGTCACGAAGCCCCTGGTCGCCGAGCAGAACGCCCGCACCGAGCCCTGCAACAGGGGCGTCGAGCCGGTCGCGAGCTGCACGCTGTCGGTACCGACTTCGTAGTAGTCGGCGATGACCGTTCTCAGCTCGCTGACGTGATCCGGTGAATAGCCGCGGCCCATGCGCTTGTTGGTGTGGGCCTGAATGGCCTGGATGGTCTTCGGGCCGGGGCCGCGGGCACTCTCGTTCTGGTTGAGCTGGATGACGCCACCGTCGTAGATGCCGGACTTCGCGGCGGCCCGAGTCTGGGCGCGGGCCCGCGGGCTGAACGGTGATGTGCCGGCCAGGGCACCAGCCGCGGCGCCCAGCGCGATGGTTCCAACGAATCCACGGCGAGTCGTCTGCATTTCGATTCCTCCCTGGGGAGCGACGGCGCCTGGTTCTCCGGCCGCCGGCCAGCGGGGAGCGCCTCGGCAGCCGCGCAAGACGCCCCCGTCTCGGTCGTGTCGGTCGGGCACGATGCCAGCATTCTAACCCGCGCCATTCGTGACGGGTCGGCAGTTCCGGCTTCCGGCTGCGGGCGCCGCGCGCCGTCGAGCGAGTCCGCCTCTCGCCAAGGGGTCGCCGGACGCCCGCCGGGCTTCCAGGCGGGATGACTCGGCGCCCCGACCGAGGACGGTGGGGAGTCGCCAGAATGTCACATAAGCCCCGCCAGAAACCATGCAAATATCATGGACGGCCCGCTATGCTCACCCAGAGATCGCGCTATCCGTTCTTCGAGCGCCTGACACGTGGGTGAAGTCAACGCGGGGGGTGACTCACTGGCTGTTGGAGTGGGGCGGAAAGGGCAACTTGAATGCAGGCGACGCTGACATGGCTCGACCTGATGGCGAGCGACCGCGACAAGATGCGCCGCGTGCTGGATCTGTTCAAGGAGCAGGGCACGCTCGACGAGATGGGGCTCGGCAGCCTGCGGGACGTGATCTCGGACGCGCTGTTCCCGGGCACGTCGTACATCCAGACCCGGCTCCGGTACGTCCTGTTCATCCCCTGGCTCTACCAGCGGCTGGAGACTCGCCGGGTCCGGGGCAGCGACGTCGAGCGCGTTGCTCGCGCCGCGGAAGTCGACCTGATCGGGCGGCTCAAGCAGAACGACGATGCGATAGGCGTCATCGGCGCGGTCGCACGCCAGTCCCTTGTACGCCTGCCGAGCTCCCTCTACTGGACTGCGCTCACGCGGTGGGGCGTCTTCCAGCCCCAACAGAGCCAGGGTTGGTACCATTCGCACTTCGACGCGCTCGTCGACGGCCGAGGCGTTCCGGGACGCGCGGACGATCCGGGCGTCATCTGGAGTCAGCAGGCGCACTGGCATCCACGGCTGTCGCCGGCCCCGAAGGGGTTTCCCTGGGAGGCGTCGTTCGCGTTGACGCGCAACGAGGCCGACTTCCTGCGCGGGCGCATCGAGGAGCGGTGCGCCGGCACCCTGCTGGCATGGCTGGTGCGGAACGGATCCGATTCGCCGGCGGAGGACGTCTGGACCGATGCCGACGCGCTGCGTGCCCCGGAGGGCTGTCGGGAGATCCTCGAGCTGGCGCGGCGATTCTCGCTTCACGTCGAGGCTCGGAGCCACGCTCATGAAGCGACCATCCGTCGACGCGAGTCTGAAGCCCCTCAAGCCGTTTCAGCGCCGAACCGTGGAGCACGCCTTCCACCGCTTGTTCACGGCGGACGACAGCACCGGGCGCTTCCTGGTCGCCGACGAAGTGGGCCTCGGCAAGACGCTGGTCGCCCGAGGGATCATCGCGCGCGCGATAGACCACCTCTGGAACGGGGTCGAGCGGATAGACATCGTCTACATCTGCAGCAACGGCAGCATCGCGCGCGCCAATCTCCCCAAGCTGCGGGTGGGCGGCGCGGAGGAACGTTCGTTCGCGCTTGCGACCCGCCTGACGATGCTGGCCACGGAGCTGGCGCACCGGGAAGGCGAACCCGGACTCGCCGGCGGCAAGCTGAACTTCGTCAGCTTCACCCCCGGGACGTCGTTCAACCTGGGGCGGTCGACCGGTCAGGGCCGAGAACGGGAGGTGGTGTTCCGACTGCTCGATCCGCTGATGGGCAGGCGCACGGCGCTCATGAACCTTCTGCAGGGAGGGATCACGAAGAGGGACGACTGGCGCTGGCGACTGGAGCACTCCCCCCGGCCCATCGACCGGACGATCCGGTTACGCTTCGAGGCGGCGTTCGGCGAGCTTCCCGAGTTGCAGGGCAGGCTGCGCGAACTCCTCGACACCACGTTCCGTCGCTATCACGCGTGGCCCGCGGAAGCCCGGTACCGGCGAGACCAGGTCATCTCCGAGCTGCGCCGCGTGCTGGCGAGTGCCTGCGTCCATGCCCTCGAGCCCGACCTGGTCATCCTGGACGAGTTCCAGCGCTTCAAGTCGTTGCTCGGTACGCAGGGGCCCGAGCGGGATGCCGCGGCAGATCTGGCGCAGGAGCTGTTCCAGGCCAAGGCGCACGACGACAGGCGCGTACGCACACTCCTGCTCTCCGCCACACCGTACAAGCTCTACACCGCGGACGCGGAGATCGAGCACGAGGAGCACTACCAGGACTTCCCTGGACACCACACGGTTCCTGCTCGGCGACGACGGCGCCCGCGTCCAGGAGCTCCAGCATCAGCTCTCGCGCTTCGGAGCAGCGCTGCGGCGCGCGGCCGCCGGAGAGCGTGAGCAGATGGAACGCGTCGAGCGGGCGAAGCGGGAAGTCGAAGGATCCCTGCAGGACGTCATGGCGCGCACGGAGCGCGTCGCGGCCACCGACGACCGGGATGCCATGGTGTGCGAGCACCGGCACAAGACCTCCGTCACCGCTGGCGACGTCCGACAGTACCTGGCCGCGGACGCATTGTTTCGCGCCGTCAGCGACCAGGACCCGATGCCGTTCTGGAAGTCGGCTCCGTACCTGGCGCACTTCATGCATGGCTACAGGTTCGACGAGCGCCTCAAGGAGGCAATCCACACGCCCCGACAAGATGGTCGACGCGCTCCAACGCCATGACGCGGCCTTCCTGAAGGCGGCGACACTGCGGTCGTGGGGCACCATCGACCCCGGGCACGCCAAGCTGCGCGAGCTCGTGCGCGAGCTGATAGGCCAGGGACTGTGGCGCCTGCTGTGGATGCCGCCCACGCTGCCGTATTGGCCGCTGGAGGGTCCGTTCGGGGGCAAGGAACAGGCGACGAAGCGACTGTTGTTCTCCGCCTGGAACGTTGTGCCGGACGTGGTCAGTGCTGTCCTGAGCTACGAAGCCGAACGGGGGCCGTCGAGGTCGAGGAACTGCGTGTCCGCACCGTGTTCGCCTTGCGCTTCGGCCACAGTCGCGCGGACGACGGTGCGCACGTCAGCCAGGACGCCGTCCGCGCGGCGTTCAACAGCCCGTTCCGACCGTTCGTGCTCGCCAGCACTTCGATCGGGCAGGAAGGCCTCGATTTCCATCCCTGGTGTCACCGGCTGGTCCACTGGAACCTTCCCGGTAATCCGGTGGATCTTGAGCAGCGCGAAGGGCGGATTCACCGGTACAAGGGTCATGCCGTCCGCCGCAACGTTGCGGCCGCACATGCGGACGACGCGTTCGCCTCCTGGAGCGCGGGCGACGACATCTGGACCTTGATGTTCGAGCTCGCCGACAAGGCCGCGCGGGCCGCTGCCGACAGCGACCTGGTCCCGCACTGGATCGCACCCGGGGAGCATCGGGTGCAGCGCCATGTGTCGCAATTGCCATACACGGCGGAGATCGCCGAGTTCGACCGCCTGAAGCGCCAGCTCGCCGCCTACCGGGTCGTCTTCGGGCAACCCAGGCAAGAGGAGTTGGTCACGCTACTGGATCGATCCGGCGTAGACGTCCAGAAACTCAGAGACTGGGCAGTTGACCTTTCGCCGCCAGCGCCTCGGAGCCCGTCGGCCTGATCGCCCCAGGCGGACCCGGACCCTCACTCCCGGGTTCGTGATTCGTCGTAGATCAGCTCGACGAAGGACCGCAGCAGGGGCCCCGCGGCCGAGAAGTCGCTCAGACCCGCCGGCGGCTCGTAGGCGTCCGCGACTTCCTCGGCGGGCCTCCCGGCCTCCATGCCGGCGAGCGCGTGAGCCTTCAGATGCCGGTGGAACTCCGTATACCGGACGAGATCGTCGAAGGGATAGGCGTCGAAGTGTCCGGAGATCACGGTGTCGACGTCGAGCTCGGCCGTCGCGGTGGCGAGCGTGTCACCGAAGGTCAGCGCGCTGCCCCCGTTCGCGGTGTCGACGAACGGGACGCCCTTGTGGGAGAACATGTCGCCGGTCAACGCAGCACGGACGGCAGGGAACACGATCCACGCATCGCCATCGGTATGCCCGGCTCCGAAGTGGTAGAGGTCGATCCGGTCGCTGCCGACCGTGAGCGACCGCTGGTCGTCGAAGGTGACGTTGGGAAGGTACTGCGCGTCGTCGCCCTTGAAGGCGTCGCAGTTGGTGGCCGGCGTGCAGGTCGCCTTCATCAGGCTCTCCCTGGCATTGGCGTGCGTCACGATCCGGTCGACGGCCCCGAATTCCGCATTGCTCCCGGTGTGGTCGAAGTGCGTATGCGTGTTGATGATCATCACGAGAGGCTGGTCCGTGACCGACCGGAGCTGGTCGAGGATGGCCCGGCCCTGCCCGGCCACCTTCGTGTCCACCATGACCACGCCGGCATCCGTGATGTAGAACGTCGAGTTGCCGCACGAGCACCCGCCGTGGAGGACGTAGAGGTTGTCCTCGAGCCTCTCGAGGTCCATGGGGGGACCGGAGTCCTGGGCGACCGGCGCCGCGATCAGGATCGACACCGCGCCGCTCACCAGCACCGCCAACAAGACCAGGGCTCTGCGCATGATTTCCTCCAGACGTCGCGTCGATCACGACTGTCAGACTCTACCCTTCACCGGCCGGGCCGACCCCGAGAGATCGGTCCGCTGCTGCTCGATGGCGGCCGGACCGCTGCGCGCTCACCAGCGAGCGTCAGCGGCGGGGCCCGTACCGCGGCGCGGCGCCGCCGACCTCCAGCGCCCCGAGATCCGGCGCGCTGCCCGTGAAGCCGTCGGTCACCGTCGGCAGCACCATCCCGCGGTCGACGGCCGCCGAGCCGGGCCGCAGCCGGAAGTCGAGATCGTCGGCGTCGTAGACGTTCTGCAGCGCGCTCACGTCCCGCGCATCGAGCGCGGGCACGTCGACGAACACGTCGTAACCCACCCGCACGCTGTTCCGGTCCTGGCCGGTCGCGGCCCGGTAGGCCTCGAGCGTTGCGAACTCGCGCAGCTCGAGCGCCGGTGCGTGACCGGGGGCCCGGAAGTCGGCGGCCACGTCGAACGGCGGGCTCTCCCACCGGAACGGCAGCGGCGTGTCCGGCGCGGGACCGAAGCCGTTGTAATCGGACGAGGTGTAGTTGGTGAACGTCGTGATCCCGAACAGGTTGGGGCGCAGCCCCCGAAAGTCGGCCGGCGCGTTCTGCCCCAGGATCAGGTTGTTCCGCCAGTGCGTGTTCGACAGCGTCCCGGTGGTCTCCGACAGGATGGTGTTGTTGTAGTTGTGTGCCCGTTCGCGATCTGTGGCCGACACCAGCGTGGATCGCCGGTTGGGTAGGGCTGTCGCGCGACTGCTGGGCACATAACGGTGGGCTCGTCAGCACGGGATGATCACCGAGCGCCGAGAGCGCGAGGAGGTTGTCCATGCTGGAACGGTTTTTCGTCCGCCCGCAGACCGTCGATCGCATCCGGTCATCCTGGCTTGGTGCTGCCATCGAGCAGTACGTCACCTGGCTTCTGGAGCGTGGTCACGCACCGAGGGTTCTCGGTCATCGCGTGCCGCTCCTGCTCCATTTCGCGACGTTCACCTACGACCGCGGAGCGAGGTGCTACGCAGACCTTCCACCGGCGGTTCAACCGTTTGTGGAGCACTGGATCACCCGCCCGGATCACCGGCGGGCCCCGGGACCAGCTCGCCCACGATTGGCGCAGGAGATCCGCCGGCCGATCGAGCAGATGCTCCGACTGGTTGTCCCCGGATTCGTCGGCACGCGCCGCCCCCTGCTGGGGGAACCGTTCATCGACCGGGCGCCGGAGTTCTTCGCCTACCTACGCGACGAGCGCGGGCTCCGCGCCGCCTCGATCCGACAGTACGGCCATCATCTTCGCCGGTTCGCCGCGTACCTGCACGAGCGTGGCCTCGACGACCTGCAGGCCCTGTCGCCGGTGGTCATCAGCGGGTTTCTGACCGACCGCAGCCGGCATCTCTCCCGGTCGGGCGTCGTGTCGCGGTGCGTCGTGCTGCGCGTGTTCTTGCGTTACCTCAACCGCGAGGGGCTCGTCGGACGCGACTTGAGTCATGCGGTCGACAGCCCGCGGGTCTACCGTCTCGCCACCGTGCCGCGGTCGATTCAGTGGGATGAGGTCCGGCGCATGCTGGAGGTCGTGGACCGCCGCACCGTCGTGGGACGCCGCGACTACGCGATGCTTCTCCTGCTCGTCACCTACGGCCTGCGGGCGCGGGAAGTCGCTGCGCTCACCCTCGACGACATCGACTGGTCTCATGATCGCCTTCGCATCCCGGAGCGGAAGGCCGGCCACTCGACGGCCTACCCGCTCTCCCCGCTCGTGGGCGAGGCCGTCGTCGACTATCTGCAGTCCGGCCGACCGACGACGCCTTCTCGCCGCGTGTTCTTCCGAGTCCTCCCGCCGTGCAAGCCCATCGAGCACAGCGCGGTGTCCTGCCGCGTCACCTACTACCTGAAGCAGGCGGGGATCGTCGTTCCACGGCCCGGCTCCCACACGCTGCGCCACACCTGCGTACAGCGCCTCGTCGATGCGGGCTGGCCCCTGAAATCCATCGGCGACTACGTCGGGCATCGGAGCCCCGCCTCCACGGAAATCTACAGCAAGGTCGCCATCGAGACCCTGCGTGAGGTCGCCTGCGGCGATGGCGACGAGGAGGTCGTATGAGCCGCCTCTGGACCGGATTTCGGAGCGTCTTCGCCGACGGGATGCGGGCCTTTCTCGCGTACAAGCGTGCGCTCGGGCGCCACTACCGCGCCGAGGAGAGCGCCTTGCGGTTGCTCGATCGCTTCCTCGTAGAGCATCGTGTCAGCGCTGTCGATGATGTCACGCCCTCGTTGATCGACGACTTCCTCGTCTCGCGTCCCCGGCCGGCGCCGCGCAGTTACAACCACCTGCACGGGTCCTTGGTCCGGTTCTTCGACTGGATGATTCACCAAGAGCGTCTGCAGCACTCCCCGGTGCGCTCGAAACCGCGCCGCGGGACACGTGTGCGGCTGCCGTTTCTCCTTGATCCCGCAGCCGCCCGGCGTCTCTTCGACGTGGCAGGCCGGTTGCCGGACAATCGCTCTACGACCTGTCGCGGGTCGAGCTTCCGGACCATCTTCACCCTGCTCTACGGCCTGGGCCTGCGGGTGGGGGAAGTCTCACGGTTGCGCGTCGGCGACATCGACGCCACCCGGCGCCTGCTTCACATTCGGAACACGAAGTTTGCCAAGAGCCGTCTGGTTCCGTTCGGCCCGCGAATCGGCTCCCTGCTCACCGCGCATCTCGCGCAGCATCCGCACCGGCAGCTCCTCTCCGCCGAGGTGCCCGTCTTCGCGCGGCGTAACGGACGGCCGATCAGCGCCACGACCATCAGCCTCACGTTCCATCAGCTCGTGCCGCAACTGGATCTGGCCATCCCGGACGGCGCCGTCGGCCCGCGGGTCCACGACCTGCGGCATGCGTTCGCGACCCGCACGCTGCTGCGCTGGTACCGGAATGGAATCGACCCTCGCTCGCGGCTGTCGTCTCTCGCCACGTTTCTCGGACACGTGGACCCGGCGTCCACGGCCGTCTATCTCACGATGACGCCGGAACTCCTGAGCCATGCGAACGAGCGGTTTCGCACGTGGGCCGAGCTCGTCCTCGAGGAGGTGCCACGATGACGCTTGGTGCGCTGCTGCACGCGTTCCTCGTGGATGAACTGCCGCTCCAGAAGGGCTTCCGACCTGCCTCGACCAAGGCCTACCGGGACGGCCTACGGCTCTTCCTGACGTTCGTAGCCGCGGACCGGTCGTGTCGCCTGACGCAGCTCACGCCCGAGGACATGACCGCCGAGCGGGTCCAGCGTTTCCTGCTGCATCTGGAGCAGGAGCGGCACAATCACCGGCGCACCCGAAACCATCGACTCACGATCCTGAGGGCCTTCTTCGAGTTTCTCGCGCAGCGGTGCCCCGAACGCCTCGCCGCCTCCCAGCGGGTCGCGGCGATCGCCGTCAAGCGCACCGCGCCGGCCGAGACCTGTTTCCTCGAGCGCGAGGAGATCGCGCAGCTCTTCCGCCGAATGTCGTCCGTCGGCCCCTTCGCCCTCCGCGACCGTGCCCTCTTGCTGCTGCTCTACAACACCGGCGCTCGCGTGCAGGAGATCGCCGACCTGCGCATCGGGGACCTCGACCTGCAGGACCAGCCCAGTGTCCGGCTCCACGGCAAGGGCGACAAGTGGCGCAGCTGCCCCCTCTGGCCGCAGACCGCTCAGCTCCTGCGCGACGTGCTCCAGAACAGACCGCCGCAGCCGTCGGCCAAGATGCCCGTCTTCGTCTCGCGCGGCGACCGTGCCCTGACCCGCTTCGGCATCTACAAGATCGTCCGCCGACACACACGTCACCTGGACGGTCGCCGCCCAGCGACCGGCCGGCACATCAGCCCGCACGTCTTTCGACACACGGCCGCCGTCCATCTGCTGGAAGCCGGAGTCGACGTCAACGTGATCCGCGCCTGGCTCGGTCACGTCCGCCTTGACACTACCAACCGCTACGCCGAGATCACGACCCGGACCAAGCTCGAGGCCCTCCAACTCTGCGAGCCCGACGCAACCCCTACGGATTCACCCCGCCGAAGTGCTGTTTGGCGCGACGACCAGGCCCTGCTGTCCTGGCTCGCTTCGCTGTGAACCGTTATGTGGTCGCGCGCTCGAGGTCCGCCCATGAGATCCGGCGCCATCCCGGCGCCGGGCCACAGATCACGAATGGGCACACAACCCCGATTGTGTGTCGCGGAACACAATCGTAGAAGACGACCCCGGCCGCCCCGAAGAAACGGCTCGAGCCGCCCGGCAGGTTGTAGGCGATGTTCCGGATCCAGTAGACGGGTCCGCCGAGCACGGGCTGGCTGCAGAACGCGTGCGACGGGTGGTTGATGAACATGTTCCGCAGCACCCGCACGTTGTGCAGGCTCCCGTCGGTCTCGATCGGGTTGTCGTGGGAGTTGGTGATGTAGTTGTTGTAGAAGTCGATCGCGACCGGGCGCCGGTCCCAGTACTCGCGGGGCGGATACCGAGGGCCGTCGGGGGCTCCGGGTGCGGACGACACGCTGCCGTCGGGATTCCCGTACGTCTCCACGTTGATCCCATCGTGGAAATCGGCGATGTAGTTGTGGGCCACGACGTGCCCGGGCCCGTAGACCTTCACCGCCACGTAGGAAGCCATGACCGGGGGATGGACCTGACCGTCGACGCCGTCGAACCGTCCCCACAGCGGCGCGTCGCTCCAGCCGATGAGACGGTCCGGGTCGTTCCGGCCGTAGAACCGGTTGTCGGCGATGTAGAAGTTGCTCGACCCCGAGTAGCTGGTGAAGACCCCGACCCCGACGTTCTCGAAGCGGCTGTGCTTGACGGTGAGCCCCTTCGAGCCCGCTATGGATTGCTCGCCGGCCCAGATGGCGAACTCCGTGTTACGGAACGTGATGCCCTCGAAGTACGTATGGTCGGCCGCCATGACGTTGAAGAGGGCGAAGTTGCCGTTGCCGTCGAAGACGACCTCACCGTCGCCGGCGGCCTTGATGACGATCGGCCGCTCGGACGTGCCGTCGGCGGTCAGATAGTAGGTGCCCTCGAACGGGAACGCGCGGTTGGCTCCGCCGTACTCCAGATGGTTGTAGCGGTAGACACCGGCGTGCACCAGGATGGTGTCGCCCGGCCGCACCCGCGGACGCCCCGCCGTGGCGAAGTCCCCGCCGCCGCACGAGGAGTTGTAGGCGCAGATCAGCCCCTCGAAGGACGGTTCGAGCTTCGTGCCCACGAAGCCGTGCGGGTAGACGTGGAACACCCTCCCGCCCTCGTGGGGGACCGGCTCCGCCCGCGTCCGCACGGTCACGATGCGGGTCGCCTCGCCGCTCACGCCATCCGGATCGGTCATCACGAACCGCGCGTCGTAGTCGGTATCCGGCTCCAGGTCGAGGATGCTCCCGGCGAACATGTTCGGAGCGACGACGTCGACTGCGGCCCCACGAAGACGCGCTCGCCCTGGAGGCGCAGGAGCGGAAGCGCGGGCGACCAGGCCGCCTCGCCCGGCCTGCGGTAGGAGACCTGCACCGCGGCGTTCCGGTTGTCGTCACCCTGGATGAACCACTCGAAGCCGAGGTTGATCAGGGTCGGCGGCTCGATCACGAGCTCACCCGTCACGACCCCGTTCCGGGAGGCGTTCGCCGGCTGCGCCAGCACGACCGCGTCGCGATCGTCGTGGCATGTGGCGAGCACGCACGCGCTCAGCACGCCGATGCGCGCGAGTCGACCGGCTCTCGTCTGCACGGATGGCCTGCCTTTCCGCCAGCTCCTGTGTCTGGTAGCCGATAGGGTGGCCTCGCTCCACCCGGAGACGGGTGAGCTGCTGTTGAGGAGCCGTTCAAGGGCTCCGGCGGGATCGCGCTCGCCGACGCGGTCCGGAACGGCTCGCATCTGCCTGTGCCCGGATCCTACACCGGCTCGATGATGCTCCCCGATTCGCGGGTAGTATTCTCGAGGGCTGGCGTGCGAATGCTCGACCTGGATACGCTCGCGGCGCTCATGCTCCGCGATTACGACCGCCACACCCCCGGGACGCCGTTCGCCCGCGGTCTCCGCCTGTCGATCGACGAGGCCTATCGCCTCCAGTCACGCATCGCCGAGCGGCGCGAGGCGCGGGGCGAGCGGGTGGTGGGCTACAAGATTGGCTGCGTGGCCCCCGTCAACCAGGCCCGACACGGGCTCGCCCATCCCGTGTGGGGCCGCCTGTGGTCCCGCGAGCAGCATCCGAGCGGGACGACTCTGCCCGCAGGGGACTTCGCCAACGTCGCCGTCGAGGCCGAGCTCGGCGTCACGCTGGGACGTGCCGTGGGCCGCGAAGTGGGCGGGGTGAGCGGAGTCGTGGCCGCGGTTGCCCAGGTGGTGGTGGCCGTCGAGCTTCACAACCTGGTGCTGCGCGGAGGTGCCCCGACCGGGCCGGAGCTGATCGCCAACAACGCGATCCATGCCGGCGTCGTACGCTCGCCGGGCCTCGAGCCCCCGCCGGCGGGAACCGTCGTGGATCTCGCGCTGGAATTCGACGGCGCGCGGGTCGATGCGTGGTCGGATCGCCGCTGGCCCGACGATGTGCTCGCCGCGCTGCCCTGGCTGGCGCGCGAGCTGGCGCGCCACGATCGTCGTCTCGAGGCCGGACAGCTCGTGCTGGTGGGGGCGTGGGGACCACCCCGGCCCCTGCGCCACCCCGTCCCCGCCGGAGGCGGCGGCTTCCTCGCGGCAAGGGACGACGCCCGCCCCGCTTCGGGCGGGACGGGGCCGCTGTCGAACTCGGCGCGGGCCACGTCCGCGCCGTGCCGCGTGACAGCCCGCTCCCGGACGCTTGGCCGCGCCGAGGCCACCTTGACCGCGCCTGCAGGGCCCGCCTGAGCTCGTCCCCTCCAGGCGACGTCGAGCACACTCTTCGCGAAACCGCACGAACCTGCGGACCTACTGCCTGTCGTAGACCCTCACCCCATGCGTCGGCGACCCATCCAGCCCGGTCCCGTTCTCCGTGATCGTCAAGACCATGCCGTCGTTCGATACCGAGAGCTCCACTCGGTTCACTACGCCGCCCAACCTCTTCACCACTGCATGGACGGTCCGGGGATCGACAAGCGTCCAGGAGACGGCGTCACCACCGTTGCGGGTTCCCGTCCCCGGCATCGGATACTCTCGTCCATCCATCGCAGCCGTAGTTCCGTAGGCGTACGGGACTCCGGCTCCGTCCGTCCCTTCGACGCTGAAGATCATCCCTTCGTTCGGCACGGCCCGGTATGTGCGCTCTTCGTCTCGCGGCAACGGCGCGTAGTCGATACTGGATTTCGCGACATTGAGAGACCAGGTACCAAGCAGCGGGTTGGAATCTGCTGACGAAGGAGTCTGGGCCGGCGCGCTCGTCGTCGACAGCGAGACGAGAAGGAGGGCGACCATCACTGTTCTCATTCTGATACCTCTCCGCCGACCGGTAGAGCAGCATCCCAGGATCGCGAGAGTCTGCACGCCTGGGAGCGGCAGTGTCAACATCAGGCCACGGCCGGCGGAGCAGCAGCTCTCGCGGACGCCGACGGGCGGTCAGGTGGTAGGATTCGGTGCACGCAGCACGGACACCGGCGACCATTCGGAAAGGGGACGGAAGATGAGAACAGCAACGCTTGCCGCGGTGATCAGCCTCGCGTTCGGCGGCCTGGCCTTCGCCCAGGACGACGCGCCGCCGCCCTGCGGGCCGGCGGGCGACCTCGCGATGGAATTCTCCAAGAATGTCGCGGCCGACTCGCGCTGCTTCGAGATCCGCATGTACACGGCCGAGCCGGAGATGGACGGCAAGGGCGGCATCGACAACCTGCACCGGCGCTTCCGCGAGGGTGAGGTGGCGCTCTTCGAGAAGCACGGCGCCGAGGTCGTCTGGGCGTGGCAGAGCCTGGACAATCCGAACACGCTGATCTGGATGCTGGTCTACCGCGACCGCGCCCATCGCGATCAAGTGTTCGCCGATTTCCGGGACGACCCCGCCTGGCACGAGTTGCGCGCGAAGTACGAGGTGCCGCTCAGCGCCGAGGTGTTCATGATGAGCGCCACCGATTACTCCAAGCTCAAGTAGTCTCCCGGCGCGTTTGGAGCGCCCCCGGCTATGCGGAGGTTCGCATGGCCGGGGCAACGCGCGTGAGCCCCCCTCGAGTAGCCAGGCGTCGCGGCGAAGGGTTGCGCCCGCGGCCGCGCCACGCCTCCCCCGATGGCACGGCCCGCTCTACCGCGGACGCGCCGCGCGCCCGTCGTACACGGCTTCGAGGCTGCGGACGAGGTCTTCGGGCTCGAACCCGCGAGGGCGATCGACTTCCCGGCCCGGCGCGCCACGCAGGGCTCCGGCCAGGCCGTCGACGTCGCCCCAGGGCACCAGGAGCTCGGCGCCGGGATGCCATTCGCGCACCCCGCCGCTGTCCCAGGCGGCCACCGGGGTGCCGAGGGTGAGGGCCTCCAGCCCGACGAGGCCGAACGGCTCCTGCCAGCGGGATGGCATCACGAGCACGGCGGCGCGCCGGTAGGCCGCCGAGAGGCGCCGGCGGTCGAGCCAGCCCAGTACCTCGACGCCCTCGCCCTCGATCGCGCGCCGCAACGGGCCCGTGCCGGCCACGACGAACGGCAGCGCGGACCGCGAACGCCGCCAGGCGTCGACAGCCTCGCGGATGCCCTTCGCCTCGACCACGCGCCCCGCGAAGAGGATGCAGGACGGACCGTCCGCCCTGCGCATCCCGGTCGAGGCCGAAGGCGACCGGAGGCACGACGGAAACTCGATCCTCCGAGATCCCCGCCTGGACGAGCTCGCGTTTCATGTACGCCGAGAGCACGGTCAGCCGCAGGCGCCGTACGGCCTTCAGGCGATCGGCGGTGAGCTCGAGGACGGCCTCGAAGTAGCCGAGGTCGTCGAAGCAGCCGGCGCACGTCTCGCGTCCCATCGCCTCGCCGCAGACGCGCCCGTCGCCGGTCCACTTGCCCCGCCCCGGACAGAAGAAGCGATGGTCCTGGATCGTCACCACCGCATCCACGCCGGCCGCCCAGGCCAGCACCGCGGGGTTGACGACGTTGTGCACGTGCACCACGTCGGGGCGCAGCCGCGCCAGCAGCGCGTCGAGCTCGGCGCCAGGAGTCTGCGCCGCGGGACGCGCGATACCCGGCGCTCCGCGCGAGCGCAGACTCCAACGCGCCGGCGAGGGCGCGCCGGCGCGCGTCCTCGCATCGAGCCCCGGAACGACGGTCACCGGGAAGGGCGGGCGCACGACCCCGTCGTCGCGGCCCACGGCCAGGTGCTGCTCGTGACCGGCCGCCAGGAGTCTGCGCGGCACAACCGGCGACGCAGGAGTCTCTCGCGCGCGCAGACTCCCAACGCGCCCGTAAGGGCGCGCGAGTGCATCGAGCAGACCGAGGAGGGCCAGGTCGGCACCTCCCCGGTCGCTCAGCCGGTCCGCGACGTGGAGAATCCGCATCGCCGTGGCCGATCCCGGCTGCGGCGCGTGCGTCACTCGTGCTGCGAGCAGTCCAGGTCGAAGCGGTCGAGATGCATCACCTTGCTCCACGCGGCCACGAAGTCGCGGACGAACGCCGGCTGCGCATCGTCGCAGCCGTAGACCTCGGCGATGGCGCGGAGCTGAGAATTGGACCCGAAGACGAGATCGACGGCCGTGCCGGTCCACTTGACGTCGCCCGTCGCGCGGTCGCGTCCTTCGAACACGCCGGCGGATGCGGACGAAGCCTGCCACTCGGTGCTCATGTCGAGCAGGTTGACGAAGAAGTCGTTGGTCAGCGTCCCGGGGCGTCTGGTGAACACGCCGCGCTCGGACTGCTCGACGTTGGCGTTCAGCACGCGGAGGCCGCCGACGAGCGCGGTCATCTCCGGGGCGGTCAGGGTCAGGAGCTGCGCCCGGTCCACCAGCAACTCCTCCGCGGGACGGCCGTTGTCGTTCCCGACGTAGTTGCGGAACCCGTCCGCGGTCGGCTCCAGCACGGCGAACGACTCGACGTCCGTCTGCTCCTGCACCGCGTCGGTGCGCCCCGGCCAGAAGGGGACCTCGACGTCGTGGCCGGCATTGCGCGCGGCCTGCTCGACGGCCGCGCACCCGCCGAGGACGATCAGGTCCGCAAGCGAAACCCGCTTGCCCCCGGACTGCGCGCCGTTGAAGTCGCGCTGGATGCCCTCCAGAACGCCCAGTACGCTTGCCAACCGGTCCGGCTGGTTGACCTCCCAGTCCTTCTGCGGCGCGAGGCGAATGCGCGCCCCGTTGGCCCCGCCGCGCTTGTCGCTGCCGCGGAACGTCGAGGCGGACGCCCAGGCGGTCGCGACCAGTTGGGAGATGGACAACCCGGAATCGAGGATCCGGCGCTTGAGGGCGGCGGCATCCTGCGCGTCGATCAGGTCGTGATCGACGCCCGGCACCGGGTCCTGCCACAGGAGCTGCTCGGCGGGAACCTCCGGGCCGAGGTAGCGCGCGACCGGCCCCATGTCGCGGTGCGTCAGCTTGAACCACGCGCGGGCGAAGGCATCCGCGAACCGGTCGGGGTTCTCGTGGAAGCGCCTCGAGATCGGCTCGTAGATCGGGTCCATCCGCAGGGACAGGTCGGTCGTCAGCATGACCGGCGTGTGGCGCTTCGACGAATCGTGGGCGTCCGGCACCGCGCCCGCGCCGCCGGAATCCTTCGGGATCCACTGGTGCGCCCCCGCCGGGCTCTTCGTCAGCTCCCACTCGTGGCCGAACAGGGTCTCGAAGAAGCTGTTGTCCCAGGTGGTCGGGGTGGGCGTCCAGGCGCCCTCCAGCCCGCTGGTGATCGCGTCGCCGGCCTTGCCGCTGCCGAAGGTGCTCTTCCAGCCGAGGCCCTGCTCCGCGAGGGCGGCGCCTTCGGGCTCGGGACCGACGTGCGTGTCCGGGGCGGCGCCGTGGGTCTTGCCGAACGTGTGGCCGCCGGCGATGAGGGCCACCGTCTCCTCGTCGTTCATCGCCATCCGGCGGAACGTCTCGCGAATGTCCCGGCCCGCGGCAACCGGATCCGGACTACCGTTGGGCCCCTCGGGATTCACGTAGATCAGGCCCATCTGCACGGCGCCGAGCGGGTTGGCGAGCTCCCGGTCGCCACTGTAGCGCCCGTCGGCCAGCCACTCGGCCTCCGGCCCCCAGTTGATGTCCTCCTCGGGCTCCCAGACGTCCTCGCGCCCGCCGGCGAAGCCGAACGTCCTGAGCCCCATCGACTCCAGGGCGCAATTGCCGGCCAGGATCATCAGGTCGGCCCAGGAGAGCTTCCGCCCGTACTTCTGCTTGACCGGCCACAACAGCCGGCGCGCCTTGTCCAGGTTCGCGTTGTCGGGCCAACTGTTGAGGGGCGCGAAGCGCTGCGTGCCGGAGGCGCCGCCGCCGCGCCCGTCGTGGATGCGGTAGGTGCCCGCGCTGTGCCACGCCATGCGAATGAACAGCGGCCCGTAGTGGCCGTAGTCGGCGGGCCACCACTCCTGCGACGTCGTCATCACCTCCTCGATGTCCCGCTTCACGGCGGCCAGGTCGAGCGACTGGAACTGGGCCGGGTAGTCGAACGCCTTGCCCATGGGATCGGCCGCCGGCGAGTTCTGGTGGAGCACCTTCAGGTTCAACTGGTTCGGCCACCACTGCAGGTTCCCCGCCGCGCCCGCCGCCGTGTGGCCCAGTACCGGGCACTTGCCCGCGCTCTGGCTCTTGCTCCTGTCGTCAGCCGTGTCGTGCATGTCGTTCAACCCTTTCTGTTCTTGCCGGTCTTGCCCGTCGTGTTCGGGCCGGCGGCCTGCGTGCGGCAACCGGGGCAATACCCCCAGTAGATGACCTCGGCCGCCTGGATCTCGAAGCCGTGATCGTCGTCGGCGGTGAGACAGGGCGCCTCGCCGACGGCGCAGTCGACGTCGACCATGACGCCGCAGGTGCGGCAGACGAGGTGATGGTGATTGTCGCCGACTCGATCCTCGTACCGCGCGGGCGACCCGGCCGGCTGAATCCTGCGGGCCAGGCCCCGTTCGACCAACGTTCCCAACGTGTCGTACACCGCCTGCCGGGAGATCGATCCGATGCTCTCCCGCACGTCGTCGGCGAGCTCGTCGGCCGTGGCGTGCGGGTGGCTCGCCATTGCCCGCAGCACCGCCAGCCGTTGGGCCGTAACCTGCAGATCGTGCCGCCGCAGGAGCCGTTCGGCGTCCTCGGTCACTGTCAAGAAGTCAAGCACTGATTCTGGACTCAGTCAAGTATCAGTCTGGATCGAATATCATCGGACCGTCATGCAAGTGGCGCCGCCGCCCCCGCGGTCGAACGCTGCCCCGCGCCACGTGGGCCTGGCCCGCCATTCGTCGCCTGCGGCTCCGCTCGGAGCCCAACCCAATCCTCCAGGAGCCCGCGCCGTTCTACGGCGCAGACCCCTGGCCGGTCTCGTCTTCCTGTCCGGTGCGGCCAGCCTCGTCTACGAGGTGCTCTGGCTCAAGGAGCTGAGCCTGCTGTTCGGGAGCACGGCATACGCGGCCTCCACGACGCTCGCCGTCTTCTTTCTCGGCCTGGCGGTCGGGGGCGCGGTCTTCGGGCGCTGGTCGCCGCACCTGCGCTCGCCGCTGCGCGCGTATGCCTGGCTCGAGCTGGGGATCGCCGCGGCGGCGGCGCTGTACTTCGTGCTGCTCGAGGTCTACTTTCTGCTCTACGGTCCGGCCTACGACGCGCTGGTCGACCGCCCCGCCGCCTTCAACGCCTTCCGCATCGCCTTGGCGACGCTCGTGCTCCTGCCCCCGGCCGCCCTGATGGGCGGCACGCTGCCGGTCCTGGGGCAACACCTGGTCCGACGGCCCCACGAGCTCGGGCGCCACGGATCGCGGTTGTACGCGGTCAACACGATCGGCGCGGCCAGCGGCGCGTTCCTCGCCGGGTTCGTGCTGCCGCCCGCGCTCGGCTTCGACCGCGCGTATCTGCTGGCCATGGCCGTCAACGTGGCCGTCGCCGTCATCGCCTGGCGCTGGTCGCGCGGCGACGAGGGCGGCGCCGCGGGGGACCCGGACGTTGCCGCCGACCGACCTGCGCCTGCCGCGCGGCGGGCCAGGACCTCGCGAAGCCGCTCGCCGGCCGTGGCCGCGGCCGCCGCCCCCGTCGCCGCCGGCGCGGCCAGCCCCGCCTGGCTCGCCGCCGTTGCCGTTCTGTCCGGCCTGCTCGCACTCGGGCTCGAGGTCCTCTGGACGCGGATGTTCGCCCAGGTCCTGCAGAACTCCGTCTACACCTTCTCGGCCATCCTCGTCGTGTTCCTGGCCGCGCTGGCGGCCGGCTCGGCCGTAGCGAACCGCCTCTGCCGGGTACGGGCGGCGCCGGCGCGAGTGCTCTGGACGCTCCTCACGCTGACGGGGCTCGGCGTCGCGGCAACGCCCTTCGCCTTTCACCGTCTGACGGACGGGCTCAGCACCCTGGCCACCGGTGACGCCTGGATCTCCTACATCGTCTCGATCTTCGCCAACGCGATGCTGCTGCTGTTCGTGCCGGCGGCCCTGCTCGGCAGCGTCTTCCCCTACCTGCTGCGCGCGTCGGAGGGATCCCCCGCGGCGCCGGGCACGGTCATCGGACGTCTCGGTGCGCTCAACACGGCCGGCGGCGTGGTCGGCGCGCTCGCGGCGGGCTTCGTTCTGCTCGGAACGATCGGCCTCTGGAACAGCCTCCGGTCGATCGCCGCCGGCTACCTGCTGCTGGCCCTGGCGACCGCCTGGCGCGCGTGGCCGACTCCTCGCGCGCGGCTCGTGCCCGCCGCGGCCTCGGTCGGCGCCCTGGCCCTCCTCGGCACTGCGCTCGACGCCTCGCGCCTGCCCCTGGTCGGCGTCGCCGCGGATCGCGGCGAGGCGCTGATCGCCACCTGGGAGGGGCCCGACGGCGTCGTCGCCGTCACCGAGCGCGCCGGGAACCGGCGCCTGAAGATGAACAACTTCTACACGCTGGGCGGGACGGGCTCCATGGAACAGGAACAGAACCAGGCCCTGCTCCCGCTGATGACCCACCCGGACCCGCGCGCGGTCTTCCTGCTGGGCCTCGGCACGGGCATCACCGCGGGGACCGCGCTACGCCACCCGGTCGAACGGCTCCTGGTCTGCGAGATCGCACCCGACGTGATCGCGGCCGCGGCCGCGTACTTCGACGTGCCGAGCGGCGGGCTCTTCTCCGACCCGCGGGCGTCGGTCCGGGCCTGCGACGCCCGCAACCACCTGCTGGGCACGGCGGAGCGCTACGACGTGATCCTCGCCGACCTGTTCATCCCGTGGCGGGCCGGCGTCGGCAACCTCTACAGCCGCGAGCACTTCGCGGCGGCGCGCGACCGGCTGGCCGCCGGCGGGGTGTTCGTCCAGTGGTTTCCGCTGTTTCAGGTGTCGCGCCGCGAATTCGACCTGGTGGCGCGTACCCTGCTGGACGTCTTCGAGCAGGTGACGCTGTGGCGCGGCAGCTTCAGCGCGGAGCTCCCGTTCGCGGCCTTCGTCGGCGCGACCGAGCCGACGGCGCTCGACCCGACGGTAATCGCGCGCAACGGAGTGCACCTGAGCGGCGGGGCGCCGCTCCCCGACGCCACCGCGCTCGCGGTGACGCTCCCGTTCTACGCCGGGAACCTGTCGGCAGCCGACGGACTGATTCCTCCCGGCCCCATCAACACCGACGACCGGCCGCTCGTCGAGTACCTGGCGCCGGTGACCCAGCGCGAGGAGCGCGCGGGGACGACGGGCTGGTTCCACTTCAGTGAGTTGGCGGCGTTCTTCCGCCGCCTGGCGGAACTGGCGCCGCCCGCCGGCGACCCGCACCTGGCGCGGCTCAGTGCCTCCGAACGGGACTTCGTGACGGCCGGGCTCAGCTACTACCAGGGCGCGGTGGCCCGCCGCCTCGGGCGCGACGCCGAGGCCGAGCGGCACTTCCGCGACTTCGCCGAGCGCATCCCCATCGCGTTCCGCCCGCCGCTCGACGAGCCGAACGCGGAAGGCGATGTCGTCCCGTAGCGCGGCTCGAGATCGCACGCGGCGAGACAGGCGCCGCGGTCGCTACGATCGCGACGTTCTGACGCGCCCCGACGGGCGCGTTGGGAGTCTGCGCCCGCACGGAGTCCTCCATGGCACGCGCTGCGGCGCAGGCTCGAGCGTCTGGCCCTACTCGTAGTCCGCGGCGGCCAGCGACAGGCGCACGACCTCGGCGTCGTTGCGTGCGATGACGTGGCGGTTCGCGTACGCCGGGTGCGCCCACAGGACCGGGCGGTCCACGTGCCTCCAGCGACCGGAGCCGCCGCCGCGGGTCCGGGTGGTGGGCGTCAGCAGGTGCGTCCGGTCGACCTCCTCGTAGCCGGCCGGCGAGAAGCGCGCGATGACGAGGTCGCCGGTCTCGACGGAGATGAACGCGCGGTCCCCGTGCTGCACGAGGTGCGAGCTCGCCCAGCGGTCCTGGGGCACGAGCTGGTCGCTCGACCACAGCCGCTCGCCGGTCGTCGCGTCGACGCCGCGCAGCTCGCCGTAGCTGTTGAGCCCGTAGATCGCGTCGCCCACCACGATGGGCGTCGACGTCATGGATCGCTGCACCGGGCGGTCGGTGCGGTTGGGGTTGGCGCCGGTCCAGACCGTCCGCGCCGCCGGGCGGTCCGGGTTGAGGGCCAGCATGAGGCCGCCGTTCTCCACCTGCGTGATGAGCAGGTAGCGCCCGCTGCGGACCGGCGTGCCGATCGTCAGCCCGCTCGCCAGGGGGAAGTCGTGTTCCCACCAGGTGCGGCCGGTGGCCGGATCGAGCGACGTGACCCCGGCCGGGTGCCAGACGATCAACTGCCGCACGCCCCCCGCGGTGGTCACGATCGGCGAGGAGTAGCCCGCTTCCGCGTTCGTGTCGAGCGCGCGCCACACCTCGGCGCCCGTTGCCTTGTCGAACGCCACCACCATGGCGTCGGGCTCGCCGCCGAGCAGCGTGATCAGGAGTGCGTCCTCCACGAGCGGCGAGTGCGCGACGCCGTAGACGGGCACGGTGACGTCGTAGTCGGCCACCGTGTCGATCTGCCAGATCAGATCCCCGCTGGCGGTGTCGAAGCACGACAGCATGCCGGCCGCCCCGAGGACGTACACGCGGTCGCCGTCCACGGTCGGCGTGGCGCGCGGGCCGGTGGCGAACACCGGGACGATGTTGCGGTAGGTGGCCGGCCATTCCCGCGTCCAGAGGACCGCTCCCGTCTCCTCGTCGAGCGCCACGAGCCGCTCGTGCCCGTCCATCGTGCGGGTGCCCGGCGTCTCCCGGTAGTCGGGGACGAAGACCCGTCCGCCGGCGACGGCCGGACCGGCGAAGCCGGCGCGCACCGGGGTGCGCCACTTGACGAGGAGCCCGCCCTCGGCGAAGCGCTCCACGATGCCGGTTTCGCGCCACACGGCGGACCGGTCGATGCCGCGCCACTGCGGCCAGTCCTCGGCGTCGAGCACGGCGGTCAGGAGGCAGGCGACGGCGCAAGCGAGCGCCGCGATCATCCGGCGGGGCGTACGACGGTCAGACATCAGCGACTCCCGATTGTCCCGGGCCGACGAGCGGCCAATTCCGCCTGGTCAGTGTAGGGCACGGGATCAGCCGTGTCGATCCGCCCACCGGCACAGGAAATGCAGGTCGTCCAGAATCACGTACGCCGCCGGCAACAGAATCAGCGTGATGAAGGTGGCGAAGAGCACGCCGAAGCCGAGCGAGACCGCCATCGGCACCATGAACGCCCCGTCGAAGCTCGTGTTCCAGATTCGCGGCGCGAGGCCGAAGAAGGTCGTGAGCGACGTCAGGACGATCGGCCGGAAGCGGATGACGCCCGCCTCGCGCACCGCGAGGTGGAGGCCGACCGAGTCGAACAGGGGCCAGTTCGAAGGACCCGCGCCGGCCCGCCGGGCCATCCACCCGACGTCGGCATGCGTACTTCGGGCCCGGTTGATGAAGTCGACCATGACCAGGCTGTCGTTGACGACGACGCCGGTCAGGGCGACGAGTCCGAGCATCGACATTGCCGACAGGTTCAGTCCCAGGGCGATGTGCCCCCAGACGGCGCCCATGAGGCCGAACGGGACGGCGCTCATGATGATGAGCGGCTGCGCGAAGGACCTGAGCGGCACCGCCAGCAGCGTGTAGATCATCAGCAGGGCCAGCACGAACCCCTGCGCGAGCCCGCCCATGACGTCCCGCTGCTCGGCTATGGCCCCCTCGAACGTGTACTGCACGCCCTGGTGCCGGGCCACCACCTCCGGCATGACGCGCGCGTCGAGGTCGGCGATGACGCTTCCCGCGGAGGTCACGGCAGGATCGACCGAGGCGGTCACATTGACCGCGCGGTTCCGGTCCACGCGCCGGATCGACGCGAACCCGCGTCCGGGCTCGACCACCGCGACCTGGCTGAACGGCACCTCGCCGCCGTCCGGCGTCCGGATGCGCATGCTCTCGAGGTTGCCGAGCGATCGCCGCTCGTCCCGCGGATAGCGGACCATGACGCGGACTTCGTCCCGGCCGCGCTGGATCCGTTGCGCCTCCTCGCCGTAGAAGGCCTGGCGCACCTGCAGTCCGAGGTCCTGCAGCTTCAGGCCCAGGCTTTCCGCCGCCGGCTTGATGCCGAGCTGCATTTCCTCCTTGCCGGCACGGAACGAATCGGACACCTCGTAGACGCCGGCGTACTCTCGGAGTCGCTGCTTGACGTCCTCCGCCGCCGCCCGCAGGAGATCGAGGTCGGGCCCCGCGAGCTGCACGTCGATGTCGCTCCCCGGGTTCATGATGCTCATCGAGAAGTTGACGTCGACCGCTTCGGGAATCGGGCCGCTGGCGTCGCGCCACATGAGACCGAGCTGCTCGCTGGTATAGACGCGCTGCCCCGCCGGAAGCAGCTCGACCGCCACTTCGCCGATGTTGGACGCCGCAAGGACGCTGCCCCCGCCCAGGGGACCTGCGCCCCGTACCGCCATCGGCTGGTCGCCGACGGTTGCCGACGTGTGCAGGAAGTAGTTCCGACCGGTCTCCTCGAGCAGCCGCTGCCGGAGTCGGACCGCACCGGCCTCGATCTTCGCGACTGCCTCCCCGGTGGCGTCGACCGGCGTCCCCTGGGGCATCGTCACGGAGGCCGACATGAATTCCGCCTCGATCGACGGGAGGAACTCGAGGGTCGGCCGACCCGACAGCACCATGCCGAGGGTGACGACCATGATGCCGACGCCGACCGACGCCGTCAGGTAACGCCACCGGAGCGCCGTTTCGAGGACGGGTCCGTACACGCGCAGCACGAATTGCCTCAGGCCGCTCGCGAGCGACGACTGGAACCGCCGCCACGGGCCCTTGCGTACGCGCTTCGGGATGTACGACAGGTGGGCGGGCAGGATGTTCAGCGACTCGAGCAGCGAGAACAGGAGGCACGGAATGACGATCAGCGGTATCACCCGGAAGAGCTTGCCCAGCATGCCGGGAACGAACAACAGCGGAATGAACGCGGCCACCCCCGTGAGGACGGCGAAAGTGACCGGCCTGGCGATCTCGTAGGCGCCTTCGATGGAACCGCGGAGGCCGTCGCCGTGCTCCTCCTGATGCCGGAGGATGTTCTCGCCGACGATGATCGCGTCGTCGACGACGATGCCGATTACGACAATGAAGGCGAAGAGCGATACCTCGTTGACGGAAACGCCCAGGGCCGGCATCAGCGCGATGCCGCCCAGGAACGAGACGGGGATGCCAATGCTGATCCAGAACGCCAGGCGCAGATCCACGAGCAGGGCGAGCACCAGGAACACGAGCGCGAATCCCACGAAGCCGCTCCGCAGCATCTGCGACAACCGGCTGTCGAGCAGCCTGCCGGCGTCCTGCCAGATCGTGAGCGCTACCCCTTCGGGCAGCCGCGCCTGCGCCTCCTCGACGTACTCGCCGGCGAGCGCCGCGAGCTCGATCGCACTCTGTTCCCCGGTCCGGAAGACGGAGACCATCATCGCCGGCTCGCCGTCGAACCGCGCATACTGATCGGTTTCCTCGAAGCCGTCGACGACCGTCGCCACGTCGTCGAGGTGCAGGCGGGTGCCGTCCGCTCGCGTCCAGAGAACCAGGCTCCCGTATTCCGCGCCCCGGTAGGCCTGGCCGATGGTTCGCAGCAGGATCTCGCCGCGCTCCGTGCGCACCGACCCGCCGGGAAGGTCGAGCGACGAGCGGCGGACGGCGTTGGCGACCTGATCGAACGTCAGTCCGTGCCGCCGCAGATCGTCCTCCGATACCTCGATGGAGATCTCGTAGGGTGGCGCGCTCACGAGGTCGACGTGCGTGATCTCGGGAATCGCGGCGAGATCGTCGCGAACCCGCTCGGCGACCTGCTTCAGAGTGAACGGGTCGATGTCGCCGGAGACCGCGATGTCGACGACCTGCTGCCGGATGGTCAGTTCGCGAATGATCGGTTTCTCCGCCTGTAGCGGGAACGTCGTGATGGTGTCGATCCTGCTCTTGACGTCGTCCATGACGCGGCGCGCATCGGCCCCCAGCTCCAATTCAATCGTCACCGTGCCCATCCCCTCGGCCGCGGTGGACTGGATCCGCTTGATCCCGTCGATGCCCTGGATCGCCTCCTCGATGCGGACGTTGACGGCCTCCTCGACTTCCTCCGGGGCGGCGCCGAGATACGGAACCTCGACGTGGATCCGATCCAGCGCCATCTCCGGAAAGTGCTCTTCCCGGACGGTTGTCGTGGCGAGGATGCCGCTTGCGACGATGAACGCCATCATCAGATTGGCCGCGACGCTGTTGCGCGCGAACCACTCGATCATGCTCTTCACGGATTTCTCCGAACTCTGATGCGCGTCATGTCCACCTCCCGGCCGTCGATATCGATCAGGCGAGGCGCCTGCCGAGCTTCGTCCGGGTCACGGACGGCAAGACGGAGGGTGTCACGGCGGGTTCGGAACGGGCGTTCCCGGCCGGCAGCGTCGTGGTGCTCGACCGCGCGCATCCGGACTTCGACTGCTTCGCGCAGTGTCTGACCCGACCCGCTGCGGCGAATCCGCTACCGGGACCGTAGAACGAGGCAAAGCTGCGTGTTCCTGACGAACAACACGACGTGGGCGGGGAAGACGATTGCCGATGCGTACAAGTCGCGGTGACGGATGCAGCACCTGAAGGTCAGGCGCTTCCCGGGCCGGTCGCAGAGACGCAGTTCTGACCCAACTGTGGGTAGCCATGTGCATGATCCTGCTGCTGGCCTGCCTGAGGTTCGTCCTGCGGCTGAGCTGGAGCTTGCACGAGGTGCTGCCACGCTCTCCAGCTCGACGTGTCGAACGCCGGCCACTGGCGGAGCCATTCACGACACCTTCGCCACCCGACCGCGCGGACCCTCGAGTGGCGCAGGCGTGACTCGACGGGCGCCCCTTACCCCCTTCCGGAGCGCCAGACGGAGAATGGCCGTCTCATCGATATGCTCGGCGTTCCCCGTGACTTGGTGGACGACCGCGGGGTGACGGCTCGCCATGGCCGCTCAGTGTCGTACGACAGACGACGCCGGGTGCCTGCGGGCTTGCCTAACCGAATGTAGAAACGAGGGTCCTTGCAGGGAACACGAGTGCCATTGTGCGGCCGTCGGGCTTCGTCGGCCCGTTGTCGCCCCTCCCCCGCCAGGGACTGAGCGCGCTGGAAGTCCAGGGCCGCCGACCGGCACCCGCGACGCGCCAGCGTTGGAGGCCTTCGGATGACCGCGCCGCCAGCATTGCCGCGGATGCGCTCCCTCGGTCCCATCTCCGCGGGCGCAGGGGAGTTCGTCCGGTCGCTGCCGGTAGCCGTCCGTCCGCGCTGCCCATCCCCCCGCAGGCGCGGGGAAGCTCGTCGCTCCGACTGCCGCCGCACTGCGACGATCGTGTCCCCACGAACCGGACCCAACTCACGGCTCCTACCCTAGCGGATCGAGCATAAAACGTGTGTGTGCAGAAACGGATTGTTCATGTCGGCTCCATAACTCAGGGCCGTCATGTCGGCCTGGCGCCCGAGACGGCCCGGTGCGCCGCGCTCCCGGGCGCTGGAACAGCCAGAGCTGCTCGCCTGGCCCCCGGCCGAGCACGAGGCGGACGGGTCGAGTCGATCGATGAACGTGCTTGTCCGTCGGGAGGCCGACCGGGCCGCCGGGAGGCGGCATGCTAGGATCTGTTGAGGCCTTGATGATGCTGGCGACTGAAGGGCAAGCCGTGCCGGCACGGAACCGGTCAGGGCTGCGCCTGCGGCGCCGGCCAGGGTTCGCTCCGGGCGCTTCTGCCAGCCGTCGTGCCACTGTTTCCCGGGCCGTTTGGCTGGCAGTTTCGGCTGGCAGCGACTTCGGCATCGTTCGTGAGTCCTTTGTTTTCAACGAGTGGGCCGCTAGCTCAACTGGTAGAGCAGCAGACTCTTAATCTGCGGGTTCGGGGTTCGAGTCCCTGGCGGCTCACCACTCTTTCCTAGGGAATCCGTCGCTTTCGCCCTCCAGGCGCTGGCCGTACTGCCGATCGGGAGGAGTTCACCGGCGGACGCGGGCGGACGCTCGGCCGATTCGCGCCTACCGGTTCAGCTCGTCAGGATCGCGTCGATCTTGGCGGCCGCGTCCCGCTGCAGCGCCAGCACGACGTACGTCCCGGAGGATCCCCTTGAACAGGCGATTCACGTTGCGCCGGTCAACTCACGATCTCGCTGGTGCTCCTCGTCGGGGCCGGCCTCTTCCTGAGCAGCTTCCAGCAGGTTGGGAACAAGGTCGAGGCAGCCTGTGCGAGGTCGGGCCTGTTCGAGCGCCGGAGAAGGCTCATGGTCGAATGGGCGGAGTATCTCGGCCACCTCGGGCTTCGTGAAGGTCTGGGCGAAGGCGTCGGCTGCGGGGCCGTGGCAAAAGACCCACGACCGACTCCGGGGCCGGATTGCGGAACCGAGGCACCGGTCCGGATCGTCCAAGAGGAGAGAGACACCCGTACTTGAGGCATCGAGTGACCGGTCACGCTGCGGCTGAGGCTCCGCGTCGTCGATGCTGCATGGGCCAGTCCAAAGCGCCGAGCCCCGACTCGACCCACAGGGCCCGATTCCTCATCGGGCGCTAGACTCCGGTCACGTCGCGGCTCAGCCGGCCGGCCCGGTCGGCGCCCCGAAACAGCGGCGCCGCTTCCTGGCGCGCCTGGGTCCAGCTTGCAGCGCGCAGATTTGAGAGGTCGTTCATGTATCGGCGGATCGCAACCCTGTGCCTGCTCCCATTGTTCCTCCTGTGGCCCTCGGCCGGCACCGCGCAGACCGGCAGCGTCAGCGGCACGGTGGTCGACCAGACCGGCCTGGTGCTGCCCGGCGCCACCGTGACCCTCCGCGGTGAGGGTGTCCCGCGGAGCGCGTACTCGGACGGGCAGGGCAGGTTCGAGATTCCGGGAGTCGCGCCGGGCGCCTACACGCTGAGCGTGTCACTGGCCGGCTTCTCCGATGCGACCGTCGAGAACGTCTCGGTGCCCGGCGGCGCGCTGGAGCTGCCGCCGGTCGGGATGCAGCTCGCCAGCTTCGGCGACACGGTGGTCGTGACCGCGTCGCGCGGCGAGGTGCGCCTGCTCGACGCGCCCGTGTCCACGTCGGTCATCACGGCCTCGACGCTGGAGACCACGCCGGCGCAGAACTACGGCGACCTCCTGCGCGCGACGCCCGGGGTCAACGTCATCCAGCTCTCGGCGCGCGACGTACAGGTCGCGAGCCGCAGTCCGGGCAACACGCTCATCAACACGCAGCTTGTCCTGGTGGACGGCCGAAGCGCGTACCTCGATTTCTTCGGCCTCGTGCTGTGGGACCTGGTCCCGACGAACTTCGACGACGTCGAGCAGATCGAGGTCGTGCGCGGGCCGGCGTCCGCCGTATGGGGCGCGAACGCCATGACCGGCGCGGTGAACATCATCACCAAGCCGCCGCGGGAATCGACAGGCACCACGGTCACGCTGAGCGGCGGACACATCGACCGCGGCGCCGGCTCCGGAGCCGGCGTCGGCGGAGGATCGATGTTCGGAACCAACGCGACACTCACGCGGGCACCGAACGACCGGCTGTCGTACCGCATCAGCGGCGGCTACTTCATGTCCGACGCGTTTGCGCGGCCCACGGGGCAGATCCCGGTGAGGGACGACCCGAGAATTCCCGGCGCGACGGTTGGCGGGGCGTTCTATCCGCTCGACTCCGCAACAGCCGGCTTTGGGCGCGGCTTCGCCAACCGCGGCACCAGCCAGCCCAAGTTCGACGTGCGCGTGGACCAGGAGCTGTCCGACGCCACCATCAGCTACTCGGGCGGCGTGGCGGGAACGGAAGGGCTCGTCCACAGCGGCATCGGCCCGTTCGACATGCAGGCGGGAACGTATCTCGGCTACGGGAAGGTGACCTACACGCGCGGCGCGCTGCGCGCGCAGTTCTTCACGAACTTCACGAACTTCCTCGACGGCAAGGCGCCGAACCTGCTGCTGCCCAATCCCGCCACCGGGATGCCGCTGGAGCTGAACTTCAAGACGCAGACGTTCGACGGCGATATCGGCCACTCGATGTTCCTCGGCAACCGGCACCGGCTGAGCTACGGCGGCAACGTCCGGCAGAACAACTTCGACATCACCCTCGCGCCGCTGGGCGAGAATCGGCTCGAGGTCGGCGGCTACCTGCAGGACGAGATCTTCTGGGACCGCTTCCGGCTGGTGCTGGGCGGACGACTCGACAAGTTCGGCAACCTGTCGGACCCCAAGTTCGCGCCGCGCGTCGCGTTCATCGTCAAGCCCGCCGAGGATCACTCCGTCACGCTGTCGTTCAACCAGGCCTACCGCGCGCCGTCGGTCATCAACAATTTCCTGCAGACCAGCATCGTCAGCCTGGTGGACCTGGGCGGTCTCGCGCCGCTCCTGCCGGCGCCGCTGCGGCCGGCCGTCGCGCAACCATTCCCGCTCCTGGTCAATGCGGTCGGCAGCGACATCCCGATTGGCGGCATGGCGCAGGACGAGTTGATCGAAGAGTCGCTGACGGCGTACGAGGTGAGCTACACGGGCGTGTTGCCGCGGGGGACTACCCTGGGAGGATCGTTCTACGTCAACCGGCGGGACGATGCCATCAGCTTCACGCCGTTGCCCCCGTCGTTCGACCCGTACTCGCCCGCGAACCCGCCGCCCGGCTGGCCGCTCCCGCCGGTGATCCTGGCCCAGTTGGCGCAGTTCGGGACGTTCCTGCCGCGCACTGCGTTCACGTACCTCAACCTCGGACCCCTGCGTCAGACCGGCGTGGAGCTGTGGCTCGACCAGCGCGTCTCACGGTCGCTGAGCGCGTCCGTCAACTACTCGTGGCAGTCGGAGCCGGAGATCCTGGACGATCCTGACCCGTACCTGGCATCCGAGCTCAACCTGCCGCCGACCCACCGCTTCAACGCGGAGGTGAACTGGAACGGCTCGCGGCTGCTCGGCTCGGCCTCGGTGAACGCCGCCACCGACGCTTTCTGGAGCGACGTCCTCACGGCCGGATTCCACGGCTACACCGACGGCTACGCCACGGTGAACGGCAGCTTCGGGGTGAAGTGGCAGGGCGGCGCCATCACGACCACGGTGAAGGTGAACAACATCTTCAATCAGACCGTCCAGCAGCACATCTTCGGCGACCTGCTGCGGCGCAGCGTGCTGGGCGAGATCAAGTTCCGGTTGTAGGGCGACTGTCGATATAGGACGGAGCGGAGCCAGTTCACATTGCGGACGCCTACACGCACACGGCCCCTCTGCTTGCGCGCGATCGAGCTGGTGGCGGCGGTGACGGAGGTTGCAGGGCGCTCGGCTCCTCGGCCCGCTGCCCGGCGTGGAGCTCGGCGTAGACGTATGTCTCCGCACCGCGGCGGAATCCTGGCAGCAGTAAACCGGAGATGAGGGCGGCGCGACCTCATGCTCGTCCCGGGGAACGTCGGAGCCCGCGCCGACCGTGTGTCGTTCGAGCAGGCCATGGAAGTGGTCGAGGCCTTGGCCGAGCGTGCAACGGAACCGCTTTGGAGTCCGGCGACCCAAGCGTTCGGAACGCGCTCTGCCGATCGGCGTGAACGGGGCGTCGACCGGGCCGACCCGCCAATTGCGGAGCGTGGAAGAATGACTGAACCCGCCCCGGGAACGCAGTGTCCCGCGCGTAGGTCGACGCACGTCGCTCCCGACGGCCTCTACGAGACAGTGCAACACTACGTGGGCGACCTCGTCTACGGCGCGAACGATGGCATCCTGACGACCTTCGCCGTCGTCGCTGGCGTGAACGGAGGCGCCCTGTCCGCGACCACCGTCATCGTCGTCGGCATGGCGAATCTCGTTGCCGACGGGCTGTCCATGGGCGTTGGGAACTACCTTGGGATTCGCGCGCGCGAGAGCGCGCTCGAGCGCCAGGGACGGCCCCAGGAAGAAGCGCAGCCGGCCCGACACGGATTCGCGACGTTTCTGGCCTTCGTCGTCGCCGGATCCGTGCCGCTCGTCCCGTACGTGGTTCCCGGCGCCGGCGCCGGCGAAGAGTTCACTTCGGCCGCCTGCCTCGCGTTCGGCGCCCTGTTCGGCGTGGGCGCCGCCCGCTCACTGGTGACCGCCAGCCGGTGGTGGACCAGCGGTCTGGAAATGCTCGGCCTCGGGGCCCTGGTGGCGGTCGTGGCATACGCGACCGGCGCCGGGATCGCCCTGTTCCTCCAGAGCGGGGCGGGATGACGACGGGAATGTCGCGTGACCTGGTGCCCCGGATCAGCTCTCCGCCCAGCGCGCCAGAGCGAACCTCGATGCTCATCTGGACGCTCGCAGCAGCCCTCCTGCGCGTGACTGGCCGGGCGCGGGCCTTGCGATGGACGGGCCGGCAGGAGCCTTCGTTCGGGAGCTCCATGGTGCGGTCGGTGTCGGCCAGCAAGGTCTGCAGCACGACGTCGTACAGGTGATTGCGCAGGTCGGGATCCCGAACGTGGCACAGCGTCTCGACGCGGCGGTCAAGGTTGCGCTCCATCAGGTCGGCGCTGCCGATGGGCACCTCCGGCTGGCCGCCGTTGGCGAAGTAGTCCAGCCGCGAGTGCTCCAGGAAGCGGCCGACGACCGAGCGGGCGCGGATGGTGTCGCTGATGCCCGCCACCCGGACCGTGAAGAACCGGTGTCGTGATGCAGCGCGATCCGTCTCGCTCGGACAGAAGGAGTGCGAACTCGTCCCCGATCGGATGCGAAAGAACCACGAATCTCCCATCAGGTTTTCGCTCTTGCACCCATAACCACGCGCGGCATGTGGATTGCTTGACGAATTGGCGGGCATGCCTGACGAGTCACCCCGATGGAGCCCTTGACGCAATCGGCGCTCTTGACGGCTCGTGCTCGGACTGACAGCTGTCATCGTGGCGCTGAGGCACGCCGCGACTGGGCGTCGACGGACATCGAGGCCGACTTCGCGGCAAACGAGCGTGATGGTTCCGATCACGCTCCAGGAGGCGAGATGATCACCCTGCCACATCGTGTCGGAGCTCTGACCGTTGTCGTGGTCTTGTTGACGGCCGTGACGCCGGGGTCCGGCCAACTACCGCCTCTCGACGAGCTGATGCAACGGAAGCTCGATCACACGCAGCGTCTGCTCGAGGCGGTTGTCCTTCGGCAACACGTCGCCGTCGGACGCTACGCGCGCGAGCTTCTGCTTCTGAGCGATGCCACGACGTGGACGAGCCTCCAGAGCGACGAGTACATGCGTTACGCCTTCGACTTCCAGGACGCTGCACAGGAGCTTGCGGAGTCAGCGCGTCTTGGCGATGACGACGGAGTGGCGCTGGCGTTTTCCGAGTTGGTGCTCGGTTGCGGCGACTGTCATGCGTACGTCGGACGCGAAGACTACCGGCCCAGTCCACGTCGACCGGCGGGGCGATGATGCTGGCTACGTCTACGTCGCGGGCTCGGGCGCCGACGGCGGTACCGGCACCGCCGGCATGACGAACACGTGCCCCGCCTGCTTCACTGTGAGCACCGGGCAGGAGGCCTTGCGCACGACCTTCTCCGCGACGCTCCCGAGCAGCAGGTGCTCCACCGGTCCGCGCCCGTGCGTTCCCATTACGATCATGTCGATGCCGTTGTGGGCGGCGTATTGGAGAATCTCGACGAACGCATGGCCGACGCGGACCGCGCGCACGGTCTGGGGACCATCCAGCCGGACCTCCGCCAGACGGCGCTCCGCATCGGCCTTCCATGTCTCCGCCAGATCCGAAACGACGGGCATCCCCTCGACGGCCCAGTTCTGCATCGGATCGGGAACGACGTGCAGCAGGTGCACGCTGGCGCCGAACCGCCTGGCCAACTCCCGCGCGTAGTCGAGCGCGTACTGGGCGGTGTCGCTGAAATCGGTTGGCAGCAGGATTCGCGACAGAGTCATCTCCCCGTCTCCTTTCGACCTTTGCGAACGACACACAGAACCGGTTGCCCGCAGGCGTGGGTCACCGCAGGGCGCCCCGCGTCGTCTGCGCCGGCCACCCTTCTCGGTGCAAGAGTCCCGGCGTCCTGCCGAGTCGCAGGAACGGAACGCCCCGCGGGCAGACCGCGCGAGACAGTCACGGCGAGGGGTTCACCAAGTCGCTCAACAGCGCGGCGGTGCGCTCCTGCGCCGTCCCCAGACGCTCTTCGAGCTGGTCGAAGACGAAGCGGTGGCCGGCGCGCCGCGCCTCGATCACCGGGATCTCCGCCTGCAGATACGCAGCCTCGAGCGACCGTCTGCGATCGCCGTCGCGGACACGCGCTATCAGCCGCCGGGCCGCCTCGAGCGACTCCCGGACGTTGGCGATGCCCTCCAGCAGGAGGCGCGCGTCGGCCGCCCGCCCCGGGCGGGGCACTATCCCGTCCGGCCCGTGGCACTCGGCGCACTGGCGCTCCAGCCCCTGTGGCGACAGGAGCCTTCCGTCGACGCTGCCGTGACACGTCGAGCAGGTCGGGACGCGGCGGTCGCCCTGGCCCAGCAGCTCGTGATGCCGGCTGGCCTGAAAGTTGACGTAGGGCCCCGTGTGACAGGCGCCGCAGGTGGCTGGCAACTGCGTGCGATGGACTGGACTGGAGGGATTGAAGCTGCTCAGCACGCCCCGATGCGCCGGCTGCGACTCGAAGGTGTCGGGGTTACCCCCGTGACAACTGTCGCAACCCACGTCGGCGCGCTGATGCGGCGACAGGCTCCAGCGGTGCAGATGCTCCCGCGCCGGCTCGGTGTAAGGATTGGCGAAGTGGCAGTCGGCGCATCGGCTCCGGTCGAGCTGCGCGAGCGCCGGCGGCGTCCCCATGAATCCGAGGGTTGCCAGCACGGTCACGATCGACGCCAGACGCGCGACAGTGATTGAAACCATGGTGTCCTCGACTGGTTGCCGGGCTTCCGAAACGAACTCGAGCACCCGCCGGTGCGCCGGGATCATCCTGTTGCCCGCACGATCACCACCGGGTACGCCGCGGGCCCGTCGGGTAGAGATGCCTGCCGGATATCAGGCCGAACCCGCCGTAGCCGCCGGCCAGCCCCGCGGCCGGGGCGACCCTCGAGATCCGGGTCACGAACCGCCGGCGACCTCCTTCGGTCACTTCCGTCCTTCCCGTCAGAAGCGAACGGCACTCGGGAGCGTCAGCCTCGCAAGGGTCGGTCGCGTGCGCGTCAGCATCGTAGAGGGCTGCCTTGAGCGCGATCGTCTGCCGCCAGGGCGCGACGAACCGCAACTCGAAATCGAATTCGTCCCGACAGCGCAAGGCGCCCGCGTCGGAACGGAAGTCGTGGTAGGTCGCGCTCCCCTGCACGTCGGAGAGAGCACCGCCCACGCGGATGTAGGCATCCTCGAGCCCCGCCACGGGCGTGACCAGAAACCGGTCGGCCCAGCCGCTGAAGGGGTGCAGGGTCGCCAGCGGCGCATTGAACTGGCATCGCGGCGATCCGGAAGCAAGGCGCATGCCACGACCCGGCAAGGCCGATGCAGGTGCGGGCACACGCGCGGTAGCTCGTACAGGCGGAGCCCACCGAGGAGCGCGTGCTGGCTTTCTCCCGTCCGGGTGAGAACTAATCCGCACTTCCTGGACAAAGCCGGACCAGACCTTGCTGGCCGCGCCAACGGGGCGGCCGGGCTGTTCGACTCAGGTTTCTGAGTCAAGCACCGCGTGAAAGCGCTGGGGTCACCGGTGCGGATGGCTACCTCGAATCACCCCCGTGGCACGCGATTTGCTAGGGATTCGCCGTCGCGAGATGACGACACAACCGGCAGGGGCCTCGTCGGCCACTTGGGGAAGGAGCGGTGAGATGCGACCGCACACGCCACTGACTGCGGCTCTCCGCGTCGGAGACGTGATGAGCCGCGAGCCGAGGACCCTGGGCCGCAACGACCGTCTGCAGGTAGCCGACGATCTGATGCGCACCGTACGCTGCCGCCACCTCCCGGTGCTCGACGAGAGCGGAGGCCTGACCGGCATCGTGAGCCAGCGCGACCTCTTTCAGAGCGCTCTGCTGCGAGCACTCGGATACGGCTCCCGGGCTCGCGACCAGGTGTTGTCTTCGGTCGTCGTCAAGGAAATCATGACCGAGCCGGTCATCACTACCACACCCGACACCACGCTGGCCAACGCAGCACGCATCATGTCCGATCGCAAGGTCGGCTGCCTCCCGGTCGTCGAGCAGGGAGCACTCGTCGGTATCTCACCGAGGGTGACTTCGTGCGGATTGCCGCCGGCGTCCGGGACGGCACAACGGCGTGACGGCGAGACTCGCGGCCCCCGCCGACTCGCGGTCCGCATGCGGAACCGCAGCCCAGGCCACGAGGCATCGCGTCCTGTTCCCGTCTTCTCACGACGAAGAACTGCACCACCGGTCTCGGCCTCCCTACGGCCCGCCGCCTCATCGAGCGGCACACTTGCCGACCGCCCGCGGGAAGGCAGGGGCGCCTCGGTGTCGTCTCGATGCCGCTCGCCAGGCAACCGCCTGACGGACCCGGCCTGGTAGCGGGATCGTCCGCGGGCAGCGTGGGAAATCCAGCACCACGCGCCGTGAGACCTGTGCGCCGTGCAGTGTCCTCCGGCCATCCCGCCCTATCGTTCCTGCCGCCGGTAGTTGTGCGCGGGGCCGGCACGAGTCTTGCTGCCGATAGGTTCTTGGAGAGCGCTGACAGTGCAGGTTGGGAGTGCAGAATCCGGCGCCGGTGGGCGCCCTCGCGCCCGTCGCGTTCCACCGGCAACTCACCCGGTGGCTTCGACTCCGGCAGGCATGGAGGCGCCTGATGTCGAACATCGTAGTCGTCACGATCACCGTGCAGGAGCACGAGACTTCGGCCGGACCGCCGGCGTACGAGGCGGTCGCCCTTGTCGGCGGCGAGCCGGCTGTTCACGCGCTCGCGAATACCGAGGAGGACGCCCGCCGGCGTCTGGAGGAGCAACTGGATCGCAAGTACCTGGGCGAGTGGCGGGAGGAATGACGTATCGGCCGTTCGGCTTCCGGAAGCGCCGCTCAGTGTACTGGATGGACGCGCTATCTCGCCGCGCTCATGTTCGACGTGACGGCCGTGCAGTACTGCCGCCGGGAGACGCCGGCCAGTCCCTGCCGCGGCATCCGCTCGACGTCCGTGAGGGCCTGGTCTTCATCGAGGTCCCCGCCGTGTCGCTGGCGCTCGAGCGCCGGAACCGATGACGTTCTCGCAGCGGGTCGGCGAGCGGTTGCCGGTTTCCCCGAGACGCTGCGCGTGCTCACCAACGAGCCCGTCCCGAATCACCTGCGACGGTGGTGGTTCGCGCTCGGGGGGACCCCGGCGTACCTGTTCGTCGTGCAGGTCGTGACCGGCATCCTGCTGGCTGTCTACTACGAGCCCTCGACGGCGACAGCGTACGAGTCGGTGCGCTACATCACGGAGGAGGCGGCCTACGGCTGGTATCTCCGAGGGGTGCACAAGTGGGCGGCGACGCTCATGATTGCGGCCGTCATCCTCCACCAGATGCGGGTCTTCTTCACCGGGGCGTACCGCAAGCCGCGGGAAATCAACTGGATCGTCGGGATGTTCCTGCTCGTCTGCACGCTGATGCTCGGGTACACGGGCTACGCCCTCGCCTTCGAGCAACTGAGCTACCGGGGCGCGATGGTCGGGGCCGAACGTCGCCGACACCGTGCCGGTCGTCGGGGGATTCCTCAAGAGCATGCTGCTGGCCGGAGAGACGTACAACGACCGGACGCTGCCACGGTTCTTCGTTCTGCACGCCGCCGTTCTCCGGTCGCCCTGGTCGTCCTGCTCGCCGTCCACATCATGATCGTCCGGCTCCAGGGCGTGACGGAGTTGCGGTTCGAGGGCGACCGCGCCGCCGCCGGAGACCGCTCGACGTTCCACTTCTTCCCGCACCACTTCTACACGGAGCTGATGATCGGGTTCGTGGTGCTGATCCTGCTGAGCACGCTGGCGACCATCCTGCCGGCAACGCTCGGCGCGGCCGCCGACCCGCTCACGACCCCCGAGGTCATCAAGCCCGAGTGGTTCTTCTACGTCGCCTTCCGCTGGCTGAAGCTGTTCACAGGGACGGCGGCGGTGCTGAGTCTCGGCTTCATCGTGTTCCTGATGCTCGCGTGGCCGTTCGTCGATGCGTGGCTTCGACGGCGGACGGGCGCGGCGGACGTCAACGTGTGGGTCGGGCCGAGTTCGCGGCGAGCCACCACGCCACGGGGGGCAACATCCTCGCGTCGCTCGACAACTTCCTGGCCGAGACGGTGGAGGGCTCGCGCGTGCCGTTCGACCCGCACGGGCCGACGCCCGGCCGTGGCTCGGCGCCGGTCAACGGGCTCGCGAGCGCGTTCTCCGGCTGCCAGCAGTGCCACGGTTCGAAGGTGGGCTTGCAGGCGACGGACGGGGGCACCGTCACGGTCGACGACCTGCAGCCAGACGGCGACGGGATTCCCACCAACGCGGCCGCGGTCGCCCGCATCGTTCGAGGCGTGGGCGGCCAGCCACGCTTCCATCCGGGCACGTGGCCCAACACGGGCATCGGGCGCCGGAACCTCGACGGTTCGCGCGGTTCGTGCAGCGCCTGCCACAGCCGCCACGACTTCTCGCCGCGCCGCGCCCGCCAGCCGGAGAACTGCGGGAAGTGCCACCTCGGTCCGGATCACCCGCAGAAGGAAATCTACGAGGAGTCGAAGCACGGCGTCGCCTACCGTGACCTGCGGGGCGCCATGAACCCCGACGCCGACGAGTGGGTGCTGGGGGTGGACTACGCCGCGGCGCCGACGTGTGCCACCTGCCATTTGTCGGGCCACTCGAGGAACGACGGCCGCGACACGCACGACCCCCGCGAGCGGATCTCGTGGACGAACCGGCCGCCCGTCAGCGTGCCGATGGACACCGACGTCGACCACAACATCGTCAGCGCCACGGGCGAGGCCGAGCGGAGGGCGCAGATCCACGACAGCGCCGACGCCAAGCGGGACCGCATGAAGGCGGTCTGCTCGCACTGCCACACGACCGACTACACCAATGCCTTCTACCAGCAGTACGACGACTTGGTCATCCTCTACAACGAGAAGTTCGCCAAGCCGGGCCAGATGATCATGGCCGCGCTGCTCGACCAGGGGCTCCGCACGCCGACGCAGTTCGACGAGGAGATCGAGTGGACGTGGTTCTACCTGTGGCACCACGAGGGCCGGCGAGCCCGGCACGGGGCGGCGATGATGGCGCCGGACTGCACGCACTGGCACGGCATGTACGAGGTCGCCGAGCGGTTCTACATGCAGTTGATCCCGCAGGCGCTGGAGATCATCGCCCACGCGGCCGAGACGGGCAGACTCCGCGAGGCGAACACGGCAAGCCGCGTGGTCGACGGCATCCTGTCGCGCCCCGAACACGTGTGGTTCATCGACGGAGCCGAGGGGCAGGCGGCCGAGATTCGGGGTGAGATGGAAAGGCGGTACGGGGAGGCTGGGCGATGAGGGAAGGCACGGATCCACGGGCAACCTGCCGTGTTTCCGTGGAACGGGCTGCGGAGACCTGATGGAGGAGCTGTCGATGGTAGCCAGATGGTTCGCGACCGGGGCGGTGTTGAGCGGGCTCGGGGTCCTCGTCGGCGCGTTCGGCGCTCACGGGCTCGAGGACGTGGTGACGCCGGCCGAGGCGGAGGTGTACGACACGGGAGTGCGCTACCACCTGATCCACGGCTTGGCGCTGCTCGCGGTCGCGTGGGCCGCGTCGCGGTGGCCTGGCGCGTGGGTGAGCACCGCGGGGTGGTCGTTCGTCGTCGGGATTGTCGTGTTCTCGGGAAGCCTCTACGTGCTGGCGCTCACCGAGGCGTCCTGGTGGGGCGCCGTCACTCCGTTCGGCGGGGTCGGCTTCCTCGTCGGGTGGGCGGCAATGGCGGCCGTCGCGTTCCGTGCGACCGCGCAGGAACGCTGACGGACAGCGACGACGCTGCCTCGCCTGGGTGTGGTCGCTGACGGCCTTCTACCCGACGCCGCTGCTTGCCACCCGCCCGTTGGCTGGCGGGCTCTTCCTGCCGCTCTCTGCCGCATGTCCCTGGCGAGCGTCCCGCGCACGCGGCGGCCGGGGTCGAACGTAATGCCCGTTCTGGGCATCGGCCTGCTCGTTCTCCCCGTCTGGCTCGTCGCACCGGGCCGATGTCGCCTTCAGTTGGCTGGCTGGATCCGGACCTTCACCTGGTGCCACGCGACCTCCCCGCTGTCGATCAGTTCGACGAGGCGGTCGTTGTTGCGGGCGCTGGCGACGACCGCCCGGCAGGGTCTGTTCGTGAGGCGCTGCATCAGTGCCGCATGGCTTCGCGCCCGGTCGGCGTCGTGGAGGTCGCCGGTGTAGGACGCTTCGACCGCGAGGTAGATCGTGTTTCCCTCCGCGTCGATGGCCTCCGCCATGATGTCGCTGGCGACGAAGCTCTTGATCTTGTCGTCCCGCAGGTCGGCTCCGTTTTCCCTGGCGACGCGCCTGAGTTCGACCTCCGGAACGATCCGTCGGTACTCGAGACCGAGTTCGTCGGCGATGACCGCGATGCTGGCGCGGGCCTTCGTTTCGGCGTGGGCGCCCTTCAAGGTGCCCACGTCGTTCTTCAAGGTGCCCACGTCGTTCTTCAAGGTGCCCACGTCGTCCTTCAGGGTGCCCACATCGTTCTTCAGGGTGCCCACGTCGGCGGCTAGGCGGTCGAGTCGCGTGTTCGTCGCTGCCAGATCCTGCATCAGGAGGTCGAGTCGCCTGGTCGTCTCGGCGGCGAACTTCGCGAACAGGGCGGGCAGTTCGAGCAACTCCTCTCCGAGGAGCTGCTGGCGCAGCGCGGTGCGCCATTCCGGGTGCTTCTCAAGTGCGGTCAGGATGTCCTGCAAGCTCCGCACCGGGACGTCGGGTGGTGCTGTGGTGGCCATCGCCTCCCCCTCATTCTACGCGGCGTACGCGCTGCTGGGAATCCGTGCTCGCGCGGGTCTTCCGTGCCTTCTTCGGAGCAGGATGCCGCGGTCCGTTCCGCGTGGGCGTTACGCGTCGGTCGCGTGCCGGCTTCATCCTCCGCCCGCGCGGGGCGGACGCGATCCCGGACTGGATGCGCAGCGCGATCCCGGTTTGGTCCGTGCCCGCACGGGACAGCCTCTTCAGATCGAGCCGGGTAGGGCGGTGCTCCATCCCCGCGCGTGTCGGGGTCAGATCTACTCCCGCAGAATCTGGAGGACGTCCTCGAGCGGCTTGCGGCGCAGGTCCGGTACCCGTGCGTCGGGGGCTGGATAGCCCACGGGGATCAGCAGACACGCCGTCTCATTGTCCGGACGGTTCAGGATTTCGCGGAGGAATCCCATCGGGCTGGGGGTGTGCGTCAGCGCCACCAGTCCTGCCTGGTGCACGGCGGTCAGGAACAGACCGGCTGCGATGCCGACCGACTCGGACACGTAGTAGTGGCGGACGTGCTCGCCGTCCGGCCCCAGGCCGTAGTTCTGCCGCCGGCACCACCGGCGGTGCACGAAGAGGGCTTCCGCGTGCGGGTGGAAGCGAGCGGGGCGATGACCTTCCTGCGGCCCGACGGGCGGTCGCTGCCGGAGGCGCCGGCGGCCCCGCACTGGGATGGGCCGCCGCTGGCGCCGGTGGACAGGCGGCTGGCGGCGGCGGGGATCGGCATCGACGCAGACACGGCGCCGCGGTGGCAGGGCGAGCGGCTGGACCTCGCCTGGGCCATCGACGTGCTGTGGCGCCCGCGTACCGGCGCGGACCCGCCGGCGAGCGTTCCCGTTCCCGCGGAAACGTCCGGCCCGCGACGACCGGAGCCGGAGCCGTCCTCGAATCGGCGCGACGGGCGAGCGCGTGAAGGGGGCGCGGCGCCGAAGACCGCGCCTACCCCCGCGGCGGGGGCTGCGGTTGCCACGTGGGGATGACGACGCCCGGCCGGAACCGCGCTTCCATCAGCGGGACTCCGCCCGGAGAACGTGCTTGCGGATCTTGCCCACGGCGGTCCGCGGCAGCTCGGCCCGGAAGCGCACGAACTGCGGGACCCGGAAGCTGGCGAGCCGCTCCCGGCACCAGGACACGATGTCGTCCTCGGTCAACTCGGCCACGGGGTCACCGCCCTCGGCCGCGCGCGGCACGACCACGGCCACGATGGCCTCGTCGCGCATCGGGTCGGGCACGCCGATGACCGCGCAGTCGAACACGCCGGGGTGCTCGCGGACGACGGCCTCGACCTCGCTGGCGGCGACGTTCTCGCCCGAGCGCTTGATCATGTCCTTCGCGCGGTCGACGAAGTGGTAGTACCCGTCCTCGTCCTGCCGGGCGTTGTCGCCGCTCCACAGCCAGCCGTCGCGGAGGGTCTCCGCGGTGGCCTCGGGGTTCTTGTAGTAGCCCTTCATCAGGGTCAGACCGGGCTCCCCGCGCACCACGATCTGCCCGATCCCGCCCCGCGCGACCGGGCGGCCGTCCTCGTCGACGAGGCGCGACGTGTAGCCGGGAGCCGGCAGTCCCATCGACATGTTGCGGCGCTCGCCGTCGCAGGGATTGATGATCGGCGGCCCCATCGTCTCGGTCATGCCCCAGAGCTGCATCAGCGGCGCCGCGAACCGCTCGTCCCACTCCGCAAGCTGGGCCGGCGTGACGCTCTGGGCGAAGAGCACCGCGCGCAGCTCGTTGTGGACGTGCTCCGGGCGCCGGGGCTGAGCGAGCAGCATCCGGATCGGCGCCGCGAACAGGCTGGAGACCGTGCAGCGGTGGGCGATCGCCTGATCGAAGAAACGGCTGGCGCTGAAGCGCGCCATCAGCGCCACGCTGGCGCCGGCGACGAGCGCGCTCATCGTCGAGTAGTACTGCGCGTTGCCGTGGAACAGCGGCAGCACCACGAGGTGGCGATCGTCCGGCGTCAGGCGGACCGCGCGCGCCACCGTCTCGCCCGCGCAGACGTAGTTCGCGTGGGTCACGAGCACGCCCTTGGGACGCGCCGTCGTGCCGGAGGTGTAGAGGATGGCGGCCTCGTCGGCGGGTGACGGCGCCGCCACCTCTGGCAACGACTCGGGGCAGTCCGCGAGCAGTCGCGCGAAGGCGACCTCCGGGGTCGGGGCGCCGTCCCCGCAGACAAGCACTTCGCCGAGCCGCGGGCACCGGCCGCGCAGGTTTCGGGCGAGGTCGAACCGGGCGGCCTCGGTGAAGATCAGCCGACTCTCCGAGTGCGCGACCAGGTACTCGAGCTCAGACACAGAGACCGCGGTGTTGACGGGAACGATCACGGCACCGAGCTTCGCGGCGCCGAACCAGAGCGTGAGGAACTCCAGGCAGTTGGACAGCAGCAGCGTGATGGTGTCGCCGCGGCCGACGCCCAGTCGACCGAGCAGGTGGGCGCTCCGATTCACGTCCCGGTCGAACTCGCCGTAGGTGCGCGTGGTGACGCGCCCGTCCAGATCGTCGAACACGACGAACGGCGCCTCGGGGGTCGCGCGGGCCCGCGCCTCGAGCAACCCGCCGAGTGTCCTGGGTTCGGCGGTGACGGACAAGTCGGTCTCGCCTCGGCGCGGCTGGCCGCTCAAGGCTCCGGCCCTACTCCCTCGGTTGCCCACAGCCCGTACATGCTCCCCCCGGGAACAAAGGACTCCGATCGACCCGTTCAGGGGACGTCTCGTCGGACCTGCCCCGGCTTCGCTCCATCCCCATATAATGCCCCATCATCTGGTCTCGTCATCTCACTGTCCCAGCGGGGTGGCTCGGGCGCCGTGCTACGATTGCGTACGCGGTCGTGGCACACCAGGAGTTGAGGATGCGTTTCGTCAGCGTTCGCGAGTTGCGCGGCCGGTCGGCTGCGATCTGGAAGACCCTGGCGGACGAGAAGGACCTCGTCGTTACGTCCAACGGCAAGCCGATCGCCGTCCTGTCCGCCACGTCGGAAGAGCTCGTGGAGGAATCGCTGCGCGCGGTGCGCCGGGCACGCGCACAGGTCGCAGTCGATGCCGTTCAACAGGCTTCCGTGAAGGCCGGAACGGATCGAATGTCGTTGGACGAGATCAACAGGGAGATTGACGCCGCACGCAGGACGCGTGCCGGATGACGATCGTGCTCGATACCAACGTCCTGGTATCCGGCCTCATCGCTCCCTTCGGTCCCCCCGGCGACATCGTGCGATTGCTTGCCGGCGGCGCCATCCGCGTCTGCTACGACGCCCGCATTCTGGCGGAGTACCGCGAAGTCCTCTCGCGCCCGGCGTTCGGGATCGCCACCGACCGCATGGCGTCTCTCCTCGATCAGGTGGAGAGCGACGGCGTACTCGTTACGTCGCGTCCCCTGGCAATGCGCCTGCCGGATCCCGAGGACGAGATGTTCCTGGCGGTCGCGCTGTCGGGAGGCGCCCGCTGTCTGGTTACAGGCGATCTGCGCCACTACCCCGAACGCTCCCGGCAAGCGGTGACGGTCGTCTCGCCGCGACGATTCGTGGAACTGTACGTGGACGCCACGCTGTCGCCGGACACGTGACAGTGCGTGGGGCCGGGGCTCCATGGCGGCCGAGTCAGTGGATCACTTCGCCCTCGACGGAGTCGTCGAGCATCTCCAGGTGGGGAATCTCGAGCGAGCGGATCTGTTGGATGGCGAGCACGAGCGCCTCGACGCCGGCGCGCGAGCCGCCCTTCGCCCGCAGGTCGCGCAACGCGGCCCGCAGAACGCGCAGCACTCGGGCTCGATCGAAGCGCTGCCCGGCGCAATGCTCGCAGAAGCTCATGGTCGTGTCGCCTCCTGAGCGCCCGGCGAGAGACCGTCGCCTGCGGCTCCGCTTCCCGCCGTCCTGTGGCGCAGGCTCCTAGCGTAGCCCATTTCCGGCCTGCCCTGCGCCGCGGATGCACTCGGCCGCGTCCCGCTCCGTGGCGCCGCGCCCTGCGTTTTCGGTAGAGTGATGCACGACCGGGAGGACTCATGAGCCAATCGCTGCACCGGGCGCTCGCCGCCTGTCTCGCCGTCACCTTCGTCGTGGTCGGTCACACCTCGGCCGCCGCCCAGACGGGCGCCGGCGCCTCGCCGTTGCGCGGGGTTCCCGCCGTGCCGGCGCCGGATCGGCCCGTCGTCCTCTACACGGCGGAGCAGCCGCGCATCCGCGTCGTCCCCGTCGCAACGGGGCTCGACCATCCGTGGGGCATGGCGTTCCGCCAGAACGGCGACATCCTGGTCACCGAGCGCGACCGGGGCGCCCTGCGCGTGATCCGCAACGGGCAGCTCCTCGACGAGGACGTCCCGGGCGTCCCCGAGGTCTACGACGGCGTGCGGCTGGCGGGGCTGATGGACGTCACCGTCCACCCCGAGGACGACACCCTCGTCTATCTGACGTACTCGCAGCCACGGGAGCGGGACGGACGACGCGGCGCCACGGTCGCGCTCGCGCGCGGCCGGCTCGACGCGGGGGCGGGAGCGTTGACCGAGGTCCGCGACATCTTCGTCGCCGACGGCTGGGGCGGCGGCATCGCCGCCTCGCGGTTGCAGTGGGGACCGGACGGCACGCTGTACATGAGCGTCGGCGGCGCCTTCCAGTTCGCCCAGACCGGCCACTACGCCCAGGACGGGTCGACGCACTTCGGCAAGCTGCTGCGGCTGAACGACGACGGCTCGGTCCCCGACGACAACCCGTTCGTCGACGACCCCGACCACCTGCCGGAGATCTACTCGCTCGGCCACCGGAACCAGATCGGGCTCGCGTTCCATCCCGACACCGGCGAGCTCTGGGCCACCGAGCACGGGCCGCAGGGAGGCGACGAGGCGAACATCATCCGCCCGGGCGCCAACTACGGCTGGCCGATCGCCTCCTACAGCCGGCAGTACTCCGGGCTCCCCGTGACCGACACCCCGTGGCTGCCGGAGTTCACCGGCCCGGAGGTCATCTGGTGGCCGTCCATCGGCCCGTCGGGCCTGACGTTCTACGACGGCGAGCACTTTCCGGCCTGGCGCGGCAACCTCTTCGTCGGGTCCATGACGGTCGGCCGGATGCCGAACACCGGCCACCTCGAGCGCATCGTCTTCAATCGCCGGGGGCAGGAGATCCGCCGCGAGTGGCTGCTCACGGAGCTCAAGCAGCGCGTGCGCGAGGTCCAGCAGGGCCCCGACGGCTACCTCTACGTGCTGACGGAGGAAGACGACGGCGTCCTGCTGCGGATCGAGCCGGCGCGGGCGATCACCGAGGCGCCGGGCTCCATCGTGCCCGCCGTGCGGCTCACCGAGGCGCGGGTGCCGCCGCTGGCGGAAGCGGACTGGACGGCCGAGCAGCGGGCGTTCGTCGAGCGCTACGAGGCCGACGGCCATTCGGCCCGCGTCGTCCGGACGCTGGCGCGCGTTCCGGCGCTGGGCGACCGCGTGCTGCCGTTCAACCACTACATCGCGAGCGAGTCGACGCTCTCGCTCCGGCACCGGGCGATCCTGATCCTGCGGGCCGCCTGGCTGGCCCAGAGCGGCAACATCTGGGCGACGCACGCGAGCCGTGCGGCCGGGGCGGGGCTGACGGCGGACGAGGTACTCGGCGTAGCGGTGGGTCCGGACCCCAATGCCGAGGGGGATCCCTTCGAGGAGACGCTGATCGCCCTCGCCGACCAGTTGTTCCGGAACGCCGCAGTCACGGACCGGACGTGGAACGAGCTGTCCGCCCGCTACGACACCGAGGAGATGCTCGATGCGGTGATGACGGTCGGGGACACTCTCTCGGCCGCGATTCTCTTCAACACCCTCGGCATCCAGCCGGATGCGGACGCGACGTCCCTGATGCCGACCGAGGACGTCGGCTACTCGGTCCTCGTGCCCGACGCCGAGCCCCCGCTGGCCGAGCCGCGCGTCCAGCCGGTCGAAGGCGACGGCCTGCGGGTGACGCGCACGTTCCTGCGGAATCCGGCGATGTCGGCCGCGCGCAACCAGAACGAGCGCTACATCCTCGAACCGGAGCGATCCCGCCTGACGCCGCACGACCGGGAGCTCGTCATCCTGCGCATGGGCTGGAACTCGGGCGCGGTCTACGAGTGGGCCAAGCACGTCGGGAGCGTCGGTCGCGCACGCGACCACGGCCTCGATCCGGTCTGGATCGCGCAGGGCCGCGACCAGACCGGGTGGAACGCCCGGGAGCTCGCGCTCATCGACGCCGCCAACGAGATGTTCCGCGACTCCATGATCTCGGACGAGACCTGGGAGGATCTGGCAGCGGAGTACGACACGCACCAGTTGATGAGCATCGCCGCGACCGCGGGGCGCTACCGGATGGTCTCGCTGGCGCTCAACGCCCTGGGCGTGCAACCGCTCCCGACCGACGAGCGGTTCCCGGTGCTGGAGGGGTACTGAGAGCTGTCCGGAAGGACGGCCACATCGTTGGAGGAGAACGCATGCGACAGATGACGCGGACGGAACGCGTCCTGGTGTACGGTGCGGCCCTGGCCCTCGCGGCCGGCGGCGTGGCCGGAAACGCGGGGGCGCAGGAGTTGCGTTCCGGCGACGCCGCCCCGGCGTTCGAGCTGCCGGGCAGCGACGGACGAACCCACCGCCTGGAGGACTACCGCGGGACCACCGTCGTCCTGGCGTGGTTCCCCAAGGCGTTCACCGGTGGCTGAACGGCCGAATGCAAGTCGCTGCGTGCATCCAGCGACCAGCTCAAGTCCTACGACGTCGCCTACTTCATGGTGAGCGTCGATGACGAGGAAACCAACCGGGCCTTCGCAGAGTCGACCGAGGCGGACTTCCCGCTGCTGAGCGATCCGACCCGCGCCACCGCCCGGGCCTACGGCGTGCTGACGAGCTTCGGCGGCAGCTTCGGCTCCTTGGCCCAGCGCTGGACGTTCTACATCGGGCCCGACGGCAACATCCTCAAGGTCGACCGGCGCGTCCGCCCCAGCACCGCCGGCGAGGACGTCGTCGCGACCCTGGCCGAGCTGAACATCCCGAAGCGGTAGCGCGCGCCCTGACGGGCTCGCTGGGGGGCTGCGCGGGCTTCCATTGAAGCCCTCCGGCGACGCCTACGGCGCAGACTCCTGGCGCGCCCCGAGGGCTCGTCGGGAGCGTGCGACCGCAAGCTCCTGCGCTTCGCCCCTCCCGACGCTATCGCACCTGCAGACGCCCGTTCAACACCCGCGGGCGTCCATCGTCTCCCTCCGCAACGGCCTCAGACTATGCGCCTGAGCACGCCAGACTGCATCTCCAGTTCTCCCAAGCGGCAGCGAGCCCTGCATCGAACAGGTGGCGCGCCGCCCGCGGGAGTCGCCATTCTCGGTCCGTCTTCCGTTCAGGACTGACAGGTTCTGACACCGGCAACCGTCATTGTCGGTGCTGGCCGTCGATGCGGGTTGGGCCGCGGAGCATGCGATGCACCTGCGACGGCAGAAAGGAAGGTCGGGAGTGTCCCCAAGTCCTTACGTCGCTCTCTGTTTCATCCCCCTCGCGCTCGCCGTTTCGTCGCCCAGCGCGGCACAGAGCTGGAACGACCACGAACGTGGAATCGAAGCACGCGATCTCGTCCTGCGCCCGACCATCGAGGGTCGGCGCAAGATCTATCTCGACGGCGACGAGGCCTACGCGCTGCTTCGGGGCGACCGCCTGTTCCCGCTCCGCGCGAGCGAGCCGGTACGGGTTCTCGACGCCGACCCCGAGGGAGACCACATCGAGTTGGAGATCGAGAGTCCGCGCCTCGGCCGCGGGCGTGTGGACTTCTACGGACCGGTTCCCAGCGCCGAGGAATTCGAGCGGTGGATTGACGAGGTATTCGAAACGGCGACACCCGAGGTCGACTTCCTTCGGTACGTGGGAAACCGGCGAAGCCGCAAGGTCCACATTCGAGGCGCCAACCACCTTCCTCCGGCGCCCGACCGGGACCTGTTCGCCACGGAGCCGGACGCTCGCAGTGCCGGCTACTCGCGATGCGGTGTCTGCTTCGTCCCAACCCCAGTCGTCTCGGACTACGAGACGGAGCGGTCCCTGGCCGTGCTCGGATTGCAACAGGTGCGGGCGACCTACTACCCCTCGGTCTCCGTGGATCTGCAGGCGGATGTCGACCGGATCGGTACCGCCGTGCTGGCCCGCTGGCCCGTGCCCCTGAAGGGATACCGATACCGCTTTCAGGTCGTGGACTCCGACGACGTCAATGCCTTCGCCGTCCCGACCGGCTACGTATTCGTGACGCGCGGTCTGCTGCAGGCGCTCGAGTCGGACGATGAGCTGGCGGCCATACTCGCCCACGAGATCGCGCACGTCGAGAGCCGTCACAGTTACCGCCTGTGGCGGAACGCCCGCAACGCCTCGATCGTGACCGGCATCCTGGGAGCGCTGGCGGGTGGCCGCGACAATGCCGCGGCCGATGCCGTGGCCGCCATGACCTCCTTCACTGCGCAGCTCTTTCTGGCCGGATACGGGCGGGACCGCGAGCGGGAAGCAGACCTGTTCGCCAGCTTCTATCTCAACGACGCCGACCTCGGCGACCGTCCACTGCTTGGCGCCTTCAGGAAACTGCAATTCGCCCGTGACGCCTACGACCCGTTCGGCCGCGGCGGAGGTCTGCTTGCCACCCACCCCCACATCGACGAACGAATCGAGAAGGCCCGGGAGACCGTCACCGCCGCCTTCGGAGAAGACGACATCTTCTACGGAATCAGGAACAACGGGGCGTTGGTCGCGACGCTTCGCTTCGACGTGCAACGCGCGTTCCGCAACGAGCTCGACGTCGTCGCCACACTCTCGACGACCGCCGAGCTGGGCGGCGACGACAACGTGAACACGCTCAACGTTCGAGTCGCGGGGCGACGAATACGGCTCCGGGAACGTACGGCGGAGAGAGTCTTCCCCAACGACGAGGTCTCGGCCGTGTTCGGCAATGACGATGCTCGCGGCCTCATCACGGAGCCCATCGAGCAAATCGATCTCGACCTTCGCAATGTGGATCGCTGGGTGCACGCATCGACCTCCGGCGCTGCCCGGTGACAGCACCGGTTGACCGCCGTCAGAAAGGAACGGAGCAAGCATGAAGAGAATCGCCATTGCCACGCATCTCGCGCTCGGACTCGCGTGCGTTGCCTCGCCCTCCGAGGCGCAGACAAGATTCGCGATCTCGTACGACTTCGCCACCCTGCAGCACGGCGCGGGCAACGTGGACGGCGTAGCGTTCGACGCGGACACGGGAGTCTGGAGGGCACTGCGAATCGCCGCCCTGGCGGGCTACACGTCGGGCGCTTCGAAGGACACCTTCATCGACGTTGGTGCCTCGCGCACCTTCGTCGGAGTCGGGCCACGGCTTCGCGTCGGTAGCGATCGCGTCGAGGCGTTCGCCCACGCGCTGTTTGGCGCCCTGCGCGCCGCTGCCGACGTGCGAGTGTTCGGGAGTACCATCGGCGGTTCCCGGACCGAATACGGCGAACGTTACGGTGGCGGTGTCGATGTCGGCCTCGGCGAACGCTGGATCACTCGCATTGGCGTCGACTACGACGGCGCCACCCACCTCATCATCGGATTCGGTGCCCGCTTCTGATGCGGCAGGCTACCGGAATCCGTGCCCGGCGGCGTGCGGTTGGCATCGCCGCCGGGTTCGCGAGCGCGCGATTGACGGTCTACGCTTCCTGGAGGACCATCAGCGTTTGCACTCGCGGCGCGCCTCCGTCAGACTGGCCCCGAGCGGGAAAGCGACCGCTTGGCGAGCTCGTACGCCAACCGCGCTGCGGAGCGTCGAGGGATGCGACGGCTCGACGTCGGTCCCGGTCGCGTGAGCGTGTGTTCATGTTCGATCGCACCTGGGACGCGATGGTTCGGAACGCCGCCTTCGAGTGGCTCAAGGCGCAGGTGGCCGCGTACGGCGACGTGCTGCCACGCACGCTGCTCGCCGACGGCTGTCCGCTCGACGGCGCGCGCGTCCCGCTCTCTCACCCAAGGGCATCTTCAAGCCGCGCGTGCTGCGCGAAGCGCCGCTCTCGATCACGACAGCTCCCAATGGTCCGTACGACGATGCCTTCGGTCCCAACGATCTCCTGCGCTATCGATACCGGGGCACGGACCCGGAGCATGCGGACAACCGCGGCCTGCGGTTCGCGATGCAGGAGCGGTTGCCGCTGGTCTACCTGCACGGCCTGGTTCCCGGACGATACGTCCCCGCCTGGCCCGTGTTCGTCGTCGGGGACCACCGGGAGGGACTCACCTTTACCGTGGCGGTCGACGAGGAGCGACACCGTTGGCCGGCCGCACGCTCATCGTCACTCGCCATGCGCGACGACACCGAGGACGCACGGGCGCCGGTACACCACCGCCGCGGTGCGTCGGCGCCTCCACCATCGCGCGTTCCGGGAGCGCGTACTGGATGCCTACCGGCGCGAATGCGCGTTCTGCAGATTCCGCCACGCAGAGCTGCTCGACGCGGCGCACATAGTGCCCGATGCCGAGGCCGGAGAACCGGTAGTACCGAACGGTCTGGCCCTGTGCAAGCTCCACCACGCCGCCTTCGACCGCAACTTCCTCGGCGTGCGACCCGACTACGTCGTCCAGGTGCGTCGGGACCTGCTGGACGAAGAAGACGGTCCCACCCTCGTGCACGGCATTCAAGCACTGCACGGCACGCGTATCCGCGTTCCCCGGCGGTCCGTCCACCGGCCGGACCGCCAGCGTCTGGAGATCCGTTACCGGACCTTTCGGAGTGCGTGAGCCTGCAGCGGCACGGATGGGCCTGGCCAGCTCCCGAGCCGCTGGCACCGGACTTGCGTTCGGCACCCGCGGGTGTCCGTGCGTGGCTCACGGTCACCGACGAACGGAAGTTCGGGCATAATCGTGGAGCCTTCAGGCCATGTCCACTGAGCTGACCGCCATTCTCGCCGTCGGCACGTCGCAGACGCTCCTGATGGTGACGCTCGCCGGCTTCCTGCTGGCGGCCCAGCGCGGGTTGCGGCAGGAGTTGGCGGCGCTGGCGAGATCGCAGGCAGACCTCGCCAGGTCGCAGGCAGACCTCGCCCGGTCCCTGGCGGAGGTCCGGGAACGCGTAGCCAAGGTCGAAGGGCTGATTGAAGGACTGCGCGATGCGGTCGCCGGCGGCCGACGCGCCGACGCCGGTCGGACGGACGCAGCATAGCCGGCGGGCCTGCACAGCCGCCGCGCGCGGCAGCGCGGTCACGTGGCGAAGAGCCGAGTCACCGCGCAGCGAAACCCAGGCAGCACGACGCCCCCCGTGATCTCACCGCCCTCGCGGATCACCAGACGACCGCGGCCGGCCTCCAGGTGTTCCGGCACGACACGTGCGCCGGGCTTCTTCAGTTCGCCGGCACGGCCTCCATCAGGAGCGCCAGCGCACGCCGCAGGGCCTGTCCGCCGGCGCGGGCGCCGCGGTAGTGCCCCTGGCGCACGACGACGAGGTCGTGCGACGGGATGATCAGCGTCGTCTGCCCACCCGCCCCCGACATGTAGTAGGCGTCGGGGGGTACGGGGAACGCTCCCGTGCCGTTGATCCAGAAGAAGCCGCCGTAGATCGGCCGGCCGTCCGCCTCCCACGCCGGGGCCACGGTGCTGACGAAGTCGACGAACCCCTCCGGCAGTATGCGCTCCCCGTTCCAGACGCCGTCCTGCAGGTAGAGGTTGCCCAGCCGCGCCCAGTCGCGCGCCGGCGCCAGCTCGTAGCCCTGGAGCAGGTAGTTGCCGTAGGGGTCGGTCTCCAGAACCATGCCGCGGATGCCGATCCTGTCGAAGAGCTCCCGTTGCGGGAACGACAGGTACTCGTCGCCGCGCCCCTCGACGCCGAGCCGGACGAGGTAGTTGGTGAGGACGGGGTCGGAGTTGCGGTAGCGCCCGATGGTGTTCGGCGGCCACTGCGGCGGTCGGGTCGCCGCCCAGGCGAACGAGTCGGCGCCGCCGGTGTACACGTACAGATGATCCGGGTAGCCGAGCGAGGGATCGAGGTCCGGGTCCGCCACACCCCGGAACCGGAGGCCGCTCGACATCCGCAGGATGTCGGCGATGCGGATCGCCTGGCGGGGATCGCCGGGGGTCTGCCACTCCGGCACCGGCGCCGGCTGGTAGAGCTCGTAGGCGCCCTGCTGGATGAGCACGCCCATCAGCGTGGCGGTGAGGCTCTTGCCCATCGACCAGCTCTCGAGCGGCGTGTGCATCGTGATGCCGGGGCCGTAACCCTCGCCGACGATGCGCCCGCGGTGCGTCACGACGAACGCGGCGGTCAGCCCGTCGGCCGGCTCGAAGGCGGCGTCGACCGCCTGCCGGACCTTGGCGGCGTCGATGCCGGCCGGCAGCGGGGCGTCGGGCAGCACGTCCCCCATCGGCCACGGGGTGATCGCCGGATCCGGCAGGGCGCTGCGGATTTCGACCGGCTCGAAGAAGACGTCGTCCTCGCCGGGCGGCAGCGCGACGCAGCCGTGGTCGCCGTTGAACATCGCCGTCCGCACGACGCCGTCGGGCAACGTCAGGTGGACGCGGCGCCGGTCGCGGTCGACCTCGCGCGCCGTGACCCGGCGCCGGTACTCGTACGGACCGCTGAAGAAACCGACGCTCTCTGCCGCGAAGTCCGGATCGAGCCCGGTGACGAAGACCGCGGAGCAGAGCGTCTTGGCGAACCCCGCGGTGTGATGCGACAGCGGATCGCCCGGCGGCGCCACGTACTCCGTGTCGAGCTCCGCCGTCTCCGCGCGGGCCAGCATCGCGGCCAGCGAATCGGCCGGCGGCTGCCCGGCCTCCACCGTCACGACGGCGGCTCCGAACGCCACCAGGATGACCATGCCGGCACGAGCCGGGCACCAGCGTGTGGAGCACCTGAAATCCGGCATTGCGCGCACTCCTCTCGACACCGTTCTCCGGCGCCGGGTCAGCCAACCGGCGAAGCGGCCCATCCCGAGCGCCGATTGGACGTTCACGAAGGGAAGACCTGCCGCACGGAGCATCGGAACCCCGGGAACACGTCGCCTCCCGTCAGTTCGCCGTCCTCCCCGATCATCTCCAAGTCGCGCGGCGAGCGGTACACGTGGACCGTCCGCGTGGACGGTTCGACGATCCACACGAGCCGCGTTCCGGCGGCGAAGTAGTCGGCGATCTTGACGTGAAGGTCCAAGAGGCGGTCCGAGGGCGAGATGACTTCTACGGCGAGGTCCGGCGCCAGCGGCCAGTACGTGGTCGGGACGCCGGTATCGGGGATCCGATGCCGAGCGATGAATCCCACGTCCGGGGCGCGAACGCTGTCCGGATTGCGGCGCAGGACGGACGCCGGATCCGCCGCACCGCAGACCCCGAGGTCGTGGGCATCGGCGTGCTCGTCCAGCAGGCGCGTGATTCGGGCGGCCACCGCGCTGTGTCTGGCGCCGGAGGGGGGCATGCGAACGAGGTCGCCCGCGACCAGCTCGCACCGGTGACCGTCGTCCGGTCGAGCGAACAGCTCCTCGGCGGTCACGAGCGAGCGCGGAGCGGGTGTCGCCATGCGGCTCGGACAGTTATAGCACGTTGTGGAGCACCCCCCCGGCGGGCCACGACGCAGCCGGGCGAGCCCCGGATCCGGGTGCTACAATGCGGCCGATCGATGGGCCGCGCCGACTCGACGCCGGCCGTCACGCCAGAAGAGGAGCCCAACATGCTGCCAGCAGGTCGCCTGATTCCGACGTTCGCCGCCGTCGCCGCCCTGGCGCTCGGCGTCGCCGGCGCGGCCGGCGCTCAGGTCCTCGACGGGCCCGACCCCGCCCAGATGGAGGACGCGCCCGACCTCGGCTATCGGCCTGTCCCCCACGGCCTGCAGATCCCGGACGGCATGGAGATGGGCGCGCCGTCGAGCGTCGGCTGGACCTCCACCAATCGGCTCCTCGTCTTCAACCGGGGACCGAACCCGTTGATGGAGTTCGAGCCGGACGGCACCTTCGTGCGTGCGTGGGGCCAAGGCCAGTATGACCGGCCGCACGGGATGCGCATCGACGGCGAAGGGCACATCTGGACGACCGACGTCAACGGCGACACGGTGCGCAAGATGAACCCGGAAGGCGACGTCCTGCTGACGATCGACTCCGACGACACGCCCCTGATGGACGAGCCGACGGACCTCGCCATCGGCGTCGGGGGCGAGATCTTCGTCCTCGTCGGCCACGGACGGGGCGACCCGCACGTGCTGAAGTTCGACCCCGAGGGCTCGCTGCTGAAGTCATGGGGCGAGGCGGGGATCGGTCCGAGCGAGTTCGACACCCCGCACTCGATCGTCATCGACACCGAGGGGATGGTCTACGTCGCCGACCGCCAGAACCGGCGCATCCAGATCTTCGACAGCGAGGGCAACTACATCAAGGAATGGGCCTACAAGGGACTCCCCTGCGGGCTCTACATCCACTCCGACGGCACGATGTACATGGTGAGCGGCTTCGCCGGCGAGATCCTGCAGCTCGACGAGAACGGCATGGCGGTAGGCGCCAACGGCCAACCCGGCCGCGGCCTCGGGGAGTTCGGCGAGGCGCATTACATGACGATGACGCCGAACGGCGACATCTACGTGGCCGACACCGTACGGCCCGAGCTCCACAAGTACGTGAAGGAGTAGGCTGCAGCAGATCTCCGGGCGACGCCGCTCGCCAGCAGCGGGACGGCGCCGCTCGGCACCCCACCGTCGGATCGAATGGCCCCGCGGCGGTTGAGAACGCCGCGGGCGTCGCGCAGGTTGCCTTCGGCCGGGCAGCTCAACCCTCCGCTGGGAATCCGTGCGCCGGTGCCCACGCATCGCCCACTGCGGCTCGAAGTAACGGACCTTGGACCCATTGCCCGGGCGTGCGTCGATCTCCGTCCGTTGACCGTGTTCGTCGGGCCCAGCAACACGGGCAAGTCCTGGTTGGCGACGGTGGCGTACGCCTTGCATCGTCACTTCGCCGCCGGTCCGCGGGGGTGGCGCCTTGGGTTCCCGATGGGGTCGGAAGCGCTCGGCCTTCCCGAGGGCGTCGACAACGACCTCGCTCGCCTCGTGGAACGGCTGGTTGCCTCGGCATCCCGGACCGCGAAACCAGCGGCACAGGGCATCGCGCTGACGCCGCCGGTCGAGGAGGCCATGCGGTGGTATCTCGGGCGCCACGGCGCGGCACTCGGCGAGGAGATCGAGCGCTGCTTCGGCGTCGCCGCCGGCAGCCATCTGGTCCGCCGAGAAGGGACCGGGCATGCGCGCATTCTGCTTCGACACGAGCTGGAAGGGGTCTCCTCGCCGGCCGCGCACGAACTCACATACGGTAACGAGAGATGGAGGTTTCAGTCGACCATCCCCGATGGTTGGCGAGTTCCGGGTAACCCGTCCCGAGTGTTCCGCGCTCCGGCGATGCTCGGTGAGCCGCCTTCCGAAGGCGACCGGACGTTTTGGACGATCGACGTCATCGCTGCGCTGGCGGACAGCGTCCTGCCGAGTCGTCACCGCGCGTTCTACCTCCCTGCGGATCGGACCGGGCTGATGAACGCCCACAGTACCGTCATTACCGCCCTCATCCAGAGCGCGACGATGGCCGGGATCCGCAGGGTCGACCCATTGCCTCTGCTTTCCGGCGTGCGCGGTGATTTCCTCGAGCAACTAGTGGAGATGGTGTCCAAGCGCCGGAGACCCTTGCGACGCGGGAGGGAGCATCTCCGCAGGCTTGGGAAACGCATCGAAGACGGCATTCTCGGTGGCGCTGTGAAGGTCGGGGGCCTCGCCGGTGTGGCGTATCCGCACTTCACGTACCATCCCGGTGGATGGAAGGCTGGTCTTCCTCTGGCGAGCGCATCCTCCATGGTGTCGGAACTCGCGCCGGTCGTATTGTATCTACGTCACGTCGTTGTCCCGAACGACCTATTGATCATCGACGAACCGGAATCGCACTTGCATCCAGCCATGCAGGTGGTGTTCACGCAACGGATCGCGGAGATGGTTCAGGCGGGAGTTCGCGTCATCGTTACGACACACAGCGAATGGGTGCTCGAGGCGCTCGGCAACGTCGTTGGACGGCCCACGCAGAAGGATCGACGCAATCGTGAATCCGAAGGCGTACACCTGGCTGCGCAGGACATCGGGGTGTGGTTGTTCGAACCGGCCGAAGGTGGCGTCGGCAGTTCCACCGTGAGGGAGATCGAGATCAACGCCGATACCGGCCTCTACCCCTCCGGGTTCGACGCCGTCGCGACAGCGTTGCACAACGAGTGGGCCGAAGTCGCGGGCACCCGCGGAGACGACGAGTGAACGGCCTCACCCACGACGTCCGCGCCAGGATCGACGACCACTCCTGCTTGGCCGACGATGTCGTCAAGGGCGGTTGCGGCGTGTCGTTGGCGGATGCACCTCGGCCGCGGCTGGTCATCGATCTCGACGAGACAGGATCCCCGCTGGGAGGGGCGCAATCGAAGTGCGACTACCTGCTCTTCGCGGACCCAAGCCTGGTTGTGCCCATCGAGATCAAGGACGGAGAGCCGAATGTTGCCAAGGTCGAACGACAACTCCAGGCCGGCGCTCGGGCTGCAGATGACCTGGCACCCCGAGGTATCGCCGTCCTCTGCCGACCCGTGCTGGTATCGAGGGACCTGCGACGCCAGCACCAGGTCGACCTGAGGAAGGCCTCGGTGCTCTTCCGCGGGCGCGAGGAACGCGTACGACGCGTTGCCTGCGGTGACTCCCTGGCCGACGCTCTGGGGAACGCGTGACCGTCACCCCGGGCACGGCCGATGCCGCCTCTACCGGCGGCGACGCGCCGGTTCTTCCAAGCTGAGCGTCTGCCGCCAGTCGCGCCCCAGGTCGGACCCGAGGGTGGTGTCGGCGCCGAGCGCCTCGAGCACGACCGCGGTCTCCTCGTGGCGGTAGAAGGAGCCGGCGCGGTACTCGCCCTGGGCGGCTATCAGCCACGGGGTCTGGCCGCGGCCGTTGATGACGTCCATCTCCGCGCCCTGCGCCACGAGGTAGGGGGCGATGACCGTTCCGCCCATGTAGACGGCGCCGTGGAGCGGGGTCTGGCCGAAGTCGTTGACGGCATTGACGTCCAGGCCCAGCTCGAGGCACAGCGTCGTCGCGGCGAGCGCGCGCTGCTGCAGCGTCTCGTAGTAGGCCGGGTAGGAGCGCACCCCGTACTTGTCCGCGCCCTCGACGTAGTCGGCCCCCGCGGCGACCATCAGAGCCGTCGTGCCGTCGTCGGTCGTCAGGAACGGGTCGGCTCCTGCATCGATCAGGAGCCGCATGCTCGCGACGTCGCCGAAGCTCGCGGCGAGGAGGAAGGGCGTCGACCCGACGGTGGTCGGCGTCAGTCCGTTGTCCTGCCGGATGCGGCGCGAGACGAGCGGAAGCGGCTTCTCGAGGCGGGCGTCCGGATCCGCCCCGGCCGCGATCAGCGCGGCGACGACGGCCGGCAGCTCCTGCTGCACGGCGGAGTGGAGCGGCGTCCGGCCCGCGCCGTCGTGATTCGGGTCGGCGCCGCGCTCGAGGAGGAAGCGCGCCACGTCGGCCTGCCCGCTGTCGATGGCGACCAGCAGGGCGGAAGCCTCGCTCCCCTCGCGGAAGAGCACGCGCGCATTGGTGTCGCCGGCGATTCCCTCCGGGGCGGCTTCCTCGACGTCCGCACCGGCCGCGACCAGCAGCCGGGCCACCTCGACGTTGCCCTGCTGGGCGGCGAAGAGCAGCGGCGTGAAGCCGTTCGCGGAGCGGGTCGTCGCCCCGCCGCCCACCTCGAGCAGCACGGCCGCCGCCCGCGTGTGGTTCTCCGCCACCGCCCACATCAGCGCGGTCTGCCCGCGCACCGCCTCCGTCGCGGTGGGGTCGGCGCCGGCCTCCAGCAGCCGGCGGACCACGCCGGGGTCGCCGACGCGGGCCGCGGTCATCAGCGGCGTCACCCCGCTCGTCGTCGCGACGTTCGGGTCCGCCTCCGCATCGAGCAGCAGTCCGACCATCGACTCGCTCGCGTTCAGGCACGCCAGCGAGAGCGGCGTCACGCCGTGGTCGTCGGCCGCGTCGACACCGGCGCCGTGACGGAGCAGCAGCGCGGCCACGTCCGCGAGGTCGCGGTGCACAGCCCAGTGGAGCGCGGTGGCCCCGTCGCCGTGCGGTGCGTTGACGTCCGCGCCGTCGGCCACGAGCCTCTCGATGCGCAGGCGATCCTCGGTCTTGACCGCGTCGATGAGGGCCGGCTCCGCGGCAGAGGCCGACGCGGCAGCCGCCAGCGATGCGCCGGTCAGGAGTGCGACTACCGTCGGCCGAATCCGCATAGCTGGGCGCTCCCTTCGCAAGACGGTGCTGCTTGACACTACCGAAGCGGCGTCATGATAATTCACTGTCCCCATGACACGCCATGCTGGCGCGCGCCGCGTGCGACGGTTGCCGGCTCTCTGCCTGCTGTCCGCGGCGCTCGGCGCGTCCGCGCCCCTGGCGGCGCAGGAGGCGGCGCCGGCCGATCCCGCCGCGGAGCACCGTCAGGTCCTGAACCGCTTCTGCGTCGGCTGTCACAACGACCGGACGCTGACCGCGAGCCTGACGCTCCAGAGCCTGAACGTCGCCCGCGCCGGCGAGGAAGCGCGCGAGACGGAGGTCTGGGAGAAGGTCATCCGCAAGCTCGCCACCCGTTCGATGCCGCCCGCCGGCCGGCCCCGCCCCGACGATGCGACCTACGCCGCCCTCGCCGGCTGGCTCGCGGAGCGCATCGACGACGCCGCGGCCGAGCGACCCGACCCGGGACGGCGTCACGCCGTGCACCGGCTGAACCGCGCGGAGTACGCGAACGCGATTCGCGATCTGCTGGCGCTCGAGATCGACGAGCGGACGCTGCTGCCGCCGGACGACTCGGGCTTCGGCTTCGACAACATCGCCGACGTGCTCTCCGTGTCGCCGATGCTCACCGAGCGCTATCTGGCCGCATCGCGCAAGATCGCCCGGCTCGCGGTAGGCGACCCCGCGCTGCGCCCGACGACGGAGGTCTTCGCGGTCGACAAGAACCTGCGGCAGGAAGAGCGGGTCAGCGACGACCTGCCCTTCAACTCCCGCGGCGGTCTGGCGATCCGGCACTACTTCCCCGTCGATGGCGAGTACGTCGTCAAGATCTACCTCCTGCGGACGTACGACGGCCGCGTGCGCGGGATGCTGGAGCCACACCAGCTCGAGGTCCGCCTCGATGGTGCGCTCGTCGAATCACTGACCGTCGGCGGTCCGATTCCCGGTCCCGACGGGCTCCCCGTCCGCCGCGACCTTCGCAACGTGCCCGACGATGGCCAGGAAGTACGCTTCGCGGCGAAAGCAGGCCCCGCGACGCTGGCGGTGAGCTTCGTCGACCGGCGCGCGTACCGCGAAGGCATGCGCCGGCCCGACTATCGCGTCACCAGCTACGAGTACGCCGGCGACCAGACGATCTCCCCCGGTATCGGGAGCATCGAGGTGAGCGGCCCCTACCGCGTCACCGGGCGCGGCGACACCCCGAGCCGAAGACGGATCTTCATCTGCCGCCCGGAGGCGGAGGCGGACGAGACGCCGTGCGCCACCGAGATCGTGTCGCGCCTCGCGCGGCGGGCGTTCCGCCGTCCGGTGACCGAGCGTGACTTGGAGATGCTGCTGGGCTTCTACGAAGTCGGGCGGCGCCGCACGGCTCCCGGCTCGGGTGCTCCCGGCTCGGGTGCTCCCGGCGCGGGCGGCGACTTCGACGCCGGCATCGAGATGGCGCTGCGCCGCATCCTGGTCAGCCCCGACTTCCTGTTCCGGCGCGAGACCGACCCCGTCGACATCGGCCCCGGCGAGCCGTACGCCGTCAGCGACCTCGAGCTCGCCTCGCGCCTGTCGTTCTTCCTCTGGAGCAGCATCCCCGACGACGAGCTCCTCGCCGCGGCCGAGCAGGGACGCCTGCGCGACCCGGAGGTTCTGGGAGCCGAGGTCCGGCGCATGCTCGCCGACCCGCGCACGCGCGCCCTGGTCGACAACTTCGGCGGGCAATGGCTCTACCTGCGCAACATGCCGCTGGTGACGCCGGACCCGCAGGCGTTCCCCGATTTCGACGGCAACCTGCGCGAGGCGATGGCGCGCGAGATGACGCTCTTCCTCGACAGCCAGATCCGCGAGGACCGCAGCGTGCTCGACCTGCTGACCGCGGACTACACGTTCGTCAACGAGCGCCTCGCCGACCACTACGGGATGCCGAACGTCTACGGCAACCACTTCCGCCGCGTCGGCCTCGAGGGGCCGGACGCCGTCCGCCGGGGCCTGCTCGGCAAGGGGAGCCTGTTGACGGTCACCTCCTACGCCCACCGGACGTCGCCGGTGCTGCGCGGGAAGTGGCTTCTCGAGAATATCCTCGGCACGCCCCCGCCGCCTCCGCCGCCCGACGTGCCGGCCCTCGAGGAGAACGACGAGCCGGGAGTCGCGCCCCGCTCCGTGCGCGAGCGCCTGGAGCAGCACCGCGCCAATCCGGTCTGCGCGAGCTGCCACCGCATCATGGACCCGCTCGGCTTCGCGCTCGAGAATTTCGACGGCATCGGCCGCTGGCGGGAGGCGGCCGTGGACGGGACGCCCGTCGACGCCAGCGGCACGCTGACGGACGGCACCGCCGTCGACGGTCCGGCCACGCTGCGGCAGGCGCTTGTCACCCGCCAGGACAACTTCGTCACCACGGTGGCGGAGAAGCTGCTGACCTACGCCGTCGGACGCGGCGTGGAGTCGTTCGACGCACCGGCCGTCCGCGGCATCGTGGCGGCCGCGGCCGCCGAGGACTACCGCTGGTCGGCCCTCGTCGAGGGGATCGTCCGCAGCACGCCGTTTCAGATGAGGAGATCCGCAGAGCCATGATCATCACCAAGCACTCGCTTCCCCGCCGCACGTTCCTGCGCGGCGTCGGCGCCTCGCTGGCTCTGCCCCTGCTCGACAGCATGGTGCCCGCGTTCGCGGCGGTCCGCAGTTCCGCCGCGAGGCCGCAGGCGCGGCTGTTCACCGGTTACGTCCCGAACGGCGTGATCATGGATCAGTGGACGCCGGGTGCGGAGGGCGCGCTGACCGACCTGCCGCCCACGCTCTCGCCGCTGACGCCGTTCAAGGATCGCCTCCTGGTCGTGAGCGGCCTCGCCGACGCTCCGGCGTTTCCGCTGCCCGGCGAAGGGACCGGCGACCACGTGCGCGCCGCGGCCACGTTCCTGACCGGCGTGCACCCGAAGAAGACCGACGGACCGGACATTCGCTGCGGCACGTCGATGGACCAGATCGCGGCGGGCGTGCTCGGCGCGGACAGCGTGCTGCCGTCGCTCGAGCTGGCCATCGACCCGAACGAGTTGATCGGCGCCTGCGAGGCCGGCTGGAGCTGCGCCTACGCCAACACGCTCTCGTGGCGCAATCCGACCACCCCGCTGCCGATGGAGAACCAGCCGCGTGCGGTCTTCGAGCGGCTGTTCGGCGACACCGACGACACGACCCCCGCGGCGCGGCTGGCGCGCATCCGCGAGGACCGCAGCATCCTCGACTCGCTGGTCCACGAGGTGGCCGACTTCGAGCGGACGCTCGGCCCCGCCGACCGGACGAAGGTGACGCAGTACCTCGACGCCATCCGCGACATCGAGCGGCGCATCCAGTTCGCGGAGGCGCAGAGCGACCGGGAGCTGCCGGAGCTGGCGCGGCCGACGGGAGGCATCCCGGACACGTTCGCCGAGCACGCCCGCCTGATGCTCGACCTGCAGGTGCTGGCGTTCCAGGCCGACATGACGCGCGTGGGCACGTTCATGCTGTCGCGCGAGGTGAGCCCGCGCACCTACCCCGACCTGGGGATTCCCGACCCCCACCACGGCCTGTCGCATCACCAGAACCGGCCGGAGCAGATGGCCAAGCTGGCGAAGGTGAACCGCCACCACATCGACCAGCTCGCCTACTTCATGGCGAAGCTCGACGCCACCCCGGACGGCGACGGCAGCCTCCTCGACCACGCGGTCATCCAGTACGGCTGCGGGATCAGCGACGGCAACCAGCACCTCCACGTCGACCTGCCGGTCCTGGTGGCGGGCGGCGGCGCAGGCCGAATCCGGGGCGGCCGCCACCTGCGCGTCGCGGAGGAGACGCCGCTCACGAACCTGCAGGTCGCCCTGCTGGAGAAGCTGGACGTGCCGATCGAGACGCTGGGCGACAGCACCGGCGTCGTCGAGCACCTGTCGGGAGTCTGACCCATCGAGGGCACCCCCGCAGCGCCTCCTCCGCCACGCGGCCGCGAGCCCCGCGGGGCCGAGCGCGCTCGGCGCGGAGAGCCGCAGGAGCCGCGCCGCGCCCCGGCGGATGCGCGCGCGGCGGCCGGGGCGCGGGCGTGACCGCGTCCGGTCGTCCGGTGATGATTGAGGCGGAACGCCTCACCCGCCGCTACGGCGACGCGACCGTCGTCGACGGCCTCAGCTTGCGGGTCCGTGCCGGCGAGTTGCTCGTGCTGCTCGGCGGATCGGGATCGGGCAAGACAACCACCCTCAAGATGATCAACCGGCTCATCGAGCCGACCACGGGCTCGGTGCACCTCGACGGCGTCGATACGGCGGATCTGCCGCCGCACGAGCTCCGGCGGCGGATCGGCTACGTGTTCCAGCGGATCGGGCTCTTTCCCCACATGACGGTGGCCGAGAACGTAGCGGTAACGCCCGTGCTGCTCGGCTGGGCCCCCGAGCGGACCGCGGCGCGGGTGGACGAGCTGCTCGAGCTCGTGGAGCTCGACCCGGAGATGCGGGAGCGGCAGCCGCAGGAGCTGTCCGGCGGACAGCAGCAGCGGGTGGGAGTGGCGCGCGCGCTGGCGTCGGAGCCGCGGGTGATGTTGCTCGACGAGCCGTTCGGCGCGCTCGATCCGGTCACCCGCGAGCGGCTGCAGCAGTCGTTCCTGCGCATCCGCTCGGCGCTCGCCCTCACGACGGTGTTCGTGACCCACGACATGACCGAGGCGCTGACCCTCGCCGACCGCATCGGCGTGATGCGGGACGGGCGGCTGCTCCAGGTCGGCACGCCACGCGACCTGTTGAACCGCCCGGCCGACGAGTACGTCGCCCGGCTGATGGGCACGCCGCGGCGCCAGGCCGCCATCATCGACGCCCTGGCCGGCGCCGCGCCGGTGGAGGCCGGGGCATGAGCGAGCTGCTGGCGCTGCTCCCCGGCTACCTTACGGCGCACCTGCAGTTGACGCTGCTCGCTCTGCTCCTCAGCATCGGGGTCAGCGTGCCGCTCGGCATCGCAGCCACACGGCTCGCCTGGCTCGAACAGCCGGCCCTGGCGCTCGCCGGCGTCATCCAGACGGTCCCGAGCCTGGCGCTGCTGGCGGTCATGGTTCCGGTGCTCGCGGCCCTCGATCTCCAGAGCATCGGGTTCCTGCCGGCCATCGTGGGGCTGACGCTGTACGGCATCCTCCCCGTGCTGCGGAACACGGTGATCGGCATCCGGGGCGTCGACCCCGCCCTGACCGAGGCGGCGCGCGGCGTCGGGATGACGCCGCGGCAGCAGCTCCTGATGGTGGAGCTGCCGCTGGCGATGCCGGTCGTCGTCGGCGGCGTGCGCACGGCGACGGTCTGGGTGGTCGGCATCGCGACGCTGTCGACGCCGGTGGGGGCCACCAGCCTGGGCAACTACATCTTCAGCGGGCTGCAGACCCGCAACTACGGATCGGTGATCGTCGGGTGCGTCGCCGCGGCCGGTCTGGCCCTGCTGCTCGACGGGCTGGTCCGGGCGGTCGAGGTCGGCTTGGCGCGCCGCCGTCGCGGCCGCCTCGCCGCGGCCCTCGCGGCCGTCGTCCTCCTCTACGCCTACGCCGGCGCCACGCTCGCCGCTCCGCTGCTGGGCGACCGCGAGAGGCCGATCATGGTCGGGACGAAGAGCTTCACGGAGCAGTACGTCCTCGGCGCCGCGATTACCGGCTGGATCGAGCGCCAGACCGGCCGCCCGACACGGCTCCTGCAGTCGCTCGGCTCGCTCGTGGCGTTCGATGCGCTCGACGCCGGGGAGATCGATATCTACGTCGACTACACCGGCACGCTCTGGGCCAACGAAATGGGACGCGCGGAGGTACGCGCCGGCCGCGCGGAGACGCTCCGCGGGGTACGCGAGTTCCTCGAGGCCGAGCACGGCATGACGCTGGCGGCAACGCTCGGCTTCGAGAACACCTATGCCCTGGCCGTGCGCGCCGCAGATGCCGAGCGCCTCGATCTGCGCACCATCGGCGACCTCGCGCCGCACGCGCCCCGCCTCGCCATCGGCGCCGACGTCGAGTTCTTCGCCCGTCCGGAGTGGCCGGCGGTCCGCGACACCTACCGCCTCGACTTCCGCGAGCAGCGCGCGATGGACGCGTCGCTCATGTACCAGGCCGCCGCGACCCACGAGGTGGACGTGATCTCCGCCTACACGACCGACGGGCGGATCGCGGCGTACGACCTGCGCGTCCTCGAGGATGACCGCGGCGCGATTCCTCCCTACGACGCCATCCTGCTGGCCGGCGCCCGGCTCGCCCTCGAGGCGCCCGACGTGCTCGACGCGCTGGCGCGCCTCGAGGGCGCCATCGATGCAGACCGGATGCGGGCCCTCAACCTGCGCGTCGACGAGCGCGGCGAGGCCCCCGGGCTGGTGGGAGCGTCCCTGGTCCGGGAGCTGGCCGGCCGCACCCCCCCTGCCGACCGCGCCGCGCCTTTCGAGGGGCGCGACACGCCCTGATCCTCTGCGCGGGCAGGGTAGAGTCACGCGTATGGCGATACTGGACTTCCTGGGGCTCACCGGCGTTACGAACGCGGTCCGCGGAGACGTCTCGCCCGAGGCCGACGCCATTCGCCACATCGTCGGCGAGCTCGAGGCGCTGCCGGAGGATTGCGCACGCTACCTCGCCGCGTTCGCGTACGTGCTCGGGCGGGCCGCCCACGCCGACTCGCACGTCAGCCAGGAAGAGACGCGCAAGATGGAGGAGATCGTCTGCGTCCTCGGACATCTCCCCGAACCGCAGGCGGTCCTCGTCGTGGAAATGGCCAAGCACCAGGTGCGGCTGTTCGGGGGCGACCAGAACTACCTGGTGACGCGCCGCTTCCGCGACCTCGCGACGTCGGTGCAGCGGATCGAGCTCCTCGAGTGCGTGTTCGCGGTGTCCGCCGCCGACGAGTCGATCAGCGTGGTCGAAGAAAGCGAGGCCCGCCGGATATCGAAAGAACTCGGGCTCGACCACGGGGAGTTCGTCCGCGCCCGCTCCGCCTACGTCGAGCACCTCGAGGCGCTGCGCTCGTTCCGGCGGCAGCGCCCGGACACCCCGGAGGCTCCGGGGAGCTGACCCGTCACGTCTTCCGGCCGGGAGCCCCGGGGTTGGCGTCGAGCATCACGGCCACCCACCGGAACTCGTTCGTGTTCTCGAGCGCAATCTTCACCGCCATCGTCAGGGGCACCGAGAAGAGCATCCCGACCGGCCCCCAGACCCAGCCCCAGAAGACCAGGGACATGAACACCACCAGCGTGGACAGGCCGAGGCGGCGGCCCATCAGCGTCGGCTCCACGAAATTGCCGAAGACCACGTTGACGCCGGCGTAGCCGGCGGCGATGACGACCGCGCCGACGGGGCTGATGTCAGGCTGAATGAGCGCGAGGAGAACGGCCGGGACCGCCGCGAAGATCGACCCGAGCGTGGGGATGAAGTTGAACGCGAACGCGAGCACGCCCCAGAGCTGCGGCGCGTCGAGCCCGACCATCCACACCCAGACCCCGATGAACAGGCCGGTCGCCGTGCTCACGGCGGTCTTGATCACCAGGTACTGCTGCACCTGTGCCGCCATCCGGCCCAGTTGCCGGAGGTGCTCTCCCTCGCCCCCGAACGCCACGGCCAGCTTGTTCCGGAACCCGGCCGCCTCGAACAGGATGAAGATCACCAGCAGCAGCACGAGGAAGGCATTGGAGAGCAGAGCCCCGACCGCGCGGAGCGCATTGCCCACCAATGTGCCGGCGAGGTTGAAGGAGGGGATCACCATCGACTGCAGATCCACCGCCGGCAGGCCGGCCTGCTCGGCGACGTTCTGGATGTCGCCGGCGAGGGCGAGGAACGGGGCGCGATACGACGGCACCACGCGCGCGAGCTGATTGACCGACTGGCCGATGACCGTCACGAGGATGGCGACGAGCGAGGCGGCGAACAGGACGGTGGCCAGCACGGCGAGCGGGCGCGGGAGACGCAGCCGCTGCAGCCAGTTCATGAACGGGACGTTGACGACCCCGAGGAAGACGGCGATCAGGAACGGCTGGATGAGCGAGGCGGCAGCCTGCAGGCCGGCCACCACGATGACGAAGGCGGCGGCCCCGACCAGCAGTTGCGTGCCCGCACCCCGTCGCAAGCGGCCCTCCGCCGTCATGACACGTCGAACAGCGTCAGCGCGAACTGTGACGCGGGCTCGACCCACTGCTCGCGACAGGCGAAGCCGGCGCGCTCGCCGAGGGCCGCGATCTGCGCCCGTTCGTACTTGTGCGAGCTCTCCGTCCAGATCGCCTCGCCCGCGGCCAGCCGCACGCAACACCCCGCCCGCGGAAGGCAGACCGTCTGCTCCGACCGGCTGACGAGATACGTCTCGACCCGCGACGCGCTCGCGTTCCAGACGGCGCGGTAGTCGAACTGCGCCAGATCGAAGTCGGCGTCGAGCTCGCGGTTGAGCCGCACCAGCAGGTTGGCGTTGAACGCCGCGGTCACCCCGAGCGGGTCGTCGTAGGCCAGGATCAGATCCGCCTCGCTCTTGACGAGATCGGCCCCGAGCAGCAACAGGTCCCCCGGCCGGAGGCGCGCGCGAATGTCGCGCAGAAACCGATCCGACTCGGCGAGGCCGAGGTTGCCGATGTTCGACCCCAGGAACAGCGCGAGGCACGGCCGGTCGCCGTCGACCTCCAGCACCGCCTCCCGGAGCCCCTCGAGGTACGCCGCGGCGTGGCAGCGGACGGAGACCCGCGGATAGCCGCCGAGGGTTCGGGCCGACAGGTCGAGCGCGGTCGGCGAGATGTCGACGAGGTGCGCCTCGACGCGCGCGCCGCGTTCGACGAGCGCCTCGATCAGGATGGCGAGCTTCTCGCCGCTGCCGCCTCCGAGCTCGATGATGGAAGCCTCGTCGCCGAGCGGCCGGGTGATCGTCGCCCGCTCGCGCGCCAGCAGCGCCCGCTCGCCGCGGGTGATGCGGTACCACGGCAACTCGCAGATCGCCTCGAAGAGCTGCGAGCCCAGCGCGTCGTAGAGGTACTTCGACGGAAGCTGCTTCACGGGCCGCGTCAGGCCGTCGACGACCTCGGCGGCCAACTCGTCCACCCCCACGGCCAGGACGGGGGCGTCAGACGGCGACGGCATGGCGCTCAGTCGACGTCACGCACGCACCGGAACGCTGCGTACACATAGGGATAGCCCGGGCGGAACCAGTTGCGGAAGCTGCGGCGCACGAGGTCCCGGCCGGTCGCCGGCGACGCACCCTTGAGCACGTAGTGCTCGCCGTCGAAGAAGTCGGCCGAGTACTCCGGATAGGACGCCATGCTCTCGAAGCCGGGGAAGCCCTCGAACGTCGTCGACGTCCATTCCCAGCCGTTGCCGACCAGGTCGTGCACGCCCCACGCGCTCGCTCCCGCGGGGTACGAACCGACGGGCACCGGGTCCCAGCGGCGGAAGTCGAAGTTGCCGCGCGTCGCGTCGGGCGGCGCCGCCCCCCAGGGGTGCGGTCGCTCGGAACCGTCCGGAGCGCCGTAGGCGGCGCGATGGAACTCCGCCTCCGTGGGCAGCCGCAGGCCCTTCCAGCGGGCGTAGGCCGCGGCCTCGTCGTGGGTGACGAATACCGGCCAGTCCGGCGGCAGGGGGAAGGTCTCGAAGAAGCCGCGCCAGAGCCAGTCGGCACCCGCCCGCTGCCAGAAGAGCGGATGCTCGCGTCCGGTCTCGCACTGCCGGGCCCAGGCGCCCGGCGACCAGAGCTCGGCCGCGGCGTAGCCGCCCGCCTCGACGAACGCCCGGTAGTCGTCGTTCGTCACGTTGTGCGCATCGATCTCGAAGGCCGGGACCTCGACGACGTGGAGGGGAAACTCGTTGTCCCACCCGAACCGGATGGCGTCCGGTTCGGCGCCGAGCGTCGCCCGGCCCGCCGGGACGCGCACCATCTCCCCTTCGCGGGCCGAGCCGGAGGGCAGAACGGGCGCGGGCACGCGATCGGGGCGCGTCTTGCTCGCGGCATCGAAGCGATGCCACATGTAGAGCAGCGTCTCCTGATGGAGCACCTCGTGCTCCATCATGGTGTACATCCCCTGCCCCCTTCGCAGGACGGGGTTCGCGTCGCCCACGACGGTGGCCGTCTCGAGCGCATCGAGCACCGCGGCGTCGACCCGCCGGCCGTAGTCCTGCACCTCGTCGCGGCTCGGCCAGCGGCTGATCGCTCGGGCATCGGCGGCGGCCTGGTCGCCCGGATCGATGCCGCGGGCGAAGAGCACCTCGAACTCGGGGCGGATGCCTGGATGACCGAGCCCCTTCTTGAGAAAACTGTTGACCGCGAAGGCCGGAATGTGGCCCTCGTAGAAGACGACCGGATGGCGGAGCGCGATCGGCCGCTCGTAGTAGGTGTCGGCCGCGAGCAGGTCGAAGATGGACCGCGTGCGGCGCCGCTGGGCGTGGTACGACTCGATCACCTGCCGGCGATCGACGCTCCCGGCGTCCGGCTCCCGGTTGAGCTGTCCCATCTCCCTGTCCCGCTCCTGGCCCCGGTCGGACGAGCACCGCGCTCGGTTGGTGGTGGATGCCGCAGCGGGGCCGGCTCCCTCCCGCCGCGCGGATCATCGTACCAGAACTCCCCGCGCACCGCGCGACGGCGACCGCCCCAGGAGCCGGAGGGCGACCGCCCTGTGCTACGCTGTTCGCGCGCCCGTGCCGGCGCCCGGCGGTCGCGCCCCGCACGCCCGAGCGAAAGTGGCGGAATGGCAGACGCGCCGGATTTAGGATCCGGTAGCCGCAAGGCTGTGGGGGTTCGAGTCCCCCCTTTCGCACCAGCGCCTCGGCGTTGGCCACCACCGGCGATGGCGCTCCGCCGCGGTTCGGTGCGCCGCTGCGGTCGGTCGGCCAGCCGCACTCACCTGCGATCACCCATGAAGACGGAGGTCACGCACGTCGGAGGCAGCCGCAAGGAACTGCGGGTCGAGCTGCCGGCGGAGAAGGTCGGGCGGGCGATGGAGCGGGTCTCTCGCCGCTACGGCCGCTCCGTGAAGGTCCCGGGATTTCGGCCGGGCAAGGTGCCCCCGGCGGTGGTGCGCCAGCGGTTCCGGGAGCAGATCCTGCGGGACGTGGCGGAGGACCTCGTCGCGCCCGCGGTGGACGAAGCGCTCAGGGAGCACGAGCTCGAGCCGGTCGCGACCCCGGAGATCCGGGACGTCGAGGTGGACGAGGGGAAGCCCCTCACGTTCACCGCGCTCCTGGAGGTGATGCCGCCGGTCGACCCGGGCACCTACGACGCGTTCGTGCTCCGCCAGCAGCCGCCGGCGGCGGTCGACGACGAGGCGGTGGATCGCGAGGTCGAGCAGCTTCGCATCCGGGTCGCCCGCTCGGAGCCGGTCGAGGGACGGGGGGCGGAGACCGGCGACACGGTGACGCTCGACCTCGAGCGCCGGCTGCGGCGCGGCGACGGCGCCGAGAGCGCCCCGGAGCGGCACGTCCACGTCACGGTCGAGATCGGGAGCCCCGACAACCCGCCCGGGTTCGACGACCACCTGCGCGGCACGGAGGCGGGCGCGAAGCGGGAGTTCGCTCTTCCCGTGCCGCCACGCGACGACACCCCGGAGGCTCCGGCGGAAGCGCACTACTCGGTCGAGGTGCGGGGCGTGCATCGCCGCGTCCTGCCCGAGGTCGACGACGACTTCGCCAAGGACCTCGGCGAGTTCGACGACCTCGCGGCCCTGCGCGCGCGCATCCGGTCCGATCTCGAGCGCGAGGCGCGCGACGCCGCGACGCGCGCGGTGCGGACCGACCTGCTGCGCCAGCTCGCCTCGCGGGTGACGGGAGACGTGCCGGGCGCGCTCGTCGCGGCGGAGGTCGAGCGGCGGGTGGCGCAGCTCGTCCGCCATATGCTCGGACAGCGGATCGATCCCCGCCGCGCGAAGGTCGACTGGGACGCCTTCCGCGACGAGCAGCGCGACTCCGCTACCGAGGTCGTCCGCAGCGCGCTGGTGCTCGACGAGATCGCGCGCCGGGAATCCATCGACGTCGACGACGGCGACCTCGAGCAGGAGTTCGCCCGGCAGGCGGCGGCCACGGGCCAGACGGTTCCCGCCGTCCGGGCGGCGGTCGACAAGGAGGACGGACGAAGCCAGCTCGCGGCCGGGTTGCGGCGCGAGAAGGCGATTGACTTCCTGTTGGCGCGTGCTACTATCGTGACCGTTTGAGGCCGACTCCGGTCCCGTTCACCGTCGCGCGGCCCGTCACGTTCCCCCAAATCGCGTCCGCCGGGCGCATCCGCGCCGCCGGCACCCGAGAGCGCAGCCTGACATGCCCGACCCGCACATGCAGCTCATTCCGATGGTGGTCGAGCAGTCCAACCGGGGCGAGCGCGCGTACGACATCTACTCGCGCCTGCTCAAGGACAGCATCGTCTTCATCGGCGCCCCGATCGACGACGGGCTCGCGAACCTGATCATCGCCCAGATGCTCTTCCTCGAAGCGGAGGATCCGGACCGCGACATCATGCTGTACATCAACAGCCCCGGCGGGTCGATCTCGGCCGGGCTGGCGATCTACGACACGATGCAGTTCATCAGGCCGGACGTCCAGACGACCTGCATCGGGCAGGCCGCTTCGATGGCCGCAGTGCTGCTGGCGGCCGGCACCAAGGGAAAGCGGTTCTCGCTGCCCAACTCCCGCATCGTCATCCACCAGCCGCTGATGACCGGGCTCGCGGGCCAGGCGACCGACATCGACATCCACGCGCGCGAGATCGTCCGGATGCGGTCGCGGCTCAACGAGATCCTGTCGACCCACACTGGCCAGCCGGTCGAGCGGATCGGCGAGGACACCGAGCGCGACCACATCATGAGCGCGGAGCAGGGCCGCGAATACGGTATTATTGACGACGTGATCCGCCAGCGCGCGTAGCCGCGAACCATGGCCAAGAAGCGTGGCGACGGTGAGATTCTGCGGTGCTCGTTCTGCAACAAGGACCAGCACGACGTTCGCAAGCTCATCGCCGGACCGACCGTCTTCATCTGCGACGAGTGCGTCGATGTCTGCAACGACATCATCGCGGACGACAACCGCTTCGAGGGCAAGGGCCCGGGAGGGCGTTCCTCGCTGCCGGTCCCGTCGGAGATCAAGAAGCTCCTCGATCAGTACGTCGTCGGCCAGGAGACGACCAAGAAGAAGCTGGCCGTCGCCGTCTACAACCACTACAAGCGCGTCGAGATCCAGCGCCGGTCCAGGAACCGCCACGACCCCGAGCTGACCAAGTCGAACATCCTGTTGATCGGTCCGACCGGTACGGGCAAGACGCTTCTGGCCCAGACGCTGGCCCGGCTGCTCTCCGTCCCCTTCACGATCGTCGACGCGACGACCCTGACCGAGGCCGGCTACGTCGGCGAGGACGTCGAGAACATCATCCTGAAGCTGCTGCAGGCGGCCGGCGGCGACATCGAGAAGTGCCAGCAGGGGATCATCTACATCGACGAGATCGACAAGATCTGCCGCAAGGACGAGAACCCGTCGATCACGCGCGACGTGTCGGGCGAGGGGGTCCAGCAGGCGCTGCTGAAGATCCTGGAGGGGACGATCGCCAACGTCCCGCCGCAGGGCGGGCGCAAGCATCCCCACCAGGAGTTCTTCCAGATCGACACGACCAACGTGCTGTTCATCTGCGGCGGCGCGTTCGTCGGCCTCGACAAGCTGATCCAGCGGCGCCGCGGCAAACGGACGCTCGGCTTCCGGGCCGACATCCGCTCGTCGAAGCAGTACGGCAACGGGTCGTGGCTGCAGCACGTCGAGCCGGAGGACCTCATCGCGTACGGGCTGATCCCCGAGTTCGTCGGGCGGCTCCCGGTGCAGGGCACGCTGCACGAGCTCGACAAGGCAGCGCTGATCCGGATTCTCACCGCGCCGCGGAATGCCATCACCCGCCAGTACCAGAAGCTGTTCGAGTACGAGAACGTGAAGCTCCGCTTCACCGACGAGGCCCTCGACGCCATCGCCGAATCGACCCTGAAGCGGAAGATCGGCGCGCGCGGGCTGCGCATGATCATCGAGGACCTGATGCTCGACATCATGTACACGCTGCCCGGCAGGAAGAAGGTCACCGAGTGCGTGATCACGCGCGAAGCCGTGCTGGCAAAGGACAAGCCGACCATCTTCGAGAAGGCCGGGTGACGACCGCCCGCCGGTGACTACCATGGAAGCCTACGAAACGCTCCCGATCGTTCCCCTGCGCGACGTCGTCGTCTTTCCGCACATGATGATGCCGTTCGTCATCGGACGGCGGTCGTCGACGCGGGCCCTCGAGCACGCGCTGCTGAACGACAAGCGCATCTTCCTGGCCGCCCAGAAGGACGCCGCGAACGACGACCCGAGCCCGAACGACATCTACACCATGGGCTGCGTCGCGAACATCGTGCAGAGCCTGAAGCTGCCCGACGGCAACGTGAAGGTGCTCGTGGAGGGCATCGATCGCGCGCGGACCATCGAGTGGAAGGAGGACAAGGGCTTCTTCCGTGTCGTCGCCAAGGTGCTGCCGCGGCAGCCGGACACCAACGAGGACGTCGAGAGCACCATGAGCAAGGTGGTCTCGCTCTTCGAGCAGTACGTCAAGCTGTCGAACACCCTCCAGTACGACGCGATGATCGCCGCGGTGCGGGTGGACGACCCGAGCAAGCTCGGGGACACGATCGCCGCCCACCTGGTGGTCGGCGTCGACGAGAAGCAGAACCTCCTCGAGATCATCTCCCCCCTCGAGCGGCTCGTGCGCATCGCCAGCATCCTCGAGACCGAGGTGGACAAGCTCCAGGTCGATCGCCGAATCCAGTCTCGCGTGAAGAAGCAGATGGAGAAGGCCCAGAAGGAGTACTACCTCAACGAGAAGATGAAGGCGATCCAGAAGGAGCTGGGACGCAAGGAGGACCGCGGCAACGAGGTGGACGACCTGCGGCGCAAGATCGACGAGAGCAAGATGCCGACCGACGTCGGCGAGAAGGCGATGCAGGAGCTCAAGCGCCTCGAGGCGATGCCTCCGATGTCGGCCGAGGCGACGGTCTCGCGCAACTACCTCGACTGGCTCATCGCCGTGCCGTGGCACAAGCGGACCCGCGAGAGCCGCAACCTGAAGCGCGCGGAGACGATCCTCAACGAGGACCACTACGGGCTGGAGAAGATCAAGGACCGCATCCTCGAGTTCCTCGCCGTGCGCTCCCTGGTACGCAAGCCGCGGGGGACCATCCTCACGTTCACCGGCCCCCCCGGAGTCGGCAAGACCTCGCTCGCGAAGTCGATCGCGCGCGCCACGAGCCGCAAGTTCGTGCGCCTGTCGCTCGGCGGCGTGCGGGACGAAGCCGAGATCCGCGGTCACCGGCGGACGTACATCGGGGCCTTCCCGGGGCAGATCATCCAGATGATGAAGAAGGCGGGCACGGTCAACCCCGTCTTCCTGCTCGACGAAGTCGACAAGATGTCCATGGACTTCCGGGGCGACCCGTCGGCCGCCCTGCTCGAGGTGCTCGATCCGGAGCAGAACAACGCCTTCCTGGACCACTACCTCGACGTCGAGTTCGATCTCTCCCACGTGATGTTCATCTGCACCGCGAACGTCCTCCACACCGTGCCCCAGGCGCTTCGGGATCGGATGGAGGTGCTGCAGCTCGCCGGCTACACCGAGCTCGAGAAGATCGAGATCGCCCGGCGCTTCCTGCTGCCCAAGGCGCTGCCGGCCACCGGGCTGAGCGGCAAGAACGTCCAGTTCGCGGACGACGCCTACGAGACGATCATCCGTCGCTACACCCGGGAGGCCGGGGTCCGGAACCTGGAACGCGAGATCGCGTCCATCTGCCGCAAGATCGCCCGCAAGGTCGTCGTCGACGGCAAGAGCTTCTCCACCGAGGTGACCGGCGAGCGCATCAGCGAGTACCTCGGCGTGCCGAAGTACCGGCCGATGCTGGCCGAGGACAAGAACGAGATCGGGATCGCCACCGGGCTCGCCTGGACGGAGGCGGGCGGGGAGCTGCTGCTAACCGAGTCGACGCTGATGCCGGGCAAGGGCCAGTTGACGCTGACCGGCAAGCTGGGCGACGTGATGCAGGAGTCGGCGCAGGCCGCGATGAGCTACGTGCGGGCCAAGGCGGAGGACTTCGGCATCCCGAAGGAGTTCAACAAGAAGACCGACGTGCACGTGCACGTGCCCGAGGGCGCGATCCCCAAGGACGGCCCGTCGGCGGGCATCACGATCACGACGGCGCTCGTATCCACGCTGGCGCGCGTTCCGACCCGCCGCGACGTGGCCATGACCGGCGAGATCACGCTGCGCGGCAAGGTCCTGCCGGTCGGCGGCGTCAAGGAGAAGGTCCTCGCAGCGCACCGCGCGAACCTGAAGACCATCATCCTGCCGAAGGACAACGAGAAGGACCTCGCGGACATCCCCAAGGAGGTGCTCGACTCGCTCGACCTCTACATGGTCGACACGATGGACGAGGTGCTGAAGATCGCGCTCGCCGAGCAGCCGGTACCGAAGCTGCCGCCGGCCGCGGACTCTCCCGAGGTGGTTTCGGACGGTCGCATCACCCACTGATCCCGGAAGCACGGACGGCGGGCGACCGGCTGCGGCATCGACGGGCCGTGAGGATCCAGGGCGCCCGCTTCGTCACCAGCCTGCCCGCCGGGGGTCGAGTGCCGGCCGACACCGCGCCCATCGTGGCGATGGTCGGCCGGTCCAACGTCGGCAAGTCCAGCCTCATCAACGCGCTGGCCGGGCAGCGCATCGCGCGTGCCGGCGCCAAGCCGGGAACCACGCGCATGGTCAACCTCTATGCCCTGCGCACCGCGGCGGCGGGCGCGCGGTCGCGGCGCTTCACGCTGGCCGACCTCCCGGGATACGGGTTCGCGCGCGGCGGCCAGACGGCGCGACGCGAGTTCGATGCACTGACGCGCAGCTTCTTCCGCCGCCTGGTGCTGGATCCGGCGTCCGATGGCGGACCGGGCGAGACTCGGCTGGCGGGAGCCCTCCTCGTCGTCGACGGCCGGCACCCTGGCCTGGAGAGCGACCTCGCGGCGCTGGAGTGGCTGCTCGGGCTCGGTCCGCCCGTCGCGGTCGTCACCACCAAGAACGACCGCCAGTCGGGGAACGCGCAACGCGCGATGCACAGCCGCCACGAACGCGTCCTCGAGCGTCCCGTCCTCCCCGTGTCCAGCAAGACCGGAACCGGCGTGCCGGCCGTCCGCGCGGCGGTCGCCGCGATGCTCACCGCCGCCAACTCGCCCAGCGGCGCCAGCTCATCGCGAGACCCGTCCACACCATGACGGCGACGCCGAGGGAGACGACGCCGGCGATCGACTGCCCGACCACGCCGTACACCTCCCCGGTGTGCGCGAACCGCAACCAGCGGCGGATCTTGAAGCCGCGGCTGAAGGTGGGATAGCCGGCGCGCTCGATCAGCTCCCCGGTGGCCCGGTCGAACAGCAGGTCCTCGCTCTTCGACGGCTGGCGGCCCGTCCCGCGGTCGACCCCGACCACGACGGGATCGCGCATCGGCTCGGGCAGGCTGAGCGTCATCGTCCGCCATCCGGGCGCCTCGGCGGCGGCCCGTTCGGCCAGCACCCGCAGCTCGACCGGCCGGGTCGCCGGGTCCGGCGGGGTCGCCGGGTCCGGCGGGACGAACGGGTCGCCCTGCACAACCGACGATGATGGCCGCGGCGATGCCTGAAACGGCGGCGTGTCGCCCGCCGCCCGATGGACGAGGTCGGCCGCCCACTGATACGAGATGGTTGCGCCGCTGGCGACGATGACGGCCAGCGGAACCACCGACCAGAACCCGATTACGTTGTGCCAGTTGAAGTCGCGCGCCCGGCCCCCGAGGCCGCGGCGAAACCACAGCGCGCGCCTCCAGGCGTCCCGGGTGCCGGTCCGCGGCCACCAGAGGTAGACGCCGCTGACGAGCAGAAACAGGAACCCGAGGTTGGCGGTCGCCATGACCGTCCGACCGACGATCCGGTACTCCCCCTCGAGGGCGAACCACCGGTGCCAGTACAGGACGCCGCGGAGGAAACGCCGGGTTCGCGTGTCGCCGTCCCCCAACCGCTCGCCGGTGAAGCGGTCGACGTAGACGGCGGCTCCTCCGTCGAACTCGACGACCGCCGGCTCTCGCGGATCCCGATTCAACGCCACGGAAGCGGCGCGACGGGCGCCCGGCGCCCCGGTCACGCGCGCGATCAGCTCGTCGAGCCCGAGCGGTGCGGCGTCCGGGTCCGCCGGAGCGGCGCGATAGTCGCGAAGCGCCCACCGGTTGAGCTGCGCCTCGTAGGTGAGCAGCACGCCGGTCACCGCCATCACGAGGACCGCGACGGCGGCGGCGACGCCGACCGCCAGGTGAACCCAGAAGATCGCCTTGCGCAGGGACACTACCGGCGGGACCTCGGGGCAGACGCCTGCCGCGGCCGGGTCATCGGCCGGCCCGGCGGGGCGGACCGGCCGATGCGGCTCGCGGCTTCGCGAGCACCCGACTCATGACGGAACGGCAGACGGGTTCCGCGACCGCTCGCTACTGGGACTGGTCGGAGTCGGTGGGCGCGGCGTCGCCCGCGCCGTCGGAGTCGGTCCCGCTGGGGCAGGCCGCGGTCAGGGCGGCCCCCGCCGCGACCGAACCCGCCGCGACCGCCCGCCAGAGAAAAGAGCGGCGGTCGACGCGGGCGGTGGTGATGTCGGCGTCGGTCAGCGACGTCGGCGATGCCGGCCGACTCGCGCCGGGTGTCCTATTCTGCAGCTTGTGCATGATCTGCTCCTGACTATTGAACATGCGAATGAGTCTCAGTATCGTAGGGGTGCGCGGCCCGGCTGTCAAGCAGGGACGCGCCCCACGGACAGAAGGCACCAGGATCCGGCAGGATCGCTGCACGGAGCGCTCGCATGATGACGGACCACACCGAACCGGGACCCGCGATCGACCGTGACTGGTACGCCTGGCTCATCGATCCGCTGCCGGTCGCGGAGTTCGAGAGCGACTACTACGAGCGGCGGCTGCTGCACGTCCGACGCCAGGCGTCCCCGTACTACGCCGATCTCCTCTCGGTGGCCGACCTCGACATCGTGCTGGGCACGCACGCGGCCCGCCATCCCGACATCCGCCTGGTCCGGGGCGACGGCGACATCGCCCCCGGCGACTACACGAACGATGCCGGAAGGGTCCAGCCGCTCGAGGTCGCGCGGCACTTCGACGACGGCGCGACGGTCGTCTTCAACCAGCTCCACACGCGTGTGCGGGCCCTCGCGCGGCTGTGCGTCGCGCTCGGGCGGCGCTTTTCGTCCCGGGTCCAGACCAATGTGTACCTCACGCCGCCCGACGCGCAGGGCTTCGCCCCGCACTGGGACACCCACGACGTCTTCGTGCTGCAGATCAGCGGGACCAAGCGCTGGTCGATCTACGACACCAGGGTGCGACTGCCGCTCCGGGGCCAGCGCTTCGAAGCCGGCACGCCTCCCGGCGAGGTCAGCGACGAGTTCGAGCTCGGCCCGGGCAGCGCGGTCTACCTGCCGCGCGGGCTGATGCACTCGGCCCGTTCGACCGGTGAGCCGTCGCTACACATCACGCTCGGCCTCACGGCGTTCACCTGGGCCGAGTTCCTGATCGAGAGCGTGACCGCGGCGGCGCTCGAGGAGGAATCCCTGCGCCGGAATCTCCCCCGCGGGTTCGCTCGGGCGGGAATCCCCGTCGCCGAGCGGGCGCGGCTGTTCGGCGAGAAGCTGGCGCTCGTGCAGTCGCGCTTCGACGCCGAGGCCGTGTGGCGCCGCTTCACGGACGAGGTGCTGGCCGCCGACGTACCGCTGTTCACCGACCTGTTCGGCGAGCGGCTGCGCGGGGGAGGCCTGACGCCCCGCTCACGGGTGCGGCGCCGGCCCGGGCTGCTCATGGAAGCCGTGCGGGCGGACGAGACGTGCCTCCTCCGGTTCGCCGGCCGGGAACTCGGGCTGCCGATCCACGTGTGGCCGGCGCTGCGGTTCGCCACGACGGCGGACGAGTTCACGGTCCAGGATCTGCCCGACTGCCTGGACGCTGCGGGGAAGCTGACCCTGGTGACGCGGCTGGTCCGAGAGGGTGTTCTCCAGGTGCTACAATAGTCGTTCGGCGACGGTGCGAAGGAGCAGACCGTGAGGGCTGGGATCCACCCGGAGTACTACGAGACGCAGGCCCAATGCGCGTGCGGCGCGACCTGGACGACGCGCTCCACTCGCAAGGAGCTGCACCTGGAGATCTGCTCCAGTTGCCACCCGTTCTTCACCGGCCGGCAGAAGCTGATCGACACCGAGGGCCGTGTCGAGCGCTTCACGAAGAAGTACGGGAAGGTGACCGTCGCGGAGCGGCGGAAGCAGCAGCGTCCCCGCCGCGGCCAGGCCCGGGCGTAGTCGGGCAGTCGTTGCCTGCGGGCTTCGACGCCGCCTTGCCGCCCCGGACGATCCAACATCCCGGCGTCCTTCGCCTCGTCGCCGGTGCGGCCGGCTCCGACGGCGCCTCGCCGCCCGGACGATCCCAACCCTCCACTGCGCACTGTTCTACGGTGCAGACTCCGGCTCAGATCAGGGAGCGCGACTGGCACCCGTCGACGGTCACGGTCGCCCCGCTCACCCAGCTCGCCCGCGGCGAGGCGAGAAAGGCCACCACCGCTCCGACCTCCTCGGCGCGCCCGAAGCGCCCGAACGGAAGCTGCTCGCGTACGAACGCCGCCATCCCCTCCGGATCCTCCTGCTGGCGCCGGTGCCACGACCCTCCCGGGAACGAGATCGACCCCGGCGCGACGCTGTTGACGCGGATGTCGTCGGCCGCGAGCTGCCGGGCCATCGCCTTCGCGAGACTGATCTCGGCCGCCTTCACGGCGTTGTAGGTCATCCGCCCGCCCGACTCGCGGCCCCAGATCGACGCGATCATCAGGATGACGCCGCCACCCCTCTTCCGGAGGTGAGGCACGGCCAGACGCGACGCCCGTATCGCGGGAAACAGCGTCTCGTCGAGCGCGGCCTGCCACTCGGCGTCGCTCGCCTCGACGATCCCGCCGCCGCCGGCCCGGCCGACGTTGTTGACCAGGATGTCGAGCCCGCCGAACGCATCGACCGTGCGACGGACCACCGTCTCGACCCCCTCCCCCGTCGACAGGTCGGCCCGCACCGCGAGGACGTCCTCGGAGGTGCCGGCCTCACGGAGCGTCGCGGCCGCCGCCTCCAGGCGCTCCGCCCCCCGCGCGCAGATCGCTACCCGGCATCCCTCGTCGAGGAGCGCGCGCGCCGACGCCAACCCGAGCCCGCGGCTCGAGCCGGTCACCAACGCTGCCTTGCCGGCGAGTTGCAGATCCATGGAGGCGCGACCACCCGGCGCGACCACGAGCCGCGCCAGATGTCAAGGCCGGTGCGCGAGCCTACGCGCAGCCGCTCGTGGCTCCGCAGTTGACGCACTTGTAACAGGCGCCGTTGCGGATCATGATGGCGCCGCAGGCCGAGCAGGGAGGCGCGTCCTGGTCGTTCTGGATGGCGTAGGCCGTCGCGTGCCCTCCTGCACCCGTAGGCTTGCCGGAACCGCCCCCGGCGCCCCCGGGCACGGCGTCGTTCAGGGTGAGTTGCTTCTCCTCCTCCTCCGCCGCGGCGTCGCCGGCCGATTCCTCCCGGCGGTTCACGCCGGCGCGGAACTGCGCCTCGTCCGACAGGAACTTCGTCGCCATCCAGCGGAAGACGTAGTCGACGATCGACTTGGCGACTCGCACGTCCGGGTTCTTCGTCAGCCCCGCCGGCTCGAAGCGCTGGTGGCTGAACTTGTCGACCAGCACCTGGAGCGGCACGCCGTATTGCAGCGAGTAGGAGATGGCCTGGGCGAACGCGTCCGCGAAGCCCGAGATCGTCGATCCCTCCTTCGCCATCACCAGGAAGATCTCGCCCGGCGCGCCGTCGTCGAAGAGCCCGACCGTGATGTAGCCCTCGTGCCCCGCGATGTCGAACTTGTGCGTGATCGCCCGGCGCTCGTCCGGCAGCTTGCGCCGGACCGGCTGATCGGCCGTCGCGCCGGTCCCGTCCTCGGCCTGCCGCGCGGTGTTGAGCGGCTGCGTCCGCTTGCTGCCGTCCCGGTAGATGGAGACCGCCTTCGCGCCCAGGCGCCACGCGTCGAGGTACGCCCGCTCCACGTCCTCCACGGTCGCGTCGGTCGGGACGTTGATGGTCTTCGAGATCGCGCCCGAGATGAACGGCTGGGTCGCGCCGATCATCTTCAGGTGGCCCATGTAGTGGATGAACCGCGAGCCGCGGGCCGGCTTGAAGGCGCAGTCGAAGACCGCCAGATGCCCCGGGTCGAGGTGCGGAGCGCCCTCGATGGTGTCGTGCTCGTCGACGTACTGGACGATGCTGTTGATCTGATCGTCCGGATAGCCGAGACGCCCGAGCGCGACCGGCACCGTGTGGTTGACGATCTTCATCAGCCCGCCGCCGACGAGGCGCTTGTACTTCACCAGGGCGATGTCCGGCTCCACGCCCGTGGTGTCGCAGTCCATCATGAAGCCGATCGTGCCGGTGGGCGCGAGCACGGTCGCCTGCGCGTTCCGGAAGCCGTACGACTCGCCGAGCTCGATCGCGTCGTCCCACGAGTCCGACGCGGCCTGGTGCAGGTCGGCGGGCACGTGTGCGCGCGCGACGTGCTGCAGCGAGTCGCGGTGCTTCCGCATCACCCGCAGGAAGGGTTGCTCGTTCTTCGCGTAGCCGGCGAACGGGCCTCCGCAGTCGCGGGCGATGCGCGCCGATTGCGCGTAGGCCTCGCCGGTCATCAGCGCCGTGATGGCGGCCGCGTAGTCGCGCCCGTCGTCGCTGTCGTAGGGGACGCCGCGGGACATCAGCAGGGCCCCCAGGTTCGCGTAGCCCAGACCGAGCGGCCGGTAGGCGTGGCTGTTGCGGCCGATCGACTCGGTGGGATAGCTGGCGTTCCCGACGATGATCTCCTGCGCCGTGATCAGCGTGCGCACGGCGGCCCGGAAGCGGTCGACGTCGAACTCGCCCGGCTCGCGCTCCTTCAGGAACTGCATCAGGTTCAGCGAGGCGAGGTTGCAGGCCGAATCGTCCAGGAACATGTACTCCGAGCAGGGATTGGACGCGTTGATCCGGGCCGTGTTCGGGCACGTGTGCCAGTCGTTGACGGTCGTGTCGAACTGCATCCCCGGGTCGCCGCAGACGTGCGTCCCCTCCGCCACCGCCCGCATCAGGTCGCGCGCCCGGTGCGTCTCCATGACCCGGCGGTCGGTGACGGCCCGCGTCTGCCACTCGTCGTCGTCGAGCACCGCGCGCATGAAGCCGTCCGGCACGCGCAGGCTGTTGTTCGAGTTCTGGAAGAAGACCGAGGCGTACGCCGGACCGGTCAGCGACCCGTCGTAGCCGGCATCGATCAGCGCCCAGGCCTTGCGCTCCTCCTCCACCTTGCAGTTGATGAACTCTTCGACGTCCGGATGGTCGGCGTTGAGGATGACCATCTTGGCCGCGCGGCGCGTCTTGCCCCCGGACTTGATGACGCCGGCGAACGCGTCGTACCCCTTCATGAAGGACACGGGACCGGAGGCCGTCCCGCCGCCGGCCAGCAGCTCGCGGGACGAGCGGATCGAAGACAGGTTGGTGCCCGTGCCCGAGCCGAACTTGAACAGCATCCCCTCGGTCCGGGCCAGCGTGAGGATCGACTCCATCGTGTCCTCGACGCTGTTGATGAAGCAGGCCGAGCACTGCGGCTGGTCCTCGAACCCGCAGTTGAACCAGACGGGGCTGTTGAACGCCGCCTTCTGGTGCAGCAGGAGGTACTTCAGGTCGTCGCTGAACGCCTGCCGGTCGTCCGGCGTCACGAAGTAGTCGCCCTCGTCGGCCCAGCGGCCGATGGTGTCGACCACGCGCCCGATGAGCTGCCGCACGCTCCGCTCGCGGGCCGGCGAGCCGAGCTGCCCGCGGAAGTACTTCGACACGACGATGTTCGTGGCCTGCTGCGACCAGGCCTTCGGGATCTCCACGTCGCGCTGCTCGAACACGACCTCGCCCCGGTCGTTGCCGATGATCGCCGACCGCGTCTCCCACTCGACGTCGTCGAACGGATCGATGCCGGCGCGGCTGAAGACCCGCGGGAACGCGATACCGACTCCCCCGGCGCCCTCCGGATCCGGTGTCGGCTCGGGGCGCAGTGCCTCGGTCTCGCGAGTGGTTACTGTCGACATGGATCTCCCTCAGTGACGCGTCGATCCGTCACCGAATCGCGTCTTCCTGATGTCGGCCGGCGCCGACACTGGTTTGCTCTCCACAAGTCCTCGGTACCGTTCCGCTACCGCAGGTCATATCGTCTCCGCTAAATCGAACCAACCGCCTTCCGTGCCATTCCCAATCGGATGGAGCAACCCACTCAGTTGTAGCTGCTATCCACTTTCGAGCGTGTGCGTCCAAGTCGAAGTCCGGGTGTGCACGCAAATCACTCACCGTCATGGTGGCCGCTTGTCCCAGCACCACCTTGTCACGTTCATCCGTGTATTGGGTCGCCACCGAACCATCCGGCAGCACCAGGAGAAAGTACCCATCTTGTCTAGTTCGATTAGAATACCGAATTTGCATCCACGGATAGCAGCGCCTCATGCTGTCAATCTGCGCCAGCACGTCCCCATCGTCGACTTGCCACCGACTCGTCTCGCGGGAGACCATCCGCGCCCGCCCAGCGGCCAAGACCCGTGAGATATTCCATTCGTTGACGCCTGCAAGGGCCAAGCGCTCTCCCAGTTCGACTAGAAACCCAGCGTTGTGTCGGCCGATGCAAGTCAAGACTCGAACTCGGTATCCGGCGTTCATGGCATCCGTCACCGCCGCCATGGTCTTTTCAAACGAGCCGGTAGAGGGACGCAAGTCGCGTCGGATCCGGCTCGCCTCGTGCACGTCAGCGAATCCCGAATCCACGCTGATGTGGAGACGGACCCCGGAGGGCAGCAGAGTCAGCCCTCTGTCCGCGAGTAGCAGGCCATTCGTACTTACCACTGTCCGATTTCATGCGCGCAGTAAACCTCCGCCAGTCCGACGGAAACCGCTGTGCTATGACGATGCGGTTCTCTCTCCGATCGACGAAGCCGGCCGTCTGTACGGGTACCGAGGCACGAGGAACGGGCTCGCCGGGCGGGATCTCTTCAGGCTCCTCGAATCGAACGCCGAGCCCCTTCTCGGCTATCGCGCGCACGTCTAGGGGGAAGATGTCGTCGACGGAGCGAGGGGTCGGATCCCAAACTTCCCGACGCTGGCGCCATAGACGGTTAAGCAGATCAGTCGCGACGACGCGGACGTGCTCGGTGGCCTTGGACATCACGATCTCAGCGGCGGTAGCCTACCATAGGTGGGGTCTGTGAGACAAGAGGCGCCTATATGTTGGGTGGGTGCCCGAGGAGCGGGTGCGCGGAGCCTGCTCTTGCGCGGCGACGGCGCCGCACCACTCGCGTTCGCCGGGCGTGGCCCGAAGAGCCACTTCGGCGGGATGCACGACCGGTTCCTTGTGGTTCTCAGTCCGGCGCCTGAGAGGCCCATCGTGCCCGGATCCTTGGGTAGCGGCATTCTCCCGCGCCCAGCACTTTGTACTTGACAGGTCCGCCGGAGGTACTGCGTCTCCCGCCGGCCACGCCGCCCAGAATGCCCCCTGACCCGTCTCTGCGACCACAGGCGGCCCGTTCTCGCCCCAAGGGTCCACGAACCTCGCAATGCCCGCCGATCGGCCCGCCACGGTGCACGTAAGCCGTTGTGAAACATAGGGTTACAATGGGCCATGACTACTTGCGACGACCCCGTTTCGTCCTCCGTCCCCGCACACCCCGCGGCCACCGGCGGTCTGTCGGATGCCTCACCGGCGCCCGCGTCGGCGCCGGCCCCCGGTGACGCCGACGCGAGACTCGAACGACTCGGCGACCGCATCGCCGAACTCTCCGCCCGCATCCAGGCTGCCACGTACGAGCTGCTCGTCCTGATCCGCGAGTTCGACCAGCAGGAGGGCTGGGACGGCCGCCTATCGTGCGCCGAGTGGCTGAGCTGGCGCACGGGGCTCGCCCCGGGCCCCGCCCGCGAGCACGTGCGGGTGGCCCGCGCGCTCGGCGAGTTGCCGAAGCTGAGCGACGCCATGCGCCGGGGCCGGATCTCCTACTCGAAGGTGCGCGCCGTCACCCGGGTGGCCACGCCCGAGAACGAGCAGACCCTGCTCGATGTCGCGCTCGCGGGCACGGCCGAGCACGTGGAGCGCATCGTCCGCGGGTGGCGCCGCATCGACCGCGCCGCCGAACAAGCCGAGGAGCAGCGGAGGGATGCCAGCCGTTCGCTGCGGACGTGGGTGAACGACGACGGGACGGTGGTGGTGAGGGGGCGTCTGACGCCGGAGGTGGGCGCGGTGCTGCGGCGGGCGCTCGATGCGGCGTGCGACGAGGCGCGGCGCGCTCCGGCGCCGGACGAGGGAACAGAGGCGGCGGTTGCCGGCGCAGGGGCGGCGGCAGCCGAGGCCGCGGCCGGCGGCGGCGAGGAGCCGACGCTCGCGCAGCGGCAGGCGGACGCCATCGGGGTGGTGGCGGAGGCGGCGCTGGCGGGCGGCCTGGACAAGGGCACGGCGGGCGACCGGTATCAGGTCGTGCTGCACGTCGACGCGCCGGCACTGGCGGAACCGCGAGACGTTCCCGCAGGAACGCCGGCCGGCAACGCGGCCGGGTCCGAGCCGCGAGCGCGCCGCGGGGAGGTTCCCGCCGGAACGCCGACGGATGCGGCTTCCGGGATCGGGCCGCCGGGAGGCGGCGTGCGCGTTCCCGCAGGAACGCCGGAGACGACGAGCGCGGCGTCGGGCGCTCCCTGCAACGGGTCGCCGCTCGGCGCCGATGCACCCTGCCGCCCGGAACGCCGCCGGCCCGGGCGGTGGCGCCGAACGGCCGGTCCGTGTCCGGGTGCGCGCCCGGCGCCACCACTCGCCGCCGCACCGGCTGCGCCGTCCGCGGGCAGCCAGACCGTGCTCTACGAGGCGGGCGGCATCCACGTCTCCGCCGAGACCGCCCGGCGCGTGGCGTGCGACGCCGCCACCGTCACGATGCGCCACGGTCGCGGCGGCGAGATCCTCGACGTCGGACGCCGCACGCGCACCGTCTCACCCGCCCTGCGCCGGGCGCTGGCGGCCCGCGACCGGCAGTGCCGCTTCCCCGGCTGCGGCAACCGTCGCTGCGATTCTCACCACATTGAGCACTGGGCCGACGGCGGGCGGACGGCGCTCGACAACCTGGTGCTGCTCTGCCGGCCGCCACGAGAACGGCGCAAGCCATTTATGATGAATGACTTACGTGTCTAGGCCTAGCCCCTCTTCCCTTGTTCTACCCCTCTTTCAGGACTGGAATACGCGGTACCGCTGCAGCCGTCCACGGACCCACGGACGTAACCGTTCGGTCAAGCCGGTATCCAGCGTTCGGTAAGTCGGACAAGCATCGTCGAACAGCGAGCCGATCCGGTCCGGGCGCCCTCCGTGCGCAGGGGACATCGACCGGTGCTGGCCGTCGACAACGCCAGCGTCCGGTTGGCCCGGCCGCATGTCCATACCGGGACGACCGAACGCTTACCCACGGACCACGGATCCACGGATAGTCCACAACCACGGATGCGCCCCATGGCTTCGGAGACCCCGCAAGGACACGACGCCTCCGCATCGGGTTGCGGCGGCCCCGAGAGGGACCACTGCCGCAGGCGGGGCTATTGCGGATGCACCGCGATCCAGCCCTCGAGTTCCGCCGCTATCGGATCGTCAACCGGCGCTTGGCCGGCAGCTGCGGCCTTCGCGGCGAACAGGCACAAGACAGAGTCCAGCGCATCTCCGCTCTTCCGGCAGGCGGTGTGCAGGTCGCGGGGAATCTCGATACGTGGCGAGATGCCCTTGAGAATCTCCTCGCGCGCGCTTGTGCCGTCCTGATCGTCCCCGCTGTATCCCTTGTGAGATAGCCCCCAATGATGAAGCTGGCCCGCCGGGAAAGCCTCGACGAGGAGTCCCACAGCGGCGCGGCACCAAGGCCAGACCGGTCGTCTGGCCCTAGTGTGCACCGTCAGAAATACGTGAGCAGTAACGCTTCAGGGATTCCGATCTGCTCGGCGGTCTTCGTCCAGACGAAGGGCTTGGGGTCTTCGTTGTAGACCGCCAGGTACTCCTTGATCGCCGCCTCGAGTGCTTGGGTGCTGCGATGGGTTCCACGCCGGATCTGCTGCCGGGTGATCTCGGCGAACCAACGCTCTACCTGGTTGAGCCACGATGCGCTCGTGGGCGTGAAGTGCAGGTGATACCGAGGACGCCGTGCCAGCCAGTCGTGGATCATCGCCGTCTTGTGCGTGCCGTAGTTGTCCAGCACCAGGTGGATGTCGAGGTCGGGCGGCACCGCCTTGTCGATCACGGCGAGGAAGCGCTTGAACTCCACCGAGCGGTGCTTCCGAAAGCACCTGCCGATCACCTCGCCGGTGGCGGTGTTCAGGGCCGCGAACAACGAGGTCGTGCCGTGCCGTCGATAGTCGTGTGTCCGCTGCTCCGGTGCTCCCGGACGCATCGGCAACACCGGCTGGGTACGGTTCAACGCCTGGATCTGCGACTTCTCATCCACAAACAGCACCACCGCTCGCTCCGGCGGATGCAGGTACAGCCCCACGATATCGCGCACTTTCTCGATGAACAACGGGTCTCGCGACAGCTTGAAGGTCTCGCTGCGATGGGGCTTGAGCGCGAACGCGCGCCACACGCGGCCGACGGTCGAAGCGCTCAGCCCGCAGGCTCGGGCCATCGACTTCCGGCTCCAATGCGTCGCCCCCCGTGGGGTCGTCTCCAGCGTCCGGACCACGACCCGTTCGACGTCCTCGTCCGACACCCGGCGCGGCGCGCCCGGCCGTGGTTCGTCCAGCAAGCCGTCGCAGCCGTTGCGCAGGAACCGCCGCCGCCACTTGCCGACCGTGGCCCGCGTCGTGCCCAGAGCCTGCGCCACGACCTGGTCGCTCCGTCCCGCGGCGCTCTGCAGCACGATGCGTGCCCTCAGGGCCAGAGCCTGCGCGGTATTGCGCCGGCGCAGCCAACCCTCCAGTTCCTCGCGCTGTGCGTCCGAGACCTCCGGGACCTCTCGTGTGTAATGGTTCGGCACGGCCCTCCTCGCTTCCGGGCCGACCGTACCACGAGCCGATTCTACTGGTCAAGAACTTCAGGCGTTGGACACTAGCCAGGAGTGTGAGATTAGCGACAGTGAACGGTGCTCCGGGCCGCGCACCGTTCCACAAGGTCGACCGGACGCCCACGGGTCGCTGATGACGCTCCGTCTTGCGCAGCGGCTTCTTCCGCTCCGCAAGGGAGGCGTTCCTATCGCCGTAGGCGACCAGCTTCTCCCCTTTGGCAAACGGGCGCCCATCGGCCGGCAACTGCGCGACATCGCGCAGCAGCATCGGAAAGCCACCCTCAGGCATGTGACGGGCCGGGAGAGCGAATGGTGCGTCGACTGCCGCCGCACAGTACTCGCCTCGGGCAAGCAGTTTCACCAACCGGTCGAATGGGCGGGCACGGCCGGGCAGGGCCTGGACCGGTCGGAGCGCCGTCAACTCCATGCCCTGGTCATCGTGCACTTGCGCCGTTGCGACCCAGACGTTCGAGCGTCCGCAGCGGGGTGACCACTGCTTGGCGTCGCCAGAGAAATCGATGCCGTGGACGACGGTCAGCATCCGGCCGATCCTACACCTCGCCGCTCCGACCGGCGTTCCGGCCGCCCTGCGGCCGGCCTGACCTCCAGACCGTGATTCAAGCTCAGCGCCGCGGGTGGAAGCCCTACAGGACCGCGGCCTTCCGCAGAACCACACGGACGAGAGCCGCCGCGTGGCCTACCCAATGTCCGACATTGGGCTGGCGAGGGGCGCTGCGCGCCCCCGTCGATCCCCCGGCTTCCCGTGGTCCTGTAGGGCTCGCGGCCGAGCGGCCGGCGTCGCCCCCTCCGGCGCCCGGAGGCCGCGCGCGTGTCCGATGAGCCTCGCGACTCCGCCATCACCGGCTCGACGCCAGCGCCGTCCTCCGCTGGGCTCCGGCCCTCCGGGTGACCCGGGCCGGCGCTCCGGCATCCTTGCCGGTACGGCCGGCCGGAATCCGGCCGGCCTCGGGTCGGACCGGCACCCTGAGGGACCGGGCGTTCATGATCCGGCCCGTCAGCTCTGGCCGACGAAGTACGTCGCCCGGTCGTCATCAGGAGCCGACGGCGCTCGAACAAGTCCGCCCACGCCGACGCGTCCAGCCCGCAATCGGCACGGACGAACGCCGCAATCCAAGCCGTGCCGCCGAACGCCCAGTCAGCTCTGGCTGCCCTTGGTGTCCACCTCGATCATCAGGGCGGCAATGATCGCTCGGCCCCCACTCCGTGGCGTCGTTCATCGCTCGCACCGACACGCTCTTGTGGAAGCCGCGCGACGCGAACGCGTAGTCCAACTGGTTCACCGCAGCCTCCGGCCCGCCTGAGCGGTAGAACGTCGGCACGTTCTTCGTGTCCGGCGGCACATCGTCCGGCGCGCTCGCCGCGGACCGGCCGTGTGGGGCCTGCGGCCCCAGGAACTCAAGCCCGAGCACCTCCATCCGACCCCACACCGTGCACTCGCGTTTCGGCATTGACAGTCTCGAGCCCGTCGCCCCGTAGAACATGTTCAAGTCGCCCGCCGCCAGGATCCGGTGCTCCGAGGGGCTGTGACCAATGAACGCCGACAGGTCCGACAGGATCCGATGTGCCGAAGCATCTGCGTACGCCCAACTGCCCTTGGCGGACGGATGGAGGGTCAACCAGCTCGCGTACACCGACACGGCGACGAAGGCCCCGGCGTCGCTGTCGCGCGGAATCACACGTGCCGCGGCGATGGTGCCGATGCCGCTGACGCCGATCTGGTCCTCCGCGAGTTCGCTGCTCCAGTTCGCGCCACGGCTCCGAGCGCTTGCCGACGTTCCAGCTCACCACCCGGATTCGGATGCCAACCACCTCCGGGACTGTGCAGGTCGGGCGGCTCGGCGCCTGAGGCGCGGTCAGCTACGATGGAGGCAATGACCGCGTTCCGCATGTCCCTGTTGCCGAGATCGAACCGGGCGACAAGAGCGAGTTGCCGTCGGTCGCGGTCGTGCCCACGCTCGCGCACGCGACGTTCGACGACTTCCTGCGGCTGCACGCCCAGCGGCCGGTGACCGAGCAGCGAGGGCGGCGGCGCCACGGTGGCGGGCCATGATAACCCCGGCCGCTCTCGACGCGACCTACCGGGCGCAGTTCGAGGCGACGCTGGCCCGCGGGCGCGCGGCGCCGCACACGATTCCGGCGCAGACGCGGGCGATGCTGGCCTGGATGAAGACGCACGCCGGCGGCCGCCTGGGCGCCAGCGAGGCCGGCCGGACCTGGGTCTGGTCAGACCAGCACCTCGATCACGCGGAGGTTGTCTGGTGCTTCAACCGGCCCTTCCGGACCTCGCAAGCCATGTGCCGGGCGTTGGTCGAAGCCTGGCGGGAAACGGTCGACGCGAGCGACCGGATCATCTGCCTCGGTGACGTCACCGTGGGCGTGGCGAAGCGCAGGCTCGACCAGGCGCTGGCGACCCTGCCGGGCACGAAGGTCTTGGTGGTCGGGAATCACGAGTTCCCGATCGGCGGCGCCGGCGTGAAGGACTACGGGTTCGAGGCCGTGCACCCGACGCTCGTCTGCGAGACGGATCCGCCGCTACTGCTCACACACGAGCCGCTCGACGTGGTGCCGGTCAGGGCGGTGAACGTGCACGGACACCTCCACGGCACGGCGGCGCGCGCGCTGGCGCGGTGCTCGAGATACCACCTGAACGTCAACGTCGAGCTCACCTCCTTCCGACCGGTGCGCTTGTCGGAGCTGGCCACGACGGCCCGGGCGCTGCTGGCCGGCGACGTCGAACCGCAACCGACGACCGCGGGCACGATCGCCAGGGCGCTCGGGTTGCGCGCCAAACAGCGAGGACGACCGGAAGCTACGGCCTGAGGGCCGCATGTCAGATTCGGATGCTCCGATAGACTGGCCCATGCGTTGGATGCCTGTACTGCCGCACTCGGAGGCCTCGCCGCCGGAGCAGCCGGAGACGTTCACGCACCGGCGGCGGTGCGGATGATGTTCACGTTGGGCGGCTTCACCCGGGGGATCGAGGAGGGCTGGTCGGAAGAGGACACCTACCGCTGGATTGTGTGTCAGCTCCCGCGGAGCTTTCATGGCCGCAGCGCGGCCGAACAGCGAGCGGCGCTCGCCGAGCGGGTGCCGTTGACGGGCACGAAGTGGGATGCGCTGCTGGCCGCGATCGTCGAGCACGTGGCGTGGCTGCACGGGCACGAGCGGCCGGCGTGGGTAGATGAGCGGGAGCGGTTCCTCGATACCACCTGGGTGGTGGCGGACACGCCGTGGACACGGCTGTACTCGGTGATGTTCGCGCCGGCGGCGTTCCTGCGGCACGGGGCGATTCCGGACCCGCGGGACCTGGATGTACGAGGGGGGGAGCGTTTTGAGTGGACCCCTTGGCCGTGAGCAGCTCATCGAGCTGTTCGAGGAGCTGTCCTCGGAGCTGGCAAGGCGGGGCGCCCGGGCGCATGTGTACGTGTTCGGCGGCGCCGCGATGAGCGTAGCGTTCGACCGGCGCCGAACCACGGTCGATATCGATGTGCGGGTTGACAGCGGCCGCGAGAAGCTGATGGAGGCGGTCGACGCCGTCGGCCGCCGGCACGGGTTCGAGGCAGGGTGGTTCAGCGAACCGTTGGCCGTGGTGTTGCCGCAGGGGTCAGACCGGAGGGCGGCGACACTGTACCAGTCGCAGTATCTGACGGTGACTGGTGCGTCGGCGAAGCACCTGCTGGCAATGAAGCTCGTCGCGGGCAGGTTGAAGGACCGCGGTGATATCGCGGTGCTGTGCAAGAAGCTGGGCCTGACCAACGAGAAGCAGGCGCTGTGGATCAAGGACGAGGTGTTGCCGGGCGTGCCGGTCAACCGGCAGGCGCGCGAGGCGCTGGCGAAGGTGTTCGAGCGCGACCTGGGGTACGAGCGGTAGACGTTGCTCCTCGTGGCTCCCTCGCCCGGGTCACAGAAGTGGCAGCGCACGACGAGCCACTCGTCGCCCGAAGCGAAACCGACCGGTGGTTCGAGCGCTTCGACGAATCACGTCCTGGCCGACCGAGAGCGTGTCGAGCAGGGCTTGCCCCGCTACGGACGGCCGGAGTCGCGGACGACGATTGCTGCTGATTGCGCGAGACGACCTCGGTGATCGTGGCCGTCCAGCAGTTGCCCCGGCTGTCGGTGATGCTGATCGGCGTGCCGCGCGGATCCTCCGTTGAGGGCCGTGACACCAGGTCCGTCGAGCACGGCGCCCCAACCGTGCGGGAGCTTGCAGGGCTTCCAGCCGGCGACGGGTTGTTTCTTCGGCGCCTCGAGGTCGGCAGGCAACTCACGGTCCAGCGCTGCCGCGATGACGTCACGCGCCCAGGCGCTCACGTTGACGTGCTGTCCTCCCGAAGCCGCGCGAGGCGGTCGCGCAGTTCGGGCTCGATGCGGATCTGCAACACGTCTGTACGTCGCATGACATGACACGTTAGCACGCGCGGATCGTGCCGGCGACGAGAGGCCGGCCGCGTGGCGCCGTGCTGCGCGTAGAGCCTTCCTGCAAGGAAGAATGGACCCTGAGCGACCCCGGCCGGCTCGGGAGTGAGACGCGCGGCGCCCAGTTCACTGGGGGCCGGGAGTCTTACGACCCGGACGGGGGTCGCTCAGAGTAACTCAGACCCTTCTCGGGGTTGGCCCCCGAGATTCTCGAGATCAGCGGTATGTGCTTGTTCGAGCGGCAGTTACGGCTCGTGGCTCCCGAGGGTCTCGAGGTGCGAGATCCGGCGGGTCTCGATTTTCGGGGTGTTCCTGCCCCGGGGCTGGCCCCCGGGGTCGTTAACGACCCCGGGATCGCGGCGACCGAGGAGCGGGGGCGTGTCTCGGCGCGTGGAGGACAGCGTGTGGACCGCGGCGACCGTTCGAGCTCGCGGCCGGTGATGGCGGCGTCGTTCGCCCGGCGCGGTTCTCGTGATCCTCGAGCAACGCCCCAGCGCGCCAGCGCCCGCGCCGCGCCACGGAGCGTCCGTCCCTTGCAGTCGTGGTGTGTGCCCTTGCCAGCCTGGGCTCCTCGAATCCGTTGCCGCGCACAGCGCGGCAACGTCCCGGCGCGCACAGCGCGCGCGATTTCTCCCGCCGCCCGACTGCACAGGAGGGGCAACGCCATCCCCCCCTGTGCTCCCCGGGGCCGTTCTCCGGAGGTCGTTCAGCGTGGACGACGGGTCGTGGCGAGATAGGCGGCCCACTCGTCCATCAGCCGCCGCCGCCGCTCGAACAGGTCCGACCGCGCGTAGGCTGCCTCGACCTGGTTGCGGACCACGTGCGCCAGCGCCGACTCGACGACCTCCCGCGGGTGGTTCGTCTCCTCCGCCGCCCAGTCCCGGAACGACGAGCGGAAGCCGACTTTCGCCGTCCGGCATCGTTTCGTGCCGTGCTGCAAAATACACCCTGAATACCGTAGCAAAAGGCCATGTCGTCCGCCCCGTCGTCTTGACCCATCCCGACACTTTCGCTACATTCCGAGAGAGAATTGGGAATGGGATAGATGACGATGGACCTGCCCAAGAAACCCCGGACCGCCAAGCGCAGGGGCCGCCATCCCGACAAGGCCCTCTCCGCCGCCTTCTGCCGTTCGGTCGCCGAGGCGGGCCGCTACGCCGACGGGAACGGCCTCTATCTGCACGTCGACCCGTCCGGGGCGCGCCGCTGGGTGCAGCGGCTGGTCATCCGCGGCCGGTCCCGCGCGCTCGGTCTCGGCAGCTACGCGCTGGTGTCGTTGGCCGAAGCCCGCGAGAAGGCGCTCGCCAACCGCAAGGCCGCACGCGAGGGCGGAGACCCGCTCGCGGACCGGCGCCGCTCCGAGGGGATCCCGACGTTCGAGGAGGCGGTCGAGCAGGTGATCGCCATCCACGGCGAGGCGTGGCGGGCCGGCAAGACCCCGAAGCAGTGGCGGGCGAGCCTGCGCGACCATGTGCTTCCGCATCTCGGCGGCAAGAGCGTCGACCAGGTGACGACGGCCGACGTCATGACGGTCCTGCTGCCCATCTGGACGCGCAAGCACGCGATGGCGCGGTCGGTGCGCCAACGCATCGGGACGGTCATGCGGTGGGCCATCGCGCAGGGCTACCGCAGCGACAATCCGGCCGGCGACGCGGTCACGGCGGCGCTGCCGAAGCGTCCCGTGCTCGTGCAGCACCGGGCGGCGCTGCCGCACGGCGAGGTCGCCGCCGCGATTGCGGCCGTTCAGCGCTCGGATGCGTGGCTCGGGACGAAGCTGGCCTTCGAGTTTCTCGTGTTGACGGCCGCGAGGTCCGGCGAGGCGCGGGGGGCGACGTGGGACGAGGTCGACCTTGTCGCGCGGGTGTGGACGGTTCCGGCGACGCGGATGAAGGCGCAACGCGAGCACCGGGTTCCGCTGTGCGCCCGGGCGGCCGGGGTCCTGCGCGAGGCGGAGCAGCTTCGCGGCGTCGCGACCCAGCCCGAGTTCGCCGGGCTGGTCTTTCCGAGCGTCCGCGGAAAGGCGCTCGATGACGCCACGGTCTCGAAGCTCATCCGGGACCTGGGCATCGCGGCCGTGCCGCATGGCTTCAGGTCCAGCTTCCGGGACTGGGCGGCCGAAGAGACCGACCACCCGCGTGAGGTCGTCGAGGCGGCGCTGGCCCACAAGGTGCGGAACCCGGTCGAGGCGGCCTACGCGCGGTCCGACCTGTTCGCGCGCCGCCGCCGCCTGATGGACGACTGGGCCGACTATCTGAGCGAAGAGCGCGGGCAGGTGGTGACGCTGCATCGGTGACCCCTGGGACGAATGGCTCGGCATTCGAGCCGGGCGGCGCCACCTCCCATCCGTTTACCGTTTACGCGTTTCCACAGGGGGGGGCGGAAACGCGTAAACGGTAAACGCATCTCCGCTTCCGTGGTCCGCTTCCCGACCGTTTACGCCGCGTTTCCATTGGTGGAAACGGCGGAAGCGCACTGGTCTCGAAGGTGCTCGGCGCGAGCACGGCCCTCGGCGGTGAGCGCGTAGCCCTGTTCCGAGCGTTTGGTCGTGCTCGGTCGCTGATCGCGGTCGACGCTCCCGGCATCGAGCAGATCGTCGAGCGCCGCGCGCAGGTCCTGGTACCGTCGGCCGCTGCAATCGAGAGCATCCGCCAGCGTTCGCGCCGCCGGCCGGGCCGCCGGGTCGCATCGAAGCAAGTGCAGCAGCACGCGCTCGGCGAGCGGCCTGTTCGAGGACGGTGCGTCGTCGTCGAGGTGCGGGGCCAGCTCGTAGCCGGCGCCAGGGTTGAGGACGACGGTCAGCGGGTCTTCCCGCCAGCGTCCGGAGGGCGTGAGGCGGCGTGCCCGTGGCGTCTTGCCGCGGCTCACCGACACGATCATGTCCACGGCGGCGCCGATCGCCGTCGAGTCCCGGTACTCGCCCTCGCCGCCGCCCGATTCGGCCGTGGCGCTCGGGTTCTTCCGGTTGTGGTGCGAGATGGCCACCGCCGCCCGGCAGTCCCGCGCGATGTCGACCACGTCGCCGATCAGCAGCCCCTGCTCGCCCGCCCCGGACGTGTCCTTGACGCGGTGCACCTTCAGGTAGTGCGACCACGTGTCGACGATGATCCACACCGGGCGCAGCCGCGCGACGAGCCGCCGCAGCGAGGACTCGTGCGCCGGGTCCACGCTCGGGCGCCGGATGAAGTAGACGCGGTCCAGGTCCGCGTCCCACTGCAACAGCCGCGACTTGAGGTCCGAGGCGTCCTCTTCGCCGATCCACAGCACGTCGCCGGAGACGGTGGGCGTGCCGAGGAACGGCCGCCCGCGCGTGACCGCGGCGACCGCCGCGCCGATGAGCGTGCTCTTGCCGGCCTTCTCCCGTGCGTGGAGCAGCGTCACCCGCCCGGCGTGGGCGATCAACCGCGCGACCACCGGTGGGCCGTCCGAGGGTGTGGCTCCAAGGTCCGCGTCGCCCAGCCGCACCAACCCGGCCGGCAGCGCCTGCTCGCCGGTCTCACCCGCATACGGCTCGGCCCCCTTCACCAGCTCCAGCAAGTCGGCCTTGACGTGGCCGGCGTCGAGGTACGCCGAGACGTCCTTGACGCCATCCGGCAGGACAGCGACGTTCACCCTGAGTCCGGCTTCGCTGCACGCCTGGGCGACCGCCCGGCCGTGCTCGCGGCCGCTGTCGTCGGCGTCGGGCACGACCACCACGCGCCGTACACCAGCGATCTTCAGCTGCTCGGCATGCGTGGATCTCCACTGCCCGGCGCCGCCCGCGTTGCAGGTCGCCGCTACGTCGAACGACCACAGGCGGTCGGCATCCTTCTCGCCCTCGACCACGAGGACCGCATCGCGGCCGGCCAGGTCGTTCAGGCGATAGAGCCGCGGCGTGACGCCGTCGAGGTTCCACAGGTAGCCGCCTCGCCCGTCCGGCCGCCGCTGTCGGAAGTCCTTCGGCTCGTAGCGGACCACCTCGAACACGCCGTCGTAGTCGTACACGGCCGCCTCCCGCCGTGCGGGCGGGTGGCGGTGTCCGTTCGAGAGGAAGAGGTCGCGGGCGTCGATGCCGAGCGCGCCGACGACGGCGCCGAACGCGCAGCCGGCGTGGCACTTCAGGAGCCAGCGGCCGTCCTCGCCGCGGCCGACCGCGAGCGATGCCCGGTGGTCGGCATGCGCCGGGCATCGCGCGGTCCAGCCCGCGCCCGACTTCCTGACGCCCTCCAGGCGGTCGAGCAGGTCGAGCATGGCGGTTACCGGGTGGGCCGCTCGGAGCCGGCGCGGGGGCGGGTGGCGATGAAGTCGAGCACCTCGTGCTCGACCCACCGGACGGCGCGGCTGCCGACGCGCAGCGGCTTCGGGAACCGGGACTCGCTCATCAGCGCGTAGACGGCCGAGCGGGACAGGGCCGTCAGCTCGGTCACGTCGCGCAGGGTGAGCAGCCTGGGCAGCGGCGGTGCGACGCTCGCACGCCGGCGGGGGAAGTCTCGGTTCGTGGTCATCTTCAGCCTCCTCGGGATGGCGGGATCGCGCGGCGATGTCACGCGCCCGCGGTTCGGAGAACAACGTACCACAAACAGCGTAAACCCATGCAATGCAGCACTTTGCACCGATTAGAACCTTCTGGGCGCCTTCTGACCGGCTGAGACTGGATAGGACCGGATGAGCACCTTTCCGCACCCTATGCAGCGACCTGTACGGGCAAAGAAAATCTCGCCGCCCGCATTTTTCCGCATCGGGGTCCATCCGCAGGCGAGCCGAGTGGGACGACGGGACGGTTCCCGTCCAGGCCGGGCCGCAAGGCCCACAACGGCTGTCTGAGCGGAGGGGCGGACGGTGTGTCACCCGACAGGGTCGAAGCGCAGCGGAGAACGTGCGAAGCGCGTTGACACGCCGGCCGTCCCGTAGCTAGTGTCGGCCGGGAAAACTCGTAACAGATTGATTGCACAGGGACTTGTACGGATTCCGAGTGGCGAAGATCAGGCCGGATGTCCTATCATCACGGCTGAACCGCTCGATTTCCGGCCCTTTCGGCGAGATCTTCGCGACGTTGGCGACCATGAGAGAGATCCACCGACGGCAGTTCCAGCTCGGTCAGGTGTCCATCGACAAGATCCGGCTCGACCCCAAGTCGCGGGACGACATTCCGGCAGTGTTGAAGGGGCTTCAACACCTCTGGAGCGACGAGGCGTTGCGCGCGCGGCTGTTCGCCCTGCTGGACGAGCACGTGCTGTCGGAGGTGGATCGTACGGTAGGGCGTCCGGGGATGGAGTTGTGGCAGATTCTGGTGCTGGGGGTGCTCAAGCAGGGTCTGGGCTGTGACTTCGACCGCCTCCACGACCTGGCGAACCAGCACCAGACGATCCGTATGTTTCTGGGGCACAGCGACTTCGGTGACGAGACGTATTACGAGTACCAGACGGTGGTCGACAACGTGTCGTTGTTGACGCCGGAGTTGCTGTCGGCGGTGGGTGGGCTGGTGGTGGAGAGTGGGCACAAGGTCGCAAAAAAAAAGCCTGGCGAGCCATTGCGCGGGCGGTGTGACTCGTTCGTGGTGGAGACCGACGTACACTACCCGACGGACGTGAGCCTGCTGTGGGACGCGATGCGGTGCCTGCTGCGGGAGACGGGGCGGGCGGCGAAGCGACATGCGGTTGGAGGATGGCGCCAGTGGCGGCATCTGTCGAACGAAGTCCGGCGCCTGTTCAACGGGGTGCGTTCGACGCGACGAGCGAAGCGTCATCCGGCGGGGGTGGAAGGGTATCTGGAGCGTTGCGCCGCCCTGGTCGAGCGTGCGGCGGCCACGCTGGACACGTTGCGGGAGCGTGGGGCTGGGGAAGCGACGTGTCAGTCGCTTGCAGGTTGGATCGCGCATGCCCGGCGCCAGATGGACCAGGTGGAGCGGCGGCTTCTGCGGGGCGAGACGATACCGCATGAGGAGAAGGTGTTCTCGATCTTCGAGGAGCACACGCGCTGGATATCGAAGGGGAAGGCGGGCACGCCGGTGGAGCTGGGCGTTCCGGTTGCGCTGGTCGAGGACCAGCATCAGTTCATCCTTCATCACCGGATTCTGTGGCAGGGTGAGGATGTCGACGTGGCGGTGCCGCTGGTGCAGGAAGCGCAGGCGTTGTATCCGGAATTGCGGGCCTGCAGCTTCGACCGCGGATTCCACAGCCCTGCCAACCGGATGCGGCTGGACACACTGCTCGACCTGAACGCGCTCCCGAAGTCGGGGCGACTCTCGAGGGCGGACCAGGAACGGGAGGAAGAGGAGTCCTTCTTGGCGGCGCGCCGAGCGCACCCTGGGGTCGAGTCGGCCATCAACGGTCTGGAGCATCGGGGCCTGGATAGGGTTCGCAGTCATGGTGCTGACGGCTTCGCGCGCACGGTAGCGTTGTCAGTGCTGGCGGCCAACCTGCATCGGGTTGGGTTGCTCCTGCAGAAGCGCGAGCGCAAACGCCGCCGACGAGTCGCCTGACCCGTATGGAACGGTCGTTGCTATCTGAGCTCGTCGTGAGACGACGAGGCTCAACCGTCGCTGGACGCGGGGTATCGGGACGGCTCTCTCTGGCTATTGCGCCCTTGGGGCGGTTCCAAGCACCGTCGCGGCCCGGCTCATAGTGAAATCACGCCGAGATGCCGCGTGTCGGGTCGCAGTTCCCCACTCTCAAGAGGGGTTCTCTGGCAGGCACTAGCTACCCGCCTCTGGTGGAATCCGCCGACCGGCTCAGCCCGACCTGCACGCGCTGCCGGAGGGCCGCAGGCGGGGCAGCGTTCATGGCCCGACGCTGGCGAGCGGCGCGAGCCGACCTGCCGGCGGAGACGGCAGGTTCTCACCCTTCCTGGAGGGACAATTTCAAGGGGAGCGACCGCGACCCCGCAGGTGTGACGGAGGAGCACCGGCGGGGGCCGGAAACCGCCAGGTTTCCGCGTGGTCGCTCCCCTACTCCCACCCGACCCTTTTGTCTGTACGTGGGGGTGGGTCTGTGATGTGGGAATCTGTTGATAAGAAACGACTTGGCTGGTTGCCGGATGTAAGTTCAGGTGTGACTGGGGCTGTAAGTTCGGCCGCCTGTCCTCCTTACACCCTTACTGCGGCATCATCGGTGTAAGTTCGCCTCGGTCCTTGTTGTGATCGGACGACAGGTTGGATCACGTTCTCACCGCCGCCGCCCCTTGGTCCGTTTGCTTCTCCGGCGAGCCTCCCGGACGCAACCCTTGTTCCGATTCGAGGCTCTCCGGCTGCTCGGTTCCGCGCCCCCTCGTGCCGACCTGCGCTTGCGCCCGGACCCGCGTGCTCGGCTCCGGTTCGTCCCGAGCTGATGCCGTCCGCTGTCCCCTCTTGGCGGCGGCGGAGGTCCTCCCGGCACGCCGGCACGCCCGGCACCCGGCACGCCGGCACGCCGGCACGCCCGGCACGCCCGGCACCGGCACGGTAACCGTTCGGTCGTGCCGGTATGCAGCGGCCCGGCCATCGTCGTCGGACAGCGACAGGACCCGGTTCTTCTGGTCGACCTGTGCTGATCGAGACCCTCGTCGAGGCCGTGCCGCCTCGGCCGTGCGATGCAGCCGGGCTGCTGGACGAGATGTCCGGCTCTACGCGGGGACTGCGCGGCCCCGGGCGGTGCTGTCGAAGGCGTTGCGGGGCCGCAAGAGCGGGAAGCGGGAGGGGCCGCGCACCAGGGCAGCGACGCCGCTCCGGCCCGACTGGTTGCCGATGCGGTGCGTGCAGGGGCTGGCGATCTCCCTCGGGGACCCTGGCTTCAGCATCAGGGTGCCGACCACAGAGCACATCAGTCACGCACCGGCACGACCGAACGGTTACCCGGCACGAGAGCAGCGTGGTTGCGACGATGGCGACCGGGAATTGCATACGGAACGGGCGACGCCCGCGCACGGAAGGCGCCTAACCAGTTTGGAAACAATGACTTACAAGAACTTGCCGTAGACACGAGCGGAAGCCGTGCGGCACCGCCGCGATGCCCAGGTCCTTGAGCAGCTGCGAGAGGAACGTGTCCTTGATGGGGTTGCCCCAGCGGTTCGGGAACACGAGCGGATTGCCGTCGGCGAGCGATCGTGCCGCGTCGAGGACCTCCAGAGCCCGCAAGCTGAGCGGGACCCGGTGCTCGCGGTTCATCTTCATGCGCTCGGCCGGGATGGTCCACACGCGCGCGGCCACGTCCAGCTCCTCCCAGGTCGCCAGCCGCACCTCCCCCGACCGTGCGGCGGTCAGGAACGGACATGCAGAGTCCGGCGCCGTTCAGCGCCGTGCATCTACAGCCATAAGTGACTATTTAGTAATCGTTTATGATTCGTGAGGCCGCGCCTCAGCGGGTCAGGCCGTCTTGAGAAATCCGGCAGATTCCCGTATACAATACTGGAATGGATACTGTAAGCCGAACCGCGCCCCAACCCCGCAGAACCAAGCCCCGAGGCCCCCACCCCCACAAGGCCCTCTCGGCCGCCTTCGTCCCCTCCGCACCGCCCGGACGACACGCCGATGGCAACGGCCTGTTCCTCTACGTCCAGCCTACCGGAACCCGCAGCTGGATCCAGCGCCTCGTCGTCCGCGGCCGGCGCCGCGAACTCGGGCTCGGCTCCGTCCACCTGGTCACGCTCGCCGAGGCCCGCGAGGCTGCCCGGACCAACCGCAAGCTCGCCCGCTCGGGCGGCGACCCGCTCGCCGAGCGCCGACGCGCCCGGAGCATGCCCACCTTCGCCGAAGCGGCCCGCAGCGTCGTCGAGCAGAAGCGGCCCGGCTGGCGCGACGACCATCAGCCCAGGGCGTGGCTCAACAGTCTCGAGCGGTACGCGTTCCCCCGCATCGGCGGCGTGGCGGTCTCGGAGGTCAACAGCGCCGACGTGCTGGAGATCCTGTCCCCCCTCTGGCACACGAAGATGGTGACCGCCCAGAAGATGCGCGGGCGCATCGGCGCCGTGCTGGAGTGGGCGATCGCGATGAACTACCGCACGGACAACCCTTGTGACCGGATCGCGACCGTGCTCGGCAAGCAGCAGCACGTCGTCGAGCACATGCCGGCGCTGCCCCACCGTGAGGTGGCGGCGGCGATCGCGGCGGTTCGGTCCTCGGCGAGGTTGCCGGGCGCGAGTCTGGCGTTCGAGTTTCTGGTGCTCACCGCCGCGCGATGGGGGGAGGTCCGCGACGCCGACTGGGCGGAGATCGACCTGTCCGGCCGGGTGTGGACCGTCCCGCCGAGGCGCATGAAGATGAAGCGCGAGCACCGGGTGCCGCTGTGCGGCCGGGCCATCGAGATCCTCGACGAGGCGCGGAAGCTCCGCGGCGGATCCGGGCGGGTCGTATTCACCGCCCGGAGCGGGCAGCCGCTGCACGACAAGAGCCTGCGCCGGCTGCTCCAGGAGCACGATGTCGCTGGTGTCCCTCACGGCTTCCGGTCCTCGTTCCGGGACTGGGCGGCCGAGGAGACGGACCACCCGCGGGAGGTCATCGAGGCGGCGCTCGCCCATGTCGTCGGCAACAAGGTCGAGGCCGCGTACGCGCGGTCGGACCTGTTCGAGCGTAGGCGGCGGCTGATGGACGACTGGGCGGCCTACCTCGCCGGAGAGCGCCGGCCGGAGGACTCGACGCCGCGCTGACCGTGCGGGCCGAGGACGGAGTGCCACGACGGCGTCCGGCGCGTCAAGCCTTCGGCTCCTCCGCTTCGCTGCGGCCGTGCCGGTGACCCGCCGGCCACCGTCGCGGACGAGGCTGGTTGTCGGACGGACGCGGGGGTCCGTCCCGTTGACAACGGGACCGGCATCGACCAGGACCCGGACCCCGCCGACGCCACCGCCGCCGCCCGTACGGCAGCCCGGTCCGTCAGCAGCAGGCCGGGCGCACAACGGAACACCACGAGCCGGGAAAGCAAACGGCATGGTACGGTACTGGGCGGAACACGGCGCCGAACGATGGCACCGCACCAAACCGGCTCGACAGAGAACCAGTACCGGCGGAGGAGATCGGCGCACAGGACCAGGAGGAGAGGAGCACGGAAGCACGGTGAGGAACCCGCCGGCGAGGATGAGAGTGTGATCCGACCCGCCGCCTGATCACAGCCAGGACCGAGGCGAACTTACACCGATAGTGCCGCAGTAACGGTGTAAGGAGAACAGGCGGCCGAACTTACACCCCCAGTCACACCTGAACTTTTACATCCGGCAAGCAGTCAAGTCCTTTCCTGTCAACAGATTCCCACATCACAGACCCACCCCCCCGTGCAAACAAAAGGGTCGGGGGGGAGTAGGGGAGCGACCACGGCAAAACTGGCGTTTTGCCGGCCCGGCCGGTGTTCCTACGTCACACCCGCCGGGTCGGTCGCTCCCCATCGAAGGAGTCCCTCCGGGAAGGGGGATCTCGTCGCCGTTCGCACGACACTCAATAGTCCTCACCGCTGGCACCGTCCGGTCCCTCAGGGTCCGGTCCTCTGGACCTCCTCGGGGTCTCCGCGGTTCAGTCTCACCAACCATCAGGAGTCTTCGAGCGGCTCTGCCCTCGTGACGTTCACGAACTTGCCCACTGAGATCCGGCGTGCTCGGCGGCGTTCCACGATACCGAACGCGTCCCGCGCGACCGGGTTGTCGAGCCCGGGGTGACCGAGTAGTGCCCGGATCGCGGCGAGGCTGATTGCGTGACGCCAGATCGGCCATGTGAAAGAACGCCCGTCGCGTTCGCGGGATCCGCCAAGAACGGACAGATGTGCTCCACCGGTGCGCGCTGCACGCGGCACGACCGTCAGCGCGGAGAGTCCGACGGCGGCGAGGCGGTTGGCGCCGTGCTGGGTTCTCTCCTTGGTCTTGGCATCGGTCGGGTCCGTCGCGCGCGTCGCGTAGCGCACGTCCTCGTGCGGGTCCCAGCGAAACGACGACGTGGCGTCGAGACGCACCCATGGCTGGAACAGCGCCTCGCGCAGGCAATCCATATCAGAGATCGCGGTCTTCGCCGACCGCCGCCCCCGGGGCGGCGGAGCCGCCTCACGCGGGACCGACGCCAAGCGTGACAGGAAGTGCATGTGGCCCTGACCGAACAGCAGGCAGAGCGGCGTTGGCTCCGCCTCCCGCGCCTTGTTCTTGTCCCGAACGGCGGCGTCGCTGATTAGTGCCGCCCACAGATCCGCGGTGTAGCGATCACCGGCGGCTACGGCGCGCAGTCGCCGGGTCGCCGCGTGCGGTGACAGCTTCAGGTCCCGGAGCTCGCCAAAGTCGTGCCGCCGCGCCAGCTCGTTCAGACCCGTGGACGCGACGGCGAGGATTTCGTCCTCCGTCAGCCGCTCGGCCACATGTAGAGCTGGTCGGACCGGTGGTCTGTCGACAGTCCAGGCCATGCGCGGCAGGGACTCGGGCCGCGCTTCTTCGAGGCTGCGCAGCAGTCCCAGGAGCGCCAGGAAAGCCAGGAGGTTGTCCGGCTCCAACCCCACCAGACGATGCGTCGAGCGGTCGGTCATGGCGTCGACTCCGACTTCGGCCCGCGTTCCGACTCCGAAGTCCGGTGGTCTGCCAACCGCAGGATCGCTTCAAGGTGCGCCAGCCGCCAGATCCCGTAGCGCCGCCTGAGCCGTTCGTACAGCGCTGGCCAATCGTCACCGTCGATGTCGAAGGCCAGCGACTCCAGACCGGGGCCGGGCGCCAGTCGCCACTGCCTGACGCCGAGGCAGGCGGCGTACCGCACCAAGCCTTCGCGCGGGTCGGTGAAGTCGAAGAACGGCCGTCCCAATCCGTGGTGCGTGCCGATCAGCCAGAGGACGAGCGCCGGATCGTGAGCCTCGGTGAACCGAGGATGCGCTTGCGCCATCCGTACCGACAGCGCTTCATGGCGCCACCCCCGCGGGAGGCCGGCGCGCGCCCAGGCGTCCGTCGAAGACGGCCGCCCGCTCTTGGCCATGGCGGGGCCGTCGGGCACGTTCCAGGCTTCCGCGCCGGACAGCAGGACTTGGAACCGCCGGTCGGCCTTGCCCGCATCATGCAGGAACGCCGCGAGTTCCAGGTCGCGCGAGAGCGCACGCGGCAGGTCGAGCGTGCGAACGAAGCGCGAGACGCGCTTCACGACGTGGGAGGTGTGGTCATCGACACTAACTGCGTGCCACGCTGTCCGCGACAGTCTGTCGTCCTCGGTCGCAGGCGCCCCGTCGACCGGCCTGCGCAGCCCGGCTTCTTCTGACACGCCGTCATCCCGCAACCCATGCGCCGCAACCAGCACGGCGCCGCCCTCCGGTGAACCGGTGTAGAGATAGTGTGGGGTGATCCGCCCTCGCGCTGCCCGCAGCGCCTCGAGCGGCTCACGGACGGACCGCGCGGGCACCTTCTCCGGATCCGGCGCGGGGTCCGCTGGCAACACCTCCAGCAGCCGCTCCACCAGAAGGAGGCCCTCGGTACCGTCGTCCGCCAGGATCTCCGACAAACGTTCCCACTGACCGGCGTTCCGGGCAACGTCCGGCGCAATCCGGACCGCGTGCCGTCGTCTGCGGAACGGGCGCGCCGCGGCGTCGGCGACATCTGAGACCGGATCGGTGCAAGCCGGCGCCCAACCGAACTCGTCGCATCCACCATATGTCGCTGGCACGACCAGCACGTCACCGGGTTGCAGGCGAGACGGCGACACCTTCGCGGTACGTGGATCGTCGGTGCCGGCCCACCGGAATGCCCATCGTCCGCGTGCGCCCGAACCGGCGTCCGACTCCTCAGTCCGGTCGCGCTCGGGCACGTCCGACACACCGGCCGATTCCGCGCTGTCCGAAAGCCTGCGCAGCCACGCCCTTGCGGCCCACAGCGGCACCTCGACCATTTCTTCCGCACGCGGCGGAACGAACGTCAGAAGCGTCTTCAGATCGCCGGCGGCATTGGGCGCTAGATCGGCCTCGGTGACATCGCTGCGCCAGACGAGGGAAACGCCGGCCGATGCGCGCTCGACGCCGTGCAGGAACAACCCGACGTCCGGGTCGGCTGCCGACGGCGGCGAGGTCTGCGACCAGAGATCGAGGTAGGCGGGCATCAAAACCGGCGCCGGCGCCCTGGGAGCCGCGAGCGCCTCAACATCGATGGAGCACTCCCGTCGTCTGGTCTCGAACGCAGCGATCCCGAAGTCCACCTCGTCGCCGCGCGCCATTCGCGCGAGCGCACCCCAGGTCTTCACGAGCCGATCTCCGTACACAGCGTCGTCGGCCTTCTTCGCGATGTCCTCGGGCAGCGCCAGAATCGCGCCCGCGGCCTGCACGCGCCGCCCGGCGCGGTTCAGGCGACCGAAACGCTGCCGGAGCGCGTCCAGCGAAGCGGCCTGAGCCACGAGCCCGTCAAGGTCGAGATCTACCCCTACTTCGAGGCACTGCGTCGCCACCACGAACAGCGGTCGGATCGGCGAGTCACCTACCGTTTCGGGAAAGAGCGGGAGATCCGGTCGATCACCGGCGGTCGCGGCTGCGTGCGGTGACGCGGCCCGCGTCCGGGACGCGCCGGTGCGAAAGCGTGAGAGCGTTTCGACGATCCGATCTCGCCCCACCCCGCGCGATCGTCCGATCAGCAGGATGGTGTCGGACGTTTCCTCCCTCCGCAGGTTCTCGAAGATGCTGCGCGCCAGATCGACGCGATTGACGACAACGCCGACCGCCGGCGCCGCCACGCCGGTCGCGTGCAACTGGTCCGCCAGCGTTCGGGCGGCTGCCGCGAAGCCCTGTTCCGGCGCACCTCGAACGACTTTCAGCTTGGCGGGTTTTCGCGCGTGGAGCCGGGCTCTCAGGACAGGGTGGTCGTATGCCGGCTGGTCGTAATCGGCCGGCGGCCGTGGGAACCGTCGCTGCGCGGACACGCTTGGGGTTGCCGAGAGCCACACTGTTCTGACGGCGGCGTTACCAATCGACTGGACGTCGGTCAGCGTCCGTCTGAACGGCTCGGACAAGTGCGCCTCGTCAAGCAGCACGAGGGTGTCCGTCCCAAGCAGTCCTGCGTGGACGGGTTTCATGCGGTGCGAAACGCCGTAGCCGCGAAACAGCAACCGCGACCCGATCTGATCTACGGTCGAACACAGGATGACCGGCTGGGTCGGCGTCCTCGCCCAGTCGTGCTCCAGCGGTGCCCCTCCACGGAGACGTTGGGCCGCAAGCGGCGGCTCGCCGTCTCCGGCCAGCTCTTGAAGTCGAGCCGCGACCTCAGCAACGACAGCCCATCCGGGATCGGCGGAGCCCGACCGGGCAAGCGGACACCGCTCCAGGTTCGCCTCGCGGCACGCGGCGCAGCGTACGTCGACGACGCGGGCGAGAGATTCTCCGGCAGGAACCCGTCGAGCGCACGGCCCTTGGCACGATTCGCAATACTCGGCGGCACTGCCGACGGGATGGGCCAGTGCGCAGGCGATCCGGCTTGCGCGAGCATAGGCGTCGTCCACGACCAGCCGCCGGTCGACGACCAAGGCAATCCGCAACGCAGCACGCGCCGGACACTCGGACCGCAACGCCAAGTGGAAGACGGCCGCGTCCAGCGCCGCTGTCTTCCCCGATCCGGTCGGCAGATCCAGAACGTCGGGCCATTCGTTCGTCTCGTCTAGCAGCGTGACCAGATCCTGCTGCCAAGGAAAGGGATCGTGGCCGTGGATCGCGTGGAAGAAGCGCGCGAAGTCGGCGGCGTCCAGAACCATGCTCAACTTCCCAGCCTGCGGCACAGGCCGAGCCCTGTGAACCGCCCCGCGCCCAACAGGACAGGGCCTTTGGTCTCACGCCCGAAATCAATGACCGCGTGGACGAGTGATCGCGTGGCCAACGACTTGGGCACCTTCCAGCGGGTCCAAGGAGGTGCGCCCGCCGAGGGTCGCGCTGACGGCGCGCCTTCGATGGCGGAGTGCTTGCCGGTCCGAATCCGATCCGGATCGGGGCGCGGCAGACCCGCGCGCTCGCACGCGTCCGCGATGATGTCGCGGATCTCGCCCTCGCCGTTCCGCTTGAGGTGCCGGTCGAGCACGACGGGCGTCACGCTGGCCCACACCCGGGCCGGCCGCAGGTAGGGTTCCGGCGAGAGCGATCGGCGGGCCGTGGTACCCGTCGCTGCGAGACACAGCGGCATGAGCAGCGGAGGTCCCGTCAACTTCACCACACGATGCTCCGCTCCCCAATCGAACGGCGCGAGCCGCTCGAAAGCATCAAGCAACCCGGGGATGTCCAGAAGCTCCGTTCCGCTCGGTGGCACGAGGGCGAAGCCCAATACCCGGCCGTCGGCATGCCGGAAGCCGGCGAACGCCAGCGGCACGATGGCGAGATGCGGCTGCCGGGTCGGCATGCGATCCGCGGTGTGCCCCGACACGATCTCAGGAATCGCGTCTCCCAGCCCCGCGCGACGATACCCGCTCATCAACGCTCGCCGCAGTTCGCGGCAGACGAGCGCGGCGGCGCGGATGTCGGGGACTTCGCCGTCGACGGCTTCGAGCACCAGCCAGTCCGACGGCGACGCTCCCTCCGGCCTGGGCGCAAACGCAGGAACCGACGCGCCGGGCGAAATGTCGGGTCGAACCGGATCCGCGCGATGCATCGCCTCCAACTCGAACAGGCGACCGGGGTAGATCCGTCGCCGCAAGGGCGTTTCGGGCTGGGGATGCGTGCCCGCATCGCCACGGAAGAAGCGGCAGCGCACCAAGCTTGCCGAATGGCCGAGGTAGCCTACGTCGCGCGCCACTGCGTCCAAGGCCGCGCACAGGGAGGATTCCGGCTCCTCTTCCCAGATCAGCGCCATTACTGGATCGTCCGGCCGAGCCACCGGAAACCGGCGCGGCTGGCGCGGTCGCCTCTCCGGCATCACCTTCATGTACGTCTTCTCAGCCTTCGATGCCTTGAAGTCGTTCGGCGGCACGAAGACGTCGGGTGCCGTCCTGGCGACATGACCGCTCGCGTGCACGGCCGGAGGCGCCTGCTCCTCCAGCCATTCAAGGGCGACCCGTTCGTTCCCGCGTTCGCCCCGCGCAGCCCATGCCGACACCAGGGCCGAGAACACGCGATCCGGCTGCGGCGGCCAGTCCGGCTCGTCGCTCGCCGGACCCCGTGCGGCCCGGCACACGCCGGTCAGGTACTCGATCTCTAGGACGAGACTCATCAGTCCTCGTCATCCGCTTCGCCGCCCGCGCCTTCCAGAGCCAACTCGCGGCTGCGCTTGACGACCTCGATCAGCTTGTCCTGCGGCTTCAGCGTGATCGACTCGAACCGGAATCCGGCCGACGCGGCTTGGCTATAGGCCTCCCCGTAGAGCGCCCGTGCCTGTTCGCGATCCACTTCGATGGTATCGGTCGCCCCGTCGGCTCGAACCAATTCCAGCGGTGCCGGGCCGTCGCAGACCAGATCGCAGCGTGACCGCAGGGCATATCCGCAGGCATCCTGCTCGGCCAGCGCCACGAGGCCCAACGCGGCGATCAGCGCCCGCCCAGCAGCGTCGCGGATATCGCCGCCGAAGCGCAGCCGCCGCAGCCCGGCCAGCGTGATGACGGCTCGGTGTTCGGCGTAAGCGCAGGTCACCCCAAGAGGTTCAACGGAGGGCGTGACGTTGCCGTGATTGATGACCGACGGCTTGCCCGCCTTGTCGCCTCTCTTGCGCGAGAACAGAATCGGCCCGGCTTGGTTGCGAGCAGCTTTGGCTTCCTGTGGCGTCCAATCCTTGTCGTCCTGAGCGGAGCGGTAGATCTTGACGTTCTTCTGCACGCCCAACGGATCGATCCGACTGCCGGTTCGTTGGCCCGCCGTGCGCGGCTCCGTCTCGCCGGTCCGCTGGTTCGCAACGACCTCATCCACGGGCGCGTCGATTCCCATGATTTCCGAGACCAGCGCCCGCGGAAACTTCGCGCCGAGTCCTCCGCCCTCTCCTTGGCTGTGCCATGCCCCGAACAGCAGCGCCGTCGGCGAGATCTCCAGCAGCGCTGTCGCGTCCGCCGATGTGGCCTCCGCGAGGCGACGCCCCGCTTTGCTCTGCATGAAGGGTTCGTCATCCCGCAGGCTGTCGCGCAGGATCGCGTCATAGACCCGATGCGGCGCGTCGAGGGACGTGATCCGTTCCAGCGGATCGAGGCCGGCATTGCGGAAGTCCACCGTCACGTACGGCAGCGGCAGGCCATCGCGTTCGGCAGCGGCCAGCAGTGCTTCTTCCAGCCGGTTCGCTTGGCTCTGAACGCTGTCGATGAGCACGCACCACGCTTCCCGGCCGTCTACCCTGCGCCGTTCGAACACGTGCCGCGGCGCCTCGCCGCGCCGGGCCGCGGGATAGGTCGGTGGAAAAACCTTGTCGCCGGCCCCACCGACTGGCTGGAGGCGGCTGATCCGGCGGATCGCGGCGTGGCGCGCGATCGCGTCGTGCAACGAGGAGACGGTCAGTCTCACACTCATCGTCCGTCGTCCGTCGAGTCGGGGGTTGCGGCGGCGATCCCGCGCAGGAGCGGGCTCCAGGTCGAGACGCTCGGACGGCGCGGCGCGGGCGGCGGCGTGACGTTCCGCTCCATTGGATCGTCGCTCGACAGCTCGACGCGAGTCTGAATGGTTTCCGAATGCGTCCACGAGTGCATAATCGTGAGCGTAGTCACGTATCCTCCTCTCAAGAGATCGGCGCTACGCGATGCCGCGAAGCCGAGCGACAGCATAACACGACCCCGGTACAACAGCAGCAAACGATGTAGAATCTCCTGGAGAGCACCTAACTCCGCTCGAAATGAAGAGCGGCTGCATTGAAGTGCTGCCGTGGTCCCGGGACTCTGGGCCGTCCGACGGGATCTCTTTCCGCGGCCACAATGGCCGCGGCCTCATTTGCCCTTGGGGTCACCAACCCGCGTACCGCAAACATCGCTTCGGATCGAACACGATCTCGCAGGCATTGAGCATGGCCCGCGACAACGGCACGTCAGAATCCTGACCGGTCCGCGGCCGGCGTTCGAGGTGCAATGCAGTCCCGGTTAAATTGAGGGGTAGACCACGGGGAACAGGAGCGGCTACTGCCAAGTAATACATTATATTAGAGCAACTTATAAGAGTCATGCGGCAGAGCGGTCACGACCAGGAACTCGAACGCGAGCTTGACCGCCGGCGTCGCTCTAGACGCCCGGACCGTCTCGAGCGCCGCCGCCACGTCCTGGTGGGGCAAGGCCCGCATGTGGCGCACGATGTCGCGTTGCGGGCCGAGCACCGGCCCGATGCGGTCACAGGGGTTGTCGGTCCTGTGCTCCATGGCGATGCTCCATTCCAACACCGCGCCGATGCGCTGGCGCAGGCGCCGGGCCGTGTCCGACTTCACGTGCCAGATGGGCGTGAGGACCGCCAGCAGGTCGGCGCTCGACACCTCGGAGACGGGCCGGCTTCCGATGCGCGGGAAGGCGTAGCGCTCGAGGCTGCCGAGCCAGTCGGCCGGCGCTCTGGGGCTGCGCCAGCCGGCCCGCTTCTGCTCGACCACGGTGGCGGCGGCCTCGGCGAAGGTGGGCACGGCTCCAGGCGGCGCTTCTCGACCAGGGGGTCGCCGCCGGCGCGGGCGAGCTTGCGGTTGGCGCGGGCCTGCTCGCGGGCTTCGGCGAGCGACACCAGGTGGACGCTGCCGAGTCCGAGCTCGCGTTTGCGGCCGCGGATGACGAGGCGTTGGACCCAGCTGCGGGTGCCCGTGCGCTGGACGTAGAGGTAGAGACCGTTGCCGTCAGCGTGGCGGCCGACGGGCGCGGAGCGGACGAAGACGGCGGCGAGCCGGTTGTGGGGGTGTCGGCCCCTGGGCTTGGTTCGACGTGGTTGTGGAGGCTGCAGCTTCACATTATCCATTCCCTAATCATATACGCGATGCGGGCGGACATGATGCGACGCGATGATTCGCTCGATCCGACGAGACGAGCAGTAATACCCATAAACATCAGTCACTTAGCGACACATACGGGCGCGGCTGGACGCGGGTAGATCGAGGGATGGTGTTGCCTCTGCCGCCGGCACCACCGGGCGGTGCACGAGGAGGGCTTCCGCGTCACGCTCGACGCCGCCGGGGACGTGCGCTTCCTGCGACCGGACGGGCGGCCGCTAGTGGAGGCCCCGCCGGCGCCCGTCTGGGCCGGGCCGGCGCTCGGCCCGACGAACGCCCGGCTGGCGGCGGCGGGGATCGGGATCGACGCGCGGACGGCGACGCCGGCCTGGCAGGGGGAGCGGTTGGACCTGGACTGGGCACTCAGCGTGCTGTGGCGCCCGCGGGGCGAGCGGCCCGCGGACTGAGCCGCGCCTCCGGCGGACGGCCGCGGAAGCGACCGGCCGGGTGGCGCTGATGGTGTCAAGCGACACTCAACCTGGGCGGTGGGCTACTCTGGGCAAATGCGTCGCTGGCTAGCCAAGGGGACGCCTACCCTTCCGGAACGATGGCCCTGGCCAGTTCCGCCAGGCGGGCTGCCAGTTCCGCCGCCTCCTCGGCGGAGAGTTCGACGTGGAGATCCCAATCGGGAATCTCCCCAGGTCCGCGTCGGCGTCGTAGCCTCGGACGATCATCGTGATCTTCTGGCCCCGGCGTTGTGTATCGATCTGTTTTCGGCATTGCCTCGGTTCCCTCCCTGTGGGCGCTTCGCGGCGTTCCGATCCCTGTCTCTTGGGGACCTGCCGCGGCGCCGTAGAACACACCCGCACTCAGGATGCGCGTGGCCCGACATCGGGCCGCTCGCCGAATACGACACCGGCGCCAGCGGGGAATAGGCGGGAGCTCGCACGCTACACGTGCGTCCTGAGTGGCATCCGGCCCGATGGCCAATTCCGGTCGGGGCCGGGGGAGCCACCCTAGCCGCCGCGGATACTTCGCCATCGGTGGCGTCGTTTGAGGTGGTCCCGCTTTTTCGGACCACTGGCTAAGGTGTATTCCAGAGCCTGGAGGAGGCACTGGGATGACGACGAGACGACGGCGGCAGTTCACCGCGAACTTCAAGAAACGCGTGGCGCTCGAGGCGCTGCGCGGGGACCGCACGGTGCAGGCGATCGCGGCCAAGCACGAGGTTCATCCGAACCAGGTGGGCGCGTGGAAGCGCCAGGCGGTCGACGGGCTGGAGGATGTCTTCGCTGGCGGCAGAGCATCTCGCGACTCCGAGCACGAGGCGACGATCCGGGACTTGCACGCGAAGATCGGCGAGTTGACGGTGGAGCGGGATTTTTTTCTGCGCGGCTTGCAACGCTGAGCCGCGCCGCACGCCTGGAACTGGTCGAGCGGGGCGGCGAGTTGAGCATCCGGCGCCAGTGCGCGTTGCTCGGCATCAACCGCTCGTCGGTGTACTACACGCCGCGGGAAGAGCGCGCGGAGAACTTGGCCTTGATGCGGCGGATGGACGAATTGTCGCTGCAGTACCCGTTCTACGGTAGCCGGCAGATGGCGCGCCACCTGGGACGCGAGGGCGTGTCGGTGGGGCGGCGCCGGGTCCGCCGGCTGATGTGTCTGATGGGGCTGGAAGCGGTCTACCGCAAGCCGCGCACGAGCGCCGCGCAGCCGGGTCACCGCATCTATCCGTATCTGCTTCGAGAGCTGACGATAGAGCGCCCGGACCAGGTCTGGTGCGCCGACATCACCTACATCCCGGTGACGGCGGGCTTCCTGTACCTGGTCGCGGTCATGGACTGGGCCAGCCGTCACGTGCTGGCCTGGCGACTGTCGAACACGATGGACACCGGCTTCTGCATCGAGGCGCTGGAAGCGGCGCTTCGGACGGGCACGCCCGAGATCTTCAACACCGATCAGGGAGCGCAGTTTACCAGCGCGGCGTTCACCGAGCGGGTGCTGGCGGCGGGGGCGCGTTGCTCGATGGACGGCCGCGGGCGGTGCCTGGACAACGTCTTTATCGAGCGGCTGTGGCGGTCGCTGAAGTACGAAGCGGTGTACCTGCACGAGTTGGTCGACGGGTTCGAGGCCGAGCGGGTGGTCGGGGCCTGGATGACGTTCTACAGCGACGTACGTCCGCACTCGGCACTCGGGGGTCGCACGCCGGCCGAGGCCTACGGCGAGGAGCGTGCAGCGTGAACATGTCAGCGGCGTGCAGCGCTTTGGACGCGCTCGACCGGCGGATGGTCCAGGTGACGCCGCTCGGCATCCAGGGCGAAGGCTGCCGGCTCGGCGAGAAGACGCACAGGGTGCTCGACCGCCGGCCTGGAGCTGACAGCCCTCGCCGTCAGGCGGCGCTGCCAGCGTCCCGTCGCCGTTACGTTACGGTGCTGCAAGGAGAGGGAAGCCTCCGAAGGCGGCCCCCCTTCGTGCACCGCATGTTCGGCATCGAGCAGGGGATCAACGAGCTCGACCACGGCCGAGAACACGCTCGGCATCTTCGGTCCGAAACCGAGCACGACTCCGGCGGTGAGCGGTCGACGTGGCAGACGGGACAGGTCCGGCGTCGTCCAGGACGCCATACCCGACCGCAGAGCAGGCAGGCCCGCAGGTGCTTCGTGCGCCAGTCGCCGCGGCGCTTTCGTCCCCTCCCCCGGACCCCCTCCCGGGGCTCGCCGCCGCGCTTCGCGGACTCACTCATGAGGCCGCAAGATTCCCACAGCTCATCATCATCTATGATCAGATACCAGACAGACGACGAGGGCGCGGTTCGCAACCGGAATACACCTTAACGAAGCCCTCGAATGGTCCAAACGACCGGGACCACCTCAGTTGTCGGGATCGCCTGCGTGTTCGCGGTCCTCGCGTTGACCGGAGACCAGGATCCGGGGCGGGTGCCGCTGGCCCATAACAACGCGAACGACCCGGCCCAGGTCGCTGCCCGTGAGCGCGGCTGGCGCGGGACGCGGACCGCGAGCGGCGGTGATGGCTAGCCCGCGATCCAATCACCCTACCTTAGTGCGCTGGCCCGGATCCTACCTCGTTAGCATGGGTCGATCCTCACGACCGAACCGCCCTTGAGCGGGCGCTGACCGCGAAGGAAGTCCGGTGCTCGAACTTGAGCGTGATGTGGCAGTGCGGGCAGTGACCCGACTGCGGCTTCTGGTCGTCCGCGTCTTTGGTCCAGACGGCGACCTTCTCCTGGCACATGGGGCAGATGCGTTCGGTCACGGGCATCGGGTTCGTCCCTCAAGACGCTCGATGCGGGCCACCAAGTCCGCCGGCGCCTCGTAGCTGTGGCTCGTGTGTTCGTACCGTGCTCGCCGTCGAGCGTGACGAGGGTCGCACCGCGTGCAACTCGTCGGACGGGCTGGCGCTCTACGAGGCGCTGTTGCGAACGCCTTCGGGGCCGACGTGGATTGCGCCAAGCTGGTCAAGGTCTACGGCGTGCCGAAGGACTCTACAACTTGCCGGATCCACAAGACGCGGCGGGTGAGTCCGGCGATGGCTGCCGGCCTGACAGACAACCTGCGCGATATGGATTGGATCGTGAGCCTGATCGACGCGAGACGCGCCGACGCCCGAGAAGTCGGACGACCAACGTACCGGCCGCGGGCTCAACGCCAAACTGAGACACTACGCGTCTTCCGATTGACCATCCACGCACCCTCGTGCCACAGTCTCGCGTGGCCAACGACGCCCGGCCGCCCTCGATGGTTGCCCGCCAGCTCGATTCTCCGCCGCCGGACGTCGTGCGGGCGGCTGTCAGCGCACGCTCGCTGCCTGACACTGAGCCGTCTGGATCAGACCGTCGTGAAGATCCATCGGGCCATCTGGAGGACGCGGCGGCGGTCGCGGCCCCGGGGTCCTCCCGCGCCCAGGCCGTGCTCGAAGTGGCGCTCTGCTCGGGCTTTCCGACCCAGTTGCTGCTGGGCGCCGCGCTGGCGATCATCGGGTTGCGGGCGACGGGCGACGCGGGCAACCTGTCGTTCGGCTACGTGGTGACGCTGTCGCTGGTCGATGCCGTTCTGGTGCTCGGGCTGATCGGCTTCTTTCTGCGGGCTCGCGGCGAGTCGCTGCGGGAGCTCGTCCTGGGGGGCCGGTCGCCGCGCCTCGAGGCGCGCTTCGGGCTGCTCCTGGTTCCCGCCCTGGTCGCCGGGGTGATCGCAGGGACCACGCTGCTCGGCTGGCTCGCGGCCGGTCTGCGCAACGTCCCGGAGAATCCGTTCGAATCGCTGCTCGACACGCCGGGGCGCGTGGCGCTGTTCCTCGTGGTCGCCGTCGTGGCGGGCGGCATCCGCGAGGAGCTGCAGCGCGCATTCATCCTGCGCCGCTTCGAGCAGTACCTCGGGGGCGGCTGGCTCGGCCTGGTCCTCTTCAGCACCGCCTTCGGCCTGGGCCACCAGATCCAGGGTTGGGACGCCGCCATCCTGACGGGCCTGCTCGGCGCGGGGTGGGGGGCCATCTACCTCATCCGGCGCAGCGCCGTCGCCCCAATGGTGAGCCACGCCGGTTTCAACGTCGCCGAGATCCTGCTGGCGCTCGCCGCGGCGGGGAGCCGTTGAGGCCCGCCGGAGTACCGCGCGCATCCCGCCCGAGCGCGGGTCGGCCGCGACCGGCCGCCGGAAGTCCGGCGTTACTCCTACGGATCGAAGCGCGCGATCGGGGCTCGCCGCTCCAGGCCCGCGATCCAGTCCTCGATCGCCGCGTCGCGCGGCGTCGCCATGCGCCGCCGAACCTCGTCGCGCGCCTCCTCGAAGGACAGCGGACGCCCGCCTTCCCGAAACTCCTCCGCGCGCTCCTCGTAGTAGGCGCGCAGCTCGCCCTCCGAAGGTCCGGGAGCGCCGAACCGGCCCCGGAGATAGGATTCCCGCCGGGCTTCGTCGCGCAGGATCTGGCGTAGATCGGCAAGCGAGAGCCCCGTGCGCGCGAGGAGCCCCTCGAACGCATCCCGGTCCGGAAACCGCGCGACGACGTCGTCGAGCGCCGCCTCGATGCGCTCCGGAGGTGGATCCGCCGTCAGCAAGCGGTCGGCCTCGTCGAGCACCAGGCGCCGATCGATCAGGTGGTCGAGCACGCGCCGCTCGGCGTCGGCCGTCTCCCCGTCCACCTCGGCCAGCCCCAGCTCGAGGAAGGCCCGGACGTCGGAGGCGGTGATGACGTGGCCGGCGACGACCGCGAGAATGCGATCGAGCGTCTGCGCCGCAACCGACAAAGGTGTCGCGAGCGCGCCGACGGCCACCAGCGCGCCGGCGGCCACCAGCGCGCGGGTGCCGCGGGCCGCAGGGGCGAACGTCCCCGGCGACCTGGCCCGCCGTTCGTCGCCGGACGGCTCCGCCTGGTGCCCAGCCAACCCGCCAGGAGTCCGCGCCGTCCTGCGCCGCAGACTCCTAGAACGCCTGCCCGATACTGAAGTGAAGCTGGGTGAGGCACTCCAGGCCCCCCCGGTCCCCGCATCCGTACTCATACCGTTCGCCGAGCTTGAACCCCAGCTCCACCCGGATCGGTCCAATCGGAGAGGCGTAGCGCAGGCCGAATCCCGCGCCGCCGCGGAGCTGCCGGAGGTCCAGGTACCGCACCCGATGATAGACGTTGCCCGCGTCGAGGAACGTCACGATGCCGATCGCCGGCGTCAGGCGGATGCGCAGCTCGCTGTTCAGGATCACCATCGCGTGCCCGCCCAGCGGGAAGCCGGTCCGATCGATCGTGCCCCCCTTCCGGTCGAACGGCCGGCCCAGGCGGTCGAACGCAAAGCCCCGCACGCTCGTGTCGCCGCCGGCGAAGAACCGCTCGCTGATCGGAAGGCCCGGATCGATGAGCGGCAGCTCCGTCAACGGATCGCCGGGGCTGCCCGCCACGTAGTGGGGGAACTTCCAGGCCAGTCCGAGGCGGCCTCCCCCGGCGAAGACGAGCCGGGACATGCCGGCGACCGTCCGGTAGATGAACCCCTGGACGAACGTCTTCGCGAACCCGACCTGCGACCCGACCGCGCGCAGGGCCACCTCCGCGTCGATGCCCAACGTCCCGCCGCGCGTCGGATCGAACGGGTTGTCACGGGTGTCGAGGACCTGACCGAACGAGAAGGTCGAGAGCCGCACGTCCGGAAACAGGCGATCCACGATGTCGCTGTCCTCGCGGCTCAGCTCCTCGTTCGAGGTGTCGTTCATCCCGAAGCGGTAGCCGGCGGTGGTGCGCAACGTCGGAGAGACCTGCCGCGTGAACTGCGCTATCCCGCCCCGGCTGGACAGGTCGAATCCCGGCCGGATGGCCTGCTCCACGAAGCCCTGCACGAGCACGTCCCAGCCGAGTCCGAAGGTCCGCGGCTCGCGGTACGTGCCGAGCACGCGGTACTCGTTGAATCCCAGCGTGGTCGTCCGCTGCGCCAGCTCCGGATCGGCGGGATCGTTCTTGCGCCGGAAGCTGGCCCGGGTGAAGAAGTCGAGCGACCGGTTTCCGCCGAAGAGGTTGCGCCGACCGATCTCGAAGAAGCCTCGCGGCGCGAGCTCGATGTCCTCGACGGCGCGGCTGCCCGCGGCGCCCGTCCGCCGCCGCAGACGCTGCGAGCCCTCCAGCCCCCCGCCGTACGCGACCTGGGTGGCGGGGGCCTCCTCCACCTCGATGATCACGTCCCGCCGATCGCGCGGGCCGTGGCTGAACTCGCGGACGTCGATACGACGAAAGATGCCGAGCGCGTTGAGGCGCCGGCGGGTCTCCGCGATGTCGTCGAGCCCAAGGGGCGTGCCCGGCGCGATCGGGATCTCGCGCCGCACCGCCTCCGCCGTGACCCGCTCGTTGCCGACGACGAGCACGTGCTCGACGAGCACCTGCCGCCCCTCCCGGACCCGGAACACCAGGTCGACCTCGCGCAGGTCGTCGGCGAAGCGACGCTCGACCGTCACGACGGCGCGCTCGTACCCCTCGTTGAGATAGCGGGTCAGCACGGCAAGGCGATCGGCCTCGACCTGCGGCCCGTAGTAGGGAGACCCGACGCTCGCGCCGAGATTCGACTCGAGCGCGCCGGGGGGCCAGGCCGTGACGCCGTCGAAGGTGACGGACCGTATCGAGGTGCGCTCGCCCTCGGCAACCTCCACCCTGCAGGCCACCTCGACCGACGCCGAGCCGTTACCCGCGGCGACGGGCGTGAACACCGGCACCGCGTCGGCGGTCGCGAACCCCAGACGGTGGTAGTGCTCGACGATAGCATCGAGCCCGCGCTCGACGTCGGCCACGACGAGGAGGTCGCCCACACCGACCCCCACGAGCGGCTCCAGCGTCGCCGTATCGACCGCCTCGTTGCCGCCAAAGACGATGTCGGCCAGGCGATAGACGGGGCCGCGGACGACGGTGAAGACGATCGACAGCTCGTCGCCCGCCACCGATCGCGCGTGGGTCACGTCGGCGTCGCGGTAGCCCAACCGCTGCAGGTGCTCGACGATCCGGCGGCCGTCGTCCTCCAGGAGATCCTCGTTGACGGTCGCCTCGCGCTCGATGGTCACGAGGTCGGCCGCGTTTCCGCCGGGTACGGCGTCGCCGGCGAAGGCGACCGTGACGCGGGGGCCGCGGCGCACGCTGAGGAGCACGTTGACCGTGCGACCCTCGTCGCGCTCCTCCACGTCGTGGCTCACCCGCGCCTCGTAGTAGCCCTCGGCGCGCAGCTCCGCCTCGTACTCGCTCAAGCGCCGATCGAGACGCGCGCCGTCGTAGGGGAGCCCGCGACGGAGCTGCAGGCGTTCGAGCAGGCGACGATTGCGGGTCGGGGACGAGATGCCGCTGATCGGAACGCGCTCGACCACGGCCCGCCGGCCGGCGTCGAGGTCGATCCGCAGCTCCCCGCGAGGACCGTCCGCGGGGACGGACGCCTCGATGCGCGGGCGAAAGAAGCCGCGGCGGCGGAGATAGGCGCGGAGCACGCCGACAAGGGGATCGACTGCCTCGGCGCCGAACGCGTCGCCGAACGCCTGTCGAACCGCCAGCTCGAGATCGCCGGCCGGGACCCCGAGCGCACCCCGGAAGCGAACGCGCTCGATGACCGCGAGGGGCGGCAGCACGTAGCGCAACGCAACGCCGCCGGGTCGGGGCGTGGCCTCCACCCGCACGCCGCCGTAGCGTCCCGTGCTGTACAGGTGGGTCAGGCTCTCCCGGACCTGACGCATCGCGAGGGGCTCCCCGATGCGCGTCTCCACCAGCTCCGCCGCGGCCGGGTCGTCCGCCGGGCGCCCGTCGCTCACGAAGTCGACCGCGACCACGCGCTGCCCGACGAGTTCGCCGACCTGGGCCGCGGCCGGACCGGCGACCGCGCGCTGCCCGACGAGCTCGCCGATCCGGGCCGCAGCCGGGCCGGCAACCGCGAGCATCGCGAGGCACGCCGCGGCCACCAGCCCCGCGCGTCCGGCGTCAGAACGCATGGCGCACTCGGAAGTCGAGCGCGTAGGTCTGATCCTCGTTCTGAGACAGCACCCAGGAAAGGCGGTCCGTCGCGTCGTACTCGAGGATCATGATCAGGTCCTGGTTGGCCCCGCTGATGGCGCGCGAGAACGTGACGTGGGCCCGATCCGAGATCCGCTTGCCGATCAGCACCCGCGCCGTCGGCACCAACAGAATCGACTCCGAGGTGGTCGGGTCGTCGAGCGACGGCACGATCTCGAACGTGTCGACGCCGAAGTTGCGCTCCACGACCTGGCCGACGCCGGAGGAGACGGGGTTGGTGATCAGGCGCGCCCCGGCCGCCTGCAACAGTTCCTGCTGCGAGGCCTCGCGGGCCCGCAGGGTACGGATCTCCGCCTGCTGCGGATCCCGCAGGTCGCCGAGCAGCAGGCCGACGATCTCGAACTGCTGCAGCGGCGGGTCGGACGAGAACTCCAGCTCCGGGGCCGCCGGCCCGCCCCAGGAACCGTTCAGGCCGAGCGTCACCCGGTAGGTCTGTCCCGGGACCCGGATGTCGGTCTCCACCTCGACGTCGAAGACCGGCTGAATCGCGGTCGGGTTCGAGAAGCTGACGTTGCCGCGCGTGACGCGGTACCGGTTCCCCTCGAAGAAGACCTGCCCGCGCTCGATCTCGGCGTTGCCGAAGAGCAGCGGACGGTCCGAGGTGCCGCGCAGCGTCAGCTCGGCGCTGGCGACGATCTGGGCGTTGGTGTCATTGATGCGCAAGGTGGAGGGTGCCAGTATGCGGAGGTCGAAGCCGAGCGGCAGCGACTCGGCGCGGGCGGCCGGCTCATCCTCCGCGGAGGCGAGCGGCAGCGCGAGGACGGAGGTCCCCGACCCGAGGAGGTCCAGCCAGATGGCCTCCCGCACGAAGACCGTGCCGCCCAGGGTGGGCGCCGCCGCCGAACCCGTGAGGGTCAGGTCTGCGTCCGCCGTCGACCGGATGCCCGCCGGGTAGCGCAGGTTCATTCCGGTTGCCTGCGCTGACAGGTTGAGGTCGCCCAGCCCGTAGCCGCGAAGACCCACGCGGCCGCCGAACAACAGCCGGCCGCCGCCCAACTGCGCCGTCACCTCGTCGAACCCCACGCTGTCCCGGTCGAAGACCAGCCGCCCCTCGATGGCATCGAGGGCGTGCGGCAGCGAGAAGTGACGGATCCGGCCGCGCATGACCCGTGCCTCGCCCGTCAGCACGGGATTCCTCCACGAGCCGCCGACCTGCCCCCGCACGCGGGTCTCGCCCGAGCTCCGCACGTCGGGGACGAATCCCCCGAGCACCTCCAGGTTGACGTCTCCCTCGACGCCCAGGGCGAAGCGCTCGTCGTCGAGAGCGATCTGCCCCGTGAGGTCGAGACGGGTCCCCTCCCCCGCGAGACGGAACTGCTCGAGTTGCAGAACCCGCTCCGCCACCGACAGGCGGACCGGCCCGTCGTTGGCGACCGGATAGTCGAACAGCGTCAGCTCGAGCTCCTCGACCTCGATGCCGACCGCCAGTCGATCGAAGTCCCGCAGCGGCCCGCGGACGCTGACGGCGCCGCTCGCGACCAGCTCGATCGATGCGGCCAGCTCCGGGCGCAGCGCGCGGACGAAGGGATCGAGACGGGTCCCGGTCGCGCGCAGGTGCAACTCGGCGTCGCCGTCTCCCGCGAGACCGATGCGGCCCGACCCCGATACCGCCAGGCTCGGCGAGGCGGCCTCCAGCTCGACCTGCATCGCGTCTCCGTCGACGTCGAGACGGCCGGTCACCTGGCCCACGCTCGCGCCCGAGACGGTCAGGTCGCCGATGGTGCCGTTCAGCGTGTAGCGCGGCGCATCGAACGCGCCCGCGCCGGAGACCGTGAAATCCAGCGCTCCGTGGACCGGGGCGCCCGCCCGCGCCGCAATCTGCGCCGTCTCCAGCGCGAAACCCTGCCCGTCGGCGTTGACCGAGTACGTGCCGTTCCAGCGGATGTACATCGCGCCGGTGACCCGGCCGTCCCCCTTGCGCACCTCGAACCCTTCGAGCCACACACCGTCGCCGTCGAAGCGCAACCGGGCTTCCGCCCGGTCGAACGGCTCGCCGTAGGCCAAGCCGCGCCCCAGCGTGAGCGTGCCATCGCCGTAGGGCTGCCGGTAGGCCCCGCGCAGGTGAATGGTGCCGGTGAGGGGGCCGTCGATCGGGTAGCCCGCCACGCGGAAGGCGTCCCGCACGTGCTGGGCCGGGAGCTCCGTCAACCCGAAGCGGGCATCCATCTCGTCGTCGTCCTCGCCGTCCGTCCGCGGGGCGAGCGCGAACCTCCCGTCGACGGTCAGCTCGGTGCTCCCGCGGCGGAAGACGCCGCCGTCAACGTCGAGGTAGGCGCCCTCGACGACCACCTCGCCCTCCCCGCGACCCCAATCGACGTTCCATGCCCGGATGTCGTCGCCGTCGAACCGAGCCTCGATCCGCGGCGCGAGGAAGGCGCCCCGCATGACGCCCTCCATCTCCCCGCGGCCGGCGACCTCGATGGCCCCCGTGGAACGGCCGAACGCCGTCATCACCGCCGCCATCACGCGATCGGCTTCCTGCCAGTCGGCGCTGCGCACGTGGAACGGGATGCGCGAGTCGCGACCCCAGGCGGTCCGCCCGTCGAACGTGACGGAGGTCAGCGGCGTCGCCGCCCAACTCGGCCCGATGCGCACCTCGCCGGCGTCGAAGTCATACTCGATGTCGGCCCCCAGCGGGAACCGCCAGGGCGTCCGGGCCGGTGCGAACGCCCCCTCGGCGTACGGCCGCCGGGCGCCGGCGGCGGGAGCGGTTTCCCGGGACAGCAACGGCGTACCGGACGGGGGAGCGACCGCCAGACGGCCGTCGCCCCGCCGATCCGTGAAGTCGCCGACCGGCCACGCGAGCAGCGTCCGCCCGCCCGCGGTCCCCCGCGGCCGGGCGCCCGCGACACCGAGATCGGCCAGCAGAGCGCCGAGCTCGATGCCGTCGTAGCGGGTGTCGAGGGTGGCCAGAGCCGGCGTCTCGGCACCGAGCGGCTCCATGGTGTAGGAGAAGCCCAGCTCGCCTCCGTAGAAGCCCGACTGCGCCTCCGTCACCGCGAAGCGCTCGCTGGTCCAGACCAGATCGCCGGCAAGCGCCGGGAACGACAGCCCCTGCAGCGTGGGGTCGGGCGTCGAGAAGCGCCCCGTCAGCTCGCGGCCGCCGTCGAACAGATGCCACGAGCCGCGGAATTCGGCGTCACCGGCGACGGTGAAGTCGTCGCCCGCGAAGAAGATGTCCTTCATCATCGCGAGGTCGATCGACGAGCGGTGGATGTCGTACGTCTGCTCGGGCCAGGCGAGCAGATCGACGCGCCCGGTCAGGCGAGCGTCGAAGCCGGTCATCCGCAGGTCGAGCCGGGTCAGATCGACGAGGCCGCCGTCCAGGACGTAGTCCGCATCGACGTCGGTGGTCATCGGCTCGAAGTCGCCGATCCGAACCGTCCCGCCGCGGAACGACATCGTGCCGCCGTACCCCGTGCCCTTCGCCAGGGTCAGATCGACGTTGCGTGCAACGACGCTCCAGGCGCCGTGGTCCTCGAACAGGAACTCGCCGTCGTGGGCGCGCAACTGCTGCACGGTGGTGACGATGCGCCGCGGTCGTCCCTCCTCCGGGGCGCCCGCGGCGTCCGGCGCGGTCGATGCCGGCGCACCGGGATCGACCGCCGCCTCCGGGGCCGGAGGCAGCTCGCCGTCGCCTTCGCGGCGGGGGGCGAACGGCGGAAAGCTGTTGCGGCCGTCCTCGAACGCCTCCACCACCATGCGCCAGCCGTGCATGTCGACGTCGTCCACCAGGACCTCCCCCCGCAGGAGCGGCAACCAGGCGGTGGAGACGACGATGCGCTCGCCGTGGAAGAAGGGGCGGTCGCCGGGCGAGAGCCCGTCGATGACGAGATCCTCGATGAGGAAGCGCCCCGGGAGCAGGTAGGTCGACAGGCGGCCGATGTGCACCGGACGATCGAGGTAGCCGGCGAACTGGCGCTCCGCCTGCCCGCGCAGGGCCGGGCCGAGGTCGACGGTCACGACGGAGACGAGGGCGCCGCACAGCAGGGCCACCGCCAGCGCGAGGCCCCAGCTTCCGTAGCGGCGTACGCGGGGCCAACGGCGCAACCACCCGCGGCGGACGCGCGGCGCCGGGGAAGAGTCCGGCGGCGAATCGGCCGGCGGCGAATCGGCCGGCGGCGAATCGGCCGCCGACGGCGGATCGGAAGCGGCCGGGGGGGTCTCCCGGGGCTCGTCGTCAGCCATCAGCGTGTCGGGTTCGGTCTACTCGATGACGGCGAGGACCCGTCCGGCGCCGACGGACATGCCCTCCCCCACGGGAAGCTCCTTTACCGTGCCGGCTCTCGAGGCCGCCATCTCGTTCTCCATCTTCATCGCTTCGACGACCACCACCGGCTGCCCCGCCGCCACTTCCTCCCCTGGCGCAACGAGGACGCGGACGACCTTCCCCGGCATGGGCGCGGTGACTTGTTCCTCCCCGTGCGCCCCCGCCGCCGCGCCGGGCCCGCCGGGCGCGCGGCGGCCATTGACCGCCGTCCGCCAGACCACGCCGCCGTCATGCACGGCCAACTGACCGCCGGCGGCGGTTTCGACGCAGCGCACCTCGCGGCTGCTGGCCGCCCCGTCGAGCCGCACCAGCGAGAGCAGCGTCTCGCGGCCGGCCCGCTCGACGATCCGCGCGTCGACGAGGCGGGTCACGCCGTCCCACGTGACCCGGAAGCGTCCCGGGTGCGCGGGCTCCGCCTCCACCACTACCTCGAGCAGCCGGTCCCCGATCCCGATCTCGACCCGCATGGGCTAGCGCAGCCCCTCCAGGCGCGCGGCGCGCCGCCAGGACCGCGCGGCCTCCCGGCGCGGGCCGCCGCTGCCGCCACGGAGCGCCGTGTGCACGGCGGCGGCCAGTATCGCCGTCTCCTCGCCGTCGGCGGGCGGATCGACGAACGGCGCCCCGTCCCGCTCGGCCAGCGCCCGGTCCAGATACGTCGTGTCGAAGCGCCCGGCGGCGAAGTCGTCGAGACGCAGGATCCAGCGGAACAGCGGCACCGTCGTCGGCACGCCGCCGACTTCGTACTCGCCGAGGGCGCGCAGCATGCGCTCGATGGCGGCGGGACGGTCTTCGTCCCACACCACGAGTTTCGAGACCATCGAGTCGTAGTGGACGGGGACATCGAACCCGGGCTCGACCCCCGCATCGACCCGCACCCCCGGCCCCGCCGGCGGCCGGTGCGCCGACAGCCGCCCCGGCGACGGCAGAAACCCGGCGTCCGGATCCTCGGCGTAGACGCGGCACTCGATGGCGTGGCCGCGCGGCGCGAGGGCGCGCCCGGGGTCGATCGTGAGCCGGTCCCCGCGGGCGATGCGGAGCTGCCAGCGCACGAGATCGAGCCCCGTCACCATCTCGGTCACCGGATGCTCGACCTGCAGCCGGGTGTTCATCTCCAGGAAGTAGAACTTCCCGTCGCGGTCGAGCAGGAACTCGATGGTGCCCGCGTTCGTGTAGCCGACCTCCCGCGCCAGCGCGGCGGCGGCCTCGGCGAGGGCGCGGCGGGTGGCGTCGTCGACCGCCAGGGACGGCGTTTCCTCGATCAGCTTCTGGTGTCTTCGCTGGATGGAGCACTCGCGCTCGACGAACGGGACGACGGTCCCGTGCATGTCGGCGAGGAGCTGCACCTCGATGTGGCGCCCCCGCTCGATGGCGCGCTCCAGGTAGACCTGGCCGCTGCCGAAGGCCGCCGTCGCCTCGGACGCCGCCCCCCGGACCGCGTTCGCGAGGTCGGCGCCGGGCCGCACGAGCCGCATCCCCTTGCCGCCGCCGCCCGCCACCGCCTTGACGAAGAGCGGGTAGCCGATCTCCTCGCCCGTCCGGCGGAGGTCATCGTCGCTCGCGTCCGCCGCAAGCGGGCCGCCGCTCCCCGGCACGATCGGCACCCCGGCCCGCGCCGCGGCCTCGCGGGCCGCCGTCTTGCCCCCCATCAGGGCGATGACATCGGGCCGGGGACCGACGACGCAGAGTCCCGCGTCGACCGCCGCCTGCGCAAAGTCGGCGTTCTCGGCCAGGAAACCGTAGCCGGGGTGGACGGCGTCCGCCCCGGTGCGGCGCGCGGCGTCGATCAGCTTGTCGATCCGCAGGTAGCTGTGGGCCGCCTCGTCGGCACCGAGGCCCACCGCCTCGTCCGCGTAGCGAACGTGGGGCGCCAGCCGGTCGCAATCGGCGTGTACAGCCACCGTGGCGATGCCCAACTCGCGGCAGGCGCGCATGATACGCAACGCGATCTCGCCGCGGTTGGCGATGAGGACCTTCATGGGACGCTCGGCGGCCCCGGGCCGGGGGGCCACTGCTGAGGCTTCCAGTCTAGCAGGAGGCGACGCGGCTTGAGTCCGCGACCCGATCACGCCTCCGGATCGCCGGCCTCCCGCCGGAGCAAGGCGAGCGCCTCGCTCGTGCGAGCCCGCAGCGCCAGCGGCCCGCGCGCCGCTTCCCAGCGGCGCACCGTGGCGGCGGAGACGCGGAGCAGGCGCGCGAACTCCACGACCGAGAACCCGCACCATGTCCGCAGCTCGGCGATCTGCGCTCCGGTGAACGCGGCCGAGGGCTCCGGCAGCGCCGGGTCCGACGACGTCGCGCGCACCGCAGGCGCGTCGTCCTCCGCGAGGTCGATGCCGAAGATGCTCCCGAGGTCGCCGTCCGCCAGGGTCTCCGCGCTCGCGGCTCGCGCCGGCAGGGTCAGGTCCGCGGCGATCAGCTCCGCCTCGTCGACGCCGCGCAGGCGGAAGAGCAGCTCGGGGCTGTCGTCCAGGCGGCTGCCGATACCGTAGAGCACGGCCGCGACGTGCTTGCACATCGTGGCCCAGTCCGGGCAGTCGCACGCCAGCTCCATCTCGCCCGGTTTCGGGAACAGGCCCGTGTCGCGGTCGGTCACCACCTCCATGACGTGATCGGAGAGTCGGCCCTGGAGCAGCTCGAGGACCGACCCGATCTGTCCGGCGCAGGCGGCCTCGATCGCCTTCCAGGCCGGTCGCTCGAGCGTCCGGATGCGCACCGCGACACGGTAGAGATCGGTCCCCGCGACCCGCGCCTCGACGCCGCCGGGGGCGATTGCCAGGTGGTACACGGCGCCGTTGCGCACGTAGGTCCGCCCGCGGGGCAGGCGGTTCGCGAAGTCCGAGAACGACTCCAGGTGCTCGCACCAGCGCCGGCCCCAGAAGCTGCGGGTGATGGTGCGCCCCCGGATCTCGACCGGCTGCACCTCGATGCCGCGCGCGCGCAGGCGGAGCCGCTCGCGCAGGGCCCGGGCGCGCCTCGCTCCGACCGGGACGTATCTCGGATACCAGTGCGCCATCGGGTCGAGTCCGTCTAGGGCCGCCGCCGGCCTCGGGTCGCAGTCAGCCCTCGAGGGCCGGATTCGCGCGCGTGACGTCGAGACGCACCATGGCGAGCAGCTCGTCGTCCGGCAGCTCCGTGAGGTTGACCTCGCCCGCTCCGTCGAGGAGATCATCGGCCAACTGCCGCTTGTCGGCAATCATGGCGTCGATCCGCTCCTCGATGGTCCCCCGCGTGACGAAGCGGTGGACCAGCACGTTGCGCCGCTGGCCGATGCGGAAGGCGCGATCGGTGGCCTGGCTCTCGACCGCCGGGTTCCACCAACGGTCGAAGTGGATGACGTGCGACGCGCCGGTCAGGTTGAGTCCCGTACCGCCCGCCTTGAGCGAGAGGACGAAGAACGGCGGCCCGTCGTCCTGTTGGAAGCGGTCCACGAGCTCCTGCCGGTGCCGGACTCCGGTCGCCCCGTGCAGTACCAGGCCGGGCCGTCCGAAGACCGCGGCCAGGTGCTCGGACAGCGGGTCGATGATCTCCCGGAACTGCGTGAAGACGAGCGCCCGTTCCTGCCGCTCGGCCAGCTCCTCGCAGATCTCGGCCACGCGCACGAACTTGCCGCTGTCGGCGGGCCGGTAGTCACCGTCGCCGGAGAGCTGGCTGGGATGGTTGCACGCCTGCTTGAGTCGCAGGAGCGCGCGCAGCACGACGCCGCGCCGCTCGATGCCGTCCACGCGCTCGAGGTCGCGCTGCATCGTCCGCACGACCCGCTCGTAGAGGGCGGCCTGCTTGCGCGTCAGGTGGCAGTCGCGGGTGGTCTCGGTCTTCTCGGGCAGGTCGTCGATGACGCTCCGATCCGTCTTCAGACGCCGCAGGATATACGGCGCGACCAGCCGGCGCAGGGGCGCGAACGGCTGCTCGTCCCGCGACTGCAGCTCCTTCACGAACGACTGGAAGATGCGGCGGGAGCCGAGCAGGCCCGGATTCAGGAAGTCGAACAGCGCCCACAGGTCGCCCAGGCGGTTCTCGATCGGCGTGCCGGTCAGCGCGACGCGGGCTCGGGCCGGCAGCGCGCGCACCGCCCGGCTCTGGCGGGTGGCCGGATTCTTGACGGCCTGCGCCTCGTCCAGGACGACCAGCCGCCACTCGAGGTCGGCAAGCCACGGCTGCCGGTGCACCATGGCGTAGGTCGTCACCGCCAGGTCGACGCCGGCCAGATGCCGCGCCGGCGCCGCCGCGACGTCCGACAGGGTCCCGCGGTCCGTCTCGGCCGGGTGCAGGAAGCGCAGCACCAGCGACGGCGCGAAGCGCTCCGCCTCGCGGCGCCAGTTCCCGAGCAGGGAGGACGGAATGACCAGCAGAGAGGGCCCCGGCCGGGGCCCGCCGCGATCCCGGCCGCACAACAGCAGCGCCAGCACCTGGAGGGTCTTGCCGAGCCCCATGTCGTCGGCCAGGCAGGCGCCGAGGCCCAACCCAGTCAGCAGCCGCAGCCACGCCACGCCGTCGCGCTGATACGGCCGTAGCGTGGCCCGCAGCGCCCCGCCGACGGCCACCGGATCCAGCGCGCCCGGCTGGCGCATGCCCGCCAGCAACGTCCGCATCCCGTCTCCAGCGTCGACGCGCAACCAGGGGCGCTCGACCTCCGCCTGGTCCTCGTGCCGGAGATCCGCCGACGCGCCGGCGAGCAGGCGCATCCCCTCGATGAACGAGATCCCGTCGTCGCCCGCCTGCTCCCGCACCGCTTCCCAGTGATCGATCGCCTGCCGCAGCCGGTCGCGGTCCACCTCGACCCACTGGCCCTTGATCAGCACCAGGTCCCCGTCGCCGGCGAACAGCGCCTCGACATCCGCGCGCGACAGGTTCTCGCCGCCCAGCGCGACCGTCACGTCGAAGTCCAGCATCGCGTCGGCGCCGACCAGCGACGGCGTCTTGCCCCCGATGGTGACGCTGACCCGCGGGCGGGGGCGCTTGCGCCACCAGTTGGGCACGCGTACCGTCAGGCCCGCGGTCTCCAGCGCCGGCACGCTGCGCAGCAGCCGGTGGGCGCGCTCCGGCGTCCACGCCAGCGGCTGGTACACGTCGCCGGAGTCGGCCAGCGCCCGCACCCAGTCGCACGTCTCGGCCGCCCGCTGGATCGGCGTCAGCAGCTTGACGAGCGCGGCCCGGTTCTTCGCGCCGGCATACTGCGCCAGCGCCCGGCGCAGCGGCAGATGCTTCACCCTCCCGCTCGCGCCGAAGCCGGAGGCATACGTCGCCAGGAACGCGAACGGCCGCTCCTCGTCGTTCGGGTTCTCGGCCAGGTGAAAGCAGACGCGCCCCACCTGGTGCCAGCTCGGGGCCCGCGCCCGCAGGAGCGCCGCGAGCCCGCCGCCGGCGGCCGCCGCCTCGCCCACCCACTCGGTCAGGCCCGCCCAGACGCCTCGCAGCGTCTCCTCGGAGAGGTACTCGCCCCCGCGCATCGGCGGGGCGGCCAGGATCCAACGGGCGCAGTCGGCCGGCGCCGGCGGCTCGACCTCGACGCGCGACTCCTGCGCCGGCAGTTGGCACAGCGCCGTCAGGTGCCGTTCCCCGATCCGCTGCCAGAAGCGCGCCGCGGGCGCGCCGTCCGTGTCGATCCGCTCCGCCGCCAGCGTGAAGAGCGCCTCGCGCCAGTCGGAGGCGAACGCGGTCTGCAGCCGCGCGAGACCGGGTGGCAGGGAGCCGCCGTCGCCCGGCGCCCAGCACAGATGCCCGGCCGGCGTCAGTCCCAGGCTCATGTCCCGCCTCGGACGGAGCGCTCCGCCAACGCCTCGACGATCAGCCTGCGCGCCTGGATCCTTGCACTGGGACGGAACCAGCACCTCCTGGCCCTACAGCGGGATGTTGCCGTGCTTCTTGGGGGGATTCCGGTCGCGCTTGCCGTCGAGGCTGCGGAGCGCCTGGATGAGCCGCCGGCGCGTCGTGCGCGGCGCGATCACCTCGTCGAGGAAGCCGCGGCCGGCGGCGACGAAGGGGTTGGCCAGCTTGTCGCGGAACTCCGCGACGCGCGTCCGGCGCAGGGCATCGGGGTCGCCGGCGGCGTCGAGGTCGCGCTTGTACAGGATGTTGACGGCGCCCTCGGGGCCCATGACGGCGATCTCGGCCGTCGGCCAGGCGAAGTTGACGTCGGTGCGGATGTGCTTGCTCGCCATCACGCAGTAGGCGCCGCCGTAGGCCTTGCGGGTGACGACGGTGAGCTTGGGCACCGTCGCCTCGGCGAACGCGAACAGCAGCTTGGCCCCGTGGCGGATGATGCCGCCGTACTCCTGCTGGGTCCCGGGCAGGAAGCCGGGGACGTCCTCCAGGGTTACGAGCGGGATGTTGAAGGCGTCACAGAAGCGGACGAAGCGCGCACCCTTCACCGACGCATCGATGTCGAGAACGCCGGCCAGGTGCGCAGGCTGGTTGGCGACGATGCCGACCGGCTGGCCTCCCAGGCGCGCGAAGCCGACGACGAGGTTGCGGGCGTAGTGCCGGTGGACCTCGAGGAACGCGCCGTCGTCGGCGACCGCGCGGACCAGGTCGAGGATGTCGTAGGGCTGGTTGGGCAGCTCCGGCACCAGCGCGTCGAGCCCGGCGTCCTCGCGATCGATCGGGTCGGTCGTCTCCGCCCGGGGCGGGTCGTCGAGGTTGTTCGAGGGCAGGTAGCCGAGCAGGGCGCGCAGCAGCGCCAGGCAGTCCTGGTCGTTCGCCACCGCGAAGTGGGCGACGCCGCTCTTCGCGTTGTGCGTCATGGCACCGCCCAGGTCCTCCTTCGAGACCGTCTCCTGGGTGACGGTGCGGATGACCTCCGGGCCCGTGACGAACATGTAGCTCGTGCGCTCCACCATCACCGTGAAATCGGTGATGGCCGGCGAATAGACGGCGCCTCCGGCGCACGGGCCCATGATGGCGGAGAGCTGCGGTACCACTCCGGACGCCAGCGTGTTGCGGAGGAAGATGTCGGCGTAGCCGGCGAGGGAGGCGACGCCTTCCTGGATCCGGGCTCCGCCGGAATCGTTCAGGCCGACGATCGGCGCCCCGTTCCGGACCGCGAGGTCCATGACCTTGACGATCTTCGCGGCGTTGGTCTCCGACAGCGACCCGCCGAAGACGGTGAAGTCCTGCGCGAAGGCGTACACCTGCCGGCCGTCGACCTCGCCGTGGCCGGCGACGACCCCGTCGCCCGGCACGAGCTGCGACTCCATCCCGAAGTCGCGGCAGCGGTGGGTGACCAGCTTGTCGGTCTCGCGGAACGTGCCGGGGTCGAAGAAGAGGTCGATGCGCTCTCGCGCGGTCAGCTTGCCCGCGTCGTGCTGCCGTTGCCGCCGCGCCTCGCCGCCGCCGAGCTCCGCCTGCCGCTCGTAGTCCGCCAGAATCGTCCGTTTGTCCATACGCGTGTCAGGACCCTTCGCCGCGGGCCTTGTTCCAGTCGGCCAGAAAGCGCGCGAGGCCGATGTCGGTGAGCGGATGCCCGAAGAGCGCGTCGATCACCTTCGGGGGGCACGTGCAGGCGTCGGCGCCGAGCCGGGCCGCCTCGACGACGTGCAGGGGCCCCCGCACGCTCGCCACCAGCACGGAGGTGTCGAAGTCGTAGTTCTCGTAGATCTCGACGATCTGCCCGACGAGGTCGATGCCCGCCGTCGCCACGTCGTCGAGCCGGCCGACGAACGGGCTGACGAACGCGGCCCCCACCTTGGCCGCGAGCAGCGCCTGCGCCGCCGAGAAGACCAGCGTCACGTTCACCCGGATGCCGTCGGCGGCGAGCGCGGCGCAGGCGGCCACGCCCGCTTTCCCGAACGGCACCTTGACGACGATGTGCTCGTCGAGGGCGGCCAGCCGGCGCCCCTCCTCGAGCATGCCGTCCACGTCGGTGGCCACCACCTCGGCGCTCACGGGGCCGCGGACGACGCGGCAGATGCTGCGCAGCGTGTCGTGCGGATCGCCGGCCTCGCGCCCCAGGAGGGACGGGTTCGTGGTGACGCCGTCGATGATCCGGAGCGGCATCAGCGCCTCGATGGCGGCGACGTTCGCCGAGTCGACGAAGAGCTTCATCGCGGTCTCTCCGGGAGCCGGGCCGATCAGCCCGCCGCGACCTCGTTCGTGAGCTCGCCGATCCCCTCGATGCGCACCGTCACCCGGTCGCCGGGCGCGAGCGGGCCGACCCCGGACGGGGTGCCGGTGGCGATGACGTCACCCGGGTGGAGCGTCATCACCCCGGAGACGAACTCGACCAGCCGGTCGAGCGGAAAGATCAGCTCGCGGGTGTTAGACGCCTGCCGGCGGTCGCCGTTGACGAACGACTCCACGTCGAGCGCCCGCCCGTCGAGCGCCACGGCGACGGCCGGACCGAGCGGCGCGAAGGTGTCGAATCCCTTCGCGCGGGTGTACTGCACGTCGCGCGCCTGCAGCTCGCGCGCGGTCACGTCGTTCAGGCAGGTCAGGCCCAGCACGTGCTCGCGCGCCCGCGCCGCCGGCACGCGTCGCGTCGTGCGGCCGATGACGATCGCGAGCTCCGCCTCGTAGTCCACGCGCCCGACGCCCGAGGGAACCACGATCGCCCCGCCCGGGGCGAGGACGGCGCTCGGCGGCTTCAGGAAGAGGAGCGGCTCGTCCGGCAGGGGCTTCCCCATCTCCCGGGCGTGGTCCTTGTAGTTGAGGCCGACCGCAACGATCTTGGAGGGCTGCACGGGAGCGAGCACCCGAGCGGTCTCGCGTTCGAGTCGCGGGCCGGCGCGGTAGGCGCCGAACGGATCGCCTTCCAGCGCATGCCACTCGCCGCCCCGCTCGATGGCGTGGCGGGGCGATCCACCGTCGTCGATGCGATACAGGAGGTCCATGGGGCTGCGTCAGCGTGCCGTTTCGGCGATGGGTTCCGACGGTGGGCTCAGATTCGGCGGCACGGCGCTGTCGACCGCCTGCACCGAGTACCAGTAGCGCTGCCCGGGCTCGAGGCGAGCGTCGCGGTACGTGGTCCGCTCGACCGGCTCGGACGTGAGCGCCTGGAGTGTCGCATCTGGCGCCGTCCCGCGCAAGACCAGGTAGCCGGCCAGGTCCGTCTCCGAGTTGGCGTTCCACACGAGGCTGATCGCGTCGTCGTCGGCCACCGCGATGACGCCGGTCGGCGCCGCGGGGGCGAACGTGTCGGTCAGCACGACGCAGGTCGCCGGGGACTCCGGGCCCTCGATCTCGAGCTCGCCGACGGCATCGAGGACCCGCACGGCGTAGCACCGCGTCTCGCCGAAGGCGACGTCCGTATCGGAGTGCGACTCCGTGCCGCGCGGCGACCCCAGGCGCTCGGGCCGCGCCGCCGGCACCACGCCGAGGTCCGCGACGTCGTAGACGACGTACTGCGACGGCTCTCCCCAGTCCACGATCGGAGTCGACTCCAGGGGCGGTTCGGCCGGTTCAACGCCCTCCTCGTCACCGAAGTCGTAGTCGTCACTCTGAACCGGCAGCCGGAGGGTGTCCGGCGCCTCCCAGCTGACGCTGACCCTCGATTCGGTGTACTCGACGGCCGGGGCCGCGGGCGGTCCCGGCGTTTCGACCAGCGGTATCGACTCCAGGTTCGACGCCCCCCCCTCGCGGCCCCGCGACGAGACGCCGAACGCGACGTAGCTGCGGATGATCGGGGGTGGGAACGGGGGCGCCGCGTTGGGAAACGGAACCGGGCGCCTCTCCTCCTCCAGCTCGTCGTCCTCTCCCTCGTCGTCGTCTTCCTCCTCTTCGTCCTCCTCGCCCACCGTCACCGGGACGAACGCTTCCGGTACGAGCCGCTCGACCACGGTGATCTCGTCACCCTGGCTTGCGGGCGATCGCTTGCGCTTCCCGGCCGGCTCATCCTCCCCCGCCGGCTCGCCCTCGACGCCCGCGGACTCCGCCGATTCCTCGTCCATGCCGGGCGGTAGCGGCGGTCGGACGGGGACGGAGTCGATGAGCGTGGCGGCCTCCAGCCAGTCCTCGCTGAACTCCTCCTCCTCGCCCTCGGCGGGCCGCGTGGTGAGGGCGTAGACCTCGACCCGGACGATGTCTGCGGGCACATCGCCGGTCGAGTTGGACGAAGGAACCTCGAACTCGACGTAGACGACGTCGTCGAGGCGCGACACCTCCAGCGGAGCGATGCGTGCCGGCTCGATGATCAGTGGCGGGAGGGGGGGCGCCTTCGCTCCGCACCCCGCCACCACCGCGGCGCCGAGCAGGCAGGCGGCGACGGCACCGCCGGAGGGGAGCGGGCGGGTCACAGGACGTAGCGCGAGAGGTCTTCGTTCCTGACGATGTCGGCCAGCATGCGATCGACGTAGGCGGCGTCGACCACGACGCGCTTGTCGAGCAGGTCCGGTGCCTCGAAGGAAACCTCGTCGAGAAGCTTCTCCATCACCGTGTGCAGGCGCCGAGCCCCGATGTTCTCGCTGCGCTCGTTGACCGTCGAGGCGAACTCGGCGATGCGGCGCACCGCATCGTCCGTCAGGTGGAGGTCGATTCCCTCGGTGGCGAGCAGCGCCGTGTACTGCGTCACCAGGGCCCCGCGCGGCTCGGTCAGGATTCTCACGAAGTCCGCCGTCTCGAGCGGCTCGAGCTCGACGCGGATGGGGAAGCGCCCCTGCAACTCGGGGATGAGGTCCGACGGCTTGCTCAGGTGGAAGGCGCCGGCCGCGACGAACAGGATGTGGTCGGTCCGGACCATCCCGTGCTTCGTGTTCACGGTGGTGCCCTCGACGATCGGCAGGATGTCGCGTTGCACCCCCTCACGGCTCACGTCCGGCCCGTGCCCCCCTTCCCGGCCCGCAATCTTGTCGATCTCGTCGATGAAGATGATGCCGGCCTGCTGGACGCGCTCTACCGCCGCCCGGCTGACGCTCTCCATGTCGACGAGCTTCTGCTCCTCCTCCTGCGCGAGGTACTCGGCCGCGTCCGGCACCTTCATGCGGCGCTTGCGGCTGCGGCCCTGGAACAGGCCCGGCAGCATGTCCTTCATGTTGATGTCGATCTCGTCCATCGACGAGCCGGCGATGATCTCGAAGGACGGGATGGACTTCTCCCGCACCGCGACGTCGACGACGCGCCCGTCGAGGGCGCCGCTGCGGAGCTGCTCCCGGAACCGCTCGCGGGTGCGGGTCGCCATCTCCCGCGCCCCCCGCGCCGCCTCCGCGTCCGCCGCGGCGTCCGAGCGGACGGGCGGCGCGGGCGGCGGCAGCAGCAGGTCCAGGAGGCGCTCCTCCGCGCTGGCCGCCGCCTTCTCCCGGACCTCCACGCGCCGCTCCTCGCGGACCATGTCGACCGCGAGCTGCACCAGGTCGCGCACCATCGACTCGACGTCGCGGCCGACGTAGCCGACCTCCGTGAACTTGGACGCCTCGACCTTGATGAACGGCGACTGCGCGAGGCGCGCAAGCCGCCGTGCGATCTCCGTCTTCCCCACGCCGGTCGGCCCGATCATCAGGATGTTCTTCGGCGCCACCTCCTCGGCGAGCTCCGCCGGCAGCTTCTGCCTCCGTACCCGGTTTCGCAGCGCGATGGCCACTGCGCGCTTCGCCTGCGCCTGACCGATGACGTAGCGATCGAGCTCGGCGACGATCTGGCGGGGCGTCAGCGAATCGATGGTCGTCGCCGTCGTTGCGGGAAGGTAGATGGGCACCCTAGAGCTCTTCGAGCGTGACACTGGCGTTCGTGTAAATGCAAATGCCGGCCGCGATCTCCATTGCCTCTCGGGCGATCGCCCGAGCGTCGAGATCCGCGTGCCGCGCGAGCGCCTTCGCGGCGGCCATGGCGTATGCGCCGCCGGACCCGATGGCAACGATGCCGTCGTCCGGCTCGATCAGGTCGCCGGTGCCCGACAGGAGATACGTCTCCGACGCGTCGACCACGAGCAGCATCGCCTCCAGGCGGCGCAGCACGCGATCCGTCCTCCAGTCGCGGGCCATCTCGACCACCGCTCGATGCAGGTGCCCCCGGTGCTGCTCGATCTTCGCCTCGAACCGGGAGAAGAGGGCGAACGAGTCGGCGGCGGACCCGGCGAAGCCGGCCAGGACGCGGTCCTTGTAGAGGCGCCGGATCTTGCGCGCCTGCTGCTTCACGATCGTGGTGCCCAGGGTCACCTGCCCGTCGCTGGCCATCACCGCGCGCCCCGCGTGGCGGACGGCGAGCACCGTCGTGCTCCGCGCGCCCCCGGGCGCGCGGCGGGGAGACAGGTCGTCCATCGGATCAAGCTCCGTCCTTCTGCGCCGCGGAGCCCCGATCGCCGGCCCGGGAGCGACGGCGGAACCAGAGATAGACCGGGAGGCCGGCGCCGATCACCATCAGTCCCGCGCTCGAGGCGGCCGGCTCGCGCCATATCGCGTTCACCGTCATGGCGAAGCTGGCGGCCACGAAGAGAAGCGGGGCATAGGGATAGCCCCACGCGCGGAACGGGCGCTCCGCGTCGGGGTGCCGCCGCCGCAGCACGAAGAGCGCCGCCACCGACAGCCCGGCAAAGAGCACGACGGCGAACCCCGTGTAGACCACCAGCTGCTCGAAGGTGCCGGCCAGAACCAGGATGCCGCTCCAGACGCTCTGCGCGACGATGGCGGCGACAGGCGTGCGGAACCGGGGGTGCACGCGCGCCGCCGATGCCAGGAACTGGCCGTCGCGGGCCATTGCGTAGTACACGCGGGGACCGGCGAGCACCATCGCGCTGATGCTTGCCGCGATCATCACGACCGAGGCCGCGGCCATCGGCGCGGCGACGGCGGGCCCGAAGAGCCGGTCGGCCGCCGCGTCGACGACCCGCACATCCACGGCCGCGACCTCGGCAAGCGGCATCGCGTAGACGTAGAGGGCGTTCAGCAGCAGGTAGATGACGACGACGGTCACCGTTCCCGCCGCGGTGGCGAGCGGGAGGTTGCGTCCGGGATCGTGCACCTCCTCGGCGACGTAGGCGGCGGCGTTCCACCCCGAGTACGCGAACATCACCGGGATGAGCCCCAGCAGCCAGAGCGACGGCGTCACCGACCCGGTCGACGCGCCGAAATTCGTCGTCGAACCGTCCCCGGCGGAGAACCCGAACGCGACGAGGGCGACGAGGATGGCCACCTTGCCGCCGGCCAGCAGGTTCTGGACGACGCGCCCCGGCCCGAGCCCCGCGACGTGGACGGCGGTGAGCCCGGCGATGACCGCCAGGGCGAAGAGGGCCTGCGGCGACACCGTCAGCGTCACGATCGCCAGGGGAAGCTGCACGATCGGCGTCGCGTCCGCCGCCGCGGGCACGAATCTCCCCAGGTATCCGGAGAGGCCGACGGCGTTCAGGGCGATCGCCCCGGAGAAGCCGGCCACGAAGGATGTCCAGCCGGTCAGGAACCCGGCCGCGGGTCCGAACGCCTCCCGGAGGTACACGTACTCCGCCCCGGCACGCGGCCGGAAGGCCGCGAGCTCGGCGTAGGCCATCGCACCCGCGAACACCAGCAGCCCGCCCGTGAGCCAGAGGGCGAGCATCGCCCAGACGTTCGGCACCCACCCCGCGACGAGCACGGGAACCAGGAAGATCCCGCTGCCGATGACGTTGGAGACGATGATGGAGGCACCGTCGAAGGGACCGAGGCGCCGGACGAGCGAGGGGTCGGGAGAGGCGGATCGGGAAGGACCTGGCACGCGGGCTGGCCGTTCGGGGAACCGGCGTCAGGAGCTGCCGGCCTGCGTCAGAAGCTGCCGGTCGATCGCAAACTCGCCCAGCTTCGCCCACTGCTCGGCACGGTGCTTGACGAACAGCTCCACCTTCACGTCGACGAAGTCCCGGTGGCGCAGCATCTCGTCGCGCGGCTGCTGGCCGGTGTACCCGAGGTGCGACTCCATCGTGAACGGACCGACGGAGTCTCCGGGCTCGACGCCGTCCCGTCCGACGGCGCGGACGAGCGCGCTGCCCCATTCCTGGACCTCGCCGGCGCAGGTTCCCGCCTCGGGATCCGCGGGGGACACCTCGGACGCCGCCGCGTCCTGGCCGGGCGCGTTCCCCTGGCATCGGCGGAACACCCCGTTCAACTGCAGCGTGCGCATCCTGGCGTCCGACACGTTCTGGAGGCGGAACGAGATCGTCGGCACGATCTTGTTGCGGCCGAGGTCGTCGAGCCCCACGTCCAGCCAGCCGGTCGTGATCTGGGTGACGTCCAGTGCGGACTGCACGTCGAGCGGAGCGCACCCGCCCCCGGCGAGACACCCGGCGAGCCCGACCGCCAGCAACGCGCGGCGCAGTCGCATCGTCTGAATCATAGTGCCGGCCCCCGCGTTTGGAAAGACCCGGTGCCGCCGACCCCGAACCGGGCCGGGCGCGCCATGACGGGCGCGAGCGCCCCTAGAAGCCGGACGTCTCGACCCGTTCGCGGACCTCGTCGAGAGTGATGCGACCCTCGCCGAACGCGACGAGATGGCGCGCCGCGACGCGAATCCGGCCGTCGCGCCCGCCCAGGCCCGTGACGTCCCGCGCCGCCACGGTGAGCCAGGCGTCCGCCGGGAGCATGGCGCCCAGCGGCGCCCCGCCCAGCAGGAGCGCGTCCGTCAATGAGACCTGCAGCGCGCTCTGGTAGACCCGCAGCGGATCGACGACCACGCGGTCCGTCCCGGACGACGTCGCCCCGGAGTCCACGCCCGATGCGTAGCGCGGGTCGCCGGGACGCCGGGGCGCCCCGCCGCCGATGCGCTCCAGTGGCCTCGAGCGCGTCCCGGAGAGACCTCGGGTGGCGCGCCCGCCGTCCCCGCCCGGGCCCGGGAAGTCCACCGGCGGGAACTGGCGGCGCAGCATCTGCAGCGTGATGTCCAGGCTCAGCTCGAACGGATCGAGGCGCTGCATCGACCAGACGATGCTGCGGCGCAGCACGGGGTACTCGACGTCGAAGAAGACACCGTAGCCCTCGAGTCGAAACCCCCGCACCTGGATCGGCCCGGCGAACAGCACCAGCCCCGGCACGCCGGCCGGAAGCTGGCCCTCGACCGCGCTGGCGCTACGGCTCACGGCACCGGCGAGCCCCCTCTCGAGAGCCTGGATCCGGGCGCGGAGCGGGGGCCCCGCGCCGGGTGCCTCGGCGGCGGCGGGCGGAGGCTGCGCCGCGGCCGAGCCAGCCAGAACCACGGCGCCCGCTACGAACGCCGCCGCTCGCCTCAGTGCGGTTGCGGCCATGGTCTCCTCGCTCACCCTAGGGGCCCGAGACGCGGACGAGATAGTCCGCGAGCGCGCCCACTTCCTGCTGAACGCGCATCTGATCCTCCCGGCGTTGCAGATCGAACTCCTGCGCCAGGGCCAGCAACCGCGTCGCGAACTCCTGCTGCTGGCGGCGTTCGCTCTGCTCGATCAGCGTCCGGATACGCCGCATCAGGACGTCGTCGACGACTTCCGGCGCTCCCGCCGCCTCGGGTGCGCCGGACGCCGTGACCGCAGCGACGGCACCGCCGGCGGCCGGACGGCCCATGCGGATGACGAGTCCGTCACCCTCCCAGCGCACGTCGAGCGCCCCGAGTGCGACCGCCGCCGCCACGCACGCCGCCGCCGCGGCGAGGCCCCAGGCCCGGCGCGGGGCGACGCGTCGCCACCACGGCGCCCCACGCGGGTCCGACACCACGCGGAAGCCGAGCTCGGCCTCGGGCGGCGCCCAGGCCGCGAGCGAACGGCGAACGGATCGCAGTGCCTCGACCTCGGCCGCGCAGCGCTCGCAGGCGGCCAGATGGGCCTCGATCCGCTCGCGTTCCTCCACCTCGCACTCGCCGTACAGGAACGCGAGCAGATGCTCGGGTCGATCGCAGGTCGATGTGGCGTCCATGGGTCACTCGTTGTCGCGCACCGCGGTGAGGCGCGAGAAGGGAGACGGGCGCCGTTCCGGAAGAGCCGTGCCCGGGCGGATGCCGCGGCGCTCGAGATGCCGGCGCAGCGCCGCGAGGCCCTGGTAGACGCGGGTCTTCACGGTGCTGAGCGGACAGCCCTGCAGATCGGCGATCTCCCGAAAGGTCAGGCCGTGGTACTCCTTGAGAACGATGGCCGTTCGTTGCTCCTCCGGCAGGTCGGCCATCATCCGCTCGACGGCGCGCCCCAACTCCCGCCGCATGACCGCATCCTCCAACGCGTAGCTGTCCGGATCGGCCAGGAGGTCGAGCGGACCGGTCTCGGCGTCCACCGGCGGCGCGACCATCGTAACGCGCCGCTCGCGGCGTATCCAGTCCCGGCACAGGTTGAGCGCGATGCGGTACAGCCACGAGGAGAACTTGGCCTGTCCCTTGAAACCCCCTATGGCCCGGAAGGCTCTCAGGAACGCCTCCTGGCAAACGTCGCGCGCGTCGTCCTCCTGCCCCAGCACGCGGTAGGCGAGCGCGAAGATCGACCGCTCCCAGCGTACGACGAGCTGGTTGAACGCATCGGTGTCACCCCCGGCCGCGAGGGCCACGAGCTGGTCGTCGGTAGTCGCCATTGCGAGCGTCGGCGCCGAGGAGGTCGCTGCTCCGATGACCGCCTCTATCGCTATAGACGGAAGACACGTCCTTTCGGACGGGCGCGGCGGGCGAGCCGCGCGGATGACAAGGGCGCATCCGATTGGCTACAGTGGAGTCGACTCCCGGCCATGCTCGACGATGCGTTCCTGACCACCGACGATGTGCTCGGGTACCTGCGCGTCAACCTGCGAACCGTCTACCGGCTGATCAAGGCGGGCAAGATCCCGGCCGTCCGCGTAGGCCGCCAGTGGAGATTCCGCAAGAGCGATCTGGACGCCTGGCTCGAGAGCCAGCGCGCGGGCCGCGCGGCGGCCGCAGCGCGACGCCGGGTCCTGGTCGCGATCGAGGCGCGGGAGGACGACGGAGACGGGGCGATCCGTCCGCTGGCCGGAGCCCTGGCGGAAGCGGGCTATGAGACCGACGCCGTGACGGACGGCCGGGCGGCGCTCGATCGTCTGCGGCGCGACGGCGCCGATCTGCTGATCACCGGGCTCCGGCTGCCCGACATGGAAGGACTGGCCGTCATCCGCGAGGCGCGGCGCGCGACCCCGCAGTTGCCGGTCATCATCGTCACCGCCTTCTCCAGCGAGGCCTCCGCCATCGAGGCCGCCAACCTGGGAGTGGCTGGCTACCTGACGGCCCCCTTCACGACCGCCCGGGTCCTTTCGGCGACCGCCAGGGCCCTGGGCGAGTAGTTGCTCCAGATCACGGATCTCCACAAGGCGTTCGGCGACCGCGTGCTCTTCGGGCGCGTGAGCTGGCACCTGCAACCCGGTGACCGGGTCGGGCTGTGCGGCCCGAACGGCGCCGGCAAGACCACGCTGCTCCGTATGCTGTCGGGCGACCAGGCGCCCGACGCCGGCACCATCGCGCGACCGAACGGCCTGACCGTCGGCTACCTCCCGCAGGACGGCCTGGTCCACCGCGGCCGAACCCTGTTCGAGGAGGCGTGTCTCGCCTTCGACTCCCTCCTCGCCCTCAGAGACGAGATGGAGAGCCTCGAGGAGGCGCTCGCCGACGACTCGCGGCCGGCGGCCGAGCACGAATCGCTGCTGGGGCGCTACAGCGAGGTCCAGGAAGCGTTCCAGGCGGGGGACGGGTACGGCATCGATGCCCGGGTGCACGGCGTGCTCCGGGGCCTCGGCTTCACCGCAGCCGACCTCGAGCGGCCGACCGAGACCTTCTCCGGCGGGTGGCAGATGCGGATCGCCCTCGCCAAGCTGCTGCTCCGCCGCCCGGGACTGCTGCTCCTCGATGAGCCGACCAACCATCTCGACCTCGACGCGCGCACCTGGCTGCAGGAGTTCCTCGGCAGCTATCCCGACACCGTGGTGCTGGTCTCGCACGACCGCTACTTTCTCGACAGCGTCGTGACCTCCATAGCGGAGGTCGGCATGAAGACGCTGACGACCTACCCCGGCACCTACAGTGCCTACGTCGTCGAGCGGGACCGGCGCGTGGCGCAGCTCCGCGAGGCCAAGCGGCGGCAGGACGAGGAAGTCGCCCGCATGCAGGTCTTCATCGACCGGTTCCGCTACAAGGCGAGCAAGGCGCGGCAGGTGCAGAGCCGCGTGAAGATGCTCGAGAAGGTCACGCCCATCGACGTGCCGCCCGAGCGGAGGCGCGTGCACTTCCGGTTCCCGGCCAGCGTCCGGAGCGGCCGGACGGTGATCGAGCTCGCCAACGTCGCCAAGCGGTATGGCGAGATCCGCGTGTTCGACGGCGCCAACGTCCACATCGAGCGGGGCGGCCGCGTGGCGCTGGTCGGCCCCAACGGCGCCGGCAAGTCGACGCTGATGCGCATGCTCTCCGGCGTCGAGGCGCCCGATGCGGGGACCCGCACCGAGGGGCACAACGTCGTCGCGCAGTACTTCGCGCAGGACGAGGCGGCGCGGCTCGACGGCAGCCTCACGGTCTACGAAACGCTCACCGACGGCGCGCCGCTCGACGCCGTGCCGACCGTGCGCAACATCCTCGGGGGCTTCCTCTTCACCGAGGACGACGTCTACAAGCGCGTGCAGGTGCTGTCCGGCGGCGAGCGCACGCGGCTGGCGGTGGCGCGCATGCTGCTGCGCCCTTCCAACACGCTCCTCCTCGACGAGCCGACCAACCACCTCGACATCGACTCGACGGATGTGCTTCTCGACGCGCTCGCCGACTACGGCGGCACGTTGGTCTTCGTCTCCCACGACCGCTACTTCGTCGATCGGCTCGCCACCCACGTCCTCGAGATCGGCGACGGCGACGCCGCCCTCTACCCCGGCACGCACGAGGAGTTCCGGTGGCACAAGGAGCGGGCCGCCCCCCGACCGCCGGCCACCCCCCGACCGGCATCCGGCGCTGCGAGGGCCCCTTCCGCGAGGGCGCCGCGCCCGCGGGAGGGCGGAGCGCCGCCGCCCCGCCGCGCCCCGGCGGCGCCACCCGGCGGCGCGACGCCGGTGCGCGGGGCGCGGTCGAGAAGCGCCGCCGACCACAAGCGGCAGCAGGTCGCGGCAAGGCGCCACGAGCGCCGTGCCGCCGCCCTGCGCAACCGCATCGCCGATCTCGAACGGCGCATCGCGGAGCGCGAGGAGGCCGTCCGCACCCTGGAGGCGAGCATGGCCGAGCCGGGCTTCTTCCAGGACCCCGAGCGAGCGCAGGAGGCAGTGGATCGCCACCAGAAGCTCATGTGGGAGGTGGGCGACCTGATGAACCAGTGGGAGGCGCTCGAGAGCGAGGCGGCCGAGCGCGCGTCGTCCTGACCGCGGTCCGGCGCCGATGGGCCGCAAAGGGTCTGCCCGCGCTAGTGTCCAACGCCTGAAGTTCTTGACCAGTAGAATCGGCTCGTGGTACGGTCGGCCCGGAAGCGAGGAGGGCCGTGCCGAACCATTACACACGAGAGGTCCCGGAGGTCTCGGACGCACAGCGCGAGGAACTGGAGGGTTGGCTGCGCCGGCGCAATACCGCGCAGGCTCTGGCCCTGAGGGCACGCATCGTGCTGCAGAGCGCCGCGGGACGGAGCGACCAGGTCGTGGCGCAGGCTCTGGGCACGACGCGGGCCACGGTCGGCAAGTGGCGGCGGCGGTTCCTGCGCAACGGCTGCGACGGCTTGCTGGACGAACCACGGCCGGGCGCGCCGCGCCGGGTGTCGGACGAGGACGTCGAACGGGTCGTGGTCCGGACGCTGGAGACGACCCCACGGGGGGCGACGCATTGGAGCCGGGAGTCGATGGCCCGAGCCTGCGGGCTGAGCGCTTCGACCGTCGGCCGCGTGTGGCGCGCGTTCGCGCTCAAGCCCCATCGCAGCGAGACCTTCAAGCTGTCGCGAGACCCGTTGTTCATCGAGAAAGTGCGCGATATCGTGGGGCTGTACCTGCATCCGCCGGAGCGAGCGGTGGTGCTGTGTGTGGATGAGAAGTCGCAGATCCAGGCGTTGAACCGTACCCAGCCGGTGTTGCCGATGCGTCCGGGAGCACCGGAGCAGCGGACACACGACTATCGACGGCACGGCACGACCTCGTTGTTCGCGGCCCTGAACACCGCCACCGGCGAGGTGATCGGCAGGTGCTTTCGGAAGCACCGCTCGGTGGAGTTCAAGCGCTTCCTCGCCGTGATCGACAAGGCGGTGCCGCCCGACCTCGACATCCACCTGGTGCTGGACAACTACGGCACGCACAAGACGGCGATGATCCACGACTGGCTGGCACGGCGTCCTCGGTATCACCTGCACTTCACGCCCACGAGCGCATCGTGGCTCAACCAGGTAGAGCGTTGGTTCGCCGAGATCACCCGGCAGCAGATCCGGCGTGGAACCCATCGCAGCACCCAAGCACTCGAGGCGGCGATCAAGGAGTACCTGGCGGTCTACAACGAAGACCCCAAGCCCTTCGTCTGGACGAAGACCGCCGAGCAGATCGGAATCCCTGAAGCGTTACTGCTCACGTATTTCTGACGGTGCACACTAGCGCGCCCTCACGGGCGCGTTGGTTCTGCGGCGCAGACTCCTAGGCCCGGGGGTGCGCCTTGCGGTAGATGTTGGTGATGCGGGCCGCACTGACGTGCGTGTAGCGCTGGGTCGTGCTGACCCGCGCATGGCCCAGCAGTTCCTGGATCGACCGCAGATCCGCTCCCCGCTCCAGCAGATGCGTGGCGAACGAGTGCCGCAGCGCGTGCGGGCTGATGCCGAGCCGAGTGCTCGACAGGGCCACGTAGCGCCGCAACAGCCGATCCACGCTGCGCCCCGACAGCCGCCCACCCCGGTAGTTGACGAACAGCGGGTCCCGCCCGCGCCCCGCCGAACGGTCGGGCGCCTCGGAACCGGCCGCCGCGCAGAGGCGGTGCCGGACCGGCAGATAGTCGCGGATCGCGTCCGCCGCCCGTTGGTGGAACGGCACGATGCGCTCGCGGCCGCCCTTGCCGCGCACCCGCACGACACGTCCCCCGAGGTTGACGTCGTCGAGCTCGAGCCCGACCAGCTCGCTCAGGCGCAGGCCGGAAGCGTAGAGCAACTCCAGGATGGCCCGGTCGCGGCGCCCCAGCGGGGTCGCGGCGTCCGGCGCCGCCAGCAGGACGCTCATGTCGGCGATGTCGAGATGCGCCGGCATCCGTCGCTCCGGCTGCGGAGCCGCGACGAGCACGGCCGGGTTGTCGTCCAGGATGCCCTCCCGCCGCAAGTAGCGGCAGAAGGAGCGGATCGCGGCGAGGGTGCGGGCCGACGAGGCCCGGGCGCGCCCCTGCGCGTACAGGCCCGCAAGGAACGCCCGGATCAGGCGGTGATCCAGGTCGGCCGGCACCGGCTCCCGCCCGAGGCGCTGCCGCGCGAAGTCGAGAAGCTGCCGCAGGTCGCTCGCGTAGGCCCGCGCCGTGTGGCGTGACGCGTTGCGATTGAAGCGCAGGTACTCAAGAAACTCGCGCTGCAGCCGCTCCACCGGAGCCCTCCCCCGCCGAGAGCCAGGCGTCGAGGTCGGCGAGGGCGCGGCGCGCCAGCGCCTCCCGCCGCGCGGCGCGCCCGCGGGGCGGACGCGCCTCCGACGGAATGAGCCCGAACGCGATGTTGGTCGGCTGGTAGTTCGTCGGACTGGCGTGCGACACGTAGTGCGCCAGCGCACCGAGCGCCGTCGTCCGCGGCAGGGCGCGCGGCGCCGCCCCGCGCGCCAGGGCCGCCGCGCCGAGACCCGCCATCAGGCCCGACGCCGCCGACTCGACGTAGCCCTCCACCCCGGAGAGCTGGCCGGCCAGGAACAGAGCCGGCCGCGAGCGCATCTGCCACGTCTCCCGCAGCACCGCCGGGGCGTTGATGTAGGTGTTGCGGTGAATCATCCCGAAGCGCACGAACTCCGCCCGCTCCAGCCCGGGCACCATGCGCAGCACGCGGGCCTGCTCGCCCCACTTGAGCTGGGTCTGGAAACCGACGAGGCTGAAGTGGTCCGCCGCGAGGTTGTCCTGGCGAAGCTGCACGACCGCGTAGGGCCGGCGGCCGGTCGCCGGGTCCGTCAGCCCGACCGGCTTCATCGGCCCGAAACGCAGCGTGTCGACACCGCGGTGCGCCATCACCTCGATCGGCAGGCAGCCTTCGAAGAACGGCGTGCGGTCGAAGTCGTGCAGCTCGGCCACCTCGGCTCCGATCAGGGCCTCGTGGAAACGCGCGTACTGCGTCGCATCGAGCGGGCAGTTCAGGTAGTCGCCGGCGGCGGCCTGCCCCGCCGCAACATCGGCCGCCGTCTGCCGGCCGTGCCGCGAAGCCCGAAAGACGACGCTCGCGTCGATCGAGTCCGCATGGACTATCGGACTGACGGCGTCGAAGAAGTAGAGCTGCTCGTGTCCGACGAGCGCGGTGAGCTCCTCCGCGAGCGGCTCGGAGGTCAGCGGGCCGGTGGCGACGATGACGGGACGGCGGAGGTCGTCGGTCCCGGGAACGGCCGTCACCTCCCCGCGGCGAACCGTCACCAGCGGCTCCGCCTCGAGCGCCTCGGTGATGCCGGCGGCGAAGCGCTCCCGATCGACGGCCAGCGCGCCGCCGGCCGGCACCCGGGTCGCGTCGGCGACCGACATCACCAGGGAACCGAGCCGCCGCATCTCGGCCTTCAGCAGCCCCACGGCGTTCTCCAGCCGGTCGCCGCGGAAGGAGTTGCTGCAGACCAGCTCGGCCAGGCGATCGGTGCGATGGACCGCCGTCGCGCGGACGGGACGCATCTCGTGGAGGGAAACGGGCACCCCGAGGCGGGCCGCCTGCCACGCGGCCTCGGTGCCGGCCAGCCCGCCGCCGACGATGCGAATCACGGGGCGCCCCTGGCCGCCGCCGCGCCGCTCCCGCCGGGCTCAGCCCGCAACCCGCTCTTCGTCATCGCGGAGGTAGTCGCAGTCGTCCTTGTGGCAGAGCAGCTGCCGGCCCCAGCGCTTCGTGACCTTCTCGACCAGGAACGGCGCCCGGCACTTCGGGCATGGGGTCGCGAGCGGCTTGTTCCAGAGGGTGAAGTCGCAGTCCGGGTAGTTGCTGCATCCGTAGAAGACCCGCCCGCGACGCGACTTGCGCTCTACGAGGTCGCCGCCGTCGCGCGGGCAGGCGACCCCCGTGCTCTCGAGCTTCACGTAGCGGCACTTGGGGTAGTTGCTGCAGGCGGTGAACTCGCCGAACCGCCCGTGCTTCACGATCAGGTTGGTGCCGCACTTCGGGCAGGGCTCATCGAGCGGGCGATCCGGCTTGGCGGCGGCCACGCCCTTGGCGGTCGCGATCAGCTTGCGCGTGGTCTTGCACTCCGGATAGCCGGAGCACGCCAGGAACTGGCCGAAGCGGCCGCGCTTGACGACCATCGGCCGGCCGCAGGCGTCGCAGAGCTCCTCCTGTTCCTCCGCCGCGGGGTCGGCCGGTGCGATCTCGCGCGTGTTCTGGCAATCCGGGTAGGCGCTGCAGGCCAGGAACATCCCGAAGCGGCCGATCTTGTGGACCATCTTCGACCCGCACTTGTCGCAGGTCTCGTCGCTCGGGAGTCCCTCCGCCTTCACGTTGGGCATCGCCGTCACCGCCTTCTCGAGGTCGGTGCGGAACTTCTCGTAGAAGCTCGCCAGGGTGCCCTGGTAGTCGGCGCGGCCCTCCTCGATCCGGTCCAGGCGATCCTCCAGCTCGCGCGTGTACGCGACCTGGATGATGTCGTCGAAGCTGCGGGTGAGGAGATCGGTGACCAGCCGGCCGAGCTTGGTCGGCTTGAAGCGCCCCTCGATCTTCTCGACGTACTCCCGCGTCTTGAGCGTCCCGATGATCGACGCGTAGGTGCTCGGCCGCCCGATGCCGTTCTCCTCGAGCTCCTTGACCAGCGTCGCCTCCCCGAAGCGGGGCGGCGGCTGCGTGAACTTCTGCTCGGGCCGGAGCGCCTTCAGGTCGAGGCGGTCGTTCTCGCGCACCGGCGGCAGCAGCCCGGTGGCGGCGCCGTCGTCGCCGGCAGCGCCGGCCCCGGCGTCGGCCGGCGTCCCGGACCCGGAGTCGGTCTGCGGCGTCCGCTCGTAGACGGCCAGCCAGCCGCTGAACTTCGGCACCGATCCCTTCGCCCGCAGCAGGTAGTCGCCGGCGCGCACCTCGACCGTCGTGTCGTCGAACGTCGCCGGCGGCATCTGCGACGCCACGAAACGATTCCAGATCAGCTCGTACAGGTACGCCTGCTCACGCGTGAGGTGCGGCCGGACGACGGCGGGGCCGAGCGCCGTGGACGTCGGCCGTATCGCCTCGTGCGCATCCTGCGCGTCCTTCCCGGCCCGGTAGCGCTTCGGCCGGGCGGGAAGGAACTCGGGCCCGTAGGTGGCCGCGATGTGGTCGCGGACACTCGCGATCGCCTGCTCCGACACCCGCGTCGAATCGGTCCGCATGTAGGTGATCAGGCCGACCGAGCCCTCGCCCGGGATCTCGATCCCCTCGTAGAGTTGCTGGGCGATCTGCATCGTGCGCTTCACGGGGAACCGGGACGCCTGCTGCAGCTTGCTGGTGATGAACGGCGGCGCGGCGTGGCGCTTGCGCTCCTTCGTGGCCACCGACTCGACGACGTAGGTGGCCTTCTCGAGGTCGGCCACCACCGCCTTCGCCTCCGCCTCCCGGCCCAGCTTGACAGCCTGCTTCCCCTTCTTCACCAGGCGGGCGTCGAACTCCGGCGGCAGGCCGGCGGCCAGGCGCGCGGTGACGTGCCAGTATTCTTCTACGTTGAAGGCGTCGATGGCCGCCTCGCGGTCGCAGACGAGCTTCAGGGCGACGGATTGCACCCGACCCGCGCTCAACCCCCGCTGCACCTTGTCCCACAGCAGCGGGCTCAGCTTGTAGCCGACCAGCCGGTCGAGCACCCGCCGGGCCTGCTGGGCGTCCACCATGCGCTGGTCGATCTCCCCGACACGGTCGAGTGCGGCCGATACGGCGGTGCGCGTGATCTCATTGAACATGAGGCGGCCGACCTTCTTCCTCCCTCCGACCTCGCGCGCCAGGTGCCAGCCGATCGCCTCTCCTTCCCGATCGGGGTCGGTAGCCACGTAGATCCGGCTCACGCCCCGGGCAGCGTCCTTCAACTGCTTGATGACCTTCTTGCGCGCCGGAATCGGCTCGTACGCGGGGGAGAAGCCGGCCTCCACGTCAACGCCCAGCCTGGTCTTCGGCAGGTCGCGGATGTGGCCCATCGAGGCGACGACCTTGTAGTCCTTGCCCAGGTAGCGGTTGATGGTCCGGGCCTTGGCCGGCGATTCGACGACGACGAGAGTCTTGGCCATGGGCGGTACGGGTCCCCTCAAACTACGTTACCACCGGCGAAGGCAAACGGACGAATCGCCCGGCTCCGATGCGCGCGACGCGTCCTTGGAGCTCGAGCTCCGTGAGGTGCGTGAGCAGGGCGGGCAGCGCCAGGCCGGACTGCTGCGCCAGTCGCTCGACGTCGCAGGGATCGCCCGGGTCCATTCGGGCCAGCACCGGGTCGGCCTCCGTCGGCGGTTCCTCATCCCCCCCGGTGAGCGCGAGCAGACCCAGCTCCTCCAGGATATCGCCCGCGGTCTCGACAATCCGGGCGCCGTCGCGGATCAGGCGGTGGGCGCCGCGGCTGCGGCCGCTCAGGACTTTGCCGGGCACGGCCATGACCTCGCGTCCCTGCTCCGCCGCGAGCCGGGCCGTGATGAGCGATCCGCTGCGCTCCGTCGCCTCCACGACGACGACGGCCCGCGACAGCCCGCTCAGAATGCGGTTCCGCCGCGGGAAGTGATAGGGAAGGGGAGGCGCCCCGGGTCCTAGCTCGCTGGCCACGACCCCGTGCGCGACGATCTCGTCGGCCAGCGATGCGTGCTCGGGAGGGTACACGACGTCGACGCCCGACCCGAGCACCGCCACGGTCGGACCGCCCGCGGACAGCGCCCCGCGGTGGGCCGCGGCGTCGACGCCTCTCGCGAGTCCGCTGATCACCGCCACGCCGCCCTCCGCGAGGCCGGCGGCCAGGCGCTCCGCGACGGCGCAGGCGTACGGCGAGCCGGTGCGGGAGCCCACGACCGCGACGGCCGGCGCCGAGAGCCGCGCCGGGTCGCCCCGCACCCAGAGCACGGCCGGCGGATCGTCGATCGCGGCGAGCTGCCTCGGATACGCGGCATGGGTCCAGGGGAGCGCCCGCACGCCGGCGCTGGTCCCTCGGTCGAGAAGCCGCGCTGCCCGCGCGCGCAGGCCGGACAGTTGGGACGCGACCGGCGCAGGTGCGTCCCGGAGCAGCGCCGCCAGCTCCGCGAGCCCCGGGACGCGCCGCTGGTCCGCGTCGTCACGGCGCCGGCGCCCGCCGGCCAGGTGCCCTCGCAGAGCAGGCCTGGTCAGGACGAGCGACAGCACGACCGCCTCGCGCAGAGCCGCCGCCGAGTCGCCGCGCGTCACGCAGCGCTGGACGAGCAAGAAGCGTTCCGCGACGCATGCCGGCGTCGCCCGTGCGCCGCGGGCGCCCCCGGCCGGCCCGGCCGCCGGGGGCGAACAGGCGCCGCACCGGGGCCGCCCCGGCTCCCGGACACGGTGCGCCGGCAGGCCTCCGCGCGGAGCCGCGCGCGTCCGTGCGGATGGAGCTTGCTCCGTTCGCCGTGCCGTGACTATATTGGCGACAGAGGATGCTCTCCGGCACGCCGACCATGGTGGCGAGATTGCTCACGGCCGCGACGCTCGTGTGGCTGGCTCCCCTGGCAGCCGGCGCGGCAGCGGACGAACGCGACGACGCCCGTGCCCACGTGGAGTTCGGGATCACGGTGGCCCGGGCCGAGCTGTGGCAGGAGGCCATCTACCGCTGGAAGCGCGCGTCCCAGATCGACCCGGACTACGCCGCGGCGTGGAACAACCTCGGCATCGCCTACGAGCGCGAAGGACTGTTCGACGAGGCGCTCGAGGCGTACGAGACGGCGCTCGACCTCGAACCGGACAACCTGATGATCCAGCAGAACTACGATCTGTTCAGGGAGATCTATGACCGGCTTGACGAAGACGTTCGCTAGCCTGGCGTTGCTGCTGGTCGTTCCGGCCTGCACCAGCTACTACGAGATCCCCATCGAGACGCCGCTCAAGCCGAAGCTCGACGTGAGCCGCTTCCAGCGCGTCCTGATCGCCGGCTTCGTAGCCGGCGGGAGCGATGACGTCGACGCCAACCTGGAGACGGCGCGGCTGCTCAGAAGCCAGCTTCGCTCGGAGTCCCGGCTGCAGGTGGTCGACGCCGAGGTCCTCGACCTGCTGACCGTCGCCCGGAGCGAGAGCGACCTCGACTACGCGGACGCGAACGGCAACGGCAACGGGGAGGGAGGCGGCGACTACGATGCGGGCGATCTGAGCGAAGAGGAGCTCGAGGAGTACGAGCACATCTTCGCCAACGTCAGCTACTGGCGGCAACTCGGCGAGGAGCACCAGAACCCGCTCATCGTGACCGGCACCATCCACTTCACGCCGCACGCGCGGGCCGGGATGGTGACCAGGGAACGTGAGGTCTACGACGAGTTCGGCCGCCGCCGCGTCGTCCCGGTGCGGGCGTACCGCGACCGCCGCGGCTTCGTGCTGAGCCCCACGTTCATCTTCATCGACGGGCGGACCGGCGTCACGCTCTACACGGAGCGGCACCGTGAGGAGGTGCTCTACGACGCGTCGTCGAACACGCCGGCCCTCTCCTCGTACTTCGAGCTGATGGACCGCCTGATCCCGTCGTTCCTCGGCGCCCTCAGCGACCAGAGCATCCGGGGCTCGCGCATTCTTCTGAAGTAGCCGCCGCGGGCTGGTCCGCTTTACAGCCGGCCTCCCGAACGGATAGGCTTGAGGTGCGAGGTCGCCCGTCGGCGGCCGGGGAGTCAGGGCGTGTACGCCATCATCGAATCGGGAGGCCGCCAGCTTCGCGTCGAGGAGGGCGCCGTCGTCAACGTGGATCGCCTCGAAGCCGACGTCGGCGACGAGGTGGAGTTCAACCGGGTGCTCTTCGTCGGGCACGACGGCACGTTCGTGGCGGGCACCCCCCACGTGAACGGCGCTTCCGTCTCGGGACTGGTCGACGCCCAGACCCGGGGGCCGAAGATCCGCGTGTTCCGCAAGCGGCGGCGCAAGGCGTGGCGGCGCACGCTGGGCCACCGCGCGGAGTTGACATCCGTGCGTATCGTCCGTATCGACGCGTGATACTGAGGCAGGCATGGCGCACAAGAAGGGTCAGGGCAGCTCCAGGAACGGCCGCGACAGCCAGGCCCAGCGGCTCGGGGTCAAGCGCTTCGACGGCAACCTCGTTCCCGGCGGCGCCATCCTGGTCCGCCAGCGCGGGCGGCGCTTCCGGCCCGGGCCGGGCGTCGGGCTGGGCAAGGACGACACCCTCTTCGCGAAGATCGCCGGCCGCGTGCAGTTCAGGGACCACGGCGCCCGCGGGCGCGTGATCAGCGTCATTCCCACGGCCCACTGATCGGCGCACGGCGCATGTTCGTCGACGAAGTCGACATCCAGGTTGCGGCCGGCGACGGCGGCAACGGGTGTGTGAGCTTCCGGCGCGAGAAGCACGTCCCCCGCGGCGGGCCGAACGGCGGCGACGGCGGACGCGGCGGCTCCGTCTTCCTGCGCGCCAGCCCACACTGCAACACGCTGGTCAACTACCGTTTCCATCCCGAGTTCCGAGCCAAGAGGGGCAGCCACGGCCAGGGGTCGAACCGCACGGGCCGGGCCGGCCCCAACCTGGTGCTCGAGGTGCCGCCCGGCACGCTGGTCCATGCGCGCGATGACGACCGTCTCCGGCAGGTGGCCGACCTGGTGGCCGTAGGCCAGGAGGTACGCGTGGCGGCCGGCGGACGCGGCGGACGGGGCAATCAGCACTTCGCGACTTCCACCAATCGCGCGCCGCGGCGGGTCGAGACCGGACAGCCGGGCGAGGCCCGGGCGCTGCGGCTGCAGCTCAAGCTCCTCGCCGACGCCGGTCTCGTCGGCTACCCCAACGTCGGCAAGTCGACCCTGGTGCGGCGCCTCTCCGCCGCGCGCCCGAAGGTGGCCAACTACCCGTTCACGACGCTCAGCCCCCATCTGGGGGTGGTGCGTCTGGACGACGAGCGGAGCTTCGTGCTGGCCGACGTGCCCGGTCTCATCGAGGGTGCGCACACCGGACACGGTCTCGGCCATCGCTTCCTCCGCCACCTCGAGCGAACGAAGGTGCTCGTGCACGTGATCGACGTGTCGCCGGCCAGCGGTCGGGACCCTGTGGCCGACTACGCCACGATCCGGGACGAGCTCACCCACTTTCGGGTCGAGCCGTCCGGAGAGGCGGGCTCCGACGCCCCTCTGGCCGGCAGACGGCAGCTCGCCGCGGCCAACAAGATCGACGTCCTCGACGACCCGGACCGGCTGGCGTTCCTGGAACGGCGTCTGGCGGCCGACTCCGTACCGCTCTTCCCCATCTCGGCCGTGACCGGCGAGGGCATCCGCCCGCTCCAGGAGGCGATCTGGGCGGCGGTGGCGGCCGGCGCGGAGCCGGCGGATTCCGCCGCGTGGGAATGATGGCCTCGAAGCGGATCGGCGTGCTCGGCGGCACCTTCGACCCTGTTCACTTCGGACACGTCGATGCCGCCGCGGCCGCGTGTCGCGCGCTCGACCTCGACCACGTGCGGCTCATGCCGGCGCGGGTGCCGCCTCACAAGGCGGCGGCTCCGCTCGCCTCGCCGTACCATCGCTTCGCGATGGCGGCGCTCGCGGCCGCGGATCGGGCCGAGCTCCGCGTGAGCGACATCGAGCTCGAGCAGTCGGGGCCGTCCTACACGTCGTGGACGCTGGACCGGCTCGCCGGGGCCGGCCTCCGGCCGGCGGAGCTCTTCTTCATCACGGGCGCGGACGCCTTCGCGGAGATCACCGCCTGGCGGGACTATCCCGACCTCCTCGCCCGCAGCCACTTCGTCGTGGTGTCGCGCCCGGGAAGCGCGGTCGACCGCATGCCGCAGCGACTGCCCGCCCTCGCCGGGCGCATGCACTCCCCGGACCGCGCCGCACCGGCCCCCGGCGGCGGTGCGACCCGCATCTGGCTCGTCTCGGCGCCGACGCGGGACGTGTCCTCCTCGGCCGTGCGCTCGTCGGTCGAACGCGGGGACGCGGTCGATCGGCTCGTGCCCGCGACCGTGGCCGCGCACATCGCACGTCACGACCTGTACGGCCGGCCGCGTGGCGAACGGATTGCATGACGAGCACCACGCTTCCGGAGACGGTGCGGCTGGCCGCGGCGACGGCGCACGACAAGAAGGCGTTCGACATCGTCGTGCTCGACCTGCGCGCCCGCGGCGCGTTCACGGATCACTTCGTGCTGTGCTCGGGGCGGAGCACGCGACAGGTCAAGGCGATCGTCGATGCCATCACCGAACGGCTGCGCGACGCGGGACGACGACCGTCGCTCGTGGAGGGTTACGACCGCGCAGAGTGGGTCCTCATCGACTGTTTCGACGCCGTCATCCACGTCTTCACCGACGAGAGGCGACGCTTCTACGACCTGGAACGGCTCTGGGGAAGCGCCGAGCGCATCGCGTATCCCCTCGCCGAGACGGCGCACGGATGACCTCCGGACGGCCGCCCGCGCGCTGGCCGACGCCGTGCTTGCCGTCGTCTGGTCGCCGGCCTGCGCCGCGTGCGCGGCGCCCCTTGCGGAACCCACCCGCGGCATCGTCTGCCGACGCTGCTGGGAGGCCCTGGCCTGGTGCGCCGGCCCGCCGGGCGGCGGCGCGGCGGCGCCCGGCGTCGCGTTCCTGACCGGTACGCCGGACCGCGCGGCGCGGACGGAGGGGCGGGCTGCCGGCCCCTACGAGGGCCGTCTGCGGGCGATCCTCCACGCGTTCAAGTACGACGGATACCGCTCTCTGGCTCGTCCCCTCGCAGAACTCCTGCGTAGAGCGGGCGCCGACGTGCTGGCCGGGGCGGACCTGGTCGTGCCCGTGCCGCTCCACTGGCGCCGCCGCCGGCGCCGCGGCTTCAATCAGGCGGCCGAGCTCGCCGCCCACCTCGGACTGCCGGTGGCGGACGTGCTGCGCCGCACGCGCGCGACGCCGTCCCAGGTGGGCCTGTCGAGGTCGGAACGGGCGGGGAGCGTGCGCGATGCCATCGCGCTGGTCCACGGACCCTCCGTAGTTCGAAGAGGCCCGGTCGTCCGCGGAAGCTCGCGGGCCCGCGGGAGCCGCCTGGTACGGGGACGCTCCGTCGTCCTCGTCGACGACGTCCTCACGACCGGCGCCACGATCGAGGCCTGCGCGGCGGCGCTGCGCGCGGCCGGCGCTGGTCGCGTGCGAGCCCTCACGGTCGCGCGAGCCAAGGCGCCGCCGCCTGCTCTATCGCCTCCGCCACCACGTCCTCGGGCTGCTCGCCGTCGATCCGCACCCAGCTCGGGTCCGCAGCCAACCGCAGGTAGCTCTCCCTGACCAGGGTCAACAACTGGAGATCGCGCTCGTAGCGGTCGCGTCCGGTCGCCTTGCGATCGACCGACGTTTCCGGCTCGACGTCCAGGAGGATCGTCAACTCCGGTTGCGGCAGGAAGCGCTGGAGCGACGCCAGCCACTCCGCGTCCAGGCCCTGCGCCTGGCCGTAGGCGACGCCGGACGCCACGTAGCGGTCGAAGAGCACGACGATGCCCGCCTCGTGCCACCGTTCGACGTCGGCCTTGCGCTCGTACCGGTTGGCGACGTAGAGCAGTTGCATCACCTCGGCACCGTAGTCGCGCTCCCCCTGGAGGGCGCGTGCGATCTCCTCGCCGATCGTCGTGCCGTAGTCGGGGAACGAGACTACGCGAGAGCGCGTGCCGCCGGCCCGCAGGCGGTCACGCAGACGCCGCGCCTGCGTCTCCTTTCCGGACTGATCGAGGCCTTCGAAGGCAATCAGCATCAGTGACTCGCGCGCGGCAGGGCACGAGAAGCGACATCGCCGTCCGGCGCCGCCGGCTCGCACGCCAGGAGATCGTCGACAGTCTGACGGCGGCGGATGAGGCGCCAGCCCCCGCCGTCGACCAGCGCCTCGGCCGGCAGCGGATGACGATTGTAGTTCGACGCCATCGCCGACCCGTAGGCCCCGGCATCGAGAACGGCGAGCAGGTCGCCGACTTCCGGCAGGACCATGCGGCGTTCGAGGCCGACGATGTCGGTCGTCTCGCAGAGCGGGCCGACGACGTCGCACGTGGCCTGCGGCCCGGACCGCGGAGCGAGCGGCGCGATCCGATGGTAGGCGTCGTAGAGGGCGGGACGCATCAGCTCGCTCATGCCGGCGTCGACGACGACGAAGTGCCGGTCGCCGCTCTGCGGCTTGACATCGACCACGGTCGTGAGCAGCACCGCGGTCGGGCCGACGATCCAGCGGCCCGGCTCGACCAGCAGCCGCAGTCCGGTCGGCGCCATCGCTCCGACCAGCGTGCGGGCGTAGTCGCCCACGTCGAGGGCCGGCGCGCCGTCGTAGGAGATCCCCAGGCCCCCGCCCATATCGAGGTGCTCCAGCGCGATGCCGTCGTCGCGCAACGCCGCGGCGAAGGCGGCCACCGTCGAGGCGCTGCGGCGCACGGGATCGAGCGTGGTCATCTGCGAGCCGACGTGTGCGTGGATGCCGACGAGACGGAGCCCCGGGCGGACGGCGGCGTCGCGACAGACGCGCCGAGCATCCTCGATCGGCACGCCGAACTTGTGCGACCGGCTACCGGTGGAGATGCCGGGGTGACTCGCGGCGTCAACGTCCGGGTTGATGCGCACCGCGACTCGCGCGCGCGCGCCCCGCGCCCGCGCGATGCGGTCGATGCGCTCGAGCTCGCCGGCGGACTCCGCGTTGATCGCGTGCAGGCCGGCCGCCACTGCCGCCTCGAGCTCGCCGGCGGACTTCCCGACCCCCGTGAACACGATGTCGTCCGGCGCGAAGCCGGCGCGGCGCGCAACGGCGATCTCGCCGCCCGAGTTCGCGTCGACGCCGGCGCCCGCCGCCTGCAGGACCTCGAGCAGGCCGCGCGTCGAGTTGGCCTTCAGGGCGTAATGGACGCGATGCGGGTGACCGGCCAGTGCAGCGTCGAGCGCCCGGTAGCGCTGCTCGATCGAGAGGCGGCTGTAGACGTAGAGGGGAGTTCCCTCCGTGCGCGCGATCGTCGCCAGGTCGGCGCCGTCGCACGCCGCTGCCGCTGCCGTGAACGAGAAGCCAGCCATCGCCACCCGCCGCCCCGATCGCGCGCCTGACGGGCGCGTCGGGAGTCTGCGCGGCGCAGACTCGGGCGCGCAGACTGCCTGGACCGAGGCGGCATTGTACGCGCAAGCCCGAGGGCCGATCCAGGCAGCAGCGCGCGCTGTCGGGCGGGTCGGGAGTCTGCGCCGGCACGGAGTGCTCCGTGGCAGGTTCCACGGCGCAGACTCCCTGGGCCCGGTTCCCATTTCGGCCCCGGGCATGCGAAGATCCGCGCTTGGGTATGTCCGCCGGCTCCGCTCCCGCGCCGTCGACGCCGATCGACACTCTCATCGAGGCTTGTCTGCGCGGCGACCAGCAGGCGTGGGAGACGGTCGTCCAGCGGTATCGCCGGAAGGTCTTCAACGTCGCGTATCAGTTCGTGGGGCGGCACGACGAGGCGGAGGACCTGACGCAGGACATCTTCGTCAAGATCTTCCGCGCCTTGCACACCTTCGACCGCCGGGCCAACTTCCAGACGTGGCTCATCAGCATCAGCCGCAACCTCTGCATCGACCACTATCGCAGCGTGCGCAAGGAGCGCGAGACGGTCGACCGCCACGTCGACACGGCCGACCTGAACCCGGTCGCGAGGGGGCCGGACGCGTTCAAGCGCCTCGATCAGTTCGATCGGCGCGAACTGCTCCGGCAGGCGTTCCAGGCGCTGCCGCCCACGCTGCGTTCCGCCGTCGCCCTGCGGGATCTCCAGGAGCTTTCCTATCAGGAAATCGCGGCCCGTCTCGGACTGCCGGAAGGGACCGTGAAGTCTCGGATCAACCGGGGCCGGCATGAGCTCGCTCGACAGATCCGGCGGATCGAGCGGGAGCGGGACGCCCCGATTGCCGGGCGCGCGGCCACCCCGGCGACTGGAGTATCGGAATGAACCTATCGACGGATCGCAGCGGCGGGATCGTCATAGTGCGAGTGGGCGAGGCGAAGCTGGTCCATCCCCTGTTGTCGACGTTTGCGGGCTCGGTCTCCGACTTGCTGTCGGGCGGCGACCGGCGCGTCGTCATCGACCTGTCGCGCGTGGTCTACCTCGACAGCGCGTGCATCGGCTGCCTGATGGACCTGTACCGGCAGGCCGACAAGCTCGGGGCCAAGCTCAAGCTGTCCGGCGTCCAACGCAGAGTCGAGACGATGCTGACCATGACCGGCGCCCACCACTTCATCGAGCTCCATCCGGACGAGTCGAGCGCCATCGAGAGCTTCGAGGAGTGAGCATGCGGACCATCAAGACGAGCTCAGGCGCCGAGATCGGACTCGACGGCGACCTGCTGGCGGTGCTCGAAGCCCTCTCCCTGACGCTGCACGCGCGCCACGGCCTCGACTACCGCTTCGAGGACACGATGCGCGAGATCCGTCAGCTCGTCGAGCAGATGGGCGAAGCGGATCGCCGCGCCTATCTCATCGAGAGCCTGTTTCTCAACTCGGTGACGTACGAGAACGAGAAGCTGGGCGCCTACATGCGCAAGCTCACCCGCGGGGACTAGGAGTCTGCGCCGCAGAAACGTGCCATGGAGCGGTTCGTGCCAGCGCAGACTCCCAACGCGCCCGTGAGGGCGCGCTAGCGAGCCGAATCAGCGGCCGAGGACGGGGCCGGCCACCGCCGGAGCCGGCGTCCCTGCCGCCGCCGTCTCCGGCGCGTCGTCGAGATACCAGGCGTCGGTCTCGTCGAGGATCCGGCGTGCGAAGGTCACGTGCAGCGCATGGCCGCCGCGATGGGCTACCAGATGGCCGATCAGGGGGTGGCCGACGAGCGCCAGGTCCCCGATGACGTCGAGGATCTTGTGACGCACGCATTCGTCCTCGAAGCGCAGGGAACTGTTCAGCACGCCGGTCTCGCCGAGGACGACGGCGTTGTCGAGCGAGCCGCCCAGCGCCAGCCCGCGTTGCCGGAGCTGCTCGATCTCCTTGAGGAAGCCGAACGTCCGGGCCGGCGCGATTTCCTCGATGAACGACTCCTCGGTGACGCACTGGCTGCGGGACTGGTGCCGCAGCAGCGGGTGATCGAAGCTGATGGTGTAGGTGACCCGGAAGTCGTCGGCCGGGTACAGGGCGATGGTCTTGTCGCCGCACGACAGCGAGATCGTCCGCGCGACACGGAGGAAGCGGCGCCGCGCCTTGAGCCGGCGCACCCCCGCCTCATGGATCAGGTAGACGAAGGAGGCCGCGCTGCCGTCCATGATCGGCACCTCGGCCTGGTTGAGCTCCACGGTGACGTTGTCGATCCCGAGGCCGACGAGCGCCGCCAGCAGGTGCTCGACCGTATCGACCGACGCCGCGTCCTGGGCGAGACCGGTCGCGTAGTCGATGCCCGCCACCCGCGCCGCGATGGCCGGCACCTCCAGTCCATCCAGATCCAGTCGCCGGAAGCGAATGCCGTGATGCGCCGGAGCCGGCCGCAGCCGCAGGGTGACCCTGCGACCTGAATGCAGCCCGATGCCGGTGCACGAAACCGAGCGGTTTAGCGTCTGCTGCGCGGCCATCACCGAGTACGCCCCCCTCGCAACGCGGTATCGCTTTCTACCGCGCAGCCTCCTAGCCTCCTAGACCTAGCAAATCGAATGCCCTCGATCGCACCACCTCGGGCCCTCCGTGCAACGGCTATATTTTACATACATTTGCGGGGATTTGCCGCGGGCGGGTCCCGGACGGATGGGGCTGTCACTGTGGCTCCCTGACCACACCACGGGACCCCAGACTGTGGCTCTGGCACCACACCTCATGGTCCGCTCGCGGCAGGATCCGGCGCCAGCAGCGGGCGAAGGAAGGCGCCGGTGGCGGATCGGGCGTCGCGGACCACCTCCTCCGGCGTTCCCTCGGCCACGATGCTCCCTCCCTCGTCCCCGCCGCCCGGCCCCAGGTCGATCACGTGATCGGCGGCCTTCACCACGTCGAGCTGGTGCTCGATCACGACCACGGAGTTGCCCTGCTCGACCAGCTTGCCGAGCACCTCGAGCAGGCGACGGGTGTCTTCCAGGTGCAGCCCCGTGGTCGGTTCGTCGAGGATGTACAGCGTCCGCCCCGTGCTGCGGCGGGACAGCTCCTTGGCCAGCTTCACGCGCTGCGCCTCGCCGCCGCTCAGCGTCGTGGCCGGCTGGCCGAGGGTCACGTAGCCGAGGCCGACGTCCTGGAGCGTGCGCAGCTTCGACGCGATGGACGGGAAGTTCTCCAGCAGCGGCATCGCCTGATCGACGGTCAGATCGAGCATCTCGGCGACCGACACGCCACGGTACTTGATCTCGAGCGTCTCGCGGTTGTAGCGCCGCCCCTTGCACTGCTCGCAGGTCACGTAGACGTCGGGCAGGAAGTGCATCTCGACCGCGATCAGCCCGTCGCCCTGACAGGCCTCGCACCGGCCGCCCTTGACGTTGAACGAGAACCGGCCGGGCCGGTACCCGCGGGCGCGGGCCTCCGGGAGCATCGAGAAGAGCTCGCGAACGAAGGTGAACATCCCCGTGTAGGTCGCCGGATTGGAGCGCGGCGTCCGGCCGATGGCCGACTGGTCGATCTGGATCACCTTGTCCACCAGTTCGACGCCGTCGATGCCCGCGTGGGCGCCCGGCTCGTGCGTGGCGTTGTGCAGGGTCCGCGCCAGGGAGCGGTACAGGATGTCGTTCACCAGGGTCGACTTCCCCGATCCGCTCACGCCGGTCACCGCCGTGAGCACGCCGAGCGGGATGGCGACGTCGATCCCCTTCAGGTTGTTCGCCCTCGCCGCGCGAATGGTGAGCTGCCCGTGCAGGGGGGGGCGGCGCGCCTTCGGCGTCGCGATGTTGCGGTCCCCGCGCAGGTACATCCCCGTGAGCGAGGCGTCCCCGTCGCCGAGCAGGTCCGCCGGCGTCCCCTGGAAGACGACGTTCCCTCCGTGCTCGCCGGCGCCGCTCCCGAGGTCGACCACGTAGTCGGCGGCGCGAATGGTCTCCTCGTCGTGCTCGACCACGACGACGGTGTTGCCGAGGTCTCGCAGGCGCGTCAGGGTGGCCAGCAGCAGGCGGTTGTCGCGCTGGTGGAGCCCGATCGACGGCTCGTCGAGGACGTACAGCACCCCGGTCAGGTTGGCGCCGATCTGCGTCGCGAGCCGGATGCGCTGGGCCTCGCCGCCCGACAGCGTGGACGCCCCGCGCGCCAGCGACAGGTACCCCACGCCGACGTCGCAGAGGAAGCGCAGGCGATCGCGAATCTCGCGCAGCACGCGCTCGGCGACGATCGCCTCCCGCTCGTCGAGGGCGAGACCGTCGAACGTCGCGAGGGCCGTGCTGATCGGCACGCCGACGTAGTCCGCCAGCGTGCGTCCCTTCACCCGCACCGCCCGACTCTCCGCCCGCAGGCGCTCACCTCCGCACGCTGCGCACGGTCTGAGCGCCCGGTACGGCTCGAGCTCTTCCCGCTGGTGTGCCGTGCCGCTCTCGTAACGCCGGCGCAGGTTCGAGAGCACGCCCTCGAAATCCTTGCCGAACGGATCCCGCTTCGCGGACCCGGGACCGGTTCCGCGCGCGGTGCCGGAGGCGCGCGCGGTGCCGGAGGCGCGCGCGGTGCCGGAGGCGCGCGCGGTGCCGGAGGCGCGCGCGGTGCCGGAGGCGCGCGCGGCTCCGGGCGGCCCCGACATCAGGAGCTCCCGCTGCCGTCGCGGCAGGTCGCGATACGCCACCTCGAGATCGAGGTCGTAGTGCCGGGACAGGCGTCCGAGCGCCTCGCGCACGAGCGCCCGGTCGCCGCGCGCCCAAGGCCGGATGGCCCCTTCGGCAAGCGACTTGCCGTCGTCCGGCACGATGCGCTCCGGATCGAAGTCCTCGACGGACCCGAGCCCCTGGCACTCCCGGCAGGCGCCGTGCGGGGAGTTGAACGAGAAGGCGCGGGGCGTCATCTCCGGAACGTTGATGTCGCAGTGCACGCAGGCCAGGCGCCGCGACAGCAACCGGTCCCCGCCGGTCTCCGTGTTGATGACCACGACGTCGTTGGCGAGCCGCAGCGCCAGCTCCAGCGACTCCGTGAGGCGGCGCTCCGCCCCCGACCGCACGATGAGCCGGTCGACGACGACCTCCAGCCAGTGGTTCCGCCGGCGGTCGAGCTTGATGTCGTCCTCGGTCGACCGCACCTCGCCGTCGACGCGGACCCGGGTGAAGCCGCGCGCCCGGATGGACGCCAGCTCGCGCTTGAACTCGCCCTTCCGCCCGCGCACGATCGGCGCCAGCACGTTGACGCGCGATCCCCGCGGATCGGCGAAGATGCTCTCCACCATGCGGTCCACCGTCTGCGACGCGATCTCGCGCCCACAGGACGGACAGTGCGGCTCGCCGATATTGGCGAACAGCAATCGCAGGTAGTCGTAGATCTCCGTCACCGTACCCACCGTCGAGCGGGGATTCGAGCCGGTCGTGCGCTGCTCGATCGAGATCGCGGGCGACAACCCGTCCACCTGATCGACGTCCGGCTTCTCGACCTGCTCCAGGAACTGCCGCGCATAGGCGGACAGCGACTCGACGTAGCGCCGCTGGCCTTCCGCGTAGACGGTGTCGAACGCCAGCGACGACTTGCCGGAGCCGGACAGCCCCGTCACGACGACGAGACGGTCGCGGGGAATCTGAACGTCGATGTTCTTCAGGTTGTGGACCCGAGCGCCTCGAACGTCGATCGAGCCGTGCGCCATGGCGGCGGTGGGGGCCGGAGCCGGCGATTGCGATCGGGTCATGGTACGACGGCGTCGACGCGATAGACGGTGTCGGCGGAGGCGACGACCAGACCTCCGGTCGGATCGAAGGCGACGCCGACCAGACTGCGGGCCGACAGGACCTCCGAGGTGGCGGTCCCGGCGGCGTCGAAGCGGCGGAGGCCGCTCAGCCCGGCGAGTGCCTCGACGACGTGAAGCGATCCGTGCGGGTCGAACGCCAGCCCCTGAGGGCGGCCGAACCGCGCCGTCATCCGGTCGACCTTCCCCGTCCGATCGATACGGTAGACGCTGTCGTACGACGACAGGGTCGGCCCGGTCAGGTACAGCCCGTCGTCCGGCCCCCACGCGAGGTGGTAGGCCGCCACGCTCGACGGAAGCGTGGCGAAAGCGACTGCCCGCCCGCTCGACGCCACCCGGAAGACCGTGCCCGAGCGGTCACCGACGTAGAGCGTGCCGTCGGGACTGAACGCGAGCCCGCAGGCGACCCCGAGCTCCGTCACGACGACCTCGAAGCTGCCGTCTTTCGCGACGCGATAGACGGATCCCTCGAATCGGCTCGACACATGGAGGCGGCCGTCCGGCGCGAACGCCAGCGACGTCGCGTTCGTGATGCCGGTCACGAACGGCTCGCGGAACCCGTCCCGGCGCACGCGGAAGACCGAGACCGGGGACTTCTCCCCGCGGGTGCCGCTGTAGGTCACGTAGATGGAGCCCTCCGCGTCGACGGCGGGGTTGTCGACCTGGTGCAGCCCGGTCGCCACGGAACGGCCCACCTGGAGGAACGCCGTCTCCCCCGCCGCCTCCCCCACGCGGACCGGGGTGCGGCCGCCCTCGGCGCCGCTCGGGACGATCACCGAGAGCGCCTCGCGCGACGCCCGTACGACCTGCGCCGGCAGCGCTCCTATCCGGACGTCGGGCAGGCGAGACTCGTCCGGGACAAGGTCGGCTCCCTCTATGGTGATGCGGCCGCCCTCGATGGCCGCGGTCGGATGCAGGGCGGTGATCCGTGGTCGGGCCACGGTCAGGCCGGCTCGGCGCACGCACCGTCCGCGGGGACGGCGGTTCGCTCCGTGCCCCGACCCGGTCGGTCGCGGCGGGGCAGGTTCGTCGTCTGCTTCATCGCACTCCTACGCGCCGTCGAGCTCGACATTCCAGTACAGGTAGTCGCGCCAACTGTCCGGCGCGTTGTGCAGGCCGAAGGTCAGGCGCAGGACCGGCGACCGGGTCGGGCGCGACGGGGTCCGGATGACGCGCATTCCGGCCTCCGCGGGGGTCCGGCCCCCCTTCTTCCGGTTGCAGCGTACGCACGACGTCACGATGTTCTCCCAGTCCTTGCGGCCCCCCTGCGAGACCGGCACCACGTGGTCGAAGGTCAGATCGCCCACCGGGAACTCGACGCCGCAATACTGACAGCGGTGGCCGTCGCGCGCGTAGATGTTGGCGCGCGAGAACGGCACATAGTCCATGCGCCGCGTGATCCGGATGTAGTGGAGCAACCGGATGACCGAAGGCAGGCGGAACGTCACCGAGACCGACCGGATCTCCCGGTCGTACTCGGAGATCACCTCCACCTTGCCCTGCCAGAGCAGAGTGATCGCCTTGCGCCAATCGACGACCTTGAGTGGCTCGTAGGTCGCGTTGAGAAGCAGCGTCTGCTCCATGGCTGAACGGACCATTGTGTCGCGCGGGACGAAGCGTGTCAACTCGAAGAGCGTCTAAAGCCTTTCGATCAAGCAGGTTAACGGCCGCCCCGGAATCGGCCTGCGGCTCGCGCGCGAAGCGGCCGATAGCTCCGGCATGAGGCATCGTACGTGGCGGCGAGGCGCGGGGCTCCTGCTCTCGGGCGCGCTGCTGGCCACCGGGTGCGCGACCGCCGGCCGCCACGCACCGCAACCCTTCCCGCGGCTGGGGGACGCAGCCCTCGGATGGGGCGACCCCTACCGGATCACCGGAACCGCCCTCTCCCTGCGCGGCGCGCCCTACGTCTGGGGCGGAAAGACCCCCGCGGGGTTCGATTGCAGCGGCTTCACGCAGTACGTGTTCGGACGGCACGGCGTCCGTCTGCCGCGCCGGGCCGCGGAACAGTTCCGGGTCGGGGCGCGTGTCGACCGCGAGGACGTTCGCCCGGGCGACCTCGTCTTCTTCACGACGATAGCCCCCGGGCCGTCCCACGTGGGGCTGGCGCTCGGGGACGACGAGTTCGTCCACGCACCCTCGGAGCGCGGCGTTGTACGGGTGGAGCGGCTCAGCGGATCGTACTGGAGCCGACGGTGGCTCGGCGCCCGGCGGGTGATCGGGAACGAACCGGCGGCAACCGACTGAGCGGACGCGCGCGTTCCCGCGAGCCCGTCTCCCCGCGCGGCGGGAGGCGCGCGGGAGTCTCGCCGCGCGATGGCGCCCTGGCGGGAGCATCTCCTGCTGCGGCGGTCGGTCGCGTGGGAATCTCCCGGGCCCGCGACTCCTCGCCGCGACGAGCTACCCCGGTACGACGATCTTGATCACGTCGCCGGGCGTGGGCTGCTCGTAGACGGGGTAGCCGTTCAGGACGGCCAGCGTCGACGCGAGCACAAGCCCTTCCCCTGCGCGCTGCGCGATGCCCTGCCAGGTGTCGCCGTCGCGGGCCTCGTAGATCGCGATCCGGTTGGGCCGGATCGCCTCCGCCTCGTCCCGCCCGAGGGCGCGGAAGGAGCGGATGCTCTCGTCGACCTCGCGGTCGATGTAGCTGAACTCGTCGGCGGGTGCGAATCCGCCGAGCACGTAGACGGAGCGGCCCGAGCGAATGTAGGCGACGTGTGCGATCACTTGCGCGCGCCCGCGTCCGGTGCCGGTCCAGGTGCCGACGTAGGCGTCCAGCCCGTTGATCGACGTGGGCGTACCCTGCCGCTTCCGGTAGCCGGCCGCGAGCATCTCCCGCTCGGCAATCCGCGGCAACTCGTCCGCCGGGTCTTCGGCCAGCGTGAGCAGCAGGTAGTTGTCGCGCCCCGGCTGCCGGGCGACGACGGCCGCCGGGCTGTTGGTGACCTCCCAGCCTTCCGGAAACGTGACCGCGAACCGCAGCTCGGGGTGCAGGAAGTCCCGGCCGCGCACGATGCCGTCCTCGGGGTTGTCGCCGTAGACGAGTCCGTCGACGCGGTCGAGATAGGTCGAGCGGGCGACGCGGAGCGCCGCCAAGTCGACGTCGGCCAGCAGGCGGTCGACGGTGGCGGCGGCCTCCACCACCCGATCCGCCGGCTCGGGGTGCGTCGAGAGCCAGTTCGGAACGCCCCGCCGGTCGGTCGTTTCCGCGATGCGCGCCAGCGTCGACAGCATGTCGCCGACGCCGTGCGGATCCCAGCCGGACGCGGTCGCGTACTCCGCGCCCAACCGATCGGCCTGCCGCTCGTCGTCGCGCCCGAACTTCAGCATGAGCAGGCCGAGCCCGTTGCCGGCGGCGTCTCCGAGGCCGGGGCCGCCGTAGGGCGAGCGCATCGCGGGCACGAAGATCTGCGCCGCGAGCAGCCCGAGGTTCGCGCCGAACGAGCGGCTGTAGGCCTGCACGGAGTGGCGCGCCGTCACGTGAGCGATCTCGTGGCCGAGCACCCCGGCCAGCTCGGCCTCGTCGTTCAGGTGGGCCATGATGCCGCGCGTCAGGTAGATGTAGCCGCCGGGCAGGGCGAAAGCGTTGACGGCCGGCGAGTCGACGACCGCGAAGTGCCAGTCGAGATCGGGCCGGTGGGAGGCCGCGGCCAGGGCGCGGCCCACCTCCGCGACGTAGGCCTGCAGGCCCTCGTCCGCGTAGACGCCCATCTGGCTGCGGATCTCGACATCCGCCTCGCGGCCGATGGCGATCTCCTGCGCCTCGCTGATGGCGACGAACTCGCGGTCGCCGGTGACCGGGTTGGTGGCGCACCCGGCGGCGAACGCCAAGGCCCCGAGCGCCCGCCACGCGCCCCGCCGCCGTGCCCGCCGCGCGCCGGGCCCGGCGGCTGTGGCCGGGGCAGACTCGGCCTCGGGCGGTGTTCGCACCATACCCCATGGTACCGCGACGCGGCATCTGCCGGGGGCCGCGCCGTCAGGCGACCGGCAACGCGAGATCCCGTAAGAGGATCCAGGCGGAGATCCTGTCTTCGGCGGGCGCCCGACGTCAGGCGACGGGCAGTGCCAGTTGGGCGAGGGCGCGGCGAATCTCCTCCACCGCGGCGGGGCCGGCGGGGCGCAGCGGCGGACGCGGGTCGCCCACCGCATATCCGAGCAGCGACAGGGCCGCCTTGAGCCCCGGGACGCCGTGGGTCGACGTCACCAGACCGGCCAGCGGGGTGAGCCGTCGCTGGGCGGCGCGCGCTTCGTCGAACCGCCCCTCTCGAACGAGATCGTACACCTCGACGCAGAGGTCGGGCACCGCCGACGCGAGGGCCAGGATGCCGCCCGCCGCGCCGACCAGCAGGCTGGCATAGAAGACCGGCGCCGAGCCGGCCATGACCGCGAAGGCGTCCGGCGTCGCGTCGATCAGGGCCGAGACGAACCGGAGGTCGCTGCCCGACTCCTTCATGCCGACGACGTTGGGGTGCTCGGCGAGGCGCGCCACGGACTCGACGGGGAGCGTCACTCCGGTCAGGGCGGTGAAGTTGTAGAGGATGACCGGAACCGGCGCCGCGTCGGCGACCGCAGTGTAGTGGTCGGTCAGGGCCGCCGCGGTGAGCTGGGTGCGGAAGTACGCCGGCGTCCGCACCAGCACGGCGTCCGCGCCGAGGGCCGCGGCCCGCCTCGCCGCCCGGACCGCCGCGACCGTCGATTCCCGCCCCGTTCCGGCCAGGCACAACCGGTCCCGCGGCACCTGCTCGCGCGCGGCCGCGATGGCCGCGTCCGACTCGTCCTCGTCGAGGAGGGGGGCCTCGCCGTTCGATCCGAGCACGACCACGCCCCGGATCCGCGTCTCCATCCAGCGCGCGACGTTGGCCCGCATGGCGGCCTCGTCGACCCGATCGTCCGCGAGCGGGGTCGGAATCGGCGGCAACACTCCCTCGAGACGCATCGTCGTCCCCCATGCGGCGCGGCTCCCGCCCGCGGCGAACGGCGCATCCGGCGCCGGGTCGGCGCGCAGGCCGCACCCCGCGGCGGAGCTACCGGAACAGGTCGAACAGGTAACTGTACTTGACGGTCAGCGTGCGCCCGGAGCCGAGCGGCAGCTCCCCTCTCAGCCCGAGCCACTGGATGTCGTTGTAGACGATGAACAGCCCGGTATTCGCATCGGAGAGCAGCCCGAAGCGCAGGTTCGACGACCAGAGATCGGCCCGGTCGTGGTACTGCACGAGCGCCTGGAAGAACATCCTCGTCGTGAACGAGTACGACACCCGGAGGCGGGCCAGATTCGTGGTGAAGTAGCCGGTCGGGAGGTCGAGCTCGTTGTAGCTCCACTCGAGCATCGCGTTCAGCGTCTCGCCGACGCGGGCCGCGACCGAAGGCGTTATCGTCACGCGGCTCCCGCCGAACAGGCCTCCGATGGTGGCGTTGACGTTCGCGCTCACCGGAGCGCCGAGATTCGTGTTGGCGGCGAGCTGCGCCTCCGAGTGGTCGTAGCGGCCCGGCGGCACCCAGACGCCCGGGAAGATCTGGAACGGCTCGAAGACCCCCTCCCGCGTGACGTTCACGCCGGTGTGGACCTCGTAGCCGTTGCGCCACTCGATGTGGTTGTCGATGTGCGTGAACTGCGTCTCCTGCCAGCCGGTCTCGAAGTCGAAGATCGTGAAGTGGTTGATGTGGGGCCGGAACTCGTGCACCCCCCAGAAGTCGTCGGGGCGGAGCGTGGTGAAGATGCTGCCGTTCATCCGGCGGTAGCTCCGCCGCGCGAGGAAGCCGACCTCGGGGTTGAAGTTCGGGGCCACCTCCGTGTAGCCGAGGCTGAGCCGGGCCACCTCCGACTGGTGCTGCGCGCTCAGGGCGTACGCGTGCACGTCGCTGCCCGGCATCCCCGGCGTCTCGGTGGCCGCCGCGAAACCCGATACCGTGCCGCCCTGCCCGATCCCCCAGCGGCCGTCGAGGGCGTACGTGCGGTTGTAGTCGCGGTTGCCGGCCAGGAGGCCGCTCGCCTGCCGATTGACGAACATGGCCCCGATGTTGGAGCGGTTCGGCAGATCCTGGCGGACTCGCCCGACCGTGAAGTTCTGGCTCGCCGTCCCCGGCGCGGCATCGGTCGCGCCGACCTCCGCCGTCTGCATGTTGAGGAACCCGACGTTGGTGTCGGTGCCGATCTTCCCCGACAGCCGCCCGCCGCCGATGATCGGGATCTGCTCGCCCCGTTCGCCCAGGCCTATTCGCCGGCTGAAGAAGACGTCGACCGCTCCGGACTGCCCGACCGAGAACAGGCCCGCGTTCTCCAGGAAGAAGGGGCGCTTCTCCGGGAAGAAGAGCGTGAAGCGGTCGAGGTTGATCTGCTCGTCGTCCACCTCGACCTGCGCGAAGTCGGTGCGGAAGGTCCCGTCGAGGGTCAGGCTGGGAGTAACGCTGTACTTCAGGTCGGCTCCCGCGTTGCCGTCGCCGGCCGTGGCCCCGTCCGCCGTCCGGCGGGTCGCCGAACCGAGCGAGTAGGGCATGAACTGCAGGTTGCGTTGGGGCGGCACGCGCAGCCCGCGGAGCTCCCCCGCCAGCGAGAGGCGGTTCAGGTTGAACTGTCGCGGCATCGGCGACCAGTACGCCTGCTCGTTGCGGGCCCGGATGTTGCGCTGGAAGTTCATGCCCCAGGTCTGGACCTCGGCCGTCGGATAGCGGAGCGTCCGGAACGGGATGGCGATCTCGGCGCTCCACCCGATCTCCGACACGCGCGTGCTCACCTGCCAGGCGCCGTCCTAGTTGATGTTCAGGCCGCCGCCGGAGCCCCGCTGCTGCATGCTGTTCGAGGGCCGGCCGCTCCCACCCCCCCCGAAGCGGCCCGTCCCCTGCCCCTCGTTCGTCACCTGTCCGTCGTACTCCACGCCGGCCGGGTTGGTGCCGAAGACGAACCCGTTGAGCCCGTCGTGGTAGGTGTCGAGGATGATCTGGAAGCTGTCGGTCTCGGTGAGGTCGGAGTCCCGCCGGCTGTCAGCGGCAATGATCGTCGCCGGATCGGCGGTGTAGCAGACGATGCCGAAGTAGAGCGTGTCGTCGGTGTGGACGATGCGCACCTCGGTCCGCTCCGACGCCGGCCGGCCCTCGAACGGACGGCTCTGGACGAACCCGGTTGCCGGGACGGCGCCCGCGTAGACCGGGTCGCCGAGCACGTCGCCGTCGACCTCCGGGCCCTCGACGACGCGGGCCGGCCGTGTCAGCGGCGCGCCGGAGGCGGTCATCTCGCGTGCGCCGAGGGCGTCGGTGGCGGCCGGCGGGGCCTCGGCCTGTTCGGCTCGCGCCCCGGCCGCCAGACCGAGCAGGACGGGGATGAGGACGAAGCGCGATGGTGCGTGCATCTGTCGGATCCTGGTGAACGTCCCGCCGCCCGGCGCGTGCCGTCCCGACCCGCTCGGCCGGACCGCTCGCCAACACCAGCGCCGAGGTGGCGGGGACGTGACGATATCGGGCGAAACCGCTCAGCCCGCAGTCGCGCATGGGAACCTGAGCTCGCGCGCCCTGCTGGGCGCGTTGGGAGTCCGCACGGGCGTGATGCTCCTGCAACGTTGTGGGACGCAGACTCCTGACCGCCGGCCACCCCGTGGCGACCCTGAGCCGCCTCCGTCCGTGGGCCGGTGGAACGCAAGGATTCTACCAGTCACGCGCAGCCGGGGGCGGTGCCGGGGCCTGGGATCCTCGCTCGCTCAGGGCTTCCACGCCGCGCCGGCCGGCGCGAGCGGGTTCTGCCGGATCACCCGGTCCGCCACCGGCCGGCCGCCGATCACGTGCTCGCGGATGATCCGGTCGAGGACGTCCGCGTCGCAGCCGCCGTACCAGACGCCCTCCGGGTAGATGACCGCGACCGGTCCGCCCTCGCAGACGCGCAGGCAGTTGGCCTTCGTGCGCAGCACGCCGCCCCGCTCCGAGAGGCCGAGCTCTTTCAGCCGGCGCTTCAGGAACGCCCACGCCTCGAGGCTGCGCGCCTTGTCGCAGCACTTCGGCACCGTCTGGTCGCAACAGAGGAAGACGTGGCGGCGCGCGACGTCGACGCCGACCGACGCGGCAACGCGGCGCTGGCTCTCGAGGGTGCCGTGCTCCGGGGTGGGGTCTGGCATGCCGGGGGAACGTCCCGCGGGCACCGGTCGGCGCTAGCGGCGCCCGAATCGCGTACCATAGCACGGTGGCGTCGGGGAACCGCCCGTCGTCCTCCGGCCGCACCCTCCTGCGGCCGGTCACCACGGTCAGGCCCAGATGCCCAAGCGCGCCCGCCTCTCCTTTCTGAACGACTGGACCTCGATCTTCCTCGCCGCCGTCGAGCGCGGCGGCAACGCGCTCCCCCACCCGGCGACGCTCTTCGCCATCCTGTCCGGGGTGGTCATCGTCGTCTCCGCGATCGCCACGCGGCTCGGGGTCGAGGCGGTCCACCCCGGCACCGGCGCGACGATCCAGCCGGTCAGCCTGCTGACCCTCGAAGGCCTGCACCGCATCCTCGTCGAGATGGTGCGGAACTTCACCAACTTCGCCCCGCTGGGGACGGTGCTGGTGTCGATGCTCGGCATCGGGGTAATGGAGGCGAGCGGGCTCATCGCGGCGGCGCTCCGGCTGCTGGTCCTCTCGGCCCCCAAGCGGCTGTTGACGTTCGTCATCGTTCTCTCGGGGGTGCTCTCGAACACCGCCAGCGAGATCGGCTACGTGCTGCTGGTGCCGCTCGGCGGCATCATCTTCCTGGGGGCCGGCCGCCATCCGATCGCGGGCCTCGCGGCGGCGTTCGCGGGCGTGTCGGGCGGCTACAGCGCCAACCTGCTGCTCGGGACCATCGATCCGCTGTTGGCGGGGCTGTCGGAGGAGGCGGCCCAGATCGTTCAGCCGGGCTACGAGGTGAACGCGGCCGCCAACTACTTCTTCATGGTGGTGTCGACGTTCGTCATCGCCGCCGCCGGCACCTGGGTGACGGAGCGGATCGTCGTCCCGCGCCTCGGGGAGTACACCGGCGAGGAGCGCTCGACCGACGTCGACGCACTCTCCGCCGAGGAGCGGCGCGGCCTGCGGTTCGCCGCGGTGGCGCTCGTTGTCTTCGGCGCCGTGCTGCTCTGGGGCACGGTGCCCGCGGCCGGGTTCCTGCGCGACCCGGCGACGGGCAGCCTGCTCCGGTCGCCTTTCCTGTCCGGCATCGTGGCGTTCATCTTCCTCGGCGGCACCTGGGTCGGCATCGCCTACGGCGTCGGGGCCGGCCGGTTCAAGAGCGACACCGACGTGATGAACGGCATGGGGAAGACAATCGGCACGCTCGGCACGTATCTCGTGCTGGTGTTCTTCGCGGCGCAGTTCGTCGCCTACTTCAACTGGACCAACCTCGGGCTGATCATGGCGATCAAGGGCGCCGAGACCCTGCGCGCGTCGGGGCTCGGGGGCGTGACGCTGATGCTCAGCTTCGTGCTGCTGTCGTCGGCCCTCAACCTGCTGATGGGCAGCGCCTCGGCCAAGTGGGCGGTCATGGCCCCGGTCTTCGTGCCGATGTTCATGCTGCTCGGCTACTCGCCGGAGCTGACGCAGGCCGCCTACCGCATCGGCGACAGCACGTCGAACGTCATCGCCCCGATGATGTCCTACTTCGCGCTCATCGTCGCCTTCTTCGAGCGCTACGACAAGACGTCGGGCATCGGCACGGTGGTCGCGACCATGCTCCCCTACACGGTCGTCTTCCTCGCCTGCTGGTCGGTGATGCTCGTGATCTGGATGCTGCTCGGCGTGCCGGTGGGGCCGGGCGCGGGACTCTATCTGGAGGCCGCCGGGTAGACCGCCGGCCGGAGGGAACGCCGATGCACCTCGACGAAGTGAACTTCCTCGCGGTAGCGCTGGCCACCGTGCTCGCGTTCGCGCTCGGGGCCGCGTGGTACTCGCCGATCCTGTTCGGGCGGCAGTGGATGGCCGCCAACGGGTACACGGAAGACCGGCTGCGGGAGATGCAGCAGGGCGCCGGCAAGCTCTACGGGATCTCGGCCGTCTGCTGGTTCGTGATGGCCACGGTGCTCGCGCTGGTGGCGCCGCACTTCGGCGAGGGGGTCGGCGCGACGTTCCACATGGCGGTGCTGCTGTGGTTCGGATTCGCAGCGACCACCGGCCTCACGAACAACCTCTTCTCGGACCGGCCGCTGCGGGCCTGGATCATCGACGCGGGCTACCAGATCGGCACCCTGGCGCTCATGTCGATCGTGCTGGGACTGTGGCGTTGATTCGCGTCTCGTCGCGCCGCCGCTGCCCGCGCGCGACATCTGGTGCCCGCACCGCTCGTATCGAGCGCGTGTAGAGCTCGTATCGAGCCCGTGTAGAGCTCGTATCGAGCCCGTGTAGGGAATGATGGCTGACGACCAGACGTTCCGGCTGATCCTCGCCATCGGGATGGCCGCTTTCCTTCCGGTCGCGCTCTATCACCGCGTCCGATCGCAGTCGAGCGGCGAGACGCTCGACCGGCGCCAGGAGGGGCTCTTCATCCTCCTGACGCTCCGCCCGCTCGGCCTGGCGACGATGGGGGGCCTCGTGGCCTTCGTCCTCAACCCGGCCTGGATGGCATGGTCCTCCGTACCGCTGCCGGTCGCGCTGCGCTGGGCCGGCGTGGCCGTCGGGCTGCCCACGGTGGCGCTCGGCATCTGGACGTTTCGCACCATCGGCCGGAACATCACCGACACCGTCGTCACGAGGCGCGAGCACGTGCTCGTGACCAGCGGTCCGTACCGCTTCGTGCGCCACCCGTTCTACGTCACCACCGCCCTCGCGCTCGTCGCCAACAGCCTCACCACGGCGAACTGGTTCATCGCGCTCACGGGCGCCGCCGCGCTGGCGCTCATGGTCATCCGGACCACGACCGAGGAGGCGAAGCTGGTCGAGCGGTTCGGCGACGACTATCGCCGCTACATGGCGCGCACCGGCCGCTTCCTCCCTCGCCTCCGGTCCGCGCCCGAGACGGACTAGAGACTCCGCGCTGCGGGAACGGGCGCGCCAGGAGCTCGCGCGCCAGCGTAGGCTCCCGACGCGCCCGTCCGGGCAAGCCGGACCAGCGCCTCACTGGCCGCCTTCCGTCGGCAGCCCCTCGAAGCCGGTCGGGAGCTGGGCGCCGAGCGAGTTCTGGAACATCGCGAGCTGCGTGTAGTTGCCGACGATGAGCACGACCTCGACGAGCTGCTCCTCCGAGTATTGCTCGGCCAGCGTCGCCCAGGTCGGGTGGGAGACGAAGCGGCTGGCGTGCAGCTCGTCCGCCGCCCGCAGGACCGCGCGGTCGAAGTCGCTCCATCCGGGGGCGTCGGGGCCGGCCGTCACCCGCCGGATCTCCTCCGGCGTCAGCCCCGCCTCCTGCCCGATGACGTCGTGCCGCCCCCAGATGTAGTCGCCACGGGACAGCCAGGCAGTGCGGAGAATGAGCAGCTCCCGGTCGCGGGTGGGGATCGTGGCGTTGCGCACGAAGTACCCCGTGTAGTCCCAGTACCTCCGGCACATCTCGGTGCCGTCGGGGCAGAGCTCCCGCATGGGCCCCTCCCCCACGTCGGGGGGCAGCGAGATCCGCGGGGCGTCGAGATGCTCGAACGGGGCCACGCGGCTGACGCCCGGCTCCTGCGCCGAGGCGACGGTGGCCGTGGCCGCGACGATTCCGCAGACGAGGCTCACGCCGGCCGCTCCGACAATCCTCCGCATCACGCACCTCCTTGCCGATGGCGTCGCGGCGTTGCGACGCACGCGCCCATACCGTAGCATCACCGCATGGCGGCAGCCCGTCCGACCGGAATCGAATCGGACGTCGAGCTGCACTGTCCATGGCCATGGCCATCGTAGCGCTGCGGGTGCTCACGATGTGACATGCAGACCGCCTCGCGTTCACGGGAAGGGAGCCAACTCCGGGCCATGAGATTCCGCGCATATCTGGTGGCGCTGGCGGCCGTAGGCTTCTTGTCCGCACTGCCCGCGCCGGCGACGGCGCAATGCGATCCGGACGGGGACGTGCAGTTCGTCTGCGGCCCGGCCGACCCCGAGGATCTGGCCGCGCTGCCGGAGTCGCCGTGGGTCATCGTCTCCAGCATGGCGAACCCCGGGCAGCTCTTCGCGACCGACAGCCGTGACCACTCGTCGCGGCCGATCTTTCCGCTCGACACGTCGGCCCCGCGGCACGACACGGCGACCTACGATGCCTGCCCCGGCCCCGACACCACCGGATTCCAGCCCCACGGCCTCGGCCTCCGCGCCGGGGCGGACGGGATGCACACGCTGTACGTCGTCCGCCACGGGGCTCGCGAGGCGGTCGAGGTGTTCGAGGTCGACGCGAGCGGGCCCTCGCCGACCGCTACCTGGGTCGGATGCGCGGTCGCCCCCGAGGGCGTCGGTCTGAACTCGGTCGCGGCACTGCCCGGCGGCGGCTTCGTCGCCACCAACTTCCAGCGCGAGGAGGGCGAGCTCTGGGAATGGCAGCCGGGCGCCGGCTGGAGCCAGGTGCCGGGCAGCGAGACCGCCGGCCCGAACGGCATCGAGGCGTCGCCGGACGGCCGCTGGCTCTTCATCGGCGGCTGGGGTACGCAGTCGCTCATCCGGCTGTCGCGGGGTCGGACCCCGGTCGTGACGGAGGCCGTCGACGTCGGCTTCCACATCGACAACGTCCACTACGCGCCGGACGGCTCCCTGCTCGCGGCCGGCCACGCCGGGAGCGGGCCGGACTCGATCTTCGCCTGCCTCGGGCAGGGCGCTTGCGACGGCGTCACGTCGCGGGTGGCGCGCATCGACCCGGAGAGCCTGACCGCCGAGGAGATCGTCCACTACCCCTCGAACGACCTCGTGATTCTCGGCACGGTCGGCGTTCAGGTGGGCGACGAGATCTGGGTCGGCGGCGTCGGCGGCGGCGAGCGCATCGCGCGCTTCCCGGCGGCATCCCGGTAGCCGTCTGGGCCACCGAACGGCGCGGACTCCGGGTTGGTCGAGGCGGAGTCGGAGCCGCAGGCGACGGCGGCCCGGGCCGGGACCGGCCGAGCCAGGCGCTCGGTGCCGGAATCGAGGAGGACATCCGGAGCGGCCGCAGCCGGACCACGGCCGGTGCGCTCGAGGGGAGCTTTCATGCGGACAGCCAACAGTTCGGTGTCGCGCAACGGTCCGGTGTCGCCTGGCGGTCCGGTGTCGCGGGAGTGGCCGGCGGTCCGGCGGGGAGCGGCGTGCATCCTGGTCGCCCTCGGCCTGGTCGTCGCCGCCGGCGCCCTGCCGCTGGCGCAGGAGGCGCCGCTGGTGAACTCGGCGGGCGAGGTGCGGGAAGAGGCCTACGACCATCTGCGGCGCGCGCTGACCGGCGCCGACCGGGTCTACGAGCGGATCGACGGCCGGCGGCTCAAGGGGTGGCTGAACGACGTGGTGACGTTCTCGCGCCGCAGCCGCGACGACGGCAACCGCTACTGGGGACGCATCTCCGGCACCCCCTACGAGCGGATGACGGCGGACTGGACCGAGGAGCGCTTCCGCGAGCTCGGCATGGAGAACATCCACCAGGTGGAGTTCGAGCTCGGGCCGCAGTGGTTCCCGACCGACTGGACGCTCAGGGCCGAGAGCGGCGACGAGCGCATCAGTTTCGGATCGGCCAACCCCGCCACCCGCTCGGACTCCATCGCGGAGCCGATCACGGCCGAGGCGGTCTGGGTCGGGCTCGGCACGGCGGCCGACTTCGCGGGGCGCGACGTCGCCGGCAAGGCGGTCATCATCCAGACCATCCTCGCGCCGGGCCAGATGGGCAACTCCGCCTCCTGGGAGGGCGCCACGAAGCGGGCCGAGGAGGGCGGAGCGGCGCTCATCGTCGGCATCTGGGGCTACGCCGGGAACATGGCCATCTGGCAGAGCCTCAGCTCGTTCCAGATGCTCCGCAACCCCGACGGGACGGCGCGCTACACGCGGGCCCAGGTCGAGACGCCCGGTTTCTTCATGGGCTTCGAGGACGGGCGGCGCCTCCGCGACATGGTGGCGACGGGCGAGACGGTGCGCATCACCGCCACCCTCGACACCGAGATCCGCGAGGGCCTGAGCAGCCCGAGCGTCTTCGGCACCCTGCCCGGCACCACCGACGAGACCATCCTCGTCATGGCGCACATGGACGGCTACTACGACGCCGCCCTCGACAACGCTTCCGGCATGGCGGTGATGATCGGCCGGGCCGACTACTTCGCACGGATCCCGGCGGCGGAGCGCCGCCGGAACATCATCTTCATCGGCACCGCCGGCCATCACGTGGGGTCTCCCAACGCGCCCTACCTGCGCGACCAGGGCATGCTGGAGAACGCGGCGCTGATGGTCAACTGCGAGCACGTCGCGCCGACCCAGTTCGTCGCCTTCAACAACGAGCTGCGGCTGACGACCACCGTGTCGCCGCGCCGCTGGTGGGTCCACGGCAGCCAGGCGCTCCTCGACATCGTGCTCGACGCCTACGACACGTTCGGCGTGACCGTCATCGGTGCGATGGACGGGCGCGCCACCGGCGAGATGATGGCCATCGACAAGGAGGCCCCGTCCGTGCAGCTCATCCGCTCCCCCGAGCACAAGCACACCGACTGGGACATCCCGGAGCTGGTGCCGGCGGCCGGCATCGAGGCGGTGGCCCGCGCCTTCGCCAGGATCATCGACCGGGCGAACACGCTCGACATCGACGAGCTGCGGCCGTAGGCGCGCCCGGGCGCCCCCACGGCCGGCCTTTGGCCCGGCTCCGGTCGGCCGCACGATGGCCCGCTGCCGCCAGGCGGGCGGGGTGGCCAAGGGCCGGACGCAGTGGGCCGACGGGAGCTGCCCGGCGGCGGCGACGGGCGTAGCCGGCGAACGCCCGCGTGCTACAGTGGACGACGTGGAAGCGCACGGCGGCATCGTCGCCGGGGGCCCCTCGGCGACGATGCACACCGGGCCGCTCGGCTCCACGATCCACGTTCTTCGCGCCGATGCGGGAACGGTGGCCGAGCTCGCCGCCATCGACTGGATTCGGCGCTTCCGGCAGGTATGCCTGGATCCGGTGCGCGGGGTCATCACCCTGATGACCCCTTCGCGCCTCCACGGCGATCTGGCCGAGATCCTGGGCCACGTCGTGGATGCGGCGGGGAGCGCCATCACCGGCGCCTCGAAGGGCCTGCGCGACACGCGGCTCCGCGCGCCGGCCGATCCCCCCGGCACGGGGCTGGAGCCGGACTGCGCGTTCTACGTCGGCGAGCGCGCCAGGGCCTATCGCGCGGCCCTCGTCGACGGCGAGGCGGCGGCCGACGCCTTCTTCGAGCGGACCCCGCCCGACCTGGTGGTCGAGGTCGAGATCACGAACGCCGACGCCGGCAAGGTCGAACGCTACCGCGACATCGGCGTGCGCGAGCTCTGGCGCTTGCACGGGCGCAAGGGAACCCGGGAACTGCGGGTGGAGTTTCTCGCCCTCGGCCCCGGGAAGCCGCCGCGCAGTCTCGCCGCTTTCGCGCGTTCTCGGCGGACTCACGGCCGGCGACGTTCGCAAGGCGGTGGAGGGGGTCCGGTTCAGCGTGACTCCGGACGAGCGGAAGGAGGCTGTCGCTCGCGTCGTACGCCGCAGGCGCGCGGAAATCCGCGTGCGCGAAGGCGCCGACCGGGCTGCGCCGCGTCACCAGTCTGCGCCGTAGAGCGGCGCGGACTCCCACGCGGCCGGTCGAGCGCCGAGGGGAGCCGCGCAGTGCCGCGCGCGAGGCGTGGCTCCTGCCGAAGCCCGACCTCGCGGGCGGGCGAGCGCCGAGGGGAGCCGCGCAGTGCCGCGCGGCGAAAGGCGGGCGAGCGTCGCGATATGCGCATCGGCATCCCGACCGAGATCAAGGCGGACGAGAACCGCGTCGCTGTCACCCCGGCGGGAGTCGCGGCGTTCACCGCGCGCGGGCACGAGGTGTTCCTGGAGGCGGGCGCCGGGCTCTTCAGCACGATTCCGGACCGCGCCTACCGGGACGCCGGCGCCGCCGTCGTCGAAGGCGCCGACGCGGTGTGGGAACGGGCGGACCTGATCCTGAAGGTCAAGGAGCCGCTCGAGCCCGAGTTCGACCGGATGCGGCCCGGCCAGATCCTCTTTACCTATCTCCACCTCGCCGCGTCGCGGGAGCTGACCGTGCAGCTTCTCGAGCGGGGCGTCGTCGGCATCGGCTACGAGACGGTGCAGCTCGCCGACGGAACGCTTCCGCTCCTCGTGCCGATGTCGGAGGTCGCGGGCAGGCTGTCGATCCAGGCGGGCGCGACGTCGCTCGAGATGCGCTCCGGCGGCAAGGGGCTGCTGCTGCCCGGGGTCTCGGGCGTGCGGCGCGGCCGGGTGACCATCCTGGGCGCCGGCGTCGTCGGCCTGAACGCCTGCGTCGTCGGCGTCGGGTTCGGAGCCGACGTCACGATCGTCGACATCAACCCGCTGCGGCTCGCCTACGTCCGGGACGTCGTCCAGGGCCACGTCACCACCCTGATGTCGAACGCCGCCAACATCGAGGGCGCCGTCGCCTCGGCCGACCTCGTCGTCTGCTCCGTCCTCATCCCCGGCGCGCGAACCCCGCGGCTCGTCACCCGCGCCCACCTGGCGCAGATGGAGCCGGGCTCGGCCCTCGTCGACGTCGCCGTCGATCAGGGCGGCTGCGCCGAGACGAGCCGGCCGACCACCCATCACGACCCGCGCTACGTCGAGGAGGACGTCGTCCACTACTGCGTCTCCAACATGCCGGGCGCCGTCCCCCACACGTCGACCTACGCTCTCACCAACGCCACGATGGCCTACGCCCTGGCGATCGCGGACCACGGCTGGCGCGCCGCGGCGGAGCGGGACCCGGCCTTGGCGAAGGGGATCAACGTCGTCGACGGCCAGGTGACGCACGCCGCGGTGGCCGCCGCCCACGGCTTCGACTGCGCCTCGCCGGGCGAGCTATAGATAGCGCGAGCGCGGGGCGCTTCGTGCTATGGTGAACACATGGCGGAGCGCGACACACGCATAGCGGCAGGCCCCGAAGCCACGAAGCACACCGGACCGCTGGGCTCCACGATCCACGTCCTGCACGCCGATGGCGCGACCGTGGCCGAGCTCGCGGCCATCGACTGGAACCGGTGGTACCCGCGCGTGTGTCTCGACCCCGTGCGCGGGCTCATCACCCTGATGACGCCCTCGCGACTCCACGAGGACCTCGGGGAGATCTTCGCCCATATCGTGCACGCGGCTGCAAGCGCGATCACCGGCGCCAGCAAGGACCTTCGCCATACGCGCCTGCGCGGCCGAAACGACCCGCCGGGCACGGGCATGGAGCCGGATTGCGCGTTCTATCTTGGTGCGCGAGCCAGGGGCTACTGCGCCGCCCTGGTCGAGGGTGAGACAGCGGCAGACGCCTTCCTGGAGCGCACGCCGCTCGATCTCGTGGTCGAGGCAGAGATCACGAACGCCGACGCAGGCAAGATCGGACGCTACGCCGAGTTGGGCGTGCGGGAGCTGTGGCGGCTGCACGGCCGCAAGGACACGCGGGAGCTGCGGGCGGAGTTCCTCGCGCTGCACCCCGGCACCACGCCGCGCGGCCTGGTCGCATCCCGAGTGCTCGGCGGCCTCACGCCCGATGACGTGCGCGAGGCGGTCGACGGCGTGCGCCGCGGCGCGAGTCTCGAAGAGCGAACCGCGGCCGTCGCCCGCATCGTGGACCGTCGCCGGCGCGACAGCGTGCGCGTCCGCGAGGACGAAGCGCCCTACGCCGCCCGGCCGGGCTGAGCGCCGCGCCGGCGCGGCGGCCGGGACTCCACCCCCATCGTCTCCGAGCGGCCGCTGGACGCCTCCCTGCTCGCCATGCTCGTGTGACGGAACGACGGGTTCGGCCTTCGCTTCGATCGGGTGCGTGCACGCCTCGCCGTCACGGGACGGACGGCGGCCGCCGGGCCGGCCGCCTCGTCCACGATCTTCCAGGGCTCGACCACCTCGCTGCGGTCATCGCCCTGATCGACCTCAGCCAAGAACATTGACAACAATGAGCATCTCTGTAGATTGTCGAGAACGATGCGGCTGGACGCGGCGGTCGACCTCTTCGGCGCGATGCCGTTCTTCGAACTGGCCACGGTCGTGCAACTGACCGGGGAACCACACGCGAACGTCGTCAACCAGCTTCACCGCGGACCCGCGCCGGGAAGCTGCTGTCGCTTCGCCGCGGCATGTACGCGTGGGCGGATCGCTACCGCCGGACGCCGCTGTCGCCGGCCGCCCTGGCCAATGCGCTGTACTCCCCGTCGTATGTGAGCGGACCGCGGGCCCTCGGGTTCTACGGCCTCATCCCGGAGGGTGTATCCGCCTACACCAACGTCACCACGCGCACCCCGCGAAGGTTCGACAACGCGTTCGGCGCATTCATCTACACGGCCATCAAGCGGAGCTTCTTCTTCGGCTATCGTGCCGCGCGCATCGCAGGCGCCGAGGTGGTGATCGCCACGCCCGAGAAGGCGCTCCTCGATCTGTTTCACCTGCACGGTGGCGAGTGGGACGGCCCGCGGATGCGGGAGATGCGGTTTCAGCACTGCGAAGCCGTCGACCCGCGCCGCCTGCTCGCCGGCGCGCAGCGCATGGGAAAGCCGAGGATCCTGCGCGCCGTGCGGGTATGGCGCGCCTGCTGCGGCGCGCCGGAGGAGGGCGAGGACGGCGTGGATCTGTGAAGGACCTCGCTCTCGACGCGGCCATGCGTTTCGACGACCCCGGGCGGAGGCTCAACGCACTTCGCGAGCACCTGCAGGCCTTCATCATGCGTTCCCTGCACGAGAGCGAGGCATCCCGCGCCCTCGCGTTCGTCGGAGGCACGGCGGTGCGGTTTCTGGAGAACCTGCCGCGATTCTCGGAAGACCTCGATTTCTCCCGGATCGCTTCCGACGAGTACGACCCCGTGCGCTGGCTCGGGAAGCTCAAGCGGGATCTCCATCTCTCCGGCTTCGACAGCACGGTGCGCTGGATCGACCGCAGACCGGTGCAGATCGCCTGGATTCGAACCTCGTCCCTCCTCGCGGAAGCGGGATTGTCGGGTCACCAAGAGCAGAAGCTCTCCATCAGGATCGAAATCGACACTCGTCCACCCGTCGGCGCGGCGCTGCAGCGCTCAGTCGTCACCCGCCACTTCACGTTCGTCATCCGTCACCACGACCTCCGTCACTGATGGCAGGCAAGCTCCATGCGTTGCTCACGCGCGGCTATCCGGAGGGCCACGACTGGTTCGACCTGGTGTGGTATCGGTCGCGCCGCCCACCGGTCGAGCCGAACGTGCCGTTCCTCCAGCATGCGCTCGATCGGACCCGCGGCGCCGACAGCCTGTCGGCCACCGATTGGCGCAGGCTGCTTCGCTCGCGGCTCGCGCACATCGAGACCGGCGCCCTGGCCCGCGACGTGGAGCCCTTCCTCGAGCGCCCGGCCGACGCGGGGCTCCTGGACCGCGCCAATCTCGACGCCGTGCTCGCCGCCTGAGGGCGACAAGACGCAGACTGCGAGGCCCAAGGACCAATCCCGAGTTGGCGCCAATCGATCCGATTGCCGACGACGAAGCATCGGTGACGGTCGTCGCCGAACTCATCGGCCTGAAGGCAGAGGAGTGGGCCGAGGGCATGGGAGAAGCGGCTCGTACGGGCCGGATCTCCCGATCTGTCCTTTACGAAGTGACCATTCCTGGCATATTGTCACTCTGGCAGTGACAATACCGCGCGACATCTTGCGGCTCAAGCTTGAGGAGGCGCTGGCGACCCCGGCCCGACACCTGACGCGCCGGGACGTGCGGCTGCCGGCCATCCCCGGCAAGGCGTTCGCGGTCATCGGCGTGCGTCGCAGCGGGAAGACCTCGTTCCTGCTGCAATGCCGCGACGCGCGCCTGCGTGCCGGGGCCCCGCCGGAATCCCAGTTGCTGCTGCTGCTCGAGGATGAGCGTCTGGCCGGCCTCACCGTCGCCGACCTCGGCTGGCTCCTCGACGAGCACGTCCGGCGGTTTCCGCATCTTCACCGGCGGGCCGGCGTCACCGTGTACCTGGACGAAGTGCAGTACGTGCCGGGGTGGGAAGGACTGGTCCGGCGCCTGATGGACACCGGCGGGATCGACTTCTTCGTCACCGGCTCCTCGGCCCGTCTCCTGAGCCGAGAGGTAGCCACCAGCCTCCGCGGCCGGGCGATGGAGGTGCTCGTCCATCCCTTCAGCTTCCGGGAAGCGTTGCGCCACACCGGGGACGAGCCCCCGGCGGGCAGGTCGGAAGCCTGGCCGGCCGCACTCGCCGAGCGACTGCAGCGCTACCTGGCCGAAGGCGGCTTCCCCGAGGCGCAGGGCGCCGACCCACGAGACCGGGCCGCGTTGCTCGGCGGCTACGTCGACGTCGTCGTGCTGCGCGACGTCATCGACCGGCACGGCGTCACGAATCCGCTCGCGCTGCGCTGGCTGCAGCGCCAGTTGCTGGCGAACCCCGGCGGCGGCTTCTCGGTGAAGAAGCAGTACGACACCCTGCGCTCGCAGGGGGTGCGGGTCGGCAAGGACACCCTGCACGCCTACCTCGGCTACCTGGAGGATGCCTTCCTCGTGCGCACCGTCTCCCTGCACGCGGCCTCCGAACGGCAGAGGATGGTGAATCCCCGCAAGGCATATCCCGTGGACCCGGGGCTGATCCCGCTGTTCGCGCGCGGCGGCCGGAGCCACCGGGGCCACGCCCTGGAGACCGCCGTCCTGCTGGAGCTGGAGCGCCGCGGCCGCGAGGTCGCCTACGTGCGCACGGCGGAGGGGTGGGAGGTCGACTTCATCGCCCACCGGGCGGGTGACGCGCCGCTGTTGGTACAGGTCTGCCTGGACACCGCGGACGACGCGACCTGGGAGCGGGAGGTGCGCGCGCTCCAGTCGGCGGGTCGGGCGTACGGCGACGCGCGTCTCCTGCTCGTGACGCTCGATGCGGCACCGCCGCGACGCCGGCTGCCGGACGGCGTGACCTGGGCCCCGGCCGAACGCTGGCTGCTGGAGGGCGCCGGCTGACGCGGCTGCGATCGCGACGGCGAGCGTGGGGCTCCGCGCGCTCGTCCCCGAGCGGGGCCCGTAACGACCCCGCACCGCGCCACGGGCTCTTGCGGTCGCGCGCCGTCCGATCGCCGCCGCCGGATACCCGCTCAGCGGGCCCAGTACGGGAGCGGCTCCCGCTTGGCGTTCTCCAGGTGCACGGGAACAGGCTGGTCACCGCCCAGGCCGACGGTCTGCTCCTCGGCATCGACGACGAGCGGCGACGCCAGCGACATCCGGCCCTCGCCGTTGCCCTCGGCGTCGAGGCGGAGGTCGACGACGGTGAAGTCGCGCGGCTCGGTGTCTCCGTCGCGCCACGGGCCGTTCCGATCCCAGAGGCCCAGGGGGCGGTCGGTCACCAGGACGATGTGCTCGCCGCCGTCGGGCTGCTCGGTCCGGTGGGTGTACTTCAGGGCATAGCCGAGGGCGCCGCCGGTCCAGATGAAGCCGACCGTCTGCAGCTCCTGGAGGGCGTCGCTGATGGTCTCGCCGTCCTCGACCGCCACGGCTCCCGCCAGCGCGGGCTCGATCGCCGACACGACCTCCTCGCGATCCGCCGCCTCCGACCAGCGCAGCACGTTGATGCGGAGGTCGACGCCCGGAGCGCTCATGTTGGCCGTGGTGCCGGTGAAGGTCTCCGGCGGCGGCGGAGGTTGCGCGGCCGGGGAGGCGGCCAGGACGCCTGCGGTGATGCCCAGGGCCGCCACGCGAACGACCCTCCATGTCTCATTGGTTCGGAACATCTCTCTTCACCTCTGCTACATGTCAGTCGCGAGCGGGTAGCTCGCAGGTCCGGGGGGCACGATCAATAGCGCCGGCCGGCGGCGGGTGTCAAGAGGGACCGAAAGCCCCCGGCGCGGCGCCCCGGAAAACACCTACGACAAGCGGACGACGAACTCCCGCTCCGCGCCGTCGCGGAGGATGGTGACGGTCACCTCGTCGCCCACCCGATAGCGGTCGAGCACCGCCCGCATCTCGGCCGGCGAGGCGATCCGCTCGCCGTCGATGCGCTGGATGATGTCGCCGAGGCGCCGGAGACGGTTTCCCTCCACCTCGATGCCCCGCAGTCCGGCCTCGGCCGCGCCGGTGCCGGGGGTGACGTCCACGACCAGTACGCCGGTAGTCCCCCGCCGCAGCAGGTTGCGGTTCAGGTTGTAGTTGATCTCGATCCCGAGCTGCGGCGGGACGTACTCCCCGGTCTCGATCAGCTCCGGCACGACGCGCAGGACGGTGTTGACGGGCACCGCGAAGCCGACGCCGTGCGAGGCGCCCGACGGGCTCGCGATCTGCGTGTTGACCCCGATGACGCGGCCGGCGCTGTTCAGCAGCGGCCCCCCGGAGTTGCCCCGGTTGATGGCGGCGTCGGTCTGGATGACGTTCTCGATCGGCGTTCCGTCCACCCCCTCGATGCGCCGTCCGAGCGCGGAGACGATGCCGGTGGTCAGGGTCGCGCTGAGGCCGAAGGGGTTGCCGATGGCGTAGACGCTCTGCCCGACGCGCAGTCCCTCGCTGTCGCCGATCTCGACCGGCCGCAGCGTGCCGGGCGGCACCTCGATCCGCAGCACCGCAAGGTCGTGCGACGGAGAGGTGCCGACCACGTCCGCCTCGTACGTCATCTGGTCGTGCAGCACCACCTCGATGGAGTCGGCTCCGCCGATGACGTGGTAGTTCGTGATCACGTGGCCGGCGTCGTCCCAGATGAACCCGGTGCCGGTCCCCCGCGGCACCTCCCGCCCCACGGTCCGCCCGAACCAGTCGACCCGCCGGGCGAGGCTCGTGAGGTAGACGACCGACGGGCTGGTCCGCTCGAACAGCTCGACCATCGCCAGCTCGTCCGGGCGCAGGGCGGCCGGCGCGACAGGCGCCGCTCGCACCTGGGCCTGCGCCGCCGGAGGCGGGGCGCCCGGCGCGCAGGCGGCGCCCGCAACGGCTGTCGCCAGGACCGCCGCGCCGCTCCACCGGGTCGTCCGGTGCCTGTCTCGATGCCGCCGTGCGTCAGCCATGCCGCCTGCCCCCTCGCCGGGATGCCGTCTCGGGAGGCGGCGTCTCCCACGCGCCAGACCCGCCCCGTCGACCCCAATCCCCTGAATCCATGACCGAATCCATCATACGACGCGGCGCCCGCGGCAACGCGGCGCCCCCGGCGATGCGGCGCCGGCAGCAACGCGGCGCCTGCAACAACGCGACGCCCGCGGCAACGCGGCGCCCCCGGCAACACGGCGACCCGCCCACGCGACCGCCCTCGCCGACCCGGCGACTCGCCCACGCGACGTCCTCGCCGATGCATCGCCCTCGGGGGCGTCGCAGCGCGTCCGTTGCCAGGTAGGACGACCGGGAAGCGCCCGCGGTCGTAGCCGTGACCGTGTGACCGCCACGAGAATCTTATAACTACCTATGTATGCAATGGTTTAGGTTGCGTTGCCGCCCCGCGTTCCCCATGCGGCACCCCGCAACGTCAACCGGACTCGGTTGCACTTCAGGGACCGGCTGCGGGGGTAAGCGTTCGGTCGTCCCGGTATCCGGCGTTGCGGCAGTCGGGGCAAGCATCGTCGAACAGCGGGCCGATCCGGTCCGGCGCCCCTCCCTGCACAGGGACATCCACCGGTGCTGGCCGTCGACAACGCCAGCGTCCGGTTGGCCCGCTCCCATGTCCATACCGGCTTCGCCGAACGGTTACCTGCGGGGTAAGCGTTCGGTCGTCCCGGTATCCGGCGTTGCGGCAGTCGGGGCAAGCATCGTCGAACAGCGGGCCGATCCGGTCCGGCGCCCCTCCCTGCACAGGGACATCCACCGGTGCTGGCCGTCGACAACGCCAGCGTCCGGTTGGCCCGCTCCCATGTCCATACCGGCTTCGCCGAACGGTTACGCTGCGGGGCTGCGGGGCTGCGGGGCTGCGGGGTCTACAACTGCGGGGCTGCGGACCTGCGGACCGCGCACCGATCCGGACCGGGCGTACCGGCCCGTTTCACTGGCTGTCCCCCGGTCGGCACCGGCTGGGCGGTGGTGGCCGTAGGCGTCCGGGGCGGGCTGCCGGCGCCGGGGCTTCGCGCTGGCCGTCGGGTCGGATGCGTTCCTGAACGGTGTCGGACGCGGCGGCCTCAGGCGAGACCCTCGCGGCGGGGGAGCCGGCGGCGAGCCGCGTCCGGGCCGCGCCGCGGGCGGCGGGACGACTACGCCGTCGGTCGCACGGGACGCCGGGTCGTAGGCCGTCGAGGGGGTATGGCGGATTCGGTATTGCTGACGCTCCAGCGCGCGCACGTGCACGTGCGCGTGGCTACGTGGTAGGATCTTCCCGCATGGAGCCAGGTTCTTCGCGAGTCGGAATTGAACTACGCGGCAGCGCGCTCGTGAGGCCCCTGCCCTTGATTTGGCGTAAGTGCCTGAAAGCAGGGCATTTACCCCCCCCCCCGGCGGAAACCAACGCGCCCGTCCCACTCGCGACAGCGGCCGTGACACCGATGCCGGCGTGGTTCCCGCCCGCCGTGCGCAGCCCCAGGCGATTCTCCGTCCGGTAGGGTCTTCCGCGACTCGGCACCGCCGTTGCGCATGCCGCGCCGCGTGCATGACGGCTGCGACTCGCGTGGTGCTCGGCGCCGCCCTGCTCGGGCTGACCGTTGCCGGCGCCGCGGCTCAGTCAGGCGGCGTGCTGGACCCGTCCCGAGCCACTGCCCCGTTGGCCCATCACAGCCAGCCGAATCCCGAGCACGGCGGGAGCGACTGCAAAACTATCACCGTCCAGTGTCAACCCTGTCCGTCCGCCGCGGCGCCGCGGTCGACGGCAGCGATCGACTCTGCATGCGGCGCGGCCACGGCCAACGAGTCTGCGGGCGCCGAGTCGCCAGAACGCCAGCTGGTCCAGTGGTGGCTCACGGCCGTCGGGATCTTCCTCACCACACTCGCCCTGGTCATGCCGATCACCGGCTTCCTCGCCTACAGCGTGGCGAAGGACCGGTTCAACCAAATCAAGCAGGAAGTCACCGACGAGGCGAAGACGGCGAAGGAAGAGCTGGAGAAGACGCGGGGCGATACGCGGTCGATGCTCCGCGATCTGCAACACGCAGGCGTTCGGCGGTCAGTGGCGCGGAGTTGACGCGGATCCTCTGGCCCAGTGTCTGGCTGGCCATGCTCGTCTCCGGCGTGACCGCGGCGGCGGTCTGCTACCGGGAGGCGCCGCCCGCGCCGCCGGACGCGGGCGGCGAACCGAGGGAGCGCGTGGCGCACGCCGCCCCGCCCCGTCTCGGCGCGGGTCCGTTGGGACTGACGTGAACGAGGGGCGAAGGAGCCGCCGTGCCGCCCTCTCGATCGAAGGGAGCAAACGACATGCCGCGTCCGATGGTCACGTTCGCGCTCGCCGTGGTGTCCGTGCTGGCCCCTGCGGGGGCGGCGTCCCAGCAACCCTACGGGTCCGAGCAGGCGGCCTTCGAGCAGGTTGCCAACGCCGTCGAGAACTTCCGGCGGCAGGGCACGCTGGAGGCGGCCGAGCAGGTTCTCGCCGCCGCCGAACGCGCCCGTGACGCCTTCGCCGCCGCCGACGCCGCGCGAGACAGCCGCCACGAACGGGTCCACGCCACACGTCACGAGTACCAGCGCACGTGCGACAGGTCACCCGATTGCAGTTGGCGGGCTCCCGGCGAGGAGGTGCCACCTGAGATGCGTAGCCGAGTTGAGGCGCGTGAGTTCACGGACTGGCTGGATAACCCCTACCACCCCGCAACGATCGGCCAGGCGGCTTGGGACCCGCTACTGAGGGTGAAGATTTCCCACTATCAGGCGGTGGCGGACTACGTGGACCTGGTGGGTATTGGCGGCGCCGAGGCGGCACGCGGATACGCCGACAACAGCCGGCTCTACTTCGGCTTCGATTACTCGGCCAGCCGATCCGCAACCGATACCGCGTTCAGGATTAACAACACCTACCTCATCCGTGCCCACAACCTTCACGGCTACGCCGTGGATGCGCACGCCGCTCTGCACCGGACCGTCCTGGACGTTGTCAGCCGGACGGCGGTTGCGATGTCCCAGGCCGCGGACCGCCTAGCGGACACCTATTTCGGCATCGGGATCGACAACGTGCGGGCGGCCCGCGGCCGGCTGGAGGCCGCCGTGAACGGGGCGCGCGGCCAGGAGGTCGAGCGCAGCAGCGACCGGACGGACCGGGCGTTGGACTCGATGCTCCTCGCGGCGCGCGAGATGATGGCCGCCCTGCGCACGAACCTCGAAGCGAGACAGCGGTACGAGGATTCGCCGGACTCGCCGGCCCCCGACGGCCGGACCGGCGGCGGCACGGCTCCGGGCGGGGCGGATACCGGGAGCGGTTCGGATGCCGATCCTCGCAGCATGCAGGAGTGGCAGCAGGCGTTGCTTGAGGTTGTGACGATGGCGGAGCAGGGGGTGCGCGCCGCCGAGGCCGCAGCGAACGCCGACGACGGTGTCACGTGGTTTCGCATCCGGTGTTCCAATGCAAAGGGGAGCACGAGTCAAGCGTATGGCCGTCTCCTGGCGCTGACTGGCGGTCGTTCCGGATTCGTGCCGTCACCGGAACTTGCTCAAGAGGCGCGGGACCAGGTCGGAGACCGGATCGAGGATGCGCGGCGGCGCATCGAAGCCATCTGCCGGATCGCCCGCTGACAGCCAGTACCCGGCGATGATTGGAATCGGGACGGCCCGGCGCGTGCCGGACCCGTTCTCCTGAACGTTCTGGAGGAAGCATGGACACTTTGTCGACCGCGTTTCGCATCACATCGTTCCTCGCCGCGTTCGCGCTGGCGATGCCGGCCACCTCGTTCGGCGGGACACAGCCGCCGGAGCCGCCGGCTCGGAGCGATGCCGATGTGGAACGGGAACTGGCGGAGATCGCGGAGATGATGGAGTTGCAGACCCGGCTCCTGGAAGCCGCCGAGAGCCGGGCCGCCGAGGCCGAGAGCCGCGCCGCGGCGGCAGAGCGGCGGGCTGCCGAAGCCGACAGCCGGGCGGCAGACGCCGAGAGCCGCGCCCTCGAGGCCGAGCGCCTCACCATCGAGGCCGAGGGCCGCGCCGCTGCCTTGACGCGGCCGTCCGAGGACGACTCGGGCGGCGGGGGATGGTTGTGGTCTTCGCTCGCGATCGCTGGGGGCGTGATCGCGGCGCTCATGTTTGCGGAGCAGCAATAGTGATCGGTGCGGTGTACTCAGTCCCGCCGGGCTGCCGTCAGGTGGCCGCTCCGCCGTGGCCGCAGCTGCTGATCCCCTTCCGGGACGGACAGTTCCAAGGGGAGCGACGCGGCCCGGCTGGTGTGACGGGAGCACACCAGCCGGGGCCGAAGACCGCAGGGATTCGGCAGGGTCGCTCCCCAACCTCACCCACGTACCTTTCTCTGTACGTGGGAGGTGGTGTGTTGTGGTGGGATCTGGTTGATATGGAAAGACTTGGCGGTCATGTGACTGTAAGTTCAAGTGTGACTGGGGGTGTAAGTTCGGCCGCTTGTCCTCCTTACACCCTTACTGCGGCATCATCGGTGTAAGTTCGCCTCGGCCTTCGTTGTGATCAGGCGACAGGTCGGATCACAACTGTCACCTCGTCCCCCTGTTCCTCATCGTACTTCCGTACTACTCGCCTCTTGGTCGTATGCGCCGCTCTCGTGCGCCGGTACTGGTTCCCTGTCGAGCCAGTGTGGTGCGCTGTCATCCTTCCGCGTCGTGTTCCGCCCGGTACCGTACCATGCCGTTTGCTTTCCTGGCGCGTTTGTTCCCCTGTGCGCCCGGCCTGCTGACGGACCCCGGTTGCCCGTACGGGCGGCGGTGGGGCCGGCGGGGTCCGGATCGTGGTCGATGCCCGGTTCCGTTGTCAACGGGACGGACGCCAGCGTCCGTCATAACCAGCCTCGTCCGCGACGGTGGCCGGCGTGTCACCGGGACGGCCGCAGCGCAAGCGGAGGACCGCGCCAGCGGTTGACACGCCGGACGCCGTCGTGGCATCCGGCCCTCGGCCCCGCACGGTCAGCGCGGCGTCGAGTCTTCCGCTCGGCGCTCTCCGGCCAGATACGCGGCCCAGTCGTCCATCATTAGGCGTCCCGTGTCGTCCTGCACCGTCTGTAATCGTTCATAAGTGGCCGTGTAATGGTGATTTATACCTCTCCCGCCGTGGACTGAACGGGTCAGCACGTCTTGCGTAGCGCCGCACCTTCCGCCATATAATAGGGTGATGCATGATGTGAGGCACGCCGCCGTCCGACACCGAAAGCCCCGGGGCCGCCATCCCGACAGGCGACTGACGCCCGCCTTCGTCCGAAACGCCACGCCAGGACGACACTGCGATGGCCAGGGACTCTACCTCCTCGTCCAGCCCTCCGGCGCCCGGAGCTGGGTGCAGCGCCTTGTCATCCGCGGCCGGCGGCACGAACTCGGGCTCGGCAGCATCCCCCTGGTCCCGCTCGCCGAGGCCCGCGAGAAGGCCATCGCCAACCGCAAGCTCGCCCGCGAGGGCGGCGACCCGCTCGCCGAGAAGCGCCGCATCCAGCGCACGCCGACCTTCGAGGAGGCCGCCGCGAAGGTGCTGGAACAGAAGCGCCCCGGCTGGCGAAGCCCCAAGCACGGTCTCCAGTGGTGGGCCACCCTCAAGACCCACGCCTTCCCGTATCTCGGCCAGCGGCCCGTCTCCGAGATCACCAGCGCCGACGTGCTCGACACGCTGCAACGCATCTGGCACAGCCAGCCCGACACCGCGCAGCGGGTGCGCCAGCGCATCCACGCCGTGCTGGAGTGGGCCATCGCGATGCAGTACCGCATTGACAATCCGTCCGATCGGCTCGGCCCGGTGCTCGGCAAGCAGCGGAAGGTCGTGCGGCACATGCGGGCGCTGCCGCATGGCGAGGTGGCGGCGTCGCTGGCGGCGATCCGGGCCGCGACGGTCCGGCCCGTGGTCAAGCTCGTGTTCGAGTTCATGGTGCTCACGGCCGCGCGTCCGGGCGAGGCGCGCGGAGCACGTTGGTCCGAAATGGACCGGAACGCCGCAGTGTGGACCGTTCCGGCCGACCGCATGAAGGCGCTGCGCGAGCACCGGGTCCCGCTCAGCGTGCCCGCGCTGAAGGTCCTCGACGCGGCGCAACCGCTCGGCGCCGGCGACTGCCCGCTCGTGTTCCCGACGGCGCAGGGCAAGCCGCTGACCGACATGGCGTTGTCGAGCCTGCTGAAGAAGCTGGAGATCGCCGCCGTGCCACATGGCTTCCGCTCCACGTTCCGGGACTGGGCGGCCGAGGAGACGAACCATCCGCGCGAGGTGGTCGAGGCCGCACTGGCGCACACGGTACGCGACAAGGTCGAGGCGGCCTACGCCCGCTCCGACCTGTTCGAGCGGCGGCGACGGCTCATGGATGAGTGGGCGGCCTACTCGGCCGCAACGCCCGGACAGAGCGCCCCCCTGCGGCCGTAAGGACAGTGACGGGAATTGCGTTGCCGCCTTCTCGGGCGATAACGGCGGATTCACGGGGCCGGCGCGTCGCGGAACTTGAGGCACCCTTGAAGTCAACGGGACGGCCATCGTGATGAGGACCGGGAATGGGAGCCGGTCACGAAGAACGCTGCGCACACCTCCCCCCGGGGCCGGCGGTTCGGGAATCTCGTCGAGGGGTCAGCGGGTGCCGTCAGGGTTGCTCCACCGTGAGGCGACAGAGCAGCGTGTTGTGCGTCTCGAGGTCGGCCGTCCAGATCAGCCGCGCCCCGTCGCGCCATTCTATCGAGTCGTAGCCGCCTCGCGGTCTGACGTCGGCTTCGCTGTGCTCCACGGCTGACGGCCAGTGGGCATCGTCGAAGCCGGGCCGGCGCCAGCCATCGGGCACCGGCGTCGCCGCGAACCGGCAGGGGCCCACGCCGGGCACCGGCTCCGACTCGTCTTCGCAAGCGCGGTCGAGTGGCGCGTCGTGGATCAGCAGGCAGCGCCACCCGGCGTTCGTGACGGCGACCGTCGTTCCCGTGGCTAGATCCGTAAACTGCGCGATGAGGCCGCCGTCGCCCATCTGCTGGTTACTGCGGCCGATGTACTCCAGGCCCGTGTCGTCCTGCTTGAAGTCCTTGGCGACGAAGTTCAGTTGCAGGGGGTAGTCCGCGTTGAAGACGAACGCCTCGGCGTTGAAGGACCGCTCCGTCGTGATCGGCGTCGAGTCCTCGACGATCAGCCGTTCGCCCAAGTAGAAGACGAACCAGTTGTCGGCCCACACCTCGGCCTTGATCGACACCGCCCCCGGGGTATCGACGACGATGACGTCGGGCGCCTCCTCCGCGCCGCCGCAACCAGCCAGCAAAAGGGCCGGGATCCACCACGCACGAGTCGTTCGGAAAACACATCTCATTGGTAGATCTCACTGGGCACCGGGCGGCGGTACCGACCGGCTGAAAGCAAGACCCCCGTTCAAACCGTGCGTGCGGATTTCCCGCACACGGCTTACCAGGTGGACTTCAGGTCGCAGCATGCACCACCCCCGGATACCGAATCGTGCCGCGCAGGCGGACGAGCCCCAGGGCCTCGAAGAACGGACGACGCCAAGCCCGCGCCCGACCAGCCACCAGACGAGCCCCCGCACGCTTGAGAAGCAAGCCGCGCAGACGCCCAGCCACGTAGTCGTCGAGCTGTACGAAGTGGGTCGCCGCATTGCCGGTCCGGAAATACTGCCCCCACCCGCGAAGGACCCGGTTCACGTCCGCGATGACCAGACGCAGGTCCGTGTGGCAGCGGCCCCGAGGGGTCAGCGCCCGCACGCGGGCGCGCACCTGCTTCATCGCACGTCGAGACGGCCAGCGGTGCAGGAAATACACCCGTCGCCGCTTGCGGGCCCAGATGGGACCGCTCATGCGCTTGTGCAGATGACACCCCAGGAAATCGAAGCCTTCACGGCCGTCTGTCAGGTCGACCACCCGCGTCTTCTCCGGATGCAGCTCCAGCCCGAGGCGGGCCAGCACCAGGCCCACCCGCTCCCGAGCCGTCTCGACCGCCGCCTTCGTATCGCACATCACCACGAAGTCGTCGGCGTAACGCACCAGCGTACCCAGGTGCGCCCACCGGTCCTCCCAGACCCGGTCGAGCACATGCAGGAAGATGTTCGACAAGAGCGGCGAGATGACGCCCCCCTGCGGAGTCCCCGCCAGGGTCCGATGCACCCGCCCCTCGTCCATCACTCCCGCCGCCAGCCACAGCCGTAGCAGACGAAGGACTCGCCGGTCCGACACCCGCTGGCGCACCAGCGTCAGCAACTTCGCGTGGTCGATGCTGCTGAAGTAGTCGCAGATGTCGGCGTCCAGCACGTGGCAGCCCCCGCGCGCCCCGCGGACGCGAAGGACCTCCAGCGCCTGCGTCGCGCTCCGCTTCGGTCGAAACCCATACGACGAATCGCGGAAATCCGCCTCGAAGATGGGGCTCAACACCAGCGTCGCGGCCATCTGCGCCACCCGGTCACGGACCGTCGGTATCCCCAGCGGTCGTCGTCGGCCATCGGCCTTGGGAATGTACCGCCGAAGGACCAGCTGCGGCCGGTACGTCCCCGCGCGCAACGCCGCGCCGAGTTCCCGCAGGAACTCATCGACACCGCGCTGCTCAATCTCGGCCAGCGTCTCGGAATCGACACCCGCCGAGCCACGATTCCGCTTGACACGCCGCCACGCCTCCCGGAGGACGTCATCCCTCCAGATCCGGTCCATCAGGGCGTGGAAGCGCCGCTTCGGGGACCGCTTGGCCGCGGCCCACAGGCGTCGTTGCAATTGGCGCACTTGGTCGAGAGGCGGACGCCTCCCGGGGGAGTTGGGTCCGGTCTCGCCGGCCATGCCCTCGCGCGTCCTTGCGCCCACGCCGTGTCCACCGCAGGGGCCCTTCCCTCCGGCCGCGTTCTGCTGCACGGCCCTCCGCAGTACTATGGCCCCCTCGGACTCCCGCTGCGCCGCGCCCGCTTTCACCTTCGGCTTATGCGGGCCGCGCTGCCCCGACCCGGGCCGCGCAGACGGGCCTCTCGTGTTCCGTCCCTCTCCGTGTCCGCGTGCTGCGCCCCATACCCCGCCGAGACCTCCCGCGCGTACACCGCCGGACCGGGGCGCGGGAGACATGGCCTTCGCCGTGAGATGAGCGGCTCGGCTCTCGGATTGTGAATGTGTCGAGGCTGCAGGCTTCACTTCATGTTGCGGCCCGCGGACTTGCTCCCTCCGAAGAGGCTTCTGACACCCCGCTCGGGCCACGGCCGTCTCCGGTCGTGCCTGGGGTCTGCTACTCGGCGCTCCGGCGCTTACCGAGGCGGGACTTGCACCCGCTGGAGAAGAACAGCGTGACGCAGCCGGTCTCCCGCCCGCGTCGGCACGACGCACCATCCCGTCATTCTACGTGACTCCTCGATTCTCGATCGCGCCAGGGGGCCGAGGCTCAGTGGGGAAGATTCGCTATAGATTCGCCAACTTCCGCAGAGCCCCAAGCCCTTGCTCGGTAATCGCCCATGCAGACGGCAAGGCAATTCCCGGCAGCATCCTAAGCGCGTTATCCGCGTCCTCGGGGCGTTGCCACCGCGCCGGCCGCCTCGTCAAGCCGCTCCGCGGCTCCTACTCTGCGTTTCGGCCCTGCGGGTGACGAGCCGGCCGGCGGGGCGGACGGGTTGCGATTATGGGCCGAACGCAGGCGTCCGGCCCGAATACGGACCGGCACGACCACGGCATCCTCGACCCGACTGAACGACCGCCTCGGCGCACACCTCGAGGAGAACCCGGCCGTGGCAACGAACCAGCCCGGTTCGAGCGGCCCCGGCTCGCGATGAACGACCGGGCCGCGCAGCCCACCGAAACGCCACTGTCCGCATCCGTCCATCGCCGTAACAGGGGGACGCGATCCGCAAGCCCAACACCGTAACCATGCCCGAACCCCTGCCATCCACCGACCAACCACACCGAACCGCCGAACTGGTCAGCCACGAATGCGATCACGGGCAGGCTATCCAGGCGCGGGACGGAATCGAACGGGAAGGACATCGAGCGAGAGCGGCGGGAACGTGAGAAGATCCAGGGGCGCGACGAGGAAGATCCGGCCGACGACGAGAGACTGTCGGGCGGCACGATCAGAGGACCCGGGGGAACTGGCTCCTGAAACCTGTTAGGTCTCAGGAGCCAGCATACCCCTTGTGCTACGCAAGGGGCTGGCGAGGGGGCGCTGCGCGCCCCCTTCGAACCCCCGGCGTTGCGCCGCCCGGCCGTGCCGGTTGGCGGATCGCTCGGTCCCCTGGACCTGTTCGCCGTCGCGCTGATGGGCGAGCCGCGCCGCGATGACTCGTCGCCGCCGCGTGCGTCGCCGGCAGGGCCGGCCGGCGGTCCTCGCGTGTCGCACGGTCGTGGCCGGATCGGCCACGTTGCTTCCGGGCGCGGTGGTGCAGGCCATCCCTGTGGCCAGCGTCGCTCACGGTCGCCGCTGGGTATCATCTCGGGGCAGTTGTCGCCGAGTGGCCGACGCCCGCGCCAGGCGCCACCACAGCGCCCTGCTGACGAGAGACCGACCCGTGACCGAAGGCAAGTTGACGAAGGCCGCGCTGGTCGAGGAGGTGGCCCGGGTGGCCGGCCTCACGAAGAAGGCCGCCGAGAGGATCGTCGAGACCGTGTTCGGCGGCATCGCCGAGTCGCTCCGCCGCGGGGAGAAAGTCGAACTCCGCGGCTTCGGCAGCTTTCGCCTCCGCCGCCGTGCTCCGCACCGGGGCCGCAACCCCAAGTCCGGCGAGAGGGTGGACGTGCCGTCGAAGTACGTCGCCTACGTCACGGCTGGCAAGGAGCTGAAGGCGTCGATCAACGGGGAGTCGGCCGTACCGCCGCCCGTGTCCGAGCAGGCCGTTGTCGAACCGCGCCCCCGTCTCGTCGTCGCCCACGTCGTGCGCGTCGTCGCGCACCACGACCACGATCTGAATCCGTCCTCGCACGGTGTTTCCGGGCCGCTGGAATCCGGCTGGGAACGAGGGACACGATGAGGGGAAGCGCTCGGAATAACGACCGTAAGTTGCTGATACTAAGAGGCTTATACAGCACACACCACCGAGGCCCAGTCGTCCATGAGCCGCCGCCGCCGCTCGAACAGGTCCGACCGCGCGTAGGCCGCCTCGACCGGGTTCTGGACAACGTGGGCGAGCGCCGCCTCAATGACCTCCCGCGGATGGTCCGTCTCCTCGGCCGCCCAGTCACGGAACGACGAGCGGAAGCCATGGGGAACGCAGGCGATGCCGCAGCGTTTCAGCAGCCGGCGGAACCGCATGACGTCCAACGGCCGGCCGCCCCCCGGGCTGAACACCAGCGGACCGGCGCCCGGAAGCGTCCGCGCCGCGTCGAGGATCTCCACCGCCCGGCCGCACAGCGGCACCCGGTGGTCGCGCTTCATCTTCATCCGCCGGGCCGAGAGTGTCCACACGCGGCCGGCCGTGTCCATCTCGTCCCATCTCGCCCCGCGCACCTCGCCCGAGCGCGCGGCCGTGAGCACCAGGAACTCGAACGCCAGCTTGTCGACCGGCTGCTTGCGGGACGCCCGCACCGCCGCCAGCGCGGCGGCGACCTCGCGGTGCGGCAGCGCCCGCATGTGCTCGACGATGTTGCGCTGCGGGCCGAGCACCGGCCGCACCCGGTCGGCGGGGTTGTCGTTGCGCAGGTTCATGGCGATGGCCCATTCCAGCACGGCGTGGATGCGCTGCCGGACGGCCTTGGCGATGACCGGCTTGCTGTGCCAGATGGGCGAGAGGATCGCCAGCACGTCGGCGCTCTCGACCTCCGACACCGGCCGGGTGCCGATGCGGGGGAAGGCGTAGCGTCGGAGGCTGTTGCGCCAGGCCCGGACCTGCTCGGCGTTCTTCCAGCCGGCCTGCTTCTGCTCGACCACGTCGGCGGCGGCCTCGGCGAAGGTGGGCACGGACTGGAGGCGGCGCTTCTCGGCCAGCGGGTCGCCGCCCTCGCGGGCGAGCTTGCGGTTCGAGACGGCCTTCTCGCGGGCCTCGGCCAGCGGGACGAGGGCTACGGAGCCGAGTCCGAGCTCGCAGCGCTTGCCACGGATGACGAGGCGCTGGATCCAGCTTCTCGCGCCGGTGGGCTGGACGTAGAGGTAGAGTCCGTTGCCGTCGATGTGGTGTCCGGGCGGTGCGCTGCGGACGAACGCCGGGGCCAGCGCGTTGTGCGGATGTCGTCCTCGGCGCTTGGTTCTGCGGGGCGAGGGGGCGGCCGGTGTCTCTGCAACCATCCCGACATTATATGCCGGATGGTGGCGGATTCCGCAAGACTTCCCGCCCGGTTCAGTCCGCCGGTACGAATCATAAACGATTACCAGTCAGCAGCTTACGGTTCTACCCGGACGGCATCGGACGCCAACGAACACAATATGAGCGATGTCCGTTCGCGACCGTTTCGCGAAGGGTCACGGAGGCCTCGACGGAGCCCGGCGTTGTCTGGCGGTCAGTGAGCGGGTTCGGGGGCCGGCGCCCGACGCAGCGCCGGGCGCGCGCCGTAGGTGAGGGAGCGCCACGCCCACTCGGCCGGCCCGAACCGGAAGCGCCGCAGCCAGAGGGGCGAGGCGATGAGCTGGACCGCCCACACGAAGGCCACCACGCCGATCTGCCCGACGCGATCCACGGAGCCGAACCAGCCGAGGCCGTGACCGTAGAAGATCGTCGTGCAGAGGACCGTCTGCGCCAGGTAGTTGGTCAGGGCGGTCTGGCCGACGGCGGCGAACGGCCGCGTCAGGCCGCGCAACGCCTCAGTCCGGCACGCCAGCATGACCAGGCCGACGTAGCCGAGGCTGACGGCGATGCTCGGCCAGTAGTTGAACTGCACGCCGATGAAGAACGACCAGAACGACCATCCGCGGTCGAAGTCGAGGGAAATTCCGTAGGCCTGGAGCGGCAGGCCGACCGCTACCGCCACCGCAATCAGAGCCGCGTAGAAGCGCGGGGAACGCTGCGCGCCGAAGACCTCGCGCTTGAAGAGCGCCATCCCGATCAGCATCAGCCCGCCCGCGCGCCAGACGCCCCACGTGATCAGGAGCAGGGTCTCGAACGCGAGGGCCCCCGCCGATCGGGTGAGCTGCTGGTCGAGCCAGCCGCCGCGCATGGCGGCGAGCTCCGCCTCGATCATCTCCGGCGCTGGCCGCCACACGCCGGCCGCGAATCCCTCGCGCGCCTCCTCCGGCCAGTACGGGAGCGACACCCCCGACCCGATGGAGTAGGCCGACGCGACCGCCAGCAGACCCAGCCCCATCGCGATCAGGCGCCCGGGCGGCTGGCGGCGCAGCGGGTAGACCAGCATGCCGCAGACCGCGTAGAGGAACAGGATGTCGCCCGACCAGAGCAGGTGCGCGTGCAGCAACCCGATGACCAGCAGCCAACCCATGCGGCGGTAGTGCACCCGGCGGGCGTCGCCCCGCGCCTCTGCCCGTTCCGCCATCAGGACGATCCCGGCCCCGAAGAGCATCGAGAAGATCGTCATGAACTTCTGGTCGGCCAGCATCCGGACCGCCACCCAGACGCCGAGGTTCGCGCCCTCGAGGTCGCCGTAGGCGGTGGGGTTGAAGTAGGCCGCCTGCGGCATCGCGAACGACTGGACGTTCATCAGCAGGATGCCGAGCAGGGCGAAGCCGCGCAGGACGTCGATCGCGTCGATGCGCTCGGTCTGGCCCACGGGCGCGGCGTGCAGGCCGTCGGCGGGACTGGTCATGGGCGGTCGCTGCCGGTGCCTGGTGGGCTGTCGACGCGTCATTCAAGCACGAGGCGACTCGACCGGTCCACCGCGCAGGTCGGCGTCGGGCCCGCGGTCCCACTCGTCTCTATCCGAGGCCGAAGAGCCCGAGTAGCTCTCGTCGGTTCATGCGCGCGGTCAGATCCAGCGACACGTCGTCGACGAGTTCCTCGAACAGCGCCTGCTTGCGCTCGAGGACGGCATCGATCCGTTCCTCGATGGTTCCGATGCAGGAGTACTTGACTACGTGGACCTTGACGGTCTGGCCGATGCGGTGACTCCGATCCTCCGCCTGGCGCTCGATGGCCGGATTCCACCAGCGGTCGAGATGGAACACGTAGGACGCCTCCGGCAGGTTGAGACCGAGGCCGCCCGCGCGCAACGACAGCACGAGCACCTTGTGCATGTCGTCGGCCCGGAAGCGGTCGACGACGGCGGTCCGTTCCTCCCGGCTCATGCCGCCGGTGAACGCGAGCGGGCGGAACGCCTCCAGACGACGGACGGCGGCGCCCACGCCGGACGTGTCGCTCGTGTACTGCGAGAACACGAGCGCCCGGTGCCCCTGCGCCGTCAGTTGCGCGAGCCGGTCCCGGATGTCCGCCAACTTGCTGGACTCGCCAGTCTGCGGGTCGGCGTTGCAGATCTGCTTCAGGCGCGTGATGAGCTCCAGCACATGCTCGAGGCGGACCTCCGCGCCGAGTGATTTCAGATAGATGATGCCGTCCCGTTCGGCCCGCTCGTAGCTGCCGCGCTGCCTCGGGCTCAGCTCGATCGGCACCTTCGTGATCTGCTTGTCGGGAAGCTCGTCGAGGACTTCGCCCTTCCGGCGCCGGAGCTGCAACTCGCGGTGCCGGGCGCGTAGCGCGTCGCCCGGTCGGTACCGCTTCGGGGCGCCGCCGTCGACGTGGTCGACGAACTCGAGAATCGAGGCCAGCTCCTCCTCGTGATTCTCGATCGGCGTCCCGGTGAGGGCCCAGGAACGGGCACGCCGCAGCCGCTTGAGTACGTCGCTGGTGTCGTTGCGGTTCTTGAGCCGCTGCGCCTCGTCGGCGACGACGACATCCCAGCGCCTCTTCCCCACCGTCGCCCGGGGGGCGCGCCCTGCGTCGGCGCGCAGCGTGTCGTAGCTCACCAGCGTGACGTCGACCCGCGCCGCCCATTGCCATTCGCGATCCGCGGCCGACCCGCGAACGATGATGGCGGAGAGCTCCGGCGCCCACTTGGCGATCTCCCGTCGCCACTGGTCCAGCAGACTGGCCGGGGCCGCGACCAGGCACGCGGCAGTCGTGTTCCTCGCCTGCAGAATCCGGACTGCGGCGATTGCCTGCACGGTCTTGCCCAACCCCATGTCGTCGGCCAACAGCAGGCGATCGCGGGCCAGCAGCGCCAGCACGCCTTCCTGCTGGAAGGGCATCAGCGGCCGGGGCCAGTCGAGCGCGATCGCTTCGTCGAGACCTGCACGACGCGGGGGCGGGGCCAGGGCTGCCCACAGCCGCTCCGCGAGGTTCGCACCGGGAGACGGTCGCTCTCCGGCGCCGGTCGGCCGACCCTGGCGGCTGGCCGGGGCCGACAGGGCGATCACGGTGGTCAGCCCCCCCACCGCCGTCAGGCCTTCGACCCTCACGTCTGCGAACGCTACTTCCAGCGCAAGCCCGGCACGCTCCAACGGCTCGAACGGGGCAGTCTGTCGACAGATCTCACCGAAGAGCCGGCGGGCAGCCGATCCGTTGTCAGGCGCTCGGCTCCACTCCACCGCGGCACCGGAGGTGCCGCCGGCCCCCCCGAGATCACCCTCGACGGCGGCCGCTGCAACGCAGCCCCACGGCAACCCGGAGACGACGCCCTCCGGGAATCCGCTCGCCGCCTCGCTCGCCAGACCGAGCACCAGCACCGGTGCCGGAACGGCGGCCCGTAGCAACGATCCCACGAGAGACGAGAGATCAGCAGGCTCGCCCGCCCGCGGCGGCCACGACGTCGACTGGTACCGCTCGCCGCGGGTGAAGCAGAATCCGACTGGCTCTCCGCGGCCGGAGGTCAGAAACAGCGCGGCGTGGACCGCCGCTCCGTCGTTCTCCTCGACGATTCGCAACCACCCCGCCACATCGGCCCCGGAGTGGTCAGCGGGCGGCCCGACACCAGCCCGCGGCTCCGGTTCCGATGGCGCGGCGCTCGAAACCTCCGGAGCATTCGGGCGCGAAGGCGGTGGATTTCGACGCGTGCGGAGCAGGCCGTCCTTCCAGACGCGCTGGACGGCGGACAGCATCCCCATCAGCTCGAGTCCGGGGTCGGTCTAGCGCGCCCTCACGGGCGCGTTGGGAGTCTGCGCGGGCACGAACCGCTCCATGGCACGTTTCTGCGGCGCAGACTCCTAGCCGGCATCCGCCGGATCATCCGGGGAAGCCCGTTCCAAGTCGGTGTTCTGCTGGAACGTGTGGCGAAACCCGCCGTCCACGGTCTCGGGACGCGCCCCCGGGTAGATGCGCATGAGGTCCCACTCGATGATGGCGGCGCGAACCCAGTAGCGCATCCGATCCTGCGTCCCGGCACGGCTGCTCGTCACCTCCACCGCCGGCGCGTCCCACCGGTAGGCCTCGCTGTAGATCCGACGCAGCTTCTCGATGGTCCCCCTGACGTCCTCGTCGGTCGGATGCTCCAGCGGGATGCAGCGCTGGTCGTGCAGCAGGCGCATGCCCGCCTCGGCGCGGACGGCGAGGTCCGCATGCCGGCTCGCCTCCATCCTCGGTCGGACGTAGTCGCAATCCTGCTTCCCGTCGGGACTGATGACGTCCAGGTAGAACGCGTCGATGACCGTGCCCGCGGCGACCAGCCCCGGGCAGACGTCGCCGGCCGCCGGTCCCAGCCAGCGGGCCAGCTCCGCATAGGATCGGCCCCGCTGCAGGAGCGAGTAGTACCCGACCAATTCGATCTCGTCGAGCAGGATCACCCACCCCCGGTAGCCCGCGGCCCGGATGAGCGCCGTCGCGAAGCGCAGCCGGTGCGGCGGCAGGTCCGCGGCCTTCGGTGCGCGGAAGGAGTAGTTCTTCTTCTGTCCGATCTGTCGCAACCCTTCGTTGACGTCCGCCACCCTGATTCGGTCTCCTGCCCAGAAGGACTCGATTCGACTGTTGATCTCGGGGTTTCCCAGCCGCTCGTAGACGAGAAGGCTTGCCGGGAAAAGGAGGCTGAGCCGGCCGGCCCGGGCCTCGCTGTCCGTCCACTGGAAGAAACCGCTTGCTGTTTCGGACTTCCAGTCCATGGCGGATCCCAGCTCCTCGATCATCCTCCCCTGCCGGCCGGGCATCCGCGCGTTCTCGACCGCGGACTTGAAGACCTTGCCGAGGTCGTAGAGCGGCGTCTCCTTGCTCACGGCCACCCGGCTGCACACGAAACCCTGCGACAAGGCGAGGCGCTCCAGGTGGGTCAGGAGGTGGGACTTGCCCGAACCGAAGTCGCCGGAGAACAGGACTCCGGACACGCCGCCGGAGCGACCGTCGCTCTCCGCAGCTCGCGTCAGCCGTTCCGTGAACGCGGCTTCCGCGGCCGGCTGACGGCAACCGAGGATCTCGACCGCCGCCGGGTTGGGAACTCCGTTGCGCAGCGCCTCGAGGGCCCGCCGACGGGTCAGCTCGAGGTCATCCCGATCTGCCATGCGGGCCCTCCCGCGACAAGCGCACCAGGGACGCGACCGGATTGACCAGGTTCCGGTCGTGCACGTCGTCCATCACCCGGGCTTTCAAGGCTTCGTAGATTCCGAACCCCTTCCCGCGCGCATCGTCGTCGAGAAAGCCCTCGCCGGTCGTCACGAGCATCAGGGTCCCTGCCAAACGGTCGACATCGTCCACGAACTCCCGCAGCAGCTCGTAGTGATCCATCGCCATGGCCCGCGTGTAGTAGCGGCCGCCGTCCCGGGGGTTGCGCGCCACACTGACGCGACGGTTGTCCAGCAGCAGCACGGTCCCCGAGTACCCGGCGTCCCGCAACCAGTGCAGGGCCGACTCGATGAAGTACCGCGCCGTGGTGCGGTTGATGCCGGTGTAGATCGGGATCGGCCGAATGCTGCTCACGCGCGGATTGTGCCCGTTCAGCCAGCTCAGCAGGGCCTGGCCCGCGTAGTCCGCCCCCTCGCAGCTCTCCTCCTGCTGGCAGAGCGCGGTCATGGCCACCCGAAAGTCCCTGACCAGCCTTCGATTGCGGAAGACCCGCTCCTGCACGGCCGGCCGAAGGGCCTGGAGCACGAACTGCCGTTCGAGCCCGTTGGCCGCGGCGATGGCGTCGAAGACGTTGCCTTCGGCGGCAGCGTCCAGGCCCTCGGTCCGGTACCCCGCGCCCGCGGCCAGACCCAGGATCAACCGGCGCGCCGTGCGTCTCCAGTCGATTCGCCTGGCCAGTGCGAAGAAGAGGTCCTGCGGCATATGGGCCCGCAGCGTCGCCGCATCGAGCTTCACGAACAGGCAATCCAGCTCCCGGCTGCGGCGGGTCAGCGCCTCCTCCAGCTCCGGCTGCAGGGCATCCGGCGTGACGACGAACTTGATCGAGGCGCCGCCGGCGCGGATGAACGACGAGAGGTACTCCTCGTCCATGCGGCCCAGCCAGTCCCGCAGGGAGAGGGTGTTGGCCATCACCCGGCCTCGGTGAACCGGACCCCGTAGTAGTTGACCACCTGGCCGTCCGGACCCACGAAGGTGAAGGACGCGGAGCGCGTGCCGTGGAAGGAGACCCGGGCGCCCGCCCTGGTCCGTTGGGAACCCTGCGCCTGCAGCATGTACAGGTCGCGCGCGAAATCGGTCTTGTCGTAGTCCCGCTTGCTGCCGGGCCGCAGGACGAGCATGTCGTAGATCCTCGCCAGCTTCACCACCGGTCCCTGGCCCCGGGCCACCCCGCTCGCCCCCTCTCCACGCACGACGGAATAGGCAGCGTAGAGCGCCTCCAGAAACCGATCCGAGTCGTAGCGGCTGCGCTTCTTCTGGTTCTCCAGCAGCAGGCCGGCCAGATGGGACGGTCGGATCGTGGACACCTTCTTGCGGTCCACCCGGACCGCCCGGGCGCCGGGCAATATGCGCACGATGGACGGATGAGAGATCAGTTGACCGTCGCGCTCGTGGATCTCCAGACCGCGCTCCCGGGCCGTCCGGCGCAGTTCGCCGGCGTAGTCGCTCTCCAGGTGCCGCTCCTCTTCGTCGTCCGCAAACGGCCACGCGCGGGCGGCCTCGGCGACCGCCTGACCCAGGCCCGCAAGGGCGGCGTCGAGCGCACCCTGACTGCGCTTCATGCCGGCGACATGCCCCACCCTGGCCGCCTTCTGCATCTTCTTCGTCTCCGACACCAGTGCCTGAGCGGCCTCGAGCGTCGCGTCCGCGGCGCGTTCGGCTGCCTCGAAGGCCTCCTCCCAACCGGTCATCACCTGTTCCTCCAACTCGTGCGCAACCGTCGTCTCGGCCCGCTTCCGTAGCATTCCAGGTCGGCCGAAGTCCCGGAGTCCCGGAAGTCTACGGCAAGCCGGTGAGAATCCGCGAGGCGGACCGGGGCCCCGCGCGAGGCGGCAACTGGCTTCGAAAGGAGCGTGCTGCCGGCCAGCCCGCGCCTATGGCCGTTCCCGCTCCCGCTCCTGCGCGCGAGCCCCGCGCAGGATGAGCGGCATGCTGTAGTTCCCCTCGTGGCAGGCGTTCTCGAAGAGCGGCCCGGTTGCGCGCGTGATGGGGAACGCCACCGCCCAGGGGGCGGAGAACGATTCGGCGTCGTAGGCGGTGAAGCGGTAGTCGAGCGTCCGCGCGTCCGAGCGGCGGAAGCGCTCGACGTAGCGCGCGTTCGGGCCCGCTCCCCGCAGCGTCCACTTGCCGTTGAAGCCCGCCGTCTCGACGACCAGCGTGTCCCCCTCCCAGCGCCCGCGCGAGGTCCCCTGCCACTGGCGGATCGGCGCCGGGGGAGCCTTCCGCCCGTCGAGGGGAATGATGCGCAGGTCGGAGTTCTGCTCGTGGAGGATGGCCACGTAGTCCGGCGTCTGGAAGATCTGCGCGAGCCGATTGGGGGAGACGGCGAGCAGCGGCACGGTGCGACCCATGATGCAGCGCTCGTAGCGCTCGCGGTCCTCCGGCCCGTCGGCCGTGCGCGCCCGGAACCCTACGTCCAGCGTGCGCACGCGCTCCCGCCCCGCCGGCGTGCGCGCGGGCAGGCGGCCGTCGGGCGGATCGACGATCAGCGCCGTCCGACCGTCCGTGAGGCCGCCGGGCTGCCACCAGTCGGCGTTCAGTTGCAGGTCGCGCTCGCGCCCGATGGCCGCGTGCCGCTCGACGAGGTACGCCGCCTCCTCGTCCGGGGTCAGCGTCGCCCGGCCGGCGAGCTCCGCGGGGCGCTCGAGCGGCGTGGTGCTGCGGTACTCCCAGTAGCCCGCGAGATCCGGCGCGCCCCACGACGTGCGCGGGAGCTCCGCGGTCTGCGCCCCCGCGATGACGGGCACGAGCACCAGCAGGCCGACAAGAGCCTTCCCCGTCATCGGACACCTCCTCGTGCACCGGGGCCGGAGCAATGGCGCGGAGCGCTTCGGTGCCACCGGCGAGCGTCCCGTAGAGCATACCCTCGCCGTCGCGGACGGGCGCCGCGCGGGCCGGACGCCGGGACGGGACCGGCCGGCCGCCGTGCTCCCGCCGATCGGGCGGGCCAGCCGGCACCCGGAGGGCCGGCCGGAGACGCGTGCTACGATGCGGACGAGGTCGCGGATGGCGCTCAGCCCGGATCTGGTCGGTTTCGTCAGGGAAGGTCTCGAACGGGGGCTCGCGCGGGGGCAGATCGAGGACATCCTGATCCGCGCGGGGTGGCCCGCCGACCAGGTCCGGCGGGCGCTGGCCGGATTCGCAGACGTCGAGTCGCCGATCCCGGTTCCGCGGCCCGCGGTGTCGACCCGGCCCCGCGAGGCGTTCCTCTACGTCGTGATGTTCATGGCGCTGTTCGTCAGCGCCTTCAACCTGGGCGCGGTGGTCTTCGCGCTGGTCGATCTCGCGCTCCCCGACCCCGCCGGCGTGCCGCCCGAGATCATCCGCGAGCTGCTGCGGCTGTCGGTGTCCGCGCTGGTGGTGGCGAGCCCGGTGTTCGCCTACGTCACCCGCGTCATCCGCCGCGGCGTCGAGGCGCAGCCGAGCGCCCGCGCGTCGCGCATCCGTCTGCAGCTCACCTACCTGACGCTCTTCGTTGCCTCCTGCGTCCTGGTGGGCGCCGTTACCGCCATCCTCTACAGCTTCCTCGGCGGCGAGCTGACGGCGCGCTTCGTGCTGAGGGCGCTGACCGTGACCGCGATCGCGGGCGGCGCGTTCGGCTACTACCTCCGCGACCTGCGCGAGGCGGAGCGGGATCCCCGCGACGCGCGCCCGGAGCGCGGGCGCGACCCTCTGCCGGCGGTCGCGGCAGCGGCGGTCGCGATCGCGGTGGTGGCCGGGCTCGTGGCGCTCGGCTCCCCGGCCGGCCAGCGCCGCGAGCGGCTGGACGTGCGGCGCGCCCAGGACCTGCAGGTCATCTCGCAGGCCATCGACCGCTACGAGGCGACGCACGAGCGGCTTCCCGCGACGCTCGACGAGCTGCAGCGGAGCTCCGACATCCAGGTCGCCATCACCGACCCGGTGACGCGCGAGCCCTACGGCTACGAACCGGGGCAGGGAGCCGCCTACGAGCTGTGCGCGGTCTTCGAGGTGGCCACCGGGGAACGCGAGCTCCGCAGCGGGCGTCCGTTCTCCCGGCACGAGGCCGGGCGCCACTGCTTCCAGTTGCGGGGCGGACGGGAACGCGGCTGACCGATGTCCGGACCCGTCCGCGCGCTCGCTCTCGTCGCCGCCACCCTGCTGCTCGTCGCAGCGACCTCCCGGGCGCAGGAGGGTGTCATCACCCGCCGCGAGGCGCTGGCCCTCGCCTATCCGGGCGCCACGGTCAAGCGGGACCGCGTGATCCTGACATCGGCGCAGATGGTGGCGGTCGCCTCCGTCGCCCGCGTCGGCATGCAGGGCAGGATCTTCCCCCGCTACGTCGCCCGCCGCGACGGGGTCGTCGTCGGCCGGGCCTACATCGATACGCACATCGCCAAGACCGAGCGCCAGAGCCTGCTGATCTCCTTGCACCCCGACGGGCGGGTCAAGCGGGTCGACGTGACGGTCTTCTTCGAGCCGGCGCAGTACATGGCGCCCTCGGAATGGCTGCGGCAGTTCGACGGACAGGTGCTGCACGAGGAGCTGGCCGTCCGGCGCGGCATCCGACCGATCGCCGGCGCCTCGTTCACGGGACGCGCGATCGGCAACGCCGTGCGGCGGGTCCTGGCCCTCGACCAGGTGCTCGAAGGGCGCGCCACCGGCGGCTGAGAGTCTGACGGCTCCGACTTCGGACGATCCGGCCGGGGCGCCTGGGCGGCGCCGCGACGCGGCGTCGGAGCCGTGGCCGGACGGTGTCCGGCCCGGGGCGGTCAGGCGGTCGGCTATGATCCCTGGAAAGTCCGTGAGGTGCAGATGCCCAACTGGCTCGCGCGCGTCGCCGCGGTCGTCGCCGGACTGGTCGTGAGCTTCGTGCTGATCACGGCGGTCCAGGCCATCAGCGTCCGGCTGTTCCCGCCGCCGCCCGGCATGGACCCGAACGATCCGGCTGCGATCGCCCGCTTCATGCAGCAGCTCCCGATCGGCGCCCTGCTGCTGGTCGCGCTCTCGTACGCCGTGGGCAGCCTCGGCGGGGGTGTCGGCGTCGGACTCGTCGCGCGACAGGCGGCGTACGGTCTGGCCGCCGTCGTCGGCGGCCTGCTCACGGTCGCCGGGTTCATGAACCTCGCCGCGATCCCGCACCCCGCGTGGTTCGCGGTCGTGACCACCCTGACCTACGTTCCGTGCACACTCCTCGGCGCCTATGCGGTGGCGCGGTGGCGCGGACAGCCCCCGGCGTGAGGTCGTAGCCGGAACGACGGCCTCCGCCCCGCGGCAGGCGCGGACGAACGCGCAAGGAGAAACGCAAATGAACCGGCCACTCGCGTCACCCGGAGCGGCAGCCGCCACCCTGGCGCTCGCCGTGCTCGCCCTGTTCGCGCTGGCACCCGCCGTCGAGGCCCAGACCGAGGCCGAGCCGCCACGGCTTCCGTGGGGCGCGCCGGACCTGCAGGGGGTCTGGGACTTCCGGACGATCACGCCGCTCCAGCGGCCCGAGGACCAGGCGGACACGGCCTTCCTGACCGCCGAGGAGGCGGCCGGGCTGGAGCAGGCGGCGGAGGAACGCTTCGAGCAGCTCAACGCCCCGAGCGAGGTGCGGACCGCGCCTCTGCCGGCCGGGGGAGGCGGGCGTGCGGTGGGCGCCTACAACGACTTCTGGTTCGACCGCGGCACGAACGTCATCGAGGACCGGCGGACATCCCTGATCGTCGACCCGCCCGACGGGCGCCTGCCGCCGCTCGCGGAGGGAGCGGTGGAGCAGATCGGCTCCGGCACCGAGGACCTGCCGGGCGAGCGGCCGGTGCGCTACCGCGCCGGCGGCATCGGCGCCGACGGCCCCGAGGACCGCGGCCTCGGCGAGCGCTGCCTGCTCGGGTTCAACAGCGGGCCGCCGATGATCCCGAGCGCCTACAACAACAACATGCAGCTCTTCCAGACCGAGTCGCACGTCGTCATCCTGAACGAGATGGTGCACGACTCGCGCATCGTGCCGCTCGACGGGCGCCCGCACCTGCCGGGCGGCGTCCGGCAGTGGATGGGCGACGCGCGAGGCTACTGGGAAGGCGACACGCTGGTCGTCGAGACCACCAACTTCACGGCCCTGACGCCGAGCTTCAACCCGACGATCACGGGCAGCGTCGGCACCGGGACGCACCTCACGCTCACCGAGCGCTTCACCCGCGCCGACGCCGACACGCTGCTCTACGAGTACACCGTGGACGACCCGACCACGTTCACCAGCCCGTTCTCGGCCGCGATTCCGATGCGGCTCTCCGACGGCCTGATCTACGAGTACGCGTGCCACGAGGGGAACTACGGGATGCAGAACATCCTCGCCGGCGCGCGGGCCGCGGAGCGGAGCGTCCAGGACTAGCGCGCCCTGACGGGCGCGTTGGGAGTCTGCGCTGGCGCAGAGTCCTCAATGGCAGGTCCTGCGGCGCAGACTCCTGACCCGCCGGCGAGCGGGCCGCGAAGCGGGAGCGTCCAGGACCAGCCCGCGGCGTTCCACGGCGCAGACTCCTGGCCCGGCCATCTGCCGGGTCCGGGAGCATCGTCGGGCCCAGCTTGACAGGTAACCGTACGGCTACCTATCATCGGCAACCAGGTGGTTACCGATCGTCAGGCCACGCAGGTCTTCCGCGCCCTGGCCGACCCGACGCGCCGGCAGATTCTGGAATCGCTCCGGCGCGGTCCTCTGCCCGTCCACGACCTGTCGTCGAGATTCGCCATCAGCCGGCCGGCGATCTCCCGCCACTTGCGCGTCCTCAAGGTCGCGTCGCTGGTCCGGGCGCGGTCGACGGGCCGCGAGACCCTCTACGCGGTCGACCCGGCGCCGATGGCGCTCGTGCAGCACTGGCTCGATCGGTTCTGGACGGCTCGGCTGTCCGGTCTCAAGCGCCTTGCCGAGGAGGAACACCGATGACACCGACCGCCCTGGCCGACATCGAGCATCGCATCACGATCGAGGCCGACGTCCACCGCGTCTGGGCCGTCCTGACGGACCCGGTCCATGTCGCCGTCTGGCTCGGATGTCTGCAGTACCGGGCCGAAGTGGGTCATCGGTTCTTCATGCAACCCGACGCCGCCAGGCGAGCCGCCGGCGACGCCGCGGGGGCCACTCACTGCGAGGTTCTCGAGATGACTCCGCCGAACCGGCTGGCCTTCAGCTGGTTCCTGCCGGGAACGCCGAAGACCATCGTGACCCTGACGCTCGAAGCCCGGGGCGGCGGCATAACGGAGGTGACGCTGTCCCACACGGGGTGGGATCAGTTCGACCGCGGTCAGGTGCAGGCCATCTACGAGCAACTGCTGAACGGCTGGCGGGACTACGTGCTGCCGGGGCTGCGGCGGGTCGTGGTCGGCCTGTCCGACGCATCCGGCCGCCAATCCCGCTGACGCGGAGCGGCAGGGCCGCGACGGTCTTGGGAGTATGATGGTGCGTTCCGGTCGGAGCACGCAGCCGTGAGGAGGGATCGCATGCTGGACCCTCGGCGAGTCCGAGCGAGCGGCGGAACGGCGGTCGGGCTGCTGGTGGTCGGCGCTCTCGCCGCCACCGTTGGCGGGGTCGCCGCGCAGGCGCCCTCGCGCAGTGCGGAGCCGCCGGTTTCGCGGGCCGCGCCCCATCGCGCCCTGGTGGCCGACTATTGCCTGTCGTGCCACAGCGACCGGCGCCGGACGGCGGAGCTCTCGCTGGAGCTCCTCAACGCCGAGCCGCTCGCGGCCCACTCGGCGACGTGGGAGAAGGTCGCCCGCAAGCTCCGGGCGCGCCAGATGCCGCCGGTCGGGGGCCGGCGGCCGGACGAGACGGCCTACCGCACGGCGCTCGCGTCTCTCGAGACGGCGCTCGACGACATCGCCGCAGCCCATCCCGATCCGGGCCGCACCGACACCTTCCGGCGCCTCAATCGAACCGAGTACCACAACGCCGTACGCGACCTGCTGGCGCTCGAGGTGGACGTCGCGGACCTGCTGCCGGGCGACGCGTCGAGCTACGGTTTCGACAACATCACGGTCGGCGATCTCTCGCCGACGCTGCTCGAGCGCTACGTTGCGGCGGCGGAGAAGATCAGCCAGCTCGCGGTCGGCCGCGCGGGGCTCGCCCCGGGCGGGACCACCGTCCGCGTGCGTCCGGACCTCACCCAGGAGAAGCACATCGAGGGCCTTCCGGTCGGCACCCGCGGCGGCGCGCTCGTGCCGCACACGTTCCCGGTCGACGGCGTGTACGAGGTGGCCGTCCGGCTCGCGCGCGACCGCAACGAGCACGTCGAGGGCCTGAGCCGCCCGCAGGACGTGGAGCTGCTGCTCGACGGCGAGCGCGTCGCGCTCTTCACCGTGGAGCCGGCGCCGTACCGCGAGGACCAGGCGCTGAACTACCAGCCGTCCCACGACAACCTCGACGCGCACCTGAAGCTGCGCGTTCCGGTGAGCGCCGGGCCGCACCAGGTCGGGGTCACGTTCCCGAAGGGCCCGTCCCTGCTGCTCGAGACGGCGCGCCAGCCCTACGAGGCGCACTTCAACTACTACCGCCATCCCCGGCTGCAGCCGGCCGTCTACGAGGTGTCGATCACGGGCCCCTACGACGCGACCGGACCGGGCGACACGCCCAGCCGCAGGCGCGTCCTCACGTGCCGGCCGGCGCACCCGGACGAGGACGACGCCTGCGCGCGCGCGATCCTGAAGCCGTTGCTGCGACGGGCCTACCGGCGCCCGGTGACCGACGCCGACCTCGAGGGCCCGTTCGCCCTCTACCGCGCGGCGCGCGACGCGGACGGCTTCGAGGCGGGCATCGAGATGGCGCTCGCGGCGGTCCTCGTGAGCCCCGAGTTCCTCTTCCGCATCGAGCGCGACCCGGACGACGTCCCCGCCGGCGCCCCCTACCGCCTCGGTGACCTCCAGCTCGCCTCGCGGCTGTCGTTCTTCCTCTGGAGCAGCATCCCGGACGACGAGCTGCTCGACGCAGCCGAGCGCGGCGAGCTCGGCACCCCGGAGGGGCTGGAGCGGCAGGTGCGCCGGCTGCTGGCCGACCCGCGGGCCGCCAACCTGGTCACCAACTTCGCGGCCCAGTGGCTGCACCTGCGCAACCTGGACTCGATCGCCCCGGACATGCGGCGTTTCCCGGACTTCGACGACAACCTCCGGCAGGCGTTCCGGCGCGAGACCGAGCTGCTCGTCGAGAGCGTCATCCGCGAGGACCAGAGCGCCCTCGACCTCGTCCGCGCCGACTACACGTTCGTCAACGAGCGGCTGGCCAAGCACTACGGCATTCCGCACGTCTACGGCAGCCGCTTCCGCCGTCTCACGTTCGACGGCACGGAAGAGCACGCGGCGCGCGGCGGGCTGTTGCGCCACGGGAGCATCCTGCTCGTGACGTCGTACGCCACCCGCACGTCGCCGGTCATCCGCGGCAAGTGGATCCTCGACAACGTGCTCGGCGTGCCGCCGCCTCCGCCGCCGCCCAACGTGCCGGAGCTCGAGGAGTCCGTCACCGGCGGCGCCGCGCTCTCGATGCGGGAGCGCCTCGCCGCGCACCGGGCCAACCCGGCGTGCGCGAGCTGCCACCGGCTGATGGACCCGGTCGGCTTCGCGTTCGAGCACTACGACGCGGTGGGGCGCTGGCGGGACGCCGATGGCGGCGCGCCGATCGACGCCTCCGGGACGCTGTTCGACGGGTCGCACTTCGACGGCGTGGCGTCGCTCGAGGAGGCGCTGCTCGCCCGCCCCGAGCTGTTCGTCACGACGCTGACCGAGAAGCTGCTCACCTTCGCCATCGGACGGGGCATGACGTGGGACGACGCGCCGGCCGTCCGCCGCATCGTGCGCGAGGCGGCGGAGGAGGACTACCGCTTCTCCGCTCTCGTCCTGGGCATCGTCGACAGCCTGCCATTCCAGATGAGGACTGCATCATGGTGATCTCGAAGAAGGCCTTGCCGCGGCGCACGTTCCTGCGGGGCATCGGCGCCACCGTCGCCCTTCCGCTCCTCGACGCGATGGTGCCGTCGATGACGGCCCTCGCCAGGACCGCGGCCCATCCGGTGCGGCGCCTCGGGTTCGTCTACATCCCCATGGGCTCGCACATCGCGAGCTGGACGCCGCCGGGCGATACCGGTGCGCTGAAGGAGCTGTCGCCGAGCCTGTCGCCGCTCGCGCCGGTGCAGGACCAGCTCACCGTCGTCACCAACCTGGAGCTGAGGAACGCCTACCCGGGGACGCACGCGACGTCGAACGCCGCGTTCCTGAGCGCGGCGACGGCCAAGTTGACCGAGAGCAGCGACTACTACCTCGGGACGACGGTCGACCAGATCGCCGCGCAGAAGATCGGCCAGGAGACGCGGCTCCCGTCGCTGGAGCTCGCCATGGACCTGATGGACATGGTCGGGCAATGCGACAACGGCTACGCCTGCGTCTACCAGAACAACCTGTCGTGGTCGTCGCCGACGACGCCGCTCCCGGCCGAGGCGCACCCGCGCGTGGTCTTCGAGCGGCTCTTCGGCGAGGGCGGCACCGCCGACCAGCGCCGCGCCGCGCTCGGGCGCCGGGCGAGCCTGCTCGACTGGGTGCGCGACGACATCGCGCGGCTCCAGGGGCAGCTCGGAGCGGCCGACCGGACCCGCGTCGGCGAGTACCTCGACACCGTGCGCGAGGTGGAGCGGCGCATCCAGCGGGCCGAGTCCGAGACGCTGGACAACGCGCTGCCGGACCTCGACCGCCCCGTCGGCGTGCCCGCCGCCTACGCGGATCACGCCGCGCTGATGTTCGACCTCCAGGCGCTGGCGCTGCAGGGCGACGTGACGCGCGTCGTCACGTTCCAGCTCGCCCGCGAGTCGAGCAACCGCACCTACAGCGAGATCGGGGTGCCGGACCCGCACCACCCGACGTCGCACCACGGGAACGACCCGGCGAAGCTCGCGATGCTGGCGAAGATCAACCAGTACCACGTCTCGCTGTTCGCCCGCTTCCTGGAGAGGCTGGCCGAGACCCCGGACGGCGACGGGTCGCTGCTCGACCATTCGCTCTACCTCTACGGCAGCGGCATGGGCAACCCGAACGTGCACGACCACGTCGACCTGCCGATCGTCGTCGCCGGCGGCGGGGCGGGCCGGGCGCGCGGCGGGCGCCATATCCGCTACGCGGAGCCGGAGCCGATGGCCAACCTGCACCTCGCGCTGCTCGACGCGGCCGGCATCCGGCTGGAGAAGTTCGCCGACAGCACGGGGCGGATCGAGTCGCTGCTCAGTCCCGTCCCGCTCGGCTGATCCGCGGCGCGGAGTCCAGGAGGAGAGCGGCGAGGGGACGAGCGGCGGGAGACGGTCCGAGGCGCGCGGCTCAGCAGGGCACCGCGACGGGGCGGCGACCGGCTGGCGGCTTCGGCGTCCCGATGCTGCCGCGTTGGCAGCCTGCCGAGCCACACGGAACCACAGTCTTCGTGGAGTGACGAGATGCGCCGCCCATTCCATTCGACAGCCGGTAGGGTCGCGGGGACGCTGGCCCCTACGACATCGAGAGTGACGTGCCTCGCCGCGGTCCTGGTCGCCGTGGTCATCGTCGCCGCGGCTCCGCCCGCCGCGGCAGGCGCCGACGCGCCGCTCGCCGACGCCGTGCAGCATCTCGACCGAGCCGCCATCGACGATCTCCTCGCCGGGGCGGCCGACCTCGACGCCCGGCAGGTCGACGGCATGACCGCCCTGCACTGGGCGGCCTACCACGACGATGCGGATCTCGTGGGCCGGCTGATCGAGGCCGGCGCCGACGTCGCAGCCGAGAACCGCTACGGGGTGACGGCGCTGTCCCTCGCGGCCGAGAACGCCAACGTCTCGATGGTCGAACGGCTCCTCGCCGCCGGCGCCGACCCGAACACCGCGCTCCCCGGCGGGGAGACGGCGCTGATGACCGCCGCCCGGACCGGGCGCATCGGCGTGGTGCGGGCCCTGGTGGCGCAGGGCGCGGACATCGAGGCGCCGGAACGGATGCGTGGCCAGACCGCACTGATGTGGGCAGCGGCGGAGGGCCACGCGGACGTGGTGGAGTCGCTGATCGAGATCGGGGCCGACTTCCGCGCACCGCTCGACTCCGGTTTCACGCCGCTCCTGTTCGCCGTCCGCGAGGGACACCTCGACGTCGTCCGCACCCTGCTGAGCGCCGGCGCGGACGTCAACCGCGCCGTGGAAACGGTGGCCCCGCGTGGGCGCCAGTACCGGGCCGGGCGCCCGATCCGGGTGGGCGCGACGCCGCTGCTCGTCGCGGTGACCAACGCCCACTGGGAGGTGGCCGCCGCGCTGCTCGACGCGGGAGCCGATCCCAACGCCGCCGCGACGGGGTACACCGTCCTGCACATGATCCCGAAGGTGCGCAAGCCCGGCGGCGGAGACAACGACCCGGCGCCCTACGGCTCGGGGCGCCTTTCGAGCCTCGACTTCGTCCGCAAGCTCGCGGCTGGCGGAGCGGATCTCGACGCCCGGATGACCGAGCGGCGCAACCTCAACAACACCCGACACCGGGAGGCCGGCTCCACCCCGTTCATGCTCGCGGCGCTCGTCGCCGACGCGGAGCTGATGCGGACGCTGGCCGAGCTCGGCGCCGACCCGTTGGCGAGGAACGACGAGTTCAGCACCCCCCTCATGGCCGCCGCCGGCCTCGGCACCCGCTCTCCCGGAGAGGACGCCGGCACGGAGGAAGAGGTCCTCGAAGCCGTACAGGTGGCCCTCGACCTCGGGGCCGACATCAACGCCGTGGACGACAACGGCGAGACCGCCATGCACGGAGCGGCCTACAAGAACCTCCCCCGCGTCGTCGAGTTCCTCGCCGCCAACGGCGCCCACGTAGACGTCTGGAACGTGGAGAACCGCTACGGCTGGACCCCGCTGACCATCGCCCGCGGCTACCGCTTCGGCAACTTCAAGCCGTCGCCGGTCACCGTCAGCGCCATCGAGCGCGTCCTGCGCGATGCCGGCGTCACGCCGGACTCCGACGGCGAGGCGGAGGGTGTCGACATCTACGCCCCGCGGCGGCCGGCGCCTGGTGCACGACAGGCGCCGCCGCGCTGACGTCGACTCGCACCCCCCAACGGTCGCTCGGCCGGGCGCTTGCGCGTCGAGCCGGGCCGTCGATATGTTGGTCAGGGGGAGCTGGAAACTCGTGACGTTGCCAAGCGTTGGCGGCCCTGACCCATGAAAACCCTCCGCGTCCGTCATCATGATGCGTCGGTGTACGTCAGCTTCTCGCTGATCCGGTTCATCACCGACTGGCCCGCAGCGCAGCGGTTCATTGACGGCATCGCCGAGCGGTTTCATGATTGGCACCCCGTCAGCCCGCAGAACTCAGCGTGACCCCCGCTTTCGCGCTGGAGGACTTGCGATGCAAGTGCCAGTTGTTTGGAGGCTTGTGCAACGTCGTTCTCGCGCCGGACACGTTGCAGCTCGACTTCTCCAACGTGCAGCGGCGTTCCGAGCCGGTCGTCCTGGAGACCGTTCGGCGATCGTCGGAGTGGCTTGCCGCGGCCCTTGACGACCGCGGACGAGCGGGGTTGTCGTTCGATACCAGAGCACACCTGCAGGCGTTGGACAACGGCGCAGTCGAGGCCTACCTCGGGCAGTTCTTGCCGGGCGACGCAGACGCAATGGGGCAACTGGAACCAGACGTGAAGTACTGGCCATCGACTTGCGTGGGATTCTCCGACGAGAATAACGGGTGGGTCCTGCGACGTGTCGTTGAGGAATCGAGAGCGATCGACAATGGAGTCTTCGTGGATACGAGAATCCACGTCAGAGAACCTACGGCGGCGAGTTTTGAGACCCAAGTGGAACTGCTCGCGCGGCTCGACCGGTTGGCCGATCAGTTTACCGGACTGCAGAACGAGGACTCCTGATGCTGACGACGAGACCCCGAGACTCGGCGCAGGACCTGGGCGTCGCGCCATCACCACGTACGCCGCCGTGGGGTTCCGTAACCGTCCCGAGCTACACGAACTACGACGCCGTGCAGCACGGGCTGCGCACCCGCGTTCCGCTCGCGGACTTTCGCTTGCGAGACCAGAGGGGAAGGCCGCTCACAGGCGGACCGGCTTCGGCCAAGACGTACCAGCGGTTGATGAGGCCGACATCATGGCTCACGGGCGTCCTGAAGGCGCTGGCAGAAATCCCCGACGAAATCCCAGAGGATGGGCTGCCCGGAATCGACCGCACTACTTTGGAGGAAGCGGATCGGATCATCCGCGGGCTCGCCAGACACCCGCAACCTCCCACCGTTTACCCCACAACGGATGCCGAGATCGCCATTCATTTCAGGGCGGCGGATTCAGCGAGTTCCGTCGCCATCTTGTTGAACGACCGTGGGCAGGCGGAGTGCTTTGCCTACACCCACGGGCGGAGTCGGCATGCCCACTACGACGCTTCTGCGGATCTCCCGGACGATTTCGTGATGGCGCAGTTGCGCGCCTTGGTGCCCCGTCGGCAGTTTTCGACGGCCTGGAAGGTTGAAATCGGCGCCGCCACGACACTGCTTTTTCCGAATCTGTGGAACGTACCGTGAAGGTGTCTTCGGCCTTGCCGGCGGAGGTCGACAGTGCCGAGCGACTCGGAAGAGGAGTCTTCTCTCGACGGCGAAGCGACCGTGCACGCAAGGGCCAGATCGACATGGATGTCTTTCTGGAGCGCGAGGAAGCCGTTTCGATCTCGGTCGACAGGATGGATCACGCGTCCATCGTGGAATTGGCCGCTTGGTCGGCCGAACGTGCGCGGAACAGAACACCGCCGCGCGCCTTCTACGGCTGGGCAGTCTTGACCGCGGACAATGCGGCGAGCAACGGCAGGACCGTCGTCGCCACGCCGACACCTGAGAACAGGTGCCATGCTGATATCTGCCTCAACGTCAGCGGAGATCTCAGGAGGCGGCAAAAGAAGCAGCACGCGCTCGAGCTGGCCGGGCACGCCAAAGGGCTCGAGCCGAATCCTGCGCCCGGCGAGCTTGGCGAAGGACGCCGTCCGGGGAGTCACAGGAAAGGCAACGACCGCCGATGACCGCCGCCACACCCAACCGCATCGGCAACCGCGCGCTCCTCCGCCAACTGGCGGTTGACGGACGCCTCCCGGTGACGATCGGCGACCTCTTCGAACGGCCTGCACCGTTCGCGCCCGCATCGGTACCCTGGCGCAGAGTGCGCGGCATGATGCTCGGGCTCGCCATCGGCGACGCTCTCGGGAACACCACGGAGAGTATGCGGCCACATCATCGAAGACGGCGGTATGGGGAGATCCGCGACTACCTGCCGAATCAGCACGCACGGGATCGGCCAGTCGGAGTGCCATCCGACGACGGACAACTTGCGTTCTGGACGCTGGAGCATCTCGTGGAACGTGAAGGCCTCGTACTCGAGAAGCTGGCACGGGTCTTCGCCTCCCGAACGATCTTCGGAATCGGTTCTGCCGTGCGGCACTTCGTGCAGGGCATGCAGGACGGGAAGCCCTGGTGGCAAGCGTCAGCACGGTCCGCCGGCAACGGCGCGCTCATGCGGATGGCACCAGTCCCAATTCCGCACCTGCGAGGAGCGTCGCCGGCGTTCTGGAGCGACGCCGCGCTCTGCGCGGCTCTTACTCATAATGACCCAGGCTCCATTGCGGCCTGTGTGGCGTTCGTGGGCATGTTGGGGGAGCTTCTTGCGCGCGACGAGCCACCCGACTCGAACTGGTGGGTCGATCGTTACGTGGCTGTGGCGCAGGAGGTCGAGGGGGACACGACCGACTACCCTGGACGCGGTGGCAGCCTCCGGGAGCAACGCGGACCCATCTGGCGCTTCGTTCGGGAACACGTGCCTCCTCGCGTAGACCGCGGTGAGACGGTGCTCGAGGCGGGAGATGCCTTCTACTCAGGGGCTTACTTACGGGAGACCGTGCCGGTGGTGCTCTTCATCCTGGCAAGGCACGGTACGGACCCGGAGACGGCGATCGTGCGCGCAGTCAATGACACGAAGGACAACGATACCGTCGCGGCAATCGTCGGCGCGGCCGTCGGAGCGATGCACGGTGAGGACGCCCTGCCGCGCCGCTGGCGGGACGGGCTCCTCGGGCGGACATCCTCCGACGATGACGGTCGGATGTTCGAATTGCTGGACCGTGCCCAAGCCGTATTCGGGCCGCCGTGGCGGGATCGAGGCATGGCTCGGACCTCACAGAAGGAGTCCACTACGCCGCCGCAGTAGGCAGCCCGCGGCCTGATCCCTCACCCGCCAACATGCCCGACTCACCGACCGGCCGCGTCGCCATCGTGACCGGCGCGAGCCGTGGCGTGGGCCGAGGGATCGCGCTCGGTCTGCGACACGCCGGAGTGCTCGTGTACGCCAGCGGGCGGTCGATTGAAGCCGCGGACCTCGACGACGGGATCGTGCGCGTCACCTGCGATCACACCGACGACGAGGCCGTCGCCCGCCTGTTCGGGCGAATCGAGGCCGAGCAGGGGCGCCTCGACGTGTTGGTGAACAGCGCGTGGGGCGGCTACGAGCATATGGTCGAGGACGGGAAGTTCACGTGGCCCGCACCGTTCTGGGAGCAACCCGCGTGGCGCTGGCGAGCGATGATGGACGCGGGCGTGCGCGCCGCCTTCGCGGCCAGCCAGCACGCAGCGCGGCTGATGGTGGCGCAACGGAGCGGCCTCATCGTCAACGTGTCGCACTGGGCGGCGCAGAAGCGCATCGGGAACACGATCTACGGGGTCGCCAAGGCGGCCACCGACAAGCTGACCGCCGACGCGGCGGACGAGCTCCGCGAGCACGGCGTCACGGTCGTGTCGCTGTACCCGGGACTGGTCCGGACCGAGGCCGTCCTCGCCGCCGGCTTCTTCGATCTCTCCAACTCGGAGAGCCCGGAGTTCCAGGGGCGTGCCGTCGCCGCGCTGGCGGCCGATCCCCAGGTCGCGCGGTGGACGGGGCAGGTGCTGGTGACCGCCGCTCTGGCCGAGCACTACGGCTTCACCGACGTGGACGGCAAGTCGCCGCGGCCCCTCACCCTGGCCGACGTCTGATCCTGTCGTCGACCTCCGATCCTGCCGTGAGGACCTTCGAGTTCCGGAGCCGCGTGCTGCTCCTCCGACCGCCGCTGGAGGTATTCCCCTTCTTCGCGGACGCCCGGAACCTCGAGTATCTGACTCCCCCGTGGCTGCGCTTCGTGATGCTGACGCCGGAGCCGGTCGAGATGCGCCCGGGCACGCTCATCGACTACCGCCTGCGACTGCGTCGCGTGCCGCTCCGCTGGCGGAGCGAGATCACGGTCTGGGAGCCGCCGTACCGCTTCGTGGACGAGCAGCGCCGCGGCCCGTACCGCCTCTGGATCCACGAGCATCGCTTCGAGGAGACCGGATACGGAGGGACGCTGGCCCACGACGTCGTGCGCTACGCCGTTCGCGGGGGATGGCTCGCCGACCGCCTCCTGGTCCGGCGAGATCTCGAGCGCATCTTCGACTACCGGCGCCGCGTGCTCCGGGACCTGTTCGGGAGTGCTCCCCGGGGGACCGGCTCTCCGATTCCAAGGGACAGCCGCCGCTACTGACCGCCGCCCTCGGCCGCCTTGCGCTCGTCCGCGCGGGCGCCGCCAAGCATCGCCTCCATCGCGTGGCTGCCCTCGCGGCAGGCCGGGTTGTAGCCACCGAGGTGATGGGCGGCCCAACGGCGCTGAAGGGACCACGCCCGCCCCGGTCACGGCGTGACCCAGATCGGCGACGACCAGGCGCGCTCCTGGATGGTGGCCGGCAGGTCCGGCCGCGGCTCGACGCCGGCCCGCACCGCCTCCCACGTCGTCCAGCGGCAGGTCGGGTTCTCGAGCACGCGCACGTAGTAGACGGCGCGCTGAGCCGCGTCGAAGTCGGGATCCCGCCAGAGCGTGCGCAACTCGGCGTCGCCCACCCCCTCGCTGATGCTGCAGTCGCCCAGGCTCACGACGGCGCGTTGCCGGGACAGCGCTGCGTCGCCGGGTCCACCGCCAGGCCGTCCGAGCAGGCGACGTCGTAGACCCGCTCGTGCGCCTCCCCGTCGGCCACCCAGCCCTTGACCACCTGCAGGCGGTCCAGCGGCGCGCTCCGCGGATCGCGGCTCGCCCAGACGAGGAAGCGAGGCTCGCGCGCGCCGGTAGCGACGAGCTCGCCGCCCATCGGCACGCCGCCCGCGTAGGCAGCGGCCACGAGGTCCGGGTCGTCCGCCAACCCGTCCGGGTAGTCGTCGCCGGCGAAGAAGCGCACGCGGATGCGCGGCCCGGTCGAGGCGAAGGTCTCCCGGCGGCGAAAAGCGTCGAAGAGCGACTCGCGCGTGTTCTCCTCCGCCCAGACGCCGGCCAGCCCCGACGCGCCACGGATCGCGGCGAGCGAGTCGCTGTAGCGCCGCCCGTCCGGCCGCGGCGGGTCGAACGGCAGCGACACGCCCTCGCGCGGGACGCCGGCGGCCGTGAAGTAGCCGGACTCGCTCGGCGGCCCCGCGCCGGCGTGGTTGTCGGTGGAACCGATGAGCCCGAAGCGGAACGGGTTGAAGCCGCGCTCCTCCTCCAGGAGCAGGCCGTTGCGGTAGGCCTCGCGCACGTAGCTCCCGGGCGCCTGGCTGGGGGTCGGGTCGCCGCCGATCCGGTAGGGGTAGATCTCGAAGTCGGCCCACTCGTCGTTGGGCGAGAGCGCCGGATGGGTGTCCGAGGTCCCCTTGGTCTGGGCCACCTCGACCAGCGGCTCGTTCCGCATGCGGATGTCGGCGTAGGCGGCATCGAGCGGCTCCCCCGCAAACGTCGCCAGCCGGAACATCAGGCCGTTCGAGCCGTTCGAGTTGTGCGGGATGGCGATCGCCTCCATCCCCGCGGCGCGGTTGCGCTCCATCCACGCCCACAGCTCCTCCGGATTCACGGAGTCGAGCCGGCTGAACGGCAGGTCCGGCACCGCGCTGCCGCGGAAGATGACGTTGCGGTGCAGGTTCTGGTTCTCGGGGCTGCCGGTGAACTCGTAGGCGATGAAGGTCGTGAAGTGGCCCGGCTCGTAGTGGCGCTCCGCCGCGGCGACGGTCTCGCGCCACGTGGAGCGGACCACGTCGAGGTCCAGCAGCCCTTCCCGGTGGCCGAGCGTGTGGGCACGCATCTCCCGGTACGCCTCCCGCCGGTCCGCACCGGTCAGCGCGCCCGAACGGATGGCGGCCACCAGCTCGGCGGCCGGATGGGCGGAGACGGCCTGCTCCGGGTCCATCATCGCCGGGAGCATGCCGAGGAAGCTGGCGTGGTCGGTCACCGCGTAGAAGTCGAGCGGCGCGTCGAGCCGGATCTCGAAGCCCGCGGGATGCGTCAGCGGCTCGCCGCGCGCGTAGCGGTAGGCGTCGTCGGGCGTCGCGCGCGTACCGTTGAGGAACGCGTCGTAGGAGAAGTTGGTGTGGACGTGGAGATCGCCGAAGTAGGCGTTCCGCAGCGGGTTCGGCGGCGGCACGGTCGCGGACGGCTGCGAGGACAACGCCGCGGGCGACTGGGCGCCGGGCAGAGGCGCCGCGGCCGACGCGCGGCCGGCGTCTCCGGCGCAGCCCGTCAGCCCGACGGCGGTCGACGCCGCCAGCGACAGGAGTCCGCGCCGCAGGTCGCGCGACGCTGAGCTGCCGAATGCGAACCACCGCGTGACGGCGTTCCCGGAGACCGAATCCTGACGACCAGCGTTGAATGGCATGCAGGAGCCTTCCTTCAGTCCTACTGCAGCGGCGGCGCCATCGACGCCACGCGCTCGATGAACCAGTACGCCGACACGACACCCATCACGTACACCGGCGCCGCCGCGACGGTAGCCGGCAGGCGCGCGGGCCGCAAGCTGGCGAGGCGCACCGCCGCCAGCAGGACGGCGACGACCGCAAGTTGACCCAGCTCCACCCCGACGTTGAAGAGCAGCAGGGCCATCGCCCGCGCTTCGGCGGGGAGACCGATCTCGCCGAGCGCTCCCGCGAAGCCGAATCCGTGCAGCAACCCGAACCCGAAGGCGACGGCCCACGGCGACCGTGCCGCCAGGGAGGGCGGTGCGCCACGGCCGCCGGCGCGCCATCGCCCCGAGCGCACCAGCTCGACCGCCAGGTAGAGAATGCTGAGCGCGATGACGGCCTCGACCGGCCGTGGCGGCAGCGTGACCAGGCCGAGGGCCGAAAGCGCCAGCGTGATGCTGTGCGCGACGGTGAAGGCAGTCACCACCTGCACGATCTGGAGCGGCCGGCGAACGCAGAACATCAGCCCGATGACGAAGAGAATGTGATCGAACCCGAAGAGCAGATGCTCGACCCCGAGCCGCAGGTAGGCCGGCACGCCGACGCCGGGCGCCGACGCTCCCGCAACCGCCACGCGAGGAGCCTCCGGCCGGAGCAGGTGATCGACCACCGACCCGTCCTGCCAGCGCACGCGCAGGAGCACGTCGGTCAGCGTGCGGGGCAACCCTCGCATCTCGATGTCCCCCGCCAGCCCGCGCTTGCCGCACATCGTGGTCCAGCGCTCGACGAGCGCCGATCGGGTCACCTCGGGCAGAGCGCGGTCGACGATGCGGCAGTGGCCCGGCAAGCGCGGCTCGAGCGGCAGGCGGGCGGCCACCCCCGGCTCCGAGATCGACAGGACGGGCTGCTTCCAGAGCACCTCGAAGCGGCCGGCCGCGACTTCGGTCAACTCCAGGTAGGCGGGACGGACCTCGTGGGCGGCGAGCGGCGGGTTGCCGAGGATCGTGCCGAGAAGAACGAGCGCGCCGATCGCGGCGGGCCGCCGGACCATCACGGCGCGCCGAGCACGCGGGGGACGCCACGGAAGAGCGGGTGCCAGTGCAGACTCCCCGCGCGCCGGTCAGGGCGCGCCAGCCAGGTCCTGGGCGGCAACCCGGCCAGCCGGCCGCCGCACGTCGTAGCGGGCGCGCAGGACCTGGAAGGCGGCATCGTTCCGCTGTCGGCCGCGAGCCTCCCGCAGATCCTCCACGACGCGGTCGCGGACCGCGGCCAGCTCCGGAAGCCGCCGCTCCTGCCGGCCGATTACCCACACGAGGTGCACGCCGTGGGAGGAGCGGACCGGCCCCTGCCACTCTCCGGCCGGGAGTTCCCCGAGGGTCTCGACGAACGCTGCGCCGAAGAGCTCGCCGAGCTCCCGATCCGTCCGGTCCGCGTACTCGCGAAGCAGCATGAAGGGGTCGCCGAACCGCCGCCACGCGCCTTCGGCGGCGGAGCGAACCGCCCGGAGGAGCTCCGCCGCATCGCGTTCCGGCTCTGCTCGCCGGTCGGCGCTCAGGAAGACGTGTCGGAACGTGGTCCGGCGCGGCTCACGGTAGCGGTCCGCGTGCTCCGCGTAGTACGCCTCGACCTCCGGATCGGTCGGCGCCGGCGCCGCGGCCCGATCCTCCAGCAGGAAGGCCATCTTCTGCGCCAGCCGGCGGCGGACGATCGGATCGTCGCGGTCGAGCCCCAACCGCAGCGCCTCGCGGTACAGGATCTCCTCCCGAACCGCCTCGTCCAGCAGCCGCTCCAGCTCCGGCCCGGAAGGATCGCGCCCCCACTGGGCGGCCCAGCGAGCCCGGACCGCCGCGACCTGCTCGTCGGTCACGGTGACGATGCGGCGCTCGCCTTCCCCGCGATCCAGCCCCCGGTCGAGGGCGAAAACGCCGGCCCCCAGCAGGAGGAAGATCACGAGGGGCGACCGCAACTACCGACCTCCCGCCGTCAGACCGCCTGGAACCTTCGCCGGATCCAGTCGAGCGTCACCCGGTCGAACTCCTCCGGCTTCTCCTGCTGCGTCCAGTGACCGCAGTCGGCGATGACGTGGCGCTCTAGGTCGGGTATGAACGACGGCATGCCGTCCGAGGAGGACGGACGAAGGATCGTGTCGTTCTCGGCCCCGATGTAGAGGCAGGGCACCTCGATGTTCGGGGGCGGCTGGGCCGCAGCTCCTCCACCGCCACCGGCTCCGATGTTCGCGCGGTAGTAGTTGAGCCCTCCGGTGAACCCGGTCGCTTCGAAGGTCTCCGTCCAGTAGTCCAGGACTTCCTCGGAGAAGATCAGCTCGCCCTCGTAGTCGCCCTCCTCGATCATCCGCAGCATGTCCATCTGCTTCTCGGCCGACTCCGCCGGGTAGCCGCGCATGTTCTCGACATCCCAGTACCATCCGCGGCGGAAGATCATCTCCAGCCCCCGCCGCACGTTGCGCCCGAAGACCTCCTCGGCCCGGCCCGGCTCCAGGAACGTCGTGGCGTAGTAGTTCTCGGTCGGGATGATGAGCGGCTCCTCCGGCTCGCTCGCCGGCGGGCCGCCGAACGCGGGCGTGTTCACACCGATGATGCCCAGTACGCGATCCGGGTAGATCCGTGGCATCGTCCAGACCGCCGCGCCGCCCCAGTCGTGGCCGCAGAACAGCGCCCGCTCGATGTCGAGGGCGTCGAGGAGCCCGACGAGGTCCGCGCACAGGCTCGGTATGGCGTAGCCGGCGACCTCTGCCGGCCGGTCCGTAAGCCCGTAGCCACGCATGTCGGGGGCGATGGCCCGCAATCCCGCGGCCGGGTACGAGCGCATCTGATTGCGCCAGGAGTAGGCGAGTTCCGGAAACCCGTGCACGAAGACCACGGGTATGCCCTCTCCCCGTTCGTACACCGCCATCCGGATCCCGTTGGTCGTGACGAAGTGCGGCTCCGGCATCCCCGGCGCCGGCCGTACCGTCGCCTGCCCGAGCGCCTCCCACGACCGAGCGAACGGCGCCGCGGCGAGTGCGATCGCCGTTCCCTGCAGGAAGCGGCGCCGCGAGGGCGGTCCGGGTGCGAAGACGCATGCGGCACGTGGCCGATCGCAGTTTCTCACGTGGTGTCACTCCTTCCTCCCGACGGACCGCCGGGAGCCACGGCCAAACAGTATACGGCCCGCGACCCCGGAGGGCGCGACTACCGAATGCCGGCAGGCGGCGCCGGGCAAGTGCGCGACCGGGCGCGAGCGCACCGCTACCGCAACGGGTCCCGCCACTCCAGCCCGTCGAAGCGGGCGAAATCGCCATCCGTCGAGCACAGCACGAGGCCGTGCTCGATGGCCAGCGCGGCCAGGTGTGCATCAGGCACGAGATTCGCGCGGCCCTCCGTCCTCGCGATGAACGGAGCGAGAAACTGCCGGTGGCGCTCCGTAGGGAGCGGCACCCACACCGACTCGGTCGCGAGCCAGGACTCCACCTGCCTCCACGCCGCGGACACCGGGGCCGGGCGGTCGAAGATGCGTGGATTGCTGACGATGCGCGTGAAGGCCAGGAGGCTGGGCCACGCAAGTCCCACGGGCGCGGCGGCGTTCAGGCGACCATCCATCCACGCGCGCGCCTTCTCGTGCTGCGGGAACGAAACCACGTGCGCGTAGATCAGCAGGTTCGCGTCGACGAGTATCAACGGAACTCCTCGCCCTCCGCGACTGCGAGTGCTTCGGTGACGTCATCCAGGCTGCCGAGCCGGCATCGGCCGAGGTCGACGGCAGGCGTGCGGTAGCGCGCCGGCTCGCGGGGTGGATCTGCCATCGCACGCAGTCCGCGCCGCAGGGCTTCGTTCACGACCGCCTTGAAGCTCTGACCACGCACCCGCCGCATCCGTTCCGCCAGGGCCGCGACGTCGGGCTCCAGGGTGAGCGTCGTTCGCATGCATCGGAACATACGGGTCCTGATGCTCTGATGTCAACCTGTGTCGCTACCCCGGATTCGACCTTCGGATGTGTCACGCTCCCGGAGCTGGTGATACGTTAGGCAGGTGATCCTCTCGCGGGTCGGAATCGGAGAGTCGCTGCTCAAGGAGGGTGCGATGCGAGTGACATCCCGGATCGGTCTGGCAGGCGCGGCGGTGGCCGTCGTGGCGCTGGCCGGCGCAGGCGCGGCGGCGGCGCAGGACGACGGCGACGGCGATATCAGAGGCGTCGTGCGGAGCGCCGCGGGCGGCGAGGCCGGCGTCTGGGTCATCGCCGAAACCGCGGACCTCGAGACCACGTTCCGCAAGATCGTCGTCACCGGCGACGATGGGCGCTTCCTGGTGCCGGACCTGCCCGACGCGAAGTACGAGGTCTGGGTCCGCGGCTACGGCCTCCTCGACTCCGACAAGCACGCCGCCCAGCCGGGCGACGACCTGACCCTCGAGGTCACCGCGGCCGCGACGCCGCAGGAGGCGGCGCGCATCTACCCCGCCAACTACTGGTACTCGCTGCTCGAGGTGCCGGCCGCGGACGAGTTCCCGGGCACGGGCCCGAACGGCAACGGCATCAGCCGCGGCATGCGGCACCAGGCGGAGTGGGTCGACCGGCTGAAGGACGGCTGCCAGCTCTGCCACCAGATGGGCAACATGGCGACCCGCGAGATGCCGGTGATCGACGTCGACGACTTCGACTCGACCGTCGCCGCCTGGGATCACCGGGTGCAGGTCGGGCGTAGCGGACCCAGCATGAACAGCGGGCTGAACCGCATGGGGCGCGAGCGCGCGCTGCAGCTCTTCGCCGACTGGACCGACCGCATCGTGGCCGGCGAGGTCCCGCCCGAGCCGCCGCGGCCGCAGGGTGTGGAGCGCAACGTCGTCATGACGATGTGGGGCTGGGGCGACCCGATCGCGATGGTCCACGACGAGATCGCGACCGACAAGCGGAATCCTCACCTCTATCCGAACGCCCCGATCTACGGGGTCGGCGGCGCCGGCCTCACGATCACGGACCCGGTCACGCACCGGTCGGTTCGGCTCGACATGACGACGCGCGATCCGATGCCGGAGCGGGGCGATTCCTACGCCGGCACGACGGCGCTGATCCCGTCCCCCTACTGGGGCGACGAGCGCTCCACGGCACGCGGCCACAGCGCCCACAACCCGATGCTGGACGCCGATGGGCGTCTGTGGATCACGCAGCGGATCCGGCCGTCGGACAATCCCGCCTGGTGCAGGGAGGGCTCGGATCATCCGTCCGCGAGCCACTTCCCGATCGAGCGCAGCCAGCGGCAGCTCTCGTACTGGGACGTCGAAGCCGAGAAGTTCGTGCACGTCGACACGTGCTACATGACCCACCACCTGCAGTTCGCCGAGGACGAGAACGACACGCTCTGGCTGAGCGGGTCGACCGACGTCGTCGGCTGGCTGAACACGAAGCTCTACGACGAGACCGGCGACGAGCAGGCGGCGCAGGGCTGGTGCCCGACCATCGTCGACACCAGCGGCGACGGCCGCATCGGCGAGTACACCGAGCCGGGCGAGCCGCAGGATCCCGCGAAGGACATGCGCCTCGACGGCTTCGCCTACGGGATCATCCCGAACCCGGTGGACGGCTCCATCTGGATCGCTCGGCGTCTGCCGGTGCCGGGGAGCATCGTCCGCCTCGATCTCGGCGACAACCCGCCGGAGAGCTGCATCGCCGAAGTCTACGAGCCGCCGTTCGAGAACCCAGCCGTCGATCCGAGCCAGTGGGGGCACGGCGGCCGCGGGATCGACGTCGATCGGAACGGCGTCCTGTGGACGGCGCTCGGCGGGAGCGGCCACCTGGCGAGCTTCGACCGCAGCAAGTGCCAGGTGCTGAACGGGCCGTCCGCCACCGGACAGCACTGCCCCGAGGGGTGGACGCTGTACCCGACGCCGGGCCCGCAGATGAAGGGCGTCACGGCGGCCGGGAGCGCAGACTTCCACTATTACAACTGGGTGGACCAGTTCAATACGCTGGGGTTGGGCGAGAACGTCCCGATTGCGAACGGCACGGGCTCCGACGCCCTGCTGGCGCTGCTGCCCGAGAGCGGCGAGTGGGTGACGCTGCGGGTGCCCTACCCGCTCGGCTTCTACACGCGCGGCCTCGACGGGCGCATCGATGACGCCGAGGCCGGCTGGAAGGGCCGCGGCGTCTGGGCCAGCTACGACTCCGTGACGAACTGGCACCAGGAGGGCGGCAAGGGAATGACGAGCGAGATCGTCCGCTTCCAGGTCCGCCCGGACCCGCTGGCCGAGTAGGCGGAAGAGACCGCAGCGGGCGGGAGACCGCAGCAGGCGGCGGACGGTCCGCGCCGTTCGCCGCCTGCGACTCGACGCGCCGCCCGCGTTCCGATTGGCCGGGCGGTGGGCACCGACTGCCCTTCGGGGCCTCCGGCCGCGCCGGCGGACGGAGCCTCCCGACTCCGGCCGGCTCGCCGCGAGCACCGGTAGCGCGCTCTACAGCCCCCAGTTGTAGTTGATGCGGGCGTAGTAGTATCCGCCGCTCAGGCCCCACGGCGTGAACTGGCTGTAGGGGAGGCCGAACGCCCCGGCGAAGAGCGGCATCCGGTCCGAGAACGTGTTGAAAACGTTCTGGCCGCCCACCGCCAGCGAGACGCCGGCCGCGATGGGAACGGCGAGCTCGAGGTCGACGATGAGCTTGCCCGGCAGGAGCGGCGCCTCGGCGCCCCGCACGAACCGGGCGTCGAAGTGGTCGACCCAGTCGCCGAAGTAGTTCACGCGGCCCAGCACGCTGGTCCGGCCGATGCGCTGGTTGACGGCCGCGTTCCAGCGAACCGTCGGCACCCCCAGCTCGATGCCCCGGATGTCGCCCGGGTTGAGCAGGGTCGACTCCTCGGTCACTTCGGTGTCGGTGAAGTTCATCGCGAAGCTGAACGTCGTGTCGCCGCGGAACGCGAGCGGCGCATAGGTCGACACGATGTCGACGCCCTGCGTGCGGGTCGAGAAGTCGTTGATGAAGAAGCGGAAGAAGGCCAGCGTCCCGGCCGAGGCGATGCCCTCCGAGAGCAGCAGCATCCGCTCGTCCGGCGTCAGCGTGAAGGTCTGGGAGAGGGCGAGCCGGTCGCTCACGTCGACGCGGAAGTAGTCGGCGGTCAGCGTGAACGGCCCGGTGTCGACGACCAGCCCCGCGGTGGAGTTGATCGACGTCTCCGGCTCCAGCGGCTCGCCGCCCCGCAGCTCGGCGGCCAGGAAGGTGGACGGCACGTTGGCGCTGTCGACCAGCTCGAACGTCTCCGGATCGATGGTCGTCTGGACGTTCAGCGTGTTCTGCTGCCCGGGCGTCGGCGCCCGGAACCCGCTGCTGACGCCGCCGCGGATCGAGACCGCGTCCGCCAGCCCGTAGCGGGCCGACAGCTTGCCGTTGGTCGTGGCGCCGAACAGGTCGAAGTGCTCGTAGCGGACCGCGCCGCCGATCGTCCACCGCTCGTCCCGCCCCCCGAGCTCCAGGTCGCCGTAGAGCGCGACGTTGCTTCGGGTCCAGGTGCCCGCCGTGTAGTCGGGGAAGCCGGGGAAGCCGTTCGAGCCCGAGACGAAGCCCTGTGCCGCGTAGGGTCCGACCTCCCAGGAAGGGCGCCCGCCGGCGCCAATCTCGAAGCGCTCGTCGCGCCACTCCGCCCCGCCGGCGATGTTGACCCGGTCGGTGGCGGCGTACGAAACGTCGAAGTTGAGGTTGACCTCCTCCTGCCGGTAGAGGCCCGGATCGAAGTCGCGCGGCGTGTCGAGACCGAGCGAGGCGTTGACGGTGTTTCTGGAAGAAGAAGTCCGACTGGTGGGAGCCGTAGCTGGCGCTGGCGTCCCACGTGAGGCCGCTGCCGGCGACCCGGCGCACGCCGCCCGCCACCGACATGTCGGTGACCACGCCCCCGAACCGCGGCGTGAAGCCGCCCGGGAGGAGCTCCTGGAACGAGAAGCAGTTCTCGTCGGCGAAGACGCGGGCCAGCGCCTCCTGGTCCGGCACGTTGTCGGTCACGGTCACGGTGGGGCAGTTCGCCGAGCCCATCCCCCGCGCCTGGAGGACGTCGCCGATGAGGAGCGTCTGCCCCCCGTCGAGGCTGTAGATGTTCTGGCGCGAGTTGGGGTTCCGGAAGTAGAAACCCTCCGTCACCTTCTTGTCCGCGTAGTTCGTGTGGGCGTACAGCTCCACGCCGTTGGCGAACGTGTTGCCGAAGTTCCCGAAGAACTTGATGTCGTCCTCGATGGTCGGATTGCCCCAGATCTGGGCCGGATCGTCGACGTGGGTGTTTCCGGCCGCGATGAGGGCGGCCGCGTCGTCGCGCTGCACGCTGCGGTTGGTCGGGTCGGAGTTGCCGTACTCCAGGCTGAGGTTGGCGAACCCGGTCGAGCCGAGCGGCAGGCCGATGTTGCCGGCGAAGATCGCCGTGTCGCCGTCGCCCGCCCGGTAGGTGCCGGTGTTGACCTCGATGCTGCCCCCCGCCCGGTCGTCCTTGAGCAGGAAGTTCATCACGCCGGCGATGGCGTCCGAGCCGTACTGCGCCGATGCGCCGTCGCGCAGCACCTCCACCTGGCGCAGGGCGATGGCCGGGATGGTCGAGATGTCGGGCCCCTGCGCGCCGTCGGTCACCCCCGCGAACCAGGCGATGACCGACGAGCGGTGCCGGCGCTTGCCGTTCACCAGCGCCAGCGTGTGGTCGTGGGCGAGGTTGCGCAGGCTGGCCGGACGGACGAGCGTGGCCGCGTCGCTGATCGGGTGGGTGGCCACGTTGAACGACGGGATCAGGGTCCGGAGCTGGTAGTCGAGGGTAGTTGCGCCCTGACTGACCACGTCCTGGAACGAGACGGCATCGATCGGGACCGGCGACTCGGTGACCGACCGTGGCTCCGCGCGGCTCCCGATCACCACCACCCGCTCCTCGAGCGCCAGCGCCAGCTCGACGTCGAGCGTGACCGAGGCCCCGGCCCCCACCGCGACACCGTCGCGGATGGCCGTCCGGAAGCCAGGGAGCGTGAAGGTCAGGTCGTAGGTCCCGGACGGCAGATCCGAGAACGCGAACGCGCCGCCGCCGTCGGTTGTCGTGCTGTGGACGTCGTCGCTGTTGGCGCTCCGTGCATCCACGGTCACGCCGGGCAGCACGAGGCCCGTGGTGTCGGTGACGGTGCCGCCGACGGCGCCCGCCTCCTGAGCGGACGCCGTCAGCGGCACGAGGAGGACTGCGAGAGCGGCCGCCGAAGCCACCCGAAACCAGCGTCTGGATTCCCAGCCCATTGGCGTCGCGCCTCCCGGCTTCGCGCTCACCGCGGTGGGCCGATCCGGCTCCGGCGTCCGCCCGTTCCGCTGCAAGTCCTGCGGCGCACCTCCTGTCGGCGCCGCCGAGCCTCGGGGCGAAGCCCGGCGCCCCCGGTGACGGAGCCTACAGACTCCCGCTGCCCCAGCCGTAGTTGATCCGCACGTAGTAGTAGGCCCCGTTGAACCCGAACGGCGAGAACTGCCCGTACTGGTTGCCCACCGTGTGCGCGCCGAACATGTTGACCTCGGGATAGGCGTTCAGGATGTTCTCGGCGCCGACGGCCAGGCTGACGCCGCCGTCGAGGGGAATGCCGAGCTCGAGGTCGAGCAGCGCCTTGCCGGAATAGGCGGGATAGAGCCAGGCCGCCATCGGTCCGCCCGGCAGCCCGACCGAGTTCCGGCCGTCCTCGCTGTCCCAGAACGCGCCGAAGTAGCTCACACGGCCCAGCAGGCTCCAGCGGTCGGCGCGGTGGTTGACGCTGAAGTTCCAGCGCGTGTTCGGGAGCCCGCGCTCCAGCGTGTTGATGCGGAACTCGTCGATGACGGCCGACTCGATGTTCTTGAGCTCCGTGTCGGTGTAGTTGTAGATCGCGCTGAACGTCGTCCGCCCCGCGGCCAGGGTCCCGATGAGGTCGACGCCCTGCGTCGTCGTCGAGAAGTCGTTCAGGAAGAAGCGGAACACCGGGAAGTTCCGCGCCTCCGGGATCCCCTCCGCGAGCAGGGTCACGATCTCGCCCTCCGTCAGGCGGATCTCCTGCGCGAGGGCCACGCGGTCGCGGATGTCGATGCGGAAGTAGTCGGCCGTGAAGCTGAACGCTCCCTGCTCGAAGACGGCGCCGGCGCTGTAGTTGCGCGACTTCTCGGGCTGGAGCGGCCCGCCGCCCCGCGCCATCGCAACCGCCGACGTCGACGGCACGACGCCCTGGTTGGTCAGCTCCCCGTCGATGAACGCGGTCGTAACGTTGAACGCGTTCTGTTGTCCCGGCGTCGGCGCCCGGAATCCGGTACTGACGGCGGCACGCAGCGAGAACTCGTCCGTGAGCCCGAAGCGAGCCGAGAGCTTGCCGTTCGTGGTGGTGCCGAAATCGGAAAAATCCTCCAGCCGGACCGCGGTGCCGACCGTCCACCGGCCGCCGGGATCGTTGAACTCCAGGTCGCCGTATACCGCGATGTTGCTGCGGTCCCACTGCCCGGCCGTCGTGTCTTCGCGGTACCCGTTGAAGCCGTTCGACCCGGAGCTGAAGCCCTGTGCGGCGTACGGTCCGATCCGCCAGGACGGCTCGTCGCCGGCGCCGATCGTGAACTGCTCGTTGCGCCACTCGGTGCCGGCGGCGACGTTCACGACGTCGTTGACGGGGTACGAGACGTCGAAGTTGACGTTCACGTCCTGCTGCCGGTAGACGCCGGGGCGGAACGACGTCGGGGTGTCGTACCCGAGCGAGGCGTTGACGGTGTCGAAGATGAACTGGTCGACCTCGCTCGTGCCGACGTTGAAGCTCGCGTCCCACGTGAAGCCGTTGGCTCCGAAGCCGCGCAGGCCGGCAACCACCGAGTAGTCGATCAGGTCGCCGCCGAACTGCGGCGTGAAGCCGCCGGGGAACCGGCTGTAGAGAGTCCAGCAGTTCGGATCGGCCTCGACCGCGGCGAGGGCATCGGCGTCCGGCACGTTGTTGACGATCGGGATCGTCGGGCAACCGGGTCCGGTGTACCCGTCGTTGGTTCCGTACTCATCGAAATGGCCGGCAAGGCCCACGTTGCCGACGCGAAGCGTCGGGGTGCCGTCGGCGAGGCGGTCGCCGCGGAACACCCCGCCCCGCGTGTGCGGATTCCGGAAGTAGAAGCCGCCCGTCACCTTGCGCTGCGCGTAGTTGGTGTGGCCGTAGAACTGCAGGCCGTTGTCGAAGAGGTTGCCGAAGTTGCCGAACAGCTTCAGGTCGTCCTCGAGGAGCGGCGAGCCCCAGACCTGGGCCGGGTTGCGGATGTTGCCGTTGCCGGCGTCGATGATCGCCTGCGCGTCGTTGCGCTGGATGCTGCGGTTGGTCGGATTGGCGTTGCCGTACTCCATGCTCAGGTTGGCGAACCCGGTCGAGCCGAGCGGCAGCCCGACGTTGCCGGCCACCGACATCGCCCGGCCGTGGCCTTCGATCCCGTTGCAGGAGTGCTTGATGTCGCCGATGATGCCCGACCCGCACGTCGAACTGCTGCCCGCGTTCGCGTCCACGAAGGCGCCGGTCCGGAACTCGAGGCTCCCCCCCTCGCGGGCGTCCTTGAGCTGGAAGTTCATGACGCCTGCGATGGCGTCGGAGCCGTACTGCGCCGCCGCGCCGTCGCGCAGCACCTCGGCCTGCCGGATCGCGATCGACGGGATGACCGAGAGATCGGGCCCCTGCGAGCCGTCCGCGATGCCGTTCCCGAGCCAGGTGATGACCGCGGCGCGGTGGCGGCGCTTGCCGTTGACGAGAATCAGCGTGTGATCCGGCGCGAGGTTCCGGAGGTTCGCGGGGCGCACGATGGTCGCCGCATCGCTGATCGGCTGAGTGTTGATGTTGAAGGAGGGCACGACCGTCCGCAACTGGGTGGCGAGGTCCGTGGTCCCCTGGCTGATGAAGTCCTCGGTCGGAATGACGTCGACCGGCACCGGCGACTCCGTCACGGATCGCGGTTGCGCGCGCGTTCCGACGACGACGACGCGCTCCTCGAGCCCGACCGCCATCTCGACGTCGACGGTCGCCGTCGCCCCGGCCATCACCTCGACCGACTGCGGGGGTGCCTCGAAGCCTGGAAGGGTGAACGTGACCTCGTAGGTCCCCGGCTCGAGCCCGCCGATCGTGAACTCGCCGGTCCCCCCGGTGAAGGCGACCTGCCCGATTCCCGCGGCGTCGCGCGCCTCCACGGTGACTCCGGGCAGAATGAGGCCCGTGGAGTCGGTGACCGTGCCGCTGATCGACCCGGAATCCTGGCCGCTCGCCGCGGCAGGCGCAAGCAACGCCGCGGCAAGGGCGAGAGCGATCGAAGTTCTTCGGCTGTTGTGCATCCTGCTTCCTGTAAATGGGGCCGACGTCCCGATGAGATCGACGTCGACCACGGGGACCCGGAAGGACATCACGCAACCACGACATGATGTATGCCAAGCGCAGCACCCGCCCAGTGTAGCGGTTTCCGGTCGGCTCGGCCACCCCCCGGCGGCACGAATCGCCCCGGTCCACGGCGGTTCGGGCGAACCCTCGCGGGTTCGGTCGTGCACGGGAGTGCATGCCGCCTTCGTGAGAGGCACCGTCGCGCAGCCGCTCGATGCCGGGCATTGAGGGGTACACTGAAGCCAGCCAACCCGGAACTCAGGAGGGTCTTCGCATGCGGACAGCAGCTCGCGCCCTCGCCGGTCTCCCGGTTCCCGTCGCGCTCTTCGCCGCCGCCCTGGGTGCGGTTGGCGCTGCCCTCTCGTCCTCGCCGCCCGTCGCCCACGCGCAGTCGCGCTCCGACTTCGTGCCGGTCACGGACGAAATGCTGCAGGCGCCTGCGCCGGAGGACTGGCTGATGTGGCGCCGTACGCTCGACGGGTGGGGCTACAGCCCGCTCGATCAGATCGACCGGGGCAACGTCGGCGAGCTGCGGATGGTCTGGTCGCGCGCCATGACCGACGGGCGGCAGCAGGGCACGCCCCTGGTCTACGACGGCGTCCTGTTCATGCCGAACCCCGCCGACGTCATCCAGGCCATCGACGCGGTCTCCGGCGATCTGCTCTGGGAGCACCGGCGGGACGTGCCCGACGACATCGGCGACTACGTCTTCAACACCCTCTGGCAGAACAACCGCAACCTGGCGATCTACGGTTCGCTCATCATCGACACCAGCGCCGACGACCACATCTTCGCGCTCGACGCCGTGACCGGCGAGCTGGCGTGGGAGACGAAGATCCTCGACTACACCGAGAACCCGGCCACGCAGACGTCGGGCCCCATCGTCGCCGACGGGAAGGCCATCTCGGGCCGGAGCTGCATGCCGGCCGGCGGCCCCGACGGCTGCGTCATCACGGCCCACGACGCGCGGACCGGCGAGGAGCTCTGGCGCCGCCGCACGATCCCGGCCCCCGGCGAGCCCGGCGACGAGAGCTGGGGCGGGGTGCCGTTCGAGGAACGGAAGCACGTCGGGGCCTGGATGGTGCCGAGCTACGACCCGGAGCTGAACCTGGTCTACATCGGGACGTCGGTCACCTCCCCGGCGCCCAAGTTCCTGATCGGCGGAACCGACAACCGCCACCTCTACCACAACTCGACCCTCGCCCTCGACAGCGGCGAGATCGCGTGGTACTACCAGCACCTGAACGACCACTGGGACCTCGACCACCCCTTCGAGCGGTTGCTCGTCGACACCGCCGTCACGCCGGACGCGAGCGCCGTCGAGTGGATCAACCCGCGCATCCGCGCGGGCGAGGTGCGCCGGGTCCTGACCGGCATCCCGGGCAAGACCGGCGTCGTCTACACCCTCGACCGGGCGACCGGCGAGTTCCTCTGGGCCCGGCCGACCATCACCCAGAACGTGATCAGCGGCATCGACGGCGCCACCGGGGCGGTCACCGAGAACCCGGAGCTCATCTTCAGCGCCGAGGGGCAGGAGATGCTCACCTGCCCGCACGCCACCGGCGGCAAGGATTGGGAGTCCGTATACAAGTCCGCGGAAACTCCAATGGATGCCGTATTCATTGAAAAAAGGCGATCTTATAACGGGTCTGAAGAGGCCGCAATACGGCTGGCAGGACCGGAAACGGCTGGCAGTCCGGCTGGCAGGACCGACCCGACGACGACTTGCGGCCGTGACCTGATCGAAACGTGCGACCGCGGTAGTTGAAGCAGACGCTCCGTCAAGCCTCCGTGTGCTCCGGTCGCGTGTCGACTGCCCCATGCGGAAGCCCAGATGACCATCGTCGCGCGGCAGGTTTCCGCCGAGATCGCCCGGCGCGTAGACGCCGACGTGCGGAATTTGAACACGTCCGCGCCGCTCGCGGCGATCGCCGAGACGGCGGCGGCCGCCCTCGAGCCGGCGATCGCGGCCATGCCGTCGTCGGGGAAGGCGACCGAAGCGCCGCTCCCGGAGCCGGTGGCGGCGCTGACACCGGGCGAGCCGCCCGGTAGTCCCGCTGCCGAGCCCGCGGTCGTCGAGCCTGGCGGCGGCCCCGCTCCGGACGGCGCCCAGGTCGCGCCGGCAGACGATGCGGCCCAGGAGTCCGCCGGCGGCGAGCAGCGCCCCGCGGCCGATCTGTCGGGGCCGGGCGCTCGGCGACAGGCTCCCGACCGCCGGGGCGGCCGGAGATCGCTTCCCGAGCCGTGCGCCGCAATGGCTGGTGCGCCTGGCCGACTCGCTGGAGAACGCGCGTTCGCGCCTCGACACCGCCACGTCGGCCCCGGCGCCGGGGGCCGTCCGGCCGGCGCGACCCGCCCCGTCCCGGTTGGGCGGGTAGACCCGTCTCGCAGTCCTCCTTGCGGACACCATGCACCGGGCCGGGCGACGGGTGCCAGCCGTCGCCCGGCCCGGTGTCGTTTCCGCCCCCGACTTTCCGCGCCCACCCCGCTATCGACCAACCGACCGCCCTGCCGACGTGGAACACGACGCCTCCGCAGAATCGCGAAAGCGCCCGGCGAGGAGCAGGTCCGGCGAAGCGCGGCGCAACGCCGGAAGGCGGGTTCCCGCTCGACTGTCGAGGCCAATCACCTCCGGACGGCCGGCGGCGGAGCGCACGCAACGCCGAAGGCGGGTTCCGGGTCTGTTCTACTCGGCGCGGAGGATCGTCATCGGATCGATCCCCGCGGCGCGCCGCGCGGGCACCCAGCTCGCCAGCAGGCAGATCGCGGCCAGCAACACCGAGACCGCACCGAAGACGACGGGGTCGAGCGGGGCCGTCTCGAACAGCAGGGCCTGCAGCCGGCGGGTCAGCACCACTGCCGACGCCGCCCCCACGGCCACGCCGAGCAGGGCCATCCCGCCCGCTTCCACGAGCACGAGGCGCCGCACGTCGGCAACCTGCGCGCCCACCGCCACGCGGATGGCGATCTCCCGCCGCCGCTGCGCCACTAGGTAGGAGACGACGCCGTAGAGGCCGATCGAACCCAGGAGCAGGGCGAGGGCGGCGGCGACGACGAGCAGGGTCATGACGAAGGCCCGCTCCCCCCGCGCCCGTCCGACCAGCGTCTCCAGGGTCTCGACCTCGGCGATGGGGAGAGCCGGGTCGAGCCCGCGCACCGCGTCGCGGGCGGCGCCGGCCAGCCCCGCCGCGTTCGGAGTGCGCACCACGGGAAGGACGTCTTCGCCGTTGATGATCCCGGCCAGCGGGTAGTACGCCATCGCCGGTGGATCTTCGTGCAGCACGGTTTCGTGCACGTCTTCAGCGCACTCTCTCCCGGCCACTGGGCGCGCGCCACCGCCCGCGACACGATGACGACGGGGGCGTCGCGCTCGCCGTCGAGGGGGTCGAACACCCGGCCCTCGACGAGCTCCATGCCCATCGCGTCGAAATAGGCGGACGAGACGCGCTTCCACATGAACACCGGCGGCACCTCCCCCTCGGCCAGCGGTCGGCCCTCGATGCTGTGCCCCGAGCCGGACACCGCACCGCCCAGGGGAACGGAGGTCGCCGCGGCGGCCCCCGCGACGCCGGGGTGGGCGCGCAGGCGATCGACGACCCCGCGGTGGAAGGCGAGCCGCGACTCGGGCGCCTCGTAGTCGCGGAGGGGCAGGGCCAGTCCGAAGGTCAGCGTGTCGGTCGGGTCGAAGCCCGGGTCCACCGCGGCCAGCTTCTGGAACGAGCGCACCGCCAGGCCCGACCCCACGAGCAGCGTCAGGGCCAGGGCTATCTGGACCACCACGAGCCCCCGGCGGGCGAGCTGCCGCTCCCGGCCCGAGGTGGCTCCGCGCGCCCCCGCCGTCATGTGGCCCGCGGCGGCCACCGCACTCGCCCGCCACGCCGGCAGGACCCCGAACAGGAAACCCGCCGCGACCGATGCGGCGAGGCCGAACAGCAGCACCGTCGCGTCCAGCGAGATCTCGTCCAGGCGCGGCAGCGCCCGGGGGCCGAAGCACACCACCAGCTCTACCGCCAGCCGCGCCGGCGGGAGCGACGCGAGGCCGCCCGCCACCCCGAACACCACGCTCTCGGCCAGGACCGAGCCGGCGAGCCGCCCGCGGCCCGCGCCGAGCGCGGCGCGAATCGCCACCTCGCCGTGCCGCGCCTCGGACCGCACGAGAAAGAGGTTGGCGACGTTGGCGCACGCGATCAGCAACAGGAACCCCACCGCGCCGAGCAGCATCCACAACGTCGCCTCGATGTCGCCGACCACCACCTCGCGCGCCCGGTCGACGAGCGGCCGGAACCCCGCGTTCGCGAGAATCGGGGCGGCCCCCTCGTCGGGAAAGACCTCCACCAGGTTCGACAGCATCGCGCCGAGCTCGGCCTGCACCTGCTCCGGGGTCGAGCCCACGGCGATGCGGGCGACGCCGTTGATTCCGAACGCACCGAGTTGCGTGTCGTCCCGGTCGAGCCCCAGCGGCTGCCAGATCTCGGCGTTCGGCCGCGAGAAGCTGAAGCCGGCCGGCATCACCCCCACCACCTCGACGCTCTCTCCGTCGATGTCGACCACGCGGCCGACCACGCCCGGGTCGGCCCCGAAACGGGTCCGCCACAGCCCGTCGGCGAGCACCACCACCGGCGCCGCGCCGGGACGGTCGTCCTCAGGGGTGAAGCCCCGGCCGATGCGCGGCGGCGTCCGCAGCACGTCGAAGAACGACGCGGTGACGCGCGCCGCCTGCACCCGTTGCGGGTTGTCGGGACCCGTGAAGCTCGCCTGCAGGTCGCGGGACACCGCCACCCCGTCGAGGGTGCGGCTCTCTTCCGCGTAGAGAAAGTAGAGGGCGTCCGACATCGGCAGCTCGCCGAGCTGCGCCAGCCCCGGCGCGGCGTGTCGCAGCACCACCAGCCGCTCGGAGTCCGGCAGCGGCAGCGGCCGCAGCCGCAGCACCACCGCGTTGACGACCGTGAAGATGGCGACGTTCGCACCGATGCCGACGGCCAGCGTCGCCAGGGCGACGAGGGTGAAGCCGGGGTGGGCGGCGGCGCGGCGCCCCAGGAGACGAAGCCGCAGGAAGCGTGACATGCTACCTCCAGCCCGGTCGCGGAAGCGACCCGACGGAAATGCCCCCTACCCGTCGAACCCCGGCGTTGACACGCGCCTGACGACGGGATCCCCGGGGAAGCGCCGATTCCACGACTCGATGTTGAATACCGCGCAGAATCGGACAAATCGGCCGAATCCATGGATGCCCATGCGGTCCCCGCAACGGCAACTGCCGACCGAGCGAGGTCGTCCTGTTCGCCAGTAGCGCGGCGTCCAGCGTGTCGAGGGCGATCAGCACGAGGTGGTCGATCGGCTTGTCGGCGCGTCCCGACGCCCACTCGTAGAGATACGAGTCTCGATACTTGTACTTGAGATCCTCGTCGAGGGCGCCGCTGTGCAGCTTTCCAAGGAACACGCTGCGATCTCGAGAAATCGCCTGAGGATGCTGAGGATCCTCGATGCCGAGGCCGCGGTGGGCGCGTTGTGGTCCGCGAGCGTCGCGTCCCGTCGGCGCACCCGGCGTCCGGCCAGGCGCAACCCCTCGAACGCTTGATTGACATAGGTAGGCCCTCGCGAGCTTTCCCTGTCACACCACCGGGCATACGGGTCACGTACCACGGCGGTTCGATTGAGTTATGCATGGGAAGACCCAGCCACTCTCGGGAGGCCGACCGAGTCGAAATGGCGATTGCGCAGGGCTTGCTGGACGGCCGGGTGGCTCGACATGCGCCAGAACCCGGTCGGTGACCCGGCGGCGACTGCTGCAGGAAACTGGGAGACGCCTCGTCGCCGCAGTTCCTGGAAGCGGTGCCGCCCAGACTGCCACTGCCGCCAGAGGTACATCCGCAGCCTCCGGCGAATCCACGCGTCCAAGTTGGCGAGCACTCGGGGAGCGTCACAGAAGCCGAAGTAGCCGCGCCACCCAACGAGGTAGGGCGCGAGTTGTTCGACGAGCTGCGGCAAGCTCACGCCGAGCGTCCGGCGAGTCAGCTCCCGGACTCGCTTCTTGAACCGGGCGAGCGCCTGCGGCGCAATCTGCCGCTGGCGACCGTCGTTCGAGATGCGGAAACCCAGGAACTTGCGCTCCTCGGGCCGAGCCACGGCACTCTTGGACATGTTGACCTTCAACCGCAGTCGAGTGGTCAGGAAGTGGCAGACGCTGCGCATGACGCGGTCGCCGGCCCGATGGCTGCGAACGTAGATGTTGCGGTGAGTCGCCCGGGGGAATTGCACCCCCAGGCGCTCGCAGAACTGTACGTGAACGTCTCCGCTCATACAGCTCCCATCATCCAGCCGCCGGCGTCAACCCCAGCAGATGCCAGTGGGCGAACAGCCGGGGCGCGCGACGCGCAAGACCCCCGAGCCAATGTGTGGCGCGGCGGCGATGGCGCCGGAGCCTCTTGTATTTCCGCATGGCCCATCGGACCAACAGGTCGTTGAAGTGGCGAAAGGCCGAATACAGGGCCGATTTGTAGAAACGGCCGTAGTACTGAATCCAGCCACGAAGGACAGGATTCCACATGCGGGCCAGGTCGTCGATGGCCTTGTCGCTGCGCCGAGGGAGGTGCCAACGTCGCATCGTCTGCCGCATCCGCGTCGCTGCCGCATTGCTCACCGCCGGTAGGAAGCTGATGAAGTACTGACCCCATCGATTCTTCGCCCGACGAGGGCGAAACGTGTATCCCAAGAAGGTGAACTGCTCCGTGGGATACTGCCCCGGCCGGTCGTCATCCTTGCAGTAGACGATACGCGTCTTCTCCGGATGTACCTCCAGCCGGCATTGCGCCAGACGACGTTTGATGTGCGACAGGACCTGCTGCGCCTGCGTCTCCGTCCGACAGTGCGCGACGATATCATCCGCGTACCTCTCGAACGGAACGTCCGGGTGCGTGGTCCGCATCCAGTCGTCGAACGCGAGGTGCAGGAAGATATTGGCCAGGAGCGGGCTCGCGACGCCCCCTTGGGGCGTCCCCGTCGTGCGCGGCACCAGGGTTCCGTCGTCCTGCTGCATGGGAGCGGTCAGCCACCGCTGCACATAGAGCAGAATCCACCGGCACCGCGTGTACTTCCGGACCGCTCACATGACGAGCGAGTGGTCCAGGTTGTCGAAGAAGCCGCGGACGTCAAGATCGATCACCCAGTCGTAACGCCAGCATCGCTGCCGGGTTGCCGTGAGTGCGTCGATCGCTGACTTCCGCGGGCGATACCCATACGAATCAGGGTGGAATTGCGGCTCCACCTCCGGTTCCAGGTAAATCTTGACCACCGTCTGGGCAACTCTGTCGGCGACAGTGGGTATGCCCAAGCGGCGCTCGCTTCCGTCCTTCTTCGGTATGCCGACCGTTCGGACCGGAGGCGGGAAGTACGTGCCCGACGACATCCGATTCCAAATCCGGTAGAGATTGTTCTTCAGGTCCTGCTCGAACATCTCGACAGATTCGGCATCGACGCCAGCTGCTCCTTGGTTCGCCTTGACCCGAGTGTAGGCCTCCCAAACCACCCACTTGGAAATACGAAACGGCTTCGCGTGGCTCGACGGCTCCTCCCGCACGCGCGGTTGACCGTCGGGACACGCTGGATGACGCGACCCCTTTGCTCCATCGAGTTTCCTCGACTTCGTCGCTCGTACGGGTCGCTCCGCCCCTGTGCCTCGCATCGGGCTTCTCATCCTTGGGGGTCGGCCCCTTGGATTTCTCCCTTCACATCGAGGCGACAGGTTCCCACGTTCCACACAAGGGCCTGGTGCAGGGTCACGCCACCTTTATGCCGGGTGCCGACCAGCCAAGCTGCAGGCTCCCGCTGGACTTGTCCCGGGTTAACGACTCGCCCCGGTTTCGACACCGTCCCTACGCTTTCGACACGTTGCCGGTGGTTCATTCACTTCGTCTCCCTGCACCCTACCTGACGCGGTCGCGCCGCGCCGTTTCCGTGACGCTTACCACCTCGGCTCTTGACCGAGGCAGCGCACGGCGGTTTGGAGCCTCCCCCTGCCGGGCGGCTCCGAGGGGCCTGCCCTCATCCCTCGTGCAGCATGGCTGCAGCTAGGCGGCCATCACGGCCTCCCTTCTGCGCCTTCGTGGCGCACTGTCATCGGCATAGCGACAGAATCGATGGCCGCGCCGTTCCAATTCCTTGTCCAATTCGTCGAGCACCAGATTGCTCAGCAGTGGGGAGAGCGGGCCGCCTTGCGGAGTGCCCTCCTCGGTCGGACGGACCAACCCGTCTTCCATCACCCCGGCGCGAAGAAACGCCCGGATGAGCTTAAGCACGCGCTTGTCGGACACCCGTTCGGCCACGCGAGCCACCAAGCGGTCTTGATTGACTCGGTCGAAAAATCTCTCGAGGTCGATGTCAACCACCACGTCGTAGCCCTCAGCGACGTACGCCTGCGCCTGGGCTACGGCTTGATGAGCGGAGCGTCCCGGACGGAATCCGTAGCTGTACTCGGAAAACGTCGGGTCCCACTGCTCTTGGAGTACCTGCAACAGCGCTTGCTGGATCAGGCGATCGACGACGCATGGCACGCCGAGCCGTCTGACGCCGCCGGCCGGTTTCGGGATGTCAACCCGTTTGACCGGTTGCGGTGTGTAGGTTCCCGTGAGCAGCTGTGCCCGGATGGTCGGCCAGTGCTCCTTCAGGTAGGTCGCGGTGTCGTCGATGGTCAGGCCGTCGACTCCGGGACCTCCCTTATTCGCACGGACGCGTTTCCACGCTCTTTCGAGATTGCTTCGGTCGCACACCTCCTCCCTGAGCTGGTCTTCGACAGCCGGGCGGTCGGTGGTTCGCTTCGCCGTGGGTGGTTCGGTCCCTGGGCGGTCGGCGGCCGGGGGTTCACCCCGCCCGGCCGGCGCCAAGGCCAGACGCTGTTGCGTGTACTGGATTTTCTGCCGCGGTCCACCCATGAGTCGCGAGTCCTACTGGCCACTCCCAATCGTTCGGGCCTTCGGCGAGTCGCTACGGCCGTCCGGTCCCTGGCTGTTTCTGCCCTTGTCGGGTCAGTGTCTCGACCGAGCGGGCCGGCGGGTCCCGCCTACTGTGCCCTCTGCTGACTTCTGCGCCCCGGTCAGCTCATCTCACGACTCCCTCAGTCCCGGACGCGGGACAGGACACAGATCTCCCAGGGTAAGTCTGACCGCCTTCACCGCAGCCCTACCGGATCTACAGCCGTGGTCCTTGATGGATGTGGACTTCGCGATTCGTCGCCCGCTCGTCCGACCACGGATGCCTCGTATCCGATTCCTGTTCGTCAGGTCGCGGCTTTGCTTCACGCTTCCTCCAGACCCCGCCTCGCGGCGACGCCCTTGCGCTTCGCTAGCCCAAGTTTAACAACATTAGATCCAAGGCATTTTAGAATCAGTAGTTTACGCCGACCGAGCGGCGCAAGTGGCACTACAAACGCGCGTCAACCGGGGAACGGGTCGGTCAGATGATCGTCTTGCGGACGCGGCCCGGCTGCGGGTAGACGCCGAGCGCATCGTAGATGGCCCGCTGTTCGGGTTCGGCTTGGGTGGCCGTGCGCACGTGCAGGGTGCGGCCGTCGGGCCGCCGGAAGGTGGCGGTGACGCGCTGCTGGCCTTCGAGGATGCGGCGCAGGGTGGCCCAACCGGCGCGGTTGCCGTGCTGGCGCAGGCGGGTGCGGATGACCTGCACGAGCTGATAGGCGATGACGGTGAGGAATAGATGGCCGTCGGCCCGCCGCGGCTTGCGGTGGTAGATGGGCCGCAGTCCGAGCTCGGACTTGAGCGAACGGAAGACGGCTTCGACGTCGGTGAGCGTGGGGTAGGTGCGCCACAAGGCGTCTTCGTCCCAGTCGGTCTCGCTGCTGCGCAGGCAGTAGACGCCGGGATGGGCGGCCATCGAGCCGCCCTGCGGGCGGCGGGTCCAGGTGACGGCGACGGCCTTGTGGCCGTCCTCGTCGGCGGTGACCCCGATCTGGTAGTGGGGGGCGGCGCGGGCGTAGCGTGTCTTCAAGCGCCCGATGCGCTGCCAGACCTGGTCAAGGCGCTTGTGCGTGCGGGGGCGCGCCAGTCCGCCGTTGAGCTGGGTGAGCGCGGCCTCGAAGCGGGTGGCGGCGCGCTCGACGATGCCCCGCTCCTTCTGTGCTCGCTCCTCGGAGTAGCAGTACAGGCGCACCTCGTCGGGGTCGGTGGAGACGAGCTTGTGCAGATGCACGGTCTGCTTCGACTGCGTGCGGACCGACACGGCGGCCTCGGCCTCGAAGTGCCGCTGGCGCTCGCGGCTGACGACCAGATAGCGGTAGCCGTGCGCCCGCAGCCAGGTGACGCACGCGTCGGTGGCGACGCCGCGGTCCATCACCACCAGGGCGCCGGCCGGCGCCCCAAGCGCTTCGAGCATGCCGGCCAGCGTGCGGTGCTCGCGCACGTTGCCGGCGAACAGTTGCGAGCGGCGCACGAAGCCGCTGGCGTCGAGCATCAGCCCCAGGGTCAACAACGGGCAGTCGCTGCGTTTCTCTTTCGAGTGCCCGCGCCGGGCCAGCGGCTGCTCGCGCGCTTCGCCCTCGAAATAGGTGTTGGTCAGGTCGTAGAGGGTCACGGTCGGCTGCAGGTCGAACAGCCCGAGGGCGCGGTCGAACAGGTGCGCCTCGATCGCCTCGCGACGGCTCACCAACGCGTCCGAGGCGCGGTAGAGCTGCATCGCGCTGACGGTCTCGAAGTCGACGCCGAGCAACTCCCCGAGGCCGCTGCGCGTTTGCAGCCAGCGGTGCGTCGCGCGCTCGGAGGCCGGTTGGGCCAGGCGCCCGACCAGAGCCCCGGCCGCCGCCGCGCGCAACGCGCCGCCCACGCCCAACTCGGCCAGCAGGGCCGGCAGCTCCAATTGCTCCAGCGCCCAGATGCCGACCTGCTCCACCCCGACGCTGCGGGGACGTACCAGGCGCAGCGAGTGGACATCGACCCGCTGCACGTCTGCCGCTCCGGCGGCCGTCTCGCCCAGCGCTGCGCCGCGGGCGACCAACTGCGCGGCGATCCGCTGCGCCTCGTGTTCGACGGCGGGCGGGCAATCGGCCACCAGCGGCGCCTGGCCGGACAAGATGTCGTCGATGCGGGTGCACAGCAGCGGCCACTGCGCGCGGGGGATGTCGAAGTGTCTTCCGAGATTGAGCAGGGTGCGCTGCCGGACGGTGCTTCCGACGCGCTCGGAGCGGACGAGGCGGTGGGAGTAATAGGGCTGTCGGTCCTCGGTCCGCCGGGTCTGGGTGCGTCGCACGAACATGGGTCCACGATAGCGGGTGGACTCGTTCGGCGCAACCCTTCCTAAAAACTATGGCACTACATCGGGCTCAGCCGAACCCCGATCCTTTGGAATCAATAGCTTACAGAGACGCGACCCTCAAGATGCCGCCCAAATCGGCTAAATGACCGCTCATCTTGTTAAACTTGGGCTAGCACTTCGCCTCCATCAGGCTGTGCAGAGGACTTCCACCTCCAGGCTGCCAGACATGCCTGGCACACGGCGAGACCACTTCGTGGACGAGGTGCCGGTCGATGTAAAGGAGGTGGATCCCGTCGTCCTGGGTGTCGACGAGATGGCTGTTCCAGATCTTCTCGAAGAATGTCAATGGTCGTGTCATGCCGGTGTTCCCGATACGTCGTTCACGGCCCGGTCCCGACCCGGCGCCGTCGCGGCCGCTGCCGCCGGTCCCGCCGATGGCGCCGATGCCGTCGTGCGGGGGCTCACGGGTGCCGGTCGAGCGTAGTCTCCGGGAACCCGAGGCGGTTCACAACTCCGGGGAGTATTCGTTTGAATGGTTCGTGTGCCCGGTCTCCCAAGGCTGGGAGCCTCCGGGAAACCCGGTACGGTTCATGGAATAGTGTGGGGGCATTCAGTAGTCCGCCAGGTATCGGCACAATCGCGGGCCGAGACCATCGGTCACGACCTTCGGAAGCGCGCGCCACAGCCTCTGCACCGGCGCGTAGCGGCGATAGAGATCGGCCCTTCGGTCGGAGAGCCAGAGGACGGGGATGGGGATGGCGCCGAAACCCCGCTTGAACCGGTAGACCCCATCGCCGACCGGGGAGCGGCCGAAGTCCACGATGGCCGCGCCCGCGTCCAGAGCGTGCTCGATCAGCCCCCAGAAGAGCAGGTTGCCCGGCTGGTCGGTGCGAAGCCGCGACCCCGACCAGGGCGTCCAGGCAAGCGGGCCGTCGCGAAGCCAGAGCATGCTCGCCAGCGCCTCGTCGCCGGCGCCCTTGCGAACCACCAGTATCCGGGCGTCGAGCTGGTCGATCAGTGTCTCGAACAGCGCCGCCGGCATCATCGGCGCTCCGTGCCGGGCGAGGGTGGCGGACAGCAGACCGCGGAACACCTCCACCGCGGCCGGCCCGGTCTCTTCGGCAACTTCGAGCCCGGCCTTGCGCGCGCGCCTGACCGCGTTGCGGGTCGTACGGTTCAAAGCCTCTTCCCAAACGACATCGCGATCATGACCGAAGGCCGCAAGATCGAGCCTGAGCACCGCGGGCGCGCCGGGCGGGGGCTCTCCCTCCGGCGCCGCCAGCGCACGGATGTTGAACGAACGGCCCGCCATCTCCCGCGCAAGCAGCCGCGCTTCGGTGGCGTTCAGGTCGGCGTAGTTGAGACCGGGCAGATAGGAGAACACGGGCGCTCCGAAGAGTTGCGGAACGACCGCGAACCGGCCATCCCGCCGCCAGCGATAGACATCGCAGAACACCGCCCGCCAGGCCGCGACGAACCCCGGACCATGGCCCACGCTCAGGCGACTGTCGGCTTCGGCTTGCATCGATCCGACTCGATGGCGAACCTCTGCATCGCCAGCTCGTAGGGAATCCGGTTGCCGAGATAATGCAGAAAAAAGAAAAGCGCTGTACCGAGAATCACGACGCCGGAGCAATGGAGGTGAGCCCGAGCACCGGGCGCCGCCCGGAGAAAAGTCGATACGCAGCATCCGTTGCCGCCCCGCGCCCGGGGCGTGTGCCGTGCCGTCATGGTCCGACCCGCTTCCGAAAGACGGCGATGAAGCTCGAGCCGATCAGGCCGACCAACGGCCCGTCGATGCGATGAAGGCGCAGGCGCAATGGCGGGAAGATCGCGAACACTTCATCGAGGACGAGACCCGCCCGCTCCCCCGCCGCTCGCATCTCCGACGGCGCGTGACCGATCAACGTGAACGAAGCCCGGCCACGCAAGCGATTCGGAAGGCGCAAGGCCGCGGAGGCGATCCGGTGAACCAGCGCCGCACGGTTGGACCATACGATCACCAGTCGGCCGGCCGGGCGCAACACCCGCGCCGCCTCGTGCAGCATGCGTTCGACGGCGTGCAAGTCGTACTGCTGGGCGAACTCCACGTTCACCACGAGGTCCGCCATCCCGTCCGCCAGCGGCAGGGCGAACACGTCGCCGCGCACCGCTCCGACCCCGTTCCGTCTCGCCTGTTTGCACGCCGCCGTGTTGAAGTCTACACCAACGACACGCCGCCCGGCCCTCACCAGGGGCAGGGTGACCAGCCCGGCGCCGCCCGCCGTGTCCAGCACCGAGCCCGGTTCGTCGCCGATGACGTCGAGAATCAGGTCCCGCTCCCGGAGGAAGGAGTACTCGGAGAGATACCCGGACGCCTTGGGGCTGGATCCGCCGAAATCGGATCGCAGTTCGTCATAGACCGCGTCGGCACCGCTGTCCGCGCGGGTCATCGCCGTCCGCGGGAATCTGTGGAACGGTTCGGATCGTGCGTCATCATCCGTGGAGTCAAGCGGCGCAGTCTGTTCCCGGCGCCGTCGATGAACCAGACGATGGGTAGCGCGGCCTCACCATTCGCCAGCCTTCCCATCACCCGGCTCGGCCAGCCGTTCGTGGCAGTGCGACAAGGTGGACCACTCGTAGCCCCGCGCCCGCAGGCGTTCGCCCAGCGCCGCCAGGTCACCGAATCCACGCTGCCGATGCCGCGCCAGCGCATGGGCGCCCTTCAACCACAGCGGCAGGGGCGACCTTCCGATCCGGCCGTCGCGGACCAGGTCCACCATGTGCATGTCATAGACCAGCAGTGCCGGCAACGACGCCACGCGCTCGAGCAGCGACTCGACGAGCCGCCCCATGAGCTGCCGGTAGGAGTGCGTGAACGGAATACCCGGAGCCCGCCAGCTTGCGACCGGGAACTCCGCCAGCGTATCGTCGATCATGAACCAGTCACCGTGACGAAACACCCGGTCCGGATGGTTGCCGAGGCCCACGCCCGGCAAGATGGATGAATCCCAGGCGAAGCCTTCCGTCACCAGCGCCTGAAAGAGCTCTTCCGTCAGTCGGTAGGTGTGCGCCCGGTATCCGCGCGGCCGGGCGCCGGTGAACCCCTCGAAGGCGTCGATGCCGCGTCGCAGGCTGTCGACCGTGTCGCCCGGCTCTCTGTGGTCGTAGCAATGGAGCTGGAGATCCACCCCGGCCTCGACGAGACGGGCGCAAAGGCGCGGGCGCGCCGCGAACAGGCGGCCTTCCACGAAGGCGGTCAACGGCAGGCCCGCGTGCCGAACGGCGGCAAGCAGGTCGGGAATCCGATCCAACGCCTCGGTTCGGCCGCCGTTGTAGTCGTGCTCCACGTCGATGGACAGAACCGCAACCTTCTTCGGCGAGCGCCGGCTCACGACCTTGTGGGCCGCCGTATCAAGCATCTTCATCGCCGGCGCCGCCGGGTTTCGGGCCTGAGCGCTCGCGACCTTGCAGCTCGTGCTTGAGCAGGGACACTTCCTGAATCAGGTTCTTGATCTTGCTGGAGAACTCGCTGATCGTCACGGACAGTTGGAGAATCAGCAGCGCGCACAGGCATATCCCGAAAAACAATATGATCGGTACGGCGTCCGCTACGTGAAGCCAGCTCGCAAAGGCGACCGCGGCATCATGCCACCATCCGTAGGTCATGAACACCAGCGCCACCACGATCCACAGGACGGCGTACCGTTCCTGCAGCCGGGACCTGCGAATCAGCTCGATCACCAGCCCCAGGATCAGCAAGCCGATGACGAGGGCGAACCAAACGTGCTGAACCGGGACGTTCACGGCAATATCATCCGTGGAATCCAGCGGCGCAGTCTGTTCCAGGCACTGTCGATGAACCAGACGATGGGTAGCGCGGCGCCCACCGACAGGGGCGTTACCAGTCCGATGTTGTAGCGAAAGTGACTCAGCGACACGAGCGCGTTGATCGCCAATATGACGACCGGACAGAACGCCAGCGCCGCCAAAGCGCCTCGGTTTCGGGGACTTCCGCGCACGAAGCTGAAGATCAGCAGCAACCAGCAGGCGATGCCGAACCACGGGTCGGGGATGATGGGCGGCCGTAGCACGGCCTGCTCGCCGGCGCGGTTAAAGGGCTGCATGCCCTTCCAGGCCAAGGGTACGCTCACGGCCAGGTGTTTTGGAAGGTTGTCCCATACTCGCGCCATCAAGAAGGCGAGTCGATCTTCCCTCGGCACTCCGCTGTCGGCGAACTCCGCCCATGTCTCCATGGCCATCATCTGGAATCGTCTATCGGAGCCGTCGAAATAACGCAGGGTTTCCTGCCCGAACCATCGAGTGAGAAGCTTCCGATCGCTTCCATGAGTCCAATACAGAAAAGCAGCGGTCCATTGCCGCCCTGACATTTCGTTGTAGCCGAGCCGCCCGGCAAGGGTATGGGCGCCATAGCCGCTTGTGAGACCCGCAAAGCCGTGGGTCCGGTAGTTGTGGGCCAGCCAGGGCGCGACGCTCAACGAAGCGAAGCCCAGAATGCAGGCGAGGGCGACGGCATGGGCGCGACGGCGATGACGGTCCCGAAAGATCAGAGCGCCGACCGCAAGCAGCAGGGCCGGCAACAGGTATTCGTAAGGCGGCCTGGTGAGGATCAGGGCGCCCAGCGTGATGCCGCAACCCGTTGCCACAATCGCATTTCGACGCGAGGTTCCTCCTCCCGCCAGCAGCCAGGCGAGGCAAACGTTGACGCCGGCAAAGAGCGGGATGACCAGAGCCTCGGTCATGAAAAAAGTGGTATACTCTGCATATTGGCCTGCCGCGAGCGCGATCAGCGCGCTGAGGTGGGCGACCGAAAGGCGTCCGGATGCAATCCAGCCTGCGATCCAGACGAGCGCCACGCCGATGGCTCCCAAAGCCGCTTGCGCAAGGTAACCGATATTGCCCAGCGGTCTGCAGATGGCTTCCGCTTGAGCAGCGGGGAGGCGTTCGTTCGCGAACGCGCATTCCAGAAAGTCATGAAAGGCAGGATCAATATGCATCAACGCGGCCAGCCAGACAGGATAAAGCGGAACGATTTCCCCCTGCCAGAAACCGGTAAACAGAGATCCATGAAAGACGCCGAGGGCACACTGAACATAATATGGTTCATCGCTCCCCAGGGCCGCCATATGCGAAGAAGGAACAATGCCGGAATGAAACTGTACGCCCAGCAACGATACAAGCACGAGAACGTGGAACAATACCAGGCTGCGGCGAAATCCGGCCCGCGTCCTCGAAATCCGGGCCAGGGCCGTCTCGTGTACATTGCGCATCCGCATTGTTCGTTATCCCCGAGTGCCCTCTCGGTTTTTGGGAAAATGGTATGTGGTTTCCCAAATACGATGGCCCTCGCCTGGAATGTATTGGCCGGTTCGAATGGTGGCTATGCCGTAGTCCGGAATCGCTCGTATCGCAATGCATTGTTCGTCGAATAAAGCTCCATGTGCGTCAAAGGAGAAGTCGAGGTTGTCAAACCCGTGCTGCTTGCGATCATCGGAAAGTGCGTCCTTGTCACCAGGAACGAGATGCAGGAAAAACCGGGGACGGAGGTCGTCGTTGGTGCAATTTTCCTTGATGTAGAACAGCGCATTCTTCCGATAGTACACGTCGAAGTCGGAACTCATGAGCAATCGCGCGTCCCGGGCGAACGCGGAAAACTCTGACAGATTGGCGTACCGCAATGCCCAATGCAGAGGGGTATCGCCGCTCGAGTCGGGTACGTCAGGGTTTGCACCGGCATCCAGGAGCGCGGAAATCACCGAAACGTCATCGTTCCACGTCGCCCAATGCAGCGGTGTGGCGCCGTCCCTGCGCCGTGCGTTCGGGTTCGCCCCGGCGTTCACGAGTGCGAGAACCGCCGGAACGCCGTTGTTCCAGGCCGCCCAATGCAGGGGCGTGGCGTCGGACTCGCCTTGCGCGTCAGAGTCGGCCCCGGCGGCGATCAACACGGCGAGCACCGCCGGGTTCGGGTTGTACCGGGCCGCCAGGTGCAGAGGCGTATCGCCGAAGTCGTCCCGAGCGTTGGCATCGGCCCCGGCGCCGACGAGTGCTTCGAAGACCGCCGGGTCGCCGGTATTGGAAGCCGCCAGATGCAGGGCGGTGTTGCCGGCGTTGTCCCGCGCGTCGGGGTCGGCGCCGTCGCGCAACGCGGCGACCACCGATGAATGGCGGATGGTTGCCAGGTGCAGGGACGTATAGCCGCGTCGGGATATGAGCTCGTCCAGTCTGGTCTGGGCCTTCGTATGGCCGTGCCCGGCGGCCTTCCGGTACCACGCCGCGGCCTGTATACCATATTGGCGCCCAACGAATGCTTCGGCGTATATCACGCCGAGACCGTATTGAGCCTTGGCGTTGCCCTCTGCGGCAGCTCGAAGCCTGTGCGCCACGGCGGCGAGTCGATCGTCCCCAAGCAGGGCCTTCGAAACCGGCACGTAGCCGGTGCCGACTCGCATCCCCGGGTCGGCGCCGGCATCGATCAACGCCGCGACCACCGCTTCGGAGTTGGCCTTGGCCGCCAACCATATGGGCGTCCAGCCTCTGTCGTTCGGGTCGTTCGGGTCGGCGCCGGCATCGATCAACGCCGCGACCACCGCCGCACTGGAGTTCTGCCAAGCCGCCAGGTGCAGGGGCGCACGGCCCAGTTTGTCACGCAGGTTCAGGTCCGCGCCGGCCTCGATCAACGCTCTGATTACCGCGTCACTGGGGTTGAACCGCGCCGCCAGGTGCAGGGGGGTGACGCCGGCTTCGTCCCGAGCGTTGGCATCGGCGCCGGCATGCAGACAGCCGACGACCTCCTCGACGGTGACGTTCGCGAAAAACCGTTCGGAGTTCCAATCCGCGCAATCATCGGCCACCGCCGGCACCGCCGGGAGCATCGTTCCCAGCCAACTCGTCATCGCCAGGCTTCTCATCACCCCGCCTCGGCCAGCCGTTCGTGGCAGTGCGACAAGGTGGGCCACTCGTCGATCACCAGCCCCAGGATCAGCAAGCCGCCGACGAGGCGCCACCGACACCCGCAACGTGCCGCTCGCGCTGACCACCGCGCCCCGGACGAACATCTGCGCCACACCCAACAGCCGCCGGAGTACCGTCGTCAGACGCATCGGGCTCTCCTCCTCACCGGTTGTCCCCAGCCTCAGATTCCTCCCATGAGAACAGGAACTCCCCACATTGGCAAACCCACGAGACATTGTCAAATGTTGTGGATCGGAAGTTCCGGCGTGATCTTATACCCCCCCCCCCGCGTTTGCGCAGGCTGGATACGAGCAGCGACAGCGTGACCTTGTACATGTACCAGACCGGCATGATGCCTCGGTGCAGCTTGTCGCCAGCGTGATTGTGGTACATGTACACTGGCACCTCGCACAGCTTGAACCGATTGCGGATAAGGGTCAGGACCACGTCCGCGTCGGGGAAGTCATGGGGATAGAGATCTCCGGTCAGGAACCGCATGCATTTCCGGTTCATCCCTCTGTATCCCGACGTCGGGTCCGATATCGAAACGCGGGTCATGGCGTACAGCAACGCGCGGAACAACCGAATCGCGATCCTTCGGAGTACGGTTCCCTTGTACAGCTCCCTCTCCGGCGGAAAAGGCACGGCGCCGTTGTCCAGGAACCTCGACCCGACCACGAAATCATGGGATGCGAGTTTCCGCCGGATCATCGGCAGGAAGCGGGGGTCGTGTTGTCCATCCCCGTCCATCTGGATCAGGTACTCGTACTCCTTGGCGAGCGCGTATTTGTAGCCTGTCTGAACCGCCCCACCGACGCCGAGGTTCTCGATCAGGGTAATCGCCGGCACGCCATGCCGTTTCAGGATGGCGTGCGACTCGTCCGTCGAGGCGTCGTCGATGGCGACGAGGTCGTAGTGTTCCCGCCGGACGACCTCCATCAATGGAGCCAGCATGTGATCGAGACTCTCCGCCTCGTTGTACACCGGAACGACGACGAGGACGGACGCCTTCTTCATGCCCTGATGCCCCGCGCCGATTCGGCCGGAGGCGCACCGCGCAGCGCCAGGGCGGTCACCCAGAACAGGCCGGCCCCGGTCATGGACGCGAGACGAACGCCCAGGGCGGCTAGGGCCGCCGTTCCCACCGGCGCGCCGAACCACGCGGCGATGCCGGTGAGGCCCGCCTCCAACAAGCCGAAGCCGCCGATGGACTGCACCGGAAGCGCCGCGACCAAGTTGCCGCCGGCCGCCGCGAAGCCGAACTCGGCCGGGGCGAGGTCCAGGCCGACCGCCTGGCCGACAGTCCAGCAAGCAGCGATGACCGCCGTCCAGACGAGCACGGTCGGAACGATGCACCGCCGCATGATGCGGCGATTGCGGACGCTCTCGAGCCAATGCCGCGCCTGGCTCACGGACACCAGGAACCGGCCCGCCGGCCCCGCGGACGCCCGGCGCCGATGACGAGCCTGGCGAAGAGGCGCAGCCAGACGTGCAGGGTCGCGGAACCGACGAACGCGAGCAGGCAGAGCGCGGCGGCCAGGGCGAGGAACGCGGGCAACCGGTCCTCGTGCAGACCGAAGGCCGCCGGTATCGTCAGGAGCAGGAAGGCCGCGACAACCGCCATGTCGAGCAGGCGCTGTACCGCCGCACAGGCCACCGCGGTGGCGACGTTCCACCCGTAGGCGCGCCGCATCGCGACGACCCAGGCCACCTCGCCGAGTCGCATGGGCAGCGCGACCAGCCAGACCCCGTGCCAGGCGGTGACGCGCATGGCGGTGAGAAACCCGCCGCGCGTGCCGGCCATCAGGTGCATGCGAAGGGCGCTGAGCAGGCTCTCGACCATGAACAGCGCCACGCCCGCCCCCACGAGGGGCCATGAGACCCCGTCCGCCGCCGTGGTGAGCGCGCTCTCGTCGAGCTGCGCCACGACGAGGCCGAGCAGCCCGAGACTGACGGCGCCGGCAACGACCCAGGTCAGGGGGCCGGCGCGGTGCGGCGGCTTCGTCGGCTCGTGTGTCACTCGTGGAATCCAGGGGCGCGGTCCTTGCCGCCCAGACCCCGCGGTGAGTCAGCGCCTCCACCGGAGGCGGCGCCGCTCTACCGCGCAGACTACCGGCACTCTCGGGTCGGCAACGTCCGCTCCACGTAGGCGCGGACGGCGTCCTGCACGCGGGGGGACATCCACGCCTCGGTCACCGCCTCGTCCACCGTCTGCATGTCGCGGACGCGGGCCTGGCTGGGCTCGCGGATGATGCGCTTCGTGAGCGCGAAGGACGCCGGCGGCAACGCCCCCGAGGCGCGCGGCCATCTCGACCGCCCGGTCGACGACCGCCTCGGGCGCGGCCACCTCGTCGACCAGGCCGTTGGCGACGGCCTCGGCCGGCGTGCACGTCAGGCCGCGGTAGATCAGCGCCTGCAGCCGGTGCGCGGGCACCGGCAGGCGGAGGACTTCGAGGGCCATGCTCGGGAACGGCACCCCCACCGACAGCTCGGGAGTCCGATGCGGCCCGCGCCGTCGGCCATGATCCGGTAGTCGCAGGCGCAGGTGAGGACGCAGCCTCCGGCGATGGCGTGTCCGTTCACGGCGGCGACGACGGGCTTGGGGAAGGTGAACACCTTGAAGAAGGCCCCGCCCAGCAGCGGCAGCAGCTTCCTCACGTAGCCGGGGCCGCCCGCCGTGAGGCCGCGCAGATCGACGCCGGCCGAGAAGACGCGGCCGGAGCCGGTCAGGACCACGGCCGAGGTATCCGCCGCCTCCAGCGCGGCGAGCTGGTCGATGAGGCCGCTCATCAGCTCGGGGTCGAACGCGTTGACCTTGCCGTGCGCCATCCGGACGACGGTGACGCGGTCGCGGGTCTCGGTCGCGATCATTCGGTGCTCCTCCGCTCGGGCCGGGCCGGCGTGCGGCAGTCACGGGTTCCGACGGTGATCATCGAGTGCTCTTAACGCACGGTCGGCGCCAACGGCGCGCCGTCGGAGCCGTAGCCCTGCTTCAAGGTGAACGCCTCGGGCGACGGGCCGTCGCGCCACAGCCGCTCGATGCGGGCCATCGCCTCGTCGACATCGGGCCGCTCGCCCGCGGGCACCCACCACAGCACGGCCGGCTCGCGCGGCGGGAGCAGGAACCACTCACGCCGGCGGCGGAAGAACTCGACGTGCTCGCTGCGGTAGACGTACCGCCGGAGGTCCGCGACCGTCTCCCAGAGGGTGAGGTTGAAGAGCACCCGGGGGTCGTCGAGCACCCGCACGCCGGTCGCGTCGCCCGCCTCGGTCTCGAAGCGCCACACGAAGCCCGGCGAGCGGTCTCCGAGCTCGTTGATGCGGTCGATCTCGTCCCGCATGCCCGCCATGCGCGGGTCCTCGAACGGGTACCGCATCCACGCGAGGTTGTTCTCGGCGAGGTGGTAGCGGACCGGGGTCGTCGACTGCGGGGCGCGGCCTGCACTCATCGACGGGGCTGCATCGAACGAGACGTCGTGAAGCCCAAGGGCGGTCGCCGACCCGCGGTCGCGCCACCCGTGCACCCGGGAGGTGCTTCGCGGCCAAGCCTACCGGCGATCTGCTCCAGGCGTCGGCGGCGGAGTCCGGGGCACGTACACCGCCGCTCGCAGCTCCCGGATGCCGGCCTTCAGCTCGTCGACGCGCTTGCTGACGGCATCGACGCGTTGGTTGACGGCATCGAACTGCGGCTTGAGCAGCCACTGCATCACTCCCACCGTCAACCCCGCCGTACCCAGGATGGCCAAGGCGAACGGCGCGAGCGCTGTTTACGTCCGAAGTTAACCGTCCCATCCTCTTCCAACCGTATCACGACCCGGCGACGCGAGTCTCTTCCAATGACAGATGAGCCTGAACGAGGGGTCGTTTCCAACGACAGATGAGCCTGAACAGGGGCCGGGTCACGGATCATCGGAGGATGATCGTGAGACTCGACACGCACCGCCTGCAGACCCTGGATCAGGTTCGGGAATTCCTCGACGGGAGCCAGGAGATCAACCTGCAACCGCAGACTCGCGCCGACGCCTACGCGTTCGTGGCGAAGACGGTACAACAGTTCGACTACGCCCGGCGAGAGAAGACCGACAAGGGCCTGCTCCGCCACTTCCTGATCAAGGTGACCGGCCTGTCGCGAGCCCAGATCACCCCGCCTGTTGCACCAGCACCAGACCACGGGCACGATCTGCGACCGTCGCGGCGCCCCGCGCCGCCCGTTCCCGCGCCGCTACACCAACGCCGACGTCGGGCTGCTGGCCGAGGCCGACGCGCTGCACGGCACGCTGTCCGGCCCGGCCACGCGCAAGCTCTGCGCCCGCGCCTTCCACCTCTTCGGCGACCGCCGCTTCGAGCGGTTGGCCGCCATCTCCAACGGGCACCTGTACAACCTGCGGCATACGACCAGCTATCAACGGCGCCGCGGGGCGGTACCGGCTCCGACACGCCCGGTACAGGTCGCCATCGGCGACCGCCGCCGCCCGCAGCCCTTCGGACAACCCGGCTGGGTCCGGGTCGATACCGTGCATCAAGGCGACCTGGACGGCATCAAGGGCCTCTACCACCTGAATCTGGTGGATGAGGTCACCCAGTTCCAGTGCATCGGGTCGGTCGAGCATATCCACGCCGCCTGCCTGAAGCCGCTGCTCGACGCGCTGCTGCGGGCATTTCCCTTCACCCTCCACGGCTTCCACGCCGACAACGGCTCGGAGTTCATCAACCGCGAGGTCGCGGCCCTGCTCCAGGCACTGCACATCGACGCCTTCACCAAGTCGCGCGCCCGGCGCAGCACCGACAACGCCCTGGTCGAGAGCAAGAACGGCTCGGTCATCCGCAAGCATCTCGGTCACGGCCACATCCCCAGCCGCTACGCCGAGCAGGTCAACGCCTTCACCCAGCAGGTCCTCACCCCCCCCTATCTGAATTTCCACCGGCCCTGCTTCTTCCCCGTCGAAGAGGCCGACGCGCGCGGCCGGGTGCGCAAGCGCTACCGCCACGCCGACATCAGGACTCCCTACGAGAAGCTGAAGTCGTTGCCCGACGCCGACGCCTGCCTGAAGCCCGGAATCACCTTCGCACAGCTCGACGCAACCGCGTTGGCGATGACCGACAACGAGGCCGCCCAGGCGCTCAACGAGGCCCGCACGCGGCTGTTCCGCTCCATCAACCCGGCCGCCTGAACGTCCGACGCTCGGCCCGCTACGGCCGTCTGCCCGGCGGCGCCCGGTTGACGCGCCACCGCGGACAAGCGCGCGGCAAGGATGCCCGACGCGCCGACGGGCGGCGCGGGTACCGACGCCGACCGTATCGTCACCGGCTTCAGCCGCACCACAGAAAAGTCCCGGCGCCGTCGCCGCACGACGACGAGTCGCGTGCCCGGGGCCAGCCTGATGCCGTAGCCCGCACCCGCCAAGACCCGCAGGTTCACGCGCACACCGCGACGATTCGCTGTGCAGTCACGTCGTGCAGGCTTCGCCGTCGCACCGTGCGCACAGCGAGAGCGCCGCCTCCAGACGCGCCCGCAGACGTGCGCGTCTTCCGCGGCACTCTGCAGTTGACGAACGTACCGGAAATGTAGAGGCGACCACTGGCGCGGTGGTGGTCACATTGCCTCGCCCGATCTTGGCCGCAGGACCGACACGACTCTCGGCGGAGGTCGTCCCTGCGTTCCGTCGTGACCGCTCGCGATTCTCCGGTCCGCTGGCCGGCGGTACCGGGACTCGCCAGCCTTTCGCCGCTCCCGGTAAACGCCCCTTGCCGCTCCGTGCTCGTCAACACCACAAGACGATTCCACACCGTTACGTAACGGACCGGACCGGGGAACACCGCGAACACCGTCCGACCGCGCGACGACCCGGCAGGTGGCGGGCGGGTGAACGGGTGCAGTTGGTGGTGCATCGTGAGGTGACCGACCGGCGGGAGCGCCGCATCGAATGCCGCATCCACGGGTGACACGCCGCCCGCAACGCGGCTCCGATAGCAGTTATGGGGCTTGCGGCCCGGTTCGGGCGGGGTGTCCCGGCCGTCCACGACGATCACGAGACGCGGCAGACTGTCGGACTCGGGATCGAGCACGCCGCGTGCCGCGGCGTGCTTCCGAACCCCCGGGCGGCCGCTTCCCCGGCCGTGGGTGCCTCCTGCTCGCGGTCCGTCCGAGACAACGGGTTGACCCCGAACACGGAACCGCGCGGTTGCAGCCGTACATCCCCCGGAACCTGAACGCACTCATCGCCGTGGCATAATGCCGCGGTGTGGTTGGGCCGCCCGCAACGCGGCCCGTGCCAAGACTCGTTTCGACCCGTCGGTTCGGTCGCCTGACAGGTTCGGCTCGCTGCCCCGCTTCAGGCTCATTTCTGGATTGGAAAGGACTACGCGCCTCCAACTCAGTACATGACGAACGCGAAGAGCTGCTGGCCGGCCGCCGCCAGGACGCGCTGCCGGCCATCGACGAGGTAGGTCTGCGGCGCGTTGGAGATGTTGCCGATGCGGGTGTGCCAGAGCAGCTCGCCGTCGGCGGCGTCGAACGCCACGAAGTTCCCGCTCCCGTCGCCCGCGAACACCAGCCCCCCGGCGGTGGTCAGGACCCCGGCCCCGCCGCCCCCGCCGATCGGCCAGGCGTGACGCCACCGGGGCTCGCCGGTCCGGTAGTCGATGGCGGTGAACGCGTTCCCGCCCGTGCCGACGGTGACCCGGTCCTTGCCCCCCAGCCCCATCGACCCGCGGGGGTCCGGATCGGTCAGGTAGAGCAGGTTGAAGCCGTTGTTCTCCTGCGTGTAGAAGAGGCCGGTGTCGGGGCTGAAGGCAGGCGGCTGCCAGTTCGCCACGCCCCCCTCGACGGGAGAGACCAGCGCCCCGGGGATGATTGCCTCCTTCGCGGGGTTCGGGTTGGGCGACCCGCTCTCGCGGATGTGGCTGGCCCAGTTCGACGTCGTGCCATAGCGGGTGGTGACCACGTGCTCGCCGGTCACGCGGTCGACGGTGAAGAAGAAGCCGTTGCGCGCGGCGGTCGAGACGAGCTTGCGGGGCACCCCGTCGATCACGCCGTCGATCAGGATCGGGGTCTGCGCCGAGTCCCAGTCGTGAGTGTCGTGCGGCGAGGTCTGGAAGTACCCCCGGTCGACACCTCGACCGCGACCAGGGTGCACGTGAACAGGTTGTCCCCGCGCCGGGCGATCCCCGTATAGCCGGGCGTGGGGTTGCCGGTGCCGAAGATATAGAGGTCGGTCTCGGGGTCGTACGAGCCCGGCACCCACACCTGTCCGCCGCCGTGCATCGCCGCGTCGAGGTTGGGCCACGTCTCGATGCCGGGGTCGTCCTCGCTCATGGGGACGGTGTAGAACCGCCACACCCGCTCGCCGGTGGCGGGGTCGAACGCCTGCAGGAACCCGGGCGCGTCGAGGTCGTTGCCGGTGCCCACGAGCACGAGGTCGCCGACCACGATCGGCGCCATCGTCGAGAAGTACTGCTCCTCGAAGCTCGCGATCTCGCTGTGCCACCGCTCTTCGCCGGTGCGGGCGTCGAGCGAGACGAGGTAGTTGTCGACGGTCTCGAAGATGATCGAGTCGCGCCACATCGCCGCGCCCCGGTTCCCGATGTGGGGGCCGCCGCGGGTCTTCCAGAAGTAGTGCCACCGGGTGCCGCCGTCCCGCACGTCGATCGCCCACACGTGGTCGGGGGCGGTGACGTAGAGCAGATCGCCGACCTGCAGAATCGAGCCCTTGATGCGCTGCGCCCCGATGGTGTAACCGCCGGTCCCCTCGCCGCCGGTGAAATCGGGGGCGTTCGGCCCCGAGAGCGGCGGCATCCCGGTGTTGAACGTGCGGGTCCAGGCGAGCGACAACTGCCGGACGTTCTCCGTCGTCACCTGCTTCAGCCGGCTGTAGCGCCGGCTGCTGTAGTCGCCGGAATAGGTCGGCCACGACTCCTCCAGCGGCTCGACGAGCGACGCGGGGTCGAGACCGCCTTCCTGCGCGGTCCCCGCGGCGGGCGCGGCGACCAGGGCGGCGGCGAGCAGCAGGCAGAGAAGGCGGTTGGCAGTCATTTCACGTAACCACTCGTGGCGTGGGCGGCGGGGTACGCCCGCCGGCAGCAGGCAGGCGGTCATTTCAGGGTCACCAGGTAGGCGGTGACGTCGTGGATGTCGGCGTCGCGGTACACCTGCAGCATCTCGCGGTGGGCGGCCATCGGGTCGTCCAGCTCCACTCGGGGGGTGTCGCCCTCGCGGCCGAACGACCGGTGCCGGCCGGCGCCGTCGGTGAGCACGACGAGGAAGTCGTCGAGCCGCTCGAGCCGGCCCGAGACCCGCTCACCCGAGGCGAGGGTGACGGTGACCGTCACCGGCGGGCGCTCGGTGTTGCGTCCCCCGCCCCGGACCCAGGTGTTCTGCAGCTCCTTCGGCTGGGGAATCCGGGTGGCGATGCCCTCGAGGTCACCGGTCGGGGAATGGCAGGCCGCGCACTTCTCCTGGAAGTACGTCCGCCCGGCGGTGGCGTCGCCGACGAGAATGTCGAGCGCGAGTTCCTCGCCGAGAGGCGGCCCCCCCTGCCGGGACGCCCGGCCGAGCACGTCGTGCACGTAGGTCACGACCGCCTCGAGATCCTCGTCGGACAGCGGCTGCGGCGGCATGTAGGACCCGCCCGGCCCCGACTGGCCGTCGCGGATGACCGGCGCCATCAGCTCGCCGGCCTCGTCCCGCAGCACGAGCTGCGACCGCAGCAGGTTGGGTCCGCCGAGGTCGCCGCCCCGCAGGTCCATCCCGTGGCACGCGCGGCAGTTGATGCCGTAGAGGGCTTCGCCGCGGGCCGCCACCTCGGGGTCGCCGGGCGGACGCTGCAGAGCCGGATAGAGGCGCTGGCAGCGGTCGTCCTGCTGCCCGGCCTCAGCGGGCGCCGGCGCCGCACCCAGCCCGGCGAGCAGCGCGACCAGGCCGGCAGCCGCCCCTGCCCGCATCCATTGCATCCTGGGCAGTTCCATCCTCACTTCAGCCCCCTCGCATCACCAACAAGTCCGGCGCCCCGGCGCGGATGACGCCGCTCATCGCCAAGTTCGCGGTCAAGCGCTCGACGGCGCGACGCAACCCGACCGCCCGCCGCGGGATGACGGCCTCCTCAACGTGGGGCGACCGAAACCCCACCGACCCCGTCGTCACCCGGAACCGTGGCCGTGACCACGATGAAGTGGTCCTCGTTCACACGCACGGCGGCGATGGTGCCCCCGTAGGTCGAGCAGAACAGACGCACGACCGACGCCGCGTGCCAAGCCGCTGCCGCGGCGTCCCGGCCCGGTTCACCGTCCAACTGATCGACCGCCGCCCGCAACGCCTCGACCACGGCATGAACCGCAGCCGTCTCGCGCAACTCGGCGGGCAGGCCCTCGGTCCGGTAGCGCGGCGGCGTGATCGTCGGACGGCGGCTGTCCGGCGTCTCGCCTGACATTCACCAGCCGAGCGTGCCCCGGCCCATGACCCCGTTGCTGGCTTCGCCCTGCATCGGCATCTCCCGCCGCTGCGCGTCGACACCCAGCTCGAAGTTCAGCTTGCCCCGGTCGAGCACCCCGAGGGCGTAGCCGACCCCGGTAGTCCCGGCCGTACTGCGAGGTCGTCAACCCGACCCGCGGCGTCCCCACCAGGCGCGCGCCCACCGGCAGCCCGTAGCCCACCTCGGCGTTGAGTTGTCCGCCGGCCCCGTACATCTGGTGCGAGCCCATGCCGTAGGCCATCTGGTTGTTCCACAGCGTCTCGGCCCCGCCCTGCGCCGAGCCGCCCCTCGACGGGGACACCCGCGCCGTCAGCCCGAGCGGGCTCGACGGGGTCGGATCCCACCCCAGCGACAGCGACATCCCACGCCGCATCGCAGCCGCATCCGATCGCATCCGGCGGCCTCCGCGCCCGCTTCGCTCCTCTACCTCTACCTGTTCGGACGGGAACTCGGCCGGTTCAGTCGCCCCGCGAGCGTGGCCGGCATCGTGCCTGAACGCCGCCCGAACCAAGCGTCTACGTCGCGCACGGTCGAGCACGGCCGTCAAACGACTTCGCCGTCCTCCGCGTGCGCTTCGGCCTTCCAGGGTGACTGCCGCGCCCGACCGTGCGGGAAGTCGTTTGCGGGCCAGCCGGAAAGGCTGGCCCTCGTTCCAGGACGAGGAAATGCCGTGCCGGAGCGCCGCTCTGTTGTCGCGGAGAACCGGATCCGGCCGCATCGACCACGACCGAGGCCACGTCGCGCAAGCCAACGTCGAGAACTGCAACGGCCAGCACAGACCGCACATCGAGGCAAAGGGAATTGTCAGCACCGAACGGAGACGGGCGCGGGAAGAGGATCAGAGGATCAGAGCACCAGCGGCGACCACGAGATCGCCAGCAGCAGGGAGCCGAGATCGCCCGCCGAGGATGCCGAATAGTGCCGCGTCAGACCGTGACCGCATCCCTGTGACTGAGTCACAAGCGCCGTCACACCCAAGCACAGACCAGAAACAGCCATCTCAGCGTGTAAGTTGACCGACCTCACTGATTACGCTGAACTTACAGCCGAAGTTACACGAACGCCGCCGAGAATTCCCCGTATTAATTGACCGAACCGTACCTCCAGGAGCCATGTACGGATCCATAAATGGGGTCGGGGAAAAGCCGGGAGCGACCCCCACGAAACTGGCGTTCCGTGGCCCCGGCCGGTGTTCCTTCGTTACACCTGCCGGGCGGGTCGCTCCATCCCGTATTTGTCCTCTCCGAGGAAGGGGGAACCGCGGCTGCCGCAGCCGCAGACGACGCCGCGGACCGCGCTGCGCGTCCCTTCCAGCAAGCCCGGCCCCCGAAGCCGGCACCGTGGCCCCGACATGCTGTAGGGTCGCGGGGACGGTCCAGCGGGGTTCAGCCGTCCGCGCCGGCCGCCTCGGTGACGGCCTGGAGCCGGCCGGTCAGCGGCTCGGTCCCGTGTCGCGCAGAGGTCCATTGTTCGGCGCCGGAGCCATCGCCGGTCCCAGCCGCCCGAACCCGCGCTCCGCGTCGTGCGCCGCCGGCGGGGCGCCGGGCGCGTCCGGCCCCATGCGCGGCGACCGTTCCGGCCCGTCAGGCTCGCGCGTCTCGCCGGTGGCCCCGGCCGGCGCGGGCGCCGCCCGCTCATCGCCCAGGCTCCGCTCGCGCTCCCGCACCAGCAGCCAGTCGGAGATCCGCTGCGCGTCGACGGCCGCGGCGCGGATCTCCCGCGGGTCGTTCTGCAGCGCCTTGATCCAGGAGCTGACGTAGGCGGTGCCGTGCCGCGGCTCATGCCCGACCCCGAGCTGCTCGCCGGTCATCATCGCCGCGATCTCCGCCCGCAGTTCCTCGCGGGCGTAGGTCTCGGTGCCGAAGCCGCCGTGGTTCACCAGGGTCGAGCGGTTCAACCGATCCGGATGCCCGGTGGCGTGCCCCAGCTCGTGCAGTGCGGTGTGCGTGTAGGCGGACTGGGAGTCGAACTGGCTCCGCTCCGGCAGCACCACACGGTCATCCTTCAGGCTGTAGTAGGCCCGGTCGCCGGCCACGTGGTCGAGGCGGACCCCGCTGCTCTTGATCAGCGCCTCGGCGCGCTCGTGCCCCTCCCACTCCGGCCCCGCTGCGGTCTGGAGCGACCGCAGCTTGAGGCCGTCGGTCTGCTCGACGTTGAAGACGTGGTGGAGCTTGACGAGCGGCCGGTCCCGCTGGACCCATTCGAGCTTCGGCCGGCCCGCCTCGTCGAGCACCGGCTTGTCCTGCTCGTCGCGGGCCGTCCTTCGCTGGCGCCACTCGACGTAGAGGATGGGCGTACCCTTCTCGCCCTTGCGGACATGGCCGCCGGCTTCCTGAATCTGGCGGTAGCCGCCCCAGCGCGGGTCGGCGTAGCCGCGGTCGAGCGCCTGCATGGTGAGGTACACAGCGTTGCCACCGCGGTAGTCGCGTCCGCTGCCGAAGTTGTGTGGCAGGATGCGCTCACCCGGCTTCCATGGCTTCTGCCACGGGGCTGTCCCATCCTTGAGCGCCTGGATGATGCGCGCGGCGAACTGCTCGTGATACTGGTTGGCCTTCTCTTGCGCCTTGCCCATCACAGCGCCTCGATCCGGCCCTCGTCGTCTTCGAGGTCCACGTCCCAGTCGGCCAGCCGCTCCAGCGACGGCGCCTCGATGGGGCGCCCGGTGCGCAGCAGATCCTCGACCGCGTCGTCGAACTGCTCGCGGGTCGCCACCCGGATCGGCGGCGCCTGCTGCTCGCCGCCGTTGCCGTCACGTTCGCTCATTCCTGCACCTCCTTGCTCTGTCTGTCACCGCCTGCGCCGCCGGCCGCCTCGGCGCTTCGCCACAGACCTGGCAGACCGCTTCCCCGTCGGCGCGCCGACCGTTGCGACCCGCGGCTCCCCGGCCGGCGACGGCCAGACCCGCTCGACCACCCAGCGGTTCTCCTGTGCGTCGTAGTCGCGGACGCGCACCATCTGCTCGACGCGGCGTACCCCTTCGGGCGTCCGGGTCTGGTGGATGACGGCCTCGATGCCGTCGATCACCCCGCGGCAGACGACCGTCCACGGCAGCGCGTCGGATGCCTGCATGGCGCAGGTGGCGAGGCGCGACAGCGCCGCGGTGGCGTTGTTCGCATGCACCGTGGCGAGGCTCCCGCCGTGTCCGGTGTTGAGCGCCTGGAGCAGGTCGGCGGCCTCGGCCCCGCGGACCTCGCCGACGACGATGTGGTCCGGGCGGTGGCGCAGGGCGTGGCGCACCAGGTCTCGGATCGTGACGCCCCTGCCGCCGAGCCCGCGCGCCTCGAACCGCAGGCCGTTGGCGCGGCGCAGCCGCAGCTCCAGCGTGTCCTCGATGGAGATGACGCGCCCCTCGGCCGGCAGCAGCGAGACCAGCGCGTTCAGCAGCGTCGTCTTGCCCGAGCCGGTGCCGCCGGAGATCAGCACGTTCCGCTCGCGGCCGAGCATGGCCGCGGTCTCCTCGGCCACGGCGGCGGGCAGCGAGCCGCTGGCGGTCAGCTCCTCGATGGTGAAGGCCCGGCCGCCGAAGCGGCGGATGGTGATCGCGGCCGTTGGCGCGGCCGGCGGACCGCAGATGGCGACGCGGGAGCCGTCGGCCAGCCGCGCGTCGATGACCGGCTCGGCGAGCGGGTCCTTGCCGAGCGGGCGGGCGATCTGGACGGCGGCGCGGGCTACCGCCTCGGCGGTCAGCGCAGGCGCATCCAGGGCGGCCATGCGGCCGGCGCGCTCGATGAAGACCGCGGCCGGCCCGTTGATCATCACTTCGGAGACCGCCTCGTCGTCCAGCGCGGCTTCGAGTCCCGGCAGGAACGGCTTGAGGTCAGCGATGGTCAGCTCCATCTACAGCTCCCCGGTCTCGCGGGCGCGCCAGTAGGGATGCTCCCGCGGGAGGAAGTCGGGCTTGAGGTAGCAGCGCCTCGCGCCGAGGGCGCGGCGGCCGTCGTAGGGCAGGACGATGGCCTGGCAGTTGCCGAGCAGGGCGAAGTCGCGCGGATGGAACAGCGGCTCGCGGTGCTCGCTGAACGACTTGCTGGCGCTGAGGCTGCCCGTTCCCCCGCCGGGCGAGCCGGTGAGCAGCGACGCCGTCGCACCGTCGGTCTGCTCCGAGACGCTGTAGGACGCCTTCATCTTCGGGACCGAGCCGCACAGGGCGCTGGCGATCTGCCCTGACGAGTCGTCGGCGAGCGAGAGGAAGATGCGAGTCCGCAGCGTCTGGAGCAGCGCGCGCCACGCCTCGGACTGGCCGAGCACGGCGCGTAGCGACGAGATCGACTGCGTGGCGACGATGGGAATGAGGCGCGACTGGCGCGTCAGGGCGAACGCCTTCTCGTCGCCGGCCGGGTCGTCCTCGCCGACCGTGGCGAACGTCTGGTACTCGTCGCAGAGAAACACGGCCGGCCGGAAGACGCGCTCGGGGTCGCGCTGCATCTCGGCGGGCCGGCGCAGCAGCGTCTGTAGCCACGCCTGCTTGAGGAGCACGCCGACGGCGCGGGAGAGCGCCGGGTTGGTCCCGGCCGGCATGTTCAGGCACAGTACGCTGCCCGAGTCGAGCACCTCGTCGAGCGGCGGCAGCGGCCGGATGACGTCGACGGCGGACTCTGCGGGCGCCTCGTCGGGCGGCGGCGGCGGGGCCGGCGGGGCCGGCGGACAGAAGACGCTGGCCACCTCCGGCAGGTCGAAGACCGAGAGGAAGACGCTGAGTCCCTCGATGATGCTGGAGCGCAGCTTCTGGTCGAGCGCCTGCCAGTCCTGCACGTACCAGCGCCGTACCGCGTCGAGGCGCTCGCGGCGGGCCGGGTCGGCGGGGGCCGGACGCTCGGCGTCGAACGCGACCCCGATCTTCGTGAGCTGCTCGCGCAGCGCCGCCTCGTCGGCCGTGGCGACCGCGCCGCCGCCGACCGGCTTCCAGGCCCAGGCGGCCAGTTCGTCGCCGTGCGCGGCCAGCTCCGCCATCGCGATCCGGACCTGCCCGGGCGGCTCGACGGACGCCTCGACCTCGGCGATCTTCGCCTCGATGCGCTTGGGGTCGAGCGTGCACCGGTACACGTCGCGCAGCGTCACCCACGGGCTGGGCGACATCCGGTAGAGGACGATGATCCAGCGCACCAGGTTGACGTACGCCTGCTGCCAGAACGGCTCTTTCGAGCGGCCGAAGAGCTGGTTGATGAGGCTGGCGACGGTGTAGGCCAGCGAGTAGGAGTCGAGCTGGTCGTCGCCGAGCGGGTTCCACTGCCAGCGCCCGCCGATGCCCAGCTCGATGTAGTCGTCGCGGCGGCCGGCGCCGTCGAGGATTTCGCGCACCTGATGGCAGAAGTCGCCCTTGACTTCGAGCACCAGGCCGGCGACGCGCCGCTCGGGGTCGCCGGCCTGCCAGCCGAGGAGCTGGCGGGCGAACGGGCGCATGCAGGCCGAGGTCTTGCCCGAGCCGATGGCGCCGCAGATGAGGATGCCGGTGTACAGGCCAAGCTCGGGCAAGACGAGCCACTGCGGGCTGGCGGCCTCCCGGACGGCGACCGGATGGTGGACCTCGCCGACGACGACGGCCGGCGCGGGGTCGGCCGGGCCGGCCGGCCACGGCGGCAGCTTGCCGCGGACCCGGCCGCGCCGCCGGCCGGTGAACCAGACGCGGCCGGCGGCGACGGCGACCGAGCCGGCCATGCCGGCGGCGGCGGCCGGGGCGAGGTAGTGCCAGACGCGGATCGATGCGTGGAGGCGCGGCGAGTAGATGGCGATCAGGTCGGCGGCCGGGTCGGCGCCGAACGGCGGGAACGGCCACCGGAGCCAGACGATCACGACGACGGCCAGCGCCGCGAGCACGCGCATCATTCCGGCACCCTCCTCGACCGCCACGTCCGGCCGGCGTCGATGGCGGGCTGTGCGCGGCCGGCCGCCGCCTTGCTGCCCGCCAGCTCGCGCAGGCGGGCCAGCGCGCCGTTGAGGCCGCCCCAGGCTTCCAGGGCCGCCAGGTCGCCCGCGGCCACGGCCTTTCGGATCGCGTCGTTCTCCGCGTCCGGCTCCGGCGTGGCGGGAGCCGGCGAGGGCGCGCGCGTCCAGCCGTCGAGGATCCGGCCCGCCTCGGCGAGCCGCGCCGGGTCGCGGCCGGCGACAACGGCCTCGACCGCGCAGCCTCTCTCGCGCAGCACGGCCCACAGTGCGGCGTGCTGCCCGCCCCACGTGCGGACCCCCGCCTCGGTCACGTCCTCGGCCTGGACGAACACGAAGGTCGCCCGCTCGCCGTCGAACGCCACGGGCAGCTTGTGGACGAAGTGCCGCCGCGTCGCTCGGCCCGCCCCCTGGTACAGCCGGCCGGGAAGCACCTGCTCGGGGACCCCCGCGGCGTCGAGCGCCGCCACCTTCTCGGCCTCGGTGGGCAGCCACGGCGCGGCGAGGTGGTCGAGCACATAGTCGAGCGACAGCAGGCGCCGCAACGTCACCTCCGGCGACGCCTCGCGCCGGTGCCGGAGGTGCTCGGCTCCCAGCGCGCGGTAGTGCGGCCGGGCGGCGATCCGGCACAGCCGCAGCTTCGAGCCGCCGAACGGCTCCTCGACGGCGGCCTTGCCGCACCGTTTGACGAAGCGGTGCGCGAGCGCCGGATTCGTCCGGCCGAGGAAGTCGAGGTACTGCCGGCGCAGGAACACCCCGCTGTGCAGGCAGACCAGCGCGAGCCACTCGGCGTCGCGCCCCCGCCAGCCCATGGCCGAGAGCGCCACGGCGCGGCCGCCCAGGTGCGGGATCACCGGCCGTCTCCACTCGTCACGATGCGGTCGCCCTGGAGGAACGAGATCACGATTCCCATCGGGTTGCGGACGACCAGCTCGGCCGGGATCTGCGGCAGGAAGGAGAAGCGCATCGACACCGACCAGGACTCGCGCGCCAGCTCCTCGCCGCCGCGCATCCGCACCAGGTCGAACGTCGCCGCCGCGCTGTGCGGCTCGGCGGGCTGCGGGAGGATGCGCACGGCGACATCCTCGACGTGGAGTTCCTCGTCCCGCAGGCCGACCGCCGTTGCCGCGATGTCCTCGGCCTGCTCGGCGTAGGCGGCGTTGGCCACCTCCGGCGTCAGGAACCACAAGGACTGCTCCCAGTACTCGCGGACCGTGCCCTGCCGGCGCGAGTAGTGGTCGACGACGAAGCGGTGCAGGAAGAAACCGGTGGTCGGGTCCAGCGGGTCGGCCTGCGCCTCCATCGCCTCGTAGGCGATCGCCTCGGCGCGGCCCACCTCGTCGACGCGCACCACCAGCGGCTTCGGCGGCGGCGCCCAGGCGAGCCGGACCAGCGCGACAGCCAGCACCAGGATCACCAGCGACAGGGCGGCGGTGACCACCCGCAGATGCCGCGCCGCGTGCATCTGCTCCCCCCAGATCTCCGCGAACTCTCGCGCCGCCATGCCTAGACCCCTCCCGTCACCGCCACGCGCGCCACGGCCGCCGTCTGCACGGCGCGGCTCGACGCCCCGGAGCCGACGTTGCCGGAGCCGGAGAGCAGCATCTGCGTCAGCTCGCCGACCTTGAGCGTCGCCAGCCCCGCCGCCACGATGTAGGGGACGGTGACCATCGACCGCCGCCACGCGGTCCAGATCCCGGTCGGCCCCGCCCACTCCACGTCGGCCGCCACGTCGCCCGTCCAGCCCTGGACGACGAACACCCCCAGCCCGGTCACGATCCGGAACACGGCCCCGGCCACCGCGCCGTAGAGCGAGTAGGTGAGCACGGTGCGGAGCCAGCCCCAGAAGAGGAACGAGAGCTGCGGCACGAGCAGCCAGGGGATGAACACCGGCCCGAGCAGCAGCGCGATCGACAGGGCCATCTGCGCCCACATCACCTGCGCCTGCCCGAGGGCGAAGACGACGATCAGGCCCATGGCGAGGAGCAGCATCAGCCCCGTCGTCACAGCCAGGTCGAACGCCGCGTCGAGCACGCCCGGCAGGTCCGTGACGAGGTTCCAGCCGAAGGTGGCCATCCCGCCGAAGATCCCCTGACCGCCGAACTGCTCCCGCCAAGCGGTTGCAGCGAGAGTGAACTGCTCCAGCATGGCGCTGCCGGCGTCAGCGACGATCATCGTCTGGAGCCACTCGCCCATCCCGGTGATCAGGTCCGGGACGCTGCGTCCGGCGCCGGGCAGCGGCGCCGTATAGAACTGGAGTATGCCGAGCGGGATCGACAGCCCGATCACCAGGCGGACGACGGCGGCCATGTTGACGCCGTGGCCCGAGAGGGCCATCTGCGCGCCGGTCCAGACGACGACGATCAGGGCGAGCCCCTGCCAGAGCTGCATCCCCGCGCCGGCGACGGCCGGCGCGACGCTGGCCATGAGTTGATCGACCAGGATCCCGGCCTGCTGGAGCATCAGCACCAGCTCTTGCAGCGGCGACATCGGTTACCTTCCTCTCTCCGTTGCGGATTGCCGGCCCGCGGACTACCAGTCCGCCGGCGACGGGACGCGGCGGTGGCTGTCGGCCAGCGGGCCGGCGACGGCGGCCAGCTCGGCGGCGAAGGCGGCCTGCTCGGTCCGCGCCCGGAGGGCATCGGCCTGCCAGCGGGCCAGGGCTTCGCGGCGCGCCCGCTCCACCTCGTAGCGCGCCCGGGCCTCGCGCGCCGCCTCGTAGGCGGCGAGCTGGGCGTGCGCCAGCGCGATCTCCGTCCCGGTCACGGCGGCGGCGAGCTGCGCCTGCCCGACGCGCTGCGTCCGCATCAGGTCGTCGTTGCGAAGGTCGGCCAATGCGGCCGACGCCTCGCCCACCTGCCGGGCCAGCAGCGATGCCGCCTCGGCCTCGGCGTGCGCGTGCACCAGGCCCGCCGACCGGACGGCCTGCGCCCGCTCGTGCGCCTCGACGAGCCGCGCCTGCACGGCCGCGTTGTCGGTGACGGCCCGCAACTGCGCCTCGGTCAGCACGGCCGGGGCCAGCGCCTCCAGGTCGTCCCACACGCCCCGGTAGCTGCGCCCGCCGCTGCCCATCGCCTCCAGCGCCGCGAGCACGCCGGCCGCCTCGGCGGGCACGGTCCACGTGTCGAACGCGCCGGGAAGCGCGGCGAGAACCTCCGTCGCGGGGCGCGTGGCCAGCAGCCCCGTCCCCGGCGCGGCGAGCACGCGCAGCCAGCGGGCCTCGTCGGTCAGTCCCGGAATCCGCTGCGAGAACGCGCCCACGCCGCCCGAACTCGCGCTCGTCGAAAGGCCGATCCCGTGGCGGCCGATCAGCCAGCCGGCGTCGGTAACCTCCCGCAGCCGGCCGATGTTGCCCATCCCGACGTCGTTCGACGTGACCAGCTCTGTGGTCGCGTTCAGCACGCCGTCGAGCGAGGAGAGCTGGTCGACCATCTTTCCGATCTGCGTGACCATGTGGGCGATCTGCGTCACCTGGTTGGCGATGATGATCGCGTCGCACGAGCCGAACAGGCACGCCTCGGCCCTGCGGCTCGACCACGTCCCCACGACCGCCGCAATCACCAGTGCTGTAACCAGCCAGCGCCATCTGTTCTTCGTCATTTCCGATACATCCCTTCCGGGTGCGGCTCGGGCCGCGGCACGAGGAAATCGGAGGTCACCCAGACGCGCAGCCGGTGGCCGGAGCGGACGGTGACCGTGGGCATTCGGCTCAAGAACCGCGAGAGGATCTGCGTCGCCGACTGGCCGAGGCCCTGCCCGGCTGCGGCGCGGAAGCCGGCCCCGCCGCCGGCGTACGGATCCGACCCCTGAAGGGTGAGCCCCGCGAGGACGCCCACGGCGCCGGCCGCCGCGAACATCGACGTGTAGTGCCGCTCCACCTGGTCGGCCAGCGCGCTCTCGCCGATGGCGTTGAGGCCGTGGAAGGCCAGGTCGACCCAGCGGCCATCGGGCCAGACGAGCCGGTGAAACCCGACCGCGAGCCGGCCCTGGTCCTGCTGCTCGACGGCCTGCGCGGCGCCGAGCAGCCGCGCCCCGCGCGGCACGAGGATGCGCTGCCGGTCGGCCGAATAGAACGGGATCGCCACCTGCGCGAGTACCGGGCCGGTGAAGTCGCCGTCGAGCTGCGTCACCAGTACCGCGCTCAGGACCGACCCCTCGTAGACCCGTTCCCAGCCGGGCGGGTCGTCCGGCGACTTCACCACGGCCGGCTCGGCCGCGGGGCCGACCGCCGGCCCCGTGACGCCGGGGACGGTCCGCGCCGGGGGTGCGGAGCCGGCCGCATCGCCGTTCGTCAGTCCCGCCAGCAGGGCCGCGTTCGCGCTCTGCATCCGGTCGGCGATGGCGGCCGGGTCGGGCGGCGCCGGCAGGCCCACGGCCCTGCCCGCCGAGGCAGCCGCCCCGCTCGCAGGCGACTGTGTGTCGCCGGCAGCGGCCGGCTCGGGATTCGGCCGGGGCGCCTCGGCACTGCGGAAGGTCTGCACGACGCTGGGCGCGCGCAGCGACCGCGCGCGTCGTTCGATTGCATCCAGCCGCAGCCGCTCGCGCAGCTCGACCTCGCCGGCCGTGGGCGGCGGCGCGCCAGGTCCCGCGCCCGGAGCCTCTGGAACCTGCGGCAGCGTCGGCGGCCGGCCGGCCGACAGCTCCGCTGCGGCAGCCGCCGCGCGCACGGCGCGGTTCTGTTCCTCGATCTGGCGCTGCGCGGCGAGTTGCGACAGGCGCGACCGGATCTGGCCGACCACGCCCCGTCCCGCGGCCTCCGGCTCGCCCGTTGCCGCGTCGGGCGCCTCGGGCTCTCCGCCCGACTGGCTCAGCACGAGGCCTGCCAGCAGGACCGCGATGACGCCGACCCCGGCCTTGGTGACCAGGTTGCCGGGGAGCGCACCCGACGGCGGCTGGAGCAGTTGCCTCCACGTCGCCATCACGGACCCGCCTTCCTCGGCGATACGGACCAGGCCAGCCGCTCGCCGCCGACTTCCAGGGCGCCGGCCCCGAGCACCCGCGGCGCGACGTGCAGCACGTCGTCGAACGTCGCGGCGACCGCCACCCGCTCCAGCTCGCCATTCACCCGCTCGTACAGCACCGGCGAGATCGCCTGCGTCCGCAGGTAGGTCCGCCGGCCGTCGTGCCACATCGCCTCGACCATCCACGGGTAGCCGGCCGCCTCGGCCGGCCAGCGGTAGTCGAAGCGCGCCTGCCGTGGATAGGCTTCGCGGCCGGCGTCGAGCTTGTCCCGCGCGGCGGTCCGGGCCGTCTCGACCCGCTCGGCCGCCCGCGCCTCCGCCGACCCGACCGCCGCCCACACCTCGGCCGCCCGCGCGGCCGCCGCCGCGACGGTCCCGGCCGCGGCAAGCACCGGTGCGCCGCCGGCATCCGCCGCGCCGGCCCCGACCCGCACGACGGCATCGACCGGCGCATCGTCTCGCTCAATCAGGAGCAGCGGCAAGATGCCTCCGCCCGCCGTCAGCAGCACCACGTTCGAGCGGACGCCCTCGGCGAGCGGCCGGACGAACGCCAGGTGCGCGGCGGCCGAGATGTCCCACCGCTCGGCGTCGCCCACGGCGAGGTCGACGATCTCGGCCGTCTCCGGCAGCACGACCGTCGTGACGTGCCGCACCCGCGCCGTCACCGTGACCGGCGCATCCGATGGCGGGGCCGTAGTCCGCAGCCCCTGAGCCCAGACCGGCGTGGTGGCCAGGACGCATCCGAGCACCATTGCCCGGGCCCTCATCGCGCCACCCCCTGCACGAGCACGGCAGCCACGGCCGCGAACATCCCGCCGACCAGCGCGCGGGTTTTCCACGTCCACGTCCGCTTCGGCCGGTCGAGTGACCATTCCGCTTCGGAGGTGCCGATCCGCAGCCGGCCCGCGCCGAGCACGTGGTCGGCGACGTACAGCCCGTCGCCGAACACCTCGTACGACACCAGGCTCGGCTCCAGGCCCTTGCCGCCGAAGCGCCGGTCGGCCGCGCGCAGCTCGTAGAGCGCGGGCGACTCCTCGGCCCGCGAGCGGAGGTACGTGAACCGCCCGTCGTGCCACAGCGCCTCGACCTCGAACGGCGGCGCGAAGGCCGCCTCGTCGAGCCGGTAGGGGAAGCGCAGCCGGCGCGGGTACTCGTCGCGCCAGCGCGACCACGCCGCGTGTGCCGAGCATGACCGACAGCTTGGAGGTGCAAGTCCTCTATCCAGCCTGATGGCGGCGAAGGATTAGCGAAGCGCAAGGGCGTCGTCGCGAGGCGGGGTCTGAAGGAAGCGCGGAGCAAAGCTGCGACCCGATGGACAAGAACCGGATGCGAGGCCTACCCGGCCGGACGAGCGAGCGCGGAACCGCGAAGTCCACAGCCATCAAGGGCCGGGGTGGTAAATCCGGCGGGGATGCAGTGAAGGCGGTCGGTCTTACCTCGGGAGGTCTGCGCCGTGTCCGGAAGTCCCGGACTGAGCGGGTCCGCAAGGCCCGTGACCGCGGCGCAGAAGTCAGCAGAGGGCATAGTAGCCGGCTCGCCGGCGAAGGCCCGAACGACGGACAGGGTCAGTAGGACGGCAACGCTCATGCGGACCAGGCGGCAGAACAACCAGTTGGAGCTGGCCTTGGAGCCGGCGGCGAAGGGTGAAGCCCGGAGCGCCGGAGCCCAAGGGACCGAAGCCCGCACGGCGCGTGCCGAACCCGAACGCCCGGCGGCTGGCCGCAGGCCATGCCGCTTAACTCCGTCGAACCGCCGTGTACGGACCCGTACGCACGGTGGTGTGGGAGGGGCGGAGCCGCGAGGCTCCCCCCTATCCCGATGTCGTGGTCGGCCCACACCTTCGCCACTTCCGCAGCAGCCGCCTCGTCGATCGCTTGCAGCTCGACGCGCGCCGCCGCCTCTCCGGCCCGGTGCGCGGCCAGTTCGCCGCCCGCCACGAATGCCGGCGCATGCCGCGGCGCGTCAGCCGGCGCCGGCCGCGCCGGCCCTTCCACGTAGACCACCAGGTCCGGGTCCTCGCCGGACGACTCGGCCACCAGCAGCGCCCACACCCGGCCGCTCTCGGCCACGAGCGTCACGTTCGACGCCGCGCCCGCTTCGAGCGGCTTGACGTACGCCACGTTGCCGGCCGCGGACACGTCCCAGTAGTCCGCGTCGCCGGCCACGACATCGACGACGGTCTCCTCGCGCGGCAGCACGACGGTCGTCGTGTGCCGCACCCGCGCCGTGACCGCGATCGCCGCCTCCCCGGCTCCGCCCGCCACGGTCCGAATCCCCTGCGCGCCTGCCGGCGCCGCCGCCAGCACGCCGCAGCACGCCAGCCCTATCAACTTCCGTGTCATCGTTCCTCCTCGCATCAGCCGAGCACTGCCGCCCGTTTTGTGGTCCAATCCAGCGGCCAGGCGCACGATCGCGCCTTCCACCCCGTAGCGCGCCACCATCTCGGCGCGCCGCTGCGCCTCCCCGGCCGACGACGTGTAGAGCCAGTAGCTCTCCGGGTCCACCGCAAGACGGAGGACCGCCGCCGTCGTCGGCCGGCGCAGGTACAGCTCCCGCTTCGGCTCCAGCTCGCGGACGGTCCGCAGCTCGTCGTCACTGAGCTGGAAGGTCGCCTGCCCGGCCTCGGGGAAGTCCGGGTTGGCGAGGAACAGCCGCGTCGGCATCGACTCCAGCAGCGCCGCCGCCCCCGCCGTCTCCGTAATGTCCGTCACGGACTGCGTGGCGAGGATCAGCGCCGCGTTGCGCTTCCGCCACGTTCGCGCCGCCTCGGTGAGCCGGCCCAGCACTACGGGGTCCCGCAGGTAGCGCCACGCTTCGTCGACGACCATCAGCTTCAGCCGCGTGGCCTCGGCCGGCGATTCGATCTCCGTCCGCAGCCGTTCGAGCAGGTAGAGCAGCGCCGCCTCGCACCAGTCCTCGTGCTCGACCGCCCCGGCCAGGTCGATCACCTGCCAGTCGGCGAGCGTCAGATCCGCATCCTCGACCGGGGGGTTGTCGAACCACTTGCCCCAGGCCCCCGAGCCGTGCCAGCGCGAGAGCGCCGGCCACATCGGGGCGGGGAGCGAGCGCACCAAGTTCCCGAGCGAACGGCGCGCCGGGGCAAGTGCGTACAGGTCCTGAATGCGCGCCCGCACTTCCGACAAGTCGCCGCTCGACTCCTCCCAGCCGCCGATCCGCAGCAGCCGGAGCACCCAGGCCGAGAGGAACTGGACCGTCCTCTCGGTCGGCTCCAGGCTGAACGGCCGGAGCGGGATCGCGTCCTTCTCCGGAGAGACTTCCAGGTAGCCGCCGCCGAGGAACTGCGTCAGGGCGCGGTAGCTGCCCCCGAGGTCAAGGATCAGGACGCGCGGGTCGTACTGGAGCGCCTGCACGAGCAGGAAGTTGAGCGTGAAGCTCTTGCCGGCTCCCGTCGCCCCGAGCATCAGCGTGTGGCCAACGTCGCGCCCCCCGAACAGGTCGTAGTGGTAGGGCGTGCCAGCCGGCGTCTCGAAGACGGTCAGCGCCGGGGCGTTCAGATGCGCGCAACGCCGCTCGCCCTGCGGCGGACCGAACAGCGGGGCCACGCAGGCCGCCACCCCCGCCGAGACGAAGACCCGCCGCGGCTGTCTTGCGGCCGGCTGCCCCGGCAGCCTCCCGAACCAGACGGCGAGCTGCCCGTAGGACTCGCGCGCCGCCTTGGCGTCGAGCCCGCCGAAAACGCGCTGGATGTCCGCGCCCCACTGCTCAAGCTGCTCGGCCGAGCCGCGCACGGCGACAGACAGCGCCACGTCGCCGTACGAGACGCCCTCGGTCTCCAGCTCGACGAGCGCCTCGCCGGCGCGCCTTGCTTCGATGCTCGCGGCGGCATCCTCGAGCGCGGCGGCCGTCCCTTCCTTCTCCTGCATGTGCGCGGCCATCGAGTAGCGCTTCGAGAAGTAGTGCCGCTGGGCGGAGCGCAGCTTCCGGCGCGCCGCCTCCCGCGACCACGGCCGCCACTCGACCACCACGGTCATCGGCGCCGGCAGGGCATACAGCTCCTCCAGGACGTTGGCCGTCACGGTCGCGGGCGGAGCCACGCACGACCAGACCCCGAACCGACTGCCGCCGACGTGCAGCGCCTGCCGCTCGGCCGCCACGTCCTCGCCCGCCAGCCGCCAGTTGACACCGGCGTCGGTCCGCATGCCGGGGACCCAAGCGCCGAGGCCGCCGTTGACCAGCCGGTAGAGCATGGCGGCCGCCTTCCCGGCCGTCAGGGTCTCGATCGGAGTCACGTCCACGACGCGAGCGGCGGAGGCGGCGACCAGCGCCGCCGCGGTCTTGACCGCCCGCGCCAGGTCCGCCGCCAGGTAGACCGACTCGTGCGGCGCGCGCCGCCGCCGCAGCCATTCGGCGAGGTACGCCCGCCACCAGCCGCGCCGGTGCCCCGCGGCCGACCGCCGCAGGCGCGGGTCGAAGCTCCAGACCACCCAGGCGTCGAGGTCCTGCACGCGCCCGGTGAGGAACGCCTGCCGCTTGCGCTGGGCGAGGCCCGCGATGTCCGCCCCCGGCTCCCACAGGTCGAACGCCGCCGGCCGGCGCTCGACGATCCACGACACCCGCATTTCGGGAGGGAGTCCTGAGAGCATCCGCTGCCAGCGCCCCACCACTGTGTCGAGGTCGTCCGCGGTCCGGCCGTCCGTGACCACCGGCGTCAGCGCCCCGACCGTAATCAGCTCGCCGGCCCGCGTCAGGCAGGTCCGCTCGTCGACCCAGCCCCAGTAGGGCAGCTCGTGCGCCAACGCGCCCGCGTCGCCCGTCACGACTCGCCCCGCTCGATGACGACGACCGGCGAGCGGTCCAGGAGCAACCCGGCGTCGTACCGGCTGCGGTAGCGGATGGCCGCGCGGACCACGCCGACCAGGTTCTGGTCGTGACGCCACGCCAGCCAGCCCGCCGCATACAGCACGCCGAACACCAGTCCGCCCACGGCCAGGCTGTTGACGGCGTTCCAGATGGCCGCGCCCAGCGTCGCCGCCAGCAGGAAGAACCGCCGCTCCACCCCGAGTACCGTCAAGGGCTGGCTGAGGATCGCGTAGCCCTTCCACTGCCTTCGGCCGCGCACTAGAACATCCACGCGATGAAGTTGGCCGCGCCGAGCGCCATGCCGAGGCCGAAGATGATCCCGGCGAGCGCCTGCTTGCTGCCGCCTTCCTGAAACGCGAACATCAACCCGCCGACGACGATCGCCACCAAGGCCAGACCGCGCGCGATCGGCCCCGTGAACGCCGTCTGGAGGTTGTTCACGGCCGTGACCCAGGGCGAGACGCCCTGCGCCAGGAGCAGCCGGCCGCTCACGGCAACCAGCCCCGCTACCATCCCGCTCCACACCCATGCTCGCTTCCGCATTGCTCCCTCCCTGTCACCACGCCCGGCACGCCGTCGAGACGTAACCAGACCGCCGTCACGAACGCCCCGAGCGCGATCCCGCCGGCCAGACCGACATAGACGCCCCACGGTCGCGCCGCAGCACGGCCGGCAGGACGCTCCCCACGGCGACCGCGCCCAGCCCGGCCGCCCACACGCGACGCGCCCGCACTCGGCCGCTTCGCCCACTAGTAGTCCCCCGCGTCGTCGCGGGCGAGCGCCTCGCCCAGCGCCGGGTCCTGTCCTTCGCCGCGCCGGATCGCCTGCTCGGTCACGTCCACCTTGCGGCCCACCGCGCCCAGCCCGACCGCGCGCGCCGCTAGGTAGAAGCCGGCCGCCAGCGTCGCCAGCGCCATCCCGCCGTAGGCCGCGATATACCAGCCGTAGCCGGTGAGGATCACCGTCCCGAACGGCTGCAGGTACGTCAGCTCCGCCGCCAGCGCCCAGGCACCCACGGCCCCGGTCGAAACCGTCAGTCCCACGCTCGCCTTCCACGGCTTCACAGCTCGATCACCTCCTGTTCGCGGCGCGGTATGCCGCCCCGGCCGCCCTTGCTCCCGCCGCCCAGCGCCCGCCGCACCGTCGCGGCGGCCCCCGGCGCGGCGGCGTACATCGCGAAGCCCGCCCTCGCCTTCGCCCGGATCTCCCGGCCCCGGTAGTGCCCCGAGGCGACCTCGACGTTGCAGCGCCCGGTCCGGCCCGCGGCGTCGACGTACTCGACCTGCGCGTCCGGCACGAGCACCTTGCCGTCCTCGACCGGCAGCCCGAGGTCCTCGGCGGCCTGCCGCCGCGCCTCGTCGGCCGCCTCGCGGCCCGCCGCCTGGCGCGCCCGCTCGGCCCGCGCCGCCACGACGCCCTTCAACTCCGCGTCGACGCGGACCCGCACGACGCGTCCGCCGTCCGCCTCGATCCGCGCCTGCGCCGCGTGCGACGCCCGGTAGACCGCCACGTCGTGCGCCAGCTCCGCCGGCCGGACCGCGCCCGACAGCGCCTTCTGTCCCGGCCGCCCGGCCTCACGCCACAACCCTTCGGCCCGCGCCGCACCGGCCTCGGTCGCCGCCACCACGGTGAACTTGCCGCCCTTCGGCCCCCGCGCCTTCAGCCGCCGGACCCACCCGGCCCGCTCGGCCCGCGCCAGACCCCGCCGCGCCGCGAACGGGTGCCCGTCGAACTGCCGCTCGACCAGGTCCTTGAGCGCCACCGCCCGGAACGCCCCCACGTCGCGCACCACGCCCTCGACACGCTCGTCGAACGTCCGCCGCGGCTGCCGCGCGTCGTACTCGCGCCGGTGCCCGCTCCGCTCGCGGCCTTCCGGCCGCGCGTCGCGGTTGCCCTCGCGCGCTTCCGGCTCCCGGTCCGGCATCCGGCCGCTCATCGCGTCCGCCCCTCCGTCCGCACGCCCGCGGCCCGCTCGATGCCCGCCGCGCGTCCCGGCGAGTGCGCCGGCGCCGGCCCCCGCAGCCGCCAGTCCCGGCCCGCCAGCTCGACCACCCGGCAGCGGCCCGCGATCCGGCTCGCCAAGCGGTCGTCCCCCATGAACGCGCCCACCTCGGCGGGCGTCTTGTTCGAGGTCCACTCCGTCCGCTTCCCGGCGTCGTGCCGCGTCTCGTAGAGCATCAGCAGCGTCCGCCGCGTGTAGTCCGTGGCCGCATCCCGCTCGGCCCCCAGATCGTCGAGCACCAGCAGCCGCGCCGCCGCCAGCCGGTCGAACGTCTCCGTCCCGTCGGCCGCCTGGTGCGGCTGTAGCCGGTAGAGCAGCATCGGCACCCGCACGAACGCCGCCGACCGCTCGCCCGACTTCCACGACTCGTTCAGCACCGTGCAGGCGAGCCGCGTCTTGCCCGTACCCACCGGGCCGCACAGGAACAGGTCCGGGCCGTCGGCGCCCGCAGCGAGGAACTTCCGGGCCGCCGTCAGCGCCCGCCCGTTGTTCGCCGTCCGCTCCCAGGTCGACCACCGCGCGTCGCGCAGCTCGCGCGGCACCGACGGCGGGGCGGCGTGCGCCGCCGTCCAGCAGCCGCAGCGCCGCAGCCGCGAGTGTCCCGCGACCTCGACGGACTCCCAGCCCGGCGTCCGCTCGCAACGTCCGCACCCCTCGCTCATCGCTCCGCCCGTTCCACCACCGTCGTACGCCTCGCGCGGCTCGGTCGACCGCGCCCCGCCGCCGCGCCCATCGGCCTCGGCCGCCGGGCTTCGGAGCTGCTCGGCCAGGGCCGGCGCCCGCGACAGCAGCATCGACACCGTCCGCGTCCGGCCCGCCAGGAACCGGTCGCCCTCGACCGTCAGGAACCGCTCGGCCAGCCGCGCCAGCTCCGCGTCGCCGTAGGCCGCGCACAGCCGCACGGCCGCGTCGGCGTCCGACGCCTCGACGGCCCGCGTTGGCGCATACGCCACGCCCCGGTGCCGCGGATACCACTCGGCCCGGTAGCGGTCGACCAGCGCCCCGGCCCGCGTCGCCACTCCGGCGGCCGGCTCTCCCTCCCCCGCACCCCCACTCTCTCCAGAGCCGTTGGCCGTTAGCCGTAAGCCGTTAGCCGTTTGGCACGCGCGTGCGTGAGACGGAAAAACTTCGGAACGTGTAAGGGAATCTTCCGGGACTCGTGCGGGAACTTTGCGGGAATCCTGCGGGCATCCTGTCGGAGCCGTACCGGAATCGTTCGGCGTTTCCTCCGCTGCTTGCGCGGCGGTTCCATCGGAAGGCTTCGGCAGCGCCGGCACCCGCACGCCGCCCGGATGGACCGACCACAGGTGCCGCGTCTTCGCGCTGACCTCCGCCCCGGCCGGCAACGGGTGCATCGTCCGCAGCGGGTAGCGCACCCGCTGGAAGTCCTGCCAGTCGGCCTGGTACAGGTAGCGCGACCCCTGGTGCGCGAACGCGGCCACCAGCCCCATCTTCACCAGCCGCTCGACGCAGAGCTGGACCGCCTTCGCCGGCCGGCCGCTCAGCCCGTCGTGCGCCGCCTGGAACGCCACCGCGTCGGCCCGCATCACCCCGAAGTCGTCCGCCACCAGGAGGTAGGTCGTCCACACCCGGTACTCCAGGTCCGACAACCTCGACACCTTCGCCGAGTGGCCGAGCCGCGCGTGCAGGAGCCGGTCCGCCGGCATCGCTACGCCCCCTCCGCTTCGCCGTCCCGCCCGGTACGCATCAGCACACCTCCTCGGGGTCGCACACCCCGCAGCGCGCCCACCGGGGCCGCGCCGCCAGCTTCCGCACCGTCACGTCCCGACGCGCCCGCCACTCGGCGGCCACCTCCGGCCAGCAACCTGGACAGACGAACACCAGGTCGCCCGTCTCCGGGTCGACCGCGCGCCAAGCACCGCGCCTCGACTCGGCCGGCTCCGCCGCGCCGCTCATCGGGTCCGCCTCCTGCGGCCACGCACCGCGTCCCCGGACCCGCCGGCTTCGAGCCACCGCAGCAGCGCCGCCTTGCTCCACCGGGGCCGCTTGTCGATCCCCGACAGCGGCGCCACCGGGAACACCCGCGCCCGCAGCCGCCGCTTGATCGTCGTCGTCGAGCAGCGCAGCAGCGCCGCCACGTCGTCGAGCAGCAGCACCGCCGGCAGCTCGTCGATGCCGGCGCTAGTGTCCAACGCCTTAAGTTATTGACCAGTAGAATCGGCTCGTGGTACGGTCGGCCCGGAAGCGAGGAGGGCCGTGCCGAACCATTACACACGAGAGGTCCCGGAGGTCTCGGACGCACAGCGCGAGGAACTGGAGGGTTGGCTGCGCCGGCGCAATACCGCGCAGGCTCTGGCCCTGAGGGCACGCATCGTGCTGCAGAGCGCCGCGGGACGGAGCGACCAGGTCGTGGCGCAGGCTCTGGGCACGACGCGGGCCACGGTCGGCAAGTGGCGGCGGCGGTTCCTGCGCAACGGCTGCGACGGCTTGCTGGACGAACCACGGCCGGGCGCGCCGCGCCGGGTGTCGGACGAGGACGTCGAACGGGTCGTGGTCCGGACGCTGGAGACGACCCCACGGGGGGCGACGCATTGGAGCCGGGAGTCGATGGCCCGAGCCTGCGGGCTGAGCGCTTCGACCGTCGGCCGCGTGTGGCGCGCGTTCGCGCTCAAGCCCCATCGCAGCGAGACCTTCAAGCTGTCGCGAGACCCGTTGTTCATCGAGAAAGTGCGCGATATCGTGGGGCTGTACCTGCATCCGCCGGAGCGAGCGGTGGTGCTGTGTGTGGATGAGAAGTCGCAGATCCAGGCGTTGAACCGTACCCAGCCGGTGTTGCCGATGCGTCCGGGAGCACCGGAGCAGCGGACACACGACTATCGACGGCACGGCACGACCTCGTTGTTCGCGGCCCTGAACACCGCCACCGGCGAGGTGATCGGCAGGTGCTTTCGGAAGCACCGCTCGGTGGAGTTCAAGCGCTTCCTCGCCGTGATCGACAAGGCGGTGCCGCCCGACCTCGACATCCACCTGGTGCTGGACAACTACGGCACGCACAAGACGGCGATGATCCACGACTGGCTGGCACGGCGTCCTCGGTATCACCTGCACTTCACGCCCACGAGCGCATCGTGGCTCAACCAGGTAGAGCGTTGGTTCGCCGAGATCACCCGGCAGCAGATCCGGCGTGGAACCCATCGCAGCACCCAAGCACTCGAGGCGGCGATCAAGGAGTACCTGGCGGTCTACAACGAAGACCCCAAGCCCTTCGTCTGGACGAAGACCGCCGAGCAGATCGGAATCCCTGAAGCGTTACTGCTCACGTATTTCTGACGGTGCACACTAGCGCCGGGCCGCTTCGCGTCCACGCTTCGTCCTCCGTCTGCACGGCCGCCACTCGCCGGGCCGGTCCGCGCGGGCTTCCGCCAGAGCCTCCGCGCGCGCCTCGGTCGCGGCCCGCTCCGCCCGCTCCATCACGTCCAGCTCCGCCATCGCCGCCGCCTCGAACTCCGGCGGCGGCTTCCGGTAGCCGTTCAGCCACAGGCTCAACGTCGCCTGGCTGACCCCCAGCGCCCGCGCCAGCGCGTGCTGCGAGACGCCCAGGGCGGCGAGACGGGAGCGGATGGCCCGCCTTCCACGCGTAAAATCCATTTGCGAGACTGTAGGGCGGCATACATTACCCGTCAACTGTAAAGATGTATTACCATCCAGGGATGAGCATCTTCGGACAGCGACTGCGCGCCGCCCGCACCCTGCGCGCCGTCACGCAGAGCCAGCTCGCCGCCCACACCGGCAACACGCGGGAGGCGATCTCGATGGTCGAGCGCGGCAAGGGCGGCTGGTCCCTCGACAAGACCACCGCCGCCGCACGAGCCCTCGACGTGTCGGCCGACTACCTCCACGGCCTCACCGACGACCCGAGGCCCGCCAGCCGGCTCCTGCGGGAGCTGGCCGTCGCACAGGGGCTCGAAGACCCCGCCGCGCGCGCCGCGGCCGACGACGACGGCGACTTCGTCGGCGTCTCCGAGCTGGCCTCGGCCGCCGGCGACGGCGCCGACGTCTACGACGAGCGGATCACCGGGCGCATCAAGTTCCTCCGCTCCTGGCTCGCTCGGCACGGACTCGTCGCCCGCAACTGCCGCATCATCCAGGTCTCCGGCGAGTCGATGGAGCCGACGCTCGTCGACGGCTGCTCCATCCTCGTCAACCACGCCGTCCGCCGCCGGCACGCCGGGCACATCTACGTCGTCCGCACCGCCGACGGCCTCGTCGTCAAGCGCGCCGGCAGGGACGAGGCCGGCGCCTGGCAGCTCGTCAGCGACAACCCCAACAAGCACCTCTGGCCCACCCGGCCGTGGCCGCCCGACGCCGCCGTCGTCGGCGAGGTCAAGTGGGCCGCGCGGACCTTCGTGTGAGGAGAGAGCCGATGAACCCGACCGCCTCGGATAACCGAACCGCCTCGAAGGCCGGGAGCGCCAAGCCGCCCGCCCGCCGCCGCGTCCGCGTCGCCGAAGGCATCTACAGGGACCGCCACGGACTCGCCGCCACCGTCAAGGTCAACGGCGTCCAGCGCGAGGTCCGATTCCCGCCCGGCACGCCGCTCAAGACCATCCGGGCGCGCCGCGACGAGCTGCGAGCCAGCCTGCGGACGCTCCCCGCCGGCGGCCGGCACACCCTCAACCACGACGCCGGGCGCTACCTCGATCAGGTGAAGAGCACCTTGATCAGCTTCGGCGACCGCCGCCGTGAGCTGCTTGCGTGGCTGCCACGGTTCGGGCACCTGCGGACGCTGGCGCTGCCGGCGCACCTGCCCGCGCTCAACGCCCAACTCCACGAGTGGCGCGACACCCTCGCCGCCTCCACCTGCAACCACCGGCGCCACGCCCTGACCAATCTCGTCCGCGTCCTCTACGGCCGCCGCGCCTCGTTCGACCTGCTCGACCTCGTCCGCTTCCCGCCGCCGCCCCCGAAGCCCCGCTGGGTCGACCGCCGGCACATCGCCCACGTCCTCGCCGAGATCGAGCCCGGCTCGGTGACGCGCGTTCGCCTCGAGCTGATGCACTGGACCGGGATGCGGCCCTCGCAGATGGGGCGGCTTCGCGCCGAGGACTTCCGGCTCAACGAGCCGATCCCCTACGTCGCCGTCCCGCGCGGCAAGGGCGGCCGGATCGCCGCCGTCCCGCTCGTCCCCGAAGGGGTCGCCGCCGCGCGCGCCTTCCTCGACGCCGGAGCCTTCGGGCCGTGGCCCCGCAGCAGCGTCAACCGCGCGCTCGCCGCCGCCGCGCGCCGGGCCCGCCGGGCCGCGTTCACCACCTACCAGATCCGCCACTCGTTCGCGGCGGGACTGCGCCGCGCCGGGACCGACGTGGCCGACATCCAGGACCTCTATGGACACACCCGGCCCGAGACGACCATGATCTATGCGCCGCCCGAGCTGGCGAAGCACCGCGCCGCCCTCGAACGCCTGCGGCGACACGACGCCACGGCGCGGCCCGAACGGCTCGACCGGCCTATCATGATCGGTCGACGGGAGCGCTGCTCATGACCCGACCAACCCCGCGGTCCCTGGCCGGCACTCCGGCACGACAAAGGCGATCGCCCTTGGGTAGCAGTCGTACCGCTGCAACTGCCATCCCTCGCCTCGACATGTCTGACACGAAAGGTACCTTCCCATGCCCAACGATGCCCCAGACCAAACTCCACTTTGGACAACCCCGGACCGCGCTTCGCTTCCGCTCGAGGTACTCCGGCCCACCAAGACGATCCGCATAGCGGTCTCCGGTGACGTGTTGGTGACTACGTTGGAAATGCGGCTAATCGACACGCCTGACTTCCAGCGCCTTCGCGGCGTGCGCCAGCTCGGCACAGCCTCCTTGGTGTACCCTACGGCGCTCCACACGCGATTCGATCACTCTCTGGGCACCTTGGCCATGGCCGCTGAAATGGTACGCCGCATCCGAGACAACAGGCACAACCAAGACCACGAGTCCGCCATCACGCCCTACCAGGAGCTACTCGTCAGACTGTACGCCGTCTTCGGTTAGCGGGTTCCGGATCGAAGCGTCAATGTTTTGACTTGTACAATTTTCCGGATTATGGCATAACGGTGGCGTGACGTCCGCCGACCGGAAATCGCCCCCACCTCGAACTGCGGAGCTTCCCACCGACCTCGAACGGCTTCGCGGAGAGTTGGCGCGGCGGGAGCGCGACACCGAGAACCTGCGGCGCGAGAAGGGCCGGTTGCAGCGCAAGAGCAACCGACTGCAGCGGGAGAATGACCACCTGAAGCAAGAGAACGAGCGCCTGAAACGGCAATTGGACGAGGCCCGTCGGGCGGGTCGCCGGCAGGCCGCGCCGTTCGCCAAGGACCGGCCGCAGGGTCGCGGGAGGCATCCCGGACGCCGAGCCGGTGCGGAGTATGGCCGCCATGGCTGCCGCCGGCGTCCGGCGCAGGTCGACGAGACCCACGCGGCGCCGATTCCGAGGGAATGTCCGGACTGCGGCGGCGCGGTCGAAAGGACCCGCGAGGCGTCGCAGTATCAGGAAGACCTGCCGGTGGTGCGCCCGGTGGTGCGGCGCTTTGCCATCGAGGTTGGTCACTGCACGCGGTGTCAGCGGCGGGTGCAGGGCCGCCACGAGCTGCAGACCTCGGACGCGCTGGGGGCGGCGGGCGTGCAGCTCGGTCCCGCGGTCGTGGCGCTGGTGGTCGAGCTGCACACGGAGATGGGGGTGCCGCTGGCGAAGGTCGCGCACCTGCTGCGGACCACGTTCGGGCTGCAGGTGACGCCGGGCGGGCTGGCCCACGTGCTGCACCGGGCGGCCCGTGCCGCCGCGCCGGCCTACACGGAACTGTGCGAGCAGGTCCGCAACGCGCCCGTGGTCACGCCGGACGAGACGGGCTGGCGCGTCGGCGGCGAGCGCCATTGGCTGTGGACGTTCGTCACGCCGGAGACGACGGTCTACGCCATCTGCCCCGGCCGCGGGTTCGCCGATGCCGCCACGGTGCTGGGGACCGACTACGTCGGCGTGCTCGTGCGCGACGGATGGGCGCCGTATCGCTGCTACGACGGCCTGCACCAAACGTGTCTGGCGCACTATGCCGATGTCGGGATTATTCCGATGTCCGCCCTGATGTCCCGGTCGTGCAGGGCGTCTTCGACGAGACGATCCGGATAATCACCGCGCGCTGACGGACGGAGACTCTTCTCTCACGACCCACGAGAGAGGAGGCTCTCATGAGTGATCCGTCACGCGTTCCCGTCGTCGCCATCGCTGGTTCGCTCAAGCCGTTCGCGGCGGGCTTCGCGACGGAGCTTGCGCAGCAAGGCTACACACCGCGCTCGCTGCGGACGCAGTTGTCTCTGGCGTCGGCCGTCAGCCGGTGGCTGCAGGCAAGAGGCCTCGACATCGGCGACCTGCCAGAGCGAACGCAGCAGTTTCTGCAAGCACGGCAGAAGGCCGGCTACAAGAGGCATCTGACGGGCAAGGCGCTGCGCCCGTTGCTGACGTACCTCCGGGCTCGTGGCGCGATCCCGCCTGCGACGACGCCCATCCCGACAGGGCCCGTGGACAAGACCCTGGTGCTCTACCGGCACTACCTCACCGTGGAACGGGGTCTGGGCGAAGCCACCGCCCAGGGCTACGTCGATGCGGTCCGCCCCTTTCTGCGCGGCTGCATCTCGGCCGACGGCCTCGGGCTGGACCTCGAGCAACTCGGTGAGGCCGACGTGACTGCGTTCATGGTGGCGCGCTGTGCCGAGCAATCCCGCCGGGCCGCGCAACTGACGTCGACCGCACTGCGCTCGCTGCTGGTCTTCCTGCATGTCACCGGGGTGGTCCAGCGTTCGCTGGCGACGGCCGTCCCGTCGGTAGCCGGCCGACGACTGGTGGCGCTTCCGCCGCGCCTCGAGCCCGACCACGTCCGGCGACTGCTCGCCGCGTGCGACCCCCGGACGCTGGGAGGGCGCCGCGACTTTGCGGTCATCACCACGCTGGCCCGCCTCGGCCTGCGGGCCGCCGAAGTGGCGACCCTGCGTCTCGACGACGTGCACTGGCGCGCCGGCGAGGTCGTCGTACACGGCAAGGGGAATCAGGCCGAGCGCATGCCTCTCCCGACCGATGTGGGCAACGCGGTGGCCGCATATCTCCGCCAACGGCCGACCCGGGCGCAGGGGCGCACCGTCTTCGTCCGCCTGGTCGCGCCTCTGGGCCCGTTGAGCCCGACCGGGGTCACGCAGATTGTGGCCGCCGCCGCGCAGCGAGCCGGCCTCGGCGTCGTCCACGCACATCGGTTGCGTCATTTCGCGGCAACGCAACTGCTCCGAGCGGGCGCCCCCCTGTCCGAGATCCAGCACTTCCTGCGTCACGCCCGCCTGCAGACCACGGCGATCTACGCGAAGGTCGACCATGACGCCCTGCGCACGATCGCACGCGCGTGGCCTGGAGGTGCAGCATGACCTTCCTGCGTCAAGCCCTGGCCGACTATCTGACGATGCGCCGGGCGCTGGGCTACCGCTTGGCGCGCGCGGAGAAGCTCCTCGCGCAATTCCTGACCTATCTCGAAGACCGCGGGGAGACGCGCCTGCGCACCGAGACCGCCCTCGCCTGGGCGACACTCCCCGCCGGGAAGGACCCGAGGGCGTGGTGGGCCAGCCGACTCACCGTCGTCCGCGGCTTCGCGACCTTCGTGCGCACGATCGACCCGGCAACCGAGATACCGCCCGCCGACCTGTTGCAGGCGCGCGCCCAGCGCGCCACGCCGTACCCCTACACCGACGAAGACATCGCGGCCCTGCTGGTCGCCACATCGGGGCTGCGCACCGGGCATCGGGCCGCAACGTATCGGACCCTGATCGGTCTGCTGGTCGTGACCGGGATGCGCGTCGGTGAAGCCATCGCGCTCGATCGGCACGATTTCGACGCCGAGCAGGGGCTGATCACCGTCCGCCACGGCAAATTCGACAAGTCCCGTGCACTTCCGCTGCACCCCACAGCCAGCGCCGCGGTCCAGCAGTATCTGCTCCGCGCGGACCGGCTGGCGGCCCGGGACACCGCCGCGCTGTTCGTTTCTACCGCGGGCACGAGGCTGCTGTGCCGCAATGTACAGCAGACGTTCCGCACCCTGGTCCAGCGCGCGGGCCTCCGGCCGCACGCAGCCGCCTGTCGGCCACGGCTGCACGACATCCGACATCGGTTCGCGACGTGCACGCTGCTCGACGCCTACCGACAGGGCCAGAATCCGGCGGCGCGAATCGCGCTCCTGGCCACCTATCTCGGGCACGCCGACCCCAAGTACACATACTGGTACCTGTCGGCGGCACCGGCATTGATGCAGTTGGCCTCAGACCGCCTCGAACGCCATCTGGGGGCCTCAGCATGAGCGCCCTTGCTCCCACGCTCCAGGCGTTCTTCACCGAGCGGCTCGTGCACCAGCGCCACGCCAGCCCGCACACGGTCGCTGCCTACCGCGACGCGTGGCGGATGCTCGTCCGCTTTGCCGCGGTCCACCTCGCCAAGGCCCCCTCGGACCTGGAACTCGGCGATCTCGACGCACCCCTCATCGGACGATTCCTGGCCCACCTCGAGCACGACCGCGCGAACACCGCGCGCACCCGCAACGCGCGGTTGTCGGCCATTCATGCCCTGTTCCGCTATGCCGCACTGGAGCATCCCGAGCAGGCAGCCGTCATTGCCCGCGTACTCGCGATGCCCCCCACGCGCGGTCCACGTGGGCTCGTGACCTTCCTGTCCGACCTCGAAGTCGACGCCCTGCTCGCCGCCCCCGACCGCACCACGTGGACCGGGCGCCGCGACCACACTCTCCTCGCGCTCGCGATCCAGACCGGATTGCGCGCCGCCGAACTCACCGGCCTGCGCTGCACGGACCTGCACTTGGCGCGAGGTGCGCACGTCCACTGCCTTGGAAAAGGGCGCAAGCACCGGGTCACTCCGCTCACCAAGCCGGTGGCCGCCGCCCTGCGTGCCTGGCTGGCCGAATGCGCCAGCTCACCAGAGGCACCAGTCTTCCCTACGCGGACAGGCAAACCGCTCAGCCGAGACGCCCTCGCGCAACGCGTCACGACGCACGTGGCTGCTGCGGCCCACGCCTGCCCATCGCTCCGCGAGAAGACCGTCACCCCGCACACGCTGCGTCACACCGCAGCCATGCGGTTGCTGCACGCCGGGGTCGACAACACCGTCATCGCCCTGTGGCTCGGACACGAACACGTCCGCACCACCGACATCTACATCCATGCCGACCTCGCCCTGAAGGAACGGGCGCTCGCAAGGACCACCCCAGCCGAAGTCCGCGGGGGCCGCTATCAACCATCCGACGCGCTCCTGGCCTTTCTCGAAGGGCTGTGATTATGCCGATCAGTTTGGTGCAGATGCCGCCAACAACAGGGGCGTCTGCACCAACATCGGAATAATCCCGACATCGGCATAGTGATTCTTATTCCGATATCGGAATAAGGCGCACCTGTTACAACGCTGCAAGCAGCTCCGGGAGGACTATCCGAACAGTCCCTGGGCGGGCGACGTGGCGGCGGTCCTGCGGGCCGGTCTCGACCTGCGGGACCGCTGCAACGCGGGAGCGCTGAGCGAGCACGGGATGGCCACGGCCCGCGGCCGACTCACGGCCCGGCTCGGGCGGCTGGTCGACGCCCCGCCGCCGCTGGACGACGCCGAGCGTTTCGCGGCGCACCTGGCCACCGAATTCCCGGCTGTGTTCCTATTCTTGTGGGACCCTTCGCTCGACGCCACCAACTGGCGCGCCGAACAGGCCCTCCGGCCCGCCGTGGTCATCCGCAAGGTGTGCGGCGGCAACCGCACCCGCCACGGCGCCGACACCCAGCAGGTCCTGGCCAGCGTCGTGCGCACCGCGCGCCAACGCGGCCTCGACCTGCCTCCGCTGATCGCCGCGATGTTGCGCGCGGTCGAGCCCGTTGTCCCCGAGCTCCTCGGCCTTCCGCCGCCGCTCCCGTAGGCCGGCAACGTCCGACATACGACCTCGACGGGCGACCGGTCCCCGTGGCGCCCCGCCGCAGGAGGCGGACGACCGCACCGCCCGCGGCAGCCCGCGGTCGCCACCGGACTTCACGGAGAAATCGGCGCCGATGCTCCCGCGCGCCGGCTTGGCGTTCGGTGTCCGTGGCATCGCGACGGGGGAGGCAAGCCGCGCGAACACACTGTCGGTTCCAGCCACCGCGTCGACGCGCTGAAACCTCCGCACTCCAAGTCCACTCTCAGCCCGTGTCTATTGGGAAATCACCCGCTAACCGAATACTGTACGCCTTGCTCCACGACGTCCCGCACGTACCCTACGGCCACACCCTCGAAGATGAACTGAACATCTGTGAGCGCCACGATAAGAACAACGAGCGCTTTAGTCGCTTTCTCGGACCCGAAAGCCCGATGGGTGAGATAATCACCCGTGAGTTGGGTTCCAACTTGGGTCCGAGCGTCCTAGATGCCTTCGCTCGAATCTATGCCTGGGACAAGAACACTTCTCTCGATGGGAACGAGTTCATACATGACATCGTGAGCAACACCGTCTGCGCCGATCTGCTCGACTATCTCGCCCGCGACAACTTCTTCTGCAATCTCGGCGTGCCGCTCGAATATCGCTTCCCAAATTTCCTATACTTGCGCACTCACAACACTCAGAAGCGTATCTTTGTGAGGCTCGCCAAGCATCGTACCAAGGTTCCTCGTCGCGACACGCTTACAGACCTCTGTCGCTTGCTTGAGACGCGCTATCTGATCGCCGAGCGAGTCTACTTTCACCACGCGAAGATCGCCAGCAGTGCCATGGTCGGCCGCGCCGTATACGAGTGCTTTCGAGCCGCCGAGCTAACCGAAACCGATCTCTACAGTCACACCGACGACTCCCTCATCCAACAGCTGGCGACATCCAAGGCTACGGTGGCGTCCCAACTCGGCCGTTCGATTCGTGACCGTCGCTTGCACAAGCAGCTTCACAAGTACCAGAAGGCTGAGTTTGACGGAGTGCAGGAACAAGACCACGATCTGTCGGTCCTCGAAGCTGTCACTCAGACCCTTGGTCGTCCCAAGAACCGCACAGAGTTTGAAGACCGGGTGGCTGACGAAATTGGCGCGCCAAAGGGCTCGGTGTTGGTGTACTGTCCGCCGAGGGAGATGAACCTAAAGATAGCGCGCATGAACGTCATATGGAAGGGCCGTGAGATGGAGTTTCGCAAGATAGATGATCCGATTATCAAGCCTCGCCTTGACGAAATCATTTCTGCCCACGAACAGCTCTGGAGCGTGTGGCTTCTGGTGAGCCGAACGCTCGACGAACACCAAGAACGACTTGTGGCAGACGCTTTCGCGCTAGAGTTCCTTACGCCGTCGGACCAAAAGACGACTAAGCAGAAGGAGTACTACGGTCGTCTTGTGGAGCGAGAATTGCGTGAACGGAGTCACAAGGTAGCCCTGGAGAACACAAGAGCGGACCAAGAACGACGTGACAGCGTCGTTGACGAGATGGTCGCCATCGCAAGTGACAATCGAGCGATCCGGACGCGTCTGAAGGCCAGCATCCGACGGCACTTCCGTCCTGAGGTCAAAGACGCAAGCCCCGGTCGGACCCCGTGAATCATGATACTTTCAGACTCGCCGGTCATGCTTGAGCTCGCGTCACGATTCGGACGTGATGATCTTCTCGAATGGATCGAAGAGCAGGCGCTGTGCTTGGCCAAACTGGGAAGAACTGCCGCCGGCCCAGTGGAGTTGGGAGGGCGGGCGCTTCAGCGCGCTCGACATGTGGCGTCGGTGGAGTCTGGTCACATGTCGGCGCGCGCCGAGCTGAGGATTGACGAGGACTGTTTCTCGATTGTTTTTCAATCCCCTGCTGTCGGAGACTGTCCAACGATTTTCAATCGCTCATGAGATCGGACATACATTGTGGATGGAGCGCGAACCTAGTGGGGCGTTTCGGAATCCACACTTCACGTTCGGATCAGGTCAACGTACAGTAGAGATGCTCTGCGACTATTTCGCAGCGGCCCTTTTGATGCCGCGCGACGACGTAGAGCATGTTGTCCGATCTCACCAGGAGTCAAAGGGAGGGGAGCGAGGTTCGGGCGAAGAGGAACGATGTCCTCTGGAACTGATACCGGGGCTGGCACGTAGGTTTCGAGTGCAGCGACGCATTGCGGCATGGCGACTGCTGCTAGTTCAACGGTTGACTTCATGGGCGGTTGTTCGCGTACAGAAGCGGCTCACGAGATCGCGCCTGCCTTTGCTGACCTCACATGGTCAGGTTGGTGAAGTGTGGGAGAAGGTGTGGTATGTAACGGGAACGATAGGGCGAAAGGTGTCCGCGGTGGAAGGATATCGTGTTCCGTTCGACACGCGGGGGCGCCGTATACCAGCAGATATGATACCAACTTATTTGACAGCCGAGGGACGACTCACCCGACTGGACTCGCGTTGGTGGGATGGTGTCGCGCCGGCACCCGCCGCCAACGCACGCGTTCCTTTCAGTCGACGCGAGAGGAAGAGGGAGTCCCCAGGGCTGCCGGCGCGAATTGGGGATTCAGTTTATGTCGCGGTGGATAGACACGACGAGGACGGGCGTTTTCGGAGTGTTGTGGGTGACGAACAGTGAACCGGGGCGAGGGTTGTGGCAGTAGTGCAGTGAAAGAACTCGTTTCCGTCGCGACGCGACCAAGTACTGCCGGAGTGGCGGAAAGCGCGGGAACCTCGTCCGCGTGCTCTACGGCCGCCGCGCCTCGTTCGACCTGCTCGACCTGGTCCGCTTCGCCCCGCCACCCCCGAAGCCGCGCTGACATGGGTCGACCGCCGCCACATCCCCGCCGTGCTGGCCGAGATTCCGACCGGTTCTGTCACCCGCGTGCGGCTGGAGCTGATGCACTGGACGGGGATGCGGCCGTCGCAGATGGGCCGGCTGCGGGCCGAAGACTTCCGGCTCGACGAGCCGATCCCCTACGTGGCGGTCCCGCGCGGCAAGGGCGGCCGGATCGCCGCCGTCCCGCTCGTGCCGGAGGGTGTCGCCGCCGCGCGCGCCTTCCTCGACGCCGAAGCCTTCGGGCCGTGGCCCCGCAGCAGCGTCAACCGGGCGCTCGCCGCCGCCGCGCGCCGCGCCAGACGGCCTGTGTTCACCACCTACCGGATCCGGCACTCGTTCGCGGCGGGGCTGCGGCGGGCCGGGACGGACGTGGCGGACATCCAGGACCTCTATGGACACACCCGGCCCGAGACGACCATGATCTATGCGCCGCCGGAGCTGGCCAAGCACCTTGCGGCGCTCGAACGGCTGCGCCGCGACGCGGAGGGCGGGCCGGAACCGGCTGGCCAACCCGTTCTAGCTGGCACGGTCGGCTGGCAGGGTCACGCGGGACGCACCTAAATGACTGTGAAAAAGATTGTTACAGCGTACTTGGTTGGGGCGATACCGGACTGGGAGGCGGGCGCCTACTCGCCGCGCACCAACACGATGTACATGCCGTTGCGCAACGTCTGCTCGCGGATGCGGGCCATGGCGGCGCCCGACGAGCAGGACGAGGCGCGCCGGCTCTACGCCATCGCGTGGCGTCCCGAGATCGCGCCGGGCTACGATGATGTCGGCAGCGTGCAGGCCATCTCGGCCGAGACCGGCCAAGTGGTCTGGAACCACCAGCAGCGGGCCGCCACCATGGCGCTGGCCGCCACCGGCGGCGGACTGGTCTTCGGCGGCGACGTCAACGGCCGCTTCCGCGCTTTCGACGACCGGACGGGGGAGATTCTCTGGGAGATCAACCTCGGCTCGCCGGTCTCCGGCTTCCCCATCACTTACGCCGTCGACGGCCGCCAGTACGTGGCGGTCAGCGTCGGCTACGGCCGCTTCCTCGACCTGACGCCGGAGCTGCGCCCGAGCAGCGGCAATAACCTGTTCGTGTTTGCACTGCCTTGACAACCAATGGTAGTCCGCCAGCGTCCGGGGCCGTGCGATACAGGCCATAAACCACTGATAAGTAGTCGTTTATGATTCGTCGTCACGGGCTACGCGGCTCAGGACGTGTAGCGGAATCCAGCCGAATCCCGTATATAATGGGGGAATGGATGTTGTAGCCAAACCCGCCCCCACACGCCGTCGAACCAAGCGCCGAGGACGCCACCCCGACAAGGCCCTCTCGGCCGCCTTCGTCCGTTCCGCCCCGCCAGGAAGACACGCTGACGGCAACGGCTTGTACCTGTTCGTCCAGCCCTCCGGGACGCGAAGCTGGGTCCAGCGGCTCGTCATCCGCGGCCGGCGCCGCGAACTCGGGCTCGGCGCCGCCACGCTCGTCCCGCTCGCCAAGGCTCGCGAGCAGGCGCTCGCCAACCGGATGCTGGCCCGGTCGGGCGGCGATCCTCTCACGGAGAAACGCCGCGTCCAGGGCGTTCCCACCTTCGCCGAAGCCGCCCAACGCGTGCTCGAACAGAAGCGCGGCGGCTGGCGCGGTCGGTGGCATGTGCACAACTGGTGGCGGAGCATGGAGCTCCGACACGGAAGTCTCATAAGGCATTGATAGCAATGACTTTATGAACTCCGCCGGTGCGCGTTCCCCTCGTTGCGCCCATCGTTCTGAAACGGATTCCAGCGAACCAAGGACACCAACCGCGGGCGAACCGGGATCCGGGGTCTCCGTCGTCTCCTGTAGCGTGGGCGAGTCGCCCCCGCGGCTCAGCGGGGTGGAGCGCCTGTCGCGGTATGATGGAATACAGGGGTCTTCCGCAGAATCTGTGGGTAAGAACGGAGGCTGGTAGTCCTCGTCAGACAAGAGGCAGCGTGCCCGTGTGCTCGCCGCCGTCAAGGCGCTTCGCTCCGCTCCGCCCCCGCTGCGCGGGGCTGACGGCCTGGACGCCGGCTCCGCGCACGAGCGCCCCGGCTCTCGTCTGACGAGGACCAAATGCCCGACGCCCGTATCGGGAGGGCGATGGCCCGTCCCGAAGCACAGAACGCAGCCTCGACATCGGAAACGCATCCCGTTCCGGAATCCGCGACAATTGGTGTTGCAGCAGCCAAGCGACGCGGAAGGGGAACGGGATGCAACTCAAGAGTATCTTGAATCGGGTCCAGAAGCACCCGTCGTTCATCTACGAGACGGTGCGGCTGGTGGAGCACCCGCAGTTGACCCTCGAGGTTCGGGTGCGGCCTCGCGCCGGGACCCGCGCGACGTGCTCGCAGTGCAGGCGCCGGGCCCCGGGCTACGACACGCAGGCGGTCCGGCGCTTCGACTTCGTGCCCCTGTGGCACATCCCCGTGGTCTTCCTCTACGCGATGCGCCGCGTCGACTGCCCGCGCTGCGGCGTACGGGTCGAGGCGCTGCCGTGGGCCACCGGCAAGCACCGACTGACCGACGCCTACGCCTGGTTCCTCGCCGGGTGGGCCAGGCGTCTGTCGTGGCAGGAGGTCGCCGCGGCGTTCCCCACGTCCTGGGACACCGTCTATCGGGCCGTGCGCATGGCGGTCGACTGGGGCCTCGCGCACCGCGACCTCACGAACATCGAGGCCATCGGCGTCGACGAGCTCTCCCGCCGCCGCGGGCAACGCTACCTGACGCTGGTCTATCAGATCGACGGTCACTGCAAGCGCCTGCTGTGGGTCGGCCGCGAACGCAAGGCCGCGACGTTGGAGGGCTTCTTCGACTGGTTCGGCCCCGCACGCAGCGCGGCGCTGTATTTCGTCTGCTCGGACATGTGGAAGCCCTACCTGAAGGTGGTTGCCGAGCGCGCCGGCCAGGCCGTGCAGGTGCTCGACCGCTTCCACATCATGAGCCATTTCTCGCAAGCGATCGACGAGGTGCGCGCGGCGGAGGCCCGGAAGCTCGCCGCCGCGGGCCGGGCGCCGGTGCTCAAGCGCAGCCGCTGGCTCCTGCTCAAGCGTCCGGAGAATCTCAGCGACGAGCAGCGGGGCCGGCTTGCGGAGCTGGTGCGTCGCAACCTGCGCACGGTTCGCGCCTACCTGCTCAAGGAGGACTTTCAAGCGCTGTGGGGCTACGTGTCGCCGTACTGGGCCGGCCGGTTCCTCGACCGCTGGTGCACTCGGACGATGCGCTCGCGGCTCGACCCGATGAAGGAGGTGGCCCGCATGCTGCGCTCGCACCGCGACCTGATCCTGAACTGGTTCCGGGCCCGAGGGCAGTTCTCCAGTGGCATTGTCGAAGGCTTCAACGGGAAGGCCAGAGTGATCACCAAACGGGCGTATGGCTTCCGCACCTCCGCGGCACTGGAAGTCGCTTTGTATCATGCACTTGGCGACCTGCCCGAACCAGAACTCACCCACAGATTCTGCTGACGAGGCGAATACAGGTCGTCGAGGGCGACGCCCCTGATGCCGTACCCATACCATTGACCCGAGGCTGCGGCGCGTTCAGGCGTGATCGATGACGAAGTACCAGAGAAGTACAGCACGTGTGGTCCCTGCTCGTCTGCGCGGCCAGGGACCGCAGGACGTACACCTAAACAAGGGTGAGATCGTCGTCGGCGTCGACCTGGAGAACGCGGGGGACCGGGTAGGCTTCGAGCAGGGTCTGCGCGACGAATCCAGCATCCGCCGTACCCGTGTGAACGCCGTCGTGGACACCAGCGCGGCCATGCTCGTGCTGCCGCAGAACGTCGTCGAGCGCCTGGGGCTGGCGTCGCGACGCGCGGCGGTCGTCCCGTACGCGGGCGAAAGGAAAGAAGAGCGTCCGGTCGCGGGACCCGTGACCGTCGAGGTCTGCGATCGGTTCATGATCACGAGTGCATCGTCGGTCCGCCGATGAGCGAGCCGCTTGTGGGCCAGATCGTCCTCCAGACCCTCGACCTGATTGCCGACTGCGGCAACCGTGCGGTGAGGCCGCGCTGGCCGGACTATCCGGTGCTGAAGTTGAAGTGAGAAGGGTGCGGAACCAGGCCATGCCGAACCTGAAGACGCCGACTCGTATCCGCGCCGCGGCGGTCTGCGCTGCGGTCGCGCTCGTCGTCGCGACCAGCGGCGCGAACTCCGAGCCGGTGCGGGCCCGCCGCGGCATGGTGGTCGCCTCCGACGGCCTTGCCGCGGAGGTCGGGCTCGACGTGCTGCGGGCCGGTGGGTCGGCCGTCGATGCGGCGGTCGCGACGGCCTTCGCGCTCGCGGTGACCCTGCCGGCCGCCGGCAACGTCGGCGGCGGCGGGTTCCTCGTCCATCGTGCGGCGGACGGGTCCGCGGCCGCCTACGACTTTCGGGAGACGGCCCCGGCCGCGGCGTCGCCGGAGATGTTCCTGGCCGGGGGCGTCTACGACGCCGCCCGTCACCACGACAGCCACGTCGCGGTCGGTGTGCCGGGCACCGTCGCCGGGCTCCATCGCGCCTGGTCCGACCACGGTCGCCTGCCGTGGCGGCGGCTGGTGGAGCCGGCGGTCGCGCTCGCCCGCGACGGATTCGTGCTCTCCTACGCACGCGCCGCCTCGCTGGCGGCCGTCCTGCCCCGGATGGCCCGCTATCCGGCGTCGCTCGCGGCGTTCTCGAAGCGCGGAGCTCCCTACGAGCCGGGCGAACGCCTGCGCCAGGCGGACCTGGCGGAGACCCTCGACCGCATCGCGGCGCACGGCCCGGACGGCTTCTACCGCGGCAGGACCGCCGCGCTCATCGCGCGCGAGATGGCCGAGCGCGGCGGGCTGATCACGGAGGCCGATCTCGCCGCCTACGAGGCGCGGGTGCGCGAGCCGATCCGGGGAACCTACCGGGGCTACACCGTGCTCTCGATGCCGCCCCCGAGCTCCGGCGGAGTCACCCTCGTCCAGATGCTCAACGTGCTCGAGGGCTACGACCTGAGTGCGGCCGGTCACGGCTCGGCGCTCAACATCCACCGCATGGCCGAGGCGATGCGGCGCGGCTTCGCGGATCGAGCCCGCCACCTCGGCGACCCCGACTTCAACCCGGCGATGCCGGTCGTCCGCCTCACGTCGAAGTCCTACGCGGAGGGGCTGCGCGCCGGCATCGAACCGGAGCGCGCGTCGGAGTCCGGCCCGGACGTGTTCGAGTGGCCGGCAGAGGGCCGGGAGACGACGCACGTGTCGGTCGTCGATGCGGAGCGGAACGCCGTCTCGCTGACGACGACCCTGGAGCAGTCCTACGGCTCGCGCATCGTCGTGCCGGGCGCCGGGTTCCTGCTGAACAACGAGATGGGCGACTTCAACGCCGCGCCCGGCCTCACGACGGCGGACGGCCTCATCGGCACCGCGCCCAATCTGGCCGCGCCCGGCAAGCGGATGTTGTCGAGCATGACGCCGACGATCGTCGCGCAGGACGGCCGGCTCGTGATGGTGACCGGGAGTCCCGGCGGGCGCACCATCATCAACACCGTGCTGCACACGATCCTCAACGTGATCGACTTCGGAATGAACGTGCAGGAGGCGGTCGACGCGCCCCGCTTCCACCACCAGTGGCTGCCGGACCGGATCTTCCACGAGCGCTACGGCCTCTCTCCCGACACGGCCGCGCTGCTTGATGCGCGTGGCCACCGCCTCGCGGTGCGTGCGCGCCAGGGGGCGGCGCATGCAATCGTCCTCGATGCCGAACCGGACGTGCTCGCCGGCGGGGCGGACCGCCGTCGGGCCGACGCCCGGGCGGTCGGGTACTGAAGACCCTTCAGTCGTCGAGCCGGTAGGCGGCGTAGTTCGCAAGCACCGCGCGCACGAAGCTCCGCGTCTCGCGGTAGGGAATCGAGTCGATGAAGAAATCCTCCCCCTGGTGCCGGGCCGCACGCCACCACCGCGTCCGTCACGATGTAGCCGATGCCGGCGCTCACCGCGAGCGTGGCGGCCGTGTAGGGCATGATCTGTAGCAGGCCGACGGCGCCGACCGGCGACCGGGCTTCGGGATCGAACCGGGACTCCTGCCGCATTTGTCGGACGATGCCGGACCCTGACTGACCCTGCCACACCGACCGCGCGGTCTCGGGTCCGGTCCGCCGCGACAACGGAGCGGCGCAGCTTGTTCGTGTCGAGAAGGCGGGTCAGCCTTCCGGCTGGCCCGCAAGAGCGAATCCGCACGGTCGGTCGCGGCAGTCACCTGAAAGGCCGGAACGAAGTGGAGGACCTGCGGAGCAGGTTGACGGCCGTGGGCGACCGTGCGCTACCGGACGCCGGGGGCCGCACGACGTTGGTGCTCCTGCCGGCGACCGGCCCGGCGACGGCCGCATCGACGGCGGCTCCGAACCGGCGCGGCGTCGCGCCGTATCTCCGTCCGGGGGTCGAGGGGGCGGCGCCCCCCGCCAGCCCAATGTCGGACATTGGGTATGCTGGCTCCTGAGACCTAACGGGTATCAGGAGCCAGTGTTCGTGTGCTTCGATGTCGCGCTCTCACGGTCCTCGACGCTGCCGAGATCCTCGTTGTCGCCCGCCCGGATCTTCTCGTGTTCGCCGGTCCCGCTCGATGTTCTCCCCGGTCGATCCGTACTGCAGTCGATGTCCGGCCGTCACCGCGCCTGACTCGTCTTGGGCGCCGGCGCGGTCGACCAGGGAGGAGGATCTGGATCGGGTTCAGCGGAGGTCAGGGTGCCACGGGTCCGACTCCCGGTTGTGCTGGTTCGGCGGCGGGAGGTTGCTCGGGGTTGGGGTTCTCGATGTACTCGGCCCAGTCGTTCATGAGCCGCCGCCGACGCTCGAACAGGTCCGATCTCGCATAGGCCGCCTCCACCGGGTTGCGGACCAGGTGCGCCAGCGCCGCCTCGGCGACCTCCCGCGGGTGGTCCGTCTCCTCGGCCACCCAGTCTCGGAACGACGATCTGAAGCCATGCGGGACCGCGGCGATCTCCAGGCGCTTGAGCAGACCCGACAGGGCCATGCCGGTGAACTGCTTGCCGCGGGGGGTCGGGAACACGAGCGGGCGGCCGGCGCCGAGCTTCCGCGCCGTGTCGAGGATCTCGATGGCGCGCCCGCAGAGCGGCACACGATGCTCGCGCTTCATCTTTATGCGCGTGGCCGGGATGGTCCACACGCGGGACCTCGTGTCAATCTCGGCCCACAGCGCCCCCCGCACGTCGCCGGACCGCACGGCGGTCAACACCAGGAACTCCAGCGCCAGCTTGACGAGGGGAGTCGCGTCCGACGCCCTCACCGCCGCGATGGCCGCGGCCACGTCCTGATGAGGCAGCGCCTGCCGGTGCGTCACGATGGTGTTCTGCGGGCCGAGCGCCGGGCCGATGCGGTCACATGGGTTGTCGTTGCGAAGCTCCATCGCAACGGCCCACTCGAGCACGGCGCGGATCCGGTGGCGGACGCGCTGGGCCGTGGTGGGGTACTCGTGCCAGATCGGCCGCAGCGTGTCGATGACGTCGGCGCTCTTCACGTCGCAGACGGGCATCCTGCCGATGTGCGGGAACGCGAACCGGGCGAGGCTCGACTTCCAGTTGTGGGCGTGCCTCGGGTTGCGCCAGCCGGGGCGCATGTCGGTCCAGACCCGGTCGGCGGCCTCAGCGAAGGTGGGCATGCCGCTGGCGCGACGCTTCTCGGCGAGCGGATCGCCGCCGCCGCGGGCGAGCTTGCGGTTGGCGAAGGCGACCTCGCGGGCCTCCTTGAGCGAGACGAGGGGGAAGCCGCCGAGTCCGAGTTCGCGGCGCCGGCCGCGGATGGCGAGCCGCTGCACCCAGCTGCGGCTGCCGGTGGGCCGTACGTCGAGGTACAGGCCGTGGCCGTCACACCAACGGGCTATTGTGGTCCGCTGACGTTCATCGAAGTCCGAAACTGACCTTAAACATCTGACTAATAATCATTTATGATTCGTCGCGCCGGGCTGTCCCGGTCAGAACGTCGCGTGCAATCCGCCGACTTCCTGTATATCATTGGGGAATGGATTATGTGACCCGCGACGCCCCGACACCCAGGAAGACCAAGCCCAAGGGCCGACACCCCCACCACGCGCTCTCCGCCGCCTTCGTCCGTACCGCGCCCGTCGGGCGGCACGCTGACGGCAACGGGTTGTACCTCTACGTCCAGCGCACCGGCACCCGAAGCTGGATCCAGCGCCTCGTCATCCGGGGCCGGAAACACGAACTCGGGCTCGGCAGCGTCCATCTGGTCACGCTCGCCGAGGCCCGCGAGAAGGCCCTCGCCAACCGCAAGCTCGCCCGTTCGGGCGGCGACCCGCTCGCCGAGCGGCGCCGCGCCCAGGGCATGCCCACCTTCGCCGAGGCCGCCGCCACCGTGGTCGAGGCGAAGCGGGCCGGCTGGCGCAGTCCGAGGCAGGCGACCGAGTGGCTCCGCAGTCTCGAGCGTTACGTCTTCCCGCGCATCGGCAGCCGGCCCGTCTCGGAGGTCGACAGCGCCGACGTGCTCCAGGTCCTCACGCCCATCTGGCACGTGAAGATGCAGACCGCCCGGACCGTGCGCCAGCGCATCCGGGCCGTGCTGGAGTGGGCCGTGGCGATGGAGATGCGTCACGACAATCCTTGTGACCGAATCCTGCCGATCCTCGGCCCGCAGCACGAGGTCGTGCAGCACCGGCAGGCGCTGCCGCACGGGCAGGTCGCGGCGGCCATCGCGACGATGCACACGTCGCGGACGATGCCAGCCGTCAAGTTGGCGTTCGAGTTTCTGGTGCTGACCGCCGGGCGGTCGGGCGAGGTGCGCGGGGCGCTGTGGGCCGAGATGGACACCGAGGCCCGCGTGTGGACGATCCCGGCCGAGCGGATGAAGATGAAGCGCGGCCACCGGGTGCCCCTGTGCGGGCGTGCGCTGGAGATCCTCGATGCGGCACGGGGACTCGGCGACGGCGGTAGCCCGCTGGTGTTCCCCGGCCGGAGCGGCAAGCAGCTCGACGAGAAGCGGATGCTGCGGGTGCTCCAGTGGCACCGCGTCGCCGCTGTCCCACACGGCTTCCGGTCCTGTCTACGGCAAGTTCTTGTAAGTCATTGTTTTCAAACTGCTTAGGCGTCTTCCGTGCGCGAGCGTCGCCCGTTCCGTATGCAATTCCCAGTCGCCATCGTCGCAACCACGCTGCTCTCGGACCCTGTAACCGTTCGGCCAAGCCGGTATGGACATGGGAGCGGGCCAACCAACCGGACGCTGGCGTTGTCGACGGCCAGCACCGGTGGACGTCCCTGTGCAGGGAGGGCGCCGGACCGGATCGGCCCGCTGTTCGACGATGCTTGCCCCGACTGCCGCAACGCCGGATACCGGGACGACCGAACGGTTACCGGACCCTGTAACCGTTCGGCGAAGCCGGTATGGACATGCGGCCGGGCCAAACCGGACGCTGGCGTTGTCGACGGCCAGCACCGGTTGATGTCCCCTGTGCACGGAGGGCGCCCGGACCGGATCGGCTCGCTGTTCGACGATGCTTGTCCGACTGCCGTAACGCCGGATACCGGCTTGACCGAACGGTTACCGGACCCTCGGACCGGGCGGACCGGCGGACCGGGCGGACCGTCTCGGACCGGCGGACCGGGCGGACCGTCTCGGACCGGCGGACCGGGCGGACCGTCTCGGACCGGCGGACCGGGCGGACCGGGCGGACCGGCGGACCGGCCGACCGGTGGACCGGTGGACCGGGGGACCGGCCGACCGCCTGCCTGCCTGCGGCGAGGATCTCGGCCGCCGTCAAGAGGGGACAGCGGACGGCATCAGCTCGGGACGAACCGGAGTCGAGCACGCGGGTCCGGGCGCAAGCGTAGGTCGGCACGAGGGGGCGGGGAACGGAGCAGCCGGAGAGCCTTGAATCGGAACAAGGGTTGCGTGCGGGAGGCTCGACGGAGAAAGCAAACCGACCAGAAGGCGGACGGGGAAGAGGCAGAAGCATGGGAGGACATCGAGGGATCGCGGACAATCAGATGGGGGCACGGACGGAGAACAGGCCGGAGGCGGAGAGCACGGACGACACGATGCGCAGCAAGGCGGCGACGGTGAGAGTGTGATCCAACCTGTCGTCTGATCACAACAAGGACCGAGGCGAACTTACACCGATGATGCCGCAGTAAGGGTGTAAGGAGGACAGGCGGCCGAACTTACACTTCCAGTCACACCTGAACTTACACCCGGCAACCAGCCAAGTCGTTTCCTGTCAACAGATTCCCACATCACAGACCCACCCCCACGTGCAGACAAAAGGGTCGGGTGGGAGTAGGGGAGCGACCACGCGGAAACCTGGCGGTTTCCGGCCCCCGCCGGTGCTCCTCCGTCACACCTGCGGGGTCGCGGTCGCTCCCCTTGAAATTGTCCCTCCAGGAAGGGTGAGAACCTGCCGTCTCCGCCGGCCGGCCGGCTCGCGTCGCTCGCCAGCGTCGGGCCATGAACGCTGCCCCGCCTGCGGCGCTCTCCGGCAGCGCGTGCAGGTCGGGCGGAGCCGGTCGGCGGATTCCACCAGAGGCGGGTAGCTACGGGACGGCCGGCGTGTCAACGCGCTTCGCACGTTCTCCGCTGCGCTTCGACCCTGTCGGGTGACACACCGTCCGCCCCTCCGCTCAGACAGCCGTTGTGGGCCTTGCGGCCCGGCCTGGACGGGAACCGTCCCGTCGTCCCACTCGGCTCGCCCGCGGATGGACCCCCGATGCGGAAAAATGCGGGCGGCGAGATTTTCTTTGCCCGTGCAGGTCGCTTCATAGAGTGCGGAAAGGTGCTCATCCGGTCCTGTCCAGTCTCAGCAGGTCGGAAGGCGCCCAGAAGGGTCTAATCCGTGCAAATGGCTGCATTGCATGGGTTTGCGCTGTTTGTGGTACGTTGTTCTCCGAACCGCGGGGCGTGATATCGCCGCGCAATCCCGCCATCTCAAGGAGGGCTGAAGATGACCACGAACCGAGACTTCACCCGCCGGCGTGCGAGCGTCGGAAACCCCCTGCCCAGGCTGCTCACCCTGCGCGACGTGACCGAGCTGACGGCCCTGTCCCGCTCGGCCGTCTACGCGCTGATGAGCGAGTCCCGGTTCCCGAAGCCGCTCCGCGTCGGCAGCCGCGCCGTCCGGTGGGTCGAGCACGAGGTGCTCGACTTCATCGCCACCCGCCCCCGCGCCGGCTCGGAGCGGCCCACCCCGTAACGGCCATGCTCGACCTGCTCGACCGCCTGGAGGGCGTCAGGAAGTCGGGTGCGGGCTGGACCGCGCGATGCCCGGCGCATGCCGACCGCCGGGCGTCGCTCGCGGTCGGCCGCGGCGACGACGGCCGCTGGCTCCTGAAGTGCCACGCCGGCTGCGCGTTCGGCGCCGTCGTCGGCGCGCTCGGCATCGACGCCCGCGACCTCTTCCCCTCGAACGGACACCGCCACCCGCCCGCGCGGCGGGAGGCGGCCGTCTACGACTACGACGGCGTGTTCGAGGTGGTGCGCTACGAGCCGAAGGACTTCCGGCAGCGGCGGCCGGACGGGCGAGGCGGCTACCTGTGGAACCTCGACGGCATCACGCCGCGGCTCTATCGCCTGAACGACCTGGCCGGCCGCGATGCGGCCGTCGTGGTCGAGGGCGAGAAGGACGTGGACCGGCTGTGGTCGCTCGACCTGCCGGCGACCTGCAACGCGGGCGGAGCCGGCCAGTGGAGGTCCACGCATGCCGAGCAGCTCAAGGTTGCCGGCGTGCGGTCGGTGGTCGTCGTTCCCGATGCCGACGACGCGGGCCGGAGACATGGTCAGGCTGTTGCGCGAGCGTGCGCAGCGGCCGGACTGCGGGCGCGGATCGCCGCGCTGCCCGACGGACCCAAGGACATCTGCGCGTACCTTGACGACGGTCACGACAAGCGCGAGCTGGCGGAGGTGATCGCCGCCGAGTCGTACGACGGGGCCGCCGACCTGCCGGCCGGGGTCGTGCGGTTGAGTGACGCCGATGTCGAGGGTACGGCGGCCGAGGGACCGCCGGCCGTCGCGCGGCTGATCGCCCACGCGGGGCGGGTCACGTTGCTGCACGCGCGGGAGAAGGCCGGCAAGAGCACGCTGATCGGCGCCGCGGTGGCCGCCGTCACCCGCGGGCGGTCGTTCCTGGGCATGCCCACCTTGGCGGGCGACGTGCTGTGGGTCGGCGAGGAGGCGGCCTCGGATGTCAAGGCGCGGCTGTTCCAGTGGGACGCGGACCTGGAACGGGTGTACTTCGTCGGCCGGCCGAGCCGGGACCCGGAGCACGAGGCGTCGCTGCGACGGCTGGTCGAGCGGCTGCGGCCGGTGTGGGTCGTCATCGACACCTGGTCGCACTACCTCCAGGTCCATCGCGTGAAGGACACGGCCGGCCCCGGCGAGCAGGGGCTGCTGATCGGCGAGGTCGTCAGTCTGGCCCGCGAGTCCGGGTCGGCGTTCGCCGTCTCGCACCACAACCGGAAGAACCCCAGCGCCAGCGCCGAGTCCGGCGACGCGGAGGGCGAGTACCGGGACTCGACGGCGATCGGCGCGGCCGTGGACATGATCGTGTCGTTGAGCCGGGCGAAGATGCCGCGGGCGCGGCGCCTCACGCCGTCCGGCCGCTGGCCCGAGGAGCCGCTGACCGTCGTCCTCGAGCCGGGCGTCGGCTACGAGCTGGCGCCGGACCTGGAGGAGGACGAACAGGCCCGTGCGGACGGCAAGCCGCCGGCCCGCCCGCTCCCGGAACGCGCGCTGCTGCACCTGCTCCGGTGCGATCCGCTGGCCCGGCCTCATGCGAGCACCCTGGCCGAGGCGCTCGATTGCAGCGGACGGCGGTACCAGGACCTGCGTGCGGCGCTCGATGCGCTGCTCGACGACGGGCTCGTCGACCACGCCCAGCGCCCTGGCGCGACGAAGCAGCGGGACCGGGGCTACGCACTGACCGCCAAAGGCCGCGAGCGGGCCGAGGCTCTCCGCGACCAGTCGATTTCCGCGATTTCCACCAAGGGAAACGGGGCGGAAACGCTCGGGAACACGCCGGGAAATCCAACTCGATTTCCATTTCCGCGATTTCCCCCCCAGGGGGTGGGCGGAAATGGAAATGGAAATCGAACTGCTTGAGGGTCGATCTCTGGGCGGAGTCGGGGGCCACGGACCCCACGTCACGGAATCGGAATCCGTCACCGGCGCAGGGGGATGACCTGCCCCCGCTCCTCACCGAGATAGGCGCCCCAATCGTCCATGAGGCGTCGGCGGCGCGCGAACAGGTCGGACCGCGCGTAGGCCGCCTCGACCTGATTCCGCACCTTGTGGGCCAGCGCCGCCTCGACGACCTCACGCGGGTGGTCGGTCTCTTCGGCCGCCCAGTCCCGGAAGCTGGACCTGAAGCCATGCGGCACCGCCGCGATGCCCAGGTCCCGGATGAGCTTCGAGACCGCGGCGTCATCGAGCGCCTTCCCGCGGACGCTCGGAAAGACCAGCCCGGCGAACTCGGGCCGGGTCGCGACGCCGCGGAGCGGCTCCGCCTCCCGCAGGACCCAGACCGCCCGGCCGCACAGCGGCACCCGGTGCTCGCGTTGCGCCTTCATCCGCGCCGCCGGAACCGTCCACACCCGCGCGACCAGGTCGACCTCGTCCCACGTCGCCCCCCGCGCCTCGCCGGACCTCGCGGCCGTCAACACGAGAAACTCGAAGGCCAGCTTCGTCCCGAGCCACGCCGCCGAGCGCTGAACGGCCGCAACCGCGGCGGCGACCTCGCCGTGCGGCAGCGCCGCCCGGTGCTGCACGAGCACGGGACGCTTCGGCAGCGCCGCCGTGACCGCGTCGCCGGCTGGATTGTCGCTGCGGTAGCCCTGCGCGATGGCCCACCGCATGACCGTGCCGATGCGATGGCGCACCGACCGCGCCATCGCGTGCTTGCGCGTCCAGAGGGGCAGCAGGACCGTCATGACGTCGGCCGTCGTCACCTGGTCGACGCTCTTGCCGCCGAGATGCGGAAGCACATGGTCGCGCAGGCTCGCCCGCCACTGCTTCGGGGTCTTGCCGGCCCGCCACGCCTCGCCGTGGATGGCGATCACCTGCTCGACCGCCTCCTCGAACGTCGGGATCCCCTCGGAGCGGCGCCGGTCCGCGAGCGGGTCTCCGCCCTCGCGTGCGGCCTTGCGGTTGGCGAGCGCCTTCTCGCGGGCTTCGGCCAACGACACCAGCGCGTAGCTGCCGAGACCGAGCGCGCGGGACCGCCCGCGGATGACCAGCCGTTGCACCCAGCGGCGTGCCCCGGACGGGTCGACGTGCAGATAGAGGCCGTTCCCGTCGGCGTAGCGGCCCGCCTCGGCGACCGAACGGCAGAAGGCGGCGGAGAGCGCCTTGTCGGGATGGCGGCCCCTGCGCTTGGTGGCTCGGGGTTTCCTGGGCAGGTCCATCGTCATCTATCCCATTCCCAATTCTCTCGCGGAATATAGCGAAAGTGTGGAGACGGGTCAAGACGACGGAGCGGGAGTAGTGGCCTTTTACTACGGTATTCAGTGCGTATTTCGCAGCACGGCGCGGAACGGCGCTGGATGGCGAAAGTCGGCTTTCGGTCCTCGTTCCGGGACTGGGCGGCCGAGGAGACGGACCACCCGCGCGAGGTCATCGAGGCGGCGCTGGCGCATGTCGTGCGGAACCCGGTCGAGGCGGCCTACGCGCGGTCGGACCTGTTCGAGCGGCGGCGGCGGCTCATGAACGACTGGGGTATTCGTTTACCGGGTGATCGGCCAATGAATACGGGCTGAAAATGGCCTTGAGCGTAGAAAGATTCCAGTGCTGCGACGAGGTTGTTTGGAACGGCAGTGGGGTTCCCACTCGGTGCGTCACCCCCTTGCGGCGCCCTGGTGGGATGTTGGATGCCGCGCACCGGTGTCGGCTCGTCGGCGAGGACTGGCGGCAACCGGGCGCAGTGGTGCCGGCACGCTGCCCGTCACGGCGGGTGCGGCCGCAGGGACCGGTCGTGCCACGTGGTCGTTCGGACGGTGCCCACCTACGCGGGCGGCGGCGGCAGCCCGAGCAGCTCGGGGACAACCGGTTTGGGGGCGCGCCACATTGCGGCGATCAGCGCGGGCAGGTCGAGGATGCGTTGCCGGGCCGTGCGCACCACGCTGGCGAGGATCTGCTGCGTGTCGGCGCCCTTGCGGGTGCGGTTGCCGCCGCACACCTTGCGGATGACCACGGCGGGCCGGATGGCCTGCTCGGCGCGCCAGTTGGTGGCGTCAAGCGAGGGGTCCGACAGGAAGAGGAACACGGCCGGAAATTCGGTGGCCAAGTGCTTCGCGAAGCGCTCGGCGTCGTCGAGCGGCGGCGGTGCGTCGACCAGCCGGCCGAGGCGGGCGATGAGTCGGCCGCGGGCAGTTGCCATCCCGTGTTCGCTCAGCTCGCCCGCGTGGCAGCGGTCGCGCAGGTCAAGGCCGGCCCGCAGAGTCGCCTGCACGTCGCCGGCCCAGCGACTGTCGGGATACGCCAGCCGGAGCTGCTTGCAGCGTTGCAACAGGTGGTTCTTATTCCGATATCGGAATAAGGCGCACTATGCCGATGTCGGGATTATTCCGATGTCCGCCCTGATGTCCCGGTCGTGCAGGGCGTCTTCGACGAGACGATCCGGATAATCACCGCGCGCTGACGGACGGAGACTCTTCTCTCACGACCCACGAGAGAGGAGGCTCTCATGAGTGATCCGTCACGCGTTCCCGTCGTCGCCATCGCTGGTTCGCTCAAGCCGTTCGCGGCGGGCTTCGCGACGGAGCTTGCGCAGCAAGGCTACACACCGCGCTCGCTGCGGACGCAGTTGTCTCTGGCGTCGGCCGTCAGCCGGTGGCTGCAGGCAAGAGGCCTCGACATCGGCGACCTGCCAGAGCGAACGCAGCAGTTTCTGCAAGCACGGCAGAAGGCCGGCTACAAGAGGCATCTGACGGGCAAGGCGCTGCGCCCGTTGCTGACGTACCTCCGGGCTCGTGGCGCGATCCCGCCTGCGACGACGCCCATCCCGACAGGGCCCGTGGACAAGACCCTGGTGCTCTACCGGCACTACCTCACCGTGGAACGGGGTCTGGGCGAAGCCACCGCCCAGGGCTACGTCGATGCGGTCCGCCCCTTTCTGCGCGGCTGCATCTCGGCCGACGGCCTCGGGCTGGACCTCGAGCAACTCGGTGAGGCCGACGTGACTGCGTTCATGGTGGCGCGCTGTGCCGAGCAATCCCGCCGGGCCGCGCAACTGACGTCGACCGCACTGCGCTCGCTGCTGGTCTTCCTGCATGTCACCGGGGTGGTCCAGCGTTCGCTGGCGACGGCCGTCCCGTCGGTAGCCGGCCGACGACTGGTGGCGCTTCCGCCGCGCCTCGAGCCCGACCACGTCCGGCGACTGCTCGCCGCGTGCGACCCCCGGACGCTGGGAGGGCGCCGCGACTTTGCGGTCATCACCACGCTGGCCCGCCTCGGCCTGCGGGCCGCCGAAGTGGCGACCCTGCGTCTCGACGACGTGCACTGGCGCGCCGGCGAGGTCGTCGTACACGGCAAGGGGAATCGGGCCGAGCGCATGCCTCTCCCGACCGATGTGGGCAACGCGGTGGCCGCATATCTCCGCCAACGGCCGACCCGGGCGCAGGGGCGCACCGTCTTCGTCCGCCTGGTCGCGCCTCTGGGCCCGTTGAGCCCGACCGGGGTCACGCAGATTGTGGCCGCCGCCGCGCAGCGAGCCGGCCTCGGCGTCGTCCACGCACATCGGTTGCGTCATTTCGCGGCAACGCAACTGCTCCGAGCGGGCGCCCCCCTGTCCGAGATCCAGCACTTCCTGCGTCACGCCCGCCTGCAGACCACGGCGATCTACGCGAAGGTCGACCATGACGCCCTGCGCACGATCGCACGCGCGTGGCCTGGAGGTGCAGCATGACCTTCCTGCGTCAAGCCCTGGCCGACTATCTGACGATGCGCCGGGCGCTGGGCTACCGCTTGGCGCGCGCGGAGAAGCTCCTCGCGCAATTCCTGACCTATCTCGAAGACCGCGGGGAGACGCGCCTGCGCACCGAGACCGCCCTCGCCTGGGCGACACTCCCCGCCGGGAAGGACCCGAGGGCGTGGTGGGCCAGCCGACTCACCGTCGTCCGCGGCTTCGCGACCTTCGTGCGCACGATCGACCCGGCAACCGAGATACCGCCCGCCGACCTGTTGCAGGCGCGCGCCCAGCGCGCCACGCCGTACCCCTACACCGACGAAGACATCGCGGCCCTGCTGGTCGCCACATCGGGGCTGCGCACCGGGCATCGGGCCGCAACGTATCGGACCCTGATCGGTCTGCTGGTCGTGACCGGGATGCGCGTCGGTGAAGCCATCGCGCTCGATCGGCACGATTTCGACGCCGAGCAGGGGCTGATCACCGTCCGCCACGGCAAATTCGACAAGTCCCGTGCACTTCCGCTGCACCCCACAGCCAGCGCCGCGGTCCAGCAGTATCTGCTCCGCGCGGACCGGCTGGCGGCCCGGGACACCGCCGCGCTGTTCGTTTCTACCGCGGGCACGAGGCTGCTGTGCCGCAATGTACAGCAGACGTTCCGCACCCTGGTCCAGCGCGCGGGCCTCCGGCCGCACGCAGCCGCCTGTCGGCCACGGCTGCACGACATCCGACATCGGTTCGCGACGTGCACGCTGCTCGACGCCTACCGACAGGGCCAGAATCCGGCGGCGCGAATCGCGCTCCTGGCCACCTATCTCGGGCACGCCGACCCCAAGTACACATACTGGTACCTGTCGGCGGCACCGGCATTGATGCAGTTGGCCTCAGACCGCCTCGAACGCCATCTGGGGGCCTCAGCATGAGCGCCCTTGCTCCCACGCTCCAGGCGTTCTTCACCGAGCGGCTCGTGCACCAGCGCCACGCCAGCCCGCACACGGTCGCTGCCTACCGCGACGCGTGGCGGATGCTCGTCCGCTTTGCCGCGGTCCACCTCGCCAAGGCCCCCTCGGACCTGGAACTCGGCGATCTCGACGCACCCCTCATCGGACGATTCCTGGCCCACCTCGAGCACGACCGCGCGAACACCGCGCGCACCCGCAACGCGCGGTTGTCGGCCATTCATGCCCTGTTCCGCTATGCCGCACTGGAGCATCCCGAGCAGGCAGCCGTCATTGCCCGCGTACTCGCGATGCCCCCCACGCGCGGTCCACGTGGGCTCGTGACCTTCCTGTCCGACCTCGAAGTCGACGCCCTGCTCGCCGCCCCCGACCGCACCACGTGGACCGGGCGCCGCGACCACACTCTCCTCGCGCTCGCGATCCAGACCGGATTGCGCGCCGCCGAACTCACCGGCCTGCGCTGCACGGACCTGCACTTGGCGCGAGGTGCGCACGTCCACTGCCTTGGAAAAGGGCGCAAGCACCGGGTCACTCCGCTCACCAAGCCGGTGGCCGCCGCCCTGCGTGCCTGGCTGGCCGAATGCGCCAGCTCACCAGAGGCACCAGTCTTCCCTACGCGGACAGGCAAACCGCTCAGCCGAGACGCCCTCGCGCAACGCGTCACGACGCACGTGGCTGCTGCGGCCCACGCCTGCCCATCGCTCCGCGAGAAGACCGTCACCCCGCACACGCTGCGTCACACCGCAGCCATGCGGTTGCTGCACGCCGGGGTCGACAACACCGTCATCGCCCTGTGGCTCGGACACGAACACGTCCGCACCACCGACATCTACATCCATGCCGACCTCGCCCTGAAGGAACGGGCGCTCGCAAGGACCACCCCAGCCGAAGTCCGCGGGGGCCGCTATCAACCATCCGACGCGCTCCTGGCCTTTCTCGAAGGGCTGTGATTATGCCGATCAGTTTGGTGCAGATGCCGCCAACAACAGGGGCGTCTGCACCAACATCGGAATAATCCCGACATCGGCATAGTGATTCAGACACGTTTGGTGCAGTCCGCCGAAGCGCCGATAGGCTGCCCATCCGTCGCGTACGAGCACGTTGGCGTAGTCGGTCCCCAGCACGGTGGCGGCGTCATTGAACCCACGGCCGGAGCAGATGGCGTAGACCGTCGTCTGCGGGGTGACGAACGCCCACAGCCAGTGGCGGACGGCGCCGACGCGCCAGCCGGTTTCGTCCGGCGTGACCACCGGCGCATTGCGCACCTGCGCGCACAGCTCGGCGTAGGCCGGCGCGGCGGCGCGGCCGGCCCGGTGCAGCAGGTGCGCGAGACCGCCCGGGGTGACGTGCAAGCCAAAGGTCGTTCGCAGCAGGTGGGCCACCTTGGCCAGCGGCACCCCCAGTTCCGTGTGCAGCTCAACGACCAGCGCGACGACGCCGGGACCGAGCTGCACGCCGGCCGCGCCCAACGCGTCGGAGGTCTGCAGCACGTGGCGGCCCTGCACGCGCCGCTGACACTGCGAGCAGTGGCCGACCTCGATGTCGAAGCGACGCACGACGGCGCGCACCACGGGCAACTCTTCCTGATACTGCGACGCCACGCGGGTCACCGTGACCGCGCCGCCGCAGTCCGGACACGCCGCCGGCACCGGCGCCGCGTGGGTCTCGTCAACGTGCGCCGGGCGCCGGCGGCGGCCTTGCCGGCCGTAGTCTGCACCGGCCCGCCGGCCGGGACGGCGCCCGCGACCCTGCGGCCGGTCCTTGGCAAAGGGGGCTGCCTGACGGCGACCCGCTCGCTGCGCCGCGGCCAACTCCCGTCTCAAGCGTTCGTTCTCCCGCCGCAGGTGTTCGACCTGCCGTTGCAGGTCGCCCTTGTCTCGTTGCAAGCCGTCGATCTGGCGCTTCTGGCGGCGGTTTTCGCGTCGCAACTCGCGCTCGCGCCGGGTCAATTCCGTGCGAAGCTGCTCGACATCGTTGAGCCGGCCGAGTGGCCGTTCGCTCGTATCGCCCCGGTGCGCTTTGCCCACACAAGACTTATGCCATATTGCCGCCAAAAGTACAATCCAAAAGATTGGATCTCACGCGGCAACCCGGTAAACAAAGACCGACTGGGAAGCCTATCTGGCTGGAGAGCGCCGGGCGGCGCCCGCGCCGGGGCGCTGATGCCCGTCGGGCGACGTTGCGGCCTGAACCCCATCCCGGTACGATCGGCGGCGGTCGGAGCGCCGCGCAGGCCCCGGCGCACGGGGACTGTCAGGAGCCGGGTGCCACGACGGCGTCCGGCGCGTCAAGCCCGCGCACGCACGGGCTCCTCCGCTCCGCTCCGGCCCTTGCAGGGTGACGCGCCGGCCGCCGTCGCGGACGAGGCTGGTTGTTGGACGGACGCGGCCGTCCGTCCCGAGAACGGGACCGGCCTCGACCACGCTCCCGACCCCGCCGCACATGCCCACGAACCCTGCCCGGCAGACAGGACCGTCGGGAACGATACGGACCGGCGTGAGGCGCGGAAAGACGGCAGCGGACCAGACGGGCTCGACAGGGATCCAGGTACCGGACGCAGGAGATCGGAGCGCGGGACAGTGAGGAGGGCAGTACGGGAGCACGATGAAGACGGGGGACAAGGGCAAGCGTGTGATCGGATCCGCCGGCTGATCACACCAGGACCGAGAGCGAAGTTACAGGAGAGGTGCCGCAGCAAGGGTGTAACAGGACCGGCGTGGCCAACTTACACCCCCAGTCACACCTCCAGTCACACCCCGGATCACACTTGAAATCCTCTAAACCCTTGACACCATTGACCGTAATGACCACGCACGATCCACACACGGGGTCAGGAAAGGGGTCAGGGTGAAGGAGGGGAGCGACCCACCGAAAACCTGGCGGTTTTCGGACCCGGCAGGTGTTCCTCCGTCACACCTGCCGCGCCGGGTCGCTCCCCTCTCAATTGTCCGTCCCGGAAGGGTGTCACCGCTCGGCCGGCCGCCGCAGGGGAGCGGCCAAGACCGTTGAGGCAGGCCGGCGGCTGGTTGTACGCTATCGGGGTGACGGGGGGCGGGTGTCGGCTCGCGAGTCCTGGATTCGTGCGACGGGGATCACGGCATGGTGCGACGACGGTCGGGGAAGCAGGCAGGCGACGCGGGCGCAATCCCGGACGGCGGGGCCACCATCGGCCACGAGGCCGAGCTGTGGTCGATGGCCGACGCCCTGCGCGGCTCGATGGACGCCGCCGAGTACAAGCACGTTGTCCTCGGACTGATCTTCCTCAAGTACATCTCCGACGCCTTCGAGGAGCGCCGCGTGGCGCTGCTGGCCCGGTGGGGCGAGGACGCCGCCGAGGACCGGGACGAGTACATCGCCGAGAACGTCTTCTGGGTGCCGGCCGAGGCCCGCTGGATGCATCTGCGGGCGCAGGCGAGGCAGCCGACTGTCGGCCTGACCGACGATCAGGCGATGGCTGCCATCGAGCGCGACAACCCGGCGCTCAAGGACGTGCTGCCGCGAGACTACGCGCGGCCGGCGCTCGACAAGCGCCGGCTCGGCCAGTTGATCGACCTCGTCAGCAACATCCAGGTGGGCGAGGACGCGCGGTCCCGCGACGTGCTCGGCCGCGTCTACGAGTACTTCCTCTCGCAGTTCGCGAGCGCTGAGGGCAAGAAGGGCGGCGAGTTCTACACCCCGCGCTGCGTCGTCAGGGGGCTGGTCGAGATGCTGGAGCCGTACCGCGGCCGGGTCTACGACCCGTGCTGCGGATCGTCGGGGATGTTCGTGCAGTCGGTCGCGTTCATCCGCGCTCACGCCAGCGGCAACGGGAACGGCGGCAGGGCCAAGGCCGACATCAGCATCTACGGCCAGGAGTCGAACTACACGACGTGGCGGCTGGCGAAGATGAACCTCGCCATCCGGGGCATCGAGGGCCAGATCGCCCACGGCGACAGCTTTCATGACGACCGCCACCCGGACCTGAAGGCCGACTTCATCCTCGCCAACCCGCCGTTCAACGTCTCGGACTGGGGCGGAGAGCGTCTGGCCGACGACAAGCGCTGGCGGTACGGCGTGCCGCCGAAGGGCAACGCCAACTTCGCGTGGGTGCAGCACATGGTGCACCATCTGGCCCCGGCCGGCGGCGCCGGCTTCGTGCTCGCCAACGGGTCGATGTCGTCGAGCCAGTCGGGCGAGGGAGGGCTCCGGAAGAACCTGGTCGAGGCGGACCTGGTGGACTGCATGGTCGCGCTGCCGGGGCAGCTCTTCTACTTCGACGCAGATCCCGGCCTGCCTGTGGTTCCTGGCGCGCCGCCGGCCGCGGCGAGGCGAGGTCCTGTTCATCGACGCCCGCAGGTTGGGCCGGATGGTCGACCGGACGCACCGCGAGCTGACCGACGAGGACATCGCCTGCATCGCGGGCGCCTACCACGCCTGGCGCGACGGCGCGGACGCCTACGAGGACCTGCCTGGCTTCTGCAGGAGCGCCCCGCTCGACGAGGTTCGCCGCCACGGTCACGTCTTGACTCCCGGCCGCTACGTCGGCGCGGAACCGCAGCCGGACGACGGTGAACCGTTCGAGACGAAGATGGCTCGGCGGTCGCGGAGCTGCAAGCGCAACAGGCCGAGGGGGCGCGGCTCGACGCTGCCATCGCCGAGAATCCCGACCGCTGGGGGCGTCTGACGGGCGCCTGGGGCGCCAAATGGCCACCGGCGGCGTTCGTCGGGTCAAGCGCTCATTGCCAAGCTTGGCGCGCTCCCCGTGTGTGGGTTACAGTGTCATGGTGATGAATGATCTTGGTTGTAGCCACCATCTGCACCGGCAACGAGGGATCCTCCTCGAGTGGCGGCCCACTTCTGGGGCAAGTCGCACCAGAGCAACCCCTGATCTTACTCCACACACACACAGCAAGATCAGGGCCGGGTGCCCGCAAGGCTCCCCGCCATTCCATTGCCGTTGAACGCCGGGGGCTTCGAAGGGCAAGAGATCGCGTCGGCCCGCCTGAAGCACTTCATCATCGATCACGTCGATCCCGCCGACACGCGGCTGCTGGCGGGCGAGTTCCGCGCGCATCGGGTGCTCGCCAGCCGGGTGACGCCCGATGAAGGGCATCGGCGGCGCTGCCGATTTCCCCCGGACGCTCTGGATGCTCTGGCTCCGCATCGTCCGCCTGAGAGAACGCTCCGCATTGCGCGGCGCCCTTCTTGCGCTGCTCGCCCTCTGCGCAGTGGCTTTCTGGATACGCACGGCGCACATCTCTGCGTCTCTACCCTATCCGCAGCACGTTGATGAAGTACATATAGCGCGGTCCGCGGCCAACATTCTGACGACTGGGAATTATTATCCGAGTTATTATCCGCGGGAATTCAGCAAGCCGTCCCTCCCCACATATCTTGCGGCAGCAGCGATGGGCGTCGGTTTCATCAGCATCGCGCCCGAATTGGGGCTTGAAAGGAGCTTCAGACAGATCGACATAAGGGATGATCTTGGGGACGTATCTTATCCATTCTATACCCTTCCGGGCGTTGTTGAGAAAGCGCGGTGGCTGTTTGCGCTATTGTCGGTCGTGGCGATGGCGGCGGGTGGAGTCGTGGCCAGTCACCTGCTGGGTCGGCCCGGTGCTTTGATACTTGCGCCGCTCGTGCTTGCACTCTCCTCATTCTTCTTTGGCATGTCCCATCGTTATCTGAATGTCGATATCGTCGGCACTTGTTTCGTCGCACTGGGCATGGCCGCAGTGCTGCAAGGCACCAGCCGCCCTTGCCCAACCCTGCGCGGGCTCGCTGTCACACCGGCAATCTGTGTCGGCTTGGCCGCCGGCAGCAAGTACACCCACGGCCTTCTTCTTTTTTCCGTCATGCTTGCAATCTATCTGTTCATGGAGCGCGGTCGCCGGCTTCAGGCGACGGTCATCGCCATAATGATAGCCGGCCTGTCGTTCCTCGCTGTCGCTCCATACAGCGTGATCGCTCTGCCGGATTTTGTGAACGGACTCGGCCAGACAAGCGGCCCATTATGCCACCGGACATCCGGGCTATGAGGCCGACCCCGGACTAGACCAGCTCGCTTACTATGCGTCTGCCCTTATCTCGGATTTCGGGGTCGCCGGCCTTGTTCTCTGTTTGATTGGTCTGATTTCCGCCGCCTTGTCAGACTGGCGCAGGACGCTGGTCATCATCTCATTCCCAGTGGCCTTGTTTGCTCTACTCTCGGCGCAACGAGTCCACTTCCTGCGCAATATATTGCCTGTCTTCCCATTGGTCGCAGTATTTGTTACTTGCGGTATTTGCTTCCTTCATGGGCAGTTGATGCGCGTTGCCTGGATCCGCCGGATAGAGGTTCGCAGGCTTCAAAGCGCAATTGGGGTGGTCGGTTTCCTGGGGCTCTTTGCACTGGGCTTGAACGTGCCACTCGGCAAGTTCGCCATGCAAATGGAAGTCGCCGGCGACAGTCGCGTGAGAGCCGTGGCGTGGATAAAGAAGCATGTCGCTGCACACGCGACTGTGATCGTCCCGGAGGAGCTCCATCTCGACACCCGGCCGCTGGCCTCCAGTGGTTATCCGATACGGATAGTGGAATTCAAGGCACTTGACACGGCGCAGAGCATTGACTCGCTCATGGCGGAGATTCCCGGGCCAATGGTTGTACTCGTTCCGCGGTGGGTCGCGGACATCCGGTTCTCGGATGCAGAAAGCGCCAAAGACAGGGCGGCAGTCCTGAATGAAGCGTTGGTGCGAGCGCAACTTGTGCAGTTAGCCGACTTTTCCGGCCCGAGGACCAGGCCCAAGGGTATCGACCAGACTCGTGTCGATAGTCTCCAGCGTGGCGTGTTGATCAATAGTCGCATGTCGCACGCTGAGGCGGGCCCTGGGGCGAATCCCGGATTCAGCATCGCTACTAGCCCGGATTATTCGGGAAGGGTGGGGTTTCGGTAGGAAGCAAGAGCCTCCGTGTGCTAAAACACTGCTGACAACAGGCGTTTTCGGCACGACGGAGGCCCCTGCATGACGGACCCCACGATACCACAGCGTGTTCTGTTCCCCGAGCTGTTCGGCAAGCCGGTGGTGGCCGCGTTCGATCGGGAGCAGGCGAGCTCCGACGGCGGAGCGGTGCTGCTGAAGGCGGCCGAGCGAGTGTACGGCCTGGTCCAGGCGTTCGCACGCCGGAGAGGGTCCGGCACACGCTGACGGATCTGATAGGTCAGCGTGTCTTCGGCATCGCGTGCGGCCATCCGGACGGGAACGATGCCGACCATCTGGCCGAGGATCCCATCCACAAGCTGTTGCTGGACCGGGACCCGGTGGCCGGCGAGCGCCTGGCCTCGCAGCCGACGCTGTCGCGCTTCGAGAACGGCGTGGATCGGGGCGCCCTGTACCGGATGGGACGGGAGCTGGCCGAGAGCGTCATCGAGCGACACCGGCGACGCCGGCAGGGTCGGACGCGACGGATCACGATCGACCTGGACCCGACCGACGACCCGACACACGGGGCGCAGCAGCTCACCTTCTTCAACGGGTTCTACGACACGTGGTGCTATCTGCCTCTGCTGGCGTTCGTGACGTTCGGCCGCGAGGCAGAGCAGTACCTGTGTGCGGCCGTGCTGCGGCCCGGCAACGCGGTCGCCTCGGTGGGAACGGTGGCCCTGTTGTCGCGGCTGCTGCCGTTGCTGCGCTGCGCGTTCCCGCGGGCGCGGTTCCTCGTGCGGCTCGACTCGGGCTTCGCGACACCGGAGGTCTTCGACTTCCTGGAGGCCTGCCCGCGGCTCGACTACGTCGTCTCGATGCCGAAGAACGCCGTGCTGGTGCGGCACGCCGAGCCGGCCATGAAGCGGGCGCGGGCGCGCAGCGCACGCACCGGCAGCACGGAGCACGTCTACGCCGAGACCCGCTATGCGGCCGGCTCCTGGAAGCAGCAGCGGCGTGTCGTGATCAAGGCCGAAGTCGTCCGGCTCACGGGCCGCGAGCCGCGGGACAATCCCCGCTTCGTCGTGACCAACCTGTCTCGACCGCCTCGGTCCCTCTACGAGAAGGTCTACTGCGCGCGCGGGGACATCGAGAACCGGATCAAGGAGCTGCTCGACGGACTGCAGATCGACCGCACCAGTTGCTGCCGGTTCGCGGCGAACCAGTTGCGGGTTCTGCTCACCGCTGCCGCCTATTAATCCATCGTTCACTCGTCCTGGGCGGGGAATTGAGAAGTTCAGGGCTTCCGTGCCAGCCCGGCCGAAAAGACGCTCAAAAGGAGTAGGCGCATGAGGGGTGCGGCTCTTTTCCGTAGAGAGCTATCTCATTGACTGATAGTGGTTTATCTCCGCGCCCCCTCTCAGTTGGGGGCATTCTGGCGGGGACAGCACCGGACCAGCGTCCCCACCGGGCCCTTCGAGCAGCCGACCGGAGCCGGTGACCACGGCGCTGAGGCGCTGTGGCCTGTTTCTCCGGCGCCCCTGGACATTTCGCGCGGCGCTTGCTACGGTGTGGTGGGAAGGGAGACGCCTTCCCGCGATGGCCGTGGCGACGACGAGTTTCTCGGGACGTGCGTTCAGCGACCGCGAGGTGACGCTGATGCGCGAGGTCGTGCGGGATTGCTCGGGCTTGAGCCGGATGGAGCTGGCGCGCACGGTGTGCGAGCTGTTGCGGTGGCGGCGTCCGAACGGGAGGCTGAAGGCGCGGGAGTGCCGGGAGTTCCTGGAACGGCTCGACGCGGAGGGGGCGCTGATGCTGCCGGACAAGCGGCGGGGGCGCGTGGTCGGTTCGGTGACCCGCGTTCCCCGGACGGCGGTGGGGGAGCCGGGACGTTCGCTCGTCGGGAGCGTCCGCGACATCGAGCCGCTGGAGGTCGAGTTGGTGCAGGAGCCCGCGCAGCGGCTGCTGTTCCGGGAGCTGGTGGGTCGCTACCACTACCTGGGGCACACGGTTCCGTTCGGCGCGCACCTGCGGTATCTGGTGTATGCGTCGAAGCCGGTCCGCGCGGTGGTGGGCTGCCTGCAGTTCTCGAGCCCGGCGTGGCGCATGGCGGTGCGGGACCGCTGGGTGGGCTGGGACGATGGGACGCGGGCGCGGAATCTGCAGCGGGTGGTCAACAACAGCCGCTTTCTGTTGCTGCCGTGGGTCGGGGTGAAGAACCTGGCCAGCGCGGTGTTGGCGCGTGGCCTCGGTCGGTTGGTGGCGGACTGGGCGCGCCGGTACCACCTCGAGCCGTGGCTGGTGGAGACGCTGGTGGACGCGCGCCGCCACCACGGGGGTTGCTACCGTGCCGCCAACTGGGTCGCGTTGGGCGCGACGAGCGGTCGCGGGCGCATGGACCGGCACGGCCGTCGTGCCGGCGCGGCGCCCAAGACGGTCCTGGTCTATCCTCTGGTTCGGGATGCGCAGCGGCGGCTGCGGGAGCCTTGAGCGATGCGAGTCGTCGCCGACCGCGGCGCTCCCTCCGACCCGGCGCCGTATGCGGCGGCGGACGCCGTATACGCGGATGCCAAAGCCTACCTCTCGTCGCGCGAAGCGCAGCAGATGAGTGAGAGCGACCTGGAACGGGAGCTGAATCGGCGGGGCCAGGAGTTGCTGCGCAAGCTCCTGCAGGGGCACCTCGACCAGCGCAGCCCGGGAGAGGCGGCCGGTCCGGTCGCGGGGGCCGATGGGGTCGAGCGCGGGGAACGGCGCGTGCACGAACGACACCTGGAGACGACCTTCGGCACGGTGGAAGTCGAGCGCGTGGGCTACGCGCGTGCGGGTCACGAGAGTCTGCATCCGCTGGATGCGTCGCTCAACCTGCCGCCGGAGCGGTACTCGCTCGAGGTGCGCCGGCGGGTGGCGGAGGCGGCCGCGTCGCGGTCGTTCGACGAAGCGCTGTTCGATCTGTCTCGCCATACCGGAGCGGAGGTGCCGAAGCGGCAGGCGGAACAGTTGGCAGCTCGCGCGGCGGAGGACTTCGACGCCTTCTACGAGGCGCGCCGCGCGGCGGCGGGCGAGCCGTCGCCGGAGGGGTCGGTTCTGGTGCTCACGTTCGACGGCAAGGGCGTGGTGCTGCACCGCGAGGACCTGCGCGAGGCGACGCGGCGGGCGGCGGAGCGGCGCCGGCGGCAACGCGAGCAGCTCGCCTGGTTCCCGCGTCTCCAGCCGGGTGAGAAGAAGCACGCGAAGCGCATGGCGACGGTGGCCGCCGTCTACACGGTCGCGCCGTTCGTGCGGAGCCCGGAGGAGTTCCTGCAGAGCCTGATGCCCCGCTCGCCGGTGGCCAGGACCCGGACGAAGAAGTCCAGGCCCCCGCTCGTGCGACCTCGCCCGGTGGCGAAACGGGTCTGGGCGAGCCTCGAACGGGAGCCGGCGGAGGTGGTCGCGGAGGCGCTGCTGGAAGCGGACCGCCGGGACCCCGAGCGCGTCAAGAGCTGGGTCGTGCTCGTCGACGGCGCCGAGATGCAGCTCGACCTCGTGGAGGCGGGCGCCGCCGCGTACGGCGTCGACGTCACGGTGGTGCTCGACATCATCCACGTGGTCGAGTACGTCTGGAAGGCGGCACAGGTGTTCCATCGCGAGGAGAGCCTCGAGCGGGAATACTGGGCTTGGACGCGGGTGCGACGCATTCTCGAAGGCAAGGCCCGGTGGGTGGCGGCGGCAATGCGCCGAGCGGCCACCGTCGCCCGCCTGCCGCCCGACCTCCGCAAGCCGGTCGACACGTGCGCCGACTACCTGCTGAAGTATGGGCCGTATCTACACTACGACCGCTACCTCGCGGCGGGCTATCCCATCGCCACGGGGGTGATCGAGGGGGCGTGCCGGCACCTGGTCCGCGACCGGATGGAGTTGACCGGCGCCCGCTGGCGGCTGGTCGGCGCCGAGGCGGTCCTGAAGCTGCGAGCGTTACGAGCCAGCGGCGACTTCGATGCCTACTGGGACTTCCACGAGGCGCGCGAGTACGAACGGAACCACGCCCAACGTTATGCTGACGGGATAGCACCACCCGTCACCGAGCCGTCCCCACCGCCCTCCTCCCCCCGTCTTCGACGGGTCAAGTAGCTCTTGCCCTGCTGCTCGCAGCAACCCTTGGACATCTCTGGACCGCCGACGAAGAAGAGCCGCACCCGCGCATGAGTCGGCTCGCCATACGTGCGGCGGCCGAGTGACCATACAGACCGAGAGCGCTCCTGACCAAAGCGGGCCGGCCTCCGTGACCCGAGCGGGCGATAACCCACCGGGACGCCCAACGGCAGGGACGAGCGCACACGCCTCCGTCGCGGACGTGCTGTCGGCGCGTCCGCGCCGCACGACGCCGCGCGTACTGGTTCTTCAAGAGTACGAGCCGCTGACCGACTTCCGGGGTCCGGGGATCCGGGGACTCCGGGGCCTCCGGGGACGCGGGGACGCGGGGAGTAACCGTTCGGTGAACCCGGTATGGACATGGGAGCGGGCCAACCGGACGCTGGCGTTGTCGAGGGCCAGCACCGGTCGAATGTCCCTGCGCAGGGAGAGCCCCGGACCGGATCGGCTCGCTGTGCGACGATGCTTGCCCGACTGCCGGAACGCCGGATACCGGTTTGACCGAACGGTTACCGCGGGGACGACTTCGTTGGTCCGGTGTGTTCCGGCTCACAAGGTAGGGTACACCGTGGGGGTGAACCCCGACCTATCGCCAGTAACCCATTGAATGTGAGTGGTTTACGCGCTCTTCGTGGCGGTCGTCACAGTAGCGTCCGGCTCGGGCGACGTTTCGGACGAAGGCGTTGGTGAGGGCGTGTTCGGGCTGCCGGCCTCGGGGCTTGGTCTTCGGGGGGCGTGTCGGGAGCATGGATACCCACCAGTCCGTCCACCGTCATAAGGTGGAATCAGATGGATCCTACCGGCCGGCCCGGTTCGCGTCAAGACCCGGCAGAGAATCATAAATGATTACTATTATGCGACTTACGGACAATCGCGGACCGATTCGGACGACACCGGAAGGCTATAGAGCGTAGCATGGAGCGGTACGTGTTCCCGCGCATCGGCGGCCGGCCCGTCTCCGAGGTCAACACGGCCGACGTGCTGGAGATCCTCACGCCGATCTGGCACGTCAAGGCGGCGACGGCCAGGGAGGTCCGCCAGCGCATCCGCGCTGTGCTGGAGTGGAGCATCGCGCTGGACATGCGGAACGACAACCCCTGTGATCGAGTGGTACCGGTGCTCGGTCCGCAGAACGACATCGTGACGCACCGGCAGGCGCTGCCCCACCAGGACGTGGCCGCGGCCATCGAGACGGTGCGGGAGTCGAAGTCGCCGCAGCCCGCCGTCAAGCTGGCGTTCGAGCTGCTGGTGTTGACCGCGGCGCGGTCCGGCGAGGTCCGGCTGGCGACGTGGGACGAGATGGACGTGGCCGGCCGCGTGTGGACCGTTCCCGCCCTGCGGATGAAGGCGAAGCGCGAGCACCGGGTCCCGCTCTGCGGGCGTTCGCTGGAGATCCTCGACGCGGCGCGGGCGCTCGGCGACGGCAGCGGCCTCGTGTTCCCGATGCGGAGCGGCCGGCCGATCTCGCCGTCCACGCTGCCGAAGATGCTCCAGTACCACAAGGTCCCCGCTGTCGCCCATGGCTTCCGCTCCTCGTTCCGGGACTGGGCGGCGGAAATGACCGACCATCCGCGGGAGGTCATCGAGGCGGCGCTGGCGCATGTCGTCCAGAACAAGGTCGAGGCGGCCTACGCGCGGTCGGACCTGTTCGAGCGTCGGCGGCTGCTCATGGACGATTGGGCGAGGTACCTCGCCCGCGACGGTCGTTGATGCGCTCGGTCCCGCTGCGGCGCTAGCGGCTCGGGCCATAGTCTCGGTCGGGTCCACGATGCCGGTCCTGCTGCCGGATCAGCTCCACGGTCCGCGCAACGACTCGGCGAGCGTCCTCAAGTCCGCGGTCAAGCGCGTCACCTGCCCGCCGAAGTGTTCGACCAGCCGCCGCAAGGTCCTGTTCTCCGCGGTCTGCTGCTCGACACGCTGCTGCAAGGCTTCGACCTGCTCGCAGTGCCGCTGCTGTTCCGGGCTCGTACTGCCTGGACAACGCGCGAAAGGCCGTCAACAACCGCCGTTCCAGCTCCAGCTCGCTCATGCAACTCCCTCACTCGCTCGACAGCTTCACGGCAGGCCGCCCGCCCACGGTCCAGGACGGAGGCTCCGTCGAGCCAACCGGCAACGCGGCGAACCGCTCGCCGTCGATTTCGCGCAACTCGACGCGCCAGGCCGTCTCCTCCCACGGCGCCAAGGTCCGGCGGGTCTGCCCGATGTCCAGGTTGAGAATCGTCAGGGCGTCGAGCCGGTTCTCGATGCTCCTCGACAACCATCGCATCGTCCCCCAGCCGCCGCCGCAGATAGCCACCAAGACGCTCAGGCCCGCCGCCGTGGTCAGGCGCCACACGCGGTTCGGCACGGCCCTGGTCCGTCCGGCCCACGCCGCCGAATCGGCTTCGATGGAACGCTGCGCGCTGCTCGCGGCGCTGCTCCAGCTCTCGCCAAGCCGCCGCCGCGGCGCCGTTCCGGTCTGCTCGATCTCCCGCCGGTCGGTCTCCCACTTCTGCCGCAGCCGGGCCGACAAGTCGCTCCGGGTCGAAGTCCTGCTCGTACAACGCTCCCTTCAGCCGCCACCGCTTCCCGCTCTCCGGGTCGTGGGCGGTCACGTAGCTCTTGCCTTGGCGCGGCACCTCGAGTCCCGCCTCCTTCAGCGCGGCCACGACGTCGGCGCGGTCACGGACGACGCCGTGCTCGACGCGCTGCCCCAGGTAGTCCCGGATCAACTCGCGCGGGTCGGCCTCGACCGCCAGACCGGCCCGCAGGTTCCTGGCGTCGATGTAGGCGCGGTGTCCGGGTTGCTGCGTCCTGGCCCGCGCGGGGTCGTCGGGCCGGCTCCAGCCGTGCTCGTGGTTGAAGGCGTCGCGCAATGGGCCGAAGGTCTTCTGCCAGCCCGGCGGCGCTATGTTGAGGCTCTTGCCCGTCTCCAGGTCGCACCGGGCGGCGAGGATGTGCACGTGGACGCCGCCGCCGCGCTCGCGGTGCTCGACGGCTGCCCATGCGTAGCGGTCCGATTCCAGCCCGGCCCATGCTGTCTGCTCGAACTTGTCGAGCACGGCCTCGATCTGCGCGTCGGTCGGCCGGTCCTCGGGCGCCCACGCGATGACGCCGGAGGTGTACTTGTGCTCGAACTCGAGCGCGTCGGCGACGGCGGCCACCTGGTCGGGGTCGCCGCGGCGAACTTCGACGCCGTCGCGCAGCTTCCCGGCCGCGTCCCGCTCGCCGAGCAGGTAGTCGGCCGCCGCCCCGGCCGAGCCGGTCCCGCGCGCGATGAACTTAACGTGCACCGTCAGGCTCCCGGCCGACACCGGCGAGCTTGTCGAGCGTCCGCGCGATGTGCAGGAGGTAGGCGATCATCTCGACGGCGTCCATCGGCGAGGCGTGGGTGTTGGCCCAGCGGGCGATCTGGTTCAGGTTGTTGCCGACGCGGGCGATCTGCCGGGTGCGCTCGCGCTCGACCTCGGCCGCCGCCGCGGTCCAGGTGCGGGTCCGCGCCATCGCCTGCCGCAGCAGGCGGGAGGGCGACACGCCGGCCGCCTCGGCCTTGGCCTGCCAGGCGGCGTGCTCCTCGGGCGTGACGCGGGCGGCGACCATCACGGTGCGGCGGTCAGCCACGGCGCACCGCCAAGGGGAGTCCGGGGGCGCAGTCCCCGAACGGCAGGGGGTTCGAAGGGGCGCGCAGCAGCCCCTCGCCAGCCTCAATGTTCAACATTGAGTAAGCTGGCTCCTGCCACCTACAGGGCAGGAGCCAGCTGTTCCCGTGCGCCGTTTCCGTCGTTCGTGAGCTGATCATTTCGGATCTGGTGAGCGGGTCTGGATCCTCAAGTCCGGATCCGTTTCGTCGTCAGGTTGCCCCGTCGTCATCTGCCTTGGTTGCCCTGCTCGGATGGACGGGGTTGTTGGGATCTGCTGGGTTCGCGGGCTCGTTCGGATCTCATGTGTTCGGGGTTGCCCTTGTCTCGTTCACGCCGCGGTCCTGGTGCTGGAGATCGACGTTGTCCCGCTCCGCACCGTACTGGTCGAGTGTAGCACGGGGTTCATGTAAACTACTGACTGGTAATGCTTTACGGTAATAGACCTCGCCGGACCGTACGAGCATAAACAGGACCGCGCAGGCATTCCGCACGACATCTTTTCGTCGACGAGCCCGCGCGGCAGCTTTCGGGAGGGAGCGTTCGAGCGGCATCGTCGTCAAGGGCCAAATCTGGACGAGCGTGGGCGGAGGCGGCGTCAAGGGCGTCAGCCCCGCGCAGCGGGGGCGGAGCGTAGCGGAGCCCCTTGACGCCGGTGAGCACCACGCTCACGCTGCTGGCCCGACGATGCCGGCGGGCGCCGGAATGTCGGGGCCGTGGCCCTCCACGATCTGACTTCCGTTGCTCCGACGGGGATAGAATGGGCGCGGATGAGGCTGGTGCGTATCCGGTACCGCGACCTGACGGCGAAGCAGCAAGAGGTGTACAACTTCCAGAAGCTGGCGTCGCTACTTGCAGACTACGGATTCAACTGCATCAAGCTGGACGATGACTGGCAGGGGGCAGACTTCCTGGCGTACCACAAGGACGGTTCCACGACGCTCAAGGTACAACTCAAGAGCCGTGCGACCATCTGCAAGAAGTACCTCGGCAAGAATCTGTATCTCGCTTTTCCAGTGGCCGGCTGCTGGTACCTGGTCGAGCACGACAAACTGGTCAAGATCGCGGAGGAGACAACCCGGTGGCTTCGCTCGCGATCATGGATCGACGGCGGCGAGTACAACAGCGACAGACCATCGAAGCTGATGCTCAGCCGGCTCACGGACCATGCCCTTGAGCCGAACGACACGGCGGCCGGTTCGTGAACTGCTCGGCAGTGTCGTCGGGCGGCCGGTTCGGCCTCGCCGGTTATCGGAATTGGCGGTCGCCGTCCGAGACTCGGACGGTGGTCCAACGGGTCCGAGAACTGCTCGGACGGTCCAGTGGATTCCCATCCATGAAGTGGGAAGCGACGGGGGAATCAGGATCAGCGTATATCACGTAAGCCACGTATTTACAGCGACTTATGGGAATTCTGTCATTCGCGCTGCCGTGACACCCAACGGAAATTCGTTAGCCGCAGGCGATGAACTTGACGCGCATCCGGCCGCTCGTTTCCGAGGCGGGCCCGCCGCGAGATCTCCCGCTCGCTCGTTTCCGAAGCGAGCCAGCCGCGCGATCTCCCGCTCGATGGCGACCAGGTGGACGATGACCTCGACGGCCTCGGCCGTCTCGGCGTGCCTGTTCGCCCACCGCGCGATCTGGTTCAGGTCGTTGCCGATGCGGGCGACCTGGCGGGTGCGCTCGCGCTCGACGGCGACCGCCCGCGCGGCCCACGTGCGGGTCCGCGCCACGGCCTGCCGCAGCAGGTCGGACGGCGAGACGCCGGCCGCCGCCTTCGCCTGCCAGTACGGCTGGCGATGAACAGCTTGCCATGAGCGGGGGCAAGACGCCGGACGTCCGTCTCCGCTATCATAGGCTGTCCGGACAGGACCAGGTCGGTCGTGCGGTGCAGTCCGGCGCGCCATGGGCCATGACACGGAGGTTCAGATGCCAGGTTCACTCTTCGGCCGCGCACTCTGGGTCGTCGTCGCCAGTCTGCTTCTCGCCTCGTCTGCGGCGGCACAGGCGGTGCCCCAGCTCGATTCCTACGACGGGGTGGTCGTGCGGATCCTGCAGAGCAACAACGCGGGCACCATCCAGCACGTCATCGACCCCGAGTCGAACGAGGTCGTAGGGCTGATCAGAGGTTGTCCGAATCCGCACAACCTGACGATGCATCCCGACGCGCTCTACTACTACTGCGCGAACGAGCAGGATCATACGGTCGACGTGTTCGACACGAAGACGCTCGAGCTGGTCGAGCAGATCAAGCTGTCGCAGCGACCGAACAAGGTCGCGGTCAACAAGAAGTACCGGAAGATCTATGCGGGGATCGCGCGGCGGTCGACGAATCCGCTCGGCCCCGGGGTCGAGGTCGATCCGAACCGGGCGGCGCCGGCGCTCGTCGATGTCATCGACCTCGATACGCACGAGACCGTCAAGAGTATCGAGGTGCACTATCCGGTGCACAACGTCTTCGTGACCCCTGACGAACGGTGGATCGTGCTCGGTCTCAGGGGCCAGGCCGGGCCGGACGATCCGACGATCCAGGTGATTGACCCCGAAACCGACACGGTGGCTTGGTCGCTCGGGCTCAGTGGATACGAGCAGTACGGCCGGACGCACCACACGGTGCGACCGATGGCCTTCGAGGCAAACGATGACGGGTCGACCAAGCGGATCTTCGCGCAGGCGACCGGGATCAACGCCGTGTGGGTCGTCGACTGGGAGAGCCGTGAGGTCGTCGACATGCTGTGGCCGCCCGAGCTACCCTTGTGGGAAAAGAACGCCGACGGGATACAGACCGGTGACATGCACGGTCTCGAGGTGCTGGCGGATCGTTCCGCCGTGTGGGCCTCGAGCCGGCTCGACAGCCGCATCTACGGCTGGAGTCTGCCCGACCTCGAGTACATCGGCGGCGTCAAGGTGGGCCCGAGTGCCAACTGGATGACGTCGACACCCGACAGCAAATACATGTATGTCGCGGTGTCCGGGACCGACCAGACGCTGGCGGTCGATCTGGAGAAGCTCGAGGTAGTCGCCAGCATCACGACCGGCTCGCGGCCGGCCCGCATCAGCACCGTCATCCTGCCCCCCGACCGCGTGAATCCCAAGGGCACCAACATGCGGTCGTCGGAGGAGTAGACGTCATGATGACGAGAGTCGGCCCGGGGCTGATCTGCTGTCTGGCTGCGGCGGCGGCCGTGGCGCTGCCGCCAGGCATTGTCGCGCCGGTCGCCGCCCAGACCCTGAGCACCGGCGAGTTGGAGACGTATCGCGGCACCGTCGAGAGCGTCTTCATGGAAGACCGCGGGGGCACGACTCAAGGCTATGCGTCGTGCGTGATGTGTCACACGTGGCAGACGAGCGTGCGCTTCAGTCTGGAGACCCCGAACTCCAATGCCGGCTGGAGCAGCGAGCAGTCGATGCGCAACTTCGAGGTGGTGAGCCAGCTCATCAACACGGCCGACCCCGAGAGCAGCCGGCTGCTCTTGAAGCCCCTGTCACCCGATGCGGGCGGACTGACTCACACCGGGGGGACCTACTGGACCTCCGCTGACGACCCGGAGTACGTTGCGCTGCTCGATTGGATTCGAAGCATGCCGGATGACGCGTTCGTCCCTCCACCGGAGCCCGAGATCGACTTCGAGTTCTTCCGCGCGTGCGTTCAGCCCGTCTTCGCGAATCCGCGCGAAGGGCAGCTCCGCTGCAGCAACTGCCATTCCGGGGGTCTCATCGGCTTCGCGCCGGCTCCCGGACGCGGCGACGAGTGGAGCGACGAAGAGGCCCAGCGAGCCTATCGGCTGATCACCCGCGTGATTACGCCGGGCAACCCTGAGCAGAGTCGGTTCCTGCTGAAGCCCCTTCATCCCGACGGCGGCGGCGCCTACACGCACAACGGTCCGCGACGCTGGCAGAGTCGTGACGACCCGGAGTGGCAGATGCTGGCCGGGTGGGTTCGCGGGGAGCGAACCGGGTCCAGCTGTTCCTAGAGCCTGATGGCGGGGCCACCGACGCGCGTCGGTGGCCCCCGCCGGTCTCGGCGCCGACACTCGCCTTTCCGTTTCCTGTGTCGCAGCCAACAAGACGGCCGGCACTACGTGGAAGCCCTGTTCTGCACTGTCCATAATCTCTCCCTGTCGGAACCACTCCTCGTATCTTCGGCGCGCTTCTCGTAGTTTCGTCGGTTGGATGCAAGGTCGGCTTCCAATGGAGTGAATGGCGGTCGTCGCAAGTGCGGCTCCGGCTCTGGCATGATATTGCCGTACGAGACGACGGCGTTGTCGAGGGTCTTATCCAGGAGGCTGGTCTTGAGCACATCGTCAAGCCGTTCTCCTCGCTTCTGTATGGGAGCTGGATCGCCCGTAAACCCCGGCTGGTGGGTGAGTTATCGAGTTCCACTCGTGTTGGGCACGCCGGACGACCTGACCCGCATCATCCAGACCGAGAAGGCGCACCTGGTCCTGCTCGACCTGTTGTTCCCCGGCAGCGACGGCATCGAGCTGCTGCAGCAGGTCCCGGAGCTTCCCGACCCGCCGGTCATCTTCATCTCCGCCTACCGCCGCGACGAGACGGTCGCGCAGGCGCTCGAGGCTGGCGCGGCCGACTACATCGCCAAGCCCTTCTCGCCCACGGGCTGGTGGCGCGGGCGCGGGCGGCGCTCCGAAGGCACGCCGAACCGTCGCCGTTCGTGCTCCGAGAGATCGCCACCGACTACGCGCACTGCCGGGTGACGGTCGGCGGGGAGGCGGTCCACCTGACTGCCACCGAGACAAGCTGCTGCGCGTGCTTTCGCTCGACGCGGGCCGCGTCGTGCCCCTCGAGACGCTCCTGCGCCGGGTCTGGGCCCAGCGCGACAGCGCCGACGCGAACCGGCTGCGCATCTTCGTCAGGCACCTCCGCGGCAAGCTCGGCGGCAGCGCGGCCGGCCCCGCCTACCTGTTTCGACCAGCCAGGCGTCGGCTACCGCATGGCGAAGCCGCCGGACCCATGAGGACACGGCGCTGCCGCAGATCGAGAGGCCCTGACGGGTGACACCCAGTTCGTCGGCGGCGCGGGCAACGTCGCGGTGACGGCCGAAGGCGTCGCAGACCATCGCGCGTTCCGGTCCTCGCGGGCCTCGGCAAGCGTCGGCCGCCGCGCGACGCTGACAGTCCTCCAGAACGCGGCCGGCAGGGTGACGGGCCGACCGGGCCGTAGCGGCCCGGTGACGGTGAGGTTGGCAAGGACGATCCCCCGCTCCCGCACCTTGCCCGGCCACCGGTGCGCGGCCAGGGCAGCCACGGTTTCCCGCGCCAGTGTGCGCGGCTGCCGGCCGCCGCCTCAACGCCCTTCCAGCGGTGCTCCGCGAGGCGGGCGACGTCCGGCCCACGCTCACGTCGTCGGGCTCACGCCCCCGCCGCTACGCGAGGTGGTGGAGCAGGTCGCCGCGGAGGGCAGCCGTCTCGTGCTCGTTCGGTTCACGCACGCCGCAATGGCCCCATGGTCGCCGCCATCGGTCACTCAAACTATGGTGCCGGTGCTGGCGGGAACCCGCAGAACGGGTAAGGGGGGAATCCCAAGCCATACTGCGATCCGTCGACCTTGAACAAAAGTACCTCGTGCGGTACGACAAATCGGCAGGACGGGGATCGACACCCACGGCGGTAATGGAGCCACCGTTCAGGTCGATGCCATTCGCCGGAACGATAATCTCGCCGTCGGCGTCGTGATCTCCTCGTTGCACCCTGTACCCGAAGTGCAGCCAGTAGAATCCCTGATCGTCATCGTAGTAGTTGTCACTCAGATCCACATGGCGCTCCGTGTCGCCTATGACGAGCGCCGCGCGGGGCGTGCCTCGAACGACCATTTCGGTGTCGAAAACGGAAATCAACACAGATGATCTCGCCTCCAATGAATGTGTCGCCCTCAACGGGCGTTGTCATGGAGACTTGTTGGATTCCTGGCCCGCCGGAGCCACTCGGCGCGGTCGGCGACGAGTCGCAGCCCCCCCAACCCAGTAGCCCCGCTGCAACTCCGACCGCACACAAGATACGCATGCGGGCGGTATGCATCCGCTGTTCACCACCTAGTGTCCAACGCCTGAAGTTCTTGACCAGTAGAATCGGCTCGTGGTACGGTCGGCCCGGAAGCGAGGAGGGCCGTGCCGAACCATTACACACGAGAGGTCCCGGAGGTCTCGGACGCACAGCGCGAGGAACTGGAGGGTTGGCTGCGCCGGCGCAATACCGCGCAGGCTCTGGCCCTGAGGGCACGCATCGTGCTGCAGAGCGCCGCGGGACGGAGCGACCAGGTCGTGGCGCAGGCTCTGGGCACGACGCGGGCCACGGTCGGCAAGTGGCGGCGGCGGTTCCTGCGCAACGGCTGCGACGGCTTGCTGGACGAACCACGGCCGGGCGCGCCGCGCCGGGTGTCGGACGAGGACGTCGAACGGGTCGTGGTCCGGACGCTGGAGACGACCCCACGGGGGGCGACGCATTGGAGCCGGGAGTCGATGGCCCGAGCCTGCGGGCTGAGCGCTTCGACCGTCGGCCGCGTGTGGCGCGCGTTCGCGCTCAAGCCCCATCGCAGCGAGACCTTCAAGCTGTCGCGAGACCCGTTGTTCATCGAGAAAGTGCGCGATATCGTGGGGCTGTACCTGCATCCGCCGGAGCGAGCGGTGGTGCTGTTTGTGGATGAGAAGTCGCAGATCCAGGCGTTGAACCGTACCCAGCCGGTGTTGCCGATGCGTCCGGGAGCACCGGAGCAGCGGACACACGACTATCGACGGCACGGCACGACCTCGTTGTTCGCGGCCCTGAACACCGCCACCGGCGAGGTGATCGGCAGGTGCTTTCGGAAGCACCGCTCGGTGGAGTTCAAGCGCTTCCTCGCCGTGATCGACAAGGCGGTGCCGCCCGACCTCGACATCCACCTGGTGCTGGACAACTACGGCACGCACAAGACGGCGATGATCCACGACTGGCTGGCACGGCGTCCTCGGTATCACCTGCACTTCACGCCCACGAGCGCATCGTGGCTCAACCAGGTAGAGCGTTGGTTCGCCGAGATCACCCGGCAGCAGATCCGGCGTGGAACCCATCGCAGCACCCAAGCACTCGAGGCGGCGATCAAGGAGTACCTGGCGGTCTACAACGAAGACCCCAAGCCCTTCGTCTGGACGAAGACCGCCGAGCAGATCCTGGAATCCCTGAAGCGTTACTGCTCACGTATTTCTGACGGTGCACACTAGCATCTGTTGAACCCCAGCGCGAACCACGGCATAGCACTTGCGATGCCTCACCGTCGCGGCTCAGTGCGGCGCAGAAAACGCGCGGCAGAACGCGGGGAGGCGAGACTGTTGGAACGGGTGCCCCTCGCCCGTCGCGGCGCCATCCGCAGCGTTCGGCCGACTGCCGATTCCGAGACATCCTTCCTGAACCGCCTAGTGTCCTGTATCAATGGTTCGTGAAACAGTATCCGCTGTGCGCCGCGAGGGTCCGTTGCGCGAACCGGGCGATGCTCGCCAGGATCTCGTCGGCCGACTTCGTCCACGCGAACGGACGGGCGGCGGCGTTGTGCTGGTCAAGGAACTCCCGAATCGCCCGCTCCAAGGCGACGATGCTGCGATGCACGCCGCGACGCAGTTGCTTGGTCGTCAGTTCCGCGAACCATCGCTCCACCAGATGCAGCCAGGAGCTGTAGGTCGGGGTGAAATGGAGATGGAACCTCGGGTGCCGGACCAGCCACCGCCGAGTCCGGGGCGACTTGTGCGTGCTGTAGTTGTCCAGGATGAGGTGGATGTCCAGCCCGTCCGGCGTCTCGGCGTCGATGCGCTTGAGGAACTTCTCGAACTCGACCGACCGATGGCGGCGGTGCAACTCGCCGATGACCGTGCCGGTCTTGACGTCGAGTGCGGCGAACAACGAGGTCGTCCCGTGGCGGCGATAGTCGAAGGTGCGCCGCTCGGCCTGGCCCGCTTGCATCGGCAGCAGCGGCGCGGTGCGCTCGAGGGCCTGAATCTGCGGCTTCTCGTCGACGCAGAACACGACCGCGTGCTCGGGCGGATTGACGTACAGCCCGACGATGTCGCGCACCTTGTCGATCAACCAGGGGTCCGGCGACAGCTTGAACGTCTCGGTCCGGTGCGGCTGCAACCCGAAGGCACGCCAGATCCGACCGATGGTCGCGTGGCTCAGACCGGTAGCCTTGGCCATGCCTCGCGTGCTCCAGTGGGTGCTGCCGCGGGGGGTCGATTCCAGGGTGCGCACCACCACATCCTCGACCTGCGCGTCGGTGATGCGGCGCGGCGCGCCCGGCCGCGGTTCGTCGGTCAAGCCGTCGAGCCGGTCGGCAAGAAATCGAGTGCGCCACTTGCAGACGGTGGTCGGCGACAGGTGCAGGCGCTTGGCGATACCGCGCGTGGGCTGGCCGTCGGCGCAGGCCAGGATGATGCGGGCGCGCCGCGCAAGCTGTGGCGCCGTGCGCGACCGATGGGCCAGGGAGGTCAAGGCTTGCCGTTCGTCTTCCGTCAAGGTGACCGGCGCCGGGCGAGGTCCTCTGCGCATGGACTACCTCCTTGGCACAGACGACGACGCCTCCAAGAACGTTCCACTGTTTTCAGTGGCAGGACACTAGGCCGAGAGAGTATCAGGGGAAACGCGTCGCTGCGCTGCCCGTCATTTGCGCCGGGGGTGTCAGCCCGTACCTCCCGGGCCGAAGCCCCCCGATACTGGATGGGGTCATCCGGTGTGTCCACGTCAACCTCATCGGACCCCATGCTGAACGTGCCGTCGTTCGAGACGGTTCCCAGGACGGTCCACTCGAAGCTCCGAGGCTCCCTGAACGTCGTTGGGCGCACCGTGCCGTCCGTCAGCCGGTCAGCGTACCCGCACCCGCGCGCACGTGGAGGGCGTCCAGTGGATCGTATTGGACCATTCGGAGCACGCGCGGTCGGTCGTTTGACTCATCGGGCATGACCGCGCCCGCCACTCGAACGACCGGCTGGACGTGCTCGTGAACAACGGCGTTGAGAAACCGGACCTGTCGCTCGACACCAAGGCGACGCTGCCCTCCGTAGTCCACGGGCGCGAGCCATCCGGCCGGTACTGCTGCTGAAACACCCCGTGGTTTGCGGGACGCTGTTCGTTGTTGCGGACCTGCACCTCGAAGCTCAACCGGCCGGCGTCGGTGCGCCAGTACCTCCCCGCACACGTCACGTGCGGCGTATAGCTACTTGTGCCCGGTGGCGGCGCCAGGTACTTTCGATCTAACCAGGCGTCCAGCTCGCGAAACGCATCCTCCGCACCGAACCCATAGTCGGTCAACACGTCATTGATCGGCTTCTGGAAGAACTTGTAGTGGATCTCCTCCCCGAACTGCTCGGCAAAGAAGATCATCACGACGGCAGAGCCGTAGTACCGGTCGACGGAGGCGATCGTCGGCGCCGCGCCGTCCTCCAGGCTGTAGCCGTAAAGGATGTCACCCTGGAGATTGTCGTGGACGTACTCGATCAGCCAGTCCACCTTGGCACGGTTGCCCGACGTGGTGCCGTAGTAGCCCTCGTACTCGGCCAGCCCCTCCAGCACCCAACGCGGAGGCGTCATGTTGGGAGGCTCCCTCGTCTCGTAGTGCAAGGCGTTCATCATCTCGTGGGTCAACGTCTTGATGAAGTCATCCTCGGGCCGCCCGTAGTCAGGAGCCGACGGACTCATGATATGAATCTCCAGACTCACGCTGTCGCTGCAACATGTCACCGTCGCTGTGGACCGGTTGGCTCTCGACGTGGGGTGGGGCACGAGGAAGATCGTCATCTCCAGGTCGTGGCCTCGACGCTGGACCGGAGGCACGACGTTGTACTTTCTCTCGGCGATGTTGAACGCGTTGTCGACCCATCGCTCCGCCAGCTCGACGTCCTGCGCGAGCCTGGTGTCGTAGCAAAGGGTATACCGGCTCTCGCGCATCTCGCTCCACGCGATTGCATTCAGATCAGAATCGTAGATGGAGCGACAGTCCGCGTCGGCGACGCTCGGAGCGAACGCCAGGAGGCCGGCAGCGGTCAACAGGCGAGTCATGACACGTCCCTTCGTTGTCGCGGCCGGTACTTCGTGTCGGGCCTCGGCCCCCGGCTTCTGCGGCTCCCGTGCTTCGACGGCGCTCACGATCGCCTTCATGTCCCCGTGCGCGTCGGTCACCGCGGCGATGGCGTCCCGGTGGCGTCGAGCACCGCCTTGGGGCGCCGTTGACTGTTCGTGCGCTGCCGGCGCTTTTCGGCGATATCGCGTTCCAGGTTCCACTCCTTCACCAGCGACAGGCCGACCTGCTGGACCTCCTCGCGAGCCAGAATCTTGACGGATCGCGTGTGATCGTTGGGTGACACGAAGTGGGAACTTGGCGACAATTGGACAAGACGAAGGCCTGTTCCCCCACTGCTCCTCCGCGAACGCCGAGAGGCGCAAACGTGACTCGCATGGTGGTGCCCTGTCTGAGTTGGTGGCGAGCGCATTGCGCGGGCCGAGACAGCCGTCCGCCGGGAGACGACGGGAGCAGTTGCGGCGGGATAGCCCGGCTCGGAGATCGGGAGGACCGCATGCGCCATTGAGAGCGGGCGCCCCCAGGCGGAACGGACGGCCGACGGAAGGCGGTGACTTCGGTAGGCCCGGCGCAGGAAGGTCGCGGGCCTCCCGCGGCGTTCCCGCCCGCTGGATCTCCGTCTTCACGAGCGCGTCCCAGCGTTCACGCTCGGCGTCTCGGTCGTGGCCGGCGCCCTGCTGGGTCTGTTGCCGGCGCTTTGTCCCCAACGCTTCCTGAACCAGAGTGCTGTTCGGAGGCGATCCGCGGCGCACCGAGCAGCACGTGTTCTGTTGAGGTCCCCGGCCCCGTCGGCAACGCCGGCCCGAACGGGCGGTGGACGCGGTCCTGATCGGGAACTTGACGAGGTCACAGATGGAGACTACTCTGTAGTACAGACGATCCCGGGGGAGGTGACCGCCGCATGGACAAGTCCACCGCACACGACGATCTGTGAGGTGGTCCCGGTCGTTTGGACCATTCGAGGGCTTCGTTAAGGTGTATTCCGGTTGCGAACCGCGCCCTCGTCGTCTGTCTGGTATCTGATCATAGATGATGATGAGCTGTGGGAATCTTGCGGCCTCATGAGTGAGTCCGCGAAGCGCGGCGGCGAGCCCCGGGAGGGGGTCCGGGGGAGGGGACGAAAGCGCCGCGGCGACTGGCGCACGAAGCACCTGCGGGCCTGCCTGCTCTGCGGTCGGGTATGGCGTCCTGGACGACGCCGGACCTGTCCCGTCTGCCACGTCGACCGCTCACCGCCGGAGTCGTGCTCGGTTTCGGACCGAAGATGCCGAGCGTGTTCTCGGCCGTGGTCGAGCTCGTTGATCCCCTGCTCGATGCCGAACATGCGGTGCACGAAGGGGGGCCGCCTTCGGAGGCTTCCCTCTCCTTGCAGCACCGTAACGTAACGGCGACGGGACGCTGGCAGCGCCGCCTGACGGCGAGGGCTGTCAGCTCCAGGCCGGCGGTCGAGCACCCTGTGCGTCTTCTCGCCGAGCCGGCAGCCTTCGCCCTGGATGCCGAGCGGCGTCACCTGGACCATCCGCCGGTCGAGCGCGTCCAAAGCGCTGCACGCCGCTGACATGTTCACGCTGCACGCTCCTCGCCGTAGGCCTCGGCCGGCGTGCGACCCCCGAGTGCCGAGTGCGGACGTACGTCGCTGTAGAACGTCATCCAGGCCCCGACCACCCGCTCGGCCTCGAACCCGTCGACCAACTCGTGCAGGTACACCGCTTCGTACTTCAGCGACCGCCACAGCCGCTCGATAAAGACGTTGTCCAGGCACCGCCCGCGGCCGTCCATCGAGCAACGCGCCCCCGCCGCCAGCACCCGCTCGGTGAACGCCGCGCTGGTAAACTGCGCTCCCTGATCGGTGTTGAAGATCTCGGGCGTGCCCGTCCGAAGCGCCGCTTCCAGCGCCTCGATGCAGAAGCCGGTGTCCATCGTGTTCGACAGTCGCCAGGCCAGCACGTGACGGCTGGCCCAGTCCATGACCGCGACCAGGTACAGGAAGCCCGCCGTCACCGGGATGTAGGTGATGTCGGCGCACCAGACCTGGTCCGGGCGCTCTATCGTCAGCTCTCGAAGCAGATACGGATAGATGCGGTGACCCGGCTGCGCGGCGCTCGTGCGCGGCTTGCGGTAGACCGCTTCCAGCCCCATCAGACACATCAGCCGGCGGACCCGGCGCCGCCCCACCGACACGCCCTCGCGTCCCAGGTGGCGCGCCATCTGCCGGCTACCGTAGAACGGGTACTGCAGCGACAATTCGTCCATCCGCCGCATCAAGGCCAAGTTCTCCGCGCGCTCTTCCCGCGGCGTGTAGTACACCGACGAGCGGTTGATGCCGAGCAACGCGCACTGGCGCCGGATGCTCAACTCGCCGCCCCGCTCGACCAGTTCCAGGCGTGCGGCGCGGCTCAGCGTTGCAAGCCGCGCAGAAAAAAATCCCGCTCCACCGTCAACTCGCCGATCTTCGCGTGCAAGTCCCGGATCGTCGCCTCGTGCTCGGAGTCGCGAGATGCTCTGCCGCCAGCGAAGACATCCTCCAGCCCGTCGACCGCCTGGCGCTTCCACGCGCCCACCTGGTTCGGATGAACCTCGTGCTTGGCCGCGATCGCCTGCACCGTGCGGTCCCCGCGCAGCGCCTCGAGCGCCACGCGTTTCTTGAAGTTCGCGGTGAACTGCCGCCGTCGTCTCGTCGTCATCCCAGTGCCTCCTCCAGGCTCTGGAATACACCTTAGCCAGTGGTCCGAAAAAGCGGGACCACCTCACTGGCCCTGGTCGACAGGATACTCTGGACGGCCGACAGGACCCTGCACCTCCCGCCGGTCATCCTCATCACCTGGGGCATCGTCGCGGCGACCATCAACGGAGTCCATCAGGTCCGCGTACTCGGATTCTCCGTGCCCCTCGACCAACTGTTTCAGCTTCCGTTGATCGCGCTCGGCGTCGGCATCACATGGTGGGTCTCCCACCAAGACGACGCGCCGCGCGAAACCCTACTGGACAGCTTCACGGGAACCACGTTCGGGGTCACCTTCGCCGCCCTGTTCATCCTGAACCTGATCGCGCAACCCAGGGTGATCCCGGCGGATGCCATGGCGCTGTTCTGGCAAACGGGGTTCAGCATCGCGTTGCTGATTGTCGGCCTGCATTCCAGCCGACTGCTAGTCGGCGCCGGTATCGCCATGCTTGCGGCGAGCGCGATCGCGCCGTTCGCTTCAACGTGGTTCGACGCAGTGATTGCAGCCGGCTGGTTGGCCGGCTTCGTGGCTCCCGGCGTCCTCTTGTGGAGTCGCAGAGCCAATGGATGACCTTCTCCTGTCCAAGGTTCGCTTGGCGGTGATCGCGGAGTTGGTCACGGCAGAGTGGGTTACGTTCACCGACCTGCAGCGGTCGGTCAAGGCCACCAACGGCAACCTGGGCGCGCACTTGGCCAAGCTGGTCCGCGGCGGCTACGTCGCGGAGCAAAAGCAGTTCGTGCGCCGACGCCCGCAATCCCGTTACCGCTTGACCGACGCGGGTCGCACAGCGTTGCTCCGCCACGTGGCCAGCCTGCAGGCGCTGGTCGAATCGCAGTCGTGAGCGGCGACCCGGCTGCTGGCGAACGCACCCTCTACGCCGAACGACATCGGGAGTTCGCGACGACGGCGGAGGTCGCCAGGATGCCATCGCGCGCGCCGTGGACGAGGTCGCCCACGTAGTGTTCCGAACGCTCGGGTCGCCGGACTCCAAACCGGTTCGTTTCGATGAACCGGCGAACCTCGGGAAGTCCTTCTCGCTCCTGATATGATCGAGTCCGTGATCCATTACGTCTCCGGAGATATCCTGCTCAGTCGCGCGCAGGCCGTGGCCCATGGTGTGGCGCCGAAGGACCCGATGAAGCAGGGGCTGGCACGATCGCTGCACGAGATGTACCCGGCGATGCACAAGGACTACCACCACTGGTGCGATCTGACGCACGCAAGGCCAGGCGAAGCCTGGATGTGGGGCGGGCCGGGCGGCGTGCGGGTCATCAATCTCATCACTCAGGAAGGCGGCTACGGCCACGGCGGCCATCCGGGGCGCGCCACGATCAAGCACGTCCGCCATGCGCTGCGCGCCCTCGCACGGATCGTTGAGCGAGAGGGTCTGAGCTCTCTCGCCCTGCCCCGGCTCGCGACCGGCGTAGGCGGGCTGCGGTGGGCTGACGTCCGGCCCGTGATCGAGGAGCGCCTCGGCGCCCTCGAGATCCCGGTGTACGTCTACGCCGAGTTCCACTCCGGCCAGCGGGCCGACGAGCCGAGCGCCTGAATCCTCCGTCACCGAACAGTGACCCGGAGCGCGGCAGGATCGACTTCCGTCGCGGGGGGGCGGCGACCACGCCGATGCGCCATCCGGAACCGGGATCCGAGAGCGAGCGCGCTCGGTTTGCCGAGTTGCAGCAGCGCCTCGGACCGCTCCACCGGCGCGTCTTCGCCGATCGCCTCGCCCCGAGGACGGTCGTCGTCGTGCCGAGCCTCAGTCTCGACGCTGACATCATCGCCAAGGTTCAGGGCATCGCGCATTACGAGGAACGCCTGCTGTGCCTCTTGCTGCTGCTGCGCATGCCGTACACGCGCGTCGTCTACGCGACCAGCGTTCCGATACACCCCACGATCGTCGACTACTACCTGCACCTGCTGGCCGGCGTCCCGCACCGTCACGCCCGGCAGCGCCTGACGCTCGTCGCCTGCGGCGAGTCCTCCCCGACGCCCTTGACGGCCAGGATCCTGGCCAATCGATCCGTGCTGCGACGGTTGCGGGCCGCGATCGGCGACCCCGCGCTGGCACACCTGGTCTGTTTCAACGTCACGCCGCTCGAGCGAACGCTCTCGGTCAGACTCGGCATCCCCCTCTACGGGTGCGACCCGGCGCTTGCCGACCTCGGCTCCAAGAGCTCGTCGCGGCAGGTCTTCCGAGCGGCCGGGGTGACGACACCAGACGGGTTCGAGGCGCTCAGAGACCGGCGGGACGTGGCCGCGGCCCTGGCCGCGCTGAAGCGGCGTCAACCGTCCCTCGGGTACGCCGTCGTCAAGCTGAACGACGGGTTCTCGGGCGAGGGGAACGCGCGCTTCCGCTTTCGGCCGCGCGACGCCGACGCCGATGCGGAGGCGCGCATCGCCCGCCGGCTGCCGCACAGCCTGCTGTTCGAGGCAGCGGACCTGACCTGGGAGCTCTACGTGGACAAGCTCGGGCAGATGGGCGGCATCGTCGAGGCGTTCGTCACCGGCGATGAGGTCCGGTCACCATCCGTGCAGTGCCGGATCGATCCGCGGCACGTGGTCGAGGTCGTCTCGACGCACGAGCAGGTGCTCGGCGGGCGGTCGGGCCAGGTGTTCGTCGGCTGCGAGTTTCCGGCCGACGACCGCTATCGCGCCGAGCTGCAGCAGGCCGGGGAGCGCGTGGCCGAGGTGCTCCGCGCGCGCGGGGTGCTCGGACGCTTCGGCGTCGACTTCGTCGTCGTACGCGAGGGCGGGCGCTGGCGGCCGTATGCGATCGAGATCAACCTCCGCAAGGGCGGCACCACGCACCCGTTCCTGATGCTCGACTTCCTCACCGACGGGACGTACGACCGGGCGACCGGCCTGTATAGGACCCCCGCGGGTCAGACACGGTACTACCTCGCGACCGACAACCTCCACGAGCCGCGCTACGTCGGTCTGAGCCCGGACGACCTCGTCGGGATTGCGGTGGAACAAGAACTGCACTTCCACGCGCCGAGCCAGGAGGGCGTCGTCTTCCACTTGATCGGGGCGCTGGAGCCACACGGCAAGCTCGGCATGGTCTGCATCGGCGCCGACCGCGAGCGAGCCCGCCGCCTCTACGCCCGAACCGTCGAGATCCTGGATTGGGAAGGGAGCGGTCGCTCCCGGCGTGGGCGCGCCCGGCATCGATTGCCCGCGCCGCGCTCGACGTGATCCGTAGAGGGAGCGGCGAGCCCGAACGGCACCACGCTCGCGGGCCGAGGCGATCGGCGACGCTTGATCGGCGGCAGGAAGGGGGACCGAGCCGTCGCCTCGGGCTGGCGTGAAGCCGCAGAGGGAAATGGACAGCACGGCCAGCCGATCCGGTACCGGAGCAGAGCCCTGGCCAGGTTTAGGCGACTCAGACTTCCGTGGCCGTCTCCGATGTCGCATACTGCGAACCGGATTCACCCGACTCGCCGCCTTGCCCCTCGGGGCCGTGCACTTCGCTCGGCTCCGTCGGCGAGCCATTGCAGGTGACGACGGCCAGGGAGGCGGACATGGCGAGGATTCTCAGTAGCTTCATCTCGTTGCTCCCCGGTTCTGGCATGGAGTCGGCGGCGGCCAGCCGGACGGCCGCCGCCAAGCGCCTCTTCGCGCGCGCCGTCGCTATCCGAGCGCTTCGAGCTCCGCCGTCACCTCGCGCGACAGCCGGAGCTCGTTGGTGACCGAGAAAGCGTTGAACTGCCCCGCGAGCGCCCGCGCCAATTGCCGGTCGGTCTCGCTGTCGACAACGCCCGTCAGCGTCACGTGCCCACGATTCACCACGATGTGAATCGGCGGATTCGCCCTGGCGCCGTAGCGCCAGAAATCGGGATTCCCGTATATCGCGCGGGCAATGACGTATCGCAACCGGTCGTCGAACCGCGACACCGGGAGCACGGCGATGCGGTTGATTACCTCCGTCACACCGTCGAGCGCGTCCACGCGCTCTTCAATGGCCTTCGCCTTGTATCCCCCGGTGACGTGGCCCGTGAGCACGACCAGCCCCTCGCCGGCGATCCCGATGCTCACGTCGTCGAAGACCGTGAAGAACGGGTACCGGAGCACCTGTTCCTGCACTCGCTGGAACAGACCGTACGTGGGCCCGTCGGCGGCGGCCGGCGACACCGACAGTGCCGCCACAGCGAGTGCCATGAGAAACGGAGTGCGTCGGCGAGCATTCAACGGAGTGTCCATCGTGCCTTGTCCTTTCTGCGCGCGTGTCTTTTCGCCAGCGCAAAGGCTGCACGCGCCACCTCACTTGAGAGCAAGGGGCGTGCCAGGCACCTGGAGGCCGGAAGAACGGCGGTGTTTCCGGCGGCCGGGCACGCGAGCCGTTGCGCCGGGGAGGCACGACATGTCCTCGGAAGAGGTCAATCCGGGCCCGCGGCCACGAGCACCTCGTCGACCGGCGGGTCGAGAGGAGGGCACGCGCGACAAGGCGCGGCGATCAGGAGGCGCATGGCCGGCGAACCTCCGCGAGGCCCGCTCACCGTGGCTCGCCGCTGCGCTTGACGGCTGTGGCGGCGACCCGCGCTGCCGGAGCCGGGTTGAACCGGGGCCCCGTGCCGCTGCCTGCGCGGCTGTCGGCGCACTCTCCGTCAGCGCGTGCGCTCGTCACCCGTGGGGACGCTCGCCGGCGGTACGACACCGTTCATGCGTGCGTACACCACCATCTGGCCGTAGTGGTTGAAGCTGTGATAGGTGATGCCGGCGGCGACGGCCGCACGGGGCAGCGGGCCGAACACGGACGGCACGAGGTCCAGGTGATTCGCCGTCGTCAGCGATCCGACGGCCCGGCGGGCATAGGCGATGGCCTCGTTCAAGTAGGCCAGGACCTCCGCCTTCGATCGGACGCCGTCGGGCCCGTTGTTGTGCCGGCCCGGTCCGTACGGGGAGGGCTCCTCGAGCACGCGGGCGGCCGTCATGAAGATCATCGTGGCGAGGTGCCGCACCTGCTCGCCAAACGTGCGGACGCCGTCGAAGGCGCCCTCCCGGGGGGCGAAGTCGTATGCCTCCGCGGGCATCGCCTCGGCGAGTGACCGCACCTCGTGCTCCACCAGCGTGAGCTGGTCCTCGTACATCGTCGTTACCGGGTCCTGGGCCGAGACGACTCCTGTGGCAACCACAATCGACGCCAACGTCCATCGCATGCTCACGTTCACACGCGCGATGGCACGGGGTATCGCATGCTCTCACTCAGACCCGGAGGAGAGCGACCGGCTCGAAGCGCCCGAACAGGACCGGGTCGGGGTCGACACCAAACCACTGCCGGAGCACGCTCGCATACACGGCGCGGAAGTCGACCTGCTGCCGGACATCGCCGTCGTCGAGGTCGTTCAGGTTGGGAATGCCGCCGTGCAGCCCCGGTACGACCGAGCCGCCCGCCAGCACCATCGCGCTCGCCGAGCCGTGATCGGTGCCCAGGGTGCCGTTCTCGGCAACGCGACGACCGAACTCGGAGACCGTCATCACCAGGGTGCGGTCCCCACTGTCCGGCCGCCCGCATGTCACGCGCGAACGCGCCGACCGCCTGGCTCAGCTCCTGCAGAATGCCACGATGACCGCGGAGCTGTTCGACGTGGGTGTCGAACCCCGTGATGGACACGTAGAAGACCCGGGTCGGGAGCCCGGCGACGACCATCTGGCCGATCAGCCGGAGCGACTGCGAGAGACGGAACGGCGGGCAGTCCGCGCGCGACGCGATTCGCTGGGCCGCGTGGATGCGGTCGGCCAGCGATACCGTCTGCCGGCCGAGCTGCCGGATGCGCTCCAGCGGGTCGTTTGCGTTCGCCGCCGACGCGGAGCGGCCCTGCATCCCGCGTAGCTCCGTGTCGTAGCCGGTCCTTTCCATGATGGCGGGATTCTCGATGGTGTCGCTGCGGGGCGAGGCGCTTGCGAAGGCCAGGGTGGCGCGGCGGCCGATCCGCAGCCCGAGCATCGGCGAGACCACGTCGTCGCAGTATCGCTCGAAGCAGCGGCCTACCCATCCATCGAGCACCTCGGCCGGCTCCGTGGGGTCGAACCACGCCGCCTTGCCCGGGTATCGCAGGAACGACGCCCTGCTGTGCGGAGAGCGTCATCCTCCCGAGCCAGGGTGCGCCGAGCGAGCCAGGTCTCACCCCCTGGCCATCCCTTGACGTTGGGCGGATCGAAGAGCCTCTGTCCCATCGCCTCCACATAGCGGGCGAGGTTGGGGGTGGGGTCGATCTCGAGGGCGAGTTGCCGGGCGGCGCCGACCAACAAACGGACCGGGCTCTTGACCTGGTTCCCGCGGGCCGCGACCCGGTCGAACTCCGGGGATACGAGGAGCGCCTCGACCACCTTGGCCAACTGCACCTCACTCTCGGCGTGGACCATGAAGGTCTCGGCCAGACGCCCCTGGAGCGCGCCGTGCGGATCGCTCGCCCCGAAGAAGGCGATGAGCCTGCCCGCCAGGAACCGGGCGGTAGCGGGGTGGGCCACCAGGATGTCGGCGACGTCGTGCAACCCGAACGCACCGCTTCGCCCCAGGATCGTCTTGGTCCCGCCATCGTGACGCTCCGGGACGAATCGGGCGACCAGGCCGTCGCGTCGGAGCGCCCGGTGCAGGCGGGGGGGCATCCGGCCGGTTGGGCTTGACCACGCCGGCCGGCACGTCGAGCGTCCAGCCGGTCGGGGCGCGAGCGATCTCCCGGACGTCCACCTCGCGGTGGTTGCCCACCCCGAGGGTGAAGAGCTCGCAGAGCTCCCGGGCGAGATTCTCGTTGTGGCGCTCGCCGGTCATCTCCTCCATGTCGAGATAGAGCATCATGGCGGAGTCGCGCAGCACGGCGTTCAAGAGCTGTCGGAAGTTGCCCAGTGCGTGGCGTCGAAACACCGCGTTCTGCTCGTACATCGATTGCGAGATCCGCACCTTCTCGAACGAGGAGGTGAAGTGCCCGTGCCAGAACAGGGTCATGACCTCCCGGAGCGGTCCGGGCGTGCGCATCATCTCGCGCAGCCACCACGCGCGCAGGTCGTCCATCTCGTCTGCATAGCGTGCGGTCGTGCGCCCGTGGTTGTCGGCCAGCACGTCCGGCGGCGTGTCGGCCCAGCCGCGCTGCGTATTGAGCCAGGGGTGTCGGACCCAGTCGGGCGGCGCCGGCAGGGGTGCCCAGGTGGCGTCCACGATCACGTCTCCACCGCCTCCTGTCGCTTCATCGCCGTCAGGCGGGCCAGGGCCTCCGGAGTCGGGCCAAACGCGGCGCGACTCAGCAGGTGCGCGGCGGCGACCCAGGGGTCGGCCGCGTGCTGTCGAGTGGCCATCGCGCCTCCAGGTCCGGTTGCGAGATCAACTCGAGCGCGAGAGCGACCGCTCCGAGACGGCGGTGGCCACCCGCGTGCCGGTCACTGCCAGGACGCCGCGCGTCCAGGAGCGCGTGGTCGGGCGGCTCACCTCGATCGCGGGCGTGGAGAGGGCCCGGCGTCACCTGGGCCGACGCGGTAACGTCCTCCGTGTCAAGACGTTAACCGCTTCGTGCTCGGGGCGAACCTTAAGATCTCGTGAAGATTGCGCGAGTGCCCGCGGAGTGTGGCTTGATACCCTTCAGCGACCGTCCGGCCGGAAGAACACGGTGAAATCCCGAATCCGGTTGGCGTCGTCGACCTCGATCAGGTCCACCGCGGTCGCCGGGTCTTCCTCGTTGCACCCCTCCACGTTGATCAACTCGAAGGCCACCCGGCGGCTGTCCGCCACGCTCTGGCCCACGGCGAGCCCCCCCGGTCCGTTGGCGAGGACGCCCGCATAGAACGCCAGAATCGCGGCCCTCCCGCGCCGGATCTGCCCGTCGGGTCCGCGGTGCACCGCGTCGTCCGCGAAGAGGTCGGTGACGCGCTCGGCATCGCCGGCGTTCAGGCGCGCGACGTACACGCCGGGCACCTCCGCGGCCGACGACACCGTCCCCACGTCCTGGGCTACCGGCAGATCACGGCAGGGACTGTGCCGCCTCCCCGGTGCCGGGGGTGCCGAGAGCCAGTGCGGCGAGGACGGCCAACGCCAGGCCGAACCGAAGCGACACGATCTGCTGCGAACGGGACTCGGATGCCTGCATGTGAGCCTCCCCGGAGACGGCGATACGCTCCGGCAATCGGTAACGGTGCCTTCTGCGACGGCATGGAGCTTACGGAGCGCCCTCCCGGTCTGGAAGGGCGAAGACCACCAGGCGCTCGTTTCCGCGCGGCTCGCCGCTGGCGGGCGCCGAGACGTTCGCGGCGACGTACTGCCGGCCGTCGTTGCCCGCGTAGGTGATCGGCACAGCCTCGACGTTGTAGTCGAACGCGGCCGACCAGAGCTCCTCGCCGGTGCGGGAGTCGAACGCCCGGAAGCGGCGGTCGGTAGTGGCGCCGATGAAGACGAGGCCGCCCCCGGTGACGATGGCGCCGCCCACGGATGGCGTGCCGACCCGCTGCTTCTCCTCCGGCAGCAGCTCGGTGATGCCCAGCGGCACCTCCCACGCGATCTCCCCGCTGGCAGCGTGCACGGCGTAGAGGCGCGCCCAGGGCGGCTTGTAGCACGGGAGCGCCCCGAGGCGTTCGCCCTCGGCGTCGAAGATCGGCGCCTCGAACGGCGGCCCCGGCGAGCGGACGTACGCCACGTGGTCCTCGACACCTGGGCCGTATTCCGGATTGACATCCATCCAGCCGCTGATCGGCCGGTCCTTCGAGTTCACGAAGATGTAGCCCAGCTCCGGGTCGTAGGCGGTGCCGTTCCAGTTGACGCCGCCGCCGGTCCCCGGGAAGACGAGGGAGGGCGGCGTCCCCTCCTGCTTGAGCCTGAGCGGCGTGTAGGGTCCCTCGTTGTAGTAGCCCACCTCGTCCCACAGCTCGCGGCAGGCGGCGGCGTGCGCGGGCGTCGTGTCGTCGGCGGTGACGATGTCGTCCGGCCCGATGCTGACCCGCGCCACCGGCGGCGGCTTGAGCGGGATCGGTTGCGTCGGCCAATACTCCTCCCCCGGCACGTCGCCGGCGGGCACCGGGCGCTCCTCCACGCCGTGGATCGGCTCGCCCGTAACGCGGTTCAGGATGAACATGAAGGCCGACTTCCCGACCTGAGCCACGGCGGGGATGCGCTCCCCGTCGCGCTCGATCTCCAGCAGGCCGGGCGCCGGCGGCAGGTTGTAGTCCCACAGATCGCGGTGGATGTTCTGGAAGTACCACTCCAGCTCGCCCGTCGCGATATCGATGGCGATGGTCGAGTTGGCGAAGAGGTTGGCGCCGGGCCGGTCGCCGCCGTAGAAGTTCGAGCCCGGGCTGCTGACCGGCATGTAGACCAGGCCGCGCTCCTCGTCGACGGTCAGGGTGAACGCCCAGACGTTGTTCCCGATGCGGTTGCGCCAGCTCTGGTTGCCCCACGTGTGGCTGCCGAAGTCGGACTCCGTCGGCAGCGTCGGGAACTCCCACCGCAGGCGGCCGGTCGCGGCGTCGAGCGCCCGCGGGTAGGCGTACACCGGCTCGCCGCCACCCCGCGGCTGATTGAGGTGAGGCGCGATGTGCTCCTGCCCGGGGCCGAACGCGCTGGAGCCGAGAATCAGGGCGTTGCGATAGACCACCGGGACGCCGGTGTACGGGATCCGCAGCTCGACCTCCCCGTCGCCGCCGAACGTTCGGTCGCGCTCGCCGGTTGCCGCGTCGAGGGCGATGACCTTCGACAGGCTGGTGAAGTAGATGCGCGCCCCGTGCGCGTCGGTCGCCGGGCCGTAGGCGACGCCGCGGAACGACGCCAGCCCCTCGCCCAACTCGTGCCGCCAGATCTCTTCGCCGGTCTCGGGCTGCAGCGCCACCACCCGGTTGCCGGCCGCGAGATACATGATGCCGTCGACGACGATCGGCGTCACCTGCTGGAAGAGCTCCGTCGGGGTCGGTCCTTCAATGAAGCCATCGTCGGGATGAAAGCCGTACGACCAGACCTCCTCGAGCTCCCCGACGTTGCCGGTGTCGATCTGGTCGAGCGGCGAGTAGCGGGTGCCGGCGAGGTCGCGGTTGTAGGTCGGCCAGTCGGCGTCGGGGCTGCGTCCGGCCTCCTGGGCGAGGACGGTCGCCGCCGCCATCAGGCTGCCTGCGAGCATCGCCGCCAGCGTCATCCCGAAGACGCCGCGGAGGCGACCGGCGGCACGCGTGCGCCGGTCGCCGCGGGTGCGCCGGACGGTGGAGGCGCGCGGGCTCATGATGGTGGCCATGCCGTGATCTCCTTCTCTCGACGCGCTCGTTGGGCTCGTTCCGGCCACAGTATGTCTCACTCCCGCCGCAAGCGCGCGATGGACCGGGCGTGAGCCGCGCGATAGGATGAGCCCGACCGGCCCTTCGGAGGTGACGATGCGCATGCGACGCACGCCGCTCGTGAGCCTGATCCTCGGTTTCGCGGCGCTGACGGTTCCCCCGGTCCTCGACGCCCAGGAAGGCGAGACGACCACCCGCGAGGTGAGGCCGTTCGTCCCGGTGACGGATGCGATGCTCCGGGATCCCGATCCCGAGGACTGGCTGATGGCGCACCGCACCTACGACTTCCAGGGCTACAGCCCGCTGGACCAGATCAACCGGGACAACGTCCACACGCTGCAGGTGGCCTGGATGCGGGCGATGGACGAGGGCCCGCAGCAGGTACAGCCGCTGGTCTACGACGGCGTGATGTACCTCGCCAACAACGGCGACCACATCCAGGCGCTCGACGCGACGACCGGCGACCTGCTCTGGGACTACCAGCGCCGCGCCCCCGACGACCTGCGGGAGTACGTGGCGCTCGGCAACCGGACGCGCAACCTCGCCATCTACGGGAACCACATCTATCACCTGACCGCCGACGCGCACCTGCTGGCCCTCGACGCCCGCACGGGAGAGGTGGCCTGGGATACCGAGATGGCCGACTACCACGACGGGATCACGCACTCGTCGGGGGCGATGATCATCGACGGCCGGGTGCTCGCCGGCCGCACCTGCAGCCCGCGGAGCCGCGACGCGCGCTGCTTCATCTCGGCCCACGACTCGGACGACGGAACCGAGCTGTGGCGGGTCTACACCGCGGCGGGCGCTGACGACCCGGGCGGACAGACGTGGGGCAACCTTCCGACCTCCGAGCGGGTGCACGTCTCGCCGTGGGGCGCCCCCGGCAGCTACGACCCGGAGCTGGGGCTCATCTACTGGGGCATCGCCGTCCCGCTGCCGTATCCCCGCATCGTTCGGCGCGGCACCTGGGACCTCGGCGACGGCACGCCGTGCGAGCTCTACTCCAACTCGACCGTCGCCCTCGAGGTCGAGAGCGGCGAGATGGCGTGGTACTACCAGCACCTGCCGTGCGACGACTGGGACCAGGACTTCGTGCAGGAACGGACGCTGATCGACACCGTGGTCGACCCGGATCCGGAATCGGTGATGTGGATCAACCCGCGCCTGGCCGGGACGGCGGAGGAGCGCAAGGTCGCGGTGACCCTCGGCGAGCCGGGCGGCCTGTTCGTGCTCGACCGCGAGACCGGCGAGTTCCTGTGGGGGACGCCGCTCCCCTACACCAGCACGGAGCGCTTCGTCATCCGCGACATCGACCCCGCGACCGGGCAGGTGTTCATCAACATGGACCTGGTGGCGCGGGAGATCGGGGACCAGTTCATCATCTGCGGCCACAACGTGAAGGGCTGGTGGTCGTGGTCCTACAGCCCGCAGACCGGTCTGCTCTACATCCCGATCAACCGCTCGTGCCTGAACCAGACGGCCAACGACCGGACGATCTCCGGGGCCAGCCCGCGCTTCACGCAGCCGGAACCGGGCTTCGAGGTGGACGGCCACCTGACCGAGGTGCGGGCCCTCGACATCTCGACGGGCCGCGAGGCGTGGCGCTTCAGCCAGCGCGCCCCCAACGCCGGGTCGACGCTCGCCACGGCGGGCAACGTCGTGTTCCACGGCGACCTGAACCGCCGCTACCGCGCTTTCGACGCCGAGACCGGCGAGGTGCTGTGGCAGACGATCCTCGGCAGCCAGATCACGGGGTTCCCCGTGTCGTATGCGGTGGACGGGAGGCAGTACCTGTCCGTGCCGGTGGGCGGGTCGGCGATCTTCCAGCTCTCGAACTACGCGTCCGAGCTCGAGGCGCCGCTCGGCAGCAACCTCTTGGTGACGTTCGCGCTGCCGCCGGCGGCGGGCGAGTGATCATGGACCGTCGGAGCCAGGGGCAGCAGCCCGCCGGCACCTCCTCCCCGCTCCGTCGAGCATGCGTGCCGGGAACGTGCCGCGCCCGGCGCCCCGACGGTAGGAGCGCCACCATGCCGACTCTTCGCGCCCGGCTGACTGTCTCGGACGTCCTCGGCGCTCGCCCGCCGGGACGCGCACGCCGCCGTCCCCGAATGTCGCTGGCCACCGCGGCTGCCCTCGCGATCGTGATGGGAGGGCCGGCTGGCGTTGCTGCCCAGCAGGGCGCGGCGGGCGGGGAATGGCGCAGCTACGCCGGCGAGGCGGGCGGTACCAAGTACTCGCCGCTCGACCAGATCCACGCCGGCAACCTGCAAGACCTCCACATCGCCTGGCGCTGGCGCTCGGTCGACCACGAGCTGGCCGACGCCGACCCCGAGTTGCAGTTCAGCCCGATGCTGCTGACGACGCCGCTGATGGTCGGCGGACGGCTCCTCATGGCCACGAACCTGGGGCAGGCGGCCGCCATCGACCCCGCGACCGGCGAGACGACGTGGGTCTACCCCGCGCTCGAGGACGGAGCCGGCCGGCCGCGCGGCGGCCCGACCCGCGGCGTCGGCTACTGGCACGACCCGGAGCGCGACGACGAGCGCGTCTTCGTCGTGAGCGGCGAGCAGCTCGTGGCCCTCGATGCCCGCACCGGCGACCCGCTGCGCGAGTTCGGGGCGGGCGGCAAGGTCGACCTGACGGAGGGCGTTCCCCACCTCGAGGAGTACCGCTGGACCGCGTCGCCGCTCATCTGCCGCGACACGATCATCGTCGGCATCTTCACGATCGACCAGTTCGACCGCCGCGAGCAGGCGCCGGGCTACATCCGCGGCTACGACGCCGTCACCGGGCGGCTCAAGTGGCGCTTCAACACGATCCCGCAGCCGGGCGAGTTCGGGCACGAGACGTGGGAGGAGGGCTCCTGGGAGCACACCGGGGCCAGCAACGTCTGGACGGTGGCGAGTGCCGACGAGGAGCTGGGCTACGCGTATCTCCCCACCGCCACGCCGACCCACAACTGGTACGGCGGGCACCGGCCGGGCGACAACCTGTTCGCGGAAACGCTGCTCTGCCTGGAGTGCGAGACCGGACGCCGCGTGTGGCACTACCAGTTGATCCACCACGGCATCTGGGACTACGACACCGCGTCGACCCCGATTCTGGCCGACGTCACGGTCGACGGGCGGCCGATCAAGGCCGTCGTGCAGGTGACCAAGCAGGCGTTCGCCTACGTATTCGACCGCGTCACCGGCGAGCCGGTCTGGCCGATCGAGGAACGGCCCGTGCCGCAGTCGGATGTCCCCGGCGAGCGGACGTCGCCGACGCAGCCGTTCCCCACCCGGCCGGCGCCCTTCGACCGGCAGGGAATCACGGTCGACGACCTGATCGACTTCACGCCGGAGCTGCGGGCGGAGGCGCTGGCGATCTTCAACCGCTACCGAGGCGGCCCGATATTCACGCCGCCGTCGCTGCGCGACGAGTCGCCCGGCGGGACTCTGGGCACGCTGCAGCTCCCGGGGTGGGTCGGCGGGGCCAACTGGAACGGCGCCGCGTACGACCCCGAGAAGCAGATGCTCTACGTGCCGTCGATCACGGCGCCGATCCAGATCTGGCTGCGCGAGGCCCCGGACGACTCCCCGTTCCGCTACCTGCAGGGACCGGTCAGCGTCTGGATCGACGGGCCGCGGGGGCTGCCGCTGGTCAAGCCGCCGTGGGGGCGGATCACGGCCATCGACCTCAACACCGGCGAGCACGTCTGGATGGTGCCGAACGGACCGGGGCCGCGCGACCACATCGCGCTGCAGGACCTGGCCCTGCCGTGGCTGGGCGCACCGGGGCGGGCGGCGCCGCTCCTGACGAAGACGCTGCTCTTCCTGGGCGACGGCTCGCGGTCGATGCAGGTGGTGCCGCCGCTCGGGGGCGGGCGGATGTTCCGCGCCTACGACAAGGCGACGGGCCGGGTGCTGTGGCAGACGGAGCTCGCGGCCGGGGTTTCCGGCGCCCCGATGACGTACATGCACGACGGCACGCAGTACGTGGTGGTCGCCGTCAGCGGACGCGACCACGACGGCGAGCTCGTTGCCTTCGCCGTTCGGTAGCAACGGCGAGATCGTCGCCTTCGCCGCGCAGTAGTTGGAGGGCGATCTCGGCGCCTTCGCCGCGCAGTAGGGACGGCGACTCCCAACCGGGAAGGAGAAGACGATGGGTACCTGCCCGCATCGATCCGCGTCCGTCACGCGCCGCGACGCCATGCGCCGCCTCGGGGCCGCCGGAATCGGCGTCGTCGTGGCACCGGGCCTGACCTCCGCCCGTCCGCCGGCCCCGCTGCGGCAAGCAGGCGACAGCGGCGTGACGTTCCCCGAAGGAGCGATCATCCGCACCGTGCTGCGCGATATCGATCCGGAGGAGCTCGGGGACGGCGCGACGCTCTTCCACGAGCACCTGTCGATCGGCGACCCCATCCCGCCGTGGGTCACGCCGCCGGAGAACCCTCGGCCGCCGTTCACCGCGGATCTGGATCTCATGGCCGACGAGGTGAACGCGACGGCGCAGGAGGGCGTGAGCTGCATCGTGAACGGCGGCACCAAGGACCTCGGCCAGAACTTCGACCGGCTGGTCGAGCTGGCGCAACGCGTGAACCTCCACATCGTCATGGCGGGCGGCCTCTGGACGCAGCCGCGCTATCCGCCGGAGATCGCCGGGTGGACCGAGGAGGAGGTCGCGGCGGACTTCATGCGCGACGCGGAGAGGGAGCGCTGGGGGGCGCTGGGCGAGATCGGCTCGTCGATGACGATGCACCCCGACGAGCGCAAGGTGCTGCGCGCGTCGTGCCTCGTCCACCTGCGGACCGGGCTCCCGATCATGACGCACACCCCGCACCAGGGCTGCCCGTCGTGCGCGCTCGAGCAGCTCGACATCATCGAGGAGATGGGCGTCGACCCGCGACTGATCTGCATCGGGCACCTCGCCGACATCGTCGACGACCCGGGGGCCGAGCTCCACAAGGCGCTCGCCCGCCGCGGCGCCTTCCTCGGCTTCGACACGGTCGGCCACCAGATCACGCAGGGCGACGCCGAGAAGGTGAAGATGATCGTCTCGTGCATCGACGCCGGCTTCGAGGACTACGTGCTGCTGTCGGCCGACTTCGCGCGCGAGGAGGAACTGAAGGCCAACGGCGGCGCCGGCTACTCGTCCGTCGTGGCGATCTTCGTGCCCAAGCTGCGCTACGCCGGCGTCCCGGAAGAGACCATCCACAAGATCCTGGTCGACAACCCGCGGCGCTTCCTCGCCTTCGTGCCGAAGGACGCGTGACGGGCGTGGAGCGTTCCTCTTGTCGAGACGCGGTCGGAGAGCGCTCGCGGCTTGTCGAGACGCGGTCGGAGAGCGCTCGCGGCTTGTCGAGACGCGGTCGGAGAGCGCTCGCGGCGACGAGGAGCCGGGCACCCGCGCCGTCCGGGCGGAACGGAGGTCCAACGTGAGAGGAGGTCGAGCATGGGAAACGGCACCTGGCGAGCTCGGGCGGCCGGCGTCGCGGCGGTCGGGGTGGCGGCGGGGTGCCTCGTCATGAGCGGGGCCGATGACCGCGCCCACGCCCAGGGCGAGGGCGACGTACTGGCCGTCGCGCGGGAGTACTTCCGCGCGCTCTACGCCCCGGACCACGACCGGGTGCGGGAGGTGGCGAGCCCGGCGATGACCTTCGCCGACCCGACGGCCGAGGGGCAGCCCGTGGCGATCACGAGCGCCGCCTCCCGCGAGGAGTTCCTGAGCTACATGCAGGCGAACAACGTCGGCTCCGACGCCGAGGCCGTCGTCGACCGCGCGTTCCAGACCGGGCGCTACGCCACGCTCTACGTCACCTACCGCGGCACCGTCGACGGGGAGAGCCTGGGCCGGCCGGGAGGCCGGGTCGAGTTCGAAACGGCCGGCGTCACCGTACTCACGGTAGAAGACGGCCTGGTAACCCACCACCAGGACTACGTCGACTACGAGACCCTCGACCGGCAGTTCGGGGGGGAGTTGCAGCCGCCGTCGGAGCGGTAGTCTCGCAGAGACCCTGCCAGCTCACCCGCCAGGGTCGGCGGTGCGATCGACCGTGCGGCGGCGCCACGGTGCGGCCGAAGCCCTCCTGACGACGTAATGTTGCTGGTGGAGGGGGACCGCGATGCCGTTGCCCAAGCCGAGGAAACCTCGCCCGCTCAGAACACCGCGATCGGATTGAGCGGCGACCCCGTCCCGCCGCGGATCGGCAACGGGGCCGCCATCAGCAGGAACTCCCAGCGGTTGCGCTCGGCCGCCGCTTCGCCCAGCGCCTCCAGGTCGCAGTTGTCGAACATGTGCACCCCCAGATAGAGCAGCGCGAAGTCGTGGACGGCGCCAGGCAGCTCGGACGGTGCGACGTAGGTCGGGTGGTCGCTCCCCATCAGCGCGACATCGCGCTCCTTCAACCACGGAATGACCGACGGGTGCAGACCGGCCGAGCGGCCGCCAGGCCGGCGCCCCCGGAGCCACGGCCCCTCGGCGGCGCGGCGCGCCCAGACGCCGGTGCGGATGAACAGCGCGTCGCCGGACGAGACCTTCACGCCAGCGTGCTCTTCCCACGCCTCCAGGTCCTCGACGTAGATCGGCGTCCCGGGCTCCAGGTACGGCACGCCGCGCAACCGGGGGATGTCGACGAGCACGCCGCGCGTCACGATGCCGTTCTTCAGGTTGTGGATGGAGTTCTTCGGGTGCCCATTCTCCACCACCTCCTCGGCGTCCGGCGTGTAGCCGTTGTAGAAGATGCCGTCATCGTTGATGTGGGCCAGCGCATCGAGGTGCGTATGCGCGATGCCGTGATACCGGACGGCGAGCCGGTCCGAGCTGATCCCGACCATCTCGTGCTCGTAGGGATACGGGTTGTCGATCGCCTCTACCGTATCGGCGTCGCCGGCCAGCGACACCGTGACCCCTTCCTCGACCAGCGCCACCGCCTGCAGCCGCTTGGCCGGCGTGATCAGGTTCAGGGCACCGATCTCGTCGTCGGCGCCCCACCGACCCCAGTTGGTCAGGTCCGCCTTCCACTGCGCGTACTGCGCCTCGGTCACCGTCCGGTCCGACTCCGCGGGCTGGGCCGACGCTGCTCCCGTCGCGAGCGCCGCGAGCAGGACTACCGGCCGTGCGATCGCTGAGCTGTTCGTCATCTCTCCCTCCCTGGGTCGCAGGCGACTGCCGCCGCGGTCGCGACAGGGGCGGCGAGCCACAACCTACGCGGGCGAGAAACCGTCGAGGGTCAGACCTCTGCCCGCGACTCGCTCCGCTCCGCGAGGGGGCGCGCCGGCACTCCCACGTAGACTCCGCGCGTGTCGAGAGTGACGTTCTTCGGCACGAGGCTCAGCGCGCCGATCTGCACGTCGGGGCCAATCGTCGCGCCGATGCCGACGACCGAGCCGAGCCCGACGGTCACGTGGTTGCGCAGGCACACCCGACCGGTCTTCACGTAGCCACCCTCCACCGTGTGGCCTGACAGGTGGACGTCGCCGCCGATGACCACGTCGTCGCCGAACTCGAGCAGGTTGTGATCGCTCACGGCCAGGCTGTTCACGTATACGCGGCGGCCCACGCGCGCGCCGTTCAGGCGCAGGTAGGCGCTCCAGATGGGCGTCCCGCGGAAGAGCGTGCCGGCGAACAGGCGCACGATATGGGTCGCGACCATGTAGCGCACCCAATCGAGCAGCGGCCAGTCGAGCTCCGCCAGCCGCAGGTTCGCGTCCGGCCGCGTCCGCCAACCCGTGATGCGCGTGGCGAGCGCGGAAGCGAACATCAAGGTGATCGCGAACAACGCGTAGGAAGGGATCGCGGCGAAGCTCAGGGCCGCGATGCCGGCCAGAGGGTTGTCCGCGGTCCAGACCAGCAGCGGGGCCCATACCGCCATGACCGGCAGGACGGCCACGCCGCAGACGACGGCCTGGACGACCACGAGCGTCGCGACCGTCCAGGCGAACCGCGCCGCCGCGGCGGCTCGCCCGCCCCTTCGGGAGCGAGGCCCACGCCCGGACGCGGGCGCCGGTGTGGACGCGGATGCCGGAGTGGACGCCGCAGCGCGATCGTCGCGGGTGCCTGTCTGTCGCATTCGGAGATTGGTCCCGGCCCCCAGCTAAGCCCGAAGTGGCCCCGCAAGGCAAGCGCCTCCCCGCGATCCGTGTCGGCGCCGGTCGGCCGCCGGACCGCAGACGCCGCGATTCCCGTGGTCATGGGGCGGCAAACCGGCTACGCTGAACCCGGCGAGGGGCGGGTCGAGTGGACGGACCGCGGCCCGCCGGCGCGAGGTCATCGGAGGAGCTACGCGGAGGGAAGCCATGCTGAAACGACACGGATTCGTCGCCGCTGCGGCCATTGCCGTTGCGCTGCCGGCCGCGGCGCCCGCGGCCGGGCAGGACGCGGACGCGCAGGCGGCTCTCAGAGCCGCCGCGGACACGATGGGCGTCACCGACATGATGTCCATCCGCTACAGCGGGAGCGGCTGGCTGGGCCGCGTGGGCCAGAACTTCGCCCCGGCCGACGACTGGCCGCGCTACGAGCTGGCCAGCTACGAGCGAACCATCGACTTCGAGACGAACTCCTCCCGGGAGGAGAGGGTCGTGCGGCAGGGGAACTACCCCGCCCGCGGCGGAGGCGTCCCGATTCGGGGAGAGCAGCGCCAGACGCTGCTGGTCCGCGGCGAGCACGCCTGGAACACGCAGATCGACCGCGTGATCCCGATGCCGGCCGTTGCCGAGCAGCGCCTGCTGGAGATCTTCCTGACGCCGCACGGGTTCCTGAAGGGCGCCATGGCGGCCGACGACGCAATCGCGGTCACGCGCAACGAGTACGGCCAGCGGGTGACCGTCGTCTCGTTCATCGCCCTCGACCGGTACCGCATCAACGGCACCATCACCGAGGACCACGTCATCGAGCGCGTGCAGACGTGGTTGCCGAACCCGGTCGTCGGGGACATGTACTACGAGACCGTCTACACGAACTACCAGGACGTGGGCGGCGGCATGATGTTCCCCATGAACTGGCACCAGCACCAGGACTTCGACGACGGCGCCCACGAGCCGAACGTCAGCGGCGGCGACCACTCGTTCGGCCTGACGACCATCGCGGGCGTGGAGGTCAACGTCGATGGCGCAGCGCTCACCGTGCCCGACGCGGTGCGGAACGCGACCGTGCCGCCCCTCCGGGTGGAGGCGGAGCAGATCGCCGAGGGCGTCTGGCTGATGGCCGGCGGCACGCACCACAGCGTGGCGGTGGAGTTCCGAGACTCCGTCGCGGTCATCGAGGCGCCGCTCAACGAGGCACGGTCGCTCGCCGTCATCGCCGAGGTGATGCGCCTCGTTCCCGACAAGCCCATCCGCTACGTCGTGACCACCCATCACCACTGGGATCACCTGGGCGGCCTGCGCGCCTACGTCCACGAGGGCGCGACCGTCGTCACGCACGAGGGGAACCGCCCCTACTACCAGGAGGTGCTGCGGGCGCGGCCGTGGCTGCTCGAGCCCGACCGGTTCTCGCTGTTCCCGCCCGAGGAGTGGTCGGAGGGCTACATCTTCGAGACGCTGGACCAGAAGTACATCCTGGGGGACCACGAGACGCGCCTGGTCGAGCTCCACCTCGTGCAGGGGCTGGCGCACGTGGCCGGGATGCTGATCGCCTACCTGCCGCAGGAGAAGCTGCTGGTGGAAGCCGACCTCTACACGCCGCCGGGTCCCGGCCGGCCCGCTCCGGCCGAGCCGAACGCCAGCAACCTGAGCCTCTATCGCAACGTGCAGCGACTCGGCCTCGACGTGGAGACGATCGTGCCGATCCACGGGCGCCCGGCCCCGTGGTCGGACTTCGCGGCGTTCATCGAGGGGGCGCAGTAGGCTCGTACCGGAAGGGGCAAGTGCCGGGTCCGTCCCGGACGGCGGACTCGGCGCCGGCCACTCTCCGCGAAGGACCCCGCCTGCCCCGCGGTCCGGCGCACGCGTGCCCTCCGACGAACCGGGCCGCGGGGATTGGAGTAGGATCCCGCGCATGACGATCATGAGCGCCTGGAGTTCCCTCGCCCTCGCGGCGACGTTGGTTGCGGCGGTGGGCATGGCGGCGGCCGCCGCACCCCAGAACCTGGACGCGCCTCCCGACGTCGGCGGCGTGCCCGCCGACGCGGAGGTGACCGACTCGGGCCTGGCGCACAAGGTGCTGCAGGAAGGCACCGGCTCGCGGCGTCCGAACCGGCTGTCGACGGTCAGCGTGCACTACACCGGCTGGCTGACGAACGGGACGCTCTTCGACAGCTCCGTCCCCACCGGCCGCCCGGCGACCTTCCCCCTCAACCGGGTCATCGGCGGCTGGACGGAAGGCGTGCAGTTGATGGTGGTGGGCGAGAAGCGCCGCTTCTGGATCCCGGCCGAGCTGGGCTACGGGGACCGCGGCTTCCGCAACATCATCCCCGGCGGCGCGATGCTCGTCTTCGACATCGAGCTCGTCAACGTTCAGTAGCCGCCCGCGCGCGGGACTCTCCGGCAGGCCCGCGGCACCGGCAGCGCGGCTTCACTCGGCACGCCAGACGTCGCGCACGACCCCCGGCAACCGCAAGCGGTGGCGCTGCCCGCATTGCGGGCACGCGACGCCGCCGGCCGGCGCGGCTCCCCCGGGCGTCGGACCGACCAGGTACTCGATGTGCAGCATCTGCCGGCAGGCCGTGCACCGGAAGGCCACCACCACCGTCCGGAGCTCGGCGGCGGTCGGGTCGTCCGTCACGTCCACCAGGTCGAAGCGCCGGAGCTCGTCTTCCCCGCTCACCGGCCGGCTACGGCGCCGTAGACGTCGTCGGTGACCGGCTCCATCCACTCGATGGCCAGGTGCTCGCCCTCGGCGTTCGGGAAGGTCACCGATACGTGCGTCAGCGCCTGGTCGGGCACCGCGCCGTGCCAGTGTCGGACGCCGCGGGGCAGGAACGCCGTCTCGTGCAGGCCGATGTCGGCCGCCGGCCGGCCCTCCACCTGGTAGCGGAGCCCGCCTTCCTTGACGAAGAGCAACTGGTCGCTGTGGGTGTGCCAGTGCGTGCGGGCGCCGGCCTCGAAGCCCCGCGACGACACCCGGATGCCCTCCGCGTCGATGCGGAAGGAAGTCCCGGTGAAGGGGTTGTCCTGCCCCGCCGGCCGGGCGGCGCCGACCCAGCCGACCGCCACCGCCGCGAGGACCACCAGCAGCAGCCCGACGCGCAGCCTGTCCCGGTTCAACCTGTCCATGTCCGACCTCCTGTGTTCCCACGGCTCCGCAGGTTGCGGCGCGCCGCCGGACCCGGCATCGCGGTCCGTGCGACGGGCTCGCGGCCCATCTGAACGCGAACCGCCGGTCCAAGTCAACGCGCGGTCAACGCGCGACCTTGCGGTCGCGTCGGGAGCGCGACGGACGCGAGACGTCCGGGTCGCCCCTGGCGGTCGCGTCGGGAGCCCGGCTGCCGCAAGACTCCGCGTCACCGCTCGGTCGAGGTCGGCGCCGCGACGAACTCCGGCCGGCCGCGAAGTCGAAATCGGCGCCGCGAGCGCGCCGGACGGTGTATAAAGGCGGTGCCCCCCGGCCGGTGCCGGGGTGGCGCGCGAGGCGCCCGGCGAGGCCGGCGGCGGACGCACCGGGGCGCCGGGAGGGAGGTCGCGATGCGCACGCGATTGAGACGGGGGTCGATACGCTCGGCTCCCTGGAAGGGCGCGACGGCAGCATTGTTGGTCGCGGTGGGCGCGGTCCTCTGGCTCCTGCCGGCGGGGGCGGCCGGCCAGACCCCGGAAGGCTACGTCGCTCCCCGCCTGCCGGGGACGTCGAACCCGGATCTGAACGGCATCTGGCAGGCGTTCACCACGGCCAACTGGAACCTCGAGGCCCACGGCGCGGAGGCGGGACCGTTCGACCGGCTGCTCGGCATGTGGGGCGCCCAGCCTCCGGGCCAGAGCGTCATCGAGGGCGGCGCGATCCCCTACCGCCCCGACGCGCTCGCCCGCCGGCAGGCGAACTTCGAGCGGCGCCTGGACGTCGACCACGACAACATCAACACGGTGGGCGATCCGGAAGCCAAGTGCTACTACCCCGGCGTGCCGCGCGCCACCTACCTGCCGTACCCGTTCCAGATCATCCAGAGCACGGACCGGGTCGTCATCGCCTACCAGTTCGCGAGCGCGAACCGGACCATCCCCATCGGGGCCACCACCGAGGCCCCCATCGACACCTGGATGGGCTGGTCGAACGGCCGCTGGGAGGGCGACACCCTCGTGGTCGAGGTAACCGGGTTCCATGACCTGCCGTGGCTGGACCGGGCGGGCAACTACCACAGCGCGGGTCTCCGCGTCGTGGAGCGCTACACGCCGCTCAGCCCCTACCACCTGCAGTACGAGGCGACCATCGAGGACCCGGACGTCTTCACCCGGCCCTGGACGATCCGGTTCCCGCTCTACCGGCGCATCGAGGAGAACGTGCGGCTGCTGGAGTTCAAGTGCGTCGACCTGGCCGAGCCCTACGTCTACGGCGGGCTCCTTGAAGCTGAAGAAGGAGGAGCGCGGTGACACATCGAGTACTTGCGGCGACCGTGGTGGCAGCGGCGCTGGCGCTGGCGCCCGTGGCGGGGCAGCAGCTCGGCGCCGGCGAGGCGGACTACACGGCTCCGACCACGCCGTGGGGCGATCCCGACCTGCAGGGATTCTGGGACACCCGCACCTACACGCCGTTCGAGCGCCCGGACGAGTTCGGGATGCGCGAGTTCATGACCGAGGAGGAGGCAGCCGAGCGGGAGCGGCTGGGCCTGCGCCGCGTCGTCAGCGACGATGACGACGACGCCGTCGCCCAGCAGCTCGTGGAGCAGGACGTGCGGCGCTACGCCCGCTCGGACGCTCCCGACGACGGCCGGCCCGGGTACCGCATCGCGGGCGCCGAGTACAACGCCTTCTGGAGCGCCGACCCGACGCAGCCGGGGTTCTCGCTGCGGACGTCGCAGGTCATCGACCCGCCGAACGGGCACATGCCGCCGCTGACCCGCGCCGCCCTCGAGCAGTGGGAAGCCCGCGAGGAGGCGCGCCGCGAGCGCACCCAGGCCGACGACTGGGAGGACCGCGGCCTGTCGGAGCGCTGCCTCACCCGCAACGGCCTGCCGGGAGAGATGCTCGGCAGCAGCCAGCAGCCGCTCAAGGAGATCATCCAGTCGCCGGGCCACGTCAGCATCGTGATGCCCTACGGGTTCGTCCGGATCATCCCGGTGACCGACCAGGTGCCGCTCGATCCGGCGATCCGTCAGTGGAACGGCGACTCGCGCGGCTACTGGGAGGGCGACACGCTCGTCGTCGAGTCCGCGAACTTCAAGGAGACGGTCAACAACTTCGTGCCCGCCCACGGCGGTCCGTTCGGCGGATCCGCCCACGTCCACTACTACCCCGGCACGGGCGAGACGCTGCAGCTCACCGAGCGCTTCCGGCGCATCGACGCCAACACGCTCGAGTACCACTACACCGTGGAGGACCCGAACGTCTTCGTGCAGCCCTGGAGCGCCATCAACTACTTCACGCTCGATCCGTGGGCGGCGGAGGGCAACCAGGACCGGCTGTTCGAGTACGCCTGCCACGAGCACAACTACGGCATGATCAACGCCATCCGCGGCGCTCGCGTCGACCGGGCGTGGGCACTCGACGAGGCGCTGCGCGAGGCGGCCATCCGCGAGGGCGAGCTGGAGGAGAAGTGGGGCGAGCTGCTGGCCTGGGAGGAGGCGAACCCCGGCCGCTGAGGCCGCCGAGACCCTGAGAGGAAGACGCGACGCCCCCGGCCCGACCGAGGCCGGACGGAGTCGGCGGAGTTGGGATGTGAGGCAGGAGGTACGACAATGCGAGCAGTGACAGCGTTTGCGGTCGTCGGCGCCGGCATCGGGCTTCTCGCGGCGCTCGCGGGCCCGCCGGCGGAGGCACACCACGCGTTCGCGGCGGAGTTCGACGCCTCCGCCCCGATCGAGTTGCGCGGCACCGTGGTCCGGATGGAGTGGGTGAATCCGCACACCTGGATCCACATCGACGTGGCCGAGGAGGACGGCACCCAGGCGCGCTGGATGATCGAGGGCGGGCCGCCGAGCGCGCTCCTGCGGCGCGGCTTCACGAAGCGCGACCTGCTGGCCGGCACGGAGGTGTTCGTCGAGGGCTTCCGTTCCAAGGACGGCACCAACAAGGCCAACGGCCGCGACGTGACGTTCATCGACGGCAGCAAGCTCTTCCTCGGCTCGTCAGGCACCGGCGCGCCGCTCGACGGCCGCGATCCGACGGAGCCGCGGAGGTAGCATCATGACAGCCGCCTCTTGTAGGAGCCGCGCGGCCGCGTGCCCCGGCGGGGGGCGGCTGCGAACCGTGGACCACGGGGCGTTCGCCGCCGGGGTCGCCGCGCTCGCGGTGGTGGCGCTCGCCGCCTCCAGCGCGGCCGCCGGGCAGGCGCAACCGCGCCGCCAGCCCGCGACGTACATCGCGGAGCAGGCGGACGCCGGCTTCTCCGCCTACGCGCAGCACTGCGCGTCCTGCCACGGCGAGAACCTCGACGACGGCCCGTTCGCGCCGCCGTTGCGCGGCGCGGCGTTCCGGGAGACGTGGCTTCCCCGCTCGGTGGAGGCGCTGTTCACCCTCACCTCGACGACGATGCCCCAGGACCGGCCGGGGGTGCTCGACGACGGGACGGTCGCCGAGATCGTCGCCCTCCTGCTGCAGGAGAACGGGGTCGAGGCGAGTGCCACGGCGCTCCCGGCCGATCCCGACCTGCTCGCAGGACTGGCCCCGGGCTGGAGCTCGGCTGGCGGGGGGCTCTCGCCGGGTGCGGCGCTGCCGCCCTGGCCCGCCCCGTTCAACCCGCTCGACAGCATGGAGCCCGTCACGGACGAGGCGTTGCACGATCCGCCCGCCGGCGACTGGCTGCTGTGGCGCCGCACCTACGCCGCCTACGGCTACAGCCCGCTCGACGAAATCGACACCGGGAACGTTGCGGACCTGCGCGTCGCCTGGTCGTGGTCGCTCCCGCGGGGGCCGAACGAGTCGACGCCCATCGTGCGCGACGGCGTCCTCTTCGTGCACGGCTACGGGGACCGGGTGCAGGCGCTCGACGCGGCCGGCGGCGACTTCCTCTGGGAGTACCAGCGGCGGCTGCCGCGGGGCGTCTCCCCGAGCCTCAAGCGCGGCATGTCGATCTACGGCGACCGGCTCTTCGTCCCGACCTCCGACGCGCACGTCGTCGCCCTCGATGCGAAGACCGGCGACGTCGTCTGGGACCGGCCGGTCGGCGACCTCGACGCCGGCCTCCGCATGACCGGCGGCACGCTCGTCGCGCGCGGCAAGGTGATGGTCGGCACCACGGGGCGCCACGAAGGCGGCAACTACATCGTCGCCCTCGACGCCGAGACCGGCGAGGAGGCGTGGCGCTTCGACACCATTCCGGGCCCCGGCGATCCGGGCGGACACACCTGGAACGGCATGCCGCACGCTGCCCGCAACGGAGCGTCGGTCTGGATCCCGGGCAGCTACGACCCGGTCAACAACCTCGCGCTGTTCGGCACCGGCAACACCTACGACACGCTGCCGCTCCGGGACGCGGTCGGGCCACCGGGAACGAACAACGACGGACTCTATCTCGACGCCACGCTCGCCCTGAACCCGGACACCGGCGAGCTGGCGTGGCACTTCCAGCACCAGGCCAACGGGCAATGGGACCTCGACTGGGCCTTCGAACGCCAGGTCGCCGACCTGCCGGTCGACGGCGAGCCGACCAGCGTGGTCGTCACCATCGGCAAGCAGGCGATCTTCGATTTCGTCGAGACCGCCACGGGCCGCTACGTGTCCTCGCTCGACCTCGGGCTGCAGACCGGAATCACCGCCATCGACCCGGTGACCGGCCGCAAGACGCAGGATCCGCTGCTGATCCCCGGCGACGGAGAGACCAAGCGGCTCTGTCCCCACGTCGGCGGCGGCCGGAGCTGGGCGCCAACCGCCTACGACCCGCGTACGCACATCGCCTACGTGCCGATCATCGAGGCGTGCATGGACCTCGTCCCGGTGGGCGAGGGTGAGCGCGGCAGCCTGACGACCGGCGTGCGCTGGACCGTGCGTCCGCGGCCCGAGAGCGACGGGCAGTACGGGCGCCTCGAGGCGGTCAACCTGGCGACCGGCGAGACCGCCTGGATCGCCCGCCAGCGCGCCCCGCAGACGACCGGCGCCCTCGTGACCGGCGGCGGGCTGGTCTTCGCGGGCTCTCTCGACCGGCGCATCAGCGCCTACGACGCCGCCAGCGGCGACCGGCTCTGGGCGACGCGCCTCAGCGAGGTCCCGAACGCCCCGCCGATCACCTACGCCGTAGACAGGCGGCAGTACGTCGCCGTGATCGTCGGGAGCGGCGGCTACCTCACCCGCGCCTACTCCGTGCTTGCGCCGGAGATCCGCAACCCGCCCGACCCGGGCGCTGCGCTGTGGGTCTTCGCGCGGCCGGAACGGCGCGCGGGCGGTGCCGTCGCACCGTAGCTGCAACATGCGAGGGTAGCGTTCCCGGACCGCGGAGCGACATCGCCGCAGACGCCTCGGACGAGCGTCGAGGGCTGGACGAGCCTTGAGCGAAATGGTGCAGGCGACGAACTCGACGACGACGACGACGGCGACGACCTCCCAGGCCGATCTGAACGCCTTCGTGTGCGATTCCCTGCCCCCTCAGGGGTATTGGGGCGACGAGCACTATCTCTGGCTCACGGACCGGACCCGCCGCCTGGTCGAGTTCACCGACGGCTACGTCGAGTTGCTGCCCGTGCCCACCGTCGCACACCAAGCCATACTGTCGCTCCTCAACGACCTGTTGAGCGCATACCTCAAACCGCGCGACGGATTCGTGTTGTTCGCGGGCTTGCGGGTGCGCATCCGGGAAGGCAAGTTCCGCGAACCCGATCTGGCCGCGCTCCGCCGCCGCTCGGATCCCCGGAACGAGGCCCGCTACTGGGTGGGCGCCGACATCGTGGCCGAGGTCGTCAGCCCCGACGATCCCGCGCGGGATCTCGTGGCCAAGCGCAGCGACTACGCCGAGGCGGGCATCCCCGAATACTGGATCGTCGATCCCCGTGTCGAGACCGTGACCGTCCTCAGGCTTGCCGGCGGCACCTACGTCGAGTACGGCGTCTTCGCCCGCGGGGACACGGCGACCTCGGCGCTCCTGGACGGCTTCGCCGTCGACGTGACCGCCCTGTTCGACTACGCTCAGGCGTAGTCCTTCCGTCCATCACGCAGGAAACGCGAGGCATCATGCGAAACCCGAGAATCGCCCTCATCTTCGCCGCCGTCGTCGGTCTGCCGTTCGTGCTCGCCGGGTGCGCCGGAGAAGCGCCGGAAGCGGCCACGGAGAGCGCGGCCGCCCCGAGCATGCGTGCGCCGATCGTGGGCACCTACCAGCTCGTCGGGCGCAACGTGAAGGACGAGAGCGGCGCCTGGGTGCCGGTCGACGACTTCAACTCGCTCGGTTACATCACGTACAGCGACCGCGGCTACATGGCCGTGAACGTCATGCCCCTCGACCGCGAGGCGTTCGCCGACGACGGCGAGCCGACGGCCGAGGAGGTGCACGCGGCGCTCCAGGGCTACACGGGGTACTACGGTCCCTTCTCCGTCGAGGAGGACGAGGACGGCGGGTACCTGATCCACCACCGGATCGGCCAGATCAACCCCGGCGGCGAGGTCGACGCGAAGCGCTACTACGACATCGAGGGCGACCTGCTGATCCTCACGCCGGCGTCCGACACCGGGATGAAGAGCGACGCCACGCGGCAGGTCGTCTGGCAGCGGCTGCCGGACGTGGAGCTGTCGGCCGAGGCGCAGCGCTTCCTCGGAATGCGCGAGCTCCTCTACACGGACAGCTACGTCGTCGAGGACGGCGTGCCCGTCGAGAGCGGGAACCGGAACGAGGACCGCGCCGGCTCGTGGATCCTCTACACGCCGACCGGGCACATGATGGTGCACCTGATGGCGCGCGAGGGGCGCATGCCGTACGCCGGCGACACGCCGACGCCGGAGGAGTCGCTGGCCGCCTACCGGACCTACGGCGGCTACTTCGGCCGCTTCACGGTCCACGAGGACGCCGACCCGCAGTACGTCGTCCACCACCAGGAAGGCCGCACGCGGCCCGTCAGCGGGGTGACGGACGCCGAGCGGCTCTACCAGCTCGACGGCGACGTCCTGCGATTGGGCGGCCGGCCGCGCACGAACGACGACGGCGAGACCGTCGGCGGACATCTCTACTGGGAACTGCTCCCCCACCGGCCGGAATAGCGGAGCGGGGCGGCGGCGCCACGCGACGCGAGAGAGAGCCAGGGGAGTGAGCAGAGCGCGCGGCTCGCGGGGGCGGAGCGATGAGCGTGGCGTGTGAGTAGCGGAGCCGTCGCTACGGTCGCCATCACCGGCGCCAACAGCGCCGTCGGCCGAGCGCTGCTGGCGCGGGTGGCCGGCCAGGACTCGCTGGCCGCCGTCGCTCTCGTGCGGCGCCCGGAGGCGCGAGAGGGCCTGCCCGTCTCGCCGCGCATCACGGTGGAGGCCGTCCGCTACGACGAGCCCGAGCGCCTGGCGGCCGCGCTCTCCGGCGCCTGCTCCGTCGTGCATCTCGCGGGGATCCTCTTCGAGAGCCGGGCCACCCGCTACCGGACGGCCAACGTCGAGGCCACCCGCGCCCTGGTCGCGGCGGCGCGGGCGGCGAGCGTCCGCCACGTCGTCTTCGTCAGCTCCCTCGGCGCCGACCCCCGCTCGACGAACGGCTACTTCCGCTCCAAGGGGGAGGCCGAGCAACTGCTCGCGGTCTCCGGTCTCGATGCCGCCATCATCCGGACTCCGCTGCTCCTCGGCCCCGGCACGGCCGGAGGGCGCGCCCTCCGCCGCACGACCGCGCAGCGCTCGGTCCGCCTCCCGGGCGGCGGGGCGCACACGTTGCGCCCGCTCGACGTCGACGACCTGTGCGACGGCGTGCTGGGGTGCTGCGCGCGGCCGGCTGCGGGCGTGCACACGCACGAGCTGGTCGGTCCGGAGCCGCTCCGCTACCGCGAGTTGCTGGAACGGACCGCGCAACTGCTGGGACGGACGATCGACGTTCACTCGACGCCGATTCGGCTGGCGAAGCTGGGTGCGGGCTTCGCGGGGCTGTTCCGCACGGGTGGCATGACGCCGGACGTCATCGACGTCATCACCTCGGATGAGGCAGTGGGACAGAACGCCGACGGCGACCTGGGAATCCGCCTCACGCCGTTGGCCGACACGCTGGCGAAGCTGTGCGGGACGACGCCGCAGTGAGAGTGCAGCCCCCGATGAGCGCATCCGACAACCGGACCGGGCGGCCCGCCAGGCCCCCCACCTCCACCGAGAGCGAGCGTTCCACCGAGCCGTCACCGGGGAATGCGGCGGCGCGGGCCAGACCGACCGCGACGGCAGGTCCGGCGGCGGCCGCCGGCGCATGGGATTCCCGGACGGACGGGAGGCCGGCAAGACCGACCGCGCCGGCAGGGCCTGCTGCGCCGAACGCGACGGAGCCGGACGCGGCAGCGACCGCGCCCGCGGGGCGCAGCCGGGCGGGACGCGCAGTCTTCCTCGTCATCGGGATCGCGTGCTTCGCGTACCTCGCCTTCCGCCTGACCGGGGCGGCGGAGCGAGAAGGGCTGTCACTGGCCGACTACATGGCGCAGGTCTTCCGCGACGTCCAATGGGTGCCGTGGATCGGACTGATGGTCGCCTACTCGGGGCTCTACTTCCTGATCGACACGCTGGTCGTGAGCCGGGCGCTCACCTGGTTCATCAAGCCCATCCGCTACCGGGACATCCTCCCCATTCGGGCGAGCGCCTACATCATCTCGATCTTCAACGAGCAGATCGGCAAGGGCGCCATGGCCTACTACCTGCACCGGCGGGACCGGGTCCCGGGGTGGGAGGTGGGTTCGGTGATGCTCTTCGTGATGTTCTGCGAGGTCTACTACCTGCTGCTGTGGGCGACGGTCGGCTTCGCGTTCAGCGGCGCGTCGCTGCCGCCCGCCTTCGGCCTCGTGCCCTGGATCGCGGCAGGCTCCGTGCCCGTCCTCGTCGCGTGGCTGCTCTACTTCCGCGGGTCGCTCGCCCCGGGACTCCGCTTGCGGGACAAGCGGATCTTCCACGCGTTTCGGCAGGCCGCGCCGCGGCACTACGTCCTGTTCGTGCTGCTGCGCTCTCCGGCCCTCCTCGCCGCGGTGGTCGTCTACACCGTCGCGCTCAGGATGTTCGGCGTCGAGGCGTCGTTCCTGTCGCTCCTCGGCTACCTGCCGGTCGTCTTCTTCGCCGCTGCCGTGCCCACCCCGATGCGCGCCGCCGCCATCACCTTCTGGGTCATCCTCTTCCCCGAGAACGAAGGCCAGATGGCTGCCTTCGGCTTCGTCCAGCACAACTTCTTCATCCTGTTCAACGCCCTGATCGGCGTGGCTTTCTGGCCGCGGGCGCAACGCGAGCTCTTCGGGTAGGACCGGCGAGGACCGGGCGCGACGTGACCGTCGCGCGGGGACCGGACTTGCGGCGCAGGCGGCTTGCCGTCAGCCGGTGGCGGCGCCGTGCCCGACGCGGGCGCCCTCGTCCTTGCGCCGCCCCCCGCGGTCGTCACGGGCGCGGCGATGGCGCGCGCTCTCGAAGTCGGCCACGTTCGGCTCCGCCAGGATGCGAAAGCGGCGGTAGTAGCGCACCGCGGAGGTGACCGCCGTCACCAGGACCAACCAGAGCGCCACCTGCCCGAGCACGTCGAACAGCCAGACCCGGCTGCCCAGAATCAGCAGCAGGACCGCGACCACTTGCAGCACCATCTTGAGCTTGCCGAGGCTCGACGCCGGCATCGTGACGCCGCGGCTGTGGGCGAGGCTCCGGAGCACCGTGACCGCGAGCTCCCGGCCGAGAATGATGGCCACCATCCACGTCTCCGCCCGGCCCATCTGCACGAGCGAGACGAGCGCCGCCGTGATGAGCAGCTTGTCCGCGAGCGGGTCCATCATCTGGCCGAACTGCGTGATCTCGTTGCGCCGGCGGGCCAGATAGCCGTCCAGCCAGTCGGTGACGGCGGCGAGGCCGAAGATGGCGGCTCCGAGTACCTCCTTGGGCACACCGAAGACGAGCTCGGCCTCGAACTTGGTCAGCAGTACGACGACCAGCAGGGGAACGAGAAAGATGCGCCCCAGGGTCAGCGTGTTGGGCAGGTTCATGGGGAGCTCCCGGCGGGGTGCCCGGCTGCGTCCTCCATTGTAGCGCTTCGCACCCGCGCCCCCAAGGCCCCGCGCTATGATCGCGGGGCATGAAGGCGGTCCTTCTCGCGGGCGGGTTCGGTACGCGCCTCCGCCCGCTGACGGTCAACACCCCGAAGCCGATCGTGCCGATCTTCGATCGGCCGTTCCTGTACCACCAGATCGACGTCCTGAGGCGCCTGCCCGAGATCGACGAGGTGATCCTGAGCCTCAACTACCAGCCGGACCGCATTCGCGAGGAGGTCGGCAACGGCGAGGGCGCCGGCCTGCGGATCCGCTACGTCGTCGAGCCCGACCCGCGCGGGACCGGCGGAGCGATCAAGTACTCCGAGCCGCACCTCGACGGGACGACCGTCGTCTTCAACGGCGACGTGCTCACGGGCATCGATCTCGCGGCGCTGGTGGAGCTGCACCGCGACCGGCGCGCACGGGCCACGATCGTCCTCGCCCCGGTCGACGACCCGGCCCGCTACGGGGTGGTCGAGACCGCTCCCGAGGGCAGCGTCGTCCGCTTCGTGGAGAAGCCCGATCCGGAAGAGATCCGCTGCAACACGATCAACGCCGGCATCTACGTGCTCGAGCCCGAGACCTTCGATCGCATTCCGCCCGACGCGAAGTACTCCATCGAGCGCAGCTACTTCCCGTCCCTCGTCGAGCGGGGTGAGACGTTCGTCGCCCACATCGAGCGCGGCTACTGGCGGGACATCGGTACGCCGGTCAGCTACCGGCAGGCCCACCGGGACATCCTGGAGGGGCGCTGTTCGGCTCCGCCCTTCGCGGGCACCGCCCCCGGCGACCGGGTGGTGGCCGACGGCGCCGCGATAGAGGCCGGAGCCACGCTCGAGAGCCCCTGCTTCGTCGCCCCCGGCGCCACGGTCCGCCGCGGCGCGCGGATCGGGGCCGGCAGCGTCGTCGGCCGCTCGGTCGTGGTCGGGGCGGACGCCGTCATCGTCGGCGCGATCCTCTGGCCGGAGACCGTCGTCGGCGACGGCGCCGTCGTGCGGGACGCGATCGTCGGCCACCGCTGCCGGATCGGCGCCCATGCCGAGCTCGGCCCGTCCGTCGTCCTGGGGGACGATTCCCACGTCACCCCCTACACGCGCGCCGGCTAGAGCGGCCGGCAGTCCGGCTGGAGACCGGCGCCACCCATGACACGCACCCCGGACCCCGGCATCTTCAAGGCCTACGACATCCGCGGTATCCATCCCGACCAGATCACGGCGGACATCGCCGCACGGATCGGCCGGGCCTTCGTCGCCTTCCTCGGCGCGAGCCGCATCGCGGTCGGCCGGGACATGCGCCTGTCGTCGCCCGAACTGGCCGCGGCCTTCATCGACGGTGCGCGCACCCAGGGCGCCGACGTCGTCGACTATGGCCTCGCCGGCACCGACATGCTCTACTACGGCGTCGCCCGCGACGGGCTCGACGGCGGCGCCGAGATCACGGCGTCGCATAACCCCAAGCAGTACAACGGCATGAAGCTCGTGCGCCGGCAGGCCCTCCCGCTGAGCGGCGACGCGGGCATCGCGGAGATCCGCGACATGGTCGTCGGAGACCGCATTCCCCCTCCGCCCGCGGCGCGCGGCCGCCTGCGGGCGGCCGACATTCTCGACGCCTACATCGAGCACGTGCTGGGCTTCATCGACCCTGCCGCGGTCCGGCCCTACTCGCTGGTGCTGGACGCCGGCAGCGGCATGGCGGGACTCGTCGCGCCGCGGCTGTTCGACCGCCTGCCGTGCCGGACCACGCGGCTCTACTTCGAGGTCGACGGCTCGTTTCCGCACCACGAGGCGAATCCGCTCCTCGAGGAGAACCGGCGGCACATCGTGGAGCGCGTCCGGGCCGACGGGGCCGACGGGGCGATTGCGTGGGACGGGGACGCCGACCGCTGCTTCTTCATCGATGGCGAAGGCGAGTTCGTGCCCGGCGACTTCGTCACGGCGCTGCTCGCGGAGGCGTTCCTCCGGAGGCAGCCCGGGTCGACGGTCATCTACGACGTCCGGGCCAGCCATGCCGTCGAGGACGTCGTGCGGGCGCACGGCGGCACGGCGCTCATGAACCGGGTGGGGCACGCGTTCTTCAAGAAGCGGATGCGGGAGGAGAACGCCGTGTTCGGGGGCGAGGTGACCGGCCACTACTACTTCCGAGAGAACTACTTCGCGGACAACGGCTTCATACCGGCCCTGCTGCTCCTCGAGCTGATGTCGGTCCGCGGGGAGACTCTCAGCGGGCTTCTGGCGCCGCTGCGCGAGCGGTATTTCCTCTCCGGCGAGATCAACACCGCGATGGCCGACATGGATGCCGTGCGGGATACGATCGAGCGGCTGGCGGCGCGCTACGGCGACGGCCGCGTACATCGGATGGACGGCGTCTCCGTCGAGCACGACGCGTGGCACTTCAACGTCCGGCCGTCGAACACCGAGCCGCTCATCCGCCTCAACCTCGAGGCGGCGAGCCCGGCGCTCATGGCGGGGAAGCGCGACGAGGTGCTCGCCGTCATCCGAGGCGGCGCCTGACGCGGGCGCCGGTTGGCAACGCGGGCCCCGGCCGGTAGACTGGGGGTGCCGCCGAGTCTCAGAGCGGGAGTAACTCAGTGGTAGAGTGTCAGCTTCCCAAGCTGAAGGTCGCGGGTTCGACCCCCGTCTCCCGCTCCACTTCGTACATTGCCGCCACGACCGACCGGCGGGCGGAGGGACGACGTGGCCAAGCTCCGGCCCATTCAGCCCACTGACGACGAACCCGCGACCGTCCCGGGAGGAGATTCCGAGGACGTCACCCGCTTCGGACGGACCCTCAGCATCAAGGGCGAGGTCACGGCCTCCGAGCACCTGATCATCGAGGGCCGCTTCGACGGCAAGCTGACGGTGCTGGAGCACGGCGTCGCCATCAGCCACGATGCGACCGTCACGGCCGACATCGTCGCCCGCACCGTGACCGTACTGGGCCATGCGACGGGCGCCTTCTCGGCCTCCGAACTGGTGGAGATCCGACCCAGCGGGTCGGTCGAGGGCCGCATCGCGTCGCCGGCCGTGGCCATCGACGAGGGCGCGTACTTCAAGGGCTTCGTCGACCCGAACCGCGCGGAGGCAGCGCTCGCGGTCAGCCGGCATCGCATGCACCGGCGCAGGGCCTAGGAGCCCGCGCGGAACCCGCGAGGCAGGCGTGCCCCGCCGGCGGATATTCCCATCGCGCGCGTCAGGTCGCGCCCGGGGCCCGCTCTCCGCCGCCGCGGCGGTCGGGCTCGCGATGTGGCTCTCCGCCCCGGCCGCGTGCGTTCCTGCCCCGGCGCCTACCTGGGCCGACGTCGACCGCCTGATCGCCGACAGCCATCCGGGCGTGCCGCAGATGGCGACCGCCCGCCTGGCGGAGATGCTCGACGCGGGCCGGCGACCGGTCGTGCTGCTCGACGCGCGGGAGTCCGCGGAGTACGCCGTCTCTCACCTGCCGGCCGCGCACCACGCACCGTCGGTCGAAGCGGCGCTCCGCATCGTCCGCGAGTCGCCGCGGGATGCCGTGGTCGTCGCCTACTGCTCGGTGGGCGTCCGCTCGTCCGCGCTGGCGGCTCGACTCCGGGAGCGCGGCATCGCGGACGTGCACAACCTGCAAGGCTCCCTGTTCGCGTGGGCCAACGAAGGGCGTCCCGTGTACCGCGGCCGGACCCGCGTCGCGGAGGTCCACCCTTTCGACCGGCAGTGGGGCGCGCTGCTCCGGCCGGAGCTGCACGCCGCGCGCCCCTGACGAGCGCGTCGGGAACCTCGCCGGACGCGAGAACACGCCTGACGAGTTCGGTGGAGGCTCGCCTCCTAGCCCCGCCGCGCGCCGGACGCCGCGCGGCGGGCGCGCACGATGCGCTCGACGGTCGGACGATCTCCGGGACCGCTGCCGACATGCACGAACCGCGCGATGCCGGCAGGGTCGATCAGGACGTCTCCGCCCTGCTGGAACGTGTCGGCCGCCGGCCGGCGCGGAAGGACGCCCTGACGGAGCTCGCGCCAGTAGGCCGCCCACGTCGACGGCCCGACGAGGTGGCGCAGCCTCACCCGCCGCATCGCGTATGCGTCGTACAGCGCACGCTGCGCGTCGCAGACGACCGGCCAGGGGCAATCGGTCTCGGCAACGTAGTCGGCCGCCGCCGCGACCGGCTCGAAGGTGACGACGAGGACGCGCACGTCGAGCGCCGCCAGGGCGGGTGCGGCCTGCTGCAACTGCAGCAGGTGGCGGCGGCACGGAAGTCAGCGCAGGTGGCGGTGGAAGACGAGCAGCAGCCAGGTGCCGCGGTGGTCCGCCAGCCGGTGAACGCGCCCCCCGGTGTCCGGCAGGCAGAAATCGGCCGCCGGTTGGCCGGCGGCGACGGGAGGTTCGCTCCGCATGTCACGACCCGCCCATCGACGCGGGAGCCCGGCCGGCCCGTGACCGGCCGGGCCACTCGCCCGAAACGCGGGGCAGGGACGACCGTGCCCTACATCCCCTTGCCGTACTTGGTGACGCCGCCCCCCGCGAACGGCCGCGAGGCCGGACCCTCGGCGACGAAGACGTTGCCGTCGGCGTCGACCGCGATGCCCTCGCCGGCGAGGCCCTGCAGGACCCGGCCCTCCTCCGGGACGTGGGGCGGAATGAAGGCCGTCACCCGGTCCTCGCCGGCGTGACCGATGCGGACGCCGTTCTTCCAGCCGTAGTGGCTGCGCTCCGTCGACTCGGAGTCGATCGCGTAGAGCGTGTCGTCCGCGGTGATGAACAACCCGCTGATGCGGCTGAACTGGTAGTAGATGTCCAGCAGCTCGCCTTCCTGGTCGAAGATCTGGATGCGGTGGTTGCCGCGATCCGCCACGAACAGGCGGCCCTGGGAGTCGAACTCCACTCCGTGCGGCGTGCGGAACTGGCCGGGCCGGAAGCCGATCTCGCCCCACTGCTTGATGAAGTTGCCGTCCTTGTCGTACTTGAGGATGCGGCCCGTCCGCCCCTCGGGCGGATTCGGGTTCTGACCGCTGTGGCCGTCGGACACGAAGATGTCCCCGGTCGGCCCCCAGGTGACGACGTCGCACGGCTCGTTGAGGTGGACTCCCGCCGGGTCGCTGCCCGGCTCGCCGGCGACGCCGAGGCGCATCAGCACTTCGCCCTCCGGGCTGAACTTGATGACCTGGTGCCCGATCTCGCCGTTGCCCTGCGAGTCGGTGACCCACACGTTGCCGTCGTCGTCGACGTGCAGGCCGTGCGGCAGCACGAAGAGCCCCTTGCCGAAGCTGGCCAGCAGCTCGCCCGTGTGGCGGTCGTACTTCAGGACCGGGTCGACGGTCGGGTTGGCGGCGCAACCGCCGTCCAGCCCGTTCGCGCCGCAGCGGTCGTAGACCCAGACGTGGCCGTCGGTCGGGTCGATGTCGATGCCGGCGGTCGAGCCCCACGTCCGGCCGTCGGGGAGCTCCGCCCACTTCGTCGTGACCTCGGGATTCGGGTTCGGAAGCACCCGCTGCACGAGATCCGTCGTTCCCTCGCCGCCCTGCGCCGCCGCCGTCCCGGCGGCGACCAGCGCCGCGAGCGCGACGACCGGGAATACGAGCCAGCGCCGTGGGATGCCGCTTCGCCTTTCAGACATGCACACTCTCCTCTGCTTCCGGCGTCTGCGCCGGGTTTGCGTCTCCCTCCGAGAGCGGCCTGATCCTACCGGATCGGCGCAGCGCGTTGAAGCGTCAGGGCCGCCAAACCCGTCGCAGGCTCCGTGTTCGGCCCGCCCCCCACCGCCCTGGGATCTCTTGCGCCGCAGCACTCACGCCGTTGCGTTCTGCGGCGCAAGGTCCTAGGCTGCGGGCGTGTGTGCTGCGTCCGGCCCGCCTCGGCCCGGCCCGGGCGGGGCGCTTCGCCGCTGGCGGACCCGCCGCCGGTTCGCGGCCGTGTTCGAGGGGCCCGCGGCGACGGACGGCTGCGCGCTCCCGATCCGCCGCACCGTCCGTGGCATCTGGGTGGCAACGCCGATCCGCGTCATAGAGGCGGCGGCCGGAATCCTCTCCGCCGACGGCGTGCTCGGCAGCCCCGCGGGAAGCGCCGACGCACCCCGTCACGTCATCGACGCCGGAAGCGGGGACGGGCGCGTCTCCGCCGTCATCGCGTGGCTCGTGCCGGGGCAGCCGGTCTTCGGCGTCGAGGCGGACACCGCGCTCCATGCCCGCGCCGCGGCCCACCGGCAGGCGCTCGGAGCGGCCGGGATCATCGACCCCGGGCACGTCCGGCTGGCCGTGGCCGACTACTGCGACCCGCAGGCCTATGCTTCGCACGGCATCGCGCTCGACCGCACACGGCTCGTCCTGAACTACCCCGACGGCAACCAGCACCGGCTGGCGCGCTTCGTCGCCGCGCGCTGCCCGCCCGAGACGGCCCTCGCGCTCCTCACCCACGACCGGGATCTGACGGTGGATGCGCTGCCGCTCCGCGCGCGCCGCGACGTGGGCGCAGGAAGCGCTCCGCCGTGGCGCCTCTCCCTCTACCGCCGCTCGGGTTGACTCCCCCGCCGCGACGCGGCATTCTCGACGGGTGCGGCGGCAGGGACGCCGCCGGCCCACAAACGCCGGATCGGCGCGGTGCGGCGGACGCGCGCCGCGCCCCGAAGAGGCGCGAAGGAGCAACGTCATGAAACACGAACCGACCCGTCGAGCGGTGGTGAAGGGCGGGCTGGCCGCGGTCGGCCTGGGCGCGCTGGGGGTGCCGGAGTGGGTCCTCCCTGCTCTCGCGCAGGGCGAGGAGCAGGTTCCGTTCACGGATGTGCCCGACGACTACGGCAGCGCCCCCGACGCGCCCTTCCGGCTGCTCGACATCCGGACCATCGACGGGCCGTACACGCCGCGGGACTCGTTCTACACCGTGCAGCACTTCGACCAGCCGGAGATCGATCCGGCGACGTTCCGGCTCGACGTCACCGGCCTGGTCGACCGCCCGCAGCAGCTCACGCTCGACGACCTGCGCGGCATGGGCGCGACGGAGACCGACGCCGGCTACGAGTGCTCGGGCAACTCACCGGCCATCATTCAAGGGCTCGCCAGCAACGGGCGCTGGACGGGGGTGCCGCTCCGCACCCTGCTCGACCTGGCCGGCGTCACCCCCGCGGCGCGGGAGGTCGTCTTCTTCGGGGCCGACAGCGGCCCGGAGACGGTCGACTTCCGGGGCCGGCCGTACGAGGTGGAGCAGCCGTTCGCCCGCAGCCTGCCGCTGGCCGACGGGCTCGACTCGGGGCCGTTGCTGGCCTACGCGCTGAACGGCGAGCCGCTGACGCGGCAGCAGGGGTCACCCCTCCGGCTCGTCGTGCCGGGCTGGTACGGCGTCACCAACGTCAAGTGGTTGACGCGCATCCACCTCCAGGCGAACCGCTTCCTCGGCAAGTGGCAGGCCCGCTGGTACCGCACCCTGTGGGCCGAGGAGATCAACGGCGAGACGGTCTGGCACGAGACGGAGGTCTCGCACCTGCGGGTGAAGTCCGTCATCGCGCGCGTGACCCGCACCGGCGACCGCCACGAGGTGCTCGGATTCGTGCTGCACGACGGCACGCCGCTCCGCTCCGTCGAGGTGCGCGTGGACGACGGCGACTGGCAGCCGGCCACGCTCGATTCGTCGACGCGCGGGACCTTCTCCTGGAAGCTCTTCCGCTACACGTGGGAAGGCGCCGCGGCCGGGGAGCACACGCTGGTCTCCCGGGCGACCGACGTCAACGGGGTGGTCCAGCCGACCGCCGAGGAGCTGTCGATCAAGCAGACCGGCCTCGAGAACAACGCGCAGTTCCCGCGGACCGTGCGGATCGCGTGACGGGACCGGACCGAGAGCGAACGGAGGGAACGCCGCCATGAGATCCGTCATCGGCCGGCTCGTCGTTGCCTGCTGTCTCGTCGTCGCCGCCTCCGCACCGCTCGGCGCGCAGCCGGACGGTTGGACGCAGCCGTTTCCCGGACACCGCGTGATCGGCAACCTGTACGCCGTCGGGACCTACGACCTCGCGGTCTTCCTGGTCACCTCCGACGAGGGGCACTTCCTGATCAACACGGGTCTGGAGGACTCGACCCCGCTCATCCGGGCCAACATCGAGGCTCTCGGGTTCCGCCTCGAGGACGTGCGCGTTCTCCTGCAGATGCAGGCGCACTGGGACCACACCGCGGCCCTGGCCGAGCTCAAGGAGATCACCGGGGCCGAGATGTGGGCCACGGCGGGCGACGCGCCGGTGCTCGAGGACGGCGGCTTCAGCGACCCGCACTTCGGCGGGCGGCAGTCGTTCGCCCCGGTCGCCGTCGACCGCATCATCGAGGACGGCGAGGTGCTCGAGCTCGGCGACGAGCGGCTGACGGTGCTCGAGAGCCCCGGCCATACCGAGGGCAGCTCCAGCTACCTGATGTCGGTGACCGAGGGCGGTCGCGACTACAGCGTCATCGTCGCCAACATGGGGACGATCAATCCAGGCAAGCGCCTGATCGTCGACCCCACCTACCCCGGCGTGGCCGACGACTTCGCCGAGACGTTCCGGCGGCAGAAGGCGCTGGACGTCGACGTCTGGGTCGCGGCGCACGGCTCGCAGTACAGCCTGCACGACAAGTGGGAGCCGGGCATGCCCTACGACCCCGACCGGTTCGTCGATCCGGACGGCTTCCTCGCCGCCGTCGAGCGCCTCGAGGGGTTGTACCTGGATCAACTCGCAGCCGAGCGGCAGCAGTAGAGATCGGGTTGCCGGTCGTGCCGCGGCGGCGCCGCTACGGCACGACCGGCAGATCGGCTGCCCCACCGCCGGCGGGCCGCCTGCCCCCCGGCGGCAGATCCTGGCGCCTAGAAGAACCGCACCGAGTACCCCACCCGGATCCCCCGGCCCATCTCCGGCGCCAAGTCCTTGATGAATGACGTGTGGTTGCGGTACGTCGTGTCGGTCAGGTTGTACCCCGTGAACGTCACGACGTGCGCCGCGTGCTGCCTCGGCCACGTGTACGAGGCGTGCACGTTCAGGACCGAGTAGCCGGCCGTCTCGGTCTCGCCGCGGAACACGGCGTCCTGCCGGGCCGCGTACATGAGCTGCGGGCTCACCGTGAACCCGCCGTAGGGGATGTCCAGCGTCAGGGTGCCCCGGAGCGGCGGAATGCGCGGCAGCGGCTCGTTCGTCGCGGTCAGCTTCGCGTCGACGTAGCCGATCCCCAGCGTGGCCCAGGCCTGCCCCGCCAGCCGCAGGCTGCCCCGGGCATCGAAGCCCAGGAAGCGGCTGTCGCCCTGCGTGAAGTCGAACACCGGCAGGTTGTCCCGGAGCTCGTCGGTCCGGTCGCCGAAGATGAACCCGTCGATGTCGTAGACGTAGGCGTTGAGCTCGCTTCGGACGCGCCCCGTGCGGGTCCGGAGGCTCGCGTCGAACCCGAGCGTCGTCTCGGAGTCGAGGTTCGGGTTGCCCACCTCGAAGGCGAGGTTCCCCACGTGCGGCCCGAAGTTGTAGAGCTCCTCGAGCGCCGGGGCTCGGTGCGAGTGCGTGAAGTTGGCCACGAACGCGGTGTTCGCGCCGAGGTCGGCGTGGATGCCGATTGACGCCGAGGCTCCGAGGAACTGCCGGTCCCGGGGGTCGGGCGCGATGAGCACGTGGTCGTCGTCGTGGTCGTCGTCGTGGTCGTCCCCGTCGTCGTGATCATCGTCGTGGTCGTCCCCGTCGTCGTGATCATCGTCGTCGTGGTCGTCGTCGTGCTCGTCCTCGTCGTGGTCGTGGTCGTCCTCGTCGTGGTCGTCCTCGTCGTGGTCGTCCTCGTCCTCGTCGTGGTCGTGCTCGTCCTCGTGGCCGATGCCCGCCGCGCGCTCGCCGGCCCGGTACGCGTTCCGCTCGACGCGGCCGCCGAACTGCAGGCGGAAGCGTCCGAAGCTGAGCTCCTCGTAGGCGAAGGCGGCGAATGCCGTCTGGTCCGTCCGGGGGGCGAGCGCCTCGAAGCCGGTCGCCTCGAAGTTACGCACCTTGGCCCACATACCGAAACGCCCCGAGACGCGCTCCGTCTGCTGCTGGTCCAGCTCGGCCCGCACGATGTAGCTCTGGTTGGCGAAGCTCGTGCCGATGTTCTCGAGCCCGTCCACCACCTCCAGCTCGTCGTGGTTCCATTCGATCACGTTGAGCGTGACCCGCAGCCCGTCGAGGATGCTGTTGTCCAGGTTGCGGACGCCGATGTCGAAGCGCCCGGCGCGCCGCCTCGAGGCGAGATCGATCTCCTCGTCGCCGTGGTCGTCCTCGTCGTCGTGGTCGTCCTCGCCGTGGTCGTCCTCGTCGTCGTGGTCGTCCTCGTCGTGGTCGTCCTCGTCGTCGTGGTCGTCCTCGTCGTGGTCGTCCTCGTCGTGGTCGTCCTCGTCGTGGTCGTCCTCGTCGTGATCGTCCTCGTCGTGGTCGTCCTCGGCGTGGTCGTGCTCGTCCTCGTCGTGGTCGTCCTCGCCGTGGCCGTGCGCGCCGTGGAACTCCTCCGCGAACGGCACGCCGTAGCGGCCTTCCTCGAACGTGAATCCGCCGCTGGCGAAGAAGCGATCGTTGTCGTAGCCCACCCCGGCGTTCGCGTTCGTCAGCTCCGTCGCGGAGTTGGCGATTCGTCCCTGCGGGGTGTCATAGTCGCCGGTCCGCCGCATGCTGCCACCGCCCCAGAAGCGGACGTTGCCCTGCGCGTGCTGCACGCTGAGGTTGACGCCGGCCTGCCGGTTCGCGCTTCCGCCGTCGGTGGATATCTGCGCGCGGGTGCCGTCGAACAGCGACTCGTGCAGGGCCTCCTGGGGCGTGATGATGTTGACGAGGCCGCCGACGGCGTTCGACCCGTAGAGCAGCGTGGCCGGACCCCGCACGATCTCGATCCGCGCGGCGCCGTTGGGGTCGATGGTGACGCCGTGGTCCCCGGACTGGCTGGAAAGGTCGCCCGTGCGCACCCCGTCCTGCAGGATGAGCACGCGGTCGCCGTCGAAGCCGCGGATGAGCGGGCGGCTCGAGCCGGGGCCGAAGGACCGGCTGGCGATGCCCGGCTCGTTCTGCAGCGCGTCGCCGAGGCTTCCCTGGCCCACCTGGACGAGGTCGAACGAGTCGAGCGTCGTCACGGCGTTGAACGCCTCGAACGTGGGCTCCGCGCCACCGGCCGAGGCGGTGACCGTCACGTCCTCGTGCACCGGCGACGGGGCCAGCTCGAAGTCGACCGTCGCGACCTCACCGGCAACGACGGAGACCGCCTGCCGGCCGGCGGTGAGGTGCTCGCGCTGGGCGAGCACCTCGTACGAGCCGATCGGCACGTTCCGGATCTCGAAGCTCCCGTCTTCCTCGGTCGCGGCCGTAGCGCCCGTCCCGACCACCAGCACCAGCGCACCGTGCACGGGACCGGCGTCGCCGATCAGCGTCACCGTCCCCTGCACGGTGCCCGACTCCTGGGCCCGCGCGGGCGCTCCCGTCAAGGCGAGCATCGCCACGACGGCCGCCGCGCACCACTTCCGCCTCCAACTGGCTCGATACATCAGATCCCTCCCGCTGCTTGGGTTTCTCACCTGGCTGCGCCGACCTGCGCCGCGCGCTACGCATGCGGCTGGGACCGGCCGGGACGTGCGGGCGGGACTGCGACGTCAGGCCTGCGACCACACCCGGCGGTGCACGTGCTCGACGCCAGTCCGGATGCCTGCGGTCACGCCGGCCGGGCGTGACGGGTGTCCCCGGAAACTGGAACGACTCGTGAAGAGAACTCGGGGTCAGGAGGCTCGCGCGAGCGAAACTCCCGACACGCCGGTTCAGAGGGCGCAGGCGGGAGGGGCGCGGGCGGGGAGACGCGACTCGTGGCCGGAGGCGACCCCTCTGGCGAGGGGCGTCCGTGCAGCGGGCTCGGACGTGTCGGCCGGCTCGAAGTGGAACGAGCCGAACGATGTGACGGCAGGCTCGTGGCGAAGCTGGCAGACCGCGCAATCCTGGTCGCCAGCGTGCTCCTCGTGCCAGACCGCCGCCGCGGATGTCGCGCCGACGAGCGCGATCGCCAGAACGGCGATCGCCACGCGCCAGCCGCGACCCCGTAGCAGGAGGTCGGTTCGCATGGACCCTCCCAAGACCATCAGCGTTCCCAGAGTAGCAGGAGACACCGAACGGCGCCACCGGAGGCGGGCGGCCCCGCGCCGGCCGGAACGCGCGAGTCGCCCGGCCTGCGGGCCGCCGCGCGGCACCGCGCCGACGGCGCCTTGACGCTGCCCGGGAGCCGGGGTACGGTGCGGGGGCACGAGGACGCGTCACCATGACCCCAAGTCGCCGGGAGTTCTTGAAGAGCGCGGGCGTCGCGGGAGCCGCCGCGGCGGGCGCGGCAGCCTCGGGCGTTCCGGCCGGAGCGGGGGCGGCCCGCCTCGCTGTGGCCCGCCCCGTTCCGGCCGCGGCACAGCCCCCGACCGGGGCCGCGGTGCGGATGGTCCGGACCGACGTGCTCGACATCGGCTACGAGGAGAGCGGAGACCCCGCAGGGTTCCCCATCATCCTGCTGCACGGGTTCCCGTACGACGTGCGCTCGTGGGACGGCGTCGTGCCGGCCCTGGCCGACGCCGGCCATCGAGTGCTCGCTCCGTACCTCCGCGGCTACGGCCCGACGCGCTTTCGGGATCCGGCAGCACCCCGCATGGCCGAGCAGGCGGCCATCGCCCAGGATGTCGTCGACTTCGCCGACGCGCTCGGGATCGAGCAGGCGGCCTTTGCCGGCTTCGACTGGGGCAACCGTGCCGCGTGCATCACGTCGATCCTCCACCCCGAGCGCGTGCGGGCGCAGGTGGCGATCGGCGGCTACTCCGTGCAGGACACCGTCCGACCCTCGGCGCCGTCCCCGTCGGCCGTCACCGAGGCACGGCTCTGGTACCAGTGGTACTTCAACACCGAGCGCGGGCGCGCCGGGCTCGACGCCAACCGCCATGCCATCTGCCGCTACCTGCAGGAGACCTGGTCGCCGACCGGGGAGTACACCGACGAGATCTACGGGCGCACCGCGCCGTCGTTCGACAATCCCGATTTCGTCGACGTCGTGATCCACTCCTACCGGCACCGGCACGGCTACGCCCCGGGCGAGGAGCGCTTCCTGGCCGTGGAGCGGAGACTCGCGGAGCGCCCGCCGATCGGCGTCCCCGCGATCGTCCTGCGCGGCGCCGACAGCGGTTTCGGCCCTCCCTCGCAGGACCCCTCCGGTGACCAGGCGCGCTTCACGAATCTCGTCGCCCGCCGCATCGTCGAGGGCGCGGGGCACGACCTGGCGCCGCAGAGTCCCGACGCGGTCTCGTCGGCGCTCCTCGAGCTCCTGCGCGGATAGGAGTCTGCGCCGCAGAACGGCGACGACTCCGCAGGGGGGGTCTGCACTCCCTCACCCCGGCCAGTGCGCCTACGCGGGGCGTGCTCCGCAAGCCCCGAGGCTCCCCGGGAATTCAGGAGCGCGTCACCAGAACTTCAGGAGAAGTTCAGGCATCCGTCTCGGAGCGCTGCCACGATCGTACGTTGGGATCGCTCTGAGGGAAGCCAACCATGTACACACGTCCGTTCGTCGAGGGTGGCCGGGCGCGCTCCCCGGCCTTGTTCTTCCTTCTCCTCTCCCTGACTGCCGCCGCGGCGGCCGCTCAGGATCGGGGAGTCATCACCGGCACGGTCCTCGACGAGACGGGCGGCGTGCTGCCCGGAGTCTCGGTGGAGCTGCGCGCCGCCGGCGCTCTCCGGGCCACCACCTCGGACGGCAGCGGGACGTTTCGCTTCGACGACGTCGACGCCGGACCGGGGAACCTGACGTTCCGGCTGGTCAACTTCTCCACGCTGCGCCGCCAACTCGACATCCCGCCCGGCGAGAACCGCGTCGATGCCGTGCTGACCCTCGCCCTGACGGCTGACGTCGTGGTGACCGGCAGCCGCACGTTCCGCAACATCGCCGACCTGGACGACCCGCGCGAGAACCTCGTGGGAATCGCCACCTCGGCCAGCGTGGGCGCCATCACGGCCGAGCAGCTCGAGGCGCGGCCCATCATGCGCCCCGGCGAAGTCCTCGAATCGGTGCCGGGGTTCATCACCAGCCAGCACAGCGGCGAGGGCAAGGCGAACCAGTACTACCTGCGCGGCTTCAACCTCGACCATGGATCGGACTTCGCGACCACCCTCGCGGGGGTGCCGATGAACGAGTCCTCCGGCGCGCACGCCCACGGCTACAGCGACGTGAACCTGCTGATCCCCGAGCTCGTGAGCGGCGTGCAGTACACGAAGGGACCGTACTTCGCCGAGCACGGCGACTTCTCCGCCGCCGGCTCCGCCAACATCAGCTACGTCAACGTGCTCGACCGCCCGCTGCTGAGCCTGAGCGCCGGCGGCCAGGGCTGGGGGAGGGCGTTCGGAGCCGTCTCGCCCGAGGTGGGCGCGGGCAACCTGCTGATGGCCCTGGAGCTGAGCACGAACGACGGGCCCTGGGTGCTGCCGGACGAGATGCGCAAGGTCAATGGAGTCGTGCGCTACAGCCAGGGCGATCTGCAGAACGGCTTCTCGATCACCGGCATGGGGTACTCGGCCGACTGGAACGCGACCGACCAGATCCCGCTGCGCGCGGTCGAGTCCGGAAGCCTGTCGCGCTTCGGAAACATCGACCCCACCGACGCCGGCCGGACATCGCGCTACAGCGCGGCCTTCGACTGGCTGCGGTCCGGCGGGAGCGGATCGACGCGCCTCACGGCCTACACGCTCCAGGGCGGGCTGAACCTGTTCCAGAACTTCACCTACTTCCTGGAGAACCCGGTGGACGGCGACCAGATCGAGCAGGAGGGCCGCCGGTGGGTCTCGGGAGCGAAGCTCGTGCACCGGCGCCTGGGGAGCGCGTTCGGCCGCGCGGCGGAGCACGCCGTCGGCGCGTCGCTCCGGAACGACGCGGTCTCCACGGTCGGCCTCTACAACACCGTGCGGCGCCGGCGGAGCAACGCCATCCGCGACGACGGCGTCGACCAGACCTCCATCGGGCTCTTCGCCCAGACGGAGATCGAGTGGAGCCGCATCTTCCGCACCACCCTCGGGGTCCGCGGCGACCTCTATCGCTACGCGGTCGACGCGCTGCGCGCGCCCAACACCGGCTCGGGCACCACCGGGCTCGTCAGCCCCAAGCTCACCGCGGTGCTGGGGCCCTGGGGCGGGTCCGAGATCTACCTGAACTACGGGCACGGATTCCACAGCAACGATCCGCGGGCCGCCACGACGGTGGTCGACCCGGTCAGCGGAGAGCCGGTCGACAGCGAGGATCCGCTGGTGCCGGCCCGCGGGGCCGAGATCGGCCTGCGCACGGTGGCGCTGCCGGGGCTGCAGTCGACGATCGCCCTGTGGTATCTGGCCTTCGACTCCGAGCTCATCTTCGTCGGCGACGCCGGCATCGCGGAGGCGAGCCGCCCGAGCCGGCGCCTGGGTGTGGAGTGGACGAACTACGCGCGGTTGACGAGCTGGATGACCGGGGAGCTGGATCTGTCCCTGTCGCGGGCGCGCTTCTCCGACTTCGACCCGGCGGGAGACTTCATCCCCGGCGCGCTCGACCGGGTCATCGCCGGGGCGATCACCGTCACGCCGGCGCGGCGCGTCTTCGGCAGCGTGCGCCTGCGGCACTTCGGCCCGCGGCCCCTCATCGAGGACAACAGCGTGCAGTCGGAGCCGACGACCATCTGGAACGGCGAGATCGGGGTGCGGCTCAACGAGCGCCTCGACGTAGTGGTGGAGGGCTTCAACCTGCTCGACAGCGAGGTCTCCGACATCGACTACTTCTACACCTCGCGCCTGCCGGGGGAGCCGGCGGGGGGCGTGGAGGGCATCCACTTCCACCCGTCCGTACCGCGCACCGCGCGGGTCATGCTGAACCTGAAGTTCTGATCCGCCTCGCACTCACCCTGCTACACTGCCCCGTCTGGTCAGGGGTTCTGCACCGGGAAGCCACGCAGGGCCGCCGGGCGAAGATCGGCACAGTCACGACATACGAGGGAAGAGGAGAGAAGAATCATGCAACGCTCTGGGGTCGCCATCGCCGGCCTGCTCGCGCTCGGCTTCGTCCTGCTGCAACCCGCCGGGGGGCTGTCGGGCCAGGACGACGGCTGGACGACGTTGTTCGACGGAACCAGTCTCGACAACTTCAACCCGATCGGCGACGCCAACTGGGAGCTGGCGGACGGCGCGGTGCAGGCCGACAGCGGGAGCGGATTCCTGGTCACGCGGGAGTCGTATGCCGATTTCGAGCTCACGCTGGAGTTCTGGGTCGACGAGCCGGCGAACAGCGGCATCTTCATCCGCTGCGCCGATCCGGAGAGCGTCAACGACCGCAACTCGTACGAGGTGAACATCTACGACACGCGCGCCGATCAGACGTACCGCACCGGCGGCATCGTGCACATCGCCTCGCCGGCGAGCGTCGTCAATGCCGGCGGGCAGTGGAACACCTACGAGATCACGGCCGACGGCCCACGCCTCGTGGTCACGCTGAACGGTATGCCGATGGTCGACATCGAGCACACGCAGTTCGCCGACGGCCCGATTGCCCTGCAGTACGGCGCCGGCACCGTCAAGTTCCGGAACGTACGCATCCGGACTCTCGGAATGTAGTCGGCCGGCAGCAGGCCGCGGCGGCGGGCGCTCGCGCGACCTGGCGGTCGCGTTGGGCGTCTGCGCGGGCACGCGGACCTCGGTGGCACGTTTCTGCGGCGCAGACTCCTGGCGGTGCGCGGGCGGCTCCCGGGCCGCCCGCCGTCCGGACGGCACGGCGGCCAACCTGAAGACGAGGTGCGTTTCATGAATCGCCTGTTGGCAACGGGGCGTGTGGCGGCGGCGCTGGGCCTCTGCACGTTCATGGCGGCGGCGCCTCCGGGCCTCCTGGCCCAGGGGCCGCCGTTCGTGCTCGGCCCCGACTCGGAGCGGCAGCCCGGCGTCCCGCGCGGCGAGGTCACGGCCCGGCACTGGGACGCGAGCGCCGTCTACCCCAACACCGAGCGTGACTGGTGGGTCTACGTGCCGGCGCAGTACCGCGACGACGCCCCGGCGGCGCTGATGGTGTTCCAGGACGGGGCCCTGTATCTCGACGAGACCGGGCCCGTACGCGCGCCGGTCGTGTTCGACAACCTGATCCACCGCGGCGAGATGCCGGTGACCATCGGCATCTTCGTCAACCCCGGCCGCTTCGCCGGCGACAATCCGGAGGGGCCGACCCGCAACCGGAGCACGGAGTACGACACGCTCTCGGATCAGTACGCCCGCTTCCTCCTCGAGGAGATCATCCCCGAGGTCCGCGGCACCTACAACATCACGGACGACCCCGAGCGGTGGGCGATCGGCGGCATCAGCTCGGGCGGCATCTGTGCCTTCACCGTCGCCTGGGAGCGACCCGATCGGTTCCGCAAGGTCGTGAGCCACGTCGGGAGCTTCACGAACATCCGCGGCGGCCATGTCTACCCGGACCTGGTCCGCCGGAGCGCGCGGAAGCCGCTCCGCGTCTTCCTGCAGGGCGGGACGCAGGACCTCAACCTGCGCTTCGGCAACTGGTGGCTCGCCAACCAGCAGATGGCGAGCTCGCTTGAGTTCGCGGGCTACGACCTCCGGACGGCCTGGGGCGAAGGAGGGCACAACCTCGACCACGGGGGCGCGATCTTCCCCGACACCATGCGCTGGCTGTGGCGGGACGCCATCGCGTCGCCATAGGCGGCGGGCAAAGGACCGGGGGCCGGAGGGCGCATGAGCAGGAGAACGGCGGTCGATCGGCGGCGATTCCTCGCCGGGACAGCGGGCGCCATGGGCGCGGCGGTCTTCGGGCCTCTCCCGCTCGGCGTGCTGGCCGAGCAGGGCGCGCCGCCGGCGGCCCAGGGCTGGGACGCGGGCCGGGTCCGGCACCTCCTGCCGGCCGCCAACGACTCGCGGTTCCTGATCAAGGCCTCGTTCGACCGGCCGCTCCCCGCTCCCCCGGTGCTCCGCGTCGGCGGCGCGGCGGCGACCGCCCGCATGACCGACACCGCGGGGGAGCACTGGCAGTTCCAGGCCTCGGGCCTCGCGGCGGGGCGGCGCTACACGCTGTCGCTCGCGGACGCCGGGGGCGCGGCGCTGTGCGAGCCGTGGCCGCTGGCGACCTTCCCGGGCCCCGACGCCCGCCCGGAGCGCCTCCGGCTTCTCTTCTTCACCTGCGCGGGCGGCCCGGGCGGCACCTACGCGGGGATCGGCAACCGCAGCGGCTTCCTCCCCACCGCCATCCGCAACCGGCTGCTGCGCCGCGCCCTCGCGTTCGCGCCGGACGCCGCCGTCGCGAACGGCGACCACATGTACTGGGACCTCCACACCTGGCTGGGCGACGGGGTCGGGGAGCTCAGCCCGAGCGGGTGCATCTCGAACTTCGACTTCTCCGCCTCGCCGTTCGCGGCGAGCAACGAGGCGGCCATGAAGGCGGCCGCGGGACCGCAGATCGTGCCCGTCTACGGCACCGACTTCCGGTCGACGCCGGTCTTCTTCCTGCAGGACGACCACGACCACTGGGAGAACGACGCGGCGAGCGACGAGATCGTCAACTTCCCGATCCCGTGGTTCCAGTTGCAGCTCGCGCGCGCGACGCAGCACCTCTACTACCCGGAGTTCCTGCCGGACGCCCGGCGCCCCGCCGGCCTCCCCTGGTCCGGCGCCGGCGACCGCGGCGACCTTTCGGAGAGCTTCGGCACCCTGCGCTACGGGACGCTCGCCGAGGTGCTGCTCTACGACGTGCGGCGTACGCTGACGCTCGCCGGCCCGACCGCGGTCTTCGTCGACCGCCAGGTGGAACGCTGGCTGGTGGATCGGACGCGCGACGACGAGGTGCGGCACCTCGTGCACGCCCCCTCGAACCCCTTCGGCTGGAGCGCCGGGAAGTGGGGCGAGTGGTACCCCGACATCCTGGACCGGGAGAACGGCGAGCTGACGACGGCGGTGCCGAAGCCCTACTGGCAGGAGGGCTGGCTGCGGCAGCACGACCGGCTGGCCCAGGCCATCGGCGCCCAGCCGACGCGCGCCCCGCTCGTCGTCAGCGGCGACCTGCACGCCATCGGGATGGGACGGATGCACCGCGCGGGAACGATCGACCTGAACGCCAACCCGATCACGGCCGTGCTGAGCGGCCCGATCGGCACCTCGGTGCGGGGTTTCCCGTCCGTGGTCCGCGGCATCGGCGCCACGCCACCCGCGCACCTCGACATCGAGGAGTCGGTCGCGCCGATCGAGGAGCACGGCTTCACGCTGGCCGATTTCCTCGCCGACCGCATCGTGCTGCGGCAGTTCAAGTGGGACGTCAACCGGCAGCCGCTCGACGCGATCGACACACTGGAACCGTTCCAGACGACGGAGCTCGAACCGCGCGGCTGACCGGGCGCCGGGAGTCGGCGCCGCGAGGCGCGCGACGCGGGAGTCTCGCGCCAGCGCAGATACACAACGCACCCATGGGGACGCGCGACGACCGTGAGGGCGGCCGGGGCCGCCGGGAGCAGGGAGGCTGAGCGCCATGCGGCAGCAGACGAAGCGGCACATGTACATCGCGCTTCAGGACGACGATCGGATCGCGATCTACACGATGGACGCCACCACCGGCGCCCTGAGCTGGCAGGAGGACGTGGCCATCGAGGGAGGACCCGCACCGCTCGCCATCGCGCCGGATCGGAGCGTGCTGCATGTCGGGCGGCGGGGCAGCCAGGAGCTCTCCAGCTACCGCATCGACCCGCACAGCGGCGGCCTCTCGCACATCGGGACGACGCCGCTCCAGGGCGAGCCGGTCTACGTGGCGACGGATCGCACGGGCCGCTTCGTGCTGTCCGCCTACTACTACCAGAGCACGGCGGCGGTCCACGCCGTCGGCAGCGACGGCGCCGTCACGTTCCCGCCGGTCGAGTGGCGCTATACCTCGCACGGCGCCCACGCGATCCGCACGGACCGGTCGAACCGCTTCGCGTACGTGCCGCACATCGCCAACCGCGGCCCCAACGCCATCTTCCAGTTCGCGTTCGACGAGGCGACCGGGCGGCTGACGCCCGCCGATCCGCCCCGCTACGACCCGGACGCCTACCTCGGCCCGCGCGCCCTCGCCTTCCACCCGACGCTCGACGTCGTCTACTTCTCGGACGAGCAGGGCAGCAGCGTCAGCGCCTTCACGATCGACCAGGCCGGCGGGACGCTCACGCCGCTCCAGACCATCTCGACGCTGCCGTCCGGCTACGACGGCGCGAACACGTGCTCCCAGATCCGGATCACCCCGTCCGGCCGCTTCCTGTTCGCGCCGAACCGCGGCCACAACAGCGTGGCCAGCTTCCGCGTGGACGCCGCCACCGGCCGCCTGACCTTCGTGAACCGGGCGGCCGCCGAGCCGGTGCCCCGCGCCTTCGGCCTCGATCCGGGCGAGCGCTTCCTCTTCTCGACCGGCCAGCAGACCGGCCGCCTGACGTCCTACCACATCGACCAGGAGACGGGCGCGCTGACGCCGCTCGAGACCTACGAGGTCGGGAACAACCCGATGTGGGTGCTCATGACGACGCTCGACGGGTAGATGCCGCTGCCGCCCTCACCGGCGCATCGGGAGTCGCGGGACGCCGGGCGCCGGTTTCCGGACTCGGCCGCAACGGCGTAGAGGACGGACATGCAACGCCACCCGGGACTCGTCCCGCTGTCGCGCGAGCACCACCACGGGCTCGTGATGGCCGAACGGCTGGTGCTCGGCCGCTCGACCAATCCGCGCGCCGACTGGCCCGCCGACCGGACCGCGCAGGCGAGGCGGCTCATCGATTTCTTCGAGACCGACCTCCGCCCGCACTTCGAGGCCGAGGAGGCCCATGTCTTCCCGGTCGCGGCCCGCGAGGTGGCGGGCGGCGACCGGCTGGTGCGAAGGCTCGTCGACGACCACGACGCGATGCGGGAGATGGTCCGCGCGCTGGCGGCGGGCGGCGACGCTCCCGGCCCTCCCGCACCTCCGGCGGACCTCGACGGCCGGCTGCGCGCCTTCGGGGAGCGACTGCGCCGGCATATCCGCGTCGAGGAGCGGGAGCTCTTCGAGCGGATGCAGGACGAGTGCAGCCCGGGAACCCTGCGGGACCTCGAGGCACGGCTCGCCGCGCATGAAGCCGCGCGCGGCCCGTCCTGTCGACTGTAGAAGCACGGCGCCGTCTCGACTCGGCTTGCCGGTCACGCGTCGCCGCCAACGAGGACATGGCTGCGCACGGTCGCGCGGATCAGCGGGCGCGGCTGGCCAGAAGGCGGGAGCGCCGGTATAGTGCCGCAATCGGCGGTTCGGCCGCTGCCCATCCCTGGAGCAAGAGGTGAGACGCAGGATCCCCGCGCGGCGAATCCCGTCCCTGGCGCCGTTCGCTACCCTGGCGGTCGTGGCGGTGCTCTCCGCGCCGTCGGAGGGACGGGCACAGGATGCGTCGCTGTTCGACGTGCTCGCGCGCGCCACGGAGTACGTGGACAGCCTTCACGACCGGCTCGTAGGCGTGGTCATGGAGGAACGCTACGAGCAACGCGCCCGGTATCCCCCGGGGGCCGGCTTCGCGGCGAGCTCGGCGCGCGTGACGTTGCGCTCGGACTATCTCCTGCTGGAGCCCGAGGGGGCGGACCGGCCGTTCGGCTTCCGCGACGTCTTCGAGGCCAACGGCCGCCCGGTGCGCGACCGGGAGGAGCGGCTGACGCGGCTCTTCCTCAATCCGACCGCCTCCGTCCGGCGGCGGATCCAGGGGATCCTGGAGGAGAGCGCACGCCACAACATCGGCGATGTCGAGCGCACGACCAACACGCCGACGCTCGCCCTGCTCTTCCTCGGGTCTTCGTACAAGTCCCGGTTCGCGTTCGAGCCCGCGTCGGACACCTCTCCGGAGCTGGGGATCGACGAACCGGACGATCGGGCCGCCGTTCGGGCCATCGCCTACCGGGAGACGTGGCCGGTGACGCTCATCCGCCGCCGCGGCGGCCAGAACCTCCCCGCGAGCGGCCGCTACTGGATCGAGGCGGCCACCGGCCGCGTCCTGGTCACGGAGCTGGTCCTCGATCACCCCGACGTCGACTCGCGGATCACCGTGCGCTACGCCGACGACGAGACGCTGGGCCACCTCTTGCCGGTCGAGATGCGCGAGCGCTACAACAACCGCCGCACCCGGTCGCGCGTCGACGGCACGGCGACCTACAGCCGCTTCCGCCGCTTCCAGGTCCAGGTCGAGGAGGGCGCGGCGGCGCCCGAGTGAGCCACCGGTTCGCCTCGCGGCCGACCCCGGAGGGATCCACCATGTCCAGTACCCGCGTCTCGTCCCTGATCGCCGTCGCCGCAGGCGGCGCTGCCGTCGTCATCTGCCTCGCTGCCACAGGCGCTGCTGTCTCCGCAGGCAGCCCCGCCGTCGCCGCCGAGTCCGCCCACGGCGCTACCGCCGGAGAGCAGCAGGCCACCACCCCGCCACTTCCCGCCCCCGACCTCTACGCCGGCTCGCCGTACCTCCGGGAGCTGCGGAACTCGCTGGTCTACGGCGAGATCTGGGAACGCCCCTACCTGTCGAAGCGCGACCGGAGCCTGATCACGATCGCGGTCCTGCAGGCGCTGGCGCGCGAGGAGCTGGCCATCCATATCCCCCGCGGGCTCGACAACGGGCTGACGCCGGAGGAGATCTCCGAGATCATCCTGCACGTCACCTTCTACGCCGGGTGGCCGACCGGCGTGCAGGCCTCGATCACCGCCGCCGAGGCGTTCGAGGAGCGCGGGCTGACGCTCGGGGATCTGCCGCGCGCCCCGGCGCCGGAGACCGAGATCACGACGCCGGGCGGCCTGAGCGATGCCTACGCGGCGGTGCCGCGCCTCGGCGCGCTCCGCAACAGCCTGCTCTACGGGGACATCTGGGAGCGGCCGCTGCTCTCGAAGCGCGACCGGAGCCTCATCACGGTAGCCGTCAACCAGGCGCTCTACGTCACGAACGAGCTGCGCCTGCACATCGACCGCGCGCTCGACCAGAACGGTGTCACGCCGCAGGAGCTCTCGGAAGTCATCCTGCACGTCACCTTCTACGCCGGGTGGCCGGCAGCCGTGAATGCGGGCCGGCTCGCCACCGCGGCGCTCCGGGCGCGCGGCGTCGACCTTGGCGCGCTCAAGTAGCCGGACGGAGCAGAAAGGCGCGGACTCCCGTAGGTTGGTTGGGCACCGAGCGGAGCCGTAAGGCGACGATCCGTGGGCGGGAGTCTGCGCCGCCGGGCGGCGCGGGCTCCCGTAGGCGGGCTGGGCGGGAATCGGAGCCGCAGGCGACGGTTCTCAGGTCAGTCGAGCGTCCTCGCCAACCGAAAGCCGACGTAGTCGTCGCGAATGTCGGCACCCTCCCAGAGTCGGAACGCAACTCGCAGGATCAACCCGAAGCTGAACCAGGAACCGCCGCGCAACACGCGGTAGCCGCAGTCCCCGCCACGTGTCCACGCCGATCCGTCGGCCGGAGCCCCGGTGTAGTCCGCGTGCCAGCAGTCCGCCACCCATTCCCACACGTTGCCGTGCATGTCGTGCAGGCCCCAGGGGTTGGCCGCGAACGAGCCGGCCGGAGCCGTCCGCGACGCGTCCCATCGGCTGCCGCAGCCGTCGCAGTTGGCGTGGCCGAGGCCGATGAACGGACCCAGGCGTACGACGTCGTCGTGCCCGCGCGCGCCGCGAACTCCCACTCCGCCTCGCTCGGCAGGCGGTACGCCTCCCCCGTTTCCGCAGAGAGCCAGGCGGCGTACGCCGCCGCGTCCTCCCACGACACGTTGATCGCCGGACGCCGCCCCCGGCCCCAGCCCCGGTCGTCCGGCCGCTCGCGACCGGTAGCCTCGGCGAAGCGGTCGTACTCGGCGAACACCACCTCGTGCCTCGACAGCGCGAACGACCGCAACCGGACCTCGTGCACGGGGAGGGGAGCTCGTCGTCGAGGCACAGCACGCCCGCCACACAGCCCATCCGGAACCGGCCCGCCGGCACGACCACCATCTCGGGGCAGAAGTCGCAGTCCCGAAACGCTTCGCCCGCGCTCGGGCGCGGGGCTCCGACCTCCCAGGTCCCGGCGCCGCCCACCCGGGCGGGCCACGCCGCCACGCACAGGACCAGCAGCAGACCGGAGACCGCATTCACCGTGGGGCCTCTCCTATCCGGCGGACACTAAGGGCTCTCGCCGTAATAAAGTGTCCGTTACGCGGGCCGGGGTAACAGGCTGTAGTTCCACTCGCCATGAAACGCATCGCGCTTGATGGACAGCCTGTCCATCTCCTCGTCCGTGACTCCCCGACCGGTTGGATAGCTGGCCTCGTCCAGCTCCGACCGGATGGTCAGGCCGCCTTGCGTAGTCGTCGCGCCGATCACGTTCACCACCACCTCGTGACTCACCAGCGGTCGGCCACGCCAGTTCTCCGTAATGTGGCAGAACATCCGGTGCTCGATCTTGTTCCACTTGCTGGTGCCCGGCGGAAAGTGGCACACCGAGATCCGCAGCCCGAGCGCGTCGGCCAGCTTCTGCAACTCGAACTTCCACAGCCGGCTGCGGCTGCTGTTGGAACCGCCTCCGTCCGCCGTGAGCAGCAACCGTGTGGCCGCCGGATAGGCGTGACGCCCCATCTGCAGCCACCAGCGCCGCACCGTCTCCACCGCGAACTCCGCCGTGTCGTGGTCAACGCCGACGCTCACCCAGCCCGTGTTCGCCGTCAGGTCGTAGACCCCGTAGGGAATCGCCTTGCCGAGCTCCGGGTCGATGAAGTCATGAACCTTCACCTCCTCCGGTTTCCCCTTCGGACGCCATTCCCGGCCGCCGTTGCGGTAGCGACCGACCAATTCCTTCTTCTTCGTGTCGATCGAGGCCACCGGCTGCCCCAGGCGTTGGAACGCCCGCACGCGCCGCGCGATGCGTCGGAACTGCGCATCCCGGTCCGGATGCTGACGGCCTTCGAGCGTCTTGCGGTTGGCCTGCAAGCTATAGCCCAGCTCGTGCAGCAGGCGGTTCACCGTGCGCTCGCTGACCCGATGTCCTTCCGCCCCCAGTTGCTCCGCCAAGCGCGCCGCGCTGCTGCAGGTCCAGCGCAGCGGCCCCTGCGGGTCTCCCCGTGTGAACGGGTCGAGCAGACGCTCCAACGCCTGCACGAGGCCCGGATCGCGATCCACCAGCGCCTTGCGTCCGCCCCCCGGAGCGCGCACCCGAGGCCCGCCCGCCCCCGGCTCCGGCGGCGTGGCCGAATCCAGTTCCCGCACGCCGGCCCGAACCGTGCCGCGCGACAGCCCGGTCGCCTCTGCAACCCGCGCAATCCCCCCGCGTCCAATGGCGCGGGCTTCCGCCGCAGCCCAAAGGCGCCGCGTGCGTTCGTCCAACAGCGGCCTCAGCACGTTGAACTTCCCTTGCACCGCTTGCGTTACCGCGTTCATAGCGCCGACCATAGCAGAAACGGCCGCCAAAGGGGCAAGTTATTCTGGCGCTCCGCCTAACACGCCCTGCCCCGCACGGAAGCGAGGGCAGCAGACTCCGGCATCGCCCTTGCGTGAGCGCGTGGTACGATGGCGGCGATGGCCGGGTCGCCGGGACGCCTCCGGTCACTGCCGTCCGCCACGGGAGGGCAGTGATGGACGCCGAGACCATGGAGCAGCACGTCAACGATCTCGATCGCAGAGTGGGACGCGTGGAGCAGATTCTGCCCACCCTGGCGACGAAAGCCGACCTCCTGGCGACGAGGGCCGACCTCGAGGCCGCCATCGCGGCCGCAGTCGAGCCCCTCGCCACGCGCGCAGAGCTCCACGACGCCATCGCGGCCGCCATCGAGCCCCTCGCCACGCGCGCAGAACTCCACGACGCCATCGCGGCCGCCATCGAGCCCCTCGCCACGCGCGCAGAGCTCCACGACGCCATCGCGGCCGCCATCGAGCCCCTCGCCACGCGCGCAGAGCTCCACGACGCCATCGCGGCCGCCATCGAGCCCCTCGCCACGCGCGCAGAGCTCCACGACGCCATCGCGACCGCCATCGAGCCCCTCGCCACGCGCGCAGAGCTCCACGACGCCATCGCGACCGCCATCGAGCCCCTCGCCACGCGCGCAGAGCTCCACGACGCCATCGCGACCGCCATCGAGCCCCTCGCTACGCGCGCAGAGCTCCACGACGCCATCGCGACCGCCATCGAGCCCCTCGCTACGCGCGCAGAGCTCCGCGCGGCCATCGCCGAGTCGGAGGAGCGGATGCGAACGCACTTCGACGTGGTCGCGGAGAGCCTGCGCGACGACATCCGGCTGATCGCCGAACGGCTCGCGGCGCTCTCGCAGCGCCTCGGCTAGGAGTCTGCGCCGTAGAAACGTGCCATGGACGACTGCGTGCCCGCGCAGACTCCCAACGCGCCCGTGAGGGCGCGCTAGCGCCGCCCGCCTCTTGCCTCCTTGCGTTTCCGCGCGGCTGCGTCTACTGTCCTGTGGTGGCGGCGCCCGGGCGGATCGGCCTCCCGACCCGTGGCGCCCTGGAGGTCTGCAGATGCCCAGGAACACCTTCGCGGCGTGGGCCGTCGTGCTCGTCGCCCTCGCGCTGGCGGCCCCGCCGGCCGCCGCGCAGTCCGGCGGAGAGCGCACGACGCCGATGCGCACGCCGGACGGCCAGCCCGACGTCTCCGGCACGTTCACGTTCCGCACCCTCACCCCGTTCCAGAGGCCGGAGCAGTTCGAGGGGGTCGAGCGGCTGTCGCGCGAGGAGGCGGCGGCGTTCGAGGCGTCCGAGCGGACGCGGCTGAACCGCGATCTGTTCGACCCCGAGAAGGGCGCCGCAGGCTACCGTCCGCGCTCCGAGGGCGGCGTGCTCTCCTACAACGAGTTCTGGTACGAGCGCGGCATCGAGCTGACCTCCGACAAGCGGACATCGCTCATCGTCGATCCACCCGACGGGCGGTTGCCGCCGCGGACGCCGGAGGCGGTCGAGGCCGCCGCGGCCCGGCGCGCCCACCTGGAGGAGCACCGCTACGACTCCTACGAGAACCGCAGCCTGGCCGACCGCTGCATCATGGGCTTCAACTCGGGCCCGCCGATGCGCTCGAGCGCCTACAACAACAACGTGATGATCTTCCAGTCGCCGGACTACGTGACCATCTTCAACGAGATGGTGCACAACGCGCGGATCATCCCGATCGACAGCGCCACCGCGAAGCCGCCGTTCCCGCAGTACGCCGGCGTGTCGCGGGCCCACTGGCAGGGCGAGACGCTGGTCATCGAGACCACGCAGTTCCGGGGCGGGCAGAGCGGCGGCACGGGACCGAACATGCACCTCGTCGAGCGGTTGACGCGCCTCGACCCCGACACCGTCGCCTACGAGTTCACGGTCACCGACCCGACGGTCTACACCGCGCCCTACACGGTGATGATGCCGCTCCGGCGCACGGACGGGCCGCTCTTCGAGTACGCCTGCCACGAGGGCAACTACGGACTCTACGGGATCCTGGCCGGCGCGCGCCGTCTGGAGAGCCTGGGGCGCGAGCTCCGTCCGTGACGGGCCGGCCGCGAGCGCCGGCCGCCGGATGCGACGGGACCGCCGGTCAGGACCGGCAGGGCGACAGAACCAGGCTGCGCGCGAGCGCACGGAACCAGGCTGCGGGCGAACGGAAGGTGGGAGACGCAATGACGAGACGGCCCCGGACGATGAACTCGATGAGGCTCGCGGCGGGCGCCGCGCTGGCTGCCGCCCTGGCCGTGCCGGCCGCGGCCCAGGACGCAGAGATCGCCTACACGCCGGTGACCGACGAGCGCCTGCGCGCGCCCGACCCCGGTGACTGGCTGATGTACCGGGGCACCTACGACAGCTGGGGCTACAGCCCGCTCGATCAGATCACGACGGACAACATCGCGGACCTGGTGCCGGTCTGGACGATGTCGACCGGCGTGACCTCGGGGCACGAGTCACCACCCGTCGTCAACGACGGCGTGATGTTCGTGACGACGCCGGAGGACCGCGTGATAGCCATCGACGCGCGGACGGGCGAGCAGCTCTGGCTCTACGCCCGGCAGTTCCCGGAGGACATGGCGCATCCCCACCGCACCAACCGGGGTGTGGGCCTGTACGGCGACAAGGTCTTCCACACCACGCACGACGCGTTCGTCGTCGCCCTCGACGCCGTCAGCGGAGAGGTCGTGTGGGAGACCGCGGTTGCCGACTACCGGACGGGGTACTACATGACGATCGCCCCGCTCGTGGCAAGCGGGAAGGTGATGGTCGGGGCGTCGGGCGGCGAGCGCGGCATCCGCGGCTTCGTCGTGGCCCTCGACCCGGAGACGGGCGAGGAGGTGTGGCGCTCGCACACCATACCGGGGCCGGGCGAGCCGGGGAACGACACCTGGCCCGGCGATACCTGGCAGCGGGGCGGCGCGTCGATCTGGATCACCGGCTCGTACGATCCCGAGAGCAACCTGACGTACTGGGGCACCGGCAACCCGGGTCCGTGGATCGGCGACCAGCGCCCGGGCGACAACCTGTACACCAACTCCGTCGTCGCCTTCGACGCCGACACCGGCGAGATCAAGGGCTACCACCAGTACCACCACAACGGGTCGTGGGACTGGGACGAGGTCTCGGCGCCCCTGCTGATCGACGTGCCGCGCGACGGCCGCGTGATTCCGACGCTCGTCCACCCGGCCCGGAACGGCTACCTCTGGACCCTGGAACGGACGGCCGCCGGCCCCATTCGCTTCGTCGAGGCCCAGCCCTACGTCGACCAGAACGTCTTCACCGCGATCGACTCGGTGACGGGGCGCCCGGAGTACGACGAAGAACGGAAGCCGGGCACCGGCAAGCCGGCCACGTTCTGCCCCTCGCTGTGGGGCGGCAAGGACTGGCCCCCGGCCGCCTACAGCCCGCAGACCGGCTACCTCTACATCCCCGCCAACGAGAACCTCTGCTCGACGATGGTGGGCGTCGAGGTCGAGTACGTCCCCGGGGGCGGCTACACGGGCGCCTCGATGCAGGTCTTCGTCGTGAACGGCGCCGACCACGTCGGGGAGATCCAGGCCTGGGACCTCGCCACCGGCGAGGAGGTCTGGACGCACGAGTTCGCCACGTCCCAGAACTGGGGGCCGATTCTCGCCACCGCGGGCGGGCTCGTCTTCGCGGGCGGCACCAACGACCGCTACTTCCGGGCCTTCGACGCCCGAACGGGCGAGGTCCTGTGGCAGCAGCGCACCAACTCCGGCGTCATCGGGGTGCCGTCGTCGTACGAGATCGACGGCGTGCAGTACATCGCCGTGCAGTCCGGCTGGGGCGTCGACGCCCAGGGGATGCAGCGCGCCGTCAACGAGCACTTCGACAGCGAGAAGGTCGTCCCCCAGGGGGGCGTCGTCTGGGTCTTCGCCCTGCGCCCGGACGGGCGCTGAGCCGGGCCTCGCAGTCGACTCCGGCTGGGCGTCAGTACTGCCGAAACATGCGCCGGATCTCGTCGATGTCCCGGGTCCTGGTGAGCGCGAGCATCAGCAGGATCCGCGCCTTCTGGGGGTTGAGCGTGTCGCCTGCCACCATGCCCAGCTCGTCATAGGCGGGCAGCGGGACGACGCGGCCGCTCCCGGTCCGGTTCGAGCGGACGAGGATCGGACGCGCGTCGACGGGCAGCTCGGTGACCCGCTCGAGCGCGCCCCGCTCCCGCTGCGAGACGATCCCCGCACCGGTTCCGGCGAGCACGATCCCGTCGACCCCGTCCTCGATCAACGCCTCGATCAGCACGGGGTTCGGTTGCACGTAGGAGTAGACGATGTCGACCCGCGGGAACGTGGCGACGCCGGCCAGGCCGAACTCCGAGTCGGCGGTGTGCCGGCGCGTCGGCTCGCGGTAGAAGGTCACGCGGTCGCCGTCGACGTAGCCGAGGAAGCCGAGGTCGCGCGATTGGAAGGTCTCGACCCGGTAGGTGCTGGTCTTCGTGACGTCGCGGGCGGCGTTGATCTCGTCGTTCAGGACGACGAGCACGCCCTTGCCGCGCGCCTCGGGCGAAGCCGCGGTACGGACCGCGTTCAGCAGGTTGAGCGGGCCGTCGGCGCTGATGGCCGTGGCCGGCCGCTGCGCGCCGACCAGAACCACGGGCCGGTCGTGCCGGACGGTCAGGTTGAGGAAGTAGGCCGTCTCCTCGAGCGTGTTGGTGCCGTGCGTGATCACGACGCCGGCCGTGTGCGGGTCGTCACGGAAGATCGCGTCGATGCGGGCGGCGAGCGCGAGCCAGTCGTCGAAGGTGATGTTCGGGCTGCCGACGTTGGCGACCTGCTCGACACGAATCGTGGCGTGGCGCGCCAGATCCGGCACGGCGGCGACGAGCTCGGCGCCCGTGTAGGCCCCCGCCCGGTACTCCGTCAGGCTGGTCGACGAGGCGCCGCCGCCGGAGATCGTCCCGCCGGTGGCGAGCACCCAGACGACAGGTGGCTCGGCGGCCGCCTCCTGCACGAGCGCCGGGGCGGCGCCCGGCGCCCGGGAGGCGACGACGGCGAGCACCACGATCACGGCCATCCATCCGGGTGGCCGACGCGGCGGGGCGCTCGGCCCGGCTTGCCGCTTCGCCGCCGGTTCGCGGTACTTGGAAGGCTCCAGCCTCATCGTCGGCCATTCTACTTTCGGTTGGAGCGCCTGCTCGGCAACCTTTCCGTCGAGCCCGAATCGTAGGCGCCTCACCACCGCCCCGCGGGTTCCTCGTCGTGTCCGGCCCGCTCCGGCCGCGCGTCGCCGGTCAATAGGCGCCGAGCCGATCCAGCCAGATCGTTCCTTCCCTGACGTAGTCGTACGTGTGGCGGTCGACGAAGAAGACCAGCCCCACGACGCGCCGCAGGTCCGGCGACCGGCCGACATCGGTCTGCACGGGATGCAGTTGCGCGAAGGGAATCGCATGGCGCCGCCACTCGGTCGACGTACGGACGGATGACAGCCACCAGTTGGGGTGGTGAACGTCACCGTCCCGTCGCTCTTCCCAAAGCCCGATCCAGAGGCGGTACGCGCCGTCGGCCTTGACGTCGACGACGAGACCCTCTTCGCGGGACAGGTCCCGCCGCGTCCGATCGACGAGCGCGCTCGAGACGAAGGCCGGATCGGGCCGGGGCACCGCCGCGCGAAAACGTAGTCGAGCCGCGATGCCGCCGGGCTTCCGCTCGCTGCCGACGCGCACCTCGGGATCGACCCACGTGCCGCCGTCGGATTCGGCGGCGAAGGGGCTGCCGTCCGCGAAGGTGTTCAGGGTGCGCGCCATGGGGGGCGGCGGCGGCTCCGCGGGCCACGCGGCACGCTCGACGCGGGCAGCCGCCTCGTCCGCGTCGTAGACGTAGATCGGGTTGGAGAAGATCCACGGCAGGCTCCAGCCCGCGACGCGCACCTCGATGCGGTAGGTGCCCGGCCCGCGGGCCGGAATCTCCAGCCTGCCCTCGTCGTGGGCGATCCGTTCGCCGTTCCGGTAGAGCTCGATGCGCGCCTCCTTCGGCAGGCGGCCGCCGGCGCGGAGCAGCAGATCCGGCGCAGGCGGCACCGTGTCGCCCATCTGCCACGTCTCGTCCCCCCGGGCCGCCTGAAAGAAGAACCCGTCGGCCGGCGCGATCGCCTCCACGGCCATGTAGGACCGGCCTCGAGTCAGCGCGTCGGTCACCGCGACGGCATCGCGCTCGGGATCTGCCGAGAGCGGGGAGTCGAGCAGGACGTAGTTAGTGTCGGCCGGGAAAACTCGTAACAGATTGATTGCACAGGGACTTGTACGGATTCCGAGTGGCGAAGATCAGGCCGGATGTCCTATCATCACGGCTGAACCGCTCGATTTCCGGCCCTTTCGGCGAGATCTTCGCGACGTTGGCGACCATGAGAGAGATCCACCGACGGCAGTTCCAGCTCGGTCAGGTGTCCATCGACAAGATCCGGCTCGACCCCAAGTCGCGGGACGACATTCCGGCAGTGTTGAAGGGGCTTCAACACCTCTGGAGCGACGAGGCGTTGCGCGCGCGGCTGTTCGCCCTGCTGGACGAGCACGTGCTGTCGGAGGTGGATCGTACGGTAGGGCGTCCGGGGATGGAGTTGTGGCAGATTCTGGTGCTGGGGGTGCTCAAGCAGGGTCTGGGCTGTGACTTCGACCGCCTCCACGACCTGGCGAACCAGCACCAGACGATCCGTATGTTTCTGGGGCACAGCGACTTCGGTGACGAGACGTATTACGAGTACCAGACGGTGGTCGACAACGTGTCGTTGTTGACGCCGGAGTTGCTGTCGGCGGTGGGTGGGCTGGTGGTGGAGAGTGGGCACAAGGTCGCAAAAAAAAAGCCTGGCGAGCCATTGCGCGGGCGGTGTGACTCGTTCGTGGTGGAGACCGACGTACACTACCCGACGGACGTGAGCCTGCTGTGGGACGCGATGCGGTGCCTGCTGCGGGAGACGGGGCGGGCGGCGAAGCGACATGCGGTTGGAGGATGGCGCCAGTGGCGGCATCTGTCGAACGAAGTCCGGCGCCTGTTCAACGGGGTGCGTTCGACGCGACGAGCGAAGCGTCATCCGGCGGGGGTGGAAGGGTATCTGGAGCGTTGCGCCGCCCTGGTCGAGCGTGCGGCGGCCACGCTGGACACGTTGCGGGAGCGTGGGGCTGGGGAAGCGACGTGTCAGTCGCTTGCAGGTTGGATCGCGCATGCCCGGCGCCAGATGGACCAGGTGGAGCGGCGGCTTCTGCGGGGCGAGACGATACCGCATGAGGAGAAGGTGTTCTCGATCTTCGAGGAGCACACGCGCTGGATATCGAAGGGGAAGGCGGGCACGCCGGTGGAGCTGGGCGTTCCGGTTGCGCTGGTCGAGGACCAGCATCAGTTCATCCTTCATCACCGGATTCTGTGGCAGGGTGAGGATGTCGACGTGGCGGTGCCGCTGGTGCAGGAAGCGCAGGCGTTGTATCCGGAATTGCGGGCCTGCAGCTTCGACCGCGGATTCCACAGCCCTGCCAACCGGATGCGGCTGGACACACTGCTCGACCTGAACGCGCTCCCGAAGTCGGGGCGACTCTCGAGGGCGGACCAGGAACGGGAGGAAGAGGAGTCCTTCTTGGCGGCGCGCCGAGCGCACCCTGGGGTCGAGTCGGCCATCAACGGTCTGGAGCATCGGGGCCTGGATAGGGTTCGCAGTCATGGTGCTGACGGCTTCGCGCGCACGGTAGCGTTGTCAGTGCTGGCGGCCAACCTGCATCGGGTTGGGTTGCTCCTGCAGAAGCGCGAGCGCAAACGCCGCCGACGAGTCGCCTGACCCGTATGGAACGGTCGTTGCTATCTGAGCTCGTCGTGAGACGACGAGGCTCAACCGTCGCTGGACGCGGGGTATCGGGACGGCTCTCTCTGGCTATTGCGCCCTTGGGGCGGTTCCAAGCACCGTCGCGGCCCGGCTCATAGTGAAATCACGCCGAGATGCCGCGTGTCGGGTCGCAGTTCCCCACTCTCAAGAGGGGTTCTCTGGCAGGCACTAGTTACGGATGACACGAAACAGATTGCGGTACGACGGGAGCCCGTGTGCGTCGACGCCGGCCAGCCCCGTGACGTTGCGCCGGCGAAGCAACGCATCCCAGCGCGAGAGAACGTCGTCCGGCCGGTCGAGGCCCCGTGCGAGCGCGTAGGTCGGATTGAAGGGATAGGCGGGCAGCCCACGGAGCACCGTGAGCCAGGACGCCCTGCGCCACAGGCTGTCCATGTTGAGCACCTCGAGCCCCCAGGGTCCGCCGAGCTTCCAGCCGCTCCAGGCGAGATCGTCTCGCTCGCTGGCCGGGTGCGCCGCGAACGCCGCGCCGCCCAGGTGGCGAACGTCGTCGAGCGCTCGGCGGGCATCCCGCGCCAGGGGGAACGGCAACGGCCGCATCCCGAGGCCGAGCAGATGACCCTGGTACGTGGAGATCTCCGTGCCCACGAGCACGAGGACGCCGTCCCGGTATCCTTGTACCGACCGGCCCGCGTCCGTGTCGTGATCCGTGATGACGAGATAGGACAGCCCGGCCGCCCGGCCTTCCTGCACGACTTGCTCCGGCGTCCCCGCACCGTCCGAGAGGGTGGTGTGCACGTGAGCCGCACCCGCGAGCCGCACCAGACCGTCCCGCGGCGGCTCCCCCTCGAGAGGTAGCGGTCGCCAGACCAGCGCCGGTCCGATCCATGACGCCGCCAGGATCGCGACCGCCGGGACGATGAGCAGCAGCACGCGTTGTCGCCGAATCAACGGCAGACGGCTCCGGGCAACCCTGGTCGGGCTCATTCTCGCTCTCTGGCGGGAGTCCCGGCGGCGAGGACTACCTGCCGGGCCGACTACCTGCCGGGCCGACTACCTGCCGGGCCGACCCCTGAGCTCCGGCCTGGGCTTTCGACGTCCTGCAGAGACCGACTACCGCCCTCCGGCTCCCAGGCTGAGCAGGTTGGCGAGCAACGCGTACGCGCCGGTCGTGCCCGCGGGAAGCTGGCGCCAGAGCCCGAGTCCGACATAGATCCAGCGTCCGCGGCCCGGCTGCGCCTCCACAAGCGCCCCCCGCTTCCATCCGGGGTTGTACTCGAAGGTGTCTTCCAGCTCGACCAGATCGGCGTAGCGCTCGTCGCGCTCCCCCAGGAAGTACAGCCCGCGCTCCTGCACCCATTGTTCCCAGGTGGCCGGGCCGACCGGATTGGGCCAGGCGAAGACGGGGTGATCGTTGGCGAGAATGCGGATGGGCGCGGTCTCGTCGGTGACCCGGTTGCGGCTGACCACGGCGGGATACGGGCCGTACTGCGCCTCGTTGAACTCGAACTTGTTGTACTGGACGATGACCGTCCCGCCGTCGTCCACGTACTCCAGCAGGCGATCGTTGTTCGCGCGCAGATCCTGGCGCCGCTCGTAGGCCCGTACGCCGGTGACGATCACGTCGAAGCGTGACAGGTCGCCCCACGCCAGATCGTCGGCATCGATGAGCTCCAGGCGCGCGCCGAGCTGCTCGATGGCCGGCGGCACGGCATCTCCGACCCCTTCGATGTAGCCGACCGCGAGGTCCGACGCGACAGCGACGTCGATGATCTTGAACGTGCCGGCGGCCCGGCGGCCGATGTGCCGCCGCTCGATGTGCGGATACTCGATCACCTGGAAGCCGCTCGTGAACCGCTGGTTGTCGTTCTCGACCGCCGCACCCACCCGGTATTCGCCTGCCGCGGCGCCATCCGCCGACACGCTGAAGCGCACCGTGCGCGACTCGTCCTCACGCGACAGTCGCACGGGCACGTTCGCGGGAGCCGCACTCCATCCGGCGGGCAGATCGAGGACGACGGAACCTTCCGCCGCGTCCGGCCCGGTGTTGGTCACCGTGACGCGAACCTCGCGCGCGGTGCCGGAATCGGCGGGGATGATGGCGATCTCGGGCGTCATGGAGACGGCGAATCGCGGTACGACCAGCAGGTCCATCCGCTTCTCGCCCGTGAACAGGTCGTCGACGTAGCGGTTGCGGACCGGCCTCTCGACGGCGATGCGAGTCCCGCCGAGCTCCACGTCGAAGGTCGCGCGGAACGGTGTAGGCCGGAAGGGCGCCCCGAAAGGCACGTCCGGCTCGAAGTCGTAGCGGTCGGCGCCCTCGACGTGGCTCCAATGGATGTCCGTGAGCCGGGCATCTACCGGAATCCGGACGTGGCGTTCGCAGAGGTACACGCCGCCGGGACCCAGTGGCGCCGCGTCGCAGCGGGAAGCGGCGTCGAAACCGGAAACGCGGACCCCGTGGATGGCCAGGTTCGCGCCGCCGTGATTCGCGGCCCGCAGCTTCAGGCCAACCGGCTGACCGCGCGTCACCACACCGTCGTCCCCGAACGCGTCGAGCTGCAGACCGTGGGCCAGTACGGCAGCCCGCTCGAACTGCCGTTCCTTGGTCTCCAGGCGGAGATCGATCTCGCGCCGGGCGCCGTCGGTCAGCGCCATCGCCGGCAAGCTCCCCCGCAGGGCGCGTACTGCGTCGAGACCGGAGACGACCGGCTCGCGGGCGCCGGCCATGCCCTCGGCGGCGAACCGCTCGAGCGCCGCGCGCGCCAGCCGCGTCAGCTCGGCCAGTCCGCGGTCGAGCGCGGCCGGGGCGTCCTCGCCGGCGAAGCGCGCGAGCCCTGCGATAGAGGTATCCAACCCGTCGAACAGCGAAGCGTCGGCGGCTGCCGAGTGGTCCGCAATCGTCGTCTCGGCGAGACGGTAGCGCCCGCCGGCCGGGCCGGACGGCAGGGCGATGAACTGCCCCATGCCCTGGCACTTGTGCATGCCGCGCGCGAGGCTGCCGATCTCCGCCCAGGTCGCACCGAGCAGCGGGTCGTAGCCACCCAGATCGACCGTGGTCACGTCCGCGTCGCGCGCCGGCCGGAAGCGGAATCCCGGCGGCCCGCCACCCATGCCGAAGGGGAACCCGACGCGGAAGTAGAACTTCCGCGCCTGCCAGGGAGCCAACCCTTCGGCGATCTGCTCCGGAAAGCGTTCCGGGTCCGCGGCGGCGCGCCACGCCTCGTGCGCGAGCACCGCCGACGCCTGGTGATGCTGGCCGCCGCCGCGCCCCTCCGGCGACATGGCGGAAATCACATCGGGCCGGATGGTGCGGATCATGCGGACGAAATCACCCAGGATCTCCTGCCGGCCCCACCGCTCGAAGGTCTCCTCGATGCTGAACGAGTACCCGAAGTCGACGGCGCGCGTGAAGTACTGCTCGGCGCCGTCCAGACGGTGGGCGGCGTGCAGCTCCTCGGTCCGCAGAACGGCCAGGGCATCGAACAGCTCGGGGCCGATCTCGTTCTGGCCTCCGTCGCCGCGTGTTGCCGAAAGCAGCACCGTACGGTGGCCTTCTCCCTTCGACAGACGCGCCAGCAGCGCGTTGTTCTCGTCGTCGGGATGGGCCACGATCGACAGGAAGACTCCCGTGCTGTTCAGGGCCCGAAGGGCCACCCCGAGCTTCGCCCGCCCGTCGCCGGACTCGAGCGGCTGGGCCTGGACCGCGGCCGCGAGGACGCCGACGGTGACCAGGAGCGATAGGGCGAACGTTGTGAATCGATGGGCGTGCATGGTGCCTCCAGTGTGCAACGACGGCGACCGCCTCCCGGGTGCCGGGGCGAGGCCTTCTTCGACTTGCTCAACCGGCATGCGTGCCGCAGGAGACATCGAAGGCGTCGGGTCGGTACGTTCAACTCTCAGGCAGCCTGCTCCTGTGGCTGGCGATCGTCGACAGGAACTCTCGCCGCGTGGTCCGGTCGTCGCGAAACGATCCCAGCAAGCGGCTGGTGACCATGCTGACCCCCGGCTTGCGGATGCCGCGTGTGGTCATGCATTGGTGCGCGGCCTCGACGACGACGCCGACGCCGCGCGGCTCCAGCACCTTCTGGATGGTGTCCGCGATCTGCGACGTCAGCGCCTCCTGAATCTGCATCCGTTTGGCGAACACCTCGACGAGGCGCGCCAGCTTGGAACTCCCGACGACACGGTCCGTCGGCACGTAACCGATATGCGCCCTACCCAGGATGGGAACGATGTGGTGCTCGCAATGGGACTCGACGCGGATGTCGCGCAGGACGATCATCTCGTCATAGGTGGCGGGCTTCTCGAAGGTGGTGGCCAGCAACGCGACCGGATCCTCGGCGTATCCGGCGAAGAATTCCTCGTAGGCCCGCACGACACGGTCGGGCGTTCCCTGCAGTCCCTCCCGGTCGGGATCGTCCCCGGCCCACTCGATCAGTGTGCGAACGGCGGCCTCCGCCTCGGCGCGGCTCGGCCGACGCCGCGCTTCCGCGGTGTGCGAAGGGGTCGAGGCTCGAGGCTCGGCAACTGCACTGTCCATATCGCGATCTTTCCTAAATGTCGGGCCGCCCCCGGATGGCGCGCTCTTGCGAAACAGGACGCAATGTTATAGTATCGCTCATCCCTGCCGCAAGTTGAGACAGGCTATGACCAGACCGGCCACCCGACCCCGGCCCTGCACCGATCCGGATTGCCCCGGGCGGCACTCGCCACGTGAACGGGTCGCGCTCGCGGCTTCGATTTGCGAGGGGCGCGGCGTACGGATGACAGATCTGCGGAGGCGTATCCTGGAACTGCTTTGGGCGAGCGGTCGGCCGACCGGCGCCTACGAGCTGATCGAAGCGGTCACGCGCAGAGACTCGCGCCCGGTCGGACCGCCGACGGTGTATCGGGCGCTTGAGTTCCTGATGGCGCAGGGCCTGGTTTCCAGGATCGAAAGCCTGAATGCCTACGTCCCGTGCGTCCATCCCGAGCGCGACCACGATTGCCTGTTCTTCATCTGCAGCCGCTGCCGGGCGTCGGTCGAGCTCGAGGATCCGCGGATCGGAGGACTGCTTGCCGAGGATGCCGCCATCCTCGGGTTTGTCGCGAAACGTCGCACGGTCGAGGTCGAGGGCATGTGTGCACAGTGCGCAGAAGTCGGGGCGGCATAGGGCGCGCTCCGAGCCGCGCCCGTCCTGCGCCGCTGGAATCGGCCTTCCAGGCGATTGCCGCCGACACTTCCCCAGGCCTGGCGGGCGCTCGCCGACGGAATCGACGGCCAACCGCATCCTGAGCCCGTGGAGAGATCCAATTGAACGACTCGCGCCTTCCCGTAACCGTGCTCTCCGGCTTCCTCGGCGCCGGCAAGACGACGTTGCTCAACCACGCGCTGCACAACCGCCAGGGCCGCCGCGTCGCGGTCATCGTCAACGACATGAGCGAGGTCAACGTCGACGCCCAGCTCGTTCGCAACGGCGGCGCCGAGCTCAACCGCGTCGACGAGCGGCTGATCGAGATGTCCAACGGCTGCATCTGCTGCACGTTGCGTGAAGACCTGCTCGACGAGGTCGCACGCCTGGCGCGGGAGCGTCGGTTCGACTACCTGCTGATCGAATCAACCGGCATCTCCGAACCGCTTCCCGTCGCGGCCACCTTCGCCCTGTCGGACGAGCTTGGCGCCCAACTGGGCGAGCTGGCCCGGTTGGACACGATGGTCACCGTCGTCGACGGCCCGCGGTTTCTCCGCGACTTCGGCTCCGGAGACGACCTGCTCGATCGCGGGCTGGGGCTCGACGTCGATGACGACCGCTCCATCGCCGGACTCCTCGTCGACCAGGTCGAGCTCGCCAACGTTCTCGTTCTCAACAAGACCGACAGGATGAGCCGGAGCGACGTCGCACGGTTGACCGGGATCCTGCGCAAGCTCAACCAATCGGCGACGTTGGCCCAGGCGACCTACGGGCGGATTCCGCTCGACCTGGTTTTCGATACGGGCCTGTTCGACTTCGAGCGCGTCGAGCGAACGGCGGGCTGGCTTCAGGAACTGCAAGGCGGCCACACGCCCGAGACCGAGGAGTACGGCATCGGCAGCTTCGTCTATCGGCGGCGACGGCCCTTCCATCCGGCGCGGCTGGCGGCGATCTTCGAAGGTTGTTTCGAGGGCGTGCTGCGGGCGAAGGGGGTCGTCTGGCTGGCCACCCGCCACGAGGTGGCCGGCGCGCTTTCGATCGCCGGAGACTCGCTGACCTTGGAGCCCGGGGGGCCCTGGTTCGCCGGGCTGGACCCGGCAGAACTCGCCGACGACCCGGAGACCCGGGAGTGGGTCGGCCGGGTATGGGAGCCCGACCACGGCGACCGCCGTCAGGAGCTCGTCTTCATCGGAATCGAGATGCCGCAAGAGGCCATCGAGGCCGCGCTGGACGGCTGTCTGCTGACCGACGCCGAGATGGCCTCCGACGCGTCCGGGTGGGCTTCGTTGGACGACCCCTGCCAGCGTGGATGGCAGAAGAAGGCGAACCCTAGTCCGTCCGCTTCCTGCCGTCCTGCGTCAGATCCTGGATCGGCGAGGACTTGAAGGGGCGTCGGAGGCGACGAACGAAGCACCTCCCGCGCTCCGACCACCGGTCGGGCCGGCCGCCCGAAAGGACGCGGGTGGGGCGGTTGGCCGGACTCTGTCCACGCTCACACTGCTCCGACGAGGGAGTGCCCGTTGCCATTGGACCCTTGAGCGCGCCGTACCCGACAGCGAAACCGTTCGAACCGGTGGCGGTTCAGCTCAGCGGGTAATTCCATCAGAACACCCGCATCACGCGAGGCATTGGCCCAATCCGGAAGCAGGTCGTATTGCCACTGTTCCTGCAGGCCTCCCAACCACCGCATCCCCTCGGGCGAGATGACACAGAGCACGTTGGCCAGATCGCACGGGCCCAGGCATCCGGAGATCGTCAGTTGCACCGACTTGTTGAGCTTCTCGTCCTTCCACAGCTGCTTGATCCGGTCGCGGGGGACCGGCTTGAACCCCTTGTCTGTCTGACCGCAGCAACAGCCTTCGCAAACCACGATCTGGCCAAGAGTGCGGCCTCGGGCCGTAGCTAGTGTCGGCCGGGAAAACTCGTAACAGATTGATTGCACAGGGACTTGTACGGATTCCGAGTGGCGAAGATCAGGCCGGATGTCCTATCATCACGGCTGAACCGCTCGATTTCCGGCCCTTTCGGCGAGATCTTCGCGACGTTGGCGACCATGAGAGAGATCCACCGACGGCAGTTCCAGCTCGGTCAGGTGTCCATCGACAAGATCCGGCTCGACCCCAAGTCGCGGGACGACATTCCGGCAGTGTTGAAGGGGCTTCAACACCTCTGGAGCGACGAGGCGTTGCGCGCGCGGCTGTTCGCCCTGCTGGACGAGCACGTGCTGTCGGAGGTGGATCGTACGGTAGGGCGTCCGGGGATGGAGTTGTGGCAGATTCTGGTGCTGGGGGTGCTCAAGCAGGGTCTGGGCTGTGACTTCGACCGCCTCCACGACCTGGCGAACCAGCACCAGACGATCCGTATGTTTCTGGGGCACAGCGACTTCGGTGACGAGACGTATTACGAGTACCAGACGGTGGTCGACAACGTGTCGTTGTTGACGCCGGAGTTGCTGTCGGCGGTGGGTGGGCTGGTGGTGGAGAGTGGGCACAAGGTCGCAAAAAAAAAGCCTGGCGAGCCATTGCGCGGGCGGTGTGACTCGTTCGTGGTGGAGACCGACGTACACTACCCGACGGACGTGAGCCTGCTGTGGGACGCGATGCGGTGCCTGCTGCGGGAGACGGGGCGGGCGGCGAAGCGACATGCGGTTGGAGGATGGCGCCAGTGGCGGCATCTGTCGAACGAAGTCCGGCGCCTGTTCAACGGGGTGCGTTCGACGCGACGAGCGAAGCGTCATCCGGCGGGGGTGGAAGGGTATCTGGAGCGTTGCGCCGCCCTGGTCGAGCGTGCGGCGGCCACGCTGGACACGTTGCGGGAGCGTGGGGCTGGGGAAGCGACGTGTCAGTCGCTTGCAGGTTGGATCGCGCATGCCCGGCGCCAGATGGACCAGGTGGAGCGGCGGCTTCTGCGGGGCGAGACGATACCGCATGAGGAGAAGGTGTTCTCGATCTTCGAGGAGCACACGCGCTGGATATCGAAGGGGAAGGCGGGCACGCCGGTGGAGCTGGGCGTTCCGGTTGCGCTGGTCGAGGACCAGCATCAGTTCATCCTTCATCACCGGATTCTGTGGCAGGGTGAGGATGTCGACGTGGCGGTGCCGCTGGTGCAGGAAGCGCAGGCGTTGTATCCGGAATTGCGGGCCTGCAGCTTCGACCGCGGATTCCACAGCCCTGCCAACCGGATGCGGCTGGACACACTGCTCGACCTGAACGCGCTCCCGAAGTCGGGGCGACTCTCGAGGGCGGACCAGGAACGGGAGGAAGAGGAGTCCTTCTTGGCGGCGCGCCGAGCGCACCCTGGGGTCGAGTCGGCCATCAACGGTCTGGAGCATCGGGGCCTGGATAGGGTTCGCAGTCATGGTGCTGACGGCTTCGCGCGCACGGTAGCGTTGTCAGTGCTGGCGGCCAACCTGCATCGGGTTGGGTTGCTCCTGCAGAAGCGCGAGCGCAAACGCCGCCGACGAGTCGCCTGACCCGTATGGAACGGTCGTTGCTATCTGAGCTCGTCGTGAGACGACGAGGCTCAACCGTCGCTGGACGCGGGGTATCGGGACGGCTCTCTCTGGCTATTGCGCCCTTGGGGCGGTTCCAAGCACCGTCGCGGCCCGGCTCATAGTGAAATCACGCCGAGATGCCGCGTGTCGGGTCGCAGTTCCCCACTCTCAAGAGGGGTTCTCTGGCAGGCACTAGCTAGCGGTTCGTGTGCGCTGAGCGCTTCGCGGATGCGTTGAGTCTGAGCATTCACGAGCGTGCCTTCCTGGTCCGCGGGACGCGGGCTCGGACCTGGTTGGTAGAGATGCGAACGCGAAGGCTCGGCCACCTTGCTGTTGCGGTCGTGCTTCACCCGTCGCTCACTCGCCAAACCGTCGCCCCGCCCTGTGCGTCGAGCGCAGCAAGCGCGCGCCCATCCGGTCGCCAGTACAAGGCGCCGACAACGTCCGCCACGGGCGCAGCTCCGATCGGATCGCCTTGGCCATCGCGCCCGAGTGACCACACAACGACGCCGCCATCCCGAGCTCCCGAGGCCAGGCGCATCCCGCGGCGAGCGAAGGCGAGCGTTGTAACAGTTTCAACATGATGTTCCAGAACGCCGGGCCGCGTGCCTTCGGGACCGCTTCCCTGGAAGCTCCAGACCGTCACCGCCTCGCCTCCGCCGGTGGCCAGAAGGGTGCCCGTGTCGTCGAAGGCCAAGGCCGACGGCTTGGCAGGATATCCCGACATCATCGAGTCCTGCTCCGTGGAGCGACGCCAGAAGTGCACCGAGTTGTCCTGGCTGCCGCAGGCCACGATATCCCCGTCCGGGCTCAGTACCATCGACACCAGGGAGCCTGTCCACTCCAGCTTCTGGCGAAGCTCACCGGTGGACACATCGAAGAACGCAACCCGACCGTAACAGGCCGTCGCCAGCTCCTCCGTGCCGGACCACGCGATCGCGCTGACGGTACTGGGATGGTCATCGGATCGCCAGATTCTCGCTCCATCCGCACCAGCCTCGTCAGCAGAATCTGTGGGTGAGTTCTGGTTCGGGCAGGTCGCCAAGTGCATGATACAAAGCGACTTCCAGTGCCGCGGAGGTGCGGAAGCCATACGCCCGTTTGGTGATCACTCTGGCCTTCCCGTTGAAGCCTTCGACAATGCCACTGGAGAACTGCCCTCGGGCCCGGAACCAGTTCAGGATCAGGTCGCGGTGCGAGCGCAGCATGCGGGCCACCTCCTTCATCGGGTCGAGCCGCGAGCGCATCGTCCGAGTGCACCAGCGGTCGAGGAACCGGCCGGCCCAGTACGGCGACACGTAGCCCCACAGCGCTTGAAAGTCCTCCTTGAGCAGGTAGGCGCGAACCGTGCGCAGGTTGCGACGCACCAGCTCCGCAAGCCGGCCCCGCTGCTCGTCGCTGAGATTCTCCGGACGCTTGAGCAGGAGCCAGCGGCTGCGCTTGAGCACCGGCGCCCGGCCCGCGGCGGCGAGCTTCCGGGCCTCCGCCGCGCGCACCTCGTCGATCGCTTGCGAGAAATGGCTCATGATGTGGAAGCGGTCGAGCACCTGCACGGCCTGGCCGGCGCGCTCGGCAACCACCTTCAGGTAGGGCTTCCACATGTCCGAGCAGACGAAATACAGCGCCGCGCTGCGTGCGGGGCCGAACCAGTCGAAGAAGCCCTCCAACGTCGCGGCCTTGCGTTCGCGGCCGACCCACAGCAGGCGCTTGCAGTGACCGTCGATCTGATAGACCAGCGTCAGGTAGCGTTGCCCGCGGCGGCGGGAGAGCTCGTCGACGCCGATGGCCTCGATGTTCGTGAGGTCGCGGTGCGCGAGGCCCCAGTCGACCGCCATGCGCACGGCCCGATAGACGGTGTCCCAGGACGTGGGGAACGCCGCGGCGACCTCCTGCCACGACAGACGCCTGGCCCACCCGGCGAGGAACCAGGCGTAGGCGTCGGTCAGTCGGTGCTTGCCGGTGGCCCACGGCAGCGCCTCGACCCGTACGCCGCAGCGCGGGCAGTCGACGCGGCGCATCGCGTAGAGGAAGACCACGGGGATGTGCCACAGGGGCACGAAGTCGAAGCGCCGGACCGCCTGCGTGTCGTAGCCCGGGGCCCGGCGCCTGCACTGCGAGCACGTCGCGCGGGTCCCGGCGCGAGGCCGCACCCGAACCTCGAGGGTCAACTGCGGGTGCTCCACCAGCCGCACCGTCTCGTAGATGAACGACGGGTGCTTCTGGACCCGATTCAAGATACTCTTGAGTTGCATCCCGTTCCCCTTCCGCGTCGCTTGGCTGCTGCAACACCAATTGTCGCGGATTCCGGAACGGGATGCGTTTCCGATGTCGAGGCTGCGTTCTGTGCTTCGGGACGGGCCATCGCCCTCCCGATACGGGCGTCGGGCATTTGGTCCTCGTCAGACGAGAGCCGGGGCGCTCGTGCGCGGAGCCGGCGTCCAGGCCGTCAGCCCCGCGCAGCGGGGGCGGAGCGGAGCGAAGCGCCTTGACGGCGGCGAGCACACGGGCACGCTGCCTCTTGTCTGACGAGGACTACCAGCCTCCGTTCTTACCCACAGATTCTGCGGAAGACCCCCGCACCATACGCGTGAACCTGCCGGGAGCACGAGGCAGCCAACCGTTTTCCGCCCCGCGACCACGCCACGTTCTCCACCCAATCGCTCCCGACATCGATCGCCATGCTGACCTGACCCTCGGCGGCGCTCCAGACGAGGACTCGGCCGTCCTGGCCGGCCGTAGCGAACGCCGGTCGGTTCGGGTGGACCGCCAACGCGAGCACCCCGCCTTCATGCACGCCGCGCTGCGCCCAGATGGTCTTGCCGGACCTGCCGTCGAACGCGTACACCCCACCTGCCGCATCACCGACCACCAGCGCCTCACCACGTGCCGTCCAGCCCCCGGCGATGGCGTAGTCATCGACGCTCGCAGACCAGCCCGGGCGAAGAACACCTCCCGGACCGTCGACGTTCAGATCAGGCATGCCTCGAATCCCTGCCTCATGGACTGCTCGTGGAGGTTGCGGCCGATGAAGATGAGCTGATTGCGGCGGGGCGCGTCCCCCCATGGACGATCCGGTTGTCCGTCGAAGAGCATGTGGACTCCCTGGAAGACGAAGCGCCGCGACTCGCCCGCGAGGCTGATGAAGCCCTTCATTCGGAAGATGTCCACCCCGCGTTCACGGAGCAGTTCGCCAAGCCAGTCGTTGAGCCTGTCGGGATCGACATCGCCCTCCCTCTCGATGGCGATCGAGCCCACTTCGTCGTCGTGCTCATGCTGGGCGACCCAGGTTCGCTCGACCTCGACGGGGATCGCTCCCTCGATGCACGGGTCGCCGTTCCCTGCGGGGGACGCCGGCCTGGCGCGCGGATTGTCTTCCGGCGTGCTTGTCGCTCCATTCGCGCTCGTCAGTTGCAGATCGAACTCCTCCGCGGTGTGCTGGGTGTAGAGGCCGACCCTCACCTGCGCATCGACGTCCAGGAAGAACGACTTGCGCCCTGGGGAGTCGAGCTGGAGGCTCAGGTGCCTTCCGACAGAAATCTGGTCCCCCGGGCGAACGGCGTCCGCCGGCTCGGCGTACCGACGCACGCACCACTCCGCACTCTCGCGAAGTGCGGAGTCATCCTTGCCCTGGTCGGGAACGTCGACGAGGGACATCGAAGGATCGGGTCCATCGGCCAGGCTGAGCTCGTAGCGGCCGATATCGAGCGAATAGACTCCCGTCCATTCGAACGGGTATTCCGGCTCGAGGAAAGTGGGCCGACGCTCGAGCACCTGTTCCAGGTCGAAAGCACCGAGGTTGAGCACCGTGTCGACGGAGACGTCCGCCCGCTCGCTGCGGATGACTCGCGCCATTCGGTTCATGTCCCGGAGCCGCGCCTCGAGCCTGTCGAGCGCGTCGCCGTCGACGAGGTCCGTCTTGTTGAGAACCAGGACGTCCGCGAACGCGATCTGTTCCGTGCTCTCGTCACTGCGGCCCAGCTGCTGCTCGACGTGGGCCGCGTCGACGAGCGTAACGATCCCGTCCAGCGCGAACTCCGCGCGAATCTCGTCGTCCATGAAGAAGGTCTGGGCGACCGGACCGGGGTCGGCGAGCCCCGTGGTTTCCACCAACACGTAGTCGAACTTGTCCCGGCGCTTCATGAGGTTGCCGAGCACGCGAATCAGGTCTCCGCGCACCGTGCAGCAGATGCAACCGTTCGACATCTCGAAGATCTCCTCGTCAGCGTTGATGACGAGCGCCTGATCGATGCCGACCTCCCCGAACTCGTTCTCGATCACGGCGATGCGCTTGCCGTGCTCCTCCTTCAGGATGCGGTTCAGCAGGGTGGTCTTGCCGGAGCCAAGGAAGCCGGTGAGGATCGTGACAGGAATGTTCCGAGGCGTGTTCATCTAGTCCTCCTGAAGCAGCGGCGCGAGCAGCGGAGTCTCTACGTCGAATCCCCACGACGTGCAGACCTGGACCAGGTCCTTGGCGTCAACGGCGTCCATGGGTTTGTGCACCTTGCACCGAAGTTGCGGCGCATCGGGCCGAAGCAGGCCAATCGCGGTTTCGACGGGCGCGCAGCCTTCTTCGAGACAAGCCAGCTCGGTGACCGTGACCGTCATGTCGTCGGAAAGGCCCAGCGCTTCGCGCAACGCCTTCTTGATACGTCGAGCCCGTTCGAGGTTCGGCTGGCGTGGGGAGGTGTTGATCAACATACGCTCTAACTAATCCCTCCAGACGGCGAGACCAGCCCGGATGAGCCACGGTTTCGACAACCCTTCTGCCGCAGACCCATCGAAGAGCACCCGCCGGTCTCGCAGCAAGACGACCCGCGTTGCCTCGGATGGCAGCGAGTGAAGGCAGTGGGTTGCCCAGACGCAAGTAGCCCTCGTCCGACGAACCGCCTCGACGACGAGCGTGCGCAACTCGAGGGCCGCGACGGGATCGAGCCCGGCCGTGGGCTCGTCCAGGAGAAGCAACGCGGGCTCGAGCACCAGGAGACCGGCGAGCGCAACCCGGCGCTGCTCCCCGAAGCTGAGCTGATGGCACGAACGCTCCAGCAGGTGGTCCAGGCGCAAGGCCCTCGCTACCTCGCGGGATCGACATCGCGCCTCGCCTGCCGCGACGCCGCGACGAAGCAGGCCCCAGGCAATGTCCTCGGCGACGGTACTTGCGATGAAGTGGTGTTCCGGGTTCTGGCCGAGAAGCGCCACGCTTCCGTGGAGCCGGGCCCGCAGCGTCGCATCGGGTGACACGAGGTTTCCGAGGCGCGTCATGCTCCCTTGCGCGGGTCGATCGAGCCCCGCGAGCAGCCGCAACAGGCTCGTCTTGCCGGCTCCACTTGGCCCACACACGAGCAGCCACTCCGCTCTCGCCACGCGAATCTCGAGCTGCTCGAGCACCAGCTGCCCACCGCGTTCGACGTCGATGGCATCGAGGTGGACGCCGTCATGAGCGCGAACGGCTTCGCAAGAGGCACTGCGCAGCAGTGCGTTCTCCTCGGCGCGTTCCAGGCGCGCGAAGGCATGGAGGGCACCCTCGCCGAGCAGCGGTCCCCAGGCGGCCAGGGGCAAGCGCGGTGCCCCCAGGCGGAGGCGGGCCGCGTCACGCCGCTGAACCCACTCACGCTGGGTGAGAACGCCGTGCATGAGCGCATGGTCGAGGCTGGCCACGACATCCTCTGGAATCCGAAGCCAAAGCAGGAATCGGCGCAGCGACGCCCAGTCGACCTGGGTGCCGAGCCACAGGATCCAGATGGCGCCACACAAGCCCCTGACGCTCGCCCGGGCGATGACGTCCGCCTTGGAATCCAGGGCGACCCCACCAAGCAGTGCGAGCGCCACGAAGGCCAGGGTCCAGGCGAGGGCGGGCTTGATCCGTCGGCGTCCACGGGCACCCGCGAGCAGAAGCAGCGCGCCGATCCCCGTGCCGATCAGGGACAAGGTCGTACTGCGCGCGCCCGCGTTGACGATCAGTACGCTGCTGGTCAACGCGGCACCCAATGCCGCGACCCGGAGCGGCTGCCGGCGCTCGAAGAACAGGGAGTGCTCAGCGTGGAGGTGCATCGCGCCCTCCTCCGAGCACGCGCTCCCAGCTGCGCCCCGCGATGAATCCCATTCCGAAGAGTATGAGGATCGACATCGCGAGCCCGATCTCTCCCTGACTCAGGTCGAGGATGCTCCCCGTAGGCGCTCGCCCCGCCCCCTCCGCGGTCGCACCGAATACGGTTCCGTCGATGCCTTCATAGGCACATCCCGGCAGGCCGATCACGAGCAACGGAAGCATGGCGGACGCAACAGGCGCGGACACGGTGCGAAGCCTCCTCAGGGAGTTCGGCAGGAGGTCCGGCCGACGTGTGGCCAACAGCCGTACGATGCCGACGGAGGCGACGGCTTCGAGAACCGCCAAGGGGATCTGGACAGGGGCAAACCCGATCAGAACCGCGCCGAAGGTCGTCGCCGGCGCCGTCACATCGGACAACGTCACGGCGAGCACCACGGCGTCCGCCACGTACACGCTCAGGCCGCCGACGCCGCACGCGAGAGCAAGACGGAGAGCCCCGTCCACACCGAGCCGCCGGAGCAGAGCCCAAAGCCCCACGGTCGTCAGAGGCCCCAGCAGTCCGAGCGTCAGGAGGTTGACCCCCAGCGTCGTGAGCCCGCCGTGAGCGAAGAAGACCGCTTGCAGCAGGAGTACGAAGAACGTGGGCCACACGATGCGGCGGACCCCGACGACCAGGGCGAGCACCGGCGTTAGGCAGATGTGACTGGTTGCGCCCACGACGGGGACCGGTAGCGGCAGCAGAGTGCCGGCGAAGAGCAGGCTCGTGACCCCCGCCATGATGAACGAGGACGACGGCGTGTTGCGTCGCGTTCGTCGCTCGCGATGAAGGCTCCAATAGACGGTGGGTGCGGCCAGGGTGCTCCACGCGATGGCCTGGCTGAGCGGTAGCACACCTTCTGCCAGATGCATCAGCGCCCTCCCCGGCATGGAAACCGGCCTCGTCAGCAGAATCTGTGGGTGAGTTCTGGTTCGGGCAGGTCGCCAAGTGCATGATACAAAGCGACTTCCAGTGCCGCGGAGGTGCGGAAGCCATACGCCCGTTTGGTGATCACTCTGGCCTTCCCGTTGAAGCCTTCGACAATGCCACTGGAGAACTGCCCTCGGGCCCGGAACCAGTTCAGGATCAGGTCGCGGTGCGAGCGCAGCATGCGGGCCACCTCCTTCATCGGGTCGAGCCGCGAGCGCATCGTCCGAGTGCACCAGCGGTCGAGGAACCGGCCGGCCCAGTACGGCGACACGTAGCCCCACAGCGCTTGAAAGTCCTCCTTGAGCAGGTAGGCGCGAACCGTGCGCAGGTTGCGACGCACCAGCTCCGCAAGCCGGCCCCGCTGCTCGTCGCTGAGATTCTCCGGACGCTTGAGCAGGAGCCAGCGGCTGCGCTTGAGCACCGGCGCCCGGCCCGCGGCGGCGAGCTTCCGGGCCTCCGCCGCGCGCACCTCGTCGATCGCTTGCGAGAAATGGCTCATGATGTGGAAGCGGTCGAGCACCTGCACGGCCTGGCCGGCGCGCTCGGCAACCACCTTCAGGTAGGGCTTCCACATGTCCGAGCAGACGAAATACAGCGCCGCGCTGCGTGCGGGGCCGAACCAGTCGAAGAAGCCCTCCAACGTCGCGGCCTTGCGTTCGCGGCCGACCCACAGCAGGCGCTTGCAGTGACCGTCGATCTGATAGACCAGCGTCAGGTAGCGTTGCCCGCGGCGGCGGGAGAGCTCGTCGACGCCGATGGCCTCGATGTTCGTGAGGTCGCGGTGCGCGAGGCCCCAGTCGACCGCCATGCGCACGGCCCGATAGACGGTGTCCCAGGACGTGGGGAACGCCGCGGCGACCTCCTGCCACGACAGACGCCTGGCCCACCCGGCGAGGAACCAGGCGTAGGCGTCGGTCAGTCGGTGCTTGCCGGTGGCCCACGGCAGCGCCTCGACCCGTACGCCGCAGCGCGGGCAGTCGACGCGGCGCATCGCGTAGAGGAAGACCACGGGGATGTGCCACAGGGGCACGAAGTCGAAGCGCCGGACCGCCTGCGTGTCGTAGCCCGGGGCCCGGCGCCTGCACTGCGAGCACGTCGCGCGGGTCCCGGCGCGAGGCCGCACCCGAACCTCGAGGGTCAACTGCGGGTGCTCCACCAGCCGCACCGTCTCGTAGATGAACGACGGGTGCTTCTGGACCCGATTCAAGATACTCTTGAGTTGCATCCCGTTCCCCTTCCGCGTCGCTTGGCTGCTGCAACACCAATTGTCGCGGATTCCGGAACGGGATGCGTTTCCGATGTCGAGGCTGCGTTCTGTGCTTCGGGACGGGCCATCGCCCTCCCGATACGGGCGTCGGGCATTTGGTCCTCGTCAGACGAGAGCCGGGGCGCTCGTGCGCGGAGCCGGCGTCCAGGCCGTCAGCCCCGCGCAGCGGGGGCGGAGCGGAGCGAAGCGCCTTGACGGCGGCGAGCACACGGGCACGCTGCCTCTTGTCTGACGAGGACTACCAGCCTCCGTTCTTACCCACAGATTCTGCGGAAGACCCGGAAACCGAGACGAGAACAGGATCGGAAGGAGAGCGATCAGGCAGTGGACGGAGCGGCGGTCGACGCGACGATCCCCAACCGATTCCACCGCTCCCGGGCGACCGTCATGCCGCATCGGCACACGCGTCGCAGGTTCCGAACAACACCACCTCGTGTCCCGTCATCCGAAACCCGTCCGGAACCAGGGACTCGAAGCCCTCGACGCAACCGAAGAGGTCGAACGCGTGGTCGCAGGTCGAGCAAAGAAAGTGATGGTGATGCTCGCGGCCTCTGGGCTCGTACCGAACGCCGCCGCCCAACACCTCGACCGACTCCAGCGTGCCTTCCTCGACACCCCGTTGGAGGGCGCGGTAGACCGTGGCGAGACCGACACCCGTTCCGCTCAGGCGACTCCACAGCTCCCTGGCGGACAGGGGGCCGTCCGCCGCGCCCAGGGCTCGCAAGACGGTCAGCTGCTGCTTCGCTCTCTGCATAGCGACATGATACTCGATTCTCAGTTGTCGTCAAGATTTCTTTTTCAGCCACGGGAGCCTCGTCCCCGGGCCTCGGGCGGGAACGGCCCCAACGGGCTGCTGAAGGCCCGCGAGTGCCGGGAGTTCCTGGAGGGGCTCGACGCGGACGGGGCGCTGGTGCTGCCCGACAGGCGCCGGGGAGCGCCGTCGGCTCGGTCACTCTTGTGCGCGGACGGCGGCGGGAGAGCCGGGGCGCCGGCTCGTCGGCAACGTGCGCGACAGTCAGTCCGCTGGATGTCGACTATGGCCCGAGTCGCTGGCGGGCTGCCATTGCGTGTCAGGCAGCGGGTGCACGAACATCGGTCCAAGTGACTGTTGACGAACAGCTTGCGTCGACGACCCAGGTGCGTGTCCCACGCTGTACCCCACAACGGTTGGGGCCGCGCTGCTCGCTCGAGCGCCAGGTCGCATTGAGGCGTTCCCCAACGTCCCGTCTCGGACGAGCCTCAGGCGCGCGCCGCGTCCAGGAGCGGCAGATCTCCTCCGGTGACGATCCCTCCGCCTCCCGCCTGCGCTCCACGACCAGCCGGCGAGCGCTTCGCCGTGTGCCTGCCCAGGTTCGGGATGCTGTCGACCCCGTAGCGGCCAGACCAGCGCATTGATACGACCCTGACGGACGCAGACCGCCCCGCAGCGACGAATCGCCATGGCCCGATCGCACCGCGGCTCTGCGCCGTGGTTGCGAATCGGCACTCTACCAGAAGATGGCCGCTGCGCAGGAACAGGGTAGGGCCGCCGAGATCGGTAGCTCTTCCGAGAGCAGGAGCGGCGGCGTACGAGCGGTCGACGCTCGGCCGGTGCGCGAGGTTCGGCGTCGCGACGGCCCCGGGACTGGAGTTCCGCCGACGTCGCGAGCGAGCGCGCCGCTACACGAGCCGAGGAGGACCGAGCTCAGGAGCGGTGGTTCCGTCTCCCTGGAGCGGGCCGGACGAGGCGACTGGACGCGCTCTTGAGGTCGCCACGGCCGACAGGACGCTGCCGCTCCGACTGTCCCGACAGCCTACGAAGCAGTCGGTGCTCGTTCTTCCGCTGCTACCACCCGCCGGCGTGTCCCGAGCCGTTGGGTCAGGCCAGCGCCGCGGTCCTCGCCGCCGAGTCCGGGCTGCGACGACGCCGAGGGTCGGCTTGGCCCCTCACTCCTCGCGAAGCCTCGGCTGCCACACCGACCCCGAAGCGACGGAAGCTCGGGGCGATCGAGATGGTCGGACAGGACGGGTGGACGAGCCCGCTTCACGGTGCCCGTGGCCGACGAGGCCAGCCAACGGAGCGGTCCAAGCCGTTCCGGAGATCCCGGCCCGGCTACTGCTCCTGGAGCGGCTGCTGCCGCGAACGGACGGCATCGAGCGTTCATCCGGGACGCCGTTCGGCCGCGGGCTCGCTGCGACCCGAAGCGGACCGCACCGCAGGGCCGCCGGGCTCGGGGCACCCGGTAGCCGACCGCGCGTTCTCCATGTGGGCCGGCCCGACGGCGTCGTGTCCGAGCGCCGCGACGGGATGCCCCAACCAGCAGGGCGGGCCGGCACGTAGGTAGGTGGCGAGGAGGGCGGCGGCGCGCACGATGAGCGGCACGCCCGAGGAACGTCAACGGGTCCAGCACCTCGACCTCGAACAGCACCCCGGTGAGCAGGCGCGTCGCGGCCAAGAGCTGCGCGACGACCTCCAACTCTGCGAAGGCCGGTCGGTCCCAGTCCCTCCACGCTGTGCCTAGCTCGCGCGTCCTGCGTCCGTCGCAGGTTCCTCCATCACAAGCGCCCTTGCCCACCTAAGCACAAGCGAAGCCACTGGTTGTAGTTTCTTCCCCGGCCATTTCTGAGGCACATTCTACCTTGACAGCTGGTAAGCACGAACTGCCGACGTTCTTGGAATCGCGTGAAAACTGAACTGCAGTTCACGCACACGTACGTAAAGCAACGCATCTCGCTCGACGTATATCTGAACGCCCGGCGGCGGATTCTGAACCATGTCATCTATCGCGCGTCCGAGGATAGCCTTGAAGCTATAGATTTCCTTAGAGAGCTGGATCGAACCGTCATAGTTCTGCAAACGTCCGTTCAGTGCAGCATTCAGCAGATTGGCGCAAGCACACACGTACGCGGCGCCCGCCGTCGTGGTCACGAGCATTCCCAAACCTGACTTTGCCTCTCGAAGATCTGACGTGCGTATCGGCACGGCTTGTTCTGCCTCGAAGATGAGATCGCGAATCGCTCCGCTCTTTAGCAATCCTTCGGATTCTCCGAAATCCAGGCGCAAGTGGTTGATTAGGAAGCGAGCATGCCGAATGTAGCGCCGATGGATTGCGGGCGACAACGCGCGTAGAAACTCCGATAGTGAGAGCATGTTAGCCGTTCCATGAGTGCAGCGGTGATGTCGGGTGAACGTTGGATGGCAGTATACGGCGAGAAACTTGTCTGTTTGTCCAGTGATCCGGTGAGCCAGGCGATGGGCCTTCTCTTCTGGTAGAGTCGACGACAGGCGCGGTGGCGGTAGGCGGATGGGGTAGCTGTTTCCGGCGGCTTTCGCAATGCCGGTGCCTCACTCCCCGCCGTGGCTCCGTTTCCAGTCGCCGCTCATCGGTAGGGTCGAGAGCTGGCGCGCCGCCGGTAGGGGGTCGGTGGATGCTCCGTCGCTTTCGCTTCGGGCCGCAGTCCGGCTCCCGTGGGCACGTTTCCAGCTCCCGCCTCGTCAAACCCAGTGCCGTTTTCCGGCACTGGGCTTTCCTGTTGCCTTCATCGCAAGGGGTCTTTGTTTACCGGGTTGCCGCGTGAGATCCAATTTCTTGGATTGTACTTTTGGCGGCAATATGGCATAAGTCTTGTGTGGGCAACGCGCACCGGGGCGATACGAGCGAACGGCCGCTCGGCCGGCTCAACGATGTCGAGCAGCTTCGCACGGAATTGACCCGGCGCGAGCGCGAGTTGCGACGCGAGAACCGCCGCCAGAAGCGCCAGATCGACGGCTTGCAACGAGACAAGGGCGACCTGCAACGGCAGGTCGAACACCTGCGGCGCGAGAACGAACGCTTGAGACGGGAGTTGGCCGCGGCGCAGCGAGCGGGTCGCCGTCAGGCAGCCCCCTTTGCCAAGGACCGGCCGCAGGGTCGCGGGCGCCGTCCCGGCCGGCGGGCCGGTGCAGACTACGGCCGGCAAGGCCGCCGCCGGCGCCCGGCGCACGTTGACGAGACCCACGCGGCGCCGGTGCCGGCGGCGTGTCCGGACTGCGGCGGCGCGGTCACGGTGACCCGCGTGGCGTCGCAGTATCAGGAAGAGTTGCCCGTGGTGCGCCCCGTCGTGCGTCGCTTCGACATCGAGGTCGGGCACTGCTCGCAGTGTCAGCGGCGCGTGCAGGGCCGCCACGTGCTGCAGACCTCCGACGCGTTGGGCGCGGCCGGCGTGCAGCTCGGTCCCGGCGTCGTCGCGCTGGTCGTTGAGCTGCACACGGAACTGGGGGTGCCGCTGGCCAAGGTGGCCCACCTGCTGCGAACGACCTTTGGCTTGCACGTCACCCCGGGCGGTCTCGCGCACCTGCTGCACCGGGCCGGCCGCGCCGCCGCGCCGGCCTACGCCGAGTTGTGCGCGCAGGTGCGCAATGCGCCGGTGGTCACGCCGGACGAAACCGGCTGGCGCGTCGGTGCCGTCCGCCACTGGCTGTGGGCGTTCGTCACCCCGCAGACGACGGTCTACGCCATCTGCTCCGGCCGTGGGTTCAATGACGCCGCCACCGTGCTGGGGACCGACTACGCCAACGTGCTCGTACGCGACGGATGGGCAGCCTATCGGCGCTTCGGCGGACTGCACCAAACGTGTCTGAATCACTATGCCGATGTCGGGATTATTCCGATGTCCGCCCTGATGTCCCGGTCGTGCAGGGCGTCTTCGACGAGACGATCCGGATAATCACCGCGCGCTGACGGACGGAGACTCTTCTCTCACGACCCACGAGAGAGGAGGCTCTCATGAGTGATCCGTCACGCGTTCCCGTCGTCGCCATCGCTGGTTCGCTCAAGCCGTTCGCGGCGGGCTTCGCGACGGAGCTTGCGCAGCAAGGCTACACACCGCGCTCGCTGCGGACGCAGTTGTCTCTGGCGTCGGCCGTCAGCCGGTGGCTGCAGGCAAGAGGCCTCGACATCGGCGACCTGCCAGAGCGAACGCAGCAGTTTCTGCAAGCACGGCAGAAGGCCGGCTACAAGAGGCATCTGACGGGCAAGGCGCTGCGCCCGTTGCTGACGTACCTCCGGGCTCGTGGCGCGATCCCGCCTGCGACGACGCCCATCCCGACAGGGCCCGTGGACAAGACCCTGGTGCTCTACCGGCACTACCTCACCGTGGAACGGGGTCTGGGCGAAGCCACCGCCCAGGGCTACGTCGATGCGGTCCGCCCCTTTCTGCGCGGCTGCATCTCGGCCGACGGCCTCGGGCTGGACCTCGAGCAACTCGGTGAGGCCGACGTGACTGCGTTCATGGTGGCGCGCTGTGCCGAGCAATCCCGCCGGGCCGCGCAACTGACGTCGACCGCACTGCGCTCGCTGCTGGTCTTCCTGCATGTCACCGGGGTGGTCCAGCGTTCGCTGGCGACGGCCGTCCCGTCGGTAGCCGGCCGACGACTGGTGGCGCTTCCGCCGCGCCTCGAGCCCGACCACGTCCGGCGACTGCTCGCCGCGTGCGACCCCCGGACGCTGGGAGGGCGCCGCGACTTTGCGGTCATCACCACGCTGGCCCGCCTCGGCCTGCGGGCCGCCGAAGTGGCGACCCTGCGTCTCGACGACGTGCACTGGCGCGCCGGCGAGGTCGTCGTACACGGCAAGGGGAATCAGGCCGAGCGCATGCCTCTCCCGACCGATGTGGGCAACGCGGTGGCCGCATATCTCCGCCAACGGCCGACCCGGGCGCAGGGGCGCACCGTCTTCGTCCGCCTGGTCGCGCCTCTGGGCCCGTTGAGCCCGACCGGGGTCACGCAGATTGTGGCCGCCGCCGCGCAGCGAGCCGGCCTCGGCGTCGTCCACGCACATCGGTTGCGTCATTTCGCGGCAACGCAACTGCTCCGAGCGGGCGCCCCCCTGTCCGAGATCCAGCACTTCCTGCGTCACGCCCGCCTGCAGACCACGGCGATCTACGCGAAGGTCGACCATGACGCCCTGCGCACGATCGCACGCGCGTGGCCTGGAGGTGCAGCATGACCTTCCTGCGTCAAGCCCTGGCCGACTATCTGACGATGCGCCGGGCGCTGGGCTACCGCTTGGCGCGCGCGGAGAAGCTCCTCGCGCAATTCCTGACCTATCTCGAAGACCGCGGGGAGACGCGCCTGCGCACCGAGACCGCCCTCGCCTGGGCGACACTCCCCGCCGGGAAGGACCCGAGGGCGTGGTGGGCCAGCCGACTCACCGTCGTCCGCGGCTTCGCGACCTTCGTGCGCACGATCGACCCGGCAACCGAGATACCGCCCGCCGACCTGTTGCAGGCGCGCGCCCAGCGCGCCACGCCGTACCCCTACACCGACGAAGACATCGCGGCCCTGCTGGTCGCCACATCGGGGCTGCGCACCGGGCATCGGGCCGCAACGTATCGGACCCTGATCGGTCTGCTGGTCGTGACCGGGATGCGCGTCGGTGAAGCCATCGCGCTCGATCGGCACGATTTCGACGCCGAGCAGGGGCTGATCACCGTCCGCCACGGCAAATTCGACAAGTCCCGTGCACTTCCGCTGCACCCCACAGCCAGCGCCGCGGTCCAGCAGTATCTGCTCCGCGCGGACCGGCTGGCGGCCCGGGACACCGCCGCGCTGTTCGTTTCTACCGCGGGCACGAGGCTGCTGTGCCGCAATGTACAGCAGACGTTCCGCACCCTGGTCCAGCGCGCGGGCCTCCGGCCGCACGCAGCCGCCTGTCGGCCACGGCTGCACGACATCCGACATCGGTTCGCGACGTGCACGCTGCTCGACGCCTACCGACAGGGCCAGAATCCGGCGGCGCGAATCGCGCTCCTGGCCACCTATCTCGGGCACGCCGACCCCAAGTACACATACTGGTACCTGTCGGCGGCACCGGCATTGATGCAGTTGGCCTCAGACCGCCTCGAACGCCATCTGGGGGCCTCAGCATGAGCGCCCTTGCTCCCACGCTCCAGGCGTTCTTCACCGAGCGGCTCGTGCACCAGCGCCACGCCAGCCCGCACACGGTCGCTGCCTACCGCGACGCGTGGCGGATGCTCGTCCGCTTTGCCGCGGTCCACCTCGCCAAGGCCCCCTCGGACCTGGAACTCGGCGATCTCGACGCACCCCTCATCGGACGATTCCTGGCCCACCTCGAGCACGACCGCGCGAACACCGCGCGCACCCGCAACGCGCGGTTGTCGGCCATTCATGCCCTGTTCCGCTATGCCGCACTGGAGCATCCCGAGCAGGCAGCCGTCATTGCCCGCGTACTCGCGATGCCCCCCACGCGCGGTCCACGTGGGCTCGTGACCTTCCTGTCCGACCTCGAAGTCGACGCCCTGCTCGCCGCCCCCGACCGCACCACGTGGACCGGGCGCCGCGACCACACTCTCCTCGCGCTCGCGATCCAGACCGGATTGCGCGCCGCCGAACTCACCGGCCTGCGCTGCACGGACCTGCACTTGGCGCGAGGTGCGCACGTCCACTGCCTTGGAAAAGGGCGCAAGCACCGGGTCACTCCGCTCACCAAGCCGGTGGCCGCCGCCCTGCGTGCCTGGCTGGCCGAATGCGCCAGCTCACCAGAGGCACCAGTCTTCCCTACGCGGACAGGCAAACCGCTCAGCCGAGACGCCCTCGCGCAACGCGTCACGACGCACGTGGCTGCTGCGGCCCACGCCTGCCCATCGCTCCGCGAGAAGACCGTCACCCCGCACACGCTGCGTCACACCGCAGCCATGCGGTTGCTGCACGCCGGGGTCGACAACACCGTCATCGCCCTGTGGCTCGGACACGAACACGTCCGCACCACCGACATCTACATCCATGCCGACCTCGCCCTGAAGGAACGGGCGCTCGCAAGGACCACCCCAGCCGAAGTCCGCGGGGGCCGCTATCAACCATCCGACGCGCTCCTGGCCTTTCTCGAAGGGCTGTGATTATGCCGATCAGTTTGGTGCAGATGCCGCCAACAACAGGGGCGTCTGCACCAACATCGGAATAATCCCGACATCGGCATAGTGCGCCTTATTCCGATATCGGAATAAGGCGCACCTGCTTCAACGCTGCAAGCAGCTCCGGCTGGCGTATCCCGACAGTCGCTGGGCCGGCGACGTGCAGGCGACTCTGCGGGCCGGCCTCGACCTGCGCGACCGCTGCCACGCGGGCGAGCTGAGCGAACATGGGATGGCAACTGCCCGCGGCCGACTCATCGCCCGCCTCGGCCGGCTGGTCGACGCACCGCCGCCGCTCGACGACGCCGAGCGCTTCGCGAAGCACTTGGCCACCGAATTCCCGGCCGTGTTCCTCTTCCTGTCGGACCCCTCGCTTGACGCCACCAACTGGCGCGCCGAGCAGGCCATCCGGCCCGCCGTGGTCATCCGCAAGGTGTGCGGCGGCAACCGCACCCGCAAGGGCGCCGACACGCAGCAGACCCTCGCCAGCGTGGTGCGCACGGCCCGGCAACGCATCCTCGACCTGCCCGCGCTGATCGCCGCAATGTTGCGCGCCCCCAAACCGGTTGTCCCCGAGCTGCTCGGGCTGCCGCCGCCGCCCGCGTAGGTGGGCAACGTCCGAACGACCACGTGGCACGACCGGTCCTTGCGGCCGCACCCGCCGCGACGGGCAGCGTGCCGGCTCCTCTGCGCCCCGTTGCCGCCGGTTCTCGCCGACAAGCCGACACCGGTGCGCGGCGTCCAACATCCCACCACGGCGCCGCCAGGGGGTGACGCACCGGTGGGAACCCCACTGCCGTTCCAAGCAACCTCGTCGCAGCACTGGCAGCACTGGAAGCTTTCTACGCTCAAGGCCATTCTCAGCCCGTGTTCATTGGCCGATCACCCGGTAAACGAATACCGCAAGGGTTATGCGGCGGTTCAAGCTGGAAGGGCTTTCGGCCCGTAGACGACCTGGTACTGTGAGAACAGCCCGAGCCGCTCGTAAAGCCACCGCCTACTCCACCTCTGCCAGCCGAAACCCGAGCGCCCGCGCTGTTGCATCAGGTGTCGCCTGACCTTCTTCTCGACCCAGTCCCGCACGTAACCGAAGCATCGGCTCGATTGCCCTACGCGGAAGTAGTTCGTCCAACCGCGCAGGATGGGGTTGATGAGCCGAACGACTCTCTCAACCGGTTGCGAGTGATGCCGGCGAAACACCTCCTTGAGCCGACGGAGCAGGCTGGTGCGCGCCTTGGTTCGAGGCACACATGCCACACCCCACTTGCCTCGCCGCGTCCGCGTGCGGCGAATGTCGAACCCGAGGAAGGTGAAGCTCCCGCCCTCCGCGAGACGTCTTCGATTAGCGGGTTCCGGGCCGAAGCGTCAATATTTTGACTTGTACAATTTTGGGAATTATGGCATAACGGTGGCGTGACGGCCGCCGACCGGAAATCGCCCCCACCTCGGACAGCGGAACGTCCTACCGACCTCGAACGGCTTCGCGAAGAGTTGACGCGGCGCGAGCGCGACGCGAAGAGGCTGCAACGCAAGAGCGACCGTCTGCAACGGGAGAATGACCGCCTGAAACAACAGGTGGAGCGCCTGAAACGACAATTGGACGAGGCACGCCGGGCGGGTCGCCGCCAAGCGGCACCGTTCGCCAAGGACCGGCCGCAAGGTAGCGGCGGGCATCCCGGACGGCGAGCCGGTGCGGAGTATGGCCGCCACGGTTGCCGCCGGCGCCCGGCGCAGGTCGACGAGACCCACGCGGCGCCGATTCCGAGGGAATGTCCGGACTGCGGCGGCGCGGTCGCAGTGACCCGCGAGGCGTCGCAGTATCAGGAAGACCTGCCGGTGGTGCGCCCGGTCGTGCGGCGCTTCGCCATCGAGGTCGGCCACTGCACGCAGTGTCGGCGGCGGGTGCAGGGCCACCACGAGCTGCAGACCTCCGACGCGCTGGGGGCGGCGGGCGTGCAACTCGGACCCGCGGTCGTGGCGCTGGTGGTCGAGCTGCACACGGAGATGGGGGTGCCGCTGGCGAAGGTCGCGCACGTGCTGCGGACCACGTTCGGGCTGCAGGTGACACCGGGCGGGCTCGCCCACGTGCTGCACCGGGCGGCCCGCGCCGCCGCGCCGGCCTACACGGAGCTGTGCGAGCAGGTCCGCACCGCCCCCGTGGTCACGCCGGACGAGACGGGCTGGCGCGTCGGCGGCGAGCGCCACTGGCTGTGGACGTTCGTCACCCCGGAGACGACGGTCTACGCCATCTGTCCCGGCCGCGGGTTCGACGACGCCGCCACGGTGCTGGGGACCGACTACCTCGGCGTGCTCGTGCGTGACGGGTGGGCGCCGTATCGCTGCTACGACGGCCTGCACCAGACGTGTCTGGCGCACTATGCCGATGTCGGGATTATTCCGATGTCCGCCCTGATGTCCCGGTCGTGCAGGGCGTCTTCGACGAGACGATCCGGATAATCACCGCGCGCTGACGGACGGAGACTCTTCTCTCACGACCCACGAGAGAGGAGGCTCTCATGAGTGATCCGTCACGCGTTCCCGTCGTCGCCATCGCTGGTTCGCTCAAGCCGTTCGCGGCGGGCTTCGCGACGGAGCTTGCGCAGCAAGGCTACACACCGCGCTCGCTGCGGACGCAGTTGTCTCTGGCGTCGGCCGTCAGCCGGTGGCTGCAGGCAAGAGGCCTCGACATCGGCGACCTGCCAGAGCGAACGCAGCAGTTTCTGCAAGCACGGCAGAAGGCCGGCTACAAGAGGCATCTGACGGGCAAGGCGCTGCGCCCGTTGCTGACGTACCTCCGGGCTCGTGGCGCGATCCCGCCTGCGACGACGCCCATCCCGACAGGGCCCGTGGACAAGACCCTGGTGCTCTACCGGCACTACCTCACCGTGGAACGGGGTCTGGGCGAAGCCACCGCCCAGGGCTACGTCGATGCGGTCCGCCCCTTTCTGCGCGGCTGCATCTCGGCCGACGGCCTCGGGCTGGACCTCGAGCAACTCGGTGAGGCCGACGTGACTGCGTTCATGGTGGCGCGCTGTGCCGAGCAATCCCGCCGGGCCGCGCAACTGACGTCGACCGCACTGCGCTCGCTGCTGGTCTTCCTGCATGTCACCGGGGTGGTCCAGCGTTCGCTGGCGACGGCCGTCCCGTCGGTAGCCGGCCGACGACTGGTGGCGCTTCCGCCGCGCCTCGAGCCCGACCACGTCCGGCGACTGCTCGCCGCGTGCGACCCCCGGACGCTGGGAGGGCGCCGCGACTTTGCGGTCATCACCACGCTGGCCCGCCTCGGCCTGCGGGCCGCCGAAGTGGCGACCCTGCGTCTCGACGACGTGCACTGGCGCGCCGGCGAGGTCGTCGTACACGGCAAGGGGAATCGGGCCGAGCGCATGCCTCTCCCGACCGATGTGGGCAACGCGGTGGCCGCATATCTCCGCCAACGGCCGACCCGGGCGCAGGGGCGCACCGTCTTCGTCCGCCTGGTCGCGCCTCTGGGCCCGTTGAGCCCGACCGGGGTCACGCAGATTGTGGCCGCCGCCGCGCAGCGAGCCGGCCTCGGCGTCGTCCACGCACATCGGTTGCGTCATTTCGCGGCAACGCAACTGCTCCGAGCGGGCGCCCCCCTGTCCGAGATCCAGCACTTCCTGCGTCACGCCCGCCTGCAGACCACGGCGATCTACGCGAAGGTCGACCATGACGCCCTGCGCACGATCGCACGCGCGTGGCCTGGAGGTGCAGCATGACCTTCCTGCGTCAAGCCCTGGCCGACTATCTGACGATGCGCCGGGCGCTGGGCTACCGCTTGGCGCGCGCGGAGAAGCTCCTCGCGCAATTCCTGACCTATCTCGAAGACCGCGGGGAGACGCGCCTGCGCACCGAGACCGCCCTCGCCTGGGCGACACTCCCCGCCGGGAAGGACCCGAGGGCGTGGTGGGCCAGCCGACTCACCGTCGTCCGCGGCTTCGCGACCTTCGTGCGCACGATCGACCCGGCAACCGAGATACCGCCCGCCGACCTGTTGCAGGCGCGCGCCCAGCGCGCCACGCCGTACCCCTACACCGACGAAGACATCGCGGCCCTGCTGGTCGCCACATCGGGGCTGCGCACCGGGCATCGGGCCGCAACGTATCGGACCCTGATCGGTCTGCTGGTCGTGACCGGGATGCGCGTCGGTGAAGCCATCGCGCTCGATCGGCACGATTTCGACGCCGAGCAGGGGCTGATCACCGTCCGCCACGGCAAATTCGACAAGTCCCGTGCACTTCCGCTGCACCCCACAGCCAGCGCCGCGGTCCAGCAGTATCTGCTCCGCGCGGACCGGCTGGCGGCCCGGGACACCGCCGCGCTGTTCGTTTCTACCGCGGGCACGAGGCTGCTGTGCCGCAATGTACAGCAGACGTTCCGCACCCTGGTCCAGCGCGCGGGCCTCCGGCCGCACGCAGCCGCCTGTCGGCCACGGCTGCACGACATCCGACATCGGTTCGCGACGTGCACGCTGCTCGACGCCTACCGACAGGGCCAGAATCCGGCGGCGCGAATCGCGCTCCTGGCCACCTATCTCGGGCACGCCGACCCCAAGTACACATACTGGTACCTGTCGGCGGCACCGGCATTGATGCAGTTGGCCTCAGACCGCCTCGAACGCCATCTGGGGGCCTCAGCATGAGCGCCCTTGCTCCCACGCTCCAGGCGTTCTTCACCGAGCGGCTCGTGCACCAGCGCCACGCCAGCCCGCACACGGTCGCTGCCTACCGCGACGCGTGGCGGATGCTCGTCCGCTTTGCCGCGGTCCACCTCGCCAAGGCCCCCTCGGACCTGGAACTCGGCGATCTCGACGCACCCCTCATCGGACGATTCCTGGCCCACCTCGAGCACGACCGCGCGAACACCGCGCGCACCCGCAACGCGCGGTTGTCGGCCATTCATGCCCTGTTCCGCTATGCCGCACTGGAGCATCCCGAGCAGGCAGCCGTCATTGCCCGCGTACTCGCGATGCCCCCCACGCGCGGTCCACGTGGGCTCGTGACCTTCCTGTCCGACCTCGAAGTCGACGCCCTGCTCGCCGCCCCCGACCGCACCACGTGGACCGGGCGCCGCGACCACACTCTCCTCGCGCTCGCGATCCAGACCGGATTGCGCGCCGCCGAACTCACCGGCCTGCGCTGCACGGACCTGCACTTGGCGCGAGGTGCGCACGTCCACTGCCTTGGAAAAGGGCGCAAGCACCGGGTCACTCCGCTCACCAAGCCGGTGGCCGCCGCCCTGCGTGCCTGGCTGGCCGAATGCGCCAGCTCACCAGAGGCACCAGTCTTCCCTACGCGGACAGGCAAACCGCTCAGCCGAGACGCCCTCGCGCAACGCGTCACGACGCACGTGGCTGCTGCGGCCCACGCCTGCCCATCGCTCCGCGAGAAGACCGTCACCCCGCACACGCTGCGTCACACCGCAGCCATGCGGTTGCTGCACGCCGGGGTCGACAACACCGTCATCGCCCTGTGGCTCGGACACGAACACGTCCGCACCACCGACATCTACATCCATGCCGACCTCGCCCTGAAGGAACGGGCGCTCGCAAGGACCACCCCAGCCGAAGTCCGCGGGGGCCGCTATCAACCATCCGACGCGCTCCTGGCCTTTCTCGAAGGGCTGTGATTATGCCGATCAGTTTGGTGCAGATGCCGCCAACAACAGGGGCGTCTGCACCAACATCGGAATAATCCCGACATCGGCATAGTGATTCTTATTCCGATATCGGAATAAGGCGCACCTGTTACAGCGCTGCAAACAGCTCCGCGAGGACCATCCGGACAGTCCCTGGGCGGGCGACGTGGCGGCGGTCCTGCGGGCCGGCCTCGACCTGCGGGACCGCTGCAACGCGGGAGCGCTGAGCGAGCACGGGATGGCCACGGCCCGCGGCCGACTCACGGCCCGGCTCGGGCGGCTGGTCGACGCCCCGCCGCCGCTCGACGACGCCGAGCGCTTCGCAGCGCACCTGGCCACCGAATTCCCGGCCGTGTTCCTGTTCTTGTGGGACCCGCTCGACGCCACCAACTGGCGCGCCGAACAGGCCCTCCGGCCCGCCGTGGTCATCCGCAAGGTGTGCGGCGGCAACCGCACCCGCCACGGGGCCGACACCCAGCAGGTCCTGGCCAGCGTCGTGCGCACCGCCCGCCAACGCGGTCTCGACCTGCCTCCGCTGATCACCATGATGTTGCGCGCCGTCGAGCCCGTTGTCCCCGAGCTCCTCGGCCTTCCGCCGCCGCCCGCGTAGGCGGGCAACGTCCGAACCTACGACCGCGACGTGCGACCCGTCCCCGCGGCGCCCCGCGGCAGAAGGGGACGACCGCACCGCCCTCGGTCACCACCGGACTTCACGGAGGAGGCCCGACGCCGATGCTCCTGCACGCCGGCTGGTGCTCGGTGTCCCGTGACATTGCGACCGGAAAGGCCACCCGCGCGAACATACTGTCCGTTCCAGCAACCTCGTCGAGGCGCTGACACCTTCTCACTTCAAGTCCACTTTCGCCCCGTGTCTATTGGGAGATCACCCGCTAACCGAATACCGCGAGACTAACGCGGCGCGTCTTGTCACGATTGAGTTCCACGTCGAGTTTGGCCAGCTCCTCCAGCAGCCGCGTGTATACGGCCTGGGCGAGCCACCGCCACCGGCGGTAACCGTCAACCGGGATCACCAGGTCATCGGCAAAGCGAGCATACTCGATGTAATAGTAGCGTCCCTCGGGTGACCTCTTTTGCCCGCTCCAGCATCTTGTCCACCTCGTTGAGATAGAGATTACTGAGCAGTGGTGAAATCACCCCACCTTGAGGGCCTCGTCAGCAGAATCTGTGGGTGAGTTCTGGTTCGGGCAGGTCGCCAAGTGCATGATACAAAGCGACTTCCAGTGCCGCGGAGGTGCGGAAGCCATACGCCCGTTTGGTGATCACTCTGGCCTTCCCGTTGAAGCCTTCGACAATGCCACTGGAGAACTGCCCTCGGGCCCGGAACCAGTTCAGGATCAGGTCGCGGTGCGAGCGCAGCATGCGGGCCACCTCCTTCATCGGGTCGAGCCGCGAGCGCATCGTCCGAGTGCACCAGCGGTCGAGGAACCGGCCGGCCCAGTACGGCGACACGTAGCCCCACAGCGCTTGAAAGTCCTCCTTGAGCAGGTAGGCGCGAACCGTGCGCAGGTTGCGACGCACCAGCTCCGCAAGCCGGCCCCGCTGCTCGTCGCTGAGATTCTCCGGACGCTTGAGCAGGAGCCAGCGGCTGCGCTTGAGCACCGGCGCCCGGCCCGCGGCGGCGAGCTTCCGGGCCTCCGCCGCGCGCACCTCGTCGATCGCTTGCGAGAAATGGCTCATGATGTGGAAGCGGTCGAGCACCTGCACGGCCTGGCCGGCGCGCTCGGCAACCACCTTCAGGTAGGGCTTCCACATGTCCGAGCAGACGAAATACAGCGCCGCGCTGCGTGCGGGGCCGAACCAGTCGAAGAAGCCCTCCAACGTCGCGGCCTTGCGTTCGCGGCCGACCCACAGCAGGCGCTTGCAGTGACCGTCGATCTGATAGACCAGCGTCAGGTAGCGTTGCCCGCGGCGGCGGGAGAGCTCGTCGACGCCGATGGCCTCGATGTTCGTGAGGTCGCGGTGCGCGAGGCCCCAGTCGACCGCCATGCGCACGGCCCGATAGACGGTGTCCCAGGACGTGGGGAACGCCGCGGCGACCTCCTGCCACGACAGACGCCTGGCCCACCCGGCGAGGAACCAGGCGTAGGCGTCGGTCAGTCGGTGCTTGCCGGTGGCCCACGGCAGCGCCTCGACCCGTACGCCGCAGCGCGGGCAGTCGACGCGGCGCATCGCGTAGAGGAAGACCACGGGGATGTGCCACAGGGGCACGAAGTCGAAGCGCCGGACCGCCTGCGTGTCGTAGCCCGGGGCCCGGCGCCTGCACTGCGAGCACGTCGCGCGGGTCCCGGCGCGAGGCCGCACCCGAACCTCGAGGGTCAACTGCGGGTGCTCCACCAGCCGCACCGTCTCGTAGATGAACGACGGGTGCTTCTGGACCCGATTCAAGATACTCTTGAGTTGCATCCCGTTCCCCTTCCGCGTCGCTTGGCTGCTGCAACACCAATTGTCGCGGATTCCGGAACGGGATGCGTTTCCGATGTCGAGGCTGCGTTCTGTGCTTCGGGACGGGCCATCGCCCTCCCGATACGGGCGTCGGGCATTTGGTCCTCGTCAGACGAGAGCCGGGGCGCTCGTGCGCGGAGCCGGCGTCCAGGCCGTCAGCCCCGCGCAGCGGGGGCGGAGCGGAGCGAAGCGCCTTGACGGCGGCGAGCACACGGGCACGCTGCCTCTTGTCTGACGAGGACTACCAGCCTCCGTTCTTACCCACAGATTCTGCGGAAGACCCCGGCAGCGTTGCCGAGAAGGTGGTGCGCGAGGCGTCGTGTCCTGTGCTCACAAAGTGAAGCAGGCGGGGCACGTGTTCGTCATGCCGGGGGTGCCGGTCGCACCGTCGGCGCCCGAGCCTGGCGACGTAGCCTGCGCGTGTGGCCCTCCGGTCGGCCCCGTTCAACTCGCGTCCGCACCGGGCCGGCGTGGCGCGTTCAGGTGCCGTCGAGCTCCGAGTCGGGTTCGTTTCGACGCACGTTTCGACAAGAGCCTCGGAGTCCATCGCTCCGGAGAGCGGGTGCAAACGCCGACCGCGCCGACGAATCCGGGAACTGTTGTCCTGCCGCTCCTGATATCATGGTTCCGTGATCCAGTACGTTTCCGGAGATATACTCCTCAGCCGAGCTCAGGCGGTGGCCCACGGCGTTGCGCCGATGGACCCGATGAAACAGGGGCTGGCGAGATCGCTGCACGAGATGTACCCGGCGATGCACAAGGACTACCACCACTGGTGCAACCTGACGCACGCAGAGCCGGGCGAAGCCTGGATGTGGGGCGGGCCGAGCGGCGTTCGGGTGATCAATCTCATCACTCAGGAAGGCGGGTACGGCCACGGTGGCCGCCCGGAGCGCGCCACGATAAAGCACGTCCGCGATGCGTTGCGCGCCCTCGCGCGCATCGTCGAGCGCGAGGGCCTGAGATCCCTCGCCCTGCCCAGACTCGCCACCGGCGTGGGCGGCCTGCGATGGGGCGACGTCCGACCCGTGATCGAGGAGCGTCTCGGCGCCCTCGCGATCCCGGTGTACGTCTACGCCGAGTTCCACGCGGGGCAGCAAGCCGACGAGCCGAGCGTCTGAGCTTCCCGCACCGGCCAATCGACTCGGAGCGCGGCTATAGTCCGTGCGTGCGGGCCGGCTCCAGCTTGCTCTCACCCCGCACTGTCGTGTGACGCGCGTCGGCATCCGATACGGAGCGAGGGGCGGAACCGTCCGGGACATCGGCCCCGTCGAGCCGCCCAGCCGAAAACGACCCGCTATGATTCCGGCCGAGCGCGTTGCGCTCCTCGTGCTTTGACGTCCTCGGCTTCATGTTTGTCCTCTTCACCCTCTCCATGCTGGCGATCTCAACGCTCTGAAGCGGCCCTCGCCCTGGAAGCCTTGGATGGAGGCCTTGCCAACGGGAGGCGTCCATGGAACCCCCACACGAAACTGGCGTTCCGTGGGGGTCGCTCCCTCGCGAATTCTTCTATCCTGGAAGGGACCAACGGCGCCCGCGGTCCCTGCGAGCGCAGCACTCGTCGGCAGCAGAGCCGCTCACATCCGGAAGAAGGTCATGGTCGTCCCCTGGGTCTCTGGATCCTGAGCAGGTTCGCGACCAAGGCTGGCGTCATTTGCGGCTCGCGCCGGATCACTCGCTGCCAGTCACCACGGACCACAAGTACAGCAACATGCCCGCGCTCATGAGTCCTGCGCCCGGCACGAGGAACAGGAAGAACGAGACCGGATGGTTCCAGAACAACGTGGCCAACTCCACGCCCAGCCCTGACGCGATCAACACGCCGGACACCTGGAGGCGACCGCGCAGTCCGTCCCGCAGCCCCGGTACGCGCACCCGGCTCATTCTGGTCCTGGTGGGTCCCAGCGCGGGAACCGGTCGAGCTGCGCCACTTCGTGCGCCAGGTTGTGGCACATGACGCAGGTCCTCGTCCCGTCGCGCAGGTCGGCCAGAAAGGGTGCGTGGGCCTCCTGCTCCTCGTAGGAACGGCCGCCCTGATGGCACGCCAGACAGGCACGGTTCTCGAACGGCTCGTACAGCTCGACGGGGTCGGAGACTGTCCCCCACACGGCGTGCCACACGTGCCGGACGCCGCGCACCTTGTCGTCGACGCCGCCGAACATCGTGTAGTTCGTATGGCAGGTGTAGCAGGCGCGGTCCACCGGGACCCGCCGGTTCTGATAGTGCGCCGCCGGCAGGAACCGCGGATCGTCGATGTGCAGGCTCTCCCGGTAGGGCTCCATGCCGTGACACGAAAGGCAGAACGTCGTGGTCTGGGCCTGCTCCTAGTGTCGGACTGTGCCGCCCAGCAGTACGAGCCCGGGCAGCACGAAGAGGGCCGCGAACACGACGATCCTGCCCCCGCGCGTGGCCGCCGCCTCGGGTCGACGGACCACGACCGCGATGAGCGCAAGGGCCGCGCCCGCCAGCACACCCAAGCTGAAGTCGGCGCCGGTCATCGGCGAGATTCCATGCCGTCCGGGCTAGCGGCGCTCGCGCAGCTCCTGCGCCATCTCCCTGATCTCGGTCAGGTCCTGCACCATCTCGCTCCAGCCGTACCACAGGGAGTAGTCAGGGTTGTTGTGAAAGGCGCCCTGGAAGGTCCGCATCCGGTGTTCCAGGTGCATCCTGAACAGACGCTGCTCGATCACCGTCGGCGCGTCGTGGAACGCCAGCAGGTCCGGATAGTCGTACGCGTAGTGGTCCGGCTTGCGCAACACGCCGTCGGTGTAGAGACCGGCGACGATGCGGATCGCCTCAGCCAGCAGGCGGTCCGCCTCCCGGATCATGTCGTCGCCCTTCGCGAGTTCCACGCGCACGAAGTTGCCCGAGTGGCACCCTTCGCAGACCCCGATCATGCGGTTCCGTTCGTGCTGCCAGTCCTCTTGCGTCAGCCGGGCGACATCGGCCTGCCGCACTATCTCAAGGCGCGGCGTCGGGTCGCCTTGGGGATCCAGGACCCCGAGGGCCTGCAGGATGGTCGTCTGGTCGGCGGCCCACTCTGGATCCTCCGCCAGCGGCAGACGCACGCCCAGGAACCCCCAAGCCGTCCGAACCTCGTGGTCTCCCTCCGGCATGTGGCACGTCTGGCAGGTGGGCGCCGCAGCTTCCTCCGGCAGCGTTCCGTTCTGCTTCAGGAGGTGTCGCACGCCGTGCTTGGACGACGAGTACATCTCCCATTGCGGGTGGTCGATCCCCATGTGGCACGTCCGGCACGCCTGCGGTTCCCGCGCCTCCGCCACCGAGAACAGATGGCGTGTATGGCAGGCGTCGCACGAGGCGAGGCCGAACGAGACGCCCTCGGCCTTCAACTGCCGAATCTCGTCATCGGTCTTGCGTCCGAGACGATGACACCCGCCGCAGCCCTTCATGCCCTCGGTGAGGGCCATCGGCAACCAGTGCGTGGTCGGCATCGCGTTCATGCTGGCCCACGCCAAGGCGTGCTTGCCACCCTCGAACTGCTCGGCCTGGATCGGATGGCAGCCCGCGCACGTGTCCAGCGTCGCGGCCTCGACGAGGTGGACATCGCCCGCCGTGCCGTGTCCGTCGCCGTGGCACAGGGAGCAACCGACTCCCGCCGCGTTGTGACCGCTCAGTTCCCAGTCCGTGACGACGTTCGGCGTCGCCTCGCGATGACACCCGACGCAGGAGGAAGCCCCGGCAGCGTCGGGCACCGCGTCGGGCCGGCCGCACGCTGTCGCCAGACTCAGCACCACCGGCAGAAGAGAGCATGTGACCCGAGAGCAGCGACCGCCGGGAAGGAAGAAGACCATCAACCCATAGCGTATCGCAGTTCCGTGCCGTCGGAAAGGCTCGCCGACGGCACGTCGGCGTGATTCAGAACCGGCGTCCGCGGCACGATGTGCGCGCGGCTCCCCCGACGTCCCAGACCGTTCCCTACCCGTATGGCTGACGACCCGTGGACACGCTCGCCTGCCGCATCCGCTCGCCGATCACCGACCCGGCTCCTGTTCGCCGGCTCCGGCGGCGCCCAACGCCAAGCCGTCGAGAGCACGGCGCGCCGCCTCAAGCACACCGTCGACGTCGCCGGCCGCGTCGAGCACGGTCCATGACACGGGCGTGCAGATCCTCTCCATCTGTCTGGCCGCCACCGCCGCGTTGGCGTCCGACGCGTCGCCGGTCCGGGCATTGATGCGGGCCGTCCGAACTTCCAGGGGTGCGTCAAGCCAGAGGCCTTTGAACCGCACGCGGTTGGCGCGAGCGGTGTCCAGCAGCCACGCGCGTTGGCCGGAGTCTGCGTAGACAGCGTCGACGATGACGCCGTGGCCGGCCCGGAGCACCTGGCTGGCGCGCTCCGCGAGCGTACGGTACACGTCCCGGGTCGTGGCGGGCGTGTACCCGCCCGGCCCGAGTCGCTCGTCGATGGGCCGGCCCAAGAGGCGCTTGCGCTCGACATCGCTGCGGAGGATCAGTGCGCCGGGGGCCGGCCCGGCCGACGCGGCCAAGTGCCGCGCCACCGTCGTCTTCCCCGAACCTGATGGTCCTCCGACAGCCAGTAGTATCGGCGGAGGCGGCTCGATCAGTGCCTGCGCCAGTGCGAGGTACTGCTGCGCTTCAACGCGCAGCGAGTCTGCGTCCTCGGCGCGGCTCTGCGCTGATACGGCCGTGGCGGTCGCCATCGCGCGGACGGAGGCGCGCGTCGCCAGGAAGAGCGGCAGCAGCGCCAGGCCGTCGATGTCGTCCATGTGCTCGACGTAACGGTTGAGCACCGCGGTCGCGTGGCCGGCGAGGCCACGATGGAGCAGGTCCATCAGCAGGAAGGCCAAGTCGTACAGGACATCCACGCACGCGAGCGCCGGGTTGAACTCGATGCAGTCGAACAGCACCGGTTGTCCGTCTCGCAGGCAGATGTTGCGCAGATGGAGATCGCCGTGGCCGTGACGGACGAGACCGCGGTCGCGCCGGCCGTGGAGCAGGCCGGCCCGGCGTCTCAACGCGTCCCGGCACGCTGCCGACAGCCGCTCGGCGGCGTCCAGGTCGAGCACGCCGCGCCCGTGTGTGCGCAAGACCTTGCGAATGCCCCGCAGGGTGGCCGACATCCCGGCGCTGCCACCATGATCGAAGCGCCGCACCGCGCCCTCATGGAGGCGCGCGATCGCGTCCGCCAGCCGCGGCATCAGCTCCCAATCGAGGGCGTGGCGGGCCGCGAGGCGGTCGAACTGGGCATCCGCGTCGAACCTTTCCATCTCGACCACGTAGTCGACGGTCCAGCCGGGCCCGTCCAGGGCCAGCCTGCCGTCCGGCGCCCTCCGTACGGAGCGCACGCGGCGGTACAGCTGCGGCGCGGTACGGCGATTCAGGCGCACCTCTTCCAGGCAGCACCGCCGCCGGCGCTGGGGCGTGGAGTAGTCCAGGTAGTCGAAATGCACGGCGCGCTTAAGCTTGAAGACGCTGTCGCCCACCAGGAACACCACCGACGTATGGGTGTCGATACGCTCTACGGAACCTGCCTTCAGCCCGTAGGCGGCCGGCGTCGCCAGCCAGGCGATGACGTCGGACTGGTCGATTCGCTCTGGCGGCGGGCGGCCTATGGTCGCACGTAGCGGCGAGGTAGACATGGCCCCTCCATCGGCAACACCCTTCGCAACGCATCGAGCGACTCCTCGATGCCTGCGAGACGCGCTCGGCTCGACATCGGTACCGTCCGTCATGATCCCGGATCCTCGCCCGGTGCGCGTCGATTCGGTGGTGCGACAGGGCGGATAGAGCACCCAGGCCCAATGTGACCTAACGAATCGTGAGCACCGGCACATTGGCGAGGCGACATACACGCTCCGTCACGCTGCCCATCAGCAACCACTCTCCGCCCGTGGCTCCCTTGGTGCTCATGACGATGAGATCGACCTTCCTGTCGTCGGCCAAGCGAGAGATCTCGACGGCTGGATGACCTTCCGTCACGACGTACTGAGCGCCCCGCGGGTCGCCAGCCCAAGCGCGAAGCCGTTCGTCAACACGGGTCCGGAGGTCGCCGTCCAGTTCGAAGCGGCTCGTGACGTTGCCGGCGTAGTACATCGGGGGCACTGGTTCGACGACGTGGACGACGTGAATGGTGGCGGTCCCGTGCGCAGCCAACTCCACGGCGGCGTCGAGCCCGCGCCTGGAGCAATCGGAGAAGTCGACGGGGGCGAGAAGCTTGCGGAACACCGCGTCGGTCGGAATCGCAGCGCCGGCTCGGACCGTCAGCACAGGACAAGGGGCGTGCCGCAGCACTCGTTCGGCGCTGCTTCCCAGGAGCAGCCGGCTCAGTCCACCTCGGCCGTGCGTTCCCATCACGATGAGGTCCGCGTTCCGAGCCGTGGCCACCTCCAAGACCGCGTCGTGGGCGAAAAGCGCACGTGCCCGGATCCCATGTACCTGCGGCGAGTCGTTCCCGGACAGCGAACGCAGCAGACCGCGGGCGGTCGCGACGTACTCATCGAGCGCCGCACTTGCCTCACGCGGGCCTTCGCCGTGCAGCAGTTCGGCGTGCAGAATCAGGAGAGCGGCCCGGTGCGTCGCAGCAAGCCGCGCTGCCACCTCCAGAGCACGCGCTGCGCTCGCCGAGCCATCGGTCGGGTGGAGGATGGTCTGTAGCGTCATTAGCACCGAACTCCTTTCGTGCCAGGAATCGGCAGCGCCGGCCTGATCGGCGCGCCTCTCGACCATCCCGACGAGAGGTTCGGGCCGGCCGTTGTTGCGATGCACCGGACGGGACAGCGTCGGTCCGCAGCCCCAGGCTCGGCCGGTGCGAAAACGAGAACCGTTGGCCGATTGAGGCGCCTGCGGATGCACGCACCTCATCCGTCTCCGTTCTGAATGAACACCGCGATCCCGGCGCCGGTCGCGTACGCAACCACCGCCACCAGGACCCCGAGTCCGAGCATCTCCAGACCGCTGACCCACCACCGGCCGGCGGTCACCAGCGAGCGGGCGGCGCCCACGCCGAACAGCGCGCCGAACGCCAAGCAGGCAGCTGGGACGAACTCGTCACCGGCGCCGGGAACCAGGTACGGGACCAGCGGCACAGAGCCGGCGACGACGAAGGCCAGAAACGTAGCGAGTCCGTGCCGTGCCGGCTGCGCTTCTTCTCGGGGCCGTCCCTGCCGCTCAAGCGCGCTCTCTCGGGCGCGAATGCCGAGGTAGTTCCCCACGCCCATCGACAACCCGTCGGCAACCAGATTAGCGATGCCCACGACGATGACCGTGGTCGCGGACAGTGCGCCCCCGGTCACCCCGGCGACGACAGCGAACGTCGTCAGGATGCCGTCGTTCGCGCCGTAGACGAGGTCGCCCACGTAGTGTTGCGCTGTCTCGTAGAGGCCGTCGGGAGCGACGTGCTTCGACGGACGCCCCGGGCGCCGCGCTGCTGGATCTGGTTCGGTCATTTCTCCACCGCAGTCGTCTCCCCATCGCTCGGCTCGGTGCCGGTCAACCCGGTCCCGCACGGGCTGGCGTAGCCCCTTCAGGCGTTCAGGGGCGGCGAACTCCAAGCCGGGTCCGTTTCGACGAATGTTCGGCAAGAGCCTCGACAGCTTCCATCACCTGCTCGAACGACACGCGGTCGGCGCCTGCTCGGACATTCTGCGCCACCAGCACCAGATCGTCGATTGAGATGGCGCCGGCCAGATGGCCCATCTCGTCCACTACCGGCAGACGTCGTACCCTACATCCACGCATCCGGAGAAGGGCTTCGTGAGCTGACTCGTCGACACGGCACGTGTGCGGCTCCCGCGTCATCACATCGGCTACCGACCGCTCCGACGGCCGGACATCGTCTGTACCGAGGGCCAGCGCGACATCACGGTCGGTGAGCACTCCCACGACGCCTCCGTTGCCCTCGACCACGGGCAGGAACCCGCAGTCATGCGAGCGCATCTCACCAATGGCGACTCGCAGGTCCGTTTCCGGACGCACGGTGGCGAGGTCCGTTGACATCAGTGCATCGATTCTCATGGATTCCTCCGCCCGAGGCACACGCAAGACCGAGTCCACAGGCTCCCCATGATCTCCTGCCGTCGGCCTCCGGTCGTCCACCGCCACCAGGCGAACATGACGCATCCGGCTCCGTTCGCATCTCTAGCTCGCAGGGTTGGACGCGCCCGGAACGACGGGGCTTCCTGCCGGTTCTCGGCCGGGTCGCGATCAGTCCGCATTGGGGTTCCCCGGTCCACTGGAATCCGATTCATGACGTGGGGAGGGACGAGGGGAACAAACGCCGGCAGGGACTGTAAGATCTTTACAATCAGCATGTTGCAAACCATCTGCTTCGGAAGCCCCACCCGTCGAGCGTCCGGCGCCACGTCAACCAGTCGCCGGGAGCCGGGTCCTGCAGCATCGCGTCGGTCACCGGAACGAACTCGACCGCCGACTGCGCGGACAACCCCGGGGCCAGGGCGACCGCCAGCACCCCGACGGCGACCGCCCAGCCCCACCGTGACTCGCGACGCAGCGTGTCCATCTGTCGGCTCCTGCCTTCGCGGCCGCCCTTGGCGGAGTGGCCGGTTCCTACGGGGTGGTCAACGGGATCGACGGGAAGTAGGTCCTGAACCGCCGAGCGTCCGCCGTCGCCAGCGTCCAGCCCATGACCTGCGCATGCGCGCCGATGAAGAAGTCGGGTAACGGGACTCGCGGCGCCGCCGAGCCGGACTGCCGCCACCGTTGTGCGCGATACAGGCTGTAGGCCGCTGCACAAGGGTCGGCCGCTGCGGCCGGGAGATCGAGAATCCCGATGCCCCAGGCCCGTACGCGATCCGCCACCGTCGAGCAATCGTCCACGCCGACGCAGTACTCCGCCAGGCAGATGGTGTTGATCGCCGCTCCTTCGGCGACAACGGCCCCTGCAACGGTTGCGCGCGCCCATTCGTGATGCGGAGATCCGCGCTCCGACGCGTAGATCAGCACGTTGGTGTCGAGCAGAGTCATGGCTCGCGCGTGAGCTTTCGGAGCTGTTCCCAGGACATGCCCACCGGCAGGGGATACCGGGAAATCGCCTCCAGGCATTCCTCGCGCGTCATCTTCGGCACTGCCGCGGGACGCTGCAGGCGCACGAACAGATAGTGATGATCGTCCTGGCGCTGAATGTCGAAGACGTCCCCCGGCCTGGCTCCCGGAACGACCACACGCCGCTTCGAATCCGCTCGTACCGTCGCCACGGGTGGGATTGTCCCACTCGCGCACGGACTCGTCAATAGGCGCCGCCGAACGCGGCCGCGCTACTGCTCGGCCAGCGGCAGGAAGATCGAGATCCGGTCCTCGCTGCCGATCGCGCGCGAGATGTGCCCCTGGCCGGTGGTGTCCTCGGCGAGCAGGATGTGGCCGGGGTGGAGGCGGACCTTCGTGCCGTCCCCGAGCTCGACCTCGCTCTCGCCGGCCAGCGTGATGACGTACTGCCGGCGCGGCGCCGTGTGCCAGTCGATGAAGTACTCGGGCGAGGTGCGGCGGAACTGCACGCTGGTGACGTCCACGGGGTCGGAGAGCTCGGTGGCGCCGCGCTGCGTCGTCAGCGGCACGTCGTACTCCTCCGCATGGGTCTGGCCGTCGTCGCCGGTGTAGATGCGCGTCACCTTGATCGGCGTCCGCTCCTGGGCCGTGGCGGCCGGCTCGTCGAGCCAGCGGGCGCCGCCAACGACGAGGAGCGTCGGGATCCAACCGAGGACGAGCGCGCGCTGGAGCCACGTTCTGAGCATGGTCATGCCTCCCTGTCGGTCGTGGCATTATAGGGTTCGCTCGAAATGGAAGGGGCCCATGACCATGCTTCGATTCGCCGCCGGGCGGCGCGCCGCCGGGGCCGCCGCCGTGACGCTCGCCCTCGCCATGCCTGCGCACGCTGAGGGACCCGGCGGTGGCCGGCCGGCCACCGCCGCAGGGCAGGGCCAGGCCGCGCCCGCGGATGCCGACGCGATCCGCCCGTTCACGATCGACGTGCCGGACGCCGTGCTGGCCGACCTCGAGATCCGTCTCGACCGGACCCGCCTCCCCGACGAGCTGCCCGGCACGGGGTGGGACTACGGCACGAACCGCGACTACCTGGAGGAGCTGCTCGCCTACTGGCGCGACGGCTTCGACTGGCGCGCGCAGGAGCGGATGCTCAACCGCTTCGACCAGTTCCAGACGACGATCGACGGGCTCGACGTCCACTTCATCCACCAGCGGTCGCCGCACGAGGACGCCCTGCCGCTGATCATCACGCACGGCTGGCCCGGCTCCTTCATGGAGTTCCACAAGATCATCGGGCCGCTGACCGACCCGACCGCGCACGGCGGCGACGCCGCCGACGCGTTCCACGTCGTCGCCCCGTCCATCCCCGGCTACGGGTTCTCGGACAAGCCGCGGGGGCGCGGCTACAACCCCGAGCGGATGGCGCGCATCCTGGGCGAGCTGATGGCGCGGCTCGGCTACGAGCGCTACGGCACGCAGGGCGGCGACTGGGGGAGCATCATCAGCCGCTGGCAGGCCGTCCAGCACCCGGACCGCGTGGTCGGCGTCCACCTGAACTTCGTCACCGCGGGACCGCCGGCGGGAGTCGACGACCCCGAGGCCGGCGTGCCGGCGGCGGAGCTCGAGCGGATGCGCGAGCGGCAGGCGGCCTTCGCCAACGAGCGGGGCTACAGCAGCATCCAGGGAACGAAGCCGCAGACATTGGGCTACGGCCTCAACGACTCGCCCGCCGGTCTCGCGGCCTGGATCGTCGAGAAGTTCCGGACGTGGTGCGACTGCGACGGGGACGTCGAGAGCCGGTTCACGAAGGACGAGCTGCTGACGAACGTGACGATCTACTGGGTGACGCAGACCATCACGTCGTCGGCCCGCATCTACTATGAGTCGCGCCACACGCCGGCGAGCCAGGCCATCGGCTACCTGGAGACCCCGACCGGCGGCGCCCTCTTCCCGCGCGAGATCACGATCCCGCCGCGCCGCTGGGCGGAGGCCGCCTACAACATCACCCACTGGACGGAGATGCCACGCGGCGGCCACTTCGCGGCCCTGGAGCAGCCCGAGCTGCTGACCGACGACATCCGCGCGTTCTTCCGACCGCTGCGGTAGGGAGGCGTGCCATGCCGACCGTGCCCGCCAGTGAAGCCTCACCCGTACTGTCGGGCGCTGACGGCAGGGCCACGTGGGAGCATCGCACCGAAGCCGCCGCCGGCTCGCCGGACGCCCCGGTTCGGGTCGAGGTGGCGATGCCGCGCGCCCTGTTCGACCGCCTCACCGACCACGACGACGCCCCGCGCTGCCGCTACGACGAGCACACGGGACTCGCGGAGTTCGTAGCGCAACCGGGATTCGCCCACGAGGGCCCGGCTTGGCAGATCGGCCAATTGTTCGCGCGGATCGCGGACGCGCTCGCGGAACGCGGACACGACGTCACCTGGCAGCCCGCCGGCGCGCTCCGCCTGCTGAGCGACGACGGCGCGTTCGAGCCCGACGCGGGCCTCTACCTCGCTGCGGAGGCCGAGCGCGCCGTCCGGCGGATCGAGGGCTACCTCGACGTGCGCCGCGGCCTGCCACCCCCCGACCTCGTAGTGGAGATCGACCGCAGCCGCCGGTCGCGCCACAAGTTGGCGCCCTATTTCCGGATGGGCGTCAAGGAAGCCTGGACGTGGGACCGCAAGGAGGGCGCCTTCCTCTGGCGACCCGACGCTGCCGAGCCGGACGGATTCCGGGCCGTCCCAGAGAGTCGCCTCTGCCCCGGCCTCGACCGCGACGACCTCGACCGGCTGTGTGCCCGCGGCGTGCCGGCCGCCGACCGCGCGCGGCTCTCTCGACGTCTCGCCCGCCGCGTCGCCGAGCATCTGGCCCCGACGCTGCCGGCCAGCCCGTAGATGGACCGCGGAGCGAGACAACGAATGGCGGCGTGGGCGGCGGGCGCCCGCCGCCGGCTCGAGGCGGGCACGCCGCCGCACGAGCCGCTCGCGCCGCCCGAGGCCTTCGGCGACTGGCATCTGACGCCGGATCGTGCGCAGCGCGTCCATCCGACGCTCGATCGCCGGCGCGTGCGAGAGCGGTCCTGCGTGATCGCGACCCGGTTCACCAGCAGTTGCGCAGGATGGCAGCGCCCCCCGACGGCGCAGGAGTTCTACGCCGCCGTGCGCGCGGAAGAACCGACCGGCAGGGACCGCGACATCCTGGAAGCCTGGATCACGGAGACCACGCCCGACGAGATCGTGGTGGCCTGGGCGGAGCAGGTGTATACGCTGCGCGAGCTGGTGGCCGCGCTCCACCGAGCGGGAGTGACCAGGGGCCGCTGGACCTGGAAGCTGAACCGGTGGGTGGAGAATCCGGAGGCGACCGAGCGGTGAGCGCCGGAGCCGAGTTCCGCCTGCCGGAGCCGGCACGCAGTCTGTGGCTGCGCACGCGAGACGCGATCCGACAGAGCCTCGAGGAAATCGATGTCTCGGAGTACGCAATCGGTGGCGGCACGATCCTGGCGGCAAGGTGGATGCACCATCGCGCGAGCGACGACATCGACCTGACGTTGCCGGCGAGCGTGCGGCTCGACCGCCTGGACGATCGACGGGCGTGCGGCTTCCGCAAGCGGATGGATCACCTCGGGGGCAATCCGGAGCGCCACGGCGTCGTGTACCGCATTGCGTTCGGCGACCAGGGAATCGACCTGTGGGCCCATTCGGTCGAGCCACCGGGCACGCAACGCCGGGAGCGCGTCGAAGGAGACGAGGAGACGACGCTGTCGACGGAACAGGTCCTGTGGGGCAAGCTGAGCCGGGGGCTGGACGGGCTGCCGCGCGACGTCTACGACGTGGCCAGGGCCGCGGAGCTCGAACCGGAGGCCCTGGAGATCGCCGCCAACGCCCACGCGCGCCGCAAGACCGAGCAGATAGCCCTGCACTGGTTCGCCACGGAGCGAACCATCGAGAAGCAGGCGCGGGGCCGACTCCGTGGAATACCGGCCGGCGAGCGGGAGACGCTCGGTACGCTGGGGTCGCGGGCCAGCGAGCGGCTGCTGCACGCCCTGTACGACGAGCTGGTGATCGAGCGGAGCGGCAACCGCCTCCGGATGACCACGCGCACCGGGGCCGGCACGAGGCGCACGCGAACGATCGACCGGGACGACGTTCCAGCCGCATGGGGACGCCTCGGGCTGCTGGGTCAACGGGAGACCCGGGCGCCGATGGAGGACATCGCGGCGTACGCGGACGAGGCATGCCGGCGCGGCGGCCGGCCCGAGTTGATCTACCGAGAGGTGAAGGGCAGGGCCGACGCGTGGCGAACCGCGACCGCAAGCCGCAACCTGCCGGCGGGAGCGCGCACCTGAGCCGGAACGCAGACGCCTTCGCCCGGAGCGTCTACGAAGCCCGTTCGTGCGACGACTGCGAGCAGCCTACCCTGCGGCGGTGCCTCGAGCCGACCCGGCAGCCCTACTGCACCGTCATCGACTGGATGACGACGGGCGTCGTGGGCACCGCCTCGTGGGCGCCCTGCCGGCGCGTCTGCACGCGCGCGATGGCATCGACGATGTCCATCCCCTCGACGACCTCGCCGAAGACGGCGTAGCCGTACTCCTGCGGGGAGGTGCCGCGGTTGTCGAGGCCGCGCCGCGCGTTGTCCCGCGTGTTGATGAAGAACTGCGAGGTCGCGCTGTCGATGCCGGCCGTGCGCGCCATGGCAACCGTGCCGCGCCGGTTGCTGAGTCCGTTCGTGGCCTCGTTGCGGATCGGCTCGCGCGTGAACTTCTGGACCAGGTCGTCCGTGAAGCCGCCGCCCTGGATCATGAAGTCCTCGATCACGCGGTGGAAGACCGTGTCCTCGTAGAAGCCTGCGTAGACGTACTGCAGGAAGTTCGCGACGGAGATCGGAGCCTGGTCCTGGTACAGCTCCATCGTCACCGCGCCGTGCGTCGTCTCCATGACCACCGTCGGGTTGCTGCCGGGCATCCTCCCCCCGGTACCCAGCGAGACGCGGTAGACCCCGGTGTTGGCGGTCATGTACAGCGTCCGTCCGTCATCGCCCCAGGCGACGTTGGCGGGGTTCTCGTCCGGCATGATCGTTCCGAGGTGCACGCCGTCCCAGCCGAAGACCCACACGCCGCCCGGCCCGGTCGCGAAGACGTTGCCTTCCCAATCCACCTTCATGCCGTCGGCCGCCCCGGGCGCGTCCTGGTCGTTGACGTCGTAGAAGACGCGCGCGTTGACGGCGCCCTCGTCGGTCAGGTCGTAGGCCATCCAGACCTTCTGGTCGGCGTCCGAGTTGGCGACGTAGAGCACCCGCTCGTCGGGCGAGAGCGCGATGCCGTTCGGCCGGGTCTGGTCGCGGACGAGCAGCTCCACCTCGCCGTCCGGGCTCAGCCGGTAGATGCCGTTGAAGTCGAGCTCGCGGAGCGGCGACTCCTCCAGCCCCTCGAGGCCGTACGACGGATCCGTGAAGTAGAGCGACCCGTCGCTCGCGTAGACGAGGTCGTTGGGGCTGTTGAGGCGGCCCCCCTCGAAGCTGTCGGCCAGCACCGTCCGGCTGCCGTCCTCCTCGACCCGCGAGATGCGCCGGTTGCCGTGCTCCGCGATGACCAGCCGCCCCTCGCTGTCGAGCGTCAGCCCGTTCGACGAGATGGACCGCAGGCCCTCCCGATCCCCCTCGAAGACCGGGTCGATGAAGGGGCTGTCGCCGTCCGCCTCCGTCCACTGGTGGATCGCGTTGGCCCGGACGTCCGAGAAGAGCAGCCGCGACTCGCCGCTCACCCAGACCGGGCCCTCGGTGAACACGTAGCCCTCGGCGATCTTCTCGATGGTCGCCCCGACCGGCACCAGCCGGTCGAGCCGCGGGTCGACGCGGAGAATCCGGCCCGCTCCGGCCGCCTCCCCCACCGGACCCGCGTCCACCTCCTCCGCCGGCTCGTCGGAAGGCCCGCCGCACGCCATCGTCAACGCCGCAAGCAGAGCCGCCGTCACGCTGATCGGTGTCCTCATGTCGTCCTCATGCGGCGGTCGCCCGGCGCCGCCGGTCAAGGGGTTGCCCTCGCGCGCGCCCGCGCGTTTCGGGTCCCGGATCAGAACGTCGCGATCGGGTTGACGGGCGAGCCGGTCCCGTTCGGAATCGGAAGCGGCGCGATCGTCAGCATGAACTCCCAGCGGTTGCGCTCGGCGGCCGCGTCGGCCAGCTCGTCGAAGTCGGCGCGGTCGAGCAGGTGGACGCCGAGCATGGTCAGCGCGAAGTCGTGCAGCGCGAGGCGCGGCAGGTCGCCCGCCGGCTGCGGCATGTAGCCGGGCGTCTCCCAGCCGATGATGGCGACGTCGCGCGCGCGCAGCCACGGGATGACCGTGTTGTCGAGCCCGGCCGCCTCCGCCCCGGTATCGAACGGCCCGATGGCGTCCTGCCGGGCCCACCGGCCCCAGCGGAGCAGGAACGCATCGCCCGGCCCCACCCGCACCCCGGCCTGCGCCTCCCACGCCTCGAGGTCGTCGACGCCGATCCGCTCGCCCGGCTCGAGGTAGGGCACGCCCCGGAGGCGCGGGATGTCGTAGAGCACGCCGCGGGTGAGGACGCCGTGGCGCATGGTCAGGATCGCGTTCTTCGCCGCCCCCCGCTCCAGGGTGACGAGATCGTCGATCGGGTAGCCGTTCCACATCTTCCCGTCGAAGAAGCGATGGGCGAAGCCGTCGATGTGGGTGGTTCCCGGACCGTGGATGCAGGCGTAGTTGACGGTGTCGCTCGCTCCGCCGGGGGAGGCGCTGAGCATCCGCCATTCGATCGGGCACGGATTGTCGATGCTCCGCTCCGTGTTCGCGATCGACGCCAGGGAGACCGAGAACCCCTCCGTCACGAGACCCGCCGCCTCGCGCCGCTTTGCCGGCGTGATCAGGTTGAGGGCGCCGAGCTCGTCGTCGGGCCCCCAGCGGCCCCAGTTCGAGAGCTCGTCGAACCAGGCGTCGTACTGCGCCAGGCTGACGAGCGGCCGTTCGGCCGTCTGTCCGGTCACCCCGCGCTCGGCCGCGCCCGCTGCCAGCAGCAGGATCGCCGCGGCGCCGGCCGCCGTCCTGCGCCTGTTCCCGTTGGTCATCGCTGCTCGTCCTCCTCCGCCGTTCGCCGCCCGGACGCTTCCGTCGGCAGCGAACGGCTCGCCTCCCGCGGCTACGGTGCCGCGGCCGCCGGTCGCGGCCCCGCCGAGCGATCTCGAACCGGCGTTCGGGCCGCCGCGGCCGTTCGTACCGCGCGCTCGATGGCCGGCACGACCAGACAGTCGATCAGGGTGTCGAGCTCGCGCCGGTGGCGCCTGCGCCCGTCGCCCGGCTCGGGTGCCGAAGTCGCGACGATCACGCTGTCCAGGTCCGGGATCACGAAGATGAACTGTCCTCCGTAACCCCAGCCGTAGTAGGTGCGGTAGCCGGCCAGGGTCCGCATCCACCAGCCGTAGCCGTACTGCCGGCGGCTGTAGCGCGATACGGTGCGCGGCGTCCACGAGGCCTCGATCCAGGCCCGCGAGACGAGCTCCAGGCCGTCGATGGAGCCGCCCTGCCGAAACAGGTCGCCGATCGCGAGCATGCCGCGTGGGGTGAGGGCCATCTCGTTCCCGCCGAGATAGACGCCCTGCGGATCCCGAACCCAGGCCGGCAGGTCGATGCCCAGCGGACGGGCGAGGTACCGCCGCCCGAACGCGAGCGTGCTCATGCCGGTCGCCCGCGTCAGGATGGCGGACAGCAGGTGCGTGCTGCCCGTGCTGTACACCATCCGCCCGCCCGGCCGGTCGACCATCGGCCGGCTCAGCACGTGGCGCACCCAGTGCCCGCTCCGGACCCAACGCCCGTAGTTGCGATTGGACGTCGTCTCGAGCCCCGAGCGCATGGTCAGCAGATCCTCGATGGTGATGGACCTGCGGAGCCGATCGGCCTCACCGAGCTCCGCCGGGAAGAAGTCGGTGATCGGCTGCTCGACGCCGGCCAGGTGGCCGCGATCGATGGCGATGCCGACGAGGATCGCGATCAGCGTCTTGGAGGCCGACTTGAGGTTGGCCTGCCTCTCGCGGGTGGCGCCGTTGAAGTAGTGCTCCTCGACGAGCATGCCGCCGGTCGACACCAGCAGGCTGCGCAGGCGCGGCAGGCTCTCGGCCTGGGCCAGGATGGCGGCGCGCTGCGCCGGGGCCAGGCGCAGGCTCGGCGGGGATGGTGCGGATCCCGGGGTGGCCGGCGACCGCAGGGCCGGCGCGGCACCCAGCAGCAACGGCGCGGCGATCAACGCCGCAAGCAGCGGCCGGCGTGCGCGGCGGCAACGGGCCGTGCGCGCGACGGGGAGTCCGGACACTCGCGTAGCGCTCATCGGGCCCTCGCGACACGCCGGTGGACGGGCGCCGGCAACGCGCGGAACCGTCACGTGGCCCGCGACCCGGCCCCTCGGGGCGCCGATTATAAGCGCACGGCGACCCGGCGCGCTACGGCGCGCGGCCGCGGAGCACGCCGTGATGGGGGCTGGGAAGGCTAGGATGCGGCGGCGGCCCGCTCGACGTCGCCGGCGACGAGCCGCGTGTAGACGTCGAGCGCCCGCTCCGCCATCGCGCCTGCGGTGTAGTGCTCCCGGACGCCGGCGGCCCCGCGCCGGGCGATCTCGGCGCACCGCGCGCGGTCCTGGTACAGGCCCTCCAGCTCGACCGCCACGGCGTCGACGTCCTCCGGATCGACCAGCACGCCGCCGCCCGTGCGCCGGAGGAGCTCCGTGTAGGTGCCGCGGCGCGCCGCCACCACGGGCACGCCGCACGCCATCGCCTCGACGAGCCCCAGACCCTTCGGATCGTCATAGGTGGCCGGCACGGCGAAGACGTCGAGGCCCTGCAGGAACGCGATCTTCTGCTCGCGATCGACCACGCCCCGGTAGTGCACCTCGTCCTCGAGTCCCCACTCGCGCGCCTGGCGCATCAGGCCGTCGAGATAGCCGCGGTGTTCCGGGCCGAGATAGCCGGCGAGCTCCAGGCGGGAGCCCTCGAGCGCACCGCGGGCGCGCAGGCGGTGGTAGGCGTCGCACAGCAGGTGCAGCCCCTTCTCGGGGGCGATGCGGCCGAGGTAGCCGACCGTGAACGGCCCGTCGCGCTCGCCCGTGCGGGGCTCGTAGCCGTCGACGTTGATGCCGAGCGGCACCACGTCGAGCTTCGCGCCCGGAATGCCGAGATAGCGGCTCATGTGGCCCGCGTAGTAGTCGCTGACGGCCACGAACCGGTCGACGGACGCCCCGTGCCGGCGGATCAGCGACAGGGCGCGCGAATGGTAGGGCTCCTCGAGGTGATCGAGGAAGATGTTCTCCCCCTGCAGCGTGCAGCAGATCGGGCAGTCGAACGCCTGCTTCAGCGCGGGCGCGAGAGAGATGAGCATCGAGTTCGAGATGTCGATGACATCGGGCGCGGGCTGCGAGCCGAGCCAGTGCAGGAGCTTCCCGAACTCCTTCCGCTGCCGCCCGTCCTCGCCCTCGAGCACCGAAACCGTCAGGCCGCCGAGCAGCTCCGGCTGCGTCTGCACGCCGCGCTGCGAAACGGCGCGCAGCAGCCACGGCGCCTCCCACAGCCGGTCGATCATCCACGGCGTCCCGCGGAACAGGGCCGAGTACTGCTCCAGGTAGACGCTGATGCCGCCGAAGAAGACGCGGTGCTCGCTGACGTTCTTCTCGTCCGTGCGCGGCGGCGTGTAGAGCGGCAGCAGAACCACGTCGTGGCCCATCGCCATCAGCGAGCTCGCGAGCGCGTTGTCGCGGATGCAGCTCCCGCAGTACATGCCGCCCGCGCCGGCCGTGATGGAGATGATGCGCACGGTGCGGTCGGATTATAGCGGGTCGGCCGCGATGCAGTAGAGGAACGCGCGCCCGCGCAGGTAGATCTCGCCGCCGGCGACGGCCGGCGAGGCGTCGAACTCGTCTTCGAGGTGGTTCACCGAGAGGACGGAGAGCGAATCGCCGGCCGCGAGGACCGCAGTCGCCCCGTCGCGGCTGGTGACGTAGAGGCGCCCCGCCGCGGCGACGGGGGAAGCGTAGATGTTGCGGATGCCCGGCAGCCGCTCCGGCCCGAACAGGTGGCGGCCGGTCGCCGCGTCGTACGCCGACAGCACACCCGAGTTGCTTTTCGTGAAGTAGAGCGTGCCGTCGTAGAGCACGGGCGACGGCACGTAGGGCGTATCGCGGTCGAGCGACCAGACGATGGCGTCGGTGCCGGTGATGTCGCCGCGAGCCGCGGCAAGGTCGACGGCATAGAGCCGGCTGCCGCGATACCCGCTCATCAGGTAGACGAGGCTGCCCGAGGCTACCGGCGACGGGATGGCGTTCATCGTGACGCCCTCGCCCTCCCAGACCAGGCGGCCGGTCGCGAGGTCGTAGCTGCGGACGCCGTCGGTAGCACTCGTCACCACCTGGCTCCCGCCGGGCGCGTCCACGACGAGCGGGGTCGACCAGGACGTCATCTCGTCACGGTCGGTGCGCCAAAGCTCCGCGCCGGTCCGCTTGTCGAGGGCCGTGATGAACGACTGCCCCTCGTGGTCCCAGACGACCACGAGCGAGTCCCCATGGAGCGCCGGCGACGCGCCCTCGCCGAACCCCATGCGGATCCGCATGTCGCCGAGGTCGCGCTCCCACAGGGGTGCGCCGTCCAGGTCGTAGCAGTAGAGCCCGCGCGACCCGAAGAAGGCGCAGACCACCTCGCCGTCGGTCACCGCCGAGGCCGACGCCCAGCTCCCGGTGCCGTGGCGACCCTCGTGCGGCTGCTCCGTCACCGCGGTCCGTTCCCAGACGACCGAGCCGTCGCGGCGGTCGATCGCCAGCACGACGAACCGCAGCCGCTCCCCGGTGCCGACGGTCCCCATGATGCGCCGGCGCAACCGCGTGAAGAAGCCGCCGCCCGACCCCTCGGCGGAGCCGGCGGGAACCGCCGACAGCACGAAGACGTGGTCGCCCCAGACCACCGGCGACGCCGAGCCGTCGCCCGGCAGGGCCACCTTCCAGCGGACGTTGTCGGTCTCGCTCCAGCTCGCCGGCGGATCGCCCGCCGGCGCGACGCCGGTAGCCCGAGGCCCCCGCCACTGCGGCCAGTAGCGGTCGTCCGCGGCCGGCGCGGCCTCGAGGGCGAACGCCAGCAGCAGGCACGCCGCGATCGCCAGACGACGCATTGCCTTGCTCCTCTCCCTAGACCGATCCCGGGGCCCGCCGTTCGCCGCCCGGCGGCTCCGCTCCGGTGCCCAACCAGCCCTCCGGGAGTCCGCGGCGTTCCACGGCGCAGACTCCCGGCCCGCCGCCGTCCGTCTCGCGGCGTGGTTGCCGCGACGGCCTGCGCGGTGCGACGGAGCACTCCCGCCGGCTCCGCTCCGGACCCGCAAGTACCATATCCGATATGCCCGCCGGACGGCCCTCCGGCGCCGGACGTGGGCCGCGCGGATGACCGGAGCGCCGACACCGTGCGAGACGCGAGACGCGAGACGGCGAGAAGGGGCGGCCGCGCCCGGCGCCGGCGCTACGGCCAGCACTTCCTCGAGCCGGCGTGGGCGCGCCGGGTCGTCGACGCGATCGACCCGGCGCCCGCGGACCGGTTCCTGGAGATCGGGCCTGGTCGGGGCGCGCTGACCTGGGCGCTCGCGCAGCGCGCGGCGCACGTCCTGGCCGTCGAGATCGACCGCGGACTGGCGGCGCGCCTGCAACGGGACGGGCGACCCAACGTCGAGGTGCTCGCGCGCGACGTGCTCGACTGCAACCTGGTCGAGCTCGTCCGGTCCCTCGCGCCTCCGGCCGGGGCTGGCTCGCCACACGTGCGGCTGGTCGGGAATCTCCCCTACCGCGTCTCCGCGCCCATCCTCCTGCAGGTGCTGCGCGCGACCGACCGCGGGGCACGGCTGGGCGACGCGGTGGTGATGCTGCAAGAGGAGGTGGCCGACCGCGTCACGGCGGAACCGGGCGCGCCCGCCTACGGCCCGCTCGCCGTCGCGGTATGGTTGCGCGCGGTGGCGGAGCGGCGCTTGCGACTTCCGCCGGGCGCGTTCCGACCTGCCCCCGCCGTCCGTTCCGCCGTCGTCGCCCTCCGCTTCCGTCCGCCCGTGCGGCTGCCGCGCGACCCGGCGCTGTTCGAGGCGCTGGTGCGTTCCCTCTTCACGCAGCGGCGGAAGCAGGGCGGCACCGCGCTCGGGCCGTTCGCGGCCCGCCGCGGGCTCTCAGGCCCCGAGGTGTTCCGCCGCGCCGGCCTCGACGCCCGCCGCCGGCCCGGCGATCTCGCTCCGAGCGAGCTCGTCGCGCTGGCGGACGCGCTGCCCCCCGCGGACCGAGCCACGCCCGCGGACGTGGTCCCGCCGGCGGACGCGGTCCCGCCCGCGGATCCAGCCACGCCCGCGGACCCAGCCGCAACCGCGGACGCGGTCCCGCCGGCGGACGCGGTCCCGCCGGTGGACGCGGTCCCGTCCGAGCCCGACTGAGGCCACGGCAGGACCTCTGCCGGCGCTTGCTATACTCGAAGACCGCCGCATCGGGCAGGCGCGCCGGCATGGTCTCCGGATCCCCCCGCCAACCCGTCGCCGACGTCATGCTGTACGGCGGCGTCGGCGAATTCGGCATGAACATGGCGGCCGTCGGGTGCGGCGACACCCGCCTGCTCGTCGATGCCGGCGTGACGTTCCCCGACTCCGACGCCTACGGGGTCGACGTCGTCGTTCCCGACCCGGCCTCGCTCCGGGCGGACGGGCGCCGCCTCGCGGCCGCCGTCCTGACCCACGGGCACGAGGACCACATCGGCGCCCTGCCCTACGTCTGGGACGCGATCGACGGCCCGGTGTACGGCTCCCCGCTCACGCTGGCCCTGGTCGACGCGAAGCTGCGGGCGCACGGGATCGACGCGGCGGGGCGGCTCGTCCGCGTGGCGCCCGGCGCTGCGGCGACGGTCGGTCCGCTCCGCGTCGAGTTCATCCGGGTCGCCCACAGCATCCCCGATTCCCTCGCCCTGGCCATCCACACGCCGGTGGGGACGCTCTTGCACACCGGCGACTTCAAGCTCGACGCCTCGCCCCCCGACGGGGAGCCCACCGATCGCCACCGCCTGGCGGAGCTCGGCCGGGACGGGGTGCTGGCACTCTTCTCGGACAGCACGAACGCCGAGCATCCGGGCCGGACCGGCTCGGAGACGGACGTCGTGCCGGCGCTGGAACAGATCGCGGCCGGCACGCGGGGACGGCTGGTGGTCACGACGTTCTCGTCCAGCCTCCACCGCATCCAGCTCCTCGTCGACCTCGCGGCGCGCGTCGGACGGCGGGTCGCGCTGGTCGGACGCGGGGTTACGGACAACGTCGAGATCGCCCGAGGCCTCGGGCGCATCCGGATCCCCGACGACCTGCGGCTGCCGGAGGCCGCGGTCCGGCAGGTCGACCCGGCTTCGGTCCTGTGCATCGCGACCGGGTCGCAGGGGGAGCCGCGCTCCGCCCTGGCCCGGATCGCCGCCGGCGAGCACCGGCACGTCGACCTCGGCCCGAACGACGTCGTCGTCTTCTCCGCGCGCGCCATTCCGGGCAACCGGCGGGCCATCGGCCGGGTCATGAACGCCGTCGCGCGCCGGGGCGCAGAGGTCATCGATCCGGATACCCGGCCCGTCCACGTCTCGGGTCACGCCGGCGCCGACGAGCTCGCCTCGATGCTTTCCCTGGTCAAGCCGCGCTTCTTCGTGCCGATACATGGGGAGTACCGCTACCTCGTGCGCCACGCGGCGCTGGCGGAACGGGTCTCGGGGGGGATCACGACGGTCCTCCTCGGCGAGAACGGGCACCGGGTGTGCTTCGACGCGGCGGGCGGCTGGACGGACGAGCAGGCCGAAGCGGGACGCATCCACCTCGACGGCACGCGCAGAGCCGTCGCCGACGCGGTGCTCCGGGAGCGGCGACGGCTCGCCGGGGACGGACTCGTCGTGCCGGTGCTGACCGTGGACCGGCGAACCGGGCGGCCCGAGGGCGCGCTCGACCTGACGACGCGCGGGTTCGTCATCGACGAGCGCACGCGTCCGATCCTGGACGAGGTGCCGGCGCTCGTCGGCGAGGTCATCGCCTCGGCCAGCGCCGCGGAGCGGAACGACCGGGGCCTGATCCGGGAGCGGGTACGGATCGAGCTCCAGCGGCTGTTCCGCAGGCGCGCGGGACGCCGCCCGATGGTGCTACCCGTCATTATGGAGAGATGACCGTGTCCGGAACCACGATCTCCCGCCGCGTCAGCGAGTTCTCGGGCGTGGCGCTGTTCGCGCTGGCGCTGGTCTGGCTCATCGCGCTGACCACCTACGACCCCGCCGACGCCGTCTGGTTCTTCAACGCGGGCGGCCAGGCGCCGCCCCACAACTTCGTCGGCCAGGTCGGCGCACTGCTCGCCGAGCTCTCCTACCAGGTGGTCGGGTTCGCGGCGTTTCTCCTGCCGGTGATCGCCATCGTGGTCGGCTGGCACTACTTCTGGTGCCGGCAACTGCCGGCGGCGGGGACCAAGACGGTCGGACTCGCCCTGATGCTCGGCTCCGGCGCGGCGCTGCTGAGCCTCGCTCTGGGGGACGCCGGCGGCGCGGTCCGCGCGGGGGGGCTCATCGGCGACGGCGTCGCGCGCGTGCTGGCCGAGTACCTCAACCGGACGGGATCGATCATCGTCATCCTGACCGGCGTGTTCCTGTCGGTCATCCTGGCGACGCAGTTCTCGTTCGGACACCTGGTCCGCGAGCTCGCCGGCGGAACGGCGCGCGTCCGGTCGCGGCCCGCTCGCGATCGGGCGCCGGCCGAGCCCCCGGAGCGCCGGACGCCGGCCGAGCCCTGGGAGCGCCGGGCACCGGCCGGTTCGGCGCGGAGCGAGGCCCCGGAACCGGCCGCGACCCCGGCGCGTGCGCCGCGTGCCCGCCCGCCACGCGCCCGCCCGCCGCGCCCCGCCGCACCGGAAGGCAAGCCGAGGCCGACGGCGGCCCGCGAGAGCTCGCGCCCCCGGCGACGGCCCGCGCCCGCTGCCCCGCCGTCCCTGGACCTGCCTCTGGATCCGCCGGCGGAACCGCCGGTACGGAAGCCGCCGCCGGCCGTGGTGGCGAAAGCCGTGGCGGCCCCGTCCCGGCGGGCACCGTTGCCGCCTGACTCTCAGTTGGGGTCGCGGCAGCCGGGCACCTATACGACACCGCCGATCGCGCTCCTCGACTCGCCGAAGAGCGTGCAGAAGATCGACGAGCGCCAACTGATGGACGACGCCCGCCGGCTCGAGGGGCGCTGCGCCGAGTTCTCCGTCGAGGGGTCGATCGCCCAGATCCACCCCGGCCCGGTGGTGACGACGTTCGAGTTCAAGCCGCAGGCGGGGGTCAAGTACAGCAAGGTCACCGGCCTCGCGGACGACCTCTGCCTGGCCATGAAGGCGGAGTCGGTGCTGATCGAGCGGATTCCGGGCAAGTCGACGGTGGGCATCCAGGTCCCCAACGCCAACCGCGACCAGATCTCGCTGCGGGAGCTGCTCGAGTCGGACGTGTACCGCAACTCACCGTCGAAGCTGACCCTGGTGCTCGGCAAGACGATTCACGGCGAGCCGATCGTCAGCGACCTCGCCAAGATGCCGCACCTGCTGATCGCCGGCTCGACCGGGACCGGCAAGTCGGTGTCGATGAACGCGATGCTGACCAGCATCCTGTACCGGGCCACGCCGGACGACGTGCGGCTCATCCTGATCGACCCGAAGCGGCTCGAGCTCGGCATGTACTCCGACATCCCGCACCTGCTGACCCCCGTGGTGGTCGATCCCAAGCGCGCCGCCAACGCCCTCCGCTGGGCGGTGCGCGAGATGGAGGAGCGCTACAAGCGCCTCGCGGCCGAGGGCGTGCGCAACATCGAGCAGTACAACCGCAACGCGGCCCGGCTCGCCGCGGAGGCGCCGGAGCGCGCCGCGCAGGCGGCCGAGAACGGCGAGGAACCGGCCGAGGTGCCGAAGCCGCTCCCCTACGTCGTCCTCGCCATCGACGAGCTGGCCGACCTGATGATGGTGGCGAGCAAGGACGTCGAGGAGTGCATCTGCCGGCTCGCGCAGATGGCGCGCGCCGTCGGCATCCACCTCATCCTGGCGACGCAGCGGCCGTCGGTCGACGTGATCACGGGGATCATCAAGGCCAACCTGCCGGCGCGCATCTCGTTCCGCGTGTCGTCGAAGGTCGACTCGCGGACCATTCTCGACGCCAACGGCGCCGAGCAGCTGCTCGGCAAGGGCGACATGCTCTTCCTGCCCCCCGCCTCGTCGCGCTGCGTCCGCGTGCACGGCCCCTACATCTCGGAGAAGGAGACGGCGCGGCTCGCCAGCTTCCTGCGCAAGCAGGGCAAGCCGGGCTACGACACGTCGATCACCGAGGAGGAGAGCCCCGCCGACGCCGTCGCCGCCGAGCACGACGACCTGTACGACCAGGCGGCCCGCATCGTGGTCGCCACGCAGCAGGCGTCGATCTCCAATCTGCAGCGGCGCCTGAAGATCGGCTTCAGCCGCGCCGGCCGTCTCGTCGACATGATGGAGGGCGAGGGGCTGGTGTCGAGCGGCACCGCCGGCAAGGCCCGCGAGGTCCTCGTCAAGCCCGATTACTTCGACGCGGTCGACCGCCAGTTGCGGTAGGCGCTACCTGGGGGAGGATAGTCGGTTGCTGCTTGCGGGGCGGAACGACCACCCGCGCCTCCCGGAAGAAGTCGGCAGTGAGCTCGGGAATGTCGGAGTAGTCGATGTCCGAGGGGTGCGGCTCTTCTTCGTCGGCGGTCCAGAGATGTCCAAGGGTTGCTGCGAGCAGCAGGGCAAGAGCTACTTGACCCGTCGAAGACGGGGGGAGGAGGGCGGTGGGGACGGCTCGGTGACGGGTGGTGCTATCCCGTCAGCATAACGTTGGGCGTGGTTCCGTTCGTACTCGCGCGCCTCGTGGAAGTCCCAGTAGGCATCGAAGTCGCCGCTGGCTCGTAACGCTCGCAGCTTCAGGACCGCCTCGGCGCCGACCAGCCGCCAGCGGGCGCCGGTCAACTCCATCCGGTCGCGGACCAGGTGCCGGCACGCCCCCTCGATCACCCCCGTGGCGATGGGATAGCCCGCCGCGAGGTAGCGGTCGTAGTGTAGATACGGCCCATACTTCAGCAGGTAGTCGGCGCACGTGTCGACCGGCTTGCGGAGGTCGGGCGGCAGGCGGGCGACGGTGGCCGCTCGGCGCATTGCCGCCGCCACCCACCGGGCCTTGCCTTCGAGAATGCGTCGCACCCGCGTCCAAGCCCAGTATTCCCGCTCGAGGCTCTCCTCGCGATGGAACACCTGTGCCGCCTTCCAGACGTACTCGACCACGTGGATGATGTCGAGCACCACCGTGACGTCGACGCCGTACGCGGCGGCGCCCGCCTCCACGAGGTCGAGCTGCATCTCGGCGCCGTCGACGAGCACGACCCAGCTCTTGACGCGCTCGGGGTCCCGGCGGTCCGCTTCCAGCAGCGCCTCCGCGACCACCTCCGCCGGCTCCCGTTCGAGGCTCGCCCAGACCCGTTTCGCCACCGGGCGAGGTCGCACGAGCGGGGGCCTGGACTTCTTCGTCCGGGTCCTGGCCACCGGCGAGCGGGGCATCAGGCTCTGCAGGAACTCCTCCGGGCTCCGCACGAACGGCGCGACCGTGTAGACGGCGGCCACCGTCGCCATGCGCTTCGCGTGCTTCTTCTCACCCGGCTGGAGACGCGGGAACCAGGCGAGCTGCTCGCGTTGCCGCCGGCGCCGCTCCGCCGCCCGCCGCGTCGCCTCGCGCAGGTCCTCGCGGTGCAGCACCACGCCCTTGCCGTCGAACGTGAGCACCAGAACCGACCCCTCCGGCGACGGCTCGCCCGCCGCCGCGCGGCGCGCCTCGTAGAAGGCGTCGAAGTCCTCCGCCGCGCGAGCTGCCAACTGTTCCGCCTGCCGCTTCGGCACCTCCGCTCCGGTATGGCGAGACAGATCGAACAGCGCTTCGTCGAACGACCGCGACGCGGCCGCCTCCGCCACCCGCCGGCGCACCTCGAGCGAGTACCGCTCCGGCGGCAGGTTGAGCGACGCATCCAGCGGATGCAGACTCTCGTGACCCGCACGCGCGTAGCCCACGCGCTCGACTTCCACCGTGCCGAAGGTCGTCTCCAGGTGTCGTTCGTGCACGCGCCGTTCCCCGCGCTCGACCCCATCGGCCCCCGCGACCGGACCGGCCGCCTCTCCCGGGCTGCGCTGGTCGAGGTGCCCCTGCAGGAGCTTGCGCAGCAACTCCTGGCCCCGCCGATTCAGCTCCCGTTCCAGGTCGCTCTCACTCATCTGCTGCGCTTCGCGCGACGAGAGGTAGGCTTTGGCATCCGCGTATACGGCGTCCGCCGCCGCATACGGCGCCGGGTCGGAGGGAGCGCCGCGGTCGGCGACGACTCGCATCGCTCAAGGCTCCCGCAGCCGCCGCTGCGCATCCCGAACCAGAGGATAGACCAGGACCGTCTTGGGCGCCGCGCCGGCACGACGGCCGTGCCGGTCCATGCGCCCGCGACCGCTCGTCGCGCCCAACGCGACCCAGTTGGCGGCACGGTAGCAACCCCCGTGGTGGCGGCGCGCGTCCACCAGCGTCTCCACCAGCCACGGCTCGAGGTGGTACCGGCGCGCCCAGTCCGCCACCAACCGACCGAGGCCACGCGCCAACACCGCGCTGGCCAGGTTCTTCACCCCGACCCACGGCAGCAACAGAAAGCGGCTGTTGTTGACCACCCGCTGCAGATTCCGCGCCCGCGTCCCATCGTCCCAGCCCACCCAGCGGTCCCGCACCGCCATGCGCCACGCCGGGCTCGAGAACTGCAGGCAGCCCACCACCGCGCGGACCGGCTTCGACGCATACACCAGATACCGCAGGTGCGCGCCGAACGGAACCGTGTGCCCCAGGTAGTGGTAGCGACCCACCAGCTCCCGGAACAGCAGCCGCTGCGCGGGCTCCTGCACCAACTCGACCTCCAGCGGCTCGATGTCGCGGACGCTCCCGACGAGCGAACGTCCCGGCTCCCCCACCGCCGTCCGGGGAACGCGGGTCACCGAACCGACCACGCGCCCCCGCCGCTTGTCCGGCAGCATCAGCGCCCCCTCCGCGTCGAGCCGTTCCAGGAACTCCCGGCACTCCCGCGCCTTCAGCCTCCCGTTCGGACGCCGCCACCGCAACAGCTCGCACACCGTGCGCGCCAGCTCCATCCGGCTCAAGCCCGAGCAATCCCGCACGACCTCGCGCATCAGCGTCACCTCGCGGTCGCTGAACGCACGTCCCGAGAAACTCGTCGTCGCCACGGCCATCGCGGGAAGGCGTCTCCCTTCCCACCACACCGTAGCAAGCGCCGCGCGAAATGTCCAGGGGCGCCGGAGAAACAGGCCACAGCGCCTCAGCGCCGTGGTCACCGGCTCCGGTCGGCTGCTCGAAGGGCCCGGTGGGGACGCTGGTCCGGTGCTGTCCCCGCCAGAATGCCCCCAACTGAGAGGGGGCGCGGAGATAAACCACTATCAGTCAATGAGATAGCTCTCTACGGAAAAGAGCCGCACCCATGTCCGAGTCTCGCAGGGCGTCAACGCGCTTCAAGTCGCTCGCGATGGCGTCTCGATTCACGGCTGTTGGCCCTCCATCCGCGCGTAGAGCTACGATTCTGGCTACGCTGGAGGCTTGGCGTCAAGGATGCGTCCTGACGGTTGTCGGTGAAGCTCAGCAGCTTGCGCGCTTCTGGACTCAGACTCTGGTCCCGCTGCAACGTAATGAGCGACCGTACCGCAAGGATTGTCGTTGCAGTGCTCCGGCTGCCCACACCGAGGGTGGCCAGCTTGAAACGCTCCGAACGCTGAGTCCTGGTGTAAGTGACTCCGCACGACGGTTCCAGGCAGAAGAGGAAGTTCCGGTGCAGCAGGGCCACCGGCACACCTTCGCCTTCCGGCACGATTCGCCCGGAATGGGCGACGACCACTGGCTCCGGAACGTCGCTGCGGGCGTTGGAACGGATCCGTTCCTCGCCGGAAGTGGTCGCCTCCTTGAGAGAACCCGGCAAGCGACTGAGCAGCGCAGAGCCAGCGCCCCGAGGCCAGGGCGCTTCCTCGGAGAGATGTACGAACGCTTCACGCATCCCACCGTCCACCTGTTCCCGACGGTCCTCGCGGGGCAGCAGCCTCCTGCCATTGCCATCGGCCGCCAGCCAGACCCGGTAGTACGCGGTTCCGCAACGGCGACAGAAAACGAGTGGGAACAGCGACTTGTCCGGATCGCCCGGCTTCGCGGTCTTCTTCGCGATCTCCAGATGGCGATCCGCTTCCGGTTCGAGCGATGCCCAGACCGTATCGCCACACGTCAGAAACTGATGCAACCGGAACGCGAAGATGGAAAAGCGGCTGGAGTCGCTTCGGTACAGGCTGGAACCTCGAAGCAGCCAGCGGCGAAGCGTTTCGGCGCGACGTTCAGGATCCGACTCCGCCAACGCCGCAAGCTCCGCCGCCGCGCTCGGTACGCCGCCGATCGGATCCCCCTCCAAGCGCCGCGGCGTCTGCCTGAGCAACCTGCCGGTGTACGGTTCCTCGCGGACTCCGAAAGTCGATTCGATCCAGGAGGCGAGAGCAGGCGGAACGTCCCGTACTCAACAGGCGGTTCCTCATCAGAAACGACGGCGGCCCGAATGGCGGCCCGAACTGAGGGATCCGCCAACTCGATCTCCGGGGTAGCCCGCTCCAGACTTTCAGTGACCACCTGGTCCGGCGCAATCGGCACCCCGAAAAGGGACTGCGACACTGCCGCCACTTCGCGGCGCTGCTGCTCGCTGCCACCCCCACTGGCCATCGTGGCGGAAGTCCCGATACAGACGACGCGGTTGCCGACCGCGTGCCGGCAGCGGCGGATCAGCATCGCGATGTCAGCGCCCTGACGACCCCGGTACGTATGCAACTCGTCGAAGACGAGGAACCTGAGACCCTGCGCGGCTCTCAGCAGCTCACGGTCTTCGGATCGCGTGAGCAGCAACTCGAACATCATGTAGTTCGTCAGGGGGATGTCCGGCGGGTCGCTCCGGATGGCTTCGCGAGCGGGCCTCGTTCCTGCCCCGTATACCGCGCGAACCGGACGCGTGACCGGCCTTCCGCGTAGCCCTTGTCGACGAGCTTGCCGAGTTCCTCGTCCTGGCTGTTTGCCAGGGCGTTCATGGGATAGACGATGATGGCCTGGACCCCCCGGGCCGGATCCACGTCGGAGCACGTGGTCCACGATCGGCACTATGTACGCGAGACTCTTCCCAGAACCGGTGCCGGTCGTCAGTACGTACGACCGCCCCTTGGCGGCCTCCAGAATCGCGTCGCGCTGGTGCCGGTGCAGGAAGAGCTGCTTGCCGCGGTGGTCCGTATCAGACTTGCCGATCCGGAAGACCCGCGAGCATTCCCCGTGAAGGACCCCTCGGCAACCAGATCGTCGATCGTGCCACCGGGCCTGAACGTCGGGTTCAGTTGCAGCAGCGGTTGCGGCCAGAACCCCTCGCCGGCGAGGTGGCTGTCAACAAACTGCCTGATGCGGGAGTCGCCGATCTTGATGAAGCTGCGGGTATAGTCCCTATAGTCAGAGACCAGACGGTTCCGGAGATCGAAAACATCCATATGAGCCTCGTCAGCAGAATCTGTGGGTGAGTTCTGGTTCGGGCAGGTCGCCAAGTGCATGATACAAAGCGACTTCCAGTGCCGCGGAGGTGCGGAAGCCATACGCCCGTTTGGTGATCACTCTGGCCTTCCCGTTGAAGCCTTCGACAATGCCACTGGAGAACTGCCCTCGGGCCCGGAACCAGTTCAGGATCAGGTCGCGGTGCGAGCGCAGCATGCGGGCCACCTCCTTCATCGGGTCGAGCCGCGAGCGCATCGTCCGAGTGCACCAGCGGTCGAGGAACCGGCCGGCCCAGTACGGCGACACGTAGCCCCACAGCGCTTGAAAGTCCTCCTTGAGCAGGTAGGCGCGAACCGTGCGCAGGTTGCGACGCACCAGCTCCGCAAGCCGGCCCCGCTGCTCGTCGCTGAGATTCTCCGGACGCTTGAGCAGGAGCCAGCGGCTGCGCTTGAGCACCGGCGCCCGGCCCGCGGCGGCGAGCTTCCGGGCCTCCGCCGCGCGCACCTCGTCGATCGCTTGCGAGAAATGGCTCATGATGTGGAAGCGGTCGAGCACCTGCACGGCCTGGCCGGCGCGCTCGGCAACCACCTTCAGGTAGGGCTTCCACATGTCCGAGCAGACGAAATACAGCGCCGCGCTGCGTGCGGGGCCGAACCAGTCGAAGAAGCCCTCCAACGTCGCGGCCTTGCGTTCGCGGCCGACCCACAGCAGGCGCTTGCAGTGACCGTCGATCTGATAGACCAGCGTCAGGTAGCGTTGCCCGCGGCGGCGGGAGAGCTCGTCGACGCCGATGGCCTCGATGTTCGTGAGGTCGCGGTGCGCGAGGCCCCAGTCGACCGCCATGCGCACGGCCCGATAGACGGTGTCCCAGGACGTGGGGAACGCCGCGGCGACCTCCTGCCACGACAGACGCCTGGCCCACCCGGCGAGGAACCAGGCGTAGGCGTCGGTCAGTCGGTGCTTGCCGGTGGCCCACGGCAGCGCCTCGACCCGTACGCCGCAGCGCGGGCAGTCGACGCGGCGCATCGCGTAGAGGAAGACCACGGGGATGTGCCACAGGGGCACGAAGTCGAAGCGCCGGACCGCCTGCGTGTCGTAGCCCGGGGCCCGGCGCCTGCACTGCGAGCACGTCGCGCGGGTCCCGGCGCGAGGCCGCACCCGAACCTCGAGGGTCAACTGCGGGTGCTCCACCAGCCGCACCGTCTCGTAGATGAACGACGGGTGCTTCTGGACCCGATTCAAGATACTCTTGAGTTGCATCCCGTTCCCCTTCCGCGTCGCTTGGCTGCTGCAACACCAATTGTCGCGGATTCCGGAACGGGATGCGTTTCCGATGTCGAGGCTGCGTTCTGTGCTTCGGGACGGGCCATCGCCCTCCCGATACGGGCGTCGGGCATTTGGTCCTCGTCAGACGAGAGCCGGGGCGCTCGTGCGCGGAGCCGGCGTCCAGGCCGTCAGCCCCGCGCAGCGGGGGCGGAGCGGAGCGAAGCGCCTTGACGGCGGCGAGCACACGGGCACGCTGCCTCTTGTCTGACGAGGACTACCAGCCTCCGTTCTTACCCACAGATTCTGCGGAAGACCCCCATATGACAAGCAGCAACGCTCGTTTGCACCCGGGGGAGCAACACGGTCAACAGAATATGGCCGACCACCGAGCCCTACGGCCTGAAGGCACCGCGCAGCTTCATCCGCTCACGACTCCTACGACCAATCGTTGAACCGAGCCAACAGGTCATCTGAGTTCTCGCACTCGATGATCCAGTCCCCCACTTGCGCCAAGCGGTCCGCATCCTCGACGCCCTCGAGCTTCGCGGCCAGCCGCTCCGCCGCTGCTGCATCGAACTTCCGCGCCGCCTGACGGCGCAGCAGTTCCCGCTGGCCCTGCTCTCGGCCCTGTTCGATCCACTCCGCAGTCCACTCCTGGACGGTCTCGGCCAACATCGCCCGCACCTCCTCAAGCCGCGGCAGCGGTCCGGTCACCGATCCGCGGAACCGACGCGGCAGCAGCACTTGCGCCGCCCACTCGCCGAACGCCGCCGTCAACTCCTCATCATCCTGCTTCCGCAGCAGATCGATCAACGCCCCCAGCAACGCTGGCGCCTGCGCCCGGTCGCGATTCGTCTCCAGCGCGATCAGCGCCGACACCAGGTTGCCCGACGGCAGATCACGACCACTGACCCGGGCCTCATCCACCAGGAAGTACCGCTGCGACGGCTGATACCGCACCAACGCCGCCCCGCGACCGGAGGCGATCAGCTCAGCCACATCCACCGGCGCCGTCCATGGCTGCCGGCCGTTGTAGATCACCACCGGCAACACCGGCGGCAGGCCGGAGCGCTCCCGTAGCACTCCCTCGGCGATCAGCTTCTGATATAGCAGCGCCGTGTACGTCAGCATGCGGACCGCCATCGACCGGTCGATGGAGGACTGGAACTCCAGGAGCAGCACGACGTACAGCCACCGGTCATCCTTGAAGCGGAGGCGCCACACCAAGTCGCCGTGACGCTGCCGCAGGTCGTGGCTGACGTAACTGGCCGGGAGCGGCGTCAGCGAGTCCAGGTCGAGCTCGGCGCTCCAGTCCCGGGCAGCGAAGCCGCGCAGCAGGTCCCGGACCATCCGGGGCCGCGAGAATAGGCGCTTGTACGCGGGGTCATCCATCAGGCGAGCCATCATATCGCGCTAACGGTCACCGGACGACGACCGACGGGTAGCGGCTTGACGCTGACAACATCGTGTTCCAGATCAGGGTCTTCCGCAGAATCTGTGGGTAAGAACGGAGGCTGGTAGTCCTCGTCAGACAAGAGGCAGCGTGCCCGTGTGCTCGCCGCCGTCAAGGCGCTTCGCTCCGCTCCGCCCCCGCTGCGCGGGGCTGACGGCCTGGACGCCGGCTCCGCGCACGAGCGCCCCGGCTCTCGTCTGACGAGGACCAAATGCCCGACGCCCGTATCGGGAGGGCGATGGCCCGTCCCGAAGCACAGAACGCAGCCTCGACATCGGAAACGCATCCCGTTCCGGAATCCGCGACAATTGGTGTTGCAGCAGCCAAGCGACGCGGAAGGGGAACGGGATGCAACTCAAGAGTATCTTGAATCGGGTCCAGAAGCACCCGTCGTTCATCTACGAGACGGTGCGGCTGGTGGAGCACCCGCAGTTGACCCTCGAGGTTCGGGTGCGGCCTCGCGCCGGGACCCGCGCGACGTGCTCGCAGTGCAGGCGCCGGGCCCCGGGCTACGACACGCAGGCGGTCCGGCGCTTCGACTTCGTGCCCCTGTGGCACATCCCCGTGGTCTTCCTCTACGCGATGCGCCGCGTCGACTGCCCGCGCTGCGGCGTACGGGTCGAGGCGCTGCCGTGGGCCACCGGCAAGCACCGACTGACCGACGCCTACGCCTGGTTCCTCGCCGGGTGGGCCAGGCGTCTGTCGTGGCAGGAGGTCGCCGCGGCGTTCCCCACGTCCTGGGACACCGTCTATCGGGCCGTGCGCATGGCGGTCGACTGGGGCCTCGCGCACCGCGACCTCACGAACATCGAGGCCATCGGCGTCGACGAGCTCTCCCGCCGCCGCGGGCAACGCTACCTGACGCTGGTCTATCAGATCGACGGTCACTGCAAGCGCCTGCTGTGGGTCGGCCGCGAACGCAAGGCCGCGACGTTGGAGGGCTTCTTCGACTGGTTCGGCCCCGCACGCAGCGCGGCGCTGTATTTCGTCTGCTCGGACATGTGGAAGCCCTACCTGAAGGTGGTTGCCGAGCGCGCCGGCCAGGCCGTGCAGGTGCTCGACCGCTTCCACATCATGAGCCATTTCTCGCAAGCGATCGACGAGGTGCGCGCGGCGGAGGCCCGGAAGCTCGCCGCCGCGGGCCGGGCGCCGGTGCTCAAGCGCAGCCGCTGGCTCCTGCTCAAGCGTCCGGAGAATCTCAGCGACGAGCAGCGGGGCCGGCTTGCGGAGCTGGTGCGTCGCAACCTGCGCACGGTTCGCGCCTACCTGCTCAAGGAGGACTTTCAAGCGCTGTGGGGCTACGTGTCGCCGTACTGGGCCGGCCGGTTCCTCGACCGCTGGTGCACTCGGACGATGCGCTCGCGGCTCGACCCGATGAAGGAGGTGGCCCGCATGCTGCGCTCGCACCGCGACCTGATCCTGAACTGGTTCCGGGCCCGAGGGCAGTTCTCCAGTGGCATTGTCGAAGGCTTCAACGGGAAGGCCAGAGTGATCACCAAACGGGCGTATGGCTTCCGCACCTCCGCGGCACTGGAAGTCGCTTTGTATCATGCACTTGGCGACCTGCCCGAACCAGAACTCACCCACAGATTCTGCTGACGAGGCCCAGATCAGAACATCGGAAGCCCGCATCGGCAACGCCGAGTCTCGCCCACGATGGTGTCCAGGGTGCTCACCGCACAGTAGCTTGATGCGCCTCAGCGTGTCAGCCGAACGAGGATCCGCGGCGGATGGATCGAGGAGAACAGCCGGCCGCCGACCACGGAGGGAGTCGGAAGCCACTCGACAACGGCGACCGACTCGTGGATGCTGGACACCAGCGCGGGGCGGGCACGCTGCACTGAGGCGCAACGCAGAGAGGTACTCATGCGGAACACCGTGACCCTGGCCGTCGCCGCACTTGTCGGAGCAACTTCCGGGGCTTGCGCCCCGGCGTCCGACGACGACACGCGGCGCGGCGCCGGGAGCGCCTCACCTCCCCCGCAGTCCGGGCCGCGCGCAGCCGGCGGCGCACCGCTCGCCGGGGCCGACCGCCCGCTCGTCAATGAGGACTGGGATGTCCTGCGGATGGCGACGGCGCACGGCGTGATGACCATCGAGATCGAGCTCCGCGATCTGGAGCGGTCCCTCGAGGTCGCGCGGACGCTGGTCGAGCCGCTCGCCACGGACTACGCCGAGGTGCTCGTATACGTCTACGCCCCCGGTCAGGGCTCGGGCGGGCACACGCCGGCGAAGCGGGTCCAGTGGACGGGGGGCGACGGGTACGTGGAGATCGCCTACGACTGACCAGGCGGGTCACGACGGTCGCGTCAGGTCGATCCCCTGACGCTGGCGCGGGACGCTGGGGCGAGCCGACGGCTGCCCGCTCATCCAGTCCTACAAGAGTCGGCGCCGTTCCACGACGCTGCTTCTCTACGGCGCGACCACCGCCGTCGTGTTCCCCATCCCGTCGGCGGCCCGCACGATCAGTCCGCGCGCGCGGTCGGACGGGACGGTCACCTCGAAGCGCTCCTCGCGCGAGTCCGGGACGCCGTCCACAGGGTGGACGACCTGCCAGCGACCGGGACCGGCCGCGTACTCGACGCGCCGCACCGGCGAGTGGGTGTCGGTGACGGTGAACGTGACGACGGTCGCGCCGCCTTCGGGGCGGACCGGGCCGAGGACAATCTCGGGCGGCGTGTTGTCGACGTCGAACGGCATGCTGGCGAGCGAGCCGGTGAGCGCCCCGCCGGGCGGGTTCGAGAGCGCGTCGGTGGCCTCGACGCGCACCTCGTAGGTTCCGTCCGGGACCGACGTCGTGTCCCAGGTGAAGATCGTTCCGGCGAGGTCTTCGGCCAGGGCCAGCCAGTCGTCGGCATCCTCCGCGCGGTAGCGGAGGTCGAAGCGCAACCGGTCCTGGTTGCCGTCCCGAGCCGTCCAGGTGAACGTCTGGAGGCCCCGGCGGACCACCTTGCGTCCGAGCGTCGGCGACTGGGCGTTCGCGGCGGTCGCGCCGCCCGGTCCCTCGCGGTCTCGGGCGCCACGGTCGAATCCGGCCAGCGGCGGGTCGCTTCCCAGCGTTTCCTGAAACGCCTCTCCGGGAGGATGCACCGTGACCGCGGTCACCTCGGGCCGGAGGTTGCGGGGCAGGTAGGCGGTGGTGACCGAGAGCAGGGCGGGGGCATCCGCACGCCCCGATGGCGTGTTCGCGCGCTGCGACGGCCGGTCCGCGCCCCGCGGCGAGGCATTCGCGCGCCCCGACGGCGCATCCGAGCGCCGCAGCGACGCTCTCCACTGCAGGTAGCGCGCCTTCGGGCTCGCTATCGGCGTTCCGTCGCTGCCCGTGTAGGCCTCCGACCAGTCGCTCCAGGTCTCGCCCGGGGTCGGCGTGTTGCCGGACCGCGTGAAGAGCCGGACGCTGCTCTGCCCGGGCGTCCGCGCACGCCAGCGGATGGCACCCCAGGTGGCGACGGTCCCGGCGTCGCGAACGCCGGACAGGTAGCGCCCCTCGTCCGCCGGCTCCGGCGACAGCCGGTAGAGGCGGGCGGGGTTCGCGGTTGCGTAGTAGAGGTTGCCGCCGGGCCCCCCGGCGAGGCTCGTCACCTGCTGCGCCGGCGCCCGGGTCAGGAGCACGGTCCGCGGAGGGGATCCGGCCACCCGGAACACCTTGCCGCGGCCCCCCGTGCCGATCAGGACGGCATCGGGTCCCTGGACTGCAAGGTCGTACGGCGTGTCCTGGGACGAGCGCCAGACGACGTCCCACACCCCGTCCGGCGCGATGCGGTAGACGGCGCCCGCGGCCGCGCCACTGGCCGGCGTCGCTTCGGCGGCCGCGGTGACGGGAGCCGTGCCGGTGGTGGTGACCACGGCGGTCACCTCCGTCGTTACGCTCACCGTCGGCACCGGCTCGCGTCCGGCGGGCGGCGGGGCGGCGGGCGGAGCGGCGGGGCGGTTGCCGGCGGCCGCCGCGGCATACACGGCGCCGTCGCCCGCGACGCGCAGCGCCGTGATCTCGTCCTGGTCCGCCGCCAGCAGCACGAACGCCTTCCCCTGCGGATCGATCCGCAACACGCGGCCCGGCGATCCCGTACCGGCCAGGATGCGCCCCTCCGCGTCCACGGCCAGCGCGAGCACGTGCGTCGCTCGCGTGTCGTACACCAGGCTCGCCTCCCCGGCGGGGGTCACGCGGTAGATGCGGCCCGGGTTGCCGGTCCCGACGAGGAGCGCGCCGCCGGCGTCGACGGCGAGTGCCCAGATGTACGGCTCGCTCGGCGTGAAGAGGTCGGACGCGGCGCCGTCCGGCGCCAGCGCCACGACGCGGCCGTTCGGCGAGGTGGCGGCGTACAGCCTCCCCTCCCCGCCGTCGACGAGCGCCTGCACGGCGGACGCCGCCGCCTCGAAGACGGTCGCAGCCCGGCCGTCCGCCTCGACGCGCACCACCCGGCCGCTGCCGCCGGTACCGAGCCACAGGGAGCCGCCGGCCGGGGCCAGGGCCCAGGCGAACGGGTCCGCCGCTTCGTGGACGAGGTCGGTCCGCGGGCCGAGCAGCAGGCGGCCGGCCGGATCCACGGAGAGATTCTCGACCTCGCCCGCCAGGAACTCGGCCTGCGTGGAGACGCGCCAGAACACCGGTCCGGCCGCCTCCGCCCCGGCGAGGACGGCGGCCGCCGCCAGCGCGGCAGCGAGGAGACGGAGGCACGGGCGGCGGGCCGTCATCCGGCCTCGACGGTCAGAGAGAGCAGGCGCGAGCCGGTGACCATCCGGTCGGTCGCGATCTCCCACGTCCCGACAGTCACGTCGTGCAGGTCGGTGACGTCGCCGCCGGCCCGGTCGCCCCGCACGACGGCGAGGACGGAGGCCGGCAGGCCGGGGAGCGGCTCGCCGCCGACCACCACCCCGCGGCGCGGGACGATCAGCCGGACGTAGATGCGATCGTTGCGCCGCAAGCCGTTCAGGGTCCGAATCAACTGCGGGAGCGTGCGCGCGCTGCGCGGGTGGTTGCCCGCCGCCAGATCCCGCTGCCCGGCCCGGGCCGCGTCGGCGACGAGCAACTGGACGGGTCCGGTGACGTGGGGCGGCAGCGTGAGCGGCAGGGTCTCGATCGACGTCCGCCCCTCCGAGTCGCGGAGCGCCACTCGCAGCGAGACGGTGGCCCCCGCCCGCAGCCGGTCCGCGTCGATCCAGGCGCGCTCGACGGTCGCGGTGCGCGGTTGCGCGGAGGACGTGACGGCGATGTCGATGCGCTCGAACGCGACCGGCTCCAGTCGGTTGACGGCGAGCGTGGTCAACGGAGCGGCGACGGCGGCGGCCGCCCCGGCCGCGGCCGCGTCGCCGGCAAAGACGTTGCCGAACGTCACGTCGGGCCGGTCGCGGAGGCGCGCGGTGCCTTCGATCCGGTACGTGCCCGCCCCGAGCTGCCGGGTCCAGGCGAAGAACGTGTTGAGAACCCCGGTGTAGGTCAGGAGCGGTGTCAGGACGCGATCGTCGACGACCTCGAACGCGAAGCGCTGCCGCAGGCCGCGGTCGTCGGCGGCCAGGGCGATGGTGACCGGAACCAGCCGCGGCCCGGGTCCCAGGGTGCCGTAGATGCCGGTCGCCCGATCCTGGTCGATGGTGCCGAGGACCTCGCCCACGCTGGCGAGCCGCGTCGACTGGGCGCGGCTCGGGAGGAGCGTCGTGACCTGCGCGCGGGTCATCGGAAACTGCGCCGGACCGAGGTTGTAGAACGGGTGGCCGAAGGCGTAGACGCGGCCCTCGTCCACGAGGGTGACGGTGCCGGTGCCCGCCATCGTGAAGTCGCCGCGCATCAGCGCGGCACCGATGGCGTCCCCCGGCTGGAGCGGGGCGCCCGGCGGCGGCGTGGCGCCCTGTGGTGCGCCGCCCGCCGGCGCCGTCACGGTACTGACGACGCCGGATCCGCCGAAGGTGTCCGACCAGAGGGCGCGGACGTCCGGAACGAAGCCGCTCAGGCCGAGCGGCGTTCCGATCGGCCGCAGTAGAGTACCGAGACGACCCGCCTCCGCGGCCGGAAGGCCCTCGGCGCGGACATCGATCGGTTGGCGGGCGAACGGCTGCGCGCGCTCGAGCAGCGCACCGCCGAGGTGCGCGAGCATCATGTCCGGAGCGGACGGCGTTCCCGCGGGCGGAAGGCGTGCCGCGGTGCGGGCGGGCGCGGCGGCGGCGTCGGTCGCGGCCATCTCCCCGATGGGCGTGATCCCCGCGATTGCCTCCGTCGAGAACGCCCCGAAGGCGTACGACAGCGCGCCGATCAACCGGTCCTCGACGTAGACGGGGCTGCCGCTCATGCCCTGAATGACCCCCGTGTCGGCGAGCGGCCCCCCCTCGATGCGCACCACGATGAGGTGACGGCGCGGCCCGACGGCGTTCGTCAGGATCCCGAGCACGTGCACGTCGAAGCGGTCGCGCGTCGTCCCCTCGAAGACCGTGATTCCGGTTCCGGTCATGCCGGGGCGCACTTCGTCGAGGGACATCCGGGCGGTGATGGCCGGCAGGGGCAGGGTCGCCAGGAGCGCCGCGGCCGCCGCGATGCAGGCCGCGCCGCGGGGCAGCGCGTGTCTCGTCTGAAGGGGGCGCACGCTCGGGTCTCGCGTGAGGTATAGCGGACGGGCGCCCGAGGGTCAAGAGCGCCGCGCCGCGGAGAGGATCGAGACGGTCACGGTCTGGCCCATGGCGTGTGGCCTGCAGGGGTCAAGGCGCCGCGGCGCGGAGAGGACCGCCTCCGCGTTCGCGCCGCCTCCGCGTTCGCGCCGCCTCCGCGTCGCGGCGCGCGTTGACTGGCGCCGGGCCGGTCTGGTAGGGTTCGGAGGTGCATGCGAGCGCAGCACGCGCGTGCGGCGGGCTTCAGGGAACGGGGATGACGTCCGCGCCCGCCCGCCCGTCCCGGTGGCACTACTGGTTTGGTACCCACGTGAGGGCTGGGGGGGCGACCGGTTAGGCCGCGGGCAGACCGAAGCAGACAAGGCCAAGCCTCTTCAGCCAATCGGCTGAGGGGGCTTTTTTTGTGCCGGGCGACAGCGTGCCAGGGATCGACAGAGAGCGGCCGACACCGCTGATGTGCGCCACCGTGACCGGCGCCACGACGGCGGAGCTCCGCGCCAATCGCGACGGCGTCGCCGGCGCGGACCTCATCGAGCTGCGCCTCGACTACGTGGATCGGCCCGACGTTGCCGGGGCGCTGGCCGGCCGCACCACGCCGGTCATCGTGACCTGCCGGCCCACCTGGGAGGGAGGCCGCTTCGCCGGGACGGAGCGCGAGCGCCTGGGACTGCTCGGCGCGGCGCTCGCCGCGGGGGCGGAGTTCGTCGACGTCGAATGGCGGGCCCAGCACCGGCCGCTGATCCGGCGGTACGGCGGGGGCCGGATCGTCATCTCGACGCACGACTTCGAGGGGATTCCGGACGACATCGGCGACCGCTACCGCGCGATGCGCGCCACCGGCGCCGCGGTGGTCAAGGTGGCCGCCGCCACCCGCGGGCTGTGCGACACGCTCGCGCTCGCGGCGCTCGGCAGAGGCGCGGCGTCGGATCGCCGCGTCGTCATCGGGATGGGTCCCGCGGGCGTCGCCTCCCGCGTGCTCGCAGGACGCTTCGGATCGTGCTGGACCTACGCGGGCGAGGGCGTCGCGCCCGGACAGATCGAGCTGGCGCGCCTGCGCGACGAGTACCGCTTCCCCGCCATCACGCGGCGCACCGCGATCTACGGCGTGGTCGGCTCGCCGGTGTCCCATTCCCTCTCGCCGGCCATGCACAACGCGGGCTTCGCCGCGGCCGGGCTCGACGCCGTCTACCTGCCGCTGGAGGCCCGCGACGTGGACGACTTCGTGCAGTTCGCGGCGGCGGTTCCGCTGCGGGGAGTCAGCGTGACTGCGCCGTTCAAGGAGGCCCTTGCGGAGCTGGTGACCGGCGTCGACCCGGTCGGGAGGCAGGTGGGGGCGATCAACACCGTCCGCTGCGGAGACACCGGCTGGCACGGACTGAACACCGACGTCCCGGGCTTCGTGGAGACGCTGCTCGGGCGGATTCGGCTGCCGGGCGTGCGCGCGGCGGTCCTCGGAGCCGGCGGCGCGGCGCGCGCCGTGGCGGTGGCGCTGGCCGGCGAGGGCGCCACGGTCGCCATCTGCGCGCGCGACGGAGCGAAGGGCGCGGCCGCCGCGGCGGCCGTCGGGGTGGCCGCCGGCGATTATCCACCCCCGGCCGGGTCGTGGGACCTGCTGGTGAACACCACGCCGGCCGGCACCTGGCCGGACGTCGAGGCGACGCCGCTGCCCGGCGGCCCGTTCACGGGACGGCTCGTCTACGACCTCGTGTACAACCCCGCGACCACGCGGTTCCTCGGCGATGCCGCGGCGGCGGGGTGCGACACGATCGGCGGCCTGGACATGCTGGTGGCGCAGGCGGTCCGGCAGTTCGCGTGGTGGACCGGCCGGCGCCCGTCCGGACGCCGATTCCGGGAGGCGGCGGAGCGGGAGCTGGCGCGCCAGGCCGCGGCGGGCGCGGCCGGCGAGGCCGCCGACAAGGCCGCAGCCGGCGGGGCCGCCGCAGGGGAAGCGGCGCCCCCGACCGTCCGGGCGCCGGCGGAGCCGGGGCGATGACCGACACCACTTTCGAGCAGTTCGCGGCGCTGGCCGGCCAGGGCACGGTGGTGCCGGTCTGCCGGGAAGTGCGGGCCGACATGCTGACACCGGTGTCGGCCTTCCTCCGAATCGCCGAGAACACCGAGCACGCCTTCCTGCTCGAGAGCGTGGAGGGGGGCGAGCGCGCGGCGCGCTACTCCTTCCTCGGCAAGGACCCCTTCCTCATCCTCCGCTCGGGTGCGGAAGGCACGCGCGTGGACCGGGGCTCGGAGAGCGAGCAGCGGACGGAGCCGTTCCTCGACACGCTCCGCGAGCTGATGTCGCACTACCGCTCGGCTTGGGTGCCGGGGCTGCCCCGGTTCACGGGCGGCGCGGTCGGGTTCCTGGGCTACGACGCCGCGGCCTGGTTCGAGCCGACCCTCGGCCGCCATCCCAGCTTCGCCGCGAAGCCGCGGGTGGGCGACGACGCCGGCTTCATGTTCTTCGACACGGTGCTCGCGTTCGACCACGTGAAGCACCGCATCCTGATCATCGCCAACGCCCGGGTCGACGGCGCGGAAACCGGCGCCGCGGAAACCGGCGCCCTCGAGGTCGCCTACGCGCTGGCGCGGGCCAAGATCCGCTTCCTCGAGGGGGAGCTCCGGCGGCAGCTCTCGGAGCCCGATCCGGCAGCGGCAGGCGGCCTCGAGGTGCGCTCCAACACGACGCAGGCCGAGTTCGAGGAGGCCGTGCGCACGGCGAAGGCACACATCACGGCCGGCGACATCTTCCAGGTGGTGCTGTCGCAGCGCTTCGAGACCGAGGTTGCCGCGGACCCGTTCGCGGTCTACCGGGCGCTGCGCTACGTCAACCCGTCGCCCTACATGTACTTCATCCGCATGGGCGAGGTGGCGATCGTCGGTTCCTCGCCCGAGATGCTGGTCCGGGTCGAGGGACGCCGGGCCGAGACCCACCCGATCGCCGGGACGCGCCCCCGTGGCGAGACGGAGGAGGCCGACCAGCGCCTGGCCGAGGAGCTGGCCGCCAACGAGAAGGAATGCGCCGAGCACGTGATGCTCGTCGACCTCGGCCGGAACGACCTCGGCCGGGTGTCGGAGTTCGGGTCGGTGCGCGTCCCGCAGTACATGGGGCTGGAGCGCTATTCGCACGTCATGCACCTGGTCTCGCGGGTCGAGGGAACGCTCACCGAGGGGGAGGATCGGCTCGACGCGCTCGCGGCCTGCTTTCCGGCCGGCACCGTGTCGGGCGCGCCGAAGATCCGGGCCATGGAGATCATCGCCGACCTCGAGCCGACGCGCCGCGGGATCTACGCGGGCGCGGTCGGATACCTCGACTTCGCCGGCCATCTCGACTGCTGCATCGCCATCCGGACCATCGTCATGTCCGGCGGGCGCGCCTACGTGCAGGCCGGCGCCGGGATCGTGGCGGACTCGGATCCGACCGCCGAGTACCACGAGACCGAGGCGAAGGCGTCGGCGCTCATCCGAGCGCTCGAAATCGCGCAGCGCGGCCACGGGCCGGCGACAACCTGAAGGCAGCCGCAGCCATGGTGCTCGTGATCGACAACTACGATTCGTTCACCTACAACCTGGTGCAGATGCTCGGCGAGCTCGGCGCCGACCTCACGGTGAAGCGCAACGACGTGATCGCCGTCGCCGACGTCGACCGGCTGGCGCCGGAGCGGATCGTGATCTCGCCGGGGCCGGGGCGGCCCGAGAACGCAGGGATCACGGTCGACCTGATTCGCGCGTGGGGGCCGCGGGCGCCGATCCTCGGCGTCTGCCTCGGGCACCAGGCGATCGGCCTGGCCTTCGGCGGCGCCATCGTGCCCGCCCCGGCGCTGCTGCACGGCAAGACGTCGACCGTCGCCCACGACGGGCGGGGGGTCTTCGCCGGCATCGACGGACCGTTCAGCGCCGGGCGGTACCACTCGCTCGCGGTGAGCCCGGAGCCGATGCCGGCGGATCTCGAGATAGCGGCGACCGCGGTCGAGGATGGCGCGATCATGGCTGTACGGCACCGGCGGTGGCCCGTGCACGGCGTGCAGTTCCATCCCGAGTCGGTGCTGACCGGCGAGGGGCGGCGGGTCCTGCGGAACTTTCTGGCGATCGAGGCGCAGGAGTCCGCGCCGTAGGACGGCCCGGCACGACATGTTCTCCGAGCTGATCGACAAACTGTATCGGCGGCACGACCTGACGGCGGCCGAGGCCGAGGCCGCGATGGGCGAGGTGATGGCCGGGCGGGCGACGCCGGCGCAGATCGCCGGGTTGCTCGTCGCGCTCGCCATGAAGGGGGAACGGGCCAGCGAGATCGCCGGCCTCGCCCGCACGATGCGGCGCCACTCCGTGCCGCTCTCGCGGCCGCGTCCCGACGCCTTCGACACCTGCGGGACGGGCGGCGACCGCTCCCATACCGTCAACGTGTCATCGCTCGCCGCGGTCGTCCTGGCCGGCTGCGGCGTCCCCATCGCCAAGCACGGCAACCGCTCGGTGTCGAGCCGCTGCGGCAGCGCCGACCTCTTCGAGGCGCTCGGCGTCGAACTGGCCGCGCCTCCGGCCACCGTCGAGCGGTCGCTCGAAGAGGCGGGCATCGCCTTCTTCTTCGCCCCGACCTTCCACCCGTCGATGCGCCACGCGGGGCCTGCGCGGCGCGAGCTCGGCGTGCGCACCGCGTTCAACCTGCTGGGCCCGCTGACGAACCCGGCCGGGGTCGCCCGGCAGGTCATCGGCGTGCCGCGCCCGGAGCTGACCGATCTGCTGGCGCGCGTGCTGGGCGAACTCGGATCCGTGCGGGCGTGGGTCGTGCACGGGGCCGACGGGGTCGACGAGATCTCGACGACCGGCTACACGAAGGTCTCCGAGCTCCGCGACGGACGCGTGATGACGTTCTACGTCCACCCGGCGGAGTTCGGGCTGGAGCGGGCGGAGCCCGCCGAGCTCCGGGTGGCGGACGTGGCGGAGAGCGTGGCGGCGGCGCGCGCGGTGCTGTCGGGGGAGCCGGGGCCGGCGCGCGAGTTCGTGCTGGCGAACGCCGCGGCGGGGCTGGTGGTGGCGGAGCGGGCGGCGTCCCTGCGCGAAGGGGTGGCGATGGGCGCCGCGGCGCTCGACACCGGCCGGGCCGCGGCGGCGCTGGAGGCGATGGTGCGCGCCTCGCGGGGCGGCGAGAGGGAGGAACGGCCGTGACGCCCGAGCCGCGCCCCCCGGACGTCCTGGCCGCAATCGTGGAGGCGGCGCGCCGCGGGGCGGAGGACCGGCAGGCGGCGGGCGACGGACCGGCCCTCGAGCGGGAAGCGGTGGCCCGCGAGCCGCGAGGGGAGCTCTTCCGTGCCCGCATCCGGCGCCGGGCCGGCTGCAACGTGATCGCAGAGTGCAAGCGCCGGTCGCCGTCGCGCGGCATCCTGCGCGAGTCGTATGCCCCGGCGCGGCTGGCCGAGGGCTACGCGGCAGCGGGCGCGGCGGCGATCTCCGTCCTGACGGAGCCGGCGTTCTTCGACGGCGCGCTCGAGCACCTCGCGGCGGTCCGGGCGACGGTAGATGTGCCGGTGCTGCGCAAGGACTTCGTCGTGACGCCGTTCCAGGTGATCGAGGCGCGCGCGCACGGCGCCGACGCCGTGCTGCTGATTGCGGCCGCGCTCCCCGGGCCCGCGCTCGGCGAGCTGCTCGCGGCGGCCCGTGGAGCGGGGCTGGCCGCGCTCGTCGAGGTGCACGACGGCGCGGAGCTGGCCCGCGCCCTCGACGCAGGGGCGGACACCATCGGGGTGAACAACCGCGACCTGCGCACGATGCGCGTCGACCTCGGGACGTCGCATGCGCTCATCGCCGCGATCCCGGACGGCGTCACGGCGGTCGCCGAAAGCGGGCTGCGGACGGCGGAGGACCTCGAGGAGCTGCGGCGCGCCGGCTACGACGCGTTCCTCATCGGAGAGTCGTTCATGACCCGGGACGATCCGGGAGCCGCCCTCGCGGGCCTCCTCGGGGGACTCGACGCCGTCCCGCGAGGGGCACGGCGCGGCGGCGGGCGCGCGGCATGAGGCCGGCGGCATGGTGAAGGTCAAGGTGTGCGGGATCACGCGCGTCGACGATGCCCTGCTGGCGAGCGACCTCGGCGCGTCGGCGGTCGGGTTCGTCTTCTGGCCGCGCAGCCCGCGCTACCTCGAGCCGACGAAGGCGCAGGCGATCGCGGCACGGCTGCCGGGCGACGTGGCGCCGGTCGGGGTGTTCGTCGACCCGTCGGCGGTCGAGGTGCGGCAGGTGGTGGAGGAGGTCGGCCTGGCCGCCGTCCAGCTCCACGGGGACGAGCCGCCGGCCTTCTGCCGCGAGTTGCCCTACCGGGTGATCAAGGCGGTCGGCGTGGACGGCGCTGCCGCGACCCGTGCGGCCGCGGAGGCGGTGCCCGAGGAGGCGACGGTGCTGCTCGACGCGCGCGACCCGGAACGCCGCGGGGGGACCGGCCGCGTCGTCGACTGGAAGATCGCGGCCGGGGTCGCGGCCGGGCGCCGCGTGTTCCTGGCCGGGGGCCTCGGTCCGGCCAACGCGGGCGCCGCGATCCGCGCCGTGCGGCCCTACGGCCTCGACGTCTCCTCGGGGGTCGAATCGGCGCCCGGGAGCAAGGACCCGGCGCTTCTCCGGGCGTTCTTCGACGAGGTGGCGCGAGCATGACGACCCCGGTCTTCGGGCGGCGGGATCCGGACGGGCGAGGCTACTTCGGGGAGTACGGGGGGCGTTTCGTGCCCGAGACGCTCGTCGAGCCGGTCGAGCAGCTCGAGCGTGCGTACCGCGAGGCCCGTGCCGACGAGCGCTTCGCCACGGAGCTCGCAGCGCTGCTCGCCGGCTACGTCGGCCGCCCGACGCCGATCTCCGAGGCGGCGCGCCTGCAAGCCTCGCTCGCGTCCGGCGACGCCGGCAGCGGCTCGGGTGCCGGCGGCGCGGCACGGCTGTGGCTCAAGCGGGAGGACCTGGCCCACACCGGGGCCCACAAGATCAACAACGCCCTGGGGCAGGCGCTGCTCGCCGTCCGCATGGGCAAGCGCCGGGTCGTCGCCGAAACCGGCGCCGGCCAGCACGGTGTGGCGACCGCGACCGCCTGCGCGCTGCTCGGGCTCGAGTGCGTCGTCTACATGGGTGCCGACGACATGGCGCGCCAGGCGCTCAACGTCTACCGCATGCGGCTGCTCGGGGCGACGGTCACCAGCGTCGACGCCGGCAGCCGGACGCTCAAGGACGCCATCAACGAGGCGATGCGCGACTGGGTGACGAACGTCGGGCACACCTACTACCTGCTCGGCTCGGTGCTCGGGCCGCATCCGTATCCCCTGATGGTGCGGGAGTTCCAGTCGGTGATCGGCCGGGAGGCGCGGGCGCAGTACCGTCAGCTCGCCGGCGGCCTTCCCGACGCGGTGGTAGCGTGCGTCGGAGGCGGCAGCAACGCGCTCGGCATCTTCGACGGCTTCGTCGACGACCCGGCGGTGCGCCTCATCGGCGTCGAGGCCGGCGGCGAGGCGCTGGTCGCCGGACGCCACGCGGCCCGCTTCGCCACCGGCGCCGCCGGCGTGCTGCAAGGGACGCGCAGCTACATCCTGCAGGACGCGGCCGGCAACATCGAGCTGACGCACTCCATCTCGGCCGGGCTCGACTACGCGGCGGTGGGGCCGGAGCACGCCTGGCTGCGCGACCTCGGCCGGGCCGAGTACACGTCGGTCTACGACGCCGAGGCCATCGAGGCGTTCGGGGCCCTCGCGCGCAGCGAGGGCATCCTGCCCGCTCTCGAGTCGGCGCACGCGGTGGCCTACGCCTGCCGGCTGGCGCGCGAGCTCGGCGGGGGCCGGTCGATCCTGATCAACCTTTCCGGGCGCGGCGACAAGGACGTCGAGACGCTGCGGGACCGGGGCGAGGACTGAGCGGCGATGTCCCGACTCGACGGCATCTTCGCAGGGCTGCGGGCGGAAGGGCGCACCGGTCTCGTCACCTTCACGACTGCGGGCGACCCGGACCTGGAACGGTCCGCGGACGTGCTGCGCGTCCTCGATCGGGCCGGAGCGGACGTGCTCGAGGTGGGAGTGCCGTTCTCCGATCCGCTGGCCGACGGCCCGGTCATCCAGCGGGCGTCGGAACGGGCGCTGGCGGCCGGAGGGACGCTGGCCGCGGCCCTCGAGCTGGTGGCCGGGGTCCGTGCGTCGGTGGGCGCCGGCATCGTCCTCTTCACCTACGCCAACCCCGTCCTGCGGATGGGGTTGACGGCCTTCATGACCCGGGCGGCGGACGCGGGGGTCGACGGCGTGCTGGTCCTCGATCTGCCGATCGAGGAGGCGGACGGGTTGCGCGGCGCTGCCGCCGAGGCCGGGATCGACCCGATCTTCCTCCTGAGCCCGACGACGACCGAGGCACGGATTCGACGCGCGGCGTCGCTCGGTCGGGGCTTTCTCTACGGCATCTCGCGGCTCGGGGTCACCGGCGCCCGGGACACGGTCGCGGCGGGCGCAAGCGAGCTCGCGGGGCGGATTCGCGCGGTCACCGACCTCCCCATCGCCCTCGGGTTCGGAATCTCGCGTCCCGAGCACGTGGCGGCGGTCGGACGGTGGGCCGACGCCGCGGTCGTCGGAAGCGCCCTGGTGGACGTCATCGCCCGGGCCGCGAACGGCGACCTCACCGGAGAAGTCGAGCGCTACGTGCGCTGGTTGCGCGGGGCCCGCCCCGTGCGCACGAGAGAGTGACATGGCACATCCGCCGAAGCCCGCCGCGCCCGGCACCGACGCCGGTGTGGGAGCGCAACTGAAGGAGTACCGGAGCCGGATCGATCGGCTCGACGAGGATCTCGTGCGCCTGTTGAACGCGCGGGCCGCGTGCGCCAACGAGATTGGACGCCTGAAGGACCAGGTGGGGATGGAGACCTACCAGCCGAACCGCGAGCTCGAGGTCCTCGAGCACGTGCGGACCGTCAACGCCGGTCCGCTCGACGGCAGCGCGATCACGCGCCTGTTCGAACGGATCATCGACGAGTCGCGGCGGCTCGAACGGCTCGCTCACGACCGGGACGCGTGACGCGGGGCGGGCGGTGTGGAGGCCCGCCGGAGCAGAGGAGAGACAGCATGGTCGTCGTTATGGAAGAGCGGGCGGCGGAGGATCGGATTCAGCACGTCATCGCCACACTCGTCGAGAAGGGCTTCGACGTGCATCGCTCGACCGGCGCGATGCGCACCGTGCTCGGGGCGGTCGGGGGCAACCGGGAGTTCGACACCCGCCTCCTGGAGGTGATGGAAGGGGTGCACGAGGTGCTGCGGATCACGGAACCGTACAAACTCGCCAGCCGCACCTTCCGGCCGGAGGCCACGGTGGTGTCGATGGGCGACTTCCGCATCGGGGGCGATGAGGTCATCGTCATGGCCGGGCCCTGCTCGGCAGAGACGGAGGATCAGGTCGAGGCCGCGGCTGCGGCCGTCGCCAAGGCAGGCGCCAAGATCTTCCGGGGCGGCGCGTTCAAGCCGCGCAGCTCGCCCTACAGCTTCCAGGGGCTCGGCGAGGACGGGTTGCGGATGATGCGCGCCGCCTGCGACCGCCACCACCTGAAGCTGGTGTCGGAGGTGATGGACGTCAGCCAGATCGAGCTCGTCGACCGCTACGCCGACATGCTGCAGGTCGGCGCGCGCAACATGCAGAACTTCACGCTGCTGCGGGAGCTGGGACGCGCGCGGACGCCGGTGCTCCTGAAGCGCGGCATCTCGGCGACCATCGAGGAGTGGCTGCTCTCGGCGGAGTACGTGCTGGCGGGCGGCAACGCCGACGTCGTGCTCTGCGAGCGCGGCATCCGCACCTTCGAGAGCTACACGCGCAACACGCTCGACATCTCGGCCGTGCCGGTCATCCACAAGCTGAGCCACCTGCCGATCGTCGCCGACCCGAGCCACGGCACCGGTCTGCGCGACAAGGTGGCTCCGATGGCGCGCGCCGCCGTGGCCGCCGGAGCCGACGGCCTGCTCATCGAAGTGCACCCCGACCCGGACCGCGCGTTGAGCGACGGTGCGCAGTCGGTCTTTCCGGCGCAGTTCGAGCGGCTGATGGCGGAACTCCGCATCATCGCGCCGGCGATCGGCCGGAGCATCTGCGTGGAACCGGCTCCCCGCCGCGCCTGGGCGTAGGCCGACGGCGCTCGCATGTCCGACACGAGGCGTACGCTCCCCGTCATCCAGCCGCCGGAGGCCCCGTCCGAGCCGCCGATCTTCGAGAAGATCGCGATTCTCGGGCTCGGCCTCATCGGGGGATCGCTGGCGCTCGCCGCCCGCCGCACGTGGCCGCGCGCGCTCGTCATCGGCGTCGACGACAAGGCGATCCTGGAGCAGGCGATGGTCCTGCACGCGATCGACGTCGCGGCCGACGACCCGGTCGTCATCGCCGAGGCGGACGTCGTCGTGCTGGCCGCCCCGGTCCGGGCCAACATCGCCCTGGTCGACGAGCTGGCGGAACACGTCACCGGGCAGGCCGTGGTGACCGACGTCAGCAGTACCAAGCGGGAGATCGTCGCCGCGGCCCGCCGGCTCCCGGAGCGCCTGCCGTTCATCGGCGGCCATCCGTTCGCCGGGGCGCCGCGCGGAGGCATCGCTCATGCCCGGGCCGACCTCTTCGCCGGCCGGCCCTGGCTGTTCACGCCGGCCGACGATCGTCACGGCGAGGCCCTCGACCGCCTGCAGCGCTTCGTGACCGCCCTCGGCGCGGTCCCGCGGGTCCTTTCCCCCCCGGACCACGACCGCCTGCTCGCGTTCCTGAGCCACCTGCCGCAGCTCACGGCATCGGCGCTGATGCACGTGGTCGGAACGGAGGCGGGCGCCGACGGGCTCGCGCTGACCGGCCGCGGCCTGGCGGACACCACGCGCCTCGCGAGCAGTCCCGCGTCGATCTGGCGGGACATCTGCGCCACCAACCGGGACGAGGTGGCGGCGGCACTCGACGCCCTCATCGCCGAACTCGCGGCGCTCCGCGACGATCTGGGTACCGGTGAAGCCCTCGAGCGCGTGTTCGAATCCGCCGAGGAGTGGCGCCGAGTGCTGGTGGCCAGGACGGCCCGCGACGGCGGCAGCGACAACGGCGGCCAACGCGGAGCCTGACCGCACCTCGAGATGTCGCGCAGGAGTTCCGCACCGGCGCGCCCGCCCCGGCGCGCAGGAGCTTCGCGCCCCGCGAGACTCCCAACGCCCCCGCCTCGGCGCGCAGGAGTTTCGCGAAACTCCCGACGCGCCCGCCAGGGCGCGCAGACTCCTCAGCGAATGCGGTAACCGCGGACCTCGATGCGCGTGCGCGCCGAGATCACGATGTCGTCGCGCTGCTTGAGATGCAGGCGCACCTCGTAGCGGCCCCCGTAGTCGTAGCTGTGCCGGACCGAGAAGCGGCGGCGGATCCGACTCACGCCCGGCTCGAAAGGCTCGCAATCGGGCGTCGTGGACGAGATCGTGTCGTCGCCCCAATCCCACTCGACGCTGGCGCAGTAGAACTCTTCGTTGTCGTCGGGCCCGCCGCGGAGCTCGCCGACGAAGAGGATGCTCGCCGGGGCAAAGGCGACGCGGGGAGTTGCGCGGAGCCGGAGCCGCGCCTCGCCGTCCTGGGCCAGCTCGACCCGAACGACGCCGTGGGCCGGATGGCCCGATGCGCCCAGCACCAGCACCGCGGCCAGCGCCGGGAGCAGCCACGCGCGAAGGCGTCTCATCACGAGCCCATTGTAGCCCGATATAATCCCGGCCGTGTCCACTGCGCGCACCGATCCTGCGGTGACGGTCGTCTCGGGAGAGCCGTCCGCCATCGAAACCGATCTGCTGGCCGTCCCGGTCTTCGGGGCCGACGATGCGGTCGACGATGTCCCGGGCCTGGCCGCCGCGAGCGGCGGCGAGCTGGCCCGCGCCCGCGAGAGCGGGGAGTTCCGCTCGAAGCCGCGCGAGACGGTGTTGGTCCGCTCCCTCGGCGACGGCTGGCGGCCGGGGCGTCTGATTCACGTCGCCGCCCGGACGGGGTCGACCGACCCCGCCGCGCCGTTGCGCGAAGCGGCGGCCGTGGCGGCGCGGGCCGCGGCGCGCCTCCGCGTCGGGCGCATCGCCTTCGTCAGCCGGGGCGGCATCGACCCCGCCCGGGCCGTGCAGGCCGCCGCGGAGGGGCTCGTCCTAGGATGCTTCGAGGACCGGCGGTACAAGTCCGATCGCGAGGACGCGCCGCTCCGCGAGTGCATCGTGGTGGCGGACGAAGCCGCAGACGCCGACCTGGCCGCGGCCGCCGCGCGGGGCCGCACGCTGGGATCCGCGGCCAACGTGGCCCGCGAGCTGGCGAACGAGCCGAGCAACGTGCTGACGCCGCGGGTGTTCGCCGACCGAGCCGCTGCGCTCGTCGGGGAAGCGGGCGTCGGCGTGGAGATCCTCGACGAAGAGGCCATCCGGTCGCTCGGCATGGGCCTGCTGCTCGGCGTCGCCCGCGGCAGCAGCGAACCGCCGCGCCTCCTCGTGATGCGCCACGAGCCGCCCCACGCGAAGGAGAGCCCCGTGCTCGCTCTCGTCGGCAAGGGCGTGACGTTCGATACAGGGGGCATCTCCATCAAGCCGGCCGAGGGCATGGAGCGGATGAAGGAGGACATGTCGGGCGGCGCCGCCGTCGTCGCCGCGATGCGCGCCATCGGCCAGCTCCGCGCGCCGTGCCGGGCGATCGGCCTCGTCCCGATGACCGAGAACATGCCCGGCGGCCGCGCCACGAAGCCGGGCGACATCGTGACCGGTGCCAGCGGGACGACGGTGGAGGTGACCAACACCGACGCCGAGGGCCGGCTGATCCTCGCCGACGCGCTGTGGTACGCGCGGGAGCTCGGCGCCACCCATCTCGTCGACGTCGCCACGCTGACCGGCGCCTGCATCGTCGCGCTCGGGCACGTCTCGAGCGGCCTGTTCGGCCGCCCCGAGAACTGGGTGAAGGCCGTCCGGAGCGCCGGCGACCGCGCGGGCGAAAGCCTCTGGCCGCTCCCGGTCGGCGAGGAGTACCGCGAGCTGCTGCGCTCGGAGATGGCCGACCTGAACAACGTCGGCGGCCGCCCGGGCGGCGCGTCTAGCGCCGCCGCGTTCCTCGAGGCGTTCGCCGGCGACCTGCCGTGGACGCACATCGACATCGCTGGAACCGCCTGGGACGACAAGGGCCGCGAGGACCGGGCCAAGGGGGCCACCGGCGTGATGGCGCGGACCCTGGCCGGTCTGGCCCTCGACCCCGGAGCTTGGTAGGCTCGACCGATGGCTCTTCAGCCCGAGCAGGCGGTGCCCGCCACGCAGCCGGACGTACCCGCGCCGCCCGCGGAACCGGTCACCCCGTTCGTCTACGAGGTCGTCGAGCCGACGACCCCCTCGACGACGGCCATCGACTACCTGCTGGGCGCGTTTGCCGTCGTGGGCACCGTCGCGGCCGCAGCGATCGTTCTCGGCCTGCTGTTCGCGGGCACGCTCATCGTCATCCGGCGCTCACGCGGCACTGCCCTCACCGGCGCCGGCAGCGCCAGCACCCGCCTCGACCTCGACGTCCGTCTGCCCTCCGCCGCAGCCGAGGCGGATGCGTCCGACGCCGGGCCCAACGACTCGGCCGCCGGCTGAGCGCACCCCATCGCCGCCTGACGGCTCCGCCCGGCGTCCAGCCGACCCTTCGGGCAGACCGCGGCCTCCCGCGGGAAGGCGGCGCCGGTCCGCCGCGCAGACAGCCTAGCCGAGGCTCTTCAGGAAGGCGTCGATCCCGGCTTGGGCCACGACCTCGTCCTGGTCCGGGGTCCCCGAGCTGCAGCCGACGCCGCCGACGATCTGGTCGTCGACGAAGAGCGGCAGGCCGCCGGCGACGATCATGAACCGGCCCTGGTTGCTGACGTGGATTCCGAACGCCGGGCCGCCGGGGCCGCTCACCTCGCCGTAGGCCCGCGTCGACCGGCGCGCCGCTGCCGCCGTGAACGCCTTGCTGATGGCCACGTCGATGCTCGTGATGCGGCCGTTGTCCATGCGGTGGAACATCAGCAGGCTGCCGTTGTCGTCCGTAATCGCGACGTCCATGTCGACGCCGATCTCCCGCGCCTTGGCCTCGGCGCCCTCCATGATGATGCGGGCGTCGTCGAGGGTCAGCTTCTGTACCGTCTTCATTTTGCGCGTGTCCTCCTCCGCCGGTGGCCCGAGCATAGCACCTGCCTGACGCCGCGAACCCGTCGCAGGCTCCGCGTTCGGCCCCAGCCCCACCGGCCCGGGCCCCACCGGCCCGGGAGCTTGCGTCGCGGCACTCACTCCGTTGCGTTCTCCGGCGCAAGCTCCTAGAGTGTCCGGCACCGAGGAGGAAGCGATGCCCCACCGCCATCGGACGCTCATCGCCCTGGCCCTCGCAGCCACCGCCACCGCCTCCCTGCCGGCCCAGGACCTCGCGCCCGGGTTCGTCGACCCGGAACCGATTCTGCGTGCGGCACGGGACGCCATCGGCACCGACAACGTCCGCTGCGTGACGCTCGCCGGCACCGGCCTCTACACCGGGATGGTCGGCCAGCAGCGCCATCACGGGTACGAGGTCGACTGGCCGCGCGGGGCGCCGCTCATGAACTACGTCCGGACGATGGACTGGGAGGCGGGCGCCATGACGGAGTCGTTCGATCGCGAGCCGGGCCAGAACCCGGCCTCGTGGCGCTGGGGCATGGGCTGGCTGGACGGCACGCCGGTGCAGTCCGCCTCGCGGCAGCACTTCTACGTCAACGGAGACATCGCGTGGCACCGCGACGGCGACGACGGCGAGCCGGTTGCCGCGCATCCCGACCAGGCCGAGATCTGGCAGCTCGACATGTGGATCAACCCGCACGGGTTCCTGAAGGCGGCCCAGCTCCCGGGCGCCAATCCCCACGCCACCTGGCGCTGGGAGCTGGGCGAGATGGGCCGCGACGGCGCCACCGTGCGGCCGGAGAAGGTGTTCATCGTGTCCATCACGATGTTCGACAAGTACCGCGTGGACGCCACCATCAACCAGCAGAACCTGTTGCAGCGGATTCACACGTGGGTCGCCGAGCCGGCCCTGGGAGACTTCAACTACGAGCACGAGTTCTCGAACGACAGCTACATCGACGTGGGCGACGGCGTGCGCTTCCCCACCGGGTGGGATCACCACGAGGGATGGGACGACAACTACCAGACACAGAACGAGAACGCCGGCCACAACGCGTTCGGCGGCACCCTGGCGGACATCCGCGTGAACGACTGCGGCGACCCGCCGGAGCCGCCCGAATCCGTGCGCGCGGCGACCTTCCCGGTGACGGTCGAGACCGAGGAGCTCGCCGACGGGGTCTGGCTGCTGGGCGGGGCGTCGCACAACAGCGTCGCGGTCGAGTTCGCCGACTACGTCGCCGTGGTCGAGGCGCCCATCGACGAGCGGCGCAACCTGGCCGTCATCGACGAGGTGGTGCGGCTGGTGCCCGACAAGCCGATCCGCTTCCTCATCAACACCCACCAGCACCACGACCACATCGGCGGGCTGCGCACCTACATGCACATCGGGGCTACGATCGTCACGCACTGGAAGAACTACGCCTTCTACACGCGCGACGTCCTGAACTACGCCCCGCGGACGCTGGCCCCCGACATGGTCTCGCTCTGGCCGCCGACCGAGCTCGCCGAGGGCTACCAGTACGAGACGCTGCGCGAGAACTACTGGCTGCACGACGGCGCGCGCTCGATGCACGTCTCCTACGTGCACCCGCTGCGCATGGTGGAGGGGATGCTGGTCGCCTACCTGCCGAACGAGCGGATGCTGATCGAGGCCGCCCTCTACGACCCGCCGCGGCCGGGCGCCCCCGGACCGCCGGAGCCGAACGCCGACCACCGGAGCCTCTTCGAGCACGTGACGCGGCTCGGGCTCGACGTCGAGACCATCGTGCCGATCCACGGGCGGCCGGTGCCGTGGAGCCAGTTCGCGGAGTTCGTGGGAGCGGAGTAGGGCCAGACTGACCCCTGAGTCGGCGCCGCCAAACCCGTCGCAGGCTCCGGGTCCGGCCCCAGCCCCACCGGCCCAGGAGCTTGCGCGCCCTTGCGGGCGCGTTGGGAGTCTGCGCTCGCGCGAAGTCCTCCATGGCAGGTGCTACGGCGCAGACTCCTGGCCCCGCGGCACTCCACTCCGTTGCGTTCTGCGGCGCAAGCTCCTAGAGTGTCCGGCACTGAGGAGGAAGCGATGCCCTACCGCCATCGGACGCTCGTCGCCCTGGCGCTCGCAGCCACCGCCACCGCCGCCGTGCCGGCCCAGGACCTCGCGCCCGGGTTCGTCGACCCGGAGCCGATCCTTCGCGCCGCGCGCGAGGCCATCGGCGCCGACAATCTCCGCTGCGTGACGCTCGCCGGCACCGGCCTCTACACGGGGATGGTCGGCCAGCAGCGCTACCACGGGTACGAGGTCGACTGGCCGCGCGGCGCGCCGCTCACGAACTACGTCCGGACGATGGACTGGGAGGCGGGCGCCCTGACGGAGTCGTTCGATCGCGAGCCGGGCCAGAACCCGGCCTCGTGGCGCTGGGGCATGGGCTGGCTGGACGGCACGCCGGTGCAGTCCGCCTCGCGGCAGCACTTCTACGTCAACGGCGACGTCGCCTGGCACCGCGACGGCGACGACGGCGAGCCGGTGGCCGCGCACCCCGACCAGGCCGAGATCTGGCAGCTCGACATGTGGATCAACCCCCACGGGTTCCTCAAGGCGGCCCAGCTCCCGGGCGCCAATCCCCACGCCACCTGGCGCTGGGAGCTGGGCGAGATGGGTCGCGACGGCGCCACGGTGCGGCCGGAGAAGATGTTCATCGTGTCCATCACGATGTTCGACAAGTACCGCGTGGACGCCACCATCAACCAGCAGAACCTGCTGCAGCGGATCCACACGTGGGTGGCCGAGCCGGCCCTGGGAGACTTCAACTACGAGCACGAGTTCTCGAACGACAGCTACGTCGACGTCGGCGACGGCGTGCGCTTCCCCACCGGCTGGCATCACCACCAGGGATGGGACGACAACTACCAGGCGCAGAGCGAGAACGCCGGGCACAACGCGTTCGGCGGCACCCTGGCGGACATCCGCGTGAACGACTGCGGCGACCCGCCGGAGCCGCCCGAATCCGTGCGCGCGGCGACCTTCCCGGTGACGGTCGAGACCGAGGAGCTCGCCGACGGGGTCTGGCTGCTGGGCGGGGCGTCGCACAACAGCGTGGCGATCGAGTTCGCCGACTACGTCGCCGTGGTCGAGGCGCCCATCGACGAGCGGCGCAACCTGGCCGTCATCGACGAGGTGGTGCGGCTGGTGCCCGACAAGCCGATCCGCTTCCTCATCAACACCCACCAGCACCACGACCACATCGGCGGGCTGCGCACCTACATGCACATCGGGGCCACGATCGTCACGCACTGGAAGAACTACGCCTTCTACACGCGGGACGTCCTGAACTACGCCCCACGGACGCTGGCCCCCGACATGGTCTCGCTCTGGCCGCCGACCGAGCTCGCCGAGGGCTACCAGTACGAGACGGTGCGCGAGAACTACTGGCTGCACGACGGCGCGCGCTCGATGCACGTCTCCTACGTGCACCCGCTGCGCATGGTGGAGGGGATGCTGGTCGCCTACCTGCCGAACGAGCGGATACTGATCGAGGCCGCCCTCTACGATCCGCCCCGGCCGGGAGCGCCCGGACCGGCGGAGCCGAACGCCGACCACCGGAGCCTCCTGCGGCACGTGACCCGGCTGGACCTCGACGTGGAAACCATCGTGCCGATCCACGGGCGTCCGGTGCCCTGGAGCCAGTTCGTGGAGTTCATGGGGGAGTAGGAGGCCGTTCCGACCGCACGGACGGGGACGGTCGCCGAGCACGCCGTCACTCCCAGGGATTCACGATCTCGACGCCCGTCGCCTCGAAGTGACCTACGTTGCGCGTCGCGACCGTCATGCCGTGCACCAGTGCAATCGCGGCGATCTGGCCGTCCTGCACGTTGAGCCGGCGTCCTGCCCGCTCAGCGACGGCCGCCACCTCCCCGTACATCTCGGCTGCGCGTTCGTCGAACGAGAAGATTCGGCCCCGGAACCGGTCACGCGTCGTCTGCCAGAACTGCAGCAAGCTCGACCTCCGGCGACCCCGAGGCAGCCGCGCGATCCCGTACCGCAACTCGGCCAGCGCAATCGTCGGGGCCGCGAGCGCCAGCTCGTTCACTTCGAGCCAAGCGACGACTCGATCTTCCGGCTCCGGTTTGGTCAGTTCCGAAAGAACGTTGGTGTCGACGAGGATCACGTAAGGTCCACCGGCTTCTGAGGCTGCCGGTGACCGTCGATGAACGGCTCGATGTCTTCGCCCGGTTCGACAAGGGCGATCAGGTCGTGCGGGAATCGCGTTGTCGTTGGGGGCTCCTCGGCAGCCCGATCGAGGATGGAGCGGACCAGGGCTTCCAGGCTGCACCCGCGTTGTTCGGCATGCCGTCGGAGCCGCTCCTTCGATTCCGCCGACAGGTTGCGAATCGTGATGCTGGCCATGAGAGCTGTCCCTTCATCGTGACTCGATGATGATTGCATGCAATCACGCTCACGGCAAGAGGCGGCGGGGAACGGTCTCACGTCGAGCTCGCGGAGCTGCACGACGAGGCCCCGGCCGTGCTCAAGGGCCTATGCCGGCCGGCGCGGGTGAGCGCGGCGCTGTCGAGAGCGGCGCACGCGGCGGCCACGGAGCAACCGACCGGCCAGACCACGACGATTAGCAGCAGGGACCAGACGGCGACCGCGAGCAGCAGGAGAACGGCCAGGTCGGCGGCCGACCAGGCCAGGGGCCAGGCGAATCCACGCCGCCAGGGCCTGCGCGCCGGCACCGGTCGCCCGGTGGGAGGCGGCGGTGCCCGTCCGGCGCAGGAAGCGGCGCAGCCACGTCCAGAAGGGAGAAGGGCGCCGCGTGAGGGCAATGCGCCGTCCCCTTGCTGTTTACCCCGATCAACCGCGCCGACCGCAACACGTTCTTCGCCTTCGGCGCCGAGGACTACGAGTACGGCTACCTGAGCCGCTACGGCTTCGAGGACTCGATCCGCGACGGCGCGACCAAGCGGCTGCACTTCGAGCCGCGGTTGCCGGAGCTGCACATCGACCGGGCCGCGATCGACGCCGAGTACCAGAAGCTGACCGGTGGCCTGAGCGACCTGGATCGCGAGCAAACTCTCGAAGACCGCGGCCCGCACGGCGGTGCTGTTGAAGACGCCGGACGGGTCGAGCGGATCTGCGCCGACATCGCGAGGCACTTCCAGGAGAAGGTGGCTCCCAACGGCTTCGGCGCGCAGGTGGTCACCTACGACCGCGAGAGCTGCGTTCTCTACAAGCGCGCGCTCGACCGCGTGCTGCCGCCGGAGATGTCCGACGTGGTCATGACCGTGAACAGCGGCGAGGACGAATACGCCGCCTACCGCCGGGACAAGGACGCCGAGGAACGGCTTCTGGACCGCTTCCGCAATCCGAACGACCCGCTGAAGATCCTGATCGTCACGTCGAAGCTGCTGACCGGCTTCGACGCTCCGATCCTGCAGGCGATGTACCTGGACAAGCCGCTGCGGCACCACGCGCTGCTTCAGGCCATCTGCCGCACGAACCGGCCGTACGGGCAGGCCAAGACGCACGGGCTGATCGTCGACTACCTCGGGGTGTTCGACGACGTGGCCCAGGCCATCCAGTTCGACGAGGAGGGCATCACTCGCGTCGTCACGAACCTCAACGAGCTGCCCGCCGCGCTTCCTGCGGCGGTGCAGAAATGCTTGGCGTGATTCTCCGGGGTAGACCGCACGGTCACCGGCTACGAGGGACTGATGGCGGCGCAGGAGTGCCTCCCGGACAACGAGACACGCGACGGATTCGCCGCCGACTACAGCTACCTCGCCCGCCTCTGGGACGCGATCTCCCCCGACCCGAGTCTGGAGCCGTATGACGCCGACCACGCTTGGCTCGGTCAAGTGTACGAGTCGCTGAAGCCCTCGACGGGAACGGGCAAGCTCCTCTGGCACACGCTCGGCGCCAAGACCATCGACCTCATCCACCGGCACGTTCACGTCGAGGCGGTGCGCGATGATCTCGAAACGCTGGTGCTCGACGCCGACGTGCTCGACGCCGTACTCGGCACGACGGACCCGGAGAAGAAGTCGAAGGAAATCGAGATCAGGGTCGCCGACCGGCTCCGCAGACACCTGCACGACCCCCGATTCCGCGCCCTTGGTGAGCGGCTGGAAGAGCTCCGACGCAAGCACGAGCAGGGACTGCTGGTCAGCATCGAGTTCCTGAAGTCACTGCTCGAGCTGGCTCGCGACGTGGTCGAGGCGGAGCGGACCGTCGAGCCTGCGACGCCCGAGGAACACGGCAAGGCCGCGCTGACCGAGTTGTTCGAGGAGGCCCGCAACGACCGTACGCCGATCATGGTCAAGCGGATCGTCAACGACATCGACGAGATCGTCCGGCACGTCCGCTTCGAGGGCTGGCAGACGACCCACGCGGGCGAGCGAGAGGTGAAGAACGTGGTCCGGAAGACGCTGTTCAAGTACCGCCTGCACCAGGACCACGAGCTGTTCGACCGCGCCTACGGCTACATCCGGCAGTACTACTGACGCTCACTCGGACCCCGTTAGCCAACGTGTCGTTGTCGCGTGCGGCCAGCCGCGCGGCGGCCCCGTAGCTCCCGGAGCTGTCGGAGCGTATCGGCCCTGGGTGTGTCTCTTGCTCACGCAGACGGAGGGGAACAGAGCGCCCGAGGGCGTGGCGGTCTACTCGATCGTCAGGGTCTTCCGCAGAATCTGTGGGTAAGAACGGAGGCTGGTAGTCCTCGTCAGACAAGAGGCAGCGTGCCCGTGTGCTCGCCGCCGTCAAGGCGCTTCGCTCCGCTCCGCCCCCGCTGCGCGGGGCTGACGGCCTGGACGCCGGCTCCGCGCACGAGCGCCCCGGCTCTCGTCTGACGAGGACCAAATGCCCGACGCCCGTATCGGGAGGGCGATGGCCCGTCCCGAAGCACAGAACGCAGCCTCGACATCGGAAACGCATCCCGTTCCGGAATCCGCGACAATTGGTGTTGCAGCAGCCAAGCGACGCGGAAGGGGAACAGGATGCAACTCAAGAGTATCTTGAATCGGGTCCAGAAGCACCCGTCGTTCATCTACGAGACGGTGCGGCTGGTGGAGCACCCGCAGTTGACCCTCGAGGTTCGGGTGCGGCCTCGCGCCGGGACCCGCGCGACGTGCTCGCAGTGCAGGCGCCGGGCCCCGGGCTACGACACGCAGGCGGTCCGGCGCTTCGACTTCGTGCCCCTGTGGCACATCCCCGTGGTCTTCCTCTACGCGATGCGCCGCGTCGACTGCCCGCGCTGCGGCGTACGGGTCGAGGCGCTGCCGTGGGCCACCGGCAAGCACCGACTGACCGACGCCTACGCCTGGTTCCTCGCCGGGTGGGCCAGGCGTCTGTCGTGGCAGGAGGTCGCCGCGGCGTTCCCCACGTCCTGGGACACCGTCTATCGGGCCGTGCGCATGGCGGTCGACTGGGGCCTCGCGCACCGCGACCTCACGAACATCGAGGCCATCGGCGTCGACGAGCTCTCCCGCCGCCGCGGGCAACGCTACCTGACGCTGGTCTATCAGATCGACGGTCACTGCAAGCGCCTGCTGTGGGTCGGCCGCGAACGCAAGGCCGCGACGTTGGAGGGCTTCTTCGACTGGTTCGGCCCCGCACGCAGCGCGGCGCTGTATTTCGTCTGCTCGGACATGTGGAAGCCCTACCTGAAGGTGGTTGCCGAGCGCGCCGGCCAGGCCGTGCAGGTGCTCGACCGCTTCCACATCATGAGCCATTTCTCGCAAGCGATCGACGAGGTGCGCGCGGCGGAGGCCCGGAAGCTCGCCGCCGCGGGCCGGGCGCCGGTGCTCAAGCGCAGCCGCTGGCTCCTGCTCAAGCGTCCGGAGAATCTCAGCGACGAGCAGCGGGGCCGGCTTGCGGAGCTGGTGCGTCGCAACCTGCGCACGGTTCGCGCCTACCTGCTCAAGGAGGACTTTCAAGCGCTGTGGGGCTACGTGTCGCCGTACTGGGCCGGCCGGTTCCTCGACCGCTGGTGCACTCGGACGATGCGCTCGCGGCTCGACCCGATGAAGGAGGTGGCCCGCATGCTGCGCTCGCACCGCGACCTGATCCTGAACTGGTTCCGGGCCCGAGGGCAGTTCTCCAGTGGCATTGTCGAAGGCTTCAACGGGAAGGCCAGAGTGATCACCAAACGGGCGTATGGCTTCCGCACCTCCGCGGCACTGGAAGTCGCTTTGTATCATGCACTTGGCGACCTGCCCGAACCAGAACTCACCCACAGATTCTGCTGACGAGGCGATCGTCACGTTCGCGACGCGTCCCCCCAGCCGCGCGACATGGAGGCCATCGAGCAGCGATGCGGCGGGAAGTGTGTCCTCCGCGAGGGCGGTTGCTACGGTTTGAAACTGCCGGGTTTGCGCCGCGATGAAATCCGTGTAATCCTGGAATTTGCCTGCGGTCGAATCTGGCCATGCAGTCGACGAGTAGTATCGTGGGCTGCCGCTCCGCCTCGAATCGAGCGAGTTCCACCGCCATCTCTATGACGACCCGGATTTGCTCAGTGTCTGAGAGGTCGTGAAAATCAAGGTCCGGGAGGGTACCGTCCACGTCAACCAGAAGCGCTTCTTGGTCGTCCCGTTCCACGAAGCGTGGATTGTGGATGTGGTACCCTCCACGTGTCGCGAGTGACCGCACGACGTTGTGCACAAGAGCCACGTCGATGCGTAGCCGTCTCGCCAGGTAGGCGCTGGTGGTTTCATCGTTGCGCCAGTGCGGTCGCTCTGGCGCATGAATGAATGCATACGGGACGTTAAGTCGAGGCGTCGCAAGACCGTTTACGTCAACTGGATGTTGTTCTGCTCGTAGATTCGTATTCGGTTAGCGGGTGATTTCCCAATAGACACGGGCTGAGAGTGGACTTGGAGTGCGGAGGTTTCAGCGCGTCGACGCGGTGGCTGGAACCGACAGTGTGTTCGCGCGGCTTGCCTCCCCCGTCGCGATGCCACGGACACCGAACGCCAAGCCGGCGCGCGGGAGCATCGGCGCCGATTTCTCCGTGAAGTCCGGTGGCGACCGCGGGCTGCCGCGGGCGGTGCGGTCGTCCGCCTCCTGCGGCGGGGCGCCACGGGGACCGGTCGCCCGTCGAGGTCGTATGTCGGACGTTGCCGGCCTACGGGAGCGGCGGCGGAAGGCCGAGGAGCTCGGGGACAACGGGCTCGACCGCGCGCAACATCGCGGCGATCAGCGGAGGCAGGTCGAGGCCGCGTTGGCGCGCGGTGCGCACGACGCTGGCCAGGACCTGCTGGGTGTCGGCGCCGTGGCGGGTGCGGTTGCCGCCGCACACCTTGCGGATGACCACGGCGGGCCGGAGGGCCTGTTCGGCGCGCCAGTTGGTGGCGTCGAGCGAAGGGTCCCACAAGAATAGGAACACAGCCGGGAATTCGGTGGCCAGGTGCGCCGCGAAACGCTCGGCGTCGTCCAGCGGCGGCGGGGCGTCGACCAGCCGCCCGAGCCGGGCCGTGAGTCGGCCGCGGGCCGTGGCCATCCCGTGCTCGCTCAGCGCTCCCGCGTTGCAGCGGTCCCGCAGGTCGAGACCGGCCCGCAGGACCGCCGCCACGTCGCCCGCCCAGGGACTGTTCGGATAGTCCTCCCGGAGCTGCTTGCAGCGTTGTAACAGGTGCGCCTTATTCCGATATCGGAATAAGAATCACTATGCCGATGTCGGGATTATTCCGATGTTGGTGCAGACGCCCCTGTTGTTGGCGGCATCTGCACCAAACTGATCGGCATAATCACAGCCCTTCGAGAAAGGCCAGGAGCGCGTCGGATGGTTGATAGCGGCCCCCGCGGACTTCGGCTGGGGTGGTCCTTGCGAGCGCCCGTTCCTTCAGGGCGAGGTCGGCATGGATGTAGATGTCGGTGGTGCGGACGTGTTCGTGTCCGAGCCACAGGGCGATGACGGTGTTGTCGACCCCGGCGTGCAGCAACCGCATGGCTGCGGTGTGACGCAGCGTGTGCGGGGTGACGGTCTTCTCGCGGAGCGATGGGCAGGCGTGGGCCGCAGCAGCCACGTGCGTCGTGACGCGTTGCGCGAGGGCGTCTCGGCTGAGCGGTTTGCCTGTCCGCGTAGGGAAGACTGGTGCCTCTGGTGAGCTGGCGCATTCGGCCAGCCAGGCACGCAGGGCGGCGGCCACCGGCTTGGTGAGCGGAGTGACCCGGTGCTTGCGCCCTTTTCCAAGGCAGTGGACGTGCGCACCTCGCGCCAAGTGCAGGTCCGTGCAGCGCAGGCCGGTGAGTTCGGCGGCGCGCAATCCGGTCTGGATCGCGAGCGCGAGGAGAGTGTGGTCGCGGCGCCCGGTCCACGTGGTGCGGTCGGGGGCGGCGAGCAGGGCGTCGACTTCGAGGTCGGACAGGAAGGTCACGAGCCCACGTGGACCGCGCGTGGGGGGCATCGCGAGTACGCGGGCAATGACGGCTGCCTGCTCGGGATGCTCCAGTGCGGCATAGCGGAACAGGGCATGAATGGCCGACAACCGCGCGTTGCGGGTGCGCGCGGTGTTCGCGCGGTCGTGCTCGAGGTGGGCCAGGAATCGTCCGATGAGGGGTGCGTCGAGATCGCCGAGTTCCAGGTCCGAGGGGGCCTTGGCGAGGTGGACCGCGGCAAAGCGGACGAGCATCCGCCACGCGTCGCGGTAGGCAGCGACCGTGTGCGGGCTGGCGTGGCGCTGGTGCACGAGCCGCTCGGTGAAGAACGCCTGGAGCGTGGGAGCAAGGGCGCTCATGCTGAGGCCCCCAGATGGCGTTCGAGGCGGTCTGAGGCCAACTGCATCAATGCCGGTGCCGCCGACAGGTACCAGTATGTGTACTTGGGGTCGGCGTGCCCGAGATAGGTGGCCAGGAGCGCGATTCGCGCCGCCGGATTCTGGCCCTGTCGGTAGGCGTCGAGCAGCGTGCACGTCGCGAACCGATGTCGGATGTCGTGCAGCCGTGGCCGACAGGCGGCTGCGTGCGGCCGGAGGCCCGCGCGCTGGACCAGGGTGCGGAACGTCTGCTGTACATTGCGGCACAGCAGCCTCGTGCCCGCGGTAGAAACGAACAGCGCGGCGGTGTCCCGGGCCGCCAGCCGGTCCGCGCGGAGCAGATACTGCTGGACCGCGGCGCTGGCTGTGGGGTGCAGCGGAAGTGCACGGGACTTGTCGAATTTGCCGTGGCGGACGGTGATCAGCCCCTGCTCGGCGTCGAAATCGTGCCGATCGAGCGCGATGGCTTCACCGACGCGCATCCCGGTCACGACCAGCAGACCGATCAGGGTCCGATACGTTGCGGCCCGATGCCCGGTGCGCAGCCCCGATGTGGCGACCAGCAGGGCCGCGATGTCTTCGTCGGTGTAGGGGTACGGCGTGGCGCGCTGGGCGCGCGCCTGCAACAGGTCGGCGGGCGGTATCTCGGTTGCCGGGTCGATCGTGCGCACGAAGGTCGCGAAGCCGCGGACGACGGTGAGTCGGCTGGCCCACCACGCCCTCGGGTCCTTCCCGGCGGGGAGTGTCGCCCAGGCGAGGGCGGTCTCGGTGCGCAGGCGCGTCTCCCCGCGGTCTTCGAGATAGGTCAGGAATTGCGCGAGGAGCTTCTCCGCGCGCGCCAAGCGGTAGCCCAGCGCCCGGCGCATCGTCAGATAGTCGGCCAGGGCTTGACGCAGGAAGGTCATGCTGCACCTCCAGGCCACGCGCGTGCGATCGTGCGCAGGGCGTCATGGTCGACCTTCGCGTAGATCGCCGTGGTCTGCAGGCGGGCGTGACGCAGGAAGTGCTGGATCTCGGACAGGGGGGCGCCCGCTCGGAGCAGTTGCGTTGCCGCGAAATGACGCAACCGATGTGCGTGGACGACGCCGAGGCCGGCTCGCTGCGCGGCGGCGGCCACAATCTGCGTGACCCCGGTCGGGCTCAACGGGCCCAGAGGCGCGACCAGGCGGACGAAGACGGTGCGCCCCTGCGCCCGGGTCGGCCGTTGGCGGAGATATGCGGCCACCGCGTTGCCCACATCGGTCGGGAGAGGCATGCGCTCGGCCTGATTCCCCTTGCCGTGTACGACGACCTCGCCGGCGCGCCAGTGCACGTCGTCGAGACGCAGGGTCGCCACTTCGGCGGCCCGCAGGCCGAGGCGGGCCAGCGTGGTGATGACCGCAAAGTCGCGGCGCCCTCCCAGCGTCCGGGGGTCGCACGCGGCGAGCAGTCGCCGGACGTGGTCGGGCTCGAGGCGCGGCGGAAGCGCCACCAGTCGTCGGCCGGCTACCGACGGGACGGCCGTCGCCAGCGAACGCTGGACCACCCCGGTGACATGCAGGAAGACCAGCAGCGAGCGCAGTGCGGTCGACGTCAGTTGCGCGGCCCGGCGGGATTGCTCGGCACAGCGCGCCACCATGAACGCAGTCACGTCGGCCTCACCGAGTTGCTCGAGGTCCAGCCCGAGGCCGTCGGCCGAGATGCAGCCGCGCAGAAAGGGGCGGACCGCATCGACGTAGCCCTGGGCGGTGGCTTCGCCCAGACCCCGTTCCACGGTGAGGTAGTGCCGGTAGAGCACCAGGGTCTTGTCCACGGGCCCTGTCGGGATGGGCGTCGTCGCAGGCGGGATCGCGCCACGAGCCCGGAGGTACGTCAGCAACGGGCGCAGCGCCTTGCCCGTCAGATGCCTCTTGTAGCCGGCCTTCTGCCGTGCTTGCAGAAACTGCTGCGTTCGCTCTGGCAGGTCGCCGATGTCGAGGCCTCTTGCCTGCAGCCACCGGCTGACGGCCGACGCCAGAGACAACTGCGTCCGCAGCGAGCGCGGTGTGTAGCCTTGCTGCGCAAGCTCCGTCGCGAAGCCCGCCGCGAACGGCTTGAGCGAACCAGCGATGGCGACGACGGGAACGCGTGACGGATCACTCATGAGAGCCTCCTCTCTCGTGGGTCGTGAGAGAAGAGTCTCCGTCCGTCAGCGCGCGGTGATTATCCGGATCGTCTCGTCGAAGACGCCCTGCACGACCGGGACATCAGGGCGGACATCGGAATAATCCCGACATCGGCATAGTGCGCCAGACACGTTTGGTGCAGGCCGTCGTAGCAGCGATACGGCGCCCATCCGTCGCGCACGAGCACGCCGACGTAGTCGGTCCCCAGCACCGTGGCGGCATCGGCGAACCCGCGGCCGGGGCAGATGGCGTAGACCGTCGTCTCCGGCGTGACGAACGTCCACAGCCAATGGCGCTCGCCGCCGACGCGCCAGCCCGTCTCGTCCGGCGTGACCACGGGCGCGTTGCGGACCTGCTCGCACAGTTCCGTGTAGGCCGGCGCGGCGGCACGGGCCGCCCGGTGCAGCACGTGGGCCAGCCCGCCCGGCGTCACCTGCAGCCCGAACGTGGTCCGCAGCAGGTGCGCGACCTTCGCCAGCGGCACCCCCATCTCCGTGTGCAGCTCGACCACCAGCGCCACGACCGCGGGACCGAGCTGCACGCCCGCCGCCCCCAGCGCGTCCGAGGTCTGCAGCTCGTGGCGGCCCTGCACCCGCCGCTGACACCGCGTGCAGTGACCAACCTCGATGGCAAAGCGCCGCACCACCGGGCGCACCACCGGCAGGTCTTCCTGATACTGCGACGCCTCGCGGGTCCTTTCGACCGCGCCGCCGCAGTCCGGACATTCCCTCGGAATCGGCGCCGCGTGGGTCTCGTCGACCTGCGCCGGACGCCGGCGGCAGCCATGGCGGCCATACTCCGCACCGGCTCGGCGTCCGGGATGCCTCCCGCGACCCTGCGGCCGGTCCTTGGCGAACGGCGCGGCCTGCCGGCGACCCGCCCGACGGGCCTCGTCCAATTGCCGTTTCAGGCGCTCGTTCTCTTGCTTCAGGTGGTCATTCTCCCGCTGCAGTCGGTTGCTCTTGCGCTGCAACCGGCCCTTCTCGCGCCGCAGGTTCTCGGTGTCGCGCTCCCGCCGCGCCAACTCTCCGCGAAGCCGTTCGAGGTCGGTGGGAAGCTCCGCAGTTCGAGGTGGGGGCGATTTCCGGTCGGCGGACGTCACGCCACCGTTATGCCATAATCCGGAAAATTGTACAAGTCAAAACATTGACGCTTCGATCCGGAACCCGCTAACCGAAGACGTAGATTCTTACGGTCCAGGCAAGTGGTAGTGGGTTGAGCGCTTCGTATTTCACCTGGGTTCGTTTGCGACTCCTCCCGGTCGGTGACCAACGTTTCAAGAAGGAGATCTCGGTGCAGCCTGCGAGCCACTCACAGAGGGCGGTCTTGCCAGACACATTGCCACCGACGATCATTGTGGTGCGCCCGAAGTCGAGCCGTGAGCCTGAAGTAAGGAGTGGGCTTTCTTGCACGACGAGACTGTAGACAGCCCAGCTTGAAGGAGACGCCCCGCTGTTCGAGCTCGGTCCGTGCTTCGTGGGCTGTCTTGAAACTGTGGAGGCGGGTCGCCGGAAAAACTCCACGCCTCTCTTCGCGTCAACAATCCTTGCATGATTGGCGCAGAGCCAGAGTGCGTTGCCGATACCTTCAAGGTCCTGCACAGCTAGAGTCGCCTGACCGCGGGGTCCTCCCGGAGACGCGCTGTGGATGTGCGCCGCCACCCCCGTGGAAATCGCGTCCTGCGGCGCTGCGCCGGGCCCTACGGTGGTCCTGTCACATCCGAGGAAGCTGCATCGGAAGCCGTTCCGCTCCGCCAGTGCTTTCTTGACCCCCTTTGAAAAGTCATTTCTCATCGTGGAGAGCGCTCGTTTGGACCAGAAATCAACAGCTCAGGGTCGGCCGGCCGGACACCGCCGTTTGCGAGACCGTAACGGCAGGGCTCGTTCTCTGCAGGATCGGCGGCGGCATGAGCCGCGCCTTCGATTCCGCCGACCGGTTGTGAATCGCGATGCTCGCCATGAAACATCTGGATCAACTGAACAACCGTCGAAGCCAGTCCACGAACTGCGTCGCGAGCGGGCCCGTCGCATCCAGGTCGCCCGCGCCGACGGCCGCGCCCATCTTGCGCGGCTCTTTCCGCGTCGCGAGCCAAGCGTGGATCTTGGCGCGCAGGATCTTCCCGGTCGCGAACTCGCGGTGGGCCGCGGGAATCTCGTCGATGTAGCGTTGCGCCAGAGGCCACACGGGGTCGCGGGCCGGCAACAACCTCTCGATGAAGTTCTCGAGTTCGCCAGTCGATCCGTTGTCCGGCATCAGCCAGACTCCCACTCGCGGCCTGCCGGCAACGACGATCCCGGCCGTTGTCGTGCGGGGCGGCGGGTCGACGTCGGCCTGCCGAAGCTGCTCGGCCACGGCCTGCCATCGGCGGCGAGTTCGTCGTCGGCATCCACCAGAATGCCGAGGGCCATCCTCCCGGGCACCTTGATCTCGGGACGGATAGCTGCCTTGAGATTCGGAAAGCCCTTCTTGTCGCTGATGGCGAAGTCTGGCATGTCCGGCTGGTCAGCACGAAGCCGCTCTTGGTGGAGGCGACACAGGTGTCGCACGACGTGCTCGTCATCCCCGCCTTCAACGAGCAGGAGCCGAGAGGGCACGTCTGCCATGCGGGCTACCTGACCTCGATGCCCTGGTCGGCCACCGTTTCGAGCTCCTCCTCCGTGTACTCGACCGCCCGCACCGGATCGCCGTCTCGCTCCAGGCGCACGTAGACGCCCAACGCGTCGTCGCACTCGATCGCGGCCCGCGCGAAGCCGGCCACGCAATCACTGCTGTGAGTGGTGGCCAGCACCTGCACGTTGTACTGGTGTGCGGCACGCAGGACCATATGCCAGAAGCCCCGCTGGACGGAGTGGTGGATCCCGTTCTCCGCCTCGTCGATGACCAGGAAGCCGTCGCGGACGTTGGCCAGGGCGAGCACGGCGGCGAACAGGCGCGTGGCGCCGTCGCCGAGGCTCTTCAATGGAACCGGGCGCGCCTGATCCCTGAGCTTCACGACCACGCGGCGGCCCCTCCCAACGTAGCGTAGCGCCCCCTCATCGCCGACCATGGCCACGCGCTCGATGCCGTCGTTCGTCAAGCGCAAGGCCTGTAGCACAAGGTCTTCTTCCTCGGTCAGCGCCACCTGATCCCAGTAGCGGGCGAGCTGCCTGTTGCCTGGTACTCCTGGCCCCAGGGACTCGCACTCCACTACCGGCCACTTCTCCTCGTTGAACAGATCGCTCTGCAGGGGCCGTGGTGACCGGACGGCGTGTGAACCACTCCTGAGGGTCAGCCACGGCAGCAGCTTCTCCCTGCCGCGGTAAACGACCTTGACGGCTCGCGGGTCGATGTCCTCGGCGAGACCCTGGCGTCCCAGTTCGATGATGAGATCGCCGAACATCCCCTTCTGCTCTCGCGACCAGTCGGCGGGCGTGGACACCTCGATGCGGAGGTCGTCAGCGCCCGAGTCAGGACCGATGGAGATTTTTGGCATCCCGCTGCAGCCGTCCGACCGTGGAAGAGGGCGGCGTAGTTCGGGGAAGCGGCCGCATCGTGAGCCTCGTCGAGACCAGCGACGTACTCCTCGCGCTGGTCCAGCAACGCGTTGAGCGTGTTGCGATCTCCGCGCGCGGCGTACGTTCTCACGGCCTCCAGGACGGTCGTCTTGCCGGCCCCGTTTCGGCCGCCGAGCAAGGTGACGCGCCCCAGCCGCCGGATCGAGAGGCGATCGATTCCCCGGAAGTTGCGGATCGACAAGTCCGCGAGGTGCAGGCCGTTCGCGGGTTCCGCGGGCATGCGTGGTCCCTGCGTCAGGTGGGAAGGCGCGACGGGGAGAAGCCCGGACGACGCGAAGGACGGAAGCGGCTCGGGCCCCGGGCGCACTGTCCCGCGGGCCCGAGCCGTAGGGCGGTCTACCGCTCGGTCGGGTCGCGCCCGTCGCGCGGGGCGCCGGTGCCGGACGAGCCGGCGAAGAGCCGGGTGCCGTCCGGGAAGGTGACGTCGCGCCCGTTGGCGCGGAGCGCGCCGTCGATGGCCTGGTAGCCCTCGACGAGAACCTCGATGCCGGGCGTCACGGAATCCCGGCGCCAGCCGCGGCGGACGAGCGCCCCCGGGGGACCCGCCTCGATCATCCAGGCGTCGACGCTGCCGTCCTCGTTGGTCACCTCGATGTGCAACCAAGCGTGCGGGTTGATCCACTCCATCTTCGTGATCGTGCCCCGCAGCGCGACCGGCTTCGTCGCGTCGAACTCGGCCGAGAACGCGTGGTGCGCGAGCGCGGACGCGCCCGCCACCAGGATGGCGAGCCCGACGGCCGCCAGGGTCGCTGTCAGTCTGTTCCGCATCGGTGATACCTCGCTGTCGTGCTGCATCGGCTGCGTGACGGCGCGCCTACCGGCTGCCGCCCTCCGCCGCCTCCCGGTCGCGCGCCCGCGCGCCGCTCAGGATGTTGGTCATGCCGTAGTTGCCCTCGTGGCAGGCGTACTCGACCAGCTCGAACTGCGTGTTGTCCACGTCGAACGTGAAGCGACCGGTGTAGGGCGCCGTCCAGACGGCGGGATCGTCCACCGTGAACTGGTACTCGAGCCGCGTCGGGCTGATGCGCGTGAAACGCTCGGTCAGCACCATTTCGGGGCTCGACCCGCGGTACGACGCCTCGTCGTTGAAGTTGGTCGTCTCGACCACGAGCGTATCGCCCTCCCACTGGCCCTGCGAGCTGCCGAGCCACGAGGTGAGCTGCGCACCGTCCTTCTCCTGCGGCGTCGTCGGGATCACGCGCGTCTCGTGGATCATCTCCTTCTGGATGGCCACGAAACCGGGACCCTGGTAGATCTGCAGCCCGTTGTTGTAGACCCCGGGGAACATCATTCCCGGCAGCCCGCGGGTGATGCAGCGGACGAACGGCGTCGCCTCCTCCGGACCGGCGATGTTGCTGGTCGTGTAGCGGCGCTGCTCCGCCGCGATGCGGGCGGCGCGGATCTCGCCTGCCTCCGTCATCGGCGGAATCCGGCCGTCGGGCGGGTCGATGATCATCGCGACCTGCGTCGACGGGGCGTTCTGGTCGTAGCCGAGGGTCGTGTCGCGCCACTCCCGCTCGTAGCCCCAGATGCTGCCGAGCGTGCCGCGCTCGCGCCGCGCCACGGCCTCCTCCGGCGTCAGCGCCTCGATCTCGGCGAGGTCGAGGGGCCGCTCGAGCGGGATGCCGTGCGAGGCGTTCCCGGTCCACACCCCCTGCAGGTCGGGCTCGCCCCACGGCGTGCGCGGCGTGTCGTAGGGCTCGGTCACGTCGGCGAAGACCGGCGCCGAGCCGGACGCGTCCACCCCCGCGTACCCTGTCTCGAGGAGAGCCACCCGGACGTTGTCGGGCCCGTAGACGAAGGCGCGCCGGGCGGACGTCCGCGCGTTCTCCGGCACCGCGGGCTCCTGCTGGAAGTCGACCCCGGCCGCCATCAGGTCGGCCGTCGCGGTGTCGATGTCCTCGACGACGAAGCCGATGTGATCGACGGCGCGGCCCTCGGTCGTCGCCGGCGTCCCGTCCGAGTGCTCGGAGGCGAAGATCCAGGCGTCGCCGAACCGAAGGCCCTCGTCCGAGCCCGCGTGCGTGGCCGGCTCACCGCCTAGCATCTCCTCGTACCAGCCGAGGGTCGCCTGCGGGTCGACCGCGCTCAGGTGGACCTGGTGGAAGCCGAGCGTGTCCGGATCCTGGAGCAGCTCGATCCGCGTCCCCCAAGGATCGAAGATGAAGCCGTGCAGGTAGCCGCCGGGGGCCTCGCGCAGCGTGGCGCCCCCCGGGAAGCGCTGCAGCCGCACCCCGGAGCCCCGCACGCCGACGGCCTCGAGCTCGTTCATCTTCGCCGTCACGTCGGCGAACGAGAAGCCGATGTGGTTGATCCCGGTGCCCTGCGTGCTGCCCATCGTCGGCTGGGTGACGAAGGTCACCTCCGTGCCGTAGCAGTCGGCGGTGTCGTCCCGGTCCGCGAGCGGCGCGCAGTCGAGGTGCTCCTCGTACCAGCGCACGGACTCGGCCGGCGCGGACGAGGTGATGTTGACGTTGTAGTCGGCTTGCGCCCGGACGTCGTCCGGGGCCGCAGCGGCCAGCAGCCCCACGGCGAGGATCGCAAGTCCCACGCGTGTCAGTCTCAGTGTCATGACGCGATTCCTCCGCGGTCCGGTAGACCGCACTAGCCCACCAATCGTCGCCTGCGGCTCCGCTTGGTGCCCAACCAACCCTCCAGGAGTCGTCGCCGTTCCACGGCGCAGACTCCTAGCGGGTCGGCTCCCTGCGCAGATGCCCGTACAGGAGATCCTCCGAGAACTCGACGCACTTGAACGCCAGCACGCGGGCGTTCTCCTCCAGCCGGCGGTAGAGCAGCAGGCTGATCTGCCACGGCCGCGTGAAGACGTTCGGATCCTCGAGCGTCGCCTCGTAGCGCAGCACGTTCGGTCCGAGCGGCGTGTAGCGCTCCTCCACCCGGAGCGCGCTCGACGTGAAGTTGCCGGCCCGATCGAGCCACGCCTCGCCGTTGAATCCCTCGGCGTCGACGACGAGCGTGTCACCCTCCCAGCGGCCGAACGAGCGCCCCATCCAACTGTCGATCGGGGCCGGCTCGGGCTCCAGGTCCATGTGGACGGTGCGGTTCGCGTCCGAGAAGCCGTAGATCAGCAGGATCTTCCGGTCGCCCTGGATGATCTGGAAGGGATGCGGCAGGTAGGTCGCGCGCGGCACCCCCGGCATGAAGCACTTCGCCTCGGGGTCGTTGCTCATCCGGTTGGCGAAGTTCTCGTCCCGCTGCTGCCGGGCCTCGTCCGTGTAGGGGATCTCCCCGCCCACGACGACCCCCTGTCCGGGGGGGATCGCGCCGATGGCGCCCAGATCGGGGTGACCGGGCCCGGCGGGGTGGTCCTCCAGATTCCAGTTCGCCGTACTCATCGTCTGCCAGACGCCGTTCAGGTCGGGGCGGTCGTCCCAGGTCCGGGAGGGGTCACCGCTCTGGGCGTACGCCGCCCCCGCGCTCAACGCAATCCCGACCGCCATGCACGTCGCGACGAGCAACGCTCGCCGCCAGCGAAGTGGTGTTCTCATTCCTGACTCGTTCTTCCTGATGCCTTTGGTCGCCATGCGGCCACCGATCATACCAGCGAAGCGACCCACCCGACCATTCCGCCGCCGCGCTCGCGGGAGCGGAAACCCCACCGGGTCGAGGACACCTGCGAGCGCGCGCGGCGGCGGACGGGCGACGCCCTGCCAGGAGTCTGCGCCGTAGAACCTACCTTTGAGGACTCCGTGCCCGCGCAGACTCCCAACGCGCCCGCGAGGGCGCGCTAACGGGGGAACCCCTCCACGCCCTCGTCGAGCGGCACGCGGAACGTCCGCAACGCAATCGAGACCAGGTTGTACTGGCCGACCGTGAACACGAGGTCCATGAGCTGGCGCGTGTCGTAGCGCCCGGACAGCTCGGCCCAGGTCGCGTCGCTCACCTCCGAGTCATGGTGCAGCTCGTCCACCGCGCGCAGGAGGGCGCTGTCGAAGGTGGACCAGCCGGCTGCGTCCGGACCGTCGATGACGCGCAGGATCTCCTCGTCGGTCACACCGACCGAGCGGGCGATGCGGGTGTGCTGGCCCCATTCGTACTCCGAGCCGCGGAGGTAGCCGATGCGCAGGATCAGGAGCTCGCGATCCCGCGGGGGCAGCGTGTTGTCGCCCAGGACGTAGCTCGCGAACCCCAGCCAAGCCTCGGCGAGCGCCGGGTGATGGGCCAGGGTCCGGGTGATGTTGATGCCCTCCTCGACCGACTCGAGCGGCGGAATGCGGGGCGGCGGCGGCGGCTCCTGGGCCGGGGCAGGCGCCGCGGCGGCAAGGCCGACGGCCGCTGCGAGCACCGCGACGGCGCCGCGGGCGCGACGCGATCGGCAGCGGGGAGACGCGAGCCGGGATCGGACCTGACGGTCGGGCATGAGTGCCTCCTTGTGCACCGATTATGACACCGGCCCCCGCGGGTCGAGGCCCTTGACCGGCTTCGCCGCCTCGCCCGGCGGCCCGCAGGCGATCACCCCGAGTCAAGGCCCCTACAGGTCGAGTCGCTTGACCAGCTTCGCCAGCCCCTGGCGCGTCAGGCCCAGTTCGCGCGCCGCGTAGGTGCGGCGGCCTCCGGCCCGGCTGAGGGCTTCGCGCACGAACTGCCGGTCGAAGTCCCGCCGCGCCGCCTCCAGGGTCGGGCGGGTGTCGGACTCCGCGCGGGCAATGCGGGCCGGCAGCGCGTCGGGGCCGACCCTGCCGCGCGCAGGGGCCCCGACCGCCAGCCCCGCCAGGACGTTCTGGAGCTCGCGCACGTTGCCCGGCCAGTCGTAGGCGGTGAGCGCCGCCACGGTGCGCGCCGCCAGCGGGCCCCGGCCGCCAATCTGGCGCGCAGTCTCCTCCCAGAAGTGCGCCGCGAGCAGCGCGATGTCCTCCCGGCGCTCGCGGAGGGGCGGAACGTCGAGCCGGATCACCTCCAGGCGGTACAGCAGGTCGGATCGGAACCGGCCTCCGTCGACCTCGTCGCGGAGTCGCCGGTTGGTGGCTGCGACGATGCGCACGTCGACGTGCCGGGCGACACTCTCTCCTACGCGCCGGATCTCTCCGTCCTGCAGGACGCGGAGCAGCTTGGCCTGCGCCCGCGGCGAGAGCTCGCCGACCTCGTCGAGGAACAGGGTGCCGCCCGTGGCCTCCTCGAACAGCCCGCGGCGGGTGGCGAAGGCACCGGTGAAGGCGCCGCGGGCGTGCCCGAACAGCTCCGTCTCCAGCAGATCGTCGCTGAAGGCCGCGCAGTTGACGGCCGCGAACGGCTGCGTGCGCCGCGGCCCGCAAGCGTGGACGGACCGGGCGACGAGCTCCTTGCCCGTCCCGCTCTCCCCTTCCACCAGCACCGGAAACGGCGCCGCAGCCGCCTGGAGCACCGCCCGCCGCAGCTCGACCAGCGCGGGACTGGTCCCCAGCAGAGCGGAGGGCTCGGGCGCATCGCCCACGGGCTGGCCCGACCGCGCACGCGGGTCGTCGCGCCGCGGACGCGGCCAAGGGGCTCGCCCAGACATCGGGCCGGCCGGCATGCAAGAAGACTGCCGGGACACGCCGACGCGTGGGCCCCAATCCCGGTCCGTTCCGCGCGCGGCCCGCGGCGGGCACGCTCTCGCAGCACTACAATTCGGTCGTGCTCCGCTCCATCGTGCGCTACGGCGACGAGGTGCTCCGGCAGCGGGCAGAAGACGTGGCCGAGATCACGGCGGAAGTCCGATCGCTGATCGATGACCTGGTCGAGACGATGTACGCCGCCCCGGGCGTCGGCCTGGCCGCGCCGCAGGTCGGAGTGCCGTTGCGGGTGTTCGTGGCCGACCCGTCGGTCGGCCGCAACCCCGACGGCCTCGTGGTCCTGGTCAACCCGGCCGTCGTGAAGGAGGAGGGCGTTCAGAACGAGGAAGAGGGGTGCCTGAGCGTGCCGGGGTTCGCCGCGAAGGTCCGCCGGCCGTCTCGCCTGGTCGTCAGCGGCCTCGACCGGGAAGGGGAGCCGATCGAGTTGGAAGGCACGGGCCTGCTCGCGCGCGCGCTCCAGCACGAGCTCGATCACCTGGACGGCGCGCTCTTCCTCGACCGGCTCCGCGGGCTCAAGCGGGAGCTGATCGTACGCAGAATCCACAAGCTGCAACGCACCGGGAAATGGTAAAGACCGTCTTCTTCGGCACTCCCGTCTTCGCGCTGCCCACGCTCGAACGCCTGCTGGACTCCCCGCACCGCGTCGTCGCGGTCGTCACCCGCCCGGACCGGCCCCGCGGCCGGGGACGACGGGTCAGCCCGTCGCCGGTCAAGAGCCTCGCGGTCGAGCACGCCGTCCCGGTGCTGCAGCCGGAACGCCTTGCGTCGGAAGCGGTCCGGCAACAGATCGCCGCGTTCGAGCCGGATCTGGCGGTCGTCGCCGCCTACGGCCAGATCCTGCCCGACGCGCTGCTGGAAACCCCGCGGTACGGGACCATCAACGTCCACGCCTCGCTGCTGCCGAAGTACCGCGGCGCCGCGCCGATCCAGCGCGCGATCCTCGCCGGCGAGGCGACGACCGGCGTGACCATCATCCGCCTCGTCCGCGAGATGGACGCCGGCCCGATGCTGGCGCGGCGCCCGCGCCCCATCGACCCCGACGAGACGAGCGCCGACGTCGAGCGCGGTCTGGCGGAGCTCGGCGCCGATCTGCTGCTGGAAGCGGTGGCCGGGATCGACGCCGGCACCGCCACCGAGACCCCGCAGGATCACGCCGCGGCAACCTTCGCGCCGCGCCTGACGCGCGACGACGGCCGGATCGACTGGAGCCGTCCGGCGCGCGCGATCCACGACCAGGTGCGCGGCCTGCACCCCTGGCCCCACGCCTTCACCCGCCTCGGCGGCGACCGCTACCTGATCCTGGGCAGCCGCGTCCCGGAGGCGGGCGCCGGGGGCGCGGGCGCCGGGAGCGCCGGCACCGGGAGCGCCGGCACCGCGAGCGCCGGCACCGCGAGCGCCGGCACCGCGAGCGCCGGCACCGCGAGCGCCGACGCCGTCGCCGCTGGCGACCCCGCCCCCGGCCACCTGATCGAGGCCTCCGGGGATCGACTCGCCGTCGCGGCCGGCGAAGGTTCCGTGCTGGCGATCACGAAGATCCAGCCCGAGGGGGGCCGGCCGCTCCCGGCGCGCGCGTTTCTCGCGGGGCGCCGCTGGACGCCGGGCCTCCGCTTCGATTCGGCCCCGTGACCTCGCCGGCTCGCCGCGCCGCCCATCGCGTCCTCCGGACGGTGCACGGCGGCCGCGCCGACCTCGGGACGGCCCTCGAGCGCGCCCGCGGCCGGCTGGACGACCCGCGCGACCGCGCCCTGGCGGGCGCCATCGCCACCGGCACGCTGCGCTGGCGCGCGGCGATCGATCACCTGCTGGCCCAGGTCTCGGAGCGACCGCTCGGCCGCATCGACGACGCCGTGCTCGACGTGCTGCGGGCCGGCACGTTCGAGCTCCGGCTCCTCGACCGGGTGCCCCCGCGCGCCACCGTGCACGACGCCGTCGCCCTGACCCGCGAGGTGGCCCGGCCCGGGGCCGAGCGCTTCGTGAATGGCCTGCTCCGGAGGCTCTCGGATCCGAGGTGTGCGGCGTCGCTCCCCCCCGCGCCGCGGACCGGGGGGCGGACGCCGCGCGCCGAGGCGCTCGACTACCTCGCCATCACACTGTCGCACCCGCGCTGGCTGGCCGAGCGGTGGGTCGACCGCCACGGCCTGGACGCCGCGACGGCGTGGGCGCGCTTCAACAACCAGCCGGCCCCCGTCACGCTCCACGCCAACCGCCTCCGGGCCACGCGCGAGGAGGCCGCGGAACGCCTGGCGGGACAGGGCGTGCGCGCGGCAGCGAGCCGCTGGGCGCCGCTCGCGCTCGAGGTCGCCGCAGGACTCGCCGGCGCCACCCCGGCGTTCGCGCACGGCGACATCCTGGTGCAGGACGAGGCGGCCCAGCTCGTCGCGGCGCTGGTTGCGGCCGAACCGGGCATGCGCGTGCTGGACGTCTGCGCGGCCCCCGGCGGCAAGACCGTCGACATCGCAGGCGCGATGGAGGGCCGCGGCGTGCTCGTTGCCGCCGATCTCCGCCCTCGCCGGCTGGAGGTGCTGGAGGCCACCGTCCGGCGCTGCGGGGCGGAGTGCGTCCGCCTCGTGCGCCTCGACGCGGCCGCGCCGCTGCCGTTCGCTCCGGCTTTCGAGCGAGTCCTCGTGGACGCGCCGTGCTCGGGGCTCGGGACGCTACGCAGCGACCCGGACATCCGCTGGCGGGTCACGCCGGATCGCCTCGCGACCTTCGCGCTTCGACAGGACGCCTTTCTCGCCGAGGCCGCCGCCGCGGTCCGCCCGGGGGGCCGGCTCGTCTACGCCACCTGCTCCGGCGAGCCGGACGAGAACGAGCACGTCGTAGCCCGCTTCCGGCGGACGCACCCCCAGTTCGAGATCGTCCGGCCGGCGGCGCCGGACGCGGCGCGCTTCGTCGACGCCGAGGGGTACTTCCGCACGCTGCCCTTCCGGGACGGGCTGCAGGCATTCTTCGGAGCCGTCCTCGAACGGAGGCTCTGACTGGGCACCCGGCCCGCGGACGAACGGCCGGCGCTTGGTCAGGCCCGAGCCCTTCCACTACACTGGAAGGTCGCATGAAGGTCCCCGCTCAGGTCGTGAAGGCCGTCCGGTTGGTCGCCCTCGCGGGCGCGCTGGCCGTGACGTTCGGGCTCTCCGCCCTGGCCGGCCTGCAGTTGGCGATCAGGACCCGCGAGGTCCCGACGCCCGACGTGACCGGGCAGACGGTCGAGGCGGCGACGGCGGCGCTGGCCGCGGCCGGACTGACGGCCCGCCTCGAGCCGCGGCGCCGCATTCACGCGACGATCGACGCCGGCCAGGTAGCCGAGCAGGACCCGAGTCCGGGCGCCACGACCCGCAGCCGCCGGAGCGTCAAGCTCTGGCTGAGCTCCGGCCCGACGGCGGGCGAGGTGCCGCCCGTCATCGGCGAGTCCGAGGGGGGCGCGCGCCGGCGGCTCATCGACAACGACATCGTCGTCGAGAGCGTGGCCGAGATCCGCTCCGACCGCTACCCGACCGGCGCCGTCGTCGCCCAGGAGCCTCCGCCCTCCGGCAGCGGGGATGTCGTCTCGCTCCTGGTCAATCGTGGGGAGCGCGGGCAGACCTACGTCATGCCCGATCTGATCGGGGTGGGCGGCGACGCGGCGGCGGAGATCCTCCGCACCCGCGGGTTCCGCGTGAGCGTCGTCGCCGACCATCCCTACCCCGGCGTGCCGTCCGGCGTGATCCTCCGGCAGGCGCCGGCCGCGGGCTTCCAGATCGCCCCGGGCGAGCCGATCTCGCTCGAAGTCAGCCGCTGACCATGCCGCCTCGGACGCTCAGCATCGCCCCCTCGATCCTCGCCGCCGACTTCGCGGCGCTGGGGGTCGCGGTGAGGTCGGTGGTGGCGGGCGGCGCCGACCTGATCCACGTGGACGTGATGGACGGGCGCTTCGTGCCCAACCTGACGATCGGGATTCCGATAGTGGCCGCTCTCGCCCGCGCGTCGGCGCTTCCGCTGGACGTGCATTTGATGATCGTCGAACCCGAGCGCCACATCGAGGCCTTCGCGAAGGCGGGCGCGTCGATGATCTCCGTGCACGTCGAGGCATCGCCCCACCTCCACCGAACCCTGGGCGCGCTGCGCTCGCTCGGGGTCCGGGCGGGGGCGGCGCTCAACCCGTCGACGCCGGCCGGGGTGCTCGAGCCGGTGGCCGACCAGCTCGACTACGTCGTCGTGATGTCCGTCAACCCCGGCTTCGCCGGCCAGGCATTCATTCCGTCGAGCGTCGCCAGGGTGCGGGAGGTGCGGCGGCTGCTCGACCGGGCCGGCAACCCGGCGCCGGTGGAGATCGACGGCGGAGTCCACACCGGCAACGTCGGCCGGGTCGTCGACGCGGGGGCGGAGATCGTCGTGGCGGCGTCGGCCATCTTCGGAGCCGACGATGCCGCCGCGGCGACGCGGGCGCTGCGCGAGGCGGCGCGCCCGGCGACCCTTGCGGTCCCCGACCGGGGCTGACCGTGCCGTCGACGTCGTCGCGCGTGCGCGTGCGTTACGCCGAGACCGACGCGATGGGGATTGCGTACTACGGGAACTACTTCACGTGGTTCGAGGTCGGCCGCACGGACCTGCTGCGCCGCCTCGGCCGGCGCTACCGCGACCTGGAGCGGGACGGGATCCTGTTGCCGGTCGTCGAGGCGCTCTGTCGCTTCCGGGCGTCGGCGCGCTACGACGACGAGCTCGACGTGTCGACGCGCGGTGGCCTCCGCTCTGCGGTCCGCGTCGAATTCCGCTACGAGGTGCACCGCTCGGACGACGGGACATTGCTCGCGACCGGACACACCCTGCACGCGGCCACCGACGCGGCAGGGCGGCCGCGGCGCCTCCCCAACGAGATATGCGCGCTGCTGACATGAACCACGCGGATCCGATCGGCCGCCGCCCGCACCGGCATCGGGTCGGCGCCGACGGTGAACCGGAACCAGGAGACACAGGCGGAGTTACCATGGCTGGCCACCCTGCTCACCCCCTTTCGGCCGGTGCGCCTCCGACGCGACCGGCCCCGTTCGCCGTCAGCGCCGCGTGCCTCGCGCTGCTGGCGGGCGCCGCGCTCGGATGCGGCACCCCGAGCCCGAGATCACGCCGGCAACGGCCGAGGCCGACCGGCTGCTGTACGAACGGGCCGAGGCGGCCATGGAAGAGGAGTCCTGGACCCGCGCTCGCGACTACTACGTCCAGATCCGCGACAACTACCCGCAGAGCGCCCTGCGCGCCGACGCCCGCCTCAAGGTGGGCGAGACCTACTACCGGGAGGGGACGCTGGCAACCTACGTGGCGGCGCAGGCCGATCTCCGCGAGTTCCTCCGGCTGTACCCCTCGCACCGTCTCTCCGCCCGCGCGCAGTACCTGCTCGGCATGGTCTCCTTCGAGCAGATGAGGTCGCCGCAGCGGGACCAGTCGGAAACACACGAGGCGATCCGCGAGTTCGAGCGATTCATAGAGCTGGCGGTGACGGACCCGACCTTCGCGTCCGGAGTCGACGACACCCTTCTCGCCGAGGTGCGGACCCGCCTCCGGGAGGCCCGCGACCGCCTCAGCGACTCGAGCTTCATCGTCGGCCGCTTCTACTACCGCAACAAGTACTACCCCGGCGCCATCGACCGGTTCCGCGAGATCCTCGACGACGACCCGGGCTACACGCGACGCGACCAGATCTACTACCACCTCGCCGCCTCGCTGGCGGCGTCGGACCGGGAACGCGAAGCGTTGCCGATGTTCGAGCGCCTCGTATCGGAGTACCCGAGCACGGAGTTCCTGGAGGACGCCGCGGAGCAGATCGCGGCGCTGAAGACATCGCTGGATCTGGAGTAGGAGCCTGTCCCGTAACAGGCTCCTGTAGGCGCGGCTGGGCGCCAACCGGAGCCGTCAGGCGACGGTTGGCGGGCGAGGAGCCCATACCGCGGCGGGCATCCCCGACCACAACCAGATCACGTAGTCCACGAGCGGCGGCTCGCCGCCGATCTCGCGAAGCCGGGTCATGACCTGCCCGCGGTGGTGTGTCGTATGCGACACGACCTGAATCGCGGTGTCCCCGAGTGTGACCGCGCCTCGTGGAGGCCCGAGGTACTGCTGCATGCGTTCGGCGAAGGCGCCCGACACCGACTCGGCCAGCGCCTGCTCATCGGTGGCGGCCAGAAACCTCCCCGCTGCCGGGTAGAACGCTTGCGCCTGCGCGTAGATGGCAGCGAGGGAGTCGCCGTCCTCCGCGCTCCGCGACGGCTGGCCGGTCCACATGCTCACGTACGCCTGCTGCGTCTCGTGGAGGTGGTGCAGCTTGTCGCGCAACCGCTGATCGTCGGAGGCCCGGTCCACCTTGAGGGCCTCGGACCAGACGCTGGCATCGGCCCATTCCATGTGGGCGTAGAGCTGACGAAGCAGTTTCCGGCCATCCATGAGCGACTCCCTTCCTGCGGCGCTGCTCCCTCCCCTGGCGGTCCTGCAAGTAGCCTACCCCGTTCTCCGCGGTAGAGAGACTTCATGGCCGGCACGGCTCACGTCCTCACCGGACTCCGGCTGGTGCTGGCCCTGCCCTTGGCGGTCTCCTTCGCGCGGCCCGATCTCCTCGGCGCGGGGCTCGTCGCCGTCCTGCTGGCCACGGCCATCGCCAGCGACTACTTCGACGGCATGGTCGCCCGGCGGCTCGGCACTGCGTCACCCCGGGGGCAACTGTTCGACCACGCGACCGACTGTCTGTTCGTGACCGCCTGCCTGACCGGCGCCGGGGTGGCGGGCCGCGTTCCCCTGGTGCTGCCCGCCCTCGTCGTGGCCGCCTTCGGCCAGTACGTGTTCGACTCCTACCGGGTGCATCGGCAGAAGCGGCTGCGCATGAGCACGCTCGGGCGCTGGAACGGGATCGGCTACTTCGTGCCGCTGGTCGGGCTCGCGGCGGCCCGTCTGGACGTGTTCTCCGGCATGGCGGCGATGCTGGGGTACGCCGCTCGCGCGACCGCGTACGTGCTGATCGCGTCGACCGTCGTCTCGATCGTCGATCGCGCTACCGCCGCCCGGCGGGTGCGGGAGGAGTAGATGGTCACCCGCCGGAGCCGCAGGACAGGAAGACGCACCGCCCACGACCTCAGGGGTCGTGCGGTCCTGCCGCGGCGGCCCTCAGAGCCACCCCTTCCGGCGAGCGATGCGTGCGGCTTCGACGCGGTTCGACGCACCGAGCTTCCCGATCGCCTCCGACAGGTAGTTGCGCACGGTCCCTTCCGTGAGACCGAGGTTCGACGCTATGCCCGCGCCTGAGAGGCCGTCGCCGGCGAGGCGCAGGACCTGCCGCTCGCGGTCGGTCAGCGGGTCGGCCTCGCACCAGGCCTCGGCGGCCAGCTCCGGCGCAATGACGCGGCGGCCGGCCCGCACGTCGCGGACCGCCCGCGCGAGCTCCTCGGCCGGCGCGTCCTTCAGCAGGTACCCGCGCACGCCGGCGTCGAGCGCACGGCGCAGGTAGCCGGGACGGGCGAAGGTGGTCAGGATGATGACGCGCGTTCCTCGCTCGGCTAGCGCCGACGCAAGCTCCAGCCCGCCCATCCGCGGCATCTCGATGTCGGTGAGCACGACGTCCGGATGCAGGCGCTCCGTCAGATCGAGGGCCTCGGCGCCGTTCCTCGCGCGAGCGACCACCTCGATGTCGTCCTCGAGGTCGAGCAGCGCGCAGAGCGCGCCGAGCACCATCGCCTGGTCTTCCGCAACCAGGACGCGAATCATGCCGCTTCCCGACCCGGCGCGCGCACCCCCGGCCTCTGCGGCCCGGCGTCGGCCGGGACGCGGACGGAGAGGGTGACACCCTTCGCGGACTCCACCGTCATCTCACCACCTGCCCGCCCCACCCGCTCGCGCATCCCGGAGAGGCCTGCGCCCTCCCGAATCGCACCGCCTGCCCCGTCGTCGGCCACGGCGAGGCGGATCCGCGTGCCCTCGCGGGCGAGACTGACCCGGCAGTGACGGGCGTCCGAGTGGCGAACGACGTTGGTGATCGCCTCACGCAGGCACAGCGCCAGCACCGCTTCGGGATCCGGCCCCACGTCCAGCGGTTGGCGGTCGACCGCCAACCGGATGCCCCGCGCCTCGCACGCGAGCCGGGCGCTGGCCAGCTCGCCGTCCAGGTCCGCCCGGCGGAAGCCGGCCACCGCTTCGCGCACCTGGCGCAGGGCGTCGCGAGAGATCGCCTCGACGTCGCGGATCTCCTGCTCCGCCCGCCCGTCTCCGCGCACCGCGAGCTTCGCGGCCAGCTCGGCCTTGATGGCGATTACCGACAGCGTATGACCGAGCAGATCGTGGAGGTCGCGCGCAATCCGCTCGCGCTCGGCGACGGTCGCGAGCCGCCGCACCTCGGCCTGCGACAGCTTCAATGCGCTCTCCTGGCGCCCGGCTTCCGCGAGATGGACGGTCGCGGCGCCGACGAGCGCAGTGACCGGAGCCCCGAACAGGAGGAACTCCGCGGGCAGGTCCAGCAACAGCGACTCCACGAGGAGCAGGAGCGCAACGCCCGCAACGTATCCCCAGGCGCGCGGCGGTCGGAGCGCGCGCCCGACGAACGCGCCGCCGTAGATGAAGAACGTTGTCGCGCCCGCGTTGAACGGCATCCACACGATGCCGATCAGCAGGAGACCGGCGACGTTGGCGAGCAGGCGCCGCCCGGTGTGCCAATAGCCGTTGAAGTACAGGACTCCCCACCGTTTGTCAAGCGGATTTTCGAGTTCGTTCGGTGGCGCCTTCTATCGAGTCCGAGGACGCGATCATGCCGCCCTCTGGACACAGATGTGGGTCGGCTTGAAGGCAAATGAATGCCCTCGCTGCGCTCGGAACGCGTTTGCCTCGCGCACGGTCAACCGCGGCCGTCAAGCCGCTTCCCGGCTCCTTCGCTCCGCTACGGCCTCCGGTGACTGCCGCGGCTGACCGTGCGGGAAGTTCTTGCGGGCCAGCCAGAAGGCTGGCCCTCGTTCCACGAACAGAATGCGCGGCGCCTGGTCCGGGACGCCACGAGCTACATGTCGACGATCCGCTCAGGCAGCGCCAATCCCGGCGCGCTGCGGGTCGAAGCAGACACCGTCACGCAGCATCGCGCAGGCGACGTTCAGCAGTCGGTCGGCCACCGAGCGCAGGGCGCGGGCGTGCCCGTGGCCGCGGGCGCGCAGCGACCGGTACTTGTCATGGCTGACCGGGTCGCGTTGGGCAGCGACGCGGGCCCAGTGGTAGGCGGCGTCGCGCAGCCGGCCATGGGCCGCCTGTCGCCGCATCACGATCATGCTCTTGCCCGAACGCCGGGTGACTGGAGCCACCCCGCACAAACAGCGCAACGCGTTGTAGTCCCGCCGCTCCACCGCGTCGTTGCCTTCGGCAAGCAGCGTGGCGAGCACCTTGGCGCCGATGCCGGGCAGCGACAGCAGGATCGCCGCATCCGGCAGCGCTTTCGACGAGGGTTCGTCCTCCGTCGAAGCGTTCGGGTCGTCCGCCGGAGCAGCCTCGGCGAGCTGATGTACCAACCCATCGAGTTCGCGCCGAGCCTGATCGAGCTGGCGGTTGACCAGGGCGAGGCGTTCAGCGACGAGCCGCACATGCGTAGTGGCGGCTTCGGCCGCGCCCGGCGTCAGCGTGACGGCCGGCGTACGCAGCTTGGCGCGCAATGTCGCGGCGTCGATCCGGCGGATGCGATGCTGTTTCAACACTCTGGTGAGCGTCACCTCGCGCACGCGTTGGCCGGCACGCGGCGTCGGCAGGCTCTGCCACAGGTCGAGCGCCCACGGCGCCGCGACGTCGTCGTCAACCGCGTCGAGGAACTGTGGGTAGTAGCGCCAGAGCTGATCCCGCATGCGGTTGGCCAGACGCACCCGTTCCCGAGTCAGGTCCTCGTTGAGGCGCGACCACTCCCGCAACTCGACGATCGCCGGGTCGGTCGATTCCAGCCGCCGAAGACAGTGCGGGTCGGTACGCAGCGCCGAGGCCAGCACCCGGGCGTCCCGCCGGTCGTCCTTCGCCCCTGCCGGCGACAGCCGGTCGCGGAAGCGGTCGAGCTGTTTCGGGTTGATCGAGTGGACGGCGAAGCCGCGTTCCATCAGGCTCTCGACCACCGGCCCGCGTGGCGTCTCGACCGCCACGCCGACTTCGCTCGCGTCGCCCTTTGCGAACGACAGCAGCCAGTCCGCCATTTGCAGCAACCCTGCACCGCCATGCTCGAACACCCGTTCTCCGAGCACCTTCCCGTCGGCGTCGAGCACGCACACCTGATGTTGTTGCGAGCCCCAGTCCACACCCGCGAACCATTCCAACTTCAACTTTAACCTCCCAGGCGAATCGAACGGGCGCGCCAACGATGCCTGCCGGTCCCTGTACTGGCGCTCTACGGCGCAAACTCCCCACTGGGCGTCCATCGATGGCGAACCGTCGGGGCACAAGTCCCTCCCAGGTGTTCGAAACACAGGGGACGAATGGTAGCTCCCGACGGCCTGCCCGACTCCGCGACATCATCGCCCCGAAGTCATTCAGAAGGGTACAGGGACGAGAATGCGGTACAAGCTGCTGGGCAAGAGCGGCCTGCGCGTGTCGGAGGTCTGCCTCGGCACGATGATGATGTCGACGGAGTCCCCCAGTTCCGCCGGACCCGAGGAGAGCCGCCGGATCCTGGAGGCCTTCGCGGAGAAGGGCGGCAACTACTTCGACACGGCCAACGAAGTGTACAACGGCGGTCTCAGCGAGCGGATCCTGGGCGAGTTCGTCGCGTCCGATCGCCATCGCTACGTCGTGACGACGAAGTACACCAACACCCCGGACAGCGGAGTGGATCCGAGCATCCGGGACCATCCCAACGCCGGCGGCAACCACAAGAAGAGCATGGTGCATTCGGTGGAAGGGAGCCTGAAGCGCCTCGGCGCGGACTACATCGATCTCCTGTGGATTCACTTCTGGGAGTACAGCACCGACATCGCGGACGTGATGCGCAACGTCAACGACCTCGTGCAGCAGGGCAAGGTCCTGCACTTCGGCCTGTGCAACACGCCGGCCTGGGTGGTGGCGCGCGGCCAGACGGTGGCCGAGCAGCGCGGCTGGGAGCCGATCTCGGCCCTGCAGTATCAGTACAACCTGGTCTCGAGGGACCTGGAGCTCGAGGTGATTCCCTGCGCCCGCGCGCTCGGCATCAGCGTGAACGCGTACTCGCCGCTGGCCGGCGGCTTCCTGACCGGCAAGTACACGCGGGGCAACGGCTCGGAGAGCCGGCGGTACGACAGCGAGTTCTTCAAGCAGGTCGCCTTCCAGTTCGACGAGAAGGCGTACGAGATCACCCGCAAGGTGGACGAGATCGCCGACCGCCTCGGAACCAGCTCGGCCGCAGTGGCCCTGGCGTGGGTGCGGGAGCGCGGCGTGATCCCGATGGTCGGGGCCCGCAAGGTCTCCCAGATCGAGAACAGCCTGCAGTACCTGGAGGTCACCCTCCCGCAGGAGGACAGGCGGGCGCTGAACGAGATGAGCGCCCCCGCGCTGCCCTGGACCTACTACCTGCTCCACAGCGAGAAGAGTCTGATCCGCCAACTGGCCACCGGCGGCATGCTGGATGCGATCGACAACGAGCACTTCCCCGCCTGACGCTCGCGGCAGGCAAGAGCCGCCAGGAGAATGAGATGGCTGCGCTTGGGACTGTGGCGGCGATATGCCGTTATCCCGTCAAGAGCATGCTGGGCGAGAGCATCCAGAGCGCCGAGATACGTGACGAGGGGATTGCGGGGGATCGCGTCTGGGCCGTGCGCGACGAGTTGCGCGGCAACTTCATGACCGGGAAACGTGTCGCCGCATTGATGGGCTGCATCGGGAGGTCGCCGCAGTCCGGGTCCGGCGTGCCCGAGATCGAGCTTCCGACAGGGGAGGCGTTCCGGGCGGATGATCCATCCGCCGGCCAGCGGCTGAGTGAGTACCTGGGGCACCGCGTCACGCTGTGGCCGTGTGGGTCGCCTCCGGTTGAGCGAGCTCCCGCGGCCAGCCCCGCCGAGCTCGACGCGATTCTCGCGCGGGCGCCGGGGGAGCCGCTGCCCGACCTGTCGACCATTCCGAAAGAGCTTCTCGAGTTCGGAGGTCGGCCGGTGAAGCCCTTCGTCGACCTCGCGCCGCTGATGCTCCTCACGTCGGAGTCGATCGCCACGATGCAGCGGTCTGCGCCGGAGGCGACGATCGACGTTCGACGCTTCCGGCCGAGCGTGACGATCGATGCGCTGGAGAAGTCCCGGTTCCCGGAGCAAGACTGGATCGGTCGACGAGTTGGGGTCGGAGACTCGGTGTGGCAGGTGAGGATGACCTGTCCGCGATGCGTGATGACGACACATGGCTTCGCAGGATTGCCGCGGGACTCGACAGTGCTGCGGCGGCTGGTCAGCGAGGCCGGGGGCAACCTGGGCGTCTATGCGAGCGTCGAGCGACCGGGTCGCATTCACGTCGGCGACGTGGTTGAGGCGCTCTAGCGCGCCCTCACGGGCGCGTTGGGAGTCTGCGCGGGCACGCAGTCGTCCATGGCACGTTTCTGCGGCGCAGACTCCTAGTAGACGCCGGCTCGCTGGTCTATACTCGCCGGGTACTGCTGCGCGAAAGGCGCGTCTCGGCGGTGACGATACGCGCCCGGCGGAGCCTCGGGGGGACGCCGATGCCACGGTCCCGCGACGTCGTCGACGGAGACGCTGCCCACGCGTCCTCGCGCCGGGGATTCCTGAAGTGGAGCGCGCTGCTGGGGGGCGCGACGGCCCTCGGCGGCGGCGGACTCCTGCTGTCCCGCGACCCCTCCGGCGGGACGCCGGGCGGCAGCCCGGCCCCCGCGGCCGGCGGCGCGACCGGCAGCGCCCGCATCTTTCGGACCGCGAACACGCCCGAGTGCCTGCACTGCGCGCTCCTCGCCCACGTCGAGGACGGCCGGCTGGTCAAGGTGACCGGCGACCCCGACTTCAACATCCTCGCCTGCGCGCGCGGCCTCTCCCGCATCCGTCAGCTCTACAGCCCGCACCGGCTGAAGTACCCGATGCGCCGGTTGGGGCGTCGGGGCGAGGACAAGTGGGAGCGCATCAGTTGGGACGAGGCGCTCGACACCATCGCCGAGCGCTACCGGCGGATCCTCGACGAAGACGGCAACCAGGCCTTCCTCTCCTTCGGCTCGACCGGCAACTGGTCCACGTTCTCGACCGGCGTCCGCGGGATCTACTCCGCCTTCTGGAACCGCTTCGGCGGCGCGACGCCGATCATCTCGCAGCTCTGCTGCGCCTCGGTCACCGAGGGGTTCAACGCCGTCTTCGGCGGCGGCCGCTCCGAGTTCCGCGACGAGTGGGTCCACAGCCGCTTCTTCCTTGCCTGGGGCAACAACCCCGCCGTCTCCAACCAGGGCTACATGAAGAACCTCTTCCAGGCCCGGGAGGACCACGGCGCGCGACTCGTGACCATCGACCCCCGGCTGAGCGAGACGGCGGCGCTCTCGGACCGCTGGATCCAGATCCGCCCCGGCACCGATGCGGCGCTCGCCCTCGGCATGATCAAGGTGCTGCTCGACGAGGAGCTTTTCGACGAGGACTACGTCCGGCAGTTCACCAACGCGCCGTTCCTGGTCCGCCTCAGTGAGCGGGGCTACGACCTCCCGGCCCAGGCGGACGGCTGGCCGGCGGGCGGCGAGGAGTTGCCGGTCGACCTCCGCGACCTCGAGCTACTGACGGACGGCCGCAGCGGTTCGGGGCGCTTCCTCGTGTGGGACGAGCGGGCCGGACGTCCCGTCCCCGTCGACACGCCGGGCGTGCGGCCGGCGCTCTCGGGCAGCTACGAGATCGGCGGCGCGCGTTGCCAGCCGGTTTTCGAGTGGCTCCGCGCCATCGCCGCGCGCTATGCGCCGGCCGTCGTCGAACGGCTCACCGGCGCCCCGGGCGACGTCGTCGCGCCGGTGACGCGCGAGTACGCCGCCACCCGGCCGGCCGCCATCATCCAGAACATGGCCGGCGCGCAGCGCACGGATCACGGCACGCTGACGGTCATCGGCCATCTCTACCTCGCGTCGCTCACCGGCAACGTCGGACTGCTCGGGGGCGGGGTCAACGACAACGGCGGCTTCCTGGGGCAGGGCGGAACCATCAACTACCCGGTGCCCCTCCAGCGCAACGAGCCGATCGACGGCATCCCCGCCACCAAGCTCGGCGAGTACCTCGTGGAGCGCAAGCCGCACCCCATCCGGGCCATCCACGTGGCCGGGACCGGCGTGCTCACGCAGTACCCGAACACGCGGAAGATCATCGCGGGCCTCGACAACGTCGAATCCGTCGTCGTGCAGGACATCTTCATGACGACGACCGCCCGCTACGCCGACATCGTGCTGCCGGCGACCACCATCTTCGAGGCCCGGAGCCTGCTGGCCGGCATCCGCAGCCGCTACATCCAGCTCATGGAGCAGGCGATCGAGCCGCTCTTCGAGGCGCGCTCCGACCGCTGGATCATGACCGAGCTGGCGAAGCGGCTCGGCTTCGGCGACGACTTCGACAAGCCGGACGACGAGATCCTGCGGCACGTCCTCGAGCCGACCGGCGTCACCCTGGAGCAGCTCGAGGAGGGTCCCGTCAACCCGATGCCCGACCCGTGGATCCCGTTCGCCGACAAGCGCTTCAACACGCAGTCGGGCCGCATCGAGCTCTTCTCGCTCTACCTGCAGGGCAAGGGCTTCGCGCCGCTTCTCGAGTACGAGCATCCGGTGGAGGCGCCCTGGGTCGACGAGACGCTCGCGGCCCGCTATCCGCTGCAGCTCATCAACCGCAAGAACCACAACCACGTCAACTCCAGCTTCCACCACCACGACTTCCTGACCGAGATCTGGGCCCGGCAGGTGCTGCAGATCCACCCGGACGACGCGAAGTCGCGCGGCATCGAGCAGGGCGGGCGCATCCGCGTCTTCAACGACCGCGGCGAGATCGAAGCGATGGCCGACGTGACGCGGGGCATCATGCGCGGGGTGGTGAGCGTCACGACGGGCTGGGGCGGCGTCGACGAAAAGCAGACGGCCAGCATCCTCAGCCCCGACAAGTACGAGCCCATCTCGCTCGGCCACACGCTCAACTCGTCGATGGTCGAGGTCGCGCGCGGAGGCGCCGCGCGAGGAGACGCCGCATGAGCCAGCAGGTCGCGTTCTTCTTCGACGCCAACCGCTGCACGGGCTGCCGCACCTGCGAGATCGCCTGCAAGGTCGAGAACGGGGTCGAGATGGGCCCGCGCTGGCGGAAGGTCCGCACCGTCGAGGGCGACGACAGCGGTGGCCCGTACATGTACCACGTCTCGATGTCGTGCAACCACTGCGAGGTGCCGGTCTGCGCCGAGGCGTGCCCGTCCGGGGCGATCACCAAGCGGCCGGACGGCATCGTCATCGTCGACCAGAGCAAGTGCATCGGCGCCCGTCTCTGCGCGTGGGCGTGTCCCTACGACGCGCCCCAGTTCAGCGAAGAGACGGGCAAGATGGAGAAGTGCAACTTCTGCTCGCACCGCATCGACGCGGGGACGGGCGGGCCGGCCTGCGCCGAGGCGTGCCCGACGAAGGCGCTCCAGTGGGGGACGCTCGACGAGGTGTCGGCGAAGGCGGGCGCCACCGACCAGTTCGGGCCGCTGCCGGACGCGGAGATCACTAAGCCGGCGGTGCGCTTCATCCCCCTCAAGCTCGTCCGCGCCTAGTCTAGCCCCCGGCATGGCGACGCGCGACTGGGCGCTCGTAGCCTTCACCCTCCTGACGCAGGCCGCGGTGGGGGCGTTCCTCACGCTGCAGGTGCTGGAGCTCCTGGCCGGACGGCGCCACGCTCACGGCGGCAGCACGGCGGCCGGAACGCCAGCGAAGGGAACGCGGGGCCCCGGCTCCGGGGCCGACGGGACGCCGGGCGCCAGTTCCGGAAGCGACGGGGCTAAGGCGGGCGGCGGAGCGGGCGGAGCGCTGCTCGGCGGGAAGGGACGCGGGATGCTCGCGGCCCACGTCAGCGTCCTCGCGGTTCTGTCGGTAGGTCTGTTCACGGCGCTATTCCATCTCTCGACGCCGCTCCAGGCGGCGAGCGCGGTCGTCAACTTCTCGTCGTCCTGGCTGAGCCGGGAGATCGTCTTCGGCAGCTTGTTCGCCATCCTGCTGGCCGTTCTGGCGGCGACGGAATGGCGGGCGGCCGGCGCCGGCAGAGCCGGCGGGGCGACGGGGCCGAACCGTTGGCTGTCCTGGCTGACGGCGGTGGCGGGCGTGGCGTTCCTCTACTGCCAGACCGCAATCTACCTGCTCCCGGCGCAGCCGGCCTGGAACAGCTTCGCGACGCCGGCCGCGTTCGGGGGGTCGGCGCTGCGGCTGGGCATTCTCGGCGTGGCCGCCGGTCTCGTCCTGCAGGGCCTGCCGGCGGAGGCGGACCGGTCGGAGGCAGATTCGTCGGCCTCGTCCGGTCCATCGTCGTGGGGTCCGATTTCGTGGCAGGCCGTGCGTGGCCTCGCGCTGGCCGCCGTCGTAGTGCTCGGGGCGGAGCTCATCGTGCTCCCGTTCCACCTGCTCTCGCTCGCGGCCGACGGTTCGCCGGCAGCCGCGGCGAGCGCCGCGCGCCTGACCGGAGACTACGGCGGCATCCTCCTCCTGCGGGTCGTATTGCTGTGCGTCGCGGCCGCCGCTCTCGTGGGAGTCCTCGCCGGCGACCGCCTCCTCGCCAGCGCGCGCCTGGCGCGGCCGCTCACCGGAGCGGCGTTCTGCCTCGTCCTCGTATCGGAGCTTTGCGGCCGGTTCCTGTTCTACGCCATGCAGGTGCGGGTCGGCATTTGACCGCTCGCCCGCCGGGCGGGGAACGCGACCCGGGCCACCGCGCGGAATGGGAGCAGCGTCAGGAAGGGCAGGCCCTCGCCTACCGCTTCCTGGGCCGGTGCTTCCACGAACCGCCGAGCGCCGACTGGATGGCCGCCCTGGCCCGGGACCGCCTGTTCCGGAGCTGGCCCTTCCCGTCGCCGGAGGCGGAAACCGCCGCGGGGCTCGACCTGCTGGCGGCGTTCTGCGAGAGCTGGGATCCGGCAACGCTCCGCGCGCTCACCTGGGACTTCAACCGCCTGTTCGTCGGACCCGGCGAGATGCGCGCCGCACCCTGGGAATCGGTCTACCGCAGCAAGACGAAGCTCACGTTCCAGGAGCCGACGCTCCAGGTGCGCGCCCTGTACGAGCGCTTCGGCTTCGAGTCCCCCACCATCCACCGCGAGCCGGACGATCACCTGGCCCTTGAGCTCGACTTCCTGGCCGCAATGTCGGTCCTGGCCACCCAAGCGGCCCGCGGCGGCGACGGGAAACGCCTGTCCACGTGCTTCGAGACCCAGCAGACGCTCCTGCAGGATCACCTCCTGGCGTGGGCGCCCCGCTGTCTCGGCCTCGTCGTGGAGCACGCCGAGACCGACTACTACCGCGGCGCCGCCCGCCTGGCCCTCGGCTCCCTGGCGGAATCGGCGCAGCTCTGCGGCGTGGCGTTTCAGGCAGCTGGCGGTCCGACGCCGCCGGGCGGCGGCCCGGCCGGTGTGGCGAGGACGGCCGGCACGCAGAGGGGCACTGCGCTACCGGAGGCGCGCCCGCGCTCCCGTTGAGCCGAAGGCCGATTGCTGGGACAATGCTCGCGGATGGAGAGGCCGCCCACGGATCGCGGCGTCGACTGGACGGGTGTTCAGCCCGACGATCAGCCAGTCGAGCGGCTCGACGCCCGCACGTTCGTGGCACGCCTGCGCAGGCTCGAAGCCCACGCTCGCGACCTGGCCATTCTTCGGACGGCCCTGAGAGACCAGCAGTCGCATGACGAGCGGCTTCCTCGAGCTCCTGAACGAGCTTCACGACCGTCGCGTTGAGTTCGTGATCGTCGGCGGAGTGGCCGCCGCCCTCCACGGGGGCTCACGGGCGACGTTCGACCTCGACGTCGTGCCCAGCCTGGCGCCGGCCTCCTGGCGAGCCGCAGTCGACCTGCTCTGGTCACGCGGGGCGCGGCCGCGCATTCCCGAGCCGCTGGAACGGATTCGCGACGTGGATCAAGTCCGCCGGTGGCGGCGTGAGAAGGGCATGCTCGCCCTCAACTTCCGCAGCGAGGACGGCGCGACCGAAGTCGACCTGCTGGTCGGCGAGAGCGAGGCATTCGAGGAGCTCCGGCGGCGGGCGGTCGAGGTGACGGTCGAGCCACGCACCTTCCTCGTCGCCTCCCTCGACGACCTGATCGCCATGAAGCGGCGAGCGGGGAGACCCCAGGACATGCTGGACATCGCCGAGCTGCAGCGCCTTCGGAACCGACCCGCCGGTCGTTGACACTTGGATGCGCGTGCCATACGTTCAGGCATCGTGCGAACCACACTCCGCTTGCCGGACTCCCTCCTGCTCCAAGCGAAACGTGAGGCAGCTCGGTGCGGTATGACGCTGACCGCGATCATCGAGGAGTCGCTGCGCGCCCGGCTGGCCCGCACGACGGCCGCGCCGCGCACACCCGTCCGGCTCACCACCGCCGGACGCGGCGGGCTCCGGCCGGGAATCGACCTGGATGATTCGGCATCCCTGCTCGACGTGATGGACGGCGTGGAGTGATCCTCCCCGACGTCATGGTACGCATCTACGCACACCGCGAAGACGCGCGCGACCATCGAGCCTACCGGGACTGGCTGGAATGGACCGCCAATACCGACGCTGCCTCGGGCTGAGCGACCTGGTCGTGAGCGGATTCCTGCGGATCGTCACCCACCCGCGCATCTACGCCGCGCCGAGCTCCCTGGCGGACGCGATGCAGTTCGCGGAAGACCTGCGGACGCCCCAACCGCGAGCCGGTCCTCCCCGGCCCCGACCACTGGCGGATCTTCCGGCGTCTGTGCGACGCCGTCGGTGCGAAGGGCAACTTGGTTCCCGACGCGTGGCTCGCCGCTATGGTGATCGAGCACGCTGCGAGTGAATCACGACGGACGGTGACTTCGCCCGGTTTCCAGGGGTTGGCGGCATCCCCTGAGGTCGTAGCACGGTGGGTCGACCGCGCCGCCGTTCGACCCCACGGCACCGGCTCACGCCGCCGAACACGCCCGAATGGCCGTGGAGCGCTCCGTGTCGTATCTTGACCGCACCCGGCAACCTGCCAGCGCGGTCACCCTCGCGCGCAGCTATCGCAGCGGACGACGATAACGCGATAGCCGAGGCCGACGAGCGCGTCACGCACGTGTCGATCTCGGGCGGGCCTGTGCCGGTTCAGCGTGCGCGGCGCCGTCACGGATCCGTTCCGCCGAGGCTGGGGTGGCGGGGCGCAGAACAACCGCAGGAGAACCACGCGTGACAACGAATGCAGACCGCCGCAGCGTCGTCGATAGGATCCGGCGAACAAACGAAGCCGACTTCGGCCCGACGGCACGCGTAGCCGTCCAGAAGTTGCTGGAGCCGGGCCTGCCGCATCCGTGGATGTACGTTTACGAGTTGACACAAAATGCTCTCGACGCTGGTGCAAGACGGGTCTGCTGGCGATCAGAACGCGACACCGCGATGTTCCAGCACGATGGTCGCACTGCGCTGGACGAGCCCCACGTCCGGGGCCTTTCGTCACTCGGTGCGTCCACCAAGGGGCTCGCCACGGTCGGCTTCATGGGCGTGGGCTTCAAATCCGTCTTCGCGCGCTTTCGGACGGCGAGCGTCTCGGGCTTCGACTGGCGCTTCCGGTTCGACGTCGATGTCCACCGCGGAGACCTCGGATCGGAGGTGCCGGAGTGGTTCGACACTCTGCGTCCACACTGGGACGACGGAATTCCGGCCCCGGACGCGGGCTATACGACCGCGTTCTTCCTCTGTCGACCCGCAGATCCGCAGCGCCCGGTGGCGGATGACCTCGAACGGGTGGCGTCGACCGCGAACCGGGCCACGCTCGCGGTGCTCGCGCGGCGCGGGCTCACACAGGTCAGCGTCGACGACACCGTCTGGAGTCTCTCGGTTGAAGACAGCATCGTTACCGTCCGCCGGGCGGGAAGTGACGCGTGCTGGCGCTGGAAGGCGTTCGCCTCCGACTACCGCCCGGACGACGCCGCCATGCGCAGGTTCCTGGAGGTCCGGCAGGATACGTTCGTTCAGGTCGACGAGAGGGGCCGGTGGACAGAACGGGAGGTCGTCGGCCTGCTGCCGCTCGACGACAACGGCCTGCCGCAGCCGGCGGACCACGGATGCGTATACGCGACACTGCCGACACAGGTCCGGATTCCCTTCGGATTCCACCTGCAGGCTGACTGGTTCGTCAACGTCGACCGGCAGAACCTGCGCGAGGTCACCGGAGACGCTTGGCAGGAGGCCATCGTGGGGCAGGTCCCGGAAATCATCCGCCAGTTGTTGATCTGGCTGTCGCGCGAATCGGATGCGGTCCGGGAGCGCGGCTACCGTGCGCTGTGCGAACCCGATGACGACGGTGGCCTGCTCGCCGGCCCACTCCGGAATCTGCGCGACGCCCTCGCCCGGACCCTCGCCGATCAGCCGATCGTGCCGGTCCACGGCCCGGGCCGAAGGCGGTTCTGTAGTCCCGAGCGGGCGGCAGTCCTGCCCGAGCCGTTTGACGCCGACTTCGGTTCCTCGTGGCGCCCCGACCTGCTCTTCGGTCCGACGGTCATGGACGAACACCTGTTGGGAGAGCGCGCCACGGACTTCGCGATCTGGCTGGAGTGGGGGAGCGAGGTCGAGGCCGACGACGTCGCTTGGAGGGACGCGCTGCCGAACTGGTGGCGCGCACTCCCGGAAGACGTACGGTCGGATGCCCTCTTTATGCTCTGGCGCGGTGTTGCCCAGAACGCGTGGCACCATGTGCCGGTCGTCCCGACGAAAGCGGGCGGCTGGGCGTCCGCGGACGACACCTGGTGGTTGAACGAGGAACCGCCGAGCAGGCGCGAGCCGGGCGGGCCCGCTGTCGCCGAAGCGCTGGACACGTTTCTGCCAAACCGAAGGCGGCAACTGCAGTCCGGCATTCGCAATCGTGTGAACAAGCAGCCGCACCATATCGGCATCAGATGGCTGAAGGAACACCACAAGGAGGTCAAGCTCGCCGATGTGATTCGCCAGGCGGCCGACGAGGGCACGGACCTTCCGTTGGTGGACATCCTGGCTTGGGCACTCGGCCGAGGTCCCTATCGCCAGGATCTGGTGCCGTTGGTCCTCACGGAAAACGGGCCCGGCAAGCCCGCGGATGCACTCATAGCGGATCCGCTGGCCCTCGGTGGCGCAAGCCGACGTCGTCTGTTTCCCCAACCTGCTCTCGTCGCGGCCTACGCCGACATCGACGACCGGCAGGCCGTCGTCGGGTTCCTGGAACGCCTCGGAGTGTTGGGTGCAGGCGCGCTCGAGGAGCGAACGGAACGGATGCACCGATATGAGAGAGGTGGGGTGGCGGCGCGAATCGGTGTGAATGTGGCGGAGGTCGAGCAGGCGAACGACGCGGGCTACCAAGTCCATGACCGTTACTTTCCGTTCGCGACCGACAGCGTCCCGCCCGCGGCGCTGCAGGAGTGGTTGACGCTTGAGCACCGCGCCTTTCGCGGGCAGGGGCGTCGTTCGGCGACCAGTTTCTTCCACTACGAGCGCCACACTCCAGGGCGGGAGCCGGCCCAGTGGATCCGCGACCTGCGGAGCCACAAGTGGCTGCTCTGCACGGACGGCGAACGGCGCAGACCCGCTGAGGTGCTGCTCGCCGCCGACCCTGACCGGGAGGACGCGCCGGTCGCCGACATCAAGGCGGATCTGGCTTCCCGGTTGGTGGAGGAAGGGGTGGACTTCGGTGGCGCAGTTCCGCGGTCGCCCGCCTTGCGCCGGCTCGAACGCCGGGGCGCCACGGAAATGCATGATGGCGATCTCGCCACGTTGCTCCGGGAGGCTCTGGAGGCGGTCGGAACTGGAGAGGCAAAGAAGGACGACCTGCGCCGCGCTCTCGCCGTGGTGAATGTGCATGGAGTGCCGTTGGCGAGCCGGGTTGTGCGCCGAACCGGAGCCGGCGCCCGCGCGCGCGGCAATCTGGGCGGCTGGGTCGTCGCGCTCTCGGACGTCGAGCCGGTGCTCGCCGCGGCGGTGCAGGCACTCGGCGGACTGCTGGCGATTCCTGACACCACGACCGGACGGCAAGCGTTGGCCTTTCTGCTCAGCACGTGGGAACGGACGCCAACAACCGGTGTCGAGGTGCTCCGCGGCCACCTCGCCGCCGCTTACCGTTACGTCCTGGACTCCATGGACGCTGGAGACCTTCTGATCGGCGCCTGGGAGGAGACTCGTGCGCGGGCGCAGCTCTATGGACGCCGCGAGTGGCATCCCATGGGTCCGACGCTCGTGGTCGACGACGTGCAATCGCCGCTCATCCGCGAGTTTCTGCCGACGAACAAGATCGCGGTAGCGTCCGCCCATCTGGGCGACACCAAGGCGCAGGTTCGCCGTGTTGCGCAGGCCCTCGACATCGCCTTGCTGTCGGCCGAAGTCGAGGTCGAGCGGGGAGAACGAGCAGGGGAACCGCTGTGGGGCAGCCGGCTGCGGCAACTGACAGCGACGATCTCGCAGCTCGAAGACCGGCCTTCTCTGCACAATATCACCTGGCACGACTCGCTCTCGCTGCACGTGGGCGGACGGCGTCATGCCGTCCACGCATTCGTAGGAGAGGGGGAGGACCAAGAACCGACGTTGCTGCTAGTCGGTCCCCCCGCCGACTTCGCGGTGCAAGCTGCGGAGCAGCTCGTGGAGCACTTCCAGTTGGGGTAGCGCGGACAGGAGATCCCGCGGCTCACCGGCGCTCTCTTCGCTCTCGACGACGAGAGCGGATTTCGGCGCCACTTGAAGTTTCTGGCTGACGGGCTCGGCGTCGAGCCGGCTACACTTCAGTCCGCCGTGAGCCGCAAACCACCGACGCAGGATGCCTCGGCTGATGAGGACACGCACGTGGACGGCGACCCTCGGGAGAAGGCTTCTGACACGGGTTCCGACGGCGAAGACAAGGGCGTAGCGGCGCCGACCGGCCGTTCCGGTCTACTCGGCCCGCACCCCGGGAGCCCAGACGCCCGCCCTGATCGCGCCCCCGCCGCTTCACCGCGGTTCGGTGGAAACAGCCCACGACCGGGCAATCAGCGGGGCGACGGGAAGCCTGCGAGACCGAACGGCCACGGCGAGGTCGCAGGAGACGATCGCGCGCGACCGCCCAAGCCGGGCGGCCGCGCCGCCGATCATGTCCGGATTCTGGTCGTGTCGCGCGGAGGTCACGACACGGACGCTGGCGAAGCGGCTTCTGTGAGGCGAGATTCCCGGGACGATCACCGCGCGCGGCAGGCGGTGCTCCAGTACGAGAAGCACAGCGGCCGACGAGCCGAGGCGATGCCTGACCTGCAGCCGGGTTTCGACGTGCGAAGCGTCGACGACGCAGGCCGGGAGCGGCGAATCGAGGTAAAGGGAGTCCAGGGGTGCTTCGAAGTGGACGCCAGCGTGGCGCTCACGGCGCAACAGGCGAACGACGCGTTGCGGAACGACGAGGAGAAGGTGGAGTACTGGCTCTATGTCGTGGACTCTACCGAGACGGCCCGCCCACGGGTGTTTCCCATCCGGTGGGCGCAAGATCGCACCCGACTGCGGTATGGCTTCTACGCGTACGCATGGCGCGACGCTGCGGAACACCCTGCCGAGGCGACGGCGGAAGGGTTGGTGGCCCTGTCGCCGGATGCACCCGAACCGCTCGACCCCGGCGACTTGGTCGGAGACCCTGACCACGCTGCCAGTGGACGCCTGACGTGAACCGCTTGCGACGGAGGGTTCAGCCGGAGCCGCGCGCGCCCTTCGGCGTCAGCCCATCCACCTTGGCGCGGTACTTCTTCCACGACTTCGATCGGTTCCTTCGCTTCCGCGCCACGCGGCAGCCGTCGCGCAACGGCGTGCCCCAGCGGCGTTACGAGTCGGGACCGGTGATGGCCCAAGTCCTCGACAGCGGCCGCACGTGGGAAGAGCAGATCCTGACCAATCACCTCGCCGGTCGCGCGCTCGTCGCAGAGGGCGACGGCGCGCTGGCGGATCGCGTCTGGTCGGTTGAGGAGAGCGTCGATCTGCTACGCCGCGCACGGCACGGAGAGTTCCTCTACCAGTTGACGCTGCGCGCGCCCGCGTCCCTGTACGACGCACTGGACATCGACCCGGGGCAGATCGAGATCACGGACAACCGGCCCGACCTCGTGCAAGTCACGACCGACGGTGCCGGGGGACGCCGCTTCCGCGTGATCGACGTCAAGCGGGGGAGCACGGTGAGGCTGCCCTACCGCATCCAGGTGCTGTTCTACGCGATCGAGCTCGACCATGTCCTGCGCGCGGGGGGCATCCACGGACACGCCGACCTCGAAACCGGCGCAGCGTGGCTGGGCGGCGCACCCGAGCCGGAGGACTTCGACCTGGGGGTCGTCCGGCCGCACCTCGAGGACGTGCTCGCCCGGTTGCCGGCCCTTGTCGCGCAGCCGCTCGACGAGGTGGACTGGCACGTCCGCTACCGCTGCGAATGGTGCGAGTACCTGGACTACTGCCGGTCCGAGATGGTGGAGCGTGACGATGTCTCTCGTCTCGTCGGCCTCACCGCGCACGGCAAGCGCTTCCTCGGCAGGACGCTCCGGGTGCGCACCCTGCCCGATCTGTCGGCCGCCCTGCGTCGGCCCGACGCCGACGACCGGCTGCGGGACTGCGCGTCGCTGGCCGGCGAGCGCCCGCGCCTCGAGGCGCGCCTGGAGGCGCACGCCAGCGGGGAGCCCGGCGTCTTCGGCTCGCTCCACCCGGGGCTGCCCGTGGGCGAGAACGTGGCGGTCTTCCTGACCGCACAGACCGAGCCGGTAGAGGACCGCACGTGGCTGCTCGGGATGCTCGTTCAGGCCCGCGAGGATCTGCGCCGGGCCATCCTGGGGGAAGAGGGGCCGGTGCGTCCCTTGGTCGTTGTTGCGGGCAGCCGGGAAGACTGCGCGGTCGTGCGGGAGCGCTTCATCCGCCGACTGTACGAGGCGTTGCGCCGCATCCACGACTGGAACACGAAGACGCCCGAATGGAGGGACCGACTGTCGGTCCAGCTCTACTGCTACAGCGAGCAGGAACGGGAGCGGCTCGTGCGGGTGCTGCTGGAGGCGCTGCACGATCCGCAACTGTCGCAGGCGGCGATGGCTCTGCTGTTCCACCTTCAGGCCCCGGACCTGCTGCAGGTGGACGACCATCCTCGGGACGTGGTCGCCCATCCCCTGATCCCGCTCGTCTCGGCGGCCGGCCGTCTGCTGGCCCTGCCCGTCGATGTGTCCTACACGCTGCCGGAGACACTCGCCGCGCTCGGCTCGACCTTCGAAGTCCGGCGGAATCGCTTTCACTACCCGTTCGGCCACGGCGTCCGCGCCGACGCCGTGCTACTGGCCTGGAACGGCGAGGAGGTCGACCTGCAACCCGTCGTGCGGGAAGCCGCCCACCGTCTGTACGGCTACCGCGCGGCGCTCTGGCAGATGCGAGACCTCGCCCGCGACCGGCTCGTGAGCTGGCCGCCCAAGCACGTTCTAATCTCCTCGGCCGGCATCGACCATCCGCGGCTGTCTCGTCTGGCCTTCCTCGCTCGCTACGAGAGCGTGATGGGATGTCTCGCGGTGCGCTCGGGACGCTGCGAAGCGCGCGACGTGATGGCCGCCAAGGGGATGCTGAGGCCTCTGGTCCACGAAGGCGACGGGCGCTTCCGCGTGGCCGCCGACGGCGTCGAGATCGACGACGGCAGCTTCGGTCGCTGGCTGGTCGTACGAGACACCCCGGGGGGCCTGCGCGCGCAGGCGCGGTTCAACGACTGGGCGCATCGCGCGCGGCACTGGGGCGGCCGCGCAGATGCGCATGTCGGAATCGGCAAGGTCGCAGGCGTCGAGACGGACCCGCTGGGGTTCTCACGGACGGTGCATATCGACTGGACGCATTGGCACGACCCACCGCTCGAGAACGGCGCCCGCGTCCTGCTGATGCCCAGCTTCCTGGACTTCAATACCGACCGGGCGATTGACGGGCTGAGGCAGCTCGACACGCGCGGCTTGTTCGTCCGGCTGCTGGACGACCCGGCCGCGGCGGCCAGTGCCGGTGGCCTTTCCCGTGCGATAGACCCGGTGGAAGCGGCAGCCGCTTTCCACCTCACGCCGAGCCAAGCCACGGCGTTGCGCACCATCGCCCGCTCGCGAGTGACAGCGATATGGGGCCCGCCGGGCACCGGAAAGACGCACTTTCTGGCCGCGCTGGCGCTCGGCCTGTATGGGGCGCCTCGGAGACGGCGGCTTCAAATCCTCATCTCCGCCATGACCCACGCCGCCATCGACAATCTGCTGCGGATGATCGTGCGGATTGCCGATGACCTCGGCCGACCGGCGCCAGCGCTGGCCAAGGTCGGCAGAGCGGCGACCGGCGGCATCTCGGGCATCGCCAAGGAACGGATCGACGGCTGGTTGGACGAGCACGGCGCCGCGATCGTGGGCAGCACCGTCTGGGGCTTGGCGAAGTCGGAAGCGTGCTTCGACCTGGTGGTGATCGACGAGGCGTCGCAGTTGCGCGTTCCCGACGCAGCTCTGGCGATCGACCGCGTCCAGGAGCGGGGTCGCCTCGAGGCGGCCGGCGACCACTTCCAGTTGGGGCCCATTATCAAGGGCGCCTATCCCGATCCCGCGGAGGGGGAGCCCGTGCTGCACGGCTCCGTTTTCGATCTGCTGCGCGAGCGTCCCGGTCGGCCCGGGACGCCGCTCTGCCAGTTGCTGGAGAACTGGCGGATGTGCGACGTGCTGACCGGTGCGGCGCGCCTGCTATACGGGCCCGACTACCGCTGCGCCTCGCCCGACGTGGCGTCGCGGCGGTTGCGCTTGCGGCGACGTGGCAACGGGTTCACGGGCACGTGTCTTGCCCCTCACGCGCCATTGGTCGTGGTGATTCTCCAGGGCGTACAGGCAACGAACGCAAACGAAGTCGAGGCGGCGCTCGTGAGCGCACTCGCCGTCGCGCTGCGGGACGACATGGCCGATGTCGCCGGCGATGACGCGTTCTGGCGAGAACGCCTATTCGTCGTGAGCCCCCACCACGCCCAGATCCGGGCCATCCGCCGCGCCCTCGCGGGCGACCGCGACTGGACCGCGCGTCCCTTCGTGGACACCGTCGAGAAAACGCAGGGCCAGGAGGCCGACGCCGTGTTCGTCTCCTATGGCGTGGCCGACCCCGAGTACGCCGCACTGGAGGCGGATTTCATCTACAGCCGCAACCGCCTCAACGTGGCCGTCTCCCGGGCCCGGGCCAAGTCGGTCGTCTTCCTTGCGCAGCCGCTGCTCGACGCCAGCCCCGAGGTTCTCGATGTACCGGGCGTCGTCGAAGGCCTCGCCTACATGCGCGACCTGGTGCAGCTCGCGCGTCGCCACGGCCGTCAAGAACGTTTCGACCTTGAGGACGGGGTTACGGCAGACGTCGCTGCTCTCGACCGGGAGGTTGTGAACGGCGGAGGAGCGCGCGACGTCATTGCGAGATGAGGCGGTCCTGGCGCCGGAGGAACTCGTCATTGACGACCGCGGCGACGAGATCGAATTTGTCATTGACGAGTGCCCAGGCTTTGATTTAGTATTCGCTAATATAAACGCTTGGTGAATCAGGGAGGCACAATGGAACTGAACGTCGAAAGCCACCTCGGAGCCGTGGAGCGCTCCGTGTCGTATCTCGACCGCAACGGGCAACCTGCCAGCGCGGTCACACTCGCGCGCAGCTACGAGACGACGGTCGAGGACCTCTGGGACGCCGTCACGAACGGCGAGCGGATTCCGCGCTGGTTCCTGCCGATCAGCGGCGACCTCAAGCTCGGCGGCCGCTACCAGCTGGAAGGCAACGCAGGCGGCACGATCACGACGTGCGAGCCGCCGTCCCGTCTCGCCATCACGTGGGAGTTCGCCGGCGACGTCAGTTGGGTCGACGTGCAGGTGTCGGCCGACGGAGCTGACCGCGCGCGGCTCACACTGACGCACACGGCACGCCTCTCGCCGCACTGGGATCAGTACGGGCCGGGCGCAGCGGGTGTCGGCTGGGAGGGAGGTCTCCTGGGACTCGCCCTCTACCTCGCGCATCCGAACGAGCCCAAGCTGGACGAGCCCACTTTCGTCGCTTCGCCGAACGGCCGGGCGTACTACGCCGGCAGCAGCGACGCGTGGGGAGAAGCGGCCATCGCCTCCGGCACCAACCCCGACGCCGCGCGCGCCGCGGCCAAACAGACGACCGCGTTCTACACGGGGGTACCGGCCGAGCCGGCCTGATGCACGCCTTCGATGTGCTCCGCGATCCCGTGCGGCGGCGCATCCTGGAGCTCCTGGCGGACGGGGAGCGCGCCGCCGGCGAGATCGCGGAGGTGATAGGTCGCGAGTTCGCCATCACGCAGGCGGCGGTGTCGCAACACCTCAAGGTGCTGCGCGACAGCGGCTTCGCGTTCGTGCGCATCGACGGCGCCCGGCGCATCTACACCGTGGACGCGGATCCCATGAAGGACGTCGATGCGTGGTTGGCTCGGTTCCGCCGCTTCTGGGAACCGAAGCTCGATGCGCTGGCGACCGAGGTCGCGCGGGGCAAGCGAAGGCGGCAGTAGCCCGAGCCACCACGCTTTAGGCGGGTCTCGGTGGCCTCCCGAACACGTCAGAAAGGAACCACGAGATCATGCGAGCTACGCTGACGGCGCTGGCGGTAGCGGCAGCAGCAGGCTGCAACGACGCGCAGATAGCATCGAGCAACCTGTCCCGGGCGGCGGACAACTTCGAGATCATGAGGCGTGTCGTGTTCCTGAACGGGATAACCGACACCTACCTGCTGTCGATCGAAGGGCTCTGCTCGGTCGAGGACCAGTCGAACCAGCTCGAGGTGACCTGCAAGGTCGGCGAGACGGAGTACAAGAAGCACTTCCTCGGTCTCAGCGACAACGTGACCTACTTCGCCGAACAGCTCGACGGAGCGCGGGTCAGCGCGTACCACTACCGGGTGGTCTTCAAGCCCCAGACGATCATCCCGGATATCGACCTACGGGGCAGCGGGCAGGAACTGCTCGAGAACGCCTCCGAAAACGAGAGCCGCTGACGCCACCCCCCGCGGGAACGACATGACTACGAACAAGGCACCCACGTCTCCTGACACGTCCGACGACCTTCGGGCCGAGTATGACTTCGACTACACGAAGAGCCGCCCGAACCGATTCGCTTCCCGGGCGAGCGGATCGGTGGTAGCCGTCGTACTGGAACCCGACGTTGCATCGGTCTTCGGCACGTCGGAGTCCGTGAACCGTGCGCTCCGTGCCGTGATAGCCGCGCTACCGGCCAACGATCCGCGTCGGGCGCCGAACCCGGGAGGTGCGCAGGGAAACTGACCCGAGCTCGATGCGCTGGCGACCGACGTGGCGCGAGGCAAGCCGAGGCGGCGACAGGCAGCCGCGTTGTCGATCCGAGGAGGAGGACGGAACTACAGCCCGCCGTACAGGTAGCTGCAGGCGATGACGGCGCCCACCGCACCCGCCACGTCGGCCGTCAACCCGGCCGCAAGCGCGTGTCGCGCGCGGCGCACCTGGATGGCGCCGAAGTACACGGCCAGCACGTAGAACGTGGGGTCGGTCGCGCCCGACAACGTGGTCGCGAGATAGCCGATGTAGCTGTCGGGACCGATCGCGGGATCCTGGATCGTCGCGGCCGCGATGCCGAACGCTCCGGTTCCGGACAGCGGGCGCACCAGGGCTACGGGCAACGCCTCGGCCGGCATGCCGAGCGGCGCCGTCACCGGGCTGAGCATCCCGACCAGAAACTCCATCGCCCCGCTGGCGCGGAACATCCCGACGGCGACGAGGATCGACACCAGATACGGCATGATCCGGATCGCCACCTGGAACCCTTCGCGCGCGCCGTCGACGAGGACCTCGTAGACCCGCACCCCACGGACGGCGCCGAAGGTCAGGAACGCCACCATCAGTCCCGGAATGGCCCACGGCGCGATCCGGGTGCCGAACAGAACGCCGATCGGGATCAGCGTCAGCGCACCGGCCATCACGAGTGCGGAGACCCAGCCCGGGTAGGCGCCAGTCGCCGCGTCGGCAGGCGCCTCCAGCCTGGGAGACTGGGTAGCCTGCTCCGGCCTCGACGTCGGCAGGGGCGCCGCGGTGGGCACTGCGGAGGCGAAGCGCTCGTACAGCTTGGCCGCCGCGATCGCCACCAGGGTCGACATCGTGGTCGCGAACAGGGTGGTCGCCAGGATGCCGGCCGGATCCGCCGAGCCGGACGAGGCGCGCATCGAGATCATCCCCGAGGGCAGGAGCGTTACCGCCGAGGTGTTGATCGCCAGGAACATGACCATCGCATTGGTCGCCGTGCCCTTCTGCGGATTCAGCGCGTCGAGCTCCTGCATCGCGCGGATGCCGAACGGCGTCGCGGCGTTGCCGAGGCCCAGAGCGTTGGCCGACATGTTGAGGATGATGGCGCCCATGGCCGGATGGTCCGGCGGGACCTCCGGGAAGATCCGGATCATGACCGGACGCAGCGTCTTGGCGATGATCGTCAACATGCCGCCGGCCTCGATGACCTTCATGAGGCCGAGGAAGAGCGTCATCATGCCGACGAGCCCGATGGCCAGCTCGACCGCCCCGCCAGCCGACTCCACGATTGCGGCGGTCAGCGCCTGCATCGGCGACACCGCGTTCGGGTCACCGGGCACCCAGGTGAGCTGTCGTACGGCCGCGGCCGCGAAGGCGATCAGGACGATGGCGAAGAAGACGACGTTCACGCGATGGGAGGAAGCGGGGCGTGAAGCGCCCGCCCGGCCTCAGCATGGGCCGGGCGGGCGCTCAAGGACCGGAGAGAGCTACTGCTCGCCCTTCTTCGCCGCGGCTGCGTCCTCGGTGCGGGCGCCAGTGAGCATCGTCTCCATCGAGTAGTTGCCCTCGTGGCAGGCGTACTCGAAGAGCGGCAGGTCGTTGCGCACCATCGGCAGGTTCACCGTCCACGGCGCGACCCAGGTCTCCGGATCGTTGACGGTGTACTCGTACTCGAGGGTGCCGTCGTCGAGGCGGGTGAAGCGCTCCTCGAGGCGCATGTTGGCGCTCGCGCCCCGCCAGTTGCGGTCGACGTCGAAGTTGGCGGTCTCGACCACCAGGGTGTCGCCGTCCCAGTAGCCCCGCGAGACGCCCGACCACTGCGCGAGGCTCTCGTCGAGCCCGGGGCGCTCGTCGAGCGGCACCACGCGGACGGTGTGCACCATCTCGGTCAGCAGCACGACCTCGTCCGGCGTCTGGAAGATCTGCACGTTCTGGTTGTAGCCGCCCGGCGTGATGGGCGGACCCGCGTTGAAGCCCATCAGGCAGCGGTCGGCGTTGCTGAAGTCGGTGTAGGAAGCCTGGATCTCCGTGCCGAACGAGCCCCGGCCGGCCGCCTGGCGCGCCCGCCCTTCCTCGGTCATCTCCGGAAGGCGGCCGTTCGGCGGATCGACGATCAGCGACGTGCGCCGCGTGCCGATGACCCGCGTGCCCCGGTCCATCCAGAAGTTGTTGTAGCCGCCGACGCTGCCGCCAGCCTCGGTGCGCCGGGCATCGGCCTCCCAGAGCTCGATGTCGCGCGCCACGGCCGCGTTCTCGCGCTCCGCCGCTTCCTCCTCGGTCAGGAACGCCTTGTCGCCCAGATCCTCGGGGCGCTGCAGCGGCGTGATGGTCCGGAAGTCCCAGACTCCCTGCAGGTCCGGCGCGCCCCAGGCCGTCCGCGGTGCTTCCTGATCCTGCGCCATCGCCGCAACCGGCAGCGCCAGGGCGCCGGCCACCGCGAACAACAACACCAAGCGTCCACTCCTCATCATCAGTCCTCCCAAACTCACTGCGGTGCACGAGGACGCGCGACCGCCGCCGCGCCGTCGCGACTCCCTCGTCAAGGTTCTGACCGGCGCGGCCCTTCCGCGCCCGATCGCCGACTACGCGAACATGCCCAGCGTCTCGAACTTGTCGCCGAGCACGTTTTCCGACTTCCGGTAGCCCAGGTACTCCTCGATGAGCGAGGCGTAGACCCGGCGGAAGTCGGTGGTGTACTGCAGGTTGTCGCCGTACACGAGCTCCGTGAGGCTGGGCGGCGTCCCGTACTGGCCGCCCTGCGTACCGCCGCCGATCACGAACGAGACGTTGGCCGTCCCGTGGTCCGTGCCGAGACCGGTGTTCTCCGGCACGCGGCGGCCGAACTCGCTGTGGATGAACATGGCCACCTCGTCCTGCTTGCCGAGGCGCTTCATTTCCTCGAAGAAGCCCCAGACCGCGTCGGAGCAGTACTGCACCTGGCGGTTGTGCGGGCTCTCCTGGTTGACGTGCGTGTCGAAGAGGCTGCCGCGCAGCCGCACGTAGTAGAGCCGCGCCGGGAAGTCGCTCTCGATCAGCGCCACCACCTTGTCGAGGTCGAGCAGGCGCAGGTCCGAGGGGCGCTTCCGGCTGTAGTCCTCCCACGCCTGGTTGACGAGGGCCGACGCCTCGCGGGCGCTCTGGTTGACGTCGAGCAGGAACTTGTGGACCTCGCTGCGCGGCGCCTGGCCCTTGCCGAGCTTCTCGACGAACGGCTGCTGGGGATGGAACAGGTCGCGGCGGAAGCCGCCCGGATCATCGAAGACCACCGGGACGTGATCGCGCGCCCGCACGGCGAGCGTCTGGGTCGACGAGATGTTGACCAGGAAGTTCGGCGTGCCGTTCGGGTCGAGCGCGTCGGCCGTCCGGCCGTACCAGCCGTAGGCCTCCCCGCTGTTCGGGGCGCCGGTGTGCCAGTACGAGCTCGAGGCGAAGTGGGAGAACGACGGCTGCTCGTAGCCCGCCCCGTGGATGACGGCGAGCTCGCCCTCGTCCCAGAGCCGGTGCATGCCGACCATCGACTTCTGGAAGCCGAAATGCTCGTCCACCTTGATGACGTCGCGCTCCCGCACGCCGATGGTCGGGCGGCGACGATAGAGCTCGTCGTTGCTGTAGGGAACGAAGGTGCTCAGGCCGTCGTAGCCGCCGAACCACTCGAAGACGACCAGGATCTTCCCCTGCGTCGCCGCCACCGCCTCCGAGGTCAGCCCGAACAGCGGCGGCAGGGGGCCGATGCCGCTTCCGAGCAGGCCGAGGCCGATGCCCCGCGCGCCGATCTTCAGCGCCTCGCGGCGGGACACGCCGGCCGAGTCGAACAGTCGCTTGCTGCGGTTCGTGATGTCCATGGTCACTGCACCTCTAGCCAATCTGGTACTCGGGCGTGCTCATGATGAGGTGAGTCACCATGCGCAGCGGGTCTTCCAGGTACGTCCGGGCGCGCTCGAGGTCCGGAGTCCCGAGCTCTTCGGTCAGGAACGCCACCAGCCCGTCGCGGAAGTCGTCCGCCACCGGCATCCGCAGGAACCGGCCCAGCAGATGGTCGACCGCCTCCTCGGTCGTCGTAGCGCCGGCTTCGAGGATCATCTTCGCCATGTCGACGCGGGCCGCCCCGCGCGGGGTCGGAATCAGCTTGCGGACGGCCTCGGCCCACGCGCGGTAGCCGGAGACGCGGGTGTTGAACAGCTCGTCGCGCTCGAGGGCCGACAGGTCGAATGCGGTCATCCGCTCCGGGTCGCCGTCGAAGGCGATGGCGGCGCCGAAGTCGAACCCGCTGCGCAGGCGCTCGCCGACCTCGCCGTCACCGCGCCGGGCGAGGAAGCTCGGGTCGCGGAAGTCGATGACGTCCGGGAACAGGTACTCGAAGGCGACGTTGCCCCGCTTCTGGAGCAGCGCCGGCGTGATCCACGACCGGCCCTGCGCCCAGCCGGCGACCGACGGCGGGTTCAGCAGGTGCTGGCCCAGCGCGATCGTCGTGCTGTTGAAGTCCGGCACGCCCGGGACGTCCGGGGCGCCGAGCTGCTTCAGCATCGTGACCACGTGCACGACCGGCCCCTTGATGTGGGCGCCGTAGGCGGCCGGGCTGTAAAAGTCGCGCGAGAGGAAGATGGTTCGCAGCAGCGGCTTCAGCTCGTAGCCGTTGTCCCGGAAGACGGCGCCCAGCTCGGCCTGGAGCGCGGGCGGCGGATCCTCGCGGACGAAGAAGCGGTAGATCTTGGACGCGATGTAGTCGGCCGTGGCCGGCTGCTCCAGGATGATGTGGAGCACGTCGACGCCGTCGAAGTTGCCGGTGCGGCCGAGGAAGGTCTTCTCGCCGTCGTCGTGCAGCGCCTCGTGGACGACGAAGTCGAGGTTGTCGAAGTTCCAGCCCGTGAAGGCGCGCGCCGCCTCGCGGACGTCCCGCTCGCTGTAGTTGCCCACGCCCATCGTGAACAGCTCCATCACCTCGCGGGCGAAGTTCTCGTTGGCGGCCCCCTTCACGTTCACGCCGGCATCGAGGTAGTAGAGCATCCCCGGGTCTTGCGCGACCGCCACGAGCAGCTCCCCGAAGTTGCCGGTCGCGTGACGCTCGAACGTGTCGATCTGCAGGAGCATCTTGCGGTAGTCGCGGACCTTGTTCTGGGCGGTGGCGAAGTGCCCGTGCCAGAACAGGGCCATCTTCTCCTCGAGCGGCCGGTGGCTGTCGAGCATCCGCTCGGCCCACCAGTAGCCGACGCGGCGGGTCTCGAGCGCCGACGCGCGCAGCCAGTAGAAGAAGCGGTCGGAGACGGGCTGCATGTGGCGGTTCACGCCTTCCGGCTTCACCCGCACGCCCATGCTGGCGCCGTTCCGCATCGCGAGGTCGGTCGCGGCGGGTCGGCTGGGCGGGAAGCTCGCCAGCGTCTCGTCCCAGAATCCCGAATGCTCGAATGGCTCCAGGTGGTCGTTCGGGATGTCGTCGTAGTCGACGAGCGCCCGAACGGCCTCCTCGGGCGTCATCTCCGCCAGCTTGCGGATCTCGTCCGGCGTGCCGCTGAAGCCGGCGCGGCCGAGCAGATGCGCGGCGCGGTCGTAGTTCCAGTCGGCGGCGGAGATCGGGGTCAGGTCGCCGGTCCAGGCCCCCGGGCCCGGCGCCCAGTCCGCCGGATTCTCGGCTGCGGCGCCGGCGGCGGCACCGAGCGCCAGCACGGCAGCGGCCACCGCCATGCCAAGGTGGTATCGAGTCCTCATCGGCTGGTTCCCCCTCGCGTCCGCGCTGACTCCTTCGACGCCGGCCGCAGTCCTCCCGCGGGATCTAACCATTCTGAGCCTCCGGCCGGCAATGTCAAGTGCCGCGCTGCCGATCGGGGGTGCCAGCCTGCGTCCGCCTCCCGTTCGGCCGCGCCGGCCGCTGGCGACTACTCCCCGCCGAAGCGGCACGGCCCTTGCGTGCGGGAACTCAGGATGGGGATTGCGGCCGGCCATCGGCCTGGGCTGGTCCCGACTTGATTCCGTCGCAGTTTTGAGACAACCTGAGTTGCGCGCGGTGAAGTTCGTCGGGTCGTCCCTCGACGATCTTCGCGCCTGGCCCAAGCCTGCGCGCCACGACCTGGGCCGGCAGATCGATCGGCTGCAGCGTGGCCTCGAGCCGCAGGACTGGAGACCGATGCCCAGTGTCGGCCCTGGTGTCAGGGAGATACGCATTCGTAGCGCCGGCCGCGCCTACAGGAGCATGTACGTCACGAGCGACCGCTCCGTGGACGTGCTGCACGTGTTCGCGAAGGGATCGCGCAAGACGCCGCGGGGGGACATCGGCCTCGCGAGATCCCGTCTGAAGGCGCTTCGACTGCGATCGGGGCAGAATCCATGACTGTCGAGGTCCACACTTCCGAGAGCGTCTGGGATGCCGTCGCAGACGACGCAGGCGAGGCGGCCAACCTCAAGCTGCGTTCGCGGCTGATGGATGCGCTCGAAGAGTACGTCGGTCGTGAGCGCATCACGCAGGAAGAGGCGGCCCGACGGTTCGGCGTACCTCGATCGCGCGTGAGCGAGCTCGTCAACGGCCGAATCAGCAAGTTCACGATCGACAAGCTCGTCAACATGGCTGCCCGAGTCGGCCTTGTGATCCGTATCGCCATCGAGTCGCAGGCTCGCCCCGCGTCGGCCACCGCGACGGCAGCCGCGCCCACCCCGTCGGAGCCCGGCACGCACCGGCTGGCCACCCCGCCGGTTCGCTTCGCGCTGATCGCCGCGGTGGACTGGTCCGCGCGTTCGCGCCCGGGTCCGATCCGAGAATCGACGGACAGCGTCTGGCTTGCCTGGATCGAGGCAGGATGCAAGCCTCGCAGCCAGTACTTCCGCACCCGTCGCGACGCCGTCCTCCACCTCGAGAATCTGCTCGACCAAGCCGGCGGCCCCGCACTCCTCGGCTTCGACTTTCCCTTCGGCTACCCGGCAGAGAGCGGCATGCCCGTGAAGCGCAACCTCTACGCCGACATCGCCCGGCGCATCCGGGACGGCGACGACAACGCGAACAACCGGTTCGATGTCGCAGCCAGGCTCAACGCCGAACTGAATGCCGGGCGTCCGGGACCCTTCTGGGGCTGCCCGCCGGACCACCAGGGTCCGACGCTCACTGCGCGGGCGGGCGGGCGTCAGGGCGGCCCCTTCCGGGAGCACCGGACGGCCGAGGCCCGGCTCACGGGTAGGGGAATCCAGACGTGCTGGAAGTTGTACACCCGCGGCGCCGTCGGCTCGCAGATGCTGCTCGGCCTGCCGGTGCTGCATCGCCTCCTCCAGCGCCCGGATGCCAAGCTCTGGCCTTTCGAGACGAATTGGGACGGGCAACTCGACGGCGTCGTCCTGGTTGAGCTCTGGCCGAGCCTGTTCGATATCTCCAGCACCCCTCACCCCATCAAGGATGCCTGCCAGGTTCTGGCGTCCGTTCGATGGATGCACGAACACGGTCCGGCGGGTCTCGCAAGGCCCGCATCGATGGATCGTGAGGAGGAGGCAAGAGTAATGGCCGGAGAGGGCTGGATTCTCGGCCTCGGCTGAGGCGGAACGGGCGCCGCCGAGATCGGCGACGATCCGACCCGCCCGTCCAATCGGGAGCTACGCTACCGTCCGATCGGTGGCGCAGGCGGTGTCCGAACGGTAGCGTAGTTGGCTGACGGCCGTGCTCGTTCGACGCGAGCCCCGCCGGACGTCCCGCGCCGAGCTCCCGGCGCCGTCACGGGAGGCGGTTGAAGATGTCGTCCACCGCGAGAGCGAACCCTTCCAGCAGGGGTGAGCGCAGCACCTCCCCCCGCCCGAACGTCCGCGCGACCCGCAGGTGCTTCAGGTTCGGCGCCTGGGTCATGAAGAGCTGTCCATCGAGCAACTCGTAGCGCCTGTCCGGCGGCGCCGTACGGTAGTCCTCGCAGGTGAACTTGAACGCGGGCTGCGCAGGGGGCACGGTCCTTCGCCTGTCGTCTCGGGGAGCTACAGGATCAGGTCTAGCCGGTGCGCGACACGACTCGGAACGTCCACCAGCCGTCCGGCCGGGGCGAGCCGAGCGGCGCGGGCGGATTGGCCGGCTCCGCCAGCGAGTGCAGCTTGTCGAGCCGCGCGCCCCACGCCATGTCGAGCTCGGCCGGGTCGAGGATGCGCGTCAGGTCGACCGGGTAGACCGTGCCGTCGAGCCGCAGCCGCGCCCAGCCGTCCTCGGCCGCGATGCCCGACCACCGCTTCCCGTCGCAGTTCGAGCAGCTCAGGTAGAGGCTTCCCTCGCTGTTGGCGAAGCAGTTGAGGTTGATCGAGTGCGGCAGCAGGCCGGTCCGGATCTGGATCTGGCACAGCGTGACCTGGTTGGCGAACGTCCAGTCGCTCACCGGTTCGTCGTTCGCAGTGCCGAAAAGGTACGACCCCGGAGCGGTGTCGCAGGGGCAGGTGGCCGACCAGCCCGCCCAGGCGAGCACGAGCACGATCACGACGGCCGCCGCCCCGATGCCCGCCGCCTGCCGGGCCGTCCACGTGCGCGGATTGCCGATGGAACCACTCATCGATGCACCTCCCTACCGTGTCGTCGCGTTGCGCGGCGCGCGATCCGGGCCGGCTCCGGGGTCGCCGGCATCGAGCCCCGGCCGGACCAGGGCCTCCCGCCGGTCGCTCCGGGCCCATCCCGGAGCCGGGGTCTGCACGACCGGGGTCAGGTCCCCGGCATGGAACGACCGCGCCACCTGACGGGGCAGTGGCTCGCCGTACGTCGTCGACCGCTGCCTGGGGGTGCGGCCGGCGCTGCAGATGAGCGCCTCCATCCGCTCGGGAGGCAGCTCCTGGCCGAAGCTCGCGCCGGCCGCCCGGGTGATGCTCTCGTTCATCAGGGTGCCGCCGAGGTCGTTCACGCCGGCCGCCAGGCAGGCCCGCACACCCCGCGGCCCCATCTTCACCCACGACGCCTGGATGTTGGTCACCAGCGGGTGGAGCGCCAGTCGCGCCACGGCGTGCATGAGCAGCGACTCGCGGAACGTGGGGCCGCGGCGCGCCTTCCCCTTGAGATAGATCGGCGCCTCCATGTGCACGAACGGCAGCGGCACGAACTCCGTGAAACCGCCGGTGCGCGCCTGGAGCGCGCGGATCCGGGCGAGGTGCCGCGCCCAGTGCCGGGGGCGGTCGATGTGGCCGTACATGATGGTGGCCGTCGTGCGGAAGCCGACCCGGTGGGCCGTCTCCATCACCTCCAGCCACTGTCCGGCGCTCAGCTTGTCGGGGCAGAGGTCGCGCCGCACTTCGTCGTCGAGCACCTCGGCCGCCGTCCCCGGCAGCGTCCCCAGCCCGGCATCCCGGAGCTGCCGGAGGAAGGCGTCGAGCGGGGCGCCGAGCGTGGCCGCTCCCTGCCAGACCTCGAGCGGCGAGAACGCGTGGACGTGCATCTCGGGCGCCGCCGCCCTCACGGTGCGGCAGATGTCCAGGTAGGTGGCGCCGGTGTAGTCCGGGTGGATGCCGCCCTGCATGCAGACTTCGGTCGCGCCCCGCTCCCACGCCTCCGCGGTGCGGCGGGCGATCTCCTCGCGGTCGAGGTCGTAGGGCGCGCCGCGCAGGTTCTCGCTGAGCTTCCCCTTGGAGAAGGCGCAGAACTGGCACTTGAAGTAGCAGACGTTGGTGTAGTTGATGTTGCGGTTGACGACGTAGGTCACCTCGTCGCCGTTGACCTCGCGGCGCAGCGCGTCGGCCGCCCGCACCACGGCGACGAGATCGTCGCCGCGGGCCGTGAAGAGGGCGGCGATCTCCGACTCGTCGAGCCCGTCGCCGCGGGACGCCCGCTCGCACAGCGCCTGCACGGCCGGCCCGGGTGCGGGCGCCGCGGGGCGCTCGAGCCGGTCGAGGAGCGCCGCCGGCAGCACGGCATCGCGATCCCCGGGCGACCAGGCGCTCTCGCGCGCGAAGCCCTCGGCGTCGGACCCCTGCACCACCGCCGGCCGCAGCGGCTCCGCCACCCAGGCGTCGAGATGCCGCACGTAGCCCGGGTAGACCGTGAGCCGCTCGGTCAGCGCCTTGCCCTCGCGCTCGGTCTCGCGCGCCAGAAGCTCCAGGTGCGGCCACGGCGCCTCGGGGTTCACATGGTCGGGCGTGACGGGCGACACGCCCCCCCAGTCGTTGATGCCCGCGCGGATCAGGCGGCCGAAGGTGTCCGGGCTCAGGTTCGGCGGGGCCTGGATCGCCATGTCGGGACCGAAGACGAGCCGCGCGCAGGCGATGGTCCACTGGAGGTCCTCCAGTGGCGGGTCGGGCGCCTCCGCCATCCGCGTGTCCGGCTTGGCCCGGAAGTTCTGGATGATGATCTCCTGGATGTGGCCGTACCGGTCGTGGAGATCGCGCAACGCGAGGAGCGAGTCGACGCGTTCCTCCCGGGTCTCGCCGATGCCGATCAGGATCCCCGACGTGTAGGGAATGGCCAGCTCCCCCGCCTGGCGCAGCGTCTCCAGCCGCGCGGCCGGGTCCTTGTCGGGCGACCCGTGGTGGGCCTGCCCCGGTTCCAGAAGGCGCCGGGAGACGCTCTCGAGCATCATCCCCTGCGACGGACAGACCTCCCGCAGCGCGAGCAGCTCGTCGCGCGTGCAGACGCCCGGGTTGGCGTGCGGCAGGAGCCCCGTGGCGTCGAACACCGCGCGGGCCGCCGCCGCCAGGTACGCGATCGTCGTCGGGTAGCCGAGCGCGTCGAGCTCGGCTCGCGCCTGCGGGTAGCGGAGCTCCGGCTTGTCGCCGAGCGTGAACAGGGCTTCCCGGCATCCCGCCGCGGCCCCGCGCCGCGCCACCTCGATCGTCTCGTCGAGCGTCATGTACGCCCGCTCGCCGGGCCGCGGCGGCTGCGCGAACGTGCAGTAGTGGCACACGTCGCGGCAGAGCTTCGTGAGCGGGACGAAGACCTTGCGAGAGTAGCTGACGGCGCCGCCGAAACCCGCGTCGCGCAGTGCGGCCGCCCGCTCCATGAGGGCCGGAAGATCGTTCTCGCGCGCCAGAGCGAGGGCGGCCTCTCGTGACGGCCGGACGTGGGTGCTTTCGTTCATCGGGTAACGCGGGGCGCCCGCCTCGGCGCCCGCAGACGCTTATAGCACGCCGGGGCGGACTTGGGAACGACCGGCGGCCCGGTGGAGTCCTGACGGGCCGTCGCGATGTCTTGACATCATGGGATATGGTGTCAGAATGCCACGATGCGCAGCACCGTGCGAATCGACGACGACCTGATGATCGAGCTCAAGCAGCGCGCCCGCGACGAGTCCGTCTCCCTGACCCGCATGCTCAACCGCACCCTTCGGGCCGGCCTGTTTCGCTCGCAGCAACCCGGCGAGGGCGCGACCCCGTTCCGGCAGCAGAGCGTGGCGATGGGACGGCCGCGGGTCGACCTCGACAAGGCGCTCGTGCTCGCCGCTCGCCTCGAGGACGAGGAAGTGGCGCGCAAGCTGTCCCTCCGCAAATGAAGGTCGTCGACCTGAACGTGCTGCTGTACGCGGTGAATGCGGACGCGCCGCATCACGAGCGGATCGTGGCCTGGTGGGAACGCGCGCTGAACGGGGACGAGGCCATCGGGCTGGCGTGGTTCGTCGTCGTGGGCTTCCTGCGCATCTCCACTAGCCCGGCCGTCTTTCCGTCCCCACTCACCCCCGAGGCGGCTCTCCGGCAGATCGACGCCTGGCTGGCCCGGGACGTGGTCTCGCTCGTAACGGAGACACGCGACCACTGGCCAACGCTCCGAGACATGCTCTCCGCCACGGGCGTTGCCGGCAACCTGGCGACGGACTCACATCTGGCGGCGCTGGCCGTGACCCGTGGGGCGACGCTGGCCTCCTGCGACGCCGACTTCGGCCGCTTCGAGCACCTGCGTTGGGAGAACCCCTTGCGCGACGCGTGACAGCCATCCACCCGGGTGGACGTTCCTGCGCCCCGTGACAAGCCGATGCTGACCAGGCTCACCATCCGCAACTTCAAGCGTTTCGATGAGGTCGAGATCGAGTTGGGCAGCCCGGTGGTCTTCATCGGACCCAACAACTCCGGCAAGACCTCGGCCATGCAGGCCCTTGCGCTCTGGGGACATCGGCCTCAAGCGCTGGAACGAGAAGCGGTCCGGCAAGAACACCCCGGAGAAGCGCCCCGGCGTGACGGTAAACCGCCGTGACCTCGTCGCGATCCCGATCCCCGACGCCGATCTGCTGTGGCGCGGGCTGCACGTGCGGGACGTCCGGCGAGTCGACGGCCGCCAGACGACGAGCAACATCCGCATCGACCTCATCGTCGAGGGCGTGTCGAACGACCAGACCTGGACGTGCGGCCTCGAGTTCGACTACGCGAACGAGGAGTCCTTCTACTGCCGGCCGCTCCGACTGTCCGACGGCCGGACCCCTGAACGAATGCCGATTCCCGCGGAGGCCGGGGACACGCGAATTGCCTTTCTGCCCCCCATGTCGGGGCTGGCAGCAACGGAGACCCGGCTGGATCAGGGCGCGGTCAACGTGCGGATCGGCGAAGGCCGAACCGCCGAGGTACTGCGCAACCTGTGCTTCCGCACGCACGAGGAAGAGCCGGATCGGTGGACGGCGTTACGAGCAGACATCCAGCGCCTGTTCGGGTCGGAGCTCGATGCGCCGCGCTACGTCGCCGAGCGTGGTGAGATCGCGATGACGTACCGGGAGCAGGGCGCGAGGCTCGATCTCTCTTCGTCCGGACGAGGACTGCAGCAGACGCTGCTCCTCCTGGCGTACATGTACGCGAATCCGGGCGCCGTCCTGCTTCTCGACGAACCGGACGCCCACCTGGAGATACTGCGCCAGCGGCAGGTCTACCGCCTGCTGGCCGAAGTAGCGCGCGACAGCGGCAGCCAGATCATCGCCGCCAGTCATTCCGAGGTGCTCCTGGAGGAGGCGGCGGACCGGGACGTCGTGGTGGCATTCGTCGGTCGTCAACCTCATCGCATCGGCGACCGTCGCAGCCAGGTCCTGAAGGCCCTCAAGGAGATCGGATTCGATCAGTACTATCAGGCCGAGCAGACCGGCTGGGTGCTCTACCTGGAGGGTTCGACGGACCTCGCGATCCTGCAGGCCTTCGCCGGGCGACTGGCACACGAGCCCGCGCAGCGGGCGCTGGAGCGGCCCTTCGTGCGGTACGTCGGCAACCAGCCTCGCGCCGCGCAGCATCACTACCACGGCCTCAGCGAAGCTCTTCCGTCACTGCGCGGGGTCGCCCTTTTCGATCGCCTGGATCCGGCTCCCCCCGACATGACGCCGATCGAGTGTCTGACGTGGACGCGCCGGGAGATCGAGAACTACCTGTGCTCGCGGGCGACCCTGGAAGCGTACGCGGCGGCGTCGGGGCCGCCGCATGCTCCCGGCCAGTTGTTCAGCGCGGCGGCGGCCGAACGGCGACGCGAGGCGATGCGCGAGGCGATCGACGAGATCGAATCCGCTCTGCAGAATCTGCGGAAGCCCTCGCCCTGGGACGCGCGAACCAAGGCCAGCGACGAGTTCCTGGAACCCCTCTTCGCGTCGTACTTCGACAAGCTGAATCTGCCGAACCTGATGGCGAAGTCGAGCTACCACGAACTCGTGGAGCACGTTCCAGCGGGTGAGCTCGACCCCGAGATCGGCCAGAAGCTCGATGCGATCGCGCGGGTGGCGAAGGCACCGCCTAATCCCGATCAGCCAGCCGATGGGCTCCCGCGAGGACCTTTCGACCGGGAGGCGGTCTCGGCTGGCCTTGACGACGAGCGGTCCTGAGCGTGCCCCTCGAAGCCGCGGGGCAAGCCATCGACATCGCGGAACGAGCCGTTCCCCGCCCCTCAGGCCGGGGCGGGCTGCGACGCGGCGCCCTGCAGCCACCCGCGGAACGCGAGCAGCAGGAGCAGGCCCGGGATGGCGACCAGCGCCGAGAAGAGGAAGAAGGGCGCCCAGCCCATCTCGGTCGCCATCCAGCCCGTCGGCGCCGTCAGGACGACGCGCGGCACCGTGGCCAGGGCCGAGAGCATCGCGAACTGCGTCGCCGTGAAGCGCCGGTCCGTGAGGAACGCCAGGAACGCGATGAGGGCCGCCGAACCCATCCCCTGCGCGAGGCTCTCGAACGCGATGACCGCGGCAAGCCAGCCGAGGTCGTAGCCGACGAACGAGAGCACCACGAACCCGGCCGTCGAGACGCCCTGCAGCACCCCGGACACGATCAGCGCCCCGTAGAGGCCCGCGCGAAGGTGCAGGGCGCCGCCCAGAAAGACGCCGAGCAGGAGCGCCCACGTGCCGAAGAACTCGACGACGGTACCGATCTCGGTGTTCGAGAAGCCGAGATCGAGATAGAACGGGATCGTCATGTGGTCGGCGAGGTTGTCGCCGAGCTTGTAGAGGAGGATGAACGCCAGCACCGCGAGGGCGCCGCTCGGCAGCGCCTCCCGGCGGCGGAAGAACTCCGCGAACGGGCCGAGGAACGCCCGCTTCAGCGTCTCGGGGCGCTCCGGGCCCCCGACGGGCTCCGGCACCAGGAGGGTCACCGCGACCATCGCGAACATGATCGCGGCCATGCCGAAGTAGACGGCCCGGAAACCGACCCTGTCGGCCATGACGAGTCCGCCGGCCGACACCACCAGCATCCCCAGGCGGTAGCCGTACGTGTACATCGACGCACCGAGGCCCTGCTCGGAATCGGCGAGGCTCTCCCGCCGGTAGGCGTCGATCACCACGTCCTGCGTGGCCGAGAAGAACGCCACCACCAGGGCGGCGAGGCCGACCGCCCAGAGGCGCTGGGCGGGGTCCTGCAGCCCGAGCGCCGCTATGCTCGCGGCGAGGCTCAGTTGCGCGATCACGAGCCACCCGCGCCGGCGCCCGAGGCCGAGGGGCGCGAAGCGGTCCAGCAGCGGCGCCCAGAAGAACTTCAGGTTGTAGGGGAGCGCGACGAGCCCGAGGAACCCGATGGTGGTCAGACTCACCTGCGCCGACGTCAGCCACGCCTGGAGCAGCGTCAGCGTGAGCAGCAGCGGCAGCCCGCCCGCGAACCCCATCAGGCCGGCAATCCACAGGCGCCCGCTGGCGAGCACCTGCCAGCCCGGGCGAACTGCCGCCGCCGCGACCGTGAATGCCATCGCCGTGTCCCTGGGAGTCTGCGCGCGAGGACGCCGCGAGTATAGACGGGGTGGACGAGGCCCCGGCGACGATCAGATCCGGCGGCCGGGCCCGGCTGCGCCGCGGCCGGGTGGCTGCGAGCCGGCCTCGGAAAGCGCCGGCCGCGCGCGGCCGGGCGGAGGGGGCCGAACTGCGAGTGGAACCAGTGGGCGCGGGGTATAATCGCCCTCGTCGCTTGCTCTGTTCGACCGTCTCGAAGCCGAGGTTCCCGGCGCGCGGCTCGACCCCGAGCTTGCGGGGTCCGGAGCCGCCGGGGCCGTTCACAACCGATACGCGCACAACGGGGAGGTACGAGATGACCCATTCCTATCGGCGCGCCGTGCTGTGCCTGGTCGCGCTGGTCCTGTTGGGGCCGGCCGCGGCGCTCGCGCAGGATGCCCCGCGCACGCCCTGGGGCGACCCGGATCTGCAGGGGACGTACACCAACAAGACGATCACGCCGCTCCAGCGGCCCGAGTCGGTCGGAGATCAGGAGTTCCTCAGCGACGAGGAGATCGCGGCCCAGGAGCAGGCCCGGCTCGACCGCAACCAGCAGCTGCTGGAGGCGCCGCCGCGGCGCACCGTCGCGGGCGGCAACGTCGGCGGCTACAACAACTTCTGGCTCGACGGCGGCACGCGGCCGACCAACCGAACGTCGCTGATCGTGGAGCCGGCGAACGGCCGGCTGCCGGACCGGACCGCCGACGCCGCAGCCCGCAAGGCGGCGCACGACGAGGCGTACCCGGTCGACGGCCCGTTCGACTCCTGGGAGGACCTGGAGCTGAACGACCGCTGCCTGGTCTGGTCAGCCGGGCCGCCGATGCTGCCGAGCGCCTACAACAACAACTTCGTCGTGCTGCAGACGCCCGGCTACGTCGTGATCTTCGCCGAGATGATCCACGACACGCGCGTCATCCCGCTCGACGGCCGCGACCACCTGCCGACGAGCATCCGGCAGTGGCACGGCGACGCGCGCGGCCGGTTCGAGGGCGACACCCTCGTCGTCGAGACGACGAACCTGCGGAAGACCACGGCCAACGCCGGCGCCGTCGGCGGCGACCCGATCCTGCTCCGGATGGACAACGGCCGCATCGACGACACGATCACGGTGACCGAGCGGTTCACGCGGGTCGACGACACGACGCTGAACTACGAGTTCACGATCGACGACCCGACCCACTTCAGCCAGGCGTTCTCCGGCGAGTTCCCGTTCACGGCGTTCCCGGCCGAGGAGCTGCCGTTCCTCTTCGAGTACGCCTGTCACGAGGGGAACTACAGCATGACCAACATCCTCGGCGGCGAGCGCGCCCAGGAGCGGCAGACCGAGAACCAGCAGTAGAAGGACGACCAGTAGAAGGACGACGCGGGCACGCGACCGAAGAACGGCCGGCGCCGTGCTGCGTCGCTCACGCGGAGACCTTCCCGGGAGGGGCTGATGCCCGGCTGATGCCCCTCCCCCTTTCATTCCCGGCGCACCCCAACCGCGACCCGCTCCGGCCAGAACGGCGCGCGGGCTCGCCATGCTCCCGCCGCGGGCAGTCACCGCCGTCTTCCGGCGTTCCCGCCTTCCACACTCCCCAGCTCCCCACCGCCCGCGAACCGCGGGGAGGCGGTCATCAGCAGGCCGCGCCACCGTCCCGAGACGACCGGGGCCTACGGCCCGGGGATGGTGCCGCCGGTGGTCAGCCGGATCCGGTACAAGCCGGTGCGCGCGGTCATGTAGAGGGTGCTGCCGTCGTCGCCCCACGCAACGTTGGCCGGCACCTCGTCCGGCATGATCGACCCCAGGTGCGTCCCGTCGGGCGCGATTACCCAGACCCCGCCGGGGCCGGTGGCGAAGAGGTTGCCGGCGTCGTCCGCCTTCAGGCCGTCTGCCGCCCCCTCTGCGGTCTGGTCGTTCACGTCGAAGAACACCCGCGGGTTGGTCACGCCCTCCGCGCCGAGGTCGTAGGCCATCCAGACCTTCTGATCCGGGTCGGAATTCGCCACGTAGAGCGTCGCCTCGTCCGGGGAGAGTGCGATGCCGTTCGGCCGCGACTGGTCGCGGTACAGCAGCTCCAGCTCGCCGTCCGGACTCAGCCGGTAGATGCCGTTGAAGTCGAGCTCGCGGAGCGGCGACGCGTCGCGCCCCTCGAGGGCCGAGCCGGGATCGGTGAAGTAGAGCCAGCCGTCCGACGCGTAGGCCGCGTCGTTGGGGCTGTTCAGCCGATTGCCCTCGTAGCGGTCGACCAGCGTGGTCCGCGTCCCGTCCGCCTCCACCCGCGAGATGAGCCGATTGCCGTGCTCGCACATCACGAGGCGGCCCTCGGCGTCGAGCGTCAGACCGTTCGAGCTGACCGAGCGCAGGCCCGTGCGATCGCCCTCGAACACGGGCTCGATGACGGGGCTCGTCCCGTCCGCCTCCGTCCACTGGTAGACCCCGTTCCCGCGGACGTCGGAGAAGAGCAGGCGTCCTCCGGCGCGATCCCAGACCGGCCCCTCCGTGAAGACGAATCCGTCGGCCAGCTTCTCGATGCGGGCATCCGCCGGCACGAGTGCGTCGAAGCGCTGGTCGACGCGCAGGATGGTGCCGGCGCCGGTGTCCGGGGCCGTCGGCTCCGGCGCCGGCTCGGGCTCCGGCGCGCCGCACGCCACGGCGAGGCATCCCAGCACCCCGAAACAGACTGCGGTTGCAGGTCTCGTCATCGTGCCGCTCCTTTCGCTTCCCGAGTTTCGGCTCGATCCCTCCGGTCCCGCCAGAAGTATGCGTCGCACGACCGTCTGCGCCGCATCTCGCGCCCGCGCGGACTCCCAATGCGCCCGTCAGGGCGCGCCTGCTCGTCCGCCGACGGGCCCGGCTCCACGCACGCCGCGCCGCTCGCGGCTCCACGCCAGTATCAGCGGCCTGACGGGGTAAACTGCCCGAGCCGGCGCGGCCTGGCGAAGGAGGCACATCATGCTCGCACACACTCTGCGACGCCGCGGCGTTCTGGCGCTTGCGTTCGTGCTGATCGGCGCTGCCGCCACCGTCGACTCCCAGTCGCGCCCCGCCATGACGACCGAGGCGGAGTTCCTGCACGCGATGGAAGAGCTCTCCAACTGGGGCCGCTGGGGCGCCGACGACGGGCTGGGAGCCGCCAACCTGATCACCCCGGCCAAGCGCACGGCCGCGGCCGCGCTCGTGACCGAAGGGCGCAGCGTGTCGCTGGCCCACGACATCATCCAGGCGCCGGAGCCCGAGGGGCAGTGGTACCTCGACCGGCAGGTCGTCAACGTCAGCGAGACCGGCGCTTCCGACCGTTACCAGTACACCGGCACCTACCACGGCGTCATTCACAGCCATCTCGATTCCGTCGCCTGCCACGTGATGTACGACGGCAAGGGCTACAACGGGGTGACGGCCGAGCAGGTGAAGGAGGCGGATGGCTGCCCGCAGGGGAGCATCCACGAGCTGCGGGAAGGCATCTTCACGCGCGGCATTCTCTTCGATGCCACGCTCCTGTCCGGCCTGGACTCAGGCCAGGGCTGGGTGGAGCCCGGCACGGCGATCCGGGCCGCCGACCTCGAGGAGCTGGAGCGCATCCAGGGCGTGCGCGTGGAGCCGGGCGACGTCATCCTGCTGCACACCGGGCGCTGGAAGCGGCGCGCCGCGCTCGGTCCGTGGAATCCCTCCGAGGAGGGGGTGGCCGGCTACCACTCCGACGTGGCGTACTTCCTGAAGGAGCGGGGCGTGTCGTTCATCGGCCACGACATGTGGAACGACGCCTTCCCGCACGAGTACTCCGACCAGGTGCGGCTGCCGATCCACCGGCTGGCGCTCGTCGCCCTGGGCGTCGGCATCTTCGACAACCTCGACTTCGACGACCTGGCCGCGACGGCGCGCGAATTGGGCCGCTACGAGTTCCTCTTCGTGGCCGCGCCGCTGCGGATCGAGAAGGGCATGGGTTCGCCGCTGAACCCGATCGCGACGTTCTAGTGTCCAACGCCTGAAGTTCTTGACCAGTAGAATCGGCTCGTGGTACGGTCGGCCCGGAAGCGAGGAGGGCCGTGCCGAACCATTACACACGAGAGGTCCCGGAGGTCTCGGACGCACAGCGCGAGGAACTGGAGGGTTGGCTGCGCCGGCGCAATACCGCGCAGGCTCTGGCCCTGAGGGCACGCATCGTGCTGCAGAGCGCCGCGGGACGGAGCGACCAGGTCGTGGCGCAGGCTCTGGGCACGACGCGGGCCACGGTCGGCAAGTGGCGGCGGCGGTTCCTGCGCAACGGCTGCGACGGCTTGCTGGACGAACCACGGCCGGGCGCGCCGCGCCGGGTGTCGGACGAGGACGTCGAACGGGTCGTGGTCCGGACGCTGGAGACGACCCCACGGGGGGCGACGCATTGGAGCCGGGAGTCGATGGCCCGAGCCTGCGGGCTGAGCGCTTCGACCGTCGGCCGCGTGTGGCGCGCGTTCGCGCTCAAGCCCCATCGCAGCGAGACCTTCAAGCTGTCGCGAGACCCGTTGTTCATCGAGAAAGTGCGCGATATCGTGGGGCTGTACCTGCATCCGCCGGAGCGAGCGGTGGTGCTGTGTGTGGATGAGAAGTCGCAGATCCAGGCGTTGAACCGTACCCAGTCGAGTCCCAAGCTGCAGGTCTTCAACACGGCGCTGATCACCGCGCGGGCGCAAACGACGCTTGGCCAGGCCCGCCGCGACAGCGCCTTCTGGGGCCGCCTGGTCGAGTCCGCGATCGGCGCGCACCTGGCGAACGCCGCCGCCTCCGGGGACTGCGCCGTCCACTACTGGCGCGACCGCAACCGCGAGGTCGACTTCGTCGTGCAGGCCGGCCGCACCATCGTCGCCATCGAGGTCAAGAGCGGGCGCGCTCCCGAGGCGCTTCCGGGCATGGCGGCGTTCTCCGAGGCGTTCCGGCCGGCACGCACCCTGCTCGTCGGCGGCGACGGCATCGACGTCGAGACGTTCCTCACGACCCCGTCCGGCACTGGCTGTAGGGCGAGGCACGCCATGGAAGAAGAGTCGTTCCTGCGAAGAATCCGGACGGAGTTCCCCGACCTGCGGTGGACGTCGCATCGATACCTGACCCATGGCTGGGACCACGCGGTCCTCATCCTCGACGAAGCGCTCGTTTTCCGGGCCCCGAAGACGCAGGCGTACCGGGATGCCCTTGCGAACGAAGCCCGGCTCCTTCGCTACCTCCAGCCGCGGGTCGCGGTCGGCATCCCCGACTACACCTACCAGTCCGCCGACGGCTCGTTCGCCGGCTACCCGCTCCTCGCGGGTCGGGAGCTAGCCGTCGCCACGTTCCGCCGGCTCTCCGAGGACGAACGGGGACGGATCGCCGACGAGCTCGCAGCGTTTCTCACCGCGGTCCACGAGACCCCGAAGTCGGTCGCCCGCCAGTACGGCGTGTCCGAGCAGGACCCGCGGAACGACCACGAGGACCTCGTTCGTGACGTCGAGGCGCTCGTGCTCCCGCGCCTCGCGGCGCACGAAGTGCGTGTAGTCCGCACCTTCCTTGCGGAGCTGGCCACGGAACTGGCACCCGCCTGTCCGACGGCCCTCGTTCACGGGGACCTGAGCGGCGAGCACATCCTCTGGAACGCGGCGAAACAGCGGGTCAGCGTCATCGACTTCAGCGATCGCTCGATCGGTGACCCCGCCCTCGACTTCGCCGGCCTGCTCGCGTACGGGCACGGTTTCGCCCAACGCGTGGTCGAACAGTACCGCGGACCGAGCGACGAGGGGACGCTGCGAAGGGCGCAGGTGTACTTCCGCCGAACGTCACTCGAAACGATGGCAGACGCACTGCAGGGCTACCCGTGCACTTTCGAGGAAGGCTACGCGGAGTTCAAGGCACGGTATCAGTAGCGACGGTGCCAACATTGCTCCTCGTCTGGCAGCCAGAAGGCTCTGGACTGTCCGAGCAAACCGGACCTGGGTGGCGCAGGCGGGCCGGGGCGGGGCGGGGCGGGCGCCACGATAAGCATTAGCTGCGCACGAGGGGACGTGACGAGATTCGCCGTCTGAGCACGGACCAGCATCTGCGCGAATGGCGCGACATCAATCGTCCTTCCGACTTGCAGCGAATGCCTCAACATCCACCCCCAGCAACTCCACTGTCCGCTTGCGGACTCCGATACCGTGCTCGATGAGGAGGCCGATAAGCTTGTCGCCGTCGATCAGCGTGATGGGGGCGGCACCAGTGGCGAAGGCGGCGTTCTGGGTACCTTGAGCGAACCGAGACGTCGTAACTATGGTCCCGCGGACGGCGTTGAAGCGATATAGCGAACCGCGTAGCGCGTCGAGGTCCTTGCGCTGGATCGGCCTTCGATGTCGCTTCACCTGCACGACCTCTCGGACCGACGTGATGCCGAGTTCGATGTCGCCGACGACGTCGACGCCACCGTCTCCCGACCGGGAGGTAACGTCGACGTTGTGATAGTCCATCTCCTCCAGCAACCGCTTGATTACGTGCTCGAAGGCGATGGGATCCATGTCTTGGAGCAGCTCGTGCAGGCTCCGGCGAACCTCGTTCTCCCGTCGCCGTATCAGGACCTGGACCTGGGTGTGATCGCCGTCCCCGTTTTCCTCGTCTCCGTTCCTCTGGAGGTAGGCCAACCCGTCCGTCGTCGCAGAGTAGAGATGGCCGTTACGCTCGACGAGGCCGCGTTCCAGGAGGTTGCTCAACCGCCGGCGCATCGCGTCCATGACGGTCGCTTCAGTCCTGAAATGAGAGCGCCGCGACAAGTAGTCTCCCCACTCCTCCACGAGTCCACCCGCTCGGGCCGGCCCGTTGTCCGCCACGATGGAGAGCAGCTTGATGATCCCCTCGGATTCATCGATGTTGGACTCGACCTCTCCGCCCGGCCGCTCCAGGAAGTCCTGGCCGGCTCCTGTGAGCTGCAGAACGCCATCGCCGTCGTCTCGGAGGAGATCGTACCGCTGCGCGAGTAGCCAGTGGCCGTACGTGTGCCGCGGGTTCACAACACCCTTCGACGCCTCCCATACGGCCTGCGCGAGCCGGCGATCGTCACCCTCGAGGCGTTCCGCGATCCAAGTGGAGGGATCGGTCCAATCGACCGTCTTCTGGGGTGTCCCGCGCAGCTGCTCGATCGTGGCCCGGAGGCCAGTCACTTGCTTCCGTGGGTAGCCAGGCCACACGCGCAAGAGGTGCCGCAACTCCGAGTAGTCCGGGACAGCGGAATCCGGACTCGAAGATCGGCCTCGTCACTGAGCTTGCTGCCTGGGGAATCCATGACGGTAGGCGCTGTGAACGCAGGCGTGCCGCGGGGCGCGGGCTCGTGCAGCCCTTGCAGACCGAACACTCCAGGCCGAACGCGAACGAAAACGCTGTCCGCTCCTTTCCGCTTGATGTCTACCGCGATGATCGCGTTGAGCGTGGCTGCCGGGGTCGCTCCACGGCTCTGCACTGAGCCGTCAGCCACAATCGCGGCCATCAGGTCCCGGTAGTGCATCGGGCCACGCTCTCGCAGCATGCGCACGGCTGCCTCGCGATACGTCATCGTCGATTCCCGGACCGGTAACGGCGCCGATCACGCTAGCCGGATCCGCCGATCCTGCGACGTGACAACCTCGACTCCACTACGCGATCTCGATCTCCACGCGACAGTGGTCGCTGGAGCCCCATTGCTCAGGTGCGTTGAGGGCTCGGACCGTCAGGGAGTCGGCGAGACCCTCGGAGGCGAAGACGAAGTCCAATTGACGGGTTGCCGTGGCCGGCGTCTGGCGATTCGTGTGATAGGTCGGGACGTTCCGACTGTCCCTGGGAAGCTCGCCGGGCCACGGATCGGCCTGTCGTCCATGCGGGTACTGAGGCCCGACGAAGGGAAGACCCAGCGCCTTCATTCTCGTGAACACGGTCTCATAGCGGCCAGCCCAGTAGGCGTCGCCATGCTCCCCGTGGCCGTGCAGAACGTTGAGATCGCCGGCGGCGACGATACGGTGACCACGCCGGCGCCCGATGAACGCGGACAGGTCGGACAGGATCCGGTGCGCTGAGACATCCGAGACGATGTCGCTGCTTTCCGTGAAGGCGTGTGGCGACGTCCAAGGCGAGTACATGGAAACGCAGACGATTGGCTCGCGGCCCGGTGGGGCCACGCGCGCGGCCGCGAGCGTGCCCAGGCGGCTGACGGCAAGTTCGCCGATTCCGGCGGCGTCGATGGACTTCGCCTCGATCCATTCCACCCGAACCCGATCCGAGATCTGCGCGAGCGCCGCGCGCCATGCGCGCGGTCGGTAGCAGTCGCCGCCCGCCAGGCGCCAGGGTGCTGGATCGGCTTTGATACGCTCCTTCATGTCCGGCGGCGGTTCCGCCGCTTCCTGCAGCAGCGCGATGTCCGCATCCAGACCGAGAAGGTGCGTCCAGCACTCGGCACGACGGGCAATGTTCCAGGAGATGATCTTCACGGCTCTTGCGTTGGGCAACTCACGGCCCCGAGGCCGACTCACGGAAGGTGGCGTCACGTTCCGCGACGGAGACGTTGGAGCCAGTCGCCGGAGGCGTGCGCTACGGGACGACCAGCCCCTCGAACTCGATGCGGATGTCCGGCCGCACCCGCAGGAGGCCGAGCAGGACGACGGGGGGCTCTACGCCGTAGTCCGTCATGTCGAGGCGGAGCTCGCCTGCGATCGCGACACCGCTTCCGGACGGAGTCAGCGAGATGGGGAAGCTGACCGGCATCGTGACGGCGTGGATGGTGAGGTCGCCACTCGCCTGAGCGCCGCCGCCGGACGGCTCGTAGCTGTCGAGCCGGAAGGTGATCTCGGCGAAGTCGGCCGGCCTCATCGCGTCCAGGAGATGCTCGGTCATCTCCTCGTCGGGGCACTCGAAGTCGGCCACCGGGACGGTGAGCGTCGCCGACTGCACGCCGTCGCCGAAGCCGGGCGCCGGGGTGGACGAGCCGGGCGTCACCTCCGCCGTCCCGCGCACGGAGCAGGTCCAGCCTCGCACCGTCGACGTGCCGGACACGGTGAAGTCGACCGCTGACTCCTGCGCCACGGCGGAGGAGCCGGCCAGCAAGGCCAAGCCGGCGGCAACGGCGGTCACGAACCGGAGTGCGAAGCGTGTGCGAAAGGCGACCGGCATCCTTGACTTCCTCCGGCTACAGCCCGAAACCGAGGCGGTTGTCGCGCATCATGATGGGGTTGCGCCCCTCCATGACGAAGCGCGACGTGATCTGATCGGTCGACGTCGTACGGGTCTGCCGCATGGCGAGCAGGAACTCCGCCAGGATCAGATCGATGACCTTGGCGACGCCGTCCTCGCCGAAGGCGCCGAGCCCCCACACGTACGGTCGGCCGATGCCGACCGCATCGGCGCCCAGGGCCAGGGCCTTGAAGATGTCGGTGCCGCGGCGGACGCCGCTGTCGATGAACACCGGCACGCGCCCCCGGACCGCGCCGACGACCTCGGGCAACGAGTCGATCGACGACCACATGCTGTTCACGGCCCGACCGCCGTGGTTGGACACGAAGATGCCGTCGGCGCCGTGCTCGATGGCCTGCTCGGCGCCCTCGGCCGTCATGATGCCCTTCAGGATGACCTTCATGTCGCTGGCATCCTTGAGGCGCTTGACGTAGTCCCAGGTGTAGGGATAGCGCGGGCCCTCCGGCCCCTCCAGCCCCGCCCGCATCGGCCGGCGGTAGTCCGGGTGGTGCTGGTGGCAGGTCTGGCAGAGCACCGACGAGTACCCCTCGCCCGCCAGGGTGCGCCGCTGCAGCTCGCGGTTGCTGCCGCCCAGCAGGTCGATGGTCCACACCAGGGCGGGACAGCCCGCGCTGGCCACGCGGTCGATGACCCGCTGGTTCACGTTCCAGTCCGGCACCGTGTAGATCTGGAACCAGTGGGGCTCGCCGCGGGCCTCGGCGATCTCGGCGTAGGACTGCGAGCTCTGGTGCGACTGCATCTGCAGGACGCCCCGTGGCCGCGCCCCCCGCGCCGCGCCGGCCTCGCCCTGCGTGTGGTAGGCCGCGAGGCTCGCGACCGGACAGAGGAACAGGGGCGACTCCCAGCGGCGGCCGTAGAGCTCGACCGACGTGTCGAACTCCCCCAGCGGCTCCCCGCCCAGGCGCCGGGGTCGCAGCATCAGGCGCTGGAATCCCTCCCGGTTCGCCTTCCGCGTCTCGTAGTCGTCGACCCCCATGTGCAGGTAGTCCCAGTGCTGGGCCAGGTTGTTGGCGTGCGCCACGCGCTCGAAGTCCCAGACGTTGAAGGCTTCATCCGGCGACTCGATCGTCTGGCCCGTCAACTGATCCTCGATGGCGTTCTGGGGCGGCAGCACCGGGTCCTGGCCGGCGCTGAAACGCGGCTGCACCAGCGACGGCATCTCCGCCCCGCAGTCCGGGCAGTGCGGCAGCCCGGATCCGGTCGTGGCGCGGCGCTCCGCCTCGTGCGCCAGCGCGCGCTGCCAGGTGGCCGGCAGGCCCGCTGCGGCCAGGCCCAGCAGCGGGCTGGCCGCCAGCAGCTTGAAGAACTCCCGCCTGCTCGCCCCGGGGTCGGGAACGCCCGCCTGTGGTCTTCGTCCAGTCATCCTCGGCTCTCCTCAGAGGTCCTCCGGCGGTCCGCGACGCTTCGTGGAATCGGCGCCCGACCGCCAGGGGCCGTCGGTCCGAGAGTGTAGCCGAACGGCCGCCGAATGCAACCTGAGCGCGCATCAGGCCCGCGTGCGGACACGAGCGGACCCGCCAGGTTCAGCGCGCGATCGACCGTTCGTCGAACGGGTCGATTACGCGCAACCCGTCATAGTCCTGGGTGGAGCTGAGGTCTTCGGAGTAGACCGCCTCACAGCCGGCCGCCCGCGCGGCGGCAAGGATCGCTCCGTCCCAATAGGACAGCCTGAAGCGTCGACTCAGTGCCACGGCGTCCCGGAAGAGATCGAGGGTGAGATCCTGGATGGGGAACCTGAGCAGGGTCCCCAGGAACGCGACGGCGTCCTCGCCGGTCAGCCGCCCGGGACGCGTCGGGCGTGTCGCCTGGTGGTAGAACTCCTGGAAGACCTGCACGGATGCCGTCAGGTCCGGCTCTCGCAGCAGTTCGCGAGCGCGTCGGCGCTTGCGGGCATCTTCCGGCGTCCGGCTGACTGCGTAGAGCAGCACGTTGGTGTCAACGAAGCGCATCGCGCTTGCCGATCGCCTCGTCGTAGAGTTCGTCGCGGGTCAGGTTGTCGGACGAGCGCAGCCCCAGACCGCGCGCATCGAAGTCCGCGAGCACTTCGTCCAGATCGCGGCGTCGAAGAACCAGGGGCGACCCGCCATCCCGTGTCGTGCCGGCCACTTCGCGGCCGGAGTCGCGGGCCAGGCTCCGCAGGTAGGTGCGCACCAGGGCCGAGACCGACATGTCCAACTCCGCCGCGCGGATGCGCGCCCGCCGGTGCGTTTCGTCGTCAACGGATACGGTGATGTTCCTCATCCCACAGACTCACAGGTTCAGCGTATCACAGCCTCGAACGACCCTGCAGGGTGTCCGCCGGAGTTCACGGGCGGAGCGGGACCACTATGATCTGCCCATCACGGCGCCACGAGCAACCGGGCTTCGTCGCAGCCCGCAGATCGGGCGCGACGGCGTCGCCGGCTTCGCGGCGTGGCCTCGGCGCAGCCGTAGAGAAAACGGAGACGACATGAGCACGCAACCGGAAGTCTGGCTTCGGGGGCCCGTGGAGGGCTTCGAGCCCCTCCTGATGCCGGCCGTGCACGCGCTGCTCCAGGCGCGCGAGGACGTCGAGGGCCTGGTGGCATCCGTGCGGGCCGAGCACACGTGGGAGCGGCCGGGCGGCGCGGCGTCGGTCGCGTTTCACGTGGGGCACCTCGGTGGGGCGCTCGACCGCCTGCTGACCTACGCGCGCGGAGAGACGCTCTCCGACGCCCAGAAGACCTCAGCGCGCGCCGAAGGCGAGCCGGGCCAGCCGGCCCGGTCCCTGGATGAGGTCGCGGCCGGCGCCTGCGCCTCGATCGAGCGGGCGCTGGACCAGTTGCGGGCCACCTCGCGCGAGGACCTCCTGGTTCCGAAGAAGGTGGGCCGGGCGGGCCTGCCGAGCACCACGCTGGGCCTGATCTTCCACGCCGCCGAGCACTGCACGCGGCACGCGGGGCAGGCCATCTCGACCGCGAGGATCCTGCGCGGCCAAGGGGGCACACCGTGAAGCGTCGCAAAACCGCATTCGCCCGCCGCGCGCAGACCCTGGCTCGCACCGCAGGCTTCTGGGCCGCGACGCTGGTCGCGGGCGCGCTGCTGGCCTCGAACCTCACCGGCGCGCAGGGCGGGTTCCGCCTGCTCGAGGCGACGATCGACGACGTGCATGCGGCGTTCGCGTCCGGCGAGCTGACGTGCCGGGCGCTGGTGCAGGGATACCTCGACCGGATCGCGGCCTACGACCAGGCCGGCCCGGCGCTGAACACGGTCCAGACGGTCAACCCCGACGCGCTGGCGCGGGCCGACGAGCTCGACGCGGCCTACGCCGACGGCGGCCTCAGCGGGCCGCTTCACTGCGTGCCGGTGCTGCTCAAGGACCAGGTGGAGACGCGGGACATGCCGACCACCTACGGGTCGGCCCTGTTCACCAGGTTCGTCTCCAGTCGCGACGCCACCATCGTCGTGCGTCTGGAGGAAGCGGGCGCGATCATCCTCGCCAAGACGAACATGGGCGAGTTCGCCTCGCGCTACGTCGGCTCGGCGTTCGGCATCATCCGGAACGCGTACGACCCCGCCCGCAACCCGAGCGGCTCGTCCGGCGGCACCGGTGCCGGTATCGCCGCCAACTTCGGGCTGGTCGGGATCGGCGAGGATACCGGCGGGTCCATCCGCGGACCGGCCGCCGTTCACTCCCTGGTCGGGCTCCGGCCGACGGTGCCGCTGGTCAGCCGCTTCGGGATGATGCCCGCCAACCCCTCGAGCGACACCCTCGGCCCGATGACGCGGACGGTGCGTGACGCGGCCCTCGTGCTCGACGTCATCGCCGGCTACGACCCGAACGACCCGGTGACCGCCTACGCCTCGGGGCACGTGCCCGAGTCCTACGCTGCGGCGCTCGCATCGGCAGACCTGCGCGGAGCGCGCATCGGCGTGATTCGCTACGCGATGGACCCGCGGACCGACCCGGAGGCCGACGGCTACCGGCAGGTGCGGGCGGTCATCGACCGGGCGCTCGACGACCTGCGCTCCGTCGGCGCCGTCGTCGTCGACCCGCTTGCGATCTCCGACCTCGAGCTGGCGCAGCAGACCTACGTCGCCAACAACTTCGAGACCGAGGCGGCGACGAACGCCTACCTGGCCGAGCACCCGAACACCCCGGTCCGGACGCTGCGCAGCATCCTGCTGTCCGGTGTCGTCACGCCGTGGCGCGCCGCGGGGCTGCTGGACGTGGTGGGACGATCGATAGACGACGCCGCGTACCTGCCGATTCTCCAGGCGCGCGAGCGGCTCCGGCGGAGCGTCCTGACCGCGATGGCCGACCACGAGCTGGACGCGCTGGCGTACGCCACCTTCGACCACCCGCCGGCGCTCATCGCCCCCGACGTGCTGACCAACCCGCGCACCGCGGACGCCTACGCGCTGGGGAACAACCGCTACCTGAGCCCGGTCATCGGCTTCCCGGCCCTGACCGTACCGGCCGGCCTCACCGCGGACGGGTTGCCCGTCGGCCTCGAGCTTCTCGGGCGGCCCTTCGCCGAGGCCCCGCTGCTGCAGCTGGGGTTCGCCTACGAACAGGCCACCCGCCGGCGCGAGCCGCCGCCCACGACCGCGGCGCTCGCTCCGTAGCAGGCGCCGGACATCCATCCCGGGCGGCCCACCAAGCGCCGCGGGATTGACCTCCGGGGCCGTCCGGCCGACCGCCTGCCTGGCGGCCGGCCGGCGCCGCGGGAGCGTCTCGTCTCCTCGCGCGGGCGGGGTGCTCCTACTCGGCGTTCACGATGCGCAGGAAGTCGACGTGGCTCCCGACCAGCCCGTGCACGCCTACGTGGCGCGCGATGTCCAGGTCCAGCCGCTCGATGTTCGCGGCGAGGGCGCGCATGTTGGCGTTCGCGGCCGGCGGATCGACGTCGGGGCGCGGCGGCGAGTACAGGTCCGCGTTGATGAGGATGCGCTCGGCCGGCAGGTGCACGATGAGCATCGTGCCGGTGTGGCTGAGGTCCTCGACCGCGTACATGTGCATCTCCCGCTCGCCGTCCGTCAGCGTGTAACTGTCGCTGACGAGCTCGATGGCCGGGACGCGGTTGGGCGCGAACCACGGCATGCGCGACGACAGGACGTCGGGCTCCAGCGAGCGCGTGCCGGGGTGGAAGAAGACGTTGCGGTAGAAGTCCCCGTTCGCCTCGTGGGTGATGACGGTGGCGCTCTGGGCGACGTAGGTTCGCAGGCCGCCCGCGTGGTCGGCATGGTGGTGGGTGTTGACGACGTAGCGGATCGGCTTGTCCGGCACCCGGCGCCGGAGCTCGGCGATCACACCGAGTGAGCGGGCCTCGTTCTGCGGGGCCTCGACCACGGCCATGAAGTCGTTGAACTCGACGGCCACGCTGTGGTGCGTGCCGCCCGAGACGCGCCACACGCCGGACGCCATCTGGGTGGAGCGGACCACGACCGGCGGAACCTCCGCCTCCGCAACGGCGTCCGGAACCTCCACCGGCTCGGGCTCGACGTTGGCGCGGAGCTCGCTGACCGTGATCTCCATCGAGTTGTGGCCGGGATGGACGCTCGGGTCGCCCTGGTGCGAGTGGAGCACGGTGGGGAACATCACGCCGTCGAAGTCCTGGTACTCGGTGTAGCGGTGGTCGTAGATCATGTCGCCCAGCACCGGGTGCGGCACCCAGGTGAGGACGCGCTCGACCAGGCTGTCCTCGTTGATCGTCCCGTTGACACGGTAGCGGCCCATCGCCGTGAAGGTGACGATGGTCAGCGGGCGCCCCTCCAGCATCAGCTCGATCGCCGAGGCGTCTTCCGCCGCCGCGGCCGCCTTCAGGAAGCCGTGCGGCGACAGCCAGATGTCGAGCTGCCGCACCTCGGCGTCCTGCGGCCGGGGCACGGCGTTGTCCCCGATCCGCATCCAACTGTGCTCGCCGCTCGTCAGCAGGGTGCGGGTCTGCTCGCCGACGAGCGGGGCGCCGCCGCCCCGCGGCGGGTAGTCGCCCTGCCGGCGCGTATGGGTCTCCACCGACGAGCGGGCGTCGTAGTCGATCGTGCGCGAGTACGAGCTGACCTCGAACCGCGGCCAGTCGTCGGCGGGGGTGAAGCTTTGGCCGACGTTGGCCACCCAGCCCGTGCCGGAGTACTCGATCGAGCTCAGGCTCTCCGGGTCGCCCATCGCCTCGGCGGCCGCCTGCAGCACGGCATCGACGTCCTGGGCCGCGGCCGGCGCCGCCGCGAGGGCGAAGACGGCAACGAGAACAGCAAGCGTTCGTAGCATGGGATCATCCTCCCGGCGCTCTGGTAACGGCGACAAAGCGGCAGGATGATAGCCCGCCGTCCGCGGCGCCGACAAGACGCCCCGCCCCCTCGCGGCGGCGGGGCTTGCCGGTATGCTCTCCGTGGCGTCCGACCGCGCCGCCGAAGCGACATGACGGCGATCTCGCTCCTCGACCTGTCCCCCATCCCGGAAGGCGCCGACGCCGCGCTCGCGCTGCGCAACTCGGCCGACCTGGCGCAGCATGCGGAGCGCTGGGGGTACAAGCGCTTCTGGCTGGCCGAGCACCACAACATGCCGGGCATCGCGAGCGCCGCCACCGCGGTCGTCATCGGCCACGTGGCCGCCGCGACGTCGACGATTCGGGTCGGCGCCGGCGGCATCATGCTGCCCAACCACGCTCCGCTCGTGATCGCGGAGCAGTTCGGCACCCTGGCCACGCTCTTCCCCGGCCGCATCGACCTCGGCCTGGGCCGCGCCCCGGGAACCGATCGGACGACCAGCCACGCCCTGCGCCGCAACCTCGACGGGGACGTCAACGCCTTCCCGCGAGACGTGGTCGAGCTGCAGAGCTACTTCCAGCCGCCGGAGCCGGGCCAGCGCGTGCGCGCGGTGCCGGGGGCGGGCATGGACGTGCCGATCTGGATCCTCGGGTCGAGCCTGTTCGGCGCGCAGCTCGCCGCCATGCTCGGGCTCCCCTACGCGTTCGCCTCGCACTTCGCGCCGGCCGCGCTGATGGAGGCAATCTCGATCTACCGGTCCCGGTTCGAGCCGTCCGCGCGATGCGCCAAGCCGTACGTCATGGTCGGCTTCAACGTCGTCGCGGCCGACACGGAGCGGGAAGCGCGATTCCTCTACACGTCGATCCAGCAGTCGATCCTCCGCCTGCGCGGCGGCGCCCCCGGCAAGCTGCCTCCCCCGGCAGCGGACTTCGAGGCACGCCTGACGCCCATCGACCGCCAGATGCTGGAGCAGATGCAGGCGTGCTCGGTGGTCGGCTCGCCCGAGATGGTCCGGGCCGGGGTGACGGAGTTCGCCGAGCGGACCGGCGCCGACGAGGTGATGATCGTCACCCACGTCTTCGACCACGCGGCGCGGCTCCGCTCGTTGGAGATCACGGCCGAGCAGGTAATCGCGAAACCAATGGGCGCCTGAAGCGGCCGCGCGCCTCGCCGGTGGTCCCTCGGAGCGCTCGTCGCGGCAACGGGCCGCTCTCAGGGTCCGCCGCCCGGTGGCGCCGGCCGGCGCGACACGCACCCGACCGCTACAGCAGGTAGCGGGCCACGGCCGCCTCGTCCCACTCCATCCCGAGGCCGGACCCGTGCGCCGAGATCCGGCCGTCCACCGGCCGCGGCGGGTCGGTCAGCACGGCGCCCGCGAGATCGAGGTACTCCAGGTAGTGCGCCAGCGGCGTCACCGGCAGGAGTTGCGCGCTGGTCTCGACGAAGAGATGGCTCGAGACCGGCACCGAGGCCGCCTCGGCCTGCCCCATCGCGCGCAGCCAGCCCGTGACCCCGCCCATCTTCATGACGTCCGGCATGCAGAGGTCGCACGCCCCGGCGGCGAAGGCGTGCGCCATGTCGTGGCCGAACCACCAGTTCTCGCCGGTCTGGATCGGCACCGGCGACCCGGCTCGGACGCGGGCGTGCCCGGCCAGGTCCTCGGCCGGGACCGGCTCCTCCGCCCACGCCAGGTCGAAGCCCGCCAGCGCGTGGATGCGCCGCAGCGCCTCGGGCGCCGTCAGCGACTGGTTGAAGTCGACCATCAGCTTCACGTCCGGCCCGATCACCTCGCGGACCCCGGTCAGGTTCCTCACGTCCCAGGCGAGATCGGCGATCCCGATCTTGACCTTGATGGCGCCGAATCCCTGCTCCACGCTCCCCTCGAGCGCCGCCGCATCCGCTACCGGGTCGACCACGCCGTAGCTGTCGTAGGCCGGGACGGGGGCGGCCTGCCCACCGAGCAGCTCCACGACCGGCCGGTCGAGCGCCCGGCCCAGCAGGTCCCAGAGCGCCATGTCGAGGCCGGAGAGTGCCATGCCCACCAGTCCCTGCCGCCCCAGCAGTCGAAAGCGCGCGGTCAGCGCGTCCGAGAGCGCGGCCGGCGCGGCGGGACGCCCCCGCACCACCTCGTCCAGGTCGTCGACGAAGGACTTCAACGCGCGCAGCGTCAGCGTCGTGTAACCGAAGATGTAGGCTCGCCCCGCGGGGCCCTCCGCCGAGGCGACATCGATCAGCAGGAGCGGCGAGACCGGGATGTCGCCGGATGCCGTGCGCAGCGGCCGGGCGAGGGGCGCCGCCACGGCGCGCGCGGTCAACGACCGGATGGTCAGCGCGGGGTCCGACATGAATCCTCCAGGGGGACGCCGAGGGGTGTTGCCGCCGGGCGGCGTCTCGCCGCCCTGAGTGTCGGCGAACAGAGCGCGCCGGATCAAACCGATCCCCGCTGGCGGCCCGGGGGCGCCGAGCCTCGCTGGCGAGACGGCGCGGGCGTGCCGCCCGAACGCCGCGGGCGTGCCGCCCGAACGCCGCGGACGCGAGGCGACGTCCGCGCGGCGGACGGGGCGTTTGACAGGAACTCGACCTCCTCGATGTTCCGGGCCCGAGCGACGAGGCGAAGTCCGCGCGGGGGACGGGCGTTTGACAGGCCCGCGGCCCGTGGTCACACTGCGATCAGGTGCCGAGAGCTTTGCACGGCGTGACCGCGGCGGGCGCCGGATCGCGGATCGTCGCAGCGGTGGTGGTCGCGGTAGCCGGGGTGGTCGCGGGACTTGCGGTCGCAGCGGGCGGCCCCGCGGTCGCAGCGGGCGGCCCCGCGGTCGCAGCGGGCGGCCCCGCGGTCGCAGCGGGCGGCCCCGCGGTCGCAGCGGGCGGCCCCGCGGTCGCAGCGGGCGGCCCCGCGGTCGCAGCGGGCGGCCCCGCGGTCGCAGCGGGCGGCCCCGCGGTCGCAGCGGGCGGCCCCGCGGTCGCGCAATCCCCGTCCGCCCCGGCGGCCTGGACCGTGTCGTCCGGCGACGTTCGCGTGCGCTGCCGGATGACGGTCGGCGGCAGCTTCGACGCGATCACCTCCGCGCTGGCGGGGACGCTCCGCGGCGGATCCACCGGCCGCGTCGAGGTCGAGGGCGAGCTCCGGGTCGATCTGTCGACGCTCGGCACCGGCATCGGGTTGCGCGACGACCACCTCCGGGGGAGCTACCTCGAAGTCGAACGCGGGCCGGCGTTCCGGTATGCCGTGCTGACCGGGATCGCCCTCCACGAACCGCTGCCCGGCGGGGACGGACGCCACGAGACGGCGTTCACGGGGACTCTGACGCTCCACGGAGTCGAACGGGAGGTCGAGGGCGAGGCCGCGTTGCGGCGGCGCGACGGACGGTTGCGGGTCGAGGCCACCCTGTCGCTGAGCCTCGAGGCGTTCGACATCCCGCCGCCGCGCTATCTGGGCGTCGGCGTGCGCGACGAGGTCCGGATTACGGTCGCCTTCGAGGCCTCGCCGTCCGGTACCGCCCGCGCGAGCGGCCCGCCGTGATCATGATGCGCGGGACGGTCTCCTTCCTTCGCAGTGCGGGCGTCGCCCTCATGGCCGCGGCCTGCATGGGCGGACCTGCGGCCACGGCGTCCGCGGAGCCGACGTTCCTCTCCAAGCAGTACCCGCGGTGCACCGCGTGCCACTACTCGGCGTCGGGCGGCGGCCTGCTCACCCCGTACGGCCGGTCGCTGTCGCGCGAGGAGATCTCCACCTTCGGCCGGCGCGGACCGGCCGCGGCGGCCGCCGCGGCGACGCGAAGCGAGGAGGGCTTCCTGTTCGGAGCGCTGCCGAGCGACAGCCCGCTGCAGCTCGGCCTCGACGCCCGCCCGTCGCACCTGGCCGTCGAGGCGGCGGGCCGCGCGCTCCCGGACCGCAACTTCCTGATGAACCTCGACCTGCAGGCCGCGTGGCGGCAGGACCGCTGGACCGTCTACGGCACGGCAGGGCGCGCGCCGGATCGCGGCGGCGCCGAATTCGTCTCCTACGAGCACTGGGTCGCCTGGCAGGCCACCGAGGCGGTGACCGTGCGCGGTGGACGCTTCCTTCCCGCGTACGGCGTCCGATTCGCCGACCACACCTCCTTCACCCGCGCCAGGCGCGACCTCGCCGAGGACGATCAGATCTACGGCGTCGAGATCGGCGTGTCGACGGACCGGACCCTGCTGCAGGCGGCTGTGGGGCCGGGCCGCGCTGCGTCCCTCCTGGACGGCGACGGACGCGAGGCGATCACCGCGAGCGGCCGGTTCCAGCTGGACCTCGGCCCCCGCACGGTGGTGGCGGGGTCCGTGCTGCACCGCGCCCGGTCGGACACCGCTCCCCGCAGCACCGATACCGGGCTGTCGCTCGGGTACGCCCCCGCGGCGTGGCTCACGACCTGGACGCACGCCGACGTGCGGTTCCAGCGGCTGGGAGGGAGCCGGCGTTCCTACATCGCAGCCAACCAGACGTCGATCGAGGCGCTGCGCGGCGTCTGGATCCGGGTCTCGCCGCAGGTCCGCTGGATCGACATGGATCCGCGCGGCGAGGTGCGGCGGATGGCGTACGGCGTGGACCTCTACCCGCGCACCCACTGGCACGTCAACCTGTCGTACTACCGGGACCACCTGCCGTTCGGCAGACGGCGTATCCGCACGCTTCTCGCGCAGTTGCACCTCTATCTGTGAGAGCGGGGCAGTGGCGCGCCTCGCAACCTGCGGGCTCGCGAGCCGCACCACGGTCACGCCGCCGGCACGCGATGTCCGATGCCGGACGTCCACTGGATCCGCCCCGGCCCGTTCGTTAACCCAAGTTTACCAAGATCGCCGACATTTCTGTCGAAATCCGCAGGATCCGCGCCTGTCGGGGACGGTAACTTATTGATTCTAAAGGATCGGGGTCTGGAGACTCTGAATGTAGTGCCATAATCGTAACAGGAGGCTTGATTCGGACCGGGCCGCCCGCTATCCTGGCTCCATGTTCGTACGGCGCACCCAGACCCGACGAACCGCCGACGGCGTCCCTTACTTCTCCCACCGCCTCGTGCAGTCCGAACGCCTCGGCAACTCCGTGCGCCAGCGCACCCTCCTCAACCTCGGACGCCACTTCGACATCCCCGCGCCCCACTGGCCCCGCCTGTGCACCCGCGTCGCCGAGGTCCTGGCCGGACAGGCGCCGCTGGTGCCCGATTGCCCGCCCGCCGTGGACCAGGAAGCCCAGCGGATCGCCGCCCAGTTGGTCGCCCGCGGTGCCGACGCCGGCGGGCCGGACGCCGCAACGGCGGACATCCAGGCCGTCGACATCGACTCGTTGCGCGTGGTCCGGCCCCGCAGCATCGGGGTCGAGCAGGTCGGCCTGTGGGCCCTCGAGCAGGTGGGGCTGCCGGCCTTGCTGGCACAGTTGGGCGTCAACGGCGCGTTGCGCGCGGCGGCGGCCGGCGCCATCGTCGGGCGCCTGGCCCACCCGGCATCCGAGCGCGAGACCCACCGTTGGCTGCAGCAGCGCAGCGGCCTCGGCGAGTTGCTCGGCGTCGACTTCGAGACCGTCAGCGCCATGCAGCTCTACCGCGCCTCGGACGCGTTGGTAAAGCACCGCGAGGCCATCGAGGCGCACCTGTTCGACCGGGCGATGGGCCTGTTCGACCTGCAGCCGACCGTCACCCTCTACGACCTGACCAACACCTACTTCGAAGGCGAGGCGAGCGACCAACCGCAGGCCCGGCGCGGCCACTCGAAGGAGAAGCGCAGCGACTGCCCGCTGCTCACCCTCGGCCTGATGCTCGACGCCAGCGGCTTCGTCCGCCGCTCGCAGGTCTTCGACGGCAACGTTCGGGAACACCGCACCCTGGCCGGCATGCTCGAAGCACTCCAAGCGCCATCCGGCGCCCTCGTGGTCATGGACCGCGGCGTCGCCACCGAAGGCTGCATCGCCTGGCTGCGCGACAACGGCTACCGCTATCTCGTCGTCAGCCGCGAACGCCACCGCCAGTTCGACGCCACCGCCGCCGTGTCCCTGCGGACGCAGTCCAACCAGACCGTGCAGTTGCACAAGGTCGTCTCCGACGACCCCGACGAGGTCCGCCTCTACTGCTACTCCGAGCAGCGGGCCGCGAAGGAGCGCGGCATCGTCGAGCGCGCCGCCGCCCGCTTCGAGGACGCCCTCACGAAGCTCAACGACGGGCTCGCCCGCCCCCGCGCCCACAAGCGCATCGCCCAGGTCTGGCAGCGCATCGGCCGCTTGAAGACCAAGCACTCCCGCGCCGCCGGCCACTACCAGATCGACGTCACCGCCGACGAGACCGGCGAGCGGGCCGCCGCCGTCACCTGGACCCGGCGCCCCAAGGACGGCTCGATGGCCACCCATCCCGGCGTCTACTGCCTGCGCAGCAGCGAGACCGACTGGGACGAAGAGACCCTCTGGCGCACCTACACCACCCTCACCGACGTCGAAGCCGTCTTCCGCTCCCTCAAGTCCGAGCTCGGCCTGCGTCCCATCTATCACCGCAAGCCGCGGCGAGCCGACGGCCATCTGTTCCTCACCGTCATCGCCTACCAGCTCGTCCAGGTCATCCGCACCCGCCTGCGCGAGCATCGCGAGCAGGCCAGTTGGACGTCGCTACGCCACGTCCTCGACGGCCAGCAGCGCGTCACCACCACCTTCCGCCGGCCCGACGGACGCACCCTCCACGTGCGCACCGCCACACAGCCCGAACCCGAGCAGCGCGCCATCTACGACGTTCTCGGCGTCGACCCCAACCCCGCCGGCGTCCGCAAGACCCTCGTCTGAACGACCCGAACCTCCCGGTTCACGCACGTTTGTAGTGCCACTCGAACCGTTCTGCCCCCGTAAATCGTTGATTCCAAACGACCTCATTTCACCCCTGTTAAACTTGGGTTAAGGTACGGGGGATGAAGCTCCTGCTCCGAACCGGCCTGCTTCTGGTCGCCGCCGGCACCGCCGCATGCGGAAGCGACTCCCCGACCGGCCCGACCGTGCCCTTGGCGCCGCCCTCCGGCCTGTCGCCGACCCTGTCGAGCATCCAGAGGGAGATCTTCAATCCGTCGTGCGTGGAGCACCACGGCGAGCACGCGATCGAGGGCGATCTCGACCTGCGAGACGGGCGGTCCTACGCGCAACTCGTGAACCACCCGGCGTTCCAGGTGACGCTCGACCGGGTCGAGCCGAACGACCCGGACAACAGCTACCTCATTCTCAAGGTCGAGGGCCGGCCCGGCATCGTGGGCGATCGGATGCCACCGAGCGAGCCGTTCCTGTCGTCGGCCCAGATCGACGTGATTCGGCAGTGGATCAACGCAGGGGCGCAGAACAACTGATGGGGCGCCGCATCGCCCGCCCGAGACTCGACGGAGGTTCCCCGGTGAGACGACGTCCTGGCCCGCTGATCGCAGCGGCGACCGTCGCGGGGGTGCTCACCTCGCAGGCCGTGTCAGCCGCATCCGCCAACTGGCCGCAGTTCCGCGGGCCCGACGGGACCGCCGTCGTCGCCGACGACCCCGGGCTGCCCGAAGCCTGGAGCGCAACCGACAACGTCTCCTGGCGGACGCCCATCCCGGGGCTGGGGTGGTCGAGCCCGATCGTGTGGGGCGACCGGGTGTTCGTCACCACGGTGGTCGCCGACGAGGACTACGAGGGGCCCAGCCCCGGCCTGTACCTTCCCGCGGGCGGCGCCGACACCCCGCCCGACCCGCCGCCGGGCACGCACCACTGGCTGCTGCTCTGCCTCGACCTGGGGAGCGGCGCTCTGCTCTGGCAGCGCACCGCGCACAGCGGGCCGATGACCGCGACCATCCATCCGAAGAACTCGTTCGCCTCGGCCACCCCGGTGACCGACGGCGAGCGGGTCTACGCCCTCTTCGGCAACCTGGGACTCTTCGCCTACGACCTCGACGGCCGACTCGTCTGGTCGCGCGACATCGAGTACCACCCCGATCAATGGGGCTGGGGAGCGGGCTCGTCGCCTGCGCTGCTCGGCGACCAGCTGCTCGTCATGCACGACAACGACGAAGCCTCGTACCTGGCGTCGTTCGACGCGGCCACCGGGGAGCAGAACTGGCGGTCGCCGCGCGACGAGGTGAGCGCATGGTCGACGCCGTTCGTCTGGCGCAACGACCTGCGCACCGAGATCGTCACCGTGGCCAGGACCCGCGTCCGTTCCTACGATCCCGCCGGGAACCTCCTCTGGTGGTTCTCGGGGGACATGACCAGCGCGACGGTGCCGACCCCGGTGCCGGGGGACGGCATCATCTACGTCAGCTCGGGTCACGTGGGGCACGACCATCGTCCGGTCTACGCCGTGCTCCCGGGGGCCGTGGGGGACATCACGCTCCGCCCCCGGCAGCGCGCCAACGAGTACATTCGCTGGTACGACCCGCGCGGCGCCTCCTACAACCCGTCGCCGCTCCTCTACCGCGGCATCTACTACACGCTGCTCGACCGCGGCTTCCTGACCGCCCACGACGCCCGCACCGGTCGCTCGATCTACGACCGGGTCCGGATCGAGCCGGGCGCCACGTTCACTGCGTCGCCGTGGGCCTACAACGGGAAAATCTTCGCCCTCAGCGAGGACGGCGACACCTATGTCATCGCCGCCGGGCCGGACTACGAGTTGCTCGGCAAGAACGTCATCGGGGAGATGACCCTCGCCTCCCCCGCCGTCGCCGGCCGCACGCTGCTGCTGCGCACGGCCGCGCACCTCTACGCCATTCGGCGCTGACGGGTGGAGGCTGCTCTCTCTACCGCGAGGGTGCACGACCGCGAGCCGGAGGACGCCGCTGCCCGGCCGCCCGCAAGCGCGCCTGGCACCGCGCCCAGGCGGCAGCCCCAGAGGGGGGAGCCGCTGCCCCTGACCGAGTGTCCGCCCCCGAGCGCCCCAGCAGGACGGCGCCGAGGAGCGTTCGCAGCAACCTCTTCACTCGCGGCTCCCTTCCGCGGTAGCGGAGGCGTCGTCCCGATCCGCCAGCAGGATGAGGTCGAGTCCCTCGAATCGGTGGAACCCGTGATCGAACGTCGCGAAACGGTGCCCTCCTGCCAGGGCGAACGCCGCGAGATAGGCATCCGACCAGAAACCGGGCGATGACGCGCTTCGCATCACGAACGTCGCCAGGCGCTCTTCGATGCCTTCGGGCTCGTCCTCGAAGCCGACGTCCTCCTGCGCTGCGACGCTTCCAACCGCGGCCCACGCTTGCGAATGGTTCATTCGGCTCGACCCCATCACTCGCCGACTCGTCAGCAGACGCAGAAGACCGAGCTGCGTGAGCCGGCAGAACACGACGCGACCCCCGGCGGGAAGCGCGAGTTGCCGCCACCACAGCGTCGCGGTCGCGTGATGGGGATGCTCCGCTACGAGGGTCGCCAGCCAGAGGTTGACGTCAGCCAGTATGGACGTGGCGGTCGACATCCTCTTCGTCCAGCAGCCTCTGGGCGCCAGAGCCCCTCAGTCGGCGGAGCTCGGCCCCGGCCCGACCTGTAACGAGCGGGAACACGCGGCCCGGACCGAGTTCCTGGCGGTCGGGCCCGGACGCGGCCGTCGGCTCCGACGTACGTCCGAACTGCCGCAGATGGCTTTCCAGCGCCTCGCGCACGAAGTCCTTGAGTCGGAGGCCGCGGAGAGCAGCCTCCGACTTGGCGAGCCGCAGCAACTGCTCGGGGATGTCGATCGTCGTCCGCACACCGAGCATCTTAGCATCAACTGTGCCTTTGTGCGGCACCTGGCATCGAGACCGCGGCGCTACCACTCGGGCACCTCCGGGATTGCGATGCCCGTTGGGCTGTACTCCAGCGGGTCTCCTGCTTCCACGGCCAGCAGGCTCAGCAGGAACGGATAGACGCCTTCCATGCGGAACTCCGTCTCCGGAGTCGAAGGCTCCCAGTGGATCGCCCCGCCCGAGGCGAAGCCGGACGCCGCGAGCGGCTCCCGCAGATCGGCGATATCGGTCACGACGTGCACCGGGACGTCGCTGCCGCCTTGTCCGTCCGTAATGAACGGCGGCTGGTGGTCGCCCAGCACGAGCGCGATGAACCCGGGCTCGATGTGACGGCGGAACGCGTCGAGGAGCAGCTCCCACTCGTAGGCGAGGGTCACGAAGTAGTCGCGCTTCCAGCCCTGGGGCACCGTGAGGGCAAGCTCCACGTAGTCCGGCCGGGTCTCGAGGAACGACGGTTGCGGCGCTTCGAGCTCCGCGATCTCCTTCGTAATCCGGGGCGGAGGCTCCCAGGCATAGTGCGTCGACACGGCGAAGAAGTGAAAGAGCCGGGGCCGCGGCCACCGGCTCCAGTGGTTGCGGAACGCCCGCTCGAGGGCCCACTGGTCCGGTACGTGACCGAAGCCGTACTGGAAGCTGTCGTACGAGAAGTCCTCCCGGATGAGCACCTCGTCGTAGCGGTACGGATCCTCCGCCCACGTCGCCCCGGGCTGCACGGCCAGCGTGTGGTAGCCGTGGCGCTTCAGGTAGGCGATCAGGTGCGGATAGCGGTCGGCCATGCGCTTCCATGCCCAGTAGGTCGAGTGGCTGCCGATGCGCATCCCGCTGAGCGCCGACGCCGTGCTCATCCACGACCCGCCGCCCGACACCGGAGCGGTCGCGAAGCGCGTCAGCATCGGAAGCCCCAGCTCGTCGAGGCCGCTCCGCACACGGCGCATCAGGCCCTCTCGCGCGAGCCGGTAGTCGTCGTCCGCCCACAGGGTCGCGCCGTACGATTCGACGGCGAAGAGGTAGATGTCGGGGCGGCGGACCGTCGGCGTCTCGGCCAGCCGGGCCGCGACCTCCACCACCGAGCCGTCCAGCGCCTCGACGGTGGCCAGCACATCCTGGGACCGCTGCCAGTTCTGATACGCGTGCTTCGCCTGGAGTTGAACGATCGGATCGTCACGCGACGCCCCGAACCACGCGAGGGACAACACGCAGTACGCGTTGACGACGACCCACCCCACCGCCACTCGCCGCGGCTCCAGGCGGGCGCCCCAGCGCCAGGCGGCCTCGAGGTAGCGCCTCACGAACAGGGCCAGGCCGACGGCCGCGGCCAACAGGGCGACGCCGTAGAGCACCTCCGCCGGACCCCAGGTGTCGCGCACGAATATCCAGGCGCTGCCGAGCATGCGCACGTCGTCGAGCAGCGTGCCCGGCCGATCGAACACGGCATGGATGAAGCCGCTGTAGACCATGAACGCCAGGAGTCCGCCGTACGCGAGCCCGGCGAGCCGGACCGCGGTCGGCCGCCACCGGACGTCGAAACGGCTGGCGAGCAGCAGCGACGAGACGAGGAGGATCCAGTCGGCGCTGACCCGGAAGATGTCCTTGTTGTGGCGCCGGACGAAGAGCTGCATCACGTACTCGTACGTGCTGCGCCCGAGCCCGGACCAGCTCCAGTCGTACTCGCCTCGAGGATGGCCCAGCGGAAAGAACGGCCAGAAGCTATTCTGGTCCGCGTTCAGCAGGTAGAGAGGGACGAAGAGCAGCAGGTTGAGCGCGAGGAACCCCAACGCGACGCCTGCGCCGGCCGGCAGTGACGGGACGCGGAGTGTCAGGCGGATCTCAGGAATGGTCCGACCCCCGGCAGGGAACGTGGGAACAGACGCCCTCCCGGAGTCCGCCCGGTTCTCCGGCGCAGACTAGCCCTTTGGACTAGCCCACCATTTCGTCGCCGACGCGACCGCAAGGTCGCGCTATGGCCTCCGCCTGGTGCCCAACCGACCCTCCAGGAGTCCGCGCCGTTCTACGGCGCAGACTCCCAGGCGCTTGCGCCGCAGAACGCAACGGCGTGAGTTCCGCGGCGCAAGCTCCTGGGGCGGTGGGGCTGGGGCCGAACACGGAGCCTGCGACGGGTTCGGCGGCGCTAGTGTCCAACGCCTGAAGTTCTTGACCAGTAGAATCGGCTCGTGGTACGGTCGGCCCGGAAGCGAGGAGGGCCGTGCCGAACCATTACACACGAGAGGTCCCGGAGGTCTCGGACGCACAGCGCGAGGAACTGGAGGGTTGGCTGCGCCGGCGCAATACCGCGCAGGCTCTGGCCCTGAGGGCACGCATCGTGCTGCAGAGCGCCGCGGGACGGAGCGACCAGGTCGTGGCGCAGGCTCTGGGTACGACGCGGGCCACGGTCGGCAAGTGGCGGCGGCGGTTCCTGCGCAACGGCTGCGACGGCTTGCTGGACGAACCACGGCCGGGCGCGCCGCGCCGGGTGTCGGACGAGGACGTCGAACGGGTCGTGGTCCGGACGCTGGAGACGACCCCACGGGGGGCGACGCATTGGAGCCGGGAGTCGATGGCCCGAGCCTGCGGGCTGAGCGCTTCGACCGTCGGCCGCGTGTGGCGCGCGTTCGCGCTCAAGCCCCATCGCAGCGAGACCTTCAAGCTGTCGCGAGACCCGTTGTTCATCGAGAAAGTGCGCGATATCGTGGGGCTGTACCTGCATCCGCCGGAGCGAGCGGTGGTGCTGTGTGTGGATGAGAAGTCGCAGATCCAGGCGTTGAACCGTACCCAGCCGGTGTTGCCGATGCGTCCGGGAGCACCGGAGCAGCGGACACACGACTATCGACGGCACGGCACGACCTCGTTGTTCGCGGCCCTGAACACCGCCACCGGCGAGGTGATCGGCAGGTGCTTTCGGAAGCACCGCTCGGTGGAGTTCAAGCGCTTCCTCGCCGTGATCGACAAGGCGGTGCCGCCCGACCTCGACATCCACCTGGTGCTGGACAACTACGGCACGCACAAGACGGCGATGATCCACGACTGGCTGGCACGGCGTCCTCGGTATCACCTGCACTTCACGCCCACGAGCGCATCGTGGCTCAACCAGGTAGAGCGTTGGTTCGCCGAGATCACCCGGCAGCAGATCCGGCGTGGAACCCATCGCAGCACCCAAGCACTCGAGGCGGCGATCAAGGAGTACCTGGCGGTCTACAACGAAGACCCCAAGCCCTTCGTCTGGACGAAGACCGCCGAGCAGATCCTGGAATCCCTGAAGCGTTACTGCTCACGTATTTCTGACGGTGCACACTAGCGCGCCCTCACGGGCGCGTTGGGAGTCTGCGCAGGTACGGAGTCCCCATGGCAGGTTCTGCGGCGCAGACTCCTAGCGCGACCTTGCGGTCGCGTTGGGAGTCTGCGCTGACACCAGTTGCTCCATGGCGCGTTCTGCGGCGCAGACTCCTAGCGCACCTGCGTCTTCGCCTTGGTCGACTGCTCCGACGTCTCGGGCTTCGGCGGCTTCGCAGGTACCGGCTCGGGTACCGGCCGCGAGTACATGTCGATCAGCTCCGGCCGCGGTCCGTCGGTCGGGACGCCGGCTCCGAGCATGAGCGCCGTGATCGCCTCGATGGTCGGGCGGGACGGACGCGGGAGGCCGCCGCGGTAACCCTCGGCTATGAACAGCGGCGTCCGGCCCTGTTCGTTCGGCTGCGTCCAGACCTCGATGTCGGCGCCGTGGTCCGCGAGCAACTGCACCACGGTGGGGAAGCTGCCGTACGCCGCCCCGTGCATTGCGGTATCGCCTTCCGCGTTCACCGCGTCGATGTCGGCACCGCGATCGAGCAGCATCTGCACGGCGTCGCGCGCCTCCGCCTCGGAACCCGCCTCCTCCTCCGGCGCGGTGGTGCCGAGCCCCGCCGCCGCCATCAACGGAGTGCTGCCGTCGGCGTTCGGCAGGAAGGGATCCGCACCGAGCTCGAGGAGCAGGCGCATCAGCGGCGCATCCGCCCGGTCGGCCGCCATCAGGAACGCGGTCGCGCCCTCCACGCCCAGCCGCGAAGCGGTATGCGGCGGGCGCGCCTCGGTCGGCTGCAGGCGGGCGTTGACGTCCGCGCCAAGCTCCACCAGCGCCCTGGCGAACTGCAGGCTCGTGAGGCTGCCGGAACCCACGGGCGGCGGGTCGCCCCGGTCGCTGGCATCAGGCTTCCGGACCCAGGACATCGTGTGCAGGGGCGAAAAGCCCGTCCGCTGGTCGTTCGGGTCGGCGCCGGCGTCGATCAGGGCCACCGCGAGCTCGAAGTGGCCGTTCCGCACCGCCAGCAGCAGCGGGCTCATGCCGTCGTCGACCGGCCGGTAGCTCGCGTTGTTGACCGCTTCGTCCGGGCCCTGCTTCACCCGCTCGAGCACGCCGTTGACGTCCACGCCCGTGTCGAGGAACGCCTGCACGACATCGACGTGTCCCTCGCGCACCGCAAAGAACAAGGGCGTGAAGCCCGAAGTGAGCGATGCGCGAACGTCAGCCCCGGCCTCGACGAGCGCGTGGACGATCCCCGTGTGCCCCTCGGCCGCTGCCCACATGAGGGCCGTCTGGCCGCGCCGCTCCCGCGCGTCGGGATCGGCACCATGGGCGAGCAGCGCCTCGACCGCTTCCTGGCTCCCGGTGCGGGCCGCCGTCATGAGGACCGTCTCGCCACCGAGCAGGCCGGCGTTGGCATCGGCGCCCGCCTCGAGAAGGAGGCGAACGAGACCGGCGTTCCCGTTCGCCGCCGCCAGCGACAGCGGCCGCACGCCGTAGCGATTGGCCGCGTCGGCCTCGGCGCCGGACCGGACGAGGTGGCCCGCTGTCGCCGTGTCGTCGTGATAGACGGCCCAATGGAGGGCCGTCATCCCGTCGACCTGCGCCGCGTTGACGTCGGCGCCGCCGTCGACGAAAGCCCGCACGAGTGCGGCGCTCCCCTGCTCGGCGGCGTCGAGGAGCGCTGCGTCCGCGGCCGGTTCGGCCGCCGTGGTTTCGGCCGCCTCGGACGCGACCGCGCTCGACGCGAGCGCCACGCCGAGAGCCAGGGCCGCGCATCCGGCGCTTCGTCGCCAGTCCATGTCTAGTCTCCTGTCGATCGTTCTATACCGGCACCGCGTCGACCAGGTCTTCCACGCGACCGTTGCTGTCGCCGAACGAATCGAGATGCACGCCCACCCGATCCAGCAGCGTCAGGTGGAGGTTGGCGAGCGGCGTGCCCTCATCGTAGTGGATGTGCCGCCCGCCCCGCAGGCCGCACGCGGCGCCGCCGGTGACCAGGATCGGCAGGTTCTCGTGATCGTGCAGGCTCGAATTGCCCATGCCGCTGCCGTAGAGGTAGACGGTGCTGTCGAGCAGCGAGCCGTCGCCGTCCGGCGTCGCCCGCAGCTTCTCGAGGAACTCCGCGAAGAGCGACACGTGGAAGGTGTTGATCTTGGAGATCTTCAGCAGCTTCTCCGGGTCGTTGCCGTGGTGGCTGGTCGGATGGTGCGGGTCCGGCACCCCGATCTCGGGATAGGTGCGGTTGCTCAGCTCGCGCGTGAGCTGGAAGCTGACCACCCGCGTGATGTCCGCCTGGAACGCCAGGAGCTGCAGGTCGAACATCAGCCGCGCATGGTCCGCGAACGATGCCGGCACGCCGACCGGCCGGTCGGCGTCGGGCGTCCCGCCGTCGAACGCCGCCGCCTCGGCGCGCTGGATCTGCCGCTCGACCTCCCGCACGCTGTCGAGGTACTGGTCGACGCGCACCCGGTCGTCCGCCCCGACGGCCGCCTTCAGTCGCGCGATGTCGCTGCTGAACGCATCGAGCAGGCTGGCCCGGCTGTCGAGCGCGGCGGCCCGCTCCGCCGCGGTCCCCCCCTCACCGAAGAGCCGTTCGAACACGATGCGCGGATGCGCCTCGGCGGGAAGCGGCGTCGTCGGCGACGACCACGACAGGCAGTTCTGGTAGACGCAGGCATAGCCGTTGTTGCAGACCCCGGCGAGCGGATTCAGATCCATCGACAGCTCGAGCGACGGGAGCTGCGTGTCCTGCCCGATCTTGCGGGCCGCGATCTGGTCCACCGTCGTGCCGAGGTAGTAGTCGGAACTCTCCGTGTGCTTGGCGTAGGCCGCGCTCAGGAACCCGGAGTTGGACGTGTCGTGCGTCCCCGGATAGGAGTTCTGGAGTTCCATGCGGGTGACGACCGACAACTGGTCCTTGACCGGCTCGAGCGGGCTGAGGATCGGCGTCAGCCGGCCGAGGTGTTCGTCCTCGGACGGCGTCCAGCGGCCATGGTCGCACCCCATCGGAATGAACACGAAGCCCAGCCGGGAAACCGGGCGAGCCGGCGTCCGGGCGAGCGCGGTCGCCGCAGGGATCATCGCATCGAGCAGCGGCAGCGCCAGGGCGGCCTGCATCCCCCGCAGGAACGTCCGCCGGGGAAGGGCCTTCTTCGTGATGATCATGACGCTCTCCTCATCTGAAACGGAACACTCTTCACGATGCCCAGGACGAGCGACGACAGGCGATAGCCCTCCGGCTCGGCCTCGCGCAGAATCCGGCGGACCGCCGGCTGGTCATAGTGCTCGACGCCGCGCCCGAGCGCGAACGTCATCAGCTTCTCGGTGATCGTGCCGGCGAACAGATCCGGACGGCTCAGCAGCCCCGCCTCCAGGCCGTCGACGCCGTGGAACTCGCCCACGCCGGGCAACCCCCCCGAGACGTCGATGGAGGCGCTGTCGCCCTCGTGGTCGCGCCAGCGGCCCAGGGCGTCGTAGTTCTCCAGCGCGAAGCCCACCGGGTCGATCGTGCGATGACAGTTGGCGCAGGCGGGGCTGGCTCGATGCGCGGCGAGCCTCTCCCGCATCGGCAGGTTGGCAGCCACCTCGTTCTCCTCGAGCGCCGGGACGTTCGGGAGCGGCGGCGGCGGCGGGGCGCCGAAGACGTTCGACAGCACCCAGACGCCGCGGATCACCGGCGACGTGCGGGTCGCGTACGACGTGACCGAGAGGACGCTCCCGTGGCGCAGCAACCCGCCGCGCCGGCTGTCCTCGCCGAGCGCCACCCGCCGCATGCGGGTGCCGTAGACGTTCGGAATCCCGTAGTGCTTCGCGAGGCGCTCGTTCAGGAAGGTGTAGTCGGCGTCGAGCAGGTCGACCACCCCGCCCCCCTCCCTGAGGACGCTGTCGAAGAAGCGCTCGGTTTCCTCGCGGAAGGCCTGCCGGAGGTTGTCGTCGAAGTCGGGAAAGAGCCGCGTGTTCGGGCTCAGCGACGCGAGGTTGCGGAGCTGCAACCACTGCCCGGCGAAGTTGGTGGCGAGGTTGTACGAGCGCGGGTCGGCCAGCATCCGCCGCGTCTGCCGCTCGAGCTCGTCGGGCCGACTCAGATCGCCGCGGAGGGCGGCGTCGAGCAACTCGTCGTCCGGGATGCTGCTCCAGAGGAAGAACGACAGGCGCGACGCGAGCTCGAGGTCGCTGATGCGGTACGCCTCGCCGGCCTTCGCGTCGGCCGGATCGAGTTCCACGCGGAACAGGAACTCGGGGTTGATGAGCACCGCGCCGAGCGCGCGCTCGATGCCGGCATCGAAGTCGCCCGCGGCCCGCGCCTCGCGGTAGAAGGCCAGCGGCCCCTCGAGATCGGCCGCGGACACCGGCCGCCGGTAGGCGCGCCGCATCACGGTGCCGAGAATCTCCCGCGCGCACGATTCCTCGTCGCCGGGGGCGGCCGGACGGCAGACGAAGATGCGGTCGCGGCTCGGCGTGTCGCCCACGCCCTGCGGCGCGTACGGCCCCGTGATCGTGACCTGGTAGACGGCCGGCGTCTGCCGCGGATGCCGCGTCTCGTTGAAGTGCGACTGCAGCGGCTGGCGCTCCGTCTCGAGCAGCGACCCGGCGTTGCGGACGAACGTGACGCCGAGCTCGTGCGGGCCGGCCGTGACCGGCACGCGCACCTTCAGGTTGCTGTCGAGCAGCGCGTCGTCCCGGTCCTCCGGCTGCGCGATCGTGAAGGTCGCGATCGGGCGCCGGTCGAGCAACACCTCCATCTCGTGCGGCCGCGGGTCGCGCAGGCCGCCGATGTTGCCGGTGCGGTTGCGCGCGAGCCGCACCTGGACGTCGTACTCGCCGTCGTGGGCGAAGGTGTGTGACACCAGCACGCCGCCGCGCGTCCCGATCGGCAGCCCCGGCACGTGCTCTTCCTGCGTCGTGTCCGGGGGCACGCGAATCACCTCGGCCTCGAGCGAGGTGGCTCCCGCGCCGACGGCCAGCCGGCTGATCTTGCGGGCCGCCGAGAGGTAGCGGTCGAGGAGCGCCGGCGACAGGTTGCCCACGGTCACGTTGTCGAAGCCGTGGCCGCTCTCGTCCGGCGGGAGCAGGGAGGCGGCATCGACGTCGAGGGCCAGCAGATCGCGGATGGCGTTCTGATACTCGGTGCGGTTGAGCCGCCGCAGCGTCTCGGTGCGGCCCGGGTTCGGACTCGCGGCCGCGGCGGCGTCGAGCGAGGTCTCCAGCCACTCGATCATCGCCTGCCGGTCGGCGGCCGGCGGCTGGGGCCGGTTGGACGGCGGCATCGTTGCCGTCCGCAGCTTCTGGATGACGCTTTCCCAGGTCTCGGCGGCGTGGCCGACGTGGGCGACGTCCAGCCCCTCCAGGTCCAGGCCCGCGGTTTCGAGCCGCTCGTTGTGGCAGGTGACGCAGTAGCGGCTCATCAACTGCCGGCCGTCGGCCGCCGGCTGCGGTAGCGCGGCCGAGGCCAGCACCTCCGCCGCGGCCGACTGCGCCGCGGCGGGCCCCGGGAAGAGGCCGGCGAACGCGGTCGCCGCCAACCCCACGTACACGACTCCGCGCCAGCACAGACCCCTGGGCATCATGCGTCGCATCGGAGCATTCTAGGTTCCGGCCGGCCGGATATCAAGGCGGCAACGTCAGCTTCCCGCGTCGTGCCCGCTGCGACCGCGGCGGTTCCCCATAGAATGAAGCCCGTCGAGAGGGGGCGGGATGAAGAGGATGTGGATGCCTGCGGCGGCGGGATCGGCGCTGCTCGCCCTCGGAGGGGCGACCCTCGCCGAGGAGCGGATCTTCGTGGACCAGTGGAGCCCGACCGAGTCGGTGCTGATGATCGCGGACGCCGACGGCGGGAACGCCCGCAAGCTCGTCGCCGGGTCGGAACGCGACTACAACGCATCGTTCTCCTTCGACGGCGCCTGGGTGGTGTTCACCTCCGAGCGCCACGGCTCCGCGGACATCTTCCGCGTGCGCACCGACGGGACGGGGCTCGAACGCCTGACGGACCATCCTGCCTACGACGACCAGGCCGCGCTGTCGCCGGACGGCCGCACGCTGGCGTTCGTGTCGACGCGCGAGACGGGCTCGACCGACATCCACCTTCTCGATCTAGAGACCGGCGCCGCCCGGAACGCGACCGCGACGCCGGGCGGCGACTACCGCCCGAGCTGGTCCCCGGACGGCAGCCTGCTCGCCTTCTCGTCGGACCGCGGGAAGCCTCCCCGGTTCGCGGCGGGGCGCTGGGAGCACGTCCACGAGGCGAGCGTCTACGTCATGCACGCGGACGGCAGCGGGGTGCGCAGGCTGACCGCGGACGGGCAGCTGGCCGGGTCCCCCGGGTGGTCGGCCGACGGCCGGCAAGTCGTCTTCTACGAGGTCGCGGTCGCCGACACGTTCCGCGCCCGCTGGCTGCCGGACCAGGCGGGCGTCGACTCACGCATCGTTTCGGTCGACGTCGCCACGGGCGAACGCACCGTGCATGCCGCAGGGCAGGGACTCAAGCTCTCGCCGCAGTTCGTCGGGCCGGGCCGGGTAGGCTATCTGGCCAAGTCCGGGCCGTCCGCCACCCTCGCCTTCAGCGATGGAAGCGCCGGCGCCACGGGCGACATCGGCAATCCGTCCTGGTCCCGCGACGGCGCGCGGGTCGTGTACCAGCGGGGCCCGATCGCCACCATCGCCCGGCCGCGCGCGCCCGGCGAGAAGCTGCGGGGCGTCGACGCCGCCCTCGATCTGCGCTACGCCAGCGGATTCCCAGCCGTGTCGCCCGACGGCCGCCGCCTGGTCCTCAGCGAGCGGACCGGACGGGGCCGCCCCGACGACCGGACGTCGCTCGCCGTCTGGAGCACGGACGGCACGGATCCGCGCCGCATATTCCGCGGCGACGGCGCCGTGATGAGCCCGCAGTGGTCGCCCGACGGCGAGTGGATCGTGTTCGGGATGGGGAACTACTTCCTCGCGCGGACACGGCCCGGGCGCGTGATGCTCGTGCGGGCGGACGGATCGGACGCCCGTGCGGTCACGGAGGGGCCGGGGAACGCCGGCTTCCCGAGCTTCTCTCCCGACGGGACCCGGGTCGTCTACCGCTACTGGACGGACACGGCGGGCGGGTTGCGCATCGTGACCCTCGCCGACGGCGCGCTTCGCACGCTGACGACCGGCTACGACAACTTCCCCGGCTGGTCGCCCCGCGGCGACAGCATCGTCTTCAGCCGGCTGGCCGACGGCGACTTCGACATCTTCACCATCCGCCCCGACGGCACGGACCTCCGGCAACTGACTACCGCACCAGGCAACGACTCCCACCCGGCGTGGTCCGCCGACGGCGACCACATCCTGTTCAGCAGCTCGCGCTACGGCTTCAAGGACGAGGCGCCCCTGTCGGACATCCCGCAGCCCTATGGTGAGCTGTTCATCATGAACGCCGACGGCTCCGGGCAGCGGGCTCTTACCGACAACCGGTGGGAGGAGGGGACCCCGGCGTGGGTGCCGTCCGAGACGGCAGCCGCGCCTGCGACGGCCATCCCCTGACGCTCGCGGCACTCCCACCCGCGGAACCAGGCCGGTCTCCCGGGCGCGGCCCGTCCCGGGCGCCCGCGCTTTGCAGCGGGGCTGGAGCGGAACGGCGGGTACAAGAAGAAGGGCGCCACCCCGGGAAGGGAGCGGCGCCCTGGTAGGAGCCGCGAGCGACCCGGCTGAACGCGCTACGGCTGCTCGGCGGCCGCCGCCTCGCGCTCCTCGGCGCGATAGCCGGCCAGGATGCCCTCCATCCCGAGGTTGCCCTCGTGACACGCGTACTCGAAGAGCGGGTCGTCGCTGCGCCGGAGCGGGATCATCACCGTCCAGGGCTGCGACCACGTGGTCGGATCGTTGAACGTGATCTCGTACTGCAGCGTGTCGGGACCGACGCGGGTGAACCGCTCGATCACCGTGATGTCCTCCGACGCGCTCCAGAACGCGCCGAGCTTGGAGTAGTTGGTCGTCTCGACCACGAGGGTGTCACCCTCCCAGCGGCCCCGCGAGTCGCCGTGAAGCTGGCGGATGGACTGGTCGGGGTGCGGCGGCCCGTCGATGGGGATGACGCGCGCGTCGTGGATCATCTCCATCAGCACGACCGCGTGCTCGGGGCTCTGGAAGATCTGGTAGTAGCTGTTGTAGCCGGCGAAGAGCGACGGGACGCCGAACGTGACGCAGCGCTCGCCGAGCGGGCGGTCCGCCCACGTGTCGGCCTTCTCCGCGATGATCGGCGGCGGCAGGCCGCGGCCGGCGCGCTCCGCGTCCGGGGTGCGGGCCGGGACGCGTCCGTTCGGCGGATTCACGATCAGCGACGTCCGGTTGTCGAAGTCGCGCTCGACGAGCCAGAACTGGTTGTAGTTGCCGGTCGAGTCGTAGGAGTCCACGTCGCGGATTCCGGCCAGCGCCGCGGCGGCGAGCTGGTCGCCGAAGACGGCGTCGAGACCGCTGGCCGTCACCTCGGCCGCGGCGGCCCGGTACGCGGCCAACTCCTCGTCGGTCAGCTCGGTCTTGTCCGCCCACTGCTCCGGACGCTCGAGCGGCGTGGCGCTGTTGTTGGCCCACACGCCCTGCAGATCCGGGTGGCCGTCGGCCGTGCGCGGTACCGTCCATCCCTCGGGTGCCTGCGCCGCCGCGGTCGCCGGTGCCATGGCGACGAGCGCCGCCAGGAAGGCTCCGAGCACTACGTGCCGTTTGCTCATTTGATGACCTCGCTCTCGGGGAACGCCCTGCCCGCGTTCGGGCCGGAGCGTGGCCGCCGCGCAACTCCGGCGACGGCCACGAACGGCCTGCGTGACAGGTTCGACAGCCCGGGCGGCCGTCGCTATTCCGAAATGGTGAAGTCGGCCGCCCATTCGTGGGCGCCCCAGTGAATGACGAGTCGGCCGGTCTCGGCGGTGATCGGGATGAGAGTGGCCCCGAGCGACCGCGTCGCCAGACCGTCCTCCGAGTGCTCGAGCTCGATCTCCTCGGCGTCGTACGACGGATCGTGCTGCGTCCCCCAGGAATCGGGCTCGTGGTTAAAGACCAGATGCCACCCGTCGCCGACACGCTTCAGCCAGAGCCCGTACGAGCCCGGGAAGCCCGGGGCCAGGTTCTCGACAGGAATCGCCGTGTCGCCGAACTGCAACGGGACCTCGTGCCGCAGGCGGATGACGGCGCCTTGCGTCAACCGTACGACGTCCCCGTCGCCCATCGTGGCCAGGGCGGCGAAGTCGTCATGATCGACGAGCTGTTCCTGCCAGACGAGCACGGAGATGCGGGATTCGTCGGGCAGCACGATGGCGGTGTCGTTCCGTTCGGCCAGCGTCAGCGCGCGCGCCCCGGCGCTCGTGTCGGCGTCGAAGTCGAGCTGCTCCGTATCGGTCGGAACGCGCGGTCCCTCGTCTTCTTCCTCTTCCGCCTCTTCTTCCGCGGCGACCCTCGCGGCGGCCGCGGCCGCGGCCAGCTCGGCCGGGGTCGGCAGGGGCAACAGGTCGAAGTCCGCGGTCCAGCGGTGGTCGTGCCAGCGCAGCACGAGCTGGCCCGTATCGTCGGAAGTCGCGACGAGGACGGCCGACAACATCTCCTGCGGTTCGGCCGCCTCCCGCATCAGCGGGATGTGCGCAACGATGCCGTCCTCGGCATCGGCGTCGGCATCGTCCTCCGTAACGCCGGAGTCCTCCGCCTCGCCGGAGTCCTGTCCGTCGTCCGACGCATCCGCATCCTCGGCATCGCCTTGGGCGTCGCCGGACTCCTCGCCCTCGCCCTCTTCAGGCGACTCCGCGGGCGCCTGCTCGAGCTCCAGCGCCCAGCCGTCGTCGGCCCGCGTCAGCCAGACGGTGGTCTGTCCGGCGATCGGCGGCTCGCCTGCCTCTCGTCGCTCCGCGGCGTCGAGGTTGCCGATGTTGAGGAACGGATTGACCGTCAGCTCGCCGAGGCGGATTCGCGACTCGGACGCGGCCTCGCCCGACGCGAGCAGCGGCCGGGGCACGGTAGCCCGGAGAGTCGAATCGAAGGCAAGCGACAACGGACGGTTGTCGAGTGCGAGCTCTGTACGAATGACACCTGCCGACCCCGCCTCCGCCTCGCCCGCCTCCTGGGCCCCCGCGACGAGCGGGAGCCCAAGGAAGACGAGCGCGAAAGCGAGCGCCGGCAGGTCTCGACGTGACGAACGCGAGTGATAGTGCATCAGTCGGTCACGTCGTTCCGGCTAGTCCTGCTGGTTGGTCGTGGTCGGCGCACCGTCCAGCTTTGCGTAGCTGATGAACCCGAGCGACATCTCGTCGTTCGTCCGCTGGCCGAACCAGACGGGACGATCGGCGTCGAAGCCGCGCCGCGCGCCACGCTCCGCCGTGCTGTCGTACCAGAACTCCGCCTCGATGCGGGTGCCCTTCGGGAGCAGCTTCGGCTCCGCGTACTTGTAGGTCACCTGCCAGCTCTGGTCGTAGTGCGGCACGTCGAGCAGCAGCTCCTCGGTGCCGTCGGGGTAGAAGGCGACGTAGCGCGCTGCCTTCGCCCGCAGGTGCGCGTGCGGCCAGTAGTTGAGGACCAGGATGTCCTCGTCGAGGGTCCGCGCCATGCCGATGCGGTAGTTCGGATGGTTCGGCGGAATCTCGAAGCCGTTGTTGCCGAGGGTGTCGGTGATCACGGAGTGGACGACCGGACTGTCCTCGACGAAGAAGCCGACCTCGGCCTGGGCCGTGAACGACGTGCCGGGACCGGGCTCCTTGTTGAAGTGCATGTTGAAGTTGACGACCGAGCCCTTCTGGATCAGCAGGCCGTAGCCGTCCGGCAGGAGGCCCGACTCGCCGCCCTCGGCCACGCAGCTCAGCAGGCCGCCCAGGGCCACGGCGGACTTGTCGGCGCCGGTGAGCACCTGGCCGTCCTCGGGCCGCACGAAGGCGCACATGTGGTGGACGCCCGAGCCGTCGGCCCCGGTGCGGAGCTCCCAACCGCGCATCCAGGTGTCCTCCGCCATCAGCTCTTCCGGAATCCGCACGTCGAACGAGATGTTGATGTCGTAGGCGTCATCCGGCACGGTGAACGGCTCTTCCATGCGCAGGACGAAATCCGGGGTGCCGTGCGACCACCCGTCGTACTGGCTCTCGGCGAAGACCCGCGGCTCCGGCGCGTCGGCCCGGTCGCCCGCGGGGGCTCCGGCCTCGACCCAGGCCAGGATGGTCTCGATCTCGGCGTCGGTCAGGCCGCGCTCGTTCTCGAAGACGCCCTTCGGCTCGGTTGCGAACCAGGGCGGCATCTCGCGGGACTCCACCTTGCGGGCGATGGCGCGCGCCCAGGGGCGGGTCTCGGCGTAGCTCATGAACGACATCGGCGCCACGAGGCCGCTCAGGTTGAACCCGGAAGGCCGATGGCAGGTCTGGCAGTTCTCCTGCATGATCGGCGCGACGTCCTTGTGGTACGTCACCGCCGCTTCGTTGGCGGACGCGGGCGCGGACATCCCGATGAGGACGCCGACCGCCGCCAACACCGCGATCCGAGAAAGAGTCTTCATCTATGCAGCCTCCCTGGGCCGGCTCCTTGGAGCGTACGACAGGCCGGAACTGTGCCGTGGAGCGTACTACATCCGCGACGGAATGCCAAGCCGACAGACGGAGCCGACCCGACCACGCGCGGTCGTCCGGCGGCGGCTCTGGCGGTAGAATGACCTCTCGTCCGCGCGCGGTCTTTCGCGCCGCTCCGCGCTTGCGGGAGGGCGCTCGGCGCGCGACGCGTCCGGTCTGGGCAAGGAGGGCTGAAGCGATGGCAGAACGGCACGACATGATCGACCGGCGAACGCTCCTGAAGCTGCTCGGCGCTACGGGGGCCTCGGCAACCGCGGCGTCGGGGGGCGCCCTGCTCGGCGGCCGCACCTCCGCCGACCCGTCCGCGTACGCCGCGGGCGCGGCAGTCCAGGACGGGGACGAGATCGACAACTTCGAGATCCGCGTGAGCGACGCCGAGCTCGAGGACCTGCAACGGCGGCTGGAGAACATCCGCTGGCCTCCCGACTCGCCGGGCGAGCCCTGGTCGTACGGCACCGACCGCGCCTATCTGCAGGAGCTGCTCGAGCACTGGCGCGACAACTACAACTGGCGGGCGCACGAATCGCAGCTCAATTCCTTCAACCAGTACACGACCACGATCGACGGGCAGCTCGTCCACTTCATCCAGGAGCGCGGCCGGGGACCCGAGCCGCTGCCGCTGGTGATGTCGCACGGCTGGCCGGGCACGTTCTGGGAGATGCTGCCCCCGGTGCGGCAGCTCGCCAATCCGGCGCTCTACGGCGGCGAGGCGCAGGACGCGTTCAGCGTGGTCGTCCCGTCGATCCCCGGCTTCGGCTTCTCCGGCGAGCCACTCGAGGGGACGGACGTCTCCCGGACGGCGGACCTGTGGGTGAAGCTGATGGACCGGCTCGGCTACGAGCGCTTCGGCGCCTACGGCAGCGACTGGGGAGCCGGGATCACGCGGGTCCTCGGGGCGCGCTACCCGGACCGCCTCGTCGGCGTCCACACGCCGGGCTCGCCGCCGCGCGCGCAGCGCGACCCCGAGACCGACGAGGAGCGCGCGTACCTGGAGGCTGCCGCCCTCTGGTCCGTGGAGGAAACCGGCTACCAGCGCATCCAGGGAACGAAGCCGCAGACGCTCGCCTTCGGCCTGACCGACTCGCCGGCCGGCGTGGCGGCCTGGATCACCGAGAAGCTGCGCTCGTGGAGCGACTGCGACGGCGACGTCGAGAACCGGTTCAGCAAGGACCAGATCCTCACGCTGGTATCGATCTACTGGCACTCGCGGTCCATCGGCACCAGCGTGCGCTACTACCACGCCAACGGGCTCGGCAGCTCGCGGCCCCGGCCGGCGCCGCAGCCGGTGCGCGTCCCGCAGGGCTTCGCCTCTTTCCCGGGCATCACGGGCCGCCTGAAGATGCCGCGCTCGTATGTCGACCAGTGGCCGGAGAACGTGACGCACTGGACCGAGTACGACACCGGCGGGCACTTCCCCGCCGTCGAGGAGCCCGACCTGCTCGTCGATGATCTGCGGGAGTTCTTCCGCCCGCTGCGCTCCGCGTAGCCGGCTCGCTGCGCTCCGCGGAGCGGGGTTCGACGCCGCTCCGCGGAGCAACCTGACTCCGAGGCGCGCGGCCGCAGGCGAGGCCGGCCGCGCGCCCTCTTCCGCCCGCCCGACCGCGCCCCGGCCGGCGGCCGCGCACAACCCGCCCGCGAGCGCCGTCGAGCGGACCGCGTCGGGTTGGCCGAGAGCCTGCGGCACCGAAATCCCGGCGCCGGCACCACTCCGCGCGGGCTCGTCGCGGCCCCGCCGAATCGCTCAGATGATGTGCCCGGTCCAGCGGCCGGCCAGCACGACGCCGGCCCACAGCAGGAGCGACGCCGCCCCGGCGGCGCGCGCCGCCGGCGGCGGGACGGTTCCGACGTCCCACAGCGCCACGTCCCGGAACGTGCGGAACTGGAACACCGCCATGTTCGCGCAGGCGAGGATCAGCAGGATGAACTTGATCTGGATGGCGGGGTTCTCCACGTAGGCCGTGGCCCGCGTCATGAACATCCCGGTTCCGGTGATGACGGCCACCACGAAGGCCCCCCACGTCCACGGCACGAGCTCGCGCGTGACGCGGCTCGCCGCGTAGGCGACGGCGGCGACGCCGAGCAGCCGCAGGTCGACCATCAGGATCGACCCGACCACGAAGCCGATCGCCAGCACATGGATCGACTCGAGCAGCGGGAACCAGTACGTGAAGCCGATGTACTCGGACAGCGGCAGCGCCTGCACCCACTCCCAGAACTCCGGAAACGGCATCGGGCGGTCCCTCACTCGGGGAAGAAGAGATACTCGGAGTACGCGATCCAGCGGCCCGCCAGCACCACCCCCACCCAGAGCACCAGCGACACGAACGCGATAGCGCCGAGCGCCACGCGACGGCCCACCGAGAGCTCCCAGTAGCCTGGCTCACGCCGGCTGAGCCAGTGGATGACGAACGCGAGCACCAGCGCCGGGACGAGCAGCGAGAACTTGATGGCGAAGACCGGATTGAAGTAGTAGCGCAGGGGGCGCGCGATGACGAAGATCGACCCCGTCAGCGCGTTGACCAGCAGCGCCCACCAGGTCCACGGCATCAGTCGCTGGATCATCTCGCTGACGTTCTGGCTCGGGACGGCGATGCCCAGAATGCGCAGGTTCAGGAAGATGCTCGACCCGGTGACGCATGCGATGCCCAGGATGTGGAACGACTGCGTGATCGGCGGCAGGCCCGGCACGTTCCCGAGCAGGTAGACGGCGAGCTCGCGCGCCCGGCTCTCCGCGAGCGCGTATGCGAAGTCCTCGATCATCGCTGGGCCTCTGCGACGCGAGCCCCGGCCTCGTCCCGCGCCGGCCGGGGCGCCATGAAGTCCTCGAGGTCGACACCGAGCCCGTCGGCAATCCGGTTGATGTAGTTGAAGTAGGAGACGACCTGCACCGCGTCGTGGAGGTCGGCGTCGGCGAATCCGTGGCGGCGCAGTCTTTCCAGGTCGTCCCTCGTGGCGGCCGACGGCTCGCGGGTGAGCTTGTCCGCGAAGGCCGCGAGCGCCCGGTCCGCCTCGCCCAGCCCCGCCGTGCGCCAGTCCCGCTTGAGCCGCTCCACGAGTTCGTCGTCACGGACCTCGCCCCGGAGGTCCTCGGCGTGCGCCTCGATTCAATAGTGGCAGTCGTTGGCGACCGAGACGACCACGGCGAGCATCTCGCGCCGCGCGCGGCTGAGCCCGGAGGGGCCGTGCATCAGGCTCATGTAGAGATCGACGCTGCGCCGCAGGTGCTCCGCGTTCAGGCCCATGATCTTCAGGACGTTGAAGACGCGCCCGGCCCGGTCGAGCGCCTTGTCGTACTCGCGGCGCAGCGCACCGGTAGCGGCGTCGGGCTCGATTGTGCGGATCCAGGCCATGATCCGCTACGGGAGGTCGTCCGTCTCCGCGCCCCGCTCGACGAGGAACTCGACGACGGACACGTACTGCAGGGCCTCGGCCTCGTCGAGCGCAGTCCGCCCGTCGGTGCCGGCGGCGCGGACGTCGACGCCGAGGTCGGCGGCGAGCCTCACGGCGGAGAGCGCCCGTGCCTCGGGATCACCGGACGGAGGCGGAAACCACGCTCGAAGCCGCCGCCCGCCACCCATCCCGAGCGCCGCCATCAGCGTCGTCGTCGCCTCGCGCCGACGCTCGAAGCTGCCGTCCGCGATGTAGTCGGCGTGGTGCACGAAGGTCGGGTCCGCGCCGTGGGCCACGAGCAGGCGCATCAGGCCGAGCTCGCGGAAGCGCGCGGCGAGCCAGAACGGCGTCGCGCCGATCAGCGACGGGCGGAAGTTGTAGTCCCGCGAGGCGCGGCGAGCCGGCGTCCAGGTCCGCAGAAGGACGTTGGGGTCGGCGCCGTGATCGAGCAGAATGGCCGCCAACTCCGCGTCGCGCCGCATCACCGCTTCGTGCAGGGCCGCGAAGCCCGCCTCGTCGGCATCCGGATTGGCGCCCCGCTCCAGCAGGAAGGCCGCCAGCTCCCGGTAGCCGGAGTGGGCCGCCATGGTGACGGCGCTCACCCCCCAGGCGTTCGTGTCGTTCACGTCGGCGCCCGCGTCGACGAGCAGCCGCGCGGACGCCAGATCGCCGGCGCGGGCCGCGAACAGCAGGGCGGTGTTCCCCCCGTGCGGGATCTCGCGGTTGTAGCCGTACTGGCCGTGCGGCGGGACGCCCATCACCTGGCTCCAGACCTCCGACCGGACGTGGGGGTCGGCGCCGTGCGCCAGCAGCGTCCCCACGACGTCGGCGTGGTGCTGGGCCACCGCCCACATGAGCGCCGTCTGCCCCCGCGAGCCGCGCCGGTCGAGGTCGGCCCCGGCCCCGGCGAGCTGCTCGACGACATCCGCGCTCCCGGCCCGTGCCGCCACCATCGCCGGCGTCTCGCCGCTCAGCAGGGCGACGTCGGGATCGGCTCCCGCCCCCAGCAGCAGGCGAACCATGGCGCCGCTGCCGTTCTGGCTCGCGGCCCAGAGCGGGGTGGCTCCGAGATCGTTCGCCGCGTCGACCGCGGCGCCCGCGTCGAGAAGCCGCCGCGCGGTGTCGACGTCATCGCCGTGGCTCGCCCACAGCAGTGCCGTCGACCCGTCGCCACCGGTGACGCCGACGTCGGCGCCGGCTTCGATCAACGCCTCGACCGCGGCCGCATCGCCCCGCCGGGCCGCGTCTACCAGTTCGCAGCCGTTCGGCTCGGCCGCCGCTGCGGGCGCGGGCATGGCGGACGGCTCCGCCGGCAAGCCGGCGACCGCCGCGACGAGCAAGGCGCCGACGAGACGCGGCGCGGTGCGCATACGCATCAAAGCTCCCTATGTCCCCCCGGCTCCCGTCCCCGCCCTACAGGTCCGCGAGCGAGTCGAGCGGCAGGGGCCCCGTGCTCCCGCCGACCCGGTCGACCGGCACGTCGAGCTTGTCCATGAGGGTGACGAGCAGGTTCGCCTGCGACGGCTCGCTCGCGTAGCGGATGTGCCGGCCGCTCGGCAGCCGCCCCGCGCCCCCGCCCACGAGCAGCAACGGCACGTTGTCGCCCGAGTGGCGCGTGCTGTTGGAGAGGCCGGAGCCGTAGAGGATCGTCGTGTGGTCCAGCAGGTTGCCGTCGCCGTCCGGCGTCGCGCGCAGCTTCTCCACGTAGCTCGCGAACAGCGAAACGTGGTAGCGGTTGATCTTCGACATGTGCGCCACCAGCTCCGGCCGGTTGTTGTGGTGGGAGAGCGGATGGTGCGCCTCCGGCACGCCGATCTGCGGATAGGCGCGCGCGCTCTGCTCCTTGCCGATCATGAACGTGATGACGCGCGTCAGGTCCGACTGGAACGCGAGGAGCTGCAGGTCGAGCATCAGCTCCAGGTGATCCTCGAAGCGCGCCGGCGCGCCCTGCGGCTGGCGGATCTCCGGCAGCTCCAGGTCGCTCTGCTCCTCGGCCCGCCGGATGCGGCGCTCGACGTCGCGCACCGACTCCGTGTACTCGTCGAGCTTCAACTGGTCCGTGGGACCGAGCTCGCGCTTCAAGTCGGCGAGCTTGCCGTTCACGGCGTCGAGCAGGCTCTTGTGCTGGCGCAGCCGCGCCTCGCGGGCCGAGCGCTCGGTGCTGCCGCTGTCGCCGAAGATCGTCTCGAACACCGCCCGCGGGTTCCACTCCATCGGGAGCGGCTGGGTCGGGCTGCGCCACGAGATCGTGTGCGTGTAGACGCAGCTCAGGTTGCCGGTGCAGGCTCCGGCGTTGTTCGGCCGGTCCATCGCGACCTCGAGCGAGGCCACCTGCGTCTCCCGCGCGAAGTGCCGCGCGAGGAGCTGGTCCATCGAGACGTCGCCGATGATCTCGATCTCGTTGCGACCCCCGCGCGTCATTCCGGTCAGGAACGACCCGGAGGCGCCGGCGTGGATGTAGTTCCAGCTCGAGCGGAGCCCGGACAGCACGATCACCTGGTCGCGGTACGGCGCCAGCGGCTCGAGGATGGGCGGCAGCCCGAAGCCCGCGCCCTCGGTTGCCGGCGTCCAGTACGGCATCGCCATGCCGTTCGGGACGTAGAACGCCTGGAAGCGGTGCGCCGGCTTGCGTGCCGCGCGCGCGGCCGCGGTGGACGATGCCGGCGCCATGGCGTCCAGAAGCGGCAGGGCAAGCGTCGCGCCGAGCCCCCGGAGGACCGTGCGTCGCGGCAACGCCTTGTGAATGAAGGTCATCGTGGCCGTCTCCTCAGTATCGATCCCGTCGATCCCTCGAATCGCCGGGCTTGTCTCCGACTCAGGGTCCTGCGTCCGCCGGGCGCCGTCCGGCGGTACGATCCATGGCGCGCCGCTCCGTCGCCGGCGCCTCGGGCGCGGCCCGCATCGTGAACTGCGGGCTGCGGACGATGCCGCGCACGAGCGCCGACCAGCGGTAGCCCTCCGCCGCCGCCTCGCGCACGATGCGCCGGACGGCCGGGCGATCGTAGTGCTCCAGCCGCCGGCCGAGCGCATAGCTCAGCAGCTTCTCGGTCAGGGTCCGCGGAAAGCGCTCGGGGTCGTCGAGCAGCAGCGCGCGCAGGCCCGGCAACCCTTCTATCGGGGCCCCGCCGGTGGTGGTCCCGATGGCGTCGACCGGCCGGCCCTCGGAGTCGACGGTCCGCCAGCCGCCGATCACGTCGAAGTTCTCGAGCGCGAACCCGAGCGGGTCGATGACCGCGTGGCAGCTCGCGCACGACGGATTCCGTCGGTGCTGCTCCAGCCGCTCGCGGATGGTCGGCGGCGTCTCGCCCGGCGGGGTCTCGACGAGGTCGGTGTTCACGCCGGGCGGCGGCGGCGGGACCGGGAGCCCCAGGATGTTGTCCACCAGCCACTTGCCGCGCAGCACGGGCGAGGTGCGGTCCGGGTACGACGTCGTCGCCAGCAGCGCGCCGGCCGCCAACAAACCGCCCCGGCGCTCTGGATCGGGGAGCGTGACGCGGCGGAAGCGGTTGCCGTAGATGCCCGCAATGCCGTAGTGGCGCGCCAGCCGCTCGTTGACGAACGTGTAGTCGGCGTCGAGCAGTGCGCTCACGGGCAGATCGTCCTCGAGCGTGCTCGCCACGAAGCGCTCGACCTCTTCCTCGAACGCCTCCAGCAGGCTCTCGTCGTAGTGCGGGTACTGCACGGGGTCGACGACCACCTCGCCGACGCGGCGCAGGTTCAGCCACTGCGCCGCGAAGTCGCGGACGAGCGCCTCGGTGGCGCGCGGGTCCGCGAGCATCCGCCGCACCTCGGCGTCCAGCACGCCGGCATCACCGAGGACGCCGGCCTCGGCCAGGTCCAGCAGGCGCTCGTCCGGCACGCTGCTCCAGAGGAAGAAGGAGAGCCGCGAGGCCAGCTCGACGTCGCTCAGGCGGTAGGGCGGGGCATCCGCGTCGAGGTCGACGGGATCCCGATACACGCGCAGCAGGAAATCGGGATCCACCAGGATGCGCTCGAGGCCGAACTGGATGCCGGCGTCGAAGCTGCCGCCGTCGGCCCGCCCCGCGTCGAAAAATCCGAGCAGCGCGTCCAGCTCGTCCGGCCGGATCGGGCGACGGAACGCGCGGCGGGCGACCGACGACAGGATCTCGGCCGCGCACGCGGGCTCCTCGCCGGGGTCGGTCGGCCGGCAGGTGAAGATCGCGCTGCGACTCGGCGTATCGCCCGCCACCGCCTCCGCGGTCCCGAACGGGCCGCCGATCTCCACCGAGCGGACCGCCGCGTAGCCCATGTAGATCTGGTCGTTCGTCAGCACGCGCCCGCGCTGGAGCGGCTGCGGCAACCCCTCGGGCTCCCACTGCTCCCGCACGAACGAGACGCCTACGACGTGCGGGCCCGCCTCGACCGGGACGAGCACCTCCAGGTGCGCGTCGCCGGTCATCTGCATGAACTCCTCCCATTCGACCGCGCCCGCGAACCCGGGCTCCCCGTCGCCGGCGTAGCTCGCCGCCGCGGGCCGCCCCGGGGCGTTGCCGCCGACGGTGAAGCGCTTCACCAGCCGGCCGTCGAGGCGGACGTCGAGCGACTGCGGCCACCCCATCCCCATCAGGTAGTCCTGGTACTGCCGCCGCAGCCGGACCCGGATCAGGTAGTCGCCGTCGACCGGGAAGGTGTAGGGCACGGCCACGCCCCCGCGCGAGCCGAGCGGGAGGTCCTCGCTCTGCCGGCCGTCCTGCACCACGTGGATCGACACCTCGAAGGCGTCCATCCCCGGTGCGGGGGGCGGCAGGCCGGTCGCGAGGCGGGTGACGTAACGGGCCACCGACAGGTAGCGCTCGAGGTGCGCCCGCGAGACCGTCAGCACCTCCGCGAAGTTGTCGAAGCTGCCGTCGGCCGTCTCGTCGCCCGGCAGCAGCGGCTTCACGTCGACGTCGAGCGCGAAGAGATCGCGGATCGCGTTGTTGTACTCCGTGCGGTTGAGGCGGTGCACGGCGTTGATGCGGCCGGGGTTGGGACTGGCCAGCCAAGCCGCGTCGAGACCGGCCTCGAGCGCGGAGGCAAGAGCCCGGTAGGTCGCGGGGTCGGGCCGACTGCGTCGGGGCGGCGGCATCGATTCCGCGCGCAGCTTCTCGACGACGCGCTCCCAGAGCTCCGGGTCGTCGGCCGGCCGCGTGGGATCCGCCGCGTCCAGGGCGAGGCCCGCCGTGCGCAGCCGCTCGTTGTGGCAACCGACGCAGTAGCGGTCGATGACCGCCCGCGCGTCGACGGACTCGGCGGGCGCTGGCTGCGCGGCCGGCGCGGGCGATCCCGCGGCCGGCGCCGCGGCGAGGTGTGGCACGGCGGTGAGTGCCAGCCCCGCGCACACCAGCCAAGTCCGCGAGCCGAGCGGCCCCGCCGCGGTGCTCCTCCTCATGCGCGACCTCCAGGGCCGTGGACGTCCGGAGCCAGCCCCAGTGTTCCTGATCCGCTCAGTATAGGCCCATCGCCGTCGCGGCGACGTGTTTTCTTTGCGGTCGGGCGGCGCGGCGGGCCGCCCCAGGGCCGCCCCGACGCGCGATACTATCGCGGTCAGGCCCTCGTCGGGCCGTGCGACGAACGGGAGGAGCGAAGATGGGTCGCTGCCGGTGGGGCCTCGGGCTGTCGGTGGGCGGGCTGGCGATCTCGCTGGCCGGCTGTCAGTACCCAACCCTCGGCTGGGACGACCTGATGGAGGCGGGCCACGAAGCCTATCTGCACGGGCAGCACGGCGACGCGGAGGAGCTGCTGCTGGAGGCCCTGGCCCGCGCCGACCGCTTCCCGCCGCGGGACATGCGCCGGGTGACGACCCTGTCGGCCCTGGCGGAGCTCGCGGATGCGCAGCTCCGTCCGGAGGAAGCCGAGACGCTCTACCGGCAGGCGCTCGCAGCCGCCGAGACGGCGCTGGGCCCCGTTCATCCCAATCTCGCACCGCTCCTCGTCACCCTCGCCGACGGCTATGCCGACCAGGGCCTCCACGCTGAAGCGGCTCCGTTCTACGAGCGGGCCGTCGTCCTGCTGGAAGCGACGCTGGGGCGCTACCACCCCGACGTCGCCACTACGCTCGCCGGGCTCGCCTCCGCCTACTACCACCAGGGCTTCCACGCCGAGGCGGCGCCGCTCTACGAGCGGTCGCTGGAGGTCCTCGAAGTGATGCTCGAGCCGGACAACGTGCGCCTGGCCGACGTGCTGGCGGAGTACGCCGGCGTGCTGCGCGCGACGGACCGCGGCCTGGAGGCGGTCGAGCTCGAACGACGCGTGCTGGCCATCCGGTCGGCGCCGTGAGTCGACCCGGGGGCAGCGCTCGGGCGAGGCGCGTCCTTGAGCCCCAGACTGTCGCCTCACGGGTCCGGCGGGCGCTCACCGGCCCGGCAAGCCGCCGGTACGAAGGCCCCTCCAGGAGTCGTTGCCGCTCCCGCGGCGCCGACGCCTGCCCGGCGCAGAGTCCTACCCCGCCGGCGCCGGGGACGACAACAGGTAGCTCAGCCCCGTCACCGCCACGTAGGTCCCGAGCAGCGCCGCGCCCGCCGTCCGCGGCAGCGCGCCGTGGCGGGCGGTCTGGATGCCGACGCGGAAGACGAGGATCAGGAACAGCATCGCCGGGAAGTGCATCACGAAGAAGATGGAGTCCGCGGCCAGCCCGCCCGGCGTGACCGCGGCCGCCCCGCCGGCGACGAACAGTACGTTGAGCACGTCGGCCCCGATGACGTTTCCTACGGCGAGCTCGCCGTGCCCCTTGAGCGTCGCCGTGACGACGACGGTCAGCTCCGGGAGCGACGTGCCGAAGGCGACGAGCGTGGCCGCGATGATGCTCGGCGGCACGTTCATGCGCGCCGCCAGCTCGGCCGCCACGGCGACCAGCACCGCCGAGGAGACGACCACCAGCGCGACTCCGACCCCCAGGGTGCCGAGCGCCGCCCCCAGGCTGCCCGCCTCCCCGCCATCCGCGCCGCCGCCCCCGACGCCGGCGCGCGCGAGGCGGACGGACCAGACCATGTAGACGACTAGCAGCCCGAGAAAGACCCAGCCCGCGGCCTGCGGCAGGGTGCCCCCGGCCGTGAACGCGGAGGCCGGCGCGGCCCACGGCAGGCAGACGAGCACCAGCAGGATGCCGGTCACCACCTTGCCCCACCCCTGCCGGTTGACGACGCGCAGGTCGAGGGGAAGCGGCCGGATCAGGCAGCCGATGCCGAGAATGAGCCCGGTGTTGCAGATGATGGAGCCGACGGCGTTCCCGAGCGCCATCTCGGACCGCCCCTGGAGCGCCGCCACGACGGAGACGACAGCCTCGGGCGTCGTCGTGCCGAGGCTGACGATGGTGGCGCCGATCACCACGCGGGGAACGCCCCAGCGCTCGGAGAGGGCGACGGCGCTGTCGACCATCCAGTCCGCCCCCTTCGCGAGCCCCGCGACGGTGGCGGCGAGGGCGACCACGAGGGCCGGCGTCGACAGGCCGGCCACCAGACTGTCGAGATACTCCGCCATCCAGCCGGACAGTCTAGAAGAAAAAACTCACCATCATGATGCCGATCGGGCTGACGAGGCCGTACGCCGAGGGCAGGGGGCGGGTGGGGGTGGTCTCGTCGGGCCCGAGACCGAAGTAGACGCTGGCCGAGACCGAGGTATTGGGGCCAGCGTTGTAGCCGACCGTCGGCGCCAGGAGCGTGCTGCCGTCGTTGAGGTTGTGGAGCCCGAACACGGACACGTTCCAGAGCGGGGTGACCTCGTACGAGAGGCTGAGCATCGTCTCATCCTGCCCGAACACCTGGAACTCGCCGCGACTGAACTGCGGGGAGGCGAACACGCGCAAGAGATCCTCGGGCGCGATCGCGCCCAGCCCGTCCCGCTGGTACTCCCACGTGATGGCGAACGTTCGGCCGGCGGCCCCGAGGAAGAAGGCCCGGTCGATGCCGATCGTGCCGCGACCGACGACGGTCCCGTCATAGTCGCGGACGACCACCTCCGTCCGGACCGCCCACGGCCCGATGCCACCGGCCAGACCGATCGCGCCCGCCGTGTCGCCGTAGAGCGAACCACCCCAGCCGGAGATCTCCCAGTTGCGCCAGGTGGTCAGGCCGCGCAGCAGCGCCGTCAGCTCCTCTCCCTCCGCCGTGCGGGTCGGGCGGACCACGAAGTCGATCTCGCTGAGCGCGTTGGGGTAGACGCGGGCGCGGAACGCGTCCACGCCCGCCCGGTACAGCCGGATGGGATCCGAGGGAACGAAGGGGACGAACGGGTCCGCCGGGTTCAGGAACTGCGTGGTGCCCCACGAGATGGCCTGACGCCCGACACGAATGTCGACGTTGTCCGTGGGGCTCCAGCCGATGTTGAGGCGGTCGAAGCGGTGCGTCCACACCGCGTTCTGCTGCCGGGACGGCGTGATCGTGCCGCCCAGGTCCCACCATTCGGCGCCGCCCTGGAGACCGGTCAGGCCGAGGCCGAACTGGATGGGATGCTGCTGGAAGGTGACCCCGTGCTCGTACGCCACCTCGAGCGAGAAGGGTCCCGCGGATGGTTCGATGTTCAGCCGGAAGCGGTTGAAGTTGCTGGCGTTGCTCGGGCCGAACGCGCTGGCGCCGCTGAAGAGCGGCGCGCTGAGCAGGTAGCCGGAGATCCAGTCCGGCTGGGCGCGGGCGGCGCCGGACGCCGCGGCCCACCAGCAGACGGCGGCAATCGCAACGCGGGCGGCGCGGTGGGTCAAGAGCGTGTCTCGTCCGAATCGATGGCGCCGTCGACCATCCGGACCAGCCGGCGCGACCGCTCCATCACGTGTCCGTCGTGCGTCGCGAAGACGAAGGTGACGCCGAGCTCGCGGTTGAGCTCGGCCATCATGTCGAGCAGGGCCTCGCTGGCGTGCGAGTCGAGGTTGGCGGTCGGCTCGTCGGCCAGGACCAGCGCGGGCTGGCTCGCCACCGCCCGCACCACCGCCACGCGCTGCTGCTGCCCGCCGGAGAGCTTGCCCGGTCGCCGGTCCTCCAGCCCCGTCATTCCCGTGCGCTCGAAGAGCTCACGCACGCGTGACGAACGCTCCGAGGCGGACACGCCCTGGAGCAGCATCGGGAACTCCGCGTTCTCGAGCGCGGTGAGAACCGGCAGCAGGTTGTAGGCCTGGAAGACGAAGCCGACATCCTCGAGCCGGAGCTGGGCCAGCTCCCGGTTCGACAGCGCACCCAGCTCCTGCCCCGCGACCCAGATCTCGCCGCGGGTGGGGCGCGTGAGCCCGCCGATCAGGTTCAGCAGCGTCGTCTTCCCCGATCCGGACGGACCGGCGAGAGCCGTGAACTCGCCGCGCTCGATGGTCAGGCTGACGTCGCGGACCGCCTGCACTTCTTCGGCTTCCTGCTCGAAGATCTTCCATACGCCGGCGGTGCGCACGGCGTAACCGTTCGATTCGCTCATTGTCATCCCTACCGTTGGTCGTTCCTACCGTTCGAACTTCATCGACTCGGTGACGTCGATGGTGCCGGCCCGCAGCGCGGGATACAGGGACGAGACGACGCCGACGAAGAGCATGAAGCCGAGGATCTGGAGGATGCGCACGGGATTGACGACGGGGACGATGACCGGATCGATCGTCACCCCGGCGAGCTCCACCTCCCCGATGTCCATGCTGCCGTAGAGGCCGCTGATGTCGATGCCGTCGCTGAGGGCGGCCGTGACGGCGAGGCCCAGCGTGACGCCGATGAACGTGCAGACCACGGTCTGCAGCAGGCCCTCGACCAGGACGACGGAGCCGGTCTGCCGCGGGGTCAGGCCGAGTGCCTGCAGCACGCCGAACTCCCGGTGGCGGTGGAGGACCGACATCAACACCGTGTTGATGATGCTGAAGCCGATGATCACGAACAGGATGCCCAGGACGAGGAAGCCGCCCCACTCGTCGAACACGATCATGGTGTAGAGCGCCGGCATCGCCTCCTGCCAGCCCATGACGATGGCCTCGCCCCGCGCGATCGGCTCGGCCAGCTCCCGCCCGAGATGCCGCACGATCTCCGGTACGGCGAGGTTGCTGTCGACCAGCACCCCGATGTTCGTGACGTCGTCGCCCGTGCCCAGCCACTCGCCGGCCGTCGCGATGGGCACGTGAATCACCGATTGGTCGAGGTCGCCGATGCCGGTCCGGAAGATGCCGACGACGCGCACGAGCTGGCCCGCCACCTCCTTGTGCGTGTCCTGCGCCATCAACACCAGTCGGGAGCCGATGCGCAGGTCGAGGGCGTCGACGAGCCCCGCCCCGACGTAGGCCGCGAGCCGATCGTCCGCCTGCAGGTAGCGTCCCTCGACGACCTGCTCGTCCAGCGGGCTGAGCGCCGCCTCGATCGCCGGATCGACGCCCAGGATCTGGGCCCCGCGGGCACCGGACGCCGACGTGGCGAGCCCGTTGACGGTCAAGCGGTAGAAGACCTCTGTGACGCGCTCGGCGACCGCCGGCGACGCGACCGCCGTCCGGACGAGCTGCAGGGTGCTCCCCGGCAGCCGGTCCTCGATCCTGCGGCCGACGCGGAACCCGGGAGCCTCCACCGCCACGTGTCCGCTCCCGGTCCGGACGCCGGAGTCGACCATCTGCTCGTGCGTTCCGGCATCGAAGGTCTGGACGAAGGTGAGCAGCGCCCCGCCGATGACGAACGAGGTGGCGGTGAGGATGGTGCGGCGCAGGTTGCGCCGCAGATTGCGCAGCGCCAGCATCAGGATGACGCCGGCGTGCAGGGACGGTCGTGCCTTCATCGGCCTACCGCTCGAACTTCATCGACTCCGTGACGTCGATCGTGGCGGCCCGCATTGCCGGATAGACGGACGAGACTATGCCGACCAGCATCATGAAGCCGAGGATGTACAGGATGCGCACCGGAGTGACCATGGGCACGATGACCGGATCGATCGCCACCCCGGAGAACTGCATGTCCTCCATGCCGCTGGCCATCTGGCTGATGTCGATGCCGCCGCTGAAGGCGGCGACGATGCCGAGCCCCACCCCCACGCCGATGATCGCGCAGACGACCGTCTGCAGCAGCCCCTCCACCAGGACCACCGACCCGGTCTGCCGCGGGGTCAGCCCCAGCGCCTGGAGCACGCCGAACTCCCGGTGGCGGTGGAGGACCGACATCAGCACCGTGTTGATGATGCTGAAGCCGACGATCACGAACAGGATGCCCAGCATGAGGTAGCCGCCCCACTCGTCGACGAGGACGGCGGCATGGAGCGACGGCATCGCCTCGCGCCAGCCCATCACGGCGGCGTCCCCCTTGCCGATCGGCTCGCCCAGCTCCCGCCGCAGGTGCCGCAGGAGTCCCGGCACGGCCCGGCTGTCGTCGACCATGACGCCGATGTTCGTGACGTCGCTGCCGGTGCCGAGCCACTCGCCCGCCGTTGCGATCGGCACGTGGATCACGGTGTCGTCGAGCCCGGGGATGCCGCTCCGGAAGATGCCGACGACGCGCACGAGCTGGCCGGCCACCTCCTTGTGCGCGTCCTGCGCCATCACGACGAGCCGCGAGCCGAGGCGCAGGTCGAGCGCGTCGACGAGCCCTGCTCCCACGTAGGCCGCGAGCCGGTCGTCCTTCTTCAGGTAGCGCCCCTCGACGACCTGCTCGTCGAGGGGACTGAGCGACGCCTCGATCGTGGGATCGACGCCCAGGACCTGCGCGGGGCGGGCGCCGGACGCCGAGGTGGCCAGCCCGTTGATGGTCAACCGGTAGAAGACGTCGGTGACCCGGTCGACGGCCGCGGACGAGTCGACCGCCGCCCGGACGAGCGGCAGCGTGCCGCCCGGCAGGCGGTCCTCGATCTTGCGGCTGACGCGGAACCCGGGGACCTCCACCGTCACGTGCCCGCTCCCGGTCCGGACGCCGGAGTCGATCCACTGCTCGTGCGTGCCGTCCCCGAACGTCTGGGCGAACGTGAGCAGCGCCCCCCCGATGATGAACGCGGTCGCGGTGAGAATGGTGCGCCGCAGGTTGCGCCGCAGGTTGCGCAGCGCCAGCATCAGGATGACGCCGAGGTGCATGGACGGTCGTGCCTTCATGACCCTGTCCCCGCTAGATGCCGGAAAGCGTGTCGGCCGGCGGAACGCGCGACGCCCGCCATGCCGGATAGAGCGCCGCGAGGAGCGCCGTGGCGAACAGCGCCACCGCCGCCCCGGCCCAGCTCGCCGGGTCGAGCGTGACCCGCATCACGGGCCGCAGCAGCACCCCCTGCATCGTCATCTCGCCGTAGAGCCAGCTCAGGTCGGCCGGTGCGGCGTACCACCACAGCATGGGCGGCAGCGAGATGGCCACCCCGATGACGAGGCTCAGCAGCCCCATCGCCGCCGCTTCGTAGAGGATGGACTTCACGATCGCCCCCGGCACCGCGCCCATGGCCAGCATCACCGCAATCTCGCGCCGCCGCTCGTAGGTCGCCATCAGCATCGTGTTGGCCACCCCGAAGATGGCGATCCCGAAGACGAAGGCGTAGATGATCCAGTAGAAGCTGTCCATCAGCGCACTGAACTCCAGAATGGTCGGATTCAGCTCGGCCCAGGACACGACCTCCATGCCGAGATCGTCCGCGCCCAGAGAGGCGGCGACGCCCGCCGTCATCTCGTCGGCGACGAACGGATCGCTCGTGGCGACGACAATCTCGTGGATCCGGCCCGGATCCAGCATCACCAGGGCCTGGAGGTCGGTGAGCGGCAGCACCGCGTTGGTGGCGTCGAGCTCGACCAGACCCGTGGTGTAGATGCCGGACACCGTGAAGAGGTCGTTGCCCATGGAGCCGTCCGCCCCCGGCGCCACGACCACCAGCTCGTCCCCGAGTCCCGACTCGAGCTGGCGGGCCATCTCAGACCCGATTGCCATCTCGTTGCGGCCCGGCTCGGGCAGGCGTCCCTCCGTCAACCCCTCGAGGAACCGCGTCACGTCCGTCTCGCGCGCCGGGTCGATGCCCATCAACTGGCCGGCCGTCGTCGCCTCGCCGGAGCTCACGAGGCCGGCCGCGAAGACGCGCGGCGCCACTCCCACCGTGCGCTCGTCCTCCGCGATCCGCTCCATCAGCGCCGCGAAGTCGACGCCGTCGCGCCCCCCGAGGGTGTCGTAGATGCTGCGCTCGGGCCGGTACTCCGCGTCGTGGATCTCGATCTGACCGCTCATGAGACCGGTCGCGTTCTCGACCATCTCGGCGACGAGGCCGTTCGCCCAGCCGATGATGAACACCACCGCGCCGTACCCGACGGCCAGGCCCAGCGCGGTGAGGATGGTGCGCCGGGGATGGCGGCCGACGTTCCGCCAGCCGATGCGGGACCAGGGGGACTCGCTCATGGCCTGCTCACCGCCGCCGGCTCTGCAGGGTGCGGAGCGAGAAGAACGACTCGTCGATGTCGACGTCGTACTCGATGTCGTCGTAGCGCATCGTCGTCCGCTCCTCCGGCTTGTCGGCCGGCCGCATGTCCATCAGCCGCGGCATGGTGCGGCCGCCGATCCGCTCGAACTCCTTGAACTCCATCGAGCGGGCCACCTCGCCGTCCTCGTCGTAGTAGAGGACCGTGACGGGGAGAACATCCGCCTGCCGCACCGTGTACTCGACGCGGCCCCAGACCACCGCCGCCTCCGGCTTCGGCGTGAGCGTGATCTCCCACACCCGCATGCCGTCGCGCTCGCCGTCGAACGTGATCGCGATGTCGTAGTCGTCGACCAGGCGGCTCTCCTGCACGAGGTCGTCGTTCGTGAAGTGCGACCCCATCCACGAGCCGCCCATCATCGAGGCGGGCACCTTGATGGTCCGGTCCACCCGGGGCAGGTAGTTCCAGATGTCGTTGTCCGCCATCAGCGTCGCGGTGCCCGCCTCGCGGGCCGGCTCGAGGATGCGCACCAGGGAGTGGTCCTCCCCGTACGACCACGACTCCATCGTCAGCGACCGGGACCAGTGCTCGGTGACGATCTCCATCGTCATCTGGCCACGGCTCGACTGGCCGCGGTAGAGGTCCTGCACCCGGTTCATGATCTCGATGGGATCGGGTTGCGCCTGCGCCGTGCCCGCCGTGGCCAGACCGGCCAGCACGACGAAGGCCGCGATCCGGCGTCTCACGTCGTTGTTCCGTGCCATTGCGTCTTTCCCTCCAGTGTCCGCGCAGCCTCGCCGGACTGCTCGTCGTTCGTGTCGTTCGTCACGTCCAGCCACGCCCGCAGCGCGGCGGCGTCGATCAGCACCAGCGAGCCCGCGGGCGCACCGAGCACCCGCTCCAGCGCGTCGGCGTACGCGGCGGCCATCCGCTCGATGCGCGCCGCGTCGAGCCCACCGGGCCCGACGGCCAGCATCTGCCGGCCGGCCGTCTCCTCGACGTCGAGGATCAACTCGATCGCAATCTGGCCCGCCCAGTCCGCGAACCCGGTCGTGAACACGCCCTCCACGACGCCCTGCTTCACGATCTCCGTGAGCAGCGGAACGATCCGGTCCGTCACCCGGACGCGGAGGCGATGGCGCGCGGCGGCGTTGTCGTCGGAATACCAGGTCGGGACCGCGGCGACGCTCAGCCGCACCTCCGCCGCGTTGGGGCGGAGGCCGGTGAAGAAGCCGCGCAGCTTCTGGATCGCGGTCCGGTCCGGGTCGGCCGCGCAGCGGGCGAGGTGCGCCTCCATCGCCTCCGCGTAGCGCTCCACGATGCCCTCGAGCAGCGCCTGTTTGGAGTCGAAGTAGTGGTAGAGCGCGCCCTTCGAGGCGCCGAGGTCGTTCAACACGTCCTGGATCGTCATCTGCTCGTAGCCCTTGGTCCCCATCAACCGCTGGGCCGTATCCAGGAACGCGCTCCGCCGCTCAGCGTGCGCCGCCTCGTTTACCGTTCGCACCATGGCGATCTCATTGATAGACCGACCGTCTACCCATCATTGCGCGGGAGCCCGCCAGCGTCAAGTCGGCCGTTGCCTGCGGTCACACGCCTGACGTCCATCATCACACCGGTGTCGACGATCCCGGTCGTTCCCAGCGGCCTGCAGTCTCTCACCGGTCACCGACGAACGCGGCGGCTGCGCGAGCACCCGCGTGCTAGGATCCCGCGCATGAAACGCATGCTGTACGCCGCAATCGTCGCCGCCGGCCTGCTGCTGGCGATGCCCGCCGCGCCGGACGCGCAGGAGAGGGAGACGGTGGACGTATCGTCACTCGGACCGCAGGTGGGAGAGCGGATCCCCGATTTCGCGCTCCCGGATCAGCACGGGAAGGTGCAGACGCTCGATTCGATCATGGGCGAGCGGGGGGCGATGATCCTCTTCCACCGCTCGGCCAACTGGTGACCGTACTGCAAAGCGCAGCTCGTGGAGCTGCAAGACCGGATCGACGACCTGCGGGCGCAGGGGCTCGGCGTCGCCGCCATCAGCTACGACACGGAAGAAGTGCTGGCCGCCTTCGCGGAGCGCCGGGGCATCGAGGACGTCCCGCTGCTCTCCGATGACGACTCCGCCGTCATCCGCGCCTTCGGCATCTACAACCACGTCGCCGAGGAGGGCATCGGGCCCAACGCCGAGGATCCGGACGTGAAGGCCGACGTGAACCAGTACGTCTCCGTGTTCGGCGCCAATCCGATGATCGTCGGCACACCGTTCCCGGGCACGTTCATCGTCGACCGGGAGGGACGCGTCACGTCGCGCTTCTTCGAGGAGTTCTACCGCGAGCGCAACACCGCCGCGAACATCATGCTGAAGCTGGGCACGCCGATCTCCGGCATCGCCGGCTCGTCGGGCGAGACCGCGCACCTCGAGATCAGCGCCTCGCAGAGCAACCCCGACATCCTCGTCGGGAGCCGCTTCCACCTGGCGCTCGACATCACGCCCAAGCCGAAGATGCACGTCTACGCGCCAGGCGCCGAGGAACTCGGCTACCGGGTCATCGGCCTCGAGCTCGAAGTGCCTGGCTTCCTGCGCGTGCTGCCGGCGGAGTACCCGGCCTCGGAGATCTACCACTTCGAGCCGCTGGACGAGCATGTCCCGGTCTACCAGCGGCCGTTCCGCCTGGTGCAGGAGATCGTGGTGGAGGGCGACCCGGAATCGGCCGCCCGGCTCGCGGAGATCGACGCGCTGACGCTGACCGGCCGCCTTGACTACCAGGCGTGCGACGACGCGGTCTGCTTCAACCCGGCGTCGGTGCCGCTCACCTGGACGCTGACCGTCTCGCCGCTCGATCGCCAGCGGGCGGTCGCAGCGCGACAGTAGGCGCGCCGGCTCCCACCCTTCGAGTGATGCGGGCGGCGAGGCACGTCGCCCGCATCACTCGTCTCGGCGCATCCCACCACCTGTCATTGAAGAGCGGCCGCGGTCGGTCGCTGCTCATCAACTGGCGCGTGTATCCAGTCCACACCTACGTGGTAGGGTGAAGCAGATGGATGCCCTGCTGCCGTGGCTGACTCCTGCGCTGCTGCTCGGCTTCTTCGGCTGGCTGCGATCGGACAACCGCAACCTGCGCCAGGATGTCAACAAGCGCGTGGATGACCTGAAGGCCGAGGTCGGCAGGATCGACGAGAAGCTGGGACGCCTGGGCACGGACACCAGTCGTCGCTTCGAGAGCATCAACAAGCGCTTCGACGACATCAACAAGCGCTTCGACGACATCAACAAGCGCTTCGACGACGTCAACAAGCGCTTCGACGACGTCAACAAGCGCTTCGGCGAGCTGAACCGGGACATGAACAAGCGGTTCGACCTGGTCGGCCGCGAGCTCGCCGACCAGCGCGAGCGCATGGCCAAGCTCGAAGGCTCGCTCGAGGGCTTCCTCGCGGGCCGGCGGGACCGGGACGCTGCCTGATCAGGCGGATACCTCCGGCACGGGCTGCTGCGGCCGCCGGCGCAACCCCGCCAACCCCTCCTCGAACAGCGTGTAGACCACCGGCACGACGACCAGGGTGACCAGCGTCGACGAGAGCAGCCCGCCGATGATCACGCGGGCCAGCGGCGCCTGGAGCTCCGAGCCTTCGCCGATGCCGAGCGCCATCGGCACCATGCCGAGCAGCGTCGTCACCGTCGTCATCAGGATCGGCCGCAGGCGCGTCCGTCCCGCCCGCTCCACCGCGGCGCGCAACGGCATGCCGTCCCGCCGCCGCAGGATGTTGGTGTAGTCGACCAGCAGGATGGCGTTGTTGACGACGAGGCCGCCCAGCACGATGACGCCCATGTAGGCCTGGATGCTGAACGGCGTGCCGGTCACGAGCAGCGAGCCGACGATGCCGATGCCGGCGAGCGGAATCGACAGCAGGATGATGAACGGGTCGCGGAACGACTCGAACTGCGCGGCCATCACCGCATAGACCAGCACGATGGCCAGGATGAGGATCAACTGGAGCTGGCCGAACGACCGCGCCTGCTCCTCGACCTCGGCGCCGAAGCCGACCGAGAAGTCGGGCGGAGGATCGATGTCGGGGATGCGCTCCGCGACCGCGGCGACCGCCTCGCTGAGCGTCGTCTCGATCTCCGCGTTCACGCGCACGATCCGTTCCTGGTTCTTGCGCTCGATCTGCTCCGGGCCGGAATCGGGGTTGACGGCTATGACGCTGCGCGCGGGGATCACCAGGCCTCCCGGCGTGCTGAGCGGCACGTCCTGGATGTCGGCGGTGCGCAGGCGATCCGCCTCCTGGAGGCGGACGACGATGGGGTACTCGTCGCCCCGCTCCCGGTAGAAGGCGGCCTCGGTCCCGGCGACGCCGGTCCGCAGCGCCTCCGCCACCTCGGAGACGCGCAGGCCGAGCAGGGCGGCCTTGGAGCGGTCGACGCGGATGGCGAGCTCGGGACGTCCCTGCTCGGTCGCCATCTCGGCATCCGCGATGCCCTCCGTGCTCGTCATGACCGCCATCGCCCGCTCCGAGACCTGGCGGGCGTCGTCGAGGTCGTGGCCGCGGATCTCGAGGGCCAGCCGCGCGTCGTCCCCGGATCCGCTCCGCATCATGCGCGTCATCATGCGGTTGCCGCCGGAGGCCCGCGCGCGGATGATCACGCCGGGCACCGTGTTCAGCGAGCGCCGCAGGGCCATCGCGATCTGGTTGCTGGATCGATTCCGCTCCGTCTTCTCGAGCAGCGTCACCGTCATGGATCCGCGGTGGCTGGAGCCACCCCCGAACGGGCCGCGCCCTCCACCGACCTGGGTGGTGACGTTGACCGCCTCGGGCACTTCCGCATTGACGCGATTCTCGAGCTCTAGCATCACGGCGAGCGTCCGCTCGAAGCGGGTGCCGATGGGCAGCTCCGCATAGACGCGCACCTCGCCCTCGTCCACGTCCGGCGTGAGCTCGACGGGAACGCCCGGAAGCAGCATCACCGTCACCCAGACGAGGCCCCCCGCGACCAGGAGCACCGTCGGGCGGTGCGCCAGAGCGAGGTGGATGCCCTTCTGGTACCGCTCGTCGACCCACCCCAGCCCGCGCTCGCTCAGGTTCATCACGCGGCCGCCGATCCCTCGCCGCTCTTCCGGCGGGGGCGGCAGGCGAAGCAGCTTCGAGGTCAGCACCGGCACCAGCGTGACGGCCACGAACAGCGACATCGCGAGCGCGATCATCACGACCATGGCGAGCTGGCCGAACATGATGCTCGCGATCCCGGTGAGGAAGAGCAGCGGCAGGAACACCGCCACCTGCGTGAGCGTCGACGCCACGATGGCGCCGCTCACCTCCTCCGCCCCGTCGATGCTTGCCGTCGTGCGGTCCTTCCCGCCCTCCATGTGGCGGAAAGTGTTCTCGAGAACGACGATCGACGCGTCGACGATCATGCCGACGCCCAGGGCCAGCCCGCCGAAGGTCAGCGTGTTCAGCGTGAAGCCGGCGAAGTAGACCATCGCGAACGTGCCGATGATCGAGATGGGGATGGCGGTGCAGATGATGAGCGTGGTCCGGACGTTCCGCAGGAAGGCGAACAGGACGACGACGACCAGCATGGCGCCCCAGAGGACGACGTTGCGCACCGCGTTGATCGACCGCTCGACGAAGACGGCCGAGTCCATGCGGGTGCTCAGCCGGACCCACGGCATCTCGCGATTGATGCGCTCGATCTCGGCGCGGACGCCGCGGGCCACGGACACCGTGTTGCGGCCCGACTGCTTGCTGATCATGATCTGGACGGCCGTCCGTCCGTTGATGCGGACCAGCTCTTCCTGATCCTCCGTGCCGTCGCTCACCTCGGCGATGTCGCGCATGAAGACCGGGACGCCGCCGCGGGTCATGACGACGATGTTGCGGATGTCCTCGAGGCTCGAGAACTGCCCCGGGCTCCGCAGCAGGTAGGTCATGTCGCCGTCGTCGAGCTCGCCGATCGGGACGTTGCGGTTCTCGATCTGCAGCAGCGTGATGATGTCGTTCACCGACAGGTCGAGGGCCGTGATCTTGTCGCGCGCCAGCTCGACCCGGATCTGCCGGCGCAGGCCGCCGCGGACGGTGACGGTGGCGACGCCGGGCACGCGCTCGAGGCGCGGGCCGAGGTCGTTCTCCGCCGTCTCCCGCAGCGCCACCGGCTCGGCGTCGCCCTCCAGCCCCAGGAACATGATGGGAGCGTTCGCCGCGTCGAACTTGAAGATGACCGGCGGCTCGGAGTCCTCCGGCAGCCGGTTCCGCATGCGGTCGATGCGGGAACGGAGATCGTCGGCGGCCTCGTTCAGATCCGTCCCCCAGCCGAAGCTCAGCCGGATCTGGCTGCTCCCCTCCTGGGACGTCGAGGTCACCTCCTCGAGGCCGGCGATCGCGGAGACGGCCTGCTCCAGCGGCCGCGTGACCAGCTCCTCCATCTCGAGCGGGCCGACGTCGGGGTAGGCGACGGTGAGCGAGAGGCTCGGGAAGGTGACGTCGGGCATCAGGTCGACCGGCAGGCGGACCAGCGCCACCGCGCCCAGCAGGATGATGACCACGCTGATCATCGTCATCGTCACCGGACGGCGGACGGCCGTGCGAGGCAGGCTCATGCAGACTCCGTTCAGTCGGGGTTCCGGCGGGGGCCATCGGCTCCCGAGCGCAGCGCCTCGACCAGCGCCGCGCCCACGAGCGTGCCCGGGGGAGCGGGCGGCTGGGCGGCCGCTGCGGCTTGCGGTGGAGCGCCCGGCGAAGGAGCGACGGCGGCTGCCGCTCCCGGTCGCGCGCCGGGCGGAGGAACGCCTCCAGGGCTCGCCGCGCCGGCCCCCGCTCCGGGCGCGTCGGTCTCCCGTCCGCCAGGAGCAGGCCGGCCCGAAGGAAGGGCGAAGCCGCCGGAGGAGGACCCGCCGGCGCCCGGGGCTCCGCGCGGCGGCGCTCCGGCCGGCGGAGCGCCACTGCGCGAGCCTCCACCCCGCGGGCCTCCCAAGGAGGGTCCTCCACGCGCCGCGGCCCCCGCGGGAGCGCCTCGTCCCGCGGCCGCCGCGGCGCCGCGCGGATCCTCGCCGGGAAGCCGGATGGGATCTCCGTGCTGCAGGCCGGCCGCTCCCGTGGTCACCACGCGGTCGCCCTCGGCGACGCCGTCGACGACCTCGACGTAGCGGTCGTCCTCCAGGCCGGTGACCAGGGCCGCGAACCGGGCGTTCGGGCCCTCGCCGACGTCGTCGACGACGAACACCCCGCGGGCGCTCGTGCGGACGACGACCGCCTCGCGCGGCACGACCAACGCCCGTTCCTTGCTGCCGACGGCGAGGCCGACGCGGGCGTACATCCCCGGCTTCAGGCGGAAGTCCGGGTTCGGGATCTCGATCTCGATCTCCGCCGTGCGCGTAGCCGGGTCGAGCACCGGGGCCACGCGGGCGACGCGGCCGGTGAAGGCTTCGTCGGGGAAAGCGTCTACCTCGATGTGCGCCGTCACTCCCTCGCCGACCGCCCGCAGGTCGCGCTCCACGATGTTGGCCACCAGGCGGACGAGACTGATGTCGACCACGGAAACGACCGCGGTGTTCGAGCTGACGTACGCGCCGGGGTCGAGGTACCGGCGGCCGATGAAGCCGTCCACCGGCGAGAGCATCACGGTGTTCTCGAGATTGATGCGCAACTCCGCCAGGCGCGCCCCCGCCTCGTCGAACTGCGCGCGCGCAAGGTCGAGCTGGGCCTGCGCGGCCTGGTGCCGAGCCTCGGCGTCGTCGAGCTCCTGGCGAGCCACGAGCTCGCGGGCGAACAGGCTCTGGGAGCGGTCGCGCGTGGTCAGGGCGAGCGCCAGGTCCGCCTCCCGCTGCCGGACGGTGGCCCGGGCGACCTCGTACGACGCCTCGCGCTGGCTCAACTGCTGCTGCAGCTCGTCGTCCTCGACCCGGCCGACCACCTGCCCCTCGGTGACCGGGTCGCCGAGACGGACCGGAATCTCGCGCAGCCGCCCGTCGACCTTGGGGGCCACCTCGACCGTGGCGGCACCCACCAGGTTGCCGACCAGCTCGAGGCGCTCCTCGATCTCGGCGCGCTCGACCGGCGCGTCCTCGACGAGCATCGGCTGCGGCGCGAACCGGGAGCGGCCCCCACCCCGGAAGCCGCCGAAGCCGGCGCCGGGGCGACCTCCGCCGCCCGGCCCCAGCTGTCCGGCCGGACCGGCGGGCATCACCCGCTGATAGACGAGCACGCCAGCCGCGCCGACGGCCACGAGGAGCAGGGCGGCGACATACCTGGAGGTCATGGCGAAAAGCCTATCGGAGTTCAACCGCAGATACGCGACGCCCCCGGAAACCGTTTACGTGCGCGCGGCCCCTCGGGTGCTCGCGGCCCGCTCGCCGGAGCCGTCACGCCACCCGGCTCGGCGGCGGTCGCCGCGGCGGCTTGGCAGGACGAGACGAAGGGCTGGCCCGTCCGTGGTAACGTCACGGCAACCGTTGCGGGACCTTGAGACCCTGCCCATCTCGACCGCACACGCGGACCCGACTCGGTACCGCTCCGAGGAGAAGACGATGAAGCTTCCCCGCTCCGTAGCCGTCTCCGTGCTCCTGACCGCCGGGCTGCTCGCGGCCGCCCCGGCGTCCGCCGACGTGGTCCGCGTCGAGGTCGAGACCCGCGCCGAGGTCGCCGGCGGCATCGCCTACGGTCTGGCAGGCCCCTACGAGAAGCTGGCCGGGATGGTCCACTTCGAGGTCGACCCGGCGAACCCGGCCAACCGGATCGTGAGCGACATCGACCTTGCGCCGCGCAACGAGCGCGGGATGGTGGAATTCCGGTCCAATTTCTTCCTGCTGAAGCCGAAGGACGCCGGGCGCGGCAACGGCACCGTGCTCTACGAGGTGTCGAACCGCGGCGGCAAGGGGATGCTCGGCTACTTCAACAACGCCGCCGGCAGCCGCGACCCGCGGACGGCGGCCGAGATGGGCGACGGGTTCCTGCTCGAGAACGGCTTCTCGCTGCTCTGGCTCGGCTGGCAGTTCGACGTGCCGGTCCGCGACGGCCAGATGCGGCTGCACACGCCGGTCGCCACCGACGGCGGGAATCCGATCACGGGGCTCGTGCGGAGCGAGGTGATCGTCAACGAGCTCGCCTACGATCGCTCGCTCGCGGACCGGAGCCACATCGCCTACCCGGTGGCCGATCCGGACGATCCCCGCAACGTCCTGACCGTCCGCGACGGCGTGGACCAGCCGCGGCGCGTGATTCCGCGCGAGCGCTGGCGCTTCGCCCGGCGCAACGACGACGGCTCGGTCGTCGACGATCCGACCCGCGTCTACCTCGAAGGAGGCTTCGAGCCGCACAAGATCTACGACGTCGTCTACGTCGCGCAGGACCCGGCGCTGGTGGGGCTCGGCCCGGCCGCGGTCCGCGACCTAGTCTCGCACCTGAAGCATGCGGCGACGCCGGAGCTCGGCCTCCCGGCCGGCGCCATCGAGCACGCCATCGCCTGGGGCGTCTCGCAGAGCGGACGCTTCCTGCGGACCTTCCTCTACCACGGGTTCAACGCCGACGAGCAGGGACGCCGCGCGTTCGACGGCGTCATGGCGCACGTGGCCGGGGGCGGGCGCGGCAGCTTCAACCACCGCTTCGCGCAGCCGTCGCGCGACGGCCATCCGTTCCTGAACAAGCTCTACCCGAGCGACATCTTCCCGTTCACCGACGTCGCCCAGCACGACCCCGAGACCGACATGCGCGACGGCCTGCTCACGGGCGTCGGGCCGGACCACCTGCCGAAGGTCTTCTACACGAACTCGTCCTACGAGTACTGGGGTCGCGTCGCGTCTCTGATCCACACCACGCTCGACGGGACGGCGGACGCTCCGCTCCTCGACAACGTCCGCGTCTATTCCTTTGCGGGCGGACAGCACGGCCCCGGCCGGTTCCCGCCGCGGCGCACCATCGGCCAGCAACTCAGCAACCCGAACGACTACTCGTGGTTCCTGCGTCCGCTCCTGCTGGCCATGGACCGCTGGATCGACGACGAGGCGGCGGCCCCGCCTCCGAGCGTCCATCCGCGGATCGCGGACGGCAATCTCGTCCCGCCCGCGGACCTCGGCTTCCCGGAGCTGCCGGGCGTGGGCCAACCGGCCGCGCCGCACCTGGCCTACCGGGCGGTCTACGGGCCGGAGTTCCGCACCCGCCGCATCGCCTCGGTGCAGCCGCCCGAGGTGCTCTCGGCGTTCCCGATCCTGGTGCCGAGCGTCGACGCCGACGGCAACGAGACGGGCGGGCTGATGATGCCGGAGGTCGCCGTGCCGCTCGCCACCTACACGGGCTGGAACCTGTTCCACGCCGGGGCGGGTCCGACGGACGTGCTGTCGAGCATTGGTAGATCCTACTGGGCACCGGTCGGCGGAAGCGACCGGCTGGAAGCAAGACCCCCGTTCAAACCGTGCGTGCGGATTTCCCGCACACGGCTTACCAGGTGAGCTTCAGGTCGCGGCATGCACCACCCCCGGATACCGAATCGTGCCGCGCAGGCGAGCAAGCCCCAAGGCTTCGAAGAACGGACGATGCCAGGCCAGCGCCCGACCAGCCGCGAGTCGCGACCCCGCGCGCTTGAGGAGCAAGCCGCGCAGGCGCCGTTCCACGTACTGGTCGAGCTGCACGAAGTGGTGCGCCGCATTCCCGGTTCGGAAATACTGCCCCCACCCGCGAAGGACCCGGTTCACGTCCGCGATGACCAGACGCAGGTCCGTGTGGCAGCGGCCTCGAGGGGTGAGCGCCCGCACGCGGGCTCGCACCTGCTTCATCGCACGCCGAGACGGCCAGCGGTGCAGGTAGTACACCCGTTGCCGCTTGCGAGCCCAGATGGGTCCGCTCATGCGCTTGTGCAGATGACACCCCAGGAAATCGAAGCCCTCACGACCGTCCGTCAGGTCGACCACCCGCGTCTTCTCCGGATGCAGTTCCAGCCCGAGCCGGGCCAGCACCAGACCCACGCGCTCTCGCGCCGCCTCGACCGACGACTTCGTGTCGCACATCACCACGAAGTCGTCCGCGTAGCGCACCAGCGTACCGAGGTGCGCCCACCGGTCCTCCCAGACCCGGTCGAGCACGTGCAGGAAGATGTTCGACAACAGCGGCGAGATGACGCCCCCCTGCGGAGTGCCCGCCAGGGTTCGATGCACCTGCCCGTCCTCCATCACCCCCGCCGCGAGCCACAGTCGCAGCAGCCGAAGGACACGCCGGTCCGAGACGCGCTGGCGCACCAGCGTCAGCAGCTTCTCGTGCTCGATGCTGCTGAAGTAGTCGCAGATGTCGGCATCCAGCACGTGGCTGCCCCCGCGCGCCCCGCGGACGCGAAGGACCTCCAGCGCCTGCGTCGCGCTCCGCTTCGGTCGAAACCCATACGACGAATCGCGGAAATCCGCCTCGAAGATGGGGCCCAACACCAGAGTCGCGGCCATCTGCGCCACCCGGTCGCGAACCGTCGGTATCCCGAGCGGTCGCCGTCGGCCATCAGCCTTGGGAATGTAGCGCCGCAGGACCAGCCGCGGCCGATACGTCCCCACCCGCAACGCCGTGCCGAGTTCCGCGAGGAACTCATCGACACCACGCTGCTCAATCTCAGCCAGCGTCTCCCTGTCGACGCCGGCCGAGCCACGATTCCGCTTGACGCGCCGCCACGCCTCCCGGAGGACGTCATCCCTCCAGATCCGGTCCATCAGGGCGTGGAAGCGCCGTTTCGGGGACCGCTTGGCCGCGGCCCACAGGCGTCGCTGCAATTGGCGCACTTTGTCGAGAGACATACGCCCCCCGGGGGAGTTGGGTCCGGTCTCGCCGGCCATGCCCTCGCGCGTCCTTGCACCCGCGCCGTGCCCACCGCAGGGGCCCTTCCCTCCGGCCGCGTTCTGCTGCACGGCCCTCCGCAGTACTATGGCCCCCTCGGAATCCCGCTGCGCCGCGCCCGCTTTCACCTTCGGCTTATGCGAGCCGCGTTGCCCCGACCCGGGCCGCGCAGACGGGCCTCTCGTGTTCCGTCCCTCTCCGTGTCCGCGTGCTGCGCCCCCTACCCCGCCGAGACCTCCCGCACGTACGCCGCCGGACCGGGGCGCGGGAGACGTGGCCTTCACCGTGACATGAGCGGCTCGGCTCTCGGGTTGTGAATCTGTCGAGGCTGCAGGCTTCACTTCATGTTGCGGCCCGCGGACTTGCTCCCTCCGAAGAGGCTCTTGACACCCCGCTCGGGCCACGGCCGTCTCCGGTCGTGCCTGGGGTCCGCTACTCGGCGCTCCGGCGCTTACCGAGGCGGGACTTGCACCCGCTGGAGAAGAACAGCGTGACGCAGCCGGTCTCCCGTCCGCGTCGTCACGACACACCATGCAGGGCTCCTACGTCCCGTTCCCACGGACCCGCGCCGACCGCGAGCAGGGCGGCGATCCGCGTCCCTCCATCGAGGAACGGTACGGCAGCCGCGCCGAGTACCTCGGCCTGGTGACGGAGGCCGCCCTCGCGCTCGTCGACGACGGCTACCTCCTCGCGGGCGACCTCGCGCCGATCCTGGCCCAGGCGGGGCGGCACTGGGACTACCTCATGGAGGAGGACAGCGGCGACGACAACCAGCAGGGGGAGTAGACCTCCGCCGGAGTGCCGCCCACGGTGCACATCACCGGGGCCAACATCACCTCACTCTGGCGGCCATGCCTGGGCATCCATCAGGTCGCTGATTTCCGCCAGCATCTCGTCGGCGTGTCCGGCATGGGCCTTCCTGAACCGCTCGTCGATCTCAGGGCCCTGCCGGGCGCGCAGGTACATCTCGACCGCCGAGCGGATGAAGACCGATCGTCCTCGTTCGCGCACCTCGGGATCGGCGTCGATACGCCGCAGGAGCTCCGCATCCATCGAGATCTGCACGGGTCGAGCCGGCACGTTGGAAACCTACCACCTCTTGGTGGCTGAAGTGTTGGCACACCTTCGCTGCTCGGCACGGCGCGGGCCAACGACGTGCTTCAGCTTGCGGGTCTTCCGCAGAATCTGTGGGTAAGAACGGAGGCTGGTAGTCCTCGTCAGACAAGAGGCAGCGTGCCCGTGTGCTCGCCGCCGTCAAGGCGCTTCGCTCCGCTCCGCCCCCGCTGCGCGGGGCTGACGGCCTGGACGCCGGCTCCGCGCACGAGCGCCCCGGCTCTCGTCTGACGAGGACCAAATGCCCGACGCCCGTATCGGGAGGGCGATGGCCCGTCCCGAAGCACAGAACGCAGCCTCGACATCGGAAACGCATCCCGTTCCGGAATCCGCGACAATTGGTGTTGCAGCAGCCAAGCGACGCGGAAGGGGAACGGGATGCAACTCAAGAGTATCTTGAATCGGGTCCAGAAGCACCCGTCGTTCATCTACGAGACGGTGCGGCTGGTGGAGCACCCGCAGTTGACCCTCGAGGTTCGGGTGCGGCCTCGCGCCGGGACCCGCGCGACGTGCTCGCAGTGCAGGCGCCGGGCCCCGGGCTACGACACGCAGGCGGTCCGGCGCTTCGACTTCGTGCCCCTGTGGCACATCCCCGTGGTCTTCCTCTACGCGATGCGCCGCGTCGACTGCCCGCGCTGCGGCGTACGGGTCGAGGCGCTGCCGTGGGCCACCGGCAAGCACCGACTGACCGACGCCTACGCCTGGTTCCTCGCCGGGTGGGCCAGGCGTCTGTCGTGGCAGGAGGTCGCCGCGGCGTTCCCCACGTCCTGGGACACCGTCTATCGGGCCGTGCGCATGGCGGTCGACTGGGGCCTCGCGCACCGCGACCTCACGAACATCGAGGCCATCGGCGTCGACGAGCTCTCCCGCCGCCGCGGGCAACGCTACCTGACGCTGGTCTATCAGATCGACGGTCACTGCAAGCGCCTGCTGTGGGTCGGCCGCGAACGCAAGGCCGCGACGTTGGAGGGCTTCTTCGACTGGTTCGGCCCCGCACGCAGCGCGGCGCTGTATTTCGTCTGCTCGGACATGTGGAAGCCCTACCTGAAGGTGGTTGCCGAGCGCGCCGGCCAGGCCGTGCAGGTGCTCGACCGCTTCCACATCATGAGCCATTTCTCGCAAGCGATCGACGAGGTGCGCGCGGCGGAGGCCCGGAAGCTCGCCGCCGCGGGCCGGGCGCCGGTGCTCAAGCGCAGCCGCTGGCTCCTGCTCAAGCGTCCGGAGAATCTCAGCGACGAGCAGCGGGGCCGGCTTGCGGAGCTGGTGCGTCGCAACCTGCGCACGGTTCGCGCCTACCTGCTCAAGGAGGACTTTCAAGCGCTGTGGGGCTACGTGTCGCCGTACTGGGCCGGCCGGTTCCTCGACCGCTGGTGCACTCGGACGATGCGCTCGCGGCTCGACCCGATGAAGGAGGTGGCCCGCATGCTGCGCTCGCACCGCGACCTGATCCTGAACTGGTTCCGGGCCCGAGGGCAGTTCTCCAGTGGCATTGTCGAAGGCTTCAACGGGAAGGCCAGAGTGATCACCAAACGGGCGTATGGCTTCCGCACCTCCGCGGCACTGGAAGTCGCTTTGTATCATGCACTTGGCGACCTGCCCGAACCAGAACTCACCCACAGATTCTGCTGACGAGGCCAGCTTGCATCTTCCCTGCCCCGACCACCGGCCCGCGCCGCCGGCTGGCCCCGGTACGCCGTGCTATGGTGAGCGACGTGGCGAGCACCCCCGTTCGCGCGGAAACCGAGCGCCGCGCCACGATGCACACCGGCCCGCTCGGGTCCACGGTCCATGTCCTCCACGCCGACGCGGGGACCGTGGTCGAACTCGCCGCGATCGACTGGAGCCGGTCGTTCCGGCGGGTCCGCCTTGACCCGGTGCGCGGCCTCATCACGCTGATGGCCCCGTCGAGACTCCATGACGAGCTGGTCAGGATCCTCGACCACGTCGTGGACATCGCCGCGAGCAAGCTCACGGGTGCCGTGACGGGCCTCCTGGCCGCCCGTCTTCGCGAGCCGGGAGCGCCTCCCGGCACCGGCATGGAGCCCGATTGCGCGTTCTACTTCGGCGAGCGCGCCAGGGCCTATCGCGCGGCGCTGGCCGCCGGCAGGGAAGCGGCGGACGCGTTCTTCGAAGCGAACGCACCCGATCTCGTCGTAGAGGTCGAGATCACCAGCGCGGACGAAGGCAAGGTCGCGCGCTACGCCGATCTCGGAGTCCAGGAGCTGTGGCGGCTCGACGGCCGAACGAACGCCGAGGTCCCGCGAGCGGAGTTTCTCGCCCTTCGCCCCGGGACGACGCCACGTCGACTCGCCTCCTCGCGAGTCCTCCCCTCCCTCACGCCCGGCGACATCGGTGAGGCGGTGGCGGACGTGCGCCTCAGCGTGACTCGTGACGAGCGAACGGAAGCCGTCGCTCGCATCGTCGTCCGCCGGAAGGGCGGCAGCGTCCGCGTTCGCGAGGACGAGCTACAGTACGCCGCTCCCTCCGGCTGAGCCAGACGGGATCCGCCGTCCGTCGCGTCCGGATCACGCGCCGGAGGCAGCCGCATCGAGTCGCTCCCGCAACACCGCGAGGCGAGCCTCGTCCTCGGCAGGAAGCCGGGCAGAGCGTTGATGAACCCAGCGTTGCGGAGCAGGTTCGCGAAACTGTCACGGATGTAGACTCGCACATCCTCCGGAGCGTCTCGCAGCTCGGTGCCAAGCTCCTCTCGTCCGTTGACAACCGTCATCACGTCCTCAAGGTCGTGGCTGGCGAGATAGTCTCCGTTGCCACGACCTTGAAACGCTTCCAGCTTGGTGGCGACGAAGTAGACGGGGGTAATGCGTCGGACGGCCAACTCTCCGAGTTCAACCCAGTTGGCCGAGTCCATCGCGGGCCGATACCACCGGTTGGCGAATCCGAGAACCCGCTCGTCGACCGGCATGACATCTACGGTCGAGTTCCCGTGACGCCATCGGCAGGTCGGCGCTCCCTGACGATTATCCTCGGTCAGTCCGAGTTCCCGGAGTCGAGTGGCCAGCGCATCGTACTCAGCGTACGAGCACACCTCCGCTATCACGTCGACGTCGGTAGTCGGCCGAGTGGCTGCTGCCGCCGGATCGGTGATCAACAGTCCCGTAACACATCCCCCTGCGAACACGACCTCGTCGAGCATGGGCTCCAGGAGCCTTGCCGCAGCTTCCAACAACTCGAGGTTGGGGTCAGGCATGAGCGTGTCGTACGCGTTCTGCGATCTCACGCGCTGCGAGGTTCCTCTCTCGAGCACGACCGTCTCGCAGCGCGTCCAGCAGGGCCAGCAACTCGTAGAGGTGCGTATCCGCTCGTGCTGCGAGAGGGGCCGTCCGGTGCAGCGGAGCAAGCGATACGCCGCGATGCTGACCTGTCGCCAACGGCCACACCGGCGGGAGGTCCCGTCCGGTCGAAATCTGACGGTTCAGCGGTGGTGCCGCGTACGAGGTCAGCATGCCGCGCGTGACGTGACCGCGAACCGCCGGGAACATGTACTTCACCCCGTGGACGAGGAACTCTTCCAGCCTCGTCAGCAGAATCTGTGGGTGAGTTCTGGTTCGGGCAGGTCGCCAAGTGCATGATACAAAGCGACTTCCAGTGCCGCGGAGGTGCGGAAGCCATACGCCCGTTTGGTGATCACTCTGGCCTTCCCGTTGAAGCCTTCGACAATGCCACTGGAGAACTGCCCTCGGGCCCGGAACCAGTTCAGGATCAGGTCGCGGTGCGAGCGCAGCATGCGGGCCACCTCCTTCATCGGGTCGAGCCGCGAGCGCATCGTCCGAGTGCACCAGCGGTCGAGGAACCGGCCGGCCCAGTACGGCGACACGTAGCCCCACAGCGCTTGAAAGTCCTCCTTGAGCAGGTAGGCGCGAACCGTGCGCAGGTTGCGACGCACCAGCTCCGCAAGCCGGCCCCGCTGCTCGTCGCTGAGATTCTCCGGACGCTTGAGCAGGAGCCAGCGGCTGCGCTTGAGCACCGGCGCCCGGCCCGCGGCGGCGAGCTTCCGGGCCTCCGCCGCGCGCACCTCGTCGATCGCTTGCGAGAAATGGCTCATGATGTGGAAGCGGTCGAGCACCTGCACGGCCTGGCCGGCGCGCTCGGCAACCACCTTCAGGTAGGGCTTCCACATGTCCGAGCAGACGAAATACAGCGCCGCGCTGCGTGCGGGGCCGAACCAGTCGAAGAAGCCCTCCAACGTCGCGGCCTTGCGTTCGCGGCCGACCCACAGCAGGCGCTTGCAGTGACCGTCGATCTGATAGACCAGCGTCAGGTAGCGTTGCCCGCGGCGGCGGGAGAGCTCGTCGACGCCGATGGCCTCGATGTTCGTGAGGTCGCGGTGCGCGAGGCCCCAGTCGACCGCCATGCGCACGGCCCGATAGACGGTGTCCCAGGACGTGGGGAACGCCGCGGCGACCTCCTGCCACGACAGACGCCTGGCCCACCCGGCGAGGAACCAGGCGTAGGCGTCGGTCAGTCGGTGCTTGCCGGTGGCCCACGGCAGCGCCTCGACCCGTACGCCGCAGCGCGGGCAGTCGACGCGGCGCATCGCGTAGAGGAAGACCACGGGGATGTGCCACAGGGGCACGAAGTCGAAGCGCCGGACCGCCTGCGTGTCGTAGCCCGGGGCCCGGCGCCTGCACTGCGAGCACGTCGCGCGGGTCCCGGCGCGAGGCCGCACCCGAACCTCGAGGGTCAACTGCGGGTGCTCCACCAGCCGCACCGTCTCGTAGATGAACGACGGGTGCTTCTGGACCCGATTCAAGATACTCTTGAGTTGCATCCCGTTCCCCTTCCGCGTCGCTTGGCTGCTGCAACACCAATTGTCGCGGATTCCGGAACGGGATGCGTTTCCGATGTCGAGGCTGCGTTCTGTGCTTCGGGACGGGCCATCGCCCTCCCGATACGGGCGTCGGGCATTTGGTCCTCGTCAGACGAGAGCCGGGGCGCTCGTGCGCGGAGCCGGCGTCCAGGCCGTCAGCCCCGCGCAGCGGGGGCGGAGCGGAGCGAAGCGCCTTGACGGCGGCGAGCACACGGGCACGCTGCCTCTTGTCTGACGAGGACTACCAGCCTCCGTTCTTACCCACAGATTCTGCGGAAGACCCCTCTTCCACAGCCTTGCTGTTCGGCCGACTGTCGCGCGCATCGTTGAAAACGAGTCGCGCCGCCGCCAATCGCGTCAGAGCTGCGTGGACCTGGGACGTGCTGAGAACCAGATCGACCGCCATCCGCACCAGCGGCGGGCGTCGCCCGGAGTAGCTCAACAGCTTGGCCAGCACGACAACGTCCTGGGGTAGCAGTGAGAGCGCCCTCATCTTGCCCTGCATTCCAGATTCTGGAATCTAGAATAGCATCCTTCCCCACGAACCTCCAGCGCGACATCATCCCCCGACCGCTATGATGTGGCCACAAGCTGCAAGCTGCCGCCGAAGACTCCGACACCCCAAACGAGGAGAGACGATGCGATGGAAGGCAAGGGGCGTATGACCTCCGAAGCGGCGGCCCGGATCCCGCCGGCCGCATCGGAGGGTCCTCGCTGGAGCAGGGCGACAGCCGTCGGCCTGCTTGCCGCCGTCCTCGTCGGCGGCCCGCACGCGACCGCCGGCGCGGCGAGGGCGGCGGAACGGCCGCCGGCCGCACAGGCGCCGGCGAACGTCGTCTACACCGGCGCACGGCTGATCGCCGGCGACGGTGGGGCGCCGATCGAGGATTCGGCGCTGGTCGTCACCGGCGGCGTCATCAGGGCGGCCGGACCGCGCGGCGCCGTCGACATCCCGGCCGGCGCGACCGTCGTCGACGTCTCCGGGAAGACGATCATCCCCGCGCTCGTCGACCTCCACGGGCACGTCGGCTTCCAGCGCGGCCTGAGCTACGAGGCCGCGAACTACACGCGCGAGAACGTCCTCGACCACCTGCGGCGCTACGCCTACCACGGCGTCGGCACGGTCGTCTCGCTTGGCACGGACGCGGGCAGCCTGTGGCGGGAGATCCGGCGCGAGCAGGAGGCCGGGACGCTCGGCGGGGCAAGGCTCTTCACCGCCGGCCGCGGGCTGGCGGCGCCGAACGCAGGCCCCGGGGCGGCGGCCCTGCGGCCGTCGGCCGGCGGCGTGACGAGCCCTGCCGAGGGTCGCGACTTCGTGCGCACGCTGGCCGAGCAAGGTGTCGCGTTCGTCAAGATCTGGGTGGACGACCGGGGCGGGACGGTCGAGAAGCTCGCTCCCGAGATCTACCGGGCGATCATCGACGAGGCCCACCAGCTCGACCTGCAGGTCATCGCGCACGTCTTCTACCACGACGACGCCACCGATCTCGTCGAAGCCGGGGTGGACGGCTTCGCGCACTTGGTCCGCGACCGCGAGATGGACGAGACGCTGGTGGCCGAGATGGCGAGCCGCGGCGTCTTCGTGATGCCCAACCTGGGCGTCTCGGAACGCGGCCGCCACATCCGCGCGCCGGCCTGGCTGGCGGAGACGCTCCTGGCCGAGACGGTCTCGGCAGAGGTGCGAGACCGGGCCGCCGGCGCCTTCGCTCGACGCTCGGAGGAGGCGGCGGCGCGCGCGGGTGCCTCGTATGCCGCGATGGAACAGAGCCTCCGCCGGCTGGCCGCGGCCGGCGTCCCGCTGGTGCTCGGCTCGGACTCGGGGGTCCAGGACCACTTCTACGGCTTCGCCGCGCATCGCGAGCTGGAGCTGATGGTGGCGGCCGGCCTGACCCCGATGGACGCCCTCCTGACCGCGACCAGCCGCTCGGCGGACCGGCTCGGCCTCGACGACGCCGGACGCCTGGTTGCCGGAGCGCGCGCCGACTTCGTCGTGCTCCAGGCGAACCCGCTGGACGACGTCGCGAACACGCGGCGCATCGCGCGCGTCGTCCTCGGCGGAGCCGAAGTCGACCGGGAGTCGATGCGCAGGAGCTGGTCCGAAGGCTCGGCCGCTCCCGCCGCGACGGCTGGCGCCGCCCCGTCCGGCCCGCAAGGCCCGGACGTCGAGTGGCGAGCCTACGCGGCGGACGTCGCCGGCAGCCGCTACGCGCCGCTCGATCAGATCGACGCGAGCAACGTGGCCGACCTGCGCATCGTCTGGCGGCAGTCGACCATCCCGGACGCGACGCGCCGGGGCAGCACGCTGCGGGCGCCGGGCGGATCGCAGAACACCCCGCTGATGGTCGGGCGCCGGCTGTTCGTCATGACCGCGCTCGGCACGGTGGCCGCCCTCGACGCGACGACCGGCGAGGTGGTCTGGTTCGACGACGCCCCGATGGACGGGGGGCGCAGGGAGCGGGGCTTCGCCGCGCGCGGGGTCGCGTACTGGAGCGACGGGGACGATGCACGCGTCGTGGCCGTCGTCGGATCGCAGCTCGTTGCGCTGAACGCGGAGACGGGCGAGCGGTACGCCGACTTCGGCGAGGGCGGCGCGGTCAACCTCGTCGAGGGCTACGACGACCGGCGGGTGGAGACCTTCCGCTGGCGGTCGGCGCCCATCGTCGTGGGCGACATCGTCGTCGTCGGATCGATGATCGGCGACATCGTCAGTCACACGATGCCGGCCCTCAAGACGATGCCGCCGGGCGACGTCCGGGGTTTCGACGTGCGCACCGGCGAGCAGCGCTGGATCTTCCGCACCATTCCCCGGGAGGGCGAGCCGGGCAACGAGACGTGGCTGACGGCGCTGAACGAGGACCGCGCGTCGTGGGAGTACACCGGCAACACGAACATGTGGGCCTCGCCGGCCGCCGACGAGGAGCTGGGCTACGTCTACCTGCCGCTCTCGACGCCGACGAGCGACTACTACGGCGGCCACCGGCCCGGCGACAACCTGTTCGCCGAGAGCCTCGTCTGCCTCGACGCCGCCACCGGGGAGCGCATCTGGCACTTCCAGGCCGTCCACCACGGCCTCTGGGACTACGACTTCCCCGCCGCGCCGACGCTGGTCGACGTCACCGTCGACGGACGTCCCGTCAAGGCCGTCGCCATCGTCAGCAAGCAGGCCTTCACGTACGTCTTCGACCGCGTGACGGGAGAGCCCGTCTGGCCGATCGAGGAGCGCCCGGTGCCGGCCGGCAACGTGCCCGGCGAGTGGTACGCCGCCACGCAGCCGTTCCCGACGAAGCCGCCGGCCTACGACCAGCAGGGCGTCACCGTAGACGACCTGATCGACTTCACGCCCGAGCTGCGGCAGGAGGCGCTGGCGATCCTCGACGACTACGTCTGGGGGCCGCTCTTCACACCGCCGACGCTCATCGACGAGAGCCCGGGCGGCACGCTCGGCACCATGGTCGTGCCGGGGCTCGTCGGCGGCTCCGACTGGAACGGCGCCGGCGTCGATCCGGAGACCGGCATCCTTTACGTCCCGTCCTCGCACAGCGGAACCGTGGTCGGGCTCGCCCGCTCCGAGCACCCGCGATCGGACGTCGACTGGGTCATGAAGGACGCCCGGCACATTCCGGGCCCGCAGGGGCTCCCGCTGTTCAAGCCGCCCTACGGCCGCCTGGTGGCGATCGACCTCAACGCCGGCGAAATCCTCTGGTCGGTCGCCAACGGCGACGGACCGCGCGACCACCCCTCGATCCGCCACCTCGACCTGCCGCCCCTCGGGCACGGCGGCCGGGCGGCCCCCCTCGTGACGCGGAGCCTCGTCTTCCTGGGCGAGGGCGCCAACGTGGGGGCCGCGTTCCTCCCGCCGGGCAGCGGCGGCAAGACGTTGCGTGCCTACGACAAGGGGACGGGCGATCTGGTCGCCGCGATCGACCTGCCGGGCGGGACCACCGCGGCTCCGATCAGCTACAGCGTCGACGGGAAGCAGTTCATCGTGGTCGCGGTCGGCTGGGACGACATGCCGAGCGAGTACGTGGCACTCGCCCTGCCGTGAGCCGAGCTGCGCCGGCGGAGGCGCCCTGCCGTGACCAACGCGGGCGGACGCCCGGCCGTAGCGGTTCCGATTGGGCACGGCTGTTGCAGATTGGCGCCTCTGTTTCGTTAGCGCAAGGCGCTATTGCAATTTCGCGCAATTGCGAGTAACGCCCTCGGAGCCACCCCTTATTGCGCTATGAGCGCCATTATTGCACTAGCGGGACGCGCTATTGCACTCTCCGCAAGGACGGCAGCGTATGCGGCGTGCACGACCCGGAAGCCACACGGTGACGAGCGTCGGGGGCGAGCAGGTACGCGCCTTCGTGCCGGCGCCGCTGCCGCCCGAGCCCGCGCTGGAGTTGGACGGCGCGCTGCAACCGGCACTCGAGTCGGCGCTGCTCGCGCTGGGTCGGCTCGACGGGATCTCCGCCGTCCTGCCGGATCGGACCTATTTCCTCTACGCCTACGTACGCAAGGAGGCGGTGCTCTCGTCTCGCATCGAGGGCACGCAGTCGTCTCTGTCGGACCTCCTGCTCTTCGAGTCGGACGCAACCCCCGGCGTTCCCCTCGACGACGTCGTCGAGGTTTCGAACTACGTCGCGGCACTCGAGCACGGCCTGGACCGCCTGCGCGACGGGTTCCCGCTGTCGAGCCGTCTGATCCGGGAGATCCACGCCGTCCTGCTGTCGCGCGGCCGCGGCAGCGGGAAGGCTCCCGGAGAGTTTCGCCGCTCCCAGAACTGGATCGGCGGCTCGCGGCCCGGCACGGCTGCCTTCGTGCCGCCGCCGCACACGGCGGTGCCCGACTGCATGACGGCACTCGAGCGCTTTCTGCACGCCACGGACGACGGACTGCCGATCCTCATCCGCGCAGGGCTGGCGCACGTGCAGTTCGAGACGATCCATCCCTTCCTGGACGGGAACGGACGCGTGGGACGCCTGCTCATCACGCTCCTGCTGCACACCGCGGGCGTGCTGCGCGAACCGCTCCTGTACCTGAGCCTCTACTTCAAGCAGCACCGCAGCGACTACTACGACCTCCTGAACGACATGCGGCGCAGCGGCGACTGGGAGTCGTGGCTCGCCTTCTTCATCGAGGGCGTACGGACGACAGCGGACGCCGCGGTCTCCACGTCCCACCGTCTGCTGGAGCTGTTCGCGGCCGACCGGGCGGTCATGGAGCAGCGCGGCGGCCGGCGCGCCGGCTCGGCGCTGCGCGTATACGACGCGCTCCGGGCGCAGCCGGTGCTCTCGCTGCCGGCGGCCCGCACCCGGACGGGACTCTCGTACCACACCACCGCCTCGGCGATGAACCTGCTCGTCGAGTGTGGAATCGCCCGCGAGATCACCGGGAAGCGCCGCGGGCGCGTCTTCGCGTACGACCGGTACCTCGCCATCCTCAACGAGGGCACGGAAGGGTTATGACATGAGCTTCCTCCACGAGAAGAACTCGCACGCTCCGGTCAGGCGGCCGCACGGGTTCCCGGGCATCGCCGCGTTGCTCGTACCGCTGGCCCTGGGCGTCCTGGGCGTCCTGGGCGTCCTGGGCGTGGCCTCCGCCGTGGCGGCCAGTCCGGCGCCGTCCCGCGAGGCGCCCGAGGCACCGCAGACCGACGCCCGTACCGGGCTGAGCCTGGACGCCTTCCGCGGTGCGGACGCCCCGTGCTACGACCGGTCCGCGCAGCCGCAGACCGCGGTCGTCGACACGCACCTGCACTTCCGGCCCTTCGGCGGGCCGGCCGTCCCGTTCGAGGAGATCGTGGGCTACCTGGAGGCGACCGGCGTCCTCTTCGCCAACGTCTACGGCATCGGGCAGACCCTTCCGGCGACGTCGTCCTGTACCTACTACCTCGACTGTCCCGGCACGCCGGTGATTCCCTCGCTCGAGAACGACCTCGCCAATGCGGCAGACGTCGCGGAGGAGCTCTCGTCCGGCGTCCACCTGACCCTGGCCATGACCTTCCCCGATCTCTCCGACCCCGACTCGATCCTGGACGGGATGGCCCGTCTCGACATCGAGCATCCGGGCGCCTTCCGCTGGATGGGCGAGGTCAATCTCGTGAAGCAGGCGCTCTTCGCCAACGGGCACGAACCCGTTCCCGCGGCGACGATCGGCGAGTGGGCTCCGTTCATGGAGATCCTGCGGGAGCGGCGCATCCCGCTCGCCATCCACTCCGACCTCGGCGACGACGACGAACCGACCCGCTACCTGCCCCTGATGGAGGAGGTGCTGCGGCGCTATCCGGACAATGCCATCGTCTGGATGCACATGGGGCTGTCGCGCGAGCTGACCACGATGGACCCTGCCCGCCATGTAGCGCTGCTGTCCTCGCTGCTCGACCGCCATCCCCATCTGATGCTCGACATCGCCTGGCGGGTACTGGACGACGCCTACTTCTCGACCCCGGACGGACGCGCGGCGTACGTCCCGTTCCTGAACGCCTACTCCGAGCGCATACTCCCCGGCACGGACTTCCTCGCGTCGCGCGACAAGGACTTCGAGGTCTACCGCACCGAGCTGGAGGTCACCGGGCGCATCCACCGCCACCTCGACGACCGCGCGTTCCGCAACATCGCCCTCGGAGACAACTACTTCCGCCTGCTGGATCTGGACTACGAGGCGCCGCCCGTCTGCCCACGCTGACCCGGGCGAGGCGTCTGCACTGCAGCATTCGCGCGGCCGGGCGTCCGCGCCCGCGCGGATTCACAACGCACCCGGCAGGGCGCGCGAGGTTGGACGCTGCCGCCCGTTACAATCGACGCCGAAGCGGACCGGCGGCGGCCCGGACGGGCGGGCGTCCACCGACAGGCAGACACATGACTGCAATCCTGGAACGCTACTTCGGCCTGACGCAGCGCGGCTCCGACGTGCGGACGGAGGTGACGGCCGGGGTGACGACCTTCCTGACGATGGCGTACATCGCCTTCGTCAACCCGCAGATCCTCTCCGATGCGGGGATGCCGTTCGACGCGGTGTTCGTCGCCACCTGCGTGGCGGCCGCGTTCAGCAGCCTGGTGATGGGTCTGTACGCCAACTACCCGGTCGCGCTCGCACCCGGGATGGGGCTCAACGCCTTCTTTGCCTACGGCGTCGTGCTCGGGCTCGGCCACTCGTGGGAGGTGGCGCTGGGCGCGGTATTCCTCGCCGGTGTGCTCTTCCTGCTCCTGAGCGTACTTCCGGTCCGGCGCCGGATCATCGAGGCGGTCCCGCGCGCGCTGAAGCTGGCCATCCCGGCCGGCATCGGCCTGTTCCTCGGCATCATCGCGCTGCAGAACGCGGGCATCATCCAGGCGAGCGAAGCGACGCTGGTCACGACGGGCGACCTGGTGGCGCCCGCGCCGGTGCTGGCGCTCGCCGGCTTCTGCGTCATCGTGGCCCTCGCCGCGCGAGGCGTGCCCGGCGCGTCGCTCGTCGGGATGCTCGGCGTCGCGGCCGTCGGGCTCGCGTTCGGCGTCTCGGAGTGGCAGGGCATCGCTTCGCTCCCGCCCAGTCCTGCGCCGGCGCTGCTTGCGCTCGACATCGCGGGCGCCCTGCAGGTGGGCATGATCGCGATCATCGTGACCTTCCTGATCGTCGACCTGTTCGACACGACGGGGACGCTGATCGGCGTCGCGCACCAGGCGAAGCTGCTCGACGAGCGGGGGCAGCTCCCGCGCATCGAACGGGCGCTGATCGCCGACTCCACGGGCACCGTCGGGGGCGCCCTGGTCGGGACGTCGCCCGTGACGAGCTACATCGAGAGCGCCGCGGGGGTGAGCGCCGGCGGAAGGACCGGACTGACCGCGGTGGTCGTGGCCGGGCTCTTCCTGGCCTGCCTGTTCCTGGCTCCGCTCGCCGGGTCGATTCCGGCATACGCCACGGCGCCGGCCATTCTCTACGTGGCGTGCCTGATGGCGCGCCCGCTGGTCGACATCGCATGGGACGACGTCACGGAGTCGGCCGCGGCGGTCGTGACCGTCCTCGCCATCCCGCTGACGTACTCGATCGCCGACGGCATCGGCCTCGGCTTCCTGACCTACGTCGCCATCAAGGTGCTGGCCGGGCGCCCGCGCGAGTGCTCGCCGACGCTGGTTGCGGTGGCGGCGGTGTTCGCCCTCAAGTTCGCGTTGCTCTGAGCAGCGACGGGTGGCAGCGCCCCCTTGCAACGGCTGCGCTCGGCGCGGAGGCGGAAGCGGAAGCCGGCGGCGGCGGGCGGCAGGGATCAGGGGACGGCTCGACCCGCCCGCACGGCCGCGTCGTTCCCGGCCGAGAGGCCGCCGCCGGCCCGCCCGGCGCCGAGGATTCGGAAGCCCTGCGCGATGCGGCGCGGCATGTCCGCGGCGCTTGCGGTTATGCCGCAGGCGACGTCCCGGGCGACGCAGGTGTCGACGATGGTCCGGATGGCGTCCTCGACCTCGGGGTGGTCCCGCGGCACGCCGAGCGAATTGGACAGGTCGCTGGGCCCGACGAAGAAGCCGGTCACACCCGGCACGGCCGCGATGGCCTCCGCGTTGCGGGCGCCGGCCGCCGACTCGATCATCATGAGGGCCACCAGGTCGCCGCCTGGGTTGAGCGGCCAGAGGTCGGCGCGCCGCGCATAGTCGGCCCCCGACAGCCCCCAGAACCAGGTGGCGATGCCGGGTCCCGACCCCCGCAGCCCGGCCGGTTCGGGGTAGGCGGAGTCGCGTCGCTGCGGATAGCGCACCGCCCGGACGGCGGCCAGGGCCTGCTCGGGCGTCTCGATCGACGGGAAGATGATGCCCATCACCCCGATGTCGAGCGCCTGCTTGACGGCCCACGCGGACGCCTCGCGGCCGTAGGGCGCGATCCGCACGAGCGGCGTCACCCGCTGCCGCAGGCTGCCGCTCTCGACGATCGCCTGCTTGTCGATCATTCCGAGCAGGAAGGTGTGCAGGGTCGTGAAGTCCATCGGCCCGTGCTCCATGTCGACGTAGACGTAGTCGATGTCGGCCCGGGCGAGCGACCGCGCGTTCTCCAGCGACAGGTCGTAGGTGCTCACCCCGAAGACGCGCTCGCCGCGCGCGAGCTTGTCGACGACCGAGCTCAGGCGATCGGCCGGCGCCTGGGCGCCCGGCGCGGCCAGGAGCGCCAGCGCGATCACCGCCGCGACAGCTGTCTTCGGCATCGTCGTCTCCCTCGGTCTGCGGCGCCGCAGCACCCTCACTCGCGGGCAGCGTCTCCGTTGCGTTCTTCCGGCTCCCTGCGCCAGTGTACCGGGTCGGAGCAGGCGGCGGCGCGCCGGGGCGCCGAGCCGCCCGGCGGTCCCTGCGGCTCAGAGCAGCTCGTTCAGCCGCGCGTAGCCGCGGCGGCTGACCGGCAGCTCCGTCCCGTCCTTCAGCACTGCGACGTAGCTGTCGCGCGTGGCCGGGCCCAGCCTCGTCAGGCGGTCCACGTTGAGCAGGAACGAGCGGTGGATGCGGACGAAGCGCGCCGGGTCGAGCTGTCGCTCGAGCTCCGCCAGCGTCTGCTGCTTCAGCCGCTCGGCGCCGCCGGCGACGACGCCGACGTAGTCGTCGCGGGCACGAATGTAGTCGACGTTGCCGACCGGAATCACCTCCACCTGCGCCCCGGTCCGGATCAGGATGCGCCGGAGGGGCGCGCCGGCCGGGCGCGCCGCGGCGACGACCCGGGAGATCGGCGGCCGCTCGGCGCGGGCGAGTCGACCCCGCGCTTCGGCCAGCGCCTCGGCGAACCGCTCCGGACCGAACGGCTTCAGCAGGTAGTCGATCGCGTGAACCTCGAACGCCCGCAGGGCATGCGCATCGTGCGCGGTGACGAAGACGACGCCGACCTCGGGGCCGATGAGCTCCAGGACCTCGAACCCGTCCAGCTTCGGCATCTGAACGTCCAGGAAGACGAGGTCGGGCTTCAGGTCGTTGACCGCGCGGACCGCCTCGAAGCCGTTCGCGCACTCGGCCACGATCTCGATGTCGTCGTGACCGGAGGCATACTCCCGGACGAGCGCCCGCGAGAGCTCCTCGTCGTCGACCACGACGGCCCGGATCGGCCGCTTCGCCCCGGCGGTCACCGTGCTTCCCCCCGCCATCGTTTGCCTGCCGCCCTGGCGGCTCCAGCGGTGCCGGCCCTGGCGGCGCCGCCAGCACCGGTGGCCGTGGCGGCGCCAGAGGCCCTGCCGAGGTCGTCGGCTCTGGGGGCGCCGGCCCCGGCGTCGCTTCGCGGAAACCGCAGATCCACCGCGAACCAGCCGTCCTCGCGCCGCCAGCGGGCGAGCGCCTCGCGGCCGAAGCGGGTGGCGAGGCGGCGCTCCACGTTGGCCAGCCCCACCCCGGTGCCGGGCGGCGTCGTCGCGTCGGGATCGACCGGGTTCCGGACGCTCAGGTGGACGGACACCGCGTCGCAGCGCGCCGCAACGCGCACCGTACCGCCCTCGACGAGCGGGCGGATTCCGTGGCGCACCGCGTTCTCGACCAGCGGCTGGAGGATGAGGGGCGGAACCTGGCACGCGCCGCAGCCGGACGGCAGCACGACCTCACTCTGCAGGCGCGGCCCGTAGCGCACCTTCTCGATTTCCAGGTAGGCGCGGACCATCGCCAGCTCCTCGTCCAGCGGAACCTGTTCCTCCGCTCCGAGCCGCACGCTGCTCCGGAAGAAGTCCGCCAGCAGCAGGCACATGCGGCGGGCGCCGTCGGGATCGGTCGCCGTCAGCGCGCTGATCGACTGCAGCCCGTTGAACAGGAAGTGGGGATCGATCTGGGCGCGCAGGGCCCTGAGCTCCGCCTCGCGCGCCAGCACCTCCAGGCCGAGTTCGCGCGCCTCCACCCCGCGCGACTCCTCGAAGGCGACCAGCAGATAGTGCAGGAGGCCGGAGAACCAGAACAGCAGCACGCCGGCCGCGAAGACGGCGGCAAGCTGCGCGCCGGAGCCGCCGGCTGCCACGCCGTCGAGGGCCGGAAGGCCGCCCAGCACCGCCGTCCAGCCTGCCCACACCGTCACCCACACGGCCGCCGCCACCAGCGCAGCGCCCGTGTGCATGGCGAGCGCACGAACCATCGACCGGACGCCGAGCGGAGCCGCCCGGCAGACGTACCAGGCCGACAGGCAGACGAACCCCTGGACCAGACACGGCGGCACGACGACGGCGAGCGCGACGACGATGCCGGCCTCCGGGTTCGCCGCCGACCAGGCGACGGCGACGAGCAACCCGATGACGGTCCAGGACGCCAGGTAGAGGGTCCGCCGCCGGGCGGACCCGAGGATGGGATGCACGGCTCAGTTCCCGACCTCCACCGAGCCGAACAGCGTCGGCCCGCGCAGGATCAGCACGGGTGCACCGGGGTTCGCCTCCGGCCGGGAAGCGCGAATCGAGGACGAGCCCGCCAGGCCCGGACCCAGGTCCGGTGCCACCGTCCAGTGCTCGGGCACGCGAATCTCGACCCGCCCCATCACGGTACGGATCTCGATGACCGCCGTCTCGCCTTCCATCTCCGCATCCCGCAGGTCGACCTCCACGCGGCTCATGAACGCCGTCACCTCCCCGCCACGAAACGCGTCCGTCACGACGCGATGCTCGTAGCGGCTCATGAAGGAGACCGCGTCCAGGCGACCGGCATGGATTGTCGCCGACTCGACGTCCCCCGAACCCTGGGTGACGCCCGTCTCGGCGAGCGCGACGCCGAGAGCCACGATCGCCACGATGCCGATGAGCCCCCGCCCCACGTATGGTCCTCTCGTCATGGCCTGTCTCCCCTGTCGATCGGCTGTCCGTCCCCCTGCCTCCGTGGATGCCCCCGGGCCGGCCGATGCGCCGCCCGGGACGGCAGCGGGCCTCAGTTGCGGATTTCGATCCCGCCCATGATCACGGTCCCCTTCAGCACGAGGCGCTTCGGGGTGGCCGCCGCTCCCCGCGTCTTGTCCTCGACGCCGCCCATGATCGACGTCACCCCCACCTCGACGGTCCACTCCTCCGGCACCTTGATCTCCAGGCCGCCCATCATCGCGAAGACCTGGATCACGGCGCGTTCGCCGGCGATGTCCGCCTCCCGGAGATCGAGGTTGACGCCGCCCATGAACGCCGACGCCGAACCGCCGCGGAAATCTGCGGACCGGTTCCGCCGCTCGATCGCCCCCAGGAACGCCGAGGCCGACTCCTCCGAGTCGGAGACGGCCGCAGCGTCGTCCGGATCCGACATCACGTTCATCAGTACGCGGGCGCCGAGGGCCACCAGTACGAGCGGCCAGAAGTCCCACAGGTTGACGTCGATGAGGTACAGCGCGTCCAGGAGCAACAGCGCGCCCACGGCGGCGAGCAGGGTGCCGCTGACCGCCGACCCGCGGTCGCGCGCGTCGATGAGTATCTTGAGACCGGCGACGAGCGGAATCACCGGCCAGAAACGCAGGATGGTCCGGCTGTCCACGAGGTCGAGGTTGTCGAGCAGGAACACCAGGCCGAGGATCAGCAGGATCAGGCCCGGCAGGAGCGGACCGAGTGCAACACGCGACAGGCGTCTCGAGCGCGGGGCGGCTTCGTGGCCGGGAATCGGATCAGTCAACGTGCACCTCCTCGAGTGATCGTCCGCGCACCAGCCTGACGCCCCGGGGGCGCGGACGCCAGCGCCAATCGGTCAGCGGCGGATGGGAACCGGCGAGCGGCGGCGGGGCGCGCCGCTCAGCGCCGATCCCGGTCCGCGCGTGGTAGGCTGCACGCGTGGAAGCTCTGAAGACGACGATGGCGCGTTACCTGACCTCGACCGCCTTCCTGCTCGTCGCGGGCGCGTTCCTCTCCGCACCCGAGGCGGCGGCGCAGTCGGACGACGCCGAGGCCCCCGCGTTCAGGCCGGTCACCGCCGAGCGGCTGCTCAACGCCGAGGCCGAGCCCCACAACTGGCTGACGTACTCCGGCAACTACAAGGCCCAGCGCTACAGCGGTCTCGATCAGATCGACCGGCGCAACGTCGCGGCCCTCGAGATCGCGTGGGTCTACCAGCTCCAGGCGCTCGACCGCGCAGAGACGACCCCGCTGGTGGTCGACGGCGTCATGTACATCACCGAATCCCCCAGCACCGTCATCGCGGTCGACGCCGGCACCGGCCGCCCCTACTGGCGCTACGAGCACGAGCTGCCGGACGAGGTGATCATCTGCTGCGGGCGCAACAACCGCGGCGTCGCCGTGCAGGAGGACCGCGTCCTCATGAGCACCCTCGACGCGCACCTGGTGGCCCTCGACGCCCGGACCGGCAACGTCCTGTGGGACACGGAGGTCCAGGACTCGTCTGCCGGCTACAGCAAGACCGCCGCCCCGCTCGTCATCGGCGACAAGGTCTACACCGGCGTCGCGGGGGGCGAGTACGGCATCCGCGGCCTGGTCGATGCCTACGACATCGAGAGCGGCGAGCGGGCGTGGCGCTTCTACACCACGCCCAGCCCCGACCATCCCGACAACCGCACGTGGTCGGGCGACTCATGGCGCACGGGCGGCTCCGCCACCTGGATGACCGGCTCCTACGACCCGGAGCTGAACCTCGTCTACTGGGGCACCGGCAACCCCGGGCCGGACTACGACGGCACGGTGCGCGAGGGCGACAACCTCTACTCCGACTCGGTCGTGGCCCTCGATGCGGACACGGGCGAGCTGCGCTGGTACTTCCAGTTCACGCCGCACGACATCCACGACTGGGACTCGACGCAGATCCCGGTGCTCGCCGACACGGTCTTCGAAGGCCAGCAGCGCAGGCTGATGCTCTTCCCGAACCGCAACGCGTTCTTCTACGTGCTCGACCGCGAGACCGGCGAGTTCCTGCTCGGGAAGCCCTACGCGCGCCAGACGTGGGCCGAGGGGCTCGACGAAACCGGCCGGCCCATCCTGCTCCCGGGCAAGGAGCCGACGCCGGAAGGGACCGTCGTCTCGCCCGCCATCACCGGCGGCTCAAACTGGTGGTCCCCCACCTACAGCCCCCGGACCGGGCTCATCTACGTGATGGCCTACGACGCCGAGACGCGCTACTTCATCCGCCCGACGGAGTATCGGGAGGGCCAGAGCTACCGCGCCGGCGGCGGCGAGTCGCCCCAACCCCTCGACAACTACGTGCGCGCGGTGCGGGCGCTGTCGCCCCAGACCGGGGACCTGTGCTGGGAGTTCCAGGTCGACCCGCGCACCACGTCGGGATTGATGTCGACGGCGGGCGACCTGATCTTCGGCGGTACCGCGGACGGTTACTTCTTCGCCCTCGACGCGCTCACGGGCGAGGAGCTCTGGAACAAGAACCTCGGGGGCCGCGTCCACGCCGGACCCATGGGCTACGCAGTCGACGGCCGGCAGCACGTGGCCATCGCGGCCGGGAACGCCGTCTTCGCGTTCGCGCTGCCTTGACAACCAATGGTAGTCCGCCAGCGTCCGGGGCCGTGCGATACAGGCCATAAACCACTGATAAGTAGTCGTTTATGATTCGTCGTCACGGACTACGCGGCTCAGGACGTGTAGCGGAATCCAGCCAAATCCCGTATATAATGGCGGAATGGATGTTGTAGCCAAACCCGCCCCCACACGCCGTCGAACCAAGCGCCGAGGACGCCACCCCGACAAGGCCCTCTCGGCCGCCTTCGTCCGTTCCGCCCCGCCAGGAAGACACGCTGACGGCAACGGCTTGTACCTGTTCGTCCAGCCCTCCGGGACGCGAAGCTGGGTCCAGCGGCTCGTCATCCGCGGCCGGCGCCGCGAACTCGGGCTCGGCGCCGCCACGCTCGTCCCGCTCGCCAAGGCTCGCGAGCAGGCGCTCGCCAACCGGATGCTGGCCCGGTCGGGCGGCGATCCTCTCACGGAGAAACGCCGCGTCCAGGGCGTTCCCACCTTCGCCGAAGCCGCCCAACGCGTGCTCGAACAGAAGCGCGGCGGCTGGCGCGGTCGGTGGCATGTGCACAACTGGTGGCGGAGCATGGAGCGGTACGTGTTCCCGCGCATCGGCGGCCGGCCCGTCTCCGAGGTCAACACGGCCGACGTGCTGGAGATCCTCACGCCGATCTGGCACGTCAAGGCGGCGACGGCCAGGGAGGTCCGCCAGCGCATCCGCGCTGTGCTGGAGTGGAGCATCGCGCTGGACATGCGGAACGACAACCCCTGTGATCGAGTGGTACCGGTGCTCGGTCCGCAGAACGACATCGTGACGCACCGGCAGGCGCTGCCCCACCAGGACGTGGCCGCGGCCATCGAGACGGTGCGGGAGTCGAAGTCGCCGCAGCCCGCCGTCAAGCTGGCGTTCGAGCTGCTGGTGTTGACCGCGGCGCGGTCCGGCGAGGTCCGGCTGGCGACGTGGGACGAGATGGACGTGGCCGGCCGCGTGTGGACCGTTCCCGCCCTGCGGATGAAGGCGAAGCGCGAGCACCGGGTCCCGCTCTGCGGGCGTTCGCTGGAGATCCTCGACGCGGCGCGGGCGCTCGGCGACGGCAGCGGCCTCGTGTTCCCGATGCGGAGCGGGAGGCCGATCTCGCCGTCCACGCTGCCGAAGATGCTCCAGTACCACAAGGTCCCCGCTGTCGCCCATGGCTTCCGCTCCTCGTTCCGGGACTGGGCGGCGGAAATGACCGACCATCCGCGGGAGGTCATCGAGGCGGCGCTGGCGCATGTCGTCCAGAACAAGGTCGAGGCGGCCTACGCGCGGTCGGACCTGTTCGAGCGTCGGCGGCTGCTCATGGACGATTGGGCGAGGTACCTCGCCCGCGACGGTCGTTGATGCGCTCGGTCCCGCTGCGGCGCTAGCGGCTCGGGCCATAGTCTCGGTCGGGTCCACGATGCCGGTCCTGCTGCCGGATCAGCTCCACGGTCCGCGCAACGACTCGGCGAGCGTCCTCAAGTCCGCGGTCAAGCGCGTCACCTGCCCGCCGAAGTGTTCGACCAGCCGCCGCAAGGTCCTGTTCTCCGCGGTCTGCTGCTCGACACGCTGCTGCAAGGCTTCGACCTGCTCGCAGTGCCGCTGCTGTTCCGTCTCGTACTGCCTGGACAACGCGCGAAAGGCCGTCAACAACCGCCGTTCCAGCTCCAGCTCGCTCATGCAACTCCCTCACTCGCTCGACAGCTTCACGGCAGGCCGCCCGCCCACGGTCCAGGACGGAGGCTCCGTCGAGCCAACCGGCAACGCGGCGAACCGCTCGCCGTCGATTTCGCGCAACTCGACGCGCCAGGCCGTCTCCTCCCACGGCGCCAAGGTCCGGCGGGTCTGCCCGATGTCCAGGTTGAGAATCGTCAGGGCGTCGAGCCGGTTCTCGATGCTCGTCGACAACCATCGCATCGTCCCCCAGCCGCCGCCGCAGATAGCCACCAAGACGCTCAGGCCCGCCGCCGTGGTCAGGCGCCACACGCGGTTCGGCACGGCCCTGGTCCGTCCGGCCCACGCCGCCGAATCGGCTTCGATGGAACGCTGCGCGCTGCTCGCGGCGCTGCTCCAGCTCTCGCCAAGCCGCCGCCGCGGCGCCGTTCCGGTCTGCTCGATCTCCCGCCGGTCGGTCTCCCACTTCTGCCGCAGCCGGGCCGACAAGTCGCTCCGGGTCGAAGTCCTGCTCGTACAACGCTCCCTTCAGCCGCCACCGCTTCCCGCTCTCCGGGTCGTGGGCGGTCACGTAGCTCTTGCCTTGGCGCGGCACGTCGAGTCCCGCCTCCTTCAGCGCGGCCACGATGTCGGCGCGGTCACGGACGACGCCGTGCTCGACGCGCTGCACCAGGTAGTCCCGGATCAACTCGCGCGGGTCGGCCTCGACCGCCAGACCGGCCCGCAGGTTCCTGGCGTCGATGTAGGCGCGGTGTCCGGGTTGCTGCGTCCTGGCCCGCGCGGGGTCGTCGGGCCGGCTCCAGCCGTGCTCGTGGTTGAAGGCGTCGCGCAGCGGACCGAAGGTCTTCTGCCAGCCCGGCGGCGCTATGTTGAGGCTCTTGCCCGTCTCCAGGTCGCACCGGGCGGCGAGGATATGCACGTGGACGCCGCCGCCGCGCTCGCGGTGCTCGACGGCTGCCCATGCGTAGCGGTCCGATTCCAGCCCGGCCCATGCTGTCTGCTCGAACTTGTCGAGCACGGCCTCGATCTGCGCGTCGGTCGGCCGGTCCTCGGGCGCCCACGCGATGACGCCGGAGGTGTACTTGTGCTCGAACTCGAGCGCGTCGGCGACGGCGGCCACCTGGTCGGGGTCGCCGCGGCGAACTTCGACGCCGTCGCGGAGCTTCCCGGCCGCGTCCCGCTCGCCGAGCAGGTAGTCGGCCGCCGCCCCGGCCGAGCCGGTCCCGCGCGCGATGAACTTAACGTGCACCGTCAGGCTCCCGGCCGACACCGGCGAGCTTGTCGAGCGTCCGCGCGATGTGCAGGAGGTAGGCGATCATCTCGACGGCGTCCATCGGCGAGGCGTGGGTGTTGGCCCAGCGGGCGATCTGGTTCAGGTTGTTGCCGACGCGGGCGATCTGCCGGGTGCGCTCGCGCTCGACCTCGGCCGCCGCCGCGGTCCAGGTGCGGGTCCGCGCCATCGCCTGCCGCAGCAGGCGGGAGGGCGACACGCCGGCCGCCTCGGCCTTGGCCTGCCAGGCGGCGTGCTCCTCGGGCGTGACGCGGGCGGCGACCATCACGGTGCGGCGGTCAGCCACGGCGCACCGCCAAGGGGAGTCCGGGGGCGCAGTCCCCGAACGGCAGGGGGTTCGAAGGGGCGCGCAGCAGCCCCTCGCCAGCCTCAATGTTCAACATTGAGTAAGCTGGCTCCTGCCACCTACAGGGCAGGAGCCAGCTGTTCCCGTGCGCCGTTTCCGTCGTTCGTGAGCTGGTCATTTCGGTCGGATCTGGCGAGCGGGTTCAGATCCTCAAGTGCGGCTCCGTTTCCGACCCGAGAATCCGCCGCTGTCATCTGCTCCGGCCGTTCTGATCGGCGGACCGGGGTTGTCGGGATCTGGTGAGGCGGCGGGATTGCTCGGCTCTCATCTGCTCCGGTTTCCCTCGTCCCGTGCGGCCGGTTCCGGTCGTGGTGGTCCGGCGGGTCGACGTGGTTCTGATTCCGAGAACCCGGCGCGGTCCTGACGCTGGTGACCTGTTGTTCCGCTGCGTACGGTCCTGGCCGAGTGTAGCACGGAGTTGATGTAAACTACTGACTAGCAATGCTTTACGGTATGGGACCGTTGTGGACCGTACGAGTTCACGCGGGACGGTACAGGAGGGAGCGTCTGAGGGGGCATCGTCGTCTAAGGGCCAATCTCCACGAGCGTGGGCGGAGCCGGCGTCAAGGCCGTAGCCCCGCGGAGCGGGGTCGGAGCGTAGCGGAGAGCCTTGACGCTGGTGAGCACGTGCTCACGCTGGCTGGCCCGACGATGCCGCCGGTGACCACGGCGCGGTCGTGCCGCCCGCGTCGTAGCAGTGGCGGTCGTCATGCGCTACGCTGAACGCGCCCATGACGCCGTACGAGTTCATCGCCAAGTGGCGCGCCGCCGAGTTGAAGGAACGCTCGGCCTCGCAGGAGCACTTCATCGACCTGTGCCGGCTCCTCGGCGAGCCGACGCCGGCCGAGGCCGACCCGACCGGCGAGACGTACTGCTTCGAGCGGGGCGCCCGCAAGGACACCGGGGGCGACGGCTGGGCCGATGTCTGGAAGCGCCACCACTTCGCCTGGGAGTACAAGGGCAAGCGGGCGGACCTGGACGCGGCGTTCGGACAGCTCCGCCTGTATGCGCTGGCGCTGGAGAACCCGCCGCTGCTGATCGTCTCCGACATGCAGCGGTTCCGCATCCGTACCAACTGGACCAACTGCGTCAGCAAGACCCACGAGTTCGACCTCGACGACCTGGCTGACGCGGCGACACGCGACCGGCTCAAGTGGGCGTTCTCGGAACCCGAGCGGCTGCGGCCGGGCGAGACGCGGCAATCGCTCACCGAGAAGGCGGCGGAGTCGTTCGCGACGCTCGCACAGGCGTTGCGGGAGCGGGGCCACGATCCGCGCGTGGTCGCGCACTTCGTCAACCGGCTGGTCTTCTGCATGTTTGCCGACGACGTGGGGCTGCTGCCCGGCCACATGTTCACGCGGATGCTGGAGCAGGCGCAGCGCACGCCGGCGCACTTCGCCGAGCTTGCCGGCGACCTGTTCCGGGTGATGGCCTCCGGCGGGCGGGTCGGATTCGAGCCGGTCGACTGGTTCAACGGCGGGCTGTTCGACGATGACACGGTGCTGGCGCTGGAGAGGTCCGACATCGACACCGTGCTGGCGGCATCCCGCCTGGACTGGTCGGAGATCGACCCGTCGATCCTCGGGACGTTGTTCGAGCGCGGGCTCGACCCCGGCAAGCGCGCCCAACTCGGGGCGCACTACACGGACCGGGACAAGATCATGCTGCTCGTCGAGCCCGTCGTGATCCGCCCGTGGCTCGCCGAGTGGGCCGCGGAGGAGGCAAAGATCGCCGCGGAGTTGGAGCGTGCGGAAGCCGCGAAGGCACCGGCCACCCGGACGAAGCGGCGGAACGAGGCCGAGCGGCGATACCGAGCGTTCCTCAACCGGTTGCGCGCGTTCACGGTGCTCGACCCGGCGTGCGGCTCGGGCAACTTCCTGTACCTCGCCTTGCAGGCGCTCAAGGACCTGGAGCACCGGGTGCAGTTCGAGGCGGAGGCGCTCGGATTCCAGCGGGCGTTCCCGGAGGTCGGCCCCGCCAACGTCAAGGGCATCGAGATCAACGCGTACGCGGCGGAGCTGGCCCGTGTGTCGGTCTGGATCGGTGAGATCCAGTGGATGCGGCGCAACGGCTTCTCGGAGGCGCGCGACCCGATCCTGAAGCCGCTCGACACCATCGAGTGCCGAGACGCGATCCTGACGCTGGACGGCAGCGAACCGGACTGGCCGAGAGCGGATGTTGTCATCGGAAACCCGCCCTTTCTCGGTGCCGGACTCCAGATCGGCAAACTCGGCGAAGATTACGTGTCTCGACTTCGACGAGCCTACCGCGGGCGCGTACCGGGAGGCGCAGATCTCGTCTGCTACTGGTTCGCAAAGGCAGGGGCGCAGATTGGAGCCGACGCAGCAACGCGGGCGGGACTCGTTGCGACCAATTCCATCCGGGGTGGCGCGAACCAGCGCGCGCTACGGAGCGCGACCGAGACGCGACGGATCTTCGAGGCGTGGAGCGATGAGCCATGGGTCAACGACGGGGCGGCCGTGCGGGTGTCACTGGTCTGCTTTTCGCGCACCGACGATCAGTTCGTGCCGGTCACGCGGCTCGATGGACAACACGTCGACGAGATCTATGCCGATCTGACGGCGCGGCGGGACAGCAGCGGTATCGATCTCACTCGTCTCCAGACGCTGCCTGCGAACGCTGGCGTCGCGTTCAAGGGCGACACGAAGGGCGGTCCCTTCGATGTCCCAGGTGACCAAGCGCGTGAGTGGCTCCGCCTGCCGGCCAACCCGAACGGCCGGACGAATGCGGACATTCTGAAGCCGTGGATGAACGGCATGGACCTGACTCGTCGATCGGCCGGCAAGTGGATCGTCGATTTCGGATGGGACATGTCGGAAGGCGATGCCGCGCTGTACGAGGGACCGTTCCGGTGGGCGCAGCAACGCGTCCACCCGATGCGTCAACGAAATCCACGCGCGGCGCGCCGCACGTACTGGTATCGCCACTTCGAGCCGCCTCAGCGCATGTGGCGGGCAGTCACGGGCCTGGCCCGCTACATCGCCACTCCGCAGGTCGCCAAGCACCGCCTGTTCGTCTGGTGCGATGTCCGTGTGTGCCCCGACAAGCAACTGGTCGTCATCGCCCGCGACGACGACACGACCTTCGGCATCCTGCACAGCCGGTTTCACGAGATCTGGTCGCTTCGGCTCTGCACGTGGCTCGGCAAGGGCAACGACCCGCGCTACACGCCGAGCAGCACGTTCGAGACGTTCCCGTTCCCGCCCGGATTGACGCCGGACATCCCGGCTGCTGACTACGCCGCCGAGCCGCTGGCTGTGGCTGTAGACCTGGAAGCTCAACGGCTGGTCGAGCTACGTGACCGCTGGCTGAACCCGCCCGAATGGGTCGAGTGGGTCGAGGAGCCGGTTCCCGGCTACCCGAAGCGTCCGGTTCCCCGCGACGAGGACGCGGCGAAGGCGCTCAAGAAGCGCACGCTGACGAACCTCTACAACGCCCGCCCGCAGTGGCTGGCCGATGCGCACGCAGCCCTTGACGCCGCCGTGGCCGCCGCGTACGGTTGGTCGGCGGACATCTCCGATGACGAGGTTCTCCGCGAGTTGCTGGCGCTGAACGGGGGCGAGAGGTGAGCAAGCACGATGCGGCGCGATCCCGCCCGCCGCCGCCGGTCGGGCCGACGACGGTGCCAGCTTTGACCGGAGGTAGCCCCATGCGCAGCCAAGTTCAGTTCATCATCGTCGGCGCGATCCTCGTCTTCCTGGGCATCGGTACGGACGGACAGCCTCGCGGGGGCGATGTGGCGCACGCACAGGATTCCTGGCGTGGCCTGCCCGTCGCGCCGGAACGGCGTTGCTCGCCCTACGACTCGGACGATTACAGATACCCGCAGTCGATCGAGGATGGGATCATCCGGGAACTCGGCGGCGTCTACGGTCCGTACACCGGACGCTCGTTCGCGAGCAAATCCGAGACTGACATCGAGCACATGGTGGCTCGGTCCGAGGCGCACGACAGCGGACTGTGCGCGGCCGATGCGGCGACCCGCCGGCAGTTCGCGACCGATCCGCTCAACCTGACGCTGGCCGGACCACGAGTCAATCGTTACCAGAAGAGCGACCGTGACGCGGCGGAGTGGCTGCCGGCGCAGAACCGGTGCTGGTTCGCGGCGCGAGTGATCGCAGTCCGGCAACGCTACGGGCTGACCATCGATCGGCGTGAGGCAAACGCTCTGGACGCGGTGCTGTCCGGCTGTGCGGGGACTGACGTGATTGTGTTCGGCCGTGGCGACACGCCTCCGGCAGCGACGCCGCTTGCTGGCGGATCCGAAGTGATCGCGGAGTGGGACGACAACCGCAACGGACGCATCAGTTGCGCGGAGGCGCGCGCGCACGGCATCGCCCCGGTAACTCGCGAGCACCCGGCGTATCCGTTCATGCGAGATGGCGACGGTGACGGCGTGGTCTGCGAGTCTGGTGGCAGAAGCTCCCCGGCGGCGAGCCCGCCGCGGGAACGCGGTGGCGGTTGCGGGCCGTACCGCAACTGCACGGCGCTCCGGCGTGATCATCCCAACGGCGTTCCGCGCGGGCACTGCGCGTACGAACGGCGCATGGACCGTGACAACGATGGGCGAGCCTGTGAACGTTAGCAGTTCAGGGAATCGAGTACCGACGCCTGCCGGACCCGCCGGCTGCGGCGTTCTGCGCGGGCTGTTGGCGCTGAATGGCGGCGGGCAGTGAGCAGACCGCGGTGCGGCGCGGTACGCGGACGGCTCGGATAGTCCTCTGGATTCCCGCGCGGAAAGTGGTAATCGACGTGGGAATCATGGCCGGCCGGTTGTCAGTAAGTCTAATTTTATGAATGACTTGCGGGAATCCGGCGACTCACGCTGCCGTAGCGGCCCGTGGAGGGGAGGGGCGCGGGCCACCCTTCCCCCTGTCGCCGTCCTACGTCATCAGCTCCGCCTGCGACGCGGAGAGCGCCCGAAGGCGCGGACGGGACATCAGAACGGGAAATCGATCTCGCCGGCGTCGCCCGCCGTAATCGCGACGATGAGGACGCCCGCGATGGCCAGACCGAACCCGCTGCCGGCCCATCCGCTATCGGCTCTCTTCTCCCGCGCCCGCTGGCGGTAGCCGTCCCGGAAACAGCTGGCATCGGCGGTGCTCTGCCGCTCCACGAGGGCCGCAGGCGGGGTCGGGCTGCTCGCCCGCGCGAGCAACGGCATGACGACGGGCAGCAGGATCCCGCCGACGAAGTACGCCCTGCTCCCCTCACGCCGATCCGCCGCGTCGCGCCCGGCGAGAGTGGCCGTCAAGCAGGACGGTGACCGCCTCGGCTGAACTCCCGCCGCGAGGCGTTCCGCCGATTCCAGAATGGGACCGCCCCCGGCCGGGGGCGCGGCGCAGAGGAGCACGAGACCCAGGATCGCCGTCGTTCGCATTCTCAGCCTCCCTTGTGATCAATGGTCGAGGACGGCGTAGGCCGCATAGGTCTTGGGTCCGGGAACGCACTTGATGTGCTCCCAGGCCGCCACGGCGTCGGCGCGGCTCTTGCCCTTGTTCGCCGGGTCCGCTCGGTAGTCCGTGATGAAGTTGTTGAACCGAGCCGCCGGGATCCGCGGCATGCGGCCCTCCGTGCGCAGGAGCTCCAGCAGTCGATCGCCAAGATCCGCGTAGGTGATGCGCCTGCCGGCCCGGAGTTGCCGGCGGCGCCAGTCGTTGAGCCAGTACCACTGTCCGGACTTGTCCCGCAGGGACGGGGCATGCGCGTGGACCAGGGCTCGCAGGAAGTCCTTCGTCCGCCTGTCGTCGACGTAGTTCCGAACGACGGTCCCGGCCGCGAGCCGGTCGCGCGCCTCGCCGGTCCGGCGACGAGGCTCGGGGGTGGGGGATGGCACGATCCCCGTTCGCAGGAAGTCCCGGATGAGGGCCTCCAGCTCGAGCTTGCGCAGCCGACCGACCGCGATCCCGATCTGGCGCGCGTAGGCCTTGAGCTCCGCGGCGTAGAAGTAGCCGTCGTCGAACTCCTCGACCGACATGGAGGAACGGAGCTCGCCCCTTCCGACAACCAGTCCGACAACCTTCGGGCGGGCGCCTGCGACCATCAGTCGACGAAAACGGACTTCGGCACGAAAGCCGTCACGACCTGGGTCAGGTCGACGGCCTCCGCGATGCGGAAGTCGACCGCGATGCTGGCGAGCGAGAACGCCTGCGAGCGGCCGAGGCCGCGCTCCGCCACGAGGAAGTCGACCGTCGCGGCGACCGCCTTGCGCAACGCGCGGTCGAGGTCGAGATCGATGCCCATCAGGATGTCGTGCGTCGCGGTCTCGGCGCGCGGGCCGTCGATGGGGCGGTCCTTGTGGAGCACTAGGCGGAAGTCGCCGGTCAGCGACTGCTCGATCGCCGTCCCGCTCACCTCGCCGTCGCCCTGCGCGGCGTGCGGGTCCCCCACGTAGAAGCGCGCGCCCGGGTGGTACACCGGGAGGTAGAGGGTGCTGCCGGCGCCGAGGTCCTTGACGTCGAGGTTGCCGCCGAACGCCCCCGGCGGGCGCGACGCCTGCACCCCGGGCACGGTCACCCCCGGCTCCCCCATCGCCGGCGCGCGCGGCGCGACCGCCAGGATGCCCATGAACGGCGCCAGCGGCACCCGGACGCCGTCCGCGACGAGCGCTACCTCGCGCCCATCGACCTCGGCAGTGCGGATGAAGTGGCGCACCGGCGGCATGTCGAGCGGCTCGTCGTCCGGCGCCGTTCCCGGATAGCCGGGGCCGAACACGCCGCTCTGCGGTCCGGTGCTGTTGATGCCGTAGGGGACGCGGGTCCGCAGAGCGAGGATCTCGACCTCGAGCATGTCGCCCGGCTCGGCGCCGTCGAGGTAGATCGGACCGGTGATGACGTGCCCGCTGCGCCCCTCGCGCGGACGCCCGGAGCGGGATTCCCAGAAATCGAGAACGTCCTGGAGCACGTCCTCCGGGGCGACCCCGAACTGCCCGAGGTAGCGCTCCGGGTCCTCGGCCTGCGTCGCGCCGGCGTGCGACAGCGTGTCGATGCGCACCGTGTCGCCCGACTGCACCGTCAGCACGGCCTCCCGATCGATCGGGAACCATCCCCAGACGACGTTGCCCGGGGTCGAGGGCACGTGGTGGTCGGGGGCAGGCGCCTGCGCGCGAGCCGCTCCCGGGACCAGCACGACGCACGCAACCGCCGACACGACGCACGCGACCGCCGGCGCGACACCGACCGACGCCTGCCAGCCCACCAACGGTCGACGGATCCTCATCGCGTTAGAATACTCGCGTTGAACGACCGGAGCCGAGGCTCCACCATCCCGAGGAGGTTGCTCGTGCGTCGATCCACGCTGTGGCCCATGGTCACGGCCCTTCCGGCATTCGCGCTCGCGCTCGCGGCGGCCCCCGCGGCCCAGCAGGAGCACGCGGGCCAGTACTCGCAGGCCGACATCACCTTCGGGATGCGGGTCTACGGGGAGACCTGCGTGGCCTGCCACGGTCCTGACGGCGACGCGGTCGACGGCATCGACTTTCGGACCGGCCAGTTCCGGAGCGCCGGCTCCGACTTCGAGCTCGGCGCCATCATCCGGAACGGCATCCCGGACACGGCGATGGTCCCGGGCGACTACACCGAGTCGGAGGTGACCGCCCTCATCGCCTACCTGCGGACGATGGGCACGTTCGATGCGAGCGACGTGCTGATCGGCGATGCGGACCGCGGGCGCGAGCTCTACGTCGGCAGGGGCGACTGCGCCAGTTGCCACCGCATCGGCAACGAGGGCTCGCGGGCGGGCCCGAACCTGACCGACATCGGCGCCGTCCGCACCGCGGGGACACTGGCGGACACGCTCGTCGACCCGACGGGGGCGATGCTGCCCATCAACCGACCCGTCCGCATCGTCACCGCCGACGGCACCCTCATCACCGGGCGCCGGCTGAACGAGGACACCTACACGGTGCAGATCATCAGCGAAGACGAGCGCCTGCTGTCGCTGGACAAGGCGGACCTGCGCGAGTTCACGGTCTTGACGACGTCGTCGATGCCGTCCTACGAGGAGACGTTGACCGAGCAGGAGCGGGCCGACGTCCTGGCATACCTTCTGACCCTGAGGGGGATCTGACATGGCCCGACGCATTACCCTGCCGGCCTTGACGCTCTTCCTGCTGCCGGCCCTCGCCTCGGCGCAGGTCACCTTCGAGCGCCTGCTGAACGCCGCGGACGAACCGGAGAACTGGCTGACCTACTCGGGCACCTACTCGAGCAACCGCCACACCACGCTCGACCAGATCACGGCCGACAACGTGGCCGACCTGGAGTTGGCCTGGGTGTTCCAGGCGCAGTCGCTGCAGGTGTTCCAGACCACCCCGATCGTGGTCGACGGGATGATGTACATCACGGAGGCCCCGAACACCGTGCTGGCCCTCGACGCCAAGCGGGGGCGCGTCTTCTGGCGCTACGAGTACACCCCGGTGCCCGAGTCGCGCCCCTGCTGCGGGCGCATCAACCGCGGGGTGGCGATCCTGGGCGACACGCTCTTCATGGCCACGATCGACGCCAAGCTGATCGCCATCGACGCGGTCAGCGGCCAACCGATCTGGAAGACCGACGTGGCGCGTCCCGAGGCCGGCTACGCCATGACGCTGGCGCCGCTCATCGTCAAGGACAAGGTGATCGTCTCGGTCGCCGGCGGCGAGTACGGCATCCGCGGCTTCATCTCCGCCTACGACGCGGCAACCGGCGAGGAAGTGTGGCGCTTCTACACGATCCCCGGCCCCGGCGAGCCCGGCAACGAGACCTGGGAGGGCGACTCGTGGCGCTACGGCGGCGCCTCGGCCTGGCTCACCGGGTCGTACGATCCGGACACGAACCTGATCTACTGGGGGATCGGCAACCCGGGCCCGGACTGGAACCCCGAGCAGCGCCGCGGCGACAACCTGTACTCGGACTCGGTGGTCGCCATCGACGCCGACACGGGAGAGCTCGACTGGTACTTCCAGTTCACGCCGAACGACCCCTACGACTACGACTCGGTCCAGATCCCGGTGCTGGTCGACTACCCGGCCCAGGACGGCAGCTCGCTGAAGCTGATGCTGTGGGGCAACCGCAACGGCTTCTTCTACGTGCTCGACCGGACGAACGGCCGCTTCGTCAACGGCCGCGAGTTCGTCGACCTCAACTGGGCGGAGGGGCTCGACGACGCAGGGCGCCCGATCATGATCCCGCAACCGCCGGGCACGACCACCTACCCCGGCGTGCAGGGCGGCACCAACTGGTACTCCCCCTCGTACAGCCCGTCGACGCGGCTCTTCTACCTCTCGGCCTGGGAAGGCTACGGCTCGGTCTTCATAGCCCAGGAGGCGGAGTACGAGGAGGGGCGCCTCTTCCTCGGCGGCCTGCCCGCCCCGCCCCTGCCCGGCGCCGTCATTCCCGGCCTCGCGCGCGGTCCCATCAACACCTGGACCGAGGAGTCGGGCACCGGCTCGGTCATCGCCATCGACCCGACGACCGGCGAGCAGCAGTGGAAGTACGACATGACGGACGTCACGAGCAGCGGCATCCTGACGACGGCCACCGACCTGCTGTTCACGGGCGGGCGTGAGGGCTACTTCCACGCGCTGGACGCGCGCACCGGGGATCTGCTCTGGCGCAAGACCCTGGGCGGGATGATCGCCAACGGTCCGATCAGCTACGCGGTCGACGGCACGCAGTACGTGGCGGCGGCGTCCGGCAACGGGCTGTTCGTCTTCGCGTTGCGCCAGTGAACCCGCGGAGGCCGGGGAGGCGCTCCCCGGCGGAGGCGGAACACGAGAGGGGCGGCCAGCCCGTGAGCTCGGCCGCCCTCTCTCTTTCTCGCGGTCCGTTCCGCTCACAGCCCGTTCCTCCACGTCATCGATGGGGCACGGTCACCACCACACGCACCCGCACGGGCACCACGTCCACGCCCCGACCGGGGACGTCCGCCTGCTGGCCGCGGTCGCGGTCAACGTTCTGTTGATGGTCGTGCAGGTGGCAGGCGGGGTGCTCTCCGGCAGCTTGTCGCTGATCGCCGACGCCCTCCACAACCTGAGCGACGCCGGGGCACTCGTCATCGCCTGGGTAGCGCGCCGGATCGGCCGGCGCCCGGCCGATGGCCTCCAGACCTTCGGCTATCGGCGCGCCGAGCTGGTGGGCGCCCTCATCAATGCCACGACGCTCAACGTCATCGGGCTCTACCTCGTCTACGAGGCGGCGATGCGGGCAATCGCGCCGCCGCCGGTGGCCGGATGGACGGTGGTGATCGTCGCCGCGGTGGCGCTGGCGGTCGACCTGGCGACGGCCCTGCTCACCTACACGATGGCCCGGCGGAGCCTGAACGTGCGGGCCGCCTTCATCCACAACGTGACCGACGCGCTCGGCTCGGTCGCGGTCATCGTCGCCGGCTTCCTCATCGTCCGCTACCAGTGGTACCTCGCGGACGCCGTCGCGACCTTCCTCATCGCCGGGTACGCCCTCTACCACGGCATCGACATGACCCGGGAGGCCGGCCGCATCCTGACCCTCGGAGTGCCCCGCGACGTCCACGTTCCCGCGCTCGCCGAGGCGATCCGGAGCGTGGAGGGTGTCTCCGACGTCCACCACCTGCACGTCTGGGCGCTCGACGAATCGGAGCGCTCGTTCGAGGGCCACGTCGTCATCGAGGAGCCCGTCACGCGGCTGGCCGAGCGTGTCACGCGGTCGGTCCGCGGCATCCTCAGTCGACACGGCATCGGCCACGCGACGATCGAATGCGAGTACGGCGCGGTCAGCGCCGGGTGCCGGGAAGGGCAGGTCGTCGCCCCGCACTGAATGCGGCCTCGCGGCGGCCGGCTATGCGCTCCTGGCGCAAAACCCGTAGAATCAGGGGGAGCCGCCGGGGCACCGCGCGGTCCGGATCATGCCCACTGTCCGAGTCGTGTTCCTTCTGACCCTGCTGCTGCTCCACGGCGCAGCCGCGTCCGCGCAGGGACGGCCCACGGTCGTGGAGCGCGGCCCGGCCCCCATCTTCACCTCGGGCGTCGACATGGTGACGATCAACGTCTCCGTGCGCGACGGCCGGGGACGTGTCGTCCGCGACCTCGACGCGTCGCACTTCCGGCTCATCGACAGCGGCTTCGGACGCCCCATCGACAGCGTCTTCCCGAGCGACGCGGCGTTGCGCGTCGCCGTGCTGGTCGACGTCAGCGGGAGCATGGCTATCGACCACAACATCGACCGGGCCTGGAGGGCGGTCGACACCATCGTCGACGCCCTGCAAGCGGGTCGCGACGAGTTGGCCCTCTTCACCTTCGACACCGTCCTGCGCGAGGTGGTGCCGTTCACCACCGAGCTCGATCGCTACGACGATCTGACCGAGACCGGCACGGAGAAGCCCTACGGCAAGACGTCGCTCTACGATGCGATTGCGGACACCGCCACCCTCGTCGGCCGGTTCGGCAGCAGACACCACGCCCTGCTGGTGGTGACCGACGGCGTGGACACTGGCAGCCGGCGCACCGCGGAGGAGGTCTCGCGCGTGGCCAGCGAGGTGTCCGTGCCGGTCCACCTGCTCACCGTGGGCGGCGTGCTGGACCGGCGCGACGGCGCCGGCGGGGCGGGCGGGGCGGGCGGGCCCGACAGCGCCGCGCTGACCGCCACTCTCGCCGACCTCGCGCGCTGGACGGGCGGCAGCGTGCGGGCGACGAGCACGGGGGACGACGTGCGCGAGGCGCTCGCGCACATGCTGGAGGGACTCCGCTATCAGTACGTCGTGACGTTCAAGCCGGGATTCCGGCGCGGCTGGCACCCGATCCGGATTCGAATGTCGGATAATGACTGGGCCGTGCAGGCCCGCAGCGGTTACGTGGCGGGACGGGCGCGACTGAATCGAAGAAGACACACGTTGCTCGAGGAGGAACCATGCGGATGATGCTGAAGCAGGTAGCGTTGGTGGGAGTGGTCGCGCTGGTCGCGTCGTCGTGCGCCACCCGGGGCTTCGTGCGCACGGAAACCGCGGTGGTCGACGCCAAGGTCGACACCCTGGCGGCCACGGTCGAGGAGACGCAGGAGCGCACGCTTCAGAACGAGGAACAGATCGGCGTGGTCGATCAGCGCGCGCAGGCGGCCGGTCAGGCAGCGGAGATGAGCCAGCAGGCGGCGGACGCCGCCAATCAGGCCGCGGAGGCGGTCAACACACGCGTGGGGGGCGTCGAGGAAGAGGTCAACCGGTTCATGTACGAGGTCACGATCAACGAGGCGCAGGGCGGTTTCGAGCTCGGACGGGCCGAGCTGCCGGACGCCGCCCGCGCCCGGGTCGACCAGTTGATCGCCCAGCTCCAGGCCGATCCGCAGAACGTGTACTTCGAGATCGAAGGGCACACGGACTCGACCGGCTCCGAGCGCCGCAACATGCAGCTCGGCATGCAGCGCGCCGACAGCGTGAAGCTGTACCTGTACGACCAGTACAACGTGCCGCTGCACCGAATGAGCGTGCTGAGCTTCGGCGAGGAGCGCCCAACGGCGCCGAACGACACCGCGGACGGGCGAGCGCAGAACCGCCGCGTCGTGATCCGGGTCCGTTCGTAGGCCGGAGGTGGGGTGGGGGCGCGCCCGCGCCCCGCCCCACCCCCTTCACCGGCCGGCGGACCCGCCTTCCGACATCGGGCGCGTCTGCGCCCGGCGCCGATTCACTCGCAGACGACGCCGTCGCCGTCCCGGTCGTTCATGTAGGGGTACGCCGGATGGTCGCGCGGCACAGGCGCGATTCCATGGCGGCGCGCCTCCGCGCACGAGACCCGGCCGTTGCCGTTGTCGTCCCACGGCACCGCGCGCCGCGCCGGCGAGGGGCTGCGAGCGGACGCGTCGCGCGCGCTTCCCGCGCGCCGGGCCGGCCGCTCGTTCGCCGCCTCCGCCCCCCACAGCCCCCGGCCCGCCTCCCGCGCCTCCCGCTCCAGCCGGCGAAACCGTTCGAGGTGGCGGAAGGGGAGCCGCGTGTAGGCGTGGCCGTAGCCGCGCCGGACGATCTCCGCGTTCGCGAAGGTGCCGTCGCGCAGATAGACGTAGGCGAGGGTGCGGCCGAAGCGGTCGTTTCGCTCGCGGTCGTATTCCAGTCGGACGCGCCGACCCTCGAGCAGGCGCTTCGTGAAGGCACTGGCTTCCCGGCCGAAGAACTCGACCGGTCTGCGGGGGTCGACCGTCTCCGGCGTGTCGACGCCGATCAGCCGCACCCGCCCGACGCCACGGACGACGATGGTGTCGCCGTCGACCACCCGCTCGACGAGCTGCGCAACCGCGGGGGGCGCCGCGAGGAGGAGTGCAAGAACGGCGAGACCGCCCCACGCAGTGCCGCGACCAGGTGCCATGGGTCCGACCTCCGCCGGCCGGCCCGACGTGGCAGGAATTGACACGTGGCCGCAGCCGGATCATGGCGATTATTGCGTACATGACGGCGGCGCACGCCCGGCGGCGACCGCCGGTCTCAGGGGATCGAGGGCGGTATCGAGACTGGGGATCGGCGGCGCGGGGTGCGGGTGCGGCGTGCGGAGTGCGGAGTGCGGGTCGCGGGTCGCGATCCGGCTGGTGGCGGCGATTCCGCGGAGGGCGGCGCCGGCAGACGACGATCCGGCGCTATGGCGAAGCTGCCGCGGAGACGGCCGGGACCTGAGGCCAACTCATGGCGAAGCTGCCGCCGAGACGGCAGGGCGGGCACAGGACGCCAGGTAGGTCATGGCGGCGTCGACGCCGCCGCTTCGATGCGGGATGTCCGCGAGCTCCAAGCCCATCTCGACGCCCGCGAGCGTGCCCATCAGGCTCAGGTCGTTGAAGTCGCCGAGGTGGCCGATGCGGAAGACCCGGCCCGCCAGCTTGCCGAGACCGACGCCGAGTGCCATGTCGAACCGCTCCAGGATCGCGTCGAGCAGGCCCCCGGCGTCGTGGCCGGACGGAGTCAGCACCGCCGTGAGCGAAGAGCTGTACTCGGACGGGTCGGCGCACAGCAGCTCCAGCCCCCACGCCCGCGCCGCGCGGCGCGTCGCCTCGGCGTGGCGGTCGTGACGCGCGAAGACCCGATCCAGCCCCTCGGCCTCGAGCATCCGGAGAGCCTCCCGCAACCCGAAGAGGAGGTTCGTTGGAGGCGTGTAGGGGAAGAAGCCTCGCTCGTTCGCGCGGAGGATGGGTGCCCAATCCCAGTAGCTGCGCGGCAGCCGGGCGACCCCGTGCGCGGCGAGCGCGCGCTCCCCGACCGCGTTGAAGCTGAGGCCGGGGGGGAGCATCAGCCCCTTCTGCGACGCCCCCACCGTGACGTCGACGCCCCACTCGTCGTGCCGGTAATCGATGGACGCCAGCGACGAGATCGTGTCGACCATCAACAGCGCCGGATGCCGGGCCGCGTCGATGGCGCCGCGCACGGCGGCGATGTCGCTCGTCACGCCGGTGGAGGTCTCGTTGTGGACGACGCACACCGCCTTGATCGCGTGCGCGGCGTCCTCGGCGAGTCGCGACTCGATCTCGGCCGCGTCGACGCCCCGTCGCCAATCCCCCGGCAGGAACAGCGGGTCGAGGCCGAGCCGCGTCGCGATGCCCTTCCAGAGGGTCGCGAAGTGGCCCGTCTCGGCCATCAGCACCCGGACGCCGGGCGACAGCGTGTTGACGAGCGCCGCCTCCCAGGCCCCGGTGCCCGAGGCCGGAAACAGCACCACCGGCTGCCGGGTCCCGATCACGGCGGCCATCCCGGCCAGCACCTCGCGGGTCAGCGCCGCGAACTCGGGCCCGCGGTGGTCGATGGTCGGTGCGGCCATCGCGCGCAGAACGCGGTCGGGGACGTTGGTCGGGCCCGGAATCTGAAGGAAATGGCGGCCGCTGACGTGTAGCATTGGTAGATCCTACTGGGCACCGGTCGGCGGAAGCGACCGGCTGGAAGCAAGACCCCCGTTCAAACCGTGCGTGCGGATTTCCCGCACACGGCTTACCAGGTGAGCTTCAGGTCGCGGCATGCACCACCCCCGGATACCGAATCGTGCCGCGCAGGCGAGCAAGCCCCAAGGCTTCGAAGAACGGACGATGCCAGGCCAGCGCCCGACCAGCCGCGAGTCGCGACCCCGCGCGCTTGAGGAGCAAGCCGCGCAGGCGCCGTTCCACGTACTGGTCGAGCTGCACGAAGTGGTGCGCCGCATTCCCGGTTCGGAAATACTGCCCCCACCCGCGAAGGACCCGGTTCACGTCCGCGATGACCAGACGCAGGTCCGTGTGGCAGCGGCCTCGAGGGGTGAGCGCCCGCACGCGGGCTCGCACCTGCTTCATCGCACGCCGAGACGGCCAGCGGTGCAGGTAGTACACCCGTTGCCGCTTGCGAGCCCAGATGGGTCCGCTCATGCGCTTGTGCAGATGACACCCCAGGAAATCGAAGCCCTCACGACCGTCCGTCAGGTCGACCACCCGCGTCTTCTCCGGATGCAGTTCCAGCCCGAGCCGGGCCAGCACCAGACCCACGCGCTCTCGCGCCGCCTCGACCGACGACTTCGTGTCGCACATCACCACGAAGTCGTCCGCGTAGCGCACCAGCGTACCGAGGTGCGCCCACCGGTCCTCCCAGACCCGGTCGAGCACGTGCAGGAAGATGTTCGACAACAGCGGCGAGATGACGCCCCCCTGCGGAGTGCCCGCCAGGGTTCGATGCACCTGCCCGTCCTCCATCACCCCCGCCGCGAGCCACAGTCGCAGCAGCCGAAGGACACGCCGGTCCGAGACGCGCTGGCGCACCAGCGTCAGCAGCTTCTCGTGCTCGATGCTGCTGAAGTAGTCGCAGATGTCGGCATCCAGCACGTGGCTGCCCCCGCGCGCCCCGCGGACGCGAAGGACCTCCAGCGCCTGCGTCGCGCTCCGCTTCGGTCGAAACCCATACGACGAATCGCGGAAATCCGCCTCGAAGATGGGGCCCAACACCAGAGTCGCGGCCATCTGCGCCACCCGGTCGCGAACCGTCGGTATCCCGAGCGGTCGCCGTCGGCCATCAGCCTTGGGAATGTAGCGCCGCAGGACCAGCCGCGGCCGATACGTCCCCACCCGCAACGCCGTGCCGAGTTCCGCGAGGAACTCATCGACACCACGCTGCTCAATCTCAGCCAGCGTCTCCCTGTCGACGCCGGCCGAGCCACGATTCCGCTTGACGCGCCGCCACGCCTCCCGGAGGACGTCATCCCTCCAGATCCGGTCCATCAGGGCGTGGAAGCGCCGTTTCGGGGACCGCTTGGCCGCGGCCCACAGGCGTCGCTGCAATTGGCGCACTTTGTCGAGAGACATACGCCCCCCGGGGGAGTTGGGTCCGGTCTCGCCGGCCATGCCCTCGCGCGTCCTTGCACCCGCGCCGTGCCCACCGCAGGGGCCCTTCCCTCCGGCCGCGTTCTGCTGCACGGCCCTCCGCAGTACTATGGCCCCCTCGGAATCCCGCTGCGCCGCGCCCGCTTTCACCTTCGGCTTATGCGAGCCGCGTTGCCCCGACCCGGGCCGCGCAGACGGGCCTCTCGTGTTCCGTCCCTCTCCGTGTCCGCGTGCTGCGCCCCCTACCCCGCCGAGACCTCCCGCACGTACGCCGCCGGACCGGGGCGCGGGAGACGTGGCCTTCACCGTGACATGAGCGGCTCGGCTCTCGGGTTGTGAATCTGTCGAGGCTGCAGGCTTCACTTCATGTTGCGGCCCGCGGACTTGCTCCCTCCGAAGAGGCTCTTGACACCCCGCTCGGGCCACGGCCGTCTCCGGTCGTGCCTGGGGTCCGCTACTCGGCGCTCCGGCGCTTACCGAGGCGGGACTTGCACCCGCTGGAGAAGAACAGCGTGACGCAGCCGGTCTCCCGTCCGCGTCGTCACGACACACCATGCGGTAAATCTAGCGTACCGGCTGCCGCGGCCCGGGGTCTGAACCTCGCGGTCGCCGGCGGGCGTCGCAAGGCGCCGGTTGCCTGCGGGCCCGGGATCTGCGACGATGAGTCGATGCGCCGTGCCTGCAGGTCGTCGCTCGTCGCCGCGACCCCCCTCGTGCTGCTGGTCGTCACGCTCGTCTGCCCGGTCATGGCGTCCGCCGCCGCGGTCGCGTCGGCCGCCGGTTGCCACGAGCGACCGGAGTCGCATGATCACGACGCCCTCGGCTCCGCGGCCTGCTGTACGGGCGTGAAGGCCGCCACGCCGCCGCAACCGACGCACGACGACGGGTCGGCGGTTCCGTTCGGGCTCGGCTCCGAACCCGACGTCGTGCCGTCCGTCCGGCCAGGTTGCCTTCCGTCTCGATCCCAGGGCGTCGCACCACTGCCGTTCGCGCAGCACGCCGTGCTGCGCATCTGACCTCCTCTCCGCCCCGACGTCGACCCGGCTCGAGGCCCTGCGCCCCGGGCCGCGCGAACCGGCGCGCCGGATGGTCGCGGTCGATCACCCACTGTGCCTCGCGCAGGCGGGAGGCTCGGCACCGCGCGATCTCCCGCGCACCCGACACGAGGATGGTCGATGATGGCATTCCGCACTCGACGCGCGATCGCCGGCATGGCCCTGGCCGGCCTGGTGCCGGCGTTCGCGGGGGCTCAGGCGACGGCGCCGCCGGACGAGGAGCTCGACTTCTACGCCGCCGTGCCCGACCTCCGCGCCTACGTGTCGGAGGCGCTCGAGCGCAACCCCGCGGCGCTCGGGTCGCTTGCGCGCTACCGCGCCGCCCGGCAACGCGTGCCCCAGGCCACCACCCTGCCCGACCCGGTCGTCAGCTTCACGCAGGCACTGCGGAGCGTCGAGACCCGCGTCGGCCCGCAGCTCAACAGCGTCACCCTGAGTCAGACGTTCCCGTGGTTCGGTACCCTGGAGCTTCGGGGCCGGGTAGCGCTGCTGGAGGCGACGGCGCTGTACCACCGCTACCAGGGGGCGCGGCGGGACATCGTCGCGGAGGTCAAGACCACCTACTACGACCTCGCCTACGTCGATGCCGCGCTCGATCTCGCGCGCGAGGAGCGGTCGCTGCTCGAGCACTACGAGACGCTGGCGCGAGCCCGATACGCCACGGGTGAGGGGCTGCAGCAGGCCGTGATCCGGTTGCAGGCGGAGATCGCCCGCGTGGTGGACCGCCGCTACCTGCTCGAGCGCCAGCGCGCGACGCTGGCGGCGCGACTCAACACTGCGCTCGATCGCCCCCCGGAGCAGCCCGTGCCGCCGGTGTCGCTCCTGGTGCGGCCCGCCATCGAGTTCGATCGCGAAGCGCTCTATCGCCTCGGTGAGCACAGCCGCCACGAGCTGCGGGCTGCTGCCACGCTCATCGAGGGCAGCGAACGGTCCGTGGAGCTGGCGCGGATGAGCGCCCGGCCGGAGTTCACCGCCAGCGTGGGTGTGACCAACGTGGGTCGCCGGGAGACCCTGACCGCGCTCCCGCCGCTGCCGGACAACGGCCGCAACGCGGTGACGGTCTCGGTGGGGGTCTCGCTGCCGCTCTGGGGATCGAAGAACCGGGCCGGCATCGAGCAGGCGCGCGACGAGCTGCGCGCCCACACGCGGAACCGGGCGGCGGCTCGCAACACCATGGAGATGGAGGTGCAGGATGCGCTCGTGCGCCTGGAGACCCTGGACCGCCAGATCGATCTGCTCGACACCGTGCTCCTGCCGCAGACCGACGAGGCGCTGCGCGCCACCGAGACCGCGTACGTGACGGGCCAGCTCGGCGTGCTCGAGCTGCTCGACAGCGAGCGGACGCGGATCGACGTCCGCTCGCTGCGGGCGCGCTACCTCTCCGATCTCCTGATCGCTCTCACCGCCCTCGAACGCGCGATCGGCACGCGCGTCCCGAGAGCCGGGAGGACGCCATGACCCGCGCGATCGCAGTCGGCTTCGTCAGCTTCGCGCTCGGCATCGGGGCCGCGGCACTGGTGGCCGTCAACCCCGCCGGCTGGGCGTGGCCGTCCCTGCTCCCGTCGGCGTTCCGCGAGGCCGCGCCGTCCGCGGCCGCCGCGTCGATGGACGCACCGGCCTCCCGCCCCGAGCGGGAGATCCTCTACTGGCGCGCGCCGATGGACCCGACGTTCACGTCGGACCGCCCGGGCAAGTCGCCGATGGGCATGGACCTCGTTCCCGTGTACGCGGATGGGGCGGAGCCGCTGCCGCCGGGCACGGTGCGGGTCGACCCCGGCTTCACGCAGAGCATCGGCGTGCGCAGCGAGCCCGTCACGCGACGCGACATCGCCCAGACCATCCGCACCGTAGGCACGCTGGCCCACAACGACCGGCAGATCGCCTGGGTCAACACGAAGTACGACGGCTGGATCGAGAGTGTGGCCGTGAACTACCTCGGCGAGACGGTCGAGGAAGGACAGGTCCTGTTCGACATCTACAGCCCGCAGCTCGTCACCACGCAGATGGAGTACCTGCAGGCGGTCGACTACGCTGCGCGTCTTCGGACGTCGGAGTACCCCGCGATCGCGGAGCGGGCGCGCTCGCTGGTCGCGTCGACCCGGACCCGGCTGGGCTACTGGGACATCACGCACGAGCAGATCGCGACCCTCGAGCGGGAGCGGACGCCGCGCCGTACGCTGTCGGTCCTCTCCCCGGTCACCGGCGTCGTCGTCGAGAAGATGGACCAGGCCCTCGACGGGATGTACGTCGAGGCCGGCATGAACCTCTACAAGATGGCCGACCTGACGACCATCTGGGTCGACGTCGAGGTCTTCGAGCACCAGGTGGAGGCCATGCGCGTCGGCCAGCGGGCGCGCATCGAGCTCCCCTACCTGCCCGGACGCCCCTACACCGGCTTCGTTCGCTATCTGTATCCCCACTTCGACGAACAGACGCGCACGATGACCGTGTCGATCGAGCTCGAGAATCCCGACCTCACGCTACGCGCGGGCATGTACGCCAACGTGACGTTCGACGTCCCGGTGGCGCGGAACGCGCTCGCCGTGCCCGAGGAGGCGGTGATCCGCGGCGGCACGCGCGATCTGGTCGTCCTCGAGCGGTCCCCGGGAACGTTCCAGGTCGCCGCCGTCACCCTCGGCCGCTACGGCGACGGGGTGTGGGAAGTGCTCGACGGCATCGACGACGGGGACACGATCGTGCTGTCGGCGCAGTTTCTCATCGACTCCGAGAGCAACCTCACCGCGGCGATTCGCAACCTCGACTCGGGCACGGACACGGCTGCGATGCCGGTTGAGCACCCGCACGGTGAGGAGCGCCCACCGTCGTCCTCCGGCGCCCGGGCCGCGCCGAGCATGCCGGACGGCCGCCGGCACGACGCCAGGGACCCGCGGGCGCCGCCGGGCGAAGCCGTGGACGTCCCGGCGCCGGCGGCCGGTCACCGCCACTGACGGCGAGCGGGAGAAGACCCGATGCTCGCCCGCATCATCGAGTGGTCGATCGGCAACCGCTTCTTCGTCGTGCTCGGGGCGGTGTCGCTCGCCTTCGGCGGAATCTACGCGCTGCGGGCGACCCCCCTCGATGCGCTGCCGGACCTCTCCGACGTGCAGGTGATCGTCTTCACCGACTACCCGGGGCAGGCCCCGCAGGTGGTCGAGGACCAGGTCACCTATCCCATTACCACGCAGATGCTCGCCGTGCCCTCCGCCACCGTGGTCCGCGGCTACTCGTTCTTCGGCTTCTCGTTCGTATACGTCATCTTCGAGGACGGAACGGACCTCTACTGGGCACGCAGCCGCGTTCTCGAGTACCTCAACTACGTCAGCGGGCGCCTCCCCGCCGGCGTGACGCCCACCCTCGGTCCGGACGCCACCGGCGTCGGCTGGGCGTACATGTACGCCCTGCGCTCCGACGACGTCGACCTCGCCGAGCTGCGCTCGCTCCAGGACTGGTTCCTGAAGTACGAGCTGACCGCGGTGCCCGGGGTGTCGGAGGTCGCCAGCATCGGCGGCTTCGTCAAGCAGTACCAGATCACCGTCGACCCCAACCGCCTGCGCGCCTACGACATCCCGCTGTCGCGCATCCGGAGCGCCGTCCGGCGGAGCAACAACGACGTCGGGGGGCGTGTGCTGGAGATGTCCGAGGCCGAGTTCATGGTGCGCGGCGAGGGCTACATCCAGGGCGTCGACGACGTGAAGCGGGTGGCCCTGGGCGTGGACGGATCCGGCACTCCGATCTCGGTCCAGGACGTCGCCACGGTGCAGATCGGCCCGGACATCCGCCGCGGGCTGGCCGAGCTGAACGGCGACGGCGAGGTGGTGGGCGGCATCGTCGTCGTGCGCTACGGCGCGAACGCCTACGACGTGGTCGAACGGGTCAAGGCGCGCCTGGCGGAGCTCCGGTCGGGGCTGCCGGAGGGGGTGGAGGTCGTCCCGGTCTACGACCGGACGGCGCTCATCGAACGCTCGATCGACACGCTGGGGCGGAAACTCCTCGAGGAGATGGCGATCGTCGCCCTCGTGTGCGCCGTCTTCCTGCTGCACGCGCGCTCCGCCCTGGTCGCGGTGCTGACCCTTCCGCTGGCCGTCCTCGTGGCCATCCTGGTGATGTACCTGCAGGGCATCAACGCCAACATCATGTCGCTGGGCGGCATCGCGATCGCCATCGGCGCCATGGTGGACGCGGCGATCGTGATGGTGGAGAACGCGCACCAGCACCTGGAGCGCGACCGGGGCCGCCTGCCGCACTGGCGGATCGTCAGCCGCGCCGCCACCGAGGTCGGTCCCACGCTGTTCTTCGCCCTGCTGGTGATCACCGTCTCCTTCGCGCCGATCTTCACGCTGGAGGCGCAGGAGGGCCGCCTCTTCAAGCCGCTCGCGTTCACCAAGACCTACGCCATGGCCGCCTCGGCCCTGCTCTCGATCACCCTGGTGCCGGTGCTGGTCGGCTACTGGATCCGCGGCCGCATCCGGCCGGCGCGCGCCAACCCGATCACGTGGCTGTTGATGGCCTTGTACCGACCTGTGCTGCGCCGCGTGCTGGCCTGGCGCTGGGCGGTGGTGGTCCTGACCCTGGCCGCGGCGGCCGCGACGGCGGCGCCGTACTCGCGGCTGGGGTCCGAGTTCATGCCGCCGCTCTGGGAGGGCGATCTGCTCTACATGCCGACCACCCTGCCCGGGGTGTCGATCACGAAGGCGCGCGAGATCCTGCAGCAGACGGACCGGATCCTGCGGACGTTCCCGGAGGTGGAGCAGGTGTTCGGCAAGGTAGGCCGCGCGGACACCGCGACCGACCCCGCGCCGCTCAACATGCTGGAGACGACCATCCGGCTCAAGCCGGAGGACGCCTGGCGGCCGGGCATGACGCCCGAGAGGCTGACCGACGAGATGAACCGCGCCATCCGCTTCCCGGGCGTCACCAACGCCTGGACGATGCCGATCAAGACCCGCATCGACATGCTGTCGACCGGCATCAAGACGCCGGTGGGGATCAAGATCTCGGGGCCCGACCTGACGGTGCTCGAGGAGGTCGGCCGCGACGTCGAGGCCGTCGTCCGCGCTGTGCCGGGCACGCGGTCGGCATACGCCGAGCGGGTCATGGGCGGGAACTACCTGAACTTCTCCGTCCGGCGGGACGAGATCGCCCGCTATGGCCTGACCGTCGGCGACGTGCAGGACGTCATCCAGTCGGCCATCGGCGGCATGAACATCACGACGACGGTGGAAGGGCTGGAGCGCTATCCCGTCAACCTGCGCTACAGCCGCGACCTGCGCGACAACCCCGCCGCGCTCCGGGACATCCTCGTGCAGACCCCGACCCGCCAGCAGATTCCGCTCGGCCACCTGGCCACCATGTCGTTCGTCAAGGGACCGCCGGCCATCAAGAGCGAGCAGGCGCGGCCCAACGCGTGGGTCTACGTGGACATCGAGGACGTCGACGTCGGAACCTACGTCGAGCGCGCCCGGCAGGCGGTGGCCGCGCAGGTGGAGGTGCCCACCGGCTACAGCCTCGGCTGGAGCGGCCAGTACGAGTACATGGTGCGCGCGCAGGAACGGATGCAGCTCGTCGTGCCCATTACGCTGCTCTCCATCTTCCTGATCATCTACGCCAGCACGCGGTCGACGGCGCGGACGCTCATCGTGCTCTCGGCCGTCCCGCTCTCGCTCGTCGGTGCCTTCTGGCTGCTCGACGTGCTCGACTACAACCTGAGCGTCGCCGTGTGGGTGGGCCTCATAGCCCTGGCCGGCCTGAGCGCGGAAACCGGGGTGGTGATGCTGCTCTACCTCGACCGCGCCTGCGACGCCGCGCGCGCGGACGGCCGCCTGACGAACCGCGCCGAGCTTCGGGAAGCGGTGTTCGAAGGGGCGGCCCGCCGCGTGCGGCCGGTGGTGATGCTGACCGCCACCACCACGCTCGGCCTGCTCCCGATCCTCTGGAGCACCGGCACGGGAGCCGACGTGATGAAACGGATCGCGGCGCCGATGGTCGGCGGCGTCACGACGACGGCGTTCGTCGTGCTGCTGGTCTTCCCCGCCGTCTACTGCATCTGGCGGGGCCGGTCGCTGCCGCGCGAGGGCGGCGCGCTTACTCGGATGAGTCCGCCGCAGCACCCTCGCTGATGAACCGTGGTCTTCGCGACGCGTCACCGCCGATCAACGCGTCGATCTCGTCGAGATCCTCCAGGAACTCCGCTATCGGCACCCTGCGGTAACGCCAGCAACTGAACAACGAGCCCTGGCGCCCGCGTACGGCTCGCCGCGCCCGGTGCGCGAAGTCGACCGCTCCCGGGAGATCGGCGGCCGCCCAGCACGCGACCGCCATGCGCTGCAGGTGATGCGGGCCTGCGTCTCGCTTCGGATTCTCCTATTCGATGTCGACGACCCGCACGAACGGCTCCGAGACGACCTCTCCGGTTTCGCCCCACGTCACCATTCCGTAGTTGAATGCGCCTTCCGCGTCCATCTCGCTGACCTCGCGCCCTTCGCGGCGAAACACCTCCACGGCTTCGCGGAAATCCCCAATCCCCATGAAGACGCTCCCTATATTGGCCAGCAGAGCATCACATACGCCCCGCGAAAGCAACCCACCCGTTCTCGAAAGGGCAGAGTCGAAAATCAAGAGTGCGACTTCGAGATCGTCCAAGGAGCCAGCAAGCTCGTTGATGAGCCAGACGAGCTCCTCCGAGCCCAGCGACGTCACTGCCTTGGACCCCGCAATGTCCGCCGCCTCATCAGCCCCCGCCAGCAGTACCGCGTCTCTGACCAGAGGTGGAGACAGATTCTCGAACTGCAGAACCTCCAACGCGTCCTTGCGCGCGCCATCCGGATCGTCTCCGTCGGCTCGCCTGCGAGCCCGCCTCAAGAGCGATCGTGGCTCCCGGTATCCGGCCTCGACCGCGCGGTCGAACAGAGACGCCGCCCGGCTCGACTGGTGATCCTCGTCAAGAAACTCGCCGAGCATGAACAGCACCTCGCCGTCTCCGGAGTGCGCGTCCTCGATCTCGTCGAGCGTGGCGTTCACCTTCAACGGCGACTCGTAATCCGCATCGCGGTCGCGCCAGTTCCGGCCCGCCTGCCGGATGTAGTCCAGTGCGCCGTCCCGGTCCGCCAGATTGTGCCTGACAATCTCGTGAACGAGCTGGTGGTACTCCTTTGCCAGTCGACTCCTCGGGCGTTCCGTCGCGAATATCACCTGGTTCAGGAGCGACAGACTATCGTACCGGTGCAGCACCAGCGGCTCGCCTCTGAACCCAAGATCCTCCCGAAACGCTTCGATCTTCCTCTCCAGGAACCGGTCCTCGTCGTCCAGATCGGGTACGTTCGACATGACGAAGTGGAGCTCGATTTCCTTCCTGCGGCCGTTCCCCGCTTCCCCTCGAATGTCCCGCACGACCGTGGTCAGACCCCGGAGATTCTGGTCGTTCGGAAAGAAGAGGATTGCGACCGCATCCGGAAGCTGCCGGGTACAGATGCCGCCCGTGTCCGTGTGGCCGGTACGAGAGTCGATCAGCACGTAATCGGGTTTCACGACCTGTGCCCACTGGGCCTTGAGATCCTCGAACAGCAGGTACCCGTCGCGGCGCTCGTACAGATCGAGCCAGTCGATCTCCCGGAAGCTGGCGGCATAACGCCCGTGTTGTTCGCCCGACGGCATTACCCACAGGCAACCGCCGTTCTCCCCGACTCCCTGCGATTCGTGAACAAAGTGCTCGACTGCCGGCGCGCGACCAGCTTCGAGGTATTCCGCGACGAAGTCGACGATGCCGGAACGGCCTCGTCAGCAGAATCTGTGGGTGAGTTCTGGTTCGGGCAGGTCGCCAAGTGCATGATACAAAGCGACTTCCAGTGCCGCGGAGGTGCGGAAGCCATACGCCCGTTTGGTGATCACTCTGGCCTTCCCGTTGAAGCCTTCGACAATGCCACTGGAGAACTGCCCTCGGGCCCGGAACCAGTTCAGGATCAGGTCGCGGTGCGAGCGCAGCATGCGGGCCACCTCCTTCATCGGGTCGAGCCGCGAGCGCATCGTCCGAGTGCACCAGCGGTCGAGGAACCGGCCGGCCCAGTACGGCGACACGTAGCCCCACAGCGCTTGAAAGTCCTCCTTGAGCAGGTAGGCGCGAACCGTGCGCAGGTTGCGACGCACCAGCTCCGCAAGCCGGCCCCGCTGCTCGTCGCTGAGATTCTCCGGACGCTTGAGCAGGAGCCAGCGGCTGCGCTTGAGCACCGGCGCCCGGCCCGCGGCGGCGAGCTTCCGGGCCTCCGCCGCGCGCACCTCGTCGATCGCTTGCGAGAAATGGCTCATGATGTGGAAGCGGTCGAGCACCTGCACGGCCTGGCCGGCGCGCTCGGCAACCACCTTCAGGTAGGGCTTCCACATGTCCGAGCAGACGAAATACAGCGCCGCGCTGCGTGCGGGGCCGAACCAGTCGAAGAAGCCCTCCAACGTCGCGGCCTTGCGTTCGCGGCCGACCCACAGCAGGCGCTTGCAGTGACCGTCGATCTGATAGACCAGCGTCAGGTAGCGTTGCCCGCGGCGGCGGGAGAGCTCGTCGACGCCGATGGCCTCGATGTTCGTGAGGTCGCGGTGCGCGAGGCCCCAGTCGACCGCCATGCGCACGGCCCGATAGACGGTGTCCCAGGACGTGGGGAACGCCGCGGCGACCTCCTGCCACGACAGACGCCTGGCCCACCCGGCGAGGAACCAGGCGTAGGCGTCGGTCAGTCGGTGCTTGCCGGTGGCCCACGGCAGCGCCTCGACCCGTACGCCGCAGCGCGGGCAGTCGACGCGGCGCATCGCGTAGAGGAAGACCACGGGGATGTGCCACAGGGGCACGAAGTCGAAGCGCCGGACCGCCTGCGTGTCGTAGCCCGGGGCCCGGCGCCTGCACTGCGAGCACGTCGCGCGGGTCCCGGCGCGAGGCCGCACCCGAACCTCGAGGGTCAACTGCGGGTGCTCCACCAGCCGCACCGTCTCGTAGATGAACGACGGGTGCTTCTGGACCCGATTCAAGATACTCTTGAGGCCTCGTCAGCAGAATCTGTGGGTGAGTTCTGGTTCGGGCAGGTCGCCAAGTGCATGATACAAAGCGACTTCCAGTGCCGCGGAGGTGCGGAAGCCATACGCCCGTTTGGTGATCACTCTGGCCTTCCCGTTGAAGCCTTCGACAATGCCACTGGAGAACTGCCCTCGGGCCCGGAACCAGTTCAGGATCAGGTCGCGGTGCGAGCGCAGCATGCGGGCCACCTCCTTCATCGGGTCGAGCCGCGAGCGCATCGTCCGAGTGCACCAGCGGTCGAGGAACCGGCCGGCCCAGTACGGCGACACGTAGCCCCACAGCGCTTGAAAGTCCTCCTTGAGCAGGTAGGCGCGAACCGTGCGCAGGTTGCGACGCACCAGCTCCGCAAGCCGGCCCCGCTGCTCGTCGCTGAGATTCTCCGGACGCTTGAGCAGGAGCCAGCGGCTGCGCTTGAGCACCGGCGCCCGGCCCGCGGCGGCGAGCTTCCGGGCCTCCGCCGCGCGCACCTCGTCGATCGCTTGCGAGAAATGGCTCATGATGTGGAAGCGGTCGAGCACCTGCACGGCCTGGCCGGCGCGCTCGGCAACCACCTTCAGGTAGGGCTTCCACATGTCCGAGCAGACGAAATACAGCGCCGCGCTGCGTGCGGGGCCGAACCAGTCGAAGAAGCCCTCCAACGTCGCGGCCTTGCGTTCGCGGCCGACCCACAGCAGGCGCTTGCAGTGACCGTCGATCTGATAGACCAGCGTCAGGTAGCGTTGCCCGCGGCGGCGGGAGAGCTCGTCGACGCCGATGGCCTCGATGTTCGTGAGGTCGCGGTGCGCGAGGCCCCAGTCGACCGCCATGCGCACGGCCCGATAGACGGTGTCCCAGGACGTGGGGAACGCCGCGGCGACCTCCTGCCACGACAGACGCCTGGCCCACCCGGCGAGGAACCAGGCGTAGGCGTCGGTCAGTCGGTGCTTGCCGGTGGCCCACGGCAGCGCCTCGACCCGTACGCCGCAGCGCGGGCAGTCGACGCGGCGCATCGCGTAGAGGAAGACCACGGGGATGTGCCACAGGGGCACGAAGTCGAAGCGCCGGACCGCCTGCGTGTCGTAGCCCGGGGCCCGGCGCCTGCACTGCGAGCACGTCGCGCGGGTCCCGGCGCGAGGCCGCACCCGAACCTCGAGGGTCAACTGCGGGTGCTCCACCAGCCGCACCGTCTCGTAGATGAACGACGGGTGCTTCTGGACCCGATTCAAGATACTCTTGAGTTGCATCCCGTTCCCCTTCCGCGTCGCTTGGCTGCTGCAACACCAATTGTCGCGGATTCCGGAACGGGATGCGTTTCCGATGTCGAGGCTGCGTTCTGTGCTTCGGGACGGGCCATCGCCCTCCCGATACGGGCGTCGGGCATTTGGTCCTCGTCAGACGAGAGCCGGGGCGCTCGTGCGCGGAGCCGGCGTCCAGGCCGTCAGCCCCGCGCAGCGGGGGCGGAGCGGAGCGAAGCGCCTTGACGGCGGCGAGCACACGGGCACGCTGCCTCTTGTCTGACGAGGACTACCAGCCTCCGTTCTTACCCACAGATTCTGCGGAAGACCCCTCTTGAGTTGCATCCCGTTCCCCTTCCGCGTCGCTTGGCTGCTGCAACACCAATTGTCGCGGATTCCGGAACGGGATGCGTTTCCGATGTCGAGGCTGCGTTCTGTGCTTCGGGACGGGCCATCGCCCTCCCGATACGGGCGTCGGGCATTTGGTCCTCGTCAGACGAGAGCCGGGGCGCTCGTGCGCGGAGCCGGCGTCCAGGCCGTCAGCCCCGCGCAGCGGGGGCGGAGCGGAGCGAAGCGCCTTGACGGCGGCGAGCACACGGGCACGCTGCCTCTTGTCTGACGAGGACTACCAGCCTCCGTTCTTACCCACAGATTCTGCGGAAGACCCCCGGAACGCTTCTTCCGCGACCGGAAGACCTTGAACGTATCCAGCCCGGGAGCCTCGAGATCGAAGTCGACCGCGAGCACGCGACGACCCCGCTGCGCGAGCTCCACGGCCACGTTGACGAGCGCCATGGTGCGCCCGACGCCTCCCTTGAACGAATAGAACGTCGTGACGTACATGGCACTCAAGCCGCCCGGCGCAAGAGGAACGAACTCTGCTGCCGCCGCAGCGCATCGGTATCCTCGCAGGCTCGCCACCGGCCACCGGCAGCGATCGGCGACCGCGCTCGGCGGACTGCAGGTTCCGAGAGTCTCCGAAGCCGCCGCATCACGTCCGGACTCTCCAGAAGCCGGATGTAGCGATCGTACGCCCGCGTGTGGTTCATCGATCCGTTTTCCCAACGGACCAAGCTTGCCGTACCCAATCCAGTGACGCGCGCGAACTCTGCCTGGGTCATCCCGTAACGCTCTCTGATCCGCCGAATCCCAGCCGGCGAGAGGACGCCGAGATGCTCGCAGATGGCCTCGAGCTTGATCTGTTCGGATTCTCCATCGAGAAACTCGAAGCCGCAGGTCGCACACCGGCGCACCGGCAGGTCGACGGTCAGGTCGGCCGCTGATTCACCCGTTCCGTAGCGGAACGTATGCCGCTGATCGACGGTCTCGACTGCCGGCGCCCCGCACTGTGCGCAGGATTCCCGGCGTTCAATGGCTCTTGGATTTCCCATGGAACCTGTCGTCGCCACGGTCTGTACCCTCAATCCCGTTCCGACTCGTGGAAGCTGCGCCCGACGACCACGCCGGACCCGAGCTGGAGCTTGACGCAGAGCCTTGGTCTCCCCGGATCGAGGTCGATCTTCATGACGTAGCCCTTCCTGCCGGGAGGCTCGTCGAGAAGGACCGTCTCGACCTCGTGCCCGCTTTCGAGCCTGGACGCGATCAGCTCCCACGCAGCACGGTCGTCGAAGTACGGGAGCAGCGCGCCCTCAGGATTCGGGACCTCGCCGGGTCGCCAGTTCGTCGGGTGCGCCCGGGTGAATGCCGACGTTCTCTTGCCGCGGCGGACGAGGCTCACCAGTTGGTGGCGGATCGAGTCATCGATGCTCACGACGGTGCTCGATTCCCGGTCACCCGCCAACCCTCCTCGGGACAGTCATATGATACTCAGAGTCGGATTGTCACCAACCGGTACAACTCGTATGAGTGTTTCCGGCTGAGCCGCGACGGTTCGGACGGACCGCCGACCCGTCGGAACATGCCAGCGAGCCTCGAAGCCCGGCCTCACCGCCTCCGCATGATGACGATGCGGTTCGAGTTCGTGCCGCCCCGGTTGTTGTCGACGCCCCAGGCGTTGGACGTCTTGGTGAAGACCTGCTCGTTGAGCACGATGCAGAACGGCTCCCAGGAGGTCTCCCGCGCCACGTCGGCGACGACCCGGTCGAGCAGCAGGGAGCCCTTGCGAACCTCGCCTACCTCGAACGCGAAGACACCGCCGGGAGCGGAGATTGCGGCCACGTTGTCGAGCGTGGCCCGCACGAGGGCCTTCCAGGCATCCAGGCTGCTCGTCTGGGTGATGGCGACGGTGTCGGGGTCGATGCCCGCGAACCAGCAGCGCATCCAGTTGTCGCCCTTGTAGTCCACGACGTTCAGGAACGGCGGAGACGTGACCGCCAGGGCCACGGGCGGCCCGTCCCAGGCGAAGGGCTCGGCGACCGGCTGCCGGAGGAACCCGCGGCTGCGTCCCGTCGGCGCCTGGCGGGGCAGGTCGCGCAGGAGCCGGCGCGTCTTGCGCAGGATGAGGGCCGCGACGTCCCGGTACTCGGGCGCCTGGTTGCACTGCGCGTTGTTCTTGCGCTGCCGTTCGATCGAGGCGGCCTGGTTGGGCGGCAGGGTGTAGACCGAAAAGAAGCCGCGCGAGTGTCCGGTCAGCCGGTTGAGGGCGACCATCCGGATCCAGCGGTCCACCGCATCCAACGTGCCCCCCGCGCGGCGCTCGCGGAAGTAGTCGCGGAGACGGCAGATCTGGTTCAGCGTCCGCTCGTGGAAGAAGACGTCGAAGTCGTCCGGGCGCTCGGCCGGTCCGTCGAGAGCCAGGGCTCCGAGCCGTGCTTCGATCTCCACCAGGGGCGGCGGATCGAGCCGTGCCTCGACGAGCAGGCGCGACAACGGGTTGACGTCGTTGCCGAGCGTCGCACGCCCCAACAGCGCCGCTTCGAGCAGCGTCGTGCCTCGCCCCATGAACGGATCGAAGACGAGATCGCCGGGGTCCGTGAGCCGGGTGATGAAGAAGCGCGGGAGCTGCGGCTTGAAGCACGCGCGGTAGGAGATCTCGTGCAGCGAGTGGGCGGCGCGCTGCTTCGACGTCCAGAACTCGTTGGTGAACACCGGAACGCCGGCGTACTCGTCGACCGTCGTTCGCTTGCCGTAGCGTTTCCAGCTCGCGAGCTCGTCCGCAAGCTCCTCGAGCGTCAGTCGCTCGCCGGCGTGGAGCGCGAGCTCATACTGCATCCTCTCCGCCCGTAATTCCCCCAGGGCCGCGGCGGGCTACATCCCGAGCAGGTTCGTCTGCAGCTTCGACAGCCCCTGCTGCACCGCCCACAGATCCAGCTCGACCGACGCCAGCTCGTCCACCACGGGAACGGCGAGTCCGGCCTCGCGGAGATCGATCGCCTTGACGTAGGTGCGGCACGATCCGCACTCCTCGAGGCGTATGTGCGGCCACGATTCGGAGACGTGGTGCGGGCGCTTGTCCGCGCGCTCCTCTCCGCAGGCCGGGCAGCGGGTCCGCGGGAAGGTCCGCTCGGAGAGGCAGAGCGAGCAGAGCAGCGTGCGCCGCCCCTTCGCGGCCGGCTCGTCGCGCAGAACGGCAGCCAGCGGCGACGCGCCGCAGTACGGGCAGGCCGCGCGGGAGCCGTCGCTCCGCGCGACGGGGGCGGCGCCGTCGTCCGCGCCGGGCCCGAGAGCCTCGCGGGCCTCCGCGACGAGCCCCTGCGCGAGCGGCTGGACGAAGGCGAGCGGAAAGAACGCCAGCGCCGCGGCGTCGCAGTGCACGCGCGCCGCAATCGCCCCCACCGGCTGCCCGCCCAGCACCGCGGCCAGCAGCTCCGACATCGCGGCCGGCTCGGACGTCAGACGCGCCGCGACCGCCTTCAGCACGTCCGTCGCGGACCCCGGGAGGGAACGCACGAAACGCGAGAAGTCCCGCTCGCGAGGCCGTTCCGGCAGCCGTTCCAGGCGCAGAGCCGGCGCGCTCCCGTCGGCCGCCTGCACGGCCTTCAGCCAGCCGGACCTCCGCGCTTTGGCATGGAGCGGCTCCTGCAGCGCCAGCACGTCGTCGTAGAACGCCAGCAGCTCTGCCGCGTGGGAATGCTCCGCGCGCAGCCGCTCGACGCGACGACGGCGGCCTGCCCAGACCGGGTCACGGGCCATGCGGTGACCGAACGTCCCTTCCGTTCACCACAAGCAGCCGGTGCCGCCACCGCGACCCCGCGAACCGGGCGAAGTCCCGGTCGGCGGTCACCAGCTCGCAGTCGGCCTCCACCGCGATCGCAGTGAGATAGGCGCCGGCCACGGGGTTACCCAGCGCCCCGACGTTCACGTCGGGCAGGATCACGGTCTCCCGTCCATCACGTCGAGCAGCGCCGCGTTGCTGTCGAGGGACACACCGGGCAGCAGCCCCCCTCGCCCTCCTGTCGGCAGCGTAACGCGTTCGGCCGGCGGGGGCGCAACTCGACGCGCCAGCACCTCCTGGAGCCCCTCGTCGATGAGCGAGGTCAGCGTCCGACCCGACTGCCCCGCGTAGCGTCTGGCGTCCGCCAGGAGTCGATCGTCCAGCCGCACCGTGGTACGCATCCGCGCAGCCTACGCCGGGCATGTCAGTACGTCAACGCGCCGCCGGAGTGGGCACACCCCTTGCCTTGGGGGGCACGCCCCTTGTGGGGCACGCCCCTTGCACTGGTAGCGATGGTCGCTCTCGGAGATTGCGTGACGGACCGCACGGAGGATGATGAGGTCATGGAAGCGGCAACGATGGCGCTCCTGACGCTGGTCACGGCGCTCGTCACCGCGTTGCTCTCGCTGGTGAGCGCCGTCGGCGTGCTGCTGGTCAACGGCAAGGTCGACAGGTTGGCGGGCCGGCTCGAACGGCTGACGGGCAGGGTCGACGCTCTCGAGGGCCGAGTCGAGCGGTTGACGGGGTTGGTCGAGCGGCTGACGGGACGGTTCGACGTTCTCGAAGGGACGGTCCAGTCCGTGGTCGGCGCCATCGCGGGTGGAGCCCGCACACGGTCCGGCCCGGAGTCCGCGGCGTAGGGCGGCGCTGACTCCTGCGGCGCACCCTACCTCGGCATCGACGGCCGTCGGCGGTCAGCCGCGCGTCTGCTCCTCGTGCCAGCCCGGGTGGTGGTGGCGCGCCCAGCGCTCCGTCACCGTGCCGTCGATCATGGCGCGGGCCGTGCCGGGGTAGGCGATGGTGCCCAGGTAGACGTGGATGATCAAGAACAGCCCGCCGCCGAGGGTGGCGGCGTAGTGAGCGAGACGCATCCACTGCAGGAGGCCGGCGGAGAACGACGCCGGGAACCACAACAGCAGGCCGCTCACGAGGAAGACGATGGCGAGCGCGCCCTGGACCCAGAAGAACATCTTCTGGCCGGCGTTGTACTTGCCGGCCGGCGGCACGTTCGCGGTGTCGCGGGTCGCGTAGGCGCGCACGGCGGCGAGCCAGCGCCAGTCGTTGCCGCGCAGGAACATGTCGCGGATCCAGATGGCGATCATGAACAACATCCCGACCTCGAACACGACGCCGACCCAGGGATGGAGAGCGCGGGCGGACGGGCCGCCGCCGAGGAGGGCGGTCAGCCAGAACAGCGGCGGATAGGCGAAGGCGAGCCCCGTCGCGAGCAGCAGGACGAACGTGACGCCCACCACCCAGTGGACGATCCGCTCGACGAAGGTGAAGCGCTGGAACAGGCGATTCGCCATGGGAGCAGGTCTCCGGCGTCAGGCCGGCGGCGCAGCGCCGGGGCCGCCGAGCGCGCCATGACCGGGGGCCGCGCCGGGGTCCACTGCGCCTGGGCCCACCGCGCCGGGGCCGGCGGCGCCGGGGCCGGCCGCACCGGAGCCCGGAGGCGCGCCGGCGCCGGGCGCCCCGTGGCCAGCGTCCTCCTCGTGCTCGTCCAGACGCTCCGGGCCGTAGCGCAAGAAGTGCCCGAGCACGCCGAGCACGCCGAAGCCCATCAGGTAGGCGCCCATTCGCTTCAGGAAGCCGAGCGCCGTCATCGGCGCCGGGCTGGCCGTCGGATCCGACGGCAGGCTGTAGTCGGCCAGCCGGTCGCCGTGCGGAACGACGTACATCATGTGCGTGCCGCCGACGCCGGCCGGGTTGTAGACCGCCGCGTTCTGGTAGCCGCGCGCGTTGAGCGTCTCGACCTTCTTGTCGGCCAGGGCCAGCATGTCGTGCTTGCTGCCCCACGAGATGGCGTTGGTCGGGCAGGTCTTGACGCAGGCCGGCTCGAGCCCCGCCTCGACCCGATCGACGCACATGTTGCACTTCGAGACCTTGCGCGTGTGAACGTCGAACCGGGGAATGTCGAACGGGCAGCCGGTGACGCAGTACTGGCAGCCGATGCAGCTCTCCTGGTTGAAGTCGACGATGCCGTTCGTGTACTGCACGATCGCGCCCGGCGCGGGGCACGCATACAGGCAGCCCGGCTCCTCGCAGTGCAGGCAGGCGTCCTTCTTGATCAGCCAGTTGAGGTTGCCGTCGACCTCCACCTCGTTGAAGCGCATCAGGAGCCACGTCTTCGGGCTCAGGTCCTTGTGGCTCTGGTAGCTGCCGAAGTTGGCGGTCGGCTCGACCCCGAGGTCGTTCCACTCCTTGCAGGCGACCTCGCAGCCCTTGCAGCCGATGCAGGCGCCGATGTCGACCAGCTTGGCGTAGGTCGGCCCGGCCGAGCGCAGCGCGCTGATGGGGACGTAGGCGTCCGGGGTCGCGGAGACGCGGCGGATGGTGAGAGAGTCGGCCATCGATCAGGTCTCCATCCGGGCCGGCCCCGCTGGCTCCACGTTGACCAGGAACGACTTGAACTCGGGGCAGCGCGTGTTCGCGTCCCCGATGAACGGCGTCAGCAGGTTGGCCATCGACCCCTGGGTGATGCCGATGAAGCCCCAGTGCACCGGGATGCCGACCGTCCAGACCACCCTGCCGTTGACGCGCAGCGGCTTGATGCGCTTGGTGACGATGGCCGTGCCCTGCACCTCGCCCCGCTTCGACCAGACGCGGACCTGACTGCCGTTCGGGATGCCCTTCTCCGCCGCCAGCCCCTCGGGGAGCTCGACGAAGAAGTCGGGCATCGTCTCGACCAGCAGCGGCACGTTGCTGGTGACGAAGTGCTCGCGTTCGACGACGCGGTAGATGGTGCAGGCGTAGGGGTAGTCGTCGTCGCCGTTGGCGAGCGACTCGCGGACGCCGTCGTACCAGCGGATGACCGGGTTCGTCGGCACGTTGTCGTGCAGCGCGTTCGGCGACGGGCTCTCGACCGGCTCGTAGTGCTCGGAGAACGGCCCGTCGGCCAGTTGCTGGCTGCTGAACAGGCGAGCGACGCCCTCCTCGGTCATGATGAAGGCGCCCGCCGCATCGGGCGGCGTCGTCCGGCCGTAGTCCGGCACGTCGCCTATCCATTCCCGCCCGTTCCAGGCGATGCCGGCGCGGCTCTCGTCCCACGGCCGCCCTTCGGCGTCGGCCGAGGCGCGGTTGTAGAGCACGCGGCGGTTGGCCGGCCAACTGAACGCCCAGTCGTGGTGCATCCCGAGGCCCCCCGGGTCGTCCGTGCCGCGGCGCTGCATCTGATTGCCGGCCTCGGTGTAGCTGCCGGTGTAGATCCAGTTGCCGGAGCTCGTCGTCCCGTCGTCGGCCAGCTCGCCGAACGACGAGAGCAGCTGTCCCGTGCGCAGGTCGTAGCCGTTGATCTCCTTCGCCAGCTCGATCATCGACGGCTCGCGCGGGTTCAGGTAATCCCACGTCAGGTGCTGGATCGGGTCGTTCCAGGCGCCGCCCTCGGCCTGGTAGAGCTCCTTCACGCGCCAGAAGAGCTCCGACAGGATCCAGGTGTCGGACCGGACGCCGATCGGCGGATCGACCGCCTTCTCCTTCCACTGCGCCCAGCGCCCGCTGTTGGTGAACGAGCCGTCGCGCTCGATCCAATGGGACGACGGGAGGTACAGCACCTCGGTGTCGATTTCGGCCGGGTTCATCCCGGGCGCCTTCCAGAACTCGGCCGAGTCGAGCATGAAGGGGTCGATGACCACCTTCCACTTCAGCTTCGACATCGCGTCGAGCAGGCGGGGCACGTCCGGGCCGGCGAGCAGCGGATTGAACCCGAGGGCGACGAACCCTTCGAGCGTCCCCTGGTGCGCCTTGTCCCAGATGGTCAGCCAGGTCGCGTCGCCGTCCTGCTTCGCCAGGTAGTCGTAGGCGAAGTCGTTGTCGCGCGTGGCGTGCTCGCCGAACCACGCCTTCATCTGCGAGATGTAGAACTTCGGGTAGTTGCCCCAGTAGTTGACGGTGTCGCGGACGAGGGGGCGCGGCGTCGACTCGCTCATGTGGCGCGCCAGCGACGTCTGGGGCGGCGTCGGCACCTTGAGGTAGCCCGGCAGGATGCCGGCGACGATGGCGTGATCCGTGGCCCCCTGCACGTTGGCGTGCCCGCGCAGCGCATTGATGCCGCCGCCGGGACGGCCGATGTTCCCGAGCAGGAGCTGCAGGATGGCCGCCGTCCGGATGATCTGGCTGCCGACCGTGTGCATCGTCCAGCCGACCGCGTACATGATGGTCCCGACCCGGTCGGCCCGCCCCGTCGAGCAGATGATCTCTGCCATCTGCAGGAACTCGTCGACGGAACAACCTGCGATGTCGGCGACCACTTCCGGCGTGTAGCGGTCGTAGTGCCGCTTGAGCAACCGGAAGACGGAGCGGGGGTGTCCCAGCGTCGGATCCCGGCGGACGTAGCCGTCGGGGCCGCGCTCGTAGTCCCATGCCGTGCGGTCGTAGTTGCTCGCGGCCTCGTCGAAGCCGGCGAACAGCCCGTCGGCGAAGCCGTACTCCTCGCCGACGACGAACGTGGCGTTGGTGTGGGCCCGCACGTAGTCGGCGTGGTGGAGGTCGTTCTCGAGGGCGTAGCGGATCAGGCCGCCGAGTACCGCGATGTCGGAGCCGGGCCGGATCTGCATGTGGCGGTCGGCCACGGCCGACGTCCGCGTGAAGCGCGGATCGATGGTCAGGAGCTTCGCGCCCCGGTTGTCACGCGCCTCGACCGCCCACTTGAACCCGCAGGGGTGGTTCTCCGCCGGGTTCGCGCCCATCACCAGGATGACATCGGTGTTCTTGATGTCCTTCCAGTGGTTGGTCATCGCGCCCCGTCCGAACGTGGCGGCCAGACTGGCCACCGTGGGGCTGTGTCATATGCGGGCCTGGTGGTCGATATACACCAGGCCCATGGCGCGCATCGTCTTCGTGATGAGGTAGGCGTCCTCGTTCGACACGGTGGCGCTGCCGACCCAGGCGACGCCGTCGGCGCGGTTGACGACGCGGCCCTCGTCGTCCCGCTCGCGGAACGAGGCGTCGCGCGCATCCTTGAACTTCCGCGCGAACCAGTCCATCGCCGTGTCCCAGTCGACCTCTTCCCAGTCGGCGGCGCCGGCCCGGCGCAGCAGCGGCTGGTGCCGCAGCCGCGGGCTGACCGCAAGCTGCATCTGCGACGCGCCCTTCGGGCAGAGGGTGCCCCCGTTGATCGGGCTGTCGGGGTCGCCCTCGACGTGGATCACGGTGTTGGTCGTGTTCAGCCCGCCGCTGCCGTGGACGTAGGCGATCGTCCCGCAGCCCACCGCGCAGTAGGGGCAGACCGTCCGGTACTCGGTGGCGTTCCGGATCTTGAGCTGCCGGACGGCGGCGTGGGCGGGCCGCAGGTCGAAGCCGAGCGCGCTGACGGCCGCGCCGCCCGTCGCCGCGGCCTTGATGAACGTGCGTCTGGAAATGTCCATGCGTCGTTCCGTTCTGCGCCCGTTATACCACAACGCGACGGCGGCATCGGGCGCCGGGCGGCGCGGGCGGCGCCCGATGCCGTGGGCCGGGCCGCGTCCTGGCCGCGGCCCGGCGGAAGCCGGCGTCCGGCTGACCTGTCCGGCGTCGGCGCAACCGGCCAGGCTCGCCCGGGCCGGTTGGCCCGCCGCGATCCGCTGCGGCGAGGCGGGCCGCGTCGATCGCCTGCTTCTCGTCGGCGCCCCCTGCGGCGTAGCCGGTTGCTCACTCGGGTAGCGTCGACCCCCTCCTGAGGATGAGGTCGCGCTTCCGAATCACCCAGCGCCCCCGCTCCCGGACCACCTCGTTCCGGTAGGTCCCGTAGTTCACGCTCATGCCCGTGCGCCCACCGGCGTCCTGCGGATGGTACGCGTGAATCGCGATCAGGTACGACTCCAGGAACGCCGTGTCGCCGTCGACGGAAACGAGGATGGATCCCAACTGATGCTGGGTGGATTCGTACTGGTTCTTGTTGCAGGGGCCTGCCGCCGGACAGTCCCAGTCTCCGCGGAAGGCGTTGTTGACGTAGTTCGCCCACTGCAAGGCCGGGTCGTCCCCCTCCGCGTGCGTCGGAATCAGGGTCTCCCAGGGCGTCACCGTTCCGCCGGGAAGAACGATGTTGAATCGGAAATCGTCGGCGAAGCACTCGCGGTAGCGGGCCAGGCCCGCGGTGAAGTTGTCGTCCTCGCCTCCGTCGGGCGTGTTGTGGTCCGCCACCGGCGGCTTGTGGATGGCGTACCCGATGGCGTCCGTGGCACGTGCGTAGCAGGTCGAGAGGGCCCGGATCTGCTCGTAGTCGGACGTTTGGGCAGCAGAGCTCGCTCCCAGCAGCATCGCCACCGCTGCCGCCGCGGCCAGGCCGCCCAGGAGCCGGACTTGTCGGCGCGGCAAGCGCTTCGCGTGCGGAGCACCGGTTCCCGCATCTCTCGTGTGCCTCATCATCTTCGAGCCTCCAGAGCCGATTCCCGGTCCGGCCGCCCTCGAACGCGAGTGGCGTCCGCTGCCGGTCCTGCCGTTCGTCGTGAGCGGCAGGGGCCGAGGGCCCTCCCGCCGCGGGAAGCGCGATCCGCCGGAGAAGGTGCCGCTACAGGTTACTCTCTCACGATGAGCTGGCGGCTGGCCCGCCGGGCCCGGCGGGCGGGGTGGGCCGTGGCGCTCGGCGTGTTCCTGATGAGCGGCGCCCCGGCCCCCGCGCAGGAGGCCGGCGAACGCGAGGTCGACGCGGTTCTCGACCGCATCCAGGCTTCCGTCGAGCGCTTCTACGCGCGGGCGCTCAACGTGCTGGCCGACGTCCACGTACGCGTGCGGCCACTGGGCCGAGACCTGAGCCCGCAGGGGCGAACCAGGAACCTCCTGTACGAGATGCACGTGGAGTGGGCGGAGGCGACGGACGGGACGGTCCCGGAGCCTGTCGTGGCGCGCGAGCTCCTGTTGGCCGATGGCCGCCCGCCCAAGGCAGGAGACGAACCGCAGTGCGGCGATCCGGGGCCGCTGTCCGAGGAGCCGCTCGCCGTGTTCCTTCCCGCGAAGCGCAAGGACTACGTGTTCAGTTGGCGCGGCCGCGAGCGCGAGGCGGGTCGGGAGACCATCGTCCTCGACTATCGACTGCGGCACGACGAGGCGCCGACGATCGAATGGGATGACACCTGTGTGAGCGTCCACCTGCCCGGGCTGACGCGGGGAAGGGTCTGGGCTGATGCAGCGAACGGGGAGGTGCTGCGCGTGGACGAGCGCCTGGCCGGGATGTTCGAGTTCCGGGTGCCGCCCGAGCACGGCCTCGGCGGTGCGCCGCTGACGATGACCATCGAGCGCGCCGACAGCTCCGTCCGGTACCGCCCGGTCGCGTTCTCCGATCCCAACGAGACGCTGCTGCTCCCCTCCACGGTCGAGCTGATGACGGTCTGGCGCAATGCGGGCGTCGAGCGGCAGCTGATCATCCACGAGATCTCGAACTACCGCCGGTTCGTTACCGGTTCCCGGCTGCTGAGCGCGCCGCGCCGCCCCTGATTTCGGCGCGCCCTGGCAGCGCCGGCACGGTAGCGTGGGCAACGCGTTGCGACCTCGGGGTGGTCCCCCTCGATGTCGGGGAGCATGCAGTGCCGGCACGGCGGCGTGGGCAACGTTGACTCGCCGACCGGGCGGGCAACCGGACGGGGTTCCGGCCGCTCGCGGTCGAGTCTCGTTCTACACTGAGTCCGTGCCTGCCAGCCGTCTCGTGAACCTGACGATTGCGCTGGCTCTCATGGTGACCGCGAGCGCCGCCCGGGCCCAGGAGTGGCCCGGGTGGCGGGGCCCCAAGCGCGACGGGATCGCACCGGCCGCGCAAGCGCCGGCAACGTGGCCCGATGCCTTCGCCCGCGCCTGGCGGGTGGAGATCGGCGAGGGCTACTCCTCGCCGGTGGTCTCCGCGGGGCGGGTCTTCGTCCACAGCAGCCGAGACGACCTGGAGATCGTGACCGCGATCGACCTGGCGAGCGGCGCGCGGCTGTGGCGACGGAGCTACGCGGACCGTTTCGTGCAGAACACCATCGTGCCCGGCGCCCTTCAGGGTCCGTTCGCGACGCCGGCCGTCGACGGCGGACGCGTGTTCACGCTGGGGGCGGCCGGGATACTGTCGAGCTGGGATGCCGCGACCGGCGCCCTCCTCTGGCGGAACGACTACTCGGGATCGGTGGAGGTGACGGGCCTCTTCTGCGGCAGCGCGGCGTCTCCTCTCGTGGACGGCGGAAGGCTCCTCGTGCAGGTCGGCAGCGACCCCGCGGGGGGTCGCGTGCTCGCCCTCGACCCGGCGACGGGCGCCGAGATCTGGTCGTGGCGCGGCGTGGGCCCCGGCTACGCATCGCCCATCCTGATCGAGGTCGCCGGCCACCGCCAGCTCGTGACGCTGACCGAGTCGTCCGTGGTCGGGCTCGACGCGGCGGACGGCGCGCTGCTCTGGAGCGTGCCGTTTACCGACGAGTGGCACGAGAACATCATGACGCCGGTTTGGACCGGCCGCCACGTCGTGGTCTCCGGCCCGCGCCAGGGAACGCATGCCTTCGCCATCCGCCGCCAGGGCGACGGCTGGCAGGCTGCGCCGGCCTGGAGCAACCCCCGCGTGACGATGTACATGACCTCGCCGGTGCTGAGCGCGGGCATCCTCTACGGGCACTCGTCGACCCGCGCGGGCCAGTTCGTCGCTCTCGACGTTGCGACGGGGGCGGTCCGGTGGTCGACCGAGGGACGCGAGGGCGAGCACGCTTCGGTGCTGCTGGCGGGAGACCATCTCCTCCTGCTGACCGGAGACGCCGAGTTGCTGGTGGCGGCGCCGAGCCCCGCGGCGTTCGCCGTCGCCCACCGCTACGATGTCGCGGATGGCGCCACCTGGACCGTGCCCGTCCCCTTGCCCGACGGCATGCTCATCCGCGACGCGACGGGCGTCTCGCGGCTCGTTCCATCGGAGTGACGGACGCCCGGAGGCATCTTCGACGCGCCCCTTCCGATAGCGGCCGTCCGATTGGCGGTTGTCAGCGTACCCCCGCCGATCCGGGCCGCGCTGGGTTCCCGGGTGCGCCTGGGCCGCTACGGGAAGTCCGCCCGCCACTGCCGTACCGCGCCTGCCGCGAGGCTCCGCTGCCGCTCCTCCAGCAGGGCGGGCGTCCATTCCTCCGGCGCAAGGTCCGCGATCTCCCGGGTCAACGCGTACCCGCTCGATTCGTAGGCGGCCCGCTAGACCGGGTAGCCCGCGTTGCCGACGTCCCTGTTCAGGGTTCGCTCGAGCAGCGTCAGGTTGCCCAGGCGGGCCGACCGCGGCCTCCCAGCGATCCGGCGGGAAGCCCCAGCCCACCCGCCGGACGGGTTCTCGGGCAGCGATAGGTCTTGTCGTTGCCGATCAGTTCCAGGTAGCTCGCCGTGCCCGTGTTGAGGATGTTGGCGCGGCTCATCGCCTGTCCCCGCCGGCAGCGAACAACCGGGCGAGGTCCCCATCGTCCGGCGTGCGCTTCCGAGTCCCGTCGGCGGGCATCACGTCAGCGTACGATGGCCGGCGAGGGTGACGAGGCGCGATGAGCGCACCGGACACGGCAACACGGCGGCGCGAATCCGGCTCAGAACCGCGGGCGACCTACCAGGACGTGCTGGACTCCCCGCCCCATCGCGTCGCCGAGGTCGTCGACGGTGTGCTGTACACCCACCCGCGTACTCCACGCTGGCGCCGGACTGGGTCTGCGAAGTGATCTCACCCTCGACCCGCAAGCTCGACCTGCACGGCAAACGCCCCATCTGCGCGCGGGAGCGGGTAGGGCGCCTGTGGCTTGTCGAAACGACGGATCGCACCCTGGAGGCCTATGAGCTGTGCAACGGAGAGTGGGTCCTGCTTGCGACCGCGAAGGACGACGCCCCAATCGGCATCCGCCCCTTCGAGGCCGCCACCTTCAGCCTCGGCGACCTGTGGCCCTGAACCACCCTGGTTTCCAGCGACCTGATCAACGGCGGCCGCCTCGCCGTCCGCGCCGCTGAGGCACCGCCAGACGTAGACCGGCAGGGGAACGCCCTCCTGGCCGTCGTCGCGCTACCGGCCCGAGCCCGGGATCGGCGCGAACGGCACCGCCGGCTCCCGAACGCCGGGGTGGCCGGCCGCGATCCGCTGCTCGGCGACGAGCCGCGCGGCGTCGATCGCCTGCTGCTCGTTCGCCCGGCCCGCGTTGAGCAGGTTCACCATGGCGTGGTTCCCCTCGTGGCAGGCGTACTCGAAGAGCGTCACGTCGGGCGCCGAACGATGCATCGGGATGGCAACGGTGTAGGGCACCTCGAACGTCTGTGGATCCTCGACCGTCATCCGGTAGTCGATGGTGTTGGCGTCGACGAGCGTGAACCGCTCCGTCAGCCGCAGGGTCTCGCCCGAACTGCGCGGGCCGGTCGGGGTGACGTGCGAGGGCTGGTAGTCGCCGCCGTCGAGGCGGCCGTTGAAGTGGAGCGTCTCGACGACCAGCGTGTCGCCCTCCCAGTAGCCGCGGGCATCGCCGAGCCACTGGCGGATGGCGCCGGAGGCATGGGGCCGCCCGTCGAGGGGGACGATGCGCGCCTCGTGGATCATCTCCATTACCAGCACGAAGTGGTCCGGCGTCTGGAGGATCTGGTAGTTGGCGTTGTAGAGCGTCGGGATCATCGCGGTCGGGAGCGTGCGCGAGATGCACCGCTCCCAGTTGTTCCGGTCGAGCCAGGAATCGGCCTCGCCCCGGCCGGCCCGGGCGTTCTCCCGGTCGATGAGCCGCTGCACGCCCTGCTCCGTCATCCGGATGCGCCCGTCGGGCGGGTCGATGATCAGCGCGTCGCGCTCGATCTCCCCCGCCTGCTCCAGCCAGCCGGCGCCGGTGCCGCGCGTCGCCTCGATGACCGCCTGCTGCGCCGCCCGGCCCTGCGCCTGCTCCTCCGCCGTCAGCCGCTCGAGCGGCGTGGTCGTCGAGTTGTTCCAGAGCCCCTGGAGCTCCGGGGTGCCCCACGGGGTCCTGGGCAGCTCCGAGGCGTCCGCCGCAAGGCGCTCCGGCCTCCACTGGGCGAGCGCGGGGGTGGCCGCGGCCCCGAGGATCGCGAGGATCAGGAAGCTGCCGAGACCGGCCCGCGCGCGTGTGTTCTTCATCCGTTCTCCTCCAGGAATGCACGCAGTATAGGCCGAGCGCGCGGGTCCCGGCGACGTTCGGGCTAGGATGGTCGGTGGGGTCAACGCGCGATGGCAGCACGGGCAACAGCGACACGCCGCCGCGATCCGGGCACGCATCCGCGGGCGACCTACCAGGACGTGCTCGACGCCCCGCCCCATCGCGTGGCCGAGGTCGTCGACGGCGTGCTCCACACCAACCCGCGGCCGGCGATGCCGCACGCGCGGGCCAGCTCGTCCCTGGGCGTCAAGCTCGGCGGCCCCTTCGACCACGACGCCGGCGGCCCGGGCGGCTGGTGGATCATCGACGAGCCGGAGCTGCACCTCGGCGAGGACATCCTCGTGCCCGATCTCGCGGGCTGGCGCCGCGAACGGATGCCGGCCTTTCCCGTTGGGCCGTACTGCACCCTGGCGCCGGACTGGGTGTGCGAGGTGCTCTCGCCGTCGACCCGCAAGCTCGACCTGCACGGCAAGCGCCCGGTCTACGCTCGGGAGGGGGTCGGGCATCTGTGGCTCGTCGACCCGACGGATCGCGCCCTGGAGGCGTTCGAGCTGCGCGAGGGGAAGTGGATGCCGATCGCGACCGCGAAGGACGACGCCCCGGTCCGGATCCGCCCCTTCGAGGCGGCCACCTTCAGCCTCGGCGACCTGTGGCCGTGAGCGGCCCCGGACTCGGCTGCGCGCCTGCTCGCGTGAGCCGCGCGGGCCCCGTGAGCCGCGCGGGCCGCGCTCACGCCTGGCTTGCCCGACTATGATCAGGAGGATGCAATCGACAGCGGCCGGCTCCCCGGCCGTGCGCGCGGTCACGGTGCGCCGTCGCGGGGAACGACTGGACCAGGACCTGGTGGTCGTCGAGGAGCCGCTCGAGATTCGCCTCGACGGCAAGCCGCTCGTCGTGACGATGCGGACGCCGGGAGCCGACGAAGAGCTGGCGGCGGGCTTCCTCTACGGCGAAGGGACGATCGCCGGCGGCAAGGAGATCGCTTCCGTCCGCGCCGTCGCGGGGGCGGCGGATGGCGCTGCGACGACGGGCGGCGCGGCACCGGTGGGCGACGCTACGCGCGGACCTGCCGGCACGCCCTCGGGCGCCGGCTCGCGGGCGGGAGGAAACCTGCGCCGTATCCGGGTTGCGCGCTTCGCCGGCGACCGGGTGGAGGTCACGCTGGCCGACCGCGCTGCCCGATCGGAAGCGTCCGGCGCCCCCGGCGATTTGCTTCCCCGCGGCGCAGAGCGGGAGCGTGCCTTCGCCGCGACCTCGGCGTGCGGCGTATGCGGCAAGGAGGAGATCGACGACCTCCGCGTCGAAGCACCCGCCGTCTCCCCGGTCGCGTGCGCCCCCGCCCTGCTCGAAGCGCTGCCGGACCGGCTGCGCGCCGCCCAGACCCTGTTCGACGCGACGGGCGGCATCCACGCCGCCGGCATATTCACGGTGGACGGTGACCTGCTCTGCGTGCGCGAGGACATCGGCCGCCACAACGCGGTCGACAAGGTGATCGGCCACTTCGTCCTCCAGGGCGGCGTCCCGCTGCGCGAGCGCATCCTGGTCGTCAGCGGTCGGGCCGGCTTCGAGCTGGTCCAGAAGGCCCTGGCCGCATCCATCCCGGCCATGGTCTCCGTCGGGGCCGCCTCGAGCGTCGCCGTCGACATGGCGACCGCCGCAGGCATGACGCTCTACTCGTTCGCCGGCCGGGGTCGCGGCAACCTGCACGTAGCCTGACGGACGGTGCCCGTCCTGGGCTCTCGGGCTCGCGCTACTTCCGGGACCGCCCCAACCGCTCCGCCAACCGCACGAAGCGCTCCGCCGCGTCGACCGCGGCGGTTGCCTGTGACTCGCCGAACGCCTCGAACGGCACGCCGCCGGCGAGCCCGTTGGGATAGCGGGTCGGCACGTAGTACTGATCCAGCACGCCCGCCAGCTCCCGCAGCTCGTGCAGTTCGCGCGCCCGGTCGGCGTAGCGCGAGACCAGCATCACGAGCGAGTGGCCGATTACGGTCCGTTCGCCGAGACCGTAGGCAATGGACTTCGCCGCCTTCTCCGCCGCCTGCTGCGCGATGAAACACGCTTGGGCGTAGAACCGCTCGCGCACGGCGATCCGGGCAAACGTGAGATCGTTCTCCGCCTGCCGGCGCCAGCGGTCAGCTTCCGCCCTGGCGTCCCACATGGAACTGCTTGGCCTCGGCCAAGGCGTCGAGCAGGAACGGCCGCTCCTCCGCTTGCATCTCTGCAAACTCCTCCGGCGTGTAGACGAGGAGGTCCACACCTACGCCGGCTTGGGCGACGGCAGGCAGGTAGTCGCGGAAACGCTCCACGAACGGGCGATCCGTCGGTGCCACCACGATGACGTCGATGTCGCTGTAGCCGGAGGCCGTGCCGCGGGCGTGCGAACCGAAGATCCACGCGGCACACGCGTCGTGCGCCTGCAGGAAGGGCCGTAGCGTGTCGAGGAAGCGGTCCACTTGTGTCACATTCGATTCCTCAACCGCTCTACACCTCGAAGAGGCCCCTGAACCACTTGACGAAGGGTTGAGATTCGGGCCCGGTGGGATCCAGTACCAGGCCGCTGACTGCTTCGTGGAGCCGAAGGCCCGGCGGATCCTGCCACGCAAGCCAGGTGTGAAGCTGCGCCTTCCTCTCGTGGGCGTCCCTGTAACGGGCACCGTGCCGTCTGGACTCTCCAGCGCAACGCCGGGCCAGATCGTAGAGATCGCGGGTCCCGTCCGGAATCAGACGAACGAGAAGATCCTCCAGCATCCCCTGGAACCGATTGTCCGGCATGATCCAGACGCCGAACCGTGGGCCGCCGGGGTGTTCAACCTCCAGGCCCTCGGCAGGAATTTCCTCCGGCAGCCCAGCGAACTCACGGTTGCACCAAGCCCTGACATCGCGCCAGCGGGCAGCCGCGTCACCGTCGGCGTCGACCACGACGCCCAAGGCCTCGGGTCCCGACGCCCTGATCTCGAATTCAGTCGTCTCGGGCTTCAGAATTTCGTCGACACTACCGTACGCCTCGATCAGCACGGGGTAGTCTGATCGACTGTTCGGCCACGGGATGCCGTTCGCTTCCATGAGATACGGGATTACGTGCTGGTCCGTCTTGCCCTCCACGAGCAGCCTCTTGTGGATGTTTCCTCACGCGCAACTCATCTGATCTCCACGTTCCGTTCGGCAGCCACCACGATCGCCCGGTTGCGGAGCGTCACCGCCTCGCGCCGATTCCGCTCGATCCGTTGAATCGTGACGTCACCCGCGTCCGACTCCGCGATCGCCGCCAGGCTCTCGTAGCAGTCGCGGCTGTGTGTCGTGGCGAACACCTGCACGGACAGGGCCGCAGCCCGTTCACTGATCATCCGCCACATGTTCTCCATCACCGCGTAGTGAAGGCCGGTATCGATCTCATCGACGAGCAGCGCGCCCCCGCTGGCGCTCGATATGGAGAGGGCCAGACCGAGCATCCGCCACATGCCGTCGCCCATTGTTCCGACCGGGACCTGGCCTGCAACCCACGAAGTTTCAGCACCACGCCACCGGGGGCGTCCCGGTAAAGGACCCTGCGGTCGTCCGCGACCGGAGCGATGTCCTCGATGGCCGGCTCGACGATGCGAAGCGCCTGCTTGATGGCTTCACCCTTGTCCGTAAAGACGAACCTGCTGTACGTCCGCACGACGTCCGCCGCGGTCATGCCGCTTGTTCTGACGAACTGGACGCCCTGACTCGAACCGTTTCGCGCACGCGACGGCCGGCGAAGCGCCGTCAGGAGCCCCTCATCGCTGACGAAGGCCTTGTAGTCGTCCTGTCGATCCCGCCACTTGAGGTGGAGGACGAGCCGCTCGTCGTCGCCCCTCGAATCGTCCCGCTCATTGAGTTCCGCAGCGGTCGGATCCTTGACGCACACCGTCACTCCGTCGTTCCAGTCCGCCGCACCGACATCTCCGTTGCGGTCCGCTTCGATTCGTATCGCGTTGCCCAGATCCCGGTTCGCGAAAAGGTGCGAGACGTCGAGGGGTTCCGAACGCGGCCCGAGAGACGCTCGAACTTCGGCCTCACTTGCGTAGCCCCACTCTCCCCGGCGACCAGTAATGGACCTCAGCACGTACGGATTGCCCGCCGACCGGAGCAGCTCGATGCACTCCAGGATCGACGTCTTGCCGCTGTTGTTCGTACCGACCAGCAGGTTGACCCGGCCGAGTCCTTCCATCCGGAACGCGTCGAGCCCTCGGTAGCCGGTTATGCGTATCGATGAGTACACCGCGCTTCTCCGCCGTACACGACTGAAGTCTATTGCCTTCCGACCGCCCGCTCGGCGACGAGCCGGCGCATCAGCTCGATGGTGTGGGTCGGGGCCTCGAACTCGGCCTCCTCGAGCGGGGTGCGGCCGTACTGGTCGCGGGCGGCGAAATCGGCGCCGTTCGCGGCGAGGTACTCGACGATCGCATCGTCGCCGGCGCGGATGGCGGCATGGAACGCGCTCGGGCTGCGCGGGGGGTATACGTTCACGTCCAGGCCCAGCTCGACCACGAGGCGCACGGCGTCCAGCTCGCGGCTACGGGTGGCGAGCAGCACCGCGCCGGCGCCGGCGCCCGTGACGGCGGCCGGATCCGCGCCGAGCGCCAGGAGCGCCCGCATCATCTCCACGTTGCCCGCCCTGGCGGCGGTCAGGAACGGCGTCAGCCCTCCGTCGCTCCGCCAGCCGCCCCCGGGGTCGCCCGTGCGGGCGTGGATGTCCGCCCCGCGCGCGACGAGCTCCCGCGCCAGCTCTACGTTGCCGCGCGCGACGACGGCGTGCAGCGCCGAACGGCCTTCCCCGTCATGGGCGTTCACGTCGGCTCCGTGGTCGAGCAGGAGCCGCGTCACCGCGTCGCTCCCTTCGGCCGCGGCGATGAGGAAGGCGCTCCGGCCGTCGGCGGCGGGGGTGTGCGGGTCGGCGCCCGCCGCGATCAACGCCTCCGCCGTCTCCCCGTCCCCCGACGCCGCCGCGAAGAGGAGGGGACCGAACCCGTTCGTGGAGCGGGCCTCGACGTCGGCGCCGCGCGCGATGAGGAAGCGGGCGATCCCGGTATGGCCTTCGGCCGCGGCCCACATCAGGGCCGTCTGACCCATCCGCTGCTCCGCGGCGTCGATCGCGGCGCCGCGCTCGACCAGGAGCCGCACGAGCGCCTCGTTCCCGGCGTGGACCGCGGCGAGGAGCGGCGTGTCGCCGCTCCAGCGCGTGACGTCGACCGCCGCGCCGGCGTCGAGCAGCATCCGTGCAAGCGCCAGGTTGCCGTTGCCGCAGGCGAACAGCAGCGGCGTCTCGCCGTTCTCGTCCGCGGCGTTGGGGTCAGCGCCGGCGTCGAGGAGCACCGCCGCGCTCTCGGCATCGTCCCGCAGCGCGGCCCAGTGGAGCGGCGTCGATCCGTCGGCGCGGGCCGCATTCACCTCGGCGCCGCCGGCGATGAGGTCGGACACGGCGCGCGGGTCGCGCCGCTGGACCGCCTCGATCAGCGCTGCCCCGTCTCCGGACGCGGGCGCCGGGAGTTGCCCGAGCTCCGGGGCGGTCGCGGCGAGTGCCGCCGCTGCGCCGAGCGCCAGGACCGGTGCGGCGAGCGCCGGGGCCGGTGCGGCGAGCGCCGGGGCCGGTGCGGCGAGCGCCAGCGCCGCCGCCAACCGCCGCTTCGAGCCGGAGCCGTGCGCATTTCGCATCGGATCGAATGCTACACTCCGAAACCCGATGGCCGGACGACGAACGGCAGCAGCGCTGGTTCTAATCGTCGTCTCGCTTCTGTTGGCCCCGCCCAACTCGGCGGCCGCCCCGGCGAGGGGAAGCCAGCACACCGCGCCGGGCGCCGAGCTCTTGCAGCGCACCATCCGCCGTCACTGCCTCGGATGCCACAACGACCGCACCCTGACCGCGGGCCTGTCCCTCCAGGGCGTCGACCCGGCGCGCGTAGCCGAGCATTCGCCGGTGCTCGAGAGGGTGTTCCAGAAGCTCCGGGCCGGCGAGATGCCCCCGGCGGGCCGCGCGCGCCCGGATGCGGCCACCGCGGCCGAGTTGGTGGCGTGGCTGGAGGCCGCCCTGGACGGCGCGGCGACCGAGAGGCCGAACCCCGGGGCCCCGGCCATCCATCGTCTCAACCGCGCGGAGTACCGCAACGCGGTCCGCGACCTCCTGGGGCTCGATCTCGACCACGCTCGCGACCTGCCGGCCGACGATTCCGGCTACGGATTCGACAACATCGGCGACGTGCTGACCGTCTCGCCGCTGCACGTCGAGCAGTACGTCGCGGCGGCACGCCGCGTCAGCCGCCTGGCCGTCGGCAGCCTCACGCCGCGACCGGTAGTCGAACGCTACGAAGCACGGCGCGGCACCGCCGACGTGGCGATCGACGGGCTCCCGCCGAACGAGCGGGGCGGCATCCTGTTCCGGCACTACTTCCCGTTCGACGCCGAGTACACCATCACCGTGCGCGTCCGGGGGCGACGCACCGGCGGGATGCCGGCACCCCGACTCGACCTCCGCGTCGACGGACGGCGGGTGCGCCTCCTGGACGCCGACTTCGACCCGGCCGAAGCAAACCAGCTCACCCGCAACTTCGAGTTGCGGCTGGCGATCCCGGCCGGCGAGCACGAGGTGGGCGCGGCCTTCCTGACCGAGTACGCCAGGAGCGAGGACGGGCAGGCCACCAACCGCTACTCCGTCGACTACGTGCTGGTCGGCGGCCCCTACGACGCGGCGGGCCCCGGCGACCCCGAGGGCCGCCGCCGGCTCTTCGTCTGCCGGCCGGCCGCCGGCGCGGCGGAAGAACCGTGCGCCCGGCGCATCCTGACCGCGGCCGCCCGCCGCGCCTACCGCCGTCCCGTGACCGCGGCCGACATCGACCCGCTGCTCGAGCTGTTCGCCCTCGGCCGCGCGGACGGCGCGCGCTTCGAGGACGGGATCGAGATGGCGCTCAGCGGCGTGCTCGTCTCGCCGAGCTTTCTCTTCCGGGCTCCGCGCGTCCCGGAGCGTGCCGCCCCCGGCTCGGTCCATCCGCTCTCGGACGTCGACCTCGCCTCCCGGCTGTCGTTCTTCCTCTGGAGCAGCATCCCGGACGAGGAGTTGCTCGAGCTGGCCGAGCGGGACCTCCTGGCCGAGCCGGACGTGCTGGCCGGCCAGATCGCGCGCATCCTGGCCGACTCGAAGGCACGGGCCCTCGTCGACAACTTCGGCGGGCAGTGGCTGCACCTGCGGAACGTCGCCGACTGGAGGCCCGACCCCGATCGCTTCGCCGGCTTCGACGAGTCGCTGCGCTACGCGTTCGAGCGCGAGACGGCGCTCTTCCTCGATCGCCTGATCCGCGACGACGGCAGCGTGCTCGACCTGATCGACGGCGACTACAGCTTCCCGAACGAGCGCCTTGCCCGCTTCTACGGCATCGACGAGGTGGACGGCGGCCACTTCCGCCGCGTTTCGCTCGCCGGCACGGGGCGGGGCGGCGTGCTGACGCACGGCAGCGTGCTGATGGTCACCTCGTATCCGACCCGCACCTCACCGGTGCTGCGCGGCAAGTGGATCCTGGAGAACCTGCTCGGCGCGCCTCCGCCCGACGTCCCGGCCCTCGCCGACGGGGCCGAGACCTCAGCCGGAAGCCTGCGCGAAGCGCTCGAACAGCATCGCGCCAGCCCGGCCTGCGCCGCCTGCCACGCCCGGCTCGACCCGCTCGGCTTCGCGCTCGAGAGCTTCGATGCGGTCGGTGCGTATCGCACGGAAGACGGAGGCGTGCCCATCGAGGCGTCCGGAGCGCTGCCCGACGGCACCCTGGTGGACGGACCCGCCGGATTGCGGCGGGTGTTGCTCGATCGCCGAGACGAGTTCGTGGAAACGCTGGCCGCGAGGCTCCTGACCTACGCGCTCGGCCGGGGCCTCGAATCGTACGACCGGCCGGCCGTCCGGGAGATCCGGCGCCGGACCGAGGCGGCGGACTACCGGTTCTCGGCGCTGGTGGCGGCCATCGTCGATAGCGTACCATTCCGGCTGAGGAGGACTCCGGAGCCATGATCACCGGACACGCGCTGCCGCGCCGCACCTTCCTGCGAGGCATGGGGACGGCCATCGCACTGCCGTTCCTCGATGCGATGACGCCGGCCTTCGCGACCCCGTCGGCGCCCGTCACCCGGGTCGCGTTCGTCTACACGGCGAACGGCGTGATCATGCAGGACTGGACCCCGGCCGCGGAGGGCAGCGGGTTCGCCTTCTCGAAGACGCTGATGCCGGTGGCGCCCTTCCGCGACGACCTGCTCGTCGTCAGCGGACTCGCGCACCGCAACGGCGAGGCGCTCGGCGACGGCCCCGGCGACCACGCACGAGCCGGCGCGAGCTGGCTGACCGGCGTCCATCCCAGGAAGACCCGCGGCGCCGACATCCGCAACGGCATGTCGGTCGACCAGATGCTGGCCGAGACGATCGGGCGCGACGCGCCGCTGCCGTCGCTCGAGCTCGGCCTGCAGGACGTGCGCATGGTCGGCGGCTGCGACTCCGGCTATAGTTGCGCCTACAGCAACACCATCTCGTGGAGCTCGCCGACGACGCCGCTCCCCTACGAGAACAACCCGAGCCGCGTGTTCGCGCGGCTCTTCGGCGACGGCGACACGACCGATCCCGCCGCCCGCGCAGTCCGCGCGAGACAGGATCGCAGCCTACTCGACTTCGTGCGCGAAGACGCCGGCCGGCTCCGGACCAGGCTCGGGGCGAGCGACCGGCGCAAGCTGGGCGACTACCTCGACTCCGTGCGCGAGGTGGAGCGCCGCATCCGCAACGCGCGCTACGACGGCGTCGACCTGCCGGTGATCGACCGCCCCGACGGCATCCCGCCGACCTTCGAGGAGCACGTCCGGTTGATGTCGGACCTCGTGACGATCGCGTTCCAGGCGGATCTCACGCGTGTCGTGACGCTCATGTACAGCCGCGAGGGCGGCAACCGTACCTACCGCTCGATCGGCGTCCCGGACGCGCACCACGGGCTGTCCCACCACCAGAACGACCCGGAGAAGATGGCGCGGCTGGCGCTGATCGACCGCCACCACGTGGCGATGTTCGCCTACCTCCTCGGCAAGCTCCGCGAGGCGCAGGACGGGGACGGTTCGCTGCTCGACCACACGATGGTGGTCTACGGCAGCAGCCTCAGCGATTCCAACGCGCACACCCACGACAACCTGCCGACGCTGCTCGCCGGCGGCGGAGGCGGGACGCTCCGCGGTGGCCGGCACCTGCGCTACGCGGACGGCACGCCGATGACGAACCTGTTCGTGACCATGCTCGACCGCCTGGGCGTGCACCGGGAACGCATCGGCGACAGCACGGGCCGCGTCGAGCACCTCAGCGCGCTGTAGCAGGGCCCGCGGCGAGGAGCAGCTACCCCCTCCCCCGGGAATGCCAGAGGCAGATCGGGGACGTCGTCGAGCCATCGAGCGCGGTCCATGACTCGCCGCAAGCTGCCGATCGGCATGCAGACCTTCCGGGAGGTACGGGAGGAGAACTGCTACTACGTAGACAAGACCGCGTACATCCGGCGTCTGCTGGACCAGGGCAAGCACTACTTCCTGTCTCGCCCGCGGCGCTTCGGCAAGAGCCTCTTCCTCGACACCTGCAAGGAGTTGCTCGAGGGCAACGAAGCCCTGTTCGCGGGGCTCGCCATCCACGAGGAGTGGGACTGGTCGGTGCGCCGTCCCGTGCTCCGGCTGAGCTTCGGCCGCGGCAACTTCAAGGAGCCTGGCCACCTGCACGAGAACCTGATGGCCCAGCTCGACGCGGTGGAGCGCGAGACCGGCGCCGCCTCCGGATACGCGACGGCTCCGGAACGGTTCGGCCACCTGTTGGAGGTGCTGCACCGTTCCACCGGCCGGCGTGCCGCCGTGCTGGTGGACGAGTATGACAAGCCCATTGTGGACGCTCCGGAGGCCCCGGATATCGCCCGCGCCAACCGCGACTTTCTGCGCGGCCTGTACGCCACCATCAAGGACTGCGACGCGCACGTGCGCTTCACGTTCCTGACAGGGGTGAGCAGGTTCTCGAAGGTGAGCCTCTTCTCCGGCCTCAACAACCTCACCGACCTCACGCTCGACCCCGACTACGCCGCCATTTGCGGCTACACCGACGCGGACCTCGACACGGTGTTCGCAACCGAGCTCGTCGGACTGGACCGCGAGGCAATCCGGGAGTGGTACAACGGCTACAGTTGGCGCGGCGCCGAGCAGGTCTACAACCCGTTCGACATCCTGCTGCTGTTCCGCAACCGGGAGTTCGACGCCTACTGGTTCGAGACCGGCACGCCGACCTTCCTGGTCGAGACCCTCATCAAGCGCGGCGTCAGCCCGCTGGACCTGGATGGCATGACCGGCAGTGCCGGTCTGCTCGGGACGTTCGACGTGGACCGGATCGAGCCGGCCGCCCTCCCGTTCCAGACCGGCTACCTCACCATCCTCGCGACGGAGTCGCGGGGCGGTCGGACGCGCTACCGTCTCGGCTACCCGAATCGGGAGGTGCTGCAGAGCCTGAACGAGAGCCTGCTCGAGCACCTGACCCGCGACCCTCGACGGGAACAGAACGGCGACCGGCTGGCGGACCTCCTGGCGGTGGGCGACGTTGCGGCGCTGGAGGACCTGTTCCGCGCCTTCTTCGCCGGCATCCCGTACGAATGGCATACCAACAACGACTTCGCCCGCTTCGAGGGCTACTACGCCAGCGTCTTCTACGCCTACTTCGCGTCCGTGCTCGGCCCCGCCGTCACCGTGGAGGATAGCGGCAGCCGCGGCCGCGCCGACATGGCGGTCCGCACGGGCGGCCGCGTGTACCTCTTCGAGTTCAAGGTGGTCGAGCAGGCCGCTCCGGGGGCGGCACTGGCCCAACTGAAGACGAGAGGCTACGCGGACAAGTACCGCGCCCTGGGCTTGCCCATCCACCTGGTCGCGGTGGAGTTCAGCAGCGCATCCCGCAACGTGGTGGCGTTCGAGCACGAGACGGCGTGATCCGCGATGAAGCGCAAGCTGCCCCTGGGCGTGCAGACCTTCCGGAAGATCCGGGAAGAGAACCGCTACTACGTGGACAAGACCGGCTACGCGCTGCGGCTCGCGGAGGAGGGAGACCACTACTTCCTCGCACGGCCGCGCCGGTTCGGGAAGAGCCTGTTCGTCGACACGCTGAAGGAGTTGTTCGAGGGGAACGAGCCCCTGTTCCGGGGACTCGCGGTCCACGACAGGTGGGACTGGTCCGCACCGCATCCGGTGGTGCGGTTCGACTTCGGCAGCGGCGACTTCAAGCAACGGGGCTACCTGCAGGAGGACGCGGCGGCGCAGCTCGCGGCCATCGAGCAGCGGGAAGGGACTGTGTCGGAGACCGGCAGCGTGCCCGTGCGCTTCCGTCGCCTGCTGGAGGCTCTGCACCGGCGCTCCGGCCGGCGGGTCGTCGTGCTGGTCGACGAGTACGACAAGCCGATCCTCGACGCGCTCGAGGCGCCGGAGACCGCCCGCGCCAACCGCGACTACCTGCGCGGTCTGTACTCGGTCGTCAAGACCGGCGACGCCCACGTCCGGTTCAGCTTCCTCACCGGCGTCAGCAGATTCGCGAAGGTGAGCCTGTTCTCGGGCCTCAACCACCCCACCGACCTCACCCTGGACCCTGCCTTCTCCGCGATCTGCGGCTACACCGACGCCGACCTCGACCGGGTGTTCGCGCCGGAGCTCGCGGGCCTGGACCGCGACCGGATCCGCGACTGGTACAACGGCTACAGTTGGCTCGGGGAGGAACGGGTGTACAACCCCTTCGGCATCCTCCAGCTATTCCGCAGCCGCCGCTTCCGTCCGTACTGGTTCGAGACCGGTACGCCGTCGTTCCTGATCGAGACGTTGATCGCGAAGCAGGTCAGCATCCCGAGCCTCGACGGCATGCGGAGCGACGACGACCTCCTGTCGCAATTCGACGTGGACGACATCGCGCCGGAGGCGCTGCTGTTCCAGACCGGCTACCTGACGATTCTCGACGAGGAACAGGACTTCGACGGAACACCCCGCTACCGGCTCGGCTATCCGAACCACGAGGTGCGGCGCAGCCTGAACAAGAGCCTGCTCGCGGCCCTCGCGCCGGGAGCTTCTGGAGCGAACGCCGTGCCGTCGCTACGGGACCTGCTCCGCGCCAACGACTTCGCCGCCTTCCGGGGGCGGCTGGAGGGGCTGTTCCACTCCATTCCGCACGAGTGGCACACGCGGAACGAGATAGCGCGTTACGAGGGCTACTACGCCAGCGTGTTCTACGCGTGGCTCACGGCGGCCGGCCTGGACCTGACCGCGGAGGACAGCAGCAGCGCCGGCCGCGCCGACCTGGTGGCGAGGTTCGGCGGCAAGGTGTACGTGTTCGAGTTCAAGGTGGTGGAACAGGCATCGAAGGGGGCGGCGCTCGCGCAACTGCGGTCGAAGCGATACGCGGACAAGTACCACCCCGAGGCAACGGAGATCCACTTGATCGGAGTGGAGTTCAGCAAAGAGCTGCGGAACGTCGTGGCGTTCGAGACCGCACTCGCTTGACGGGTGCCGCGCACCCGGCCGGAAGGTGGAGCTTCGACCGCCGCGCGCGGTCGACCCCTCCGGCCGCGGCGATACCGGTGCGACTCGGGCTACGAGGGGCGCCGTGCCTTCACCAACCGCGACCTTGGCGATCTGGCGTCCCGAGGTAGTTCATGGTGACGGAGTCGTTGTCGGAACAGGTCGATCACCTCGCGATTCCGGCCCTCCCTGTTGGTATTCACGCCCGGCAGGGCGAACACGAAGCACTGTACGCCGCCCGCCGTGTACCGCGCTTCGCGGAATACGTGGTTTGCGCCCACGTCGCGTTGCCAGTCCGGTTCAGGTACATGCTCGATTCGCCTCATCAACGGTTCCCAGAGCTGCTTCTTGCCCGACAGCAGCACCAGCAGTCGCGGATGCGCCAAGCCGATGAGGTCCAACCCGAAGCGGGCCCCTTCCTCTCGCAACACACGGGGTAGATCGCCGGAGGCCTCGGACCGGAAGGGAATCAGGTTGCCGGCGGGACTTGCCCGGATCAGGTCCGTGCCATGACCGCCAGCAATCAACTCGGCGATAGACTGCACAGCGCGCTGCATGGGGTGTTCACCCTTCTCGAACCCTTCCCACGTCTCGTCGAGATACGGCGACCATCCGCGGGGCCGGTCGAACGGCATCCGATAGGGGTGCCGGTCGGCGACATCCTTCCCGCCGCCGGGATTCCAACCGAGGAACATGACGTCGGCCGGCGGCTCGAACGTCTCCGGTGACGAGTACAGCAGCAAGAAATTCGGGTTTCGGCGTGATGACAGGTGCCCATGCAGCCTGCACAGTTCGACGCACTCCTGGTTCATCGATTCGATCCGCTGTCGTACAGTCATCCGACTCCCTCGGTCACTGGTTTCGGAATCGACGTCAATCGAGGATCACCTCCTGGGCAGCGCAGCGTGCAGCCGTCCAGTTGATGACGTTCGACCACTGGGAGCACACGCCCCCCGCGCTGCTGCACGATCGGGTCCGCCCCTGGAAGGGAGGGCTCGACGGATCGGTGAAGAAGGGCGTCGAGAAGCCGCAGGTGCTCGACTCCGCCCGAACCCGCGAGTTTCCGTCATGCGTCGTCCATGGCCGCGAGGCATTCCGCCTGTACTGCTGCTGGACCATCTCTCCCGATCCTGTCGGGAGGCGCTGACAGAAATTGTCATCCGGAGCGCCGCTTCCGGACCGGATGGCGAAAGAGCGATGCCGGCAGCAGGCTCGGACCCGGGCCGCGGTGGGCTCCGCTGCCGGGCGGGTGGGCGTTCCCGCGGGAACGCCGGTCCACGCTGATCTACGGCGCGGCGCAGGCGAAGCTCGCCTCGTCGCTCGGGTCGCTCGTCCCGTCGTAGACCGCGACCTGCGGGTACGGACAGACCGGGCGCGTCATCGCCGGGCTCCCGTCCGGGGCGTACTCGACGCCACGAGCCGCTCGGGCGCCTGCCCCTCCTCCACCCAGGCGCGGATCGCCTCCACCCAGTCGACGCGGTCGGGGCCGGGGCCGCCGGCGCAGTGGAGCACGCCCGGCAGCATGTAGAGGCGAGCGTAGTCGCGGGCGGCCGGATCACCCGCGGCGAGCCCCTCGTAGTAGGCGATGGTGGCGAGCGGCGCCAGGGTGTGGTCGGACCAGCCCGTCCAGTAGAGGATCTTGCCGCCGCCGTCGCGGAAGGCGTCGAGGTCGGTGTCGGTCGCGTTGAGGACGGCGGCCGTTGCGGCCACGTCCTCCTCCCAAGCCGCGAAGTCGTAGGCCGTGTAGTCCCAGTCCGGGTCGCCGAAGACGAAGTGCTTGATGAGCTCCGTCCCGGCTCCGTACTGCGCGCTCGGCACGCCCATGGCGGCGGTCTGCGGCGAGCCTACCACCCAGAAGTCCCAGCCGCCGGGCTCGTGCTCGCCGCCGAAGGCGGCCCCGGGGTAGACCGGCTCGCCGTTCACGGTCGCACCGCGGTAGACGGTCTCGATTGCGGCAAGCTGCGCGGCGGTGACGCAACCGTCCGCGGGACGGTCCCCGGCGCAGCGCGGCAGATCGGCGGGCCGGAATCCGCACTGCCGCGGGTCGTTCAGGATGCCGTCCGCGATGCCGTCGCCCGCGTCGCAGGCAGCGAGGACGCTGGTCCCGAGGAGCTCGAGCGCCGACGGCGTGAGCACGGGGCTCTCGAAGTCGCCGTCCGGGTAGATGGCCTGCTGGTTCTGCACGTAGGCGGCGGCCGCGCCGGTCCAGTCGTAGGCCGGGGCCGCGGCCACGATGCCGTCGAAGTCGTCCGGGTAGCGCTGCGAAGCCACCATCCCCTGCCCGCCGCCGCGCGAGCAGCCGACGAAGTACGAGTAGTCCGGCGCCCGGTCGTAGTAGTAGCCGCTGATCGACCTGGCCGCCTCCACCGTCAGGTGGACCGCCCGGTGGCCGAAATTCTCCTGCCGCTCGGGGTGGTCGAGCGCCCAGCCCGCCTCGAAGACCTGCCCGGCGTGCCCGGTGTCGGTCCCGACCGTCGCGTAGCCGCGCGCGAGGGGGCCGCCGCCGTGCGTGAAGAGCGTGCGCGCGTCGTTCTGCACGCTGCCCGCGAAGCCGTCGCCGCCGCCCGTCAGCAGCCGCCCGTTCCAGGCTGCCGCCTCGGGCAGCAGCAGCTCGAAGTTGATCTCCGTCTCGATCACGCCGGTCACCCGGCAGTGCGCCGGATTGGCGCCGCTCGCCGGCACCGTCTCCGCGGCGCCGATGCGCAGGTCGATCAGGTCCAGGCCGGTGAGGTCGCCGCACGAGACGCTTCCGCCCGCCGAGCCTCCGCAGGCGGCAGCGAAGGCGCAGGCGGCGGATCCGGCGGCGGCCAGGCAGCGTCGAACGAAGCGCATGGGTCGACCTCTCCGAGCCGGCGTCGCGGACCCGAACCCGCGACGCGGGCTGGCCCGCGCCCCGGACAGTTCCCCGCGAACCGCGCCTGCCCCGCGAAACGGGCCGCTCCCGCCAACCGGGGTCGGCCCCGCCAACCGGACCGCCCCCCGAAGCGGGCCGGCCCCGTGCACGGGGCCGGGCGGCTGCTCGCAATCGCCGACGTCAGGGCGCGGCGCAGGCGAAGCTCGCCTCGTCGCTCGGGTCGCTCGTCCCGTCGTAGACCGCGACCTGCGGGTACGGGCAGACCGGGCGCGTCATGGTCGCGCTCCCGTCAGCGGCGTACTTCGACGCCACGAGCCGCTCGGGCGCCTGCCCGTCTTCCACCCAGGCGCGGATCGCCTCCACCCAGTCGACGCGGTCGGGGCCGGGGCCGCCGGCGCAGTGCAGCACGCCCGGCAGCATGTATAGGCGGGCGTAGTCGCTCGCACCCGGATCGCCGGCGGCGAGATTCTCGAAGTAGTCGATGGTGCCGAGCGGCGTGAGCGCGAGATCCGACCAACCCGTCCAGTAGATGATCTTGCCGCCGTGGTCGCGGAAGGCACTGAGATCGGTGTCGACGGCGTCCAGGATGGCGGCCGTCGGCGCAACCTCCTCGCGCCAGTTGGCGAAGTCGTAACGCGTGTAGTTCCAGTCCGGGTCGCCGAAGACGAAGTACTTGAAGAGCTCGGTCCCGAAGCCGAACTGCGCGTTCGGCACGCCCTGCGCGGCTCGCCCCGGCGATGCGACGACCCAGGAGTCCCAGCCGCCCTGGTCGTTCTCGCCGCCGTAGTTGAACCCGGGATGGATCGACTCGCCGTTGGCGGTCGGGCCGTCGTAGACCCTGTCGATCGCCGCGAGCTGCGCCGCGGTGACGCAGCCGTCCGCCGCGTGGTCGTTCTCGCAGCGCGGCAGGTCGGCCGTCCGGAAGCCGCATTGCCGCGGATCGGTCATCATGCCGTCCTCGACGCCGTCGTCGGCGTCGCACGCGGCGAGGATGCTGCTGCCCAGCAGCTCGAGGGTCGCGGGCGTGAGCACCGGATTGTCGAGATCGGCGTCGGGATAGATCGCCTGCTGGTTCTGCACGAAACCGGCCGCGATGCCGGTCCAGTCGTAGGCCGGGGCCGCGGACACGATCCCGTCGAAGTCCTCCGGGTAGCGCTGCGAGGCCATCATCGCCTGTCCGCCGCCGCGGGAGCAGCCGACGAAGTACGAGTAGTCCGGCGCCTGGTCGTAGTAGCGGCGGATGATCGTCTTGGCGGCCTCCGCCGTCAGGTGCACCGCCCGGTGGCCGAAGTTCTCCTGCCGCTCCGGGTGGTCGAGCGCCCAGCTCGCCTCGATGCCGCTACCGGTGTGCCCGGTATCGGTTCCCACCGTGGCGTAGCCGCGCTCGAGCGGGCCGCCCCCGTACGCGAACAGGTTCCGCGCCTGGTTCTGCACGCTGCCGACGAATCCGCCGCCCCCGCCCATCAGGAAGCGGCCGTTCCAGTCGGCGGTCTCGGGGAGCAGCAGCTCGAAGTTGATCTCGGTCTCGATCACGCCGGTCACCCGGCAGTGGGCCGGCACGCCGTTCTCCGCGGACACGGCCTCCGCCGCGCCGATCCGAATGTCCATCAGCTCGAGCCCGGCGAGATCGGCGCACGGCGAGGGCGCCGCGGCCGGCGCCTGGGCTGCCGCCCCGCCGGACGCCGCAACGAAAGCCAACACGGCCGCAATGGCGACCGCGGTCAGGCATCTCTGGATCAATCGCATCTCACACCCTCCTCGGAACCGGTCGGGAGCACCATACACGGGGCGCGGCCGGAGCACCAGCCGCGGCGCGGCGGCGCCGCGTCCGGGGCGGCCGCACGGCAACCGGGCCGACGAATCGGACGGGTATAATCCGCCGATCCGATGCCCCCCCTGACCGGACTCCGGGTGCTCGACCTGACTCGCGTGCTCGCCGGTCCCTACTGCGCGATGATGCTCGGCGACATGGGCGCGGAGGTCATCAAGATCGAGGAACCGACCGAGGGCGACGACACGCGCACCTGGGCGCCGCACCGGGACGGGTGGAGCACGTTCTTCCTCGGCCTGAACCGCAGCAAGAAGAGCCTCGCCATCGACCTGAAGTCCGACGCCGGCGCCGACGTGCTCCGCCGTCTGATCGACACGGCGGACGTGCTGATCGAGAATTTCCGGCCGGGGAGCCTGTCGAAGCTCGGCTTCGGCTATGACGCCGCCGCGGCCCGGAACCCGCGCCTCGTCTACTGCTCGATCACCGGCTACGGACAGACCGGCCCGAAGCGGCACCTGCCCGGCTACGATGCCGTCATCCAGGCCGAGAGCGGCCTGATGGACGTGACGGGGCATCCGGACGGCCCGCCGACGCGGGTCGGGGTGGCCATCACCGACTACCTCGCGGGCCTCTACGCGATGAACGGCATCCTGCTGGCGTTGCGGGACCGCGACCGGACCGGACTGGGCCAGCACGTCGATATCGCCCTGCTCGACGCGATGACATCGACGCTGGCGCTGCCGGCCGGCGTCTACTTCCACACCGGCGACGCACCTGGGCGCGAAGGGAACCAGCACCACACCCTGACTCCCTACGAGACCATCGCGGTCCGGGACGGGCTCGTGGTCGTCGCCGCCGGCAACCAGCGGCTCTGGCGGCAGTTCTGCGCGGCGGTCGACTCGTCCGATCTGCTGGACGACCCGCGCTATGCCAACAATACCGACCGCATGCGGCACCGGAGCGCCTTGATCGACGAACTGTCGCAGCGGCTGGGCCGATTCACGTGCGAGGAGCTCATCGCGCGCCTGCGCGCCCACACCGTGCCGTGCGGTCAGGTGCGCCGTCTGGCCGACGCCCTGGAGGATCCGCACCTGCACGCCCGCGCCATGGTGGTCGAGATCCCCCACGACGCGTTCGGCTCCATGCGCAGCCTCGGTAACCCGATCCGGCTGTCGCGGACCCCGGCCGTGCTCGATCGCCGGCCCCCTGCGCTCGGCGAGCACAACGAGGAGATCCTGGCCGGGCTGTCCGGCCGGCCAGCGCCGGGAGGACAGCCGGCGGCGCCAGGAGTGCAACGATGACCCGCAGACCGTCCGCGACCGATCTCCTGTCCGTTGCCGGCCTCGTGGCACTCGCGCTGGCGGAACTCACCGCTTCCCTGGCCGCCCAGGCGCCAGCCCTCGAGCGCTTCGGCGGCCGGCTGTCGCGCATGCCGGTCGACCTCGTGACCACGTCGACGATCCGCGGCGAGGGCGCGGTGACGGCCCGGCTGCACGAACGCGAGCTGACGCTACAGGCCGAGTTCCGGGGGCTGAGCAGCCCGGTGACCGCCGTGCACGTGCACAACGCCCCGCGAGCTCGCCCCGGCGAGGTGGCGTTCCCCGTCGACGTCGGCGACCCGATGGGGACCGCCGGCGAGTTCGTGGCCACCGTCACGCTCACCGACGCCCAGGCGGCCGAGTTGCGGGCCGGGCGCTACTACCTGCAGATACACACCGAGGCCAACCCCGGGGGCGAGCTCCGCGGCTGGTTGCTGCCTCCCCGCGACTGACGCCGCCCCGTTCCGTGGTAGATTCGAGTCGATGCCCGGCAAGCTCGATCCGAGCCGGCTGCTCGAGACCGCGGGCGCGCACCGGGCCGCGACCGGCGCGGCCGTGGGGGCCCTCGTGCTGCTGTGTGGTGCCGCCCTCTACTTCGGGTTTCGCTCGGACGATGCGGCCACGCCGCCGCAACAGGCCGTCGCGCCCGCGCCCGAAGCGCCCGTTCCCGAGCCGCTTCCGGAGCGGCCGGAGGAGCCCGAGCCGGAGCCGGTCCCGCTCGACGCGAGCGACGATCTGGTGCGGGGCCTGGTGCCCACCCTCACGGAGCACCCCCGGCTGGCAACGTGGCTCGTTACCGACGACCTGGTGCGGCGGTTCGTGGTGGCCGTCGACAACGTGGCGGACGGGTCGAATCCGGCGCGCCATGTGCCGTTCATGCGGCCCGGCAGCCGCCTCCGGACTCGCACCGACGGCGCCGAGTGGCGCCTCGATCCGGCCGGCTACGGGCGCTACGACGAGTTGACGCAGCTCCTCGCCTCCCTTGACGTCGCGGGCGCGGTCGAGATCTACCGGCGGCTCGAGCCGCTGATGGACGAGGCCTACGCGGAGCTCGGGTATCCCGACATTCCGTTCGGGGTGGCGTTCCGGCGGGCGGTGGTGCGCGTGCTGGAGACGCCGCAGATTCCTGCCGCTCCGGGCGTGGTTCCGGTCGCGTCGTTCTTCGCGTACGACGACGACCGGCTCGAGGAGCTCCCCCCGGTGCAGAAGCAGCTCCTCCTGATGGGTCCCGACAACCTGCGGACCGTGCAGGCCGCGGTGCGCGAGCTCGCCACCGCGATCGGCATCCCCGACCTCCCGCCGGCGCCCGCGTCCCGCTGACGCCGGCGAGCCTGCGCCGCGCGAGCTTGCGATGCAAGGACCTCGCTTCGGCGCAGACTCCCAACGCGCCCGTTAGGGTCGGGCGCGCGAGGGCTATGGACTCCCGAATTCGTCTGGCCCTGTGCCAGCTCAACCAGTCGGTGGGCGATCTCTCCGGCAACGCCGACCGTCTGCGGGCAGGGGTGGAAGCCGCGCGCGGCCGGGGCGCCGACATCGTTGTCTTCCCGGAACTCTCGATCACCGGCTATCCGCCGGAGGATCTGCTGCTCAAGCCGAGCTTCGTCCGCGACGCGGGCCGGGCCCTCGAGCGCGTGGCCGCCGCGGTGACGGGCATCGTCGCGGTCGTCGGGGCGCCGGTGGGCGAGGCGCCTGCCCCCGCGGCGGACGCACCCGCCCCGCTCGCTCTCTACAACGCCGCCGCCGTCCTGGCCGACGGCGAGACCGCGGCGACCTACCGCAAGCACCACCTGCCCAACTACGCGGTGTTCGACGAGCGGCGCTACTTCGCGCCGGGCGGGCAGGCGCTGGTGATCGATCTCGGGGGCGTCCGCCTCGGCATCAGCGTGTGCGAGGACATCTGGGCGCCGGGCGGCCCGGCGGAGCGGGCGGCGCTCGACGGGGGCGCGGAAGTGCTCGTCAACCTCTCGGCATCGCCCTACCACCGGGCCAAGGGGGGAGACCGGGAGCGCCTCTTCGCGGCCCGCTGCGTCGATCATCGCTGTTTTCTCGCCTTCTGTAATGCGGTCGGCGGGCAGGACGAGCTGGTGTTCGACGGACACAGCCTCGTCATCGGGCCGGACGGCGAGGTGTCGTCGCGCGGGGCGCAGTTCGAGGAGGACATCCAGGTCGTCGACATCGATGTCGGGCAGGCGCGCGTGCTGCGAGAGGGGGACCCGCGGTGGGCGGGGCCGGCGGCCGGCGCCGGTGAGGCCGCCCGCGCGAGTCCGAAACCGCCGGCGCGACCCCTTCGTGCCCCGGACGCCGCGTCGCCCGCGGGCGCGAGCCCGATCCGGGTGGTCCGCCTCGCCCGGCGGCGCGCCCGCGCGACCCCCGTGCTCCCCGCGGCGCGACCGGCGCCGCTCCTGCCGTCCGAGGCGGAGGTGTACGGCGCGCTCGCGCTCGGAACGGCAGACTACGTGCGCAAGAACGGCTTCCCCGGCGCGGTGCTCGGCCTGTCGGGCGGTATCGACTCGGCCCTCGCGCTCACCGTGGCGGCCGACGCGATCGGCCCGGACGCGGTGACCGCCGTCTCGATGCCGTCCCGCTACACGGCCGATTCGAACCGGGAGGACGCGACGGCCCTGGCCGGGCGGCTGGGCGTGCGCCTGGTGGAGTTGCCCATCGAGGAGCTGGCGGCCGCTTACGGGGCGGCGCTCGCCGAGCCGTTCATCGGGAGGGCGCCCGACGTCACGGAGGAGAACCTGCAGGCGCGCATCCGAGGCAACCTGCTCATGGCGCTCTCCAACAAGTTCGGGTGGCTCGTGCTGACCACCGGCAACAAGAGCGAGATGAGCGTCGGCTACGCGACCCTCTACGGTGACATGGCGGGCGGGTTCGCGGTGCTGAAGGACGTCCTGAAGACCTGGGTCTACCGCCTGGCCGTCTGGCGCAACCGCGACGGAGAGGTGATCCCGCAGCGGATCATCGACAAGCCGCCGACGGCGGAGCTGCGCGCCGATCAGCTCGACTCCGACAGCCTGCCGCCCTACGACCTGCTCGATGGCATCCTCGAGGCCTACGTCGAGCAGGACCTCGGTGCGGCCGGAATCGAGGCGCTCGGCTTCGACCGCGGGACGGTAGAGAGGGTGGTGCGCCTCGTCGACCGCGCGGAATACAAGCGACGGCAGGCGCCTCCCGGTGTCAGAATCTCGACGCGCGCGTTCGGCAAGGACCGGCGGCTGCCGATCACCAACCGCTACGAACCGAGTTGACCCGCGCCGGCCTCGTGCGCCGGCGGCAACCGTGCCGGCGGCCGGGCAGGGTTGCCGCATGGGCGGAGGCGGCTCCGCGGGGCTACGCTTCCCCGGGCTACGGCGTCAACGCCTCCAGACGCAGTAGCCGGATGACCGGCTCGCCGGCGGCGCGCGAGGCGGCCAGGTCCACCGCCAGCTCCGCCACCCAGTCGTTGTGCCCCTCGGCGTCCACCAGCATCTGCTCGACCCGCCACGTCGCGCCGTCGTCCGACGGCCGGGTGTACGTGTGCCTCCGGTTGCGCCCCTCGGGATCCAGGCGCAGGCCGCCGTTCTCGGCCGTGAACGCCTCTCGCGCCTGCTCCAGGCGCTCGGCCGTCCAGGCCTGCCCGGTCCCGTCGAGCAGCGTGTCGAGGACGTCGAGCGCGGCCTCGTCGTCGCCGGTCGACCAGGCGCGCAGCAGGGCGAACAAGCGCGTGCGGATGGCGGCGGTGAAGGACCGCGCATCGCGCGTGACGTCGACCGGCTCGTCGCGACCCGCGGCCGGTTCGGGGGCGGCCGCCGTCGCGGGCTGGAAGTCGGCGTCGCGCATCCGCTCCCATTCCTCGAGCAGACTCGCATCCACCCGGCGCACGAGGTCCCGGAGGTACAGCTCCATCTCCACGACCTCGTCGGTCTTCAGGCCGTCGGGCACCGTCTGCCGGAGCACCTTGTAGACGCTCGAGAGGTGCCGCAGGAGCAGGCCCTCCATCCGTTCGAGAACCGTATTCCCGGACGTAGTCGGAGAACGAGAGGAAGGTCTCGAACATCTCGCGCGCGATCGACTTGGGCCGGGCATTCTCCTCGCCGACCCACGGGTGCCGGTCGGCGAAGTCGTTGAAGGTCGTGTAGACGAAGTCGGCGAGCGGCTTGGGATGCTCGATCTTCTCGAGCTCCTCCATGCGCTCCTCGTACTCCATGCCGGCCGCCTTCATCTCGGCCACCGCCGCGTCCTTCCGCTTGTCGAGCTGCCGGCGCAGGATGGCGGCCGGGTTCTCCAGGATGCTCTCCACGAGCGTGAGCAGGTCGAGCGCGTGGGTCTCGGCGTCCGGGTCGAGCAACGGAACCGTCTCGATGAGGTAAAGCGACAGCGCCTGGTCCATCGAGAAGTCGTCCTGGAGATCGACGTTCACCCGCACCCGCGAGCCCTCGGCGGTGCGCGGCACGATCTCGACGACCTTGCGCGTCACCAGCGACCGGAAGAGCTGCCAGCCGCGGCGCCGGTGCATCCGTTTCGCGGCCTCGGACTCGTGACTGTCGCGCACGAGCTGCCGCATGGCCAGGCAGCCGTCGCCGCGCCGCGACAGCACGTTCAGCAGCATGCCGTGCGAGACGGCGAAGCGCGACCGGAGCCGTTCGGGGCGGGCGCGGACGAGCCGTTCGAAGGTCTGCTCGTCCCAGGGCGCGAAGTTGCGCGGCGGACGCCGCCGCACCACCTTCTTCCCCGCCTTCGCCTTCTCGGCCAGCCGCCGGTTCTCGATGACGTGCTCCGGGGCCTGGACCACCACGTAGCCGCGTTCGTCGAAGCCCTTGCGCCCCGCGCGGCCGGCGATCTGGTGGAAGTCGCGGGCCGAGAGCACGGCCGTCTTCTCCCCGTCGTACTTGGAGAGGCGGCTGAAGAGCACGGTGCGGATCGGCACGTTGACGCCGACCCCCAGCGTGTCGGTGCCCCAGATGACCTTGAGCAGGCCGCGCTGGGCGAGCTGCTCGGCAAGCACGCGGTAGCGCGGCAGCAGGCCCGCGTGGTGGATGCCGATCCCGTGCTTCAGCCAGGTGCGGACGCGGGGGCCGTAGGGGGTCGAGAAGCGCACGCCCTCGACGGCCGCGGCCAGCGCCTTCTTCTCCTCGCGCGTCGCGATCTTCAGGCTCGTGAAGCTCTGCGCGCTCGCGGCGGCGTCCTTCTGGGTGAAGTGGACCACGTAGACGGGGACGCGGTCGGCTTCGACCAGGCGTTCCACCGCCCGCGCGAGCGGCTCCTCGGAGTAGGAGAACTCCAGCGGCACCGGCCGCTCGCTCGAGGTGACGGTCGCCGTCGGCCGGCCGGTGCGTCGCGTCAGCTCCTCCTCGAAGAACGTCACGTCGCCGAGCGTGGCCGACATCAGCAGGAAGCGCGCCTGCGGCAGGGTCAGCAGGGGCGCCTGCCAGGCCACGCCGCGGTCGCGGTCGGCGTACCAGTGGAACTCGTCCATCACCACGTCGTCCACCGCCGCCAGCTCCCCCTCGCGGAGCGCCAGGTTGGCCAGGATCTCGGCCGTGCAGCACAGCAGCGGCGCGTCGCGGTTGACGGTGGCGTCGCCGGTGGCCAGCCCCACGTTCTCGGGGCCGAACTCGCGGCACAGGGCCATCCACTTCTCGTTGACCAGGGCCTTGATGGGACAGGTGTAGACCGATCGCCGGCCGCGCGCGAGCGACGCGAAGTGCAGCGCGAACGCGGCCAGCGACTTGCCCGAACCGGTCGGCGTGTTCAGTATGACGTGCTGGTCCTCCAACAGGGCCAGAATCGCCTCCTCCTGGGCGGGATAGAGGGTCAGGCCCAGCTGGTCGACGTAGCCGAGGAAGCGGTCCAGCAGATCGTCAGCGGTGGCAGCGCCGGACGGCAGCAGGTCGAACAGGGGCGCGGTCATGCCCGGGATGCCGCGGCGGCATCCTCATTGCCTCCCTTCCTCCCGGCGGCCGGCGAAGAACGACTGCACGATGGCGCGGCACTCGGCCTCGAGCACGCCGCTGACCACCTCGATGCGGTGGTTCAGGGACGGGTGGTCGAGGACCCGCCGGACGGTTCGCACCGCACCCGCCTTCGGCTCGGCCGCCCCGTAGACGAGCGTCCCGATTCGGGCGTGCACGAGAGCCCCTGCGCACATCACGCACGGCTCGATGGTGACGTAGAGCGCCATTCCGGTCAGCCGGTAGTTGCCCGCACGCCGGGCCGCATCGCGCAACGCCAGCAGCTCGGCGTGCGCCGTCGGGTCGACTCCGCTGATCGGCTGGTTGAACCCGCGGCCGACGATCTGCCCCGACGTCGGGTCGACGACGACGGCGCCGACCGGTACCTCGTCGGCCGCGAGCGCCCGGGCCGCCTCGGCCAGCGCGGCTCGCATGTAGGTGCTGTGATCAACCATCGTGTGGTGTTCCCCCGGTGATCCGGGTGCAAGGACCGCACCGGCCGGCGAGGCGGCTCGAAACCGGATTCCCGCGCGACACGACACCGTCGCGCGCTCGAACGTAGGGCGGATCGCGCGCGGGGTAGAATCGGCTGCCGCACACGGGCGGCGGCCGGGTCCCCGCGTCCGGGGATCCTATCGCACGGCCGCCTCCGGATCGGTGGCGAGATGCAGTGGACGCTCCGAACGGCTCGTTGCCCGCAACCACCTGTCAGGCCCGCGCCGGCGCGGCGGGGCTTGGGGGTCGGAGCAGGACTGCTGGTGGTGCTGCTGGCCGGGTGGAGCGCGGCCGGCCAGCTTCCACCCGGCCTGCTGCAACTCGCCGAGAGCGGGGACGCCGCGGCCCAGAACGAAGTCGGCAGCCGCTACTACGCCGGCCGCGGCGTGGCGAGGGACGACGCGGAGGCCGCCCGCTGGATCCGGCGCGCGGCCGAGCAGGGCTACGCGCCTGCGGAGTACAACCTGGGGCTGCTCCACTTCCGGAACCGCGGCGTCGCCGGCACGGACGCCGAGGCGGCCCGTTGGTATGGAGCGGCGGCCCGACAGGGTTATGCCGCCGCCCAGGCGGGGCTCGGCTACCTGCACATCTACGGCGCCGGTGTGGAGGAGAACCACGTGCTCGCGTTCATGTGGCTGGAGCTCGCTTTCCGCGGCGCATCGGACGACATCACGCGGCGGCTCTACGCGCAGCGGCGCGACGAGCTGGCCGCCCGCATGGCCGCCGAAGACACCCGGGAAGGCCGCCGGCTGGCGGATGCCTGGCGCCCGGACGACAATCGGTGACCCCGAACGGCTGACTGGAGGCTCCCATGAAGACCCGCTCCCTGCGCGCGTTCGTCGCTCTGCTGGTGGTCGTCGGCTTCGCAGGTCTGGCCGCGGCGCAGAGCCGCGCCATCGACCCGACCCGCTTCGAGGGCGCGATTCAGGCCTTCGAGGCCGAGGACCGCGCGATGATGCCTCCGAAGGGGGCCATCGTGGTCACGGGCAGCTCGAGCATCCGCCGGTGGCACCCGACGCTCGAGGCCGATCTGGCCCCGCTGACCGTCGTGCCGCGCGGATTCGGCGGCAGCACGATGCAGGACGTCGAGCACTTCCTCGACCGCATCGTCCTGGCGTACGAGCCGCGCGCGGTCGCCATCTACGAAGGCGACAACGACACCGGCCTCTACGGCGTGCCTCCGGAGGAGATCGCGGGACGCCTGGAATCGATCGTCGAGCGGATCCACGCGGCGCTGCCGGACACTCGCGTCTACGTGCTGTCGGTGAAGCCGAGCCTGGCGCGCGAGGCGGTGTGGGACCAGGCGCAGGAGGCGAACGTGCTGTACCAGGAGCTCGCCGCGTCCAACGACCTGATAACGTATGTCGACGTCGCGACGCCCCTTCTCGGGCCGGACGGCCGCGTCATGGACGACATCTTCATCGACGACGGCCTGCACCTGAACGAGAAGGGCACCCGCATCTGGGCGTCGACCATCCGCGCCGCCCTCATGAGCGGCGAGGCGCACCGCGAGTCGACGGACCAGTAGCGGCAGAAGGCGCGAAGCGGCCGGCCTCGGTGTCCACCGAGGGTCGGGAAGCGCGGGCGCAGGTCTGAGAACCACCGGCGAGCCCCACGGCGTCGCTCGTGAAGTCGCGGCGCCGCGCGGCTCTCGCCGAGCCTCGGAAGCGTTCAGTGGGCGGCGGGCGTTGGCGTCCGCTCCGACGACTACCGGCTCCCACGCACCCAACCCGGCCGGGCTCCTTGACATCGGATGTGTCTGACCATACGGTTGAGCCCGTTGGACTTGCGCGCGCGGCGCGCCTACCTTACGTGGACTCGCCTCATTTGAACTCTTATCTGAAAGGAACACATTGACAACACAAACTCGACGAGAGGAGGTGGCCATTGCCATCTACGCGTCTCGGGTGGGGCAGGTTCGTCGTTTATCCGAACGATCATCCTCCTCCCCACGTCCACGTCCGGCTCAATGATGGAAGCGATTATCGAATAGACCTCATTTCAAGTGAATTCATGGGTGCCGAGCCTCCGCCGGGAACGCGCAAGAAGATCATGGAAGCGTACCGGGACAACATTGTCAGAATCTGGAGCGACTGGGAACGACTGCATTCGAGCGATGATCAGAGAAAGGCGCCGGCCGACAAACAGGACCGGGAGCGGTAGCGGGCGTCAGGAAGCGAGATCATCATGGCGACACAAGCCGCCGGAATCCAAACCCTGGAACGGATGATGACGCACGTCGCCGCCTCATCCGATGGGTTGAACGTCGCGTTCGCGGATGGCTTGGTGTCCCTTGTACCCTGGGGTGAGATCGAAGGAGTGGGAGGATGCTCCGACGTGGACTCCGTCGAGTTGAGAGACCCGTATGAGGCGCTCATCAGCACGCAAGATGGGCGCGTGACCGAGATCCCCTGGGATTTCGCCAGGCACTTCGGAGACGCCGAGCAACGCGAGCGGGACGCAGAGGCTGCTGTGCGCGGGCAACGCACCTTTGCCCGACGCCTGCGCACCCTCCGCTGCGGGTGCGGCCTGTCTCAACAGGAACTGGCCGCCCTGAGCGGGGTTGACGAGGCCGACATCGAGCGCTTCGAGAGCGCGGTTCAGCCTCCGACCCTGGGGGTCATTCGGAAGCTGGCCGCGGCGATGGGACGCCCGTTTCAAGGGCTGCTCCTGGATGAACGAGCCGAATCACGCGACCAGGAGACGGACTGACGGAGGCACCGAACCCGCTCACAGCTCGATCATGCGCGAGCGCACCATCGACTCCACGAAGCGGCCGAGGCGTTCGTCCGCGGGTTCCACCCGCGCGCCGAACGCCCCACGCATCCGGTCGAGAATGGCGGCCAACGGCGTCTCGCCGTCACACGCCTTCCAGATGAACGCGCCGACGTCGTCAAGCCGGATCCGGTAGCAGGGCTCGCCGAGGCGGGACGCGAGCCAGCGGCCGGCGCGGCTCTCGCCGAGCTTTGGGCGCAAGACGACGCACCTGCCGTCGCCGAGGTCGCGCCAGTCGAGGCGCCGGCGCGGTCGAGCGCTCCAGAAGGCCTCGGTGGCCGCCGCCCGCTGGGCCGCCGCTTCCGGTTCCGCCGCCGGGGCATCGCCGGCCGGCGGCTCCCCGGGCTCGCCTGCCCTCATCGCCCCCCGGCGCCGGTGGCTCCGCCGCCCGCGGCGTTCAGCGGCATGCGGACCAGCATGTAGTAGAGCAGGAAGAAGACGAGCGCGCCGGCCAGGGCGCTGTCGGCGATCTGCGGCAGCGCCAGCCAGGGCACCACCTCGCTCGCCCCCACCACGAACGCCAGCAGCACCGCCAGGAGCGCCTCGCCCGCGATGAAGCCCGACGACAGCAGCACGCCGGTGTTGGTGGCGCGCGTCCGCTGCTCGCCGGTCGCCTTCCGCTCCTCGAGCGAGCGGTCGAGCCACCAGCGGATGATCCCGCCCACCACGATCCCGGAGGTCGACGGGAGCGGAAGGTACATCCCCACCGCGATCAGCATCGGCGAAGGAGCCTGGACGAGGATCAGCCCCAACCCCAGCGCCATACCGGCCAGCACGAGCGGCCACGCCATCTCGCCGCCGACGATGCCCTCGGCGATGAGGGCCATCAGGCCGGCCTGCGGGGCCGGGAGCTCGGCGCTGCCGATCTCGTACACCCGATCCATCAGGATCATCGGGTAGATGAGCACCATCGCGGCGACCGTCACGCCGATCAGCTCTCCCACCTGCATCTTCCACGGCGTGCCGCCCAGGATGTGGCCCACCTTGAGGTCCTGCAGCATGTCGCCGGAGATGCCGCACGCGCAGCAGACCACGCCGGCCACCGCGAGCACGCCGAGAATGCCGCTGGACCCGGTGACGCCGATGGCGACCATCACGATCGCCGCGATCAGCAGCGTGCTGAGCGTCAGGCCGCTGATGGGATTGTTGGAGCTCCCGAGCAGCCCGACCAGGTAGCCCGCGACCGCGGCGAACAGGAAGCCCAGGACGACCATCAGGATCGTCAGCAGCAGCGCACCGAAGACGCTCCCGCTGAAGTACCAGTAGAGGCCGAAGAGCGGCACGGCCAGCCCGGCGATTGCCCAGGCGATCTTCCGGAAGTCGATGTCGACGTCCAGGCGGCCCGCGCCCCCGGAGCGCGACGCGCCAAGGTGGCCGAACGCGCCCCCGATGCCCTGGATGAGCGACGTCCGGAGGTTGTAGAGCGTGTAGAACGCGGCGACGATCATGGTCCCGACGGCGAGGGGTCGCACCTGGCGCGTCCACAGTTCCTCGCTCAGCTCGACGAACCCCGCCGCGGTGGTCACCTCCGCGCTGAACTCCGGGTTCAGGAAGAGCGCCAGCGGGACGAGCACCAGCCAACCCAGGATCGCGCCCGCGAACAGCGTCGCCACGATCTGCGGGCCGACGATGAAGCCGACACCGACCAGGGCCGGCGAGGCGGCGGGCGACTGCAGCAGGAACCCGCCGACGTAGCTCACCTGCTGCCCGGCGACCTCGATCGTCGATCGCCCGAGCGACACGAACCACGTCGCCGAGTCGGACACCAGCTTCAGACCGTTGCTGTTCTTGACCAGCTCCCACGCGGCGGCGACGCCCATCGCCTGGAAGACGAACGCGGCGCCGGTCTGGCGGCCGCCCTGGCCCGCCTTGACCAGTTCGCCGGCGGCGACGCTCTCCGGGAACGGCAGGTCTGCCTCGACCACCATCGTGCGGCGCAGGACGATGATGAAGAGCACGCCGAGAATACCGCCCACCAGCATGATGGCGGTGCTCTCCCAGTAGCGCAGCTCGTCCCATACGCCGCTGATGACGAACGCCGGGATGGTGAAGATGGCGCCCGCGACGAGCGCCTCCCCTACCGACGCGGTCGTCCGCGCCATGTTCTCCTCGAGCACGGACCCGCCCAGCAGGCGCAGCACGGCCATGGAGACCACCGCGGCCGGGAAGATGGCGGCGACCGTCAGCCCCGCCCGCATGCCCAGGTACGCGTTGGCCGTGCCGAGCACGATCGCCATCGCGGTCCCGAGGAAGACCGCGCGGAACGTCAGCTCCGGGAGGCTCGACGACTCGGGAACGTATGGCGCGAACGAGCCGGATGGCGGTGGTTTGCTCGAGTCCATTGGTAGATCTCACTGGGCACCGGGCGGCGGTACCGACCGGCTGAAAGCAAGACCCCCGTTCAAACCGTGCGTGCGGATTTCCCGCACACGGCTTACCAGGTGGACTTCAGGTCGCAGCATGCACCACCCCCGGATACCGAATCGTGCCGCGCAGGCGGACGAGCCCCAGGGCCTCGAAGAACGGACGACGCCAAGCCCGCGCCCGACCAGCCACCAGACGAGCCCCCGCACGCTTGAGAAGCAAGCCGCGCAGACGCCCAGCCACGTAGTCGTCGAGCTGTACGAAGTGGGTCGCCGCATTGCCGGTCCGGAAATACTGCCCCCACCCGCGAAGGACCCGGTTCACGTCCGCGATGACCAGACGCAGGTCCGTGTGGCAGCGGCCCCGAGGGGTCAGCGCCCGCACGCGGGCGCGCACCTGCTTCATCGCACGTCGAGACGGCCAGCGGTGCAGGAAATACACCCGTCGCCGCTTGCGGGCCCAGATGGGACCGCTCATGCGCTTGTGCAGATGACACCCCAGGAAATCGAAGCCTTCACGGCCGTCTGTCAGGTCGACCACCCGCGTCTTCTCCGGATGCAGCTCCAGCCCGAGGCGGGCCAGCACCAGGCCCACCCGCTCCCGAGCCGTCTCGACCGCCGCCTTCGTATCGCACATCACCACGAAGTCGTCGGCGTAACGCACCAGCGTACCCAGGTGCGCCCACCGGTCCTCCCAGACCCGGTCGAGCACATGCAGGAAGATGTTCGACAAGAGCGGCGAGATGACGCCCCCCTGCGGAGTCCCCGCCAGGGTCCGATGCACCCGCCCCTCGTCCATCACTCCCGCCGCCAGCCACAGCCGTAGCAGACGAAGGACTCGCCGGTCCGACACCCGCTGGCGCACCAGCGTCAGCAACTTCGCGTGGTCGATGCTGCTGAAGTAGTCGCAGATGTCGGCGTCCAGCACGTGGCAGCCCCCGCGCGCCCCGCGGACGCGAAGGACCTCCAGCGCCTGCGTCGCGCTCCGCTTCGGTCGAAACCCATACGACGAATCGCGGAAATCCGCCTCGAAGATGGGGCTCAACACCAGCGTCGCGGCCATCTGCGCCACCCGGTCACGGACCGTCGGTATCCCCAGCGGTCGTCGTCGGCCATCGGCCTTGGGAATGTACCGCCGAAGGACCAGCTGCGGCCGGTACGTCCCCGCGCGCAACGCCGCGCCGAGTTCCCGCAGGAACTCATCGACACCGCGCTGCTCAATCTCGGCCAGCGTCTCGGAATCGACACCCGCCGAGCCACGATTCCGCTTGACACGCCGCCACGCCTCCCGGAGGACGTCATCCCTCCAGATCCGGTCCATCAGGGCGTGGAAGCGCCGCTTCGGGGACCGCTTGGCCGCGGCCCACAGGCGTCGTTGCAATTGGCGCACTTGGTCGAGAGGCGGACGCCTCCCGGGGGAGTTGGGTCCGGTCTCGCCGGCCATGCCCTCGCGCGTCCTTGCGCCCACGCCGTGTCCACCGCAGGGGCCCTTCCCTCCGGCCGCGTTCTGCTGCACGGCCCTCCGCAGTACTATGGCCCCCTCGGACTCCCGCTGCGCCGCGCCCGCTTTCACCTTCGGCTTATGCGGGCCGCGCTGCCCCGACCCGGGCCGCGCAGACGGGCCTCTCGTGTTCCGTCCCTCTCCGTGTCCGCGTGCTGCGCCCCATACCCCGCCGAGACCTCCCGCGCGTACACCGCCGGACCGGGGCGCGGGAGACATGGCCTTCGCCGTGAGATGAGCGGCTCGGCTCTCGGATTGTGAATGTGTCGAGGCTGCAGGCTTCACTTCATGTTGCGGCCCGCGGACTTGCTCCCTCCGAAGAGGCTTCTGACACCCCGCTCGGGCCACGGCCGTCTCCGGTCGTGCCTGGGGTCTGCTACTCGGCGCTCCGGCGCTTACCGAGGCGGGACTTGCACCCGCTGGAGAAGAACAGCGTGACGCAGCCGGTCTCCCGCCCGCGTCGGCACGACGCACCATCCGGTCATTCTGCACGACGCGCCCCGCGATGTCACGGATACGTGTAGGCGCCCTGGACGCCGAGCGGCAGGCCGACTATCCAGTAGACGATCAGGAACAGCGTCCATGTGACGAACAGCGTGACCGAGTAGGGCAGCATCAGCGACGCCACGGTGCCGATGCCCGTCGACTTCACGTAGCGCTGGCAGAAGACCACGACCAGCGGGAAGTACGGCATCAGCGGGGTGACGATGTTGGTCACGCTGTCACCGACGCGGTAGGCGGCCTGGGTCAACTCCGGGGCGATGCCGAGCCCCATCAGCATCGGCACGAAGATGCTCGAGAGCAGCGCCCACTTCGCGGAAGCCGAGCCGACGAAGAGGTTGACGATCGAGGTCAGCACGATGATGCCGACGATGGTCACCTGCGGCGGGAGGGCCAGGTCGCGCAGGAAGTTGGCGCCCTTGAGGGCGATCAGAAGGCCCACGTTGGACTGGTTGAAGGCGGCGATGAACTGGGCCGCGAAGAAGGCCATGACCAGGTAGTAGGCCATCGTGCCCATTGCGGCGGTCATTCCGGCGATGATGTCGCGGTGGGTCCTGACGGTGCCCGCGACGTAGCCGTGCACCACGCCGGGAATCAGGAACAGCAGGAAGATGAGGGGCACGATCATGCCCATCAGGGGCGCGCCGAAGCTGGTCAGCGAGCCGCCATCCGCAGCGCGCAGCGACGACCCCGCCGGCAGCGCCCACAGGGCCAGCAGCAGAAGCCCGGCGACCAGTGCCCCGACGCCGGCCAGGAACCCTCTGCGGTCCCGGTCGGTCAGCTCCTCCATCTGCGGCATCTCCTTGGGGTCGCCGTCGACCGGCGTCGCCTTCAGGCGCGGCTCGATCACGCGGTCGGTCAGGTACCAGCCGACGCCGATGACGAGCAGCGACGAGACGGCGGTGAACCCCAGGTTGCTGAGCGGGTTGACCTGGCGGCCGGCGTCGAGGATCTGCGCCGCCTGCTGGGTGAATCCCTGCAGCAGGGGGTCGATGCCGGAGGGGATGAAGTTGGCGGAGAAGCCGCCGGAGACGCCCGCGAACGCGGCCGAGATGCCGGCCAGGGGATGGCGGCCCGCCGCGTAGAAGATGACCCCGCCCAGGGGGATGACGAGCACGTAGCCCGCATCGGCGGCGGAGTGGCTGACGATCGCGGCCAGGATCAGCATCGGGGTCAGCAGACTCCGCGACGTGCGCCCCAGAATCAGCTTCAGCCCGGCATTGATGAAGCCGGTCTTCTCGGCCACGCCGACGCCGAGCAGCGCCACCAGCACCACGCCCAGCGGCGCGAATCCGGTGAAGGTCGGCACGAGCTGCACGAGAAAGGTGGCCAGCGCCGTGCCCGTCAACTGGTTGGCGATGCGCATCGGCTCGCCGGTGCGCGGATCGATCTCCGCGAACTCGACGGGCGACAGGATCGCCGAGACGATCCACGTCAGCACGAGCAACAGCAGGAACAGGACGGCCGGGTCCGGCAGACGGTTCCCGATTGTCTCGATGGCGTTCAGCGCGCGATCGACGAACCCGCCGCGCTCGGCGGATCGAGATCGCGGTGTCGTGTCGGCCATGGGTCCTCCTCAGGTCGTCGGCGCGGTGGCTCCGCGTGCCGACGCCCGTCATTATGGACGCGATGGTCATGGACGCGACGGTCGCGACCCGGGGAGCGGCACCGGGAGACGACCTGCCGTTCTCGCGCCGCAGTCCAAGCTCGGCCGCTTCGCAGCGCCATTCTCCAGCGACGAGCCCGCGCCGCATCAGCCTGGAACGGCTTGCCGCGGAAGGGCCCCTGCGCCGGCGACCTCGCTATACTGGGCCGCCATGCTCCCCGTGACCGCCGCTCGCGCCCTGAAGGGCGCGTTGGGAGTCTGCGATCGCACAGAGTCCTCCATGACACGTTCTACGGCGCAGTCCCCTGGCAGCTCTTCGCGCCCGGCGCCGGCCGGCGTGCAGCGCATCCCGGACATCTACGCCGCAGGGCGCGCCGCCGGGCGTCCGGTCATCTCCGTCGAGTTCTTCCCGCCGAAGACCCCGCAGGGGGACGAGAGCCTGTTCGATCGCGTACTGCCCCGCCTGGCGGAGGCTCGCCCCGACTTCTGCTCGGTCACCTACGGCGCCGGCGGTGGGGGGACGCGGGCTCGGACGCTGCAGATCGTCGACCGCATGCAGCGCGGGCACGGTCTGACCACGATGGCGCACGTCACGTGCAGCAGCTTCACGCGCGGAGAGATGGACGGCTTCCTGGACGAGGCGGCCGGGCTCGGCATCCGCAACGTCCTGGCCCTGCGGGGCGATCCCCCCGCCCCCGGCGCGGGCTTCGAGCGACCGGAAGGCGGGTTCGACTACGCCTACCAGCTCATCGACGTCCTGAAGGCGCGCGCCGACGAGTTCGCGATCGGCTGCGCCGGGTTTCCGGAAGGGCACCCCGACTGCGCCGACGGCCGCGCGGTGGACTGGGGACGCCTGCGGGACAAGATCGAGCACGGCGCCGAGTTCGTGCTCACCCAGCTCTTCTTCGACAACGCCGACTACTTTGCCATGGTCGATCACCTGGCCGGCACGCTCGGCGTTACGGTCCCGATCACGCCCGGGGTGCTCCCGATCCTGAGCACGCGGCAGGTGAAGCGCTTCACCGCGCTCTGCGGGGCGACGCTGCCACGCACCCTCGTCGCGGACCTCGACCGGTTCGCGGACGACGACGAGGCCGCGACGGAGTTCGGCATCGAGTTCGCGTCCCGGCAATGCGAGGCGCTGCTCGCCGGGGGGGCGCCGGGTCTCCACCTCTACGGCCTCAATCGGTCCCGCTCCGCCCTCGCCATCCTGCGCAACCTCGGGCTGGCAGACCGGTGAGGGCAGCGCGCCGCGTACCACCGCACAGGGCGATCCGATAATCTGCGCGGCATGACGACACTAGGCCGCCGGCCCGCTGCCGCCACCTTCCTGACACTGGCCCTGGGCGCGAGCGCGACCGCGGAGGCCCAGCCAGACGAGGCGGTGGCGTCGCGCTTCGCCCACCTCGCTCTCGACTGCGTGCACCGCGAGTACCCGAACAAGATCGCCCACGTCCTGAACGACGACGGCGACGCGCGACCGCCCCGGGAGCTGACGCCGGCCTTCTACGGCTGCTACGACTGGCACTCCTCGGTGCACGGGCACTGGCTGCTCGCGCGGCTGGCACGGCTCTACCCCGGCGCGGAGACGACTGCCGCATCCCGCGCCGCGCTGGAGCGGAGCCTGACCTTCGGCAACCTGCGGCGCGAGGCCGAGTATCTGCAAGGGCCCGGACGCGAAGGGTTCGAGCGCCCGTACGGGCTGGCCTGGCTCCTGCAGCTCGCAGCCGAGTTGCGGGAATGGGACGATGCCGACGCACGGCGCTGGCGGGATTCCCTGGCCCCCGTCGAGGCGTTGGCCGCGGAGCGGATCCGGGAGTGGCTGCCGAAGCTGACGCACCCGATCCGGAGCGGCGAGCACTCGCAGACCGCGTTCGCGTTCGGCCTCATCCTCGACTGGGCTCGAACCGCCGGCGACGCGGACATGATCGAGCTACTCGAACGCCGCGTCGCCGACTACTACCTCGCCGACGACGATTGCCCCCTGTCCTACGAACCGTCCGGACACGACTTCCTCTCGCCGTGCCTGGCGGAGGCGGACCTGATGCGGCGGGTCATGGACCCCGCCGCGTTCGGCGAGTGGCTGCGACGGTTCCTGCCCGCTGTCCCGCACGCCGGCAGTGCGAGCTGGCTCGAGCCGGCCGTGGTGAGCGACCCCACCGACGGCAAGCTGGTGCACCTCGACGGGCTCAACCTGAGCCGCGCCTGGATGCTGGAGGGCATCGCGGCGGGGCTGCCGGCGCGCGACAACCGCCGGCCCGCGCTCCTCGCTGCCGCCCTTGCGCACCGTGAATCGGGGCTCGCCTCGGTCACCGGGGCGACCTACGAGGGCGGTCACTGGCTGGGGACTTTCGCGACCTACGTGGTCACCGGCCGCGGACTGAACCCATCCTCCGAGCGCTGAACGGCGTTCGACACTCTCCCCTCGATTACCGAGAGACGCCCGCCGCGTTGCCACGGTAACCGAGGGGAGCGCCCGCCGCGCCGCGGGCACGAAACCGCTGGAAGGCGCTGCGGGTGGACCAGGCTCAGCTGCGGTCCATCCACTCGACGAAACGGGATGGCTCCTCGACGATCATCACCCGCACGACGCGCTGGTGCTCGTGCATGAGCGCCTTCGCGGCCTCGCGCGCCTCGTCGGCCGACGCGTACCGGGCGGAGGCGGCCGGCGCGTTGACGGCGCCGCCCCGTACCGTGGTGACCAGCTTGAACATCGTCGTCTCCGAAATCCGGCCGCCGATCATACCACCGCCCCAGGGTCGGTCACCGGGACAGGCCGCGCCACAGCGGCGTCTCGTCCGTTCCGAGCACGAGATCGACCACCAGCCCGTAGCTGGCGATCCCGGCCTCGACGCGGTTCGCCCGCAGGAACTGGTCGTAGACGCGCCGCGCGCCCCGGCTGACGGCCGGGTTCGCCTGGCCGATGCGGGCGCTGACGGCCCGGTAGTCCTCGAGGGGCCCGGCGTCGAGGGCCTGCCAGAGCTCGATGCGCGCCTCCGGCGACAGGTGCACGAGCAGATGCCGCAGCAGGAACATCCATGCGCTGTAGCGGCTCTGGTCATCTCCCGCGAGGCAGGTAAGCCAGCCGACGAAGCTGGCCTCGGACTCGTTCGCGTAGCCGGCCAGGTGGGCCCACTCGTGGGCGAGCACGAACGGACGCTCGTGCGGCAGCACGGCGCCGTTGACGAGCACCTCGAGCGAAAAGGGGTTCATCATCCCGTCGATGCCGGCGCGCCGGAACCAGGCCGACAGCAGCGTCGCCTTCGGGCGACCGGCGACCGCCGTGCGCTCGGCCCCGAGACGGCGCTGGATCCGCTCGAAGGCGGGCGCCAGGCGCGACGGAAGCGCCTCCATCTCCGGCCACGGCCGCGACTCCGCGGGGCCGTGCAGCCCGTTCACCCGCTGGATCGCCTCCCTCGCGAGCGCGGACACGGCCGCGGGAGCGACGCGGGTCTGGGCATAGTCGAGCTTCTCCTTCAGCGGCACGCGCCGGTAGTTCAGGCCCCACGCCAGGACGAAGACGAGGTACAGCGCGGCCGCGAGCGCGGCCGTCCACACGAGGTGCCGTCCCGCGGCGAGCCAGAAGGCGGCCCGGTCGCCCCGCGCCTCCCGGAGCCCGCGCCACCACCAGACCGCAAGCCCCAGGGCGGCTGCGAGGATCAGCACGTCGAGCCAGGCGAACCCGACGAGGCCGCTGAGCCGGGTGAGGGTGTTCTGCGCGGCGAGATACGCTTGCCGCGAATAGACGCGTTCAACCCACGACGCGGGAGTCGGCAGGACGGCCGCCGCGGCCGCCAGGGCGACGAGGGCGAGGGCCCCGGGCGGCAGCACGCGCCGTACCGCTTGCGTCACGGCCGCTACCGCTGGTCCAGCCGCACGCCGTGGTCGTCGAAGACGAGGTAGCGCCGCGGATCGACCCGCACGCGCACCGCGTCGCCCGCTCGCAGCGTCTCCCCGCCGGCATCCAGCGCGCGGATCGAGAGCCCTTCGACATCGACCTGAACCAGCGTCGAGCCCTCGCGCGGCTCGGTCGAGCGCACCCGGCCCCGCAGCCCCGCTCCGTCCCGCGTCAACCGGACATGGTCGGGACGGATGCCGAGCGTGATGTCGCGGCAGAAGATCTCCTCGATCCGGCCCGCCAGCGCCACGGTCTGGTTGCCCAGCAGGATCGCCTGCCCGTCCTTCTCGAGGATCCCGGGCACGAGGTTGATCCGCGGCCGGCCGAAGAACGCCGCGACGATCTCGTCGGCCGGAGCGTCGACCACCTCGGCGGGGGTGCCGCACTGCCGCAGCCGGCCCTCGTGGAGCACCGCGATCCGATCCGCCACCGCCAGTGCGTCGGCCTCGTCGCCGGCGTCATCCTTCATGGCGCACACGACCGCGGCCCCGAGCGCCGCCGGCAGGGAGCGCAGCGCGTTGCGCGCGGCGACACGCTCCGGACCGCGGAACGAGGCCAGCGGCTCGTCGAGGAGGAGGCACGAATCGGGCCCCGCAGGCACCGGTCCGGCGGCACTGGTGGCGGCTGCGCCGTCGAGCGCACCGGCGCCGCTCGCGCCCGCGCCGGCCAGCGAGCCGAACGCGATCGGCCGGTCGGCGGCTCCGGCGGCGAGCTTCACGTCACCGGCATGAACGGCGCCCCCCGACGGCTCCTCCAGCCCCGCCAGCAGCCGCAACAGCGTCGACTTGCCGGACCCCGGCGCGCCCGTCACGGCGAGCAGCTCGCCCGACCGGATCGAGAGGCTAACGCGGTCGACGGCGACCTTCGCGCCGAAGCGTTTCGTGACTTGATCGAGGCGCACGGGCATTCCGACAACCTCGCCGAACGCTGCATGGTACACTCCGCCGATGCAGGAGCGGGACGAGTTGCGGTGGGGCCGGTCGACCGTCGAGACGGCGTGCCCGCTCGACTGTCCGGACACCTGCAGCCTGGCCGTCTCGGTCGAGAAGGGGCGGCTCACCCGCATCGACGGCTCGCACCGGCAGGCGGTCACGGGCGGGTACATCTGCACCAAGGTGCGCCGCTTCGGGGACCGCGTCTACGGCAGCGACCGGCTGCACCGCCCCGGGTTGCGCGTCGGGGCCCGGGGCGAAGGGCGCTTCCGGAACGTGAGCTGGGAAGAAGCCCTCGACGCAGTGGCGACCCGGATGCGGGAGGTCCGCGCGCGCGACGGCGGAGAGGCCATCCTCCCGGTCTCGTACGGCGGGTCGAACGGGCTGGTCACACAGGACACGGCCGACGCCGAGCTCTTCCGGGGGCTCGGCGCCGCGCGCCTCGCCCGCACGGTCTGCGCCGCGCCGACCACGACCGCCGCCGCCGCGCTCTACGGCCGGATGCCCGGCGTTACCTACGCCGACTACGAGCACGCGAAGCTCATCATCATCTGGGGCGCGAACCCGTCGAACACCAGCATCCATCTGGTGCCGCACGTGCGGGCCGCCGTCAAGGCGGGGGCCGCGCTGGTGGTCATCGACCCGCGCCGGACGCCGCTGGCCCGGCAGGCCGACATCCACCTCGCCGTCCGCCCCGGCTCGGACGTTACGGTCGCGCTCGCGATGCACCGCTTCCTGTTCGAGGAAGGGCTCGCCGACCGCAGCTTCCTGAACGCGCACGCAAACGGCGCGGATCGGCTCCGGGAGCGCGCGGCCGAATGGACGATGGAGCGCGCCGCGGCGGCCGCCGACGTCGACGCCGACCTGCTGCAGCGCGTGGCGGAGCTGTACGCGGAGACGTCGCCGGCCGTCATCCGCTGCGGCTGGGGTCTCGAGCGCAACCGCAACGGCGGCAACGCGGCCCTCGCGGTGCTCGCCCTGCCGGCCGTCGGCGGGAAGTTCGGGGTGCGGGGCGGCGGCTACTCGATGAGCAACTCGGCCGCCGTCGACCTCTCCGCCAAGCCGTGGATCGGGGCCGGAGAGCCGCCGACGCGCGTCGTCAACATGAACCGCCTCGGACGCGCGCTGACGGGGGACGACGGACCGCCCGTCAAGCTGCTCTTCGTCTACAACTGCAACCCGGCGGCGACGATGCCGGACCAGAACCGGGTGCTGCGCGGGCTGGCGCGCGAGGACCTGTTCACCGTCGTATTCGACCAGGTGATGACCGACACGGCGCGCTGGGCCGACATTGTCCTGCCGGCGACGACCTTCCTGGAACACTACGACGTCGCCCACAGTTACGGGCACGGCGCGTTGCAGCTCGTGCAGCCGGTGATCGAGGCGGTCGGCGACGCGCGGCCCAACGGCGAGGTGTTCGCCGAGCTTGCGCGCCGAATCGGCGTCGACGCGAGCCCCGCGCTGCGGTCGGACCCGGAGGCGTTGCTGCACGTGGCCGGCGCGCTCCCCGACGGCGTGCGCGACGGGCTCCTCGCGCACGGGCTCGCCGCACCGCCGGGGGCCTCGGCGCCGGTGCAGTTCGCCGACGTTTTCCCGCGCACCGCGGACCGCAAGGTCCACCTCTTCCCCGAAGCGCTGGAGCAGCAGGCGCCGGAGGGCCTCTACCGCTTCCGGGCGGATCCCGCAACGGACGCCTACCCGCTGGCCCTCGTCTCCCCGGCGAGCGACAAGACCGTGACGTCGACGCTGGGCGAGTTGCGCGAGCGGTTGGCCACATTGCAGATTCACCCGGCGGATGCCGCCCGGCGCAACCTGTCGACGGGCGACACGGCCCGCGTCTTCAACGCCGGAGGCGAGATCCACTGCCCCGTCACCGTGAACGCCGGGGTCCGCCCCGGAGTCGTCAGCCTCCCCAAGGGGCTGTGGCGCAAGAGCACCCTGAACGGCTCGACGGCGAATGCGGTCGTGCCCGACGCGCTGACCGACCTCGGTGGCGGCGCCTGCTTCAACGACGCGCGGGTCGAGGTGACGCGCATCGTCACCGCCGGCCTCGAGGGTCAGAGCATCGCGCTCTGGACGGGGGACGGGCCGGCCGGCCGGCTACACTGATCCTGGGGATGGCCGGCGGCGGCGGGGACCGCCGCCCGCCGATCTCCCGACACCGACGATGAGCTCTTCCGATTTTCCTCCGGCCGACGGTCCCGGGGCCCCCGGCGGCGGCCGCCTCGTCAAGTGCGTGAAGCTTCAGAAGGAGCTTCCGGGACTCGACGAACCCCCGTGGCCCGGCGAGTTGGGCCGACGCATCTTCGAGAGCGTCTCCCTCGAGGCGTGGCAGCTCTGGGAAGAGCGGATGAAGATGATCCTCAACGAGTACCGGCTGATGCCCTGGCAGAAGGAAGCGCAGAAGCTGGTCGCCGCCCAGATGGAAGAGTTCTTTTTCGGCGAGGAGGCGGCGCCGCCCCCCGAGTACGTGCCTCCGCCGGCAAAGCACTAGCGCGCCCTCACGGGCGCGTTGGGAGTCTGCGCTGGCACGAACCGCTCCATGGCACGTTTCTGCGGCGCAGACTCCTAGCGCCGCCAAACCCGTCGCAGGCTCCGTGTTCGGCCCCAGCCCCCACCGCCCCAGGAGCTTGCGCCGCGGAACTCACTCCGTTGCGTTCTGCGGCGCAAGCTCCTAGGAGACCGTCGCCGGCGGCTCCGATTCCCGGCCCGCCGTTCCCTGTAGGAGTCCTGCCCGTTCTACGGCGCGGGGACGGTCGCCGGTCATCCGCGCGGGATGGGGGCCCGCAGCTCGACTTCGTGCCGCGCCGGCGGACGGGTCGCGAGGCTCACCACGATCAGCGTGGCTATCGAGAGCGCCAGTGCCGGGTAGGCCGTCTGCCAGCCGAACGGGTAGACCGCGGCGCCGTCGGCCCCGGCGCGCGCCAGGCCGGCGATCTCCCAGCCGAGCGTGGTCACCATCCCCACCAGGATCGACGCGACGCCGCCCGCGCGGGTAGCCCGCTTCCAGACGAGCGCGCCGAGCAGGGCCGGCGTGATGCCGGCGCCGTACATCGTGTAGGCCCAGAGCGCCATCGCCAGGATGGTCGGGAAGAAGCTGCCCGCGACGTAGCCGAGGGCGCCGACGCCGACGACCACCAGGCGGGTGTAGAGCACGAGCTGCCGATCGGTGGCGGCCGGGTTGATGAAGCGCTGGTAGACGTCGCGGATCAGGTTCGTCGACGGGGTCAGCAGGAAGCTGTTCGCGGTCGAGACGACGATCGCCGCGGCGCCGCAGACCAGGAGCACCCCGAGCACCGGCGGCATTACGTCGGTCGCAACGCGGAGCACGATCTCCTCGGACTGGGTGGTGGTGAGGCCGCCGACGGCCAGGCTGCCGAAGATCCCGGTCGCCTCGATAAGCGTCTCGACGACGACCGTCCCGGCGATCCAGCCGACCACCGCGAGGCGGGCCGCCCGCTCGTCGCGGGCCGAGAAGAACTTCTGGTACATGTTCGCTTCGCCGAGCAGCAGGAACATCGTCGGCAGGAAGAGCGCGAAGGCCGCCTGCGGCCCAAGGTTGCCGAACACCGACACCTGCTCCGGCCGCAGCGCCGCGAGCGACGCTCCCATGCCGCCGCCCTCCCCGATCAGGAAGCCGACGCCGAGCATCACCGCCAGCGTCATCAGCAACCCGTTGCCGACGTCGAGGTAGGCAATCGACAGCATCCCCGCCAGCGCAGTGAACAGGATGCAGGCAGCGGCGGTGACGAGGGCGCCGGTGTCCGGATCGACACCCGCGATCAGGCTGAGCAGCCGGCCGCCGCCGCGGAACTGATACGCCGCGATCGTCCCGTAGGCGAGCACGGTCGTTACGGTGCCCAGGATGCGCGCCGCCGGACCGTAGCGCAGCTCCAGGATGTCCGGCACTGTGTACTGCGCGATCCGCCGCACCCGCGGGGCGAGGAAGTAGACCAGGGCGATGCCGGCCCAGGCTCCCGCCGACTGCCAGAGCGCCGGGAATCCCTCCCGGTAGCCGAGGCCGGCGCCGCCGAACAGGCTGCCGGAGCCGATCCAGGTGGCGAGCAGCGTGAAGACGAGCACGCGCGCGGGCAGCGTGCGCCCCGCCACGAGGAAGTCGTCGCCCGTCTTTACCTGCCGGCTGCGGCGGGTGCCGATCAGGACGAGCACCGCCAGGTAGACGATGACCGCGGTCAGCATTGGTAGATCTCACTGGGCACCGGGCGGCGGTACCGACCGGCTGAAAGCAAGACCCCCGTTCAAACCGTGCGTGCGGATTTCCCGCACACGGCTTACCAGGTGGACTTCAGGTCGCAGCATGCACCACCCCCGGATACCGAATCGTGCCGCGCAGGCGGACGAGCCCCAGGGCCTCGAAGAACGGACGACGCCAAGCCCGCGCCCGACCAGCCACCAGACGAGCCCCCGCACGCTTGAGAAGCAAGCCGCGCAGACGCCCAGCCACGTAGTCGTCGAGCTGTACGAAGTGGGTCGCCGCATTGCCGGTCCGGAAATACTGCCCCCACCCGCGAAGGACCCGGTTCACGTCCGCGATGACCAGACGCAGGTCCGTGTGGCAGCGGCCCCGAGGGGTCAGCGCCCGCACGCGGGCGCGCACCTGCTTCATCGCACGTCGAGACGGCCAGCGGTGCAGGAAATACACCCGTCGCCGCTTGCGGGCCCAGATGGGACCGCTCATGCGCTTGTGCAGATGACACCCCAGGAAATCGAAGCCTTCACGGCCGTCTGTCAGGTCGACCACCCGCGTCTTCTCCGGATGCAGCTCCAGCCCGAGGCGGGCCAGCACCAGGCCCACCCGCTCCCGAGCCGTCTCGACCGCCGCCTTCGTATCGCACATCACCACGAAGTCGTCGGCGTAACGCACCAGCGTACCCAGGTGCGCCCACCGGTCCTCCCAGACCCGGTCGAGCACATGCAGGAAGATGTTCGACAAGAGCGGCGAGATGACGCCCCCCTGCGGAGTCCCCGCCAGGGTCCGATGCACCCGCCCCTCGTCCATCACTCCCGCCGCCAGCCACAGCCGTAGCAGACGAAGGACTCGCCGGTCCGACACCCGCTGGCGCACCAGCGTCAGCAACTTCGCGTGGTCGATGCTGCTGAAGTAGTCGCAGATGTCGGCGTCCAGCACGTGGCAGCCCCCGCGCGCCCCGCGGACGCGAAGGACCTCCAGCGCCTGCGTCGCGCTCCGCTTCGGTCGAAACCCATACGACGAATCGCGGAAATCCGCCTCGAAGATGGGGCTCAACACCAGCGTCGCGGCCATCTGCGCCACCCGGTCACGGACCGTCGGTATCCCCAGCGGTCGTCGTCGGCCATCGGCCTTGGGAATGTACCGCCGAAGGACCAGCTGCGGCCGGTACGTCCCCGCGCGCAACGCCGCGCCGAGTTCCCGCAGGAACTCATCGACACCGCGCTGCTCAATCTCGGCCAGCGTCTCGGAATCGACACCCGCCGAGCCACGATTCCGCTTGACACGCCGCCACGCCTCCCGGAGGACGTCATCCCTCCAGATCCGGTCCATCAGGGCGTGGAAGCGCCGCTTCGGGGACCGCTTGGCCGCGGCCCACAGGCGTCGTTGCAATTGGCGCACTTGGTCGAGAGGCGGACGCCTCCCGGGGGAGTTGGGTCCGGTCTCGCCGGCCATGCCCTCGCGCGTCCTTGCGCCCACGCCGTGTCCACCGCAGGGGCCCTTCCCTCCGGCCGCGTTCTGCTGCACGGCCCTCCGCAGTACTATGGCCCCCTCGGACTCCCGCTGCGCCGCGCCCGCTTTCACCTTCGGCTTATGCGGGCCGCGCTGCCCCGACCCGGGCCGCGCAGACGGGCCTCTCGTGTTCCGTCCCTCTCCGTGTCCGCGTGCTGCGCCCCATACCCCGCCGAGACCTCCCGCGCGTACACCGCCGGACCGGGGCGCGGGAGACATGGCCTTCGCCGTGAGATGAGCGGCTCGGCTCTCGGATTGTGAATGTGTCGAGGCTGCAGGCTTCACTTCATGTTGCGGCCCGCGGACTTGCTCCCTCCGAAGAGGCTTCTGACACCCCGCTCGGGCCACGGCCGTCTCCGGTCGTGCCTGGGGTCTGCTACTCGGCGCTCCGGCGCTTACCGAGGCGGGACTTGCACCCGCTGGAGAAGAACAGCGTGACGCAGCCGGTCTCCCGCCCGCGTCGGCACGACGCACCATCGGGCCATCATACGGGGGAATGCGGCTGTCCGGCGGGGAATGCGGCTGTCCGGGACGGTATGATGGGACTCACCTCCGGCGACCCATGCCCCTCGACGAGTACCGCCGCAAGCGCGATTTCTCGAAGACGCCCGAACCTGCCGGCGACGAGCGTACCCGGCGCGGGCGAAGGCGTGCGCAGCCGGCTCCCCTCGCCTTCTGCGTGCAGAAGCACCTCGCCAGCCACCTGCACTACGACCTGCGCCTCGAGCACGACGGGGTCCTCCTTTCCTGGGCGGTGCCGAAGGGCCCCTCGCTGAACACGGACGACCGGCGCATGGCGGTGCGGACCGAGGACCATCCGCGCGACTACGGCGCCTTCGAAGGGGTGATCCCGGAGGGCTACGGTGCCGGCATCGTCATGCTCTGGGATCGCGGGACGTGGACCCCGGAGGTCCAGGACGTGAATGCGGCGCTGGCGAAGGGCGACTTGAAGTTCTCGCTCGACGGCTACAAGCTCAAGGGGTCCTGGGCCCTGGTCCGCCTCCGCGATCGCGCCGACACGGCGCCGGCCCAGCGCGGCCGCAACTGGCTGCTCATCAAGCACGCCGACTTCTGGTCGGGCCCCATCGACATCACGGAGTTCGCCCCGCGAAGCGTCGCGAGCGACGGCGACTTCGACGACATCCTCGCCGCCGACATGCCGGAGGTCTGGGTAACGGGCCGCCCCGCCACCGCGTCCGGGCGCGGCAGCGCCGCGCGGCTGACGCAGCAGGTCATCGAGAGCGCGGCGCGGAAGATTCTCGCCCGCAACGAGACGGACACAGCGAGCCCGGCGGTCGGAAGACCACGGGGCGGAGCCCGCTCACGCCGGTCTCGCGACTCCTAGAAGTCGTACCCGATCCACATCTGGAAGCGGACCCGCCGGAACGCGTCGCTGCCGCGCACCACGCCGCGCCGCGTCGCCGCGTAGGCGAAGACGGCGTCCTCCCACGCCGGGTTGAACAGCGTCAGCCACGACCAGTCGAAGTGGATCGGGAAGCCGATGGCGTAGGTGGTGAGGCCGATGCCGTACGAGGCGCGGGCGTTGTCGAGGCGGAAACCGGACACCGTCACCGGATCGCCGAAGACCGCCCGGACGGACTGCGTGTCGGGGTCGCCGACGTAGTCGACCACGGGCCGCACGGTGACCGGGTCGCGGCTCCAGATGCGCAGCGGCTGTCCTGCGAGGCCGGCGACGCCGAAGTTGAAGAAGAAGGTGCCGCGGATGCCCCCCAGGACGCCGATCGGGGTGAGCATCGCCTCGATCAGCGGGAAGCGCAGCTCCGCGTTGGCGTAGATCGACTTGTGGCCGAGGAACTCCAGGTAGTCGTAGCCGCGCATCTCCGAGTTCCCGCCGAAGAACGTGAAGTCCGGGAACTCGCCCCAGCTCCGGAAGGCGCGGGCCCGGAACGCGAGGACGCCCGATTCCGCCAGGCGGAGGTAGTACCGGGCGTCGAGGTCGAGGGTCTGGCGCGACAGCAGGCCTCCGGCGCCCGGGGCGTAGGTGAAGCCGGCCATCACCGTGTTGCCCGACACCGGGCCGAACTCCCGCAGCACCGTCGTCTCCTGCACGTAGCGGACGCCGAGCGGCATGTAGGTGCCGTCCTGGAACAGCGTCGTCCCGAACTCCCGGAGCTGGAAGGCCTCGGACTGCTGCCGCAGTTTCGGGTCGTTGAACGACTCCCTCGAGTTGAAGAGCCCCGCCGAGAGCTCCACGCGCCGGAAGCGGTCGAAGGGATAGATGGCGAAGGCGTTGCCGCCCCGCATCCGCCGCGTGGCGATGGCGTCCTCGCGACGGAGGAACCCGAAGCCGCCGTAGAACGACCCGGGATAGAGGCCATAGAAGAACTGCTCGGTGGAGAAGCCCTGCAGCATGTACTGGAGCCGGCTCGAGCGGTTGGCGTACGACCCGCCGAAGGTCCGGTACGTGTCGATGGAGTAGGCCTGCAGGCTCAACTGCTGATCGCCGAGCACGTCGGCGAACGTGATGGCCGTCCCGCCGAGCAGGTCGCCGCTGTTCGTGACTCCGAAGTTGATGGGCGGCCGCCCTTCCATGAACATGTTCTCGAAGCGGCCCTTGCGGCGAACGTTGCCCGGGTTCAGGGTGTGGGTCAGCGGCGCCTGGAAGTCGATGATCGGCCCCGGGCCCCCGAAGTCGCTGGTCGACGCGGTGTATAGCGGATCCTGCAGCTCGATCGTGTGCACGCCGTACTCGCTCTTGAAGTAGGTGATGAAGCCGATCCGATCCCGCTCCCCGTCCTCATCCGGGGCCAGGCGCACCGGGTTCACGTTGCCGGTGGCGGTGTCGGTGAGCTGGCGGAGCTCGCCGTTCTCCAGGTCGAGCGTCCAGATGTTGAAGATCTCGCCGTCCCGGGCGGTGTCGGGATCCAGGGGCTGCGTCGGATCGACGGCCGTCGACGCGAACATGATGCTGCGCTCGTCGAGAAACTGCGGCCCGGAGTCGTCGTGGGTGCCGAACGTGAGTTGCGTCTGGAGCCCGGTCTGACCGTCGCGGCGGAACAGCTTGTTGTTCCCGCTCACGCGCGTCATGTGCACAATGTAGCTGCCGTCCGGCGCGTAGATCGGCGCGTAGTCGGCGAAGTCGCTGCGGGTCAGGTTGGTGACCTCGCCGGTGGCCAGCTCGATCTCGTAGATGTCGCCGACGCCGTCGCGCAGGGCGGAGAAAGCGACGGTCCGCCCGTCGGGCGAGAAGTCCGGCGATTCGGGCTCGTCGACCATCTCGAGGTCGATCAGGTGCTCGATCTCGCGCGACACGACGTTCTGGACGACGAGCGACCGGTGCTTGCCCTTGCGCACGAAGAACGCCAGCCGGTCGCCGTCCGGCGCCCAGGACAGGCGCGGCACGGTGTTGAAGCGCGCTCCGGGGGCGCTGATGAACTCGAAACCGTAGTTCTGGTCGAAGCCCGACGTGAGGTTCCCCACCACCTCCCCGCTGGCCGCCGACAGCAGCACGACGTCGAGCTCCCGGTCCTTGCGGTTCACGGCCAGGGCGGCGATCACCTCGCCGCTCGGTGACGCCTCAATCGAGAAGACGACCGGATACGCGCTGCGCAGCGGGTCCGGAACGAGGTTGCGCCCGTAGTCGGTGGGGCGCTCCTTGTCGCGAAACGCCTCGAAGCGGTCGTCGAGGTACGCCCTGAAGGCGTCGTCGAACTCCTCCGCCTCCAGGTCGAGCGCCTCGTCGTAGGGATCCTCGCCGCCCCCGATCGCCGCGCGCCGGAGCGCGAAGAGGAACTGCCGGATGCCCTCCATGCCCCAGCGGTCCTCGATGAACTCGAAAGTGACGTGGCCGAGGTTGTAGACCACGCGCGCGTTGGCGAACCCGCCGTACCCCTGGAACTCGCTCATCGACGGGACCTCGTCCGACACCGCGACGTCGCGGACCGTCATGAGGTCGAGGGGGCGCCAGACGCCGGTCATGAAGTCGGCGAGCCCCTCGTCGACCCAGAGCGGCACGGTGTTGCGGATCAGGGACCGCGGGATGATGTCGAACTCGAAGATGTGGGTCAACTCGTGTGTGATCAGCCGGTAGAGGCTGTCCGGCGGCTCGTCGATGGGGAGGGCGATGCGGTTCCGGTACGGCTCCGCGAACGCCGCAACCCCCTCGGGCACGGTGCCCGGAATGATGTTCTGCTGCTCGAACTCGCTGTGCGTCTTGAAGACGATGAGCGGCACGGGGAACGCGAGGTCGTGCTTCAGGTCGGCGCTGACCTGCTGGTAGGCGCTCTCGGCGTACGAGGCCACCCGCTCCAGGTGCTGCTCGAGCTCCGGGTAGTAGTAGATCTCGAAGTGGTCCGTCGTGTAGATGTGCCAGCCGAACTTGTCGTACTTGACACGGTTCTTGCCGTAGTAGGGATAGAACTGGGTCTGGGCCGCGACGTCGGCGGCCACCACGGCCAACCCGACGGCGAGCAGGGCCCACAGCCGCCAGCCGGCGCCGCGCGCGGGTCTGTGGCGTGACATCGGTAACACCTCGGGGCGGCCTCGCGGTGTTCCGGGCCTGGAGGCCGCGGCCAGACGGCGCCGGAACGGATCCAACAGAGCCATCTTATGCGCCGCCGACGATGGCGGCAAACGGCCAGCCGGCAACGGCGCGCCGCCGCCAGGGATCCCAGCAAGGACCGTACCTGCCGGCGCCCTCTCGCCCATCGCGGCCTCCGTGCCTGATGATGCCCACGCCTGTCACCGCGAGAGGCCGCCGCCGGACACGCGGGAGGACAGGCCGCGCGACGCCCCGCGCCCGTGATCCGGGACCATCCCCGCGACGTGAGCGGGGGCGCGCTCTCGCGGGCGCCGTGTTCGACCCGCGGCCGGCGTCTTGAGATCCGCGGCCACGACGCGGTAGGCTGATCGGGTGGCTGGCCAGCCACCGCGCTCGTGGCCGGGCGGATCCGACCGCAGGGCGAGGATCGGCAGGGCGCGACGGCCCCCGCGGCCGGCGATGGCGCATCCGGCGGGGCCGTAGCGACGCTTGCAGGAGAACGGACATGAGGACACGGTGGGTGGCGGCGACCGCTGCGGCGCTCGCGCTCGGATTCCTGACGCTGCCGGGCGTTCCCGGCCTCTCGACGCACGCGGGCGGGTTCCTGCCGTCGGAGAGATCGGCGCAGGGCGCCGCCTGCGACGCCAACGCCAAGCCGGCGAACCTCGACTTCACGCTGCCCGAGATGAACGGCGGCGAGGTCCATCTCGCCGAGCTCAAGGGCAACGTGATCATCATCAACTTCTGGGCCACGTGGTGCGGGCCCTGCAAGATCGAGATTCCCTGGTTCGTGGAGTTCCAGCGGCAGTACCGGGACGACGGGCTCGTGGTGCTCGGCTTCTCCGTCGACGACACGGCAGAGCAGATGAAGCCGTTCGCCGAGGAGTTCGGGGTCAACTACCCGATGCTGGTCGGACTCGGCCACGACGACTTCCAGGAAGCCTACGGGCCGGTCTGGGGGATTCCGGTCACGTTCTTCATCGATCGGGAAGGCACGCTCTGCCGCACCCACATGGGCATCGTCACGCGGGAGGAGTTGCAGAAGGATCTCGACGATCTGCTGTGACGCCGGCGTGCCGGGCGTCGGTGGGGGAGGCAGCGTTCGGCGCGGGCGGGCCGCTATCGCGCCGGGGGCGCGCGGACGGCGGCCTGTAGTATGATCGCGACATGCGCAAGGGACTCGACCACGGTCAACTCGCCTGCGGCTGCCAGATCGGCTTTCGGCAGGGCGTCGAGGGAAGCCCCGTGACCGTGGTCGTCGACCGCAAGGCGGGCGGCTGCCGGCTGTCGATCCACGTGCAGGGAATGCCCGTGTACGACTGCCGGGAAGCGTTGCGCCCGTCGACGCGCATCAGCCCGCCCGCCGAGGGCGAGTACGAGGAAGAGGGCTGACCCCTCGCACGCCCCCGAGATGGGGTCCGCGCCGGCCGTCTCCGGCGGGCCCGCTTCGGGACGCGCTCTCCCGTCCTGCGCGTTCCTCCTCGTTCGGGTGACGCCATTCGCTCGCGGACGCGCGGGCCCCGGCTCGGGCCGGACTCCCGGTTTGCTCCATGCCGGTTTGCTCCATGTATGATCGGCTCGGCTGGTCCTGCTCGAGGGTCGGGCGGCCACCGGCAGACGGCGCGGTCCCGGGATGGAGGGAGCGCAGATGGCGCACTTGGCGTCCGAGATCGAGGTGGACTGCCCTTGTTGCGGGTCGACGCTCGTCGTCGACGTGAATCTCCGGCGCGTCCTGTCGCACCACGGTCCGGTGCGCGACGACATGCCCGAGCTCAGCGACGCCCAGAGACTGCTCGACGAGGCGGCGGCGCGGCGCGAGGCGGTGTTCCGACAGTCCGTCGCCGACGAAAAGGGCCGCGGCGACGCCCTCTCCAAGCGGTTCGAGGAGGCGCTCCGGCAGGCCCGGGACGAGCCGGTGGTCAAGCCCCTCCGAGACTTCGACCTGGACTGAGACGCGCCCGAGGAGCGTCCCCGCGCGCAGGGGCCGCGATGCTGCGCCCATCGGGGTCGCGGCAGGCGCGCCGAGCCCCGATGCGGTGATGAGCGACAGCCCGGCGGCCGCGGCCCCCCGGTTCCGAATCGGCACCTCCGGGTACAACTATCCGGAGTGGAAGGGGAGCTTCTATCCCGAGAAGCTGCCGGCCCGCAAGATGCTGCCGTACTACGCGCAGCGCCTCGAGACGGTCGAGATCAACTACACGTTCTACCGGCTCCCGACCCAGCGTCTGCTCGCGGGCTGGTCCGAGGCAACGCCACCCGCCTTCGCGTTCACCCTCAAGGCACCGCGCCGGATCACCCACGAAGCGCGCCTCCGGCGCTGCGAGGAGGTGACCGGAGCCTTCTGCGAGGCGGCCTCCTCGCTAGGCGACAAGCTCGGGGCACTGCTCTTCCAACTGCCTCCGACCTTCAAGAAGGACATCCCGGTCCTCGACGCCTTCCTCGGAATGCTGCCGCCCGGCGCGCGGGGCGCCTTCGAGTTCCGTCACCCGTCGTGGCACGACGATGCCGTGTTCGAGCGGCTGTCGGCCGCCGGCCAGGCGCTGTGCGTCGCCGACAGCGAGCGCCTGTCGACGCCCGTCCGGATCACGGCCGAGCACGCCTATTTCCGGCTGCGCGATGAGGGCTACACGGACGCCGACGTGTCGCGGTGGGCGGAGACGATCCTGCGGGCGACGACCGTCTGCACGGACGTCTTCGTCTATTTCAAGCACGAGGAATCCGGGAAGGGGCCAGCCCTCGCCAGACAGCTTGCGGAGGCCCTCGGTCTCCCGACCGCGCCGCTCCACGCCGCGGACTCCTAGCTCCCGGCTCCCGGCCGCCCGCGCCGGCGCCCGCGTCGTTCGTCTGCCCGCAGTGCCGCCGGGCGAACCCCACCGCCGCCCGCTCGGCCCAGTACCCGTCGAAGCCGGGGGCCGGCGCGGCCAGGAAGCCGCAGTGTCCGCCCCGGGCCGTGATGAGGGGTCCGGATGTGTCGGTTGCCGGCGATGGCGGCGTCGCGGAACTGCGCGGACGGGACGAACGGGTCGTCGCTCGCGCTCAGGATCAGCGTCGGGACCGCCACCCGGTCGATTACGCGCAGGCTGCTCGCCCGGTAGTAGTAGTCGGCAGCGTCCCGGAAACCGTGGTGCGGGGCCGTGAACGCCTCGTCGAACTCGCGGACGGTGCGCACTCCGGCGAGCGGCGCCAGGTCGAACCGCCGGGGTGCGGCGCGCGCCTTGCGACGCATCCTCCGCTTGAGGTTGCGGACGAAGTTCCATTCGTAGACGGCGTTGCTCCGCCGCTCCAGGGCGTCGACGCAGAGCGCCAGGTCGAGGGTCGGCGACACCGCGCAGATCGCGCGTAGCGCGGCCGGCGCGCCGGCCGCGTAGTCACCCCCGAGCTTGAGGGCCAGGTTGCCGCCCAGCGAGTACCCGACGACCGCGATGGCCGGCGTGCCGTCGACCTCGATCAGCTCGCGGATCACCGCCGCGGGGTCCGCGGACAGCCCGGAATGATAGAGGCCCCGCGACAGGTGCTCGGTGCGGCCGCAGTTCCGCTGGTTGAGCAACACCACGTTGAACCCGGCCGCGCGCCCCTTGTCGGCGAGCCCACGCATGTAGTGGGCCTCGCTCGACCCTTCGAGGCCATGCAGGGCCACCAGGGTCGGATGCCGTCGGGGGTCGGGCAGCCAGTGGCAGTGGGCGAGGACGCGGGCGTCGGGCGCGACGTCGAAGTAGCGGCGCACCGGCCGCGGCAGGCGCGGGAAGCGGCGCGGGCGGCCCCAGGTGAACAGGGTCATCCGGTGCCCGCCGTCCAGCCGGGGAGCGGGTCGGAACACGCCGGGGTCGCCGTCGCAGGTCACCGTTGTCGGACCGGGCTCGGGATGCGCCGCACGGAGCCGCTGAGCGGCGCGCGGTCGGGCGCCTAGTGTGCACCGTCAGAAATACGTGAGCAGTAACGCTTCAGGGATTCCGATCTGCTCGGCGGTCTTCGTCCAGACGAAGGGCTTGGGGTCTTCGTTGTAGACCGCCAGGTACTCCTTGATCGCCGCCTCGAGTGCTTGGGTGCTGCGATGGGTTCCACGCCGGATCTGCTGCCGGGTGATCTCGGCGAACCAACGCTCTACCTGGTTGAGCCACGATGCGCTCGTGGGCGTGAAGTGCAGGTGATACCGAGGACGCCGTGCCAGCCAGTCGTGGATCATCGCCGTCTTGTGCGTGCCGTAGTTGTCCAGCACCAGGTGGATGTCGAGGTCGGGCGGCACCGCCTTGTCGATCACGGCGAGGAAGCGCTTGAACTCCACCGAGCGGTGCTTCCGAAAGCACCTGCCGATCACCTCGCCGGTGGCGGTGTTCAGGGCCGCGAACAACGAGGTCGTGCCGTGCCGTCGATAGTCGTGTGTCCGCTGCTCCGGTGCTCCCGGACGCATCGGCAACACCGGCTGGGTACGGTTCAACGCCTGGATCTGCGACTTCTCATCCACACACAGCACCACCGCTCGCTCCGGCGGATGCAGGTACCGCCCCACGATATCGCGCACTTTCTCGATGAACAACGGGTCTCGCGACAGCTTGAAGGTCTCGCTGCGATGGGGCTTGAGCGCGAACGCGCGCCACACGCGGCCGACGGTCGAAGCGCTCAGCCCGCAGGCTCGGGCCATCGACTCCCGGCTCCAATGCGTCGCCCCCCGTGGGGTCGTCTCCAGCGTCCGGACCACGACCCGTTCGACGTCCTCGTCCGACACCCGGCGCGGCGCGCCCGGCCGTGGTTCGTCCAGCAAGCCGTCGCAGCCGTTGCGCAGGAACCGCCGCCGCCACTTGCCGACCGTGGCCCGCGTCGTGCCCAGAGCCTGCGCCACGACCTGGTCGCTCCGTCCCGCGGCGCTCTGCAGCACGATGCGTGCCCTCAGGGCCAGAGCCTGCGCGGTATTGCGCCGGCGCAGCCAACCCTCCAGTTCCTCGCGCTGTGCGTCCGAGACCTCCGGGACCTCTCGTGTGTAATGGTTCGGCACGGCCCTCCTCGCTTCCGGGCCGACCGTACCACGAGCCGATTCTACTGGTCAAGAACTTCAGGCGTTGGACACTAGTTGCCGACCGGCGTCTCCGTGGAGCGCCGGGCGGAGCGCAGCGCCGGACGCAGATCATAGACCGTGAACCGGCCCTGCCGATGGGCGGCCGGCAGGTCGAAGGGCCGCTCCGCGATCAGGAAGTGCAGCTCGTACCGGCGCGCGAGTCGTCGGGCGCGCTCCGCGTCGAGCGCCGCGAAATCCCCGAGGTCCGCCCGCCGGCTGCGTACGCGCTCCGCCACCGCGCTCGAGTAGATGGCGATGCCGACGTCCTTGACGTCCTCGAGGTAGACGTCCCGACCGGCCGCGGCGCGCACGCTCGAGCCGTAGCGCCAGGCGTGTCCCGGGTCGGCCAGGAAGTGGGTGCCGACCGGCTGCCGCTCCGCCCAGTGCATGACCTCCGTCCACTCGGTCGGAGGCAGATCGATCTCCACCAGGGGTCGCCCGGCGCGCTCGACCAGCGTCACGTAGCTGCCGCGCGCTACGGCTGCGACCAGGACCAGGACGACCACCGCGTGGCGGACCTGTACCTCCCGCGCTCCCCGATCCCGAAGGAACGGCTGGGGCCGCCGCGCCCATCGGCTCTCCACGAGCACCCAGACGAGGTACCACAGGGCCAGGATGTCCAGGATCCAGAAGACGCGGCTCACCTGCAACTGAACGACGATGGCGACACCGGCGCGGGCCAGCGGCACGGACACCGCGAACAGCAGCAGCAGCATGGAGGCACCGGCGATCAGGCCAGTCTCGCGCGTCGTCGCCCAACCGTGGCGGCGCCGGTGGGCGTAGATCACGGCCACGATCGCGGCCAGGCCGACGTTGACGATCCACGTCGACAGAGGCCAGTCGGTGGCGAGCAGGTAGTCCTTGACCTCGAGCAGGGTCGTCCACTGCGCGTCCATCACGACGAGCTGATCGCCGACTGCGCTTGCGGCGTAGCCGGCGGCGAAGCCTGCGGCGGCGGCGCCGACGGCGGCGGTCGCCAGCAGCGGGCGCCGGGCGTCGCGATCCGCCACGAGCAGCGCCGGCCCCAGCAGCACCGCGAACCAGAGCGCGGTGGTCGGATGAAAGAGCGCCGCGAGCGCTACCGTGGCGACCACGGACCACCGGCCCCGGTGCAGGAAGAACGCCACCGCCGCCAGCCCGACCGCGAAGGCGAGCTGGCGGGGATGGAGGTACGACTCCAGCGTGTTGACCGCGGTGTCGGGAATCCGGTGGCGGATGGCCAGCCCGGCGACGAACGCGGCGGTCCCCCACCCGGTGCAGTAGAGCGACCGTCCCATGGCGGCGGCCGCCGCGTACAGCGTGGCCAGGCCGCCGAGATAGGCCAGCAGGAACGCCGCCGGCACGCTGGCGCCGGTCGCGACGATCAGCGCTGCGAACCAGTCGTCGAAGGCGAAGAAGCGGTTCTGGGCGCCGAGGAGCTCCGCGTCGTGCGGGAACAGGGTCGGGTCGATCTGCTGCAGGACGACCGGCACGTAGAACGCCTGATCGGACACGCCGTAGCAGTATCCGCCGACGTTGAGGAGGGCCAGCAGCCCGAAGACGACCGCGCCGCCGACATACCAGGTCGCACGCGCCATGCGAACCGTGTATCGACCGCACGGACCGACCCGGCCAGAGGCGGAGAGCCCGGGGCGCTACCGGGACGCGGACGAGGGGGGCGGGACGCGACCCTGCGGGGTGGCCGCGGCCGGTGTGCGACAATCCGCTCCGTGCGACTGCGCGAGATCAACGTCGGTTGCTTCGGAGGCGGGACCGGCCTGCCGAGCCTGCTCGGCGGACTGAAGCAGAACCCGTGGCTGCGGGTCAACGCGGTCGTCACGATGTTCGACAACGGCGGCAGCTCCGGCCAGCTCCGCGACCAGCTCGGCGTGCTCCCCCCCGGCGACGTGCTGCGCTGCGCGCTCGCCCTGGCCCGCAACGAGACCGAGGCGCGGCGGCTGCTGCTCTCGCGCCTGCCCGCCCTCGAGAACGGCCGGCTCGGCGGCCACACCGGCGGCAACCTGCTCCTCTCGATCATGGAGCAGTACAGCGGCGACTTCCTGGCCGCCGTCGACGGGCTCAGCACGCTGCTCGACTGCAACGGCCGCGTCTGGCCGGTCAGCGTCGAGCACGCCGCCGTCTGCGCGGAGCACGACGACGGGTCGCGCTCCCACGGGGAGGTCGAGGTCGACCGCCAGCAGCGCGAAGGGCGCTCGGTCCGGCGCGTGTTCCTCGACCCCGCGCCGCGCATCCATCCGTCGGTGAACGACGCCATCCGGACGTTCGACGCGTGCATCATCGGCCCGGGCAGCTTCTACACCAGCCTGATGCCGACCCTGCTGGTCGACGGCGTCGCCGACGCGGTGCGCGCCACGTCCGTCCCCATCGTCGTCGTCACCAACATCCTCACCGAGGGCCGCGGCATGCAGGGCTTCTCGGTCGGGGCCGCGGTCCGCCGCGTCGGCGAAGCCCTCGGCCGTCCGGTCGATGTCGCGGTCGCCAACACCGCGAATCCCGGCCCCGAAGTCCTCGATCGCTACGCGCCGGAGCACAAGGAGCTCCTCCCGATCGGCGACATCCCCGACCGCTGCGAACTCGTGACCGGCGACTTCTGGCAGGGATCGATCGCCCGGCACGCGCGCCGGCGCCTCGCCTACGCCGTCTGGGGCGTGCTGGCCGAGCGGCTGCTGTAGACCGCCGTGTACCGATGAGCCGGCAGTTCTTCGAGCAGCCGATCCTGAACTCGCCCTACGAGTACCCGTCCCGCCACTGGGAGCTCGACGCGAGCGGCCAGCCGACGGACCGGATTCTCGACCGGCGGCGCCAGGTCGCGTTCATCTCGCCGATTCCCAAGCCGAAGAAGCAGAAGGAGCAGCAGCGCAAGATCGTCTACGACGAGGCCGCGCAGGCGCTCGAGTCCGACGACGAGCAGTACGACCTGACCGCCTTCATCAGCAACGTCCGCCACCGCGTGGATCGCTGGCGCGACCTGCCGGATCCGGCCTCCTGGCGGGTGACGCCCGAGACGGCGCGGCTCCTCCGGCACTGGCGCAGCGACCGCTTCGGCGACATCCGTCCCTTCTTCTGCCAGGTAGAAGCGGTGGAGACGGCGATCTGGTTGACCGAGGTCGCCCCCCGGCTCGGCCGGGAGGAGCGGAAGGTCCTCGACGACCTCCAGGGTGCCAGCGAGCGGGCCAACCCGGGACTCGCCCGGCTGGCCCTCAAGCTCGCCACGGGCGCCGGCAAGACCACCGTGATGGCGATGATCATCGCCTGGCAGACGATCAACGCCGCGCGCCGGCCGGGCAGCCGGAAGTTCACGCGGGTTCCTGGTGGTCACCCCCGGCATCACGATCCGGGAGGGTGCGGCTCTTTTCCGTAGAGAGCTATCTCATTGACTGATAGTGGTTTATCTCCGCGCCCCCTCTCAGTTGGGGGCATTCTGGCGGGGACAGCACCGGACCAGCGTCCCCACCGGGCCCTTCGAGCAGCCGACCGGAGCCGGTGACCACGGCGCTGAGGCGCTGTGGCCTGTTTCTCCGGCGCCCCTGGACATTTCGCGCGGCGCTTGCTACGGTGTGGTGGGAAGGGAGACGCCTTCCCGCGATGGCCGTGGCGACGACGAGTTTCTCGGGACGTGCGTTCAGCGACCGCGAGGTGACGCTGATGCGCGAGGTCGTGCGGGATTGCTCGGGCTTGAGCCGGATGGAGCTGGCGCGCACGGTGTGCGAGCTGTTGCGGTGGCGGCGTCCGAACGGGAGGCTGAAGGCGCGGGAGTGCCGGGAGTTCCTGGAACGGCTCGACGCGGAGGGGGCGCTGATGCTGCCGGACAAGCGGCGGGGGCGCGTGGTCGGTTCGGTGACCCGCGTTCCCCGGACGGCGGTGGGGGAGCCGGGACGTTCGCTCGTCGGGAGCGTCCGCGACATCGAGCCGCTGGAGGTCGAGTTGGTGCAGGAGCCCGCGCAGCGGCTGCTGTTCCGGGAGCTGGTGGGTCGCTACCACTACCTGGGGCACACGGTTCCGTTCGGCGCGCACCTGCGGTATCTGGTGTATGCGTCGAAGCCGGTCCGCGCGGTGGTGGGCTGCCTGCAGTTCTCGAGCCCGGCGTGGCGCATGGCGGTGCGGGACCGCTGGGTGGGCTGGGACGATGGGACGCGGGCGCGGAATCTGCAGCGGGTGGTCAACAACAGCCGCTTTCTGTTGCTGCCGTGGGTCGGGGTGAAGAACCTGGCCAGCGCGGTGTTGGCGCGTGGCCTCGGTCGGTTGGTGGCGGACTGGGCGCGCCGGTACCACCTCGAGCCGTGGCTGGTGGAGACGCTGGTGGACGCGCGCCGCCACCACGGGGGTTGCTACCGTGCCGCCAACTGGGTCGCGTTGGGCGCGACGAGCGGTCGCGGGCGCATGGACCGGCACGGCCGTCGTGCCGGCGCGGCGCCCAAGACGGTCCTGGTCTATCCTCTGGTTCGGGATGCGCAGCGGCGGCTGCGGGAGCCTTGAGCGATGCGAGTCGTCGCCGACCGCGGCGCTCCCTCCGACCCGGCGCCGTATGCGGCGGCGGACGCCGTATACGCGGATGCCAAAGCCTACCTCTCGTCGCGCGAAGCGCAGCAGATGAGTGAGAGCGACCTGGAACGGGAGCTGAATCGGCGGGGCCAGGAGTTGCTGCGCAAGCTCCTGCAGGGGCACCTCGACCAGCGCAGCCCGGGAGAGGCGGCCGGTCCGGTCGCGGGGGCCGATGGGGTCGAGCGCGGGGAACGGCGCGTGCACGAACGACACCTGGAGACGACCTTCGGCACGGTGGAAGTCGAGCGCGTGGGCTACGCGCGTGCGGGTCACGAGAGTCTGCATCCGCTGGATGCGTCGCTCAACCTGCCGCCGGAGCGGTACTCGCTCGAGGTGCGCCGGCGGGTGGCGGAGGCGGCCGCGTCGCGGTCGTTCGACGAAGCGCTGTTCGATCTGTCTCGCCATACCGGAGCGGAGGTGCCGAAGCGGCAGGCGGAACAGTTGGCAGCTCGCGCGGCGGAGGACTTCGACGCCTTCTACGAGGCGCGCCGCGCGGCGGCGGGCGAGCCGTCGCCGGAGGGGTCGGTTCTGGTGCTCACGTTCGACGGCAAGGGCGTGGTGCTGCACCGCGAGGACCTGCGCGAGGCGACGCGGCGGGCGGCGGAGCGGCGCCGGCGGCAACGCGAGCAGCTCGCCTGGTTCCCGCGTCTCCAGCCGGGTGAGAAGAAGCACGCGAAGCGCATGGCGACGGTGGCCGCCGTCTACACGGTCGCGCCGTTCGTGCGGAGCCCGGAGGAGTTCCTGCAGAGCCTGATGCCCCGCTCGCCGGTGGCCAGGACCCGGACGAAGAAGTCCAGGCCCCCGCTCGTGCGACCTCGCCCGGTGGCGAAACGGGTCTGGGCGAGCCTCGAACGGGAGCCGGCGGAGGTGGTCGCGGAGGCGCTGCTGGAAGCGGACCGCCGGGACCCCGAGCGCGTCAAGAGCTGGGTCGTGCTCGTCGACGGCGCCGAGATGCAGCTCGACCTCGTGGAGGCGGGCGCCGCCGCGTACGGCGTCGACGTCACGGTGGTGCTCGACATCATCCACGTGGTCGAGTACGTCTGGAAGGCGGCACAGGTGTTCCATCGCGAGGAGAGCCTCGAGCGGGAATACTGGGCTTGGACGCGGGTGCGACGCATTCTCGAAGGCAAGGCCCGGTGGGTGGCGGCGGCAATGCGCCGAGCGGCCACCGTCGCCCGCCTGCCGCCCGACCTCCGCAAGCCGGTCGACACGTGCGCCGACTACCTGCTGAAGTATGGGCCGTATCTACACTACGACCGCTACCTCGCGGCGGGCTATCCCATCGCCACGGGGGTGATCGAGGGGGCGTGCCGGCACCTGGTCCGCGACCGGATGGAGTTGACCGGCGCCCGCTGGCGGCTGGTCGGCGCCGAGGCGGTCCTGAAGCTGCGAGCGTTACGAGCCAGCGGCGACTTCGATGCCTACTGGGACTTCCACGAGGCGCGCGAGTACGAACGGAACCACGCCCAACGTTATGCTGACGGGATAGCACCACCCGTCACCGAGCCGTCCCCACCGCCCTCCTCCCCCCGTCTTCGACGGGTCAAGTAGCTCTTGCCCTGCTGCTCGCAGCAACCCTTGGACATCTCTGGACCGCCGACGAAGAAGAGCCGCACCCGATCCGGGATCGGCTGCGCGTGCTGCACCCCAACGACCCGGACGCCTACTACGCCAGCCGCGAGCTGGTGCCCGCGGACATGCTCCGCGACCTGGAGCGGGCGAAGATCGTCATCACGAACTACCACGCGTTCCTGCGGCGCGAGACGCTGGAGCTGTCGAAGGGCGGACGCGCCCTGCTCCGGGGGCAGGGGCCCGACCTGCGGACGAAGGAGACCGAAGGCCAGATGCTCCAGCGGGTGATGCCCGAGCTGATGGCCATGAAGCGCATCCTGGCCCTCAACGACGAGGCGCACCACTGCTACCGGGAGCGGCCGCCCAACGACGACGAGGAGGGACCGCTCAAGGGCGACGACCGGAAGGAAGCCGAGAAGAACAAGGAAGCGGCGCGGGTCTGGATCTCGGGGCTCGAAGCCGTGCAGCGCAAGCTCGGCCTGCAGCGCGTAATCGATCTCTCGGCAACGCCGTTCTTCCTGAGCGGGTCCGGCTACCGCGAGGGCGTGCTCTTCCCCTGGACGGCGAGCGACTTCTCGCTGATGGATGCCATCGAGTGCGGCATCGTCAAGCTGCCGCGGGTGCCCGTTGCCGACAACGTCCCCGGCGGCGAGATGCCGAAGTTCCGCAACCTGTGGGAGCACATCCGTCCGAAGATGCCGAAGCGGGGACGCGGCAAGGCGGGCAGGCAAGACCCGCTCAGCCTCCCGGTCGAGCTCCAGACCGCCCTCGAGGCGCTCTACGGACACTACGACAAGACGTTCGAGCTGTGGGCGAAGGCTGGCATCGAGGTGCCGCCGTGCTTCATCGTGGTCTGCAACAACACCTCGACCTCGAAGCTGGTCTACGACTTCATCTCCGGCTTCCACCGCGAGAACGAGGACGGCTCGACGTCATTCTCCAACGGCCGCCTGGCGCGGTTCCGCAACTTCGACGAGCACGGCAACGCGCTGGCCCGCTCGCGCACGCTGCTCATCGACAGCGAGCAGCTCGACTCGGGCGAGGCCCTCGACCGAAGCTTCCGCGACGCGGCCGGCGACGAGATCGAACGCTTCCGGCGCGAGATCGTCGCGCGCACCGGCGACCGGCAGCAGGCCGAGCACCTCTCCGATCAGGACCTGCTGCGCGAGGTCATGAACACGGTCGCCAAGCCGGACACCCTCGGCGGTTCGATCCGCTGCGTCGTCTCCGTGTCGATGCTCACGGAGGGCTGGGACGCGCGGACCGTCACCCACGTCCTCGGCGTACGGGCGTTCGGCACGCAGCTCCTGTGCGAACAGGTCATCGGCCGCGCGCTCCGCCGCCAGTCGTACGACCCGAACGAGGAAGGCCTCTTCGACGTCGAGTACGCCGACGTCCTGGGCATCCCCTTCGACTTCACCGCCAAGCCGGTGCCGGTCAAGCCGACGCCCCCGCGCGAGACGGTACTGGTTGGTCAGGGCGATCACGCCCGAGCGCGATGCCTGCGAGATCCGCTTCCCGCGGGTGGCCGGCTACCGCGTCGAGCTGCCGGACGAGCGCTTGACGGCACGTTCAACGACGGCTCGACTCTGGAGCTCACCCCCGCGCTGGTCGGTCCTTCCGTTACCCGCAGCGAGGGGATCATCGGGGAGGGCGTCGACCTGACCCTGAGCCACACCCGCGACCTCCGGCGCTCGACCCTGCTCTTCCACCTGACGAAGCGGTTGCTCGAGACCAAGTGGCGCGACCCCGGTCAGGAGCCGAAGCTGCACCTGTTCGGGCAGCTCAAGCGCATCACGCGGCAGTGGCTGGACGACCACCTCGTCTGCAAGGGAGACACGTATCCGGCGCAGCTCCTGTACCAGGAGCTGGCCGACATGGCGTGCGAGCGGATCACGGCCGGCGTCGTCACCACGCTGCTGGGCGCACGCCCGATCAAGGCCGTGCTGGACGCCTACAATCCCGTGGGCTCGACGAGCCACGTGCACTTCACGACGTCGAAGAAGCTCCGCTGGAAGACCGACCCCCGCCGCTGTCACGTCAACTGGGTGGTCTGCGACAGCGAGTGGGAGGCGCAGTTCTGCCCCGTCGTCGAGGCCCACCCTCGCGTGCGAGCCTACGTCAAGAACCACAACCTCGGCCCGGAGGTGCCGTACCGCTTCGGCTCCACGATGCGCCGCTACCTCCCCGACTTCATCGTGCTCGTCGACGACGGCCGCGGCGACGACGACCTGCTGCGCCTGGTGGTCGAGATCAAGGGCTACCGGGGCGAGGACGCCAAGGACAAGAAGACGACCATGGACACCTACTGGGTGCCCGGCGTCAACAACCTCGGCGCCTACGGCCGCTGGGCCTTCGCCGAGCTCACCGACGTGTATCAGATGCAGGACGACTTCGAGGCGGCGCTCGAAGCGCGGTTCCAGGCGCTCGTCGCCGAGGCTGCGGGCTGAGCCGCCTATGATCTACCCATGAAGGTTGCCAACATCGCCGAGTTCAAGAACCACCTCAGCGAGTACCTCGCGGCCGTGGCGAACGGCGAGGAGGTCGAGGTGCGCAAGCGGAACATGCCGGTGGCTCGTGTAGTCCCGATCCGCCGGGCAGGCCGCAATCGAACCGTCCTCGGCTGCGGCCAGGCGAGCGTCGACGTGAAGCCCGATCTGACCGCCCCGATGATTCCGGACGCCGACTGGGAGCTGCTGGGGGACGAGCGGCCGTGACCGTGGTGCTCGACACGGCGCCGGTCGTCACCGCCGACGCCACAGTCCTCGACTACCCGCACGTCACGACCGTCTGGCGCACCTGAACCGGATGGAGCCGGCATGGCGAAACGGAAGCGCGAAAAGACCATCGCGACCCTGAAGCACGACGAGGCTTCGCGGAAGAACATCCCCACCGCCGAGTTCCGGTCGGTGATGGACCGTTCCGACCAGAACCCCGTCCGGGTCGCCTACGAACGCCGCAACCGCGACCTCGACCCCCAGCTCGTCTGGCGCGGCAAGGACGAGCAGGACTGGTCGGACCTCGTCGTGCAGGCGCCGCCTCTCTACATCCAGGAGAAGGTGCACCCCAAGGTCCTCATCGACGACCTGCGACGCCGCACCGAGGACCGCCGCCGCGACCGCGACGACGCTGCGACCGCGTCCCAGCCCGACCTGTTCGCCGATTTCAACGGCCTGCCCGACGCCGGCGCGAAGACCGAGTTCTACCAGCACGACGCCAACTGGTCGAACCGCATGATCCTCGGCGACAGCCTGCAGGTGATGGCCTCGCTCGCCGAGCGCGAGGGCCTGCGCGGCAAGGTGCAGTGCATCTACCTCGACCCGCCCTACGGCATCAAGTTCAACTCGAACTTCCAGTGGTCGACGATGAGCCGGGACGTGAAGGACGGCAAGGCGGAGCACATCAGCCGCGAGCCGGAGCAGGTGAAGGCGTTTCGGGATACGTGGCGGGATGGGGTGCATTCCTATCTGACGTAACCTGCGGGATCGACTGACGGTGGCCCGGGATCTGCTGACCGTGAGCGGCTCCATCTTCGTGCAGATTGGTGACGAGAACGTGCACCGCGTCAGAGCGTTGATGGATGAGGGGATGGAAGAAGAGAGTTATGCGTCCCTGATCTACTTTCTCAAGACAACAGGGAAAGGCAGCCAGTTTCTAGATGCCTCGGGCGACTACATACTTTGGTATGTGAAGAATGCCCAATCCTCCAAGGTGCGGTCACTGTTTAGATTCAGAAGAGAACAGACCCTGGAAGAACACAGTACAACATGGCGTCGATTGATAACTGCCAATACCGTCGATTGTCTAAACGTATTCGGTTAGCGGGTGATTTCCCAATAGACACGGGCTGAGAGTGGACTTGGAGTGCGGAGGTTTCAGCGCGTCGACGCGGTGGCTGGAACCGACAGTGTGTTCGCGCGGCTTGCCTCCCCCGTCGCGATGCCACGGACACCGAACGCCAAGCCGGCGCGCGGGAGCATCGGCGCCGATTTCTCCGTGAAGTCCGGTGGCGACCGCGGGCTGCCGCGGGCGGTGCGGTCGTCCGCCTCCTGCGGCGGGGCGCCACGGGGACCGGTCGCCCGTCGAGGTCGTATGTCGGACGTTGCCGGCCTACGGGAGCGGCGGCGGAAGGCCGAGGAGCTCGGGGACAACGGGCTCGACCGCGCGCAACATCGCGGCGATCAGCGGAGGCAGGTCGAGGCCGCGTTGGCGCGCGGTGCGCACGACGCTGGCCAGGACCTGCTGGGTGTCGGCGCCGTGGCGGGTGCGGTTGCCGCCGCACACCTTGCGGATGACCACGGCGGGCCGGAGGGCCTGTTCGGCGCGCCAGTTGGTGGCGTCGAGCGAAGGGTCCCACAAGAATAGGAACACAGCCGGGAATTCGGTGGCCAGGTGCGCCGCGAAACGCTCGGCGTCGTCCAGCGGCGGCGGGGCGTCGACCAGCCGCCCGAGCCGGGCCGTGAGTCGGCCGCGGGCCGTGGCCATCCCGTGCTCGCTCAGCGCTCCCGCGTTGCAGCGGTCCCGCAGGTCGAGACCGGCCCGCAGGACCGCCGCCACGTCGCCCGCCCAGGGACTGTTCGGATAGTCCTCCCGGAGCTGCTTGCAGCGTTGTAACAGGTGCGCCTTATTCCGATATCGGAATAAGAATCACTATGCCGATGTCGGGATTATTCCGATGTCCGCCCTGATGTCCCGGTCGTGCAGGGCGTCTTCGACGAGACGATCCGGATAATCACCGCGCGCTGACGGACGGAGACTCTTCTCTCACGACCCACGAGAGAGGAGGCTCTCATGAGTGATCCGTCACGCGTTCCCGTCGTCGCCATCGCTGGTTCGCTCAAGCCGTTCGCGGCGGGCTTCGCGACGGAGCTTGCGCAGCAAGGCTACACACCGCGCTCGCTGCGGACGCAGTTGTCTCTGGCGTCGGCCGTCAGCCGGTGGCTGCAGGCAAGAGGCCTCGACATCGGCGACCTGCCAGAGCGAACGCAGCAGTTTCTGCAAGCACGGCAGAAGGCCGGCTACAAGAGGCATCTGACGGGCAAGGCGCTGCGCCCGTTGCTGACGTACCTCCGGGCTCGTGGCGCGATCCCGCCTGCGACGACGCCCATCCCGACAGGGCCCGTGGACAAGACCCTGGTGCTCTACCGGCACTACCTCACCGTGGAACGGGGTCTGGGCGAAGCCACCGCCCAGGGCTACGTCGATGCGGTCCGCCCCTTTCTGCGCGGCTGCATCTCGGCCGACGGCCTCGGGCTGGACCTCGAGCAACTCGGTGAGGCCGACGTGACTGCGTTCATGGTGGCGCGCTGTGCCGAGCAATCCCGCCGGGCCGCGCAACTGACGTCGACCGCACTGCGCTCGCTGCTGGTCTTCCTGCATGTCACCGGGGTGGTCCAGCGTTCGCTGGCGACGGCCGTCCCGTCGGTAGCCGGCCGACGACTGGTGGCGCTTCCGCCGCGCCTCGAGCCCGACCACGTCCGGCGACTGCTCGCCGCGTGCGACCCCCGGACGCTGGGAGGGCGCCGCGACTTTGCGGTCATCACCACGCTGGCCCGCCTCGGCCTGCGGGCCGCCGAAGTGGCGACCCTGCGTCTCGACGACGTGCACTGGCGCGCCGGCGAGGTCGTCGTACACGGCAAGGGGAATCGGGCCGAGCGCATGCCTCTCCCGACCGATGTGGGCAACGCGGTGGCCGCATATCTCCGCCAACGGCCGACCCGGGCGCAGGGGCGCACCGTCTTCGTCCGCCTGGTCGCGCCTCTGGGCCCGTTGAGCCCGACCGGGGTCACGCAGATTGTGGCCGCCGCCGCGCAGCGAGCCGGCCTCGGCGTCGTCCACGCACATCGGTTGCGTCATTTCGCGGCAACGCAACTGCTCCGAGCGGGCGCCCCCCTGTCCGAGATCCAGCACTTCCTGCGTCACGCCCGCCTGCAGACCACGGCGATCTACGCGAAGGTCGACCATGACGCCCTGCGCACGATCGCACGCGCGTGGCCTGGAGGTGCAGCATGACCTTCCTGCGTCAAGCCCTGGCCGACTATCTGACGATGCGCCGGGCGCTGGGCTACCGCTTGGCGCGCGCGGAGAAGCTCCTCGCGCAATTCCTGACCTATCTCGAAGACCGCGGGGAGACGCGCCTGCGCACCGAGACCGCCCTCGCCTGGGCGACACTCCCCGCCGGGAAGGACCCGAGGGCGTGGTGGGCCAGCCGACTCACCGTCGTCCGCGGCTTCGCGACCTTCGTGCGCACGATCGACCCGGCAACCGAGATACCGCCCGCCGACCTGTTGCAGGCGCGCGCCCAGCGCGCCACGCCGTACCCCTACACCGACGAAGACATCGCGGCCCTGCTGGTCGCCACATCGGGGCTGCGCACCGGGCATCGGGCCGCAACGTATCGGACCCTGATCGGTCTGCTGGTCGTGACCGGGATGCGCGTCGGTGAAGCCATCGCGCTCGATCGGCACGATTTCGACGCCGAGCAGGGGCTGATCACCGTCCGCCACGGCAAATTCGACAAGTCCCGTGCACTTCCGCTGCACCCCACAGCCAGCGCCGCGGTCCAGCAGTATCTGCTCCGCGCGGACCGGCTGGCGGCCCGGGACACCGCCGCGCTGTTCGTTTCTACCGCGGGCACGAGGCTGCTGTGCCGCAATGTACAGCAGACGTTCCGCACCCTGGTCCAGCGCGCGGGCCTCCGGCCGCACGCAGCCGCCTGTCGGCCACGGCTGCACGACATCCGACATCGGTTCGCGACGTGCACGCTGCTCGACGCCTACCGACAGGGCCAGAATCCGGCGGCGCGAATCGCGCTCCTGGCCACCTATCTCGGGCACGCCGACCCCAAGTACACATACTGGTACCTGTCGGCGGCACCGGCATTGATGCAGTTGGCCTCAGACCGCCTCGAACGCCATCTGGGGGCCTCAGCATGAGCGCCCTTGCTCCCACGCTCCAGGCGTTCTTCACCGAGCGGCTCGTGCACCAGCGCCACGCCAGCCCGCACACGGTCGCTGCCTACCGCGACGCGTGGCGGATGCTCGTCCGCTTTGCCGCGGTCCACCTCGCCAAGGCCCCCTCGGACCTGGAACTCGGCGATCTCGACGCACCCCTCATCGGACGATTCCTGGCCCACCTCGAGCACGACCGCGCGAACACCGCGCGCACCCGCAACGCGCGGTTGTCGGCCATTCATGCCCTGTTCCGCTATGCCGCACTGGAGCATCCCGAGCAGGCAGCCGTCATTGCCCGCGTACTCGCGATGCCCCCCACGCGCGGTCCACGTGGGCTCGTGACCTTCCTGTCCGACCTCGAAGTCGACGCCCTGCTCGCCGCCCCCGACCGCACCACGTGGACCGGGCGCCGCGACCACACTCTCCTCGCGCTCGCGATCCAGACCGGATTGCGCGCCGCCGAACTCACCGGCCTGCGCTGCACGGACCTGCACTTGGCGCGAGGTGCGCACGTCCACTGCCTTGGAAAAGGGCGCAAGCACCGGGTCACTCCGCTCACCAAGCCGGTGGCCGCCGCCCTGCGTGCCTGGCTGGCCGAATGCGCCAGCTCACCAGAGGCACCAGTCTTCCCTACGCGGACAGGCAAACCGCTCAGCCGAGACGCCCTCGCGCAACGCGTCACGACGCACGTGGCTGCTGCGGCCCACGCCTGCCCATCGCTCCGCGAGAAGACCGTCACCCCGCACACGCTGCGTCACACCGCAGCCATGCGGTTGCTGCACGCCGGGGTCGACAACACCGTCATCGCCCTGTGGCTCGGACACGAACACGTCCGCACCACCGACATCTACATCCATGCCGACCTCGCCCTGAAGGAACGGGCGCTCGCAAGGACCACCCCAGCCGAAGTCCGCGGGGGCCGCTATCAACCATCCGACGCGCTCCTGGCCTTTCTCGAAGGGCTGTGATTATGCCGATCAGTTTGGTGCAGATGCCGCCAACAACAGGGGCGTCTGCACCAACATCGGAATAATCCCGACATCGGCATAGTGGTTCAGACACGTTTGGTGCAGGCCGTCGTAGCAGCGATACGGCGCCCATCCGTCGCGCACGAGCACGCCGACGTAGTCGGTCCCCAGCACCGTGGCGGCATCGGCGAACCCGCGGCCGGGGCAGATGGCGTAGACCGTCGTCTCCGGCGTGACGAACGTCCACAGCCAATGGCGCTCGCCGCCGACGCGCCAGCCCGTCTCGTCCGGCGTGACCACGGGCGCGTTGCGGACCTGCTCGCACAGTTCCGTGTAGGCCGGCGCGGCGGCACGGGCCGCCCGGTGCAGCACGTGGGCCAGCCCGCCCGGCGTCACCTGCAGCCCGAACGTGGTCCGCAGCAGGTGCGCGACCTTCGCCAGCGGCACCCCCATCTCCGTGTGCAGCTCGACCAACAGCGCCACGACCGCGGGACCGAGCTGCACGCCCGCCGCCCCCAGCGCGTCCGAGGTCTGCAGCTCGTGGCGGCCCTGCACCCGCCGCTGACACCGCGTGCAGTGACCAACCTCGATGGCAAAGCGCCGCACCACCGGGCGCACCACCGGCAGGTCTTCCTGATACTGCGACGCCTCGCGGGTCCTTTCGACCGCGCCGCCGCAGTCCGGACATTCCCTCGGAATCGGCGCCGCGTGGGTCTCGTCGACCTGCGCCGGACGCCGGCGGCAGCCATGGCGGCCATACTCCGCACCGGCTCGGCGTCCGGGATGCCTCCCGCGACCCTGCGGCCGGTCCTTGGCGAACGGCGCGGCCTGCCGGCGACCCGCCCGACGGGCCTCGTCCAATTGCCGTTTCAGGCGCTCGTTCTCTTGCTTCAGGTGGTCATTCTCCCGCTGCAGTCGGTTGCTCTTGCGCTGCAACCGGCCCTTCTCGCGCCGCAGGTTCTCGGTGTCGCGCTCCCGCCGCGCCAACTCTCCGCGAAGCCGTTCGAGGTCGGTGGGAAGCTCCGCAGTTCGAGGTGGGGGCGATTTCCGGTCGGCGGACGTCACGCCACCGTTATGCCATAATCCGGAAAATTGTACAAGTCAAAACATTGACGCTTCGATCCGGAACCCGCTAACCGAAGACGTCTAAACAAGAACTCCGGACGCCATCGCTGATTCCGGCAACCCATCGTCGTTTCATGCCCTCGAGCATCTATTCCGACAGTGGCGGCCCCACCACGTCCTTCGTCTACAGCCATGAGGGGCGCACCTTTGCGGCGCTTCGAGGATACTTCTGGAGAACGACGGAGGATGGCCTCGATCGGCTGAATAGAGCTGCGAGGCTGTGTGTAGTTGGCAACTACATACGGTACCGCATGTACGGCGACGACTACCCCATCGTTAAGGTCACCAACTACTGGGATGACGTCAGGGCCGGTGGTTTTGGGGAAGCGAAGATCTACGTCGTGCAAACGGCCCGTGGTGTCGTAGACCGTTGCGTACTGATGACAACAGACCCGGGAGACTTGGTGCTTGATCCTACTTGTGGTTCCGGCACAACTGCCCACGTTGCCGAACGGTGGGGTCGGCGCTGGATTACCATTGACACGTCTCGCGTGGCGCTAGCGCTCGCTCGCGCTAGTGTCCAACGCCTGAAGTTCTTGACCAGTAGAATCGGCTCGTGGTACGGTCGGCCCGGAAGCGAGGAGGGCCGTGCCGAACCATTACACACGAGAGGTCCCGGAGGTCTCGGACGCACAGCGCGAGGAACTGGAGGGTTGGCTGCGCCGGCGCAATACCGCGCAGGCTCTGGCCCTGAGGGCACGCATCGTGCTGCAGAGCGCCGCGGGACGGAGCGACCAGGTCGTGGCGCAGGCTCTGGGCACGACGCGGGCCACGGTCGGCAAGTGGCGGCGGCGGTTCCTGCGCAACGGCTGCGACGGCTTGCTGGACGAACCACGGCCGGGCGCGCCGCGCCGGGTGTCGGACGAGGACGTCGAACGGGTCGTGGTCCGGACGCTGGAGACGACCCCACGGGGGGCGACGCATTGGAGCCGGGAGTCGATGGCCCGAGCCTGCGGGCTGAGCGCTTCGACCGTCGGCCGCGTGTGGCGCGCGTTCGCGCTCAAGCCCCATCGCAGCGAGACCTTCAAGCTGTCGCGAGACCCGTTGTTCATCGAGAAAGTGCGCGATATCGTGGGGCTGTACCTGCATCCGCCGGAGCGAGCGGTGGTGCTGTGTGTGGATGAGAAGTCGCAGATCCAGGCGTTGAACCGTACCCAGCCGGTGTTGCCGATGCGTCCGGGAGCACCGGAGCAGCGGACACACGACTATCGACGGCACGGCACGACCTCGTTGTTCGCGGCCCTGAACACCGCCACCGGCGAGGTGATCGGCAGGTGCTTTCGGAAGCACCGCTCGGTGGAGTTCAAGCGCTTCCTCGCCGTGATCGACAAGGCGGTGCCGCCCGACCTCGACATCCACCTGGTGCTGGACAACTACGGCACGCACAAGACGGCGATGATCCACGACTGGCTGGCACGGCGTCCTCGGTATCACCTGCACTTCACGCCCACGAGCGCATCGTGGCTCAACCAGGTAGAGCGTTGGTTCGCCGAGATCACCCGGCAGCAGATCCGGCGTGGAACCCATCGCAGCACCCAAGCACTCGAGGCGGCGATCAAGGAGTACCTGGCGGTCTACAACGAAGACCCCAAGCCCTTCGTCTGGACGAAGACCGCCGAGCAGATCGGAATCCCTGAAGCGTTACTGCTCACGTATTTCTGACGGTGCACACTAGGATGTTGGGTTCGCGTTATCCGTACTACATGCTCGCCGATAGTCGGGAAGGTCAGAGCAAGGAAGCCGAGGTCACTCACACGCTTCCGTCTGGAGGCGCGACGCGTGGCGATATCCGGCAGGGCTTCGTCTACGAGCGCGTGCCGCACATCACCCTCAAGTCCATCGCCAACAACGCGGAGGTCGATGTCATCTGGGAGCGCTGGTAAGAGAGACTAGAACCGTTGCGTGAGGATCTGAACGCGAGGCTGGATTGCGACTGGGAGGAGTGGCAGATCCCCCGCGAGGCATCGGAGGACTGGCCGGTGGAAGCGGCCGAGACGCACCGGCTCTGGTGGGAGGCGCGCATCGCACGCCAGCAGGAGATCGACGAATCCATCGCAGCCAAGGCGGACTACGAGTACCTCTACGACAAGCCGTACGAGGACAACCGGAAGGTGCGCGTGGCGGGGCCGTTCACGGTCGAGAGCCTCTCTCCGCACCGCTCGCTGGCGGTCGACGAGGACGATGAGCTCTTGGACCGCGTGGCGGAGACGAGTGCCAACTACGGTCCGCCGGTCGACTTCGCCGGCATGGTCCTGGAACGACTCGCGACCGCCGGCGTCCAGCAGGCGCACAAGGAGGACCGCATCGCCTTCGCGGCGATCACGCCGTGGCCGGGCTCGTACATCTGCGCCGAGGGCCGCTACATCGAGGGTCGCGCCGGCGCGCGCCCGGAGAAGCGCGCCGGGATCTTCGTCGGCCCGGAGTTCGGCACCGTCTCCCGGCCGGACCTCGTGGCGGCGGCGCGGGAGGCGGGCGACGCCGGGTTCGACGTGCTGATCGCCTGCGCGTTCAACTACGAGGCCCACGCCTCGGAGTTCGACCGCCTCGGCCGGGTCCCCGTCCTCAAGGCCCGCATGAACGCCGACCTCCACATGGCCGGCGAGCTGAAGAACACCGGCAAGGGGAACCTGTTCGTCATCTTCGGCGAGCCCGACATCGACATCCTGCCGGCGGCCGGGGAAGGCGCCGAAGACGGCCAGCTTCAGGTGAAGGTCAACGGCGTCGACGTCTTCCACCCCAACACCGGCGAAGTCCGCAGCGACGGCGCGGACGGCATCGCCTGCCGGTTCATCGACACCGACTACAACGAGGAGAGCTTCTTCGTCCGCCACGCCTACTTCCTTGGCGCCAACGACCCCTACAAGGCCCTCAAGACCACCCTTAAGGCCGAGATCGATCCCGACGCCTGGGCGACACTCCACAGCGACATCTCGCGCCCCTTCGACCGCCCCGCATCGGGCCGCATCGCCGTCAAGGTCATCAATCACCTCGGCGACGAGGTGATGAAGGTGTTCCGCGTGTGAGCAGGGCCGCGTCATGAAGCCGCTCGGGTACGTCGAGAAGGTGGAGGTTCGATTGCATGGAGCCCGATCCCATCGTGGCGGAGGTGCGCGCCGTGCGCGACCGGCTCGCAGCGCGCTTCGACTACGACATCGAAGCCATCGTTCGGCACATCCAGAGACTGGAAGCGGAATCGGGCCGCACCTACGTGGCCGCGCCGCAGGATGCGGCCGCGGCGGCAGGCGAGAGTTCCGCAGAGAGCGCGGGACCCGGCACGGAGTGAAGCCCGGGCCCGGTTCCGGAGGTCGCGGACGATGGCTTCGATGAAGCCCGAGCGCGACAGGCCCGGATGAAAGAGACGCCCGATGGATCTGGAAACGATCACGAAGGTCCCGGTCGAGCGCCTGCGGCTGGACCGGGAGAGCCCGCGACTGGCTGGCGAGGCGGCCGAGCATTCCGACGAGTGGATCGTAGCGCACCTCTACCGCGCAGCCGACCTCGCTGGGCTGCTGCAGTCGTTCTCGGCCAACGGCTATTTCGACATCGAGCCGCGTGTCGTGGTTGCCGGCCACTATGCGAACGAGGACGGGCTGGTCGTTCTGGAGGGCAACCGGCGGCTTGCGACTCTCCGTCTGTTGCGGGACCCGGGTTTGGTGCGGAGGCTCGCAGCCACCGAGAACGTGCGGGTTTCCGTGCCGGTGGTGGACGATTCGCTCCGCGCCACGTTCGACCATGTGTCCGTCTACCCCGTCGCCAGCCGCGAACGCGCACGGGCATTCATCGGCTTCAAGCACATGAAGGGGCCGACGAACTGAGACGCGTACCGGAAGGCGAAGTTCGCAGCGGGCTGGTATCGGGCGGACGGGGCTGACGGGAGCTCTCTGGAACGGATCGCGGCGGCCATCGGGGACCGGCACGACACGGTCAGGCGCATGGTCTCGGCCGTCTACGTGCTGGAGCAGGCCGAACGCGAGGGACTGTTCGACATCAGGGACCGCGCCACTCCGAAGTTCGGTTTCGTATGCCTCTACGCGGCTCTTTCGCGGTTCCAGTACGCGGAGCACCTCGGTCTCGGGTCGGGCTGGCTACGGCACGGGCCGACGCGGAATCCGGTGCCGCCGGAGAGGTTCGACGAGCTGCGGAAGGTCCTCGTATGGCTCTTACGGGTCGAAGTCGGGGGATGCACGGCCGGTCGTCGAGACGCTGAACCCGGACATCCGGCGGCTCGGGGAGGTACTGGCCCTCGCGGAGGCACGAGACGTCCTCGAGCAGACGAGCGATCTCGATCGAGCGCACGCAAGTACCCAGTCGGTTGAGACGCGGTTCGTTTCGTCGCTGCTCCGCGCCCGGGAGACCATTCGGGAAGCGGGTGGCACGCTCCGGGCGTACGACGGATGGGACAGGTCGCTGCTCGAGGTTGCGGAGGATGTCAAAGAGACGGCAGACAGCGTGTATCTGAGCATGGCGAGCAAGCGGGACGGCGAACTCTCGGGGAACCTATGACGGCGAGTCTCCCCGAGAATCTTGTGGCCGGTCCGTCGATGGGTCGGTCCAAGGCGAACGTACTCCGTGGCGCGATAGTCTGGCGCTTTGAGGAGCACGACTTCTGCTTCGCGGTGTAGGGCATGCAGTTCCGCATCGCCGACACCTTCACCGACAGCCTCGCGAAGCTGACCGGCGACGAGCAGAAGGCGGTCAAGACCACCGCGTTCGATCTCCAGATGAACCCGGCCCAGCCGGGGCTGAAGCTGCACGCGCTCGACCGGGCCAGGGACAAGCACTTCTGGTTGGTCCGGGTCAGCCGCGACCTCCGGCTGATCGTGCATCGGACCGCGTCGAGCTTCCTCCTCTGCTACGTCGGCCATCACGACGCCGCCTACCAGTAGGCCGAGCGGCGGCGCCTGGATCGCCACCCGACAACCGGGGCGGCGCAGCTCGTCGAGATCCGCGAGACCGTGCGCGAGATCCGGGTGCCGCGCTACGTCGAGGGCGACGCGCCGGCCGACCGGCCCTCGACCGCGAGTCCGGTTCCGGCCAGCGGCTTCGGCGTCGGCGTCGCGGGCGCCGATCTTCGGGGGCGCGTCGGACGACTACCTGCTGGGCTACGGCGTTCCCGTCGAGTGGCTCGGCGACGTGCGGGCCGCGACGGAAGACACGCTGCTCGACGTCGCGGATCACCTGCCCGCCGAGGCGGCCGAGGCGCTGCTGCAGATCGCCACCGGTGGGTCTCCACCGCACCCGACGCCGGCCCCGGCGGGCGCGGATCCCTTCGCTCATCCGGATGCCCAGCGGCGCTTCCGGGTGATGGGGGACGTCGAAGCGCTGGCCCGCGCGCTGGCGTATTCCTGGGAGAAGTGGACGGTCTTCCTGCATCCGGCCCAGCGGCAGCTCGTCGAGCGGGGGTACAACGGCCCGGCGCGCGTTGCGGGGTCGGCCGGCACCGGCAAGACCATCGTGGCCCTCCACCGGGCCGTGCACCTGGCCCGGACGCACCCGGAGCGCCGCGTGCTGCTGGCGACCTTCTCCGAAGCTCTGGCGGCCGCGCTGCGCACGCGCCTCGTGCGCCTGATCGGGAACGAGCCGAAGCTGGCGGAACGCCTGGAAGTGCACTCGATGCGCGGCATCGGACGCCGGCTTTTCGCCGCCCGCCTCGGGCGCCTCGATCCGGCGCGCGACGACGACGTTCGCGCTCTGCTCGCGCGGGCGGCGGAGGACGCCCAGGGACACCGGTTCACCGCCCATCTCCTCTGGACGGAGTGGAGCGAGGTGGTCGACGCCTGGCAGCTCGGAAGCTGGGAGGAGTACCAGGACGTGCAGCGCCTCGGCCGCAAGACGCGGCTGGCCGAGAAGCAGCGGGAGCTGCTCTGGTCGATCTTCTCCCGCGTCCGGTCGGAGCTCGCGGCGCGACGGCTACTGACGGAGCCCGCGATGTTCGCGCGGCTGGCCGCGCGGGTCGCGGACGCGGGGCCTCCCCCGTTCGATCACTGCGTGATCGACGAGGCCCAGGACCTCGGGGTGGCCGAGCTGCGCTTCCTCGCCGCCCTGGGCGGCGGCCGTCCGGACGGCCTGTTCTTCGCCGGAGACCTCGGGCAGCGGATCTTCCAGACGCCGTTCTCCTGGCGGGCGCTGGGCGTGGACGTGCGCGGGCGGTCCCACACCCTGCGCATCAACTACCGGACCTCGCACCAGATCCGGCGGCAGGCGGATCGGCTCCTGCCCCCGGAGCTCGCCGACGTCGACGGCAACGCGGAGCAGCGTGGCGCGACGGTCTCCATCTTCAACGGACCCGAGCCCGACGTCCGCACGTTCGACACGCCCGAGGCGGAGACAGCGGCGGTGGCTGCGTGGCTGCGGGCGCGAACCGCGGAGGGCTACGCCCCGCAGGCGCTCGGGGTATTCGTCCGGTCACACGACCAGGTCGCCAGAGCCGTCGCGGCGGTCCGGGATGGCGGGCTGACGCCCGTCGAGCTGGATTCCCGGTCGGTGGTCGCGTCGGGGGCGGTGGCGGTTGGCACGATGCACCTCGCGAAGGGACTGGAGTTCCGCGCCGTGGCCGTGGTGGCCTGCGACGACGAGATCCTTCCGCTCCAGTCGCGGATCGAGCGGGTCGCGGACGATGCGGACCTCGCGGAGGTCTACAGCACCGAGCGACACCTGCTGTACGTCGCCTGCACGCGCGCCCGCGAACGGCTGCTGGTCACGGGCGTCGAGCCGGCATCCGAGTTCCTGGACGACCTGCGCGGCGGGCCGTGATCGCTCGCCGACAGCGGCGTCGGCAGCAATCGACCGACACGGCGACCGCTTCCGCGGTGGGCGATAATTGTCGGTGATGGCCGCCGTCGACTGGATCACGATCGAGGGCTTCAAGAGCATCAGGCGCATCACGCGCCTGCCTCTGTCTCCGATCAGCGTCCTGATCGGACCGAACGGATCGGGAAGGTCCAATTTCATCGGCCTGTTCTCGTTGCTGCGCGAGATCCGCGACGGGCGTCTGCAGGAGTACGTCGCCAAGTCCGGTGGCGCGGACCGGATGCTCCATTTCGGCACCAAGATGACGTCCGAGCTAAGGGCGCACGTCTCCCTCGGAAGCGGCGTCTACGAGTACCGAGTGACGCTCGCGCCCACCGCTGCGGACGGGCTGTCTCCGACCAGCGAGACCTGCGTGGAGCATCGAGACGGACACCCTTTGAAATCGGCCGCACGTGGCTACCGAACAGAGGCCTGGATCAGCCATCGAGATCGGTACGGTCTCGACGACGAGTCCGTTCATCGCGTCCGCGACTATCTCGATGGCTGGCGCGTGTACCACTTCCACGACACGGGAGCCACGTCGCCACTCAAGAGAACGGCGGACGTGAACGACAATCGTTTTCTGCGTCACGACGGCGCCAACATCGCCGCGGTTCTGCATCTCCTGCTTCACAAGCACGCGAGCGTGTACGACCTGATCCGGCGAACCGTACAGCTTGTCGCGCCCTTCTTCGAGGACTTCCGCCTAGAGCCTCTGGCGCTCAACGAGAACACCGTGCATCTGGAATGGCGGCACCGGGCTTCGGAGGCGTATTTCGATGCGTCGTCTCTTTCGGATGGCACGCTGCGATTTATCGCCCTGGCGACCCTGCTGCTCCAACCTCCGCCCCTCCGACCGTCGGTGATCCTGCTCGACGAGCCGGAACTCGGGTTGCACCCCTATGCGATCGCGATGCTGGCATCGCTCGTCAAGCAGGCATCGGTAGACACTCAGATCGTCATCTCGACGCAATCGTCGCTGCTGCTCGACGAGTTTCGCCCGGAAGATGTACTCGTGGCCGACAGAGTCGACGGCGCGACGGAGCTTCGCAGGCTGGACGCCGGACGGCTGGCCACCCGGCTGGAGAACTACAGCCTTGGCCAGCTCTGGAGGAAGAACGAGCTGGGCGGACGTCCCCGCCGTGAGACCGGGCCACGGAGCTCTGCTCCGTGACGCTGATCGTCCATGTCGAGGGCCACACGGAAGAGAGCTTCGTCAACGAGGTGCTCGCTCCACACCTTGTCGGGCACGGTTTCGCGACGGTGAGCGCGGGGTTCATCGGAGGCGGGCAGGGCGGAATCACCTCCTGGACGGTCGCGCGCCGAGATATCGTCGACCACCTGCGGGAGGATGCGAGGTACGTCGCGACCACGATGGTGGACTACTACGGGCTGCCGCGGCGCGGAACCGCAGCGTGGCCCGGTCGCGCGGAGGCGGCTGAGCTTCCGGTCGGAGGCAAGGCAGAAGCGATAGAGGAGCGACTGGCTGCGAGCGTGGCGGAAGAGATGGGCGAAGCCTTCGATCGGAACCGGTTCGTCCCCTACGTGATGATGCATGAGTTCGAGGCGCTGCTGTTCAGCGACTGCGCCGCGTTCGCACGGGCGATCGACCAGCCGCATCTCCGCGAGGCGCTCCAGGAGATTCGCGATGCCTTCGCCAATCCCGAAGCGATCGACGACTCGCCGAACTCCGCGCCCTCCAAACGCGTCGAAGCAGTCGTGGCGAGGTACCAGAAGCCATGGGTGGGCACCCTTGCGGCCCTGGCGGTTGGGCTCGACGCCATGCGTGACGCATGCCCCCACTTCGGGCGTTGGCTGAATCGCCTGGAACAATCGGCCCGCGCCGCAGCGCACGCGGCAACATGACGGCGGAGCAGGCTCGGCCGTTCAGATCGCCGGGCGGCGCCCGACGGCAGACAGAGCCCAGCCGCAGCAGCAGTGACTGGCGACGGACGGCTGGGCGGGACCCCAACAAGGAGACACATCGATGCAGCTCGGCGCGTTCTCAATCAGCCTCGCCGTCAAGGACCTGGAGGCATCCAGGGCGTTCTACGAGAAGCTCGGCTTCTCCCGGACGGGCGGCGACGGCACCGGGTATCTGATCCTGGTCAATGGCCCGGTGATCATCGGGCTCTTCCATGGCATGTTCGAGAAGAACATCCTGACGTTCAATCCGGGCCTTGCGCAGGACACGTCGCGCGTGCCGGACTTCACCGACGTGCGGGAGATCCGGGAGTCCCTGGTGGCCGCCGGCATCGAGATGTCCACCGACACGGACCCGCAGGGCACGGGACCGGCCCACATCGCGTTCGAGGATCCCGACGGGAACCCGGTCCTCGTGGATCAGTTCTTCCCGAAGCCCGGCAGCGAAGGAGAGAAGGCCGACTGATCCAGGCCGCCGCTCGAGGGGAGCATCGGCACGGCGCACCGCGGCGTGGACCGAGCCCGCACCGCGGACGGACCGAGCGCCTTGCCGCTGCGGCCGCTCGGGTATGCTAGGCAGCTTGAAGGTCAGCGTGCGCCCGTAGCTCAGGTGGATAGAGCATCGGTCTTCTAAACCGAGGGTCGCTGGTTCGAATCCAGCCGGGCGTGCCATTTCTCGCGGGAGGGCCCGATGAGCACGCGGATTCTCCTGATCGCCAGCGGCCTCTTCATGCTCGCCCTGGGCCTCGCGGCGTCGTTCTTCCCACAGGAGGTGCTGTTCTACGCGGGGATGCAGCCGACCAACCTCGGCATCCTGCTGGTCCAGGCGGCCGGCGCGCTCTACGCGGGGTTCGGGGTGGTCAACTGGGCGGCGCGCGGGGCCCTGCTCGGCCGGGACTACAACCGGCCCCTGGCGCTCGGCAACTTCCTGCACTTCACGATGATGACCTTCGCCCTCGCGAAGGCGCTCATCGCCGGCACGCTGAACCCGACCGTGGCGGCCTTCGGCGTGCCCTACCTGCTGTTCGCATCCTCGTTCGGGAAGACGCTGGTTGCCCCGCGTGCCCCGGCGCCGCGCCGGCGGCAGACCTGGGGCGGGGCGGGGGTCTGAGCGGCCGGGCGGGGACCGGCGACCGGCCGCGGCGCGGTGGCCGCGACCGGCCCGGGGCCGGAGCCTACTGCTCCTGCCGCTCGTTCGCCCGCGCTCCCCGGAGGATGTTCGCCACCGAGTAGTTCCCCTCGTGGCAGGCGTACTCGAAGATCTCGCCCTCGATGCGCGTCATCGGGATCGCGGCCGTCCACGGCGCGGTGTAGTTGGCCGCGTCCTCGATGGTGTAGCGGTAGTCGATCGTGTCGGGGCCGACCCGCGTGAAGCGCTCGACCAGGCGCATCTGGTCGCTGCCACCGAAGACCGTGACGCCGCGCGTGTTCACGCGGTCCGTGAAGTTGGTGGTCTCGACGACGAGAGTGTCGCCCTCCCAGCGCCCGACGGAGTCGCCCAGCCACTGGCGGACCGCGGGTGACGGATGAGGCCGCCCTTCGAGCGGGATGATCCGCACGTCGTGGATCATCTCGACGAGCATCACCACGTAGTCCGGCGTCTGCAGGATGCGGTAGTTGTGGTTGTAGAACCCGGGCGACATGGCGCCGGGCATCCCGCGCGTGATGCAGCGGTCGAAGAGCGACAGCTCCTCCCAGCTCGCGGCGTCGCCGGTGACGGCCGGCAGGGTCGCGAAGTTGGCGAGCGCCGCCGCGCGCTCCGCGGCCTCCGGCGTCAACGGCGGCAGCTTCCCGTTGCGCGGTTCGATGATGAGCGACGTCCGGTTGGTGTCCTGGCCGTACTCGAACCAGAACTCGTTGTAGAAGCCGGGGTCCCCCTCGCGGGGCGTGAAGAGGAAGTCGGAGTTCGCCTGGAAGCGCGCCGCGACCTCCTCGTCGCTCAGCTCCTCCCGCTCGGCCAGATCGTCCGGGCGCTCGAGCGGCACGACGGTGTTGTTGTTCCAGAGACCCTGCAGGTTCGGGTGCCCCCACGGAGTGCGCGCCGGCGCCTCATCGGTTGCAGCAACGATCTGGCCCGCCGCCGGAACCGCGCCCAGCGCAACGACGGCCGCGACTGCAACCATGCCGACCAATCCTCGACGACTCGAATGACACATCTCCTGTAACCTCCTTCGCATCCCAACGCCAGCCAGCCAGGAGTTTCGCGCCAGCGAGACTCCCAGCGCGCCCGTCAGGGCGCGCGAACTACCGTGGCGTCGGATTCAGCCGGCGCAGGCGAGCCTGCTCCGGCGTGTCGTTCCCCAGTTCCGCGAGCAACGCCGCCGCCCCGTCGCGCCGCAGTCGCGACGCGAGCTGGAAGAAGCCCTCCTCGGCGAGCTTGAGCGGCGTGCGGTCCACCCCGTCGGCGGCGTCCAGCGGGGCGTCGTGGTCGACGAGCAGCGAAATGGCCGGCTCGAGCCCGCGGTACACCGCGCCGTGGAGCGGCGTCTGGCCGTGGATGTTCGCCAGGCGCACGTCGTTGCCGAGGGCGATGGTCAAGGCCAGCGCCTCCAGGACCTGCGCGTCCGGCGGCTGCCGTTGCCCCTCGTTGAAGCCGATGCCGGCCGCGACGGCGAGCGGCGTCGTCCCCTCGTAGGTCGTGATCCGCGGGTGCGCCCCGCGGTCGACGAGCAGCCGCATCACCTCCACGTCCGCCGCCTTCGCGGCGAAGAGGAAGGGCGTCGCGCCGCCCGCGGAGACGCTGAAGTCGATGAGGCGATCCGCGATCAGGTCGCGCGTATCGGCCTTCCTCGGACGCGCGTCGCGAGCGAGCCGGGCATTCGGATTCGCCCCGTGATCCAGCAGGAAGTCGATGAACGCGATGCGATCCAGGCCGCCCGTCGGCGTCCGGGCCGGCGCCGACACGCCGCGCAGGGTCTCCGCCCGCACGGCGGCGTGCAGGGCGGTAGCGCCGCCCGCGTCGGCGGCGTTCGGATCGGCGCCGCGCGCCACGAGGTGCGCGGCCAGCTCGTAGTGGTAGTTGCGCGTCGCGATCAGCAGGGCGTTGCTGCCCCGCGGGCCCTGCTCGTTGACGTCCGCCCCCGCGGCAACCAGGACACGCGCGGCGTCCAGCGCCCCCTGCCGGGCCGCGAACAGGATCGGCGTGAAACCGACGGTCACCCGCTCGGGTGCGCGCTGATCGGCATCCAGCGCCCCGGACCGCACCGTCCCCGCCCCCGTGGAGCGGGCGTGGACGTCGGCCCCGAGCTCGAGCAGCGTCCGCACGACGGCCGTGTGGTTCTCCGCCGCCGCCCACATCAGCGCCGTCTGCCCCCGCAGCGTCTCCTTCGTATTGATGTCCGCCCCGTGGCGGACGAGTAGCCGAACCGTGTCGAGACTGCCGGTCCGGGCCGCGGACAGGATGGGCGGCTCGCCCGCCGCCGGCAGCGCCGGGTCGGCACCGGCGTCGAGCAGCACTTCGACCAGGCCGGCGTGGCCGGCGGCCGCGGCGATCGTCAGCGGCCGGACGCCGTACCGATTCGCGGCGTCCACCGCGGCCCCGGCGCTGATGAGCCGCTCCGCGGTCGCGACATCGCCGCGGTAGACCGCCCAGTGGAGCGGGGTCGTACCGTCCGGGCCTGCCTCGTTGACGTCCGCCCCGCCGTCGAGCAGCGCCGCGAGGGACGCGGCATCCCCCGTCCGGACGGCTTCGAGCAGGCCGGCGTCGCGGGCCGCAGGCGCCGCGCCGGCCGCCGAGGGCGCCTCGGCTGCAGCCGAGGCGAGCGAAATCGCCAGCAAGGCGACGAGCAGCAAGCTGGATGCGCGCACGGTTGGTGCTCCTTCCTGGGCCTCGCGTCCCCTGGACTTCGCGTCTCCCGGCTCGCCCGGTAACCGTCGCCCGCGGCTCCGATTCCCGCCCGGCCGGCCTACACGAGTCCGCGCCGTTCCACGGCGCCGACTCCTCGCCCGGAAACCATCGCGCGCGGCTCCGATTCCCCCCCAGCCGGCCTGCACGAGTCCGCGCCGTTCCACGGCGGCGACTCCTCGCCCGGAAACCATCGCCCGCGGCTCCGCTTCCTATACCTCCGCCAGCGCCGCCGTGCTGTCGCCGATCCGCTCCACCGCGACGCCCGCCTTGTCGGCCAGCGCCAGCAGCAGGTTGGCCAGCGGCGTGTCGTCCGGATACACCACGTGCCGGTCTCCCCGGATGCTGCCCGCGCCTCCCCCGGCCACCAGGGCCGGCAGCGGCGAGTGGCTGTGCATGTTGCCGTTGCTGATGCAGCCGCCGTAGAGGATGGCGCAATGGTCCAGGAGCGTCCCGTCGCCGTCGGGTACGGACCGCAGCCGGTCGAGGTAGTACGCCAGCAGGCTGACGTGGTAGCTGTCGATGCGCACGAGGCGAGCGATCTTCTCCTTGTCGCCGCCGTGGTGCGACAGGCCGTGGTGCGGCTCCGGAACGCCGATCATCCCGTAGGTCCGCTGCGAGATCTCCCGCCCCATCATGAAGGTCGCCACTCGCGTCACATCGGCCTGGTAGGCGAGCACCTGCAGATCGAGCATCAGGCGGATGTGGGCGTCCACGTCGTCGGGAACGCCCACCGGGGCCTCGGGCACCTCGACCTCATCCGCGGCGGCGGTCGCGATGCGCTGGATGCGCCTCTCGAGGTCCCGGATGGCCTCCAGGTACTCGCCGACCCGCGAGCGGTCGTCGGGACCGAGCCTTCGCTGGAAGCGGGCCGCGGCCTCGGTCACCGAGTCGAGGATGCTGCGGTCCATCCGGGCCTGCGCCGCCCGCTGCTCGGGCGTCCCGCCGTCGCCGAAGAGCCGCTCGAAGACGATCCGCGGGTCGGTCTGCATCGGGAGCGGCGTCGTCGGCGTCCGCCACGAGAGGGTGTTGGTGTAAGCACAGGTGTAGCCGGAATCGCAGTTGCCGACGAGCTCGCTGACGTCGTCGACAGCCAGCTCGAGGGACCGGAGCTGGGTCTCGCGCCCCACCTCGTCCGCGACGATCTGGTCGATCGTCGTCCCGGCCCGCAGATCGGCGCCCTCCGTCCGCTTGGCGTGCGCGGCGCTGAGCCAGGCGGCGCTCCCGCGCGCGTGGTCGCCCGGCCCGTCGCCCTGCGGCTCGGCCGGCCGCGACCCGAGCCCGGAGATGACGACCACGCGGTCCCGGAAGGGCTCGAGCGGCTGCAGGATCGGCGTGAACGTGAAGCCGGATCCGCTGTCGGGCGGCGTGAACCGGCTCATGATCACGCCGTTGGGCACGTACACGAAGCCCAGCCGGCGCACCGGCCGCGCGGCAACGCGCGCGGTGGCGCTGAGCGCCGGCACCATCGCGTCGAGGAACGGCAGGGCGATTGCGGCGCCGGCGCCGCGCAGGAACGTCCGCCGCGGCAACGACCGTGCAGTGCTGATCATGGCTCTCCGTCTCCTGGCTCCAGTTCGTGAATCCCCGTTCGGCTCGCCGGGAATCCGCAGCGCAGAAGTTCCGCGCCAGCGAGACTCCCAACGCCCCCGTCAGGGCGCGCAGGCGCCTACGGGCCGGCGTCCGCCGCCGCCGACGTCGCCGCGGCCGCCGAGCGCCGCATGCGGAACGGGACGCTCTCGACGATGCCCTCGATGAGCGACGAGAACGAGTACCCGGCCGGCTCGGCCGCGCGAAGGATCGTGCGAATCGCCGGCGCATCGTAGTGCTCGAGGCCGCGGCCGAGCGCGAACGTGAGAAGCTTCGCGGTCACCGTCTCCGCGAACTGCTCGGGGCGCCGCAGCAGCAGCTCGCGCAGCCCGGCCGGGCCGGTGAACGATGTCCCGTCGTCGAGCTCCGCCGACGCGTCGATGCGGTTCCCGCCCTCGGCGGTGCGCCAGCGCCCGGTCGCGTCGAAGTTCTCGAGCGCCAGCCCCAGCGGGTCCATCCGGACGTGGCAGCTCGCGCAGATCGCGTTCCGCCGGTGATGCGCCATCCGCTCGCGCATGGCCAGCACCTCGCCCACCGGGTTCTCCTCGAGATCGGGCACGTCGGGCGGCGGCGGGGGCGGCGGCGCCCCCAGGATGTTGTCGAGCACCCACTTGCCCCGGAGCACCGGCGACGTGCGGTTGGGATAGGAGGTGACGGTCAGCACGCTGCCGTGCCCCAGCAGGCCTCGCCGGTTCTCGTCGATCACCTCGACGCGCCGGAAGCGGTCGCCGTACACGTCGGGGATGCCGTAGTGGCGGGCCAGCCGCTCGTTGAGGAAGGTGTAATCGGCATCGATGAGGTCGACGACGCTCCGGTCCTCGCGGATGACGCTCTCGACGAAGAGCGTGGTCTCGCGCGCGAACGCCTGGCGCAGGTTGTCGTCGAAGTCCGGGAACTCGGACGGCGTGGGACGCGCCGCGCCGAGGTTGCGCACCAGCAGCCACTGGACCGCGAAGTTGTCGACGAGGGCTGCCGAACGCGGGTCGGCAAGCATGCGGCGCACCTGCCGCCGCAGCTCGTCCGGGTCGCCCAGCGCCCCCCGGCCGGCCACGTCCAGCAGCTCGTCGTCGGGAACGCTGCTCCAGAGGAAGAACGACAGCCGCGAGGCGAGCTCCAGGTCGCTCAGGGGGTACGCCGTGTCGGGCGCGACGCCGTCTGGGTCGCGCTCTGCGCGGAAGATGAACTCCGGGTCGACCAGGATGCGGCGCAGGGCCGTCTCGATGCCGGCTTCGAACCCGCCCTCGGCGAGCCCCGCGTCGTAGAACGGCAGCAGGACGCCGAGGTCCGCGGCGGAGACCGGCCGGCGGAACGCCCGGCGGGCCAGCGTCTCGAGGATGGCCGCCGCGCACGCGCGCGCCTCGGCCGGATCGTCGCCGGGGGGACGACAGGTGAAGATGCGCTCGCGGCTGGGAGTCTCGCCCGGCCCCGCCGGCCCGTAGGGACCGCTCACCGTCAGCCGGTCCACGTGCGGCAGGCCGTCGACCGGATCCGCGCGATAGCTCGCCAGGAACGGCTGGTCGAGCTCCTCGGCCAGCACCGAGGGCTGCTTGAGGAACGCGACGCTCACCTCGTGGAACCCGGCCGAGACGGGCACGCGGACGCGCAGCACCTCGTCCGCGGTGAACGCCTTGGTAACGCCGACCACGGTCCGGATGTCGCCGATCTGGTCGTAGAAGTCGGGACCGCCGACGCGATACAGCCCCGCGCGCACCCCGTCGACGGCGATCTCGACGTCGTGCGCCTCGCCGAGCCCGCGGATCCCGGTCTGCGCGGTCCGCTTCAGGAAGCCCCGGACCTCATACTCCGCATCGAGGGGGAAGTAGTGCCGCGCCGCGAGACCGCCGCGGGTCCCGAAGGGCAGCCCGTCGAGCGGGTAGTCCTGCGTGTGGTCGGGCGCGGTCCGATAGGTGTCGGTAGCCGCACGCACGGCTGGGCTTCCGACCGCGGCGCGGCTGATGACCCGCGCCGCCGACAGGTACTGCTCCAGCAGCAGGGGCGAGACGCGCAGCACGTCGGCGATGTTGTCGAAGCCGTAGCTGGAGTCGTCCGGGGGCAGGAAGCGCGCCACGTCCACCTCGAGCGCCAGCAGATCGCGGATGACGTTCGCGTACTCGGTCCGGTTCAGCCGGTGCAGCGCGCCCCGGCCCGGGTTCGGCGCGCGCCGGGCGGCTCGATCGAGCGCCGTCGCGAGCTCCGTCGCGAGGGCGTCGTACTCCGCCTCGTTGGGCCTCGGCCGGCCCGCGGGCGGCATCTCCCGGCCGCGGAGCTTGCGCAGCACCCGTTCCCAGGTTGCCGCGCCGGGAGCGACGTTCGAGACGTCGAGCCCCTCGAGCACGACCCCCGCGGTCCGGAGCCGCGCGTTGTGGCACGTCACGCAGTAGCGCTCGATCAGCGCTCCGTGCGGCGGGTGGCCGGGCACCGGCGCTGCCGCCGCGTGCGCCGGCGGCTCCGGTGCGGCCGGCCCCTGTGCCCCCGGCTCCTGCGCTGCCGGCGGCGCGACGTTCAGGAACACGGCGAGCGCCGCGACGCATCCCGCCCCCGACGCCCGCGTTCCTCGTCTGGTCATGCTGCGTCTGGTCATGCTGCCCACCCGAGCAACCGGTCCCTCCCGGCCTGCCGCGCGCACCCGGACGACGCCCCAAAGCGATGGCCGCATTGTAGTCGACTCGACGCGCCGAGCGCGCACCCCCACGAGCCCGGCAGCGGCCTTGACGCTCCCTGCGGGCGGTTGTAGGCTCGCCCCACCGAGATGCGGCCTCGCGCACGGCCGGGTGCAGTGCCCGGCGCAGCGGCGGCGGGGCCCGTCCGCCGGCAAGACAAGAGATGTGGAGGCATCCATGAGAATGACGGCGCGCCTTGTGCCGCTCGTGTTCGTCGCGCTCGCCATCGTGACCGCGGGTGCGGTGAGCATGCTCCAGAACGAGGATCACGTCGCGGCGATGAGCGAGTCCGCGCAGGCGTTCCTCGACACGCTGACCCCCGAGCAGCGCTCGGCGGTGATGTTCGCCTTCAACAGCGACGACCGCTTCGACTGGCACTACATTCCGCGCGAGCGCAAGGGCGTCGCCCTCAAGACGATGACCAAGGCCCAGAAGACCGCGGCCCTGGCCCTCCTCGAGGCCAGCCTGAGCGCCGAGGGCTACGACAAGGCGGAGCGCATCCGGCACCTCGAGCAGATCCTCTACGACCGCGAGGGGCGCGCCATGCGCGACACCGAGCTCTACTTCGTCATGATCTTCGGCGAGCCGAGCGCGGACGGGACCTGGGGCTGGCGCTACGAGGGGCACCACATCTCGCAGAACTGGACGGTGCTCGACGGCGTTCTCAGCTCCAGCACGCCGCAGTTCTTCGGGACCAACCCGGCCCACGTCCGCGAGGGCAGCCGCGCCGGCGAGCGCGTCCTGGTGCTCGAGGACATCCTGCCGCGCAGCCTGATTGCCTCGATGTCCGACGCGCACCGCCGGGCGGCGATCATCTCCGACGAGGCCCCGCGCGACATCCTGACCACCTCCGACCGCAAGGCCGCGATTCAGGAGAACCGGGGCGTCGCCTTCGGCGATCTGAACCGGGGCCAGCAGGACATCCTCTGGGCGCTGATCGAGGAGTATGCCGACGCGCAGCCGCCCGCGATCGCCGCCGAGCGTCTCGCCAAGGTGAAGGAGGCCGGGCTCGACGGCATCCGCTTCGCGTGGATGGGGAGCCTCGAGGAGGGCCAGCCGCACTACTACCGGGTTCAGGGGCCGACCTTCCTCATCGAGTACGACAACGTGCAGAACGGTGCGAACCACGTCCACAGCGTGTGGCGCGACTTCGACGGCGACTTCGGCCGCGACGCGCTGATGGCGCACTACCGGCAGTTCCCGCACGGCGCGCAGGCTGCCGCCAACGCCAACTAGCCGCTGGACGCGGCGCGACCGTTCCTTGGTTCGCGCCGCGTCCACGCCCCCGGTCGGCCGAGGTCCCTCCTCACCCTCCAGTCGTCGCCTGACGGCCCCGTCCGGCCCCCAGCCGCGCCTGCGGGAGTCCGCGCCGTTCCATGGCGCCGACTCCTAGCGCCGCCAAACCCGTCGCAGGCTCCGTGTTCGGCCCCAGCCCCCACCGCCCTAGGAGCTTGCACCCCAGCACTCACGCCGTTGCGTTCTGCGGCGCAAGCTCCTACGCGGACGCGTCCTGATCGAAGACGAGGCGCGCGCGCTCCGGGCCGGTCGCCTTGACGACCAGCAGCGTCCGGTCGTCGGGTGAGACGCCGGCGTCGAAGCTGCGCACGTCCTGGGCGATGGCGTTGCAGATCTCGGTGGCGCTCGCCTCCCGGGTCCGGCGCAGGACGTCGGTCAACCGCTCGCGGCCGTACTCCTCTCCGTTCGCGTCCATCGACTCGACGATCCCGTCCGTGTAGAGCGCCATCACGTCGCCGTCGCCGAGCGCCGCATGCCCTTCGGTGTAACGCGGGGCGCCGAAGAGCCCCAGCGGCACTCCGCCCTCGTCGAACAGCTCGACGGTCCCGTCCGAGCGAAGCAGAACCGGCGGCACGTGGCCGGCGTTGACATAGAGCAGACGGCGGGCCGGAACGTCGAGCACCATATAGAAGAGGGTGACATAGCGCCCGTCCTCCGCCGACTCGTGGAAGAAGCGGTTGGCTCGCCGCAGGACCGTGCGGACCGCCAGATCGTGGCCGACCAGCGCCCAGACGGACGCCCGCGTCGCGGCGACGAGCAGGGCGGCGGGCAGGCCCTTCCCCACCACGTCGGCGATCACGACGCCCCAGCGGTCCTCTCCGAGAGGGATGAACTCGTAGTAGTCGCCGCCTACCGCCAGCGACGCCCGATGCGCCCCGGCGATGTCGAAGCCGGCCAGCGACGGCGCGTTGTGCGGCAACAGGTCGGCCATCACGGCGCGGGCCAGGGCCAGATCGCTGTCGAGCCGCCGCTTGACGGCCATGTCGGCCTGGAGGCGCGCCGTCTCGATGGCCGCGGCGACCGCGGAGCCGTAGACCTCGAGCAGCGCCGTCGCCGGTTCGTCGTAGCCGCCGGGCCGGTCGGAGCGGACGTCGAGCACGCCGAGCACGCGGTCGCGAGGCCCGATCACCGGCACCACCAGACGCGACCGCGCGCAGGGTCGGCAGTCCGACGCGGCGGCGTCGGTCACCGAGACGGTCTTCCCGGAGGCCAGCACCTCGCCGAGGACCCCGCGCGCCTCGAACGGCGCGTGGCCGTCGGGGGACGGGCTCGCGCATCCCCGCGTGCGGCTGTGACGGACGAGGCCGCTGCGGCGCCCGACGACGTGAATGCCGGCCGCGTCGTGCTCGACGAGCGGCGCGATGCCGTCGAGGATGCCGTCGAGGACGGATCGCGCGTCGCCCGCCTCGCCCGCTTCGCGCGCGACCCGGTGCGTCTCGATCATCGCCCGCGCGACCTGCAGGGAATCCGCGTTGGCCCGGACCGAGGGCCGCTCGGGCGCGTCGACAGGCTCGCGGACGTCGGACGCCATTGGTAGATCCTACTGGGCACCGGTCGGCGGAACCGACCGGCTGGAAGCAAGACCCCCGTTCAAACCGTGCGTGCGGATTTCCCGCACACGGCTTACCAGGTGAGCTTCAGGTCGCGGCATGCACCACCCCCGGATACCGAATCGTGCCGCGCAGGCGAGCAAGCCCCAAGGCTTCGAAGAACGGACGATGCCAGGCCAGCGCCCGACCAGCCGCGAGTCGCGACCCCGCGCGCTTGAGGAGCAAGCCGCGCAGGCGCCGTTCCACGTACTGGTCGAGCTGCACGAAGTGGTGCGCCGCATTCCCGGTTCGGAAATACTGCCCCCACCCGCGAAGGACCCGGTTCACGTCCGCGATGACCAGACGCAGGTCCGTGTGGCAGCGGCCTCGAGGGGTGAGCGCCCGCACGCGGGCTCGCACCTGCTTCATCGCACGCCGAGACGGCCAGCGGTGCAGGTAGTACACCCGTTGCCGCTTGCGAGCCCAGATGGGTCCGCTCATGCGCTTGTGCAGATGACACCCCAGGAAATCGAAGCCCTCACGACCGTCCGTCAGGTCGACCACCCGCGTCTTCTCCGGATGCAGTTCCAGCCCGAGCCGGGCCAGCACCAGACCCACGCGCTCTCGCGCCGCCTCGACCGACGACTTCGTGTCGCACATCACCACGAAGTCGTCCGCGTAGCGCACCAGCGTACCGAGGTGCGCCCACCGGTCCTCCCAGACCCGGTCGAGCACGTGCAGGAAGATGTTCGACAACAGCGGCGAGATGACGCCCCCCTGCGGAGTGCCCGCCAGGGTTCGATGCACCTGCCCGTCCTCCATCACCCCCGCCGCGAGCCACAGTCGCAGCAGCCGAAGGACACGCCGGTCCGAGACGCGCTGGCGCACCAGCGTCAGCAGCTTCTCGTGCTCGATGCTGCTGAAGTAGTCGCAGATGTCGGCATCCAGCACGTGGCTGCCCCCGCGCGCCCCGCGGACGCGAAGGACCTCCAGCGCCTGCGTCGCGCTCCGCTTCGGTCGAAACCCATACGACGAATCGCGGAAATCCGCCTCGAAGATGGGGCCCAACACCAGAGTCGCGGCCATCTGCGCCACCCGGTCGCGAACCGTCGGTATCCCGAGCGGTCGCCGTCGGCCATCAGCCTTGGGAATGTAGCGCCGCAGGACCAGCCGCGGCCGATACGTCCCCACCCGCAACGCCGTGCCGAGTTCCGCGAGGAACTCATCGACACCACGCTGCTCAATCTCAGCCAGCGTCTCCCTGTCGACGCCGGCCGAGCCACGATTCCGCTTGACGCGCCGCCACGCCTCCCGGAGGACGTCATCCCTCCAGATCCGGTCCATCAGGGCGTGGAAGCGCCGTTTCGGGGACCGCTTGGCCGCGGCCCACAGGCGTCGCTGCAATTGGCGCACTTTGTCGAGAGACATACGCCCCCCGGGGGAGTTGGGTCCGGTCTCGCCGGCCATGCCCTCGCGCGTCCTTGCACCCGCGCCGTGCCCACCGCAGGGGCCCTTCCCTCCGGCCGCGTTCTGCTGCACGGCCCTCCGCAGTACTATGGCCCCCTCGGAATCCCGCTGCGCCGCGCCCGCTTTCACCTTCGGCTTATGCGAGCCGCGTTGCCCCGACCCGGGCCGCGCAGACGGGCCTCTCGTGTTCCGTCCCTCTCCGTGTCCGCGTGCTGCGCCCCCTACCCCGCCGAGACCTCCCGCACGTACGCCGCCGGACCGGGGCGCGGGAGACGTGGCCTTCACCGTGACATGAGCGGCTCGGCTCTCGGGTTGTGAATCTGTCGAGGCTGCAGGCTTCACTTCATGTTGCGGCCCGCGGACTTGCTCCCTCCGAAGAGGCTCTTGACACCCCGCTCGGGCCACGGCCGTCTCCGGTCGTGCCTGGGGGTCCGCTACTCGGCGCTCCGGCGCTTACCGAGGCGGGACTTGCACCCGCTGGAGAAGAACAGCGTGACGCAGCCGGTCTCCCGTCCGCGTCGTCACGACACACCATGCTCCTGATTCTAGCGGGTCGCTGCGACGGTGCGGCGGACCGTCAGGTCGCCGGCCCGGCCGCCTCGATCCGCGCCGAACCCGGTCAGAATCCGCGCTTGCGAGCCCGCACGCCGCGGCGGCTGCCCTTGGGGCGCGCCGGCTTGCGCGAGGGCCGGTCGTCCGTCCACCCGCCGCCGGAGTCGCCCCCGCCGCCGAACGGAGGCCTCGGCGCCCGCTCGCGGGCCTCGCTGACCTGCAGCATGCGGCCACCGAGCTCGGTGCCGTCGAAGCGGCTGATGGCCTCGGCCACGGCGGACGCATCGCTGAACTCCACGAAGGCGAAGCCGCGCGGTCGATCCGTCATGCGGTCGACGGGCAGGACCACCTCGACGACCTGTCCGACCTGGGAGAAGAGGGTCTCGAGCTCCTGGGCCGATGTTTCGTACTGCAGATTGCCGACGAAGACTCGTGAAGAAATGGGAAGCTCCTGACTGCAGCTGTGTACCGCTCCGCGCCGCCGGAGCGGTACGACCCATGCCCGCACCAGCTGCGGACTCCCGGCCGTGCGGCGCCGTGCTAGGATCGGGGGTTCCGATGCGATGCGGTGAGTGTAGCTCAATTGGTAGAGCGCCGGACTGTGGCTCCGGAGGTCGCGGGTTCAATCCCCGTCACTCACCCCAATCCCACCCCGACCGCCTCGGACAGCCGGGCGGCCCGCGGGGTCGGCCGGAACGAAGGCGCGGCCGCGATGGCCCGGCGACAGGACTGTCCGGACCGTTCCGCGCGTCGTGCATCGGCAGGTTGACGGGATAGTGGTGGGCCGGTTCGCGCTCGTCGCGCTCTTCGCAGCGGCATGCGCAGGGAGCGCCGGCGACGCTGCGCCGGCGCGGGAGGCCGCCGGGGCCCGCGCGGCGCAACGGGGAACCGGCGGCGTCAACGACCCGGCCGTCGACGGCCGACCGTACGTCGTGCTGGTTTCGTTCGACGGATTCCGGCCCGACTACCTCGACCGCTACCCCACGCCGGCCTTCGACCGCCTGGACGGGGCGGGGGCACAGGCGGCGCTGATCCCGGTCTTCCCGTCCCTGACGTTCCCCACGCACTACTCGATCGCGACCGGGCTCTACCCCGAGCGCCACGGCATCGTCGCCAATCGCTTCTACGACCCCGAACGCGACGACGAGTTCGACTACCGCGACCGCGCCACCGTGCAGGATGGGTCCTGGTGGGGCGGGGAGCCGATCTGGGTAACGGCGGAGACCCAGGGGATGGTGGCGGCGGCGGTGTTCTTCCCCGGCACGGAGGCGGCGATCGGCGGCGTTCGGCCGAGCGAGTGGCGGCCGTACGACGGCCGCCTTCCCAACCGCGATCGCGTGCGCTCGGTGCTCGACTGGCTCGCGCGTTCGCCGGAGACGCGGCCGCACCTGACGACCCTGTACTTCTCGCTCGTCGACAGCGCCGGGCACCGGCTCGGGCCGGACGCAGAGGGGATGGCCGACAGCGTGCGGCGCGCGGACGGCCTCCTCGGGGAGCTGCTCGACGGTATCGAGGCGCTCCCGCACGGCGGCCGCGTGGTCGTCATCGTGGTGTCCGACCACGGGATGGCCGCGGTGGAGCCGGAACGCCGGCAGTCCTTGCCGCCGGAAGCGGCCGGCGACGGCGTCCGGGCCGTTCCGGCGGGACCGGCCGTCAGTCTGCACGTTGCCGACCCGGCGCGCCGCCGCCCGATCCGGGACGCGATCGACGAGAGCGTGCGGGGAGCGCGCGCCTACCTGCGCGAGGAGATGCCGGCGCACCTGCACGCGCGCGCCAGCCCGAGGCTCGGCGACGTCATCGTCGTTCCCGAGGTGGGGGTGATAGTCGACGTGCGCGTCGGCGTCGCGGCAACGCTCGAGCGCGTGGCCGGCTATCCCGCCGGCATGCACGGCTGGGATCCCCGGGCCCCGGAGATGCATGGCATTCTGCTCGCCGCCGGTCCCGGGATCGCGCGGGGCGCCCGCCTGCCGGCGGTCGAGAGCGTTCACGTCTATCCGCTGATCGCCCACCTGCTGGGGCTGACGGCACCGGACGCCCTCGACGGCCGGCTGGAGGCGGTGGCCGCGCTGCTGTCCCCCGCGCCGACTGGCCGGAGCGCCCTGCCGTCCCCGCCCTGACCCGGATCCCGATCCTGCCATCTGGTACGCTCTGCGGACGAGCGGGGGCCGCGCGGCAGCCGCAATCGACTTTCTCGGCACACCAACCGCACCGGACGCGCAAGCGCGAGCAAGGAGACGCACCATGCGCACGAGCAGACTGTTGCCTATCGCGATCATCCTGACCCTGGCGGTGGCGGCCGGCCCCGCCGCGGCTGCCGACGACGAGGTGTCGGAGGTTCGCGCGACCTTCGAGGAAGCCGTGACCGCGCTCAATGCCGGGAACATGGACGGGTTCCTCGACACCGTGCACGACGAGGCGCTGTCGTTCTACTCGTGCGGACCGACGTCCGGCAAGCAGGGACGGGAGGCGTGCGCGCTCGACTGGCAGCTCTTCTTCAACACCACGACCGACGCGCGGTTCGAGACCAGGAACGAGCAGTACCGCGTCATCGGCGACACCGGCATCGCCTACGGCGAATACTCGCTGTCGGTGAACTACAACGGCCAGGGCCGGCAGACCGTGCACGAGGGGCGCTACACGATGACCTACACCCGGGTCGGCGACGAGTGGCGCATCGCTATGCAGCACAACACGCCGGCCGGCGAGGCTCCGCAGCCGGTCCGCAACCTGCGTCGCTAGAGTGGTGGGCCAGTGTGCGCGGAGGCCTGCCCGGGCAGGCCTCCGTACCACCTTCGGAGCGCCTCGCCGATCGCGTGCGGCTGGTCCTCCTGCACGAAGTGGAGGCCGGGGCCGATGTCGACCGCGGTCAGGTTGGGCAGGCGCTCGCGGCACCAGGCGACGAGGTCCTTCCGCAGAATGGCGCCCGGCCGCGCGTACAGGAGCAGCTTCGGCAGGTCGGATGCGGTGAGCCACGCCGCATAGTCGCCCACGAGCGCGTCCACGTCCGCCGGCTCCCCGTCGATCGGGATCTCGTTGGGCCAGCGCCAGACCGGCTTGCGGCTCTCCGGCTCCCGGAACGGCTCGCGGTAGCGCTCCATCTCCTCGTCGCTGAGGGTCCGCAGGATCGCGCCCGGCAGCACCTGCTCGACGAACGCGTTCCGGTTCACCACCAGCTCCCAGCCGACCTCCGGCGAGCGGAACTTCTCGAACAGCGGGCGCACGGTGCGCGGCCACTCGTCCCAGGATACGGGGCGCACGATCGCCTCCGTGAAAGCGAGTCCCCGGACGTTGGCCGCGTGGCGCCGGGCGTAATGGAAGCCGAGCGCGGAGCCCCAGTCGTGCAGCACGAGCGTCAGCCGGCGCAGGTCGAGCGCCTCGATGAATCCGTCCACGTAGCGCGCGTGATCGACGAAGCGGTACTCGAGTTCCGGCTTGTCCGACCGGCCCATACCCACGAGGTCCATCGCCACGCAGCGCGCCGCCCCCTGGAGGTGCGGCATGACGTTGCGCCAGAGGTAGCACGACGTAGGGTTGCCATGGAGGAAGAGGACCGGATCGCCCTCGCCGGCCTCGACGTAGTGGATGCGCGAGCCGGCCACGGTCACGAACCGGGACTCGTAGGGCATCGCGGTGGAGATCGCCTGCTCGGTCATCGCGTGATCGTAGCGCGGGCGGCGCCGAGCGCACGTCCGGCCGCCGCCCGGCCCCGCGCCCCCCCCCGAAGCGTGGTCCGACCCGCCCCGTAGCTGCGTGATCTCGTGGTCTAATGGGGGCCGACATGGCGGGTCGCGTGCAGGCGGTGCTCGATCGCGCGGGGAGCCTGGTGTTCCCCGGGGTCTACGACGCCCTGTCGGCGAAGCTGGCGGAGCGGGTGGGCTTCGAGATGGCGTTCGTCTCCGGCTATGCCGTGTCGGCGACCAGCCTCGGCGAGCCCGACGTCGGTCTGCTGACGCAGACGGAGGTGATCGAGCGGGCGCGCTCCATCTGCCGCAGCGTCGCGATTCCGATCATCGTCGACGCCGACACCGGATACGGCAATCCGCTGAACGTCGTCCGCACCGTGCGCGAGTTGATCGCGGCCGGCGCCGCCGGGTGCTTCCTGGAGGACCAGCGCTGGCCCAAGCGCTGCGGCCACATGCGCGACAAGGCGGTCGTGGCGCGCGACGAGTACCTGGCGAAGATCCGGGCCGCGGTCGCTGCGAAGGGCGACGCCGACTTCTTCCTGGTCGCCCGCACCGACGCCATCGCCGACGGCGGCCTCGAGGAAGCCCTGTCGCGGGCGGAGGCGGCGCGGGCGGCCGGCGCGGACGCCACGTTCGTCGAGGCGCCACGCTCGGCCGACGAGCTGGCCGAGGTCGGGCGGCGCGCGCCGAAGCCGACCGTGGCCAACATGATCGAGCAGGGCCGCACTCCGCTCCGCCCGCGCGAGGACCTCGCGACGCTCGGCTTCGAGCTCGTCCTCTATCCCCTGACCGGCCTGTACGCCGCGGCCCGCGCGCTCGAGACCGTGTACGGCGCGCTGCTCGCGAACGGGACGTCGGCCGGCGTCGCGGATCGGCTGATCGCCTTCGAGCAGTTCAACCGGATCGTCGGCGTCGACGAGAAGCTCGCCCTCGCCGAGACCTACGAGCGGGCGGCGAAGCCGCCGCGCAGCTCATGAGACCGCCGCGCGGAGATATAATGCCGCGCTCCTTGCCCGCTCCAACCGGAGGTGACGCGTGAAGGTCCCTGTCCGCATCACGATCAACGGCCGCCTCTTCGAACGCGAGGTCGAGCCGCGGCTGCTGCTGGTCCATTTCATCCGGGTGTTCGCCGAGCTGACCGGCACCAAGGTCGGCTGCGACACCAGCCAGTGCGGCTCGTGCACCGTCCTCATCGACGGCGTGTCCGCCAAGTCCTGCACGACGCTGGCGGTGCAGGCCGACGGCGCGAGCGTCACGACGGTCGAAGGGCTGGCCGACGGCGAGAAGCTGCATCCGCTGCAGGAGAGCTTCTGGAACAAGCACGGCCTGCAGTGCGGCTTCTGCACGCCGGGGATGCTCCTCGCGTCGCACGAGCTGCTGCGGACGAACCCGGCGCCGAGCGACGAGGAGATCCGGCACGGCCTCGAGGGCAACATCTGCCGCTGCACGGGCTACCAGAACATCGTGCGCGCCGTGAAGGATGCCGCCGGCGCCGCGGCGGCGGACCAGTAGCGGGAGTCTCAGCCATGAGCACCAGAATCTTCGGCTCCGGAATCCGCCGCCGCGAGGACCCGCGCCTCATCACCGGGAGCGCGACCTACACCCACGACATCACGCTGCCCGGGATGGTGTACGCGGCGATGCTCCGCAGCAGCCATGCCCACGCCCGGATCACGCGCATCGACACGGACAAGGCCAGGGCCGCCCCCGGAGTCGTTGCGGTCTACACCGGCGCCGACATCGAGGGGGCCCTGCAGCCGATGCCGTGCGCCTGGCTGCTTCCCGACTCGGGGCTCAAGATCGCGCCCTACCCGTGCATCGCGAAGGACGTGGTGCGCTACACGGGCGACATCGTGGCCGTGGTGGTCGCCGAGCGGATGCCCCAGGCGCACGACGCCGTGGAGCTGATCGACGTCGACTACGAGCCGCTCCCGACCGTCACCGACCCCGAGAAGGCGGCCGCGGCGGATGCGCCGCAGCTCCACGCCAAGGACATCAACGGCGACGACATCCCCGGGAACCAGGCGTTCCACTGGACCGTGGCGGGCGGCGGCGACGTCGACGCCGCGTTCGCGGAGGCGGAGGCGAACGGCGTCGTCATCAAGGAGCGCATCCTCCAGCAACGGCTGATTCCGAACGCGATGGAGCCCCGGGGCGCGGTCGCCCAGTACACCCGGGCCACGGGCGAGCTGACGCTCTGGAACACGACCCAGAACCCGCACATCGTCCGCTTCCTCTGCTCGGTCGTCACCGGAATCCCGGAGGACAAGCTGCGGGTCATCGCGCCGGAGGTCGGTGGCGGCTTCGGCAGCAAGATCGCCGCGTATCCCGCCGACTTCCTCACGGTGTTCTGCTCCAGGCAGCTCGGCCGGCCCGTCAAGTGGATCGAGACCCGCAGCGAGAACTACCAGGCGACGACGCACGGCCGCGACCACGTCCAGGACGTCGAGCTCGCGGCCACGAAGGACGGGAAGATCACCGGACTGCGCTGCACCGTCCACGCGGGGATGGGCGCGTATCTCTCGACCGCGGCCCCCGGCATCCCGACCATCCTGCACGGCCTGATGCTGTCGGGGTGCTACACGATCCCGGCCCTCAAGGAGGACGTCTACGGCGTGTACACCAACGGCGTCCCGGTGGAGGCCTACCGCGGCGCCGGCCGGCCGGAAGCGACGTTCATGCTCGAGCGCGCGATCGACATGCTCGCGGGCGAGCTGAACATGGACCCGGCGGACGTCCGCCGCAGGAACTTCATCCCCAAGTTCGACGACGGCCACGAGGTGGTCACGACGCTGAACTACGACAGCGGCGACTACCCCGGGGCGCTCGACAAGCTGGTCGAGCACACCGGCTACGCCGCGCTCCGCGAGAAGCAGAAGGCGGGTCCGTCGAACGGCAAGTACCTCGGCCTGGGTCTGTCGTCCTACGTCGAGATCTGCGGGCTCGGACCGTCGCAGGTGGCCGGGGCCATCGGCTTCCAGGGCGGGCTGTGGGAGAGCGCGATCGTCCGCTTCCATCCGACCGGCAAGGTGCACGTCTTCATCGGCGCGTCGCCGCACGGGCAGGGCGAGGAGACGACCTTCGCGCAGATCGTGGCCAGCGAGATCGGCGTGGATGCCGGCGACGTCAAGATCTTCCACGGCGACACCGACGCCACCCCGATGGGCTGGGGCACCTACGGCAGCCGGACCACCGCGGTGGGCGGGGCGGCGCTTGCCGTCGCCGTCCGCAAGATCCGCGACAAGGCGAAGGTGCTGGCCGCGCACCTGCTCGAGGCCTCGGTCGACGACATGGACTACGAGGACGGCAAGTTCTTCGTCAAGGGGTCGCCCGACAAGGCGAAGACGATCCAGGACATCGCCCTGATGGCGAACGTCGCCTGGAACATGCCGGAGGGGATGGAGGCCGGCCTCGAGGCGTCGACCTTCTACGATCCGCCCAACTTCGTCTTCCCCTACGGCGCCCACCTCGCGGTGGTCGAGGTCGATGCCAGCACCGGGCACGTCGAGCTGACCGGCTACACGGCGCTCGACGACTGCGGCCCGCAGATCAACCCCGTCATCGTCGAGGGCCAGGTGCACGGCGGCATCGTGCAGGGCGTCGGGCAGGCGCTCTGGGAGGGCGCCGCCTACGACGAGAGCGGGCAGCTCGTCACCGGATCGATGCTCGACTACGCGCTCCCGCGCGCGGACCTGCTGCCGGACCTCGACGTCATCTCGACCGTCACGCGATCGCCGCACCACCCGCTGGGCGTGAAGGGCATCGGGGAAGCGGGCACCATCGCATCGACGGCGGCCGTCTACAACGCCGTGATGGACGCCCTGCGGCCGCTCGGCGTGAAGCGCGTGGACATGCCGCTGACGCCCGAGCGGGTGTGGCGCGCGATTCAGGAAGCGAAGGGGAGCTGAGCCATGTTCTCTGCCGACTTTGACTACTACCGCGCGGGCTCGGTGGCCGAGGCGGGGCAACTGCTCGCCGCGCACCCCGGCGCGAAGCTCCTCGCCGGAGGCCACAGCCTGATCCCGCTCCTGAAGCTGCGGCTCGCCGCGCCCGAAGCCGTGATCGACATCGGGCGCATCGCGGAGCTGCGGGGCATCTCGACCTCCGGCGAGACGCTGCGCATCGGGTCGCTCACGACCCACGCCGAGATCGCGGCGTCGGCCGATGTGAAGCGGCACGCCGCTGCCCTGGCCGAGGCGGCCGGCCAGATCGGCGACCCCGCGGTGCGCAATCGGGGCACCATCGGCGGGAACGTGGCGCACGCCGACCCGGCGTCCGACCTCCCGACCGTGCTCGCGGCACTCGGGGCGACCCTGCAGGTCACGGGGCCGGAGGGCGAACGCTCGGTCGGCGTTGCCGACTTCTTCCGGGGCGTGATGATGACGTCGCTGAGCGAGCGCGACCTGCTGACGTCGATCCACGTCCCGATCGGCGGCGACCGGGGAACCGCGTACGTCAAGTACTCGCACCCGGCGTCGCGCTACGCCGTCATCGGCGTGGCGGCCTCGATCACCCTTGCGGGCCGGGGCTGGCTCTCGGCGCTCACCGGCCAGGGCAAGGGCGACCCGACGTGCGGCGAGGCGGCGGTGGCGATCGGCGGGCTCGTACCGGCTCCGACGCGCTGCGGCGCGGTCGAAGGCGCGCTTGCCCGCCAGCCGCTCACGCCCGAGACGTTCGGCGCCGCCGCGGACGCGGTCGGGGGCGATCTGGGCGGCGACCTGCTGGGCGACGTCTTCGCGTCCGCCGAGTACCGCAAGGCGGTCGCCCCCGTTTACGTGAGGCGCGCACTCGCCGCGGCGGCGGAGCGGGCCACGGCGGGGCAGGCCGGGTAACCATCCCGCGCCGCGAAGCGGCCCGCGGCGGCTGGCGACGTGCGCGGGCCTCGTCCGGCGGTTCGCCGCAGTGCACCATGCCATCGACGCCCGCGTCCATCGACGACCTTCGCCGGCTTCTGTCGGAGCACCTGTACATCGCCGACGACGGCCTCGCGACCGCGATCTACCTCGCCCTGACGCTGCGGCGACCCCTCCTGCTCGAGGGCGAGGCGGGCGTCGGCAAGACGGAGGTGGCCAAGGTGCTCGCGGCGGCGCTCGACGCCGAGCTCATCCGGCTCCAGTGCTACGAGGGGCTCGACGTCACGCACGCCGTCTACGAGTGGAACTACGCGCGGCAACTGATCGAGATCCGGCTCGCGGAGGCGGCGGGTGCCGGGGGCGAGGCGGGGCGCCCCGGGGGCGATGGCGAGGCGGCCCGCGTTGCCGGCGCTGCAGGCGCCGACGTGGGTGGTGACCGTGCGGCGCGCGTTCGGGCGCTGTTCGGGCCGGACTTCCTGATCGAGCGACCTCTGCTCCAGGCGCTCCGCGACGGACGCCCGCGTCCGCCGGTGCTGCTGATCGACGAGCTCGACCGCGCCGACGAGGAGTTCGAGGGCTACCTGCTCGAGCTGCTCTCCGACTTCCAGATCACCATCCCCGAGCTCGGCACCATCAAGGCGGCGACGCCACCCGTGGTTGTCATCACCTCGAACCGGACGCGCGAGCTGCACGACGCCCTCAAGCGCCGCTGCGTGTTCGCCTGGATCGACTACCCGAGCTTCGAGAAGGAGCTGCGCATCATCGCGACCAAGGTGCCGGACGCGCCGGCGCGGCTCGCCGAGCAGGTGACCGGCTTCGTGCAGGAGCTCCGCCGGGCCGACCTCTACAAGGTGACCGGCGTGTCCGAGACCCTCGACTGGGTGGCCGCGCTCGTCGCGCTCGACCGGCAGGAGCTCGACGCCGAAACCATCGACCGGACCCTCGGCATCGTGCTCAAGTCGCAGGAGGACCTGCAGGCCGTCCGCGGCGAGCGGATCCAGCAGATGCTGAACCAGGCCAAGACACCCGGGGCACGGACGGGATCGGGCTCGCCGACCCGTGGGTAGCGACGCGTGTCCTACCTGCTCCACAACCTGCTGCACTTCGTCCGGATGCTGCACCGGCTGGGGCTGGACGTGCAGGCGGGCCGGACGCGCGACGTCGCCGCGGCGCTCGCGCACGTCGACGTCGGGCGCCGGGCCGACTTCTACCACGCCCTCCGGTGCCTGCTGGTGCACCGGGTCGAGGACCTGGAGCCGTTCGACGAGGCGTTCCGCGTGTTCTGGCGGCGGCCGCACGGGGACTGGACGCCCCGTGATCTGCGCGCGATGGGCGAGACGCGGCGCTCCGGACAGCCGGAGTACGAGTCGGAGCTGCCGCCGGGCGGCGAGGGCGAGAACGGGGACGCAAGCCGTGAGCCGCGCTACCAGGTGGAGCGCATGGCTGCGCTCAGCTACAGCAGTCGGGACGCGCTGTACGCCAAGGACTTCGAGCAGTTCACGGAGGCGGAGGTAGCGGCCGCCCGGCGTCTGATTGCCGATCTCGAGTGGGAGCTGGGGGCGCGACGGTCGCGGCGCTGGACCACCGGTCGCGGTCCGGTCCTCGATCTGCGCCGCACCATGCGAGCCAACCTGCGCTACGGCGGCGAGCTGGTCGACCGGCCCACGCGTCGCCGCAAGACGAAGCCGCGGCCCCTCGTGCTGCTGTGCGACGTCAGCGGGTCGATGGAGCGCTACAGCCGCATGCTGCTCCACTTCGTGCACACCCTGAGCGGCAGGGACCGGACAGCGCGGGTGGAGTCGTTCGTGTTCGCCACGCGCCTCACCCGCATCACGCGACAGCTCGCCGCGCGGGCCGCGGGGGCGGTCGTGCCCACGCTGCCGCGGACGATCGACGACTTCGGGGGCGGCACCCGCATCGGCGAGGCGCTGCGCACGTTCAACGTCGACTGGGCGCGGCGCGTGCGCGGCCAGGGCCCGGTGGTCCTGCTGATCTCGGACGGCTGGGACCGCGGCGAACCAACCCTGCTGCGCTCCGAGATGGCGCGCATGCAGCGCTCCTGCCAGCGGCTGATCTGGCTGAACCCGCTGCTCGGCTCGCCGGACTACCTGCCCCTGACCCGCGGCATGCAGGCCGCGCTGCCGTTCGTCGACGACTTCCTGCCCGTCCACAACCTCGCGAGCCTCGACGCGCTGGCCCGGCACCTCAACGCGCTGCCCGCGCACCGCCCGGCCCGGCGACGGGCACCAGCGGTATATGCTTGAAACATGGACGTTTCGGCGACCTACTCGTTCGAGGCCCCGCGCGCGCACGTCTGGCGCCTGCTCGTGGATCCGGACGTGATCGCCGGCTGCCTGCCCGGTTGCGAGTCGATGGAGGCGGTCGGCGAGGACGCCTACCGCGCGACCCTCACGATCGGCATCGCCGCCATCACGGGCCGCTACCAGGGCACGGTCCGGATGACCGACAAGCAGGAACCGGAGCGCTACACCCTGATGGTGGAGGGCAAGGGCAAGCCCGGGTTCGTCAACGGCTCGGCCACCATATCGCTCGCGGAGGAGAACGGCGGCACCGCGACGCGGGTTGCCGTCGCCGGCACGGCCCAGGTCGGCGGCACCATCGCGCGCGTCGGCCAGCGCCTCCTCGGCGGGGTATCCAAGATGACGATGGACCGGTTCTTCGCCTGCCTCCAGGAGCGGGCGAAGGGCGGCGGCGCGGGGGCATGATGGCGATTCTGTGGCGTGCCGCGGCCGGCGTGACGATCCTCGCGGCGTTCGCCGCCGGGGTCGTGACGATGCTCGTCGTCGTGTTCGATCTGCAAGTCGAGCTGGCGGGCAGCGGCCTGCGGCCCATCTTCTCGTTCGGCGACCCCGAAGCGCACTACGACGCGCTGGACGCGCACCGCGCCGCGCTCCCCGCGCCCGCCCGACCGGCCCCGACCGCCACCCGCTGGACGGACTTCCGCGGTCCGCGCCGGGACGGCCGGTACACGGAGACCGCCATCCGCACCGACTGGCCGGGGTCCGGGCTCGAACGGCTCTGGCACCACCCGATCGGCGGCGGCTACGCGTCGTTCGTGGTGGCGGACGGGCTCGCCTTCACCATCGAGCAGCGGCGGGAGGAAGAGGTGGTGTCGGCGTACGACCTCGAGACCGGCGCCGAGCACTGGACGCACGCCTGGGCCGCCCGCTTCGAGGAAGCGATGGGCGGCCCCGGACCGCGCGCCACGCCGACCTGGCACGACGGGAGGCTCTACGCCCTGGGCGCCACCGGCCGGCTCGTCTGCCTGGAGGCCGGCACGGGCGAGCTCGTCTGGGAGCGGAACATCCTCGGCGACGGCAGGGCCGCCAACCTGCCCTGGGCGATGTCTGGCGCGCCCCTCGTCGTCGACGACCTGGTCGTGGTGTTGCCCGGAGGGCGGGACGGCTGGTCCGTCGCCGCATACCACCGCGAGACCGGTGACGTGGTCTGGCACGTGCTGGACGACGTGCAGGCCTACGCGTCGCCGATGCTCGTCAAGCTCGGCGGCCTGCCGCAGGTGGTGGTCGTCACCGCCGAGCGCGCCGTCGGCCTGCGGCCGGCGGACGGCATGCTCCTCTGGGAGTACCCGTGGGAGGTGGCGACGGTGCCGAACGTGGCGCAGCCGGTCCCGGTCGGGGACGATCGGCTCTTCCTATCCGCAAGCTACGGCAAGGGAGCGGCGCTCATCGAGCTGACCCCCGACGGCGAGCGCTTCACCGCCTCGACGGTCTGGGAAACCAACCGGATGCGGAACCGCATCAGCAGCTCCGTGCTCGTCGGCGGCTACATCTACGGCCTCGACCACGCGATTCTGGCCTGTCTCGACGCCGCCACCGGGGAGCTGCTGTGGAAGGGCGGCCGCTACGGCGACGGGCAGCTTCTCGCGGCCGGGGATCACCTGGTGGTGCTGACGGAGGAGGGCGACGTGGTGCTGGTTCGGGCGACCCCCGAAGGCCACCAGGAGCTCGCCGGCTTCCGCGCCATCGACGGCAAGACGTGGAACGTGCCCTCGATAGCCGGCGGGCGGCTGCTGGTGCGGAACGCCCGCGAGATGGCGGCGTTCGATCTCTCGCCCTGACGCGGCAGTCACCGGGCCGCGACCCGGCGTACGCGCCGCACGGAGCCTCGCGAGCTGACCTCGGCAAGCGCCTCCGCCTGCCGCCGGGGCCGGATCAGGCGCGCTTGCGCCTGCGGACCGGCGCCTCCGCGGTACGGGCGCCAGCCGGCCCTGCGCCGGCCGCCGCCCGCGACGCCCGCTTGCGGGGCGCCTTCACCGGTTTCTTCTTCGAGGCGCTGACCTCGTCGAGGTCCTTGTTGCGGCCGACGGCGTCCAGGCTCTTCCGGAGCGCGTCCATCAGGTTGACCACCTTGGCGGGCGCCTCCACGGCGCTCTCGACCACCTCCTCGCCTGCCACCTTCGCGTCGATGATCCGCCGCAGCTCCGCCTGGTACTCGTCGGTGAACTCCTTCAGGTCGAGGTCGCCCGCGAAGTTGCCGATCACCTGCTTCGCCAGCGTCACCTCCGCCTCGTTGACCTCTTCCGGCAGGTCCTCCAGCTCGTCGATCCCCGACATGCGGCGCACCTCGCTCGCCTGCCGCAGGGTGAACATGACGAGGCCCTTGTCCCTCGGCTGCACGGCGACCAGGTACTCCCGGCCGAGGAGGGCCAGCTTGCCGATCCCGGCCTTGCCGGCGAGGGCCTCCCGCAGCACGGCGAACGCGCTGGCCGCCACCTTGCCGTCGGGCGCCAGGTAGTAGGGCCGCTCCACGTACATCGGGTCGATGGAATCGACGTCGGCGAACCTGAGCAGGTTGATGATGCGCGTCGACTCGGGCCGCGCCTTGGCGAGATCCTCCTCGTCGACGACGACGTAGCGGCCCTTCTCGAACTCGTACCCCTTGACGATCTCGGACTTGTCGACCTCGCGGTCGCACTTCGGGCAGCGCTTCTTCTGCGTGATGCGGGTCTGGCACTCGCTGTGCAACTGATTGAACCGGATCACGCCCGCGGTGTTCGTCGCGGGGAAGACCCGCACCGGGACCGTCACCAGGCTCACCTTCATGTACCCCTTCCAGGTCGGACGTGCGGGCATCGTTCCCTCCTTCCCCACCCCACTATATCGGTCGCGGGCAGCGGCGGAAGCGACCGCGCGGCCCCGGTCCGCCGACCCGCCGCGCCGCCGGGCCCGGGGTGCCGTATGCTGATAGCCCGTGCCGACGAAGGGGAAGGCCCGGACCCCGGAGCCCGCTGTCTGGCGCGGCGAGTCGCGGGACGTCCGCCCGATGCTGGCGGAGCTTGCGCCGCCCGCCGCCCACGACCGCATCCTGGAGCGGGCGGACCACTACTTCGAGCCGAAGTACGACGGCATCCGGGCGCTGGTCGCGCTCGAGCCCGGCGCCCCGCCGGCGCTCTACACGCGGCTGGGACGCGACAAGACCGGCCAGTTCCCCGACGTGGCGGACGCCCTGGCCACGTTCGGCCGGAGGCTCCGCCGGCCCCTGCTGCTGGACGGCGAGATCGTCGCGGTCGACGACGACGGAGCCGCGCTGCCGTTCCAGCATCTCCAGGACCGGCTCCACGTCTCCGCCGCGGCCGCCCGAGCCTCGTCGCAGAGGGTCCCGGCCGCTCTCGTCGTCTTCGATCTGCTGCGCGAGGGCGATGCGGATCTCCGGCCCCTTCCCTTCCGCGAGCGTCGCCGCCGCCTCGAACGCGTGCTCCGGGACAGGACCTCGGACGAGGTCCGGCTGATCGAGAGCTGCCTCGGGCACGGCGTCGCGCTCGCCGCGGACGGTCGCGCCCGACGGTGGGAGGGCCTCGTTGTCAAGCAACCGGACGGACGCTACTTCAGCGGCCGCCGGAGCTCGACCTGGCAGAAGTTGAAGTTCCGGGAGACGGAGGAGTTCGTCGTCGGCGGCTGGACCGCGCCGCGGGGGTCCCGGCCCCACTTCGGGGCCCTGCTCCTCGGCTACTACCCCGACCGCGAGCGGCACGCGGGGGAGCCGCGGCGGCTGGTCTTCGCCGGCCAGGTCGGAACGGGCTTCACCGCGGCGGAGCTCGACCGCATCGCCGCACGGCTGGCGCCGCTCGAGACCGGCGACTGCCCCTTCGCGGACCTGCCGGCGCCGGCGCGCGCGGAGACTCGCCGCTGGGTCTCCCCGGCGCTCGTGGCGCAGGTCTCCTTCGCCCAGTGGACCCGCGACGGCGTGCTCCGGCACCCCGTGTACGACGGTCTGCGCGGCGACAAGCGGCCGGACGAGGTTCGGCACCGCCCCCGCCGCCCGCTTCGCGGCCCGCGCGCGGCCGCGCGGGCCGCGATCCCGGCCGCCCCGCAACCCGAGCCTGCCGCCGGCGACCTCCTGGCGCGACTCGAGGAGCTGGAACAATCGGGCCGGCGGAGCACCCTCGTGCTGAGCGACGGCGGCCGCGTGCCGGTCGGGAACCTGCACAAGATCTTCTGGCCCGCGGGAGGGCTCACCAAGGGCGACCTGGTTCGGTTCTACCTGCGGATGGCCCCGTACCTGCGTCCCGTCGTCGCCGACCGGCCGCTGGTGATGAAGCGATTCCCCAACGGCGTGGACGGGAAGTCGTTCTACCAGCACCGGGCGCCCGACCCGCTGCCCGACGGCATCCGCGTGACCGCCATCCGGGAAAGTCCGGACGCGCCCGAGTCGGAGGTGCCGTACCTCATCGGCGGCAGCCTCCAGACATTGCTTTACATGGCGCAGCTCGGCGTGATCTCGCAGGATCCGTGGTTCTCGCGGCTGCCGGACATCCGGGCGGCGGACATGGCCGCGCTCGACCTCGACCCGATGCCGGAGGCGAGCTTCGGGCGGGTGCTCGACGTCGCCTGCTGGCTCCACGACGAGCTTCGCCGACTCGACGTGCCGTGCTTCGCCAAGACCTCCGGATCCGAAGGTCTGCACATCTTCATACCGCTGCCCCCCGGGACCCCGTACGACGCGGGGATGATCTTCTGCCAGATCGTCGCCACCGTGGTCGCGGAGGCCCACCCGGCCGCGGCCACCGTCGAGCGGATGGTGCGGAAGCGCCGGCCGGACGCCGTCTACATCGACTACCTGCAGAACATCCACGGGAAAACGCTCGCCTGCGCCTACAGCGCGCGCGCGAGCCCGTTTGCCGGGGTGTCCACGCCGCTCACCTGGGACGAGGTGCACGAAGGAGCGGCGGCGGGGCTCCGGCCGCACGATTTCACGATGCGCTCGATCTTCGGACGCCTCGAGGGGACGGGTGATCTGTGGGCGGAGCTGCGGCGGTCGCGGCCCGCCGATCTGGAAGCGGCGTTCGCCTATGCGAACCGCTGAGCGCCGCGGGAACGGCGCGACGAACCGTGCTAGGATGCGGACCGAGCCATGAATCGCTGCCTGAACCGCCCGTTCTCCATCGCCGTCGCCCTGAGCGCTCTGGGGGCGATCCTCCTCCTGTCGAGCCTTCCGGCCGAGGCGCAGCGCTTCCGACGCCGCACGACGCTCGCCGCCGTCCAGGCGGCCGCCGAGTCGGGCGACGCTCAGGCCCAGCTCGACCTCGGCAACCGTTACGACACGGGCCAGGGCGTCGAGCAGGACTTCGCCGAGGCCGCCGCGTGGTACCGCCGGGCGGCCGAGCAGGGACACCCCGACGCGCAGTTCAACCTCGGCAGCATGTACGACACGGGCGAGGGAGTGCTGCAGGACTTCGCCGAGGCTGCCGTCTGGTACCGACAGGCGGCCGAGCAGGGACACCCCGACGCGCAGTTCAATCTCGGATTCAAGTACGCCACCGGGGAGGGCGTGCCCGAGGACGACGCGGGGGCGGTCGAGTGGTACCGGCAGGCGGCCGAGCAGGGGCACGCCAGCGCGCAGCACAGCCTCGGCTACAAGTACGACGCCGGCGAAGGCGTGGCGCAGGACGACGCCGAGGCCTTCGCCTGGTACCGCCGCGCCGCCGAGCAGGGGCACGCCGACGCGCAGTTCAGTCTCGGGAGCCTCTACGCCAACGGCGAGGGGGTGCCCCAGGACGACGCCGAGGCGGTCGAGTGGTACCGGCGGGCGGCCGAGCAGGGCAACGCCTCCGCGCAGAGCAACCTCGGCCTGATGTACGCCGAGGGCCGCGGCGTGGACCGGGACGACGTCACCGCGTACATGTGGCTGAACCTCGCGGCGGCACGGCTGACGGGCGCCCAGCGCGACATCGCCGTCAACACGCGTGTGCGCGTGGCGTCGCAGATGAGCCGCTCCGATCTCGGCGAGGCGCAGCGCCTCGCGCGCGAGTGGACGCCGACCGTCCCCGGCGACACCCGCCGCTGAGCATGGCCACCTACACCCGCAAGGAGTTCCTGGGCCTCGGCGCCGTGCTGGCCGGCGGCGCGGCAGCGGCGCGGCTGCCGATCGCGGCGGCGCAGGAGCCCGCCCGCGCGACGCGCCCGCCGGACCTGGTGGTCATCAACGCCCGGGTATACACCGTCGACGACGCGTTGCCGCGCGCGGAGGCGTTCGCGGTCCGCGGAGACCGCTTCCTCGCCGTGGGCAGCACCGACGACGTCCGGAACCTTGGCGCTCCCGAGACCGAGGTGATCGACGCGGCCGGGATGACCGTCACGCCGGGGTTCATCGACACCCACTCCCATCCGAGCGGGGTGAACGAGCTCTACGGCGTGAACACGAACCTGCGGACGGTGGCCGAGATCCAGGCCGCTCTGCGGCGGAAGGCCGTCGACACGCCGCCGGGCCGGTGGGTGCGGGGCTTCATGTTCGACGACACGAAAGTGGTCGACGGCCCGCTGCACCGGACCCACCTCGACGAGGCGGTGCCCGACCGCCCGGTGAACGTGGCCCACCGCGGCGGACACACCAACTGGTTCAACAGCCGCGCGTTCGAGCTCGCCGGAGTCACCCGCGACACCCCCGACCCGCCCGACGGCCGGTTCGCGCGCGGCCCCGACGGCGGCCTCTCGGGCATGGTCGCGGAGCACGCGCGGGACGTCTTCGCCGACGTCGGCGAGCGGGAGGAGCTCACCGAGGAGGAGCAGCGCACCCGCGCCCGCGAGGGCATGGCCCACATCTCGAGGCTGATGACCGCGGCCGGCCTCACCACGGTTCACGACGCGGGTGCGAGCCGGAGCCGGCTGGTCGCCTACCAGGACGCCCGCGAGGCGGGCGCGCTCCGCCATCGCGTCTACGCCATGGTCCGCGGACCGTACCAGCACCTGCGCAACGCCGGCGTCCAGACCGGCTTCGGCGACGAGTGGGTGCGCATCGGCGGGGTGAAGTACAGCGCCGACGGGTCCGCGTCGGAACGCACCATGCGGATGAGCACGCCGTTCGAGGGCCGGCCGGACGACTACGGCATCCTGACGATGTCGCAGGAGGAGATTCACGAAGCGGTCGAGGAGGCGCACCGTCACAACTGGCAGGTGGGCGTCCACGCCAACGGGGACGTCACCATCGACATGGTGCTGAACGCCTACGAGCGCGTCCTCGCGCGCTGGCCGCATCGCGACCGCCGGCACCGCATCGAGCACTGCTCGCTCGTGAACCCGGACCTGCTGCGGCGCATCCGGGACACCGGCTCCATACCGACCCCGTTCTGGACCTACGTCCACTACCACGGCGAGAAGTGGCGCGAGTACGGCGCCGCGAAGATGGAGTGGATGTTCGCGCACCGCTCGTTCCTCGACTTCGACATTCCCGTGCCGGGGGCGTCCGACTACACGCCGGGGCCCTTCGCGCCGCTGATGGCGGTCCAGAGCATGGTTACCCGCCGCGACTTCGACGGCCGGGTATGGGGCCCCAGCCAGCGGGTGACGGTGGACGAGGCGCTGCGCATCGGCACCCTCCACGGCGCGCGGGCGTCCTACGAGGAACGCGACAAGGGATCGATCAGCGCCGGCAAGCTCGCTGACTTCGTCATTCTCGAGCGCGACCCGCACGACGCCGACCCCGACGACATCAAGAACATCGGCGTCGTGCGCACGGTGGTCGGCGGGCGCACGATGCACCCGGCGAACGCATAGCGTCGCTGCTCGAGGGACCGTCGCGCCGGCGGCGCTCAGCTTCAGCGCGCAGCCTTGCCGATGCCCCGGCTGGCACCGGTCACGATGGCCGCGTATCCGTCGAGCGCGCCCGCTCCCCGCTCCGTCACGGTCCGAATCGAGGGTCCACCCGTACCGTGACGTCCCGGTAGGTTTGCAGGCCGCCGTCGTGGGCGATGCAGCGCAGCACGTAGGTGCCCGGCGCGCTGAAGGTGGCCCCCACCACCCAGCGGTTGTCGGGCGGGATGGGGGGCGGTTCCCAGCCCGCCGACCAGGGGGAGCCTCCCCCGTCGCGGAGGTCCTCCCACACCTTCGTCTGCGGCGGGTCGAAGACCACCGGGGCAGGGCCGCGGTAGCGGATCCAGGAAAGGCGCAGGCCGGTTGCCGCGAACAGCACGGAGCGGTTCCGGCCGATCCACAGGTCGGGGATGGGCCGGCGTCCGGGCCTTCCGTCGTCGGTGGCGACGGCGCGAAGCGTGACCGGCTCCCCGACCGCGGCGGTCAGCTCGCGACCGGTCTCGACCGTCAGCATGGGCGCCCGGTTGCCGACGGTGTCGGGACGGAACCCGCCCGGGCCACCGCCGCCGAAGTTGGCCATCAACACCGTGTCGTCGATGGCGTATCCCTGCCGCAGCGTGCCGAACGCCTGCGCCGTCACGCCGTTGACGGTCAGCGTCCAGACCACCTCGCCGCGACCGAAATCGGCCGGTACCGGGACCCGGAAGACGAAGCGGTTGCGCCGCGGGAGAAAGTGGGTCGGCTGCCCCAGGTCGGGGCCGCCGGGATCGAGGAAGTTGTCGGGTCCGATCTCGACCACCGGCTGCTCCACCCAGTTCCGGTTCAGGTAGCCGAACAGCAGGTCGAACGAGCCGTCCGGCTTCTGGACGTACCCCTCGTAGACCGGCGTGATGCTCTGGCCGTGCTCACGGCCCGGCTGCGCGGCGCCGGCGGGGACCGGCGCCGTTGCGGCGGCGGCCAGCACGGTTGCGACCGCGACCGCCAACCTTCCCCTGTCTGGCGGCAGCCCTGCGACGCCGGTCCGCCGGGTGACGCTGCCCGTGCCGGCGCGTTCGTGAGGAGGCATGGCTCCCTCCGCCGCCCTACTGCTCGTTCGCGCGCCGCTCGCTGCCCGGCAACTCCTCGAAGCCGCACAGGGGACAACCGAGCACGGTCTGGCCCTCGGTCAGGCCGAGGCGCTCGCGCCGCGCGGCCATCTCGGCCGCGAACTCCTCGTCGGTCAGGATGAAGGCCGGGGCGATGACGAGCAGCATGTTGTCGATCGCCCGGTGGCCAAAGCCGGTCCAGTTGCGCGGGTCGACGACGTTGGGGTTGGCTGCGGTGCTGTCGAAGTGGCCGATGCCGTGCAGGATCGTCCCCTTCGGGAGGAGCGGCGCGGCGTCGTCCTCGTAGCGGTAGTAGCGCAGCCAGTTGTGGTCGTAGCCGGCGCAGTTGAGCGTCTCCACGCGGCCGGCCCAGATCGCCTCCATGCACATCCGGACGCCCGCCGCGTGCATGTGCGGCGCGAACATCGTGAGCTTCACGTTCTGCTGCAGCGTCTGGTAGAAATGGCGCACCTGCCCGTCCTGGTTCGGCAGGACGTCGATCTCGGCCGTGCCGAAGCCGATGCGCCCGATCTTCTTCGTCGGCTGGTAGCCGCGCGGGTGGAACTGGAAGGCGGCCTCCAGGTGGGCGGTGGTGTCCTCGCCGTTCGAGTGCAGGTGGACGTTGTTCCACTGCAGCCGCGTGTTCCCCGGCAGGAGACGGCCCGCCTCGGGATCGAACGAGAAGCCGCGCGGATTGTTGCGCAGGTCGTGGATGGTCGGCCAGTCGCCGTTGTCGCGCCGGTCGCCCTCCTCGTCGATCAACGCGAAGAAGGCATGGTGGTAGATGAACCGGCCGCCGATGGTGCGGGTGTTGTCGCCGACCTCCTTGACCTGCATCGTCTTCACGTAGCGATCCTCGGTCAGCCCGGTCGCGACCGGCGGCAGGGCGCCCCACCAGTCGGGGTCGTCAGCGGCCCGCGAGGCCGACGGCCCCACGACCACCAGGTCGGGCTCGCCCATCTCCCACTCGCCCGGGCCGGCGAAGACCAGCGGCGGGGGCATGTCGTTCGGGTTGCCGCGCGGCGCACCGCTGTCCGCCCAGGCGGCGAACGTCGCGATCTCTTCCTCGGTCAGCGCCAGGTCGTCCTTGATCGCCTGGATGCCGATGTCCTTCTCGAGGAACCACGGCGGCATCACGCCCATGCGGTTGCGGAGCCCGGTGCGATACTTGATGCTCCGCGCCCAGGGACGCACCTCTTCGTACGTCATCAGCGACATCGGCGCCATCGAGTTGGGCCGATGGCAGCTCTGGCAGTTCTGCTGCAGGATCGGCGCGATGTCCCTGGTGAAGGTCACCGCCCCATCGCCTGCGGCCTGCGCCGCCGACAGGGGCGCGGCGAACAGCAGCAGCACAGGCACGGACACGACGCGGACGAGCCGGCTCCGGGTGCAGATCATGGGCGGTCCTCCCGTCGAGCACACACCATATCAGATGCGTCCCGGCCGGCAGCGCCTGAGGCGTGCAGGCGCTGATCGGTCGCGCACCCCGGGCGGTTGCGTCGCCCGATCGTGGTCGACGAAGCACGCGAGCCGGAGGCCGCCATGCACTGGACCCGCGAACCCGCGCCCAACATTATCCCGCCGCCGCCGTGACGGTCCTCTCTCCGGCACGCACCTTCTGGGAGAAGGCCACGCTGGTCCATGTCGAGTGCCACAGGCGCCGGCTCGCGGACCATCCTGAACGGCTCTCTCGGCACTGGTTCGACCTGACTCGCCTCGCCGCCCACGACGTCGGCCGGGCGGCACTCGCCGACCGCGCACTCCTCGAGGATGTCGTCCGGCACAAGAAGGTGTTCTTCCACGCCGGCTACGCCAACTACGACCAATGCCTCGACGGCCGGCTGCGGCTCGTCCCCGACGACGACCAGCTTCCCGCTCTGCGAGCCGACTACGACACCATGCGCGCCGCCGCGATCGTCGCCGACAACGCACCGGGGTTCGCCGTGCTGGTCGAAGAAATCCGCATCCTCGAAGCCAACGCGAACCGCCCCGGCTGAATTGCGCGACCTGCCTTGCCCTACCGACGCTCCCGTTCCGGCGTGCGGGCTCTCCGCGCGCGGCGAGGCGGTCGAAGCGTGGCGGAGGCGGGGACGGCGGCGGATGCGGTCGCGGATGGTGCGGGCATTGGCCTGGCGGGTGGCGGCGAGGAAGCCTTCGAGGTGCATGAAGGCGCGAGCGGCAAGCACTCCCGGTGTATGCTGTCGGCTACTCGTTCGCAGTGCTTGGCACGCCACCGGAACGGACGTTGCCTGGAGCCGGGACGCACGGTACACGAACACGAGGACGACGACGAACCGTTCGAATGCGCGCCCGTAGCTCAGCTGGATAGAGCGCCGGGCTTCGAACCCGTAGGTCGGGGGTTCAAATCCCTCCGGGCGCGCCAACTCTTCTTCAGCGGACCGCCCCGGTGTCGGCGCGCCCGCGGTCGCCTCGCGAAGCCGCTCGTGCGCGGAGGAGAAAAGCGCAGGAGGGAATCGATGAACAGGGCGCTCTGGGCAGCCCAGGTTTTCCTGGCCGTCGTGTTCCTCGCAGCCGGGGGCCTGAAGCTGGCGACGCCGGCCGCGGATCTGGACGCCTCGATGCCGGAGTTCCCGGCAGGCTTCGGGAAGGTCATCGGCACGCTGGAGGTCGCCGGGGCCGTCGGCGTGGTCGCTCCCGCCGCCACCGGCATCCTCCCGGTACTGACGCCGGCCGCCGCGGGCGGGCTCGCCGTCATCATGGTCGGAGCCGCCTTCACCCACCTCTTCCGCGCCGAGTACATCCCGACGCTCACCCCCGTCGTCCTGCTGGGGCTGGCGGCGACCGTGGCATACGGTCGCCTGAAGCTGCACCCCGTCAGCCCGCGGGTCCGCTGAAGGGCAGCCGCCTGGACGCGGAGGGGCGCACCGTCGCCGCCCCGGCGCGACCCTTCGGGATCGCGGTCACGCCAGCGCCGCGACCGCCCCCGGGGGCGCGCCGCGCTCGCGCGGCGGCCGTCGACTCGCGCTATGATTTTCTGTTGCGCTCGACGCGGCGGGCCCAATCCCAAGCCAGCTCACGATGACGCCCTTCGACTTCCACCTCCCCACGCGCCTCCTGTTCGGCGCGGGCGCGATCGATCGGATCGGCGAGCTGGCACGCGACCGCGGCTTCAAGCGGGCGTTGGTCGTCTCCGACTCCGGCCTCGAGGAGGCGGGCCACGTGGACCGCGCGCTCGGGCTCCTGCGTAAGGCAGGGATCGAGTGCGAGGTTTTCGACGACTTCGACGTCAACCCCGACGCGGCCATGGTCGACCGGGGGGTGGCGTTCGCGGCGGGCCGCGACTTCGATTCCGTCATCGGCCTCGGCGGCGGCAGCTCGCTCGACTGCGCGAAGGCGATCAACCTGCTCTTGACGAACGGCGGCGCGATGGCCGACTACCTCGGCTACGGGCACGCGCGCCGGCCGCTCCTTCCGATGTTCGCGGTACCTACGACGGCCGGGACCGGCTCCGAGGCCCAGAGCTACGCCGTCATCGCCGACAGCGCGACGCACATGAAGATGGCGTGCGGCGATCCGAAGCTCGCCTTCGCCGTCGCCATCCTCGATCCGGAGCTGACGTACTCCCAGCCGCCGGCGGTCACCGCCGCGGCCGGCTTCGACGCCATCGCCCACGCCGTGGAGACGGCGGTCACCCGGCGCCGCTCCGCCATCTCGACCCTCTTCTCCCGCGAGGCGTTCCGCCTGCTCGACGGTCACTACCAGCGCGTGCTGGATGAGCCCCACGACCTCGCGGCCCGCAGCGCGATGCAACTCGGCGCCTACTACGCCGGCGTGGCCATCGAGCAGTCGATGCTCGGCGCCGCGCACGCTTGCGCCAATCCCCTGACGGCGCGCTACGACTTGACGCACGGGATCGCGCTGGCAATCCTGTTGCCGCACATCGTGCGCTGGAACGCGAAGAGCGGCCCCAACCTCTATGGCGAACTCGTCGGCTTGGCGGCATCCGCGGCCGAGGAGAGCGCCGGTGAGTACCTCGCGGCGCGGCTCACGGCCATCGGCCGGAGCGGCGGATTCCCCGCCGACCTGCGCACGGCCGGCGTCCCGGCCGAGGACCTGTCGGCCCTCGCGGAGGCCGCCGGCCAGCAGTGGACCGGCACGTTCAACCCGAGGCCATTCGGCTCACGCGAAGCACTGGAGGTCTATCGATGCGCGTACTGAGTGACACACCCCGCCACGCGCCGGGCGCCGCGGGCTCCGTGGTCGCGTTCACCGCGGTCCTGGCCTTGTCCGGCGCCGCCGGCGCCGCGGCGCAGCCGGCGCCGGCCGACGCCTGGACGCAGTTCCGTGGGACGCCGGCGCTCACCGGGGCCTCTGCGGCCGTCGTGCCGGCCGAGCTGGAGCTGCTCTGGACGTTCGAGGCCGGCGAGTCCATCGACTCGTCGGCGGCCGTCGTCGACGGCACCGTCTACGTCGGCACCTACACCGGCGAGTTGATCGCGGTCGACCTGGAAAGTGGCACCCCGAAATGGCGCTACCGGGCCAGCGAGCGCATGGGGATCGGCGAGTCGTCGCCGGCGGTGGGCGGCGGCCGCGTCTACGTGGGCGACCTTGCCGGCGTGCTGCACGCGGTTGACGCCGACACGGGAGCGGCCGTCTGGACCTTCCCGACGCAGGGCGAGATCAAGTCCTCGCCGGTCGTGGTGGGCGACCGGGTGCTGGTCGGATCGTACGACGGCTACCTCTACGGGCTCGACGCGGCGACGGGCGATCTCGCCTGGCAGGTGGAGACCCAGAACTACGTGCACGCCACCCCGGCCATCTCCGACGGCGTCGCGTACTTCGGCGGGTGCGACGAAACCTTCCACGGCGTCCGCATCAGCGATGGCGTGGAGGTTGTCAGCCTCCCGGCGGGCGCCTACACCGCCGCGTCGTCCGCCATCCATGACGGCCGGGCCTACTTCGGCACCTTCGACAACGAGGTGCTCGGCCTCGACCTGACGACGCACGAGATTCTCTGGCGCTACGAGCACCCGCGCCGCCACTTTCCCTTCTACTCGTCGGCGCTCCACGTCGACGGGCGCGTCGTCATCGGCGGGCGCGACCGGATGGTGCACGCCATCGACGAGCGGACGGGCGAGGCGCTCTGGACGTTCATGACCCGCGCGCGCGTCGACTCGTCCCCCGCGGCCTCCGGCGGCCGGGTCTACATCGGGTCCGGCGACGGCCGGCTCTACGTCCTCGACCTCGAGACCGGCGACAAGGTGTGGGAGTTCGATACCGGCGCCCCGCTCTCGGCCTCGCCGGCGATCGCCGAGGGGAAGGTGGTGATCGGCTCGCAAGACGGCGTGCTCTACTGCTTCGGGTGAGCGGCCGCGCGGCGCCGACGCCCAGCCTGCGGCGGGGCGAAGATGCGCGCGGGGTCGTGAGGTCCGAATCACCGGGGGCGTTATGCGAATCCCGTACCGGGGAGGCCCCGCGGGCTGACGCCGCAGGCTGATATAGTGGCGCGATGAGCGAGATGGCACCGGCGGCGGAGCCTCCCGGCGCTACGGAGGTGGGCAGCGCGACGGAGGCGTCCGGCCTGACGGGGGCGCCCGGCAAGACGGAGGTCGGCAGCTACTTCGTCGCCAACTACCCGCCGTTTTCCACCTGGACGGCGGACGCGGTAGCCGGTGCGGCGCTGCCGGCGCTGGCCACCCCGGCACTGCCCGACGTGCCGCTCGGCCTCTATCTGCACATCCCGTTCTGCCGCAAGCGCTGCCATTTCTGCTACTTCCGGGTCTATACCGACAAGAACGCGGCCGAGGTGCAGTCGTACCTCGACGTGTTGGGGCGCGAGTGGGAGCTCTACGCCGAGCAGCCGGCCATCGCCGGGCGTCCGCTCGACTTCGTCTACTTCGGGGGCGGGACTCCGTCGTTCCTCTCCGTCCGGCAGCTCCGCGGCCTCGTCGACCGGCTGTCGGCCGTCACTCCGTGGACCGACGCGAGCGAGATCACGTTCGAGTGCGAGCCGGGGACGCTGACCGAGTCGAAGCTGGCCGCCATCCGCGAGATGGGCGTGACGCGCCTCAGCCTCGGCGTCGAGCACTTCGACGATCAAGTGCTGGAGATCAACGGCCGGGCGCATCGATCCGCCGAGATCTTCCGGGCCTACGCCTTCGCGCGCTCGGTCGGCTTCCCGCAGATCAACGTCGACCTGATCGCCGGCATGCTCGGCGAGAGCGACGAGAAGTGGCGCGCGGCCGTCGAGAAGGCCGTCGCGCTCGCTCCGGACAGCATCACCATCTACCAGATGGAGCTGCCCTTCAACACGACGATCAGCAGCGACCTGCTGCACGGCAACGGGCAGTTCCGGCAGACCGTGGCCCCCTGGTCGACGAAGCGGCGCTGGGTGGACGAGGCGTTCGCGGAGCTCGAGCGGGCCGGCTACACGGTCGGCAGCGCCTACACCGCGGTCAAGGACCCTGCGCGCACGCGCTTCGTCTACCGCGACCGGCTCTGGCAGGGGGCGGACCTGGCCGCCCTCGGCGTGGCGTCGTTCGGGCACGTCAACGGCGTCCACATGCAGAACCTCGACTCGTGGGGCACGTACACGGAGGCGATCGAGGCGGGCCGCCTCCCGCTGAATCGCGCCTACCGGCCGACCGACGAGGAACGCCTCATCCGCGAGCTCGTGCTGCAGCTCAAGCTCGGGTCCATCCGGCCGTCGTACTTCCGCGAGAAGTACGGCGTCGACGTCCGGGACCGTTTCACCGCCCCCCTGGCGTCGCTCGCCCGCGACGGCTACCTCGCCGAATCGTCCCCGGAGGCCGTGCGCCTCTCGCGAGACGGCCTGCTGCGCGTCGACAGCCTGCTCCCCCGCTTCTTCCTCCCCGCCCACACCGACATCCGCTACACGTAGCGCCGGCTCCGGGGACGCGGCGATGACGACCGGACCGGCGGACCCGGAGGCAAGAGGCGACGGTCTGCTCTATCCCCTGGACCTGGTCTACGAGCGGGCAGGCATCGACGTCCCGCACGTGGAGGTGGTCTCGCCGGACGACATACCCCTCCCCTACCGCTCGCTGCTCGTGCACGACATCGACATGACGCTCACGCTGGAGCGGCACTTCGGCGGCCGCGTGGTGCTCCGACCGCTGTCGACCTTCACGCTGGGCGCGTCCTACTTCCGCCGCGTGCTGCTGGTGCAGGAGTACGCCGGCCAGCCGGTCGAGATGGGGGCGATCCGGATGCAGCTCGACGCGTTCGGCGACGAGATTCGCGGCCGGATCCTGAACAACGAGGTGCCGCTGGGGCGGATCCTGCGCGAAGGTCGCTTCGAGTACGCCAGCCGCGTCAAGGCCTTCCTGCGCGTGACCCCGAACCCGGAGATGATGGGCGTCTTCTGGATGCGCGAGGCGCGCCCGCTCTACGGGCGGCGCACGGAGGTCCTGCACGGAGGAGCGCGCATCGGGGACATCGTCGAGGTGCTCCCGCTCGTGATGCGATAATCGAGCCGATGGGCAACGAGCAACACTACGACTGCGTGGTCATCGGCGGCGGGCCGGCGGGGGCCACCGCCGGGACCGTGCTGGCCCAGCACGCCCGGCGGGTCGCGGTGCTCGAGCGGGAGAGCTTCCCCCGCTACCACATCGGCGAGTCGCTGATGCCGTACACCTGGTTCACGTTCGAGCGGCTCGGGGTGCTCGACTGGTTCGCCGAAGCGGCCTGCCCGCAGAAGTACAGCGTGCAGTTCGTGTCGACGACGGGCAAGGTCTCGCAGCCGTTCTACTTCTTCGAGACGATCAAGCATCCCTGCTCGACCACGTGGCAGGTGCGGCGCAGCGACTTCGACCGGATGCTGCTCGAGAACGCACGGGACAAGGGAGCGGACGTGCGCCAGGGAACCGCGGTCCGCGAGCTGCTGACGGATGCCGGAGGCCGCGCCGTCGGCGTGCGGGCCGACGTGCCCGGCGGCGGGTCGGAGACCTTCCGCGCCGACGCGGTCATCGACGCCTCCGGCCGCGACACGTTCCTGGCCTCGAAGCTCGGCTGGAAGAGGCGCGACCCCGACCTCACGAAGATCGCGATCTTCACCTACTACCGCGGCGCGAAGCGCGACTCCGGGCTCGACGAGGGGGCGACGACGGTCGCCTACATCCCGGAGAAGGGCTGGTTCTGGTACATCCCGCTGCCGGACGACATCGTCAGCGTCGGCGTCGTCGCCGAGGCGGACCACCTGTACCGCGACACGCGCGACCCGGAGGCGATCTTCGCGCGCGAGGCGGCGGACTGCATCTGGATCGCGGACCACCTGCGCGGCGGCGTCCGGGTGGAGCCGGTCCGCGTGACCGGGGAGTTCAGCTACCGCGCGGAGGCGATCGGCGGCGACGGCTTCTGCCTGGCCGGTGACGCGTTCTCGTTCCTCGACCCGGTGTTCTCCACTGGCGTCTTCATGGCCCTCAAGAGCGGCGAGATGGCGGCGGATGCCGTCCACCGCGGCCTGGAAGACGGCGCGGGCGGGGTGACGGCGGCGACGTTCACCGACTACGAGCGCGACATGCGCTGGGCGCTTGACCAGTTCCGGCAGCTCGTGCTGTCGTTCTACAACCAGTCCTTCAGCTTCCGCGACTTCATCCGGGCCCACCCGGACCTGCATCCGCGGCTGGTCGATGCCCTCGTCGGCAACGTCTTCGCGGACCTCGGGCCACTGTTCGACGCGCTGCAGGAGTTCTCCGCCCGCACGTCACGAGCGGAGCCGCCGGTGCCCGCCGCGAGCGGCACGTAGACCGACACGCCCCCCGGCCGAGCCGCGCGGCGCCGACGGCCGGCGGCGCCGGGGGCCGGCCGCGGCGCCGGAATAGAATGTGCCCGTGGCGAGCGAGTATCGACTCCGGCGGCGCGTGCAGTTCCACGAGACCGACACGGCGGGCATCGTGCACTTCTCCTGGTTCTATCGCTAAATGGAGGAGGCGGAGCACGCGCTCTGGCGCTCGGCCGGCCTCAGCATCGCGCCGCGAGACGCGGTGATCGGCTTCCCGCGCGTCGCCGCTTCGTTCGACTTTCACCGGCCGCTGCGGTTCGAGGACGAGTTCGAGGTTCACATCCGCATCGCGCGGGTCGGCGAGAAGTCGATCCGCTACGCCACGTGCGTGACGAAGGACGGAGACCGTGTCGCGACCGGCAGCCTGACGGTGGCGTGCATCGACAAGCGGCCGGGCGCGCCGTTTCGCTCGACGGCAATCCCGCCCGAGATCGCCGGGCGGTTCGAGGTCGCGCCGCCCACCCGCGACGCGTGAGCGCCGCGCAATCGGAACGGCCTCACGCCAAGCCGATGCTCCCCCGCGATACGAGGCCGCCGGACGAGGAATGCCTGCCGCGCGCAACGCTCGCCGCCCGGCAGGGCGAGCGGCTGCAGGCCCTCCTCCGGATCGTGACCGAGCGCAACGCCTTCTACCGCCGCAAGCTCGGCGCGGCCAGGGTCGACTACGCGGGCCTGACGCTGCCCGCCGACGCGGGGGCCCTGCCGTTCACGACGAAGGACGAGCTGATCGCCGACCAGGCCGCGTCGCCGCCGTGGGGAACGGTGCCGACCTATCCGCTCGAACGCTACACGCGGTACAACCAGACGTCTTCGACCACCGGCCGGCCGCTCCGCTGGATCGACACGCCCGAGAGCTGGCGGTGGATGCTCGACTGCTGGAAAGCGGTGTACCGCGCGGCGGGCGTCACGGGGTACGACCGCATCTTCTTCCCATTCTCGTTCGGGCCCTTCCTCGGCTTCTGGACGGCGTTCGATGCCGCGACCGGGATCGGGGCGCACGCGATTCCGGCCGGAGGCATGACGAGCGAGCAGCGCCTCGGCCTGATCGAGGAGCTCGCCCCGACGGTCGTCTGCTGCACGCCGACCTACGCGCTGCGCCTCCTCGACGTGGCACGTGAGGCAACGGACCGCCATCCCCTGGCGGGCGGCACGGTGCGAACGATCATCGTGGCGGGCGAACCGGGCGGCAGTATTCCGGCCACGCGCCGGCGCATCGAGCAGGGATGGGGAGCGCGCGTCATCGACCACCACGGCCTCACCGAGGTCGGCCCGATCGGATTCGAGTGTCTCGCCGGACCCGGCTTCGTGCATGTCAACGAATCCGAGTTCATCGCCGAGGTGGTCGACCCGGCCACCGGCGATCCGGTTCCCGACGGGCAGCAGGGCGAGCTCGTCGTCACCAACCTCGGACGGGCGGCCAGCCCGCTGATTCGGTACCGTACACGCGATCTCGTCGTCCGCACCGCCGAGCCTTGCGCGTGCGGACGCACCTTCGCGCGCCTCGCCGGGGGGATCGTCGCGCGGGCCGACGACATGGTGAACGTGCGCGGCGTGAACGTCTATCCGGCCGCGGTAGAGTCCGTCCTGCGCGCCATCGACGCGATCGTCGAGTACCGTTGCACGGTTCGCGCCGCCGGCTCCCAGCGGGCGATCGACGTGGAGGTCGAGGTTAGAGCCGGTGCGGATGCCGCGGCCACGGCGGCGCTGGCCGGCCAGCGCCTGCGAGACGCCCTCGCCCTGACCGTGCCCGTCCGGCCAGTCGCCGCCGGCGCGCTCCCGCGATTCGAGATGAAGGCGCGCCGGTTCGTCGTCACGCCGGAGGAGGGACCATGACCATCACCGGAATCGCCAACGTCATGCTGGGTGCGTCGGACTTCGAACGCGCGCGAACGTTCTACCGGGACACGCTGGGCCTGACCGTCAAGCAGGAGATCCCCGGATTCGTCTTCCTGGAGACCGGACCTGTCACCCTCTGTCTCAGCGCGGCCCACGCCCGTCTCGCGGAGCAGCCGGGCCCCTCCGAGGTCGTGCTGTCGGTGGCCAGCGTGCGCGACGCCTACGCTGCGCTGCACGCGAAGGGGGTCGCCTTCCTGCGCGAGCCGGCCAACGTCACCGGGGATTCCTGGGCGGCGAACTTCCGTGACCCCGACGGCCACCTGCTGTCGATCTTCGGCCCGGAGTGAGAAGCGTAGTAACATGCGCGGGTTCCGCGGGCGCCGCGGTTTCAGGAAGGGGAGTACGTCCTTGCGTCGATCCATCGTTCGGTGGCCGGCGGGCATCGTCTCCGCCGCCGCGTGCATCGCAGTCGCCGCGTGCGGCGGCGGAAGCGGCGGCGAGGCGGGTGACGCCGCGCCTTCCCGACAGTTCCTCAGCATGGGCACGGCGCCGCCCGGCGGCGCCTTCTTCGTCGTCGGCAGCGCCCTCGCGGAGGTCGTCAACGAGACCGCGACCGGGCTCGGCTATAGCGTGACCGCCGAGGCGACGAGCGGCTCGCAGGAGAACATCCGGCGGCTGGCGAGCGGCGAGCTCGACTTCGCGTTGTCGAACGCCGCGATCACCTACTTCGCCGTGCGCGGCAGCGAGGGGTGGGACCGCGCCTACTCCGTGCGATCGGTCATGACCCTGGCGCCCAACGTCGCCCTCTTCGTCACGCAGGCGTCGTCCGGCATCGAGAGCCTGGACGATCTGCGGGACCGCCGGGTAACCGTGGGTCCGGCCGGCGCCGGGTTCGAGTACTTCGTCGGACCGCTGCTCGACGCGCACGGGGTGAGCTACGACGACTTCTCGCCGCTCAACGCCACGCAGCAGGCCGCGGTCGACATGCTCACCGACGGATCGGCGGACGCCACTTTCCTCGGCGGCGCCGTGCCGACCGCCTCGATCACGCAGGCCGCGGCGTCGATGGAAATCACGTTCATTCCCTACGGGGACGATGAGAAGATGCGTCTGGTCGACGAGTACCTCTTCTTCCGTCCGGCGACGATCCCGGCCGAGACCTATCGCGGCCAGACCGAGCCGTTCGAGGGGCTCGACGTCGGCTCGATGCACTTCATCACATCGGCCGACGCCCCGGACGACCTGGTCTACAACGTGACGAGGCTGCTCTACGAGAACCGGGAGCTGGTTGTCGAGAAGCACGCCGCGGGCCGCGCCATCAACCCGAACAACGTCGTCCGCGACACCGGCACGGAGTTTCACCCCGCAGCGATTCGCTTCTACCAGGAAGTCGGGATCTGGCCGCAACAGGCCGCGCCGTGACGCCGGAGACCCCACCGCTGCGCGACGTCCGTCTCCTGGTGAGCGGCGGCCTCGGTGTGCTGCTGTGCGCCTTCACCCTCGTGGAGGTGAACTACCCGCTGCTGGCACCCCAGAGCCGGCTCGCGTTCTTCGCGCTGGTAGGGCTGGCGCTCTGCTTCCTCAACGTCCCCGTTCACCCCTCCCTGAAGGGCGATCCGCGCGCGCGCGCGGCGGACGTCGGGCTGGCGGTGCTCGCCGCGCTCTGCTGCGGCTACATCGTGACCCAGACCGATCCCCTGTTCGACGCTTGGTGGGTGAACGGCCAGACCCTCGGGAACCGGGCCGGCTTCGAGACGGCCTACGACACGGCGATCGGCCTGCTGGGCCTACTGCTGGTGATAGAGGCGGCCCGGCGCGCCCTCGGCTTGGCCCTGCCGCTGCTGGCGGGCGCCTTCATCCTCTACGCGCTGTTCGGATCGGCCTTCCCCGACTGGCTGTTCCCGCATCGCGGCTACACGATCCCGCGGGTGGTGGCGCAAACGTTCCTGCACAGCCAGGGCATCTTCGGCGTGGCGCTGAACGTGATGTTCACCTACGTCTTCCTGTTCGTCATCTTCGGCGCGTTCCTCGAGGCCACGGGCGCGACGCGCTTCATCGTCGATTTCGCCGAGCGGGTGTTCGGACGCAGCTCGGGCGGCCCCGCCAAGGTCGCGGTCCTGAGCAGCGGGCTGATGGGCTCGCTCTCCGGCAGCGCTGTCGCCAACACCGCCACCACCGGGACGTTCACGATTCCGATGATGCGGAGCGCCGGCTTCCAGCCCGTGACGGCGGCCGGCGTGCAGGCGGCGGCGAGCTCGGGCGGGGCGCTCATGCCTCCCGTGATGGGCGCCGGCGCCTACATGATGCTCGAGATCGTCGACCCGCCGGTGACGTACCTGGAGATCATCCGGGCCGCGCTCATCCCCGCGCTCCTGTACTACCTGTCGTTGATCCTGATCGTGCACTTCCACGCGAAGCGCGTGGCCATCGGCGCCCCGTCGGAAACGGCCGCCACGGAAGCGGACACGCCCGAGGCCGCGGCGCGGTCGCGCGCGGCGGGCGCCGTCTTCGGCTCCGCGCTCGGCAGCCTCATCCTGTTCCTGGTGGTGGGCTACACGGCGTTCCGCGCCGTGACGCTGTCCCTCCTCGTGATCGTGGTCGTCAGCAGCCTGAGCAAGGCGACGCGCCTCGACTGGCGCTTCACGATCGTGAGCCTCGTCACCGCCGCGCGCGGGGTGGTGCCGCTGGTCGCGGCCGCGGCCTGCGTCGGCATCATCATCGGCGTGGTGACGCTGACGGGGGTGGGGACGCGACTGCCCGCGACGATCATTCCGCTCGCCGAGCAGAGCCTGTTCCTGGCCCTCGTTCTGATCATGATCTCGTCGATAGTGCTCGGGATGGGGCTCCCCTCCGCCGTCTGCTATCTCCTGATGGCGACGCTCATCGGCCCCGTGCTCGGCAACCTGGGCGTGATCCCGCTCGCCGCGCACCTGTTCATCTTCTACTTCGGCATGATGTCGATGGTGACCCCGCCGGTCGCGTTGGCGGCCTACGCGGCGTCGTCGATAGCCGGCACTCGCATCATGCCCACCGGCCTGGCGGCGTTCCGCTTCGCGCTGGTCGGCTTCACCCTGCCGTACATGTTCATCTATCGGCCGGAGCTCCTGATGCTCACGCCCGCGGGCGAGCCGGCGGGCTGGCTCGCGATGCTGCTGCCGGTTGCCATCGCCACGCTCGGCGTCACCTGCTTCGCGGCGGGGATCGCCGGTCAACTCAGCCGGCCCCTGGGGCTCGGCCTCCGTCTGGCCACGTTCGGGGCGGCTGGGCTGCTGCTCGCTCCCGGTCCAACTGCCTCGCTCGCCGGCATCGACCTTGCGGTCTTCGACGTCGCGGGCGTCGTCCTCTTCTGCGTCGTGCTCGTCGCCAACCGCCGGACGACCTGACCCGCTCGCCCTCGGGAGCGCGACGGCGATCGGCCGGCGCACCGGCACGCGCCGGCGCGCCGGCCACAGGCGGGAGGCGTCGCTGCAGGTCGCCGACTCGGATCGCGTCGGCGCCGGGGCCGGCCCCGCTCCAGACCGCCCGAGGGAACGAAGATGCGTCCCTCGGCCTCATCGCGAGCCCGCTACCTTCACCGTGACGACATCGATCCCGTAGGGTAGTACTTCTTGTGCCGCACGGATGAAGCGTAGTGCCGCAACAGGCGGAACGAGATCTCGGTCTCGCTCTCCTCCGGCGTCTCCGCACGGTCCCCGAGATACGTCAGCCGATCCTCGATGTTCTGCTCTTCGAAGACCGCCAGGAACTCCAACTCGACGATCTCGCGACCGGGACGTGCAACGAGAATCACGCGCGGTGCCTTGCCAGCGGGGAGGTCCCCGCGCACCTGCAGCAGACACACCAACGCTTCCTCGCCGGCGGCGCGCAATTGCTCCACGGACTCACGATTCCATCGCATGCGGGCTGCAAGCTCGCGCAGGAGGCCGTCGATTCGGGGCAGCGCCGAGGTGTCCAGTTCCGCCTCCAACCGCCGGCGCCGCGGACCCGTGAGCTCCAGGAAGGCGGTCATCAGGATCGTGGCCAGCACGCCTACGGTCATGCCGTTGCCGAGCGACGCGCTCCACGTCTCACCCAGCACCCCCCGGAAGGCGCTTCCGTCCTCCAGCGCCACACCGAGCGCGAGCGCCACTCCCACCACCAGCCCCTTCTGCGGATCGAGGCCGTCCTGCATGACCGTACGAATGCCCTCCACGACGAGCAGCCCCATGATGATCAACAGAAAGGCCCCCATCACGGGACCGGGAACGGAAAGCAGCACGGCCGTCAGCTTCGGCAGGAACGCCAGCGCGAACAGGATGCCGCCCATGGCGTACCCGACGCTGCGGGCAGCGACCCCGGTGAGGTTGATGAGCGACACGCTGGACGGCAGGTAGATGATGACCGGCGGTGTCGCGGCGATCCCGGAGAGCAGGATTCCGACGCCGCTGGCGTTGAGCGCGCCCTGCACCAAGCGAAAGTCGGTTGCGTGCGGCCGGCGCGACGACGCCCGTTGAATGACCACACCGTCGCTGCTGGTCTTGACGGCGGCGACGACGGCGACGATCACGAACACCGGCAGGAGCGCCCAGAAGGACGCGCCCGGAGCCAGGTCGAGCCCCGGCCAGCCCGCGAACTCCGGAAGGTCGAACCAGGAGGCGGCGGTCACGGCCCGGGCGTCGTACAGCCCGAAGAACGGGGCGGCGGCGCAACCCGCCACGATGCCGCTGAGCGGCGCCCACAGCCGCCAGACGCCGGACGCCCGTAGCGCCATCGCGGTAGCGACGACCAGCGTGGCGCCGGCGACGATCAGGACACCGGCCGCCGGCGCACCCTGGGACGCATCCGCGATCCTCCCGACGGCGATCGGCATGACCGTGATCCCGATCAGCATGAGGGCGGTGCCCGACACGATCGGAGTGACCAACCGTCGCAGGAACGGCAGCCACGCGGCCATTGCGAACTGAAACAGCGACGAGACGACGATCAGGCTCGCCAGCGTCGGGAGTCCGCCCTCCGTCAGCGCAACGACCGAGACCGCGATGAAATGCGGTCCGGCGCCGGTCATCAGAAGGTGGCCGGCGCCGAGTCGGCCGATGTGAGCGGCCTGCAGGGCGGTAGTGACCCCCGCGATGATCAACGCCGCGAAGACGGCCCACGTCAGGTAGGCATCGTCCTCGCCGGCCGCGCCGACGACGATGGTCACCATGAGGACGGTATTCGCAAGGACGAGCACGACGCCCTGCAGGGCCACGCCGACCGTCACCAAAGGCGGGCACGGTTCGTCGGGCTCGTAGCGAATGCGACGATTGATGCGCGCTCTGCTCATTGCGGCCGACCGCAGGGAAGCCGCCGATGTCCGTTCCGCCGAACACCGCCCGGTGGTACGGCCAGCGGATCGGCCGGAGACACCGGGCTCGCCGCGGTAGCCGGAAGCGTGGGATCCGCGCCGCAGCAACGACTCCGGCGTGGACGTCGCCGTTCTACAGCCCTTCGACGATGGTCGAGTCCCGCGAGCACGCCCCGGCGGTCAGACGCAGCGACTCCTGCACTCTCGGATCGGCGGTGCACGCCTTCGCCGTCTCGAAGTCGGGGAATCGGACGAGGACGTTGCGTCCGCGACCCTGGCCGGTCACCTGCTCGCAGCGGCCTCCCCGGGCGAGGAACTCGCCGCCGAACTCCCGTACCGCCTCCACGGCGGGCTCGATGTGTCTCTCGTAGACCTCGGAGTCATGAACGTCGACGCGCATGATGAAGTAGGCTGGCATTCGATGATCCTCCCCACGCTCACGGCAACGGTGAGGGTGGTGCTGTCACAAGAACCGGGAATCGACCGGCGGACCGCCGTTCCTGAGCTCCAACGAGCGAAGCGCCGGCGCTGTGGGGGGTATGATATGCGAGCCAGGAGGGTATCGATGAAGCGCCTTGTCGTTGTTTCGGCCGCCGCAGCCGCCGCCGTGCTCCTCGCCGTCGGCGGTGCGTCCGTGACGCGCGCCCAGGATGCGTTTGAATGGATGCGCGTCGACATCCTGGAGGTCCTCCCGCGGGAGCTCGACGAGTTCATCGAGGTGCAGACCGAGCATGTCAATCCGGCTCTCCAGCGGGCGGGGGTGCCGTGGCGTTCGGCTTGGCGCACGGCCGAGTTCGGAAACGTGTACGAGCGGATGTTCGTGTCGCCGATGGAGGATCTCGCCGATCTCGATCGCGGCGGCCCGCTGGCGCTGGCGCTGGATCGGCGGGAGATGGAGCGCCTCGACGAACGCGTGCGCCGCACCATCTCCGGTCACCGGAGCTACGCGTTGCGCTATCGGCCCGAGCTGAGCGTGGAGACCGAGAACACCGGCGGCCTCTCGCTGGCCTGGATCACGACCCTGGAGGTGGCGCCGGGACGACTTGCGGACTGGCAGGCCTTCATGCAGCAGCGACTCCCGCAGTTCCGCGGGGACGACGTGGTCTTCGGCGTGTACGAGCGCTACCTGGGATCCGGAGCGGCCGTCTGGCAGCTCGTCGAGAATCACGCCAGCTTCACGGAGCTCAACCGCCCCACCATCATGCAGCGGGCCCTCGGCGAGCGGACGAGCAACGTCGCGGCCGGCCTGGCCGGGGTGGTCCTCTCGGTGGAGCGCACCGTGTTGCGGTACGACCCGCAGCTGAGCTTCTCGGGTGCCGGACCCGAGGGCGGCCGGTTCCGGTAGGCGGCTCCCCGCCGCCCCGGCGGTGACCTGCCGCTGCCGCGCGCACCCGCAGCTCGGCCGGACAGAGGGCCGGGCTGCGCCCCGCGCAGGCATCGCGCCCGCCGCCAACCGCCGGTCGGCCTGGCGCGAAGCGCCGTCCGGGCGCCGATTCCCGTTGCTGCGCCGTCGCCGATGCGATACAACTCAGTCCATCGACATGGACTTTGGCAGCTACGAGCTCGACCCCGCCGTCTACGACGAGATGTTCCTGCCGGACGGCACACCCCGCGAGCACAGCCGGGCGCTCCATGACGCGTTGCGCGGACTGTCGACCGCGGAGCTCGCCAGCATTCAGTCGCGCGTGACGCACTCGTTCGTGAGCGAGGGAATCACCTTCACCGTCTACGGCAGCGACGAGGCCGAGGAACGCATCATCCCGATCGACTGCGTGCCGCGGATCGTAGCGGCCGACGAGTGGCGGCTGCTCGAGACCGGGCTCACCCAGCGCGTGCAGGCGGTGAACCGGTTTCTGGCCGATGTCTACGGCGACGCCCGCGTGCTGGCGGACGGCGTCCTACCGGAGGACCTCGTGCTCGGCTGCCCGCAGTATCGCCCCGAGATGCGCGGCTTCCGGGCGCCCCACGGGGTTTGGGCGGCCATCTGCGGCAGCGACGTCGTGCGCACGAACGACGGCTTCATCGTCCTCGAGGACAACCTGCGAGTCCCGTCCGGCGTCTCCTACATGATCGCGAACCGGAAGGCGGTAAAGTCCAACCTGCGCCGCCTCTATCGCCGCTGCCGCGTGCGGGAAGTGGAGCACTACGGGGGCCTGCTGCGACGGACGCTCGTCGAGCTTGCGCCGGAGGGCTGCCACGACCCGCGCATCGCGCTGCTGACGCCGGGGGTCCACAACTCCGCCTTCTACGAGCACGTGTTCCTGGCCCATGAGATCGGGGCCGAGCTGGTGGAGGGCCGCGACCTGCTGACCCGCGACGGGCTCGTCTACATGCGGACGACGGAGGGCCTGCGGCGCGTCGATGTGATCTACCGGCGCGTGGATGACGACTTCCTCGATCCGCTGGTCTTCCGGGAGGATTCTCTGCTCGGCGTTCCGGGCCTCCTGGAAGCCTACCGCCTGGGCGGCGTGAGCCTCGTGAACGCCCCCGGCACCGGGGTGGCGGACGACAAGAGTGTGTACCCCTACGTGCCCGACCTCATCCGCTACTACCTGGGCGAGGAGCCCCTGTTGGCGAACGTGCCGACCCACATCTGCCGCCGCCCGGAAGGTCTGGAGTACACGCTCGACAACCTCGAGAGCCTGGTCGTGAAGCAGGTCGGGGCCTCGGGCGGGTACGGCATGCTGGTCGGCCCGCACGCCACGCCGGAGGAACGGGAGGCGTACGCGAAGGAGCTGCGCGCCAACCCGGCCGGCTACATCTCGCAGCCGGTGCTGGAGCTCTCGTGCGCCCCCTGCGTCATCGACGGCCGCGCCCGGCCGCGGCGGGTGGACCTGCGGCCCTTCGTGCTCACCGGCCGCGAGACCCGGCTGGTGCCGGGCGCGTTCAGCCGCGTGGCGCTCCGCGAAGGGAGTATCGTCGTCAACTCGAGCCAGGGGGGCGGCGGCAAGGACGTCTGGGTGCTCGACGAATGATCCTCTCGCGCAATGCGGAAGACCTCTACTGGATGGGCCGCTACCTCGAGCGGACGGAGCATCTCTGCCGCCTGCTGAGCTGTCAGGTCGAGACACTCGTCGATCGACCCGTGCGGGAGATCAACTTCGGCTGGCGGCGCATCTACGACTCGCTGCACCGGAGGCCGCCGGGGCCGGAGATCGCCTTCGCGACGAGCGACGACGACGATTACACACTCGCCGACTCGTTCACCCTGGCCGACCACCTCACCTTCGAGCCCGCGAACCCGGACTCGCTCCGCAACGGGCTCGCCTGCGCCCGGGAGAACGCGAGGCAGGTTCGGCACCGCATCAGCGGCGAGATGTGGACCTGCCTGAACGGAGCCTGGCTGCGCTTCAGCGCGCGCACCATCGACGACATCTGGAAGACCGCGCCGGAGGCCTTCTACGTCGCCGTGGCCCGTGACCTCGACACCTTCTCGGGCGTGGCGCAGACGACGATGTATCGCGACGAGGGCTGGCGCTTCCTGCAGCTCGGGAGGTTCACCGAACGGGCGCAGCTGATGATCGCGCTCCTCCTCGCCCAGCTCGCGCTCGTGCGGGAAGGGCGGGAGGGCGCCGTCGGCGGGGACTGGCCGGGCCTCTTGCGCAGCTGCCAGGCGCTCGACGCCTACGCCCGGTGCCACGGCGCCGAGATCAGTGCCGACCGGGTGCTGGATCTCCTCGTCACCGACGTCCTGTTGCCGCGCTCGCTGTCTCGCGCGCTCGAAATGGCCTCCGGCGCCCTGGACGCGGCCGCCCTCGGCCCGGGACCGACGGCCGAGACGCGACAGACGGCCCACGATCTCGCCCAGGCCACGCGCGGGCGCTGGTCGAGCCGACCGAGCCTGGACGAGCGCGCCGACCGCCTGCACCGCCTGCAGCAGAAGTGCCGCACGCTGCACGACTTCGTGCTCGCCACGTACGTCGGATACCGCGTCGACGGGGCGCCGGCGCGTTGACGCCATGCGTCCTCATCGGATCGGAGGCGAACCATGAACGACCTCGCGGCCGCGGAGTCCCAGTTCGTTCTCAACACCCTGTCGTTCCTCGTCTGGGGCGCGCTCGTGATGTGGATGTGCGCCGGCTTCACCATGCTGGAGTCGGGGTCCGTCCGCACCAAGAACGCGTCCCTCATCTGCCTCAAGAACATCGGCCTGTACGCGATCGCCGGACTGGCCTACTACCTCATCGGCTACAACCTGATGTACGTCGACGTCGGCGGGTGGATCGGATCGATCTCCTTCCTCTACGGCCCATCCGCCGACGAAGTGGCGCTCGTAGCGGGCGACGAGAGCGCGCGGGCCGCCGTGATCGGCAACGACTACGCGGTGATGTCCGACTGGTTCTTCCAGATGGTGTTCGTGGCGACGGCCGCCTCCATCGTGTCCGGCGCCCTGGCGGAACGGGTCCGGCTGTGGTCGTTCTTCCTGTTCACGCTGGTCCTGACCGCCTTCATCTACCCGGTCGTCGGCGCCTGGACGTGGGGCGGCGGCTGGCTGGACTCGCTCGGCTTCCAGGACTTTGCCGGGTCGACCATCGTGCACGGCACGGGAGGCTGGGCGGCGCTCGCGGGCGCGCTCGTCGTCGGGCCGCGCCGGGGCAAGTTCCGGTCCGACGGGACGGTCCTCATGACGCCGCCGTCCAACGTTCCGGTGGTGACGCTCGGCGTCTTCATCCTCTGGTTCGGATGGTTCGGCTTCAACGGCGGCTCGCAGCTCGCGCTGGGGAGCGCGGCCGACGTCGTCGCCATGAGTCACGTGCTCGTCAACACCAACCTGGCGGCGGCGGCCGGCGTCGTCGCGGCCATCGCCGTCTCGCGGCCGATTCTGGGGCGCGTCGATCTGCTCGCCGGGTTGAACGGCGCCATCGCGGGGCTCGTCGCCATCACCGCCGGACCGGACTTCACGAGCCACTACTGGGCCATTCTGATCGGCGCCGTGGGGGCCGTCATCTGCACGGCCGGCCTGAAGCTGCTGGAGCGGCTGCGGGTGGACGACGTGGTCGGCGCCGTACCCGCGCACCTCTTCGCCGGGGTCTGGGGGACCCTGGCCGCCGGCATCGCCGCCGGCGCCAATCCGGCGATCCAACTACTCGGTGTGGCCGCCATCGGGGCGTTCGCGTTCACCGTCTCGTGGCTGACCTGGATGGCCCTGGAAAGGACGATGGGCGCCCGCGTGTCGCGCCAGGTCGAGGAGCTCGGCGGCGACGTTGCCGAGCTGGGCATCGAAGCCTACCCGGAGTTCGTGCTCATGCCGGAGCCCGACGAGGCGGCCGAGGCGGCCGAGGCGGAGTGACGATCGGGAGCCGGATGACGAGCCGGGTCGATGAAGTCGGACGGCGCCGATGACCGGCCGCTTCGTTGCCGGGCCGCGTCCCCCGCGGCGGCCCCGGCAGCACGGAGGGTTCGGCGGGGGCCGCTCGCGGATCCGCGGTGAGCTGCCTCAACCCGACACCGCGACGGCCGCTTCGCGGGAGTCCTTGATCGGGATGATTCGATCGAATCCGCTGATGCGGAAGACCTCGTGGATGTGGTCCTTCATGGCGCACAGCACGAGCGTGCCGCGGCTCGACTGCAGCTTCTTGGCCGCGATGAGGAGCACTCGCATCCCGGAGCTGCTGATGAAGTTGAGCCGGCTGAAGTCGACGACCAGGCGCTGCTGCCCGCCGTCGATGTGCTCCATGACGAGCGCCTCGAACGAGCGCGCGTTCGCGCTGTCGAGTCGCCCGACCGGAAGCAGGATCAGCGTCTCGTCGGTCCGCTCCTCGGCGACTTCAATGTCCATGCACCCACCCTGCCCCCGGCCGCGCCGGCCCGCCAATCGTCGCCTGACGGCCCCGCTCGGTGCCGCGCCAACCTACCGGGAATCCGCGGTTCCGCGGCCCGGACACCTCGCCCGCCATTCGTCGCCTGACAGCTGCGCTTGGCTTCCAGCCAGGCCTGCAGGAGTCCGCGCCGTTCCACCCGCGCAGACTCCTAGGCCGCCACGCCGGCCAGGTTGCGCTCCATCGTCAGGTGGTTCCGGCCGGCGCTGAACTCGTAGCTCACCCGGTCCGCAACGGACCTCACCAGGTGCAGGCCCAGATTGTCTGCGCTGCGCTCCTCGAGCGGTGACTCCGTGTCGGCGGCCACCTGGCGCGTCGGATCGAACGGCGCACCGTTGTCGGTCAAGGTGAGGACCAGCCGGTCTCCGTCGACCCGCAGGCCGATGTCGATGCGCGGACGGGTGACGCCGGCGAACCCGTAGGTGACCGCGTTGGCGATCAGCTCGTCGAGGGCGAGGTTGATGGCATACACCTGCGGCTCCGACAGGCCGTTCTCCTCCGCGAACGCCTCGACGATTCTGGACACGTTGCCGACGCCCGACAGCCGGGGCGCGACGGACAGGCGTAGATCGTTGAAGGTCATGGTCAGACTCTCCTCGTACTCTAGCAGCCGCGCGACACGCTGCACAACCGGCCGCCGTGCCAGCTCGCCAATCGTCGCCCGCCGGCTCCGTCCGGCGCCCGGCCGGACCTGCGGGAGTCCGCGCCGTTCTACGGCGCAGGTTCCTGGCGGCGGCGCAACACGAGGCAGGTCATGTCGTCCGCGGCAGGCATGCCCGCCGAGAAAGCTCCGATCTCGCTCCACGCGTGGTGCACGACTTCGGAGGGCGTCCGGCCCGCGGTGCCGACCAGCGCGGCCTCCAGTCGCTCCTTGCCGAACAGCTCCCCGCCGGCGTTCACCGCATCGGTCAAGCCGTCCGTATACAGGAAGAGGGTCTCCCCCGGCCGCAGTACCTGACGCCGGCTCGCGTACGGGAACTCCTCCATCACTCCCATGGCCAGCCCTCCCGTCACCGGCAGCGGCCGGCACACGTCGTCCGATCCGATCAGGTAGGCCGGCTCGTGGCCCGCGCAGACGTACTCGACGGCGCCCTCCTCCGGATCGACGAGGGCCAGCACGGCGGTGACGAACAGTCCCATCGGGTTCTGGCGGCAGACACGGTCGTTCGCCGCGCTGGTGACCTCGTCGATGCCGTCGCACTCGGTGAACGCGGCCTTGATTGCCGCCTGCGAGGCAGCCATGAACAGCGCCGCGGCGACCCCCTTGCCCGAGACGTCCCCCACGACGAGGCAGCGACGGCCGGGGGCCGGCTCCGTGACGTCGACGAAATCCCCGCCGACCCGCTGGGCCGGCGTCATCCGAGCGCAAGCGGAGAAGACGCCCATCTCCACCGTCCCCTCGCGGACGAGCGCGGCCTGCACGACCTTGGCCATCTCCAGGTCCTGCTCCATCGCCTCCTTGGCGACGCGCAGATGGTGGTTGCTCTCCTCCAGGTCCCGCGTCCGCTCCGACACGAGCATCTCGAGCTGCTCCTCGCGGTTGAAGACCTGCACGGTCATGGCCGTGAACACCCGCGCCAGGCTGCCCAGCTCGTCCTGCCGCCGCAGCACCTCCTCCATCTCCTCGTCCTCGGGCTGGTTGCCGGCCTCGACCTGCCGCGCGGCGTCGGCGATGACCTCGATCGGGTGGGTCAGCCAGCGGGTGCCCCAGGCCGCGGCGAAGGCTGTGAGGACGAGTAGCCCGAACGCGATGAGCGTCGTGCTCAGCGCCTCCCCCTGCACGGTGAGCGCGATATCGTCCAGGCTCACCGAGATGGCGAGACCGCCGATCGGGATGCCGCCCGTGTTGATCAGGGGCGACGCGACCCAGATGCCGCGATCCTCCGGCGCCAGGAGGCTCAGGCTCGAGGCGCTGACGACGCGCCCCTGCGCCAGCGCGTCGGACATGACCTCCTCCACCCGGTCCCCGAACGCGCCCGCGGCGCCCGCGGCGCCCGGGGCGGCCAGCTCCGCGCGCGGCGCTGCGGCGGTGACGTCCCCGTCCAGGTTGACCACCCACAGCGCCTCGAGGTTGCGCGAGCGGACCAGAACGTCGGCCTCGCGCTGGTACACGGAGTAGAGCAGGTTTCCGGCGCTGCTCTCGATCGGGATCCCGACCTGAGACAGGCGCGACCCGTCCGGGCTGGCCACCGTCACGTACTTGTAGATGGCTCCGTCGGAGGCGCGCGGCTCGGACGGGTGCTCCACGAACGGCTCGGAACCGTCGAAGAGGCTGGCGTACGCGCCGAAGTGCGGAACCTCGCCGCCGGCCGCGTCCGAGGCCTCCAGACTCGAATAGACGGGCGTTCCGTCCCCGGCGACGACGCGGATCTCGCCGATGGCGGTCGTCGAGACGATCTGGCTCAGCCTCCGGTCGATCTCGTCCGCGGACCAGCCGGCCAACTCCGCGGCGGAGGCGAAGCGGTCGACGATGGTGGCCTGCACGGCCATGTGCTGGCCCAGGATGCCCTCGATGACGGCCGAGACGTCCGCCCGCTGCGACGTGTAGACGTTGGTCAGGATCTCCTGCTCGCCGAACACGAGCGCGTTGCCGATCTGCACGATCCGCGCCTGGTCGACACCGCTGACGCCGACGTACTTGTAGACCTCCTGATCGATCTCCCGCACCTGCGCCGGCTGCGTGATGAAGTCGTCGCCGCCGATCGGTGCCGCGAGCAGGACGTAGAACTTCGACGCCTGCGGCTGGACGGCCGGGTCCGGATCGAACTGGAACGGGATCAGGTCGCCCCGCTCGTCCCGCACGTTGGTCAGATAGGAGAAGCCCGCCTCGTTGGTGATCCAGAACTCGTCGAGCACGGTGTTCGCGATGATGTCGTCGAGAATGTCGATGACGCGCGGCGGGTCGAGCCCCGCCTCCTCCGCCGCGGCGACCAGGTGGGCGGCGATGCGCGCCTGGGCGATCATCTGCCCGTCGAGCGTCGCGTCGAGCGTGCGGGCGACGTTCGCGAGCGAGATCTCCCCCATCTCCGCGAAGCTGGCCGACAGCAGCTCCGCCAGGTGCGTGGCCGCCCCCTCCGCCTCGTCGCGGAGCGCGGTGGCCGCGTTGTAGAGGAGCGTGGCGGACGTCGCCGTGATGGTGACGGCGAGCAGGACCGCCAGCGCCAGGAAGCCGCGGACGGCGAGCCGCATCCGCGCCGGGGTCCGCCATGCCTCGATCGACCGGGACAGCACGCCGGTGTTCGCCATTCTTCGATCCTCGAATTCCCTCGCCGCCTCGCCGGCGCCGACTCCCAACTCCGCCAAACGCTCATGGCCACGCTTCGCGCAGCCGCCCCGAAGGGCATGAAATTGCGTCCCGGGGGCAAGCCGCTACGGTTTGCGCCAGTGGTACAGAATGGCGGCGGAGGCGGGACCGTGGTCGTCGTGGCTAGTGGCGGGTGTTGATCCCCGACGCCAAACTGACCCGGCCGGTTCGGCTATCGAGCCCCGAATTGTGCCCGGCCATCGAGCCGTGGACGCGCGGCAAAACGCACCGTGCCCGAGCAGGGCACGAGTTCTCTGTCCGACCGGCCTGCCCCGCCTCCGCCTACCCCCCCCTCACAGGAGGCGACCCGATGATGAACGATGAGTTGTGCGTTGTCCATCCCCGCGCGGCGGGACTCGATATCCACAAGGCGAACATCACCGCCACCGTGCGGCTGGCTGGCCCCAACGCCGCCGAGCCGCGGTTCGAGACCCGCATGTTCAACGCGCTGGCGAGCGGCCTCGCCGCCCTCGTCGACTGGTTGACCAGCCATCGGGTCGGCGCCGCCGCCCTGGAGGCCACCGGCGTCTACTGGCACACCCCCTGGCAGGCGCTCACCGACGCGGGAATCGAGGCGCAGTTGCTCCACGCCCAGCACGTCAAGCAGCTCCGCGGTCGGAAAACCGACGTCGAGGACAGCCGCTGGCTCGCTCGCGTTTGCCAGTTCGGGTTGGGGCGGCCCAGTTTCGTGCCGTCCCAGCCGTTCCGCGACCTCCGCTCGTTGAGCCGCCACCGCCGCACGCTCGTCGCCCGCCGCAGCCAGGTCCGCAATCAGGCCCAGAAGGTCATCGACCGCGGTGGTGTCCGCATCGGGGCCGTGCTCAGCGACATCTTCGGCACCAACGGCCGGCGGATCCTCGACGGGCTCGTCAACCGACTCGACCCCAAGGACATCCTGGCCTCGCTCAGCGGGCACGTCCGCCGCAAGCTCGACGCTCTCGGCGACGCGTTGCGCCTCACCCTCCGCGATACCGAGCGTCGGCTACTCGCCGACTTGCTGACCGAGCACGACACCCTCAGCCGCCGCGTGGGCGACTTCGACCGCCACATCGACCAGACCCTCGCGCCCTACGCCGAGCAGCGCCGCCTGCTGGAGACCCTCCCCGGCATCGACCGCGCCGCCGCCTGCACCATCCTGAGCGAGATCGGAACCGACCCCCACAAGGTGTTCGGCAACGCCCACCGCCTCGCCGCCTGGGCCGGACTGTGCCCCGGCAACAACGAGAGCGCCGGCAAGCGCCGCGCCGCGAGCACCCGCCGGGGCAACCGGACCCTGCGCACCGTCCTCATCGAGAGCGCCCACGCCGCCGCCCGCACCAACCACTGCCAATTCCAGGCGTATCACCGAGCCCTGACCCCAGCGCCGCGGCTACAAGCGCGCCATCGTCGCCACCGCCCACAAGCTGTTGCGATGCATCTTCGCCGTGCTCCGAGACCGCACCCCCTATCGCGACCCGGCCACAGACTACGAGGCGCTGCTCGTCCATCGCAACGCCCCCCGCTGGCTCCGCAAGCTGCAGCAATTCGACATTCTCGTCCACAACCCGGACGGCACCTGCTCCGTGCACTGGCCGTCCGTTCCCAACAGGAGCACCGCCCCGACCCCCTGACACAGCCCGCACGGGCGTCGCCGCCGCAGGAACGGTTCGGCCGTCGAGGCCACTTGGGGCAGCCTCGCCCGCCAACCTCACCCCGCTACCGCGCCGCGCACGTGTCCAACGCCGCCATCCTCGTGACGCCTCTCCCGTCGCGCCAGGAACCGTGCGTCCCGCAGCCTCGGAAATTTCACGGCAAACCCGTCGCAGGCTCCGTGTTCGGCCTCAGCCCCCACCGCCCCAGGAGCTTGCGGCGCCGCACTCACGCCGTTGCGTGCCGCGGCGCCAGCTCCTAGAGGCGCCAGATCACGAGGAACTGCGCCACGTTGTCACTGCCGTCCGCGCCGAGCTTGTTGCCCCAGTACTGGTACTCCACCCCGACGAAGAGCTCGTTGCCGGTCCCGTTCAGCGCCTTGCTCAGGTCCCACGTGAGCTGCGGCTGGGCGAGCACCCAGCTCTTCACCTCGCCGCCCGCGGGCCTGGCCGTCGTCGCTCCGATGTACTCGGCGTGGCCGGTGAAGAGGAACGACTGGCTGCCGATGTCGAAGACGGCCCCCCAGTTGATGTCGAACATGAAGCTGTCGCTGGTCCGGGGGGCGTCCCCGGGACCGGCCCCGTCGCTCGCGTCCAGGAACGCGGTGATGTCCGTGTTGAGGAACAGGAAGCCGGGCACGTCCCAGGCCACGCGGACCCCGGGCAGGTACTTCATGAAGTTCGCGTCCGCGTCGAAGTTGATGCCGCCGATCAGCGCGATGTCGCGCACCGGCCCGCCCCCGACGGTCCGGCCCGTCAGCTTGCCGAAGCTCAGCGTGGGATACCACTCCCCGTACAGGTCCTTCTGGTTGAAGCCGTCGCTCAGCTCGTCGTCCAGGAAGTCGATGAAGAAGAAGCTGTCGCCGTACGACCAGCTCATGGCCTGCTGGATGGTGAGAATCGAAGTCGGGCTCCGCTGTCCCGTGAACGGATTCGTCAGCCGTCCGTACTGGTAGTGGAACTCCATCTGTGCCGAGGCGGCGGACGCCCCGGCCAGCCACAACGCCGCCGCCGTCGCTCCGCAACGCAGTCCGCGTCCGAGCGCACGCCGCCCCGCGCCCGCCGATCGCCGGCCGGGCGGATGTGCGAACCTGGTCAACCGTAGCATCGAAGTCACCTCGCTCGAGCATCCGTCACGCCCGCCCGTAGTCCCATCCTACTGCATTGGTTGCGGCCTCGGCCGGCGACTTCCCGCGCCGCATCCCGGCCGCCCCCGCGCGTGATAGGCTGCGTGAGGCCGGCGCAGGGAGCGCAACATGCAGACCGCACACCGCAGGTGGGCACGCCTGGATCGTCGGACGACCGCCGGCGGCGAGCGCAGATGGGCGACCGTCCGCGCCGTCGCAGGCGCGTGGGTCCTGGCCGGCCTGCTGGCCGCCCCGGGCGGCGCAGGGGCGCAGCCCCCCGCCTTCGACCCGGTGCCGGGAGCTGTCGCGCTGCCCGAGGTCCTCCCGGTCTTCCCGCTGCCCGACGTCATGCTGTTCCCCAACGTCTCCAGGCCGCTCCACATCTTCGAGCCGCGCTACCGAGCCATGGTGGCGGACGCTCTGGCGGGCGATCGGCTGATCGGCATGGTCACGCTCGAGCCGGGATACGAGGCGGAGTACGAAGGGCGCCCGCCGATCTTCCCGATCGGGTGCGCCGGCCGGATAACGGAGGTCGAAGAGTTGCCGGACGGGCGGTACCTCATCGTCCTGCGCGGCGTGGTGAAGTTCCGCGTCCTCGACGAGGACCAGAGCCGGCCCTACCGGCTGGCTCGCGTGGAGGCGCTCCCGGAGCTGGTCGACGACGCGGAGCTGACGGCCCTCGGCGAGCTGCGCGGGGCGCTCGAGGCGATTCTCGCCGCGGCTCGGAACGGAGCGCCCGCCCCGGCCGCGCTACCGGACGAGGACCTCGTCAACGGCATCGCGCAGTACGCGCGCATGGACCCGCGCGAGCGCCAGCGCCTGCTGGAAGCGCCGGGGCCGCTGGCGCGCGCCGAGGTGCTCGTCGAGCTGTTCGGAGCCCGCGCGGACCGGCGGCGCTGACGCCGACGACCTCGGACGCCGGGCCGGGTTCGCGGCGCCGGCCTCATGATCATAGAATGTCGCCGGCTGGCCGGCGCTGCCGACGCGCCGTGCCGGGTTGCCGCAACCCGCATCCTGAAGCGAGACATCGCCCGGGCGGATGACGCCAGGCGCCCGACGAGGAACGACATGCAGACATCGATGTTCACCGAACGCGTCGCCGGGCCCGCCATCGGCGCGGGAATCGCAGGCGGCGTCGCATCCTCCGCCGCGTTCGACGCCCCGCTCGGCATGGCACTTTCGACGGGCGTGGCGGCCGGGGCCATCGGGCTGATCGTCCCGTTCCAGATCCTGAACGGCTGGTTCTTCCCGCCCCTCCGGCGCCGCCTTGCGGCGAGCGCGCGCATCGTAGCGATCCTCAGCTTCCTGCTGATCGCGGCGCCGCTGTTCTTCGGCAGCGGCGGTATCGCGATGGAGGCAGCGGTCGCGGACGGGCTCGAGGTGCTGGTGTTCCTGACCGGACTCGCCGCGTTCCTGTGCGGCAGCACGGCGGCGCTGCTCGACCCGACTCCGGCCCCCGGCGCCGACGCTCCGCTGCCCGCGGTGCTCTCGCCGGCGTCGATCACCGCGGCGATCGTGACCGGCGCGGTGGTCGGAGTCGCGCTCCCGCTGGGGCTGGACGCCGCCTGGTCGACGGCCGCCCTGGGCGGGCTGGCGGCGGGGATGCTCGCCCTGCTGGTGCCGCTCCAGATTCGGGACGGCCGGTTCACGCCGAACGTGGAGGGCCTGCAGCCGGTGTGGGGGGTGGCGTTCCTGATGGTGTTCGTCTCCGCCTTCCTCGGCGTTGGCGCGCTCGGCCTCGACCGCGCGGTCCAGTTCAGCCTCGCCCTGCTGATTCTGGCGATCGGCGCCGCCGCGTACGCGGCCGGCACCACGACGGAGGTCTTGTGCCGGACGGAGGGCGACGGCGCGTCCTGACGGGCGCGTCTCCCGGCGCGCTGACCTGGAGCCGATGACGACGTTCCGAGCGGCGGCGATCGTGCTTTCCGCGCTGGTCTGCACGGTGGGCGCGAGCGGCGGTCCGGTGGAGCATCGCGTCGCCATCTTCAGCCCGGACGGGAACGACGTCCGGTTGCCGATGACGCTCGACGCGATCGCGTTCTGGAACTCGGTCGCCGTCCGCCTCGACCTCGACCTGCACCTCGTGAGCGAGGTGATCCTCGCCTCGCCGGTGACGAGACGGCTCGAGACCTACGCGCGCACCATCTCGCAGCAGGCGGGACGGCTCCGGTCGGGGCAGAGCCAGCCGTCGCCCCCCGAAGAGGTCGTCGCGGTCGACGCCGACGTCGTGCTGCTGCTCTCCCGGCAGGATCTGATGTCGTTCGCCTGGCCCATGCCGAAGGGTCGCGGACACTTCGTCGCCATAGAGGCCGATGAGCTGGCGATGGCGCAGAACCTCAACATCGCCCGCAACATCATCGCGCACGAGATCGGCCATTCGCTCGGCCTCGTCCACAACCGCGACCCGACCTCGCTCATGTGCGGCCCCTGCCGCACCTCGGGACTCGGACACGACAAGCCCGAGTACATGCGGCTCACGGACGGCGACCGGCGGCGGCTGATCGCGCGCTACGCTTCCCGCTGACGCTATGATTGACCTTTCCGCATCCGAAGGAGATCCCATGCTGAAGAACAAGCGGCTACTGGTGGCGTTCGGGGTGACCGTGTTCGCGGCAGGCTTCCTGGCGGGCAACCTGACGGAGCTCGGCAGCGTGGCCGAGGCCCAGAGCGAGAAGGTGTTCGAGCTGCGGACCTACACGGCGCTCCCCGGCCGGCTCGACGCCCTGAACGCCCGCTTCCGGGATCACACGACGCGCATCTTCCGGAAGCACGGCATGTCGAACGTCGGCTACTGGGTGCCGCAGGATGATCCGCTGGCCGAGAATACGCTCATCTACATCATCTCGCACCCGAGCCGTGAGGCCGCGGCCGAGAACTGGGACAAGTTCCGGGCGGATCCGGAATGGCAGCGAGTGGCGGAGGAGTCGCAGCGCGACGGCCGCATCGTGGAGAGCGTCGACGCCGTGTTCATGGACGCCACCGACTATTCGCAGCTCCAGTGACGTACGATCGCAACCGGATCCCAAGGAGGACCGAATGAAGGCCAGAATGCTCGTCCCGCTCGGCGCACTGCTCGTCGCGTTCGCCTTGGCCGCGCCCGCCGCGGCCCAGTCGATGGACGTCGATCTCACCGGCGCCGACGGGGCAATGCTGAAGGCGACCTACACGTCGCCGGGGCAGCCCGGACCGGCAATGCTCCTCATCCACCAGTGCAACATGGACCGCCATTCCTGGGACGGCATCGCCGGCGGCCTGGTGGAAGCCGGGGTCCACGTGCTGACCATGGACCTGCGCGGCTTCGGCGACAGCGAGGGCGAGCCGCTGGCAGGCGCCGAGGGCTTCCGCAACCTGATGATGAAGTCCCCCGGAGACCTCGACATCGCCTACGACTACCTGGTGGGCAAGGACGGCGTGGACGGCTCGCGCGTCGCCGTCGGCGGGGCGAGCTGCGGCGCCATGCTTACGGCGGACCTCGCGTCGCGCCACGAGGGCATCACGAGCCTGATGCTCCTCTCCGGGCCGCCGAGCGATGCGGCGATCGCCCACATCGCCGCCACCCCGAGCCTTGGGGTGTTCGGCGCCGCGGCCTCCGGCGACACGATTACGCCGGGCGTCGCGGACGTCATCTCGCGCGCCGTCGACGGCTCCGGCAACGAGAAGTCGATGGCCAAGGTGTACGAGGGAACCGAGCACGGCCTGCCGATGTTCGAGGCGAATCCGGAGCTTCAGCCGCTCCTGCTCGACTGGCTCAAGCAGCAGTTGCTCTCGAACTAGCGCGCCCTCACGGGCGCGTTGGGAGTCTGCGCTGGCACGAACCGCTCCATGGCGCGTTTCTGCGGCGCCGACTCCTGGGAGACTGCACGCGGAGCGACTCTCGACGCCGCCGGCCGGTCGTCTCTACCGGCCGGCGGCGAGCGTTCCGCAACGCGCGCGGCAGGGTACCTCCGCGCCGGTCGGGGCGCGCGACGTCAGAACCGGGAGGCGCGGAGCCAGGTGTCGGACCGCGCCCAGCTCTTCTCGAACTCGCCGTCGACCTCGGCCGAAGGACGGCCCTGCGCCGCCAACGCCGCCTGCAGGCCGAACAGCGACCAGCCGTTGTTCGGGTGATCGGCGAGCTCGTCCCGATAGACGCGCTCCGCGTCGGCCGCCCGCCCGGCTTCCAGCAGTGCCGCCCCCAGCCAGTGCCGGGCCGCGAACGGCAGCGGCTCGGGCTCCGAGTACTCCAACCGGTCCTCGATGTCGACCGCCCGCTCGAACGCCGCGATCGCCTCGTCCGGCTTGCCGGCGTCGCGGTGCATCTCCCCGTCAAGGATCGCGCCAACGGTACCGAGCAACAGCTCGCCCGAGTCGAATCGGAAGCGCGCCGTGGTCGTCTCGGCGAGCGCCTGCACGCGCCGGAGGTAGACGCCGGCGAAGTCCGCGTCGCCGTTCCGCAGGTGCGCGTAGCCCTGCGCGAAGTCCCACAGCCCGCCCGCGACCTCCTGTTCCGGGCGCTCGGTGACCGCGAGCACCTCGTCGAACCGCCCGAAGCGGATCAGCGTGAGCACGTGGAACACGCTGTCGCCCATCAGCTTCGCGTAGTCCTTTCCCGCCTGGATGGCGATCGCCCCCTGTCCGTCCATCGAGGCCGCGAAGAGCAGCATGTGCAGGTTGTGGCTGGGATAGATCGCAACCCCCTCGCCGTGCTCCGCCTTGAGGTCCGAGTGCCACGCCGCCACGTTCGCGCGCACGCCGTCGGCCCAGCGGCCGATCTCGTTCCAGGTGTGGGACGGCATGTGGTTGATGTGGCTCGCACCCGGAATCTCGCTGCCGAGGTGCTCGGCGCAGGCCGACGCCAGGCCCGGATCGACGGTCGACTCGGTGGCGTGGATGTAGAGGTGACACGCACCGGGATGGCGGATGTCGCGATCCAGCACGCTCTCGAGAACGCGGTGGAGCCGCTGCACGTTGGGGTCCTCGAGATCGCGGGTGCCCCGTCGCGGCTCCAGCAGGAACAGCGCGTCGCCGTACAACGTCATCGCATCGAGGTCGTCGGGATGGGCCTCGGCCACTCCGCGCATGGCATCCGCGTAGGCCTGGTCCTGCTCGCGGCGCGTCTCGGGGTCGAAGTGCTCCACGTAGCGGGTCGACAGCGCGTCGATGTAGGCCTGCTCGCGGGCGCTCGCCGTGTCGCGGCGGGCCAGCGCCTCCTGCAGCGCCGCGTAGGCGTGGGGCGCCTCGAAGGGTCGCATCGGCCCGTTCAGGTACGACCCCCAGGCCCAGGCCTCGCCCCAGTAGCAGATGGCGCAATCGGGATCGCGCTGCCAGGCCTCGCGAAACGACCGAATGGCCTCCTCCTTCGCGAACGCGTACATCAGGCGGAACCCCTGGTTGAAGTAGGCCTGGGCTTCGGCGTTCGCGGACGAGATGGGATGCTCGTGGTCGCCGAGCACGCCCTCGTAGAGCGGCATGGGCTCGCTGAAGCTCTCGGGCAGCTCCGGGCTCGCGGCGTCGTGTCCGGCGCCGTGCGCGCCATGGTCCTGCGCAACCGCCGCCGCGCCGCCGGCAACCAGAAGCGCCGCCGCGAGGACCGCGGTCCGCGCGCGGGCGCGGCCGGTCCCGGTCGTGGGTGTCGGTACTGGTGCTCGCATCGGTCTGTCGTCCTCCTCGGGCGGGTCGCCGCCCGGCAACGTCCTGCGACGAATCATACGCAACCCCGCCGGCGTCCGCCGTGGTGCCGCCCAAGCTCGCCCGAGCGCCACCGTGGCGCCGCCGGCGCCCGCCGGGCGCCGGGTGGGGTATGCTTGCGGCGAATGGCCATGCGACGCATCCTGGCGCTGACGGCGTTCCTGTTGGCGGCCGTCCTGCTCACCGGCAGCCACGCGCAGTGGGGCTGGGGGGGCGGGGAGGGCAACATGCCGCCGCGATTCCCGCCCGCGTCGCTCCCGGACCGCGATTTCGCCTTCTGCAAGATCATGTACGACCAGGTCCGCTACGAGCGGCTGGGGATGGGCTGGTCGACCGACTACCCGTACGCCGGCATCAACCTGATGCTGCGGCTCGAGGACCTGACCACCACCCGCATCAGCACGGACCGCAGGGGGGATCCCAACCACTGGGTCGTGCGCATGACGGACGACGCCCTCTTCAACTGCCCGTTCACGATGGCGTCCGACGTCGGGACGATCGGCTTCAGCGCGCAGGAAGCGGCGCGCATGCGGGAGTACCTGCTGAAGGGCGGCTTCCTGTGGGTCGACGACTTCTGGGGCACGGCCGCGTGGCGGCACTGGGAGAGCGAGATCGGCCGCGTGCTGCCGCCGTCGCAGTACCCCATCCGGGACGTGCCGCTCGACCATCCGGTGTTCCGCACGTTGACGCACGTGGCGAAGGTGCCGCAGATAACGGCCATTCAGTTCTGGTACGGGACGGGCGGGCGCACCACCTCCGAGCGGGGCCGCGACAGCGCCGTGCCGCACTTCCGCGCCATCAGCGACGAGCACGGCCGCTTTCTCGTCGTCATGACGCACAACACCGACGTCGCCGACGCCTGGGAGCGGGAGGGGGACGATCCCCGTTTCTTCCGGCAGTTCTCGCCCGACGGCTACGGCCTCGGCATCAACGTCCTGCTGTACGCCATGAGCCGCTAGGAGTCTGCGCCGTGGAACGGCGCGGACTCCTGGAGGGTTGGTTGGGCACCAGGCGGAGCCGGCTGGCGACGCATGGTGGGCTAGGAGCTTGCGCCGCAGAACGCAACGGCGTGAGTGGCGGCGCCAGCGCGCCAGCGGCGCGCGCGACCCACGGTCGCATGGAAGCCTGCCGTTGCGAGAGGCTTGTGCGCCAGCCCGACCGTCCGGCCCCGGCTTCCGCTCGCGAGGTACCCGCGAATGTTCCTTGAACGAGAACCGCTCCCCAGCTTGACACGCCGCGCGTTCCTGGCCGGCGTGCCGACCCTTGCCGCGGCGGCGGCCCTCCGGCCCGCCGCCGCGGCCCCGGCGTCGCCGGCGCTACCGCTCGGACAGGCCGAGCTGGGCCTGCGCATCACCGGCATGGAGACGTTCGTGGTGCGCGCCACGGCCCGCACGAGCTGGATCGTCATCCGGCTCACCACGAACGACCGGCAGACCGGCCTGGGCGAGGCGTCGCTGGGACGGCGGACGGAGCTCCCGGAGCTCGGGCCGTTCTTCGCGCTCGTGCGGGACCGCTCGCCGTTCGAGATCCACCGCTACCGGCAGCGCGGCCGGGAGGCCGCGGCGGCCGGCGACCGGGCCGTCGCCACCGCGTTCAGCGCCGTCGAGCAGGCGCAGTGGGACCTCGTCGGCAAGGCGCTCGGGGCCCCGGTGTACGACCTCACCGGCGGCTCCCTGCGGCAGGAGCTGCCCGCCTACGCGAACATCAACCGTGCGACGTCCGACCGCACGCCCGAGGGCTTCGCGGCGAACGCCCGGCAGGCCGTGGACGACGGCTTCCGAGCCATCAAGGCAGCGCCGTTCGACGGCTTCCCGTCCCTCGACGCGCCGGCGGCCGAGGTCGAGGCGGCGACGGAGCTCGGGATCGCGTGCATCGAGGCGATGCGCGGCGCCGTCGGCCCGGACGTCGCGCTGAAGATCGACGTCCACAGCAACTTCGACGTGCGACTGGCCATCGAGGTCGCGGCCCGGCTCGAGCCGCAGTCGCTGTCGTGGTACGAGGAGCCGGTACCGCCGACGGACCTCGCGAGCACGCGGGCGATCAAGGAGGGCATTCGGCAGACGATGGCGGGCGGGGAGTTCCTCTTCGGCGTCGAGGGCTTCGAGCCGCTCTGCCGAGAGCGCGCGGTCGACATCATCATGCCGGACGTGAAGCACTGCGGCGGCGTGACCGAGCTCACGAAGATCGCCACCGTCGCCGAGCTGCACGGCGTGCTCGTATCCCCCCACAACCCGAGCGGCCCGGTCTCCACGATGGCGTCGGCGCAGGTGTGCGCCGGCCTGCCCAACTTCGACATCCTGGAGTACCAGTGGAACGAGGTGCCGTGGCGCGGCGACCTGATCGACCCGCCCGAGCGGTTCGCCGGCGGGATCCTGCGAGTGCCCGACGGCCCCGGGTTCGGCGTCACCCTCAACGAATCTGTCGTCCGCCAGCACCTGTAGCTTCCTGCGGCCGCGTCGACGGCTTCACTGCAGGCCTCGGCGGGGATCACCGGGGCGACCACCGGGGACTCGGCGGCGATCACGGATGCGGCCGCATGGCTCCCGGAGACGCGGCGCCGCTCACGAAGCTGCCGCGCGGCCGAAGCGCTCCGCGGCGCGGGCTCGGGCTCGCGCGGCGACCTCGGCGCGGTCCCGCGACGGGGCCGTCGTCACGAGGTCGTCGACGAGGCGCCGCGCGACCCGCGCGACATCGTCAACCGCACTGTCGAAGACCTGCTGGTTGGCCTGCGACGGCTTGGTGAAGCCGCTCAGCTTGCGCACGAACTGGAGGGACGCCGCGCGCACCTCCTCGTCCGTGGCGGGCGGATCGAAGTTGAAGAGCGTCTTGATGTTGCGGCACATGACGCCTGCCATCATAACCAGAGGCACCACGTGACCGTCACGCTGGCCGTCCTCGCCGTCGCGCTCGTCGTCCTCGGCACGGTCGGCACCGTCCTGCCGGGGCTGCCCGGCGTACCGCTCGTCCTGGCCGGCCTCGTCGGCCTCGCGTGGCTGGACGACTTCGCGCGCGTCGGGCCGGGGACCGTCGCCTTGCTCGTCGCGCTGACGGTGGCGAGCTACGTCGCCGAGTTGGGGGCAGCCATCGGAGCGCAGCGGGTGGGCGCGAGCCGCTGGGCGATCGCGGGTGCCCTGGCCGGCACGTTCTTCGGCCTCTTCCTCGGTCTTCCCGGCCTCCTCATCGGCCCCTTCGCCGGAGCGATCGCCGGCGAGTGGCTGGCCCGCCGCAACGTGCCCCAGGCCGCGCGGGCGGGGGCCGGGGCAGGCATAGGCTTCCTGCTCGGCACGGTCGTCAAGCTCGCCCTGGTCCTGGCGATGATCTCCGTGACCGCCGCGGCGTTCCTGTTCGGCTGAGACGCGATTCTCCTCGCGCCGGCGCACCCGTAGTCCCGCGCCTCCGCGGCTCGCGCCACCGCGGTCAGTTCCCGCCGGCCTGCATCAGGACCCAATCGGACAGGCGCTCGTCCGGCAGCAGGGCCTGCTTGGCCATCCGGTACGCCAGCCCCTCGAGGCGGCGGCGGATGCCGACCTCGATGCCGCCGTAGGAAAGGAGTAGCGGCACGATCAGCACGGACTTGCCTTCCTCGAGCACCCCGTCGACCATGGCCCGCAGCTCCGCCGTTGCCTGCGACCGGACCGGCTCTCGCGCATCGTCGCGGACCGTGAGGCACTCGATTCGGCTTACGCGCGTGTGCGGTCGCATGCGGTCGGCCAGCGACCCCATGTTGTCGAGCCAGAGCGCGTTGTCCTCCTCCGAGCTGGGGCCGTGCGCGACCAGGACCACGACTTCGTCTTCCGGCATCCGGCTGACGTCCGTGACTCGCGAGAGCAGGATGTCGGCCACCAGGACATGGTCGTCCAAGGCCTTCGTCACCGAGATCGGTAGCGCTGCTTCCAGCGGCGCGGTCCGATCGAAGCCGGGGTCGGCGTCCGCGCGGTCGGAGTCGCGGCGGGCGCCCATGCGGGCGAACGCCTGCAGCTCCGGCGGCGCCTCGTCACGGCTTCCCAGCAGGTACTCCGTGGCCCGCATCACGCTGCTGTGCGACGAGACGAACAGCGGGACGGCAACGATGCTCGACACCTCCCGTTCCGCCAGGCGGTCGACGGCATCGCGAATCGTCCGCTTGTTCGCCATGCCGAAAGCCACCTCGACCGGCCGCGTCGAGTCGACCCGCTCCGCCAGGGCCAGGACTTCCCGGTTCCAGTCGTCGCTGCCGCCGTGGGCGAGCAGCAGGATTCCCTGCGCCTCGACGGCCGCCGGCGCCAACAGCGCCGCGAGCAGCAGTCCAGGCAACCATCCCCTTCGCGTTCTCGACATGTTCTGGTCTCCCCGCTTATCTCCTGCGGTCCGGCACCGCACCTAGTGTCCTGCCACTGAAAACAGTGGAACGTTCTTGGAGGCGTCGTCGTCTGTGCCAACAGGAGGTAGTCCATGCGCAGAGGACCTCGCCCGGCGCCGGTCACCTTGACCGAAGACGAACGGCAAGCCTTGACCTCCCTGGCCCATCGGTCGCCCACGGCCCCACAGCTTGCGCGGCGCGCCCGCATCATCCTGGCCTGCGCCGACGGCCAGCCCACGCGCGGTATCGCCAAGCGCCTGCACCTGTCGCCGACCACCGTCTGCAAGTGGCGCACTCGATTTCTTGCCGACCGGCTCGACGGCTTGACCGACGAACCGCGGCCGGGCGCGCCGCGCCGCATCACCGACGCGCAGGTCGAGGATGTGGTGGTGCGCACCCTGGAATCGACCCCCCGCGGCAGCACCCACTGGAGCACGCGAGGCATGGCCAAGGCTACCGGTCTGAGCCACGCGACCATCGGTCGGATCTGGCGTGCCTTCGGGTTGCAGCCGCACCGGACCGAGACGTTCAAGCTGTCGCCGGACCCCTGGTTGATCGACAAGGTGCGCGACATCGTCGGGCTGTACGTCAATCCGCCCGAGCACGCGGTCGTGTTCTGCGTCGACGAGAAGCCGCAGATTCAGGCCCTCGAGCGCACCGCGCCGCTGCTGCCGATGCAAGCGGGCCAGGCCGAGCGGCGCACCTTCGACTATCGCCGCCACGGGACGACCTCGTTGTTCGCCGCACTCGACGTCAAGACCGGCACGGTCATCGGCGAGTTGCACCGCCGCCATCGGTCGGTCGAGTTCGAGAAGTTCCTCAAGCGCATCGACGCCGAGACGCCGGACGGGCTGGACATCCACCTCATCCTGGACAACTACAGCACGCACAAGTCGCCCCGGACTCGGCGGTGGCTGGTCCGGCACCCGAGGTTCCATCTCCATTTCACCCCGACCTACAGCTCCTGGCTGCATCTGGTGGAGCGATGGTTCGCGGAACTGACGACCAAGCAACTGCGTCGCGGCGTGCATCGCAGCATCGTCGCCTTGGAGCGGGCGATTCGGGAGTTCCTTGACCAGCACAACGCCGCCGCCCGTCCGTTCGCGTGGACGAAGTCGGCCGACGAGATCCTGGCGAGCATCGCCCGGTTCGCGCAACGGACCCTCGCGGCGCACAGCGGATAATGTTTCACGAACCATTGATACAGGACACTAGTGTCCACCGTCAGAAATACGTGAGTAGTAACGCTTCAGGGATTCCGATCTGCTCGGCGGTCTTCGTCCAGACGAAGGGCTTGGGGTCTTCGTTGTAGACCGCCAGGTACTCCTTGATCGCCGCCTCGAGTGCTTGGGTGCTGCGATGGGTTCCACGCCGGATCTGCTGCCGGGTGATCTCGGCGAACCAACGCTCTACCTGGTTGAGCCACGATGCGCTCGTGGGCGTGAAGTGCAGGTGATACCGAGGACGCCGTGCCAGCCAGTCGTGGATCATCGCCGTCTTGTGCGTGCCGTAGTTGTCCAGCACCAGGTGGATGTCGAGGTCGGGCGGCACCGCCTTGTCGATCACGGCGAGGAAGCGCTTGAACTCCACCGAGCGGTGCTTCCGAAAGCACCTGCCGATCACCTCGCCGGTGGCGGTGTTCAGGGCCGCGAACAACGAGGTCGTGCCGTGCCGTCGATAGTCGTGTGTCCGCTGCTCCGGTGCTCCCGGACGCATCGGCAACACCGGCTGGGTACGGTTCAACGCCTGGATCTGCGACTTCTCATCCACACACAGCACCACCGCTCGCTCCGGCGGATGCAGGTACCGCCCCACGATATCGCGCACTTTCTCGATGAACAACGGGTCTCGCGACAGCTTGAAGGTCTCGCTGCGATGGGGCTTGAGCGCGAACGCGCGCCACACGCGGCCGACGGTCGAAGCGCTCAGCCCGCAGGCTCGGGCCATCGACTCCCGGCTCCAATGCGTCGCCCCCCGTGGGGTCGTCTCCAGCGTCCGGACCACGACCCGTTCGACGTCCTCGTCCGACACCCGGCGCGGCGCGCCCGGCCGTGGTTCGTCCAGCAAGCCGTCGCAGCCGTTGCGCAGGAACCGCCGCCGCCACTTGCCGACCGTGGCCCGCGTCGTGCCCAGAGCCTGCGCCACGACCTGGTCGCTCCGTCCCGCGGCGCTCTGCAGCACGATGCGTGCCCTCAGGGCCAGAGCCTGCGCGGTATTGCGCCGGCGCAGCCAACCCTCCAGTTCCTCGCGCTGTGCGTCCGAGACCTCCGGGACCTCTCGTGTGTAATGGTTCGGCACGGCCCTCCTCGCTTCCGGGCCGACCGTACCACGAGCCGATTCTACTGGTCAAGAACTTCAGGCGTTGGACACTAGTGTGTCGCGCACGCTCGCAGGGCCTCCCGCGTGCCCAGCCGGATGTGGGCTTCGCCGACGAGCGTCGCGAGCCGGCTGAACTCCTCCGGCTTCAAGGTGAGGGTCACGCGGTTCACGCGCAGATGGAGCAGGCCGTGCCCGCACTGGTACACGGCCAGCTCCGCTCCCTTGGCCAGGGTTTCCGATACGCCGTGGCCGTGCATGGTCGACTCCATTCGAGACCTCCCCGTGTCGAGCCGTCGAAGGCGCCGGAATGCGCCTCCGGCTTGATGATCGAGACGCGTTACCAGTCGTACCCCAGCGATCCGACCACGCTGATCCCCGGGCTCGAGTAGCGGTCGATCACCGGGTCGTTCGCCGGACGACCCCGCACGTTCCACCACTCGAAGTACTTGCTGTCCGTGAGATTCAGCAGGCCGACGCGGAACGTCAGCCCTTCGACGAGCGAGACGAATCCCACCAGGTCCACGACCTGGTAGGCCTGCGGCGCGAACTGATCGTCGCTGCCGTGCTGGTACGACTCCACCAGGCGCACGGAGAGCTCGCTGCCCCAGAGGCCGGAGGGTCGGACGTAGCGAATTCCGAGCACGCCCTCGTTGGGGGCGATCTCGCCCAGCGGCGTCTCCTCGGCCAACGCCGGAATGGCCGCGTCCTCGAAGATCTCGGCTCCCTCGATGTAGGCGTAGCTGCCGCGGACCATCACGCTGGCGCTCAGGTACGCCTCGGCCCGCAACTCGACGCCGTGGATCTCGGCCTCTTCGAGGTTCTGGCTCTGGAACTCGAGCAGCCGCGTCACCGGGTTGACGCCGAGGCTGGTGCTCGCGATGAAGTCGTCGTAGCGGTTCGTGAACGCGGTGAGGCCGAGGCTCGCCCGGTCGAACGCGGCGCGCACCCCGACCTCGAAGTTGCGGCTGGTCTCCGCCCGCAGGTTCGGATTCGGCAGCGTCGTGTAGCCGCCGCGCGGATTCGTGAAACCGGTGTTGATGGCGCTGTAGGGGGGCGCCCGGAACCCGCCGGAGTACTGCGCGTGCACGGTCAGCGCGTCCGTCATCTGCGCCGCCACGCCGATCTTCGGCGAGACCGCCGCGTCGGAAAAGTCCGCCGCCTCGGGGGCGAGGCTCGCGATGAAGACCGGATCGTCCTGGTTCGCGTCGAGCGCGAACTGGTCGTAGCGCACCCCGGGCACGAAGGTGAAGCGGCCGAGCTGCATCTCCGCCTGCAGGTAGACGCCGGCCTCGCTGACGGTGCTCTCCGGGAAGTACTTGGTCGGGAAGATGAGGCTCGTGGGCACGGGGGCGCCGGTGATCGCGTGCGTCTCCGTCCGGTCGCGCAGGATGTCGAAGTAGTCGTTCCTGTAGGCGGCGCCGGCCGTGATCAGGATCCCGCCGTCGGGATCGCCCAGCCACTGCTGGCCCTGCAGCGATCCGCCGTAGCCGACCTGTTCGTAGTCGAGCGTGCCGTGGCGCAGCGACGGGAGCGGCGGGCCGAAGCCGAAGGTCATCCGCTCGCGGTCGATGACCTGCGACGTGTCGTTGAACTGCCCGTAGAGCCGCCACGAGAACTGGTCGACGCCGCGGTCGACGAGGGTGTGATCGACCGAGATGCGCCTGCGGTCCTGGGTATCGACGGCGTCCGAGTCCGCCGTGACGAACTGGAAGGTGCCGAAGTCGAGCAGGCCCCGGTCCGAGAACCACTCTGTCTCGACGCGCGTGTCGTAGACCTCGGCCGTCGTCCGCAGCACGTTCCCGGGGGAAGGCGTGAAGACCAGCTTCGCGAGAAGCTGCGTCCCCACGAGACTCTGCGGATTCGGCGCCGTACGGGTGTCGTCGGCCGTCTCCACGGTGCCCTTGTTGCGGATCTCGTTGCCGCGGTGGGCGCTGGCGAAGAGAGACCCCTGCAGCCGGTCCGAGCCGCCGGCCAGCGAAAGGTTGCCGCCGAGCGCGTCGGAGCGGCCGTCCCACGTGGTCTTGGCCCCGACGTGGAACGGGCGGCCGCCCAGGTAGTCGGAGGGATCCTTCGTGAACAGCGACACGACGCCTCCGAGGGCGTCGCTGCCGTAGAGCGCGGAGTTGGCGCTGCGAACGATCTCGACCGTCTTCAGGGCGTCGACGTCCAGTGCCGCCTGGTGAATGTTGAACGGGCCGAAGTCGAACTGCTCCGACGTCTGCACGCCGTCCACCTGCGTCATGACGCGGTTGCCGCCGATGCCCCGGATGTTGAAGCCGTTGAGGCCGAGCCGGGTCACGTTGTTCTCGACGTAGACTCCCGGCTCGTACTTGACGAGGTCGGCGAAGTTCTGGGTGAGCCGCTCCTCGATGGTCTCGCTGTCGATGACCGAGACCATGCCCGGCGTCTCGCGCACCGGCGCCGGCCGGAGCGTCGCCGAGACCGTGACGGAATCGAGAAACGTCAGCGGATCGTCGGTCGGCTGGACGCCGCCGGCTTCGGGCTCGGCCGGGCGCTGGCCGCTCGGCTGCGGGCTGTCGGCCTCCTCTTGGGCCGAGACGACGACCGCGCCCGGCAGGCAGAGAACCGCGAGCGCGAGAACACTCGCGACCGCGCGTTCGGCGACGTGAGACACGCGCGCGCGCTGAACGGATTGCATTGCCTATACTCCCGATGGGTTCCGGCGGCGCACCATGCGGCGCCGGGGCTCACCAGGGCGTCCCCGCGTGGTTTCCAGGCCGAATGCGGGGACGCCCACTCCATGGACTCTCAGGGTTCCCGGCCGACCCGAATCACCTCCGATCCGGCACGAATGACGATGGCGTCGTCGACCGCGGCGAAGCCGGTGACCGGTGCATCCACCGACAGCGTGTTCGTTGCGATCACGTGCGGCGCATCGGCGGCGGCGCGCAGCACCTGCGTGGTGCCGTTCTCCGTGAAGAAGTAGACGCGGTCGTCGTGGCCGAGCGGCGTCGCCCACGTCGACGAGGGCAGCCGATGGACCCAGCGGACGTCGCCCGAATCCGGCGCGAGGCAGCGGGCGGCCCCGGCCGGGTTCACCCAGTAGACGCAGTCGCGGTAGGCGAACGGAGAGCCGAAGCTGGACGCCGAGCCCGCCATCCACGCCACGTCCGTCCGATCGAGCGCGCCCGCGCCGCCGCGGCGCAGGGCGATGTTCGCCCCGACCGCCATCCCGCCCACGATGACGAGGTCCTCGGTGACGGTGGGCGAGGGAACGTGGTTGCCGCGCAGGTCCTCGAAGAACCAGAGCCGGTCGCCGGTCGCCGGATCGAACCCCTCGATCCGGCCCGAGGCGCTGACGACGATCTCGCCACCGCCGGGAGCGAGCACGGGTGTGCTCCAGGCGACGCCCGGTTCCCGGTCCGCCTTCCACAGGGTCTCGCCCGTAGCCGGCTCGACGGCCAGCAGGTACGAGTACGTGCGGCGGGTCAGCAGCACCACCACCGCGTCGTCGGTCAGGAGTACGGAGTTGCCGACCCCGTGGTTGCCGCCCACCGTCCCGTACTCGGCGCCCAGCTTGCGATGCCAGACGGTCTTCCCGTCGTGGGTCAGGGCCAGCAGGTCGCCGCTGTCGAAGAACGCATACACCCGCTCCGCGTCGACCGCGGGCGTAGGTGCGCCCTTCGACACGTAGTCGTTCCACTCGAACGTTTCCGCGGCCTCGAGGGTCCGACGCCAGCGCTCGGTACCGGCTTCGAGGTCGACGGCGGTGATGAAGAGGGTCTCCTTCATCGCACCCTCGAGTGAGGTGAGGAACACCGTGTCGTCCCAGATGACAGGACTCGACTGACCGAATCCCGGCGTCTTGATCCGCCAGACGGCACTGTCATCGGACCAGGCAACCGGGAGCCGTGCAGCGCGGCTGACGTTGGTGTCCCGTCCGCCGAGAAAGCCGGGCCAGCGCGTGGCGCCCCGTTCGGGGGCCCTGTCGTCGATCGGCTCGTCGGCCGCATCGTCGCTCGGCGAGACGACCTCGATCGTGGCGAGGTGACCGGTGCGCCAGGAGCCGCCGACGGCCAGCAGCCGGTCCCCGAAGGGGGTGAGCCGGTGCATGAACCGGCGGTCGGCGAGACGCGCCACGAACTCCCAGGAGTCGGTACCGGCGCCGAGACTGTAGACCTTGCCGTCGGCCTGGCTCATGAACACGCGATCCCGGTGGCTCGTGGCGGCTGCGCCAAACCCCTGCAGGCTGCCGGCCCGCGGCAGGTCCGGTCCCCGTGCCCATTCGCCGGTAGCGATATCCAGGACGTCGACGCGCAGCACGGGTCCGGCATCCGGCGTCAGCCCGCCGAGGGCGCAGATGCGGCCACCGGCGGTTCCCGCGGCCAGCGCCCGGCGCCGGAACGGCGCCGGGATCGCGCGCCACGCCGTGCCGCCGTCGCGCTCGAGAGCAAGCACGGTCTCGGCCCAGACGGCCGGTCGGTCCGGGCCGCGCAGCTCCCAGCCGCCGACGACGTAGAGGACGCCGCCGGCTACCACGGCGTCATGGGACGAGCGTCCCTCCGGCAGGTCGGGCAGCGGCTCCCAGCGATCGTTCGCGGCGGAGTAGCGTGCCGCCGACCGACTCGAACGCAGCACTTCCGGGTCCGCCGGCGTCGCGTTGGAGGCGGTCATCCCGCCCACGCGGTAGATCGACACGCCGTCCGATACCAGGGCGGCGCCCTGCAGACGGGGTCCGCGGGCCAACTCCTCCCAGGTCTCACCCGGTGCCAGGGCGAGCCGCCGGAACCCGGGGCTGATGTTCTCGACGGAATGCACGTGCGTCGTGCCCACGTGACCGCCGTAGACGTAGAGTGCGCCGTCGTGAGCGACCGCGCCGAAGCTGGCGACGGCGTCGACAAGATCGGGCGGGCGCCAGATGCGGCCGCCGTCCTGCGCGATCAGGGGAGCGGCCGAGAGCGTGAACAGGGCGAGGGCGAGGCCTGCCCAGCGAGACGACGGGCCGGTACGCGTCATGACGTCTCCCGTTGCGCGTCACGACGGTCGTCGCCTAGACTCGGGCCGGGCGAGCGCCGTCATGCGTCCGCGTGGCGGGTCCGCGTAGCGGACCTCGTGCTCTTCCAGCTCGTCGGGTGGTTGCATCACCCGGCGAGCACCTCCCTGCAAGTGAGATTGAGTCTCAGTTGCGGCACAACTGTATATCCGACCGAATCGGTCCGTCAAGAGAACGGTTCTGACGCGTCGGTCCGAGAGTGCGACCTCGGGCCGACACCGGGTCTGGCCAAGCGCCGACTACCTGTAGGACCATGGGGCATGCGACCCGCTGTCCCGGCGCGCGCTTCGTGCCCTATGTGTCGTCCGCTCGCTCATCACCTGCTCGGCATCGCACCCCTCGCACTGACGTTGGCGTTCGCGCTCTTCGGCCGGGCGCACGCGCAGCAGGCCGCCGGGGCCCAGGACCCGCGCCCGGCCGACCCGCCCGCGACGGCGGAGCCGGCGCCCGACGCCGGACCGCCCGGAGCGGCGGCGCCCTCCGACGATCCGTTGACGTTTCTCGACTCGGTGACCGTCACGGCGACGCTGCGCCCGGCCCCCGTGCGGGAGACTCCGGGCGTGGTGTCGGTCATCGACGAGGAGACGATCCAGGAGCGGTTGATCCAGAACGCGGCCGACCTCGTGAAGTACGAGCCGGGCGTCTACGTCGAGAGCAACGTCACCCGGCTGGGCCTCAACGGCTTCAACATCCGCGGCATCGGCGGGAATCGGGTGCTGACCCGCATCGACGGCATCGAGACGTCGGAGCAGTTCGACTTCGGGCCCTTCAACGTCCACCAGGTGTCGTTCGATGTCGACGCGCTGAAGTCGGTCGAGATCGTGCGGAGCGCGAACTCCGCCCTCTACGGCAGCGACGCCCTCGGCGGGGTCGTGTCCCTGTTCACGAAGGACCCGGCTGACTACCTCCGCGGACGGCGCTTCCACGCGGGCGCCAAGACCACCTGGGACGGCCGCTCGAACGGCCTGAGCGGCAACGCGGCGGTGGCGGGCGGCAGCGAACGGCTCCAGGGATCGCTTTTCGCCAGCGGCTCCCGGGGACGCGAGATTCGGAACCAGGGGACGGTGCACACTTCGGACGCCACCCGTACGGCGCCCAACCCGCAGCGGCTCGCCGCCGCGCAGGCGCTCGCGAAGGTCGTCTTCACGGCGGGTCCCGGCAACGTGCTGCGGGCGGGGGCCGATCTCTACGACACGCGCGTCGATACCGCGGTCCTCTCGCAGCAGGGACTGGTCGAGTTCGGGCCCGCCATTCACATCGACACCAAGCAGGTCGACGCCGTCGACACGCAGGACCGCCTGCGTCTCTCGCTCGATCAGACCCTGGCCGGGCGCGGGGGCCTCGACCTGCTGACGTGGCGCATCCACCGCCAGCGCAGCGACACCGCGCAGGTGGTCGACGACCGCCGCTCGACGCGCGGCTTCGGGTCGCCGGTCGAGGCGTCGCGGCACGGCACGGTCGACTTCGACCAGGCGGGCGCCGGCGCATCGGCGCAGGGCCAGCGCCGGCTCGGCGACTCCGAGCGCGGCATGCTGCTGACGTTCGGCGCCAGCTTCAAGGCGGACCGCTTCGACGTCCTGCGCGACGCCGTGGAGATCGACGTGGCGACGGGAGCCGAGATTCCGCCGCGGCAGACCTATCCGACGAAGTACTTCCCGGCGAGCGACGTCGTCGAGGCGGGAACCTACGTGCAGGGGGAGCTCCAGCTCGGGCGCCTCACGCTCGTGCCGGGGGTGCGCTACGACCGGTTCTCACTCGACGCCGACCAGGACGACCCGATCTTCCGGGCCAGCCTGAACCCGGAGCCGGTCGATTTCGCGGCGCACGCCGTCTCGCCGAAGGTAGGCGCAGCCGCGCGGCTGACCGACGCCGTCACTCTGCACGCGCGGTACGCGGCGGGGTTCCGGGCACCGCCGTACAGCACCGTCAACACCGGCTTCACGAGCTTCAGCGCCGGCTATACGACGCTCCCGAACCCGAACCTGCGGGCGGAGACGAGCGACAACCTGGAGGTCGGCGTCCGGACCGCGTTCGCGCGGGTGAGCCTCGACGTCACCGCGTTCGTCAACCGCTACGACGACTTCATCGAGCTGGCCACGGCCGGCATCAACTCGGCTACCGGGCTCCTGGAGTTCCAGAGCCGCAACGTCGAGCAGGCGGAAATTGCCGGCCTGGAGGTGCGCGGCGAGGCCTACCTGAGCGCCAGCCTGATGCTGCGCGGCAGCTACGCGCGCATCGACGGCGTGTCGCTCTCGACCGGCCCCTCCGGCTCCCCGTTCGGCGAGGCCCCGCTCGGTTCCATCGCCCCGAGCGAGGGCCAGGTCGGAGTCCGCTACGTCCGCCCCGACGGCCGCTGGGGCGGCGAGCTCTCCGCCCGGCTGGTCGAGGGATACGGCGCGGCCGACGCCGGCGACAACCAGTTCGCCCCCGACGCCTACCAGGTCGTCGACCTCGTCGGGTTCGCGTCGCTGGCCGAGGCGCTCACGCTGCGCCTGGGGCTCCTCAACCTGACAGACGCGAAGTACTTCGAGTGGTGGAACGTGCGGGGGCGCCTGCCCGGCGACCCGGCCATCGACCGCTACTCCAGCCCCGGCATCAGCGCCGTCGCGTCGCTCGCGTACGACTGGTAGCGGAGGTCGCCGAGGGCGTGGGTGGTGCACGGCCCCGGCCGTGCCCGGGAGCCTCCCGTCCGCCGCCGTCGCGGAGCGCGCGCCGGCCGTAGCGGCGCCCGAGAACGTCGCCCGCGGCAGCAGTCAGCTCGCGACGGCCGGGAAGTAGCGGCGCAGCGTTTCCGCCCCCGGGCCCGGCGTCAGCCGCGACACCACGAGCATCAGCAGGGACGACCCGATCAGCATCGGCAGCACCGGCATGTAGCCGAGCACGGCCGTGCCGCCCGGCGTCCGCGTGATGACGTCGAGCCCTCCGACGGACCATATCGGAACCACGGTACCCGGCGGCGGCGCCGGAACGACGGCCTGCAGGACGGCCACCGCGGTCATCGTCGCCGCCGTCCAGAGCACGACCGCCAGCGCGCCCCATTTCGTGCTGCCCCGCCAGAAGAGGGCCGCCACGAGCAGCGGCAGGAGCGTCGTGAAGCCGGAGAAGGCGTACTGCACGGCGATGCCGAAGATGCCGGGCGGCGCCTGGAGCGCGATGGCATAGGCCACGAGCGCGATCAGCACCACGAACAGCCGCCCCGTCTGCACCTGCACCGTCGAGCCGAAGCGCGACTTCCCGCCGTAGTAGGCGAAGACGTCCTCCGTGAACATGGTCGACAGGGCGAGAATCTGCGAGTCGCTGGCCATCACCGCGGCCATGATGCCGGCCCCCAGCAACCCGGCCAGCCAGAGCGGCGCGTAGTGCTCCAGCATCAGGATGATCACGTCGTCGCCGGCCGCCGCGCGCTGCAACTCCGCGGTTTCGGCCGGCGTCCGCCCGCCGGCGTCCGCCGCGAGCTCGGCGCGCGCCTCGAGCTTCGACTCGATGGCCGGCACGTCGGTCATGGCGTTGGCGGCCAGCCCCAGGAACGTGCAGGGCAGCCAGATGGCCAGGATGCAGAGGGGGTAGAAGATGACGGTCTTCCGGAACTGCCCCATCCGGCGCGCCGTGAGGCAGAAGATGGAGATGTGCGGGAACATGATCGACGACAGCGGAATCAGCATGTAGCTGAAGAAGAACCGCGGCGAGACTTGCTCCCGCGTCAGGAGCGGCGCCGAATCGGGGGCGGCCGCGAGCCGCTCCATCGCGGCCGGGAACCCGCCGATGCTGATCCCTATGAAGACGATGGCGGCGGCCCCGAACGTCAGGAACAGCACCGTCTGGAAGGTGTTGACCCACGCCGTGCCGCGCATCCCCCCGAAGAAGACATAGCTCATCACGACCGCGGCGACGATCAGCCCGCCGAACCAGTACGGCACCACGCCCCCGCTCACGGCGTTCAGCGTCGTGCCGCCTCCCATCACGGCGATCACGATGTAGGGCACGAGCAGCGTCGCCTGGATGACGAAGATCGCCGTTCCGATGTGCCCGCACTCCCACCGGTCGCGGTACATCTGGACCGGCGTCATGAAGCCGTGGCGCTTGCCGAGGGCCCAGACCCGCGTTCCGAACAGGTACAGAGTGACCGGAATGAGGAGCGCCGACGAAGATCCCATCAGCCCGTAGGTCACCACCCCGTTGGCGAATGCGTGGCCCGCCGAGCCGAGGATGGTGAACGCCGTCATGTTGGTGCCGAACAGCGACAGCAGGAAGACGTACTGGCCGAGGGAGCGGTTGGCGAGGAAGTAGCCCTCGGCGCCGCCGCCTCCCGGACGCCGGAACGCGAAGATGCCGATGTAGAGGACGACGCCGAGGTACAGGAAGACGACCAGCGCGGGAATCATGCGCGTCCCTCCCGCGGCGCCCCTCTCGCTGCATCGCCCGTCTCCGCCTCGGCCTGGGCCTCCACCTCCAGGTGCGCGGGCCACGCGTAGCGCACCAGCGCCCACATCAGCGCGGCCACCGCGAGCGAGTAGACCCCGTGGTAGAAGAGCCCGATGGGGAGGAACCCGAAGACGAGGGGCCGCGCCGCGTCCCAGAACCAGATGTCCTGGTGCAGCAGGTAGAGCGCGGCGACGGCGGCGGCGAGCAGCCAGTTCCTCATGGGCTTGCCGGGAGCGGGCGCCGCCAAGAATACACCGGCCGCCCGCACCCCGCCGGCCAGCGGCAACGGCGGCCGCGGCGGCGGGGGTGCGGCAAGTGCGGCGGCGGCGGCGCTGCGGCAAGTGCGGCAGCGGGGCCGCGGCGGCGGGAGCTGCGGTCACCGCGGTCAACAGCAGGGGCGCGGCAGCCGTGGACCGGCCCCGCAGCCTTGTCAGCCGAGCGCCCCGCACCGGACAATACTGGCGCCAGCGGCCCCGGCAGGGGCCGGCGACCCCGTTCCCAGGCCATCCAAGGAGATCAGTCGCATGACGTGGACGTTGTTCGTGCTCGGAGCAGCCCTGTCGTGGGGCGCCTACGGCGCCACCCTGCACACCGGCCAGGCGCAGCTCGGCAGCGGCCTGCGCGCCCTGCTCTGCGTCGGTATCGCCTACTTCCTGATCGCGGTCGTGATCCCGGTCATCACGCTCGGCAGCCAGGGGCAACTCGGAGCGAGCGGCTTCAACGCGTCGGGGACGACGTGGGCCATCGGCGCCGGAGCGCTCGGGGCGATCGGCGCGGCGTGCATCACGTTCTCGTTCATCACTGGCGGGCGCCCCCTCTACGTCATGCCGCTCGTCTTCGGAGGCGCGCCGCTCATCAACGTCCTGGTCTCGATGGCGCTCCACCCGCCCAAGGAGGCGCCGAGCCCGATGCTCTACCTCGGCTTCCTCATCACGGCGGTGGGCGCGGCGATGGTCCTCTACAACCGGCCGCCGGCATGATGCCGGCCGCCGGGAAACTCGCGCGCGGGGACGATCGGGCTCGCCAGCACGGGCGCGGCGGGAGCCTGCGCGGCCCCGCGGCTTTCTGCACCACGGGTCTGCGGCGCGGACTCCGGGCGCCATGAGTCCGCTCGACGGCATCCGCGTGGTCGACCTCAGCCGGGTGGTTTCGGGACCCTACTGCACGATGACGCTCGCCGACATGGGGGCCGACGTCATCAAGATCGAGGAACCCGGGCGGGGCGACGAGTCGCGCGCCTTCGGGCCGCCGTTCCTCGGCGGCGAGTCGCCCTACTTCCTGTCGATCAACCGCAACAAGCGGAGCTGCACCGTCAATCTCAAGTGCGACGACGGCCGCGCCATCCTCGAGCGGCTGGTCGCGCGGGCGGACGTGCTGGTCCAGAACTTCCGGCCCGGCGCAGTCGAGCGGCTCGGCCTGGACTACGATTCGCTCGCCCCGCGCAATCCTCGGCTCGTCTACTGCTCCATCTCGGGGTTCGGGGACACGGGCCCCGATGCTGCGCGTCCCGGCTACGACCTCATCGTGCAGGGTGAGTCGGGCCTGATGGACCTCACGGGAGAGCCGGACGGCCCGCCGACGCGCATCGGGACCTCCATCGCCGACCTGACGACGGGCCTGATGGCGGCGCAGGGCATCCTGCTCGCGCTCTACGCGCGGCAGACGACCGGGCGCGGGCAGCATGTGCGCGTGGCGATGCTCGACGCCGTCGTCTCGCTCCTTACCTACAACACCGGAAACTACTTCGCCACGGGGGATGCGCCGACCCGCCGCGGCAACGACCACCCGTCGGTCGCCCCCTACCAGACGCTGCGCGCCGCCGATGGCTGGATCAACCTCGGCATCGCCAACGACGCCTTGTGGCGGCGGTACTGCGACGCGCTCGGTCGGCCGGATCTCCGGGACGATCCGCGCTTTGCGACCGCGCCGGAACGCGTGCGGCAGCGGGTCGAGCTCATCCCGATCATCGAGACTTTGACGGGGGAGCGGACTGTCGCGGAGTGGATGGAGCTTCTCGGCGCAGCCGGCGTCCCCTGCGGCCGCATTCGCAACGTGGAGGAGGTCTGCACCAATCCCCAGCTCACCGAGCGCGGCAAGGTTGTCGAGCGGCCCCATCCGACCGCCGGGACAGTGAAGACGATTGGCCAGCCGATCGAGCTCGACGACACGCCGGCCCGAATCCGGACGGCGCCCCCGCTTCTCGGCGAGCACACGGACGACGTGTTGCGCGAGTCCGGCTACGCCGACGAGGAGATCCGCGCATTCCGGGAACGCGGCGCGGTCTGAGAGCGGCCATGGACGACGACGCGGCTCTGCGGGTACAGGTGAGTCGGACCCGTCTCCTGTTTTCGAACGACAGGGCGCTTCAGCGGGACTTCAAGTCCGGGCTCGGGGAGGGGGCTCGAGGAGTGATCTACACGACCGCGAGATCGGCGCACGCAACGCGCAGCCACCGCCGGATGCTGCGACGAAGGGATATCTGCGGGAGAGTGGCATGAAGATTCGGACGATCGACGCGTTGGAAGTCATCGATTCCCGCGGGAACCCGACCGTGGAGGCCCGCGTTCACCTCGAGGACGGCACGGTCGCGGAGGCGCGCGTGCCGTCAGGCGCGTCGACCGGGGAACGCGAGGCGACGGAGCTGCGGGACGGCGGAGAGCGCTACGGCGGGAAGGGAGTCCGGCAGGCCGTGGCCAATGTCAACGGCGAGATCAACCAGGCGCTCTCCGGGTTCGACGCGTCCGATCAGGGCGGGCTCGACCGGCGCATGATCGACCTCGACGGCACACCCAGCAAGTCGCGGCTCGGCGCCAACGCCATTCTCGCGGTCTCGATGGCGGCAGCGCGGGCGGCCGCCGCGTCGGCGCGCGTGCCGCTCTACCGGCACCTCGGCGCCGACGCCGATGACGACACGGCCATCCTCCCGGTCCCTTGCCTCAACGTCATCAACGGCGGCCGGCACGCCGACAACACGGTCGACTTCCAGGAGTTCAAGATCGCCCCCCACAACGCCCCGTCGTTCGCCGAGGCGCTGCGCATGGGGATCGAGGCGTTCCACGCCCTGCGGGCGCTCCTCAGGCAGCGGGGCAAGTCGACCGGCATCGGCGACGAGGGCGGGTTCGCCCCGGACCTGGCGACCAACGAGGAGGCGGTCGAGCTGATCCTGGAGGCGATCGAGGCGGCCGGCTACCGGCCCGGGACCGACATCGCCCTCTGCCTCGACCCCGCGACGAGCGAGATGTGGCGCGACGGTGGCTACGTGGCGTTCAAGTCGGACCAGTCGCGCCGCTCGACGGCGGAGATGATCGACCTGTGGCGGTCCTGGATCGACAGCTATCCGATCGTCCTCATCGAGGACGCACTGGCCGAGAACGACTGGGACGGCTGGGGCGACTTGACGACGGCCCTCGGGGAGCGCATCGAATTGGTCGGCGACGACATCTTCTGCACCAACCCGCGCATCCTCCGGGACGCCATCGACCGCGGCGTCGGCAACTCCATCCTGGTCAAGCTGAACCAGATCGGAACCGTCTCGGAAACGCTGGAGACCGTCCGCCTCGCCCAGGGCCACGGCTACGGCGCCTACATGTCGCACCGCTCCGGCGAGACCGAGGACACGTTCATCGCGGATCTGGCCGTCGCCACCGGTTGCGGCCACATCAAGACCGGTTCCGGCTGCCGCGGCGAGCGGACAGCGAAGTTCAACCGCCTCCTGCGAATCGAGCACGACCTCGGCGGCCGGGCTACCTTCGCCGGGCTCGGCGGCTTCCGGCAGTCCGCGATCCGGCCGTAGGAGTCAGCGCCGCAACACGCGCGTTGTGCTTCGCGCCAGCGCAGACTCCGAGCGCGCCCGCGAGGACACGCCCGCCCGTCAGGGCGCGCCGGCAGCCCGGAGTATCCGGTCGCGATCCGGGGCCGGGAGGTACTTGACCGCCTCGCGCCGGGTCACGGCGGAAGCGCGGTCGGCGCGCGGCAGCAGCCAGTCGACGACCAGCGCCGGTCGCTTCTTCGCCAGCTCGCGCAGCACCCAGCCGATCGCCTTGGCGATGAAGAACTCCCGCTCGTCGAGCATCGCGTCGGCGTAGCGGCCGAAACGGGCGAAGTCGCCCTCGCCTCGCCGCAGCGCCGGGAGCAGCGCCAGCAGCGCCGAGCGGCGCACCCAGAAGTCCGGGTCGGCAGCCCATCGGTCGAGCTCCGACTCCAGCTCCGGCAGGCGCTCGACGAGGGTCCCCGCGACCGGGACGGCGAGCCAGTCGACGAGCGCCCAGGTGCGTGACTGCCGGATGAAGCGCTCCACCACGGCGAGATCGGCCGGGCGCAGCAGCGCCGTGTGCCGATCCAGGAGATCGACGGCAGCCGACCGTCGCTCGTGCACCGGGAGCGCCCAGAGAGCGCGCGCCGCGGCCAGCGCCTGCCGCCGATTCAGCGGGCACCCCGGCCCTGCGGCGCCCGCGCGCCTTGCGGAGCCCGCGCGCTCTTCCAGCACGGCTCCCACGATCTTCCGGATGCCGGGCCGGCCGACGCCGTAGAAGGTCAGGTCGCTCTTGAGGTAGCGCTTCTCGCCCTCGGCGCGCTTCGGGACGCCGGCACGGCGCAACCGCGCGTCGACCGCCGCAGCCAGCTCTGCCGCCGTGGGGCGCCGCACACGCTTCGGTGACATCGCACGCTCGCCCTGCTGCCGTGCGCCCCGGGGCCGGCGATGCTACAGGCGGAAACGCACCTCGAGCAGCACCGTCCGCCGCAGGATGTCGCCGAAGATGTGCTGCTTGATGTGCCGGTTCAGCAGGTTGGTCCCCTTCAGGACCGTCGTGACGGCCCCGTCCTGCCACCGCATGCCGATGCTGCCGTTCACCATCGTGTAGCCGCTCGAGTAGCCGTGGTAGTCGCGCGTCAGGACGTCGCTCCAGAAGGCGTCGGTCGCCGCGCTCACCGAGGCGCTCGCGATGTACCGGGTCCCGTTCCAGGAGATGCCCGCGTTGCCGCGGTGCGTCGGGGGCAGGGTGAGCTCCTCCGGGAGATAGGGGTTGTCGGACTCCAGGATCTCCGGCTCCGCCTGCCACGAGTAATTGATCCAGGCCGAGGCCGAGCGCGAGAGCCGCTGGTCCCACCACAGCTCGGCGCCCACCTGGCGGGTGGGCCCGAGGTTGAAGTACGTGAACGCCGTCCGCGGCAGGTAGATGCCGAACTGCGCCATCTGCTGCAACAGGAGGCCCGGCACCTGGGACGCAAGCGGCGCGGGCAACTGGTCGGCACCGAGGTAGGCGGCCCAACCCGGCGGGAGATTTCGCGCCGTATAGGGGTCGAGGTCCGACGGCACGGGGACGAAACTGATCGGATCGTCCCGTCGGTTCAGGTAGACCGCCGCCCCGATCGTGCCTCCCGGCCACAACGTGCCGGTGTAGCTCGCCTCGTACGCGGTCAGCGACTCCTCCCGGAGCGGGAGGCGCTCCATGTCCGCGATCGGACGGTCGCTGCCCGCGGCCCGCACGACGAGCGGGAACGGCTGCGCCAGGCGCGGACCGATGACCGGGCGGAGCGTCGCGGGCACGAAGGGGGCGAGGCCGCTCAGGTCGACCGGGTTGACGATGCTCATCTCCAGGAAGTTGTTGATCGTCGACGGCGAGCGGAAGGCCCGGTTGTAGGAGAAGGTCAGCGACTGATCGGCGCTCGGCTTGATGATGAACGCCAGCCGCGGTGAGAACGTGGGGGTGGCGAGGTTGCCGAACTTGTCGACCCGGCCGCCGAGCACGAAGCGGAACGGGTCGAGGAAGATCTCGTCCTGCAGGTAGGCCCCCGCCTCGAGGCGATCCTCCGCCAGCGGCGCGATGGTGATGTCGAAGTTGTTCTGGCGGACGTTCCCGCCGTAGGTCAGCAGGTGCCGCTCGCCGAGGAACGTCGAATGGCCGATCTCGGCGTCGAACGTCTCGGTGCGGAATCCGAGCTGCACGGGCTGGCCCGTGGCCGGGTCGGGCAGCAGCAGGTTCGGCGCGTCCCCGCGCAGGAAGTTCGCGAAGACCTGCGCGCGGAGGTCCCCCCGCGTGTAGTTGACCTTGCCGTAGCCGAGGTAGGAACCGGGCTGGATGTCGAACGGCCCGACCCCGGAGTGCACGATGCCTTCCGTGCCGGCCACGCCGGCCGCGTAGGTCAGGCGCCCGACCGACAGCTCCTGGTCTACGCGCACGTCGAACTTCGGCTGGCTCGTGCCGCGGTTGGCGAACGCGGCGGACCCGAACGCGCCCGGCGCGTCCGTGGGATAGAACGCGCCCCCGACCACCTGCCCCGGCTCGCGGGGGTCGGAGATCAAGGGGATGCGGCCCGTCGGGCGCGGGAAAGCATCCGACGTGAAGTAGCCGGCGCTGATGCGGTAGGCGAGACGGTCCGTCGGCGCGCGGGTGACCGTCGCGTTGGCACCGAAGAGCGTCCCCGGGCTCCGACCCGCCGTCGACCCGGCGTCCCGATCGACCACGCCGCCGGTGAAGGTCACCGTCGTGCCGACCGACTCCCGCGGCGACCTGGTGAGGATGTTCACCGCGCCGGTCATGGCGTTGGCGCCCCACGTCGCCGATGCCGGCCCCCGCACGACCTCGATCTGCTCGATGTCGTCGGTATTGGTGGGGAGGAGATCCCAGAGCACCAGGCCGAAGAAGTCGAGGTAGACGCTTCGTCCGTCCATCAGGACGAGCTGCGAGTTGGCCACCGCCCCCGTCGCCTGCCGGCTGGTCACGTTGACGTCGCGCGCCGAGAGCTGAACCACGTTCACACCAGGCACCGTCCGCAGGACGTCCCCGTAGTTGGTGGCCGGCGACGCCTCGAGCGTGTCGGACGAGATGACCGACGTGGTCACCGGCGCGTCGACGACGCGGACCTCGCTGCGCGATGCGGTCACCACCACGGTGTCGCCGAATCCTGCGAGCCGCAGCGTGATGCGCCCGAGATCCACGGGGTCCTCGGAGATTGCCACTTCCCTCGCCTCGGGCGAGAAACCGGCGAGCGCGATCGACACGGAGTAGGTTCCGGTCTCCAGCCGGTCGAGGACGAACGCCCCCGCGCCGTCCGTCTGCACCACGCGCGACGGACCGGGCCCGCTCAGGGTCACGGTGGCCCCTGGCAATGCCCCGCCGGTCTCGTCGACGACGTCGCCGGCGACGCGGCCGGACTGCGCCAGGGCGAGAGGCGCCGTTCCGAGGAATGCCAGAAGAATGATCGCCGCCACCCGTCGCGCCATCATCGGTCCCCCTGCTCGTTCGAAGCCCACAACTCCCAGAATAGCAGGAGACTACGCGTCACGCCGTCCCGCCACCGCCGCCGGGAGGTGCCGGCGGGGCGGGACGGGCGGAGGGCGGGCGCCCTCGGACGGTGACGGCGGAACGGAGGCGACGGATGAGATTGCGTCTCAATCTCCAACGGGGTACGATTCCGCGATGCCGCTGGCGATGCCGACCGAGGCGACCGGGACCGCGCGGCCGACCGCTGGAGCTTCCGGCTTCGTCTGCGCGTGCCTGCGGATCACGGAGCGCGAGCTGCTCGGCACGCTGTCGCAGCCGGACATTCGGACGCTGCGCGACCTCCGGCGCGCGATCGGCGCCGGCGACGGCTGCACGGCGTGCCACCCCGTGCTGCAGCGCTACCTGGACGCCGGTCAGGCGTCGTGCCCGCCCATCTGCTCGGCCAGGTAGTTCTGGATGCCGACCTTCTCGATGCGGAAGAGCTGCGTCTCCAGCCAGTCGACGTGCTCTTCGGACTCGACGAGGATTGGCGCCGCCAGCTCGCGCGTACCGTTGTCGCCGAGACGCACGCTCAACTCGATCAGCGCGTTGTACTGCGCGACGCCTCTCATCTCCAGCTGAAGGTCGTTCTCGAACTGCTCCTTCACGTCGGTCCCGACCCGGATCACGTCGTAGCGGGCGATCTCGGGAACCCCCTCCAGAAACAGGATGCGCTCGATCAGCTTCTCGGCGTGCTTCATCTCGCCGATCGACTCCTCGTGGTGCTTCTTCGCCAGGTCGTGGAAGCCCCAGTCCGCGCACATCTTCGCCTGGCAGAAGTACTGGTTGATCGCCGTCAGCTCGACCGTCAGGGCGCCGTTCAGCCCCTCGACGATCTCTGTCTGCCCCTTCATGCGACTCCCTCCTCCCGCCCGTGACGAGGGCGGCTACTTCCAACCTACAGCGCGGTCGCACGCGGAGGTGAGACTGCGACTCAGTCACGCGCGAACGGGACGCGGGCAAACCGGACCGGGGGGCGGCCCGCGGGGTACCGCGACAGGCCGCCGACCGGGAGAAGGGGCGACTCGCCCCACGGAGGGCGAGCGGGCGACGGCTCGCCGCTACCGTTCGCTCAAGGTTGCTGTGCGGCGTGCGCCGCATCGGGGAGGCGGCGCCTGCGGTAGCGGACGACGACGAGGACCAGGGCGGCGGCGGTGATTGCGGCGACGACTACCGCGCCGAGGGCCATCGACCGGCTCCGCTCCGGCGGCAGCATCGGCGCGCCGCCGTACTCGTTGGTGGGGTCGCGGTACATGGAGTGGTAGTGCCCGGCGGTGTCGCCGAGGTCGCCCTGCGTCGAGAACTCGACGAGGAGCCTCGGCCCCTGGACGCGGTAGTAGACGGCTCCGCTGCCGTCGGCCGGGCCGTGCCAGGCGAAGCGGGTCGCGTCGAGGTCGGCGGCGATGTCGTCGACGCGAGCTTCGGCCGCTTCCTCCGGCAGGAGTCGGACCCAACCGGAGACCAGATCGAGCAACAGCTCCTGGTGCTCGGCAGGCCAGTCACCGGCTCGCGCCCCCTCGAGTGGCGGCAGCACTTCGTCCCGTCCCGCCCCCGCGTACACCTCTCTCGGCCGTTCCTCGACCGTCGCCGCGGCCTGTTGCGCAGGGTCGAGCGCTCGCAGCAACGCGAGGCCACGGTCCCGCTCGGCGCGCATCGGGGCGTACACCGCGCCCCCATCCTCGAACGTCGCCGGCTCGATACCCAGGAACGTCGGCGTCAGGAACATCCGCTCGCCGTCGACCGTGACGTTCACGGCCAGATGGTGCCCCCCGAACTGCCAAGCCCAGACGCTGCTTGCGGACGGAGTCCCGAACACGGCGAACCAGTAGTTGTCCTCCGACCAGCCCTCCACCCGGCCGCGGAGACCGGCACCGCCCGACCGCTGCGCCAGCATCTCGTCCGCCCGCACGATCTGCGAGATCCTGTCGAACCCCTCCGCGCTCAGGGATGCCCGCAGTACGCCGAATACGGCGGCGCGCTGGGCATCGCTCAGGTCGCCCAGGCGGATGCCGTTCCGGTCGAAGTCGACGACGCCGGCGGGGAGGTTCGACCAGTTGCGGCGTACGGCGGCGTCAAGATCGTGACGGACGGCGGCCCGCTGCGTCTCGTCGAGCAGGTCGAGCAACGCCTCGACGGCGGCGACCGCCGCGCCGGCGGCCCGGCCCGGGGCAACCGCCCGGCGCCGCTCGCCGATGGCGTAGAGGTGGCCGGTGGTCCGGATGAAGATCTGGCCCTCCGAGATCGCCGGCGAGCTGAGGCAGTAGTCGTCGAAGTCGTTCTCGGCCAGGATCTCGAACTCCGGTCCGGCCCGCAGCACCGTCGTCACCCCGTCCTCGTTGGTCACGTAGATCCGGCCGTCGGCCAGGACCGGCGACGCGCTGTAGGTGCCGCGCCGGATGCGCTCCGGGCCGTACACCGGCTCTCCCGTCTTGGCGTCGGAGACGAAGACGATGCCGCGGTCGTTGACCACGTAGAAGTACTCGCCGTCGGTCACCGGGCTCGGTACGTCCGGGCCGTTGTTCGTGGACCAGACGACGTGGCTGTCGAGCACGTCGCCCCGCCCGCCCGGCCTGAGCGCCAGCAGCGGCCGAACCCGCGTCGGCGCGTAGATGAGCCCGTCGCGGACGAACGGCGACGCCACGATGCGGTAGTCGCGCTGCCGCGTCGGATTCAGGCCGTCCGCGCGCCAGAGCTCGCGGCCGGTCTCGGGATCGTGCCCCGTCACGGCGTCTCCGCCGGTGATGACGATCTCCTTCACGCCGTCGTACTCGAGCAGGGCTGGCGTCGTGTAGGAGTCCGGGGACTCCCGCACCGCCTCGGATGGCCGCTCCACCCGCCACACCGTCTCCCCGGTGTCACCGTCGACGCGCAGCACGTACGACGGGTCGTCGGTGCGCATTCCGTGCAGCACCTGCACGTAGAGCGCGTCGCCGTGCAGGAGGGGCGACGACGCGTAGCCCCAGTTCAACCCGAACGGGCCGTACGAGGCCGGGATGTCGCGCGTCCACAGCTCTGCGCCGTCGAGGTCGAACGCCTTGAGGATGCCGGTGCCGGTCATCACCCACACCCGCTCGCCGTCGGTCACGGGCGACGGCGACGACATGTTCTGCTTCCGGAGCCGGCGGTTCCCGTCGCTCAGGTGGCGCTTCCAGAGCGGCTCGCCCGTGTCCCGGTCGAGGCACCAGAGCTCGATGTCGTCGTCGTCGACGGCCACGTTGAGGAAGATCCGGTCGCCCCACACGATCGGCGTCGACCCCGACCAGGCCGGCATCGCGAGCTTCCAGGCGATGTTCCGCTCCGTGTCCCACTCCACGGGCAGGTTCGTCTCGGTGCTCACGCCGTCGCCCGTGGGGCCCCGCCAGGCCGGCCAGTTCTCGGCCCGCGCCACCCCGGACGCGCATGTCGCGGCCACCAGCAACACCCCCGCAACGCAGGTGACGAGCGGTTTCTTGCGCATGCCCCCTCCGCGACGACGCTCTGGCGGTCCGCCGACACCCGCGGCTTCCCCGCTTCCCGGCGGCGTCCCGACAATCGTAGATCGACCCTCCACGGCCCGCGTGCGAGCGACCCCGCGTCCCCTGCCGGGATCGGCCCGGCCCACGCAGAGGACTCCGTCACCGCCCGGGCGGCGAGCGCTGAGCGGGCGAACCTCCCTGGACACCCGTGCGTATACTCCCAGGACCGTGACCGTAGCGAGTTTCTTCCCGCGGCCCCGCCCCTGCCTTCTCCTTGCGTTCGCGTCGGCCGTCATGGTCTCGACGGCGGACGGCGCGCACGCCCAACCTGCGCTCGAGCTCGCCGACTGTCGGCTCGACGGAGTCTCGGTGCCGGCGCGATGCGGATCCCTCACCGTCTTCGAGGATCGCGCCGCGGGCGCCGGGCGGACGCTCGAGCTGGAGATCGTCGTCATACCGGCCGTCTCAGACAACGCCGATCCGGATCCGCTGTTCTTCCTCGCCGGCGGCCCCGGACAAGCTGCCACCGATCTGGCCGGCCCGACGCTGCCGCTCTTCGCCGACGTGCGGCGGTCGCGCGACCTGGTCTTCGTCGACCAGCGAGGCACGGGCGGATCGGGCCGCATGCACTGCGCGTTCTTCGAGAGCGACTCCGCCGAGGAGGCGGTCGGCGAATCGCTGCAGTTCGACACTCTGCCGCTCGAGGAGTTGCGAGAGTGCCTCGCGGAGGTGCAGGCCGTCGCCGACCCGCGGCTGTACACGACGCCGGTCGCCATGGACGATCTCGACGACGTGCGCGCCGCGCTCGGCTACGAACGGATCAACGTGTACGGCGGGTCGTACGGCACCCGCGCCGCCCTCGTCTACATGCGCCGGCATCCCGATCGCGTGCGGGCGGCGGTGCTCGACGGCCTCGCGCCCGTCGCCATGCGGCTGCCGTCGAACATGAACGCCGACGCCCACCGCGCGCTCGACCGGCTGTTCGCGGACTGCGCCGCGGATCCGGGCTGCCGCGAGGCCTTCCCCGACCTGCCGGCGACGCTCTCCGCCGTCCTCGAGGACCTGGAGGCCAATCCGCGCCGGCTCGACACCACCCATCCCCGAACCGGCGAGCGGTTCGCGCTGGAGCTGAGCTCCGTCGGCTTCGCGGGCGGCCTGCGCAACGCGCTCTACAACACGACCCTGTCGAGCCTCGTGCCGTGGACCGTCGCGCGCGCCGCCGCGGGCGACTTCGCCCCGTTCCTGGCCCAGCTCACGCCGCTGGTCGAGAGCGGCGAAGCCATCAACGTCGGCATGTTCCTGTCGGTCGTCTGCGCGGAGGACGTGTCGCGGCTGGCGGCCGGCGAGGCCGAGCGCCTGGCCGGCGAAGGAATGCTCGGCCGGCTCACGATGGAGGTGACCACCGGCGCCTGCAGCGTCTGGCCGGCCGCGGAGCTGCCCGACGACTACTTCGAGCCGGTGCGCTCCGACGCGCCGGCGCTGCTCCTGTCCGGCGACCTCGATCCGGTCACCCCGCCCCGCTGGGGCGAGGCGGTGATGGACGGGCTGACCGACGCGCGGCACGTCGTCGCCCCCGGCGCCGGCCACGGCGTCCTGCCGCGGGGCTGCACGCGCGACGTCGTCGCCGAGTTCATCGAGGCGGGCACCCACGCCGGGCTCGACGTGAGCTGCATCGAGCGGCTGCGCCGGCCTCCGTTCCTGCTCTCCGCCGCCGGCACCGACCCGTGACCGCCACGGACCCGTGACCGGAAGAGACGCCGCATGATCGAGGTCCGCAGCCTGGAACGCCGCTTCGGCGACGTCGTCGCCGTCGACGGCGTCAGCTTCACCGCCGCGGACGGCTGCATCACGGGCCTCCTCGGCCCGAACGGCGCCGGGAAGACCACCACGCTCCGCACCCTCTACGGGTTGCTCCGCCCCGACGCGGGCGACGTGGCCGTCGACGGGATCGACGCCGTGGCCGACCCCCTCGGCGTGCAGCGCCGCATCGGCGTCCTGCCCGACGCGCACGGGCTCTACGTCCGGCTCACCGTTCGCGAGCACCTGCGCTATGTCGGCGAGCTGCACGGCCTCGACGCGGCGACCATCGCCGCATCGATAGACAGCCTCGTCGCGCGGCTCGACATGGGCGAGATCATCGACCGGCGCGTCGGGGGCTTCTCCACCGGCGAGCGGATGAAGGTGGCGGTGGGGCGCGCGCTCGTGCACGACCCGCCCAACCTGCTGCTCGACGAGCCGACCCGCGGCCTCGACGTGATGAGCACGCGGGCGATGCGCGATCTCATCCGCCAGCTCCGGGCGGACGGGAAGTGCGTCCTCTTCTCCAGCCACATGATGCGGGAGGTGTCGGCGCTCTGCGACGAGATCGTCATCGTCGCGCGCGGGCGGGCCGTCGCGCGCGGCACGCCGGAGGAGCTGTGCCGGCGGGCCGGCGAGGAAGACCTGGAGGACGCGTTCGTGCGGATCATCGGCAGCGACGAGGGGTTGCAGTGAGCGCGCGAGAGCTCGGCTTCGGCGGCCAGGTGCGCGCCGTGTGGCGGAAGGAGATCCTCGACGCCCTCCGGGACCGGCGCTCGCTGCTGTCGGCGCTCCTCTACCCCATCCTGATGCCGCTGATGATCGCGGTCGTGTTCGGGGCCGTGGCTCAGTTGGAGGGCTCCGGGCGGCCGCTCGAGACGCCGATCGTCGGCCGGGACCGCGCCCCCAACCTGGTCGCCTGGCTGGAGGAGCGCGGAGTGGTCGTCCTCGACCCGCCCGCCGACCCCGACGCCGCGGTGCGCGACGGCGACGTCGACCTGGTGCTGGTGATCGACGAGGACTACGGCGAGCAGTTCCGGTCCGTGGAGCCCGCCGTCGTCCGCATCGTGCACGACAGCTCCCGGACCGCATCGCTCTCGAGCATTCGCCGCACGCGCAACCTGTTGCGGGCGTACAGCAGCGAGGTCGCCCTGCTGCGCCTGCTGGCGCGCGGCGTCAGTCCGGGGGTGATGCAGGCGGTCCGCGTCGACGATCTCGATCTGGCGACGCCGGCCCAGACCGCGGCGCGCTTCTTCTCCATGCTGCCGATGCTGCTCATCCTGGGGTCGTTCGTCGGCGGCCTGAACGTCGCCATCGACACGACGGCCGGGGAGCGCGAGCGGCAGTCGCTGGAGCCGCTGCTGGTCAACCCGGTATCCCGCACCGCGCTGACGGCCGGCAAGTGGCTGACGACCTGCGTCTTCAGCCTGGCGTCCGCGTGGCTGACGCTGGCCGCGTTCCTGGTCATGCTGCCGTTCGTGCCGCTCGAGCAGCTCGGGATGCAGCTCAGCCTCGGTGGACCGCAGCTCGTCCTGATGGCCGCCGCCTTCGCGCCGATGGCGCTCTTCGCGTCGTCGCTGCAGATGTTCGTCGCCACCTTCGCCCGCAGCTTCAAGGAGGCGCAGACCTACGTCAACCTGCTCATCTTCGTGCCGATGATCCCCGGCATGGTCGCGCAGGTCTACCCGCTGCAACCCGCCGGCTGGATGATGCTGGTGCCCGCCCTGTCGCACCAGCTCCTGCTGATCGACGTCATGGGCGGCGAGCCCGTGGCCGCGGCGAACCTGGCCGTATCGGCCGTTGCCACCGCCGCACTCGGCGGCGCCTTCTTCGGCCTGACCTCGCGCATGCTGCGCCGGGAGCGAATCGTCTTCGGCCGCGGCTAGGAGTCTGCGCCGCAGAACCTGCCCTGGAGCACTCCGTGCCCGCGCAGACTCCCAACGCGCCCGTGAGGGTGCGCCAGCTCGCGCGTTCCCGCGGCGCCCCGGACGGCTCAGCGCTCGGAGTACTGCGTCAGGTGCTCGACGAGCAGGGAGGACAGCTTCTCGGCCGCCATCTCCGGGATCCAGTGGTCGATGCCCTCGAGGACCTCGAAGCGGTACGGCCCTTCGACGTACTCCTCGGTGAGAACCGCCCCGTCGATGCACAGCGCCGTGTCGCCGTCGCTCCAGGTGAACATCGTGGGCACGGTGACGGCGCCGGTCGCCGGGCGCTGCAGGTTGCGGTCGCCGATGTTGGCGCGGTACCAATCGAGAGCGGCGCCCAGGGCCGGCTTCGACCCGAGGACGCGGATGTACTCGGCGCTCGCGTCCTCGCCCATGCCGGCGTAGAGGCCCCGCAGCAATGCCCGGTCGTTGGCGAGGAAGCCGTCCTCGGAATCGGGCTGAATGAACACGTCGAAGTAGGACGACGCCGCAACCTGGCACGATTCCGGATCGCTCAGCACCCGCGCGAAGGCGTCCGGGTGCGGCACGGAGACCGGATTCGCGGTGATGACCCGGTCCGCCGCCGCAACTGCCACCGCCCACGTCACGATGGCCCCCCAGTCGTGCCCGACGATGTGGAACCGCTCCGCGCCGACCGCGTCCGCCAGCCCGATGACGTCCTGGACCAGGAGCGGCAGCGCGTAGTCCGCGGTGTCCGTCGGTCGCGCCCCCGCCGAGTAGCCGCGCTGATCGGGCGCCACGACCCGGAACCCGGCCTCGGCGAGCGCGCGGATCTGGTGGCGCCACTCGTAGGAGGTCTGCGGGAAGCCGTGGAGGAGGATCGCCACCTCGCCGTCGTCCGGCCCGGCCGTCCGCACGTCGAACGTCAGGTCGCCCAGCGCGACCTGCGACATCGCGATGTCGCCGCCGGAGCCGGCCGCCGCACCCTGCGGCGCGGTTGCGGAGAGGGCGCCGCCCGGCGCCGCGACCCCCAGAAACAAGGCAACACCACACACCGCCGTCGTCGTCGATCGTCTGCTCATGTCTTCGATTCCCTGTCTTCCAGAAGCCCCCGGTCCGTCGTAGTGTACTGGGGACGCCGGCCGACGTCCGGGCGTCGCCCTACCCATCCACGAGCGGCGCCAGGTCGGTGAGCGCCCGCACTACCCGATGCGCCGTGAAGCCGAGCTCCTCCGGCGGCTCGGCGGCGGCGCGCTGGATCCAGAACGTGATCAGGCCGGCGGAGGCGGCCCCGGCGACGTCCCAGGCGTTCGACGAGACGAACCCGAGCGCCGACCGGTCGACGCCGAGCCGCTCGACCCCCAGGTTGTAGACGCGCGGGCTCACCTTGAAGATCTTCACCTCCTCGACGCTGATGATCGTGTCGAGGAGGGTGTCGATCCCGGCGCTGCGGGCCGCCGCCTCCAGCATGCGCGGCTCGCCGTTCGAGAGGATGGCCAGCCTCACGCCCCGGTCCCGGAGGGCCTCAAGCCCCGGCCGCACGTCCGGGAAGGCGGCCAGGGAGAGATAGGCGTCCATGAGCCGCTCCCGCCGCGCCGCGGTCAGGTCCAGGCCCAGGCTGCGCGCGGCGTACACCAGGGCATCGCCCGTCACCACCCAGAAGTCCCGGTGCCGGCCCATGAGGCTGCGCAGGAAGCTGTACTGGAGCTGCTTGGCGCGCCAGCGCTGGGACAGTGCGTCGCCGTTCCCGGGGAAGAGCTCCTCGCACAGCGCGGTCACCGAGAAGACGTCGAAGAGCGTGCCGTAGGCGTCGAACGCGAACGCCTCGATGCCCGCGGCTCCGGCGGCCGGTTGGGCTTCGGCCGCACTGCGAGGTCCGGCTGCGGCCGCCGTCACACCGGCCCCAGTGGACGCAGTAGCACCCGCCGCGCCGGCCGCGGCGGCAGTCACTGTCCGGACGAACGATCTGCGGCCGGTCTCCATGGCTCTACTCCCTTCCGCTCCCGCGGGTCCGCCTCGGACCCACGACGATTCCCGCCCCCGGGCGCCGGCAGGACTGCCGGCCGCCCGCCGTGCGGCAGCGGGCCGCAGGCGCTCCCGGCGAGGCCCGCCGGGACTGTACAACGAGCGGGGAACCGCCGACACGCCCCCCGCGGCGCGAACGAGACGCGAGGGATGCCGTTCTGTACGCGAGGATCGCGAATGCCGGCGGGTCGAGATCGGATGTCGGCGGTCGGACGGTGCTCGAGACTCGGAGCTGGACGCTTCGCCGTCGTCACGCGCCCGCCGGGCTGCGGTCCGCGACGCCCGCCAGGTCGAGGAGGAAGGCGTACTGGAGCGCGGTCTCGCGGTACTGCCGGTAGCGCCCGGACGCCCCGCCGTGGCCGGCCTCCAGGTTGGTCTTGAGCAGAAGCCGCCGGCCGTCGGCGGGCTGCAGGGTTCTGCGCTTCGCCACCCACTTCGCCGGCTCCCAGTACTGCACCTGCGAGTCGTGCAGCCCGGTCATGACCAGCAGGTGCGGCCACGTCACCGGCGCCATGTTGTCGTAGGGCGAGTAGGCGCGGATGCGGGCGTAGTCGTTGGCGTCGTTGGGGTTCCCCCACTCGTCGTACTCGCCGGTGGTGAGCGGGATCGACTCGTCGAGCATGGTCGTCACGACGTCGACGAAGGGCACCTGGGCGACCACGCCGTGGAAGAGATCGGGGCGCTGGTTGATCACCGCCCCCATCAGCAGGCCGCCGGCGCTGCCGCCCATCGCGAAGAGACGCTCGGGAGCGGCGAGACCCTCCGCCACGAGGTGCTCGGCGCAGGCGATGAAGTCGTTGAACGTGTTCTGCTTCTTGCGGAGCTTGCCGTCCTCGTACCACCGGCGTCCAAGCTCCTCGCCGCCCCGGACGTGCGCGATGGCGTAGGTGAACCCGCGATCCAGCAGGCTCAGGCGCGACGACCGGAACGTCGGGTCCATGCTGATCCCGTACGCCCCGTAGCCGTAGAGCAGCAGCGGGGCGGCGCCGTTCGACGCCTCACGGGCCGGCGCACCGCGCGGCCGGACGAGCGAGATCGGAACGCGCACCCCGTCCCGCGCCGTCGCGAACAGCCGCCGCGTCTCGTAGCGCGACGGGTCGAAGTCGCCCAGGACCTCCTCGCGCTTGAGGAGCGTGCGCATGCGGGTCGTCATGTCGTAGTCGTAGACCGACGGCGGAGTCGTCAGCGAGCTGTACTGGAATCGCAGGGTCGCCGTGTCCGGCTCGCGGTTCGTGCCGATCCAGACCGCGTAGGCGGCCTCGTCGAACGCGACGAGATGATCGCCGCCGTCCCGCCCGGGATGCTCGCCGCCGACCTCCAACGGCCGCACGCGGAGCCGGGTCAGCCCCTCGTGCCGTTCCGCGATCACGAGGTGGTCCCGGAACAGCTCGAACCCCTCGATCAGCACGTCGTCGCGGTGGGGCACGAGCTCGCGCCAACCGGCGCGCTCGACTCGATCCTCATCGGCCACCAGCAGGCGGAAGTTGCGGGCGCCGGCGTTCGACCGGATGTAGAACCGGCCGCGATAGTGGTCGATCTCGTACTCGTGGCCTCGCTCCCGCGCCAGGAACGGGACCGGCGGCGCCTCCGGATCCTCCGCATCCAGAAACCGAATCTCGGTCGTCACGGTCTGGAAGGAACCGATCAGCACGTAGCGCTTCGACCGGCTGCGCCAGACCGCGCACGAGAACGTCGGGTCCTTCTCCTCGTAGACGAGGCGATCGCGCGCCGAGTCGTCGCCGAGGCGGTGCAGCAGGACCTGGTGCGGGCGGAGCGTGGTCGGGTCGTGGCGCGCGTAGAACAGAACGTCGTCGCCGGCCGCCCAGGTCACGTTGGCAGTGACGTTCGGGATGACGTCGTCGAGGTCGGCGTCGCGGGCGAGGTGGCGTACCCGAAGGGCGTACTCGCGCCGGCCCACGGTGTCGAGCGTGTAGGCGAGCAGGCGGCCGGTCGGGCTGACCGTGCGCGATCCCACCTGACAGAACGCGTGCCCCTCGGCGACCTGGTTGACGTCGAGGATGACTTCCGGGACCTCCGGTGCGCCCGGCTCGTCGGACACGCCGCGGCCTCCCACCGGCCGGCGGCAATGGATCGCGTACTCCCTGCCGTCCTCGTAGCGATGGTAGTAGCAGTACTCCCCCTCGCGGTACGGGACGGACATGTCGGTCTGCTCGATGCGGCCCTTGATCTCCTCGTACAGCCGCTGCTCCAGGTCGGCCGTGGCGGCCATCGACTGCCGGACGTAGGCGTTCTCCGCCTCCAGGTACGCGCGGACCTCGGGACTGTCGCGGTCGCGGAGCCAGTGGTAGTCGTCGACGCGGACGTCGCCGTGCTTCTCGTGCCGGTGCGGACGCCGCGGAGCGCGCGGCGGAAGTGCGATCGTCATGGCTGCCCTGGAGCGCTACGGCGACGCCGTGGTCCGGCGCCGCGGAGCGCGCGGCGGAGGTGCGATCGTCATGGCTGCCTGCCCCGCCGCCGATCGCCCGGCGCGGCGCCCATGGTCGGCATCAGTCCGGCGGCGCGAGCAGAGCGGGCCAGTTCAGGATCACGGAGACCGGAGTATTCGAGTCGTCCCGCGCGCTGACGAAGCGCCCGTCCGGCGCGACGTCGTAGGAGGGCGGCTGCTCGTAGACGGCGAAGTCGGCGTCGAAGAGACGGTCGGGAGCCGCGAACGCGAAGGCTCCCGACGCGTCGACCGGGACCCGCATCAGGCTGCGCCGCCCTTCGACGTAGTACAGCGCCCTGCCGTCGCGCGCCCAGACGGGCTCCGTTCCGCCACGGGGCGAGATGCGCACCGGCGCGCCGGGCCCCGGGTAGGGGCGTGCCCAGACCTCCAGCGACCCGGTGGCATCGGAGGTGTAGGCCAGCCAGCGGCCGTCGGGCGAGAGCGCGGCCGAGAAGCCCTGGTTTGCCGGCGAGCGGAAGATCTCGCGCGCCTCGGCGTCCGGCACCGCCGGGAACTCGACCAGCCCCACCCGCTCCCCGGAGATATCGACGGCGATCAGGTCGCCGTTCGAGGCCCAGGCGTGGGGATGGAAGTGGCCCTGCGGACCGATCCGCTCCGGCGTGCCCCCGCCGTCGGCCGGCACGGAGTAGAGAGACCCGTCGCCCTCGTAGAGGATGCGGCTGCCGTCGGGCGTCCAGAGCGGCGACGCGTTGTCGGCGCCGTCGAACGTCAGTCGGATCGGCGGCCGCCCCTCGAGGTCGAACACCCAGAGGTCGTCGGCCACGACGAGCGCGAGCCGGCGGCCGTCCGGCGACAGGCGGGGGTTCTCGGGGTCGTCCAGGCCTTCCATGCCGGCCGCGGCGGATTCCTGCCCGGTCGGCTCTATCCAGAGCACGGAGCGGGTCGCCTCGGCGCCACGATAGGCGAGCATGCCGTTCCGGGAGACCGAGAACGCCGCGAACACGTCGAAGGCCCCGACTCCCTCCGTGACGACCGTCGGGCTGCCCGCGAGGTCAAGACGTCCTTCGTCGAACGGCTGCGCAAGCAGCCGTTCGCCTTGCAGCACGAGCAGGTGGCCCGTGGCCCGCGCCCCGGCGGCGGGTGCGTACGCCGCGTCCTGCCGGGTCGCCACGAGCCGTGCCGGGTTCTGCGCCGCCGGCTCGACGTCGAGCGCCCCGAGGTAGATACCGGAGACGTCGGAGTCCGACGACGCCCGCAGGTAGACAAAGTGCCGGCCGTCCGCCAGGAAGCGCGGAGCGGCGTGTGCGAGCTCGCCGCGCGCCGCGTCGACCGTCGTGAGCGGCACGGGCGTGCCGCCGGCCGCCGGAACCTGCATGATGCCGGTCGCCGCCCCGAACACGATGACGTCGTCGTGGTTCCAGCTTCCGCCGAACAGGCGGGACGTGTCGCACACCGTCTCGACCGCTCCGCTCGTGCGGTCGATCCGCCGCAGCGAGCCCGCCTCCGAGAAGGCCAGGAAGCGGCTGTCCGGCGACCAGAACACCGTGAACCCGGACGTGTCGGCCGTGGCCAGCTCGCGGGCCCGACCGGTCTCGAACGAGTGGATCCAGAGGCGCGCCTCGCGCCCCTCGTCCGACTCCAGGTAGGCGAGATGCCGCCCGTCCGGCGACACCTCCACGAACGGCACCATGTTCGGCGCGGCCGGAATCGTGAACCGCACCGGAAACGCGACGGACGGCGGCGCCGGCGCGATCCAGACGGCCGGGCCGACCGCCACGGCCGCGACGACGACCGCCACGCCGGCCAGCCCCACCCAGTGCCGCTTCCACCCGCCGCCGGCTGCGGACCGCGCCGCACCCGACGCCGGCAGCGCCGCGCCGGCCGCCGACGGCGCCGCAGCCTGCCGCTCGGGGTCCTCGAACGCCCCGAGCAGCCCCAGCCGGACGTCGCCGATGTCCCGTATCCGCTCCCGGGGGTCCTTCTGCAGGCAGCGCCGCAGCACGCCCGAGACCGCGCGCGGCACGTCTGCCGTCAACGCCTCCCACACCGGCTCGGACTTGATGACCTCGGCGAGGGTGCTGGTGACGTCGTCGCCCGTGAACGCGCGCCGCCCCGTGAGCATCTCGTAGACCACGGCCCCGAACGCCCAGACGTCGGCGCGCCGGTCGACCTGCCGCCCGCGCGCCTGCTCCGGCGCCATGTAGGCGGCCGTGCCGACGATGACGCCCATCCGCGTGGCCGCCGTGGCCATCGTCGGCGAGGACCGGGGGTCCCCGGAGGCGGGCGCCGCGTCGAGAGCCTTGGCCAGGCCGAAGTCGAGCACCTTGACCGTCCCGTCGGCGCGTACCTTGACGTTGGCCGGCTTGAGGTCGCGATGGATGACGCCCGCTTCGTGCGCGGCTTCGAGCGCCTCCGCGATCTGCGCCGCGATGGCCAGCGCGTCGTCGAGCGGGATCGGGCCCTCCGCGATCCGTTCCTCCAGCGTCGGCCCGTCGACCAGCTCCAGCACCAGCGCGCGCGTGCCGTCGGCCTCCTCCTCGATCCCGTGGATCTGCGCGATGTGCGGGTGGTTGAGCGAGGCGAGCAGCTCGGCCTCGCGCTGGAACCGGGCCAGGCGGTCGGCGTCGGCCGCGAAGGCCTCCGGGAGGATCTTCAGCGCGACGCCCCGGTTCAGGCGCGTGTCGCGGGCCTGGTAGACCTCGCCCATGCCCCCCGCGCCAAGGGCGCCGGTCACCTCGAAGTGTTCCGCGAAGCGTCCTCCGGTGGCCAGCGGCATCCCGTCACTCCACCCGCAGCGCCGTCATCGGATCGATCCGCGCGGCGCGCCGGGCCGGCAGCCAGCTCGCGAGCAGGCACACGCCGACGAGCAGCGCCGACACGGCGGCGAAGACGGCCGGGTCCAGCGGGCTGGTCTCGAACAGCAGCGCCTGCAGCCGCCGCGTCAGCGCCACCGCGGCGCCGACCCCGAGCGCGGCCCCGACCAGCGCCAAGGCCCCGGCCTCCGTCAGCACCAGCCGGTGCACGTCCGCAAGCCGGGCCCCCACCGCCATGCGAATGGCAATCTCGCGGCGCCGCTGCGCAACCGTGTACGAGACGACGCCGTAGAGTCCGACCGAGCCGAGCAGCAGCGCGAGCCCGGCCGCGATGAGGAGCAGCACCATCACGAACGCCCGCTCGCCGCGCGCCCGAGCCACGAGCGTCTCGAGGGTCTGCACGTCGGCGATCGGCAGCGTCGGATCGAGCCCGCCCACCGCCTCCCGCACACCGGCGGCGAGGGTCGCCGCGTTCGGAGCCCGGACCGCGTAGCGCATCGCGGCCGGGACCGCCGAATCGTCGCCGACACCCCCGCCGCCACCGGGAGGAATCGGGAAATAGACCATCTCCGGCGGGTCCTCGTGGAGCGCGAGTTCATGCACGTCGTCCACCACGCCGACGACGCGGCTCCACTGCTGCTCCTCTCCCTCGGGCGGAACGCCCTGTCGGACGCCCTTTCCGAGCGCGCTCTCTCCCGGCCAATACGCGCTCGCCACGGATTGCGACACGATGACCACCGAGGCATCGCGCTCGCCGTCGAGGGGCTCGAATCGGCGCCCCTCGACGAGATCGACGCGCAGGGTGTCGAAGTAGCCGGGCGAGACCAGCTTCGTCCGGAACACCGGCGGCACGTCACCGTCGGCGAGCGGCCGGCCCTCGATGCTGAAACCAGACCCGGACGACTCACCCCCCAGCGGCACGGTGGATGCAGCCGTCGCCTCGACCGCTCCGGGCAGGGCACGGAGCCGTTCGACGAGCCGGCGATGGAAGACCAGCCGCGCTTCGGGAGTGCCGTAGTCCCGTTGCGGCAGCGACAGCCCGAACGTCAGCACGTCGACCGGATCGAAACCCGGATCGACCGCCGCCAGCCGCCCGAAGGAGCGCACGGCCAGACCCGACCCGACGAGCAGCGTCAGGGCCAGCGAGATCTGGACCACCACGAGGCCGCGGCGGGCGAGCTGCCGTTCGCGGCCAGCGGTCCCCCCGCGCGCCCCGGCGGTCATATGACCCTTGGCAGCGGCCGCACTGGCGCGGACGGCCGGCACGATACCGAAGAGCAGGCCTGCCACCACCGACACCGCAAAGCCGAAGAGCAGCACCCAGGCATCCATGGAGACTTCGTCCAGCCGCGGCAGCGCCCGCGGGCCGAAGCGCACGACCAGGCGCACCGCCAGCAGTGCCAGCGGAAGGGCCAGGAGGCCCCCGACCATCCCCAGGACCACGCTCTCGGTCAGCACCGACGTCACCAGCCGGCCGCGGCTCTCGCCGAGCGCGGCGCGCATCGCCGCCTCGCCGTGCCGAGCCTCGGATCGCACCAGGTGGAGGTTGGCGACGTTGGCGCAGGCGACGAGCAACAGGAACCCCACGGCGCCGAGCAGGATCCAGAGCATCGCTTCGATGTCGCCGACGACGACCTCGCGGGCGGGATCGACCAGCGGCCGCAACCCGGCCGACGCCAGCACGGGGGCCGCCGGCTGATCCGGCAGGACTTCGACCAGATTCGAGATCAGCGCGTCGAGCTCCGCCCGCACCTGTTCGAGCGTCGCTCCGTCCGCGATCCGCGCCACCCCGGTCATCCCGAAGGCTCCGAGCTGGACGGCGCCGCGGTCGAGGCGGATCGGCAGCCACAGGTCCGCCGGCGGCCGCGAGAAGGCGAAGCCCGCCGGCATCACGCCGACGATCTCCGTCGCGGCGCCGTCGACGTCTACGACGCGCCCCACCACGTCCGGATCCGCGCCGAACCGGGACCTCCACAGGCCGTCGCTCAGCACCAGCACCGCCCCGGCGCCCGGCCGGTCTTCCGCGGCGGTGAACGCCCGTCCGATGCGCGGCCGCGTCCGCATCACGTCGAAGAACGACGCGGAGACGCTGGCCGCCTGCACGCGCTGCGGGTTCTCCGGCCCCGTGAAGCTGGCCTGCCCGTCCCGCATCACCGCCACGCCGTCCAGCGTTCGGCTCTCCGACGCGTACAGGTAGTAGAGCGCGTCCGACATCGGCAACTCGTCGAGCTGCACGAGCCCCGGCGCGGCATGCCGCAGGATCACCAGCCGCTCGGAGTCCGCGACCGGGAGCGGCCGCAGCAGCACGGCGTTGACGACCGTGAAGATGGCGACGTTCGCACCGACCCCGGTCGCCAGCATCGCCAAGGTGACGAGCGTGAACCCGGGGCTGCCGGCCGCCCTGCGCCACAGAAGTCGAAGCTGGGAGGAGAACGTCATCAGTTTCCCCTCACCGACACGTCGACGTGACCACCGGCGGAGATACGGGGAGAGCGTTCACACGGCCCGCCGTCATTGCCCCGGCCGCAGTGCGGCAAGGAAGCGCTCGAAGTCCCGCGCGAACGCGTCCCGAATGCCGGCCGCCCTGGCGGCAAGATCGCCCACCCTGGCCGAATCCAGCTCCGTTCCGTACGAGTGGCGGAACAGATGGCGGAAGCGCCGCAACTCGTCGAGGTCGCGAGCCGTCGCTTCGGACAGCAGCGCGGGGCGGACGCCCCGAATGTCGAGCTGCATCCGCCGAATCAGGTCGGCGTGATAGCTGGCGTCGTCCACCCGGTTCTCGAAGAACCGCGCGACCTCCTCGAACAACTGTTCGAACGCCCCGTAGAGGTTGTGGAGCTGGTACGCCATGCTGTCCACTGCCTCGGCGCCGCGGGCGCCCGTCGCCCGGCGTTCCTCGATGCGATCCGCGATGCGGTCGATGTCCCTGACACGGGCCTGCAGAGCTGCCTCGAGAAGCGAGAACGCGCCTTCCTCCATTCTCATCCATAGACCCGCCACCCGGCGCGGACGCACGCTTCCGGGGACGGGTGCCGGTCGAGGTCGATGACATCCACGGCCCGCCCGGTGACGTCCTCGAGGACCCTCATCACCTCGAGGATGTCGCGCGAGCACCCCCCGACCGCCACGTCGACGTCCGACTTCTCGTGCCACAACTCGGGCGACCGGAGCGATCCGACTACGTGCGCCGCGCGCACGCCAAGCCGCTCCCGCAACCCGAGCAGGGCGTTCCCCACCTCCGCCAGCAGCGTGGCCTGCTCGGCCGCCAGCCGTCGTCGTCGCGTGCGCATCGCGTCGTCGCGAGCGCTGGTGTCGAACATCCTGCGGACAGCCTCTCACATGGCGCGAAACACCGGATCGAGCGCGAGCTGAACGCGGATGGCCTCGTCGATTCCCTGCATGTCGCGCCCGGTCACTCGTCCGATCCGTTGCGTCAGGCGCCGCTTGCTCGCGGTGGTCAACTGGTCCGCCATCGCCTTGCGGCGCTCGCCCCGCAACACGACGATGGACTCGCTGGGGTATACGCGGTCGACGGCGCTCGTGAGAGGAACGACCTGCACCCGGTTCAGATGCCGGTTGGCTTCGTCGTTGCTCACGACTACGGCCGGGCGGCTCTTGCGGATCTCACCGCCCACGGCCGGGTCGAAGTTCACCCACCACACGTCACCGCGCCTCATCGCCGACGTCTCCGATGGTGGCGTCGGCCCACTCCAGCGCGTCCGCCTCTCGGCGCTCGTCGGCGGCCATCGCCTCGTAGGCGGAGTTCAAGTGCTCCCGCAACACGTGCGGGCGCACCAGTCCCTCGATGAACTGACTGATCCGCCCGCGCCCCACGACCTCGTGGAGACGCTCGTACACCTCTTCGTCGATCGTAATGGTGAGCTTTCTCTGCACAACTACGTATGCTACACGTATTACGGCGTCTTCACGGGCGGGGCCGGACGCTCGGGCAGCGACTTCGGGTTCTCGCGCATCATCCGCAGGACCTCCTCGATCGCGCGCTCGAGCTGCGGGTCGCGGCCGGCGATGACCGAGCGGGGGTCGTTCTCGACCTCGATGTCCGGCTCGACGCCGACGTTCTCCACCACCCAGCTTCCGTCGGCCCCGTTCGTGCCGAACTGCGGCACGTTGACCGAACCGCCGTCGATCAGCGGACCGTGGTTCGTGATGCCGATGACGCCGCCCCACGACCGCTTGCCGATCAGGGGGCCGAGCCCCGCCTCGCGGAAGCGATAGGGAAAGATGTCGCCGTCGGAGGCCGAGTCCTCGTCGAGGATGCAGACCATGTGCCCGTGGAACGCAATGTCCGGGTAGGTGCCCGGCGTGTCGTACGTGCGTGCGAAGCGCGTTCCGAGGACGCGCCGGCCAAGGCGCTCGATGAGCATCTGCGACACGTTGCCGCCGCCGTTGCCCCGTACGTCGATGACGAGCCCCTCCTTGCGGACCTGCCCGTAGAACCACTTGACGAACTCCTGGATGCCCTGCGCGCCCATGTCCGGGACGTGCAGGTAGCCGACGCGGCCGCCGGTCATCTCCGACACTATCTCCCGGTTGGCCTCGACCTCGGCGAGGTAACGCAGGCTCCGCTCCTGCATGATCGGCGTGAACGTCACCTCCCGCGACCCGTCGAACGTCGGGGCCTCGTTCAGCGTCAGGCGGACCGGACGATCGGCGCGGTGCCGCAGCACGCGGTAGGGGTTGTCGGAGCCTGCGAGCTCCTCGCCGTCTATCGCCAGGACGTAGTTGCCGACGCGCGCGTCGACGCCGATCTCGGTGAGCGGCGCCCGGTAGCGCGGCTCTTCGTTGTGGCCGGCGAAGATCTCCACGATGCGGTAGCGGCCCGCCGCCGGGTCGAGCTCGAAGACCGCTCCAGGCAGGGCGACCTGCGCTCGTTCGGGCGTCTCCCAGTCGCCGCCCGCGATGTAGGCGTGGCTGACGTTCAGCTCCGCGACCATCTCGCCGATCACGTAGTTCAGGTCCGAGCGGTGGGCGACGTGCTCCAGGAGCGGACGATACCGGTCGCGAAGCGCCTCCCAGTCGTACCCGTGCATGTTATCGACGTAGAAGAAGTCGCGGAAGCGCCGCCACACCTCGTCGAAGATCTGCTCCCACTCCTCGGCCGGCACCCGGTCCACCATCAGCCCGCGGGTCGACACCGCGGTGGCGTCACCGCCGCCCGCCGGATAGACGTTCCAGGCGCTCCCCTCGCGCACGAGCACCTTCTCGCCGTCCCGCGAGACGGCATAGCCGCTGATGCCGTCGGCGATGGTGTTCGTGTCGCGGTCCTCGAACGTGAAGCGCTGCAGCGCCGGCCGCACGTCGGCGGCCCGGCCGTAGTACTGTGCGCCCCCACGGATGAAGAAGACGCCGTCGTCCGCCCCGCTCAGCCCGACGTAGTTGTCGAACGTCACCGGCAGGCGCACCACTCGGCGGGAGAGCCCCTCGAAGTCGATGTCGATCGGGCCTTCCTCGCCGTCCCTTCCTTCGTCCGCGTCGTCACCGCCGGACGCGCCGTCGTCCGCGGAAGCACCGTCGTCCGCGTCCTCGTCATCCTCCTCGGCCAGCTCCACCTCGTCGCTCTCGGGCGGCAACGGATGCGGCACGTCCTTGCGCAGGGCGAGGGCGTAGATGCCGGTCTCGCGGTCGACCAGGTAGTTCCACTCGAACGACCCGAGCTGCGGCGCGAACTGCCGGTCCGAGAGGTAGTAGAGGTAGTCACCGTCCGGGTCCCAGGCCGGGTTCCACTCGTGGAAGAGGGCGTCCGTGATCCGGTGCAGCTCGCGGTCGGCGAGGCTCCAGACCCAGATGGAGCTGAACTCGGTCGGTTCCGTCATCGAGAACGCGAGGTAGCCGCCGCGCGGCGACCAGACGTAGTCCCGCAACCCGCCGCGGGCCTCGTCGGCGACGTCGATGACCTCCTTCGTCTCGACATCGAGCACGTAGAGCCTGCCGTCCTTGTCGCCGAACGCCAGATGCGCCCCCGTCGGCGACCACTCGGGCGCATAGCGCATCGCCTGTCCGCCGGTCGTGAGCTGCTCCGGCTCCCCCGAGCCGTCCTGGGCGATCAGGTAGATCTCGTCCTCTCCGGTCGCGTCCGAGACGTAGGCGATGCGGCGGCCGTCCGGCGACCAGCGCGCCCACTTGTCGTGCGCGGACGAGCTGCGCGTCAGGTTGCGCGTCGGTCCGTTCTCGATCGGGGCCGTGAAGACGTCGCCGCGCGCCACGAACAGCGCCCGCTCCCCTCCGGGGCTGAGCTCGGCGTCTTCGATCAGGCCGGCCGCCGCCACCCGCGACGGCCGCGTCGCCAAGCCGTCGTCCGGCACCGTGATTGCGATCGGACGCGACGTCCCGGCGTCGATCGTGTAGATCTGCAACTCTCCGTTCAGCTCGTAGACGACGCGGTTCGCGCCGTCGTCGCCCGGCCAGCGGACGTCCCACGTGTCGCTGTCGGTGAGCCGCGTCGTCTCGCGCGAGGCGATGTCGTAGCGGTAGAGATTGAGCGTCCCGTCCCGGTCCGACGTGAAGTAGATGGCGTTGCCGATCCACATCGGGTCGCGGTCGGCGCGCCGGTGGGTCGTGATGCGCTCCACGACGTGCGTCTCGCGGTCGAAGATGTAGAGCTCCTGCGCCCAGCCGCCCTCGTAGCGCTTCCAGGTGCGGAAGTCGCGGAACAGCGGCGAGTAGACGACGCTGGAGCCGTCGGGCGACAGATCCCCGGCGCCGGACTCGGGCATCGGCAGCGGAACGGGGAGCCCGCCGTCGACCGATGCCAGGAAGAGGCGGCTGTCGGAGAGGTCGGTGCTGTAGCGGAGCGACCGGAACAGCACCGCCCGCCCGTCGGGGGACCAGTCGTAAACCTGGTTGTCGTAGCCCCAGCGCGGCGCCAGCGGACCGCGCGCGGGATAGTACGTGAGCTGCCGCGGCACCCCGCCCGAGGCCGGGACCACGTAGACCTGCTCGTCACCGTCGTACTGCCCCGTGAACGCGATGCGCGACCCGTCGGGCGAGAAGCGCGGGAACAGCTCCAGCCCCGGATGCGCCGTCAGCCGGCTCGCCATACCGCCGCCCGTCGACGCCGTCCAGAGGTCGCCCGCGTAGCTGAACACCACCCGGTCGCCGTGGATGTCGGGGAAGCGCAGCAGCTTCGTCTGCGCCGCGACGGGCGCCGCGACGGCGGCGGTCAGAACGAGGGCCGCGGCGCCCGCCGCCAATCTGTTGCAGATCCGTCGGTGCATGTCTCTCCTCCTCGGCCGACCATCCTACCGGACGATGACGGCCCGGAGCGCTGGTCGGGTCGCGCGGCCATCTCGCGGACCCCGTCCGGCAACGCCTCGGGTATCCTCCGCCGCGGCCGGCCCTCCTGCACGATCTCGAGCAGATTGCCCGCCGCGATGCCGGCCAACGGGCCGCGAGCCCGGTCCTTCGACTCGAATCGCACTCCCATGCCTCCCGCTGCCGATCCGGCTGCCGCGATGTTGCGCGTATGTAAGGGATCGCGTCAACTCCCGGTCAGGCCCACATCGACACCGACGCCGCCACCGTGGTCGAGCAGAAGCGGGCCGGCTGGCGCAGCCCCTGACGGCGCTGCCGTTCGGTCGGTGTATCGTGAGAGGACGTGAAGGCGCCCGTTTCTCTGCGCCCGTTCCTGGTTGCCGCTGCGGTTGCCAACGCCGTCCCGGTTGGCGCGCAATCGGTCGTCGTGGACGTGGGGCGCGGCCGGGTTGGCGATTACGTGGTTGCCAGTCGCAGCAACGATCGGTCGAGCCTCTGTGACGAGTACATCAACCCGAACGCGTTGAGTGTTCCCGGGTGCACGACACCGGACAGAGGCGCCGGCGACGGATGGTCGGCACCCTTCTCGGACGGGCGCGGCCTGCTGGCGGGGGTCGGCGTCGAGTTCGATATCGGGGGGCCATGGCGGCTCGCCGTCGACTACAGCCGAGTGCAGGCGGTCTTCGATCAGACCGTCGCGTCCACCAACGCCCAGGGCGTGGACTTCGAGAAGCTGTCGAACGAGCTGGACGTGGGCCAGGAGCGTCTCGGCGCGTTGCGCTCGCATGGCGTGCACGGAGTCCTGCATCTGTATCCGATCCGGCGCGGCCTGATACGGCCTACGGCGGAATCGGCCTCGGCCATGCCGCCATGCGCGCGGACTTCGGCTGGCACTGGCGGCGCAGCGCGGATCCGCTCGCCATCACAACCGGGCGCGAGCAGCCCAACTTCGACGAGATTCGCCAGAATCTCGCCAGCACGGTCAGCAGCGGCACGGCACTGTTCAGGAAGAACGTGCACGTGTTCGTGTACGAAGGGGGCGTCGATTTCGCGGTCGGCGATCGCTTCAGCGTGGGCGTCCGCGCCAGACAACTCCGGTACCCATCGGTAGAAGTGGGGCCGTACGTCGGCGAGACCCTTCGTGGTCACGTCCCCAACCTGCGCCTGGATGGCAGCGAGCCGGTATCTGCGTGGTCCGTGCTGCCGGGCACAGGCGTGACCGAGGTGGGCGTGCTGCTGAAGTACCATCTGCGGCGGCAGAACCGTTAGCTGCCGGCCAGTCTACGGCCACCATTCGCCCTCGGGCGACTATAACGGCGGCTCACGCCGCAGCGGGAGCAGCGGCCGGAGTCCGACTCGCCCTCAGCACGCGCCGAGGTCTACATGTCTCGTCGGTCCGAGGCGGAGCCTGGTTGGGGTTATGCTCAGGTCCCCATGCCCCGCAGGGCGTCCACCATCGTGGCCGGCCTCGTGCTGGCCGGGGGTTGTGCCGCCACGCCGGCGCGGCCAACTTCCTTCAAGTCGGACGATCCTGAGAGGCAGTTGAGCGTCGTAGAAGCGTGCGATGTCGTCGCGGAACCGCGAGCACGCCAGGGTGCCAACCCGGATCGAGCCATCTGGAGCGCCCGCCTCTCGTGTGTGGGAGGGACGGGCGGCGGCCGTGGCGGCGGCATAGACATGGTGCGGATTCGCTTCGGCGCCGAGCTGATCGTGAACGGCATCGGGCGAGGTCGGGTGGTGCCGTGGCCGAAACACCACCTCCTGGAGTCCGGGCAATCGAAATGGATCTGCGCCGAAGACGGGCTCAATCCACCGTTCGACGGCTGTTGGTGGCCCCTCGACGGACGGTGGAGCCCCGGCCAGCCCTGGAGCGTCAAGGTCTATTGGAAGTGGTGCTTGGCCTCCCGCCCTGCGTGCCCGGGCTACCCCTTCGACGACGACGCCGAGACAGCGACGGTCACGCCTGCAAGTGAGAGCAGCCAGCCATGAGACGAGGACTCGTCGCCGCCATCATGGTGTCTGTGGCGGCTGCCGGATGCGCGGGGCGGTCGTCGCCCGATGGTGCCCCGAGCTGGGGCGCCTTCCACGGCTGGGTCTTCGCCGGCCCCAGAGATAACGGTTGGTTCCGCCGCGACCAGGGCGGCGCCCGGGTCGCCACCGTGAACGTCCCAATCCGCGCGCGATGGCAGAGAGGTCATGCCCAACATCGAGGAGCTGTACGCGGCGATCCAAGCCGATGACGTCGACCGGATCGAGGAACTGTTGACGGAGCGGCCCGGTCTCGTCAACTCGACCGAGGAGGCCCCCCCTCCGATTCACTGGGCGATCTACCGAGACAAACGAGGAGCGGTCAACGCTCTCCTGAACCACGGGGCGGATCTCACCCTCAGGGATCGGGATCGGGATGCAACGCCGCTCGACTATGCGGTCGTCTACGCGCGGAGGGAGCTGATCCCGGTGCTGACCTCGCGCGGTGCCGACCTCGCCAGCGGAATGCGGGTGGCCCCGCAAGGGCGCGTCCGGCGGGTTCGAGGAATACGCAGAGTTGCCGGATCGGCGACAGTACGAGGGGATTGTCGAGCTGCTCGGTGAACTCGGTTCACAAGGGTCTCGATCCGACGGGCAAATGTCGCCGAGCTAGGAGTCTGCGCCGCAGGAACGTGCCCTGGAGCGGTTCGTGCCAGCGCAGACTCCCAACGCGCCCGTGAGGGCGCGCTAGTCCCGAGCCGCGTCGAGGGGAGACGGCAGGCCGGGTGTCGGGCACACCGCGAGCCACACCGCCCCAGCGCGCTACCGGCCCTCGTAGCGGGTCGTCGGCGTGGCCGGGGATGATGGTGTCGACGTTCTCGATCTCGTCCACCGCCTTCTGCAGCGTGGCGCCGAACTCGGTGGCGCTGCCGTTCGTGTTGTCGGCATCGACGAAGGGGAGTCCCTTGCGCGCCATCAGGTCGCCCGTGTGCATGGCGCGCACGGCCCGGAACACGACGAAGGTGTCGCCGTCCGTGTGACCCCGCCCGAAGTGGTACAGGTCGATCCGGTCGGGCCCCCGGAACAGCGACATCCGGCTCCCGAACGTGGTGTCCGGCAGGTAGCGGCGATTGTCGCCGGCGAACGCCTCGCAGTTCTTGATGGAGCCGCCTTCGAACCCGGCACCGTCATCGCAGTCCGCGCTGGCCATGTGGGCCGCGGTGTTCTCGTGCGTCACGAAGTCGACCGTGTCGGGAAACTCGGTGTTGGCGCCGCTGTGGTCCCAGTGCGTGTGGGTATTGATGATGGTCGTCACCGGCCTGTCGGTGATGCGCCGCACCTCGGCCAGTATGTCCTCGCCGTAGCCGCGGATCTTCGTGTCGACCAGCACGACGCCCGATTCCGTCACGAACACCGCCGTGTTGCCTCCGGTGCGCATCCCCTGCTCCGCCGGATCGGACGTCAGGACATGGAGGTTGTCCGCGACCTCCAGCGGACGAATACGGAAGCGGTCCTGCCGCGCCTCGTTCGCGGCGACGGCCACGAGAACGCCGACCGCCGCCAGCGTCGTCAGGCAGGCTGTGCGTGTCATGTCGATCTCCCGGCTGCGCGAGCGTGCCCTGACGGGCGAGCTACTTCCGGAGCGTGCGGTCCACGTAGGCGCGGACGGCGTCCTGCACGCGGGTGGACATCCACGCCTCCAGGACCTCGCCGTCGACCGAGCGCGTGTACTGCACGACGCGGTCCCGGCTGGGTTGCCGAATGGTCCGTTTCGTCAGCGCGAACGAGGCGGGCGGCAGCGACCCGAGGTGGTCCGCCATCTCGACCGCGCGGTCGACGAGGGTCTCGGGCGGCGCCAGCTCGTCCACGAATCCGTTGGCCAGCGCCTCGTCCGGCGTGCAGGTCAGCCCCCGATAGACGACCGACTGCAGGCGGTGGCCCGGCACGATCAGCCGCAGGATCTCCATCGCCATCGTCGGGAAGGGGACGCCGATCGACAGCTCCGGCGTACCGATCCGTCCCGTCCCCGCGGACATGATCCGGTAGTCGCAGGCGCACGCCAGGATGCAGCCGCCGGCGATGGCGTGCCCGTTCACCGCGGCGATGAGCGGCTTCGGGAACGTGAACGTCTTGAAAAAGGCATCGCCCAGGAGCGGCAGGAATGCCTGCACGTAGTCGCGGCCGCCCTCGGTCAGGCGTCGCAGGTCGACGCCGGCCGAGAAGACCGTCCCGGTGCCGGTCAGCACGACCGCCGCCGTGTCCGCCTGTTCCAGCCGTGCGAGCTCCGCGACCCAGCCGCGCATCAGCTCCGAGTCGAACGCATTGACCTTGCCGTGCTCCAGCCGAACCACCGTCACTTGTTCACGAGACTCCGTCGTGATCATTCCGTCTCATCCTCCGTTCGCTGCCTTGCGCCGCGGGCCAGCCCCACGATGCGAGAACTCCGCCCGTACTATACCGACGACGTGGAATCCGTCTCGGCGCACCCAACGAGCAGCTACTCGACTCGCAGCGCCTCCATCGGATCGACGCGGGTGGCCCGCCGTGCCGGCAGCCAGCACGCGACGAAGGCGACGGCGACCAGCAGGACGACTCGGCCTCCTGCCGGGCAAGGGAGCGCACCGCGTGGCGAGCGTCGCGCAGCAGCGTATCCAATGGCCACCTCCGGGACGACCTCCGGCCGCATCTCGGGCCACCTCCCGCGGGCGGCCGCTACTCTGCGCGCAGCGCGCCCAGGAGCGGCGACCGCACGGCGGCGACCGTGGCGGCGAGCGATGCGGTCAGCCCGGTGGCGACCACCACCAGCAGTAGCCCGCCGAGCGAAAGCAGCGGCACGCCGCCGCCGCGCTCCATCCAGGCCGGCGCGATGGCGATGATGGCGCAGCTGGTCCCGGCCGCCAGCCCGGCGAAGAGGAGGAAGGCGTTCTCGGCCAGGACCATCAGCGAGAGGTGCCGGGCGTCGTAGCCCACGGCGCGCATCAGGGCGAGCTCGCGGCGGCGCTCCAGGACGTTGCGCAACAGCACCGCGCCCAGCCCGAAGGTGCCGAGGATGAGGCCGAGGCCACCGAGGGTCTGGAAGGTCGCCAGGTAGGTGTTCTCGACGCGATGGAACGCGGCCAGCCGCTCCCCGGCGGAGACGACGTCGAACCCGAAGTCGACGAGGCGGTCCTCGAGGGCCGCGCTCACGTCGGCCGTCCGCGCCGGCGGAGCGTCGATGAGGAAGAACCGGTAGCCCTCGTAGTCGGGGAACACGCGCTCGAAGTGCGCCTCGCTGATGAGCAGCTCGCGCTGGAAGATGCTGTCCGACAGCGCACCGACGATGCGCAGCGTGATCGGGCGGTCGGTGTCCCGGTTCAGCACGAAGTCGTCGCCGATCCCGATGTGGAGCGCGTAGTTCAGGGACGTCGAGTCGGCGATGGCCGGGATCGCCCCGTCCGCGAACTCGCGGTCGAGCAGCAGCCAGGGGTTGGCCTCCTCCTCTGCCGTCTCCGCCGCCGTCGCGCTGAACGCGAAGCGACCCTCGGCCACGAAGGCCGGGGTCGGCGCCAGCACGCGCGGATCCTTCGCCTGGTAGAGGTTGAGGCAGCTCGCGTCCTCGCCGGGACGCAGGCGGAAGCGCTCCAGCCCGACGCCGGCCAGCGCCTCTCCTTCTTCGAAGAGATCGGCCACGAACAGCTCGTCCTGCCCCTCGAGGGTCGACGGGTCGTGCACGATCGGGAGCAGGGCGTCGGCCAGCAGCGTGTATCCGCCCGTGCCGCCGGCGCGGTCGAGCACGTTGCCTCCCCCTTCGCGGCGGAAGGCATCCACCGCCACGATGATGAACGCGGCCGACGCGATCAGCGCGATGCAGAGCACGCTGCGGCCCGGGCGGTAGGACGCGTTCCGGAAACCGACCTGCGGCACGGACCACTGTTCGTGCGCCGCGGCGCCCGGGCGGCCCCCGATCCAGGCCCAGGCAAAGACCAGCATCGCGACCAGCAGCAGCAGGCCGCCGCCGAAGAAGCCTTCGGTCGCGCCGATCAGGCCGGCCGAGGCCAGACCGACCGCCGCCGCCCCCGCCCCCAGCAGGCCGAGCCCGATCCGCCATGCCCGCGATCCGGGCGGCGCCTCCCCTTCCGACGCCGCGGGCAGGCCGGTGACCTCGGCCACCGCACCGGTGAGCAGGCTGCGCGGGGAGGCCGGCGCGAGGGCCCGCAGCGTCCAGCCGATGGAGCCGAACGCGGCCAGCACGCCGCCCGCCGCACCGGCGGCGAGCATCAGCGGCGAGACGTCCAGCGCCAGCCGCGTCGTCCCGACGGCATCGACCCACCACGTGCGAAGCCCCCACATGACGAGCTCGGCGTACCCGACGGCGCCCAGCACCCCGACGGCGCTCCCGGCAGCGGCCAGGACGAACGCCTCGCTCAGGAACACGCGGCGGATGACGGCGGCGGGATACCCGGCCGCGCGCAGCAGGCCGAGCTCGCGCAGGCGCTGCTCGACGCCGAGCCGGAAGAAGAGGCTCGCCAGCAGCAGCGCCGAGACGACGAGGAAGAAGCTGAAGTAGATGAAGTACAGGCCGAAGTCGGTGACCCCGGCCGACGCCTCCACCGCCAGGGCGCGGGCCGGATAGACGACGAATCCGACCGCGAGCGGATCGAGGGCCGACCGGAACGCGCCGCGCACGTCGGCCGCCAGCGCTTCCACGTCCGCGCCCGGGGTGCCCGCCGCGCCCGGGGCCTCCACGGCCTGCGCGTCCGGCGCCGCCGCGCCCGCCGCGGCAGGATGAAGCCGGACAGAGGTCACCTCTCCCCAGCGCGACCCCCACAGGCGCTGCCCGACCGCGAGCGGGATGAACGCCTTGGGCGTCGTGCGGTGGTCGTCCCAGTACTCCTCGTCCGCCGGGCGGATCAGGTCCAGATCGATGTCGAAGGGCGGATCCCAGTCTGTGACGTCCGTCGCCTCGGTGATGCCTGGGTAATCGGGCGCGAGGTCGCGGTCGTCGGCCGCACCGGCGATTGCCACGACGTCGGCGATGTGAAACTCCGCCTCGTGCGTGGCGAGCCGCCCCTCGTCCTCCCAGACGTAGTACTCGAGCGTCAGCGTGTCGCCTGCGGCAGCCTCGAGGTCGTCCGCCGCCCAGCGGTTCAGGACCATCGGCGCCGCGCCGTCGGCCCCGCTCCGAGCGTCGGCGGCCTCGTCTCCAGCGGCGCCGGCCGCGCCCCCCGCGGTGCCGGTCTCGCCCGGCGCGCGGGCGCCCTCGTCCTGCGCGCCGGCGCTCGCCCGCGACGCGACCTCGCTCACGGCGTCGAGCGCGCGCGCCGTCACCAGCGAGTACGGCGTCAGCCGATCGCCGACGCGCAGCGCGTTGGCCAGGTAGGTGAGCACCGGCTCCACCCGCAGGCCGAGCGTGCCGGCGACCGACTCCGCCGCGGCAACCGTCTCGTCGTTCAGGAGCCCCGCCGCCGACTCGATGCTGACCGCTCCGTGCGCGGCGAGCGGGAGCGCGCGCAGCCCGAGGTCGTCGAGGGTAGCCGTGGCGCGTACCGCCGCCTCCGCCGTGGCCAGCCGCGCGGCGGCCGCCGCCGGCGCCTCCGACGCCCCGGCCGCCGCGGCCAGCAGCACCGTATTGACGCGGCCCTCCTGCTCCAGGTCGCGCTGCAGCCGCCCGAGCGACACGAACACCGAGCGCGCCAGCCCCTGCTGCGGCCGGAACGAGAACTCGCCCAGCTCGGCCGGCGGCAGGACGCGCTGCACCCCAAGGCGCAGGGTCCGGCCGACGTCGTCGCGACGTCCATGGAGGGAGCTGATCGGTACGTCGGACGGCTTCTCCACGCGGACGAGCAGCGCATCGCCGCCGGCCGCGCCCAGCTCATCCGCCAGCCCTTCGCTGACGAAGACGTCGTTGCGGCCCAGCTCCCGCGGCGCCGCGTCGAGCCCGTGGAACTCCCAGAAGCGATGGTCCACCCCGTAGACCTGAATGCCCGACGCGCGCCGGCCGCTCGCCTGGTGGGTGACGAAGCCCTCGACCGCGACGATGGGGGCGGCGCCGGCGAACGCCGATCCCATCCCGTCCGCCTGCATCAGCTCGCCGGCCAGCTCCTCGCGGACGAAGCCGAGGCTGGTCACCACCTGGTCGATGGCGCCCAACCGCTCGAGCGCCAGCACGCGCAGGCTCGACCGGACCGACGCGCCGACCAGGAGCGCCCCGGCCAGGACGGCCACCGCGACCGCGACGCCGCCGACGACCGCAAGGTTGGTGGGCCAGAAGTGAACGATGTTGCGCCGGACGAGACCGTGCAGGGTCATGCGGGCACCTCGTGGCCAAGAGCGCGGCCGCGCGGCCAGGCCCCGGGCGACCGGACGGCGTGCGGCCGGTCGGCGATCAAGCCGCTTCGAGCCGCTGGTTCTCCAGGCGATACCGCGTGGGGCAGCGCGCCGCCAGCGCGGCGTTGTGCGTCACGATCAGCAGGATGTTGCGGTGGGTCTCGTGCAGCGTGAACAGCAGCGACCCGACCGCCTCCGCCGACGCCGGATCGAGGTTGCCGGTCGGCTCGTCGCACAGGACGAGCGGCGGCTCCCGGATCAGCGCCCGCGCCAGCGCCACCCGCTGGCGCTCGCCGCCCGACAGCTCCGCCGGCCGGTGGTCGAGCCGCTGCTGCAACCCGACCTGCTCGAGCAGCGCCTCCGCCCGCTTGCGGACCGCGGCATCGGGTCCGCCCACGAGCGTGGGCACGAGCACGTTCTCGAGGACCGTGCACTGCGGCAGCAGCAGGTGGTCCTGGAAAACGAAGCCGACCCGCGAGTTCCGGAACGCGGCCAGCTCGCGCTCGCCGAGGCCGAACGGATCGGTCCCGTCCAGCGTCACCCGGCCGCTCGTCGGCGGCTCGAGCGCGCCGGCGACGTAGAGCAGCGTGCTCTTGCCGCTGCCGGAGGGGCCGACGATAGAGGCCGCGTCGCCGCGCTCGAGCGTGAACGACACGTCCGAGAGGATCGGCAGCGGGCCGCTCGGGGTCGGGTACTGCTTCGCGAGCTTCGTGACTTCGAGCAAGGGGGCCGCCCCCTCCCGCCCCGCGCGCCTACGAGGCCATCTGAAACGCCCGCGGCCGGAAGAGGAAGTCGACGATGTTCCCTTCGTGCGGCTGGAGCCAGTTGAGCTTGATCGTCGGAATGGGGCCGAGGTTCAGCCGGTCGATGTTGCGCGCGTCAAGCAGGGCTCGCTGGAACGCATCGTCGTTCGTGAGCGCCGTCGCGACCAGGGTCGGCCCGATCGCCCCGAGCATCTTCCGCTGCTCGCACTCGACGACGGTCACGAAGGGGAACATGTACTCCTTCTTGGCCATCGCGACGTCCGGCGACGAACAGTAGACGACGGTCGGCCGCACGTAGTCGCAGCGCTCGCGCGACACGAGGCGGCCGTTCGCGTGGTGCGCGGCGGTCACCTCCTCGACTCCGTCCTCGCCGAGGGCGGCGTCGATGTCGGCCGATATCGCGCCGGCCTGGCCCGGCACCGTGAACGCCGCGAGCGCCGCGTCGGGGTCGTCGGGAGGAAGCGGTTCGATCGGGCCGAGGCGCTCGGCCAGCGCAGCGGCGATCGCCTTGCCGTGGCGCGGCGTCCAGATGCCCGAGCAGTTGATGCAGCTCCGCCCGCTGTTCACCAGCACGCTGTCGACCATCAGGTCGAGGTGGCGCTCCCAGTGGTCGGCCTCGTCGTCGCCGAGCAGGATCTTGCTGAAGCCCGGGCCGTGCACCTGCACGCCGGGGTTCCCCGCGTACTGCTCGACGGTGGCCGTACCGCCGAAGATCAGGCTTCGCGAGCAGTTGTTGAGGACGGCGGCGCCGACGTCGCCGAGGCCCGGATAGAGCGACACCGCCTGGCGCGGTACGCCCGCCTCGAAGAACGCCTGCGTCATCCGCCACGGCGTCCACGGCTCCTGCGGCCCCGGCTTCAGCACCAGGCCGATCTGCAGCGGAATGATCGGCAGCCAGAGGCTGTGGACGCCCGGCGAGTTGGACGGCAGCACCATGCCGAGCACCGGCGTCGTCGCCTGGTAGCTCCGCATGACGCCGTCCTCCTCGCCGTAGCCGCGCGAGAGGATGTCGGGATCGAGCCGCCGCGTCAGCGAGATCAGGATGTCGTCGAGGTGGTCGAGCACGTACCGCAGCTTCTCCATGTTCATGCGGCACATGTGCTCGGGAAGGCCGGTCGTCGCCGACTGCTGGCGGACGAACTCGTCCGGGGTCTGGCTTCCCTCGCCGAGCGGCAGCTCCGCGGACGAGAACAGCTCGGCCGCCTTCTTCACCTTCGCGAGCAGCTCGGCGACCGGCACCTCGCGCAACGCTGCGCGCGCCCGCGGGGCCTTGCGCAGGTCGCGTGCGACGATGCCGGGGTTGGCCTGGCTCACCTCGGCCACCGGCTCGCCGGTGTCGAAGTGCACCACCTTGTCGATGTCGAGGCTCCGGTAGGGCTCGCCCCACCGGAGCGCGGGGAAGTGAATCACGATGTTCTCCGCTGCTGCGCCCGCGCCAGGGCGTCGCCGCTACTGCCCGTCTGTGACCTCGATGCTGATCGTCGCGCAGAGACCTTCCTGCGTCCGGTGCTGATCGTCGCCGATCTGCACCGTGAGCTCGTACGTGCCGGCCGGCGCGTTCTCCAGCGTCGTCGTGTTCGAGCCGTCGCCGAAGTGCTGCCACCCCTCGCCCTGCGGGATGATGATGCCCACGTCGAGGCAGCCCGTGTCGTATCCGAGGTGGTAGTGCCCGACCCCGTCGCGCGGAGTGCCCGTCTCCTGATCGAACCCCTCCGGGATGGCGGAGATCGGATAGTTCTCGGCTCCGAACTCGATGGTGATCACATCCTCCGAGTGTTGCGACCCGTCCGCCGGCGACACGAAGAAGACGCGCGCCTCCTGGGCCGCCCCAGGAGCCCCGCCGACCAGCAACAGGACCAGAGCCACGCCGGCCACCACGCTCGACCTCATCCACACGCTGTCAATCCGCATCACTCTTCCTTCCTTCCACGGTCCCGGCGCCGTGGTCGTCCCGCAACGCCGGGGGGCCGTCCTGAATCGCGCGTCCGGCAGGCACGGACCGCCCTCCGAGGGGGCCGGCCCGCATACGGTCACCGGCGGCTCCGACGTCCTACACGCCGTCCGCGATCTCGATGGTGATGGTCTCGCAGAGCCCGTCGAGGGCCTCGTTCGCGTCGTTCGCCACCTGAACCGTGAGCTCGTACGTCCCGGGCTGCCGCTGCAGCGTGTATGCGTTCGAGCCGTCGTCGAAGTCCACCCGGTCGTCTCCCTCCGGGATCGCCTCGCCGGCCGGCACGCAGCCGTGGTTGACGCCGAGGTGGTAGTGCCCCGTTCCCTCGCGCGGCGCCGGGGCTTCCCCGGAAGCGGCCTCGGGCGGAGCGGCGATCGTGAAGTTCTCGATGCCGAACTCGACCTCCACGTCGTGGTCGATCGACAGGATGTCGCCGTCCTCGGGGGCGACGAAGAAGACGCGTGGCGGGCCGCTCGGCGCGGCCGCGGGCTCGGGCGCCGGTTCCATCTCCTCTTCGATCATGCCGCCGGGCTCACCGCCGCCGCAGGCGGCGAAGGCCAGGAGCGGGAGAAGGAGGAGACACGCGACAAGGGCCCGGTTTCCGCGGTGCTGTTCGAGTCGCATCGGTTGAGCTCTCTGCTTGACGTGAAGAAGATGTTGGCGCTGGACGGACGATCCCGCTAGTAGACCCCGACCGTCGTCGACGACGCCAGCGCGCTGAACGGGCGCACGCCGCTCACGCCGTCCCACGGATACTGCTCGCACGGCGGCTCGCGCTCGCCCTCGTCGCGCTCGAGGAAGCGCGGCACGAAGAACTCGCGCGTCAGGGTGGTCAGCATCACCCGGCCGGTCTCGCCGTAGCCGACGACGCGCTCGGCGTCATCCGGATCGACCACCTGCAGCACGGCGCGGGGCTGCGGGGCGTGGTACGTGATCTTGTAGCCCTCGGCCGGCCCGCTCGGCGGGCTCGCGGCCAGCCCCATCAGCGTGTTGCCGTAAGTCGGCGTCATGTAGACGCCGTCGAGCAGCTCCTCGTTGGCGAAGCGGTTCCACTGGGGCGTGAACTCCGTGCCGCCGGCGAAGATGCCGGTGATGCCGGTCTCCTTGATGCTCGAGCCCTCTTCCTCCAGCCGGTTGGCGAGCGCCTCGATCAGCTTCGGCGTCGAGAAGAGGCACTTGATGTCGTGGCCGGCCGAGAGCACCGTCAGCGCCTGATCGATCACGTGGGCCTGGTAGGCCTTCAGGTGATCCATCCAGCCCTTCCTGATCAGCTTGATGACCCAGCGCGGGTCGAGGTCGACGCAGAAGCAGATGCCGCCGCGGTGCTGCGCCAGGTGCTCCACGGCCAGACGCAGCCGCCGCGGGCCGCTCGGGCCGAGCATCAGCCAGTTAGCGCCCTTCGGGAAGCACTCCTCGGGGAGCGTCTCGGAGAACAGCTCGTAGTCGGTTCGGAAGTCGTCGATCGCGACGCGGCTCTTGGGGATGCCGGTCGTCCCGCCGGTCTCGAAGACGTAGATCGGCCGGTCGGCATACGCCTTCGGCACCCAGCGGCGCACGGGCCCGCCGCGCAGCCACTCGTCCTCGAAGTGGCCGAACTTGTGCAGGTCGTCGAAGCCGTGGACCTCCGTCCGAGGGTCCCAGCCCGCCTTCTCGGCCCACTGGAGCCAGAACGGACTACCCGTGGCGGGGTCGAAGTGCCACCCGACGATCTCGCGAACCCAGGCGTCGAGCGACTCGCGCGCCGCTCCGGCCTTCCCCTCCAGATCGGTCACCACCGTACTCATCGACCGGCGATCTTACACTAGTCGCACGGCCGCCCGGGCACGGGTCGCGTGTCGGGCCCGGAGGCCGCGAGCGCCGGCCGGTCCTGCCGCCGCGCCGCACCCGCGCAGCGCCGTCCGCGGCCCGGCGGCGCGGAGGGAGCAACGATGAGCACGCCCGGACGCCTCGATCGGATCTGGATCAAGCGCTTCCATCGCGGCCCGATGGACGCGGTGGAGCGGGCCGAGCTGCGAGCCGGCCGCGGCCTCACCGGCAACGCCAACCAGGGCGGGCGGCGCCAGGTGACCCTCGTCGCGCGCGGCACCTGGGACCGCGTCAACGAAGCCCTCGGAGACGACGTCGACCCAGCGCTCCGGCGAGCCAACGTGCTCGTCTCCGGCATCGAGCTCGCTCGCACCCGCGGTCGGGTGCTGCGGCTGGGGCCCTGCCGGCTGCGCATCAACGGCGAGACCCGCCCCTGCGAGCGAATGGACGAGGCCTGGCCGGGGCTCCGCGCCGCGCTCGACCCCGAGTGGCGGGGCGGGGTCTATGCCGAGGTGCTCGACGACGGCGACATCGCGATCGGCGACCCCGTCGGCTGGGAAGCGCCAGCAGAGGCCTGAGGGGTGCGAAAGGGAGCCGAAGTGCCCGTCCGGCGAAGTGCCCGTCGGGCATCTCCTTCCCCCCTGGCGGTCGGGGCACCGGCCCCCGGGCGGCACGTCGGTACTCTATCGGCCGGGGCGCCAGCGACCGAGACTCCCGTGTGCAGGTCCTCCGGGCCGGCACGGGAGGGAACGATTTGCGACTTCGGCTGTACGCCTCGGCGCTCGGTGCTCTGCTTCTGACCGGCTGCGAGGCGGGCGGGTTCTCGCCCTTCAACATCCTCTCGCCCGTCAGCCCCACGCCCACGACGTCCGAAACGCCCGCGGACGTCGCGGGGACCTGGACAGCCGTCATCAGTGCGTCGACGGACGACATCCAGGGCGGCGGCTGCGCCGGGTCGGTCGCGCGGGCCCTCGGTAGCAGCATCACGCGCAGCGCGACCGTCGTTCTCACCCAGACCGGCGGCACGCTCCCCGCCACGCCGGTCACCATCAACGGGATCACCTGCCAGTTCCGCGGCTCGGTCACCGGCACGACGGTCAACGCCACCGTCGATGCCTGCACGCCGGACTCCGTCTCGCTCGGGGTTCTCGCCGGCTGCGGCGCCGGCCCCTGGAGCCTCGCATCGCCCTCGCTCACGATGGCCGCGACGGTGACCGGCAACACCGTCACCGGCACCCCGACGGCGACCGGGACGGCCACCAACGGGAGCGAGTCGCACCCGGTGTCGGCGACGGCGCAACTCACGATGACGCGGTAGCGCGCCCCTGGAAGCACTGACAGCGGGAAGCAACCATCGGGACCGCCCGGGCGCTCGACAGGAGCTGCGACAGCAACGTCCTGGCCGGGACCACGCGGGGCGGGCCCGGCGAGGCGAAGCAGTCCGCATCGACGAAGTCGGCGTCGAGCACGACCTGAAAGGCGAACGGCGCGCCGACCTGCCGTTGAAAGTGCGCGAGCGCCGGACCCAGCGCCGTCTCGCGGTGCTTCACCTCGACAAGAAACCTCGGGCGCCCGTCGCGGGCCACCAGGAAGTCGACCTCCCGCTTCTCCTTGTCGCGCAGGTATCCGAGCTCGAACCGCCCGAGCCCCAGGTCGTTCCAGCCGTCGACCGCCTTCAGCAGGTGCCAGGCCACGAACGTCTCCGACCGGGGGCCGACATCCTCGATGTCCGCCCAGTCCCGCAGATACCACTTCGGCTCCTTGCGCAGCGAGCGCGAAACGTTGCGAAACCACGGCCGGACCAGGAACCCCAGGTGAAAGTCGCACAGGGAGGCGACCCAGCGACGGACCGTATCCACCGAGACCCCCGTCTCGCCCGCGAGCGTGCCGTACACGAGCTGGCGGCCCGACCCGCGCGACAACTGGCGTACCAGCAGCTCCATCTGGTCGATCTGCTGCACGCGCGTCAGATCCCGGACGTCCTCCCGCACGAGCTGCCGGAGGCGCAGCGAACGCCAGCGCCGGCAGAACCTCTGCGGCACGAGCCAGCCAGGCTCCGCGGCGGGGCGGGGCGGGGCGGGCGAAGCGGCGCGCTGACGCGTCTGCCACCCCTCACCCCTACGCGTCGCTGCGCTTCTTGATGACGTCCATCGCGGTGGCGACGACGCCGGCCACGTCGGTCAGGTTGGCGGGCAGGATCATCGAGTTGGACTCCGACGCGAGGCGGCCGAACTCGGTGACGTACTGCTCGGCGACGCGGAGCTGCGCGGATTCGAATCCGCCCGGCGACGAGATGGACTCGGCTACCTGCCGGATGCCGTCGGCGGTGGCGGTGGCGACGGCGCGGATGGCGTCCGCCTCGCCCTCGGCCTCGTTGATCTGCTTCTGGCGCTGCGCTTCCGACTCGCGGATGACCCGCTGCTTCTCGCCCTCGGCACGGTTGATCTGGGCCTCGCGGTCGGCCTCCGACGCCAGGATGACGGCGCGCTTCTCGCGCTCGGCGCGCATCTGCTTCTCCATCGCGCTCAGCACGTCGCGCGGCGGCGCGATGTCGCGGATCTCGTAGCGCAGCACCTTCACGCCCCACGGGTCGCTCGCCTTGTCCACCTCGCGGACGACGGACATATTGATGGTGGCGCGCTCCTCGAACGTCCGGTCGAGGTCGATCTTGCCGACCTCGCTGCGGAGCGTGGTCTGGGCAAGCTGGCTGATGGCGAAGACGTAGTCGTTGATGCCGTAGGAGGCGCGCTGCGGGTCGATGACCTGGAGGTAGAGGACCCCGTCGACCGAGATCTGCACGTTGTCGCGCGTGATGCAGACCTGTTGGGCGATGTCGACCGCCCGCTCCTTGAGCGAGTGGCGGTAGGCGACGCGGTCGACGAACGGCACGAGGAAGTGGAAGCCGGCGTTGAGGGTCGAGTGGTAGCGCCCGAGCCGCTCCACCACGAAGACCGCCTGCTGCGGCACCACGCGCGCGGTGCGGAACAGCACGAAGACGACGACGGCGGCGAGCAGCAACAGCACGATGGTGACGGGCGAGATGGCTGCGATCATTCGTCTCTCTCCAGTCTCTCTGTCCGGGGTCGGACGTGTTCTCGGTGGAAGAGCGTGGGACCATGCGGGGTCGGCCCGCCGTGGTGCCTGCCCCGTGGGTGCCGGGCCGACCGGTGCCGGCGGGCGCACCCGCAACGGCTCGCGGAGACGAGCTCGCCCGCGACGGACGGCGGAGGCGGGCGCGCCCCCGGGGCGGCCGGCGGAGGCGTCGCTACTCCGGCTCCACGTAGAGCGACACGCCCTCCACCCAGACCACGCGCACGCCGGCGCCCGCTGCCATGGTCCGGTCGTCGGCGGAGCGCGCCGTCCACTGCGTGCCGCGGAACTCGGCCATGCCCGCCCTCCCCGGGGCGATCTCGGTCACCGCGACGCCGAGCTCCCCGACCAGCGTGGGTATGGCCTCGTCCGTGCGCCGCGCGGGCAGCAGGCGGGACTTCAACAGGTAGACGGAGCAGCCGAGCAGCGAGAAGACCAGGAGCTGCAGCGCAAGGCTCTCGACGCCGGCGAGCGCAACGAGGCCCACCAGCACCGCCGCCATGCCGGCCAGCAGCAGCCACAACTCGCCGCCCGCCAGCAGCTCGAGCGCCACCAGGCCCGCGCCGGCCAGCATCCAGAGCCACCAGGTCATCGGTTCGGGGTCAGGTGTGCGACGAATCAGGCGGGGGCCAGCAGGGCGTCCGCTTTCGCCGCGAAGACGAAGTCGCTCTCGGTCAGGCCGTCGATCTTGTGCGTCCAGATCGTGATCTTCACGCGGCCCCACGTCAGGTAGAGGTCCGGATGGTGGTCCTGCTGCTCCGCCATCTCGCCGACCCGCACCGTGAAGTCGAGCGCCTGCCGGAAGTCGTCGAACTTGTAGACCTTCTCCAGGTGGTGCTGCTCGACGACGTTCCAGTCGCCGCCCAGCTTCTCCTGCAGCGCGGAGAGCGCCCCGCCGGTCAGCGGCGGCACCCCGCCCCGGCACGGAACGCATTGCTGCTTCGCCAGTTCGCTCATCGGTCCAGCTCCGGATGTAGCCGCGGCTTCCCGGGCGCGCCCGGCGCGGCGTCGCCACGCTCCTGCCGACCAGTGTACGCCAGTCCGCGTATAGTGGATCGAGAGTCTTTCCAGTTCCGTGGGGCGCGCGGCAGTCATCACCGCACCGCCGCGCCCCCGCCGCCAGGAGACCGACACCGATGGCCGAGAAGCGTCCGCAGAGCTACGCCAACCACACCCGATGGCTGCCCGTGTGGCATTTCTTCGCGTTCCCGATGCTGGGGCTCAACGCCCTCTGGTCCCTGGTCGGGCTCCGGAACGGACCGACGCTGGAAGTGCTGTTCGACATCGGCGTGGCGCTGGCGCTGCTGGTCGTCGTCGGCCTGGTGCGCGTCAGCCCGTTGACGGTGCAGGACCGGCTGATTCGGCTCGAGGAGCGGCTGCGCATGGAGCGCCTCCTGCCCGACGACCTCAAGGCGCGCATCGACGAACTCACGCTCCAGCAGGTCATCGCGCTCCGGTTCGCGAGCGACGGCGAGCTCGAAGCCCTGACCCGCAAGGCACTCGACGAGAAGGCCGAGCCGAAGGCGGTCAAGCAGGCCATCCAGAACTGGCGCCCCGATCACCAGCGCGTCTAGGAGTCTGCGCGGCAGAACGTGCCACGGAGCGGTTCGTGCCAGGGCAGACTCCCCACGCGCCCGTGAGGGCGCGCCAGCTCACGGCTGCCCCGACGCGGCCTCGACCGCCTTGGCCCACGCCTCGGCCATGCGGCTCGACGCCAGCCAGAGCCCGCCGTCGACCACGAGCGTCACGCCGGTGACGTAGGAGGCCGCGTCCGAGCAGAGGTAGAGCGCCGCGTCCGAGATGTGGCGGATCTCACCCAGGCGGCCGAGCGGCGTCATCCTGGCCGCGCGCTCCTTCGCCGGCCCGACGAGCAGCCGGCGCACGCCCTCGGTGTCGGCGATCGGTCCCGGCGCGATGCCGTTGACGCGGACGCCGTGCGGACCCCACTCGACCGCGAGGACCCGCGTCAGGGCGTCGATGCCCGCCTTGGCCGCCGACACGTGCAGCTGCGCGACGGTCCCGAAGTAGTGCAGCGTGGCGCTGATGTTCAGCACGACGCCGCCGCGCTCCTTGAGGTGCGGCAGGGCGGCGCGGCACATGTGGAACGTCCCCTTGAGGTCGATGTCGACGACGGTGCCGAAGCCGTTGGGCGAGAGGTCCTCGGCCATGCAGAGGAAGTTGCCCGCCGCGCCGTTGACGAGGATGTCGAGCCGGTCGAGTTCATCCACCGTCCGGGCCACGGCGCCGTCGACGGCCGCCGGATCCCGCACGTCGGCGGGCACGGCGAGCGACCGGACCCCGAGCGCCTCGATCTCGCGCCGGGTCGGCTCGAGGTGGTCCGCCTTCCGGCTCGTGATGGCGACGTCGCAGCCGTGCGCCGCCAGCGCCAGCGACAGCCCGCGGCAGATGCCGGTGCCGCCGCCCGTCACCAGCGCCGTCTTGCCCTTCAGCAGATCCGGTTGAAAGCTCATCGCGCATGCACCTCGGCCGGCCCTCCCGCCGCGGCAGGGCCGGCTGGAACCGTCAGCCGCCCGAACCGTACAATGCTCCCACGTTGCCCGTCCTGGCCGCCGTCACCAACGCCTTCCCGCTCTGGCTGCTGCTCGCGAGCGGCGCCGCGCTCGTCCGTCCCGAGCTCTTCACCTGGTTCAGCGGCCCCCTGATCCCGATCGGGCTCGGGATCATCATGCTGAGCATGGGGATGACGGTCGGGTTCGAGGACTTCCGCCGCATCGGGCGGGAGCGCACCAGCGTGCTGCCGGGCGTCGCGCTCCAATATACGCTGATGCCCCTGCTCGGGCTCGGCCTCGGGTGGCTCTTCGACCTGCCGCTGCCGTTCGCGGCCGGCCTCATCCTGGTCTCGTGCTGCCCGGGCGGCACCGCATCGAACGTCATCACCTTCCTGGCGCGGGCGGACGTGGCGCTCTCGGTGACGATGACCACCGCCTCGACGCTGCTCGCGGTGCTGATGACGCCGGCCCTGACGGCCCTCCTCGCCGGCAACCGCATCGACGTGCCGGCGGGCGGCCTGCTGCTCGACACGGTGCAGGTGGTGGTGCTGCCGGTGCTGGCCGGGGCGTTCCTCAAGTCGCGCTTTCCGGCTGCCTGCCGCCGCATGCTGCCGGTGGCGCCGCTCGTCGCGGTGGCGACGATCGTGCTCATCGCGGCTTCCGTCATCGGCGGTGGTCGCGAACAGGTGATCGAAGCCGGCCCGCGGCTGATCCTGGCCGTGACCTGCCTCCACGCCGGCGGCTTCGTGCTCGGCTACGGGGTCGCCCGCCTCTTGCTCGGCCGGGAGCAGGCGGCGCGGACGGCGGCGATCGAGGTCGGGATGCAGAACTCGGGGCTCGGCGTCGTCCTGGCCCAGCAGAACTTCGTCAATCCGCTGGTGGCCATCCCGAGCGCCATCTCGGCCGTGATGCACTCGGTGGTGGGGAGCGTCGCGGCGGCGATCTGGCGGGCGACGGCCACCGCGGAGGCGCCGGGAGATGCCGGCGGGTTGCCCACCGCAGTTGGCGAATCGGCAGGACGATCGGACGGGAGCCTGAAGGAGCGATGACCCGATGAGGACTGTCGCCGCGTTCGCAGCGTTCGTCGTCGCGGTGATGCTGGCCGCGGCGCCCGCGGAGGCGCAGTCGCGCGACACCGTGGGCTGGATCTCGGTCGCGACGGGAGCGGGCCTCCTGCTCGCGGCGTTCAACTACGAGGGCGACATCTGCCCCGACGGCTACAGCACCCACAGGTACCAGCACCAGACGACGCAGTGCTACTACGAAAGTCCCGGCCCGCCCTACGACACCGACCTGCGGGACGCCTCGGTCCGCATCACGTTCGAGCGCCCCGGCCTGATGTGGGCGGGCATCGGGGCCATCGGCCTCGGCGCCGTCCTGCTGACGCTGCCGGAGAACCGCGTGACCCGCGATCTCGACGTCCAGGTCTCGCCGCAGCGGTTCGCGGTCACCCGGCGATTCGGCTGGTAGGCGCGGCGGGCGCGCGCGGGTCGCTCTCGGCAGGGGTGTAGACCGCTGGGGCGGCGAGGCGCGGCGGACGCGCGCGGGTCGCTCCCTCCCGCCGCCCGGCCGAATTGCGGTCGGCAGCGGGCGGGCAGGTAGCGCGATTCGGCATCCGGCCGTGCGCAAGAGGTCAGGCCGTATACTGCGGGTGGTGCTGGGCGCGGGCCGCGCGGGGCCGTTCTCCCGCGGCAATGCTGCCGCCGCCGCGGAAGGAGCTGACCGATGAAGAGGCTCGCCGTCGCCCTTGCGTTGCTCGCGTTCGTCGCGCCCGCGTCCGCCCAGGAGCCGCCGGCGGACGAGGCGCCCCCTGCGGATGCCGGTACCCCGTCGTTCTCGCCCGTCACGTGGGAGCGGCTGCTGGCGGCGGCCGACGAGCCGCACAACTGGCTGATGTACTCGGGCACGTTCGACAGCAAGCGCTACAGCCGGCTCGACCAGGTGCACGCCGGGAACGTGGGCGATCTGGAGCTCAAGTGGGCCTACCAGCTCTCGGCCCTCGACCGCGCCGAAACCACGCCGCTGGTCGTCGACGGCGTGATGTTCGTGACCGAGGCGCCGAGCAACGTGGTGGCGCTCGACGCCGCGACCGGGCGCGAGTACTGGCGCTACGAGCACGAGCTGCCGGACGACCTCCGCATCTGCTGCGGGCGGAACAACCGGGGCGTGGCCATCCTGGACGAGACGCTCTACATGAGCACCCTCGACGCCCACCTCGCCGCCGTCGACGCCCGCACGGGCAACCTCCGCTGGCAGGCCGAGGTGGCCGATCACCGCGGCGGCTACAGCAAGACCGCGGCGCCGCTGGTCGTCAAGGACCGCGTGGTGACCGGCATCGCGGGCGGCGAGTTCGGCATCCGCGGCTTCCTCGATGCCTACGACGCCGAGAGCGGCGCGCGCGCCTGGCGGACCTACACGATCCCGGGGCCCGACCATCCCGACAACCGCACCTGGGCCGGGGAGTCGTGGCGCACCGGCGGCTCGCCGACCTGGATCACCGGCTCCTACGACCCGGACCTCGACCTCGTCTACTGGGGCACCGGCAACCCCGGCCCCGACTACAACGGCGAGGTTCGCCTCGGCGACAACCTGTACGCCGACTCCGTGCTGGCCCTCGACGGCGACAGCGGCGACATGGCGTGGTATTTCCAGTTCACGCCGCATGACGTGCACGACTGGGACGCCATCCAGATCCCGATCCTGGCCGACCTGGACGTCGACGGCGAGCGTCGGCGCCTGATGCTCTGGGCGAACCGCAACGGCTTCTACTACACGCTCGACCGCGAGACCGGCGAGTTCCTCACCGGCCGGCCCTTCGCTCGCATGACGTGGGCCTCGGGCCTCGACGACAGCGGCCGGCCGATCCGCGTGCCGGGACTGTTCCCCAGCGAGGAGGGCGTGGTGGTCTCGCCTTCGGCGGCCGGCGCCACGAACTGGATGTCGCCCGCGTTCAGCCCGCGGACGGAACTGTTCTACGTGATGGCCTACGACGGCGAGGCGCGCTTCTTCATCCGCGACGAGGAGTACGTCGAGGGCGACCGCTTCATCGGGGGCGGCCAGATCCAGTTCCAGCCCATCGAGGAGTACACGAGCGCCGTGCGCGCCCTCGACCCGTTGACCGGCGATCTGCGCTGGGAGTACCGCGTGCAGCCGCACACCTGGGCCGGCCTGCTCGCCACGGCCGGCGACCTCGTCTTCGGCGGAAGCGTCGACGGCTACTTCTACGCGCTCGACGCCGCGACCGGCCGCGAGCTGTGGCACGTCGCGGTGGGGGCCCAGGTGCGCGCGTCGCCCATCACCTACGCCGTCGACGGGCAGCAGTACGTGACCATCGCGGCCGGGAACGTCATCTTCACCTTCGGCCTCGACGCCGACCGGGAGGAGACCCGATGAACGCCAGGGCCGCACACGGCATCGCCTTCGTCCTCACTCTCGCCCTTCTGGCCGCCGGCGCCGAAGCGCAGCAGGAAGACGCCGGGCAGAGCGTCACCCCCGAGCAGTTCGATCGCTGGATGGCGGAGCTCTCCAACTGGGGCCGCTGGGGCCCCGACGACGAGCTCGGAACGCTCAATCTCATCACCGACGCGAAGCGCGTCGAGGCGGCGGCGCTCGTGCGCACCGGCCGCACGGTCTCCCTCTCCCGCGACCCGGTGGTCGGGCAGGCCGCGACGTTCCAGCGCGGCTTCGAGAACGTGTTCGCCTACGGCGGGCCCGGCCTCGGCGAGCGCGCGGCGTGGATTGAGGAGCAGCACCGCATCGGCTACCACGGCAGCCCCCTCACCCACCTCGACGCGCTCTGCCACGTGGCCTGGGACGGCATGACCTACAACGGCCGCCGCTTCGACGAGACCGCCACGGTCGCCGACGGCTGCACGAAGAACGGCGTCTATCCGATCCGCGACGGCGTCGTCACCCGCGGCCTCCTGATGAGCATGCCGGGCGCCGAGCGCGTCGACGCCGAGGACATCGAGGCGTGGGAGCGCGAGACCGGTATCACGATCACCGCCGGCGACGCCCTCTTCCTCTGGACGGAGGGGAGCGGCGGTTTCGACAACTCCATCATGCCGTTCCTCCGCGAGCGCGACATCGCGCTCCTGCTCGCCGACAGCGGCGTCGTCGACGGCGGCCCCATCGAGGGCCGCACGACGCTCCCGATGCACATGTTCACGCTGGTCGCCCTCGGCATGCCGCTCATCGACGGCGCCGACCTCGAGCCCCTCGCCGCCACCGCCGCCGAGCTCGACCGCTACGAGTTCCTGTTCGTCATCGCGCCATTGCGCGTGCCCAACGGCGCCGGGTCCGCCATCAATCCCCTCGCGGTGTTCTAACGGCTCGCCCTCGGTTTACAGGGCCTCCGCCAAGGGCTACTGTAGACGGCTGGGGCGGCCCTGCGAGGCGGGCGCCCGTACATTTGGGGGCTAGATTGATGACAGTCGTGAATCGTCGCAGCGTCGCACCGGCGCTGCTGGTTGTGCTCGTGCTGTTCGCGGCCGGCTCGGCCGCGGGCCAGGACGCGCCGCGGACGCCGTGGGGCGCGCCCGACCTGCAGGGCATCTGGGACTTCAAGACGGCCACGCCGCTCGAGCGGCCCCAGGACCGCGGGGAGCAGGCGTTCCTGACGGAGGAAGAGGCCGCCAACATCGAGCAGGAGGCGGTCGACCGCAACATCCGCCTCTGGGAGGCGGCGCCGCGCCGGACCGAGGCCGGGGGCAACGTCGGCGGCTACAACAACTTCTGGCTCGACTTCGGCACGACCGTCATCGACAGTCGGCGCACGTCGCTCATCGTCGATCCGCCGGACGGGCGCATCCCCGCCCTGACGGAGGAAGGACAGCGGCGCGCGGACGAACGGCGGGCGTATCGGGAGGCCCACCCGGCGGACACGTATCTCGACCGCAACGCGTTCGACCGCTGCATCCTCGGGTTCAACACCGGTCCGCCGATGACCCCCGGGTTCTACAACCAGCAGATGCAGCTCTTCCAGACGCCGGACCACGTCGTCGTGCTCAACGAGATGGTCCACGACTCGCGCATCATTCCGCTCGACGGGCGCCCGCGGCCCGACATCGAGTCGTGGACGGGCGAATCGCGCGGACAGTGGGAGGGCGACACGCTGGTCGTCGAGACGATCGACTTCAGCGACAAGCACGGCTACCGCGGCTCGACCAAGGGCCGCCACCTCGTCGAGCGGTTCACGCGTGTCGACGCCGACACGCTGCTCTACGAGTTCACGATCAGCGACCCCGCCACGTGGACGGCGCCCTGGACGGCCCAGATCCCGATGCGGATGACCGAGTTGCCGCTGTTCGAGTACGCCTGCCACGAGGGCAACTACGCCATGCCCAACATCCTGGGCGGTGAGCGGCGGGCGGAGCGTCTGCAGCAGGAAGGCGAGCAGGACTGAGAAGCGTCACCGCTCCGGTGAACGCGCGACACGGATGACCCGGCCGGCGGTGCCGTCGACCCGCAGGCGGTCGCCGTCGGTCAGGGTGCGCATGGCGTGGCGCACGTTGACCACGGCCGGCAGCCCGAACTCGCGCGCCACGACGGCGCCGTGCGACAGGTAGCCGCCGGTCTCCGTCACCAGCGCCGAGGCGCGCAGGAACAGCGGCGTCCAGCCCGGGTCGGTAGAGGGCGCCACCAGCACGTCGTTGCGGCCCATGCGGCCGCCGTCGTGGGGCGTCCGCAGCACGCAGGCCGCGCCTTCGGCCTCGCCGGGCGCCGCCGCGACCCCGCTCCACGCATCCCCGCCCGGCTCGGGCGTCGCGGTGGTGGCCGCGGTCCGCGAGTCTGCGCTCCGCGGCGCCGCCGGCGATTCCTCGATCACGCCGGGCAGCACCAGATCCTGCTGGGCGGCGAGGCGCGCCCGGCGGTCGGCGACCAGCGCGTCGGCGCCCGCCCCGTCCCAGCTTCCGGTCATCCACGCCTCGACCTCGACGATGCTGAGATGGAAGACGTCGTCCGCGGCGGCGATGCGGCCGGCCGCCTGCAATCGCTGTCCCACCTCGAGGCACATCTGGCGGACGAGGGCGATGGCCGCGGCCGACCCCGACTTGGCGTTCTCCCGCAACGCGGCGCCGCGCCGGGCGCGCGCCAGCACCCACCGCGCCACGGGCCGGAGGACGGCGGGGAACGCGGCCAGCTCCGCTTCCGCCCGCCGCCGCACGTCGGCCGCCCGCGACCGTGCGTCGCCGGCCGGCGGATGGTCGAGGTGGAAGCGCACCTGCTCGAGCACGTAGTGCGGATCCTCGGCCCAGCGCGTGCTGGCGAGCTCCATCTCGAACACCGCCCGGTGGCCGAAGCGGTCCAGGTAGTCCTCCATCGCGACCCGGAACGGGGCATCCGCCGGCAGCCTGCGCCAAGCCCACGGGTCGGGATCCCGCAGCGCGGCCACCGCGGCAGCGTCGCCGGCGACGCTGTCGGCGAGTTCCTGCAGGCGGAACCCGTGCTCGGCGCTGGCCACGTCCCCCGAGGCCGCCAGCAGACGGGAGACCAGCGACCGCGCCTTCCCGCGGCCGGCCCGCTCGAGCACCCACTCCAGCGCCCTCGCCCACACGCCGCTGTAGGTGGCGGCAAGCTGCAGGACGGGTTCGTACGCGACACCCAGCGACTGCACCTCCCGGAATCGCGCCAGCAGCCGATCGTCGCTCAGGATCGGGAGATCGATCGCGCGACCCTGCCTGGCCTGCGCGACCATCGCGTCGATGCGCTGGGAGGCGTCGCGCTGGAACCGCCGCAGTCGACCCACCAGCCGCAGTCGTCGCCGTGCGCGGGCGAGCCCGGCGCGGCCGCGCAGCGGGCTCTCACCCGGGACCGGAATCTCCGGCTGGAATCCGCCCATCGTGAGGTTCGTGTCGGCCGGCAGGATGCCGATCGAGTCGTAGAGGCTCCACTGCAGGCTGTCGAGATCGAAGTAGGGCCGGCCGCCGAAACGCCGTAGCACCTGCATGCCGCGCGGCAGCGGGTACTCAACGAACTGGGCCGAGGCGTACACCACCGCCTGCCCGGTCGCGTCCAGCAGGGACCAGGTGGCCGTAGTCAGGGGCCGGGGGAACGAGTCCCGGATGTTGCCGTCCGACCAGGTCGGGGTCCGGGTGGGCACGCCCGGGAAGGTCCACCGCGGCAGGCGGGTCACCGGGCGCGACTGCAGCATCCAGAAGGTCCGGCCGTCGTGGGCCCATTCGACGTCCTGCGGCGCGTCCCCGTCGCCGAGCGCCCAGTGGACACGCAGCACGAGCCCGGCCAGTGTCCCGATCGCACCGTCGTCGAGGATGGGGGCGTCGCCGGTCTCGTCCAGCCGCGCGATTTCCGTCTCCGGGCCGGCCCGCCGAACCGCGTACCGCTGGGGCGCGACCGCGCCCTGGACGACGGCGTCGCCCGGCCCCGCGGCCAGCTCGATGGTGACGACCTGCCGCTCGCCGGTCACGGGGTCGCACGAGAAGGCGACGCCGGCTGCCGCCGGGCCACGGCGGGGGTCGCCGACCATCTCGCAGAGCACCACCGCGCACGGCGTGGCGTCGTCCGCCACCCCCATCCGCCGCCGGTAGGCAACGGCGTGGGGCGTCCACAACGAGGCGAAGCAACGCAACACGGCCGCGCACACCGCGTCGAGCCCGGTCACGCCGAGCCGGCTCTCATGGACGCCGGCGAACGCCGCGTCGGCTCCATCCTCCGCCACGGCGGAGGAGCGGACGGCGAGCGGACGTCCCTCCAGCCCGGCGCGGTCCAGGAACCGGCCGACGGCCTCGCGGGTGCCAGGAGGCAGGCCCGTCCCAACGATCAGATCGCGGAGCGCGGCGAGCTCCGACTGCACGTCGGCGCGTTCGACGTCGCCCGCGGTCACCGCCGCGAGGGGAGCGGCCAGCGCGGCGACATCGGCGGTACGGAACAGCCCGGCGTAGACCGAGGCGGCCACGACGCCGCCCCGCGGTACCGCGAAGCCGTAGCGCGCGAGCCGGGCGAGGTTCCAGCCCTTGCCCCCGACCACGGCGGTGCCGGCGTCGAACGCCTCGTCCCAGGTCAGCAACGGGTCGTGCGGGTCTGATTCTCCGGTCGGTGCGGTGGTCGTCGGCATCGGGAGAGGGGTCGAGCGGTGCGCACGGGTTGCCGCAGCAACGGGCGTCGCCGCTCATCCCATCGTACCATCGTGTAGTCTGCGCCGACGAAGGCCGGCGACGGGATTAGCCTGGGCGAAGCGCGACCCGGGACGACCCAGCGGTCCGCGGGGCAGCCTGCTCCCGAAGCCCGGTCGACCGGTAGGACGATAGCGCGGGGACTCGCCATCGGTCGGCCCGCCGCGGGTCGCGCGCCTGGCCCGAGACGGGCCGACGCGGCGCCGGGTGCGGCAAGGAGAGGATGGACAGGATGAGGATGGACAGGACACGGTGGCTCTCGATGCCCTTGCTGGCGGTCGCGCTCCTGACCGTCGGCATGCCCGCGGAGGCCCAGCCCCTCGACGAGGCCTCGCGGGAGACCCTGCGCGCCGAGCTGGACGCCTTCTTCGATCAGTACTACGCGTGGTACTCGGCCGGCGCCGCCGACGAGGTCTCCCGGCATGCCTACAACGTCCCCTTCTTCCGCGGCGGCAGCGCACTCGGGACGCGGGACGAGGTGCGCCAGTCGGTCGCCGACGCCTGGGCGAGCCTCGACGCGCAGGGATACGCGGGCTCGGACATGCCCGAGCGCAACATCTGCGTCCTCAGCGCCAGCGCGGCGACCGTCAGCGGCCGGGGCATCCGCCGCCACCGGGACGGCGGCCTGCTGGGCGAGTACGGCTGGACCTACACACTCGTGATGACCGACGACGGCTGGCGCATCCTCACCATCGCCGGGCACGATCCGGGAGTGGCCGTGCGCTGTCCGTAGCGCGCCCCGACGGGCGCTGGTAGCCCGAGTCGGCGCCAACGCTTGCATGGCCCGTTCCCCCGGAGCAGAGCTCTGCCCCGGGGCCCCGATGGTTGCCGCAGGCCGGCGTCACGAACGTCGGGCGCGCAACCCGTTCAGGAAGGCGGCGTGGCTCGGATCCGCCACGCCCTCGTGGAGGGTCCGCAGGACGGCGGCGAGATCATCGCTCAGGAGGGCGCCGACGTTCAGCCACAGGCCGGGGAACACCGCGCTGCGGACGACGCCGGCCGCTTCCGCGGCCCGAACCCGATAGGCGCCCCCCTCCAGCTCGAACCAGTCGAGCCGGCGATCCGGCACGCGCCAGACGAGGTACTCGCGAACGCCGTCCCGCTCGTACACACGGAGCTTGTCGTGCAGGTCGCGTGACGCACTGCTCGCGGCGATCTCCACGACCAGTTCCGGCGCGCCCTCGATGTAGTCGTCCGCGCTCACCCGCGCCTGGCCGCCGGAGCCCGGATCGATCAGCAGCGCGGCGTCGGGCTGCAGATCGTTATCGCCGTCGAGCCGCAGCGTCGCGTTGTCGACCACGCGAACGCCCGGTGTCGCCACCGCGTAGGTGGCGAGCCACCAGACCATGGCTGCGTGCGGCTTCCCGTGGCTGGCGTAGCGGACGGCGGAAGGCATGCGGACGACCCCATCGATGAGCTCGACCTTCTTGAGGTCCGGCCGCTCCGCAGACCGGCGCTCGAACTCGATACGGGAGAGCCGCAACCCCTCCTGCAAACCGCACGCCGCCGTCGTGGCAGCGCCGGGGGCCGTCGTTGTCGCAGGGGAGGAAGGACGAGTGCTGGGGGTCGCCATTGGCCGAACGGTGCCGCCCTCCGCGTGCCCCAACATACCACGCCACCGGACGAGCGCCCGCCGCGGGTCCGAGGCGGCGCGACCGAGCCGCAGCGTGAGCAGTGGGCGGGCCGCCGCGACCGAACCCCGTAGCAGCCCCTCAATCCCCGGCCCATCCGGCCCGGAGCTCAGCCGCCCGTCCGATGCCGAGCGACGGCAGGCCGAGGCGCAGGGCCTCGCGCTGCACGAGCGTCAGTCTGAGCGCCGCTCGCCCCGCGGGGGCCACAGCACGCTGAGCGCCCAGCCCAGGTCCAGCCGCTCCCCCTGCCAGGCCGGCGTCGCCGTCCGCGCGTCGATCTCGACCCCGGCCGCCGCCAGCCGGTCGTTCGTCGGGCCGAGCGCCGGCCCGGCCCGGGCCGGCGCCGGCGGAGCCTCCGCCAGCGGCCGCCCGTCCGGCCGCAGGAAGTGCGCGTCCCCGGCGGCGTCGAGCGTGACGCGGAAGCCCTCCTCGTGCACCGCCCGGTGGTGACCCGGCAGAGCAGCACCAGATTGTCGAGCGCCGTCCGCCCGCCGTCGGCCCAGTGCTGGATGTGATGGGCGTCCGTGCGGCGATTGCCGCAGCCGGGGAAGCGGCACTGCCGGTCCCGCACCGCCAGCGCCCGGCGCAGGGCGGGCGGGATGGTGCGCGTGCGGCGTCCGACGTCGAGGATCTCGCCGCCGGGTCCGTGGCGCATCGTGACGGTGGCAGCGTCGCACGCCACGCGCCGCGCGGTCTCCGCGGAGACGTGAATGCCGCCCGCCTCGTCGAGCACGGTCTGGCTGCCTGCCGACGGCGCGGCGGGTGCGGCGGCGACGGACGGCGCGGCGGGTGCCGCGGCGAGCAACGGCGCAGGGCGCACACCCGGACACGGGCCGACCGTTCGGCGCCACCGCCGGGGCTGGCTACGTTCCGTGCGGCACTGTGCGTCGGCGCCGAGCGGCGACCCGCCGCCGGAACGGCCCAACGCCTCGCTCGCCGTCCCCGGCGTTCCTGCGGGAACGTCCCCGCCGCGTCCTCGCGGCCCGGTCCCGGACACCGAACCCTCCGGCGTTCCTGCGGGAACCTCCCCGCCGAGTCCTCGCGGCTCGGACCCGACCGTGCTGCCGGCCGGCGTTCCGGCGGGAACGTCCCCGCCGCGCGCTCGCCGCTCGGCCCCGGCCGTGCTGCCGGCCAACGTTCCGGCGGGAATGCGCACGCCTCCTTGCGGCTCGATCTCGGAAGCCGCACCCGCCGACGTTCCCGCGGGAACGTCTCGCGGTTCCGCCAGCGCCGCCGCGTCGACGTGCAGCACCACCTGGTACCGGTCGCCGGCCGTGCCCTTGTCCAGCCCGCCCGCCAGCGCCGCCTCCGCCACCACTCCGATGGCGTCCGCCTGCCGCTGCGCGGGGGTCGGCTGCTCGCCGCCGCCGGCCGCGGCCTCGGCTGCCGTAGCCTCGTCGCTGGCCACCGCCGCCGGGCGACCGGCGGGCTCCGGCGCGCGCCGCGCCGCATCGCACGCCGCGTCGAGCGCCCGCCGCAGCACCGCACCCACCTCCGGCGTAAGCCGCCCCCGCACCACCACCATTCCGCCGTCGTCCACCCACGTCCGCAGCGAACGGCTGGCGTCCCGCCGCTGCTCCTCGGCCTGCTCCGCGGTGCGGTCGATTCGGCGCCACCCGCGGACGATGCGCTCCACGTGCTCCGCCGTGCCCGCGAGCGCGACGTCGAGCAGGGTCTGCTCGTTGGCGGGCGTGGCCACCCGGGTGATGGCGCGCACCTTCGAATAGGAGATCCGGCCCCGGCGCATGGCGTCGCTCAGCTTCGGCAACTCGCCGAGCGCGCGGGCCACCCGCACGTGCTCGCGGGCGGGGCCCGGGGCGAGCCCCGTGCGCCAGCTCAGCCACTCGGCGCACGACAGACGGCCGTCCCAGCCCGCCTGCTGGTCGAACTCGCGGATCAGGACGAGCAGCTCGTACGTGGCGGCCTGGATGCGGGCGGAGAGCTCGGCGATGCGGTCTCCGAGCCGTTCGAGCCTCGCGTCGGCGTCGCCGAGGGCCAGCGCGGGTGCGGCCGTCGGCGACGCATCCGACGGATCGCCGGTGGTCGCGGGGTGTGCGGGGGCGGAGGGCGGAAAGGGGTCTTCGCAAGCGCGCATAACCCATTGTAACCCCATGTTTTACAACGGCTTACGCGCCCCGCAGCGGGCCGATCGGCGGTCATTCCGAGGTCCGGGCCCCCTCACGGCGTGAACGGGCCGCCTGCGGCCAGAGAGCCGGCGCAGAGGGCGTTCTGAGCGGCGTGGCCGACCCTGGGCGAAGTGCCCCCGACGGGGCTGTCAAGTGCAGAATGCAGGGCGCGCGAGAAAAGCGCCTCTCCACTCTCCGAGGCATCCGCGGCAGACAGCCGACATCGCCGATCCCATGAACGCGAACCGTCCACAAGACTGGAACGTGTTGGAGGTCGCCCCGCCCTCGCACTCACGGTAGATTGTTGGTCGGTCGCCGCCGCGGGTCTTGGAAGAGGCCGCCCCCAATCAGGCGGCCCGGCTCGCCCTCAGACCGGCGTCGCGCAGGCGGCGGACCCGCTTCGCCAACCCGTCGATGCGACGAAGCAGATCGCCGATCGTCCCGGAAAGGTCCAGCGCGGCGACTTCCAGCCGCTTGCCGGCGTGGCGGATCACGTGGACCGCATCGGCGGTCTCGCCCTGGGCGTAGACGAGCAGCCCGCCCGGCAGCTTGAGGGCGGTGGCGTACGCCAGAAGCTGATAGAGATCGGCGTTGGGGACGTGACCGTCCTGCACTCGCTTGTACTTGGCGTCGCCGACGAACCGGCACGTCGGACCGTCCCACCAGGAGAGGTCGGGACGGAGATGGACACGGCGAGCCTGGTCGAGCGTGACACCCCGGACCCCGCTGTCGGACCGGAACGTGCGGTCGGAGACGCCGAGCGATTCGCGGAGCGCCCGCGTGACGAAGTCCTGGAAGACCCGGTTCATGTCCATCAGGGAACCCGGCGCCCGCACGGCGCCTCGGCCGGTCTCGATGGTCGCGTGCCGCAGGATGAGTCGCGCCAGCGCCACCACCTCCCGGTAGTGCGCGTTCAGCCGGTTGAACAGGACGTCCGGTACCGCGTGCCGCGGGTACTCGACGAGCGCCACGTTCTCGAGCGTGCCGTCGATCCAGGCCAGGTGCGCGCGCGACGAAGCCGATCGGATTCGCATCCGGCCCAGCCGTTCGGCCGCCCCTCTCACCAGCCGGTTCGGCAGCACGTCTTCGGTGAAGTCCTCATACCTGACCTCCACCGGCACCGGAACCCCGAACCGGCGACGCACCTGATCGGCGAACCGGATCCGCCCGCGGACCGCGTGCAGCGCCTCCTCCTCCGTCCGATATCCGTGGACCAGGCCACGCGAGAACGCCCGGCGGGCGCTGGCTGCAAACACCCGCGCCAGCCCCTCAACCAGCGTGTCCGCGTCCGGGAAGTTGAAACGCTCCGCCTCCCGGACCCTGAACGCGCCCATGGCGTAGGAGGCGAGAAACAGCGCCCGGCCGACGCCCAGCTTGGGCCGGATCGAGACCGACAATCCGCCGACCTCGAGAGCGCCGACGGTGTCGCCGGGGGTCAGCAGCCAGGCGTGCTCCTTATCAGCCGCCGGTTCGATGCCGAGCGACGGCAGGCCGCGGCGCAGGGCCTCGCGTTCTGTGAGCGTCAGTCTGACTGGTTCGCTCCGTTGCCATTCCCGCAGGTCAAGATTTCGCATCGCCGTTGCCGGCCGCTTGACCGTCATTGGTAGATCTCACTGGGCACCGGGCGGCGGTACCGACCGGCTGAAAGCAAGACCCCCGTTCAAACCGTGCGTGCGGATTTCCCGCACACGGCTTACCAGGTGGACTTCAGGTCGCAGCATGCACCACCCCCGGATACCGAATCGTGCCGCGCAGGCGGACGAGCCCCAGGGCCTCGAAGAACGGACGACGCCAAGCCCGCGCCCGACCAGCCACCAGACGAGCCCCCGCACGCTTGAGAAGCAAGCCGCGCAGACGCCCAGCCACGTAGTCGTCGAGCTGTACGAAGTGGGTCGCCGCATTGCCGGTCCGGAAATACTGCCCCCACCCGCGAAGGACCCGGTTCACGTCCGCGATGACCAGACGCAGGTCCGTGTGGCAGCGGCCCCGAGGGGTCAGCGCCCGCACGCGGGCGCGCACCTGCTTCATCGCACGTCGAGACGGCCAGCGGTGCAGGAAATACACCCGTCGCCGCTTGCGGGCCCAGATGGGACCGCTCATGCGCTTGTGCAGATGACACCCCAGGAAATCGAAGCCTTCACGGCCGTCTGTCAGGTCGACCACCCGCGTCTTCTCCGGATGCAGCTCCAGCCCGAGGCGGGCCAGCACCAGGCCCACCCGCTCCCGAGCCGTCTCGACCGCCGCCTTCGTATCGCACATCACCACGAAGTCGTCGGCGTAACGCACCAGCGTACCCAGGTGCGCCCACCGGTCCTCCCAGACCCGGTCGAGCACATGCAGGAAGATGTTCGACAAGAGCGGCGAGATGACGCCCCCCTGCGGAGTCCCCGCCAGGGTCCGATGCACCCGCCCCTCGTCCATCACTCCCGCCGCCAGCCACAGCCGTAGCAGACGAAGGACTCGCCGGTCCGACACCCGCTGGCGCACCAGCGTCAGCAACTTCGCGTGGTCGATGCTGCTGAAGTAGTCGCAGATGTCGGCGTCCAGCACGTGGCAGCCCCCGCGCGCCCCGCGGACGCGAAGGACCTCCAGCGCCTGCGTCGCGCTCCGCTTCGGTCGAAACCCATACGACGAATCGCGGAAATCCGCCTCGAAGATGGGGCTCAACACCAGCGTCGCGGCCATCTGCGCCACCCGGTCACGGACCGTCGGTATCCCCAGCGGTCGTCGTCGGCCATCGGCCTTGGGAATGTACCGCCGAAGGACCAGCTGCGGCCGGTACGTCCCCGCGCGCAACGCCGCGCCGAGTTCCCGCAGGAACTCATCGACACCGCGCTGCTCAATCTCGGCCAGCGTCTCGGAATCGACACCCGCCGAGCCACGATTCCGCTTGACACGCCGCCACGCCTCCCGGAGGACGTCATCCCTCCAGATCCGGTCCATCAGGGCGTGGAAGCGCCGCTTCGGGGACCGCTTGGCCGCGGCCCACAGGCGTCGTTGCAATTGGCGCACTTGGTCGAGAGGCGGACGCCTCCCGGGGGAGTTGGGTCCGGTCTCGCCGGCCATGCCCTCGCGCGTCCTTGCGCCCACGCCGTGTCCACCGCAGGGGCCCTTCCCTCCGGCCGCGTTCTGCTGCACGGCCCTCCGCAGTACTATGGCCCCCTCGGACTCCCGCTGCGCCGCGCCCGCTTTCACCTTCGGCTTATGCGGGCCGCGCTGCCCCGACCCGGGCCGCGCAGACGGGCCTCTCGTGTTCCGTCCCTCTCCGTGTCCGCGTGCTGCGCCCCATACCCCGCCGAGACCTCCCGCGCGTACACCGCCGGACCGGGGCGCGGGAGACATGGCCTTCGCCGTGAGATGAGCGGCTCGGCTCTCGGATTGTGAATGTGTCGAGGCTGCAGGCTTCACTTCATGTTGCGGCCCGCGGACTTGCTCCCTCCGAAGAGGCTTCTGACACCCCGCTCGGGCCACGGCCGTCTCCGGTCGTGCCTGGGGTCTGCTACTCGGCGCTCCGGCGCTTACCGAGGCGGGACTTGCACCCGCTGGAGAAGAACAGCGTGACGCAGCCGGTCTCCCGCCCGCGTCGGCACGACGCACCATCGCTGCCATCATCCGTCCCGGCGCCGACGTCTCCGCGCCGCAGCACGTCGAGTCGGAACTGAGCCAGACGTTCGTGCTCTCCGTACAGATGCTCCTCGATGTAGGGAAGGCCGTTATGTGCCCAGATCAGGCTGACCATTTCCTCGTCGAGGCCGTCCTTCATGAAGTAGCTCGGCCCGATGGCCGCCTGCCGGTCGTTCAGCTTGCGGTTGGCGCGATCGACGACGTCCGCCACCCAGGACACGCCCGGCGCGTGCCGGTCCAGCCAGCGCCCCAGCAACCCCTTGATGGGCGGTCTGTCCGGGTGGAACTCCACGAAGTGAAAGCGGCGGCGCAGGGCCAGATCCACCAGCGCGATGGATCGGTCGGCGGTGTTCATCGTGCCGATGACGTGCAGGTTGTCGGGCAGCGCGAATGGCTTGTCGGAATACTGGAGCCGCATCTCACGATCGCGGTACTCCAGCAGGAAATACAGCTCTCCGAACACCTTGGCGAGATTGCCGCGGTTGATCTCGTCGATGACCAGGAAGTGCAGCGCGTCGGCCTCTCCTCGTGCTCGCTCGGCCATGTCGAGCAGCGGCCCGTCTCGGAGCTCGAATCCGGGTTGCCCGTTGACGAGCGCGGGCCGGAAGCCCTGGACGAAGTCCTCGTAGGCGTACGACGGATGAAACTGAACCAACCGCACGCGCTGCTGCGCCCCCTGCGAGGCAAGCCGCCAGCTTCTGGGCTCCGACCGAGTTCTCTCTGATAGCGCGACCACTTGATACTCTTGGACTTGTCGAAGGGCGAGACGCCCAGCGAGAGAGGACCTGTATCGTCGAAAGGCAGGAACGCACTCGGGTTGACGACGAACAGCGTCTGTGTCAGCTTCTTTATGCCGACTCCGCGAATCGCGAGCGCTCCGTCGAAGTCGCTCTCACTTATGGATTCCACACCCGATACGGCACTCCGAAACAGGCTCCAGAGCAGACCCGGGCGGCCCTCGCCTCCCTTGTCGAACAGTGCGGCGACAGTGGGTGACGCCGGGAAGATGAAGGCGTCATCGCGATCGAGCGGCTGCACGTCGGGTGTGCCCGCGATCCGGTTGATGCTTGGGTATATTGGGTCTTCCGCAGAATCTGTGGGTAAGAACGGAGGCTGGTAGTCCTCGTCAGACAAGAGGCAGCGTGCCCGTGTGCTCGCCGCCGTCAAGGCGCTTCGCTCCGCTCCGCCCCCGCTGCGCGGGGCTGACGGCCTGGACGCCGGCTCCGCGCACGAGCGCCCCGGCTCTCGTCTGACGAGGACCAAATGCCCGACGCCCGTATCGGGAGGGCGATGGCCCGTCCCGAAGCACAGAACGCAGCCTCGACATCGGAAACGCATCCCGTTCCGGAATCCGCGACAATTGGTGTTGCAGCAGCCAAGCGACGCGGAAGGGGAACGGGATGCAACTCAAGAGTATCTTGAATCGGGTCCAGAAGCACCCGTCGTTCATCTACGAGACGGTGCGGCTGGTGGAGCACCCGCAGTTGACCCTCGAGGTTCGGGTGCGGCCTCGCGCCGGGACCCGCGCGACGTGCTCGCAGTGCAGGCGCCGGGCCCCGGGCTACGACACGCAGGCGGTCCGGCGCTTCGACTTCGTGCCCCTGTGGCACATCCCCGTGGTCTTCCTCTACGCGATGCGCCGCGTCGACTGCCCGCGCTGCGGCGTACGGGTCGAGGCGCTGCCGTGGGCCACCGGCAAGCACCGACTGACCGACGCCTACGCCTGGTTCCTCGCCGGGTGGGCCAGGCGTCTGTCGTGGCAGGAGGTCGCCGCGGCGTTCCCCACGTCCTGGGACACCGTCTATCGGGCCGTGCGCATGGCGGTCGACTGGGGCCTCGCGCACCGCGACCTCACGAACATCGAGGCCATCGGCGTCGACGAGCTCTCCCGCCGCCGCGGGCAACGCTACCTGACGCTGGTCTATCAGATCGACGGTCACTGCAAGCGCCTGCTGTGGGTCGGCCGCGAACGCAAGGCCGCGACGTTGGAGGGCTTCTTCGACTGGTTCGGCCCCGCACGCAGCGCGGCGCTGTATTTCGTCTGCTCGGACATGTGGAAGCCCTACCTGAAGGTGGTTGCCGAGCGCGCCGGCCAGGCCGTGCAGGTGCTCGACCGCTTCCACATCATGAGCCATTTCTCGCAAGCGATCGACGAGGTGCGCGCGGCGGAGGCCCGGAAGCTCGCCGCCGCGGGCCGGGCGCCGGTGCTCAAGCGCAGCCGCTGGCTCCTGCTCAAGCGTCCGGAGAATCTCAGCGACGAGCAGCGGGGCCGGCTTGCGGAGCTGGTGCGTCGCAACCTGCGCACGGTTCGCGCCTACCTGCTCAAGGAGGACTTTCAAGCGCTGTGGGGCTACGTGTCGCCGTACTGGGCCGGCCGGTTCCTCGACCGCTGGTGCACTCGGACGATGCGCTCGCGGCTCGACCCGATGAAGGAGGTGGCCCGCATGCTGCGCTCGCACCGCGACCTGATCCTGAACTGGTTCCGGGCCCGAGGGCAGTTCTCCAGTGGCATTGTCGAAGGCTTCAACGGGAAGGCCAGAGTGATCACCAAACGGGCGTATGGCTTCCGCACCTCCGCGGCACTGGAAGTCGCTTTGTATCATGCACTTGGCGACCTGCCCGAACCAGAACTCACCCACAGATTCTGCTGACGAGGCGGTATATTCTCGCTCGGTTCTTGGCCCGGTAGCTTCGGCCGGCCAGATAGTTGAAGAACGACAAGGGATTGAGGTTCTCCTCGCCGTGGTTCAACAACGGGTTGCTATCGTTCTCGTTCCAGTCCACGCTCTTCGCCAGTTCGATGAGCAACGACTCACCGCCGTCGGCGATCCGTTGTGCGAGGCTCTGGAACCAGGGCACCCACGCATAGATCTCCTTCATGCACCTGCTCCGTTGCAGTCGCCATTACCACACGGTCGGAAACGGGTCCTGCCGCTGTACCGATGGTCACTTGCTGTCACATCGGCTTGTCTGCCGCCCACCGCAGCGACGTCGGAACGGGCCGGCGGCCGTGCTGGTGATCGCTGCCCCCCGGCGTTCCAGCGACGTAGTCGACCTCCCCGTTCCACGACCGCCCGCCCGCTCATCGACATCCCCGAACCGGGGGGGAGCGCGACCGCGGGACCACCGCGCGACTCGACCGCCGGCCTGGTGACGTTTCCTCCGCCGTGGCGGCGAGTCCGCCGCTCATCACGGCCGATGCGGGTTGCGCAACCCGGACGCGAAACGTGCGTGGTCGGGATCCGCCAATCCTTGGCGCAGGGTGTGCAGGACGGCGGCAGGGTCGCCGCGCAACGTCGCGCCTGTGTCCAGCCACAAACCGGGAAACACCGCGCCGCGGACCACCCCGGCGGCATCCCCCGAGCGGGGTCGGTAGACGCCGCGTGCCAGCTCGAACCAGTCGATGCGGCCATCCGGGACGCGCCAGACGAGGTACTCGCGGACGCCGTTGCGTAGGTACACCGCGAGCTTCTCGCGGAGGTCGTAGGACGCACTGCTCGCTGCGATCTCGGCGACCAGCTCCGGCGCGCCCTCGACGTAGTCGTCGGCGCTGATCCGAGCCTGGCCGCCAGCGCGGGGATCGACAAGCAGCGCGGCGTCCGGCTGCAGTTCGTTGTCGGCGTCGAGGCGCAGAGTCGCGTTGTCGACCACCTGAACGCCTGGCGTTCCCGCCTCGTACGCGAAGAGCCACCCGACGATAGCCGCGTGCGGTCTTCCGTGGCCGGCGTACCGAACGGCGGACGGCATGCGGACCACCCCTTCGACGAGCTCCACCTTCTTGAGATCCGGGCGCGCGCGAGACCGGCGCTCGAACTCCACGGCGGAGAGCCGCATGCCTTCCTGCAAGACACACGCCGAGACGTGAGCAACGGGGGTCGTAGCAGTCGGCGAGGTAGAAGGGGAGATGGGGGTCGCCATGGGCCGATCCGCGACGCCGGTCGTCAACGTCAACATACCACGCGCCGGGGAGGCATCCGCGTTGTTTCGGGATCGCCCGCCGACCGCCCGGCGCCCTACTCTGCGAGCAGCTCGCCGTCCCACAGGGCGCCCAGAAAGTCCATCACGGGCAGGATGCGGATTCCGTCGACGACGCGCGCGGCGGGCTCGCGGCAGACGACGATCCGGTGCGCCAGCGGGGTCTCCTCCGCCAGCCGCCTGAGTCCGGCGAGGTCGCGTCGCGTGACCGAGCCGGTCGCCTTCACTTCGATGGCCGCCGAGTCCCCGACGACGAAGTCGACCTCGGACCCGTCCGCCGTGCGCCAGAAGGTGAGCGGCCGGTCGTCGCGGGCGTACGCCAGCCAGGTGCGCAACTCGCAGAAGACGAGCTGCTCCAGAGCCAGCCCGAACGTCGTGCTGCCGGCCTCCACGTGGGTGATGCCCGCGAGCACGTTGGCGACGCCGACGTCGAAGAAGTACAGCTTGGCGTGCGAAACCGGCTTGCGGCGAGGCTCGGGAGGCGAGAACGGACGCAGCAGGGTGGCGAGCAGCGTGTCTGCGAGCACCTGAAAGTACTCGCGGACGGTGCGCGCAGGCACCGCGGCGTCGGAGGCCAGGCGTTCGAACACGATGAGCTGCCCGCGGCTGACGGCCGCGGCCGTGAGGAACCGCGAGAACGGCTCGATCCCGCGCACCAGCCCCTCGGCCTGGACCTCGAGCTGCAGGTAGTTGCCGCAATAGGCGCGCAGGTCCTCGACCGGCTCGGACGACAGATAGACGGACGGGATCCCGCCAACATTGATCGCCCGCATCAGGTCCCAGCCCGGGACCTCCGCCGAAACGAAGGGAAACAGCGCCCGCGTGCGCGCACGCCCTCCGAGGAGGTTGACGCCCCCGCGCCGCAGCTTGACGGGGCTGCTCGCGGCGAGCACGAACCGCAGGCCGCGGCTCTTCATCAGGTCGTGCACCTCGTCGAGCAGGCTCGGCAACTTCTGGATCTCGTCGATGATTACGGGGCCGGTCGCTGGACCGGGCGCGGCGGCGGCGAGCTCGGTCCGCAGGCGGCCCGGTTCCCGCGCGAGCCGGAGGAAGACCTCGCCGTGCAGCAGGTTGAACCACGGCGCTCCGGGGTAGCACTGGCGGAGCCACGTGGTCTTGCCGGTCTGGCGCGGTCCGAACAGGAAGACGGACCGGCTGTGCAGATCGCGGGCGACGTCGAGACGACGCGGCAGCACGCGGGCATCGTCGGCCACCCGACGATACTACCGCAGGACTATTGCGGGAAAGTGAGAGTTTTCGGCATCTATAGTGCGGGATATCCAGATCGCGGCGAGGAGTCCGCTCCGCAGAACCGGCGGCCGAGGAGTCTGCTCCGCAGAACCGGCGGTCGGCGAGCTTCACGCCGGTGCAGTCGTCCCACGCGCCATCAGGAGCCGCGGGCGCGACGGTCCGGGTGCGGCCCGTGCCCGGCCGGGGTGAGAGACGCGCGATGCAGGTAGGCCGGCCGCTCCTCACCCGGACGACGCGGTCCCGCCGCCCACCGCCCGGGTCACCAGCGCCCGCAGATCGGGGGCCAGGTCGATCTCCTGCGCCGCCGCCCGGCCGCGCTCGGACATCTTGCGCCAAGTCTTCCGCAGGATGTCGGCCAGCTTCTCTGCGTCGTGCTGCGTGGCGAAGTCGGCGAGGTAGTGCTGGAGGAAGACGAGGCAGATCACGTCCTCGAGGAGCTGGACGTCCGGGTCGGCCTTCAGCCGCTCCTTCCGGAGGAGCGCCTGCACACGCCCGATGGTGGCAGCGTCGTAGCCGACCTCACGAAGGATCTCCCCCGCCGTCTCGGCGTGGAAGCGGCCGAGATCGGTCCGCCAGCGGCGGTAGCCGTCGCGGCCGGCCGGGTAGCGGTCGCGCGGAATCGTCCAGCGGCGAATGTGCTGGCAGCGGGCGGCGAGACGGACCGCCTCCGGCGCGTCAGGGGCGAATCGCTCGAGCGCCGCCGTCATGCGCCGCGCGTAGACCAGCTCGCGCGGCTGCGGCTCCCCTTCGATCGGGTCGTGGCGCGGATCCTCCGCGTTGGCCAGATCGAACCGTGCGATGGCGGCCGCGAGGCGGTCCTGCGAAGCGTCTGCCTCTTCCATCGGTCGCGTCCATGACGGTCGCATCCCCACGCCTGAGCACGTGCGGGCACGCGGAACCGCCCTCCCCATTCCGCCGCCGGTCCGTAGCCCTGGCGTCGGGCGTCCGGCCCGCCGGCCCAGGCGCACGTTCGGGTTCTCTCCAACGTTCAGGCCGATCTCGCTGCGCTCCACCCGGGCTCAGGCGTCGTCCTCCGCGCCGTAATAGCCGGCCTTCTCCAGGTGCAGGATGATCTGCTGCGCGGCCTCGTCCGGCGTCAGCGCGGTCGTGTCGATCGTCAGATCCGCGTCGGCCGGCGCCTCGTAGGGGTCGGAGATGCCCGTGAACTCCTTGATGATGCCGGCCCGCGCCTTCGCGTAGAGCCCCTTCCGGTCGCGCTGCTCGCACACCTCCAGAGGCGTGTCGACGAAGACCAGCATGAAGCCGCCGACCGGGGCCACCATGCCGCGCACGTCCTTGCGCACGGCGTCGTAGGGGGCGATCGGGGCGCAGACGGCGATGCCGCCGTTCTTCGTAATCTCCGAGGCCACGTAGCCGATGCGGCGGATGTTGATGTCGCGGTGCTCCTTCGAGAAGCCGAGCTCGCTCGAAAGGTGCTTGCGGACGAGGTCGCCGTCCAGGATAGTGACCGGCCGGCCGCCCAGCTCGAGCAGCTTGACCAGCAGCGCGTTCGCGATGGTCGACTTGCCCGAGCCCGACAGCCCCGTGAAGAAGACCGTGAAGCCCTGCCGGTGGCGCGGCGGATGGCTGCGCCGCAGCTCGGAGGCGACGTCGGCGAACGTGAACCACTCGGGGACGTCGCGTCCGTCGGCCAGGCGCTGCCGGAGTTCGGTGCCCGAGATGTTCAGCGTGCGCTTCCCTTCCGGCACCTCGTCCACCGGGACGTACGAGTCGAGGTCCTCGACGTAGACCATCATCTTGAAGGGGACCATCGTGACGCCGAGCTCCGCCTCGTGCTGCCGCAGCAGCTCCTGCGCGTCGTAGGGCCCGTAGAACGGCGTGCCGCTCGAGTCGCTGCCCGGCCCGGCGTGGTCGCGGCCGACGATGAGGTGCGTGCAGCCGTGGTTCTTGCGGATGATGGCGTGCCACACCGCCTCTCGCGGCCCCCCCATGCGCATCGCGAGCGGCAGCAGCGAGAGCATCGCCGTCCGGCGCGGGTAGCGGTGGAGCAGCGCCTGGTAGCAGCGGACGCGCGTGTAGTGATCGACGTCGCCCGGCTTCGTCATTCCCACGACGGGATGGATAAGCAGGTTCGCTTCCGCCTCCTTGGCCGCGCGCAGGGTCAGCTCCTGGTGGGCGCGGTGCATCGGGTTGCGGGTCTGGAAGGCGACGACCTTCGTCCAGCCCAGCTTGTGGAACTCCGCCCTGAGCTCGGCCGGCCGGTGACGCAGGGGGCGGTAGTCGTAGTGCGTCACGGGGGCGATGCCCGCCACCCGCCCCCCGACGTAGCAGGGCCGGGTCCCGCTCAGCAGGTGCGCCACGCCCGGGTGCTCGGGGTTCGCGGTGCCGAAGACCGCCTCGGCCTCCGCCTCCCGGTCCGGGCTCCAGACGTCCTCGACCGAGAGCACGGCGAGCATCACGCCTTCCTCGTCGCGCAAGGCGAGGCTCGAACCGGGGGCGAGCTGCCCGGCGAGCTCCTCGCTGACGTCGAGCGTGATCGGGATCGGCCACAGCGTGCCGGCTTCGTCCGCGAGTCGCATCTCGGAGCAGACCCGCTCGTGGTCGGCCCGCGCAAGGAAGCCGCGGAGCGGCGAGAACCCGCCGTTCAGCAGCAGCTCGAGGTCGCAGAGCTGGCGCGGCGTCAGGTCGTGCGACGGCCAGTCGCGGGACTCCGCCTTCAGTGACGCGGCGCGTTCGTCATCGACGAACAGATCGACGAGCGTCCCGCCGTGCGGGGCGATGAGATGGTCTGGCACGAGTGCGTGGTCTCCCTGGTTCCGTACGGGTGGGGCTGGTGTGCGGACGCGAACCCGTGACAATACCACGCGCGGCGCACGGCGCGCCGCGCCCGAACCGCGGGTAGTGAACCGCGCCGTCACTTGACCCGGCCGGGGAATCGGTCAAGACTGGCGGCCAGGATGGGAATGCTGGGCGCCATCGGCCGCCTGCTGCGCCGGCGTGCGGGCGGTCCTCCGATCGTCGTCGTGTCGGGGCTGCCCCGCTCGGGCACCTCCATGCTGATGCGGATGCTCTCGGCGGGCGGCCTCGAGCTGGTGGTCGACGGCATCCGGACCGCGGACGACGACAATCCGAACGGGTACTTCGAGCTCGAGCGGGTGAAGGACCTCGACAAGCCGGGCGACACGTCCTGGCTGGCGGACGTCCGCGGCAAGGGGGTCAAGGTGATCTCCGCACTCCTGCCGCACCTGCCGACGGACTACGACTACAAGGTCGTCTTCCTGCGCCGCAGCCTGCCGGACGTCCTCGCGTCGCAACGCAAGATGCTGGAGCGTCGCGGAGAAGCCGCCGACGCGGTCAGCGACGACGACATGAAGGCCCACTTCACCGCGCACCTGCGGCGCATCGAGGCACAGCTCGCGTCCCGCCCCCATTGCGACGTCCTGTACGTCGACCACCGGCGGGCGGTTACCGAGCCGGCGGCGGTGGCGGCGGAGGTGGGCTCGTTCGTCGGCGGGGACCTCGACGTCGCGGCGATGGCGGGTGCCGTCGACGAGAGTCTGTACCGGAACCGGGCATAGGCCGATGGCGAACATCCCAGGGACGGCCCCGGGGCGCCGGACACGGAGTGGATGGCGGCGCGTCGCCTGCGAGCCGAACCCCTGCCGGCCGCACCGGAGCGCTTCTCCGCCGGGCGTACTCGCCGGGCGCGCACGCCCGATCGGTTCGGCACGCTGGTGGCTCGCCGCCGCCATCCTGCTCGCCGCGCCGGCGCCGGCGCTGGCCTACGTCGGTCCCGGGGCCGGGTTCGCGTTCGTCTCGTCGCTGCTCATCATCCTCGTCACGACGCTCCTCGCGATCCTGACCCTGCTCACCTGGCCGATCCGGTGGGTCGTGCAGCGCATCCGCGGCAGCCGGGCCCTCGGAGCGGCGCGCGCGCGGCGGGTCGTCGTCCTCGGCCTCGACGGCCAGGACCCGGAGCTCACGGAGCAGTTCCTGGCGGAGGGGCTGCTTCCGAACTTCGCGCGGCTCCGGGAGCGCGGCACGTTCAGTCCGCTCCAGACGACGCTCCTCGCCGAGTCCCCCGTCGCGTGGACGTCGTTCCAGACCGGCTGCAACCCCGGCAAGCACCGCATCTTCGACTTCCTGGTCCCGAACCGGGCGTCGCACCTGCCCGAGCTCGGCTCGGCGCGCGTCGACCCGCCGGCGCGCTCGCTACGGCTCGGGCCCTTCCGCATCCCGATCGGCAAGCCCCGCATCAGCGCCGGGCGCCGCAGCGTGCCGTTCTGGAAGGTCCTCGGCGACCACGGGATCTTCAGCACCATCCTGCGCGTGCCGATCACGTTCCCGGCCGAGCGCTTCGGTGGCGTGCTGCTGTCGGCGATGAGCGTGCCCGATCTCCGGGGCACGCAAGGCACCTACACCTACTTCACCAGCGACCCGGCCGACTTCGAGCGGCTGTCGGGAACGATGCAGAGCGGCGAGCTGGTGCGGCTGGCGGTCGACGGCGGGACGGCCCGCGCGTCCATCACCGGGCCCGACAACCCCGTTCGCGAAGGCGCCGGGGCCATCGAGCTCCCGCTGGAGGTGCGGCCCGCGGCCGAGGGACCCGGGGCGACCCTGACGGTCGGCGGCGCTACGTACGACCTGGAACGGCGGACCTACACCCCCTGGATCCCGCTCGGCTTCCGGGCCGCCCCCGGCGTCACGGTCCACGGCATCGTGCGGTTCTACCTCCTGGAGAGCGCACCGCACGTCAAGCTGTACATGACGCCAATCAACATCGATCCGGACCGGCCGGCGCTGCCGGTGTCGCATCCGTTCACCTACGCCGTCTACCTCTCCAAGACGCAGGGCCGCTACGCCACGCTCGGCCTCGCCGAGGACACGTCGGCGCTCAACGAGGGCGTCGTCGACGAGGACGCGTTCCTCGACCTCACCTGGCAGATTCACGAGGAGCGCGAGCGGATGTTCTTCGACGCGCTCGAGAAGACCGCGCGCGGCGCGGTGGTCTGCGTCTTCGACGTCACCGATCGCCTGCAGCACATGTTCTTCCGGTACCTCGACGAGCGGCATCCGGCCAACCTCGGGCGCGGCACGAGCCGGCATCGCGACGCCATCCGCACCCTCTACACGCGGATGGACGACCTCGTCGGCCGAACGCTGGCGCGTCTTGCCGACGACGACGTCCTGATCGTGATGTCGGACCACGGGTTCAAGCCGTACCGGCGCAGCGTCAACCTGAACAGTTGGCTCTACACGCACGGCTTCCTGGCCCTCCGGAACGGCGGTCCGACGGGGGCCGACATGTTTGCCGACGTCGACTGGTCGAAGACGAAGGCCTACGCGGTCGGGTTCGGCGGCATCTACCTGAACCTCGCCGGCCGCGAGGCCCACGGCATCGTGGCCCCGGGCGCCGAGGCGGCGGAGGTCAAGCGCGCGATCCGCGACGGCCTGAAGGAGCTCTACGACGAGCAGGAGCAGACGCACCCCGTCCGCGAGGTCTACGACGCCACCGAGGTCTACACCGGACCCTACGTCGCGGACGCGCCCGACCTGATCGTCGGCTGCCGCCCCGGGCACCGCGTCGGTTGGCTGTCGGTGACCGGCGGCGTGAGCGAGGACGAGCTCGAGGACAACACCCGGCCCTGGAGCGGCGACCACAACTTCACCCCCCCCGACGTGCCGGGCATGCTCTTCTGCAACCGCCGCATCGCTGCCGCGTCCCCCGGGATCTGCGACATCGGCCCGACCGTCCTGGACCTGTTCGGGGTGCCCGTGCCTCCCCACTGCGACGGCGCCTCGCTGCTGCCGGCCGTTCCCCCGCGCGAGGCGGCGGCCCCGGCCGCCGCGCCCGCCGCCGCGGCGCGGCACGCGGAGAGCGGTTCGTGAACCCGGACGCCGTGCCGGCGCGCAGGTACGCCGGCGATGGCGGCCCCGCGGACGGCGCGGAGAGCGGCCCGTGAAGTCGGGCCCCGGCCCGGAGCGACGCGCCCACCTCGGTCGGAACGGGCCGCGGGTCGCGCGGGAGCTGCTCGCCGCAGCCCTGCTCGGCGCGCTCGGGACCACCAGCGCGATCACGGCCGGTTGCGGATCCGCGGGCGCTCCCGACGGCCGGCGCGTCATCGTGCTCGGCATCGACGGCATGGACCCCGGCTATCTTCAGCGCTTCATGGATGAAGACCGGCTCCCCAACTTCGCGCGCCTCGCCGCCGAAGGGAGCTTCGCGCCGCTCGAGACCAGCATGCCGCCGCTCAGCCCGGTCGCCTGGTCCAACTTCATCACCGGCATGGACCCCGGCGGGCACGGGGTGTTCGACTTCCTGCACCGCGAAGCGGCGACGATCGAGATGTACCCGCCCACCTACCGCGTGCTGCCGGCCGGACGCAGCCTGCGCTTCGGCTCGTGGGAGCTGCCGCTCACCGGGGGCGGCGTCGAGCTGGTGCGGCGGGGGCGCGCGCTGTGGGAGATCCTCGAGGACGCCGGCGTCCCGACCACGATCTACCGGATGCCGATGAACTTCCCGCCGGTGGAGGCGGGCGGTCGGTCGCTGTCCGGCATGGGGACGCCGGACGTGCTCGGCACCTCAGGCACCTACGCGCTCTACGCCGACTACCCGCCGGCGAACGCCGACGATCTGTCGGGCGGCGCCTTCCAACTCGTCGAGGTGGTCGATTACCGCGTCCTGGCGCGGCTCGTCGGCCCCCCGAACACGTTTCGCCGCCTGCCGTCGGAGTCGGGCGCCGCGCGCCTCACCGGCGGGGAGCCCGACTACGAGAATCCCGATCTGGCGATCGATTTCGAGGTCCTGCTCGACCCGGACGCCCCGGCCGCGAAGATCGTCATCCAGGACGCCGAGATCGTCCTAAACGAAGGCGAGTGGAGCGACTGGGTGGGCGTCGAGTTCGAGGCCGTGCCCTTCGTGGCCGGGGTCGGCGCGGCGGCGCGCTTCTACCTCCAGGAGGTCCGCCCCGACTTCCGGCTCTACGTCACGCCGCTCCAGATCGACCCGTCCAACCCCGCCCTGCCGCTCTCGACCCCCACGAACTGGGCCGCTGAGCTGAGCGCGGCGCTCGACCGCTTCTACACGCAGGAGCTGCCCGAGGACACCGACGCCTACCTGGACGGCGTCTTCACGGCCCGCGAGTTCTGGGACCAGGCGCGCTTCGTCTACGGCGAGCAGCGCCGGGCCCTCGACCATGCGCTGGCCGGGTTCGACGAGGGCTTCCTCTTCTTCTACTTCTCGAGCGTCGACCAGGGGAGCCACATGCTCCACCACTTCGCCGACCCCGAGCACCCCGCCTTCGTCGAGGACGACCTCCTCGCCGCGGGGCTCGCCACGCTCTACGAGGAGATGGACGAGGCGCTCGGGCGGGTGGTGGAATGGATCGGGGACGACGAGCGGACGACGCTCATCGTGATGTCGGACCACGGTTTCACCCCCTGGTACTGGACGGTGCAGCTCAACTCGTGGCTCGTCGAGCAGGGGTACGTGGCGCTCCGCGACCCGTCGCGGCAGGGCGAGTCCCCGCTCTTCCTCAACGTCGACTGGAGCCGCACGACCGCCTATGCGCTCGGGCTCCAGGGCCTCTACGTCAACCTGGCCGGTCGTGAGGAGCAGGGCATCGTCGCCCCGGGGGCGGAGTACGAGGCGCTGCTCGATCGGCTCGAGGCGGATCTGCTGGCGATGGTCGACGAGCGGACCGGCCGGTCCCCGGTATCGCTGGTCTACCGGTCGCGGCGGGAGCTCCGCGGCCCCTACGCCAATGAGGCGCCCGACATCGTCGTCGGCTACAGCCGCGGCTACCGGTCGTCGTGGGAGAGTCCGCTCGGCGAGTTCCCGCACGGGGTCTTCGGGGACAACGACGAGGCCTGGAGCGGCGACCACCAGAACGACTACCGGCTCGTGCCGGGCGTGCTGCTCACGAACCGGGAGATCGCGCTAGCGCAACCGGCGCTCTACGACGTCACGGTCGCCGTCCTCGACGAGTTCGGCCTGCCGCCGGGGCCCGAGACGATCGGCGAGGACGCCATCGGACACTGATCACGCGGGAAACGCAATCAGGGAGACGGTTCGATGTTCGGTTCCAGGGTGAAGATCGACAAGGCGCTGCTCGACAAAGCCAAGCGCTACGCCGGCATCGCCGGCTATGCGAGTGTCGACGAGTTCATCGCGCACGCGTTGGAGAAGGAGATCGCCAAGCTCGAGGACGCCGACTCCGAGGACGAGATCCGGAAGCGGCTGAAGGGCCTCGGCTACATCTCGTAGCGGGCTGCACCGTGGTCACTTCGTAGCCGGGATGCACTCGTGGTCACTCTCGTCGACGCGGTCAACCGGGGCCTGACCCCCCTCTTCGACCTGCTCTGCTGGCCGTTCCGGGCCCTGCCTCCGATATGGGCGATGCTGGTCATCTCCGCCCTGAGCGGCGCCGCCATGGTCTGGATCTTCGGGAAGACATCGGATCAGGACCGCATCCGGCAGCTTCGCGAGCAGATTCGGGGCAACCTGATCGGCGTGCGCCTGTTCCAGCGCGACGTCGGCGTCATCCTGCGCCTGCAGCGCCGCATCTTCGGCGACACGTTGCGCTACATGCGGCTCGCCCTCGTCCCGATGGTGGTGCTGCTCGTCCCGGTGCTGCTGATCATGACGCAGCTCAATCTGCGCTTCGCGGTCCAGCCGCTCGCGCCGGGCGAGGCGGCGGTGGTCAAGGCCTTCGTCCGCGACGCGGACGTCCTGGCGGCACCGGCGCGCCTCGAGGCCGGCAGCGGAATCACGGTCGAGACGCCGGCCGTCCGCATGCCCTCGGCGAGCGAGGTGGCGTGGCGCATCCGCGCCGACGCCGCCGGCGAGCACCGGCTCGTCGTCCACGTCGGAGACGCGTCCATCGAGACGCACCTGATCGCGGGTGACGGGTGGGGGCCCGTCCCGAGCCGGCGCACCGGCCGGGGCATAGTCGATACGCTGCTCTACCCAGGCGAGCCGCCGATCGCCGCCGATCACGCCATCGAGGCGGTGGAGATCGGCTATGCGGCCCTCGACATGCGGGCCTTCGGCTGGCCCCTCCACTGGCTGGTGGCGTTCTTCGCGCTGTCGCTCGTGTTCGGCTTCGCCCTGAAGGGGCCACTGGGGGTCGAGCTGTAACCCCGCGCTGGGCGACGCCGCCGACATGGAAACGGAGGGAACTCGCCTATGAGAATCCACACGACACTCGAAACAGCCGATCCGGACACCTACAACGTGGACATCGAGACGGATGGCGAGACGGTCGTTCTCCGCCTTGTCGCCGAGGCCAAGACCTGGGAATCGAGAATGACCGCAGAGGAGGCAAGCAACGTCGCGGCTGTCCTGCAGGTCGCCGCGGAGAGTGCCGCTCCCGCCGACGCTGCGGACGAGTAGAACTACCGCTCGCTCCCGCCGCGGACCGACGAGCGCTCGCGGCGGTCGGCATCTACAGTGGAGAAGGCACGCTCTCACCGCAACGTGTGACGCACCATGACGCGCGGAGCTCGCTGAGTCGCTTCGGACGGCAAGAGCTCGGGCGTCGAGTTCAAGCGTGACGACGTACGGTCGGAACGGCTGGCCGCGCGAGATGGCGGCGCTGCTCAACTTCCGGGGCGGTCGCATCCTGCTGGCGTCGACGACGACGGAACCGTCTGCGGTCTCGCGCGCGATCCGAAGGCGGTCGAGGAAAGGGTCATGGAGATTGCGCGCGCGCATGTCCGGCCGGCGACGATCCCTTATTGGGAGACCATCGACTGGGACGGAGCGCGGGTCGGCGTCATCCCGCTGCCGGCGGACGCCCCGGACAAGCCGTACAAGGCCAAGCGCGGGTCGGCCTGGGTCACGCAGACGCGCGCCGGCACGACGACGCGCGACGCGTCCGACGAGGAAAAGGCTCGGCTGTACATGTAGTCGGGACGCCTGCCGTACGACCGGCGACCGCTTCCCGGCTCTTCGTTCGACGACCTTGACCACCGGCGTCTGGTCAACTACTTCCGCGACGTGCGTGGGCAGTACTGCCCCAAGGGACAGCGATCGCGACGCCTGGATCCGCCAGCTCGTGAACGCGGAGTTGATGGTCGAGGACCGCGACCGCGTCATGGCAAGCGCAGCGGGCCTCCTGCTGTTCGGCCGGCGCCCAGGCCGCCTCCTTCCGCAGGCGGGCATCAGCGCCGCCGCCTATCCCGGTCACGAGAAGGCCGAACGACCCCTTCCGTGATCAGCGATGAGGGCGCTGGTCATAGCCCGCGAGATGGTGATCGAGCGACCAAATGCTGACGCGCCGGCGGGGGTGGCGAGCGCAGGCACGTTCCCACGCCTTGACGATGGAGAGATCGACCAGGCCGACGCCCTGCATCGCGGATTCCGGAAAGCTGCCCAGCAAGTCCGCCAACTGACTGGTGTCCGGGCTGGGGACCAGAGTCCATGGTGCCGCCCCACCGCCGCCTCTTGCACCCGGTCCCGATACATCTCCGCATACCGTCGCCTCTGCCGACCGTCCGGGAGCTGTGCGATGTGGTTGCCCGTCTCGAAGACGGCGCCCATCGGCAGGAGCAGGTTGGCAGCGGCATTCACCAACTCCCCGAACCGAGCCAGCACGGTTGCGCGACGCTGGTTGAGACCGGGAACGTCGAGCACGTTCAACAAGACGCTGGTGTCGACAATGACTATTGGCGGCATGGAGGCGTACCGCTGCGGCCCGTAACGCTAAGGCGGAGCGCCAGAATAACTTGCCCCTTTGGCGGCCGTTTCTGCTATGGTCGGCGCTATGAACGCGGTAACGCAAGCGGTGCAAGGGAAGTTCAACGTGCTGAGGCCGCTGTTGGACGAACGCACGCGGCGCCTTTGGGCTGCGGCGGAAGCCCGCGCCATTGGACGCGGGGGGATTGCGCGGGTTGCAGAGGCGACCGGGCTGTCGCGCGGCACGGTTCGGGCCGGCGTGCGGGAACTGGATTCGGCCACGCCGCCGGAGCCGGGGGCGGGCGGGCCTCGGGTGCGCGCTCCGGGGGGCGGACGCAAGGCGCTGGTGGATCGCGATCCGGGCCTCGTGCAGGCGTTGGAGCGTCTGCTCGACCCGTTCACACGGGGAGACCCGCAGGGGCCGCTGCGCTGGACCTGCAGCAGCGCGGCGCGCTTGGCGGAGCAACTGGGGGCGGAAGGACATCGGGTCAGCGAGCGCACGGTGAACCGCCTGCTGCACGAGCTGGGCTATAGCTTGCAGGCCAACCGCAAGACGCTCGAAGGCCGTCAGCATCCGGACCGGGATGCGCAGTTCCGACGCATCGCGCGGCGCGTGCGGGCGTTCCAACGCCTGGGGCAGCCGGTGGCCTCGATCGACACGAAGAAGAAGGAATTGGTCGGTCGCTACCGCAACGGCGGCCGGGAATGGCGTCCGAAGGGGAAACCGGAGGAGGTGAAGGTTCATGACTTCATCGACCCGGAGCTCGGCAAGGCGATTCCCTACGGGGTCTACGACCTGACGGCGAACACGGGCTGGGTGAGCGTCGGCGTTGACCACGACACGGCGGAGTTCGCGGTGGAGACGGTGCGGCGCTGGTGGCTGCAGATGGGGCGTCACGCCTATCCGGCGGCCACACGGTTGCTGCTCACGGCGGACGGAGGCGGTTCCAACAGCAGCCGCAGCCGGCTGTGGAAGTTCGAGTTGCAGAAGCTGGCCGACGCGCTCGGGCTGCGGATCTCGGTGTGCCACTTTCCGCCGGGCACCAGCAAGTGGAACAAGATCGAGCACCGGATGTTCTGCCACATTACGGAGAACTGGCGTGGCCGACCGCTGGTGAGTCACGAGGTGGTGGTGAACGTGATCGGCGCGACGACTACGCAAGGCGGCCTGACCATCCGGTCGGAGCTGGACGAGGCCAGCTATCCAACCGGTCGGGGAGTCACGGACGAGGAGATGGACAGGCTGTCCATCAAGCGCGATGCGTTTCATGGCGAGTGGAACTACAGCCTGTTACCCCGGCCCGCGTAACGGACACTTTATTACGGCGAGAGTCCTAACCACTAGCCTGCCTGCTTCCGAAGCTCGTTCAACCAGGTCTGGGCACGTTCCTTCCGCTGCTCCGGGCCAGGATGCTCCTTCACGAACCGATCCAGGATGCCGCGGGTCATCAGATGGCCGACGGGCCCCTGTGCAATCAGCTCCGGGTAGTCCGGCACGTCCACCAAGCGAATCAGTCGGCTCGATCCATCGTCTGGATCGCGGTAGCAGAACACCACGTGAGGAACGGCGTCGTCCGGTAGGGCATCCAGCAGAGCCGGGTTGTGACTACTGATGAGCACCCGAAGATCCCGCGCCTTCGCGATCCGGGAGATTTGGTCGAGAAGCTGGCCGGCACGGCTCGGGTGGACACCGTTGTCGATCTCCTCGATCACGACCAACCCGCCCGGAGCTGACAGAACCGCAGCCGCAATCGCCAGGACTCGGAGCGTCCCGTCGGACAGGAGAGTGGCGTCATAGGGCGCCGCGTGCCCGCCGAACGTCTCGGTCAGCGCGACCATTACCTCGCCGCGTGGGGTCTCGATGAAGCCGATCTCCTGGATATCCTGCTCCGGCAGCGCTCGTACGAGTTCGAGAACCTGCGCCCTGGCCTCTTCGTCCTGGCACAGATTGTGTAGGACACCAGATAGGTTGCCGCCAGTCTCGGTCAGACGCTGCTCGCTCTTGAAGCTGTAGCCCCTCATCAACGACGGACGCGGATCCAAGAAGGTGATGGTCGAGAGCTGTTCGTGGAACTGCCGTGCTACGGCCGGGATCTTCGTCTGGGCCTTCTTGTGGCCTGGATAGAACCGTGCCGAGCTCATGAGCTGACACAGGACAGCCATCTGATCGCTGCATACGATCTGCGGCTTCCGGCCACCCCGGGCGAAGTTGTTGTACGCGACCGACATGTCTCCGAGGGCTCCCTTCGATGGCGTGACGACTTCGAACAGCGGAGCCCAGGAGGAGTATCCGCCGGTCACCCGTTCGTCAGAAATGTGGCCTCGTCAGCAGAATCTGTGGGTGAGTTCTGGTTCGGGCAGGTCGCCAAGTGCATGATACAAAGCGACTTCCAGTGCCGCGGAGGTGCGGAAGCCATACGCCCGTTTGGTGATCACTCTGGCCTTCCCGTTGAAGCCTTCGACAATGCCACTGGAGAACTGCCCTCGGGCCCGGAACCAGTTCAGGATCAGGTCGCGGTGCGAGCGCAGCATGCGGGCCACCTCCTTCATCGGGTCGAGCCGCGAGCGCATCGTCCGAGTGCACCAGCGGTCGAGGAACCGGCCGGCCCAGTACGGCGACACGTAGCCCCACAGCGCTTGAAAGTCCTCCTTGAGCAGGTAGGCGCGAACCGTGCGCAGGTTGCGACGCACCAGCTCCGCAAGCCGGCCCCGCTGCTCGTCGCTGAGATTCTCCGGACGCTTGAGCAGGAGCCAGCGGCTGCGCTTGAGCACCGGCGCCCGGCCCGCGGCGGCGAGCTTCCGGGCCTCCGCCGCGCGCACCTCGTCGATCGCTTGCGAGAAATGGCTCATGATGTGGAAGCGGTCGAGCACCTGCACGGCCTGGCCGGCGCGCTCGGCAACCACCTTCAGGTAGGGCTTCCACATGTCCGAGCAGACGAAATACAGCGCCGCGCTGCGTGCGGGGCCGAACCAGTCGAAGAAGCCCTCCAACGTCGCGGCCTTGCGTTCGCGGCCGACCCACAGCAGGCGCTTGCAGTGACCGTCGATCTGATAGACCAGCGTCAGGTAGCGTTGCCCGCGGCGGCGGGAGAGCTCGTCGACGCCGATGGCCTCGATGTTCGTGAGGTCGCGGTGCGCGAGGCCCCAGTCGACCGCCATGCGCACGGCCCGATAGACGGTGTCCCAGGACGTGGGGAACGCCGCGGCGACCTCCTGCCACGACAGACGCCTGGCCCACCCGGCGAGGAACCAGGCGTAGGCGTCGGTCAGTCGGTGCTTGCCGGTGGCCCACGGCAGCGCCTCGACCCGTACGCCGCAGCGCGGGCAGTCGACGCGGCGCATCGCGTAGAGGAAGACCACGGGGATGTGCCACAGGGGCACGAAGTCGAAGCGCCGGACCGCCTGCGTGTCGTAGCCCGGGGCCCGGCGCCTGCACTGCGAGCACGTCGCGCGGGTCCCGGCGCGAGGCCGCACCCGAACCTCGAGGGTCAACTGCGGGTGCTCCACCAGCCGCACCGTCTCGTAGATGAACGACGGGTGCTTCTGGACCCGATTCAAGATACTCTTGAGTTGCATCCCGTTCCCCTTCCGCGTCGCTTGGCTGCTGCAACACCAATTGTCGCGGATTCCGGAACGGGATGCGTTTCCGATGTCGAGGCTGCGTTCTGTGCTTCGGGACGGGCCATCGCCCTCCCGATACGGGCGTCGGGCATTTGGTCCTCGTCAGACGAGAGCCGGGGCGCTCGTGCGCGGAGCCGGCGTCCAGGCCGTCAGCCCCGCGCAGCGGGGGCGGAGCGGAGCGAAGCGCCTTGACGGCGGCGAGCACACGGGCACGCTGCCTCTTGTCTGACGAGGACTACCAGCCTCCGTTCTTACCCACAGATTCTGCGGAAGACCCGAAATGTGCAGTTCGTCGCCCTCGCGTACGTCGAGCGTGACCGAATAGGACTTCCAGTCGAAGTCGGTCGTCTTGCAGGCGAGCGAGAAGGACCGCCCTTGCCGAAATCCAAGGTCGCTGCCCCTTCCCCGGATCGTCTGATCCTTGTCCTGCAGGGCATGACGGATCGCACTGAGCCTGTTGCCCGCTGCGATCCAGGACAGCAACCTCACCCCCTCGATGGCATTGCTCTTGCCAGCGGCGTTCGCGCCGATCAGGACGGTCAGCGGGCCGAGCTCCAGCGACGCGTTGCGGTAACTCCTGAAGTTCTTGATCGTGAGGCTGGCCAGCATTTCTCGTGCTCCGTGGCTGGTGGGTGGTGCAGCACCGCTCCCGAATAGACCGACAGGTGCGCGACCCGACGGAGGGTCGGTCGTCTCCCGCGTAGCCGCGTTCAGTCTACTCGCGACGACAGATCGGCAAGCGACGCTACCGCGTCGGTCACCAGCGTGAGGCCGAGCCGGTCCGACTCCGCCAGGAGGCGAGTCTCGACCGCCGCGCCGCCGAAGAGGCGGGCGGCGAACGAAGCGAGCGGCGCGCGCAACGCGGCCTCGGCGTCAGCCTTCCGGGGTGCGGACAGGCGATCGTTCGTTACGACCGCGATCTCGCCGGTGAGGAACGTAGCCCCGCCCGCGAGGCCGGCCGAGTCCCGCTCCAGACGCTCGGCCGCGGCGAACAGGGCGCGGGCAGCCTCGGCCAGCCGGTCCGACAGCGGTCCGTCCAGCGGCTGCTTGCGCGTGTAGACGAGACCCAGACGGCCGTCGGCGTCATCGAGGGCATAGTTGCCCTCGTGCGCGACCAGCACCACCCGGGGGCCGCCCGTGAGGTGCGTGTAGTCGGCAACGTCGATCAGCAGGCCGGGCACGGCGGCCTGCTGGATCCAGCGGTGGAAGATCTCGATGCAGGCGCGCGGCGCGAGACTGCTGCCCGGATCGAGGTACAGCTTCACGGCGAAGCGTTGCAGCCCGTCGATTGCCTGCTCCATCGGCCTCACGGCGCGGCGGCGGCCGGCGACGCCGCGGGGCCGGCGACCGGGCGCGCGGCCAGGCGCGCCTGGCAGGCGTGGCTCGCCTCGAGGAAAAGCTGCGCTTCCTCGACGAGCTGCCGGGCCGCCTCGGCGGTGGCGGCGGGGCCCCGCTCGTGGCGGCGGAAGAGATACATTGCGAACTTGCCGCCGGCGTACTTGTCGAAGAAGACCTGCGTGTCGAAGAAGCGCTCGCGGAACTCGCGGACGATGTGCGCCGGGTCGTCGCCGACGTCGATGAACTCCGCCTTCACCAGCCCCTTCGCAGCGAGGAGCATCCCGCGGTACGCGCGGTCGTCGGCGGCATCGACGCGGCCCGCCTCGAGCTCGAGCTGCGCCTCGAAGATCTGCGCCTCGGCCGCGGCGAGGTCGAACTCGGTCAGCGAGACCACCTCGCCCGCGCACTCGCCGACCCCCATGTCGCCGAGGGTGAACTCTCGCGGATCTCCCCAATCCGAGTAGAAGGCGCGGCCGCCGGCCGCCTCGTCGCCGCGGGCGGGCACGGGCACCAGGTCCTCCAGCATCGCCTTCAGCGCGCGCTTGCCGATGCGCCGCGTGAACGCCTGGAACGACTCCGACCCCTGCCGTTCAGCGACGAAACGGGCCGTGATCCGCTCGACTACCTCGGGAATCCGCTTCGAGGGAATCGCACCCGACGCCAGGCCGTAGGAGGCGGCGTTCTCCGTCCACTGGCCGCCGAGCACCACCTGGAAGTGCGGCACCGTGTACCCGTCGACCGTCCGGCTGACGCCGTAGAAGCCGAGGTCCGCGATGTGGTGCTGGCCGCACGAGTTGAAGCAGCCGCTCGTCTTGATGCGCAGGCCCTCCACCGCCGGGTCCGGCGGCGTCGCCGCGGCGCGCAGCCGCTCCCGCAGCTCGGCCGCCAACCCGCGCGACGAGGCGATGCCGAGCTTGCACGTGTCGGTGCCGGGGCAGGCGGTGATGTCCGCGATGGTGCCCGCTCCGGGCTCGGCGAGCCCGAGCCGAGCGAGGTCGCCGTGGAGATCGGGCAGGTCGGCGGCGCTGACCCAGCGCAGCACTACGTTCTGCTCGACGGTCGTCCGGACGGTGTCGCCGACGTAGCGGCGCGCCACCGCGGCCAGGCCGCGCATCTGCCGCGCGCTGAGGTCTCCGAGCGGCAGGGCCACGGTCACCGTTGCGTAGCCCGCCTGCCGCTGCTGATAGACGTTCGTGCGCACCCAGGCCCGGAAAGCGCCCGCCGCGTCGAAGCGGCCGGCATCGCCCGCACCATCCGCGGGACCGCCATCGAGAGGCCCGGGCGGCCGCAGCGGCGTCTCCGACTCGTCCGGGGCGGCGGCGACGTGCGCGTCCCAGCGCGAGTCGTTCGGCAGCGAAGCCCGTTCCTCGAGGACGAGGCGCTTGAACTCGTCGAGCCCGAGCTGGGCAACCAGGAACTTGATGCGCGCGCGGGCCCGGTTGCGCTTCTCGCCGAGGCGGGCGAAGACGCGGGCGATGGCCTGGGCCAGCGGAAGGAGCTCCCCGACGGGCAGGAAGGGGTCGAACAGCTTCGCCTGGTGGGGGACGGCGCCGAGACCGCCGCCGACGTAGGTCTCGAAGCCGCGCTCGACGCGGCCGTCCACTGTCCGGGTGGTCGAGATGAGGCCGAGATCGTGCATCGAGACGAGCCCGCACGCATGCTCGCGGCATCCCGAGAATGCCACCTTGAACTTGCGCCCGAAATCCTGCGCGTCGGGATGGCCGAGCAGGAACCGCATGCACGCCTTGGCGTAGGGCGTCACGTCGAACGTCTCGTCGCGGCAGACGCCGGCCAGGGGGCACGCGGTGACGTTGCGGACCGTGTTGCCGCATGCCTCCCGCGTCGTAATGCCGACCGCGGCGAGCCGGCGCATCAGGTCGGGCGTGTCGTCGAGGTGGACGAAGTGCAGTTGGACGTCCTGACGTGTCGTGATGTGGCAGACGCCGTCGCTGTACTCCTCGGCGAGATCGGCGAGCGTCTCCATCTGGTCCACCGTCAGGCCGCCGAAGGGGATCTTGATCCGCTGCATCCCCGGCGCGTCCCACACCGTCTCCGGACCCTTGGTCAGCCCGTTCGAGGGAAACGGGAGCCGCTTCGCGCCGGTCCCGTCGTTGCGCTGGCCATTGTCGTACCGCTGGCCGTAGACCCCACGCCGGAGGCGGGTTTCGGCGAAGACCTTCTCGTCGATCTTGCCCTGCCGCCGCAGGTCGATCTGCCGCTCGAAGGCATCGATCTCGTCCGCCAGCTCGCCGGGCATCCGGTCCGCCAACGCTGCTTTCCAGGTCACGTCACACCTCTGGGGGCGCTCGCCGCCCCGGCTAGGAATCTGTGCCGCAGGACGTGCGTTGCAGGACTTCGCGCCAGCGCAGACTCCCGACGCGCCCGCCAGGGCGCACCAGCGCCCCCGGCGCCTGCGCCGCGGACGTTCCGCCGGCGCGAGATTCCTGCGCCAGAGCGCTCAGCCCCACGACGTCGCCGATCACGATCGTTCCCGGCGCGTCGCCGCTCTCCAGCGGCGCGGCGCCGAGGCCATCCAGCCGGCCGACCCACTGCTGCATCTCGGGCCGCGACGCGGCCAGGACGATGGCCGCCGGGGTGTCCTCGCGCCAACCGGCCTCGAGCAGGGTGGTCGCGACGCGCGCGCGGGCGCGCAGACCCATCAGCACCACGACGGTCACGCCGTTGGGGGCCATCGACTCTACGATGGGACGAAACGACTCGTCCGCGTGTCCGGACACGGCCACGAACCCCGAAGCGAGGCCGCGGTGGGTGAGCGGGATGCCCGCCGCTAGCGGGGCCGCCACGACGCTGGTCACCCCGGGAACCACCTCGAACGGCACCCCGGCGGCCCGCAGCGCCAGCGCCTCCTCGCCGCCGCGCCCGAGCACGAAGGGATCGCCGCACTTGAGCCGGACGACGCGCTTTCCCTGGCGCGCCCCGCGAATGAGCAGGCGGTGGATCGTCTCCTGCGTCACGGCCTTCCGCCCGGCCCGCTTCCCGACGCGGAACCGCTGGGCGCGCGGCGCGGCGGCCACCACCTCCGGCGGCACCAGGGCGTCGTAGAGGACCAGGTCCGCCGCTTCGAGCCGGCGGGCGGCACGAACGGTCAGCAGCTCGGGGTCGCCGGGCCCGGCGCCCACGAGCGAGACGAAGCCGCCGGTCGTTGCCGTCATGCTCGGGGACCGTCGGCCGGCCGCGGCCGGCTGTCGTGCAGGCGAACCAGAGCGTCGAGCAACTGCGGCCGGCGCTCGGGCATCGGCAATCCCGTACGGCGCCACTCGCGCCGCAGGCGATCCGCTTCCGCCAACCAGCGCTCGACCTGCTCGGCCGGCAGCAGCGCGTCGAGCGCCTGCCGCAGGAGACCGGCGAGGGCCGGAGCCCGCCCGTCCGTGGAGATGGCCACCGTCAGGCCGGAACGCCGCACCACGCCGCCCAGGTACAGGTTCGCGTTCGGCGGATCGTCGACCGCGTTCACGAACAGGCGGCGCTCGCCGGCCGCCTCGGCGACCTGCCGGTTCACCGCGGGCGGTGCGGCCGCCACGACCAGCCACGCGCCGTCGAGGTCCCGTGCCTCGAACGGCCGCCGGACGCGCGCCACGTCCGCCTGCAGGATGGCGGGGGCGATCTCGGGAGCCACGACCGTCACCTCGGCGCCCGCGTCGAGCAGGGCGCGAATCTTGGAGGCCGCGACGCCGCCGCCGCCCACGACGACGACGCGCCGGCCGGCCAGCTTCAGGAAAGCGGGGAAGAGCGTCATCCGTACTCCTCGGCCCCTGCGCGCCCGTCGGGTCGCGCTACGTCGCCGGCGCCTCCTGCAGCGGGGCGGCCGGCCCGTGGAGCCCGCACTCGCTCTTCGCAGTACCGCGCCACCGGCCGGCGCGCGGATCCTCGTCCGGCCTCACCGCACTGGTGCACGGCCAGCAGCCCACGCTGGGGTAGCCGCGATCGTGGAGCGGATTGTACGGCACGTCGTTCGACTGCAGATACCGCCAGACGTCCCGGCTGGTCCAGGTGACGAGCGGGTTGACCTTCGCGATCCCGAACTTGGCGTCCCACCCGACGACCGGCGCGTTCGCCCGCGGCGGCGTCTGGTCACGGCGAATGGCGGTGATCCAGGCGTCCACCCCCTGCAGCTCGGCGGCGAGCGGAAACACCTTGCGGCGGGCGCAGCAGCCGTCCGGGTCGCGCTCCCACAACCGATGCGCCGGGTCGAGCGCGGCGTCCGCTTCGCTGCCCGCGGTGCGCTCCGGGCGGACGCCGCGGATCGTGAGACCGTAGCGCGCCTCCAGACGCCCCCACAGCTCGCGCGTCTCCGGAAACAGCACGCCGGTGTCGAGCGAGAACAGGTCGATCGGCAGCCGGTGGCGCCCGATCAGGTCGATCAGGACACAACCCTCGGCGCCGAACCCGGTGGCGAACGTCAGCCGGTCTGCGAAGCGGTCTATGGCCCAGCGCAGGACGACTTCGGGAGGAGCTCCCTCCAGGGCGTCCGCGCACATCTCCAACGGCGCCGTGCGATCCGCGCACGGACTCAGAACTGCGACGTTGCTCACGATGCTTCACCTCCGTACGACGCCGGCGCCGGCGCCTGCTGCGCCACGCCGAAGACCGCCAGTTGCATGCCGAGAACGAACAGGACGACCGCGAGGCTGGCGCGAAGCGGCCGTTCGGGAACCGCCGTCGCCAGCCGCGCCCCGGCGAGAACGCCGGGAATTCCGCCCACCAGCACTGCGCCGGCCAGGGCGACGTCGACGCGGCCGGCGGCCGCGTGCCCGACGGTCGCGGCCGACGACAGGGCGAGCGCGTGGATCAGGTCCGTGCCGACGCTGGTGCGCGCGGCGAGCGGGTAGCCGAGCGCAAGCACGCACAGGAGCAGCGATCCGCTGCCGACGCTGGTCATGCTGACAAGCACGCCGGTGAGGAAGCCGAGACCGATCGTCGCCACGGTGGGGGGCATGCGGCGCGGATGGAGTCTCTCGGCGAGGACCACGCGCAGCAAGAGCGCGGCCGCGGCCAGGATCAGCACGAAGCCCAGGGCGTGCGCCAGCCACGCCTCGAGCCGGTCGCCGGGGAGCCGGTTGAGAATCGCGATCCCGACGGCGGCCCCCGGGAGCGAACCGGCCGCCAGCCGCGCCGCGGTCTGCCAGTGCACCTCGCGCCGCAGCGCGTAGAAGCCACCGCCGACCAGCTTCATGCCGGCCGCGATCAGCACGTCCGACCCGATCGCGATCGAGGGCGGCACCCGCGCCACCAGCACGAGCGCCGGCGTCAGCAACGCCCCGCCCCCGGTGGACGTTGCGCCGACGAGGGCGCCCACGATGAAGCCGATGGCGATCGGGGCGAGGTCGAATCCGGTCACGTCTCGGATGCTGCTGCAAAGAAAAAGGCCCGGGGGGCGTCGCCCCCCGGGCCTTGGGTCCTTCGCGTCGAGTGTTCGCTTCTTCTAGTGACTCAGCACACGTGACGCAGCACGACCGTCGGCGCGGGGGCCCTCAGCGGGCTCGCTACAACAGCAGCCGGTCGTTCGCAACGTCACGCGCACATCATGTCAGTCCGCACCACCGCCGTCAAGTGCCAGGACCCGGTCACTCCGAACCGTCGTCCTCCTCCGCGGTAAGCGCCGCCAGGGCCTCCCGGAGCCGGACCGCCGCGTCCGGGAGGCCGTCGCCGGTCTTGCCGTCGAGCACGATGTCGAACGAGTCGAGCCGCTCGCCGTAGAAGCGCTCGTTCGCGTCGCGGTCGGCCCGCAGGGTAGCTCCGCCGAGCGCCGCGCCCGCGAACACCCCCCGCGTGCGCGAATAGCTGAGGATCTCCGCCGTCAACTGGAGATCCGTCGACGCCTCGAGGCTGCGGCCGATCGGTCCCACGACCGCCGAGACGTCGCCGCCCAGCTTGAACTGGTTGTCGAGCAGCCGCCGCAGCCCCCGGGCGTTCTGTATCAGAAGCACGACGTCCACCGACTGCGCTCCGACCTGCAGGCCGATGCTGCCGCCGGTCAGAGTCAGGAACGCAGGGGCGGACCAGCTTCCGGTGTCCGGGTCCCTCCCCGTGATGAAGCCGCGGCCGCGCTGCCCCCCGAGGAAGAAGCCCGCCTTGACCGTGGACGGGAAGACCGCGATGGCGACCGCCCCGTCGAGAAGGGAGCGGGGAATCGACGCGTCGGGCGCTTCCATGATCTCCTCGAGGACGACGACGCCCTCGTCGACCCGCGCCGCCTCCTCGTCCCCGCGGGCGGACGCCGGGGTCGCGACGAGGAGCAGACCGAGCAGCGCGGCCGTCGCGCGCCCGGGGCGGGATCGAGGAACGGAGCGCGGATGGTGCGCAAGCACGCTCGTGCCGTGTGGTGGAGTAGCCATTGGTAGATCCTACTGGGCACCGGTCGGCGGAAGCGACCGGCTGGAAGCAAGACCCCCGTTCAAACCGTGCGTGCGGATTTCCCGCACACGGCTTACCAGGTGAGCTTCAGGTCGCGGCATGCACCACCCCCGGATACCGAATCGTGCCGCGCAGGCGAGCAAGCCCCAAGGCTTCGAAGAACGGACGATGCCAGGCCAGCGCCCGACCAGCCGCGAGTCGCGACCCCGCGCGCTTGAGGAGCAAGCCGCGCAGGCGCCGTTCCACGTACTGGTCGAGCTGCACGAAGTGGTGCGCCGCATTCCCGGTTCGGAAATACTGCCCCCACCCGCGAAGGACCCGGTTCACGTCCGCGATGACCAGACGCAGGTCCGTGTGGCAGCGGCCTCGAGGGGTGAGCGCCCGCACGCGGGCTCGCACCTGCTTCATCGCACGCCGAGACGGCCAGCGGTGCAGGTAGTACACCCGTTGCCGCTTGCGAGCCCAGATGGGTCCGCTCATGCGCTTGTGCAGATGACACCCCAGGAAATCGAAGCCCTCACGACCGTCCGTCAGGTCGACCACCCGCGTCTTCTCCGGATGCAGTTCCAGCCCGAGCCGGGCCAGCACCAGACCCACGCGCTCTCGCGCCGCCTCGACCGACGACTTCGTGTCGCACATCACCACGAAGTCGTCCGCGTAGCGCACCAGCGTACCGAGGTGCGCCCACCGGTCCTCCCAGACCCGGTCGAGCACGTGCAGGAAGATGTTCGACAACAGCGGCGAGATGACGCCCCCCTGCGGAGTGCCCGCCAGGGTTCGATGCACCTGCCCGTCCTCCATCACCCCCGCCGCGAGCCACAGTCGCAGCAGCCGAAGGACACGCCGGTCCGAGACGCGCTGGCGCACCAGCGTCAGCAGCTTCTCGTGCTCGATGCTGCTGAAGTAGTCGCAGATGTCGGCATCCAGCACGTGGCTGCCCCCGCGCGCCCCGCGGACGCGAAGGACCTCCAGCGCCTGCGTCGCGCTCCGCTTCGGTCGAAACCCATACGACGAATCGCGGAAATCCGCCTCGAAGATGGGGCCCAACACCAGAGTCGCGGCCATCTGCGCCACCCGGTCGCGAACCGTCGGTATCCCGAGCGGTCGCCGTCGGCCATCAGCCTTGGGAATGTAGCGCCGCAGGACCAGCCGCGGCCGATACGTCCCCACCCGCAACGCCGTGCCGAGTTCCGCGAGGAACTCATCGACACCACGCTGCTCAATCTCAGCCAGCGTCTCCCTGTCGACGCCGGCCGAGCCACGATTCCGCTTGACGCGCCGCCACGCCTCCCGGAGGACGTCATCCCTCCAGATCCGGTCCATCAGGGCGTGGAAGCGCCGCTTCGGGGACCGCTTGGCCGCGGCCCACAGGCGTCGTTGCAATTGGCGCACTTGGTCGAGAGGCGGACGCCTCCCGGGGGAGTTGGGTCCGGTCTCGCCGGCCATGCCCTCGCGCGTCCTTGCACCCGCGCCGTGCCCACCGCAGGGGCCCTTCCCTCCGGCCGCGTTCTGCTGCACGGCCCTCCGCAGTACTATGGCCCCCTCGGAATCCCGCTGCGCCGCGCCCGCTTTCACCTTCGGCTTATGCGAGCCGCGTTGCCCCGACCCGGGCCGCGCAGACGGGCCTCTCGTGTTCCGTCCCTCTCCGTGTCCGCGTGCTGCGCCCCCTACCCCGCCGAGACCTCCCGCACGTACGCCGCCGGACCGGGGCGCGGGAGACGTGGCCTTCACCGTGACATGAGCGGCTCGGCTCTCGGGTTGTGAATCTGTCGAGGCTGCAGGCTTCACTTCATGTTGCGGCCCGCGGACTTGCTCCCTCCGAAGAGGCTCTTGACACCCCGCTCGGGCCACGGCCGTCTCCGGTCGTGCCTGGGGTCCGCTACTCGGCGCTCCGGCGCTTACCGAGGCGGGACTTGCACCCGCTGGAGAAGAACAGCGTGACGCAGCCGGTCTCCCGTCCGCGTCGTCACGACACACCATTGGTAGATCCTACTGGGCACCGGTCGGCGGAACCGACCGGCTGGAAGCAAGACCCCCGTTCAAACCGTGCGTGCGGATTTCCCGCACACGGCTTACCAGGTGAGCTTCAGGTCGCGGCATGCACCACCCCCGGATACCGAATCGTGCCGCGCAGGCGAGCAAGCCCCAAGGCTTCGAAGAACGGACGATGCCAGGCCAGCGCCCGACCAGCCGCGAGTCGCGACCCCGCGCGCTTGAGGAGCAAGCCGCGCAGGCGCCGTTCCACGTACTGGTCGAGCTGCACGAAGTGGTGCGCCGCATTCCCGGTTCGGAAATACTGCCCCCACCCGCGAAGGACCCGGTTCACGTCCGCGATGACCAGACGCAGGTCCGTGTGGCAGCGGCCTCGAGGGGTGAGCGCCCGCACGCGGGCTCGCACCTGCTTCATCGCACGCCGAGACGGCCAGCGGTGCAGGTAGTACACCCGTTGCCGCTTGCGAGCCCAGATGGGTCCGCTCATGCGCTTGTGCAGATGACACCCCAGGAAATCGAAGCCCTCACGACCGTCCGTCAGGTCGACCACCCGCGTCTTCTCCGGATGCAGTTCCAGCCCGAGCCGGGCCAGCACCAGACCCACGCGCTCTCGCGCCGCCTCGACCGACGACTTCGTGTCGCACATCACCACGAAGTCGTCCGCGTAGCGCACCAGCGTACCGAGGTGCGCCCACCGGTCCTCCCAGACCCGGTCGAGCACGTGCAGGAAGATGTTCGACAACAGCGGCGAGATGACGCCCCCCTGCGGAGTGCCCGCCAGGGTTCGATGCACCTGCCCGTCCTCCATCACCCCCGCCGCGAGCCACAGTCGCAGCAGCCGAAGGACACGCCGGTCCGAGACGCGCTGGCGCACCAGCGTCAGCAGCTTCTCGTGCTCGATGCTGCTGAAGTAGTCGCAGATGTCGGCATCCAGCACGTGGCTGCCCCCGCGCGCCCCGCGGACGCGAAGGACCTCCAGCGCCTGCGTCGCGCTCCGCTTCGGTCGAAACCCATACGACGAATCGCGGAAATCCGCCTCGAAGATGGGGCCCAACACCAGAGTCGCGGCCATCTGCGCCACCCGGTCGCGAACCGTCGGTATCCCGAGCGGTCGCCGTCGGCCATCAGCCTTGGGAATGTAGCGCCGCAGGACCAGCCGCGGCCGATACGTCCCCACCCGCAACGCCGTGCCGAGTTCCGCGAGGAACTCATCGACACCACGCTGCTCAATCTCAGCCAGCGTCTCCCTGTCGACGCCGGCCGAGCCACGATTCCGCTTGACGCGCCGCCACGCCTCCCGGAGGACGTCATCCCTCCAGATCCGGTCCATCAGGGCGTGGAAGCGCCGTTTCGGGGACCGCTTGGCCGCGGCCCACAGGCGTCGCTGCAATTGGCGCACTTTGTCGAGAGACATACGCCCCCCGGGGGAGTTGGGTCCGGTCTCGCCGGCCATGCCCTCGCGCGTCCTTGCACCCGCGCCGTGCCCACCGCAGGGGCCCTTCCCTCCGGCCGCGTTCTGCTGCACGGCCCTCCGCAGTACTATGGCCCCCTCGGAATCCCGCTGCGCCGCGCCCGCTTTCACCTTCGGCTTATGCGAGCCGCGTTGCCCCGACCCGGGCCGCGCAGACGGGCCTCTCGTGTTCCGTCCCTCTCCGTGTCCGCGTGCTGCGCCCCCTACCCCGCCGAGACCTCCCGCACGTACGCCGCCGGACCGGGGCGCGGGAGACGTGGCCTTCACCGTGACATGAGCGGCTCGGCTCTCGGGTTGTGAATCTGTCGAGGCTGCAGGCTTCACTTCATGTTGCGGCCCGCGGACTTGCTCCCTCCGAAGAGGCTCTTGACACCCCGCTCGGGCCACGGCCGTCTCCGGTCGTGCCTGGGGTCCGCTACTCGGCGCTCCGGCGCTTACCGAGGCGGGACTTGCACCCGCTGGAGAAGAACAGCGTGACGCAGCCGGTCTCCCGTCCGCGTCGTCACGACACACCATGCTTCCATCCTAGCCCGGATCCCGCGGCCCGGCCCATCGAATCAGAGTTGCTGATACTGCAGACGCTTGCCATTAGCCACGGTTGTCGGTAAGGTGGCGGTTCATGCACCTGGAGTCCCTGAACATCTTCTGTGACGTGGTGCGTCATCAGAGCTTCTCGCGCGGGGCCGTCGCGAGCTCCGTGAGCCAGTCCGCGGCAAGCCAGGCGGTGCGCCAGATCGAGAAGCGGCTCGGGGCGCAGCTCATCGACCGCTCGAAGCGGCCGTGGCGGCTCACGCCCGAGGGTCGGCTCTTCTTCAAGGGCTGCCAGGAGATCGTCGAGCGCTACCACGAGCTCGAGGAGGCGGTGCAGCGCCGGCAGCAACCCTCGGGCTATACGGTCCGCCTGGCATCGATCTACTCGGTGCGGCTGCACGATCTGAGCCAGTACGTCGATCGATTCCAGGCGTCGGTGCCGGGCGCCGGGGTCGATCTCGAGTACATGCATCCCGACCAGATCTACTCCCGCGTGCTGAACGACCAGTCGGACCTCGGCCTCATCTCGTTCGCCAACCCCGGGCGCGAGCTCACCGCGATCCCGTGGCAGAGCCAGGCGATGGTGGTCGCCTGCCCGCCGGGCCATCGCTTCGCGCGCACCGCGGCGCCGATGGAGCCGCGTGCGCTCGACGGCGCGGCCTTCGTGACGTTCGACCGCGGGCTGAAGGTGCGCCGCGAGATCGACCGCTTCCTCCGCCGCCACGACGCCGAGGTACGCGTGGTGGCGGAGTTCGACAACATCGAGAACATCAAGCAGGCGGTCGAGGACGGCGCCGGCGTCGCGCTCCTGCCCGAGCCGGCGCTGCGGCGCGAGGTCCAGCGCGGGACGCTCGTGAAGGTCGGCCTCGGAACCGACACCGGCGAGCCGCCGTTCGTCCGTCCGTTGAGCATCATTCACCGCCGCCGGAGACGGCTCAATCCAGCGGTGACCGGCTTCATCGAGCTGCTCCGCCAGCCGGGCGCACTCGTCGCCGCGCCCCGAGCCGGGTGACCCCGACGCCGACGACGCCGCGAGCTGAAGACCCATGACCATGCCATCGACGAGAAAGGACCGACGCGCCCCGCGGGCGACCGTCCGCGGCCGACGGCCGCCGGCGCAAGGTCTCTACGACCCGCGGTTCGAGCACGACTCGTGCGGCGTAGGGTTCGTGGTCAACATCAAGGGCGAGCAGTCGCACAAGCTGGTGCGGCAGGCGTTCGAGGTCGGCCTGAACCTGCTGCACCGGGGTGCGTGCGGCTGCGAGGTGAACACCGGCGACGGCGCCGGCATGCTACTGCAGGTGCCGCACAAGTTCCTGGCGAAGGCGGCGCCCGCGGCCGGCATCGAGTTGCCCAAGGCCGGCGAGTACGGCGTCGGCATGGTGTTCCTGCCGCGGGACGCGGCGGAGAGGCGCCGCATCGAGGATCTCTTCTCCCGCGTCGTCGCCGACGAAGGGCAGCGCCTGCTCGGCTGGCGCGACGTGCCGACGGACAGCTCGGCACTCGGGCCGACCGCGCGCCGCGGCGAGCCGGTGATCCGTCAGGTCTTCATCGGCCGCGCGGGGACGGCGGCGGAGAACCCCGCGGACCCCGGTCCCGGCGGGGCGCGCGCCCGCTTCGAGCGCAAGCTCTACGTCATCCGGCAGCGGGTCAGCCTGGCCGCCGACGATCTCGATCTGGCCGAGCGGGAGCTGTTCTACGTCGCGAGCCTGTCGTCGAACACCGTCGTGTACAAGGGGATGCTCATCGCCGACCAGATGGAGGCGATGTTCCCCGACCTGACGGACCCGGACTTCGAGTCGGCGCTCGCGCTCGTCCACTCCCGCTTCAGCACCAACACCTTCCCCTCGTGGCCGCTGGCGCACCCCTACCGCTACATCGCCCACAACGGGGAGATCAACACGCTGCGCGGCAACATCAACTGGATGCGCGCGCGCGAGGCGCTGTGCCGGTCGGACCTGTTCGGCGACGACCTCCAGAAGCTCTTTCCGCTCATCCGCGAGGGGCAGAGCGACACCGCCACGTTCGACAACGTGCTGGAGTTCCTCGTCCTCACCGGCCGCCCGCTGGCGCACGCGGTGCTGATGATGATTCCGGAGCCGTGGTCGAACCACGAGTCGATGGCCGCCGACCGGCGCGCGTTCTACGAGTACCACGCCTCGCTGATGGAGCCGTGGGACGGGCCGGCCTCGATAGCGTTCACCGACGGCACCGTGATCGGCGCCGTGCTCGACCGCAACGGGCTGCGGCCCTCGCGCTACTACGTCACCCGCGACGACATGGTCATCATGGCGTCGGAGGTCGGCGTGCTCGACGTCCCGCCGGAGAACGTCCGCATCAAGGACCGCCTGCACCCCGGGCGCATCTTCCTCGTCGACACCGCGCAGGGGCGCATCATCGACGACGAGGAGATCAAGCAGCAGCTCGCGGCCGAGCGGCCCTACGCCGAGTGGCTGGCTCGGGAGCTCGTGCACATCGACTCTCTGCCCGACGCCCCGGCCGACACCCCGCCCCCACGCGAGACGGTGCTCCGCCGCCAGCGGGCGTTCGGCTACACCGAGGAGGACCTGCGCATCCTCGTCGCCCCGATGGCGCAGCAGGGGGCGGAGCCCATCGGCTCGATGGGCACGGACACGTCGCTCGCGGTGCTGTCGGACCGCTCCCGGCTGCTCTACGACTACTTCAAGCAGCTCTTCGCGCAGGTCACGAACCCGCCGCTCGACGCGATCCGCGAGGAGCTGGTGACCGACATGGGGTCGACGCTCGGGGCCGAGCGCAACCTGCTCGAGCCAGAGGCCGCGTCGTGCCACCACGTCAAGATCGACCACCCGGTGCTGGCGAACGGCGAGCTGGCAAAGCTGCGGAACCTGAGCGATCCGGCGTTCCGGTCCGCGACCCTGCCGATGCTGTTCGACCCCGGCGCGGGCGCGGCCGGTCTGGCGAAGGCGATGGACGCGCTCCGCGCGCAGGCGAGCGCGGCCATCGAGGCCGGGACGACGCTCCTCGTGCTGTCGGACCGCGGCGTGGACGCGGAGCACGCCCCGATCCCGGCCCTGCTGGCCACGGCGGGGGTGCACCACCACCTGGTACGAGAGGGAACGCGCACCCGGGTGGCGCTCCTCGTCGAGACCGGCGAGGCGCGCGAATGCCACCACATGGCGCTGCTGCTCGGCTACGGCGCCGCCGCCATCAACCCGTACCTCGCGTTCGAGACGATCGGCGAGCTGCTGGCCAGCGGCGAGATCCGGGACGTCGACTACGACGAGGCGGCCCGGCGCTACGTCCGGGCGTGCACGAAGGGCGTCCTGAAGGTGATGTCGAAGATGGGGATCTCCACGCTGCAGAGCTACCGCGGCGCGCAGATCTTCGAGGCGGTCGGGCTCGACAAGGGCTTCGTCGACCGCTACTTCACCTGGACCGCATCCCGCGTGGGCGGGATCGGAATCGAAACGGTGGCCGACGAGACGGTCCGCCGGCATGCGGCGGCGTTCCCGACCCGCGGCCGGGACGACGGCGAGCTCGAGTCGGGCGGCGAGTACCAGTGGCGCCGCGACGGCGAGTACCACCTCTTCAACCCCCAGACGGTGTTCAAGCTGCAGCACGCCAGCCGAAGCGGCCAGCGCGATATCTACCGCGAGTACGCGGAGCTGGTGAACGGCCAGAACCGCCAGCGGGCCACGCTCCGCGGGCTGATCGCCCTGAAGCCGGCCGGCCGGCCCGTACCGCTCGACGAGGTGGAACCGCCCGAGGCGATCTTCAAGCGTTTCGCCACCGGCGCGATGTCGTACGGCTCGATCAGCGCCGAGGCGCACGAGACGCTGGCGATCGCGATGAACCGGCTCGGGGGCAAGTCGAACACCGGCGAGGGCGGCGAGGACCCGGCGCGCTACACGCCCGACGCGAACGGCGACCTGCGGCGGAGCGCGGTCAAGCAGGTGGCGTCCGGCCGGTTCGGCGTGACGAGCGAGTACCTGGTGAACTCGGACGACATCCAGATCAAGATGGCGCAGGGGGCCAAGCCGGGCGAGGGCGGGCAGCTCCCCGGGTTCAAGGTCTACCCGTGGATCGCGAAGGTCCGCTATTCGACCCCCGGCGTCGGCCTCATCTCGCCGCCGCCGCACCACGACATCTATTCCATCGAGGACCTCGCGCAGCTCATCCACGACCTGAAGAACGCGAACCGCGAGGCTCGCATCCACGTCAAGCTGGTGGCGGAGGTCGGTGTCGGCACCGTAGCCGCCGGCGTGGCCAAGGCGCACTCGGACGTCGTGCTCATCTCCGGCCACGACGGCGGCACCGGCGCGTCGCCGCTGACCAGCATCAAGCACGCCGGCGTGCCCTGGGAGCTCGGCCTGGCGGAGACCCAGCAGGTGCTGGTGCTGAACGAGCTCCGCGACCGGATCGTGGTGCAGGTCGACGGGCAGATGAAGACGGGCCGCGACGTCGTGGTCGCGGCGCTGCTCGGCGCCGAGGAGTACGGCTTCTCCACCGCGCCGCTGGTCGTCTCCGGCTGCATCATGATGCGGGTCTGCCATCTGGACACCTGTCCGGTGGGCATCGCCACGCAGAACCCGGAGCTCCGCAAGCACTTCACGGGTCGGCCGGAGTTCGTCGAGAACTACTTCCGCTTCGTCGCGGAAGAGATCCGGGAGCTGATGAGCGAGCTCGGGTTCCGGACCATGGACGAGATGATCGGCCGCGCCGACCGGCTCGACGTCGTTGCCGCGGTCGAGCACTGGAAGGCGCGCGGGCTGGATCTGTCGTCCATCCTGCACTACCCGGACGTCCCTTCCCACGTGGGACGACACTGCGTGCGCCCGCAGGATCACGGACTCGACCGCGCCCTCGACAACGAGCTCATCGCGCAGTGCAAGCCGGCGATCGAGCGGCGGGAGCCGGTTGCGATCGACCTCCCGATCCGCAACGTCAACCGGACCGTCGGCACGATGCTCGGGGCAGAGATCACGCGCCGCTGGGGCGCGGAGGGGCTACCCGACGAGACCGTCCGCATCCGCTTCACCGGCTCGGCCGGGCAGAGCTTCGGGGCGTTCGTGCCACGGGGCGTCTCGATGACGATCGAGGGCGACGCGAACGACTACTTCGGCAAGGGTCTGTCGGGGGGGCGGCTGGTCATCCATCCGCCGCGACGCTCCACCTTCGCCCCCGAGGAGAACATCATCATCGGGAACGTCGCGCTGTACGGCGCCACCGGCGGCGAGGCGTTCGTGCGCGGCGTCGCCGGCGAGCGCTTCTGCGTCCGGAACAGCGGCGCGCACGCGGTCGTGGAGGCGGTCGGGGACCACGGCTGCGAGTACATGACCGGGGGGCGGGTCGTCATCCTCGGCCCCACGGGCCGCAACTTCGCGGCCGGGATGAGCGGCGGGGTCGCCTACGTCCTCGACGCGGCGGCGGACTTCCCGCGCCGCTGCAACCCCGGCATGGTCGACCTGGAGACGCTGGACGACGACGACGCGGCGCTGGTCCGACGGATGCTCGCGCGCCACGCGGCCCTGACCGGCAGCGCGGTTGCCGAGCGCGTGCTCGACGCGTGGCCGTCGACCCGGGCGCAGTTCGTCAAGGTCATGCCGCGCGACTACAAGCGCGTGCTCGCGGCCGAGGCCCGCGCGCGCGCCGAGTCGCGCGAGCCGGAGTTCGCCGAGCTGATCGGCGCGTAGAACACGACGACGTACAATCATGGGCAAGCTGAAGGGGTTCCTCGAGATCGAGCGGCAGAAGCCGCCCGCCCGCCCGGTCGGCGAACGGGTGCACGACTGGCACGAGGTCTATCTGCCGTATCTGTCGGACGACCTCCGCGCGCAGGGTGCGCGCTGCATGGATTGCGGCATCCCGTTCTGTCACGAAGGGTGTCCGCTCGGCAACCTGATCCCGGACTGGAACGACCTGGTCTACCGCGACAAGTGGCCGGCGGCCATCGACCGGCTGCACAAGACCAACAACTTCCCGGAGTGGACCGGACGGCTCTGCCCCGCCCCGTGCGAGGGGTCGTGCGTCCTGGCCATCGACCGGGAGGCGGTCACCATCAAGTCGATCGAGCTGGCGATCGTCGAGCGCGCTTTCGATGACGGGAGGATCCACGCCGACCCGCCGGCCAGGCGGACCGGCAAGACGGTGGCCGTGGTCGGCTCCGGCCCCGCCGGCCTGGCGGCGGCGGACCAGCTCAACCGTGTCGGACACACGGTGACGGTCTTCGAGAAATCGGACCGCATCGGCGGACTGCTGCGCTACGGCATCCCCGAGTTCAAGATGGAGAAGCGCTACCTCGATCGCCGCCTGCAGATTCTGGAGGCCGAGGGCATTCGCTTCCGCACGGGGGTGAACGTCGGCGTCGACCTGTCGGCCGAGCAGATGCAGCGCGAGTACGACGCGGCGCTCCTCGCCGGCGGCGCCGGCTGGCCGCGCGACCTCAAGGTGCCGGGCCGGGAGCTCGGGGGCATCCACTTCGCCATGGAGTACCTCACGCAGCAGAACCGCCGCTGCGAGGGCGACGTCGTGCCGGCGGACGAGGAGATCACGGCGCGCGGCAAGCACGTCGTGATCATCGGGGGCGGGGACACGGGCGCCGACTGCCTGGGGACCGTCCACCGCCAGGGCGCCCGCTCGGTCGCCCAGTTCGAGTTGCTGCCGCGGCCGCCGGACGAGCGGGCGCCCGGCAATCCGTGGCCGACGTGGCCGCAGGTCTTCCGGGTCTCCGCCGCCCACGAGGAGGGCGGCGACCGCGTCTACGCCGTATCGACCGACCGCTTCACCGGGTCCGGCAACGGCCACGTCAGCACGCTTCACGCGACGAAGGTCCGGATGACCCGGCGCGACGGTCGCGTCGCGTTCGACCCGATCCCCGACAGCGCGTTCGAGCTCAGGGCCGATCTCGTGCTGCTCGCCATGGGGTTCGTGGGCCCGGAGCGGCCGGGTCTGCTGGAAGAGCTCGGCGTCCGGCTGACCGAGCGCGGCAACGTGTGGCGCGACGAGAACTGGATGACCAGCGTGCCGGCCGTCTTCACCGCCGGGGACATGCAGCGCGGGCAGTCGCTCATCGTCTGGGCGATCGCCGAGGGCCGCAGCGCCGCTCGCGGGATCGATGCCTACCTGATGGGTTCATCGACCCTGCCCGCCCCCGTCTGACTCACGGCGTCTTCGGAGGCGGCCGCCGCAGCCCCTCGACTCTTCGGTGGCAAGCGATCCCGGCACCGTCAGGCTACCGCTATGGCACGAACATTGCTTGTCGGATGGGCATGGTTTCGCAAGGCGGCAAGACCCACGCAATGAAGAGGTCCAAGGCATTGCCGGCGGACGTCCGGCCGCTGGCGATGCTGGCGGAGATCAACCAGGTCCTGACCGTGGCCCAGAGCCCGCGGGCCGGCTTCCAGCGCGCGCTCGAAATGCTCGACCACCTCCACGGCGTGATTCGCAGCGCGGTGGTCCTCGCCGACCCCGACACGGGACGGCTGCGGGTGGAAGCGTCGGCCGGGCTCACCGGGGCCGGGCGCCACGCCGAGTGGGAGATGGGCGAGGGCATCACCGGGCGTGTCGTCGCCAGCGGCAAGCCGGTCGTCGTGCCGCAGATCAGCCAGGAGCCGATGTTCCTGCATCGCACGGGGCGCCGGCGGGACGGGCCGCGCTCGGAGATCAGCTTCATGTCCGTGCCGATTCCCGGCGAGCGGAAGCCGGTCGGCGCCCTCAACATCGACTTCCCGTTCGACAAGGCCCGCAACTACGACCGGGACCTGCACGTCTGCCGGGTAGTGGCCTCGATGTTCGGCCAGGCACTCCGGCTGCAGCAGATCGCGGAGGCCGAGCGGCAACGGCTGCTCGACGAGAACATCCACCTCAAGGCAGAGCTCAAGCAGCGCTACGATTTCTCGCACATCATCGGCACCAGCGGCCCCATGCGGCAGGTGTACGAACAGATCGCGCGCGTCGCGTCGTCGAACACGACCGTGCTCATCCGCGGCGAGTCCGGGACGGGCAAGGAGCTCATCGCGCACGCCATCCACTACAACTCCCCGCGCGCCAAGAAGCCGTTCGTCAAGGTGAGCTGCGCCGCGCTGCCCGACTCGCTCATCGAGTCGGAGCTGTTCGGCTACGAGCGCGGCGCGTTCACGGGCGCTTCGGCGCGCAAGAAGGGTCGTTTCGAGCTGGCCGACGGGGGCACGCTCTTCCTCGACGAGATCGGCGACATCAATCTCTCGACGCAGGTCAAGCTGCTCCGCGTGCTCCAGGAGAAGGAGTTCGAGCGCCTCGGCGGCACCGCCCCCGTGAAGTCCAACGTGCGGATGATCGCGGCGACCAACGCCGACATCGAGAAGGCGATCGCGGCCGGCACCTTCCGCGAGGACCTGCACTACCGGCTCAACGTGTTCGCCATCTTCGTGCCGCCCCTGCGCGAGCGGAAGACCGACATCCTGCTCCTCGCGGACAATTTCCTCGAGAAGTACTCCATCGAGCACGGCAAGCACGTGAAGCGCATCTCGACGCCGGCCATCGACATGTTCATGGCCTACCACTGGCCGGGCAACGTCCGGGAGCTCGAGAACTGCATCGAGCGCGCGGTGCTCGTCTGCGACGGCCACGTCGTGCACGCCCACCACCTCCCGCCCACGCTGCAGACCGGCGAGGCGTCCGGGACCACCACCAACGTCTCGCTCGCCGACGCCGTCGCCGCCTACGAGAAGGACCTGCTGCAGGACGCCCTGAAGACGACCCGCGGCAATCGGGTCAAGGCGGCGAAGCTCCTCGACTCGACTGAGCGGATCGTCAGTTACAAGGTCAAGAAGTACGGTATCGACTGCCGACGATTTCGCTAGCGCCATCCATATACGATCTTGTAGCTGCTTCTTCCAACCGCTACGTTTTCGTAGGACCACATCGAGCGCCCTGCTGGATCGCGCGCCCCGGGCGGTCGTCCTTGCTCCCGATCTGGTTGGGATTCTGCCTTCGTCCGCGGCGTGACGGACCCGTGGGGCGACACGTCGGCTGTGGAACGATTCCGGCGAGAACGCATCTCTACGGTTTTGTAACTGAAGGCCGTGACTACTACGGTTTTGTGGGGCATGTTGCCCCGAGAGACGTCCCTCGACGCGCCGCATCCGCCGGTTTCTCTCCCGATCTCCACCGGTCCGGACGCCGGTCCGGAGTTGGCGCGCGTCTTGCTTAGACAGTCGGTCGACGCATCACGCCGACTCGTACAGGGAGACAGCTCATGAAGCTCATCACGGCGATCATCAAACCGCACATGCTCGACGAGGCCCGCGAGGCGCTGTCGAAGTCCGGCATCCAGGGCCTGACCGTGACCGAGGTCAAGGGGTTCGGGCGCCAGAAGGGGCACACCGAGATCTACCGCGGCGCGGAGTACTCGGTCGACTTCGTCCCGAAGATCAAGATCGACGTCGTGGCCGACGACGGCCAGGTCGATGCCGTGCTCGAGGCCATCAAGGGCTCCGCCCGGACGGGCGAGATCGGCGACGGGAAGATCTTCGTGAGCGACGTCGGCCAGGCCGTGCGCATCCGGACCGGCGAGTCCGGCCCCTCGGCTCTCTAGGAGTCTGCGCGATCAAGGAAGGACTAGGAAACGCCAATGAGAACTGGATTCCGTCGCTCGCTCGTCCGCGCGGCCGCGCCGTCGCTCGTGCTGCTGGCCATCGTCCTGATCCCGCGCGCGGCATTCGCCCAGGAGGGAGCTTCGCAGGAGCTGTTCACGGTCAACAACACCTGGATGCTCGTCGCGACGTTCCTCGTCTTCATCATGCACCTCGGCTTCGCGTGCCTCGAGAGCGGGCTGACGCAGGCCAAGAACACGGTGAACATCCTGTTCAAGAACACGGGCGTCATCGCCATCGGCCTCATCACCTACGCCATCGTGGGGTTCAATCTCATGTACCCAGGCGACTTCTCGCTCGGGCAGTTCCTGGGTTTCGCGGGCTTCGGGCTCGACCCGGGCGCCGAGGGGAACACCGTCGCATACGCCGACGGCGCATACACGTACTGGACCGACTTCATCTTCCAGGCCATGTTCGCAGCGACCGCGGCCACGATCGTATCGGGCGCGGTGGCGGAGCGGATCAAGCTCGGGTCGTTCCTCATCTTCACCACCATCTACGTGGCGTTCATCTATACCATCGCCGGGTCGTGGAAGTGGGGCGGCGGTTTCCTCGACGCGATGGGCTTCTACGACTTCGCCGGCTCCACGCTCGTGCACTCGGTCGGCGGGTGGGGCGCCCTGGCCGGCGTCATCGTCCTCGGACCGCGCCTGGGCAAGTACCTCGAAGGCCGGGCCAAGCCGATCCCCGGGCACAGCATGCCGCTGGCCACCATCGGGGTCTTCCTGCTCTGGCTCGGCTGGTTCGGGTTCAACGGCGGCTCGGTGCTCAGCGCCGACCCGGAGCTGGTCTCCCTCGTCTTCGTGACCACCTGTCTCGCCTCGGCTACCGGCATCATCGGCGCGATGGCCGCATCGTGGACGGTGCAGCACAAGCCCGACCTCAGCATGGTGCTGAACGGCGCGCTCGCCGGGCTCGTCGGCATCACGGCCGGGGCGGATGTCGTGAGCGTGAACGCGGCCATGGTCATCGGCCTCATCGCCGGCGTCATCGTCGTCGGCTCGGTTCTCCTGATCGACCGCGCCGGGCTCGACGACCCGGTCGGGGCCATCTCCGTCCACCTGACGTGCGGCATCTGGGGCACGTTGGCCGTCGGCATCTTCAGCGCCGGCCACTCGTTCCTGACGCAGCTCATCGGCGTGCTGGCCTACGGCGCCTTCTCGTTCATCGCGGCCCTCGCCATCTTCTTCGCGCTCCAGTTCACGATCGGCCTCCGCGTCAGCGCCGAGGAGGAACGCATGGGGCTCGACGTAGGCGAGCACGGCATGGAAGCCTACGGCGGCTTCCAGTTCACGCACTAGTGTCCAACGCCTGAAGTTCTTGACCAGTAGAATCGGCTCGTGGTACGGTCGGCCCGGAAGCGAGGAGGGCCGTGCCGAACCATTACACACGAGAGGTCCCGGAGGTCTCGGACGCACAGCGCGAGGAACTGGAGGGTTGGCTGCGCCGGCGCAATACCGCGCAGGCTCTGGCCCTGAGGGCACGCATCGTGCTGCAGAGCGCCGCGGGACGGAGCGACCAGGTCGTGGCGCAGGCTCTGGGTACGACGCGGGCCACGGTCGGCAAGTGGCGGCGGCGGTTCCTGCGCAACGGCTGCGACGGCTTGCTGGACGAACCACGGCCGGGCGCGCCGCGCCGGGTGTCGGACGAGGACGTCGAACGGGTCGTGGTCCGGACGCTGGAGACGACCCCACGGGGGGCGACGCATTGGAGCCGGGAGTCGATGGCCCGAGCCTGCGGGCTGAGCGCTTCGACCGTCGGCCGCGTGTGGCGCGCGTTCGCGCTCAAGCCCCATCGCAGCGAGACCTTCAAGCTGTCGCGAGACCCGTTGTTCATCGAGAAAGTGCGCGATATCGTGGGGCTGTACCTGCATCCGCCGGAGCGAGCGGTGGTGCTGTGTGTGGATGAGAAGTCGCAGATCCAGGCGTTGAACCGTACCCAGCCGGTGTTGCCGATGCGTCCGGGAGCACCGGAGCAGCGGACACACGACTATCGACGGCACGGCACGACCTCGTTGTTCGCGGCCCTGAACACCGCCACCGGCGAGGTGATCGGCAGGTGCTTTCGGAAGCACCGCTCGGTGGAGTTCAAGCGCTTCCTCGCCGTGATCGACAAGGCGGTGCCGCCCGACCTCGACATCCACCTGGTGCTGGACAACTACGGCACGCACAAGACGGCGATGATCCACGACTGGCTGGCACGGCGTCCTCGGTATCACCTGCACTTCACGCCCACGAGCGCATCGTGGCTCAACCAGGTAGAGCGTTGGTTCGCCGAGATCACCCGGCAGCAGATCCGGCGTGGAACCCATCGCAGCACCCAAGCACTCGAGGCGGCGATCAAGGAGTACCTGGCGGTCTACAACGAAGACCCCAAGCCCTTCGTCTGGACGAAGACCGCCGAGCAGATCCTGGAATCCCTGAAGCGTTACTGCTCACGTATTTCTGACGGTGCACACTAGACTCGGGCGGCGCGGGGGACGTCTGGCTGGCGCGGCCCCCTCGCCGCGATCGTCGGCGCGCGGATGGCCGCCGTGGACCCCGACCGCACGGGTCCGCGGCGGCCATCGTCGTGTACGCCAGCGCTCGGCCGCGCCGGTTCCGACTCAGGCACGGCGATCGGCGTCGGCGACCCGACCGACCAAGAGGGACCGTAGCGCACCCGCAGGTTGGGGTACAGTCAACGAGACGGACAGACTCGAGTGCCGGAGATCCCCCGAGATCGTGAGCGGATGCTGGAGTTGATGGCGATCCCGCCGCGACTTGTCGACACTCTCGAAGAACGCTGACGTACTGGACGCGGCGTCTGCGTGCTGGCTGCGGAGGACTTCCTCGCCGGAAGAGCAACGCCACCGCCCGACCGCAGCACAGCCGAACGAGGGCTGGATCTGGACGGCGCCGCGCGGGGGCCCGACCTATACTGCGCCGGATGGATGAACTCCGCTGCGATCTCGAAGCGCGCCTCGACGGCGAGGTCCGCTTCGATCCGGTCTCGCGGGCCCTGTATTCCACCGACGCGAGCGTCTACCAGATCCAGCCGCTGGGCGTGGTCATCGTCCGCTCGCGCGACGACATCCTGGCCGCCATCGCCTGCGCCCGCGCCCACGGGTGCTCGATCACCGCCCGCGGCGGCGGCACCTCGCAGGCCGGGCAGGCCATCGGTTCCGGCCTGCAGCTCGACACGTCGAAGCACTTCAACCGCCTCCTCGAGGTGAACGTCGCCGAGCGCTGGGCGCGTGTCGAGCCGGGCATCGTGCTCGACGAGTTGAACGCCCAGCTTGCACCGCACCGCCTGCGCTTCGCGCCGGACATCTCCACCGCGAGCCGCGCGACCATCGGGGGGATGATCTCCAACAACTCGAGCGGCGCGCGGTCCGTGCGCTACGGGAAGACCATCGATCACGTCCTCGACCTCCACGTTGCGCTGGCGGACGGCTCCGTCGCCCACTTCCGGCCCCTGAACGGTGAGGAGATCGATGCGGCTTGCGCGGCGCCGACGTTCGAGGGTGGCTGCTACCGGACGGTGCGCCAGCTCGCCGCCCGCCACGCGGACGAGATCGACCGCCGCTACCCGCAGATCCTGCGCCGCGTCGGCGGCTACAACCTCGACGCCTTCACGCCGGCGCGAGCGGCGGCCGGCGAGCCGTTCAACCTCGCCCGGCTCATCGTCGGCTCGGAGGGAACGCTCGGGCTGATCGTCGAGGCACGCCTCAACCTGGTGCCGCTGCCGAACGCGAAGGCGGTGCTGACCATCGAGTACGACGACCTTCTCGACGCGCTCGGCGACACGCCGGCCATTCTCGAGCACGATCCGTCGGCGGTCGAGGTGATGGATCGCTCCATCCTGGACCACGCGCGCGAGAACCCGGCCCTGGACGCGATGCGCCGCGCCGTCCTCCGGACGGACTGCGGCGCGCTGCTCTGCGTCGAGCTGTACGGCGAGACCGCGGACGAGCTGGTGCCACGTCTCGAGCGGCTCGAGGCGGACGTCCGCGGCCGCGGCCGCGCCACCCACACCGCGCGCGCCACCGCGCCAGCCGACCAGGCCCGCATCTGGAGGCTCCGCGAGTCGTCCCTCGGCCTGTCGATGGCGATGAAGGGGGACGCCAAGAGCATCTCGTTCGTCGAGGACACCGCCGTCGCCCCCGAGAAGCTCCGCGACTTCATCGCGCGCTTCCTGCGCATCATCCGCAGCCACGGCACGACGGCCGGTGTCTACGCCCACGCGTCGGTCGGCTGTCTTCACGTCCGCCCCGTCGTCAACATGAAAACCGCGGCGGGCGTGCGGCAGTTCGAGGCGATCGCGACGGAGATCGCCGACCTGGTCCTGGAGTTCGGCGGCGCCCTGTCGGGCGAGCACGGCGACGGCCTGGTGCGCGGGCCGTTCATGGCCCGCATGTTCGGCCCGGTCCTCTACGACGCGTTCCGGACCGTCAAGCGGACGTTCGATCCGGAAGGGCTCTTCAATCCGGGCAAGATCGTCGACGCGCCTCCGCTGACCGCCAACCTGCGCTACGGCCCGGCCTACCGGACGCCGGATCCGCCCGCCGCCTTCGATCACGGCGCGTACGGCGGGCTGGGGCGGGCGGTCGAGATGTGCAGCGGCGTGGGCGCCTGCCGCAAGACCCTCTCGGGAACGATGTGTCCCTCCTACATGGCGACGCGCGACGAGGCGCACTCGACGCGGGGACGGGCCAACGCTCTGCGGCTGGCGATGACGGGAGCGCTCGGCCGAGAGGGCCCGCGCGAGACCGGGCTCGGGGAGCGCGGCGTCCACGACGTGCTCGATCTCTGCCTGGAGTGCCGCGCCTGCAAGACGGAGTGCCCTGTCGGCGTCGACATGGGGCGCTTCAAGAGCGAGTTCCTCGCCGACTACTGGCGGCGCCACGGCACGCCGCTCCGGGCGCGCGTGCTCGGCCACATCCATGACCTGTCGGCGCTGGCCAGCCGGGCGGCGCCGCTCCTCAATCCATGGCTGGAACGGGGCTGGGTCCGGCGGTTGAACGAGGTGGTCTTGGGCATCGACCGGCGCCGCTCGCTGCCGGCATGGGCGCCACGAACCCTGGCGCAGGCGTGGCGCGAGCGGTCGGCCGCGGGGGGGAACGCAGCCACCTCGCGGCAGGGTCCCGCCTCGCCGGGCCTGCCGGAGAACGGGGCACGGGCGGGCACCACGTTCCGAGAGGGCTCGGCCTCCCGGGACGGCAATGCCTACCCGGAGAACGCGGCAGTCCGAGGGGGCGCCGCCCCGCGTGCGCCCGACCTCATCCTGTTCAACGACACGTTCACCAACTACTACGACCCGGACATCGGCATCGCGGCGGCCGACGTGCTGGAAGCGGCGGGTCTCACCGTGGCCCTTGGACCGGACGCCTGCTGCGGGCGGCCGCTCATCTCGCAGGGCCTGCTCGACGCGGCGCGCGACCGGGCCGCCGAGGCGGTGCGCCGGCTCCATCCGCTGGCCGCGGCCGGCACGCCGATCGTGCTGCTGGAGCCGAGCTGCCTGTCGGCGCTGGCCGACGACGTACCCGCGCTGCTCCGCGGGGAGGCGCAGCGGCAGGCGCAGGACGTCGCCGCCGCCTGCGTGCTGTTCGAGGACCTTCTGAACCGGCGGCTCGACGATGGCGGCGCATCGCTCGCGCTCGGCTCCGGCCCCGAGGAGATCCTCCTCCACGGCCACTGCCACCAAAAATCCCTCGGCCTGATAGGGCCCGCGAAGGCGCTCCTCGGCCGCATTCCCGGGGCGCGGGTCACCGACCTCGATTCCGGTTGCTGCGGCATGGCGGGCTCGTTCGGATACGCGCGCGAGCACTTCGACATCTCGCGCCAGATCGGCGAGCGGCGCCTCCTGCCCGCCGCGCGCGAGCTCGGCCCCGGCGGCGTTCTCGTCGCCGCCGGCACGTCGTGCCGCCACCAGGTCCACGACTTCGCCGGCGTGCGGGCGCTGCACCCGGCACAACTCCTGCAATCGCTACTGGAGTAGCTCTTGGCCGACACGACCGCGAGAATCTACCGCTGGAACCGTGAGGCGTACGACCGAGCAGTCGACTCCGGCGTCTTCGGTCCTGCCGATCGGATCGAGCTGATCGACGGGGAGATCGTCGAAGTGACACCGCAGGGAAGCCGGCACGCCGCCGCCGTGATCATGGTTGCCAAGGTGGTTGAGCGCGCATTCGCCGGCGGCTGCCACGTCCGGGACCACGTGGCCCCCTCTCGCGCGCCCCGCGGGCGGTCATGCGGCCGGCGATCTCCTCCCGTGATCGGCGATGTCGCTCTGCTTCCCGCAACCCGAGCGCCCGCCGCTTGACCGCCGGTTGACCGCCGATCCACACTGCCGCTCAGCCATGCCGATCTACGAGTACCGCTGCCGCGCCTGCGATAACCAGTTCGAGGCCGTCATCCTCCCGAAGAGCGGCCCGGTGGCCTGTCCCTCCTGCCGGAGCGGCGAGGTCGAGCGGCTGATCTCGATGTTCGCCGTCAGCTCCGACGGCACCCGCGAGATGAACCTGAAGTCGGCCCGGAAGGCAGCGGCGAAGATTCGGCGGGACAAGCAGGTCGCCGAGCACGAGGCGATCCACCACCACCATCACTGACGCGGCAGCGCGCGGGTCCGACGCCCGTCACGCCCGTTCGGCACGCGTGAGATCTCCCTCGTGGGGCCTTCCGTAACCCTGGAGAGCCAGGTCGTCGCGGGCCGCGTTGCAGTCCCGAGCACGACCGGCCGGGCCGGCTGGGTACCGGGTTGCGGGCTCTACAAGCAATCGGCGACCGCGGCGAGCACCACGGTCGTCTGCGGACTCGCCCGAGCGACGCCCAAGGCACGACCGGCCGGCCAAGGGGCGAAACCACGTTGGAGTGAGGTCCGTCCGGCTTCCGAGGAACGAGTTCTTCCGGAGCATGACGAACATGAGAATCGATCAACTCCGGATACAGAACTTCAAGCGCTTTGAAGAGCAAAGGCTGGACTTGCACCCTCGGTTCACTCTGCTCGTGGGTGACAATGGTGCCGGAAAGACGACCATTCTCGACGCGCTCGCGGTCGCCGCCGGCATCTGGCTCGTCAAGCCGCCCGATTCCATGCTGGCGAACAGCGGAAGGAACATCCTTCGCAACGAGATCCGTCTCGGCGTCCGGCACGAGGGCGACCGCTCCCGATTCGTGGAATGCAAACCGGTGTCCGTCACTGCCACGGGTGAGATTTGCAGGTCACGAAGTCGAGTGGCGCCGGCAGATTCGCCTGCACGGATCGAGAACGACCAACGTCGAGGCGGCCGAAGCCCTGCGAATCATCGAGAATCACTTTGCGCGGGACCGGGCGGGCGACAACCCGTCCAGTCCCGTCATTGCCTACTACGGTGCCGGGCGCGCGTAGCTTCCGTCGCGATCGCGGGACCCGACGACGTTGAAGGCGCACCGCTCCGCCCGCCGTTGGGAGGCATTCTACGACTGCTTTCAGGAACGAATCCGGGCGGGCGACCTGAGAATCTGGTTTCAACGCGAAGCGATCGCCTCCGCCAATCGGGGCGGGCGCTGGAGGCCAGGCTACCAGGCCGTGACTGGCGCCATCGTTCGCTGCATTCCCGAGGCCGACGGTCTCCGGTACGACGGTGACCGCCAGGAGATCGTGCTTTCGATCGCGGGGCAGGCACAGCCATTCTCCAATCTCAGCGCGGGACAGCGGATGATGGCGGCCCTGGTCGCCGACGTCGCGACCAAGGCCGTCATGCAGAACTCTCATCTCGTATTCGAGGCGGGAGAGGAAGACTCTGAGGCCGTGCTGCAGCAGACCCCGGGTCTGGTCCTGGTGGACGAGATCGACGTGCACCTGCATCCGAAGTGGCAACGGCGAATAGTCCGTGACCTGAAGGAGACCTTCCCGAGGATCCAGTTCGTCTGCACATCCCATTCCCCGTTCATCATTCAATCCCTCGAGGCGGGAGAGTTGCGCACCCTCGACCCCGGCGGGCCGGCACTGCTCGAGTATGCGAACCGCTCGATTGAGGACATCGCGGAAGAGATTCAGAAGGTCGACGTACCTCAACAGAGTCTTCGCGCCGTGGAATTGGCGGAGGCAACCGAAAGGTACTTCGCTTTGCTGCGAAGCCGAACCGACCGGACGGACGACGAGTTGCGGCAAGCCGAGACCGCATACCGCGCGGCGGCCAAGCGGTACTCCGCCAACCCGGGCGTCAGCGCGATTCTGGAGCTCGAAGCCCTGGCCAGACGAAAGACCGACCGGCAATGTTTGCGGTCTTCGAAGGGCACGTCGACGTGAGGTTGGCACTGATCGATGCTGTTCCGGGGACCGCAGCATCATGCTTCAACGAAGAGGCAGATCTTTATCTGCCGGGCGTCTGCGGGATCGAAGCTCGGCCTCCCGACGCGCGTCAGCGTCGCGTACAGCTCCTGCAGAATCTGAAAGCTCAGGCGTCCCGCGCGGAGGCGGGCGCGCAACGCGATCCACCGCTGCGCTCGGGCCTGCTTCGCCGGGTCGGAGGCATCGTGCCGATAGACGAAGACGTTGGTGTCAACGAAGACCGGGCCGGTCATGGAGCTCCTCGCGCGTGGGCCGGCGGCCTCCGGGCCATTCCATCTTCCGCGGCTTCATCGCCAGGTAGCGCTGCATCGCGACTTCGTAGTCGTCCTGCTGGCGCCGCATCCGCTCCAGCAACTCGCCGATCCACCGGGATACGCTGCGATCGTCCTCGGCGGCCTTGATCCGCAACCAGCGGGCGGTGTCCTCGGGCAACGTAATCGTCACGTTCTTCATCGGATCACCTTCAGCCTTAGCCTCCACGAGAATTCAGTGTAACGCGAGAACCGTGTCGGCCTGACGGTGCAGGAGCCCGTCGCTCCGCGCGCCTTCGCTCTGCCGCGGGAGCCGGTCGGACGAGACGGGCGCCGAGTTGCGAGCGGACGGGTCCCGTCACAAGGCCACGCGCCAAGATCTGACGCAAGCGTAGCGGGCCGCTGGACCTACCGTCGGCAGCGTGACGTCGGCCGCCTGCGGGGGCCGCGATCGACCGTCAGATCACTCCGCGATCGACCGCCAGTTCGCCGCCAGATGCTCGGCCGTGCGCCAGGCGAGGGCCTGCGCGGTGAGGGTCGGATTGTGCGCGCCGCTGGTCCCCATCACCGAGGCGCCGAGGACGCCGAGGTTCGGCACCTCGTGGGCGAAGCCCCAGCGGTCGACGACGTTGGTCTCCGGGTCGTCTCCCATCCGGGTGCCGCCGTAGGCGTGCGTGGTGGGACCCATGGTGCCGAGGCCGCCGCGAATCACGTCGATCGCCCCCGCCTCGCGGAACCACTCCTCCATCCGGTCCTGGATGAAGTCGTTGATGCGGTGCTCGTTCTCGCCGTAGTCGGCCGTGATGCGGCAGACGGGGTCGCCCAGCGGGTCGGTGATCGTCGGGTGCAGGTCGAGGTAGTTGCCCTCGTAGGGGAGCGTCGTCTTCTGGAGGTAGGAGCCGCACGTGCGGTCGGCGTTCTCCATGACGAACGCCTTCCAGGCCGAGCCCCAGGCCGGCGCCCGGCCGAAGGTGGCCATGCTCGCCGCCTCGATGGGCCGCCGGTCGGAGTAGATCCAGAGGTTGCCGCCGCCGATGAAGTCGTGCCCGGCGTGGTCGAAGTTGTCGTCGGCCCAGTCGTCGACCGCTACACCCTGCGCCGGCAGCCCGTACCAGCGGTTGAGGTCGTGCGGGAAGAGTGCGGTCACGCCGCCGAGCTGCGCGTGGCTCAGGTAGTGGCGGCCGACCTGCCCGCCGTTGTTGGCGAGCCCGCGGGGATAGGGCGACGACTTCGAGAGCAGGAGCAGCCGGACGTTCTCGTAGGTGTAGCTCGCCAGGAGGACGACCGCGGCGGGCTGGACGTAGGTCTCGCCGTCCTTGACGTACTCGACACCGCTCACCCGCCCGTCGCCGTCGACGCGGATCGAGCGGACGTGGGCCTCGGTCACGACGTCGAGCCGTCCCGTCGCCTGCGCGCGGGGGATCGTGGTGACGGCGGTCGAGTTCTTGGCGTCGAGGTGGCAGCCGCCGCGGTTGCAGAAACCGTGGTACTGGCAGGCGGCGCGGTCGCCGTAGCGCTCGCTGTTGATGGCAGCCGGACCGGGGAACGGATGCCAGCCGAGCCGCCGGGCCGCGCCGGTCATCAGCTCCGTGAAGCCCGTGCCGCGCAGCGGCGGCATCGGGTAGCGGCGCCGGCGCGGGCCCTCGAAGACGTTGCCCCGCTCGTCGATCGTGCCGGCGATGTTGCCGGCCTGCCCCGACACGCCGATCGCGTGCTCCACGTGGTCGTAGTACGGCTCGAGCTCCTCGAGCCCGAACGGCCAGTCCTCGACCGTCGTGCCCGCTGGCAGGCGGGATGCGCCGTAGCGGCGCGCCGTCTCGCTCGCCACCCGGAAGTCCCACGGGTTCAGCCGCCAGCTCTGGGCCCAGTAGTGCAGCGTCGTGCCGCCGACGGCGTTCATCATCGGGTGGAGCGACGCCCGTGTCTCCGGCGCCGAGGGGTTCCGGCGGTGCACCGGGACCTCCCGGTTCGCCTTCTGGACCGAGTCGGGCCAGCCCCGGTAGTTGTTGAACAGCTCGTCCGGCGCGTGGTCGCGCGCGCTCAGCCAGCGTCCTGCCTCGAGGCCGACCACCTGCAGGCCGGCCTCCGTCAGAGGCAGCGCGGCCACACCGCCCACCGCGCCGAGGCCGATGACGGCGACGTCGGTCCTGGGAAGCTCAACGGCCACGGGTCCTCCTCGCGCGGGCGGCAGCGAACGCCGGGTAGTCGTAGGCCGAGACGTGCCGGGCCCGCGGGGCGACGTCCATCCGCTGGAGCTCCGGCGTGACCGCGGTCCGCACGCCCGGGTAGCCGAGCAGCTCCCAGCCGACGAAGCCCTCGTTCCCGCCGTACGCCGGGTCCGAGAACGTACCCTGGATGGTGTGCGAGCGGACCATCGCGAAGAACGCCGCCGAGCCGCCGGCGAACCCCGACGCCGACCCGTGCTCGATCGCCCGCAGCACGCCGTCCTGCGCATCGGCCGGGAGGTCGGCGAAGCGTCCCCCCGCCGCGGTCTCCGAGAAGCGGTCGACGGCTCGGAGCCCCTCGCGGTAGGCGGGGAGCGACGCGGCCAGGGCGCCGCCGAGGGCGCGGTCGATGTAGCGCGTCGCGCGTGCCTCCGTTGCGCCCGGACCGTAATCGTCGGTCGGAATCAGCCGGGCGGTGATCGCCTCGAGCGTCTCCCCCTCCGCCGCGGTCAGCGTGTCGAACGACGCCCCGGCCGGAGCCTGCTCGGGGCGTCGCGCCCCGAGCGCTCCGACCGGAACCGCCGCCGCCGCGCCGGCGACGGCCGCTCGCTTCAGCCACTCGCGGCGGGACAGTCTCTGGTTCATGGCATCCTTATAGCACGGGTCCCGGTCCGCTGGTCGAGACCGCGGACGCCGAGCTGCGTCATCCGGCGGCGCGCGCCGCCCGACGAGGGAGCCATGCGAGGACACGCGCTCGTTCTGCCTGCGGTTGCCCTGCCGGTCGTTGCCCTGCTGGCGAGCGTCCCCGCCGCCGCGCAGCCGTCCGGGACGGCTCCGGAGGCTGACGTCGAGGCCCCGGAGGGGTTCCGCGCCAATCGGGCCTCGTACAGCGCGATCATGGACGTGCTGCGGCCGGCCCGCGCCGCCGCGACGGTCAGCGACACCGACCTCGCACGCCTGCGCGAGATGCAGCTCGAGGACATCTGGAGCGCGCTCGGCGAGTACCGGGTCAACTACGTCCGCGGCTTCCGGAGCACGCAGCCCGGCGAGCGGATCGCGGGCCGGGCCCTGACGATGCGCTTTCTCCCGCCCCGCCCCGACTTCGTCACGGCCATCGACACCCTCGCCGCGGAGGGCGACTGGGACCGCCGCTACTACGCGCGGGCCGCGGAAGAGGCGCAGCCCGGGGACGTGATCGTGGCCGAGCTGGGCGGCGCCGGCGGCCACGTGCTGTTCGGCGGAATGGGGGCGCTCGGCATCAAGCTCCGCGGAGCGGCGGGTGTCGTCATCGATGGCGGGAGCCGCGATCTCGCGGAGCTCGCGTCGGACGCATTCCACGGCTTCCCGGTATTCGCCCGCTTCTTCGACGTCAAGACCACGAGCTGGCTGGGCGCAGCTTGGAACACGCCCGTGCGCATCGGCACCGCCACCGTGCTGCCGGGCGACGTCGTCGTGGCCGACGACACCGGAGTCCTCTTCTTCCCGCCGGCGCTCGTCCCCGCCGTGCTCGCGTCCGCCGCCGAGCGCGCCGCGCTCGAGGACCACGAACGAGATCTGCTCCGCAGCGGAAGACACCGCTTCCGCGACGTCTATCCCCTGTCGCCCGCGCTGCGCGACGAGTACGAGCGCCGGACGCGCGAGCGCTGACCCGCGCCGGCCGGCCGATCGTGCTCCGGCACGCCGTCGGAGCACCCCCTCGGCGGCGGGCGGGCCCTCCGACCGCCGGCTCGGCGAGGCGCCGACGGCGACCGAGGCTCAGCCGGCATCCCGGCCTGGAGGTCGCGCGTTTCTCCCCGGGGCGGGGCCAAGATCCGCATCCCCCGGAGGCTCAGTGACTTGCGTCCGAAGCCCTCGCGCGCAGTCCGGCGCGGGGGGCCGACGCGCTGCGTCCGGGGTTGCATCCGCCCCGGTTCCTGAAATACTCTGACCGTCCGGCCGCGCGGCTGTCGCCCGCGCGCTGGTCCCCGGCGGGGCATCGACCCGCATGCGGCGGTTGCCGCCAGCCCGACGCCTGAAGCCTTGGGGCGCGGTGACGGCGGACGCCGATCCGGATGACACCGCGGCGCCATTCGGCGTCGCCTGGACAGGACCTATGACTACACCACTGACGCAATCATCGTCGGCGGCCGGCGGGCGGCAGCGGGTGAAGTACGTTCGGCGCCTGGATCAGGTGGCGGAGATCCCGGCCGACGTCCGTGACCGGCTGCAGCCGGTCACCGAGGAGTACGTCTTCCGCGCCAACGACTACTACCTCGGGCTGATCGACTGGAACGACCCCGACGACCCCATCCGCCAGCTCATCATTCCGCGCGAGGAGGAGTTGAGCGACTGGGGCCGGCTGGACGCCAGCAACGAGCAGGCCGTGACCGTCGCCCGCGGCGTGCAGCACAAGTACTTCGACACCGTCCTGCTGCTCTGCAACGAGGTCTGCGGCGCCTACTGCCGCTACTGCTTCCGCAAGCGGCTCTTCATGGACGACAACGACGAGGTGACCAACGACGTCAGCGCCGGCCTCGCCTACATCGCGGCCCATCCCGAGGTCAGCAACGTGCTGCTGACGGGCGGCGACCCGCTCCTGATGAGTACGCGGCGGCTCGTCGAGATCTTCGAGGCCCTGCGCGCCATCGACCACGTCCGCATCATCCGCATCGGATCGAAGATGCCGGCGTTCGACCCGTGGCGCGTGCTCCGGGACGACGAGCTGCAGGCCGCCTTCCGCAAGTACTCGACGCCGGAACGCCGCATCTACCTGATGGCGCACTTCGACCACCCGCGCGAGCTGACGGAGCCGGCGGTGGCCGGCATCGACGCCTGCCTGCGGAACGGCGTCATCTGCGTCAACCAGTGCCCGCTCATTCGGGGGGTCAACGACGACGCGGCCACGCTGGCCGAGATGTACTCGCGGCTCTCCTACATCGGGTGTCCGCCCTACTACCTGTTCCAGGGGCGGCCGACGGCGGGCAACGAGCCCTACGAGGTCCCGATCGTCCGGGGCTGGCGCATCTTCCAGGACGCGCTCCGGCGCGGCTCCGGGCTGGCCCGGCGGGCCAAGTACTGCATGTCGCACGAGACCGGCAAGGTCGAGATCGTCGGCGTCGACGAAGAGCGGATCTACCTCCGCTACCACCAGGCGAAGGACCCCGCCGACCTGGGGCGGTTCTTCACGCGCCCGCGGGACGACCGGGCCTCCTGGCTGGACGACCTCGCCGCGGTCGACGAGCCGGCCCTGGCCTATGAGTACTGACGGCGCGGCGGGCCGGGCCGCGCCCCGGCTTGCGTATAATCACGCGGGCGGCGAGCCCCGTGGTGGCGCTCGCCGGGCGACGAGGAGACGACCTCGCGCGGCGTCATGGGAGGACGGATGCCTGGCAGAGGAGACCTGATCAAGATCGTGTTCGGCGGCTTGGCGCTCCTGGTGATCGGCCTCCTGGTCGGCCGGACGATACCGCAGGCTCCGGCCGTGGAGGCCGTGAGCGTCACGTTCCCCGGCGGCGGCGCGGTGGAACTCACGACGAGCGCTCCGGAGGTGAGCCACGAGGCGCTCCTCGAGGAGATGTTCGCCGACGGGACCACTCGGGACGCAGTCGTCGACTGGCTCCGGGCGCGAGATTTCTTCTCCCTGGAGGACGACGGCCTCGTGGACGCGATCGGCAGCCGGCTCTGCGATCCGATTCCGGAGACCCCGCTCCCCCGGCGGACCGCGGCGGCGCAGGCGTGCGCCGACGGCCCGCTGGCCAGCGGGCTCCGGGATCTGGCGGAGCGGAGGGCGGTGCCGTTCCACCACCTCGGCGTGACCGTCCGCGTGGGGGTGCCCGAGGATCGCCCTCCCCGCGGGAGCGCCGCGGTGTGCGAGGGGTCCGATCTCCAGGGTGAGACGGTCGAGCTCACCTCCTCCTCCGGCGACAGCCTGGTGGTCGACGCAGCGTGGGGCACGTACTCCTGCACGGAGGAGGAGGGGGCGGAGTATCCCGACATCCAGCTCAACCCCTTCGACGCCTTCGAGATCTTCCCGCGGCCCCTCGCGCAGTTCCACGAGGCCGTGGCCGTCATCGTCGACTGAGCAGCCCGTCAACGCGCCCGCCAACGCGCGCGCCCGCCAACGCGCGCGGGAGTGTCGTTCGCGCCAGCGAAACTCCCAACGCTCCCGCCAAGCGCGCAGGAGTTTCGCTGGCGCGAAACTCCCAACGCGCCCGCCAGGGCGCGCGTCAACGGCCCGCGGCGCCCTGCTGCTCCCGCAGCATCTCCAGGAAGCGCCCCTCCTGCAGGTCGATGTGGGCGTGGTATCCCTCGGGGTCGACGAACGGGTTCGGGTCGTCCTCGCCCCGGCTCATCGCGCGTTCGAGCTTGCGCTCCATGTCGTACCAGAAGCCGTGCGCGCCGAGGAACACGTCGACCGGCAGCGAGCGCGCCTTGGCGAAGGTGGCGCGGTAGTCGTCGGCAATCCCGGGATAGTCGGGGTTGTCGACGAGCACGTAGCCCGGGTTGACCCCGAAGCTGCAGACGATGAGCGCCAGGTAGGTCCGGCCGCGCTCCTCGACCTCGAAGGCCCAGCTCGTGCAGCCCTCGGTGTGCCCCGCCGTGCGATGGGCGATGAGCGTCTCCCCGCCCAGCGTCACCTCGTCCCCGTCGTCGACGATCCGGTCGATCGGCTGCTCCCGGCCGCCGGGGCGCATCGAGCGGAGGCGGGCGACGTCCTCCCGCATGACCACGACCTCGGCCCCCGTCAATTCCTTGACGAGCGCGTTGGCCTCCATGTGATCGCCGTGGGCGTGGCTGCCGAGCACGACGGCGATGTCGCTGAACTCGAATCCCAGAGTCTCCATGCTGCTCCGGATCGACGGCACCGTCGACTCGAAGTCGCTGTTGATCAGGATGTGCCCCTCCGGCGTGGTGACGAGGAAGCTCCCGAGCTGCCGCGTCCCGACGAAGTAGACGTTGTCGATGACGTGATGGGCCGGAAACGGCGCGTTCCAGTCCCGCTGCGCGAGCGGGACCGCGGAGGCAACCGCCAGCAGGGCGGCGACGGCGATCGGGCGTCGGTTCATGCGTCCCCTCCGGTTCCTGGGCCGGCTCTGCGCGCGTGTGGCACGGCGCGCCTGCAGAGTATCATCGCGGACCACGTGCCGGCTCGAGAGGGAGCGGCACCTCCGCCCACCCTCCGGCAGTTGCTGAAGGAACCCCAACGACCGCCCCCGCTCCGCGTGCACGCATGTCGGCGGAGGAGCTGTTCGCGCTCCCGGACCACCGGGTGGGTCCGAGCTCCTCCGGGCTCGCCGCTCCTCCTCTGCCGCGAGCAGACCCGCCTACCGCAGCAGATCGAAGAGGTGCGTGTACTTCAGGATCAGGCTGTGGCCGCTGCCCGGGTGGACGAAGTCCTCGAGGCCGTCGGTCTGGTTGTAGACCAGGAAGAGGCCGGTGTTGGCGTCCTGAAGCCAGCCGAAGCGGAGGTTGACCGACCAGATGTCGACGCTGTCGTTGTACTGCAGCAGCCCCTGCGCGAACACCCGCGGCGAGAAGTTGTAGGCGATGCGGCTCGACGCCAGGTTGGTGACGACATGGCCGGCGGGCAGCTCGATGTCGTTGCGCGTCCACCGCAGCTCCACGTTCAGCGACTCACCGCGCCGGAACCGGAAGGACGGCCCTGCGGCTTCGAGCCGCCCTCCGAAGAAGCCGCTCCGCTGGTAGCGGAAGCCGTAGCCGAGCGGCGCCGAGCGGTCGGAGTTGTAGCTCAGGCTCAGCTCGTGCCAGTCGTACGATCCGGGCGCCACGGGCACGCCGGAGATCGTGAACTCCCGGGTGACGCCCTCCTTGCGGATGTTCCAGGCGGTGATGGCCATCGAGCTGTCCTCGAACTCCCAGAAGTTGTCCATGTGGACGAGCGAGGTCTCGATGAAGCCGCTGTCGAGGCTCCAGAACCGGTTGAATGTGACGTGCGGCCGCACCTCCTGGATCCGGAACCGATTGGGGGCGGGGCGCGAGGTGTTGAAGACGCCGCCGTCGATCTTGCGGAACCCCCTCCGTCGCACGAAGCCGACCTCGGGGTTGAAGTCCTCGCCCATCTCCATGACGTTGGCGCGCAGCCGCCACGCCTCGGTGTTGTAGTCGACCGCGAGATCGACGGCGTGGTCCCGCCCGGTGCGGCCCGGGGTCTCCGTCTTCGCCGCGAACCCCGAGACGAGGCCGTTCTGTCCGAAGCCCCAGCGGCCGTCGAAGGCGAAGGTCCGGTTGTAGTCCTCGAGGCCCGCCAGGCGGCCCGTCGCCTGCCGATTGACGAGCAGTCCGCCGACGCTCGACCGGTTGGGAAGGTCGCGCCGAACGCGGGCCACCGTGAAGTTGTTGGGGGGCGCGAGGCCCTCGACGGCCTCGGTCTGCATGTTCAGAAGACCGACGGTGACCGCCTCGGTCACCTTGCCCGACAGCCGGGCTCCGCCGACGATCGGGATCGGCTGACCCTGCGGACCGATGCCGATGCGCCGGCTGAAGAAGAGCTCCGTCTGGCCGGGGTCGTTGAAGGCGGCGCCGCCGCTGTTGCTCACCGTGAAGGCGCCGGCGTTCTCCAGGAAGAAGGGGCGCTTCTCCGGGAAGAACAGGTTGAAGCGGTCGAGGTTGACCTGCTGGTCGTCGACCTCGACCTGCGCGAAGTCGGTGTTGTAGGTCAGGTCGAGGGCCAGGCCCGAGGTGACGCCGTACTTGAGGTCGCCGCCGAAGCCGCCCAGCAGGACCGTGTCGGCAGCGGCCCGATCCGCGCGGCCGAGCGCCTCGCCGGTGACGTACGGCGTCGCCTGCAGCGTCCGCCACAGCCCCTCGGGGGCGGCGAGGCCGCCGACCTGCCCTGCGAGCGAGACGCGGAACAGGTCGAACTGCCGCGGCAGCGGCGCCCAGTACGCCGACTCGTTCCGCCGGCGGATGTTGCGCTGGAAGTTCACGCCCCAGGTCTGCTCGCGGCCGGCGGGGAAGCGGAGGGTGCGGAACGGGATGGCGAACTCGGCGCTCCAGCCGATGGCGCTGATCGCCGTCCGCACCTGCCACACGCCGTCCCAGTTCAGGTTGAAGCCGCCGCCGGCGCCCCGCGTCTGCCCGCCCCCGCCCATTCCGCTGCCCCCCGCTCCCTCGTTGACGAGCTGCCCGTCGTATTCCTGCCCGGACGGGCTGGTTCCGAAGACGAACCCGTTCTGCCGGTCGAGGAACGTGTCGAGGATGAGCTGGAAGCTGTCGCTGTCGGCGAGCGACGAGTCGCGCCGGCTGTCTGTGACGATGATCGACGCCGGGTCGGAGTCGTAGCAGACGACGCCGACGTAGATCGCGCCGGCGGTGAACGCGATGCGGACCTCGGTCCGCTCCGACGCCGGCCGGCCCTCGTCCGGCTGCGTCTGCACGAAGCCGGTGGCCGGCTCGACAGCGGCCCACGCCGGATCGTCCAGCACCGCGCCATCGAGGACAGGAGGCACGTCCACCTCCACCGCGGTCACCGCGCGCACGCCGGGAGCCACGGCGAGACCGGCGGCCGGCTGCTGGGGGGACGCTGCCACCGGAACGGCCGTGGCGAGCAGCCACCCGCCGAGCGTTGCCGACGCGGCGAACGTTGCCGACGCGCCGGGGGTTGCCGGCGCTCCGATCGTCGCCGCCGCGCAGAGCGTCGCAACAGCCCGGGCGACGAACGGACGAATCGCGGTACGCAAGGATGGAGGCCCGGTGCGACGGTAGTCAGTCCAGGACGTCGAAGAGGTAGCTGTACTTGAGGATGAGGCTGCGCCCGGCCCCGGCCGGGATGTAGTCGTGGGGGTCTTCCAGGCCGCCGTAGAGACCCTGCGTCTCGTTGTAGACCAGAAACAGGCCGGTGTTGGCGTCCTGCAGCCAGCCGACGCGGAAGTTGACCGACCAGAGCCTCGCGCTGTCGTTGTGCTGGACGAGCGTCTGGAAGAACATCCGCGGCGAGAAGTTGTAGCCCGCACGAACGCTGGTCAGGTTGGTGACCGTCGCTCCCGCCGGAAGATCGATGTCGTTGCGGCTATAGCTCACCGACAGGTTCAGCGACTCGCCGTAGCGGGCCTGGATCGTCGGGCGGAGCGTCACGATGTTGCCCCCGAAGAACCCGCCTACCACCGCGCGCACGCCGGCGCTCACCGGCGCCGAGCGGTTGTAGTAGAACGACGTGCTGACCTCGCTCCAGTCGTAGCGGCTCGCCGGGATCGTCAATCCGGACACCGTGAACGACTGGAATACCCGCTCGCTGCGGGTGTCGTAGGCGATGCCGACCGACGAGCTGTCCTCGAACTCCCCCATGAAGTGCGTGTGGATGTAGGTGGTCTCCATCACGCCGCGGAGGTTCCAGATGCGCGAGAAGGTCGCGTGCGGCCGGAGCTCCTGGAATTTGAGGAAGCCCTCGGGCCGTGACCGGTTGTTGATCGCCAGGTCGTACTTCCGGAACCCGCCGGGCCGGCGCAGGTAGCCGACCTCCGGGTTGAAGTCCTCGCCGTTCTCCTGGTAGCCCGTGCTGATGCGCCACATCTGGGAGTCGTAGGCCCCGGACAGGCTCAGCGCATGGTCGCGGCCCTCACGACCCGGCGTCTGGGTCCCGCCGACGAAGCCCTGGACGAGCCCGTTCTGGCCGATGCCCCAGCGGCCGTCGAGCGCGTAGGTCCGGTTGTAGTCGCTCGCGAGCGCCTGCGGGCCCGTGGCCTGCCGGTTGATGAACAGGCCGCCGATGCTCGAGCGGTTGGGAAGATCCTGCCGCAGGCGGGTGACCGTGAAGTTGTTGCCTGCGCCTCCGGCCGCGGGCGCCTCCGTCTGCATGTTGAGGACGCCGACGGTCACGGTGTCGAAGACCTTCCCCGACAGGCGGGCCCCGGCGGCGATCGGGATCTGGGCGCCCGTCTCGTCGATCCCGATGCGGCGGCTGAAGAAGAGCTCGGTCTGCCCCAGGTTGCGTCCGCTGGCCGAGGCCGCGTTGACGCTGAACGCCCCCGCGTTCTCGAGGAAGAAGGGGCGCTTCTCGGGAAAGAAGAGGTTGAAGCGGTCGAGGTTGATCTGCTGGTCGTCCACCTCGACCTGCGCGAAGTCGGTGTTGTAGGTGGCGTCGAGCGTGAGGCCCGACGTCACGCTGTACTTGAGGTCGCCCCCGGCGTCGCCGAGCAACACGGGCCCGCGATCGGGGGCGGCGTCGCGCGTGACCAGCTCACCTACGACGTAGGGCGTCATCTGCAGGTTGGCGGCGCGCTCCGCCGGGACCCGCAACCCGGAGAGCTGCCCGGCCATCGAGACGCGGTAGAGGTTGTACTGGCGCGGCAGCGGCGCCCAGTAGACCGTCTCGTTGCGCCGCCGGATGTTCCGCTGGAAATTGACCCCCCACGACTGGAGCTCCCGCGCCGGATAGCGCACGGTCCGGAGCGGAATGGCGAACTCGGCGCTCCAGCCGATGTCGGAGACGCGGGTCCGCACCTGCCACGCGCCGTCCCAGTTCAGGTTGAACCCGCCGGCGCTGCCGCGCGAGAATCCGCCGCTCCCGCTGGAGCTGAAGCCGCCTCCGCGGCCGCCGCCCTCGTTGATCACCTGCCCGTCGTACTCCTGGCCGGCGGGGCTGGTGCCGAAGACGAAGCCGTTCTGCCGGTCGCTGAAGGTGTCGAGGATCAGCAGGAAGCTGTCGCTGTCGCGCAGCGAGGAGTCGCGCCGGCTGTCGGTCACGATGATCGACGAGGGGTCCCCGTCGTAGCAGACGACGCCGACGTAGATCGTCTCGCTCGTGTAGACGATGCGGACCTCCGTCCGCTCCGACGCCGGCTGGCCCTCGTCCGGGGCCGTCTGCCGGAATCCGGTCGCCGGACGGGCCGCCGCCCACGCGGCATCGCCCAGCACGTTGCCGTCGAGCACGGGCGTGTCCTCGATCCCCGTCGCGACGATCTGCTTGATCGAGAGCCCGGCGCCGATGCCGAGCCCCGCGGCGCCCTGCGAGGCGACGGAGGCGCCGCCGTCCGCCGCTTCCGCGCCCGTCCCCATCGGGGGCGAGGATCTGCCCGCGTCGAAGCCGCCCCGGGTCCCGTCGGTCGCGCGGCCGTCCAGCGTCAGCCCGGCCGAGGAGCCCTCCGACTGTCCCGCCGCCGCCGGCGCCGCGGCGAACGACACGGCGACCGCCAGGAGCGCCACGAGGACGCAAGCACCACCTGCTCGCCGCGGAGCCACGGTCCACTGCCCGCTCATCGGATGTACCCGAGCCGCCGCAGGCGCTGCAGCTCTTCCGGGCTCAGGTCGTCGGCCGCATCCTCGTCCGACGCCAGCTTCCGCGCCTCGGCGTAGCGCAGCCGCGCCGCCAACTGCTCCTTCAACTCCTCGACGATCTCCGGGTGGTCGGCCGACACGTCGTCGAGGTTGATGGGATCGTCCTCGTGCGAATAGAGCTCGTACTCGGCGCGCCCCTCCGGCGGGTCGAGGTTGCGGACCAGCTTCCAGCCGTCCCAGACGACCGAGTACTGATCGACGTCCTCGGGGTTGCTGCGCTCCTCCCGGCTCGGCATGCGCTTCCGCTCGCTGAACGCCGGCCGGCGCACCCAGCCGAGCGCTTCCGGGTCGTCCGGGTCCACGACGAGCGGCAGCAGGCTGCGCCCCTGGGCCTCCTCCGGCGCGGCGATGCCGCTCAACTCGAGCAGCGTCGGCATCAGGTCGATCGACTCGACCGTCTCGTCCACGACGACCCCGCTCGGCAGCACGCCCTCCCAGCGGAGCATCAGGGGCACGTTGAGTATCTCACCGTAGACCGTGTTGCCGTGCCAGTGCCACCCGTGCTCGAGGAATTCCTCGCCGTGGTCGCTGGTGAAAGCGAATAGCGTGTCGCCGGCGACGCCGCGCTCCTCGAGACCCTCCATCAGCCGCGCGATCTCTGCGTCCATGCCGCGGATGGAGCCGTCGTACCAGTCGAGCTCGTGAGCGACGAAGACGTCCGGGTCGATCCCCGACGTCTCGAGATCCTCCCGGTTCGGAAACAGCTCCGGCCCGACGCGGTTGCCGTCGCCGATCCGGATGTCGTCGCCGAACGTCTCCTGCACCTGCTCGAGCCGCGCCTCGTGCTCCTCCTTGCCGGTCGGCGAGGCCCACATGAGGTCGTACGGCGGATAGGGCTCGAAGGGGGAATGGGGGTCGAAGACGTGTATGAACGCGTAGAACGGCACGTCGTGGTGGTCGTCCAGCCAGGTCAGGAAGCGGTCGACGAAGGTGCGGGCCGTCTTGGCGCTGCTGTGTCCGAGGTCGTCGTTGTCGACCGACGCCCGCTCGTGGAGCACCTCGACGCCCTGATGCAGGTTGGTCAGCTTGCCCGTGAACTGCACCGACGACGTCTGGAACGTCGCGTAGCCGGCGCTGCGATACGCCTCGGCGAGCGTCGTGGCGGCCGAGGGAACGCGATCCGGGATGGCGACGACGCCGGTGGACGCGGGATACAGCGAGGTGAGGATGGAAGGCACCGACACCTTCGTCCACGTCCCCTGCGAGATGGCGTCGCGGAACAGCACGCCCTCCGACGCGAGCCGCGACAGTACCGGGGCGGTCTCCCGCCCGTACCCGTAGGCGTCGAGATGGTCGCGCCGCAGCGTGTCGCCCAGGAAGACGATGACGCCCTGCGGCGCTGCCGACCCGCCGTCCAGGAGGGCGGCCCGTGCCTCGCCAGGGTCCTCGTTTCGGGCGGGCGGCGCCCCGCCGTTCCGCACCACGGGCGTCCCCCAGAAGCCGAGCAGTCCGTCCTCGGGGCCTTCGAGCGCCAGCTCGAGGGTCACCGTCCGCCCGGCATGGTCGCCGAGATCGAGCCGCCTCGTCTCCCAGCGGTGCGGGAGCGTCACGGTCCGCCGCCAGAAGCCGGCGCCGTCGATGGCCACGTTGAAGGTGACCGGGTCGGCCTCGATCGTCCCGGCCGCGATGTCCAGCCAGGGCCGGTCGGGCAGATCGAGCTCGATGGTGATGCGCTCCGGCGCCCGGCTGACGATCGTCTCGCGGTACACCTCGCCCAGCCCCTGCCATCCGGGCCCGGAGGTCACCGACCGGAGGTGCTCAGTCCGCGGGATGAGCCGCACCGACTCGATCTCGAAGGTGGCGCCTTCCTCGTCGGTCGGCTGGACGAGCAGATGCCGGATGCCGGCAATGGAGAACGACCGTGCGACGTCCTGCAGGGTGTAGGTCTGGACGTCGTCGCCCGGCTCGAGCTCGGCGAAGAGCGCCGGCGTCGGAGCCCGGCGGATGCCCCGCAGGACGCGCTCCTCGTCCAGCTCGCGCGCCCCGTTGAAGGTCACGCCGACGCGCGTCCCGGCGGAGACGCGCATGGTGATCTCGACGGCGTGCAGCAGGTCGCTCTCGTCGAGCTCCTCGGGCCGCGCCGCGTGCAGCAGGGGCAACTCGCCCGCGGTGCCGACCAGGAGCCCGTCCCGGACCTCGAGGCCCTCGACGTCGTGGTAGGCCGCCCAGCCGACGGTGGCAGTGCGGTCCTCGAAGTCCTCCGCCTCCTCTTCATCCTCGGGAGGTTCGGGGGCGGCGATCGTCCCCTCGCCGTCGAAGCGCCACTCCGTCCGCTCGAGCGGCTCCACCTCGACGGTCTGCTCGATGGTGGCGGCGTCGAAGAGATCGAGCAGACGGAGCGCGACCGGTTCCGGAGCGCCCCCGCACGATGCAGCGAGCCCGGCCACGAGGACCACGACCATCCCGTTCCATCGACGCATGTCGCGTGCCTCCAGAAGCTCCGCAAATGATAGCAGCCGCGGGCCCACCGCCGGGCGCCGTCCGCGGGCCCGCGGGGCTGCCCTCCGCCGGGCGCCGTCCGCCGGCCTGCGGGGCTGCCGTCCGCGGGGCGCCGTCGCCGGGCGTCGTCCGCAACCGCGACGGTCTTGAACTCGCCGCGTGATCCGGGGCAAGCTAGGCGGCAGGCCCGGCCGGGTTCACGCTTGAGGGCGTCGCTGGAGAGGGCGCCGGCCTGCCGGCCAGGAAGGTGCTGATCATGCCGCTCACCCGCCCGCGCCGGTTCGCGCCGCGGACCGCCATCGCTGCCGCGTTCTGCTTCGCCGTTGCCGCCCTGCTGCCTGCCGCGCCCGCCGCCGCGGCGCCGTGCGAGAGCCTGACCGGGCTCGCGCTCCCCGACACGACCATCACGAGCGCGGCGATGGTCGCGGCCGGTGCGCTAGTCCCGACCGGCGGAGAACCGCTCGACATGCCCGCGGTCTGCCGCGTCGTGGCCGTCACCGAGCCGGCGGTCAACTTCGAGGTCTGGCTGCCGCTGGAAGACTGGAACGGCAAGTTCCACGTCTCCGGCAACGGCGGCATGGCCGGCGTGGTGAGCTACGGAGCCATGGCGGCGGCCGTCCGCCGCGGCTACGCCGCCGCGAGCACGGACACCGGGCATGTCCGTCCCGGAACGGGCGGGTTCGACGCCTCCTGGGCCATCGGACGCCCGGACCTCGTGGCCGACTTCGGACACCGCTCGCTGCACCTGACCGCCACCCACGGGCGGACCGTCACCAGCAGCTTCTACGAGCGCCATCCCGCGTACTCCTACTATGTCGGCTGCTCGAAGGGGGGCCAGCAGGGGCTGATGGATGCCCAGCGCTACCCCGACGACTTCGACGGCATCGTCGCCGGCAATCCGGCCAACGACTGGACGCGCTTCTACGCCGGGGCGCACCTGTGGTACGCCCTCGCGACGCTGCGCGAGACGGACCGCTACTTTCCGCCGGGCAAGGTCCCGCTGCTGGCCGACGCCGTGAACGCGGCGTGCGACGCGCTCGACGGGCTGGAGGACGGCGTGCTCGACGACCCGCGGGCGTGCGATTTCGACCCCGGCACGCTCACCTGTCCCGCGGGCCGGGACGGGGCCGACTGCCTCACGCCGGGGCAGGTCGAGGCGGTCCGGGACATCTGGGCCGGCTCCCGCAACTCGGCCGGCGAGGTCGTCTTTCCGGGTCTCGTGCCGGGCGGCGAGAACGGCCCCGGCGGCGGATGGCAGGCGTGGGTGACCGGCCGCGAGCCGTTCAGCAGCCTGCACTGGCTCGCGGCCGACGGCTTCTTCAAGTACATGGTCTTCGAGGAGCCCGACTGGGATTTCCGGTCGTTCGACTTCGACACGGACCTGGAGTTCGCGCTGGAGAAGGTCGGCTCGTCGCTCGACGCCGACAGCCCGGACCTCCGCGGCCTGCGCGACGGCGGCGCCAAGCTTATCGTGTACCACGGCTGGAGCGATCCGGACATCTCGCCGCTCGGGTCGATCGACTACTACGAGGACGTGCTGGCGTTCGAGGGCGCCGACAGCGGGCGCGCCGCCGCGCTCGCCGCCGTGCGCGACTACTTCCGGCTCTTCCTGGTCCCGGGCCTTGGCCACTGCTCGGGCGGCCCCGGATACAACCGCCTCGACCCGCTCACGGCGCTCGAGCGGTGGGTCGAGGACGGCATCGCGCCCGACACGATTCTGGGCGAGCGGGTCGAGGACGGCGCGGTGGTGCGGACGCGGCCGGTGTGCGCCTACCCGGAGATCGCGGTGTGGGACGGCGCCGGCGATCCGGCCGACGCCGCGAGCTTCGCCTGCCGCCGCGAGGACTGAGGTGCCGGGGGTCTGCTGGCGCCGCCGGCTGGCCTGGCCGCTCGTGCTGCTGGTGGCCGTGGGGGCGGCCTGCAGCGGCGAGGAAGAAGCGGGCGATGCCGGTCTCGGGTGGCGCCGCTACAGCGCGGCGGGGCTCGAGGCGATGGGGCGCGGCGACCTCGCGAGCGCCGAGTCGCTCCTGTCGTCCGCGGTCGAGCACGCCGAGCGCCACGGACCGTCGGACTTCCGCGTGGCGATCACGCTCAACATTCTCGCCGGCTTCTACCGCACGATGGGGCGCTACGCCGAGGCCGAGCCGCTGTACGAGCGCGCCCTCGCGGTCGCGGAGGAGCGCTGGGGCCCCGACCATCCCCGGGTGGCCATGGTGCTGGAGAGCTACGCCCTGCTGCTCGGCCAGACGGGACGGACGGAGGCGGCCGCCCGGATGGCCGGGCGGGCCGCCGCCATTCGACGCGCCAACCCCGAGCGAACGGACGGGCGCGCGAGCCGGCCCTGACCCGGATACCTCTTCTCCTGCACGCAGGCCGCGTGCAGGAGAAGAGGACCTCCCGCGTCGTCAGCGTGGCGAGCGCGATCCAGACGAGCCCATGCCGCGAACGACCGACCGTTTCGTCGTCCTCCTCCGCCTCGTGATGGGCCTCGGCATCGCCGCGGCGGGCCTCGTTGCCGTGCTGCCGCAGCCGACGGCCGGCCTCTGGATGACGAACATCGCCCTCAGCGAGAGCGGCTACTGGCTGGCCCTGCTCGCGGCACCGTTCGTAGCCGACCTGCGAGGCTGGCGGGCGCCGGCCGGCCACCGGTCGCTCGCCCGGGTAACGGCGTCCGTCGCCGCGCTCGCCGGCGTCGTGTTGCTCCTCAGCCCGGTCGCCCGGGCCCACGTCGTAGGCCGCACCCTGCCGGACGTGCTCGCGGCGCGGTTCGGGACGCCGGCCCCGGTACCGTTCGCCGAGCCGCCGCGCCCGGCCCCGCTCTCTCTCCCGGGCCTGCTCACGGGAGTCGGGAGCGGCGAGGTCGTCGTCGACGAGCACGTGTACGCGGTGCGGGAGGGGGGCGACCTGCGGCTCGACCTCTACCGGCCGGCGTACGCGGAGGGGGCCCTGCCGGTGGTCCTGATGATTCACGGCGGCGGCTGGACGACCGGCGACAAGCGGGACTTCCCGGCGCTGAACGACTATCTGGCCACCCGCGGCTACGTCGTGGCCGCCATCAGCTACCGCCTCGCCCCCGGCGCGCGGTTCCCGGCCGCCCAGGAGGATGTGGCGGAGGCGATCCGCTACCTCGGCGGGCTCGCCGAGACCCACAACCTCGACCCGACCCGTATCGCCCTCGTCGGCCGCTCCGCCGGCGGCCAGATCGCGCTCCTCGCCGCGTACGCCGCCGACGACCCGGCGATCCGCGGCGTCGTCTCCTTCTACGCGCCGACCGCGCTCCGCTGGGGCTACGCGAACCCGGCCAAGCCGGGCGTCATCGACTCGAGCGGCGTCCTCGACCTCTACCTCGGCGGTCCGCCGGAGACCCACGGCACGCAGTACGACGCGGCCGAGCCGGCGCGCTTCGTGTCACCCTCGACCCCACCCACGCTCTTCATCCAGGGCCTGCGGGACGAGCACGTATCGCCGTTCCACGCCGAGTTCGTCAGCGCCCGCCTCCTCGAGGCCGGCGTCCCCCACGCAATCGTCCGCCTGCCCTGGGCCACCCACGCCTGCGACTTCTTTTTCCGCGGGCCGTGCGGGCAGGTGAGCACCTTTGCCGTCGAGTGGTTCCTCGGGACCGTGCTGCGGTGAGGGCGGCCCCGCCCTTTCGCTCGGGCGGGGGGGCGCCGCTCCTCGGTCGGCCGCGCACACGCCGCTCCGCCCTACGACGGCAGGCCCGACGATCCCGCCGACGCCCCACCGACGAGCCGCAGAATCGCGGCGGCGAGCACCTTGGTGGACGTCACCAGGTCGTCGATGCCGACCCACTCGTCCGGCTGATGGGCCAGGTCGAGGCAGCCGGGCCCGTAGGCCACGCAGTCGTCGATCCCGGCGATGCGCTTGAAGTGCTTCTGGTCGTAGGTGCCGGGGCTCGCGACCAGCTGCGCCCCGCGTCCCACGATCTCCCGCACGGCCCCCGAGAGCGCCGTCACCACCGGTGAACCGTCCGGGGTCCGGACCGGCTCGACGATCATCAGGTCGCGCATCTCGTGCCGGACCCCCGGCCGCCCGTCCAGGACGCGGGCCACGTGGCCGGCGATCTCGGCGCGGACGTCCTCGAGCGACTCTTCGGGCAGGAAGCGCCGGTCGAGCACCGCCGCGCAGCGGTCGGGAACGCACGGCGTCTGCCCGGCGGCATCCGCCTGTCCGCCCCGGATGCCGTTGACGTTGAGGGTCGCGGCGCGGGCCCCGTCCGGGACCACCGGCATCGCGGTGCGGCGGGTGGCTAGGGTCGGCTGCAGCTCGTCCCGGATGCCGGTCAGCACTGCGGCCATCGCGTCGACCGCGTTGACGCCGAAGAACGGCATGCTGCCGTGCGCGGTCCGCCCCTCGGTCGTTACCTCGCACCAGTAGACGCCGCGGTGGCCGACCGAGATGCGGTCGACGCCGAACGGCTCGGGGATGATCACGTGGTCCGCGCGGCCGCACGACAGCACGCCCTGCCGGGCCAGCCACGCGACGCCGGCGAACCCGCCGCTCTCCTCGTCGACGGTGGCGCTGACCTCGACCGTCCCCTCGAGCGTGACCCCGGCCCGCCGGATCGCCTCCGCGGCGAAAATGGCGGCCGCGAGCCCGCCCTTCATGTCCGTGCTCCCGCGCCCGTAGATGCGGTCGCCGCGCACGGTGCGGCCGAACGGCTCCACCGTCCAGCCGTCGCCGGCCGGCACCACGTCGAGGTGCCCGTTCAGGTGTACGCAGGGCCGCGCCCTCCGTCCCCGTCGGACGCCGACGACGTTCACGCGCGGGTAGTCGGGCCGATGCTCGGGAAGCCCGTCGGCCGTGTAGTACTGCGTCTCGAAGCCGAACCCGCGGAGCGTGTCCCCGATGTGGCGGGCGCATGGCTCGTAGGCCTCGCCGGGCGGATTGACGGTCGGAATGGCGATGAGGTCGGCCGTGAACGAGACGATCTCGCCGGCGAGGGCGTCGACCGCCTGGAGGACCCCGTCGAGATCGCTGGCCATCTGCTCCATCCGGGCCCGGCGCCCCGCCCGGGCGCGCGTGCACGTCGACGCCGGCGGTGAATCGCACGGCGTGGCGGGCGCCTGACTCTGCCGCGCCGGGCCCCGAGCTCCGGACGGTGCGGCTCGGCTATCATCGGGCCGGAGGCCGGAGAGCGGATCATAGCGCGCCGGCTCGACCTGGACGTGACGCCGCACCTGACGATCCTGCTGCTCTACGCCGCCGCCCTCATGGCCCTGGGGGTGTGGATCGGCCGGCGGGTGCGGCACTCGGCCGACTTCTTCGTCGCCGGCCGGCGCCTCGGCCCGTTCCTGCTCTTCGCCACGCTCCTGGCCGCCAACATCGGGACCGGCTCCACGGTCGGCGCGGCGGGGCTCGCCTACCGCGACGGGCTCAGCGTCTGGTGGTGGGTCGGCTCGGCGGGCATCGGATCGCTCGTGCTGGCGTTCTGGGTGGGGCCGGCCGTGCGCCGCATCGCGGCCCGCCACGACCTGCGCACGGTCGGCGACTACCTGGAGCTGCGCTACGGCCAGCCGGTGCGCGTCACCATCGCCTCGTTGTTCTGGATCGCCACCCTGTCGATCCTCGCCGGGCAGATCGTCGGCATGTCGCGCGTGCTCGGCGCCGTGACCGGGCTGGACTTCCGGGCCGGCTGCTTCGTCGGGGGCCTCGTGGTCACCGTCTACTTCGCGGCCGGCGGCCTGCGGACGGCGGCCTGGGTGAACGTCGTGCAGCTCGTCGTGCTGCTCGCCGGCTTCGGCCTCGCGCTGCCGTTCGGCCTTGCGGCGGCGGGCGGCTGGGACCGCATCACGGAAGCCACGGCCGCCGTCCCCGGCTACTGGAGCTTCTGGGAGGGCGGCGGCTCGGGGTGGTTCTACGTGGTGATGCTCGGCCCGGCGTTCGTCGTCTCCCCCGGCCTCCTGCAGAAGATCTACGGCGCCCGCGACGACGCGGCCGTCCGCACCGGCGTCGGATTGAACGCCGCGGCGCTGCTGCTCTTCGCCAGCGTCCCCGTGCTGCTCGGCATGATGGCGCGGACCGCGTATCCCGATCTCGGCGCGCCGGAGCAGGCGCTCCCGACGCTGCTGCGCGACGCCCTGCCGCCGCTCCTCGGCGGCCTCGGCCTGGCCGCGCTCTTCTCGGCCGAGGTGAGCTCCGCCGACGCGATCCTCTTCATGCTCTCGACGTCGCTCTCGCAGGACCTCTACCGCCGCGTGCTCGACCCGGGGGCATCCGAGTCGCAGGTGCTGGCCGTCGCCCGCGGCGCCGCGGCGGCGGGCGGGGCGGCGGGCATCGTCCTCGCGCTCGTCTTCCAGACGATCATCGGCGCCCTGTCGTTCTTCTACACGATCCTGACGGTCAGCCTCTTCATCCCTGTCCTCGCCGGCCTCTACCTGCGGCGCGTGGGCATGCCCGAGATCCTCGGCTCGATCGCGGCCGGCGTGTCGGTGGTCATCGTCCTCCAGGTGGCGCGGGGCGGACAGGGGATCGGGGCGTTCACGCCGGCGATGATCGGACTGGCCGCGGCCCTCGCCGGCTGCCTCGTGGTGCGCGGCGTGTGGGCGGCACGTCGCCCGAAGGGAGAGGCTCGGCCATGACGACGACGGACCAGGGCGGCCTGTTCGACCTCGGCGGGCGGGTGGCCGCCGTCATCGGAGCCGCGGCCGGCATCGGCGAGGCGGTCGCGCGCGGCTGCGCGCGGCAGGGAGCGGCGGTGCACTGCCTCGACCTCGACGCCGTCGGCGCGCAGGCGACCGTCGAGCGCATCGTGGAGGCCGGCGGCGACGCGACCGGCGCCGCGCTCGATGTCCGCGACGGGACTGCCGTGGACGAAGCGCTCGCCGCACTCGCGAATCGCCGCGGCCGCCTCGACGTAGTGGTCGCCACCCCCGGCGTCAATGTCCGCAAGCCGCTCCTCGACTACGCCGACGACGAGTTCGACCGCGTGGTCGGCCTGAACCTCAAGGGCAGCTTCCACGTCCTCCGCGCCGCGGGCCGCGTCATGCGCGCCCACCGCCGCGGAAGCATCATCCTGTTCTCCTCCATCCGCGCCCAGGTGGTCGAGCCGGGCCAGTCGGTCTACGCCGCCACCAAGGCCGGCATCGTGCAGTTGGTGCGGGCGGCTGCTGCGGAGCTCGGTCCGTTCGGCGTCCGCGTCAACGCCGTCGCCCCCGGCGTCGTCGAGACGCCGCTCACGGCCCCCATCCGCAACGACCCCTCCTGGCACGCCGCCTACGCCGACAAGAGCGTGCTCGGCCGCTGGGCCGGAGCGGAGGAGCTGGTCGGGCCTACGGTGTTCCTCGCCTCGGACGCTTCCAGCTACGTGACCGGGTCGCTGCTGTTCGTCGACGGGGGCTGGACGGCGGCCGATGGGCGGTTCGTGCCGCCGGGGATGGGGCCGGGGGCGTAGCAACCCGTGGCGGAAGGGTGTTTCGCTGAGCCGCCAAGTCAAGTGGTTTGGGAATGGTCGGGTAGCTCAGCCATTCGGCGTTCGCCCCCCACAGATCCTAACGAGGCTCCGCCTCAGACCGACGAGACATGTAGACCTCAGCGCGTGCTTTAGGGGGAGTCGGACTCCGGCCGCTGCTCCCGCTGCGGCGTGAGCCGCCGTTATAGTCGCCCGAGGGCGATGGTGGCCGTAGACTGGCCGGTGGGGAGCCCATCGACCGGAGCCCGAGCCATGAACGTAGCACGATCCGTCGCCGAAGTACTGTCGCGGCACACGATGCTGACGCTGGAGTGCATCGACCGCATGTACCTGAACGTCTACGTACCGCTGCTGCAGACGGGGGCGGGCGCGGCGCACTTCTTCCGCAAGGTCCGGGGCCGGCCGGTGCCGTCGTCGGCCCTGATGGGACCGCTGACCGAGCGCTTCGTCGCGGCGATCAAGCGCTATGCCGAGCGCAACGGCATCGACATCGTGGCGTTCGGTCGCCGGGAGCGCAAGGACGACCGGACGCGGGAGTACCTCCGCCGGTGGACGGGAGGCGAAGGCGTGCTCTACATCGGGCGGGCGCAAGAGAAGGCACGGGTGCTGCGTACGGAACGCCGCCACGACCCGAGGACCGGCGCGAGCTATCCGTGGCTGACGGACTCGACGGCGATGGTCAACCACTACTACGTCTACGCGGTGGACGACGACTTCGGGCCGTTCTTCCTGAAGTTCTGCTCGTACTTCCCGTACAACGCCAAGCTGTGCATCAACGGGCACGAGTACCTGAAGCGGCAGTTGACGAAGCGGGGCATCGCGTTCGAGGCGCTCGACAACGGCATCCTGCGCTGCGACGACCCCGAGGCGATGCAGCGGCTGGCCGACGGGCTGACGGCGGAGCAGGTCGACGGGCTGCTGCGGAAGTGGCTGGCGCGGCTGCCGCACCCCTTCGAGCCCAGCGACCGGAAACAGGGCATCCGGTACGACATCTCGATACTGCAGGCGGAGTTCGCCCGGACCCAGGTGTTCGACCGACCGGCGCAGGGGCGGGTCTTCTTCGAGGAGGTGCTGCGCGAGCACCTCGACATGGGCCGTCCCGACCACGTGCAGTTGATCTTCGACCGGCGCGTCACCCGACGCACCCCCTCGCGGTATCGCACCCGCGTCATCACCGACAGGGTCACCCCGTCGCTGCACGTCGACTACAAGCACTCGCGCATCAAGCAGTACCACAAGGAGGGACGCGCGCTACGCACCGAGACGGTGATCAACGACACGTACGACTTCGATGTCGGCCGCCGGCTGAGGAACCTTGAGGATCTGAAGACGATCGGCTTCACCGCCAACCGACGCCTGCTCGGCGTCCAACGCCTCAGTCACGACCGAAGCATCGGAGCCGACGTGCTCGACGAGTTGCACCGCCCGGTGTGCATCGACGGCCAACGCGCCTCGGCGCTGCGCTTCGGCGACCGGCGGGTGCAAGCGCTGTTCGCCGCCCTGCTGCGCTTCGACCTGCTGCCGCACGGCTTCCGCAACCGGGAGTTGCGGGAGGCGGTGGCGTCACTGTGTGGTCTGTCGCTCGACGATTACGGCACGGGACGCATGACGTACGACCTGCGCCGGCTACGTCTCCGGGGGCTCATCGAGCGCATCCCCGGCACCCTCCGGTACCAGCTCACCGCCGAGGGACTCTGCGTCGCGCTGGCCTATCACCGGACCCAGGCGCGGGTTCTCGGGCCGGTGCTGTCGGCGACCCTCGACGGGGACTCGACCACACGGATTCGGGAAGCCGTCGCCCTCTACGACCAAGAGGTCGACCACGCTTGGCGCGGACGGGCCCTGGCTGCCTGAACACTGGATCGGGGAGACCAAGACCACCGGCGGTAGCCGGATCCGAAACTTGACTCAACTGTGAAGATCATGCGGGTTCAAGGCGTCTAGTGTCCTGCCTGACAATTGGATTTATGTAACTGGGCTGGCCGTCAGGAGGGCCTCCCGAGCCCTCTGGATCTTGGCCAGCGTCTTCCGCCGTCTGCCTTCCACTGGTACGGCTTCGGATTCTCGTTCCGACTCGCAAGGTAGGTCGTGATCGCCGCGACCAGCTCCGCAACGCTCGTGAAGCTCCCCGCACGCACGCAATCCTGCGTCAGGTCGGCGAAGAACCGCTCCACCATGTTCATCCAGGAGCTCGAGGTCGGAATGAAGTGCATGTGGAACCGCGGGTGCTTCTCCAACCACTTCACCACCTTCTCGTGCTTGTGCGTGCAGTAGCTGTCGGCAATCAGGTGGAGGTCCGCGTCGGCAGGAGTCTCGCGGTCGATCTGCTTCAGGAAGCGTAGCCACTCCACGTGCGTGTGCTGCGTAGAGTCGACGACTGGCGCGGTGGCGGTAGGCGGTGGGGGTAGCTGGTCCGGCGGCTTTCGCCTGTGGCCGGTGCCTCACTCCTCGCCGTGGCTCCGTTTCCAGTCGCCGCTCATCGGTAGGGTCGAGAGCTGGCGCGCCGCCGGTAGGGGGTCGGTGGATGCTCCGTCGCTTTCGCTTCGGGCCGCAGTCCGGCTCCCGTGGGCACGTTTCCAGCTCCCGCCTCGTCAAACCCAGCGTGCCGTTTTTCCGGCACTGGGCTTTCCTGTTGCCTTCATCGCAAGGGTTATGCGGCGGTTCAAGCTGGAAGGGCTTTCGGCCCGTAGACGACCTGGTACTGTGAGAACAGCCCGAGCCGCTCGTAAAGCCACCGCCTACTCCACCTCTGCCAGCCGAAACCCGAACGCCCGCGCTGTTGCATCAGGTGTCGCCTGACCTTCTTCTCGACCCAGTCCCGCACGTAACCGAAGCATCGGCTCGATTGCCCTACGCGGAAGTAGTTCGTCCAACCGCGCAGGATGGGGTTGATGAGCCGAACGACTCTCTCAACCGGTTGCGAGTGATGCCGGCGAAACACCTCCTTGAGCCGACGGAGCAGGCTGGTGCGCGCCTTGGTTCGAGGCACACATGCCACACCCCACTTGCCTCGCCGCGTCCGCGTGCGGCGAATGTCGAACCCGAGGAAGGTGAAGCTCCCGCCCTCCGCGAGACTAACGCGGCGCGTCTTGTCACGATTGAGTTCCACGTCGAGTTTGGCCAGCTCCTCCAGCAGCCGCGTGTATACTGCCTGGGCGAGCCACCGCCACCGGCGGTAACCGTCAACCAGGATCACCAGGTCATCGGCAAAGCGAGCATACTCGATGTAATAGTAGCGTCCCTGTCGGGTGACCTCTCTTGCCCGCTCCAGCATCTTGTCCACCTCGTTGAGATAGAGATTACTGAGCAGTGGTGAAATCACCCCACCTTGAGGAACGCCCCGCTTGCCGCCGGCCTTGAGGATGAGCTTCAGCAGTCGCAGAATCTCGCCGTCATTCACGCGGGCCGCCACTTTTCCAAGCAGGATGTCGTGCCGAACCGTGTCGAAGTACGACGCTAAGTCCACGTCTATCACCGTGGTCTTGTTCTTGACGGCTGCCGTCGTCACCCGGTGCACCGCCTGGTGGGCGGTGCCTTGGGGCCGGTACCCATATGAACCTTCCTGAAAGTCGGCCTCGAAGACAGGCTCCAGTATCAGCTTCAGCGCCCCCTGTACCACGCGGTCCCGGATGGTGGGGATTCCGAGAATGCGGACCTGGCCCCCATCCTTTGGTAGCTCCACGTGCCGGTTCCGCGAGGGCCGGTAGGTCCGGGAGACCAGTTCGTCACGGATGCCCGTCAGAAACGTCTCCAGGCCGGCATCCTCGATGGCCGCGAACGTCACACCGTCAATGCCCGCGGCACCGCCGTTGCGTCGCGCCACCTCGAAAGCCTCCCGGAGTGTCACCGCGTTGCACACATGGACGTACAGCCCCCAGAAGCGCCAGTCCGGGTCAGCCTTCGCCTTGCGATATATTCTCCTTCTCAGGTCCTGCAAACCGATGGACGTCTTTGTCATCCCGTCCTTGCCTCCCATCTTGTCGGAGAATCGTCAACAGCAGGGCGCCTTTGCTCCGCGGGCATTACCCCGCTTCCTCGCTACTACACGCCCCTCCGCCACCCTCTCGCCTTCGGTTCACTTCCCGGTGTCGCCGGTTATAGAACCTACCTTGCTCCGGCGATTTCGCGCCGGGGCGAGGAGGGCTTCTCCAGTTGCTCGGCCCGTCCTTGTCATCGTGCCGCCGCTGCCACCCCGCCGAAGTGGTCGGCCGTCTCAATCAGGTTTCGGCCACCCATGCTGCCTTCGCCTTCCGGTTGTGGGCTCGGCCTTCGGTAATACGCACTCTCGAGGCCACTTGCGCGTTCACTTGCGTTACGGCCCGATGACTCGCAGTCTCCCCAAGAGAGACCTGGTCGATAGGCTTCAGAAACTCGGTTTCCCTCCTCCCTGCTATCCAAGCTACGGGGCTTCTGATTGTTACCCCGGCGGGACTGTCTCCCACTGAACAGGCCAGCCTTCGCTGGACACACAACCGGACGTGCGGATTTCCCGCATCCGGCTCTCGGACAAGATCATGCCTTCGCCCACGGAAGGCTCGTCGTGCGCGTTCCAAGGCGGGTGAGCCCGTACTCTGGCCAGAGCCGCTCGTCCGGAAACCGTACGTAGGGTCCGGACCGCACCTTGTGCTTGCGACAGAGCCACTGGCGCAGCCGCCGCGTGGCGTGCCGGTCGATGGCCGCGTAGGCCGGACTGACCTGCCCCAGGATGAAGTAGTTCGCCCAGCCGGTCAACAACCGGTTGAGGCGCGCCACGACAACACCCGGCGGCGGGAGCCCGTCACGCCGCGTCGTCAGCTCGCTCACTCGACGGCAGATGCTCTGGACGCTCGCCGGGCTCGGGCGCGTGCCGATGTAGGCGCGCCCCGTGTCCCGGCGGTGGTTGCGTCCAATCCGATAGCCGAGGAACGTCATCGACGTCTCGGGTATTCGGCAGCAGCGGGTCTTCTCGGCGTTGATGGGCAACCGCAGACGCTTCATCAGGGCATCGACCGCCGCCAGCATCTCTGCCGCCGGTGCCTTGCCGAGCACCGCGAAGTCATCCGCATAGTTGACGATTTCCGCCTTGAAGCGCCGAGCGTAGCCCAGCACCTTCCAGCCCAGAATGAAGCGGCGCATGTAGATGTTGCTGAACAGCGGCGAAATCGGCGCCCCCTGCGGGGTGCCCTTCCGCTCCCGACGCGCCCGGTTCGTCCGGCGGCGACCGCCACGCCCATCGTCCTCCTCCACGGGCATTTCCAGCCACGCCCTGACCCAGCCCAACAGCCGCCCGTCGCTCACGCGCCGGGCAATGGACCGGAGCAAGTCGGAGTGCGGGATTTGCCCGTAGTAGTCCGACAGGTCGGCGTCCACCACCTCCCGGTGGCCCGTCGTCAGCAGCCGATGAACGCGCCTGACTGCGTCATTCGCGTGTCGGCCCGGTCGATAGGCGTATTGCTCCGGTTGCAGGTCGGCTTCGAAAATCGGCGACAACACCAGCATCGCCGCGGTCTGCGCCACCCGGTCCCGGAGACAGGGAATACCCAACGGCCGGAACTTTCCGCGCTGCTTCTTCGGGATGAGAACCTGCCGAACCGCCCGTGGCCGGTAGGTCCCCGCCTTCAGGTCCCGCGCCAGTGCTCCCAGCCACCGGTCTACCCCGAACGACTCGATGTCCGCGACCGTCTCGCCGTCCACCCCGGCCGCGCCGCCATTGCGACGCGCGGCCCGCCAGGCGACCTCGAGCACGTCGTCGCGCCACACCTTGTCGCTCAGCGAGTAGAACCGGAAGCCCGGAGCTTCCTTCGCTTTCGCATGTAGCGCCCTCTGGAGTCGCTGAACTCGTTCTGAGGCTGATAGGCTCTCGCCAGTCCCCACGTCCCTTCCTCCGTGATGCGCTGCTCTCGAACTGAGGCCCCTTTCCTCCGCCGGCGTTACCCGGCTTTCCCGGTACTACAGGCCTCTCCGCCACCCTGTCCGGCCCGACCTGACCCTCGCGGGCTATCGGTTGGCTCGTACGTCGCCGCCGGCAGGGCTTCCCGCGTTGCGTCCACTCCCCTCTTCCATGCGTGCCGCCGCCACTACCCCGGCGGAGCGGGCCGGTGCCTGCGTCGCTCGCTTCCCGGCCCGTGCCAGCCTTCCCCGCTGAACAGTCGGGTCGGCTTCCGCATTATTGGTTTCGAGGCCTGCTCGGCGTTCACTCGCGTTGCGGCCCGCATGGTCACTGAGCCGCCCGAGGCGGCCCTTTGCCGTCGAAGTGCTTCAGACGATGTCGTTACCTCCATCATCCGCTCCGACTGTTACCGGCTGGAGCGACAGTTGCCGGGCGGGATTCGCACCCGCTGAGGACTGGCGCCTTCTCGCGGCGCACTGTTCGGCGTCAACTACTCTGGCCGCTCGTGTGGCCTCATTTGAGAATGCTACCCGGCTTGCCTCAGAAAGATCGTGCTCGCTTCTCTGGTCGAAGAGCCCGACTTCAGGGCCGTGGGCTGGGGCGTTCGACAAGATCATCTCCGTGGAGTCGCGGCGGACGCGTCGCTGCGTCGTACGGATCGACTCCGGCAACGTCCGAGTCGATCTCGTGCCCTGCGTCCTCTGCGATCGGCGACCCGATCGATCGTTCTGGTCCGTCGTTGGGTTCTTCAAGTTGAGAGTACCAACAACAAATTGAGGCTGTGGGCGCTTGTGCGAAACCGCGTCTGCGCGGTTTCGCAAGCTCCTGTGGGCGCGTTCTTTGCGTCCACAGAGCGGCAGCGTCCACAGCCGCGGCGCTGGCCCGCTCGCCTCAGAAAGACCGGACCCGCGTCTCCGGTCGAAGAACTAGACCGCTCAGCGCCGTGGCTCGGGGCGTTCGACGGGACTACCTCGGTGGAGACCGACCGGGGGCGCCGCTGCGTCGTACGGGTCGAGTCCGGCTACGTTGGGAGTCGGTCTTGCTCTCGGCGTCGCCCGCGATCGGCGACCCGAAGCCGTTCTGGGGTGATGCGGTCCGGTCGACGAAGAGGAGACGACGGGCGGCCAAGCGCCGCCAGTCCCTGACACGGCGCTGCAGGGTGCGGAGTTGGCCAGGGGAGAACGCACCGGGCTGTTCCCGGCGGAGGCGGTCGAAGAGCTCCTTCGCCGTCCGATGGGGCTCGGCCTCGAGCCACTGGACGATTCGGGGCCAGGTCGTCTCGAACGGATCCTGCCGGGTGCGCCAGTGTCGGGGTGGTCTCGTGCGAGCCTTATGTGTCGGCCGAACCTCGCCGGCGCGCCATGCGAGCGCGAGGCTTCGCAGAAACCCATCGAGGTCAGCGTCGCGTTCCGGCATCGGATGGACCGTCGCCCCCGCGGCGAGCGCGGCGAGATGATGCTGGACCGCGCGGATCTCGTCCAAGAGCGCGAGCGGGTCCAACGTCCCGAGCGCGGCGCGCAGCCGGTCCTTCGTCGCAGCGGGGATCGCGTCCGAGGCCAACAGGCGCGCGCACGGCGTCTCCGGCGCGTGGTAGCGCTTCCGAACGCGGGCTCCCTGACGCGTCTTCTCCGCCAGCTTGAACGACGGCTGGAAGACGTTCACGAACAGGCGCGCCGCCGAGTAGAGGCGGGCCAGCGCCTCGGCTCCGGCCACGCCCTCCAGGCGGCCGCAGCCGACCAATCGCCGCACGACGGCGCCGTTCTTCTGCTCGACCCAGGCCTGGTCGTTCTTCCGAAACGGCCTGGACCGCGTGAGCTCGATGTCCTGGTCGCGGCAGAAGCCCACCAACACCTCGTTGAGGAACTCGCTCCCGTTGTCCGTGTCGACCCCGCGGAGCGGAAACGGCAGCGCGCCGCGCAGCTGGTCCAGCGCGTCGACCACCAGGCGTGCTTCGCGCACTATGCCGATGTCGGGATTATTCCGATGTCCGCCCTGATGTCCCGGTCGTGCAGGGCGTCTTCGACGAGACGATCCGGATAATCACCGCGCGCTGACGGACGGAGACTCTTCTCTCACGACCCACGAGAGAGGAGGCTCTCATGAGTGATCCGTCACGCGTTCCCGTCGTCGCCATCGCTGGTTCGCTCAAGCCGTTCGCGGCGGGCTTCGCGACGGAGCTTGCGCAGCAAGGCTACACACCGCGCTCGCTGCGGACGCAGTTGTCTCTGGCGTCGGCCGTCAGCCGGTGGCTGCAGGCAAGAGGCCTCGACATCGGCGACCTGCCAGAGCGAACGCAGCAGTTTCTGCAAGCACGGCAGAAGGCCGGCTACAAGAGGCATCTGACGGGCAAGGCGCTGCGCCCGTTGCTGACGTACCTCCGGGCTCGTGGCGCGATCCCGCCTGCGACGACGCCCATCCCGACAGGGCCCGTGGACAAGACCCTGGTGCTCTACCGGCACTACCTCACCGTGGAACGGGGTCTGGGCGAAGCCACCGCCCAGGGCTACGTCGATGCGGTCCGCCCCTTTCTGCGCGGCTGCATCTCGGCCGACGGCCTCGGGCTGGACCTCGAGCAACTCGGTGAGGCCGACGTGACTGCGTTCATGGTGGCGCGCTGTGCCGAGCAATCCCGCCGGGCCGCGCAACTGACGTCGACCGCACTGCGCTCGCTGCTGGTCTTCCTGCATGTCACCGGGGTGGTCCAGCGTTCGCTGGCGACGGCCGTCCCGTCGGTAGCCGGCCGACGACTGGTGGCGCTTCCGCCGCGCCTCGAGCCCGACCACGTCCGGCGACTGCTCGCCGCGTGCGACCCCCGGACGCTGGGAGGGCGCCGCGACTTTGCGGTCATCACCACGCTGGCCCGCCTCGGCCTGCGGGCCGCCGAAGTGGCGACCCTGCGTCTCGACGACGTGCACTGGCGCGCCGGCGAGGTCGTCGTACACGGCAAGGGGAATCAGGCCGAGCGCATGCCTCTCCCGACCGATGTGGGCAACGCGGTGGCCGCATATCTCCGCCAACGGCCGACCCGGGCGCAGGGGCGCACCGTCTTCGTCCGCCTGGTCGCGCCTCTGGGCCCGTTGAGCCCGACCGGGGTCACGCAGATTGTGGCCGCCGCCGCGCAGCGAGCCGGCCTCGGCGTCGTCCACGCACATCGGTTGCGTCATTTCGCGGCAACGCAACTGCTCCGAGCGGGCGCCCCCCTGTCCGAGATCCAGCACTTCCTGCGTCACGCCCGCCTGCAGACCACGGCGATCTACGCGAAGGTCGACCATGACGCCCTGCGCACGATCGCACGCGCGTGGCCTGGAGGTGCAGCATGACCTTCCTGCGTCAAGCCCTGGCCGACTATCTGACGATGCGCCGGGCGCTGGGCTACCGCTTGGCGCGCGCGGAGAAGCTCCTCGCGCAATTCCTGACCTATCTCGAAGACCGCGGGGAGACGCGCCTGCGCACCGAGACCGCCCTCGCCTGGGCGACACTCCCCGCCGGGAAGGACCCGAGGGCGTGGTGGGCCAGCCGACTCACCGTCGTCCGCGGCTTCGCGACCTTCGTGCGCACGATCGACCCGGCAACCGAGATACCGCCCGCCGACCTGTTGCAGGCGCGCGCCCAGCGCGCCACGCCGTACCCTACACCGACGAAGACATCGCGGCCCTGCTGGTCGCCACATCGGGGCTGCGCACCGGGCATCGGGCCGCAACGTATCGGACCCTGATCGGTCTGCTGGTCGTGACCGGGATGCGCGTCGGTGAAGCCATCGCGCTCGATCGGCACGATTTCGACGCCGAGCAGGGGCTGATCACCGTCCGCCACGGCAAATTCGACAAGTCCCGTGCACTTCCGCTGCACCCCACAGCCAGCGCCGCGGTCCAGCAGTATCTGCTCCGCGCGGACCGGCTGGCGGCCCGGGACACCGCCGCGCTGTTCGTTTCTACCGCGGGCACGAGGCTGCTGTGCCGCAATGTACAGCAGACGTTCCGCACCCTGGTCCAGCGCGCGGGCCTCCGGCCGCACGCAGCCGCCTGTCGGCCACGGCTGCACGACATCCGACATCGGTTCGCGACGTGCACGCTGCTCGACGCCTACCGACAGGGCCAGAATCCGGCGGCGCGAATCGCGCTCCTGGCCACCTATCTCGGGCACGCCGACCCCAAGTACACATACTGGTACCTGTCGGCGGCACCGGCATTGATGCAGTTGGCCTCAGACCGCCTCGAACGCCATCTGGGGGCCTCAGCATGAGCGCCCTTGCTCCCACGCTCCAGGCGTTCTTCACCGAGCGGCTCGTGCACCAGCGCCACGCCAGCCCGCACACGGTCGCTGCCTACCGCGACGCGTGGCGGATGCTCGTCCGCTTTGCCGCGGTCCACCTCGCCAAGGCCCCCTCGGACCTGGAACTCGGCGATCTCGACGCACCCCTCATCGGACGATTCCTGGCCCACCTCGAGCACGACCGCGCGAACACCGCGCGCACCCGCAACGCGCGGTTGTCGGCCATTCATGCCCTGTTCCGCTATGCCGCACTGGAGCATCCCGAGCAGGCAGCCGTCATTGCCCGCGTACTCGCGATGCCCCCCACGCGCGGTCCACGTGGGCTCGTGACCTTCCTGTCCGACCTCGAAGTCGACGCCCTGCTCGCCGCCCCCGACCGCACCACGTGGACCGGGCGCCGCGACCACACTCTCCTCGCGCTCGCGATCCAGACCGGATTGCGCGCCGCCGAACTCACCGGCCTGCGCTGCACGGACCTGCACTTGGCGCGAGGTGCGCACGTCCACTGCCTTGGAAAAGGGCCTCGTCAGCAGAATCTGTGGGTGAGTTCTGGTTCGGGCAGGTCGCCAAGTGCATGATACAAAGCGACTTCCAGTGCCGCGGAGGTGCGGAAGCCATACGCCCGTTTGGTGATCACTCTGGCCTTCCCGTTGAAGCCTTCGACAATGCCACTGGAGAACTGCCCTCGGGCCCGGAACCAGTTCAGGATCAGGTCGCGGTGCGAGCGCAGCATGCGGGCCACCTCCTTCATCGGGTCGAGCCGCGAGCGCATCGTCCGAGTGCACCAGCGGTCGAGGAACCGGCCGGCCCAGTACGGCGACACGTAGCCCCACAGCGCTTGAAAGTCCTCCTTGAGCAGGTAGGCGCGAACCGTGCGCAGGTTGCGACGCACCAGCTCCGCAAGCCGGCCCCGCTGCTCGTCGCTGAGATTCTCCGGACGCTTGAGCAGGAGCCAGCGGCTGCGCTTGAGCACCGGCGCCCGGCCCGCGGCGGCGAGCTTCCGGGCCTCCGCCGCGCGCACCTCGTCGATCGCTTGCGAGAAATGGCTCATGATGTGGAAGCGGTCGAGCACCTGCACGGCCTGGCCGGCGCGCTCGGCAACCACCTTCAGGTAGGGCTTCCACATGTCCGAGCAGACGAAATACAGCGCCGCGCTGCGTGCGGGGCCGAACCAGTCGAAGAAGCCCTCCAACGTCGCGGCCTTGCGTTCGCGGCCGACCCACAGCAGGCGCTTGCAGTGACCGTCGATCTGATAGACCAGCGTCAGGTAGCGTTGCCCGCGGCGGCGGGAGAGCTCGTCGACGCCGATGGCCTCGATGTTCGTGAGGTCGCGGTGCGCGAGGCCCCAGTCGACCGCCATGCGCACGGCCCGATAGACGGTGTCCCAGGACGTGGGGAACGCCGCGGCGACCTCCTGCCACGACAGACGCCTGGCCCACCCGGCGAGGAACCAGGCGTAGGCGTCGGTCAGTCGGTGCTTGCCGGTGGCCCACGGCAGCGCCTCGACCCGTACGCCGCAGCGCGGGCAGTCGACGCGGCGCATCGCGTAGAGGAAGACCACGGGGATGTGCCACAGGGGCACGAAGTCGAAGCGCCGGACCGCCTGCGTGTCGTAGCCCGGGGCCCGGCGCCTGCACTGCGAGCACGTCGCGCGGGTCCCGGCGCGAGGCCGCACCCGAACCTCGAGGGTCAACTGCGGGTGCTCCACCAGCCGCACCGTCTCGTAGATGAACGACGGGTGCTTCTGGACCCGATTCAAGATACTCTTGAGTTGCATCCCGTTCCCCTTCCGCGTCGCTTGGCTGCTGCAACACCAATTGTCGCGGATTCCGGAACGGGATGCGTTTCCGATGTCGAGGCTGCGTTCTGTGCTTCGGGACGGGCCATCGCCCTCCCGATACGGGCGTCGGGCATTTGGTCCTCGTCAGACGAGAGCCGGGGCGCTCGTGCGCGGAGCCGGCGTCCAGGCCGTCAGCCCCGCGCAGCGGGGGCGGAGCGGAGCGAAGCGCCTTGACGGCGGCGAGCACACGGGCACGCTGCCTCTTGTCTGACGAGGACTACCAGCCTCCGTTCTTACCCACAGATTCTGCGGAAGACCCGGAAAAGGGCGCAAGCACCGGGTCACTCCGCTCACCAAGCCGGTGGCCGCCGCCCTGCGTGCCTGGCTGGCCGAATGCGCCAGCTCACCAGAGGCACCAGTCTTCCCTACGCGGACAGGCAAACCGCTCAGCCGAGACGCCCTCGCGCAACGCGTCACGACGCACGTGGCTGCTGCGGCCCACGCCTGCCCATCGCTCCGCGAGAAGACCGTCACCCCGCACACGCTGCGTCACACCGCAGCCATGCGGTTGCTGCACGCCGGGGTCGACAACACCGTCATCGCCCTGTGGCTCGGACACGAACACGTCCGCACCACCGACATCTACATCCATGCCGACCTCGCCCTGAAGGAACGGGCGCTCGCAAGGACCACCCCAGCCGAAGTCCGCGGGGGCCGCTATCAACCATCCGACGCGCTCCTGGCCTTTCTCGAAGGGCTGTGATTATGCCGATCAGTTTGGTGCAGATGCCGCCAACAACAGGGGCGTCTGCACCAACATCGGAATAATCCCGACATCGGCATAGTGCGCCAGACACGTCTGGTGCAGGCCGTCGTAGCAGCGATACGGCGCCCACCCGTCACGCACGAGCACGCCGAGGTAGTCGGTCCCCAGCACCGTGGCGGCGTCGTCGAACCCGCGGCCGGGACAGATGGCGTAGACCGTCGTCTCCGGGGTGACGAACGTCCACAGCCAGTGGCGCTCGCCGCCGACGCGCCAGCCCGTCTCGTCCGGCGTGACCACGGGGGCGGTGCGGACCTGCTCGCACAGCTCCGTGTAGGCCGGCGCGGCGGCGCGGGCCGCCCGGTGCAGCACGTGGGCGAGCCCGCCCGGTGTCACCTGCAGCCCGAACGTGGTCCGCAGCACGTGCGCGACCTTCGCCAGCGGCACCCCCATCTCCGTGTGCAGCTCGACCACCAGCGCCACGACCGCGGGTCCGAGTTGCACGCCCGCCGCCCCCAGCGCGTCGGAGGTCTGCAGCTCGTGGTGGCCCTGCACCCGCCGCCGACACTGCGTGCAGTGGCCGACCTCGATGGCGAAGCGCCGCACGACCGGGCGCACCACCGGCAGGTCTTCCTGATACTGCGACGCCTCGCGGGTCACTGCGACCGCGCCGCCGCAGTCCGGACATTCCCTCGGAATCGGCGCCGCGTGGGTCTCGTCGACCTGCGCCGGGCGCCGGCGGCAACCGTGGCGGCCATACTCCGCACCGGCTCGCCGTCCGGGATGCCCGCCGCTACCTTGCGGCCGGTCCTTGGCGAACGGTGCCGCTTGGCGGCGACCCGCCCGGCGTGCCTCGTCCAATTGTCGTTTCAGGCGCTCCACCTGTTGTTTCAGGCGGTCATTCTCCCGTTGCAGACGGTCGCTCTTGCGTTGCAGCCTCTTCGCGTCGCGCTCGCGCCGCGTCAACTCTTCGCGAAGCCGTTCGAGGTCGGTAGGACGTTCCGCTGTCCGAGGTGGGGGCGATTTCCGGTCGGCGGCCGTCACGCCACCGTTATGCCATAATTCCCAAAATTGTACAAGTCAAAATATTGACGCTTCGGCCCGGAACCCGCTAATCGAAGACGAGTCAAGTTTCGGATCCGGCTACCGCCGGTGGTCTTGGTCTCCCCGATCCAGTGTTCAGGCAGCCAGGGCCCGTCCGCGCCAAGCGTGGTCGACCTCTTGGTCGTAGAGGGCGACGGCTTCCCGAATCCGTGTGGTCGAGTCCCCGTCGAGGGTCGCCGACAGCACCGGCCCGAGAACCCGCGCCTGGGTCCGGTGATAGGCCAGCGCGACGCAGAGTCCCTCGGCGGTGAGCTGGTACCGGAGGGTGCCGGGGATGCGCTCGATGAGCCCCCGGAGACGTAGCCGGCGCAGGTCGTACGTCATGCGTCCCGTGCCGTAATCGTCGAGCGACAGACCACACAGTGACGCCACCGCCTCCCGCAACTCCCGGTTGCGGAAGCCGTGCGGCAGCAGGTCGAAGCGCAGCAGGGCGGCGAACAGCGCTTGCACCCGCCGGTCGCCGAAGCGCAGCGCCGAGGCGCGTTGGCCGTCGATGCACACCGGGCGGTGCAACTCGTCGAGCACGTCGGCTCCGATGCTTCGGTCGTGACTGAGGCGTTGGACGCCGAGCAGGCGTCGGTTGGCGGTGAAGCCGATCGTCTTCAGATCCTCAAGGTTCCTCAGCCGGCGGCCGACATCGAAGTCGTACGTGTCGTTGATCACCGTCTCGGTGCGTAGCGCGCGTCCCTCCTTGTGGTACTGCTTGATGCGCGAGTGCTTGTAGTCGACGTGCAGCGACGGGGTGACCCTGTCGGTGATGACGCGGGTGCGATACCGCGAGGGGGTGCGTCGGGTGACGCGCCGGTCGAAGATCAACTGCACGTGGTCGGGACGGCCCATGTCGAGGTGCTCGCGCAGCACCTCCTCGAAGAAGACCCGCCCCTGCGCCGGTCGGTCGAACACCTGGGTCCGGGCGAACTCCGCCTGCAGTATCGAGATGTCGTACCGGATGCCCTGTTTCCGGTCGCTGGGCTCGAAGGGGTGCGGCAGCCGCGCCAGCCACTTCCGCAGCAGCCCGTCGACCTGCTCCGCCGTCAGCCCGTCGGCCAGCCGCTGCATCGCCTCGGGGTCGTCGCAGCGCAGGATGCCGTTGTCGAGCGCCTCGAACGCGATGCCCCGCTTCGTCAACTGCCGCTTCAGGTACTCGTGCCCGTTGATGCACAGCTTGGCGTTGTACGGGAAGTACGAGCAGAACTTCAGGAAGAACGGCCCGAAGTCGTCGTCCACCGCGTAGACGTAGTAGTGGTTGACCATCGCCGTCGAGTCCGTCAGCCACGGATAGCTCGCGCCGGTCCTCGGGTCGTGGCGGCGTTCCGTACGCAGCACCCGTGCCTTCTCTTGCGCCCGCCCGATGTAGAGCACGCCTTCGCCTCCCGTCCACCGGCGGAGGTACTCCCGCGTCCGGTCGTCCTTGCGCTCCCGGCGACCGAACGCCACGATGTCGATGCCGTTGCGCTCGGCATAGCGCTTGATCGCCGCGACGAAGCGCTCGGTCAGCGGTCCCATCAGGGCCGACGACGGCACCGGCCGGCCCCGGACCTTGCGGAAGAAGTGCGCCGCGCCCGCCCCCGTCTGCAGCAGCGGTACGTAGACGTTCAGGTACATGCGGTCGATGCACTCCAGCGTCAGCATCGTGTGCCGCGACAGTACTTCGGCGACGGATCGTGCTACGTTCATGGCTCGGGCTCCGGTCGATGGGCTCCCCACCGGCCAGTCTACGGCCACCATCGCCCTCGGGCGACTATAACGGCGGCTCACGCCGCAGCGGGAGCAGCGGCCGGAGTCCGACTCCCCCTAAAGCACGCGCTGAGGTCTACATGTCTCGTCGGTCTGAGGCGGAGCCTCGTTAGCAATCGCTTCCACGCCACTCCGGCGTCCTCGACCGTGAGAAGCGTTCCCCCGGCACTTCGTCTCCCGACGCAGCAGTCGACGTCACTACCCGTTTCCTCCGAGAACGGGCTCATGGCGTTAACCCCTCACATGTCATCCCCCGGGCGGAGTGCTCAGTCCTTAGGACTTGCAGGCTACGCATCCTTTGAACGGCCGGCATCGGCACCGGAATCGTGGCAATCGTGCGATGGCACAGAGCCCATTCGGCGCCCTCAAGCTCCAGCCCCGCCTTTGACGTTACCGGCACATCCGCCAGCGCAGATTCTCTCGAAGAAGGTCTGTTCATGGCGACGACAAGGCTTCGCGCAGTGCGCCTCGGTTCCGTGCGTAGCATCTGGAAGGCGCCGACTTGACGCAACTGCATGGTAGAGAATAGTGGGTCCGGGTCACTCGTGGCGATGACCTTGATTAGCTCGGTGCCTGTGGTACCGGTGACCACCACCCGTGAGCGAGACGCCGGGTGCGGCACTTGCAGCGGACTGTTGGCCCGCACAAAGTTCGCCACCTGATACGCGTTGGGAAAGAGGACTGTGGTTCGACCCGCCGGATCGACATTGAGGATGGTCACGTACGCGTCCTTGTTCGTCTCCACAAACATACGGACTTGCTCGCCGACTGCATACGTCGAGTCGGGCCGATCTACCCACGCTACAACAGCGAGAGCATCGGGCCCTCGCCGTGTAGGTAGGGGAGTAGCGTTCCTGATGGCCGTCTGCGCGACGGAGAGCGTTCGCAAAGTCGATTGGCCGGCGGCCCGACTCGAGGAATGTGCTGCACACGGTATAAGGAAGAACAGAGCCGCGGCAACGACACGCTCACTTGTCATGAACCTGCTCCTTGACTTTGTCGCCGTTGCGACCTCGGCGACATTCTTGAGAACCGCGGCGCCGTGATCAACCGACGGTCCGAACCCGAATCTCGGCAACCGCCTAGGACGCGCGCTAGGCGGGCGGTCGCGAGACTTAGTTCGAACAGGAAGGCCCCGGCGGGGAGCGCCAGACTCACCGGCTGGATGAGCGTCGCGCTGCCACTGAAACCGGCGAACGGTTGTCGGGTAACGAGCAGTACGACCCGGCTAAAGCCGACCGGTTGACTGGCCACGAGGGTGAACGACTCCGCGGATGGGGGATAGTCGATGTAACCCGCCGCCAGAGGCAGACTCTCGGCTAGCACCGACACTTCCCCTACTGGAGCAATCAGGTACAGGTTGGCATATCCGGCTATGCTCGAGGACACGCGGAAGCGCATAGTGGCGCCGAGTCGGATCGGAATGGGCACGGCCGGCACCAGACTGATCGAGAATGGAGCGCTCTCGTTCTCGACGAGGGCCGACGACGCCGGTCGCTGAAGACCAGCCGCGGTTGCGACAACCGACGCCGAGGCGGTCGGGAAGCCTAGAACACCGGCGCGTAGCCACATGGCACAGAACTTTCTCCGGGGCCGTATCGCGCCGGGCCACGCCGGCGCTGCGGTCACGTGCATGCGCACCTCATCAACCCACAACACGAATCTGGATCTCATCCATTACCCAGGACGCCCGCGACAGTCGCGCGGTTGCGCGATTCAAATCCGTGAGGAATTCCCTCGCGTGCAACGCCAAGGCGACAGGGGTGGTCAGCGTCGCATCGCCGGAGAATCCCCGGAACGGCTGCCGCGTGACCAAGAGGATGACGCGATTGAGACCGACAGGTTGGCTGGCTTCAAGCGTGAAGCCATGCACTGGCGATGGGTAGGTGAGGTTTCCGGCGGCGAGCGGCATATTCTCGGCAAGCACGGACACCTGACCCACCGGGTCAAGCAGGTAGAGATTAGCGTAGCCAGCCGTGGTCGACGATAGGCGAAACGCAAGGTGCGTGCCAACGCCGATGGGCACGGGCACCGTCGGCACGATGCCGACGGAGAACGGCTCCCGAGTGTGCACCTGCACGGTGCGTGGGTGAGGTGTCGTGGCTGCCGGTGAACGCACCGGCTGCCGGCCCGAGGAGCATGAGGTCATCATTGCGCCCAACAGCGCCGCGATTACTAAGGCCGGACCGGGGCGGTCGAGCGGCAGCGCGGCGGTTCTGAGGGCCTGCGAATTCCTCCGACGCGGAACCCCTATCCTGTCAGCGAATTGCCAGCCACGAGTGCCGCCTTTGCAGGCGGCAGAAGAACTCGAGAATAGGCCCATTCTCGAAGTCATCGCGAATCCTCCACGAGCAGTTGCTCGCTGGCCGTTAGTCAAGATAGGAGTCCACGGGGGACGACCGCCTCGTCCGGCCTGCGGCAGGTTGCCCCTGCCTGGCACCGCCTCGAAGGCGGCGCTCGGCCTCCAGTAAGAAGTCCCGGTCCGGCGCGGAGCGCGTCCTGTTCCTGACCTCCGAGCACCGCGCGAGGCGACCCACCGAAGCACGGGCGTGTTGGCTCGCGCCAAGGTGACCCGCTGACAGATGCGGAGGCTCTGACAGGCGGCGAACCTGAAGCCGTGTCGGCTCAAAACCTTCCACATCGGCCGAGGGCGCGAGTTCGCCGAGAAGGTCATCGACGTCGTTGGGCTCTACCCCAACCCGCCCGCCAACTCGCTGTTCTCGGTCGGCGAGGAGGTTCAGATGCAGGCCCTCGACCGGACGAAACCCCTGGTGCCGCCGCGGTCCGGACACGTCCAGAGCCGATCCGACGACTACAAGGGCCGCGAGACTGCGAATCTGTACCCGGCCTTCAACGTCTCGACCCGCGAGGTGCTCGGATGGACCATCTGCCGCCACCGCGCGGTTGAGTTCCGGGAGCTGCTCGCGCGGATCGGCTGTGCGACTCCGCCCAACGTCGACAGTCCCGGCGGAGCGGGCAGCTAGTGTCCAACGCCTGAAGTTATTGACCAGTAGAATCGGCTCGTGGTACGGTCGGCCCGGAAGCGAGGAGGGCCGTGCCGAACCATTACACACGAGAGGTCCCGGAGGTCTCGGACGCACAGCGCGAGGAACTGGAGGGTTGGCTGCGCCGGCGCAATACCGCGCAGGCTCTGGCCCTGAGGGCACGCATCGTGCTGCAGAGCGCCGCGGGACGGAGCGACCAGGTCGTGGCGCAGGCTCTGGGCACGACGCGGGCCACGGTCGGCAAGTGGCGGCGGCGGTTCCTGCGCAACGGCTGCGACGGCTTGCTGGACGAACCACGGCCGGGCGCGCCGCGCCGGGTGTCGGACGAGGACGTCGAACGGGTCGTGGTCCGGACGCTGGAGACGACCCCACGGGGGGCGACGCATTGGAGCCGGGAGTCGATGGCCCGAGCCTGCGGGCTGAGCGCTTCGACCGTCGGCCGCGTGTGGCGCGCGTTCGCGCTCAAGCCCCATCGCAGCGAGACCTTCAAGCTGTCGCGAGACCCGTTGTTCATCGAGAAAGTGCGCGATATCGTGGGGCTGTACCTGCATCCGCCGGAGCGAGCGGTGGTGCTGTTTGTGGATGAGAAGTCGCAGATCCAGGCGTTGAACCGTACCCAGCCGGTGTTGCCGATGCGTCCGGGAGCACCGGAGCAGCGGACACACGACTATCGACGGCACGGCACGACCTCGTTGTTCGCGGCCCTGAACACCGCCACCGGCGAGGTGATCGGCAGGTGCTTTCGGAAGCACCGCTCGGTGGAGTTCAAGCGCTTCCTCGCCGTGATCGACAAGGCGGTGCCGCCCGACCTCGACATCCACCTGGTGCTGGACAACTACGGCACGCACAAGACGGCGATGATCCACGACTGGCTGGCACGGCGTCCTCGGTATCACCTGCACTTCACGCCCACGAGCGCATCGTGGCTCAACCAGGTAGAGCGTTGGTTCGCCGAGATCACCCGGCAGCAGATCCGGCGTGGAACCCATCGCAGCACCCAAGCACTCGAGGCGGCGATCAAGGAGTACCTGGCGGTCTACAACGAAGACCCCAAGCCCTTCGTCTGGACGAAGACCGCCGAGCAGATCGGAATCCCTGAAGCGTTACTGCTCACGTATTTCTGACGGTGCACACTAGCATGGACAGCCTCTCTAGACGGCGATGCTCTCTAGGTGCGACATCTGCGTCAGCCCATCCCTGAAGTCGGATGTCGGTCAGCGCGCTCTGACCAGAATCCTCCAGAGCGGACGAACTGCCCCCGAGTCATGGTGCCACACTAGTGGTACCTACCACATAGGGAACGCCACTGTCCCTACCCACCTTGGTAGTTGTCCGACCAGCAGCGCCGACGTGTACAGGCGGTCCCGTCCCGTCCCGTCCCGTGCCGTCCGCCGGCGTCGCCCCGCCGCCGCGGCATACGCCACTGGCGTCTCGTCGCCCGGGAGGGACTCGGCCAGGCTTCCAAAGTCCCCCGGCTCACGTTCCGCGCCGCCCGGTACGTTGCATTGACCGGGCCAGCCGGTTGTTCCGGAACGCATCCAGGATTACGACCCGCAAAGGACGGGCCGGTCGTCGCCGCCAGCATGCAGTCTAGCTCCACCGCCTCGCGCCGCCGGTCCGTGTGCCGCTCCAGCCGCGCGTCCACCGGAACCAAGTCGTTGCCCCCTCCACCTCCAAGCCGTGCCCCGCGTAGTACATCCGCGAGACGTCCGACCCCGCACTTTCCCGCGTGAACGGTCGCAACGCCTCCGACAGCACCATCCGGTCCGCGTCGCTCACCGTCGTCATCTTGAACTCAGCCGTCGGAGGGCGGCCGTCCGGGTCGGCCGCGTCGTTCCTTGGTTAGGCGTCGCGGCAGGTAGTACCGCGAACGCGCCCTAGCTGTCGCTGCCAGAATTGACAGGATCGGAAGCGAAAGACCTCCGTGTGCCAAGGCTATCCGAGCGCAGTGACGGACAACACCATGCGAGTCAGATCAACCTGACCTGAGATGGACAGTTTCTGATAGATCTGCTTCAGGTGCCAGTAGATAGCGCCCTTGGTGTGCCCCGTGGCCTCTGCCATCTCGCGCACCGACCGGCCCTCCGCGAGCCACGCCGCTACGCGGCCCTCGGTCGGCGTCAGGCCCAGAACCCCGGATACGAGGTCCGGGTCGATACGACGTTCGCCCCCCGGTTCGACGATTAGGAAGAGCGCTGCGACATGCCGCGCTCCATAGTCCGGTTGCGGAGTCATCACGGGCTTTACGTGCACCACCAGGGGAGGCCACACGGATGAACGTCGGAGAGGCATCGATCCGCTGACCGGAGCGGCACTGGAGGTAGGCAGCGCGGCGGCCACCAGCCGATCGAGGCATCGTCTGTCGTATTCGGTTAGCGGGTGATTTCCCAATAGACACGGGCTGAGAGTGGACTTGGAGTGCGGAGGTTTCAGCGCGTCGACGCGGTGGCTGGAACCGACAGTGTGTTCGCGCGGCTTGCCTCCCCCGTCGCGATGCCACGGACACCGAACGCCAAGCCGGCGCGCGGGAGCATCGGCGCCGATTTCTCCGTGAAGTCCGGTGGCGACCGCGGGCTGCCGCGGGCGGTGCGGTCGTCCGCCTCCTGCGGCGGGGCGCCACGGGGACCGGTCGCCCGTCGAGGTCGTATGTCGGACGTTGCCGGCCTACGGGAGCGGCGGCGGAAGGCCGAGGAGCTCGGGGACAACGGGCTCGACCGCGCGCAACATCGCGGCGATCAGCGGAGGCAGGTCGAGGCCGCGTTGGCGCGCGGTGCGCACGACGCTGGCCAGGACCTGCTGGGTGTCGGCGCCGTGGCGGGTGCGGTTGCCGCCGCACACCTTGCGGATGACCACGGCGGGCCGGAGGGCCTGTTCGGCGCGCCAGTTGGTGGCGTCGAGCGAAGGGTCCCACAAGAATAGGAACACAGCCGGGAATTCGGTGGCCAGGTGCGCCGCGAAACGCTCGGCGTCGTCCAGCGGCGGCGGGGCGTCGACCAGCCGCCCGAGCCGGGCCGTGAGTCGGCCGCGGGCCGTGGCCATCCCGTGCTCGCTCAGCGCTCCCGCGTTGCAGCGGTCCCGCAGGTCGAGACCGGCCCGCAGGACCGCCGCCACGTCGCCCGCCCAGGGACTGTTCGGATAGTCCTCCCGGAGCTGCTTGCAGCGTTGTAACAGGTGCGCCTTATTCCGATATCGGAATAAGGCGCACTATGCCGATGTCGGGATTATTCCGATGTTGGTGCAGACGCCCCTGTTGTTGGCGGCATCTGCACCAAACTGATCGGCATAATCACAGCCCTTCGAGAAAGGCCAGGAGCGCGTCGGATGGTTGATAGCGGCCCCCGCGGACTTCGGCTGGGGTGGTCCTTGCGAGCGCCCGTTCCTTCAGGGCGAGGTCGGCATGGATGTAGATGTCGGTGGTGCGGACGTGTTCGTGTCCGAGCCACAGGGCGATGACGGTGTTGTCGACCCCGGCGTGCAGCAACCGCATGGCTGCGGTGTGACGCAGCGTGTGCGGGGTGACGGTCTTCTCGCGGAGCGATGGGCAGGCGTGGGCCGCAGCAGCCACGTGCGTCGTGACGCGTTGCGCGAGGGCGTCTCGGCTGAGCGGTTTGCCTGTCCGCGTAGGGAAGACTGGTGCCTCTGGTGAGCTGGCGCATTCGGCCAGCCAGGCACGCAGGGCGGCGGCCACCGGCTTGGTGAGCGGAGTGACCCGGTGCTTGCGCCCTTTTCCAAGGCAGTGGACGTGCGCACCTCGCGCCAAGTGCAGGTCCGTGCAGCGCAGGCCGGTGAGTTCGGCGGCGCGCAATCCGGTCTGGATCGCGAGCGCGAGGAGAGTGTGGTCGCGGCGCCCGGTCCACGTGGTGCGGTCGGGGGCGGCGAGCAGGGCGTCGACTTCGAGGTCGGACAGGAAGGTCACGAGCCCACGTGGACCGCGCGTGGGGGGCATCGCGAGTACGCGGGCAATGACGGCTGCCTGCTCGGGATGCTCCAGTGCGGCATAGCGGAACAGGGCATGAATGGCCGACAACCGCGCGTTGCGGGTGCGCGCGGTGTTCGCGCGGTCGTGCTCGAGGTGGGCCAGGAATCGTCCGATGAGGGGTGCGTCGAGATCGCCGAGTTCCAGGTCCGAGGGGGCCTTGGCGAGGTGGACCGCGGCAAAGCGGACGAGCATCCGCCACGCGTCGCGGTAGGCAGCGACCGTGTGCGGGCTGGCGTGGCGCTGGTGCACGAGCCGCTCGGTGAAGAACGCCTGGAGCGTGGGAGCAAGGGCGCTCATGCTGAGGCCCCCAGATGGCGTTCGAGGCGGTCTGAGGCCAACTGCATCAATGCCGGTGCCGCCGACAGGTACCAGTATGTGTACTTGGGGTCGGCGTGCCCGAGATAGGTGGCCAGGAGCGCGATTCGCGCCGCCGGATTCTGGCCCTGTCGGTAGGCGTCGAGCAGCGTGCACGTCGCGAACCGATGTCGGATGTCGTGCAGCCGTGGCCGACAGGCGGCTGCGTGCGGCCGGAGGCCCGCGCGCTGGACCAGGGTGCGGAACGTCTGCTGTACATTGCGGCACAGCAGCCTCGTGCCCGCGGTAGAAACGAACAGCGCGGCGGTGTCCCGGGCCGCCAGCCGGTCCGCGCGGAGCAGATACTGCTGGACCGCGGCGCTGGCTGTGGGGTGCAGCGGAAGTGCACGGGACTTGTCGAATTTGCCGTGGCGGACGGTGATCAGCCCCTGCTCGGCGTCGAAATCGTGCCGATCGAGCGCGATGGCTTCACCGACGCGCATCCCGGTCACGACCAGCAGACCGATCAGGGTCCGATACGTTGCGGCCCGATGCCCGGTGCGCAGCCCCGATGTGGCGACCAGCAGGGCCGCGATGTCTTCGTCGGTGTAGGGGTACGGCGTGGCGCGCTGGGCGCGCGCCTGCAACAGGTCGGCGGGCGGTATCTCGGTTGCCGGGTCGATCGTGCGCACGAAGGTCGCGAAGCCGCGGACGACGGTGAGTCGGCTGGCCCACCACGCCCTCGGGTCCTTCCCGGCGGGGAGTGTCGCCCAGGCGAGGGCGGTCTCGGTGCGCAGGCGCGTCTCCCCGCGGTCTTCGAGATAGGTCAGGAATTGCGCGAGGAGCTTCTCCGCGCGCGCCAAGCGGTAGCCCAGCGCCCGGCGCATCGTCAGATAGTCGGCCAGGGCTTGACGCAGGAAGGTCATGCTGCACCTCCAGGCCACGCGCGTGCGATCGTGCGCAGGGCGTCATGGTCGACCTTCGCGTAGATCGCCGTGGTCTGCAGGCGGGCGTGACGCAGGAAGTGCTGGATCTCGGACAGGGGGGCGCCCGCTCGGAGCAGTTGCGTTGCCGCGAAATGACGCAACCGATGTGCGTGGACGACGCCGAGGCCGGCTCGCTGCGCGGCGGCGGCCACAATCTGCGTGACCCCGGTCGGGCTCAACGGGCCCAGAGGCGCGACCAGGCGGACGAAGACGGTGCGCCCCTGCGCCCGGGTCGGCCGTTGGCGGAGATATGCGGCCACCGCGTTGCCCACATCGGTCGGGAGAGGCATGCGCTCGGCCCGATTCCCCTTGCCGTGTACGACGACCTCGCCGGCGCGCCAGTGCACGTCGTCGAGACGCAGGGTCGCCACTTCGGCGGCCCGCAGGCCGAGGCGGGCCAGCGTGGTGATGACCGCAAAGTCGCGGCGCCCTCCCAGCGTCCGGGGGTCGCACGCGGCGAGCAGTCGCCGGACGTGGTCGGGCTCGAGGCGCGGCGGAAGCGCCACCAGTCGTCGGCCGGCTACCGACGGGACGGCCGTCGCCAGCGAACGCTGGACCACCCCGGTGACATGCAGGAAGACCAGCAGCGAGCGCAGTGCGGTCGACGTCAGTTGCGCGGCCCGGCGGGATTGCTCGGCACAGCGCGCCACCATGAACGCAGTCACGTCGGCCTCACCGAGTTGCTCGAGGTCCAGCCCGAGGCCGTCGGCCGAGATGCAGCCGCGCAGAAAGGGGCGGACCGCATCGACGTAGCCCTGGGCGGTGGCTTCGCCCAGACCCCGTTCCACGGTGAGGTAGTGCCGGTAGAGCACCAGGGTCTTGTCCACGGGCCCTGTCGGGATGGGCGTCGTCGCAGGCGGGATCGCGCCACGAGCCCGGAGGTACGTCAGCAACGGGCGCAGCGCCTTGCCCGTCAGATGCCTCTTGTAGCCGGCCTTCTGCCGTGCTTGCAGAAACTGCTGCGTTCGCTCTGGCAGGTCGCCGATGTCGAGGCCTCTTGCCTGCAGCCACCGGCTGACGGCCGACGCCAGAGACAACTGCGTCCGCAGCGAGCGCGGTGTGTAGCCTTGCTGCGCAAGCTCCGTCGCGAAGCCCGCCGCGAACGGCTTGAGCGAACCAGCGATGGCGACGACGGGAACGCGTGACGGATCACTCATGAGAGCCTCCTCTCTCGTGGGTCGTGAGAGAAGAGTCTCCGTCCGTCAGCGCGCGGTGATTATCCGGATCGTCTCGTCGAAGACGCCCTGCACGACCGGGACATCAGGGCGGACATCGGAATAATCCCGACATCGGCATAGTGCGCCAGACACGTTTGGTGCAGGCCGTCGTAGCAGCGATACGGCGCCCATCCGTCGCGCACGAGCACGCCGACGTAGTCGGTCCCCAGCACCGTGGCGGCATCGGCGAACCCGCGGCCGGGGCAGATGGCGTAGACCGTCGTCTCCGGCGTGACGAACGTCCACAGCCAATGGCGCTCGCCGCCGACGCGCCAGCCCGTCTCGTCCGGCGTGACCACGGGCGCGTTGCGGACCTGCTCGCACAGTTCCGTGTAGGCCGGCGCGGCGGCACGGGCCGCCCGGTGCAGCACGTGGGCCAGCCCGCCCGGCGTCACCTGCAGCCCGAACGTGGTCCGCAGCAGGTGCGCGACCTTCGCCAGCGGCACCCCCATCTCCGTGTGCAGCTCGACCAACAGCGCCACGACCGCGGGACCGAGCTGCACGCCCGCCGCCCCCAGCGCGTCCGAGGTCTGCAGCTCGTGGCGGCCCTGCACCCGCCGCTGACACCGCGTGCAGTGACCAACCTCGATGGCAAAGCGCCGCACCACCGGGCGCACCACCGGCAGGTCTTCCTGATACTGCGACGCCTCGCGGGTCCTTTCGACCGCGCCGCCGCAGTCCGGACATTCCCTCGGAATCGGCGCCGCGTGGGTCTCGTCGACCTGCGCCGGACGCCGGCGGCAGCCATGGCGGCCATACTCCGCACCGGCTCGGCGTCCGGGATGCCTCCCGCGACCCTGCGGCCGGTCCTTGGCGAACGGCGCGGCCTGCCGGCGACCCGCCCGACGGGCCTCGTCCAATTGCCGTTTCAGGCGCTCGTTCTCTTGCTTCAGGTGGTCATTCTCCCGCTGCAGTCGGTTGCTCTTGCGCTGCAACCGGCCCTTCTCGCGCCGCAGGTTCTCGGTGTCGCGCTCCCGCCGCGCCAACTCTCCGCGAAGCCGTTCGAGGTCGGTGGGAAGCTCCGCAGTTCGAGGTGGGGGCGATTTCCGGTCGGCGGACGTCACGCCACCGTTATGCCATAATCCGGAAAATTGTACAAGTCAAAACATTGACGCTTCGATCCGGAACCCGCTAACCGAAGACCGTCTGTCTTCATGTGCATGGGCACGCAGCACCCCGTCCCGGGCCGTAACTCCGTCGCCGCCCCGCAGGACGGCGCAGGCTCGATCGTTGGCAGCCAGGATCCGGCCACGCCGATCCAGATGGACGACGCCGAGCCGCGAGTTGTTGAGAAGGGCGGTCACGGTCGTGTTCTGCGCCTCGGCTCGCACGAGTGCCTGGCGGACGACACCGTATTGCCGGATGTGGGGCGCCAGCGCCTTGACCATCGCGATCTGCGGGGAACTCCACCCACCCGCCGCGACAGGATCGCAGAGGCGGAGCGCCAGAATAACTTGCCCCTTTGGCGGCCGTTTCTGCTATGGTCGGCGCTATGAACGCGGTAACGCAAGCGGTGCAAGGGAAGTTCAACGTGCTGAGGCCGCTGTTGGACGAACGCACGCGGCGCCTTTGGGCTGCGGCGGAAGCCCGCGCCATTGGACGCGGGGGGATTGCGCGGGTTGCAGAGGCGACCGGGCTGTCGCGCGGCACGGTTCGGGCCGGCGTGCGGGAACTGGATTCGGCCACGCCGCCGGAGCCGGGGGCGGGCGGGCCTCGGGTGCGCGCTCCGGGGGGCGGACGCAAGGCGCTGGTGGATCGCGATCCGGGCCTCGTGCAGGCGTTGGAGCGTCTGCTCGACCCGTTCACACGGGGAGACCCGCAGGGGCCGCTGCGCTGGACCTGCAGCAGCGCGGCGCGCTTGGCGGAGCAACTGGGGGCGGAAGGACATCGGGTCAGCGAGCGCACGGTGAACCGCCTGCTGCACGAGCTGGGCTATAGCTTGCAGGCCAACCGCAAGACGCTCGAAGGCCGTCAGCATCCGGACCGGGATGCGCAGTTCCGACGCATCGCGCGGCGCGTGCGGGCGTTCCAACGCCTGGGGCAGCCGGTGGCCTCGATCGACACGAAGAAGAAGGAATTGGTCGGTCGCTACCGCAACGGCGGCCGGGAATGGCGTCCGAAGGGGAAACCGGAGGAGGTGAAGGTTCATGACTTCATCGACCCGGAGCTCGGCAAGGCGATTCCCTACGGGGTCTACGACCTGACGGCGAACACGGGCTGGGTGAGCGTCGGCGTTGACCACGACACGGCGGAGTTCGCGGTGGAGACGGTGCGGCGCTGGTGGCTGCAGATGGGGCGTCACGCCTATCCGGCGGCCACACGGTTGCTGCTCACGGCGGACGGAGGCGGTTCCAACAGCAGCCGCAGCCGGCTGTGGAAGTTCGAGTTGCAGAAGCTGGCCGACGCGCTCGGGCTGCGGATCTCGGTGTGCCACTTTCCGCCGGGCACCAGCAAGTGGAACAAGATCGAGCACCGGATGTTCTGCCACATTACGGAGAACTGGCGTGGCCGACCGCTGGTGAGTCACGAGGTGGTGGTGAACGTGATCGGCGCGACGACTACGCAAGGCGGCCTGACCATCCGGTCGGAGCTGGACGAGGCCAGCTATCCAACCGGTCGGGGAGTCACGGACGAGGAGATGGACAGGCTGTCCATCAAGCGCGATGCGTTTCATGGCGAGTGGAACTACAGCCTGTTACCCCGGCCCGCGTAACGGACACTTTATTACGGCGAGAGTCCAGACGGCCCAGCTCACATAGGAGCCATCCAATCCCTCCAGCGTTACGCACATGCTGTTCCCGAACTGCGCTGGGATCATGAACTCGTTGTAGGCGCGCGAGTGCTTCAGCTCCTCCTCCGTGTACTGGTCGGTCTTCATATGCAATAGCCGACCGAACGGCGGTTGCAGCAGACGGGTATGCGTTCGTCGGTGGGATAGTAGGCCTCGACGTACTCCCGCTCCCAATCGATGCGCCGCTGCCCGCGGTAGCACATCCCCACGAAGCTCAACCGGATGTCCTCCAACGGACCTTCGCCTACCGCGAGGGCGTTGCCCTTCAGGTCGCACGCGCCGTCGATCAGCTCCGAGGTGGCCGTCCAGCCCGAACCGTCGAGCATGGCGTCGTACAACGACCCCAGGATGCGTTCGAATGCGTCTTGCTCGACCATGGCGCTCCTTACCCGTGCGGCGCCCGAATGAACAGGGGGGCCTCGTACCGACGCGCGGGGCCGGCGCAACCTGAGATGGCCTCGGCCTCGTCATCGTCCTCGGAAGCACCCGTCGGTGGCGAAGTACTACTGCACCTCGCCCGGTCTGTCCCTGCCACAATTGGCAGGTGCCTCGGAATGTCGGTGCGGGTAGAGGCGAACCTGCGACTCGCCACGAGAGTCAGGGAATCGAGCGAATGACAGGCGGGATCAGCGGCGACTTGCGCTCGGGTGTCCACTTGCCTTCCGGCGGCATGACGCGCGGGGCCGCTCTCGGGCGTTGGTGGCAGATCTAACCGAGTTCGCCGATCGACAGCACCAACCGCACCAGGTCCGCCTGCCGGGAGACCGGCAGCTTCTGGTAGATCTGCTTCAGGTGCCAGTAGATGGCGCCCTTCGTGTGCCCGGTCGCCTCGGCCATCTCGGCCACGCTCTTGCCTGCCGCCAACCAGACCGCCACCTGGCTCTCCGCGGGCGTGAGCCCGAGGGTTGTGGCCACGAGGCCCGGATCGACACGCTGCTGGCGGCCCAGCTCGTGAATCAGGACCAGGGCGGCGACATGCCGGGCGCCGTAGTCCGGTTGGGGCACGCTCACGGGCTTGACGTGGGCCACGAACGGCGGCAAGGCGGACGAACGGTGGAGCAGCGTGGAGCCCCCGACCGCGACCGCGCCGGTGGCGGGAAGCGCGGCGGCCACCAACCGCTGGAGACGGAGCTCGTCGTCCGGCGCCTGCGCGTGCAGCACCCCGTCGCTGTCCGACAGCCCGTCGCCGCCCAGCAGGATGCGGCGCGCGCGGTCGTTCGCGGCCAGGATCCGCCCGCGCCGATCCAGGTGGACGACGCCGATCCGCGGGTTGTCGAGCAGGGCCGACACGGTCGTCCTCGCCGCCTCGGCGCGAACCAGCGCCTGGCGAACGCAGACGAACTGCCGAACGTGGGGTGCCAGCCTCTCGAGTATGCGGATCTGCGACACCCCCCACCCATCGGCTGTAACGGGATCACCGATGCCCCAGGACACGTGGGAACCGTCCAGCCCCTTCAGACGCACCGCCAGGCTGTTTCCGTACTGCGCCCGGATCAGGCCCTCGTTGTATGCGCGCGAGGCCTTTAGTTCCTCGGGCGTGTACTGGTCGCTGACGTGAACCAGACGCCCGTAGGGCTGTCGCCGTACCCGCGGTATGCGTTCGTCGATGGGGTGATAGAGCTCGAGGTACTCGCGCTCCAGGTCCCGGCGGCGCCGCCCGCGGTAGTAGAGGCCGACGAAGCCGACGCGCACGTCGTCGCTCGGGCCCTCGCCGACCATGAGCGTACTGCCCGTCAGGCCGCAGGCCTCGTCGATCAGGGCCGAGGTGGCCGGCCAGCGCGCGTCGTCGAGCATGGCGCCGTACAGCGACGCCAGAACCCTCTCGAACGCGTCTCGGTCGCTCATTCCGTGCGTCCCGGCCGAGAGACGGGTGCGCGAGCCCGTCACCAGAAGACGAGAGCGACCCAGCCCGGCAGCGGTCGCGAACGCCCGACGGCGCCCTCGATCGCAAGACCGCCCCTTGACGTGGCCCCAGTCTGACGTTCGGTACGGCCGCCGGAGCGTGCAGTATCGCTGCCGCCCATCCTCCCCGTCCCTACCCAAATTGGCAGGACGCTTGCCGCCGCTACGCCGGATCGCGTGGCCGCGGACGCGAGGGGGCGCCGCCTCCCAGCTCTCGAATCTGACGAGCGGCGTCGCGGACGGCAGGGGGGATCCGCTGGCACGCAATGTCGCCGCGGGCGCCGTAGCGGTCGAGGCGGTCGAGCTCGGCGACGAGGCGGCCCGCGAAGGCCTCCGCAGGGCGGTCCATCGCCTCCGACAGTCGGGGCGTCGGCGGGCACGCACGGACGTGCACCTCCGGCGCCTGCGCGGCGAACGTCGCCACGGCGCGGCGCATCACGAAGCCCTTGGCGACCAGCAGCGCGGAACGCACGGGGCGGGCCGCGCGCCGGAGCGCCGCGAGCCCGAAGCATACGTTCTCCAGGGTGTTGCCGGCTTCGGTTTCCGTCACTATCGCCGTGTCGGCGACCCCTGCCGCAACCATCCGGGCGCGGAAGACGAGCGCCTCCGGCCGGTCGAAGACGCCGCGCGTCATGCGGCCGAAGCCGCCGGTCACGAGGATCGCCGGCGCGTAGCCGGCCCGGTAGAGTTCCGCCGCCCGGTCCGGCATCGCCAGGTCCTGGCTGCCGAAGACGAAGATGACGTCGGCGGGCGCGGGCGGCTGGGCGACGAGCAGGTACTCCCACAGCACGCGCATCGCGGCCTCGAAGGGAAGTGCCGGGGCGGTCCGGCCGACGGCCTTGCCAGCCGATCGCGGGACGGTGTCGGACGGGGGGCGCGACGCCACGCCCCAGCGTACCCCCTCCCCGAACCGCATGCCGGACGGGACCACGCGGATGCTATGATTGCTCACAGGTGTTCCTGCCATCGAGCGCTCGCGATTGCCCGTTGCACCTCGCTGCGCTCGTGGCTCCTCTGCTCGCGCTCCTCGCCGCCCCGCCGCCCGCCGCCGCGCAATCGTCGGCGCCGCCGCTGACCCTCGTCTCCCCCGGTGCCCGGCAGCCGCTCGAGTCGATTGAGGTCGAGGGGCGGAGGCTGGTTCCGCTCCGCGTGCTGGCGGAGCTGTTCGAGCTCGACCTGCGGGACGACACCGCCACCGGCACGCTGGCGCTCCGTTCGCGGGAGCAGGAGGTCCTGCTGACGGCCGGCGAGCGGCTCGTCTCCGTCGGCGGGCGGCTCGTCTCGTTGGGCTCTCCGCCCCGGCAGATCGAAGGGCGGTGGTGGGTGCCGCTCGACTTCATCAACCGGGCCTTGTCGTCGATCGCCGACCGTCGCGTCGAGGTCCGTCCGCGGTCGGGTCTTGTCCTGATCGGCGACGTCCGTGTTCCCCGCGTGGCGGCCCGCTACCGGCCGCGCGCACGCACCGGGCGGTTGAGCGTCGAGACGACGCCGGGCACCCCCCATCGCATCATCGAGGAGCCGGGCCGGCTCCTCATCCGGTTCGAGGCCGCCGCCATCGACGTCGTCCGGCTGTCTCCGGCCCGCGGGGAGATCGTCCGCAGCATCGAGGTCGACGCGGACCTCCCCGGCCTGACGATCGAGCTCGGCCCGGCGTTCGACTCGTTCCGCGTCACGCAGCCGTCCGCGGCCGGCGGCGAGGCGCGCCTCGTGATCGATCTGCTGGCGGCGGACGCGGCAGCCTTCGCGGGAACGGCCGGCGGCGCTACCCGGCCGGGAGCGGGCCGGGCGGCAGCGGGAACGCGCCCCGGGCGCCCCGCCGGGCCTGCCGCACGCGCCCGCCCCGGGGCGAACCCGCCCCGGCGCCCGAGCGATGCAGCCCGCCCCGGCGGCGACCGACCCGGCGCGGAGGCCTTGCCCGACTTCGCCGGCGTCCCGACCATCCGCACCATCGTCGTCGACGCGGGGCACGGCGGCACCGACGAGGGCGCGCGTGGACCGGAAGGGACGCTCGAGAAGAACGTGACGCTGGGGGTCGCCCGGCGGCTGCGCACGGCGATCGAGGCGCGTCTCGGCGCCCGCGTCATCCTGACGCGCACGGGCGACACGGTGGTTCCGATCGACGAGCGCGCGGCCGTCGCCAACAACAACAAGGCCGACCTGTTTATCAGCCTGCACGCGAACTCCTCCCGCAGCGTCGCCCGCCGGGGCGCGGAGGTCTTCTACCTCAGCATCGAGGAGTACGGCGCGGAGGCCCGCGAAGTCGCGGAGCGCGAGGCGCCGCTGCTGTCGGTCGTGGGCGGCGGTGCCCGCGAGATCGACATCGTCGAGTGGGAGATGGCGCAGGCCCGCCACGTCGACCGCTCGGCGCAGCTCGCCGAGCTGGTGGAGGACGAGCTCCGGCAGCGCGTACCGATGAGCCCGCGCGCGATTCAGCAGGCGCCCTTCCGGGTGCTGGTCGGGGCCAACATGCCGGCGGTGCTCGTCGAGATGGGCTTCATCTCGCACCCCGCGCAGGAGCGGGAGCTGACCACGGCGTCGTTCCAGAACGAGGTAGTCGATGCCCTGATCGCCGCCGTGCTGCGCTTCCGCGACTACCTCGAGCGGCTGCCGACGCTGCCCGCGGACGACGAGGCCGTCGGCGACGCCGCCACAGACGTCGGGGGCGCCGCGGCGTCTTCACAGGTGTCGGGCCAGTCCTGATCGCCATGTTGAACCTGTCCGGCCCCGACCGACCCGTGCGTCCTCCCCGCTCCCGCCACCGGCGGAGGCTCGCGACCCGTCGCGTTCGCCGGCGGACGCGCAAGCGCCGGCCGTACCTCGGGGTGGTGCGCTTCGTCGCAGGGGTGGCGCTCGGGGCGGGCCTCGTCGCGCTCGTGCTGCTGCTGCGCTGGTACGGCCCGACGTTTCTTCCCGCGTCCGACTCGACGGTGGCCGAGACCGGCGGCGGGGGAACCCTGGCGCGCGTGACGCTGTTCTACCTGTCCCGCGACGGCACGGGGCTGGTCGGCCGCGAGCGGCGCGTCGAGCCCGGAAGCGACCCGACCGCCCGGGCGCGGGCGATCGTCCGGCGCCAGCTCGATCCGGCCCCACTGCCCCTCCTGTCTCCATTCCCTGAGGGCACCCGCTTGCGCTCGCTCTACCTGGCGGATGACGGCAACGCGTTCGTCGATCTCAGCCGGGAGGTGTCGGCCGAACACCCCGGCGGCTCGCTCGACGAGCTCTTCACCGTGTACGCGCTCGTCAACGCGCTGACCCTGAACGTGCCGGAGATCGGCGCCGTGCAGATCATGGTCGCGGGGCGGGAGGTCGACACCCTCGCCGGCCACATCGATCTGCGGCAGCCCCTCGAATCGAACCTGGCCTGGGTGATCGATTCCGGTCGCGGCCGGGCCGACGATCCCACCGCCAACTGAGACGGCCCGCGGAGGCGGTGCGGACCCCTGAGCCGACGCGGTTCTCGTGTTGGCGGCTGTGCGCCGGGTCGGGCGCCGAGGGGAGCCGTCAGGCGACGATGGCGGGGTGCGCCCGTCAGATGGGGGTGGGGGCGTGGGCCGCGGAGCGGTCGTCGGCCCCGCCGGCATCCGCGCCCTCCGGCAGCCCGGGCACCGTGACCACAAACATCGTTCCGCCGCCGGGGCGGTTCGTCGCGGCGATCGTCCCGCCGTGCAGTCCCACGAGGTGCTTGACGATGGCGAGCCCGAGCCCCGTGCCGCCGGGATTGCGCGCCCGCGACCGCTCCACCCGGTAGAAACGCTCGAAGACGCGGGGCAGATCGGCATCCGGGATGCCCGGCCCCCGATCCGCCACCGTCAGCACCATGCCCTTCCGCTCCTCGTGCACGGAGGCGCTGAGCGAGATTACGCTCTCCGCCGGAGCGTAGTGGGCGGCGTTGTCAATCAGGTTCCGCAGCACGTCGTGGAACTTCGCCGGATCGACGAGCACGGTGTCGGCGCCGGCATCCACGTGGTGCTCCAGCCGCTGGCGCTTCGCCCGCGCCAGCGGCGCCAGCTCGGTCTCCACGCTCTCGAAGAGCGCCGCCGTGGAGCACGCGGCGACGCTCAGCCCTTCCTGGCCCGCATCGAGGCGCGCCAGCCGCAGCAGGTCGGCCACCAGGCGCTCCATCCGCGTCGTGTGCCGCGCGATGATCGCCAGGAAGCGCTTCTGCGCCGCCGGGTCCGACTCGTCGAGGAGCGCGTCGACGGAGCCGCGAATCGCCGTCAGCGGAGTGCGCAGCTCGTGCGAGACGTTGGCGACGAAGTCCTGCCGGATCTGCTCCGCCCGCCGGTACTCGCTCACGTCGTGGAGCACGAGAGCCACTCCCGGCTCGTCCCGCGCCACGAACGGCGTCGCACTGGCCAGGCATACCTTGGCCGGCTCGGTGCTGAGCGTGATCTCGCGCCGGGACGAGCCGCCCTCGTCGAGGGCGCGTCCGATCTGCTTCGCCACATCGGGATGGCGGATGAGCTCGACGTAGTGCCGTCCGACCGGGGATTCCGACATCTGCAGCATCCGGCGGACGGCGTCGTTGGCCATCTGGGCGTAGCCGCGCGCGTCGACGACCAGGACGCCCTCCGCCATGCTCGAGAGGATGGCGTCGGTCAGCCGGCGGTTCCGGGAGAGCTCGCCGAGCCTCCGTCCCAGCTCGCGCACCGCGGAATCGAGGGCGCGCGCCACGGTGCCGAACTCGTCGTCGCCGGAATGCCCGACCTGGACCGTGAGATCGCCCTGGACGTAGCGCCGGGCGACCGCGGCGATCTCGCTGACGCGGCGGCTCAGGCGGGTGGACACGATCCAGGCGAGCACGACCGCGCCCGCGAGCGCCGCCAGCAGCCCGACGGCCGTCGCCCGCTGCACCGAACCGATCTGCTCGTCGACCTCCGTCAGCGGCAGTGCGAGGCGCACGACTCCCAGTCCGGGCTGATCGACCGCGATCGCGACGTACAGCAGGTCCCGCTCGACGGTCGTGCTGAAGCGGCGCGTGACCCCCCGCCCGGTGGCCAGCGCGAGTTCGACCTCGGGCCGCGTGCCATGGTTCTCCATCGCGGCGAGCGAGGCGCCGTCCTCCGCCGTGTCGCCGACCACCCGCCCGTCCGGTGCGATCAGCGTCACGCGCGCCCCGAGAGTGTCGCCGAACGCGTCGGCCTCCCTATCGAGGTCCGCCACCGCCGGCAACGGCCCGAGCCGCGCGACGAGGTCCGCGACGAGGCGCGTCTCGGCCAGGAGGTCGGATTCGATGCGGGCCAGCAACTGCCGCTCCAGCGACCACGCGACCAGCGCCGCCGCCACGAGCAGGCTGGCGCCGGCGATCCCGAAGGCGGCGAGGAACAGGCGCGTGCGCAGGGTCATGGGCGGCTAGGAGCTTGCGCCGCAGAAAGTAACGCAGTGGAATTCCGCGGCGCAAGCTCCCAGGGCGGTGGGGGCTGGGGCCGAACACGGAGCCTGCGACGGGTTCGGCGGCGCTAGCGCGCCCTCACGGGCGCGTTGGGAGTCTGCGCTGGCACGAACCGCTCCATGGCACGTTCCTGCGGCGCAGACTCCTAGGGTGCCGGATCGACCAGCTTGTAGCCGAACTGCTTGATGGTAACGATGGCGTCGCTCAGGACGGGGAACTTCTCGCGCAGCCGGCGGATGTGGACGTCGACGGTGCGCGTTCCTCCGGTGTACTTGTAGTCCCAGACGTCGGACAGGAGCACGTCGCGCGACAGCACGCGGCCCCGGTGCTCGATCAGGTACTTGAGCAGCAGGAACTCCTTGGCGGTCAGGCGGGCCTCCTCGCCGTCGAGGGTCACGAGGTGCCGGTCCGGGTCGACGAGCAACGGCCCGAAGCGCAGCGGAGCGCCGCCCGGACGCGACCGCTGGGTGCGCCGCAGCACGGCGCCGATCCGGGCGACCAGCTCCTTGGGGCTGAACGGCTTGGTCACATAGTCGTCGCCGCCGATCTCGAGCCCCACGATGCGGTCGGTCTCCTCCGTCCGCGCCGTCAGCATGATGATCGGCACGCCGGAGATGCCCGGGTCGGCGCGCATCGCCCGGCAGATCTCCAGGCCGCTCAGGCCCGGCAGCATGAGGTCCAGCACCACGAGGTCCGGCGGATCCCGGCGGACGCGGGCCAGCACGTCGGTGCCCGCGGTGAGGATCTCCGACGTGTAGCCGGCCTTCGCGAGATGATGCGCCACCAGCTCGGCGATGTCCTGGTCGTCTTCGACGACGAGGATGCGGCCCGCCCCGCGATCAGTCGTCAGCGGCGCCCTCCTGCCGGTGGTGCCGGACGTCGCGGCCCGAGACCATGAAGATCACGTCCTCGGCGATGTTGGTGGCATGGTCGCCGACGCGCTCGAGGTGCCGCGAGATCAGCACCAGGTCGAGGGCCGGCTCGATGGTGGCGGGATTCTGCATCATGTAGCTGAGCAGCTCGCGGAAGACCTGCTCCTTCAGCCCGTCGAGCTGGTCGTCGCGATCGAGCACGCGATGCGCGAGGCCGGTATCGGGCCGCACGTAGGCATTCAGCGCGTCGCGAAGCATGCCCTGGGCGAGATCGGCCATCCGGGGTATGTCGATGAGCGGCTTGACCGGAGGGTGCTGCAGGTAGCGGAAGGTCGCTTCGGCGATGTTGATCGCGAAGTCGCCGATCCGTTCCAGATCGCTGTTGATCTTCAAGCCGGAGACGATGACGCGAACGGCCGTCGCGTCGGCCTGATGGCGAGACAGCAGGGCGAAGCACCGCTGGTCGACCTCGACGTGCAGCCGGTTGATCGGCTCGTCGCCCGAGAGCACCTGCTCCGCCAGCGACAGATCCCGGGCCGAGAGGGCGCGGACCGCGCTCCGCACCTGCTCTTCAGCCTCGCCACCCATCGCCAGGAGGCGTTCCTTCAGGTGGCTCAGATCGTCCTCGAAACGTGCCACGACGTGCGGCGCCGGATCCACGTCGCGTCTCCCGCTACCCTGACCGCGGCTCGATGGTACCGCAGCCCCGAGCGGGCGGCAACCGGCGCCACGGGGCGCCGAGGCGGTCAGCGAGGCGCCGGTATCGCCGCCAGCATGTGGCCCAGCACCACCTCGACCTCTCCAGGGTCGGCCAGGCGCAACCGGGCGTAGGTCGGCCGATCCTCCGCCGTGACGACGATCGTCGTGCCCGCCCCGTCGAGGCGGGCGAAGGCGTTCTCGTCGGTCAGGTCGTCGCCGATGTAGACCACGGCGTCGATGTCGCGGCTCATCTCGCGGACCAGCCACATGACGGCCGCGCCCTTGTCCCAGGACCGATCCGGGCGCAACTCGTGGACCGCCTTGCCTCCCTCCCTCCGCAACGTGGGAAACCGGGAGGCGACGTCGGCCACCGCAGCCTCGACGCGGGGTCGATCGACCGGTGCGACGAGGCGCACGTGCGACGATACGCTGAACCGCTTGCGCTCGACTAGCGCGCCTCCGACGCCGTCGAGCGCGCGTCGCAGGGACGCCTCCGCCTCGTCGAGGATGGGAAGGCAGTCGCGCGCGACCTCCTTCCGCAACCCGCTGCCGGGCGGACCGATGATGTCGAACCCGTGACTGCCCGCGTAGCCCAGCGTGTCGAGCTGCACGAAGCGCCGGGCGACCGCCACGTCACGGCCGGTCACGATCGTCACCACGCACCGGGTCGCGAGCTCGGCGAGGACGGCGCGCGTCGACTCCGCCAGGGTCGCCAGCTCCGGCCGTTCCACGATCGGCGTCAACGTGCCGTCGTAGTCGAGAAAGAGAAGGGCGGACCCGGCGCGCACCGGCGCGAGCCAGCGATCCAACTGCCCGGGATCGAGGGCCCACGGCAGATCCAGCGCCGCCTGACGCGCCATCGGGATCGTCTCCGCGCCGCGCGTCAGCCGCCGGCGGCCTGCAGGGCGGCCGCGACGCGCTCGGCCTCGCGCCACACCCGCAGCAGATTGCCGCCCCAGAGCTGCCCTATCTCGGCTTCGGTGTAGCCGCGCCGGACGAGCTCGACGGTGACGCTGAGCGTCTCGCTCGCGTCGGACCAGCCCGAGACGCCGCCTCCGCCGTCGAAGTCGGAGCTGATCCCGACGTGATCGATGCCGATGCGCTCGACGGCGTAGTCGACGTGATCCACGAAGTCCGCCACCGTCGCGTCGGGATGCCGGCGGTTGAGCCCCTCGAGACGATCCAGAAAGTCGATCGCGGGCTCCGCCCCGAGCTCCTCGGGCTGCTGCCCCGGGATCATTCCGAAGTCGGCCCGGAGGCGGGCATAGGCCGTGCTCAGCCGCTCGGCCGACTCGGTGAGGAACGCCCCGAGGGCCACCGTCTGCAGCACGCCGCCGCTGGCGCGGAGAGCGTCGAGCTGCTCGTCGTCCATGTTGCGGGGGTGCGCGTGCAGCGCCGCGACGCTCGAGTGCGAGGCGATCACCGGAGCCGCGGACAGGCGGGCCGCCGCCAGCATCGCCTCCTTCGAGATGTGCGAGACGTCGACCATGATGCCGAGCCGGTTCATCTCGGCGATCACCCGCGCGCCGAACTCGCTCACTCCGCCGTGCTCGGGTTGCGCCTCCCCTGCCCGGTCCCGCGGGGTCGCGGAGTCGGCGATGTCGTTGTTCCCGCTGTGGGCCAGCGTCATGTAGCGCGCACCGAGGTCGTGGTACGCCGCGAGCTGTGCGAGGTCGGTGCCGATCGCGTAGCCGTTCTCGATGCCGATCGCCGCCACCAGCTTGCCGCTCGACGCGATGCGCTCGACGTCGTCCGCCCGGTAGGCGATCTCGATCTCGTCCGGGTACATCTCCTCCGCCATGCGGTGGATCGCCTCGAACTTGGTCATCGCGTCGGCCCGGGCGCGAGTGTAGTTGTCGGGCGTCCGCTCGGTCTGGGGGACATACGCGATGAAGAAGGCCGCGTCGAGCCCCCCTTCGCGCATCTTCGGAAGGTCGACCTGCTGATCGCCCCGCCGTCCTGGATCGACGTTGAAGGTGGCGAAGTCCAACGGAATGTCGACATGGGAGTCGAGCGTGACGACCCGGGCGTGGATCTCCCTGGCGCGCTCGAGCAGCGCCGCCTCCGCCCGCTCCTCCGGCGTCGGCCCTCCACCGCAGCCGAGGGCCGCCGCGCCGGCGCACATCGCGATCGTCAGTCCTGGGCGCATGAGACGAATAGTATGCTGGGGTAGTCAACGGTACGCGGACCTCGATGTACGCCAGCCGCTCGTTCAAGCCTCTGTTCTCGCTGCCCGACGGGCTCCACTACCTGAACTGCGCCTACATGGCGCCCCTTTCCCGCCGGGTGGCGGCGGCCGGGCACGCAGCGCTCGACCGCCTCGGAGCGCCGAGCCGCGTCCCGGTCTCCGACTTCTTCGAGCCGTGCGACGAGGTTCGCACGCGCTTCGCCCAGCTCGTCAACGTGGCCGACCCGCAGCGGATCGCGCTGATCCCGTCCGTCTCGTACGGCATGGCGACCGTCGCCCGCAACCTGGACGTCGCGGCAGGGCGGAACGTCGTCGTCGTCGAGGGGCAGTTCCCGAGCAACGTCCACGTCTGGCGCCGGCTCGCGGCGGCGCGGCGCGCGGAGCTCCGTTCCGTCCCGGCGCCACGGACGGAAGGGAGCCGCGCCCACGGCTGGAACGAGGCGCTGCTGGGCGCCATCGACGAACGCACCGCTCTCGTTGCCGTGCCCCCCTTCCACTGGACCGACGGATCGCGCTTCGACCTCGAGGCAATCGGCGCCCGCGCCCGCGACCGCGGAGCCGCCTTCGTCGTCGACGGTACCCAGGCGGTCGGCGCGGCGCCGTTCGACTGCGGCCGCATCGCGCCCGACGCGCTCGTGTGCGCCGGCTACAAGTGGCTGACGGGGCCGTACTCCCTGGGAGTCGCCTACTTCGGACCCGCTTTCGACGACGGAGTGCCGCTGGAGGAGAACTGGATCACGCGGTGCGGGAGCGACGACTTCGCCAGTCTCACGACCGGGCGGGACGAGTACCGCCCCGGCGCCGTCCGCTACGACGTCGGCGAGCGCTCGAACTTCGTGCTCATGCCGATGCTCGGCGCGGCGCTGGCCCAGGTGCTGGAATGGGGCCCGACCGCCGTCGCGGCCCACACCCGCGCGCTGACGGACGCGGCGGCGGCGGCCCTGCGGGACGTCGGATGCGGGATCGAGGAGGACGCCTGGCGCGCCCCGCATCTCCTCGGGGTGCGCCTGCCGCCCCGGCTCGACCCGAAGTCGCTCGCCGGCGAGCTCCTCCGGCGGCACATCAGCGTGTCGGTGCGGGGGCGCGCTCTCCGCGTCGCGCCGCACCTCTACAACGACGCCGACGACCTGGAAGCGCTCGTCGAGGTGGTGCGCGGCAGTCTTGGCTGAGCGCCACGCGCCTCTGCGCCGCCAATCGACTAGAATCTGCGCGGCGTCGTCGATGCACGTCACCCATGGCGCTGCAGCGAACGCGACCAGCAAGGGAGAATGGCAGGCAGGGAGCACGGCCGGGGACACCGGCGCGCCGTGATGTTGGCCGGAGCGCTCCTGCTGCACGCCGGGACGGTCCTGGCGCAACCCCCGGAACCGCGCGTCATCCTGGGGACGACCGTCGGCGTCCAGTTCGTCAAGGACGCCTTCAGCCAGCACATCCCGCTCCGGCTGCACGGCGAGCAGGGCGAGTTCGTGGCGATCTACAACGTGACGGCGGGTCTGGCCCACGACGTCGGCGCCGCGGTGCGCGTGTGGGGACCGCTGGCGTTGGGCGTCGAGCTGGCCAGCTTCCGCAAGAAGCTCTCCACGGACATCGAGGCGAGCGTTCCCCACCCGGTGTTCCTTGGGTTCGCCCGGCGGCTGACCGCGTCGGTCGACGGCGTCGTGCGGCGCGAGCGGGCGCTGCACATGCAAGGGCAGTACTGGCGCGAGCTCTGGGGCATCCTGTTCGTGCGGGTCTTCGGCGGTCCGACCCTGTTCCGGCTGCGGCACGACCTGGTGTCGGGCATCGACGCCGCCGATGGGCCCACCGTCGACGACGTGACGCTCAGCGGCCATCGCCGAATCACGCAGCGACGAGCCGACTTCGGCTACAACTTCGGGCTCGACGTGTCGTACTTCGGCCTGCAGCGCCTCGGGTTTCTGGGAGGCTACGCGATCCTCGACCGGATGGCGCTGGGCTTCGTCGTGCGGTACAGCCAGGGGACTTCTGCCATTCAGGTCGCCGAGGGGACCGTGCACCCGGAGTACGAGCTCGGCGGCGTCCACCTCGGCGCCGGCCTGCGTCTGGCGTTCTAATCGGCCCGCCGGGTCGGGCTCTCGAGGGCGTCGCGGACGAGCACTACTCGAGCCGCGCGGCTTCCGGGAACAACTCCAGCAGCGCCAGCGGATCGACTCGCGCCTCGTGCAGGCGCACCGTCCAGTGCAGGTGCGCGCCGGTGACCCGGCCCGTGGCTCCGACCGCACCGACACTCTCCCCGCGCGCCACCAGATCCCCCTCGGCCACGTCGATGGTCGACAGGTGGGCAAAGTACGAGTAGAGCCCCCAACCGTGGTCGAGAATGACGACGTTTCCCGAGAAGTACTGGTTCCCGGTCAGCATCACCCGTCCCGCGTTCGGCGCCCGCACCGGGGTACCCGCACCGGAGCGGAAATCGGTGCCGCTGTGCGGGTTGCGCGGCTGGCCGTTGAAGACGCTGCGGCGCCCGAAGCTGCTCGTCGGCGCGCCCGGGACCGGCTTGATGAACCCACCGCTCCAGAGCCGCTCCGCGCTCGACACCTCGAAGATCGCCGCGACCTCCCGCGCCTCGCGCTGGATGCGGGCCAGCACGTCCGGAGGGGGATCGACGTAGCGCGGGGCGACGCGGAGCCGGCGCGTCGGAAACTGCTTGGGCCGCACCGCCAGCTCGTAGACCTCGCCGACCTCGGCGCCGTTGGCGGCGGTCGCTTGCACGGTCACGGGCACGATCCCCGGCTCGACGGTCAGGTCGATGCCGACCAGCCCGCGCCACAGGAGCCCATCCTCGGCCGGGAACATCCGGATGGTCTTCCCGAGCGCGGTCGCACGGGGTGCCGCGCCGCGCTCCGATACCCGCACCTCAAGGACGACGACCTCGCCCGGATGCAGGGCCCGCGCACGGTGCGACACCTCCAGCGCGAGGTCCTCCGCGACCGCGGGACCCGGGCAGGCGAAGATCAGAAAGGCAACCGCAAGATGCATCGTACGGTTCATCGGGTACTCCCGGCCGGCCGGGCGCCGGCGCGCCAAGGGGATGGCCGTCCCCACGTTCCGCTCGGCAGTCGCGGGTCACCGGGGTTGGCCGGCGGGTGAGGATGTCGTGACCCGCTCGACGACCTGCCCCACGTAGCGGCGGGCTCGGCGCCCGCCCTCCGGCATGCCGCGCGGCACCAGGATCCCTTCCCGCTCGTAGTGATGGAAATAGAACGGAATGCCCTCGCCGAAGTACACGCGTTGCGAGTCCTGCAGGTGCAGATGCACGTGTGGCTCGCTGCTGTTGCCGGAGTTGCCGACGCGCCCGAGGACCTGCCCGGTCCGGACGCGGTCCCCCACCTCGACCGTCACCGAGCCCGGCTGAAGGTGCCCGATGAAGAGATACTCGTCCGGGGCCACTTCCAGGCCCACGTGATTCCCGAGTCCGGCCAGCCCCCAGCGCGGCTCGCCGATCGCGACTTCCGGTGCGCCGTCGCTCGAGGCGAAGACCACCCCCGAGGCGGGCGCACGGACCGGCAGCCCGTACGCGAAGTAGTCGTCCAACCGCGTCCCCGCCCCCCGAAAGCTGCGTCCGTCGCGGGTCACGAGCAGGTCGTAGGCCCAGCGCTGATCCGGCAGGAAGACGTGGTAGTTCACCGCGGATTCCTCACCGCCCCAGGCGACGGTCACCGGCCCGTCGAGCGGCAGGCGGAAGCGGACCTGGCTCGGGCGGTCGTTGTAGGACGACGGGTAGGCCTCGTAGGTCGGCAGGGTGAAGATGACGAAGATGAGACCGGCGTAGCCCAGCACGTGCCAGCGATTCACGCCGTGTTTCCAGCGCCGCGCCGACAGGAGGGAACCGACGAGCAGAACCGCGGTGGTTCCGGCGAGCAGGATGGGCCCGGCGTACCACAGCCAGAGCCCGATCTGGCCGAGGCGCGCCCTCAGGAGGGCCAGCAGGGCGAGGTCCCCGACGAGCACGACGGGGACGACGCGCACCCACCAATCGACCGCCGTCCGCTGGGCAGGGTCGCGGAGCGGCAGCGGGCGCAGCGGGGTGCGCCGCCAGGTCCGTCCTCCGGGAGCGCGCGGCGCGCCGCCGTGGTCGGCGTCGCGGTTCCGCTCAGATCGCTCCTTCTCCCCTTGCCGCATCGACCTCCTGTGCGTCCATTCCGAGCACGTCGCGCAGCACCTCGTCCGTGTGCTCGCCCAGCAGCGGCGACCGGACCACCTCGACCGGCGACGCCGACAGCTTGATGGGATTGCCTACCGTCAGATAGGTCCCCCGCTCCGGATGGTCCACCTCGACCACGGTCCCGGTGGAGCGCAAGGAGGGCTCCTCGGCCAGCTCCTTCATGGAGAGCACCGGGCCGCAGGGTACGTTCAGCGGGTTGAGAATCTCCATCACCTCGAACTTGGTCCGCGTCCGTGTCCAGCGCTCGATCTCGGCGAACATCTGGTCGAGCTTGGGCAAACGCGCGGCCGGGGTGTTCCACTCCTCGTCCTCGAGCCAGTCGACGCGTCCGATGGCGCGCGCCAGACCGTCGAAGGCCGCCGCCTGGGTAATGATGTAGATGTACGCGTTCGGGTCGGTCTCCCACCCCTTGCACTTGACGATCCAACCCGGCTGGCCGCCGCCGGACGCGTTGCCGGACCGCGGGGTGGCCTCTCCGAACGTGCCGTTCGGGTACTGCGGGTACTCCTTGAGCGGACCGTGGGCCAGCCGCTGCTGGTCGCGGAGCTTCACGCGGCACAGGTTGAGCACGCCGTCCTGCATCGCGCACTCGACGCGCTGCCCGCGCCCGGTCTTCTCCCGCTGAAAGAGCGCCGTCACGATTCCCAGCGCCAGGTGCAGCCCCGTTCCCGAATCGCCGATCTGGGCCCCCGAGACGAGCGGCGGACCGTCGTCGAAGCCGGTGGTGCTCGCGCCGCCGCCGGTGCACTGGGCCACGTTCTCGTAGACCTTGCAGTCCTCGTAGGGCCCCGGGCCGAAGCCCTTGACGGACGCGTAGATCAGCCGAGGATTGATCTCCTGTATGCGCTCCCACGAGAAGCCCATCCGGTCGAGGGCGCCGGGCGCGAAGTTCTCGCACAGTACGTCGCAGGCCGCGATGAGCCGGGTGAAGATCGCGCGCCCCGTCTCGTGCTTCGTGTTCAGGGTGACGCTGCGCTTGTTGTGGTTCAGCATCGTGAAGTACAGGCTGTCGACGTCCGGGAGGTCCTGCAACTGGCGACGCGTGGCATCGCCGGTCCCGGGACGCTCGACCTTGATGACGTCGGCGCCGAACCACGCCAGCAACTGCGTGCACGTCGGACCCGACTGCACGTGGGTCATGTCGAGGATGCGAACTCCCTCCAGCGCCTTCATGGCTGTCTCCGTCGACTCCTAGCGAGGCGCGCCCCGGATACGGAGCCCCTCGTTCTGCATCGTGCGGTTCAGCAGGCTTGCGCACGCATAGAGCGCACGCAGGGTCGGCACGGCCACCCCGGTCATCTCGGCGAGCTCGACGACCACGCCGAGCATGCCGTCGATCTCGAGCGGCTTGCCCGCCTCGACGTCCTGCAGCATCGAGGTCTTGTGCCGGCCGACGCTCTCCGCGCCGGCGATGCGGCGCTCCAGCGGCACGCGGAAGCCGGCGCCGAGCCGCTGGCCGACCGCCTGCGCCTCGGTCATCATCGCCGCCGCCAGCTCCCGGGTCTCGGGGAACCGGCAGATGTCGACCAGCGTGGCGTGCGTCAGCGCGCTGATCGGATTGAACGTCAGATTGCCCCAGAGCTTCAACCAGATCTCGGAGCGGATATCGTCGAGGACGCGCGCCTTGAAGCCGGCGCCGGCGAAGACCTCCGACACCCCCTGCACGCGGTCCGAGACCGACCCGTCGGGTTCGCCGACGGGGAACCGGTTTCCCTCGACATGCCGGACGACCCCGGGCTCGACGACGATCGCCGCCGGGTAGGCGATGCAGCCGATGATCCGGTCCGGGTCGACGGCGTGGAAGAGCACCCCGCCGGGGTCGACCGTCTCGACGACGCGCCCCGCGTACTCGCCGCCGAACTTCTGGAAGTACCACCACGGGATCCCGTTCTGCAGGGTCACCATGGCGGCATCGGGGCCGAAGAGCACCGGCAGATCGTCGACGACCGCGGCGATCTGGTGCGCCTTGAGGGCCAGGAGCACGAGGTCGTGAGGACCGAGGTCGCGTATGCGGTCCGTGGCCGTCAGGTTCCTGGCGACCAGCTCCTGCTCGGACTCCAACAGCCGCAGCCCGCCGGCCCGGATGGCGGCCAGGTGCGGGCCGCGCGCGATCACGGAAACCTCGTGCCCGGCATGCGCCAGGCGTACGGCCATGTAGCCGCCGATGGCGCCGGCGCCTACGACGCAGATCCTCATGGGGCGGCTATCGCTCGGCTCACCCGCCAAACAGCGTCACCCCGAACACGCGGGCCAGGATCACGATGGCGGTCAGGCCGGTGAAGACCACCAGGCTGAACCAGGCGTACCCGCGCTCGAGCGGCGAAGGATAGAAGACCTCGTCGGTCTTCGGAATGACCGTCAGGCAGTAGTACAGATTCAGGAAGAAGACGACCGGGGCGACAAAGAGCGCCAGCGCCGAGGCGACCAGCACGAGCCAGACCGGGCGCGGCACCCCCGCGATGATCGCCACGGACGCGATCAGCGAGTAGAACATCGCCAGCCGGTAGATGTTGAACTCCGAATACCAGCGGCGGCGGTGCTCCGGCCCGATGTCCTCCTGCCCCACCCCGGACAGCGCCGCCGTGCGGCGAAACAGGTTCCGACAGCAGGCGCCCACGACGCGCGGCCAGCCGTCGAAGTAGTTGAAGGCCGTCGAGAACGTCGCGGCGAAGGCGCCGATGACGAAGACGAGCATCATGGCCGGCCCGACGCTGCCCGTGAAGATGCGGCCGATCTCGCCCATCACGGCATTGCCCTCGACGGGGCTGGGATAGAGCCACACCGCGGCCAGCAACAAGAACAGCGAGGCGATCACGAACGACACCACGTGGCCGAGCCCGAAATCCAACTGGCCGATTCGGAACCAGCGGCGGCAGTACTCCCGGGCGTGAGCCGGCAGGGCGGCCGTATCCACCTGCAGATCCGACCGGCGGGCCCGCATCGGGTCGAAGGCGGGGGCCAACCCCAACCGCTCGAGCTCGCCGCGGATGCGACCCATGCCCACCCTCTTGGCCTTGCCCCACTCCGACGCCTGCAGCGAGACGTCGATGCCGGTCGGCAGCAGGCCGAGGAACGCGGCGATTATCAGCCACGACCCGCCGGGGACCTCGACCTGCACGTAGTGGGCGAGCGCGCCGAAGGGCGCCGGATTGACCACGTAGACACCCACGGTCGACAGGAACAGGATGCCGGCCAGCACCTTGGTGACCTGTTCCATGACGCCATAGCGGCCGACGAGCAGCAACGCGACCGCCGTCACGCCCAGTACGAGCCCGTACACGGGGATCGACACCGGCAGCCCCATCTGCTCGCTGAAGACGAAGTAGAGCACCGCCGCGGCGGCCACCAGGCGTCCCGCCTGGCCCAGCGCACACTGGATGAGCGTCGTCACCAGCACGTACCACAGCGGCCACTTGCCGGGCGCCGTCGAGTAGGCATCGAGCATGCTCCGGCCGGTCGCGTTGGTGAAGCGGAACGCCATCTCGAAGCCGTGATACTTGAAGAGGTAGGCGACCGGAATGCACCAGAGCAGCGCGAACTCGAACCGCCCGCCCGCGACCGGCGCGGTCACGAGGTGCGACGTGCCAATCCCGGTCATCATCAGGATGACCCCCGGGCCGAAGCTGCGGGCGAGCCCCCCCAGGCTGGTGTCGGGCAGGGGCAACGCGTCGAGCTGCTCGCGGTCGCTCGCCATCCGCGGGGATCCTATCAGACGGGATGACGCGCGCCCCGACGGGCCCGGCGGGAGGTCTCGCCGACGCGCGGGTCCGCGCAGCGCCAATCGGAGCGTGGCGCTCGACCGACCCGCCAGGAGTACGCGCCGTTCTACGGCGCCGACGGCTGGAGGGCGTCGGGCGGGACGGGGCTCTGGAACAGGGCTCGGCCGACGAAGAAGGGGCCCATGGCCTGGATGAATTCCGCCGTCTGGCGGGTCGCCCGCATGTCCTTGACGAGCCTCGACAGGGGGAACAGGTCGGGGCCGATCAGACCGATCACGAACTCGTTGTCGTCCCGGTCGAGGCCGTGGCATTCCAGGCGCACGTCGACCGCGTAGCCCGCCTCGCCGTAGCGGCGGCCCAGCATGCCGTGCTCCATGAGGATCTTGCCCTGCTCGGCGCGCGGCAGTCGATTGAACGCCCCGATCCGGCGGAGGGGATACCACACCGCCCACGGGTAGCCCGGATTGAGCACATTGCGCGGCACCTTGCGCAGCAGGAAATCGGCCAGGTCCGGCTCGCGACCCGACGAGTAGGTGCGACCGAGCATCGTGAAGTCCGGACGCGGGACCAGAGCGGAGAAGGGCTGCCCCACGAGCAGGGCGCGGCCCGCCTCGGCGAACATCGCAGGGTCCTCGTCCATCAGCAGCACGCCGACCCCGCGCGGATCGTTGAGATCTGCGTAGACTACGGCGTCGAGGCCGCTCCGCTGCACGGCATCGACGACGCTCCCGGGGCCGAGACACCCGGTGAACACGTGAAGCTGCACGAACAGGCGGCGCTCCAGCGTCTGCCCCTGTCCCCGGACCGGCGCGCCGTGTTCGCGAAGATCGGGCGCGCCCTCCTCCGGGGGGGTGGGACGGCGGGGTGCGGCGGCCGCTGGATCGTGCATCGGCGGGATTCTACACCGGGGCCTCGCACGCTACCGGCGGAACGACGACCTCGTCCGCGTCCCCGCCGCACGCCGTCCGCCGAACGCCGGCGCGGGTGCTTCCAGCCTGCGGGCGCGTTCGGCGCATGACGCGCCCGCACCTGATCGCGATCGCCGGCGCCTCGGGAGCGGGGAAGACGACCCTCGCCGGCCGCCTCGCCGAGGCGCTCGGGTCTCGCGGAGCCGCCGCGCCGGTGGTGCCGCTCGACGCCTACTACCGTGACCATCCCGGCAAGAGGACGGCCGGCCGTGCGGCTCGCAACTTCGACGCGCCCGAGGCCCTCGAGACCGGACTACTGTTCACCCACCTCAAGCTGCTGCACTCGGGGCGCGCGGCCGAGCGGCCGAGCTACGACTTCAGGACGCACCGCCGGACCGCCCGCTCGGTCCGGCTGCAGCCGGCGCCGTACGTGGTGGTGGAGGGGCTGCTCGCCCTCCATTGGCCGGCCGTCCGGGCCCTCTGCGCCACGAAGGTGTTCATGACGATCGATGAGGGTCTGGCGCTCGCGCGCCGGATCGCGCGCGACACGACCACCCGCGGGCGAACGGAGGACTCGGTGCGGCAGCAGTGGTCGGAGACCGTGCAACCGATGTTCCAGCGCCACGTCGAGCCGACCCGTCGCTTCGCCGACCTGACGGTGGACGGCGCGGCGCCTCTGGAAGCGACGGTCGCGGAGGTGCTCGCGTTCGTCCGTTCCGGCGGCCGCGTGCCGTGACGGCCGCGTTCGGAGTCTCGCCGTTGCGAGACTCCGGCGCCATCCCGGCCTTGCTAGCCCGGCGTCCCCATGTGGAGCGTCCGTTCGCGTTCGAGCACGCGCGCGAGCGGGTCGACGGCGGCCGCCAGGAGCCGCTCGCGCGACCGGTCGGGCGGGACCGGCGACCGCGCGAAGAGCTCCGCCACTGCGACCACCCTGCCGTAGGCCATCACGGGGACCACGCAGAGCGAACGGACGCCTTCGAGGGCTGCGCGGCGCGCGTCGGAGAGCCGGGGCTCCATGGCCAGACTCCCGATCCAGCGGGGACCGGCCGTCGCGACGGCGCTGCGGAGGAGCTCGTCGCCTCCTTCGTCACAGCACGCGTCGACGGCGGCGCGCGCCGCCGGGGGCATCGAGCCTTCATCCGCGACGTACCAAACGCCGGTGGAGACCAGCGCGCCGCTCCCGTCCGCCGTCGCCAGATACACGGTGGCCGCATGCCATCCGCCCCACTCCCCCACCAGGCGCAGGATCTCGCGCGCAGCCTGGTGGAACGCCGCTCGCTCGCGGCCGACCTCCGTCGCCTCCAGAACCAGGTGCAGCTCGGCGGAGCGCGTCGTCGCCGCGGCGGCCTCGCCCCCCGCGGCCGCGGCCTCGCTCCGCGCGGCCGTCACGTCGATGTGGAGCAGCAGCGCGGCGCCGCCCGCGGCCGGCACCATCCGGACCTCGATCCAGCGGTCGTCGGGCGTGCGCAGGGTCTCTACCGACGCCTCACCGAAGCGACCGATGCGCGCGTCCATCCAGGCATCGATTTCGGCCTCCGGAACGAGCACGACGGCGCGGGTCGCCGCGTAGCGGACGAGGTCCTCGTACTCGAGGCCGGGCTTCAGCTCCACCGCAGGGTAGAACTCGCGGAACCGGCCGTTGCACGCGACGAGGCGCCCGTCCGGGCTCCACACGGCCAGGCCGGCCGAGAGGCTCTCGAGCATCGCGGCCAGGCGCGCGCCGGCCGCGGCCGCCTCGGCGCGGGCCGCGCGGAGGCGCCAGCCGAGCAACCCGACGGTGACCGCAAGGGCGGCGGCCAACACGCTGATCGCAGTCATTGTGGAATCGTATCCGGGGCCGGGCGGCCTTGACAGCGACGCGGCCGGGGCGTACGTTTCCGGGTAGGACGATGCGCAAATGGAACCCCGTCGTCACGTTGGTCGCAGCGTTGGCGTTTGGCGCCGCCGGGGTCGACGTGCGCGCGCAGACGACAGCCGACGCCCCGCTCGCGCCGGACGAGATTCCGGTCTCCTTCGATCGCGTCCGAAGACAGCTCGACCGCGCCCTGCAGGCGCCGAACGCGGGTCGTATGCTGCGTCTGAACGATTACGTCACGGTCTACGCCCGCCTCCCGGCCCTCGACCTCATCGAGAGCACCTTCGACCTGAGCGAGGGGCCGATTCCGCACGGCGCGCCCACGCGCATCGAGATGCTCAACGCGATGACGCCGCGCGAGTGGCGCTCGCAGGGCGTGAATCTCGCCAACGTGATCGGCTGGACGGTGAGGCGCATCAACGCACGCTAGCCAGCCGATGGTCGCTTGGCGGCTCCGCTCGGTGCCCAGCCAGGCCTCCGGGAATCTCGCGCCGGCGAGACTCCCGACCCACCCGCAGGAGCGTGCCTACGGCACGGGCACCGTCCAGTGCCGGAGCGGCACCGAGACCAGCATGTACTTCCTGCGCAGCTCGACGACGAGGCTCGCGTAGTCGCGCTTGGCCACCTCACCACGCACCAGGCGCCCACGCAACCGCCGGAGCTCGTAGCGGTAGAGGTCGTTGACGTACTCGCGCACGATCTCGGGGCGGGTCGACGGCGTGGGACGGACGCCGTGACGCGCCAGCGCCTCGCGCACGAGAGGGTGATAGCGGACGGCCACGGGCCGCGCGACGTGCGTGGCGGCTGACCGGAACGGCTACGCGGTGGCGAGCGCGTCGGCCGTCTCCACCCCATAGGCGCGGAACCAGGGCCGGGCGCTGGTCAGGGCTCCGTTGACGTTGCCGATGCTCCGGATGCCCTCCGTCCGCAACCAGTCGCGGAATGCAGCGGGGCCCTCCTTGGCATAGACGGGAATACCGTCCTTCCACGTGGCCCGCCCGCAGAGGACGCCGGAGAACGCGGAGCCCGACTCGCCCGCCAGGGTGAGCGCCTCGGTGAACTCGGCGTTGCCGACCCCGGCCGACAAGTAGATGAAGGGCTTCTTCGCGGCCGCTGACGCCTTCTGGAAGAGCGCGATCGCCTTGTCCCGGTCGTAGACGGCGGGGCCGGTGAAGCTGCCCGCACCCTCGACGTACTTCATATTCACAGGGACTTCCACCTTCATCACGTCGACACCGTAACGGTCCTTGGAGAACTCGGCCATGCTCCGGGTCACGACCTGCGGCTTGCGCTTCGCGTACTCGGGTCCCTTCTCGTCGCCGCCGGTGTGGTCGTAGCCGACGAACTCCAGAAAGAAGGGGATGTCGTTGGCCCGGCACTCGTCCCCGATGCGCTCGACGAAAGTGTGCTTCTCGTCGTTGACTTCCTTATCGTCGTACGGGGTGTAATAGATGAGCACCTTCACGCAGTCGGCGCCGGCGTCCTTGAGCCGGCGCACGGACCAGTAGGGCAGAAGGTCGGGCAGCCGCCCCGGCCGCGTGTTGTCGTAGCCGCTCTCCTCGTAGGCCAGCAACAGTCCGGCGTTGGGGCTGCGAAGCCTCGACGGCTCGAGCCCCCACTGCGGATCGAGCAGGATCGCCGAGGCGTGAGGGGTCAGCACCTCGGTGACCACGGCCTTGAACTCCTCCATCATCGCGTCCGTCGCGTCACTCCCCTTCGCCTTGCCGAGCGCCTTCTTGAGTGACCCGCGCTGGTCCATCGCGGCCGCTGCGATCGCACCGGTGTCCGTCGACACCGCCCTCATGCCGGCGAGCTTTCCTGCTGTCATATGCACGTGGCTGGTACTCCCTGTGCCTGGCAGTGGCACGGAATTGGCATTATAACGCGTCGAACGAAGACGTGCGGATCGCCCCGTCGCGTGGTACGCTCCAACTCGCGGGCTTGCCGACCCGCTCGCCAGGTGCCGTCGGGAGCATCGAGACGGAGGACATACGGTGAAGCGGATCGCTTCCGTTCCCGTGGCGGCGTTCATCGCCCTCTCCGCCGTCGTCGGCGCCGGCTCCTCGCCGCGGGCAGCGGAGGCCAATGAGGCTCTGCGCCTGCCGGAGCCCAGCTATCCGGCCGCGACGGCGCTCTGGCGCGACGGCCAGCCGGCCGAGGCGCTGGCCGCGCTCGAGCGCGCGTCGCCCGCCGGCGACGCGCAGCCGATTGACGCGCTGCTGCTCCGGGCGGCGGCACTCGCCGACGCCGGACGCGCCGCCGAAGCGGAGGCGGCGTGGCAGGCGGCCGGCGACCGCGAGGCCTCGATCCGAACGTTCGCGCTTCGCGCCATCACGGCGGGCCTCGCCGGCCGGGGCGAGCCGGAAGCCGCCGCGCCGTTCCTCGACGTGCTTCTTGGTTCGGACGCGAGTCGCCACCTCGACCTCCTCCTCCAAGTGGCGGACGCCCATGCCGCCGGCGGCGCTCACGAGCGCGCCACGGAACACTATCGCCAGGTGCTCGGCCGCCGGTCGGACGGGTCGCTCGCGGACCGCGCGAGGCTGGGGCTGGCCCGCGCGCTCGAGGCGGGCGGCGACGTCGAGGCGGCGCTGTCGATGCTGCGCGAGGCCCAGCTTCGCCATCGCACCGCCACCACGTTCATTTCGGCGCGCACCGAGGCCCGCCGCCTGACGCCCGCGCGGTCTCCGTTCTCCGAAGCGCAGTACCACGAGCTGGTCCGCCGTCTCCGCGCCGCGTCCCGGTTCGGGCTCACCCTCGACCTGATCGAGGAATGGCGCGAGGCCTATCCGGCAACGGCACGGCCGGACCGGATCGACGCGGAACGGATCGCGACGCTGTACGCCCAGCGGGCGAACGCGGTGGCCGCCGCGGCCGCCGACCGGTTCCCGGAGGCGCATCCGGAGAGCAGCCTGGTTCCGGGCGTCCGCCTCACCGCGTTCCGGCTGGCGGTGCGCACGGGCGACACGGCACGCGCCCGGCGGCTCGGGCTCGACCTCTGGGAAGGACGCGTCTCGGGGGCGTCGACGGACCAGCGACGGAACGCGGCCCTGCTGCTGGCCGCGTATCTCGTCGCGATCGGCGACGTACGCGGCGGGCTCGATCTGTACCGCCCCCTGTTCCGCTCCGCGCGAACGGCCGACGAGCAACGGGACCTGCTGTGGCGAGCGGGTGTGGCCGCCCTCCGCGACGGCCAGAACCGCCGGGCCCTGACGAACCTGCGCGGACTCCTCGATCGCGAGCCAGACGGCGTCCTCGCCCTCGCCGGCACCTATTGGCTCGCCGTGGCGCAGGAGCGAGCCGGGGCGACGGCCGCCGCCATAGAGGGTCTCCGCGGTCTCGCGGCGCGGAACCCGAACCACTTCTACGGCCTCCAGGCCCGGGCGCGCCTGGCCGAGCTGGCGCCAGCGGACGACGTGGACGGGGGAGACGTGCTCGCGTTCCCCGCTCTGTCGGTGGGCCGCGTTATCCGCGAGCGGACGGAGTTCCGGGCGGCGATGGCGCTGGCCCGCGCGGGACTGACGCGGGGCGCGGCGCGCTACCTCCGCCGGCTGCTCGCGGAGCGGCCCGGCGACCGGGGTCTGGCGCTGCTCGCGGCGCGAGCCTCGGCCGAGGCCGGCGACCACGCGAGCGCCGCGCGCATCATGGCCATCCGGTTCTCCGAGTTCCTCGAGCGACCGGCCGTCGATCTGCCTTCCGACTTCCGCGCGCTCGCCTACCCGAGGCCCTTTCCGGACGAGGTAGCGGCATCGGCGGAGGCCCACGGCGTCGACGCGCGCCTCCTGTACGCCCTGATGCGGCAGGAGTCCCGGTTCGATCCCGAAGCCCGGTCGCCGGTCGGCGCCATCGGCCTGCTGCAGATCATGCCCTACACGGCCGCCACGCTGGCGGTGAGCGCCGGCGTCGGCTACATCGTGACGGACGCCGGAATCGACGAGGACGCGCTCACCGATCCCCGCATCAACACGGCGCTCGCCGCACGGCTGATGGCGAACCTGTCCGAGCTGTTCGACGAACTGCCGCCCATCGTCGCTTCCTACAACGCGGGCGAGGAACGCGTGGCGCGGTGGTGGCGTGCGGCCCGGCACCTGGGGGAGGATTTCTTCGTCGACTCGATTCCCTACCGCGAGACGCGGAGCTTCGTGCGCGCGGTGCTCGCGAACTACGCGGCCTACCGGCTCGACGACTGAGGCCTTCAGTACCCTACCGCCCGGGCGTCGGCCCGACGGCGGTCCGCCCCGCCCGCGAGCACGTCCGATTCGGCCTCGAGCACGATTGCGTGCGCCGCCCCCTGGCGCGCGCGCACCGCGAGGCGGTGGCCGCGCGCGTCGAGCAGCGCGGCCGTGTCGGGAGAGAGGCCGTTGCGCTCGTGGAAGATCCGGTCCGGCAGCCACTGGTGGTGGAAGCGCGGCGCGTCGACCGCCTCCTGCACGTTCATGCCGAAGTCGACCACGTTGAGGATCGTGTGCAGCACGGTGTTGATGATGGCCCGGCCGCCGGGGCTCCCGGTCACCATCACGAGCCGGCCGTCCTGCGCCACGACCGTCGGCGTCATGCTCGACAACATCCGCTTGCCGGGCGCGGCCAGATTGGGCGCGGTGCCGATGAGGCCGTCCGCCGTCGTGAGGCCGGGCACGGCGTTGAAGTCGCCCATCTCGTTGTTGAGCAGGAACCCGGCGCCCGGCACGACGATGCGCGAGCCGTACGACTGCTCCAGGGTCGTCGTCAGCGAGACGGCGTTCCGCTCCGCATCGACAACCGACACGTGCGTCGTCTCCCGGCCCTCTGCCGGCCACTCGAACACGTCCGGGCCGGACTCCGACGCGCGCTCCGGTTCGATGCCGGCGCGCAACCCCTCCGCGTAGGACTTCGACACGAGGCGGACGAACGGCATCGCCGGGTTGAAGTCGGGGTCCCCGAGGTGGCGCGCCCGATCCGCGAAGCCGCGGCGCATCGCCTCCGCGATACGGTGGACGTTGATCGCGGAGCCGTGACCGGCCGCCGCCAGGTCGTACCCCTCCAGAACGTTGAGCATCTGGACGAGCGTGACACCGCCCGAGCTCGGCGGCGGCATGGAGAGCACGCCGTAGCCGCGATAGGTGCCCCGGATCGGCTCGCGGACCCGCGCCCCGTAGGCGGCGAGGTCGGTCTCCGTGATCAGCCCGCCGTGCTCCGCCATCTCGCGCGCGATGAGCGTCGCGGTCCGCCCGCGGTAGAAACCGTCCGGCCCGTCGGCGGCGATGCGTTCCAGCGTGGCCGCCAGATCCGCCTGGCGGAGACGATCGCCTGGCTCGTGGGGTCGCCCGCGGTTCGAGAACGCCGCGATCGACGCCGGATGACGGGCCATGCGGGGCAGAACGCCTGCCAGCGAAGCGGCGCGCGCGTACGAGAGAACGAATCCGTCGCGGGCCAGCGCGACCGCCGGCTCCACGAGCCGCCGCCAAGGCAGGCGACCGTGGTCGGACCAGGCGCGATGGAGCCCGGCGACGGTTCCCGGCACGCCGACCGCCACGTGGCTGTCGTGATGGCGCGCGGCGTCGTAGACGCCCCCGCTCAGGAACATCTCCGGCGACGCCGCGGCCGGGGCGGTCTCGCGGAAGTCGTAGGCGGCCGCCGACCCGTCCGCCGCGCGGTATACGAGGAACCCGCCGCCGCCGATGTTGCCGGCGGCCGGGAGCGTCACGGCGAGCGCGAAGGCCGTCGCGACCGCCGCATCGACCGCCGAACCGCCGGCCCGCAGCACGTCGAGCCCGACCTCCGCCGCGACGCCGTCCGAGGCCACGACCATGCCGTTGCGCGCTCGCGCCGGCTCGGAGCTCGCGCCCACGCCGGCAACGAGCAGGGCGCAACTCGCGATGAGGGCCGCGGCACGGATCCGGAACCGGGTCATGACTCTCGACATGGCGTGTCCCTCCGGCACGTCGCTGCCGCACGGGGCCCGGCGGCATCGCGGGATTCCCACGACGCCGCGCGCTCGCTGGTGGCGGCCAGGAACGGCGGTCAAGAGGGTACTCCGTACACGGCGCGGCGCGGGCCGCCCCGCCTGAGGTTCGCCCTCGGACTTCGCGCGGGCCGCAGCGTGTTGAGAAGGCAGCGGACTTCGTGTAGCCTGCCCACCAGCGCGGGGTGTCCGGCGCCGCTCTCGACGCTTGTCCGAATCGTGTGCCGTTCGCCGTCGACCGCGAGATTGAAAGGAAGTGTCCACCATGAACATGCGGACTGCCGCAATCACCCGCTTGCTCCCCGTTCTCGTCGCGATGGCAACGCTGGCGCCGGCGCTGGTCCACGCGCAGCCGTCGGCGTCCACCGGGGCACCCCTGCCGCGCACGCCGGGCGGTCGGCCGGACCTCCAGGGCGTCTGGGACTTCAGCTCCCTGACTCCGCTCCAGCGCCCCGCCGAGCTGGAAGGGCGGGAGTTCCTGACGGACGAGGACGTGTCCGCGCTCGAGGCCCGAGCCGCTGCCCGGGTGGACCGGACGCCGCCTCCGGGGAATCCCGGCAGCTACAACCGCTTCTGGTTCGACGACGGCACAAGGGTCGCAGGGACCCGCCGCACGTCGCTCATCGTCGACCCGCCGGACGGTCGCCTGCCGGACTACACGCCGGAGGGCCGGGCGCGGATGGCCGCCCGGGCGGAGGCGCGGGACCGCAACGCCGGCCCCGAGGACCGCGACGTGGACGAGCGGTGCATCCTCGGCTTCAACTCCGGACCGCCGATGCTTCCGGGCGCGTACAACAACTTCATGCAGTTGTTCCAGACCCCGGGACACGTGGTGATTCTCAACGAGATGGTCAACGACTCCCGGCTCGTTCCGCTGGACGGCCGGCCGACGCTCTCCGCCGGCGTGCGGCAGTGGCGCGGCGACTCGCGCGGCCGTTGGGAAGGCGACACGCTGATCGTCGAGACGACGAACTTCCGGGACCTCGGAACCGCGCACCCGGCGCCCAACATGGAGCTCCTCGAGGCGCTGGGCCCGGACCTCCACTTGGTCGAGCGGTTCAGCCTCCTCGACGCCGACACGCTGCTCTACGGGTTCACGGTCGACGATCGGACAGCCTTCACCCGGCCGTGGAGCGTCGAGACGACGATGACGAGGTCGGCGGCGCCCCTGTTCGAGTACGCGTGCCACGAAGGCAACTACGGCCTCTACAACATCCTCGCCGGCGCACGCGCCGAGAGTCGGGCCGACGGACCGTAACGGCGAGGCCGGCCGCCGCCCTGTTGCTCGAAAGGAGCCGCCCGTGACGCTGACCGCCCCTCGGACCACGCTGCTCGCCGCCGCGCTCGTCGTCGGATCGCTCGCCCTCGCGCCCGCCGCGCAAGCCGGCCGCCTGCTGGACGTGGTCGAGTTGCTGGCGAACGGCGAGGTGGTGTTCGGCTCGTTCGCCAACGTGGAGTCGGGCGCCAGCGGCGCGGTCGAGATGTCGCGCTCCGACGCCGACTACATCTTCTTCGACATGGAGCACGGCCCCCTCGACATGGTCGAGCTGCGCGACTACATGCAGTACCTGCTGGACCCGGCGCAGCTCCTGCGGCGCGGCCGGCCCGGTACCGACAAGGCGGTCTGGGTGCGGATTCCAGCCAACGGGCGCGAGATGAACGAGTGGATGATCAAGAACGCCCTCGACCAGGGGGCGCACGGGATCATCGCCCCGCACATCGAGACGCCGGAGCAGGCGCTGCACGTCGTGCGGTCGATGCGCTATCCGCAGCGCGTGGGGGCGCCCGACACCGAGCCGGTCGGGCTCCGCGGCTCCGGTCCCGGCAACGCCGTCCGCTACTGGGGCGTCTCCGGCGCCGACTACATCGCCAAGGCCGACGTCTGGCCGCTCGACCCCGACGGCGAGCTGCTCAACATGATCCAGATCGAGAACCGGATCGGGATCGCCAACGTCGACGCGATCGCCCGCGTCCCCGGCGTCAGCATGCTGATGGCGGCGCCCGGCGATCTCGGAATGGCCTACGGCGGCGACGCGGCGGCGACCGAGGAGGCGCTCCAGACGGTCCTCCGCGCGGCGACCGCGGCCGGGCTCCCGTGCGCGATCACGGCGGGGCCGGACGACGTCGAGCGGCGCATCCGCGAGGGCTTCCGTGTGCTGATCGGCGGGCCGGAGATGATCGCGGTCGGCCGGCGCGCCGCGGGGCGCGAGTAGAGCGGCAACCGCCGGGGCACGGTAGAATGCCGGAGCGACGGAGCCCGGGTCCGGCGCACGGGAGGCGGCAGATGAGGTCACGAACCGGTGAGAACGAGGCTCGGCGGAAGTTCGGCTCGCGGTGGCTCCTGCCGGCGGCCGTCGCCGCCGTCCTTGCCGCGCCCCTTGCGTGCGTCTCGCCGGACAGCGGCGGGCTGACCGTGCGCCTGTCGATCGCCACCGGCGGCACCGGTGGCGTCTACTACCCGTACGGCGGCGGCATCGCAAAGATCATCAGCGACCACGTCGAGGGGGTCGAGGCGACCGCCGAGGTGACGGCGGGCACGGTCGACAACCTGAAGTTCATCGCGAGCCGGTCGGCCGACATCGCGTTCGGGCTGGCCGACTCCATCGACGACGCCGCGAACCAGCGGGGGGCGTTCGCAGACTTCGGCGCGGTGCCGATGCGCGCGCTGGCCGTCCTCTACGACAACTACAACCACCTCGTCTCGGTGACCGCGACGGGCATCGAGACCGTCGCGGACCTCGAGGGACGCGTCGTCTCGACCGGCGCTCCTGGCAGCGGCACGGAGGTCAGCGCCTTCCGCATCCTCGAGGCGGCCGGCGTCGATCCCGGCACCGGCATCCGCAAGCAGAGCCTGGGCGCCGCGCAGTCGGTCGACGCCATCAAGGACGACAAGATCGACGCCTTCTTCTTCAGCGGCGGGCTCCCCACCGGAGCCATCCTCGATCTGGCATCGACCCCCGGCCGCACGATCAAGGTCGTGCCGAACGGCGAGACCCTGGCGACGCTGCAGGAGCAGTACGGGTCGCTCGTCTACCACAACTCCCCCATCCCGCCGGCAACCTATCCCGGCATGGAGGAGACGGTCACGGTCGTCGCGGTGTCCAACGTCCTCGTCGTCCACGAGGCGATGGACGCGGAGCTCGCGTACGAGCTGACGCGCGTCCTCTTCGAGCAGCACGAGGAGCTGGCCGCGGTGCATCCGATGGCGGCCGTGCTGACGCTCGAGTCGGCGACCGCCGGCTCACCCATCGCCTTCCACGACGGCGCCGTCCGCTACTACCGGGAGCGGAACGCCTGGTCCGAGTGACAGCACGCCTCCGGAGCAGGCTCGCGTTCCCCGCGCGGGTTCCTCGCCCGGCGCCGTCGTCCCTCCCGCCCCCGCACCATGGGGCCGGGGGCCGTAGAATGGGCGCGTGGCGACCAACGGCGCTCCGCTGACCGCGCGGACCGGCACCGGTGATGAGGAGGCGGGGCTGGCGACCGCGACCGCGAGCCCGCCCGCCGAGACGTTCGACGACCCGGAAGCGGACGTCCCGAGCCGCAAGCTGCAGGGGCGGACCGCCACCCTGGCCACCGTGCTGGCCGCCGGCCTGTCCTGCTACGCCCTCTACTGGGTGGTCGGCATCGTCCAGCCGCAGATCTACCGCGTCAGCTTCCTCCTGATCACCCTGGTCCTGACGTTCCTTGTCTTCCCCGCCCTGCCGCGCTGGCGGGAGCGCGTGACCTGGACCGACTGGGCCCTGGCCGCGATCTCGGCGGCTGCGCTGGCCTGGCCGATCATCGACTTCGAGCAGTTCGTCTACCGCGCCGCCACGCCGACGGGGGTGGACCTCGCCCTGGGCGCCGTCACGACGCTGCTCGTGCTGGAGGCGACACGCCGGACGGTCGGCCCCATCCTGCCGGTGACGGCGGTGGCGTTCCTGCTCTACGGCTACTACGGGCCGTTCCTCGAGCTCGTCGGCCTGGAGCTGTTCGCCCACCGGGGCTACGACGTGGCGCGGCTGGTCGGCACGCTCTACATGACGCTGGAGGGGATCTTCGGCGTCCCGCTGAACGTCTGCGCGACGTTCATCATCCTCTTCACGATCTTCGGCTCCGTCCTCGGCCATTCGGGCGCCGGGCAGTTTTTCATCACCTGGACGATGTCCGCGTTCGGCCGCTCGCAGAGCGGGGCCGGACCGGGTCGCACGGTGACGCTGTCGGGCTTCCTGCTCGGCACCGTGTCGGGGAGCGGCGTGGCGACGACGGTCACGCTCGGCGCCGTCGTCTGGCCGATGCTGCGACGGGCGGGATTCTCGGCCGAGATCGGCGGCGGCATCCTGTCCGCGAGCGGCATCGGGGCCATCATGGCCCCGCCGATGATGGGCGCGGCCGCGTTCCTAATCGCCGAGTTCCTGCAGATTACCTACCTGCAGGTGATCGTCATGGCGATCATCCCGGCGATCCTCTACTACCTGTCGATCGTCCTGATGATCGAGGCCGACGCGCGGCGGCTCGGAACGCGGGCGGTCGACGTGGACGTCCCGTCGGTCGGTGAGTTGACGCGCAGGGCCGGCTACCAGTTCCTGCCGCTCATCTCGATCATCGCACTCCTGGTGACCGGGATGACGCCGTTCCGAGCCGTGTTCCTGTCGACGCTGCTCGCCGTCGGCCTCAGCTTCCTGCGGAAGGAGAACGCGCTGTGGCCGCGCCGGCTCGTGGCCGCCCTCGAGGCGGGGGGGCGCGGGGTGCTGTCGGTCGCCGCGACCACGGCGACGGCCGGCATCATCGTCGGCGTCGTCACGCTGACCGGCCTCGGCCTGAAGCTGTCGGGAATCATCGTCTCGCTCGCAGGGGGCAACATCTTCCTGACCGTCGTCTACGCCGCGGTCGCGGTCTGGATGCTCGGCCTCGCCGTGCCGGTCACCGCGTCCTACATCATCGCCGCCGTCATGATCGCGCCGGCGCTGACGCTGGTCGGCGTCCCCGACTTCGCCGCCCACATGTTCATCTTCTACTACGCGGTTCTCTCCGAGGTCAGCCCGCCGACGGCTCTCTCCCCGTTCGCGGCCGCGGCCATCACCGGCGGCAACCCGTTCCGCACGATGATGCTCACCTGGAAGTACACGCTGCCGGCATTCCTCGTGCCGTTCGCGTTCACGGTGAGCCCGGAGGGCGCAGGCGTGCTCCTGCAGGCGCCGGCCGCCGACGTCGTCCGCACCGTCGGCACGGCGGTCGTCGGCGTGAGCGCCCTCGCCATGGGGCTGGGCGGCTGGCTGCGGCAGGCGACGACGCCGATCGAGCGGCTCCTGGCCGTCGCCGGCGGGCTGCTGCTCTTCTACGCGACGGCGGCCACGGATATCATGGGCGTACTGCTGTTCGGCGCGGCAATCGCGCTCCACCTGGTCCGCACACGCTGAGGTGATGTCATGAAGTCACGCATCCGACCGGCGGCGCTCGCCGTTCTCGTCGCGCTCCTCGTCGCGTTCGTTCCCTCGTCCCTCGTCGCACAGGGGCTGACCCGCGCGGTGCCGGAGGCCGTCGGCATATCGTCGGAGCGGCTCGAGCGGCTGACGGACGCCCTGGAGGGCTACGTCGACGACGGCCAGCTCGCCGGCGCCGTCGCGATCGTGGTGCGGCGCGGCCGCATCGCCTACCTGGAGGCGGTCGGCCAGCGCGACGTCGCCTCGGGCTCGCCGATGGACGCGGACGCGATCTTCCGCATCGCGTCGCAGACCAAGGCGCTCGTCAGCACCGGCGTGATGCTGCTGCAGGAAGAGGGCCGGCTGCTCATCACCGACCCGGTCGGCGACTACCTGCCGGCGTTCAAGAACACGGCGGTGGCGGAACCGAACGACGGCGGGGGCTACGACGTGGTCCCGCCGCGGCGACCCATCACGATCCGCGACCTCCTGACGCACACCGCCGGCATCAGCTACGGCAGCGGCCCCGCCGGCGACAAGTGGCAGGAGGCCGGGATCACGGGCTGGTACTTCGCCGACCGCGACGAGACGGTGGGCGACGTCATGGCCCGGCTGGCCGAGCTGCCGCTGGATGCGCACCCGGGCGAAGCCTGGATCTACGGCTACAACACCGACATTCTCGGCGCGATGATCGAGGAGATCAGCGGCCAGACCCTCGGCGCCTTCCTCGGCGAGCGCCTCCTGGGCCCCCTCGGCATGGACGACACGCACTTCTTCCTGCCGACGGAGAAGGTCCACCGTCTGGCCACGGTCTACTCGTCGACCGACGACGGCGGCATCGAGCGCGCCCCCGACCCCGGCCACATGGTGGGGCAGGGAGCCTACGTGCACGGTCCGCGCAAGAGCTTCTCGGGCGGGGCCGGGTTGCTCTCGACCGCGACCGACTACGCGACGTTCCTGCAGATGATGCTGAACGGCGGCACGTTCGACGGCACGCGGGTGCTGTCGCGCAAGACGGTGGAGTCAATGACAGTCGACCACCTCGACGGCATCGCATTCCGAGCCGGCCAGGGCTTCGGCCTCGGCTTCTCCATCATGGAGAACCCGGCTGCCATCGGCCTGCCCGCGTCGAAGGGCGAGTTCGGGTGGGGCGGCGCGTACCATTCGACCTACTGGGTCGACCCGGCCGAGGAGATGGTCGTCGTCTACCTGACGCAGCTCATCCCGGCCCGCGGCATCGACGACCACGGCAAGCTGCGCACCCTGATCCACCAGGCGATCATCGACTGACTGCGCCGGCAGCGGCGGCGGATCGCCCCGACGCCTACCGACGCCGGGGCGATCCGAGGGCCGGACGTCGCGGTGGGCTCGGAGACGGCCCGGTTTCTGCTTCCTGCCGCCCGCGAACCGGCGGTCGAGCGACTTGGCGGCGCGGTGGGCTCGGAGCCGCCCGGGTTCGTCCGACCTGCGGCACCGGCGCGGCGCACGAGGAGTGGCGGCACGGTGACCAAGGCAGAACTGATCGAACGACTCAACCAGGATCTCGCCGACGAGCTCGGCGCGTTCATCCAGTACATCGTCTACGCCGCGCGGGCGACCGGCCCCTACCGGCCGCAGCTCTCGCAGTTCTTCCTGGCCGAGGTCGCCGACGAGCAGTTGCACGCGCAGTACCTCGCCAACAAGATCGTCGCCCTCGGCGGCGCCCCGACCACCACCCCGCGCTCCGTCCCGTTGCCCGACGGCGACCGCGCGATGCTCGAAGAGGTGCTGGAAGCCGAGAGACGGGCCACCGCCGCCTACACGGCGCGTGCGAAGGAGGCCGAAGCCTACGGCGACAAGGGCCTCGCCGTGCAGCTCGAGGACTTCATCCGCGACGAGAGCAACCACGTCGAGGAGACCGAGCGCATCCTCCGCGACTGGCCGCTGTAGGAAACGTGCCCCCACTCACGTTCACGTTCAAGAACATCGGCCCCGTCCAAGGCGCCGAACTGGAGCTCGGTGACCTCACGGTAATCGCCGGACGCAACAATACCGGCAAGACGTACCTCGTCTACACGCTGTACGGCTTCCTGAAGACGTGGGAGAACTGGCTCGAGCCGGCGCTCGCCGCCCGGAATCGTGCCTCCAGGCGACCTCGCCCAACAGCACGGTATCCCGTGTTCGAGGCGATCTGCGAACAGGTCGCCGACAAGGGACAGATCGAGCTCGACGTGGACCGCGCGACGTTGGGCCGTGAGCGAATTGCCGCAATGAACCACTTGACCCGCTGGTTCTCCACGAGCCAACTGGCCAGCGTCTTCAGCTCACCACCCGAGAAGTTCGAGAACGCATCCATCGGCCTCAGGCTGGGCGAGGAGCTTCCTTGCGATGCGGGGGTTGTCGAGGGGTCCGACGTTTCGTTGCCGATCCGCTACGACGGGTTGAAGCTCTCCGTCGCCGCAAGTCAGCCGGGAAGTGGTCGACACGCCCCGATGGCCTTGCGGCGTCGCCTGTGGCGCCGGTATCTCCGCTTCTTGTTTCCCGAATTGCCATCGGATCCCTTCGTTCTTTCCGCCGAGCGCTTTGGCATCTCTCTCTTCTACCGGGAGCTCGACTTCACCAAGAGTCAACTCGTGGACCTCCTGCAGAAGTACGGGGACAAGCGGCGCAGCGATGACGATTTTCCGTTCGACTTGCTTGATGAGGCCGTAAGCCGCTATGCCCAACCCATCAAGGACAACATCGACTACACTCGGAGCCTTCCGGATCTGCGAAAGCAACGAAGCGAAATCTACGATGCCAGCCTCCACAACTACATCAGAAATCTGATGAGCGGCTACTACACGGTTTCCGGCGATGGTGCAATCCAGTTTCGATCCGTTTCGCGTGGAGACAGCCGTTTTTCCATTCCGCTGCATCTCGCATCTTCGTCAGCGCGCGGCCTCTCCGACCTGTACTTCTTCCTGCGCCACGTGGCCCGCAGGAATCACCTTCTGGTCATAGATGAGCCGGAGAGCCACCTGGACACGGCCAACCAGATCCTGCTGGCGCGGCTACTGGCTCGTCTCGTGCGAGCCGGGCTCCAGATCATTGTGACCACACACAGCGACTACATAATCAAGGAACTCAACAACCTGATCATGTTGAGTTCTGATTTCGGAAGCAAGGCCATGGTAATCAAGAGGTTGAACTACGAGAAAGCTGACTGCCTGGATCCAGCGCGAGTACGGGCCTACATTGCCAAGGACAGCACGCTGATCAGGTGCGATATCAACAAGTTCGGTATCGACATGCCCAACTTCGACGAAGCCATAGACAGCATCAACAACGTCGCGAACGAACTGTCGGCGTGGCTATCTGTGGACAAGGGCGAGTGACGTGGCGCTGGCGGACGACCTGGCGGCGATCCTGAAGGAACCGCTTCTGGAAGGCCCTGTCGACGGCAGCATCGAGCTTCGAGAAAAGCGCCGCGGCATGCCGGACATGCGAGTGCGGATCATCGGGGCGACGGTTGCGGTTACGCGGATACACCTGGAGAAGGTGGGCCATGTTCCGGGATTGAGGGACGGCGCACCCGGACGGAAGATCTGTGACTACGCCCTGCTTGCGGAGTCCGGTGACGGCATCCATGCAACCCTGATCGAGCTGAAATCGACGCGCAACGACGAGGAGGAACCGAGGGAACAACTGCCCCGCTCCCTGCCGGTCCTGGAGTACCTTCGTTCGGCCTGCGACGTGGAGCGTGGAACGGATGGGACGAGGAAGATGTCAGTGGAGTACGCGCTTGTCTTCGAGAAGGAGAAGGCGCGGACGCTGAGCATGCAGCGCGTGCGGAGGGAGGCACCGGTCACCGAACGATACCGGAACATCACGGTCAGAACGTTCGTCGGCAATGCGGTCCCGTTTCCGTCACTCATGCCCGCCGTGACATCCGCCTGACGCGCGGCCACGCTTCCGGCGAAGCCACACGGGGCCGCCTACCGCTCCCACAGCTCGCGCAGCGGCACCGCGAGCATGCGAGGGTGACCCAGCGGAAGGACGTCTCGGCCGGTGTAGAGCACCACACCGGAGACGAAGTCGGCCCCACATCGATCCGCGAGCCGGGTGAGGCCCCGGCCGTCGCCGACGGTGATGGCGCCTGCCGCCTTGACCTCGACGCCCCAGGTCCTCCGGCCGCGGGTGACGACGACGTCGACCTCCACCTGGTCCTTGTCGCGATAGTGCCAGAAGCGCAGGTCCGGATCGGTCCAGGCGGCCTGGGCGACGAACTGCTGCACCACGAACGACTCCAGCAGGTGGCCCATGCGGTCCCGGTCCAACTGCCAGTCGTCGGCCGTCAACCCGGCGAGGGTCGCCGCGAGCCCGCTGTCGAGCAGGTGCACCTTCGGCGACGTGATGAGCCGGCGGGCCGGGTCGCGACGCCACGCGGGCAGACGCCGCACAAGGAAGATGCGTTCGAGCACCGCGACGTAGTGCTCCACGGTTTCCCGGCGAATGCCGAGTTCGCTGGCGAGGCGGCTGGCGTTGAACAACTCCGCGCTCCGCAGGGCCAGCAGCTCCAGCAGGCGGCCGAGCTCGTGCGCGTCCCGGATCCGGGCCACGTCCCGGACGTCGCGCTCGATGATGCCGCGGACGTACTGCCGGTGCCACTGCCGCGCGCGGCGGGGGGTCCGGCCGAGCGGCTCGGGATACCCGCCGGCGACGAGGCGCTCGGGCAGGGCCGGCCCCGCGGACTCCGCTGCGGGCCGGATGCCCGGTTCGAAGGCCCCGTGCAGAAGGGCGAGCAGGAAGCGGCCGGGCTGCCGCGCCTTCTCCGATTCGGTCAGGGGGTGCAACTGCACGGTCTCCATGCGGCCGGCCAGCGAGTCCGTGACCGCCGGCGCCAACAGCAGGTTGGCGGAACCGGTCAGCAGGAAGCGGCCGGGACGGCGGTCCTGGTCGACGGCGCGCTTGACGGCGACGAGGATCGCCGGAACGCGTTGCACCTCATCGAGGGTGACGGCAGGCGGGAGACCGGCGACGAAACCGTCGGGGTCCGCCTCCGCGATCCGACGGTAGTTGTGCTCGTCCAGACTGACGAACGCACGGTCGGGAGCGACCTGCCCGGCCAAGGTCGTCTTCCCGCTCTGTCTCGGGCCGACGAGACAGACGACCGGGGTATCCGCCAAGGCCTCCCGGACAGCGGGAGACAGGGAGCGCGGAAACAACGGTCGGGCCGCGTCCATTTGCTGGTTACCATAGCGGCTGATCGCTGGCTTTACAAGCGTCCGATCGCTGGTTACAGGAGCGTCCGATCGCTGGTTTCCAAGTCGTCCCATCGCTGGCTGGCGCCGGCCGATCGGCGGACGACGGCGTCCTCCCGCACCGTGCCTCGGCCGGCCGCCCACGTTCCCGGGGCTCCAGTTCAACGCGCGGTGGAGGCGGTGAAGTAGGATCGGCCCATGATGCTCACCAGAATCGATACGGCGACCCGGCGCACCGCGGCGGCTCTCTTCCTTGCGCTCCTCGCCGGCGGCGCGGCCACGTTCGCGCTCTCGCAGGCGTCCGGCGACGCCGCGCCCGAGTACCGGGTGGATCCGTTCTGGCCGCGGCCGCTCCCTACCGTCACCGACGCCGACGGCCTCGATCACCAGTGGGTGACCGGGATGGTGGGGGCGAGCTGCATCGATTCCGAGGACCGCATCGTCACCGTCAACCGCGGCTTCCTGCCCGGCGGACTGCTGCCGCAGGAGGGCTCGCAGTCGATCCCGGCGCCACCGGTCGTGGTCTACGACCGCGAGGGGAACGTCGCCGACAGTTGGGGCGACCCGGCGCTGACGGACGAGGGCGCGGCGGCGGTCCTGCCGCACGGCATCCACGGCTGCTTCGTCGACTACCTGGACAACGTCTGGATCGCCGGGAACTCCGACGGAGTGGTCCAGAAGTGGTCCCGCGACGGGTCGGAGATGCTGCTCCAGATCGGCACCAAGGGACTCTGCGACGGGCCGGCCACGACGAACCCCAACGCGCCCTACCCCACGTGCGGCGAGCCCGGCTACAACTCGAGCGAGACGCTGCTGAACGCGCCGGCCGACGTCGCGGTCGATCCGGAGCCCGATCCGGTGACCGGGGAGCGCGGCTCCGTCTACGTCGCCGACGGCTACGGCAACCACCGCATCGTCGTCTTCGACGCCGAGGGCAACTACCTCCGGCAGTGGGGTTCGGCGGGCAGCGGCGACGGGCAGTTCGTCGAGCGCGGCGGAGGCCATCCGCACTGCATCGTGATCGGCAACGACGGGCTCGTGTACGCCTGCGACCGCGGGCAGAACCGCCTGCAGGTCTTCGACCGCGAAGGGAACCTGGTGCGGATCATGCCGATCGATCCGCCGGCCTACATGAACGCCACGCTGCGGGCCACGGACATCGAGCTGTCACGCGACCCCGAGCAGCGCTACCTTTACGTCGTCGACCTCGGCAGCAACCGGGTGTGGATCCTGGAGCGCGAGAGCGGCGAGATCGTCGGGAGCTTCGGCGGCTCCGGCCACCTGGCCGGCGAGTTCACGTTCCCGCACACCGTCGTCGCCGACTCGCACGGCGACCTCTACGTGGCGGAGACCATCGGCGGGCGCCGCCACCAGAAGTTCGCGCTCGTCCGCGACTAGCGAGTCAGATACGTGGCGGAGACCATCGGCGGGCGCCGCCACCAGAAGTTCGCGCTCGTCCGCGACTAGCGATCAGACCCGCGTCAGCTTGCGGAAGCGGATGCGGTGCGGCTGCTCGGCCTCCCGGCCGCGGCGGCGGCGCCGGTCGGCCTCGTAGTCGGCGTAGTTGCCGGCGAACCAGACCACCTCGCTGTTGCCCTCGAAGGCGATGATGTGGGTCGCGATGCGGTCCAGGAACCACCGGTCGTGGCTGACCACGACGGCGCAGCCGGCGAACTCCACCAGCGCGTCCTCGAGCGCGCGCAGCGTGTCGACGTCGAGGTCGTTGGTCGGCTCGTCGAGCAGCAGCAGGTTGGCGCCGCCGCGCAGCAGCCGCGCGAGGTGGACGCGGTTCCGCTCGCCGCCCGAGAGCGTCCCGACCCGCCGCTGCTGCTCGCTCCCCCGGAAGTTGAACCAGGAAACGTAGGCGCGCGAGGCGACGGCCCGCTTCGCCAGCGTAATCTCGTCCTGGCCGTCGGAGATCGCCTCCCAGACGGTCCGCTCCGGGTCGAGCTCCCGGCTCTGGTCGACGTAGCCGACCTCGACCGTGTCGCCGAGGCGGATCGTGCCCGCGTCGGGCTCCTCTTCACCGGTGATGAGCTTCAGGAGCGTCGTCTTGCCCGAACCGTTGGGGCCGACGACGCCGACGATACCCGCCGGCGGCAGCTTGAACGACAGGCCGCCGATCAGGGCCCGGTCGCCGTAGCCCTTGATGAGGTCGTTCGCCTCGACGACGACGTCGCCGAGCCGCGGCCCCGGCGGGACGTAGATCTCCACGGTCTCGATCTTCTGCGCGACATCTTCGTTCAGCATCCGCTCGTAGGCGTTCAGCCGCGCCTTGCCCTTCGCCTGCCGCGCGCGGGGCGACATGGCGATCCACTCCAGCTCGCGCTGCAGCGTGCGCCGCCGCCTGGTTTCCTGCTTCGCCTCCCGGTCGAGTCGCTGCTGCTTCTGCGCCAGCCACGACGAGTAGTTCCCCTCCCACGGGATGCCGGCCCCGCGGTCGAGCTCCAGGATCCAGCCCGCCACGTTGTCGAGGAAGTAGCGGTCGTGGGTGACGGCTACGACCGTCCCCTTGTAGTCGGCCAGGAAGCGCTCGAGCCACGCCACCGATTCCGCATCGAGGTGGTTGGTCGGCTCGTCGAGCAGCAGGATGTCGGGCGACTGCAGCAGCAGGCGGCAGATCGCCACCCGCCGGCGCTCGCCTCCCGACAGGGTCGTGACGTCTGCGGAACCGGGAGGCAGGCGCAGGGCGTCCATCGCCATCTGCACGCGCGAGTCGAGGTCCCAGGCGCCGGCGGCGTCGATCTTGTTCTGCAGCTCGCCCTGCGCCTCGAGCGCCTCGTCCATCTCCGGCGAGACGAGGCCCGACGAGAGCGATGCGATGACCTCGTCGTACTGCTTCAGCAGTGCGCGCATCGAGGCGACGCCCTCGTTGACGTTGCCCGACACGGTCTTCGTCGGATCGAGCTGCGGCTCCTGCGGCAGGTAGCCGACGGTCAGTCCGGCGGCCGGGAACGCCTCGCCGTCGAATTCCGTGATCTCGCCCGCCATGACGCGGAGCACCGTGCTCTTGCCGGCACCGTTCGAACCCAGGACGCCGATCTTCGCGCCGGGCAGGAACGACAGCCAGATGTCCTTGAGCACGGTGCGGTCCGGCGGGTACAGCTTCCCGAAGCCCTTCATCGTGTAGACGTACTGTGGCGGCATGGTTCCCCGGATCCTACGTGATTCGCCATACTACGGGCGGCGTCACCGGCGGCGACCAGCCCCGGGGAACGCCGCAGAACCGGTCGTCGAGGTTCAGGAGGTTCGCATGCGCACCATCCCGTCGTTGCTGATCGGTTTCGGTGTCGCTCTCGTTCTCGGTCCGGCGGCGCCGGCCGCCCACGCTCAGCCCGACGACACGCTGGCGATCTACGTCATCGACGTCGAGGGCGGCGAGGCGACGCTCTTCGTTGCGCCGTCGGGCGAGTCGCTGCTCGTCGACACCGGGTGGCCCGGCTTCGACGGGCGCGACGCCGACCGCATCGAGGCCGCCGCGACCGACGCGGGGGTGACGCAGATCGACTACCTGATCGTCACGCACTTCCACACCGACCATATGGGCGGCGCCGCGCAGCTCGCCGAGCGGCTCCCGATCGGGACCTTCGTAGACCACGGCACGACCGTCGACCAGGGCGAGCGCCGCCAGGCCGCCTTCGACGCCTACGCCGACCTGCGCCGAGGCAGCGCCCACCGCGTCGTCGCCCCGGGCGACCGCGTGCCGCTGGACGGCGTCGACGTCGTCATCCTGGCGTCCGGAGGCGCGGTCCTCGAGGCGCCGCTCGAAGGCACCGGGGGCGCAAATCCCTACTGCGAGGGCTTCACGTTCCAGGGCCCGGAGATCACGAGCCGCTACGGAAACGCGGAGGACGATCAGTCGATCAGCGCGGCCATCACGTTCGGCCGCTTCCGCGCGGTCATCATGGGCGACCTCAACTGGAACCGGGAGCATCCCCTGATGTGCCCGGACAACAAGATCGGGACCGTCGATCTGTACCTGGTCTCCCACCACGGCTCGGAGACCTCCGGCTCGGAGGCGCTCGCCCACGCCATCGCCCCGCGGGCCGCCATCATGAACAACGGTCCCCGCAAGGGGGGCGCGCCCCAGACGTTCGAGATCCTCGGCGCGTCACCGACCCTGGAGCACCTCTGGCAAAACCACTACTCCATCCCGGCCGGAGACGCGAACCGTCCCGAGCGGTTCATCGCGAACCTGGAAGAGGGTGTGGCGGTCGACGACGAACGGACCGTCCACATGGGACGGTCGCACTGGATCCGAGCCGAGGCGCGCAGGGACGGCTCGTTCACGGTGACCAACAGCCGCACCGGTTTCAACCACCGCTACCCACCGCGGGAGTAGCGGGCGCACGGGGGGGCCGCGGGTCGCGGGACCGCTACTCGAGCGTGAAGCTCGCTCCGGCGGTGCCGCCGGCCGTCACCGTGACCTGGCGCGTGGCGCCGTCGTAGCGCTCGTGCCAGACGGTCAGGTCGTAGGTGCCGGGCGGGATGCCGCTCAGCTCGTAGCGCCCTCCCGCCCCGGTCACCGTCCCGATGTCGTTCGAGACGTATATCCAGCCGCGCATCCAGCCGTGGGAGTCGCACTCGATGCGCACCGGTCCGGGACGCCGCAACGGCCGCTGGATCTCGAGGCCGGGGAACGGGATGGCGATGTTGAAGAGCGTGCGCTGCCGGTCGTCGTAGGCATGCGTCGTGTGGAGCACGTCGTCCGCGCTTCGGACCGTGAGGACGGACCGCGTGGGCGCCACCTGGACGCGCGGGACGAAGTAGCAGCCGGCGTTGTCGACGACCGGTTCGGGCCGGACGTCGCCCCACGGCACCCCCGCGACGAGGATCACCGCATTCGCCAGACCGCCCGACCCGTCGACGACCACGGCCCGGTCCTCGACCTCGTTGCCGCAGACCGGCTGGTCCGCGGTCACCTCGACCATGCGCGGCTCCGGCGCCTCCGTCACGGTCACGCGGCCGGCGATGGCGCCGGTCTGCTGCCCTTCGCCGCCCCCGGCGGCCGGGGACGAGGCCCCGAGTGCACCGGCCACCAAGGCCAGGACACCAGCGACAGCACCGACCCTACCCGCGCGACTCTCCGTTCGATCACCAGCCAGCATCGGCGCCTCGCGTTTCCCCTTCATTGCGGCCTCCCATCCTACACCTACGGCCATGCGGAGCCTGTTCCGACGCGCCGCCGGAGACGACGCCGAGGACGGGCGCCGTTCCGAGACCGCCCCGACTGGGACTGGACACCCACTCCACCCTCTCTTCGTATACTGCGCCCGATGGACCGTCGGGCCTTCCTCGCTCACGTCCGCCGGACGCACTTCGCGCCGGGCGACCGAGAGACGGCGCAGGCAGACGCGCGTCGCATAGCTCGCTTCCTCCGGCAACGGGGAGCGCGCCGGGTTGTGGGGATCGGCTCGGCGTTCGCCCCGGACCGGCGCTTCACCAGGCGCTCCGACATCGACCTGGCCGTCGAGGGGCTCCCGCCGGAGCGTTTCTTCCGGGCGTCCGCGCAGGCGGCGGACATGACCGCCTTCGAGCTCGACGTGATCCCGGTGGAGTCGGCGACCGACTACATCCAGCACGCCGTGCGGGACGAAGGCGTCGACCTGTGACGCTCGACGAAGCCTTCGCGCGCCGGCTCGCGGCCGAGATCGAGCACGAGCTCCGGCGCCTCGACGGACTCCGGGAGGAGCTCGCGACGGCGCCGCGCAGCGACGACACCGCGGCGTTGCGCGCCCGCGGATCGATGCTCCACGACTTCTGCTGCAGCGTCGAGCGCATCTTCGTGCGCATCGCCGAAGAGCTGAACGGCGGTGTTCCTCAGGGCGAGCAGTGACACCGGCAGATCGTCACGGACATGACACTGGAGATCCCGGACGTCCGTCCACGCGGTGATCGATGCGGCCCTGGCGGACCAGCTCGGGGACTTCCTTCGCTTTCGAAACGTGTTCCGCAACGTATACGGCTCGCTGCTGCAGGCGGAGCGCATGCGCCCCCTGGAAGAGCGCGTCCCGGGCGTCCTTGCGGCGTTCCGCAGGCACATCCGGGCGTTCATCGAGTGGATGGTCGGCGCTTCGGCCCACCGATGGAGGCCGCGAGTTCCTGATCGGCCTCCGACCGGCGCTCGCCTCTACACCGCGCCGGCCCCGCGCACGGCCGGCACCTCCACTGCCGCCGGCTCCGGCGTGAAGTCCTCGCCGGGATTGATGAAGCGGTTGCGCTCGAGGCCGTACTGCTTGTCGTAGAGCTGCTTGTAGCGGCCGTCGAGCGCCATCAGCTCGTCGTGGGAGCCGCGCTCGACGATCTCGCCCGCCTCGAGGACCAGAATCTGGTCGGCGCTCCGGATCGTGGAGAGGCGGTGGGCGATGACGAACGTCGTCCGGCCTTTCCGCAGCGCCTGCAGGCCGTCCTGGATGAGGGCCTCGCTCTCGCTGTCGAGGCTGGAGGTCGCTTCATCGAGAATGAGGATGCCGGGATCGGCGAGGACGGCCCGCGCGATGGCCACGCGCTGCCGCTGCCCTCCGGAGAGCTTCACGCCCCGCTCCCCGACGATCGTGGAGTAGCCGTCCGGGAACCCGCTGATGAACTCGTCGCAGTGGGCGATGCGGCTCACCTCGCGGATCTCGCCCTCGGTCGCGTGCGGCTTGGCGAAGCCGAGGTTGGCGGCGATCGTGCCGTCGAAGAGGAAGTTCTCCTGGAGCACGACGCCCAGGTGGGATCGATAGTCGGCCAGGCGGATCGACGCCAGGTCGCGTCCGTCGATCCGTACGCAGCCCGACTTGGGCCGGTTGAATGCCATGACGAGGCTGATCAGCGTGCTCTTGCCGGAGCCGCTCGAGCCCACGAGCGCCGTCGTCGTCCCCGGCGGCGCGGTGAGCGAGACACCCTTGAGCACTGGGACATCCGGCTCGTACTCGAACCAGACGTCCTCGAGCCGCACCTCGCCTCCGAGCGCCCCGAGCGGGGCGAGCGCCGCGTCCTCCTCGTCCTCGGTCGCCATCTGCCGGACCTCGCGGATGCGGTCGAGCCCCGCGAACGCCTCCGTGATCTGCGTGCCGATGGAGGAGATCTGGATGACCGGCGCGATGACCATGCCGGTGAACAGGATGTACTGCACCAGCGCCCCGGTCGTCCACGTGCCGTCCATCAGCGCCTGGCCGCCGAGCACGATCATCAGCGCCCCGATGATGCCCATGATGAGCGTCGCCAGCGACCCCACGGCGGAAACGCCGACGACCGCCTTCGCCACGTTGCGGAAGAGCCGGTGAACGCCCTTGGCGAAGACGAGCTGCTCGCGCCGCTCGACGCCGTAGGCCTTGACGATGCGGATGCCTCCGAGCGTCTCGCCGAGGCGCCCGGTCACCTCCGCGTTGATCTTGCCGCGCTCCCGGAACACGGGGCGCAGGCGGGAGAAGGCGACGGCAAGGACGGACCCGAAGACGATCAGCGCGATGAGCGTCACCGAGGTCAGCCGCCAGTTGAGGTAGAAGAGCCAGGCGAGGGCGACCACGGCCGTGAACGTGCCCCCGACGAGCTGCACGAAGCCGGTGCCGACGAGGTTCCGGATGCCTTCCGCATCGGTCATGATGCGCGAGATGAGCACCCCGGTCTGGGTGGAGTCGTAGTAGTGCACGGGCAGGCGCGAGACGTGGGCCATCACCCGCTTGCGCATCTCGGTGATGGCGCGTTGCGCGGCGACGCCGAGCACGCGCGAAAGGCCGAAGCCGGTGGCAGCCGACACCACGGTGGCGCCCACGCCGAGGGCGCCGAGCAGGAGGAGGTCGCCGGGCTGGCCGCCCGGAATGACCTCGTCGATGACGTAGCCCGACATCCAGGGGAGGACCAGGCCCGACAGGCGGCTCACGAGCATCAGCACGAGGCCGATGGCGAGGCGGTAGCGGTAGCGCCAGACCAGCCCGCGCGCCTCCTGCCAGGAGCCGGCGGTGAGGGCGCGTTTCTTCTTTTCGCTCATAGGTCGTAGACTTTCGCCATGGCTTCACCCCTGCGCCGCATCGTGCACGTCGACATGGACGCCTTCTACGCGTCGGTCGAGCAGCGCGACGCGCCGGACCTGCGCGGCCGCCCCGTGGTGGTGGGCGGCCGGCCGGACCAGCGGGGCGTGGTGGCCGCAGCCAGCTACGAGGCCCGGGCTTTCGGGGTCCGTTCCGCGATGCCCATGGCGAACGCGGTGCGCCGCTGCCCCCAACTCGTGATTGTCCGGCCCGATTTCGCCAAGTACCAGGCCGTGTCGCGGCAGGTGTTCGCGTTGTTCCGGGCCGTGACGCCTGCGGTCGAGCCTCTCTCCCTCGATGAAGCTTACCTCGACGTGACCGAGAACGCGTGGGGCGAGCCGCTGGCCGCCACCGTCGCCCGCCGCCTGAAGGAACAGATCCGCAAGGAGACCGGCCTCACCGCATCGGCCGGCGTCGCCCCCAACAAGTTCCTGGCCAAGATCGCCTCGGGCTGGCGGAAGCCGGACGGCCTGACCGTCGTCGCCCCGGAACGGGTCGAGGCCTTCCTGCAGCAGCTTCCGGTCGACGCGCTGCTCGGTGTCGGTCCGGTCACCGCCCGCAAGCTGCGCGCGCACGGCATCGTCGCTCTGGTCGACGTCCGCCGCTTCGACGTGGAGCAGCTGACATGCATCGTCGGAAGCCGTGCAGACTGGCTGCTTCGCCTCTCGCACGGCATCGACGACCGGCCGGTCCAGAGCACGCGCAAGGCCAAGTCGTCCAGCTCCGAGCGGACCTTCGCGGAGGACTTGACGGACCTCGAAGCGATCCGGACCGAGATCGACGGCATGGCCCGGCGAACGGCCGCGGGACTCGGACGCCGGCGAATGGCCGCCCGGACCGTCACGATCAAGGTGCGCTACGACGACTTCACGACGATCACCCGCAGCGACACACGCAACCCGGCGACGGCGGACGCGGACGAGATCGCCCGGCGGGCGGTGGCGCTGCTCGAGCGCACGGACGCGGGAACGCGGCCGGTCCGACTGCTCGGCGCCGGCGTGCAGAACTTCGCGACGGCCACCGACACCGTCCCGGCCGCGGAGCCGGACGCCGCCCGAGCGTCCGCGCTGCAGGCACCCGTGAGGGCGCGGGAGCGCCTCTCGGACGGGCCGGCCGAGGCCGGCACGCGCGACGGCACCGAGGACGGGCACGTATGATGGCGGAACAGACGCAGCATGGCAGAGTGGAGCTCGGGCGTCGCCGCCTCCCCGGACCTCCGGCAGCTCGGCTGGGACGACGGGTTCGAGCGGGCGTTCGAGGCGCTCGGCGAGCCCGGCGCGGTGCCCGCGCGCGTCTCGGTGGCGCACAACCACCTTTACCGGGTCTTCACGGCAGAGGGCGAACGGCTCGCGGAGGCGACCGGGAGGCTGCGCCACCAGGCGAAGGAATCGGCGGCGCTGCCCGCGGTCGGCGATTGGGTCGCGGCCGCGGTGTCCGCCGCCGAGCCGAAAGCGAGCATCCGGGCGATCGTTCCCCGGCGGAGCTCCTTCGCACGCAAGGCGGCGGGGGGTCCGACGAAGCGGCAGGTGGTCGCGGCCAACGTCGACATCGTCCTGCTCGTCAGCGGCCTCGACGGGAACTTCAACGTGCGCCGCATCGAGCGCTACCTGACGGCCGCCGCGGACGGCGGCGTCATGCCGGTCATCGTACTCAACAAGGCCGACCTCAGCAACGACCCGGCGGCGCGGGTCGCCGAGGTCCGCGCCGTCGCGGGCGACGCGCCGATCCACGTCACGGACTGCATCGCGAACGCCGGCCTCGAGGCGGTGGAGCAGTACCTCGGCGCGGGGCGCACGCTGGCGTTCCTCGGTTCGTCCGGGGTCGGGAAGTCGACGCTCATCAACCGTCTGCTCGGCAGCGACCGACAGCGCACGCAGAGCGTCCGGATGACGGACAGCCGGGGCCGACATACGACGGTCTACCGGGAGCTGATCGTGCGGCCGGCCGGCGGCCTCATCATCGACACCCCCGGCATGCGCGAGCTGCAGAGCTGGGACGCCGACCGCGCCCTCGAGGAGACGTTCGCCGACATCGACAAGCTGGCCGCAGGCTGCCGCTTCCGTGACTGCCAGCATCGGGCGGAGCCACGGTGCGCGGTACGGGCGGCCGTCGACGCGGGGCGGCTCGCGCCGTCCCGGCTGGCGCACTATCATCGGCTGCGCGGGGAGCGCGAGGCGCTCGAGCGCCGCCGGGACGAGCTGGCGCGGCTCGAGGACAAGCGCCACACCAAGGCGCTCCATCGCCTGATGCGGCGGATGCCGCATCGCGGCTAGATGACAGGAACCGCTACCGCCAACAAAGAGGAGAACGCAATGCGCAAGCTGCGCCCGACCATCGCACCGTTGATCGCCCTGACCGGGATCGCGGCCGTCTTCGCCACCGCCATCGCGACGCCGGCGCCCGCGGCCGCCCAGCAACGCTTCGAGCTGCCCGAGGGCGTTGCCCACCGCGCCGTCGACATCTGGAGCGAGGGCACGCGCATGGCGGGCGACCTCTACTGGCCGCGCGGCGCGACCGGCGATCTCCCGGCCATCGTCATGAGCCACGGCTGGGGCGGGACGAAGGCCAGCCTGGTCCGCAACGCCGCGATCTTCGCGGCCGACGGCTTCCTCGTGCTCGCGTTCGACTACCGTGGCTGGGGCGAGAGCGACGGCAAGCTGGTAGCAATCGGCGACATGCCGGAGCCCGGCGTGAACGGCGAGGTGCAGGTCTTCGCACGGGAGATCCGGACCGTCGTCGACCCGATCGACCAGACACTCGACATTCGCCGGGCCTTCGACTTCATCGAGGGGGAGGCGAACGTCGACACCAGCCGGCTCGGCTACTGGGGCTCGAGCTATTCCGGCGCCCACGCCATCTGGGTCGCCGCCAACGAGCCGCGCGCGGCCTGCGCGGTGGGGCAGGTGGCCGCCGCCGACTCGCTCGATCTCGCGCAGACCTCGTGGAAGGGCACCGGCGTCGACATCGAGGCGTACGCGCGGGAGCAGGCCATCCGCCGGGCGCGGGGCGAGATCGCGCCGCTGCCGCAGGGCACGGACAAGGCGCCCAACCTCAACGGCTGGGCGCACCTCGACAAGGTGATCGGCTATCGGCCGGTCGAGGACGCCTCGCGGATCTCGATTCCGCTGCTGGTCATAGACGCCGAGCACGAGGAGCTCTTCGATCGCCACCGGGCCGGCGAGCTCTCCATCGAGCGCGCGAAAGCGAACGGCGCGCACGCCGAGTATCGGGTGATCCCCGACATCTCGCACTACGACATCTACCGGGAGGCGTTCGACGAGTCGGCCCAGATGGCGCTCGCCTGGTTCAACGACTGCCTGAAGCCGTGACCGCAGCAAGGCGGCGTCCCGCCGCGCGGCGGCCGGCGGCGCCCCCTCCCCGAGGGAATCGCCTGCGTGCCGCCGGCCTCGCCGCGCTATTCGCCGGCGGGGCGGGCGCGGCGCTCGTCTGGATCTCGTCCGGCCGCGTGCCGGCGCCGCTGGTCGAGCGGACCGCCGACCAGAACGTGCTGCTCGTCACCATCGACACGCTGCGCGCCGACGCGCTGGGCAGCTACGGCGGGCCCGCCGCGACTCCCAACCTCGATCGCCTGGCCGCGGCCGGCATCCGCTTCGAGTTTGCGCACGCGCACGCGGTGGTGACCCTGCCCTCGCACGCCAGCATCCTCACCGGCGTCTACCCGTTCGAGCACGGCATCCACGACAACTCCGGCTACCGGCTGCCGGACGACAGCCGAACCCTGGCCGGGATGCTTCGCGCGAAGGGTTTCGCCACGGGCGCGTTCGTCGCCGCCTTCCCGCTCGACAGCCGGTTCGGACTCGACGCCGGCTTCGAGGTGTACGACGACCGCTTCGGGCACGCGGAGGGTCCCTCCGACTTCACGATCGCCGAACGGCCGGCCGAGGCCGTGGTCGCCGTCGCCCGCAACTGGATCGGGTCGCAGCGCGGGCGGTGGTTCGCCTGGGTGCACCTGTTCGACCCGCACGCCGTCTACCGCCCGCCGCCGCCCTTCGATGCGCGCTATGCGGGAAGTCCGTATCACGGCGAGGTCGCGTACACCGATTACGCGCTGGGGCCGCTGCTGGCCGATGCCGCGGACGGCGCGCGTCCGACGCTGGTCGTGGTCACCTCCGACCACGGCGAGGGCCTGGGCGAGCACGGCGAGCGCACCCACGGCCTGTTCGCGTACGAGGCGACGCTCAGGGTGCCGCTGATACTCGCGCAGCTCGGACGCGCCTCTGCCTCCGCCTCGGACGACGGGGTCGTCTCGGCCGAGCCGGCCCGGCACGTCGACATTGTTCCCTCGATTCTCGACGCGCTCTCGCAGGCGGCTCCGGGGCTGCCCGGTCGTTCGCTCCTCGACCCGGCGCCGGCCGGCGCCGAGCCGCTGTCGTATTTCGAAGCGCTCTCGGCGTCGCTCAACCGCGGTTGGGCGCCGCTGCGCGGGGTCCTGGCGGGGCGGGACAAGTACATCGACCTGCCCCTGCCGGAGCTCTACGACCTGCAGGTGGATCCGGCGGAGTCGGACAACCTGGTCGCGGAGCACGTGGCGCGGAGGCGGGCGCTGGCGGCGCTGCTGGACGACCTGCCGGCGTCCGATCCCTTCGACCGGCGCGTCGCCGAGACCGCCGCGGTTGTCGAGCGGCTGCAATCGCTCGGCTACCTCCGCGGATCGGCGCCCGCGAAGGAGAGCTACTCGGACGCGGACGACCCGAAGCGCCTCGCGCACGTCGACGAGGCGATCCACCGCGGGGTGGACCTGTTCCAGCGCGGCCGGGCGCGCGAGGCGATTGCGGTCTACCGCGAATTGATGGCCGAGCGTCCGGACCTGGAGCTGGCCCACCGGCACCTGGCATTCCTGCACTGGTCTCTGGGCGAGGTCGACGAGGCCATCGCCGTCCTGACCCGCGCGCGGGACGCCGGCAGCGCGAGTCCGGCCGCGGCGGGGCAGCTCGGGATCTATCTGGCCGAGAGCGGCCGGGCAGACGAGGCGGTGCCGCTGCTCGAGGCGCTGGTGGCGGACGAACGGCCGGCGCTCGACCCGCTGAACGCGCTGGGCATCGCCTATGCGCGGCGGGGCGACGCCGACAGGGCGCTGCGGACGTTCGAACGCGTGCTCGAGCTCGATCCCGACAGCGCCATGGCCCTGGAGAACATCGGCACCGTGCACGTTCAGCGGGGGGACCGAGCGGCCGCCGCCGAGGCGTTCGAGCGTGCGGTGACGCTCGCGCCCCGCTCCTCGCGTGCCCACGCCGGCCTCGGGGTGGTACGGCTCCGGGCCGGCGATCGGCAGGCGGCGGTGGCGAGCTGGACTCGCGCCGTCGAGCTCGACCCGGCCAACTTCGACGCCCTGTTCAACCTGGCGACGGAACTCGTCAACGCGGGGGAGCTCGCTGCAGCGCGCCCCTACCTGGAGCGGTTCGTGCGCACGGCACCGCCGGCCTTCTACGCCGACGACATCCGGCGCCTCGCCGGCGTGCTGGACGCCGCCCGGCGCTGACCGACGCCGCGCACCCGCCGCCCGACCGTGGACGGACGGGTACCCGCTCGTGTCCAGTTTCCCCCGTCCCTCGACGATTTTGTCGCCGAACGAGGCTTGGTGCTGTTACGATGGAGTTACGTGGCGGGAGCGCACTGAGTTCCCGGGATCCCGAGCGCCGGTTCAACCGCTCCCGCACGCAGGATGGAGGGCGGCGAGATGAAACGGCGAATTCCCTTTGCGCATGTGGGCGCGGCCTCCGGGCTGGCGCTCTTCCTGCTGGCGTCACCTGCCGCGGCTCAGGTCGACCTGGGCCGCATCGACCTCATCGTCGAGGACACCACCGGCGCCGTGCTGCCGGGCGCCTCCGTGGCCATCACCGGTCCCGAGGATCGGTCCGACGTCTTCACCGACGTGCAGGGCGAGGCGCACTTGCTGCGGCTGCCGCCCGGCACCTACGAGGTGCGCGTCGAGCTGCCGGGGTTCAGCGCCTACGTCGACACCGCCGTGCAGGTGCGGGCGGCGGCGGCGACCCCGATGGTCGCGACGCTGGAGGTCGGCGGCCTCGACGAGACGATCACGGTCACCGGCCTGGCCCCCATCGTCGACCCGCGCCGCCAGAGCACCGACACCCACGTCACCCTGGAAGAGCTGCAGGAGATTCCGTCGTCGCGCGACCCGTGGGTCGTGCTGCAGACGATCCCCGGGGTCATCGTCGACCGCGTCAACGTCGGCGGGGCCGAGTCGGGCCAGCAGTCCAACTACATGGCCAAGGGGGCCAGCAGCAACGAGAACACCTGGACCCTCGACGGCGTCGTGATAACGGACATGGCGTCGCTCTCGTCCCCCACCTACTGGGACTTCGACCAGTTTCAGGAAGTGCGCATCAACACCGGCGGCGCCGACGTCCGGAACCAGACCCCCGGCGCGGCGGTGGACGTGGTGCTCAAGAGCGGCAGCAACCAGTACCACGGCAGCGTGCGGGGCTACTTCGCCAACGAGGCCATGCAGCGCAACAACCTGTCGCCGGCGCTGGCCGAGGCGATTGGCGGGGAAACCGGCAGGGGCAACCGGATGGAGCAGTACCGCGACTACGGCTTCGAGGTCGGCGGCCCGCTCATCCGGGACCGGCTCTGGGCCTGGGGCTCGCTGGGCGAGACCGACATCCGCCTGCGGACTCTCATCGACACCGCCGACCGCACGACGCTGACCAACCGGGCGCTGAAGGTGCAGGGACAGGTTGCCGATGGCCTGCGCCTCGGCTTCAACCACTTCAACGGGGCGAAGATCAAGCTGGGCCGGAACGCCAGTCCGACGCGGCCCGACGAGACCACCTGGGACCAGGGCGGCCTGGGCTCGGGCCTGTACACCGGCTCGGGCAACTGGGTCGGGGGCGACCTCGTCGTGAGCGCGAAGGGCAGCATCTACAACAACGGCTTCTTCCTGGAGCCTCGCGGCGGACTCGACGTCGAGGGCGTCTACCGCGACGTCAACCGCGTCTGGCACAATTCGTTCGTCGACTACCGCTCGTACCGCCCGCAACGGGTGGCCAACGTCGACGCCAACTACTTCCGTGCGAACCACGAGCTGAAGCTCGGCTTCGGCTGGCGCAAGAACACCGTCGAGTCCCAGAGCACGTGGCCGGGGACGGGCCACTACTCGATCCATCTCGCGAGCTATCCCGAGAACGGCCTGATGCTCCCCTTCATCGTGGCCGACGCGGTGAGCAACAGCGAGGGGCGCTACCAGCACTTCTATGCCAGCGACCGGATCTCGATGGACCGTCTCACCATCGACGTCGGCGTCCGCTACGACCGTTCGACCTCGTCGCTGCTGGAGACGAGCCGGGGGGCGAACCCGCTCGTTCCCAACCTCCTGCCGGCCCTGACCGCACCGGCCCTGCACAACACCCACACGTTCGACATCCTCGCCCCTCGCATCGGCGTAAGCTATGCGCTCGGCGAGGGCGCGGACACGCTCCTGCGCGCAAGCTACGGGCAGTTCGCGTCCCAGTTGGCGGCGGGCTCCGCCCAGCAGGTCGCGAGTCCGATCTACTACTCCGCCGTCGCCTATCTGGCCGTCGACCTCAACGGCGACGGCCTCGCGCAGCCGGACGAGCTGCTGCTGGACGCCGGCCTGATCGATGCGAGCGGGTTCAATCCCAACAACCCGACGTCGACCGACAGCGTCCACCGGATATCCCCGGACCTGTCGTCGCCGCGAACGCACGAGGTCATCTTCGGAGTCGACCGGGAGCTGCCGATCTCCAACTCGGCCCTGACGGCGTCGGTGACCTACCGGCGGTTCACCAACTTCCGGTGGTACCCGCTGATCGGGATCACGTCCGCCGACTACGGCGTCGTGGACACCCTCGCCGCCAGCCTGCCGGCGGCCGCCGGCGGCGGAGCGGTCAGCCAGGACGTCTACGCACCGTTGCCCGGCGTGGTGCTGCCGCCCGGCAACGGCAGCGAGGAGAGCAACCGGAACGGCTACCATCAACAGTACTGGGGCTGGGAGGCCAACTTCATCAAGCGGCTGAGCAACCGCTGGATGGCGCGCATCGGCTACTCCTGGAACGACCACCGGGAGTATTTCACCGACCGTGCAGCGGCGATCATCGATCCGACGCCGACGCCGACCAGCCCGAAGCGCGACGGCGGCCTGGTGATCACGAGCACCGGCGGCAGCGGCAAGTCCGACATCTTCTTCCTGACGCCGAAGTACCAGTTCATCGCCAACGGGCTCTACCAGGCGCCGCTCGGCATCAACGTCGCCGCCAACCTGCTGGTCCGCCAAGGCTACGGGCAGCCCTACTACGAGGAGATCCAGGCTCACCCGCGGGATGCGGGGGCGTTCAAGGACGTGCTGCTCGTCCCGGACGTCGGCGCCAACCGCCTGCCGGCCATCAAGAGCTTCGACGTGCGCGTCGGGAAGGAGTTCCGGTTCGACGAGGTCACGCTGAACATCGACCTCGACTGGTTCAACATCCTCAACGCGGGGACCGTGCTCGGCCGGCAGTACGACATCGGGGCGGCCCCGGGGCTGACCGGCCCGGGCCAGACGCTCGAGATCATGAACCCGAGCCTCCTGCGCCTCGGGTTCCGGGTCGGATTCTAGCCTCACGCCTCCGATGGTCTCCCTCAGACACGCGCTGCGAATCGGGGTGCTGGCCGCCGGAGTGGCGGCCGGCTCGCCCCACCCGCTCGCCGCCCAGAACCCCTGTCCGGCGGCGGCGACGCCGGGGGCGCTCCGGAGCGCCGCTGCGGCCGCACCTTTCGGCGTCGACAAGCGCTTCGGGCGGGTGGACGACGGCGGGCGCTGGGGAGTCCTCGACAGCGTCTGGAATCACCGCGCGGCGCTGGAGCGGGGACTGCTGCGACCGGTTGCCACGACGGACTCGACCGAGGCCGAAGCCGAGGACATCGGCGAGATCGCGGTGCTCAGGGACGAGGGCGACCTCGTCCGCGGGGCGAACGTCTACGACCTGCGCGACGTCAAACTCCGCTTCAGCCCGAACGACGACGGCGGCTACGACGTAACCCACCTCGGCACAGCCACCTGGCGCTCGCCGGTGGGCGAGCAACTGACGCTGGGCGACGACGACAGCACGTCGCTGGAGCTGCCGTTCGAGTTCTCCTACTACGCGGACACGCACGAGGACGCCTTCGTCAACTCGGACGGCAACATCACCTTCGAGGAGGCAGACAGCGCCAGCACCTCGCGCAACGTCTCCCGGCTGCTCTCCGGGGCGCCGCGCATCGCGCCGTTCCTGGCCGACCTCGACCCGTCGGCGGGCGGCGGGATCTACGCGCAGACCGGGGAGGATGCCGTCACCGTCACCTGGTGCGCGGTCCCCGAGTACGGGTCGCAGCTCACGACCACCGTACAGGCCGCCCTGCTCTCGACGGGCGTCGTCGAGATGACGTTCGACGCCGGCATCGGGACCGGCACGGCACTCGTCGGACTCTCCCCGGGCCGCACCACCTCGTTCGAGTCGGTCGACCTGAGCGACACCGGCGGCGCCGCCGGCGGCAGCGCCGCGGTCGGCGAGCGCTTCGCGCTGCGGGGCGAGCTCGACACGGTCGCGGTGGCGCAGAAGTTCCTGCGGTCGCACCCGGACGCCTACGACCAGGTCCTCATCTGGACGGATGCGCCGATCCTCATCGATGCGTTCGCCTACCACGTCACGATCGCGAACGACATCCAGGGCATCGGCCTGCCGACCTACGACATTCCGTCCGACTTCGGAAGCGACGAGCTGAGCGGCATCGCCGTGATGGGCTGGCTCGGGAAGTACTCCGACGACACGGAGAAGAAGGTGAACGGCCCGGACACCACCCTGAGCATCATCGGGCACGAGGTGGGCCATCGCTGGCTCGCCTTCCTGGAGTTCAGCGATCACGACCGCGAGCGCTCGTCCGAGCTCCTCGGCCGGGACCACGCCCACTGGAGCTTCTTCTTCGATTCCGACGCCTCGGTGATGGAGGGCAACGACATCGAGGCCCTCGGAGGCGGCGAGTTCCGCACCGTGGCGGCGGTCGAGGGCTACAGCGCGCTCGACCAGTACGCGATGGGCCTGCGCGACGCCTCCGAGGTGCCGTCGTTCTTCTACGTCGAGGCGCCGACGAACGCGAGCCCATCGGCCCGCCGCAGCGGGTCGCCACAGGTGGGGGTGACCTTCAACGGCACGCGCCGCGACGTACTCATCCAGGACGTCATCGAGGTCGAGGGGGAACGCGTCCCGAGCGCCGCCGACTCCCCCCGCGTCCAGCGGCAGGCGTTCGTCTACGTGGTCCGGGGCGGGCGCGACCCCAACGCCGATCACGTGGCCAAGCTCGACGGGATCCGGCAGCAGTGGGAGACGTTCTTCCACGCCGCGACCGACCAGCGAATGACGGCCGAGACCCGGCTGCGCCCAGCGTCCGCCACCGAGACCACCGACCCCTGATCCGCGGATCGTGCCGCCCCCCGGGTCGACGCAGGAACCGGCGGCAGGCGGGAGCCGGAGCCCCCGCGTTCGGCGTCCCCCGCCAGCGTCGGACGTGCGGCGACTTGTCAGCGTGTCAATCGGGACAGGCGATCGCGCAACTCCGGGGAATCGGGCAGCGCCGCCAAGCCAGCCCGCAGGACCTGCACCGCCAGGGCCGGCTGAGACTGCCGCACGTAGGCGTCGGCCAGCGCCAGGTGCGCCGGGACCAGCGCCGGATCGAGAAAGACGGCGCGCCGCCAGGCGCTTGCCGACCGGCGGTCATCGTCCCGATAGGCATAGACCCAACCGAGGAAGAACGCCGACAGGGCGCGGCGGGAGGCGTCGGTGTCAGCCGCGAAAGCCGCTTCCAGCGCGTCCGTGGCTCCGGCGTAGTCTTCCGCGGCGAATCGCGCCAGACCCAGCAGGGCGAGCTCTCCGACCGCGGCGTCCGTTGACGGGTCGTCGCCCGGCGCCGAGATCAGCTCGGCCGCGCCGGGCCAGTCGTCGCGTTGCGCGCGCGCCAGGGCTGCGGCCGCCGGACCATCGCCGCCGACCGGGCCGAGGGCAGCCAGGTAGCGGCCGGCCAACTGCCCGCGGAGGATCTCGGAGGCCGCCGGCCTGCCCCCCGGGGCCGAAGCCGGACGCGGACGCGACCCGCTGACGATGTCGAATTCGCGCCGCACCCGGCGGACCGTTTCGCCGCCGCGCGTCACGCCGATCTCGGCCACGTAGCGGCCCGCGGGAAGGCCGTCGAGGGGGAACTCGAAGCGCGCGACACGACTGCCGTCTCCGCGCCCCGCGTCCACGACGTCGAGATCGCCCGTGCGGAGGCGGCCGACCGCGTCGCCCTCGCTGGCCGGCGCAACGGAGAGCCGGACGCTGGCGGCGTCGATCTCCGCGGGCGCTCCGTACAACTCCACCACGCCGCTCAGGCCGTCTTCCGCGTAACCCGTGGCACGCACCGGAAAGCGGTCGGCCGACGGACCGAGCAGGAGGTCGCTGGTGGAGACCGCGGAAGCCGTCGTCGACGGAATCTCGAAGCGCCGGTCCGCGCTGCCGATCTGCCCGCCCGGCTCGCGGACGACGGCCCGCATCAGGTAGACCCCGGGCGGCGCCTCGAACTGCACCCGATAGGATCCCCGGCCGGCGGCGCGGCCGGGGGCCGGGCTCGCGGGGAGCGGGATGACGTCGCTTCCGCTCGCGACCGCCTGCCCGGACCGCGCGTCCCGGACCACGAATACGACGTCGGCCGCACCGCCGGCACGGGCCGCCGCAACGGGCAGCTCGGCATCCAGACTCAGGACCACCGTGGGCTGGACGGGCGTCTCTCCCCGCAGCACGTAGGTCGTGTAGTCGACGCGGAGGCCCTGGTGCGCGAACGGTGCGGCGAGGGCCGCATCGATGGCCTGGCGGCGACCGCGCGTCGCGGCACTGCCGCCCCCCAGCGCGTAGCCGGTCCGCGTGCGGACGCGCGCGCCCGGCCGGGTCGCCCGGACGGTGACCCGCCGGTAGTCGCCCCCGTCGTCGCCGTTGCCGCCGGCCGGCTCGAACCCGACGATGTAGTGGTCGTCGGAGCGGCCCCCGATGGCCTCGAGCACGGCATCCAGGCGGCTCGCGGCCCTGGCGAACAGCTCGCCGTCGGTCTCGGTGGCCAACGTTCCGAGGGGCGAAACCCGGCTCTCGATGGCCGTGAAGCGCTGGCCTCCGAGAAGGGTCCGCTCCTCGACGCTCGATTCGCGACGGTTGATGTCGAGCGCGTGGATCGCGCTGTAGGACTGCGCCGCGGCAGCCGCCACCCGCTCCAGGTCGCGCCCGACGTTGGCGCCGTGGAAGCCCTCGGACACGAGGATGATGTCCTTGCGGCCCTCGACCTGCCGCAGGCCGCGGATCAGGTCGGCGAACGTGTCGAGAAACTGGCGAGCCTGGGAATCCGCCCGGTTCACGACCGAGCGGCTCGCGTCCCGGACGTCCATCGCGCTGACGCCGAAGCCCGCGTCCTCGCTGAGTCGCAGAAGGACGCTCTGGAGGACCTCCCGGTTGCCAAGGTCGATCTCGAACGCCTCGAACTCCCGAATCTCGCCGATGCCGGTGAAGCGGGCCGGCTCGCGCGCTCCCGACAGGTTCGGCAGCGCTGCGATCACCCGGCCCACGTCGCTCGTGAACCCCACGCGGGCGCCGGGACCGGGAAGGCCGTAGAGCGCCACGCGGTCTCCGGGCCGGACCCGGGTGCGAAGGAACCGCTCCGCCGCCCGGCGGGCGACCTCCTCGTTCCGCGGGGTGATGTGCGACTGGTCGAACACGAAGACGTAGAGCCGGCCGCGCGGGGCGCCCCGGTTCGTCGAGACGTCGCCGCCGATGCTGCGGAGTGCCGCTTCGGCATACGAGCCCAGCGGCGCCCGCACGTGCTGCAGAAGCACCGCCGGGCGTACGACACCACCCTCCTCGATCCGGACTTCCTCCGCGCGGAGGTCCCGGATGGGCCGGCCCCGGGCATCGGTCACCTCGATGTCGAGGCGGGCGAGCTCGACCCCGGCCGTGAAGGGCGGCGCCTGCGGCAGCGACGGCTGCACCGCCTGCGACCGCCGCTGCACCGCCTGCGACCGCTGCTGCTCCGCCTGCGACTGTTGTTGCACCGCCTGCGGCTGCCGCACCGCCGCGGCGGCCGACCCGCCCGCGACCGCGAGGACGGCGAGGAGACACGCCCCGCGGCCGGGCAGCCCGCGCCGTAGAACGTGGGTTGGAGGCGTCTCGCGCCGGCGCACGCTCCCATCGCGCCCGGCAGGTCGCACCAGATCGCCCATCGTTGGCCTCCTGCCCCTGTGAAGACGCACCGGGCGCCGGTGCGGTTCCCGGGTGGAGTGCGCGCGGCAGCCGTGGCGGCCGCGCCCCGATTGCGAGCGGCGAGACGGGCCTGCTCAGTCGACGATCGCCTGATAGGTCAGGGTCGCGAGGTCCTCCCGGATCCGGAGGTGGGTGTAGGGCCGGACCTGCGTGAGCATGATGCCGATCAGCTCCTCGGACGGGTCGACCCAGAAGATCGTGCCGAAGGCGCCGCCCCAGTAGTACGACCCCTCCGAGCGCGGGGTGCCGGACGGGCCGAGATCGGTCACGACGGCGTAGCCGAGCCCGAACCCGTAGCCGGGGCCGGCGAGCCAGATGCCGTAGTCGCCGGTGTGATTGGCCGTCATCAGCTCGATCGTCTTGCGGCCGAGCAGCCGCACGCCGTCGAGCTCCCCTCCGTTCAGCATCATCTGGTGGAACCGGAAGTAGTCGCGCGCCGTCGACACCAGACCGCCCGCACCGCTGAAGTAGACGTGCGGCTCGCGGACGAAGCGGCTGTCAGCCGTCGGCGCCTCCGTCAGCACGATCCTTCCGTCGTCGCCGGGGCCGTAGAGCGCGGCGAAGCGGCCGAGCTTGGACTGCGGCAGGTAGAAGTGGGTGTCCGGCATGTCGAGCGGCTCGAAGATCCGCTCGCGCAGGAAGGCGTCGAGCGTCTGGCCGGACATGACCTCGACCAGCCGGCCCACGACGTCGGTCGCCCGTCCGTACTCCCAGCGGTCGCCGGGGTGGAAGTTGAGCGGGAGCCGCGCCAGCCGCTTCACCATGTCGCCTACCGTGTCGGTGGGCTTGCGCTCGGCCGTCATGGCCTGGAAATCCGTCTGGGTCAATCCGCGGTAGGTATTGGCCAGCCCCGCCGTATGGGTCAGCACGTGCTGCACGGTGATGGGACGCGCGGCCGGCACCAGCTTGTAACGCCCGGCAATGCGCTCCTGCTCCGGCGAAGGCTGTGCGACCTGCACGTCGGAGAACTCCGGCAGCCACCGGGAGATCGGGTCCCGGAGCTGGAAGTGGCCCTCCTCGTAAAGCATCATCAGCGCCACCGAGGCGATCGGCTTGGTCATCGACGCCATGCGGAAGATGGTGTCGTGGCTCATGGCCCGCTGCTGCTCGACGTCCCGCCGGCCCGCCGCCGAGAAGTGCACCACCTTGCCGCGCCGGGCGACGAGGGTGACGACGCCCGCCACCTCCCCCCGCTCGACGTATCCCTGCATGACCCGGTCGAGGCGCTCGAGCCGTTTCGACGACATCCCGACCGTCTCAGGCTCGGCCGTCGGCACGCCGGCCATCTCCGGGAGATCCGCCGGCGCGCCGCGGAGCCCGGCCACGGCCGTCATCAGGAGGGCCGCCAGACAGACGGCGCCCCACATCGACCACCTCGCGGTTGACGTCCTCATCGATTCCCTCCGTTCGGGCCAGGAGCTTGCGCGCGCGCCGGGAGCGCGCTGGCGCGCCCTCTCGGGCCCGTTGCGAGTCTGCGCGGGCACGAACCGCTCCATGGCACGCTTCTGCGGCACAGACTCCTAGTGCACACCGCCGCCGCCCATCTGCAGCAGCGAGGGGTCGGCCCCCATCCGCCGCAGCGTCGCCTCCCAGAGCTCGTTCGCCGCGTTGTCGAAGATGAGGTCGGGGTCGACGTCGGCGTGCAGCCATGCCGACGCAGCCAGCTCGCGGTCGAGCTGCCCGGGATCCCAACCTGCGTAGCCGGTGAGCAGACGCGTGCGGGGCGGCGGCGGGGCCTCCAGAAAGCGCCGCAGCAGGCTCGGCGACGTCGACAGGAAGATACCGTCGCAGACACGGACCGATTCGGCATCGCTCGGCTGCGTCCCCATGAGGATCCAGCCGCGCTCGCGCTCGACCGGGCCGCCTATCCAGAGCTCGAGGTCGCTGGCGACGTTCACCGGCGGCGTCAGGCGGACGACCTCGGCCGCCGGGGTATCGGTCGGTCGGTTCAGCACGAGCCCGAACGCGCCGTGCTCGCCGTGCTCGCACAGCAGGATCACCGCGCGCCGGAAGTTCGGGTCGTTGAGCTGCGGCATCGAGACCAGCAGCGACGGGGCCAGCGAAGCGTACGGTTTCTTGCCGTCGTCTTTCATCGCGCCTGCCCGGCAGAGGATCCGACCTCATTCTCTCACGATCCGCCCCGCGCTCTCACGTGCGTCTCACGCGCGCCTCCGCTCCCCGAGGCTTGCCCGGCGCACTACGATTGCACCGACGACGAAGGAAAGGACTCCTGATGACTCCACGCCTGCCGTTCCGCCCGGCCGCCGCCGCGATCACGTTGACGCTTGCTGCGACCGGCGTCGCGCTCGCCCAGGACGCTCCCGTCTCGCTTCGCGCCGGGCTGCTGATCGACGGGGCGGGCGGGACGCGGTCCAACGTCCGCATCTTCGTGAACGACGGCGCGATCACGCGGGTCGACGGGCTGCGCGGCGCGGTGACCTACGACCTGTCGGACCTCACGCTCATGCCGGGGTGGATCGACACCCACGTCCACCTGACGTCGCACTTCGGTGCCGACGGGCGGCTGCACCAGGGCGGAGGCGGGGACACGGAAGCGAGGCGGACGATGCTGCACGCCGTCGGCAACGCCTACCGCACACTGATGGCCGGGTTCACGACGGTCCAGAGCCTCGGCAGCCCGCTCGATGCCGACCTGCGCGACGCGATCGCGCGCGGCGACGTGCCGGGCCCGCGCGTGCTCACCTCGCTCCGCGCCGTGACCGCGGCCACCGGCGATGCGGAGGCGATTCGCGCGCACGTTCGACAGCTCAAGGCCGACGGAGCGGACGTGGTGAAGGTCTTCGCCTCGGGCAGCATCCGGGAGGGCGGCCTCCGGGCGCTGAGCGACGAGCAGATCGAAGCGGCCTGCGACGAGGGTCGGGCGCAGGGGCTCCGTGTTGCGGTCCACGCCTACGGATCGGAGGTCGTGAGCGCGGTGGCCCGCGCCGGCTGCACTTCGATCGAGCACGGCAACCGGTTCGACGCCGACACCATCGCCGTGCTCGCCGAGCAGGGCACCTTCCTCGGGTTCCACGTCGGCCTGCTGTGGGACAACTACGCCGTCAACCGCGAGCGGTTCATCGGCATCGGCAACTACACGTCCGAGGGGTTCGCGCGGATGAGCCAGGCCCGGCGCATCGGGCTGCGCACGTTCCGCGAGACGCTCCGCAACCCGGACGTCCAGATCGTCTTCGGTACGGACGCGGTGGCCGGCTCGCACGGCCGCAACGTCGAGGAGTTCATCGTCCGCATCAACGAGGGCGGACAGCGCCCGATGGACGCCATCCTCTCGGCGACCTCGCGCGCCGCGCGCTCCCTCGGCCTCGGCGACGTGCTCGGCCAGGCGGCCCCCGGCTTCACCGCCGACCTCGTGGCCGTCGACGGCAATCCGCTCGAGGACATCGGGGCGCTGCGCCGGGTCCGCTTCGTGATGAAGGACGGCGTCGTCCACCGCTTCGAGCCGTAGCGGCCGCCGTCGGGCCTGGCTCGCGCGGTACGGACCGATTCGGCCCACTGCCTGCACAGCCTCGGGGCACCATGTCCTCCAGACGATCGACTCCGCAAGTTCGATGGCTGTCTGCGGATCTGCTCCGGGAGTTCTCGCAGGTATGAGCCCCTTCTTGGGTTCCCGGGAACCGAAACCACAGTTGGGTCACATGTCGGCGTCGGGATCGACGCAGGGTGAACGCCATGAGTTCGCAGCCAAGTCTCTTCGGCGCCCGGACGCGGAGGCGGCTTCCCAACGTCAAGGGCCTCGAGTACCGGCGCGGCTTTCTTACGGAGGAGGAGTGCGACAACCTCCTGGCCACGATCGACAAGCAGGAGCGGGAGTGGCTACGCGAACTGAAGCGACGAGTGCAACACTACGGCTGGAAGTACGACTACAGGTCGCGGGTGGTGACGGAGGACATGCGCATCGGCGACCTGCCGCCTTTCATCCGTGACGTGGCGGATCGGCTACACGCGAACGGCTGGTTCGACGTCGTGCCCGACCAGGTGATTGTCAACGAGTACGAGCCAGGCCAAGGGATCGCCGCCCACGTGGATCGCGGCTGCTTCGGGCCGACCGTGGCAACGCTCTCGCTCGGCGACGCGTGGCCGATGGAGTTCGCGCCGTACCGCCCGCGCCGCGGATCGGGAACCGCCTCGGAAGGGAAGCCCGAACTGGTGCTCGAGGTCGGGTCCATCCTCGTGCTGACAGGTGACGCGCGCTGGAACTGGACGCACCGGATTGCCGCGCGGACGAAGGACGGACCTCGTTCCCGACAGAAACGCGTTTCGGTGACCTTCCGAGCCGTGGTCCGAGCGGCGCCGGGGCGGCGTGCGTCCGTCGACGCCACCCGTTCCGTCCCCGGGTCCCGGGTCTGAGCTCGTCCTCGCGGCTCCGGGCACGGGCGGTACGGCAAGAGCACCCCAGGGGGCGTCCTGTCACCATCGCTCGGACGAGGGCGGCCGCGCGACGCGGCGGCGCGCCCAACCGACGTGCTCGGCCACCACGGGCTCGGCGCGCGACGGCGTCTCGGGCGTCACCGGCTCGGCGAGCGCTGCCGCCCCCGCCACCGTCCCGCTGTTGCCGAGGGAGACGGCCACGTTGCGGCGGAGCCCGGTGAGCTTGGCCCGCGACAGGGCGCTACGGTCGAGGAGCTCGGCGAGTTGCCGGTCCGACTGGCGCCAGAGATCCGCGAGCCGCGGTCTGTCGAGGTCGGGGGCCGGCTGCCACGCGGGATCCGCCGACCGGGCGGCCGTCGCGTTGTACGGACAGACGTCCTGGCAGATGTCGCAGCCGTAGACGTGGGTCCCGACGTCGGCACGCCGGGATTCCGGTATCGGCCCGCGGAGCTCGATGGTCAGGTACGACAGGCAGCGCGTGGCGTCGAGCACCCAGGGCTCGCGCAGGGCGTCGGTGGGGCATGCCTCCAGGCAGAGCGTGCAGGTGCCGCACTGGTCGAGCTGTGGCGCGTCGGTGGCGAGCGGCAGGCTGGTGATGATCTCGGACAGGAAGAGCCACGAGCCCTTGTCGGGGTGGATGAGGCACGTGTTCTTCCCGATCCAGCCGAGCCCGGCGTACTGCGCGTAGACCCGCTCCTGCACGGGACCGGTATCGACGTAACAGCGCGCCTCGAACGGCTCGCCCGCGGCGCCGCGCATCCTCTCGAGGAGCGTCTCCATCCGGCGACCGAGGACGTCGTGGTAGTCCTCCCCCCAGGCGTAGCGCGAAACCTGCGCCGCGTCCGGGTCGTTCACCTCCGTCGAGTAGGGGCGGTCGGTGTTGTAGACCGTTCCGAGCGCGATGACGGAGCGGGCCGACGGCACCACGCGCCGCACGTCGGCCCGCCTGCGCGCCGTCCGCGCCAGGTAGCGCATTTCGCCGGCGTAGCCCCGCTCCAGCCAGTCGTCCAGGTAGCGGAGCTCCGGGAACGCCTCGGCCGGCGCGATCCCGCAGAGGTCGAAGCCGACCTCCCGCGCGAGCTCCTTGACTGTGTCCGCGGTCACCATGCTTCCACTGGCCCGCCGGCCGCGCACGCCGGACGTGAGCCGCAACGCCGGCTGGGCGACGCGCATCCAGCATAGGAGAAACGCTCCGGTGACGCACGGGCGGCGTCGTGTACCATCTCGCGAGCAGTGGCCGGCTCCGGCCGCAAGTGCTCGGAACAACCAAGGAGAGGCCCATGCGAACCACCCTCCCTCGGCTTGCCCTCGTCGCGGCCTGCGCCCTGGCCGCAGCGCCCGCGCTCGTGCTCGGACAGGGGAATCCGGATGCGACGGCTCGGAACGGCCTCGTCAGGCTGCTCGACGAGGACAAGGTCGCCTTCGGGCTCACGGTCGACGCGCGCGCGGACCCCGTGGCGCTCGCCGCCAACGACGACATCGACTTCGTCTTCTTCGACATGGAGCACGGCCCCTACGACGTCAGCGCGCTGCGCACGTGGATGCAGTGGCTCGTGGACCCCGGCGCGATCGCCGCGGCGGGCGACGCGATGGCGGGCAAGTCCGTCATCGTGCGGATTCCGGCGACCGGCCGCGAGCTCGAGCCGAACATCTGGATGGTGAAGCAGGTGCTCGACGTGGGTGCGCACGGCATCATCTTCCCCACCATCGAGACGCCGGAGCAGGCGCTCCTGGCCGTCCGCGCCATGCGCTACCCCCAGCGGGTCGGCGCGCCGGACCAGGAGCCGGCGGGGCTGCGGGGCACCAATCCCCGGCTCGCGGCGCGCTACTGGGGCCTGTCGGTGCCGGACTACATCGAGCGGGCGGACGTCTGGCGGCTCGACCCGCCGAACGGCAACCTGCTGCCCTGGATCCTCATCGAGAGCCCCCTCGGCGTGGCAAACGCACGCGAGATCGCCCGTCAGCTCAGCGAGCGCAACATCGGCGCCGTGCTGTTCGCCGGCTCCGAGACCGGCGGGGACATGCTGAACACGCACGGCGGGAGCCGGGAGGCCGTGGCGCAGGGCATCGAGACGGTGCTGGCCGCCGGCCGGGAGTTCGGCCTCCCCGTCGCCATGACGAGCACGGCCAGCATGACGGCGCGTATCGAGCAGGGCGCGCGCCTCTTCACGGGCGGCGTGACGCCTGCCCTCCGGCGCCAGGCGGGGCGCTAGCGCGCCCTCACGGCGCGTCGGGAGTCTGCGCGGGCACGCAGTCCTCGATGGCAGCTTCTGCGGCGCAGACTCCTAGCTCCTAGTGTGCACCGTCAGAAATACGTGAGCAGTAACGCTTCAGGGATTCCGATCTGCTCGGCGGTCTTCGTCCAGACGAAGGGCTTGGGGTCTTCGTTGTAGACCGCCAGGTACTCCTTGATCGCCGCCTCGAGTGCTTGGGTGCTGCGATGGGTTCCACGCCGGATCTGCTGCCGGGTGATCTCGGCGAACCAACGCTCTACCTGGTTGAGCCACGATGCGCTCGTGGGCGTGAAGTGCAGGTGATACCGAGGACGCCGTGCCAGCCAGTCGTGGATCATCGCCGTCTTGTGCGTGCCGTAGTTGTCCAGCACCAGGTGGATGTCGAGGTCGGGCGGCACCGCCTTGTCGATCACGGCGAGGAAGCGCTTGAACTCCACCGAGCGGTGCTTCCGAAAGCACCTGCCGATCACCTCGCCGGTGGCGGTGTTCAGGGCCGCGAACAACGAGGTCGTGCCGTGCCGTCGATAGTCGTGTGTCCGCTGCTCCGGTGCTCCCGGACGCATCGGCAACACCGGCTGGGTACGGTTCAACGCCTGGATCTGCGACTTCTCATCCACACACAGCACCACCGCTCGCTCCGGCGGATGCAGGTACAGCCCCACGATATCGCGCACTTTCTCGATGAACAACGGGTCTCGCGACAGCTTGAAGGTCTCGCTGCGATGGGGCTTGAGCGCGAACGCGCGCCACACGCGGCCGACGGTCGAAGCGCTCAGCCCGCAGGCTCGGGCCATCGACTCCCGGCTCCAATGCGTCGCCCCCCGTGGGGTCGTCTCCAGCGTCCGGACCACGACCCGTTCGACGTCCTCGTCCGACACCCGGCGCGGCGCGCCCGGCCGTGGTTCGTCCAGCAAGCCGTCGCAGCCGTTGCGCAGGAACCGCCGCCGCCACTTGCCGACCGTGGCCCGCGTCGTGCCCAGAGCCTGCGCCACGACCTGGTCGCTCCGTCCCGCGGCGCTCTGCAGCACGATGCGTGCCCTCAGGGCCAGAGCCTGCGCGGTATTGCGCCGGCGCAGCCAACCCTCCAGTTCCTCGCGCTGTGCGTCCGAGACCTCCGGGACCTCTCGTGTGTAATGGTTCGGCACGGCCCTCCTCGCTTCCGGGCCGACCGTACCACGAGCCGATTCTACTGGTCAAGAACTTCAGGCGTTGGACACTAGAACGCGTAGCGCAGGCCGAACTGCATCTCGCGCGCGTGCAGGGCGCTGAAGATCCGGCCGAAGTTGGGAGAGCCGAAGAAGCGGTTCGGCAGGTCGAAGTTGGCCCGGTTCAGGAGGTTGAAGATCTCCCATCGGAACTCCAGCCGGCCGCCGTTCCCCAGGAGCCAGCTCTTGGCCACCGCCAGGTCGACGTTCGCAAAGCCGGGGGCAAAGACCGGGTTGCGGGGGGCGCTGCCGAACGTGAAGGGCGCCTGCAGCGCGAAGGCATCGGTGTCGAACCAGCGCTCGACCGTCCGCTCGCCGCCGGGCAGGTTCGGGTCGCGCGTCATGTCGGGGCGCTGCGCCGGCCCGGCACCGATGTTCGCGCGGTCGCCGGTGACGTTGACCGTGAACGGGGCGCCCGACTGCGCGGTGACGATGGCGTTGAGGCGCCAGTGGCCGAGCACGCCCTCGCGCCAGCCGCCCGCGCGGCGCTGAAACGGAAGCTCGTAGCTGGCGCTGCCGACGAACTGGTGCCGGTGGTCGAAGCTCGACAGCGCGTTCTCCCCCGGGAAGATGTTGCGGACATCCTGCGGCACGTTGGCCTCGAAGGCGGTCGGCCCCGGGCTCGACGCGTCGTCCTCCGAGCGCGACAGGGTGTAGGAGACGTCGAACGCCAGGTCGCCGCGCAGCCGCCGGAGAAGCTTGAACGTCACCGCGTGGTAGATCGACTTGCCGTCGAACCGGATGGCGCGGATGCCCGACAACTGCGGGATGTCGCGCCGGGCGCTGATGGACCCGCGCCCCGGCCGCGGCACGTTGTGGACGGTGGAGTTGTCCGCCCCGATGGTGTACGACCCCATGTAGAAGAGCTCGAACACCGTCGACGGGAGCACCTCGGTCTGGAAGCCCCCGGACCAGGTCTGCGTGTACTCCACCTGGAAGTCGTAGTCCATGATGGACCCGCCGATGCGTCCGGTGGGGTCGGAAGCCAGCATCGTCCGCGTGTCGAAGCTCGGCACGAACCGGTCGGCCGGCACGTCCACCTGTTTCAGGAAGAAGAACGGCAGGTTGCGCGTGAACGCCGTCTGGACGCTGTAGGCCCACTGGTTGAGGAAGATGCCGTAGCCCCCCCGGACCACCGTCCGCCCCTCGTCGTCCGGCACCCAGGCGAAGCCGAGACGCGGCGCGAAGCGCGTCTTGCTCGGGCGCAGCAGGCTGCGGTCCCAGCCAATCTCGGCCGATGTCACCCACGGGATCGGGATCATCGGCAGCAGCCCCCGCGCCGCGGGCGAGATGTTGCCGTCGTCGTCGCTGGCGATGACGTAGCGACCGCCCGGCACGGAGACGTCGATCGTCGAAAGGCGGTTGTCGACGTCGCGCATGTGCTGGTTGATCTCGTAGCGCAGCCCGACGTTCAGCGTCAGGTCGTCGCGCAACCGCCAGTCGTCCTGCGCGTACAGGTGCAGCCAGTTGGTGCGGGCGTCCTCGTCTCCACGGCCCCCGACGCCGGAGCGGGCCTGCACGGGATAGCCGAGCAGGAAGTCGGCGAACGGATTGCCGCTGAAGCGGCCGGTGTAGAGAAAGCGGCCGCGGGCGGTGTCGGCGTTCTCGGGCCGGAAGCGGAGGTGGAACCAGTACGCGCCGAACTTCAGGCGGTGCGCGCCGCGGTCGATCAGGAAGTTGTCGTAGAGCTCGAAGTGCTCGTTGCGCCGGAAGACGAAGCTCGTCGGGTCGCCCATGGCGCTGTAGAGCCCGGCGGTGTCGATCTGCGGGAAGCCGACGTCCCGCGGATCGCGGGTCACGCCGAGCAGCCCGACCCGGCCGGCGAAGTCGAGGCCGCGGTTCAGGCTCTCCTGCCCGCCGTCGACGCTCATCCAGCCGAAGCGGGTCTCGTTCAGCATCGACGTCCCGATCGCGCGGGTGTAGCTGGCGGCCAGGTTGCGCGTCCGGGTGGAGAGCGTTCGTCCGAAGCCGGGAATCAGCGTCTCCTGCTGCACGCTCGTGCCGAACGGCTGGAGGTCGTGGGCGTCGAAGGTGCTGAAGCGCACGAACGCCTGGTCGCTCGTGCCGATGCGCTGGTCGATCCGGACGCTGAACTGATCGACGTCGCTCTCGGACGCCTCGACCGACGTCAGGTTCTGCACCTCGCCGGCGCCCGAGTTCGGCAGCGGCACGCGCTCGAGGAAGGCCCTGGCCAGCGGATCGATCCGCTCGGACGGGATGCGGTTGCCGGCGAAGTACGACCCGCACGCGCCGGTGACCGGGTCGCGCGTCAGCGGGTCGCAAAGCGGGTCGCCCCCCGCGAAGCTCCCGGCGCGGACCGCCGCCGACGGCACGGAGAACGTCCGGGTGAGCGAGCGGTTCGTGCGCTGCCCCTCGTAGCTCAGGAAGACGAAGGTCCGGTCGCGGACGATGGCTCCCCCGAGGGTCGCGCCGAACTGCCCCTGATCGAGCGGCGGGACCGGCTCGTCTCGCGGATCGAAATAGTTGTGGGCGTCGAACCGCTCGTCGCGCACGAAGGTGAACGCGCTGCCGTGCAGCCGGTTCGACCCCGACTTGGTCGCGACGTTGATCAGCGCCGACGCCTTGCCGCCGAACTCCGGCGGATACATCGACTTCTGGATCTTGAACTCCTGGATCGAATCGACCGACGGGTTGATCACCAGGTTGTTGAAGAGCTCGTCGGTCACCTTCACGCCGTCGAGCAGGTAGATGTTGTGACCGGCGCGCTGGCCGCCGACGTTGGGGAGCGGCCCGGCCTGCTGCAGCGCCGCGCCGCGCGTGCCGCCGGGCGGGATCACGACCGCGTCGCTGAGCTGGGCGAGCTGCAGGAACTGGCGTCCGTTCAACGGGATCTGCTCGACCTCGCGGTTCTCGATGACGTCGCTGATCTCGGCCGTGGTCGTCTGCAGCAGCGGCGTCTCGGCCGTCACGGTCACCTCCTCCGTGATCTGACCGAGATCGAGGCTGAACTCCAGGTCGAGCGTGCGCCCCATCTCGACCTGGATGCCGGACTGCACGATGCGCCGGAAGCCGGGCAGCTCGGCCGCCACCTCCCAGGCGCCGATCGGCAGCGATCCCATGAAGAACCGGCCGTCGGCAGTCGTCACCCGGTAGATCGAGAACCCCGTGCCTAGGTGTGTGGCGACCACCTCGGCGCCCGGCAGGACGCCCCCCGACTCGTCGCGGACGATCCCGACGATCTCGCCGGTGTTGGACTGGGCGGCCGCTGGAGGCGCGGCAGCCGGCGACAGCGACAGCAGGGACGCGGTCAACAGGGTCGCGGCCAGGGCGATGCGCCGCGTGAACCGTACTGCCGCGCGCCGCCTCCGGTGGCGGGAGACTCGACCCCCCGCCCCGGGGACGCGCCCGGATTCCGTCGCCGGGGCTACCGCTTGCACTTCGCTCATCGGACCCACGAGTGTAACGAAAGCCTTGGCAAAGGTGGCGGATGGCCCCTCCGTCCGCCGGCCGAGCGGCGCCGGGGGTCGCTGGCCCCCTACCTGGCGATCGCCAGCACGTGCTCCGCCGTGCGCCGGCTCGCGCCGGCAGCTCCCAGCTTCCCGCGCACCCGGCCCAGCGCCGCGCGCGTGCGCGCCGCCAGGCCGGCATCGGTGAGGAACCGCACCACCTCGGCGGCGACCGCGGGCGGCGTCAGGGCGTTCTGCAGCAGCTCCGGCACCACCTGCTCGCCCGCAATCAGGTTCACCATGCCCGCGTTGCGGACGTGGGAGAAGGCCCGGACGACGCGGTAGGTCAGGGCCGACAGCCGGTAGACGATGACCATCGGCCGCCGGTGGATGGCCGTCTGCACGGTCGCGGTGCCGGAGGCGGTCACCACCACGTCGGACGCCGCGAGCACGTCGTCCGTGCGTCCCTCGACAATGGCGGCGGCGCCGCCGGCGGCGAGCGAACGCATGGGCGCCAGGAGGTCGTCGTCCAGGTGCGGCGCCCGCGCCACCACGAACTGCGCGCGCGGCAGGCGCTCGCGGACGATGGCCGCCGCGGCCGCGACGTCGGGCAGGATGGCGCGCAGCTCGTTCGGCCGGCTCCCCGGCAGGAGCGCGACGGTCGGCGCCTGCGGATCGAGGCCGAGCGAACGCAGCAGCGGCTCGCGGGCCTCCGTGGCCGCCGTCAGCTCGAGCAGCGGGTGGCCGACGAAGCGCACCGGGATCCGCGCTTCCCGATAGAGCGCCGCCTCGAATGGGAAGATCACCAGCGCCAGGTCGACGAGCCGCTGCATCGTGCGGAGGCGCCGGCGGCGCCACGCCCACACCTGCGGCCCGATGTAGTAGACGACCGGCACCCCCAGGCGCCGCATCGCCGCCGCCACGCGAAAATTGATCTCGGGAAAATCGACGGCGACGAACACGTCGGGCCGATCCTCCCGGGCGCGCGCGACCAGCCGGCGGTAGACGGCGTACGAGCGCGGCACGACGGCCAGCGCCTCCGAGAGCCCCGTGACCGTCAACCCGCGGTAGTCGGCGACGAGCTCCGCCCCGCTCTCGCGCAGCCGCTCCCCGCCGAGCCCGAACACCCTCGACGTCGGGTCGAGCGCGCGGATCTCGCGCGTCAACGCTCCCGCGTAAAGATCGCCGGACGGCTCGCCGCAGGCGATCAGGACCTTGGGCACGTGGAGCGTTCGGCCGGCAAGCGAAGCCCTCGGCCGCTAGGGCGCGCCGCCGCCGCGACGCCGGAAATCGGGGGTCAGCAGGTCGAGCTCGGCCTGCGGCACGACCTCGACGCGGTCGAAGCCGACGCGCGGCAGGTCGTCCACGAACGTCGAGGCATCGCCGACGAGGACGATGGAGAGATTGGCGGGCTTGAGGTACTCCCGCGCCACGCGCTGGATGTCGCGGACCGTGACCGCGTTGATCCGCTCCGGGTACCGCTCCAGGTCCTCGAGGGCGAGGCCGTACAGGATCGCCTCGAGTACCTGCGCGGCGATGGCATTCGGCGTCTCCAGCGTGATCGGGAAGTTCCCGGCCAGATAGGCCTGGGCGCCGCGGAGCTCCCGCTCCCGGACCGGCTCGCGCCGCAGGCGGGCGATCTCGTCGACCGTGAGCCGCAACGCGTCGGCGGTCGCCACCGAGCGCGTGTCGGTCGTGGCCATGAAGTCGCCGGTGGTCCGCCGGGCCGCGACGTCCGCCGAGGCCGCGTAGGTGAGGGACCGCTCCGTGCGCAGCACCGTCCCCAACCGGTTGCCGCCCTCACCGCCGAGAATCTTGATCGCCACGTCCAGGGTCAGAAAGTCGGGATGCGCCCGCGCCAGCGCCACGTGCCCCGCCCGCACGGCGGTCTGCACGGCGCCCGGCTTGTCGATGACCACGAGCCGGCGCGTCGGCGGCGGCGGCTCGGTGACGGGCGAGCGCGGAAGGGCGCCGGTCGGCCAGTCTCCGAGCGCCTGCTCCACGCCGGCGAACGCCTCCTCCGCGCTGATGTCGCCGACGACCGCCAGCACGGCGTTGTTCGGCATGAAATGCGTCCGGTGATACGCCAGCAGGTCATCCCGCGTGATCGCCCGCGCCGACGCCGGTGTGCCGTTCGGCGGCACCCCGTAGGGGTGAAAGCCATACACCAGACGGTTGAAGACGATCTCGGCCAGGTAGGCCGGATCGTCGTAGCTCACCTGCATCGCGGACTGCACCTGCTGGCGCTGCCGCTCGATCTCGTCGGGCGCGTACGCGGGACGGCGCGTCACGTCCGACAGGATCTCCAGGGCAAGGTCGAAGTCGTCGCGCAGGACGATCACGTTGACGAAGCTGAGGTCGCTCCCGGTCCCCAGGTCGAGCGCGCCGCCTACGTAGTCGATGATGCGAGCGATCTCCTGCGCCGGCCGCGTGGTCGTGCCCTGAGCCAGGAGCCGGGTCGCCAGCGCCGCTACGCCGGGCTTGCCCGGCGGATCGTTCGCCGCCCCCGCCGCCACGAGCAACCGCACCGTCACCGCGGGTTGTTCATGGTGGCCGACGTGGACCACCCGCAGGCCGTTGGCGAGGGTGCGGATCTCGTACTCGGGGAAGGTGACGGGCCGTTCCAGCAACGGCGGCGGCGGCGACTCGCGAGGCCAGTCGATCGCGCGGCCCTCCGGCGCGCGCTGCGCGGCGCCGGGGGTCGCCATCGCGAAAGCCGACGCGACGGCGACGAGCGCCGCCGCGGCCCACCACCTCACCGCGCCCCTCCCCGCCCGCCGAAGAAGCTGCGCGGGCCGCGGGGCGTGCGCGGCATGATCGTCAGGACGAGCCGGTTGTCGTCGCGGAAGTAGGTCCGCGCCACGCGCTGCACGTCGGCCTTCGTGATGCTCATGAAGATGTCGAACTCGGCGTCTGCGGTGGTGATGTCGTCGTGGATGACTGCCGCGTGGGCGAGGTGTGCCGCCTTCTGCTGGTTCGTGATGCGGCCGATCACGTAGTCGCGCGCGAACTGGTTCTTGGCCCGCTGCAGCTCGTCCTCGTGCGGCGGCTCCGCCTTGAGCTGGTCGAGCTCCGCGATGAGCGCGGCGGCCACCTCCTCGGGCGTTCGTCCCGGCTGCACCAGCCCGACCGCGTAGAACAGGTTGGGATCCTCGATGATGACCTGGTCGCCGAACGCCTGCACCGCCAGCCGCTTCTCGTAGACGACGCGCCGCGGTATCCGGGCGCTGGCGCCGTCCGACAGGATCTTGCCCAGGATGTGCAGCGGATAGGCGTCGGGGTGACCGTCGTAGGTGATCGGGTGGGCCACCACGACCGCCGGCAGCGGCCAGTTGTCGGCCTCGACGGTCAGGCGCCGCTCTCCCGCCGGCGGCGGCTCGCGCGGAATCGCCCGCGGGACCGGCTTCGCGGCCTTCGGGACTCGGCCGAAGTAGTGCTCCACCATCTGGAGCGCTTCGTCGGAGTCGAAGTCGCCCACGAGCGTGAGCGTCGCGTTCTCGGGGACGTAGTAGGTGTCGAAGAAGTCCTGCACGTCCTCGATCGACGCTGCCTCGATATCCGCCATCGACCCGATCGTCGTGTGCCGGTAGGGGTGCGTTGTGAACGCGTGCCCGTAGATGATCTCCGACATCAGGCCGAACGGCTCGCTCTCGTACCGCCAGCGGCGCTCCTCCTTGACCACCTCGCGCTCGGAGGCGAGCGCCGCCTCGCTGATGCGGAGCGTCGCCATCCGATCCGCCTCGAGCCACAGCACGAGCGGCAGGTACTGCGCCGGCACCGTCTCGAAGAACACCGTGACGTCCTCGGTCGTGTAGGCGTTCCCGTCGCCGCCGACCCGCGAGATCAGCGTCAGGTGCTCGTCGGAGCGCACGTTGTGCGAGCCCTTGAACATCAGGTGCTCGAACAGGTGCGCGAACCCGGTGCGGCCGGGCGGCTCGTTCTTCGAGCCGACGTGATACCAGAGCTGCAGATGGACGATCGGCGTCGAGTGATCCTCCGAGAGGATCACGGTCAGGCCGTTGTCGAGCGTGGCGAGGCGGTAGTCGAGACGGGCCGGCCGGACCTCCGCCCGGACGGTGGAGGCGCCGATCGCCGCGACGACCGCCGCCACCCCGAGGCTGCGCCGGACGCACGCGAGTCGCAGGATCCGCATGGCCGCGATTATGTCACACGGGGCCGCGCCGACCCGACCCGGAACCACGCCGCGGAGACTGCCGCCCGGTCGGCGGCGCGCCCTCGCGGGCGCGTTGGGAGCCTGCGCCGGCGCCGCATCCTGCCATCGCAACGTTCTGCGGCGCGGACTCCTACCCGACGACGAACCGGAAGCCGTACCGGTTCCACGCGACCGGGCGGCGCTCGAAGGGGTCGGCGTCGATCCGGCGCTCCCGGCCGAAAACCAGCTCGGCCGTGCCGGCCCGTCCCCGGATGCGCAGGCCGCTTTCGAACCGATGCCCGTGCTGCAGGGGCCGATCGTAGATCCTGCGCGTCACCCCGACCGCCGTCCCGTCGAGGTCGAGGATGAGCGACACACGGGCGTCGGCGGGAAACGCCAGGCGCACGCGGACGTTGAACTCGCTCTCGTAGTCGACGCCCGCCCGGAGCACCCGCGCGTAGGCGGCGCCGCTGTATCTCAGGTCCACGGGACCCAGCCGAAACCGATCCGCGTAGGTCAGGCCCGCCATGTTCCAGGCAACCGCGCCCTTGTTCTCCCGATCGGCGAGGTGGCGCGAGATGTGGTGGAACGTCGCGCCGAGCGTCCCCCTCGGCAGCCGCACGAAGATCGTCGTGTCGATGGTGTAGTTGTTCTGGTTGGGATCGATCGCCCGCCGTTCGTCGCCGAGGATCGACTCGATGTTGACGAACAGGTTCCCGCGCGCGAAGCCGATGTCGAACAGGTCGAGACCGACCCCGATATCGGTGTCCCATGCGAAGCTGCGGTCGCCGTTCCCCGTCGTCCGGATCCCGCTCAGGTGCAGGCGATAGGCGGTGAGGAAGCCGAGCGAGCGCGGCACCAGCCCCTCGGGGCGAGGTCCCCCGGAGGTCTGGGCGTGCGCGACCGCTCCACCGGCCGCGTTCCAGCCGGCGAGCGCGAGGACCAGAGGGAGCGCGAGTCGACGAGCGGACGACCCCATGCGCGGCGAGCTCAAACCCGCGGAGTGTAGCACGGGGCGGCCACCCCGGCTTGCCGCGGACGACGGGCCGCCGGTTGGCGGCTCGACGGAAGCCGGCGTATGATACGCGCGGCTCGACGGCCTGCTCGGACGGCTCTCCCGATCATGTTGGCTGGCGAACGTCCTCACGGGTGGTGGATCCTTGCGGCCTGCGCTGGGCTCGCGGTCATGCTGGCCGCGACGTCCACGCACGTCCTGAAGCGCGTGCGCGCCCAGGAGGATGCACTAGCCGGGGCCGCGCGACCGGACGCCGGCGCCGCGGTCGATTCAGCGCGGGTGGGGGGCCCGGGCGCGCAGCCGATCGACTTCAGCCACACCCGTCACGTCGTCCATGCCGGTATCGACTGCCAGTTCTGCCACGCGTACGCGCGGCGCGGACCGGTGGCCGGGATACCCTCCGTCGAGCGCTGCGCCGGCTGCCACCGGGCCATCCTGAGCGAGCGCCCCGAGATCGAACGGGTGCTCGGCTACTGGGAGCGGGAGGAGCCGATCCCCTGGATTCGCGTCCACGACCTGCCCGACTACGTCCGTTTCAGCCACAAGGCCCACGTCCGGGCCGGTGTCGACTGTGCGACGTGCCATGGCGACGTGGCCTCGATGACGATCGCCCGCCAGGTCGAGCCGCTCTCGATGGGATGGTGCGTCGACTGCCACACGGAGCGAGGGGCGTCTCGTGACTGCGTCCTTTGCCACTACTAGGAGTCCGCGCCGTACAACGGCGCAGACTCCTGCAGGAACGGCTGGGCGGGAATCGGAGCCGCCGGCGACGGCTTCCGGGCGAGGAGTCCGGACCGCGCCGGACGCGGCCGGCCTTGCGGAGAGGGATCAGTGAACGAATCGTCCTCCCACCCGAGCGGGCCGGACGGACTGACCACGACGGTCGGTCGCCGCACGTTCCTCCGCGTGCTCGGCGGGGCGGGATCGGCCGCGGCGGTCACCGCCTGCGCCCCCGCGCCGCCCGAACGGATCATTCCGTACGTCGTGCCCCCCGACGACGTCGTCCCGGGCATCGCCACGTGGTACGCCAGCGTCTGCGGCGAGTGTCCCAGCGGCTGCGGCACCCTGGTCAAGACCCGCGAGGGGCGGGCGATCAAGGTCGAGGGCAATCCGTCGCATCCGACCAACCGCGGCTCCCTCTGCGTGCGAGGACAGGCGGCGCTGCAGGGGCTGTACAGCCCGGACCGCTACCGCGGCCCGAGCCGCCGGCGCATCACGCACACCGCCACCGGGCAGAGCGTGCTCGATCCGATCGGCTGGGAACGGGCGCAGCAGACGCTGGCCGACCGTCTGGCCGGCTTGCGGCAGGCCGGGCGGGGCGACCGGATCGCCGTCGTGACACCGGTCCTGACCGGCACCCTGGATGCGCTCGTGGACCGCTGGGCAGCGGCCATGGGCGGAGCCCGCCGGCTGCGCTACGAGGCCTTCGCGTACGAGCCGCTGCGGGCCGCCAACCGGGTCGTGTTCGGGCGCCGGGGCGCGCCGCGGCACGCCTTCGACCAGGCCGACCTGATCGTGTCGTTCGGAGCCGACTTCCTGGAGACCTGGCTCTCCACCGTCGGCCACGCCCGCGACCTGGCCGAGGCGCGGCGTCCGGGCAACGGACGCGCCGCGCGCTTCGTGCATCTCGAGCCGCGCCTGTCGCTGACCGCGTCGAGCGCGGACGAGTGGATCCGCCTGGCAGCGGGCACCGAGGGCGCGGTGGCAGCCGCCATGGTGCGCACCATCGTGGCGGAGGAGCGCGTGCCGGCCGGCGTGCTCCCGGAGGCCGACGTCGACCGGATCGGGGCGCTGGTCGACGCCTGGACTCCCGAGGCGGCCGCCGCCCGGAGCGGCGTGCCGGCGGCCCGCATCGTCGAGCTGGCGCGGGCCTTCTCCGACCCGGACCTGGGCCCCGGACGCACCCTCGCCGTGGGCGGCGGGACCGCGGTGGCCGGGACCGGGGCAACGGAGACGCAGGTCGCGATCGCGCTCCTCAACTGCGTCGCCGGCAACGTCGGGGCGACGGTGCGCTTGCCGGCGGCGACGATGTGGGACGAGGCGGCCACGTACCGCGACATGGTCGACCTCGCGGGCGCGATGCGCGGGGGCGAGATCGACGTCCTGCTCCTCCACCAGGTGAACCCGATGCACACGCTGCCGGGGGCGGCCGACTTCGGCGCCGCCCTCGACGCGGTGCCCCTCGTCGTGGCGACGTCGCCGCACCCGGACGAGACGACGGCGCGCGCGGACCTCATCCTGCCGTCGCATACGGCGCTGGAATCGTGGGGCGACCACCGGGTGGCGGGCGGCCCGGGCGGCCTGATGCAGCCGGCGATGCGTCCGCTCCACGACACGCGGCACTTCGGCGACATCCTGCTCGATACCGGCCGCGCCGCGCTGGCTGCCGACGCGGATGGCGCCGCCGCCGGGTCCGGAGACGCTCCGGGGCTGCCGGACGGCGACTTCTACGAGCTGCTGCGCGATGCGTGGCGCGGCCTGCAGCCGGAGCCGGCCGGCGACGCAGCCACGGATGCGGGTGCCGCGCCGGCCGGCGCTCCTGCGACCGATGCCGCCCAGGCCGACCCGACCGCCCGGACCGACCCGACCGCCCAGACCGACCCGGCCGCCCAGACCGACCCGGCCGCCCAGACCGCCCAGACCGACCCGGCCGCGCAGACCGCCCAGGCCGACCCGGCGGCGCGGCGGCGGGCGGCGGCCGCGGCCCGGCGCGCCGCCGCGGAAGCACGGCGGGCCGCGGAGGCCGCGTTCGAGACGTTTTGGGCGAACTCGGTCCGGCGCGGCGGCCTATGGCTCGACGAGACGGCGGAGCCGGCTACGCTGAGCGATCGGATCGGGGAGCTGGATCTCGGGAGTATCGTCCCGCCCGACGACGACCGGCGCAGCCTGACGCTGATCGCATACCCCTCCCTGCACTTCCACGACGGCCGCGGCGCGAACCGCCCCTGGCTGCAGGAGATCCCGGACCCGCTGCTCAAGACGGCCTGGGGCAGCGGGGCGGAGATGACCCCCGAAACCGCCAGCGCAATCGGCGCGGACGACGGGCAGGTGATCACCCTCGAGTCGGATCACGGGCGGGTCGATGCGACGGTCGTCCTGAATCCCCATCTGCCGGCCGGGGTCGTGGCGATGCCGATCGGCCAGGGGCACACCGACTTCGGGCGTTACGCGACGGGGCGCGGCGCCAACCCCGTGGCTCTGCTCGATCCGCAGCCCGAGGCGGCGTCCGGCGGCCCGCGATGGGCGGGCACCCGCATCGACGCAACGCCGCGCGCGCTGCGGCGGCCGCTGGCACGCCTGCAGGGGTCCTTCGACCAGGAGGGCCGCGAGATCGCGCAGGCCGTCACGCGTGCGGCCCTCGCGGCCGGCGAGGTGCACCCGGAGGAGCCCCACTTCAGCCTCTACCCGGAGCACGAGCATCCCGAGCACCGCTGGGGCATGGCGATCGACCTCAACGCCTGCAACGGCTGCAACGCGTGCGTCGCCGCCTGCTACGCCGAGAACAACGTCCCCGTCCTGGGCGCCGACCGGCTGGTGCGCGGGCGGACCATGGCGTGGCTGCGGATCGAGCGCTTTGTGGAGGAACGGCCGGCCGCGAGCGAAGACGGAGCGGTCGACACGCGCTTCTTGCCGATGCTCTGCCAGCACTGCGACCACGCGCCCTGCGAGACGGTCTGCCCGGTGTACGCCACGTATCACACGGAAGAGGGCCTCAACGCGCAGATCTACAACCGCTGCGTGGGCACCCGCTACTGCTCGAACAACTGTCCGTACAAGGTGCGCCGGTTCAACTGGTGGGACCCGGAGGTGCCGGAGCCGCTGAACCTGCAGCTCAACCCCGACGTGACGGCGCGCAGCGCCGGCGTCATGGAGAAGTGCACCTTCTGCGTGCAGCGGATTCAGGAGGGCAAGGACCGCGCCCGTGACGACGACCGCCCCGTGCGGGACGGCGACGTGGTCCCGGCCTGCGCGCAGACCTGCCCCGCCCAGGCCATCGTCTTCGGCGACCTGAACGACCCCGACAGCCGCGTCTCGCAGCTCTCGGCCGCCGACCGCGGCTACCACGCGCTCGGCGTGCTCAACACGCGGCCCGCGGTGACCTATCTGAAGAAGGTGATCCCGTGAGCGTGGCCGACCACGCGGCCACCTACGGGCGGATCGACGCCGACATCCTGCGCACGATGCGGCCGCCGGGCCGCACGTACTTCGCCGCCCTCGCTCTGATTCTGGCCGGCCTGGCGTTCGGCGGCTACGCGTTCTCGACGCAGTGGCGCTTCGGGCTCGGGGTGGCCGGCTACGAGCACCCGATGCTCTGGGGCATCTACATCACCAACTTCGTGTTCTGGGTCGGCATCGCCCACTCCGGCACGCTCATCTCGGCCGTCCTGTTCCTGTTCCGGGCCAAGTGGCGCACGTCGGTAGCGCGGGCGTCGGAGGCGATGACGGTCTTCGCGGTCCTGACCGCGGCCCTCTTCCCGATCATCCACATCGGCCGGCCCTGGTTCTTCTACTGGCTGATCCCGTATCCGAACGAACGGCAACTCTGGGTCAACTTCCAGTCGCCGCTCGTCTGGGACGTCTTCGCGCTCACGACGTATCTCACCGTGAGCGCGATGTTCCTCTTCCTCGGGCTCATTCCGGACGTCGCGGCGGCGCGCGACCGTTGCACGGACTGGCGGAGGCCGATCTACCGGGCCCTGGCGCTCGGCTGGCGCGGCTCCACGCGGCAGTGGATCCACTACGGCGCCCTCTACGGTTTCTTCGCGGCCCTGGCGACGCCGCTCGTGGTGTCGGTCCACAGCGTCGTGTCATGGGACTTCGCGATGTCCATCCTGCCCGGATGGCACAGCACGATCTTCGCGCCCTACTTCGTCGCCGGGGCCATCTTCTCGGGCCTGGCGATGGTGATCACGCTGCTCATCCCGCTCCGCCGGCTGCTCGGGATCGAGGAGTACATCACCGTCCGGCACTTCGAGAACCTGGCGAAGCTCATCATCGTCACGTCCCTGATCGTCGGCTACGCGTACCTGACCGAGTTCTTCGTCGCCTGGTACAGCGGCAACCCCTTCGAGCAGGCGACCTTCTACAACCGGATGTTCGGCGAATACCGGCTCTTCACCTGGGGAATGCTCGGCTGCAACGTCGTCGTCCCGCTGCTGCTCTTCGCCAAGCGCATCCGCACGAACCTGGCGGCCCTTTTCGTAATCTCCATCTTCGTCAACATCGGCATGTGGCTGGAGCGGTTCGTCATCATCGTGACGTCGCTCTCCCACGACTTCGACCCCGCGAACTGGAGCGGCCTCTACCAGCCGACCTGGGTGGAGGGCGCGATCACGGCCGGCAGCTTCTCGCTCTTCTTCCTCCTGTTCCTGCTCTTCGTCAAGAACTTCCCGGCCGTGTCGATCACGGAGATGAAGGAGGGCTCGGCCCATGCGGAGGTCTTCGACGACAGCCTCGCGCGCTGCCTGACGAAGCACGGCTTCCTGGATCGCTTCTACGAGCTGTTCCTGGCGTCGAGCGCGGAGGTGCGCGAGAAGTTCCGGCACACCGATTTCGCCCACCAGAAGAAGATGCTGGCCGACTCGCTCTCGTTGATGACCAGCATTTCGGGTGCGCCGGTGGACGAGCTCGAGGAGCTCGACCGCGTGGCGCGCCGGCACGGCAAGCACGATCTCGACATCGGGTTCGAGCTGTACGACCAGTGGCTGGAGTCCCTGATGCAGACGGTGCGCGAGTTCGACGGGCACTTCGACCGCGACGTGGACCGCGCGTGGCGGAACGTGCTCGCGGAGGGGATCGAGTTCATGCAGTCGCGGCACGAGCGCTCGGGAAGGAGGCCGTAACAGCGTGCGCATCCTCGGTGTGTACGACGAGCCGGCGAAGGCGGCCGTCGCGGTTGCCACGGCGCGTGACGCGGGCCTCGACGACGTGGACTCCTACTCGCCGGCGCCGGATCACACGCTGGAGCAGCTCTCGGGGCCCCGCGTCAGCCCAGTGCGGTTGTTCACGCTGATCGGCGCGTTGCTCGGCTGCACCACCGGCTTCGCACTGCCGATCTACACGGTGTCGGCGTGGCCGCTCATCGTCGGGGGCAAGCCGCTCATCGCGATTCCGGCGTTCGTCGTGATCGCGTTCGAGCTGACGATTCTCTTCGGCGCGATCGGGGGCATGCTCGGCTTCCTCGTGCTGGCCCGGCTGCCGCGCGTCACCCGGGCCCGGCGCACCGATCCGCGCTTCTCCAAAGACCGCTTCGGCGTGGAGATCGTCTGCGGGAGGAAGGATGGGGCTTTCGCGCGGTCGCTGCTCGAGTCCGCGGGCGCCGTCGAGGTGCGCACGGATGGCTAGCCCACCATTCGTCGCCTGGCGGCTCCGCCTGGTGCCCAACCAACCCTCCAGGAGTCCGCGACGTTCCACGGCGCCGACTCCTGGCCCACCATTCGTCGCCGACGCGACCGCACGGTCGCGCTGCGGCCCCCGCCCGGTCGCGGCCGCGCTGCTGGCGCCGATGGCCGCCGCGATCGTCGCCGCGGCGGCGTGCAGCCCCGCGCAGGGCCCGCCGGATCCGGAGGCACGGACCTGGATCCGCAACATGTGGACCGGACCGGCGGTGCTGCCGCAAGCGGAGGCGCGGCCACTCCCGGAACGCTCGATCGCGGTCGGCGCGCCGCGAATCATGAACCGGCGGGAGGCGCGGCTGGGGCTCACGAACCCGCTCGAGGCGACGGCTGCGGTGACGGCCGAGGGCGAGGCGCTCTACGCCACCTACTGCTCTCTCTGTCACGGCGAGGCGGGGACCGGCGACGGCGAGCTGGCCTCGTTCTATCGCCGCATGCCGGACCTGACGGCACCGCACGTCCTGGCGTACCCGGACGGCTTCGTCTACGCCATCATTCGGGAAGGGGGTCGCAACATGCCGCGCCTGGGCGACGCGCTGAGCGCCCGGGAGCGCTGGGCGCTCGTCCACTACCTGCGCACCCTCGGCCCGCCGGATCCGGCAACGGAGGCGGAACGGCGGTGACCGCAGGTGCCGCACCGGCGGCTCCGGCGGCGCTGGCTCTCGTGCCGCCCCGCGCCCGCAACGTGCTGCTGGGACTCGCGGCGCTCGGCGCGCTGGCGTTTCTCTACGGCATCCTCCTCGGCGACGCCGTCCGCGCCTGGGAATCGCTGCTGGTGAACTTCCTCTTCTTCGGCGGTCTGGCGCAGGCGGGCGTCGTGCTGTCGTGCATCCTGCAGGTGACGTCGGCCCGCTGGGGACGGCCGCTCAAGCGAGTCGCCGAGGCCACGGCCGCTTTCCTGCCGGCGGCCTTCGTCCTCCTGCTCGTGCTGCTGGCCGGAACCGCCGCGTGGGCGCCGTGGGTCCACGAGTCGGTCGAGGCCAAGACCCCGTGGCTGAACGTCCCGTTCTTCGTCTCCCGCGAGCTGCTGGCGTTCCTGATGCTGGGCGGCTTCAGTCTGCGCTACGTCTACCGCTCGCTCCGGCCGGACATCGGGATGCTGGACGAGTCCGGGGAACGGCCTGCGGCGGGCCTCTCGGCGCAGCTCATCCGCGGCTGGCAGGGCCTCGACACCGAGCGGGCGACAGGACAGCGCTGCCAGACCCGCTGGGCGGTTGCCGTGCTGATCGCCTACGGCTGGGCGTTCACGCTCATCGCCTTCGACTTCGTCATGGCGCTCGACCCGCACTGGTTCTCGACGCTGCTGGGCGGCTACTACTTCATCGGGAACCTGCTCATCGGTCTGGCGTTCCTCGCCGGCGTGGCCGCCGCGGGGCGCCGCCGGCTCGGCATCGCCGGCTACGTGGGCCGGCACCAGTTGCACGACCTCGGCAAGCTGCTGTTCGGTTTCTGCATCCTGTGGGCCTACCTGTTCTGGTCGCAGTACCTGGTGATCTGGTACGGCGACCTCGCGGAGGAGACGGAGTTCGTCTACCACCGGATGCACGGTGCGTGGGAACCGGTCGCGTGGGCGGTGCTGGCGATGACGTTCGTCGGCCCCTTTGTCGTGCTCCTGAGCCGCGCCGTCAAGACCTGGGTTCCGGGACTGACGGCGGTGGCGGCCGTCGTCTTCACCGGCATGTGGCTGGAGCGCTTCCTCCTCGTGGCGCCGTCGCTGTGGCACGGCGAGGGCGTGCCCCTCGGCCTGCTCGAGCTCCTGGTCACGGCAGGCGTGCTCGGGCTGTTCGTCGTCTGCTACACGACGTTCCTCGATCGGTTCCCGACCCTCCCGGTTTCCGATCCGCGGCTGGCCCCCGCCGAGACCGAGCACTGAGCGCAGACTGCCCGGTCAGCCCCTCGACTCGTCATCGCGCTCCTGGAGGAGGGCTTCCAGCTCGGCCAGCGCCTCGAGATCCTGCACTTCGAGAGCCTCCGTCCTCGCCCCGCCATCGTCGCCTGACGGCTCCGGCCGGCGCCCGGCCAGGCCTGCAGGAGCCTGCACCGTTCTACGGCGCAGACTCCTGCGGACGGGCCGGCAGGTGGCGGTCGAACCACGCCACCATGGCGCCGATGTAGTCCGGCGGGTTCACGGCCCCCGGGAAGGTCGGCCCGTGCCCGGCGCCGGGGATGCGCAGCAGCTCGACCGCCACGTCCGCCCTCTCGAGCGCCACCTTCATGGCCTCCGCGTTCTCGTAGGGCACGACGTCGTCGGCATCGCCGTGGATCAGCAGGAACGGCGGATCGTCCGCGGTCACGTGGGTCACGGGCGATGCGGCAACGAAGCGGCGGTGCTCCACCGAGTCGGTGCGCTCGGAGCGCCGGAAGCCGAACAGGGGGTGGACGGCTCGCGGCGACGACAGCGTGAGATCGGTCGGCGCGGCGCGTGCCACGACGACCTGCACCTTCGCGCTCTCGCGATTCACCGGGCTCGCGTCCTCGGGCGCCCCGTGCCCATCGAGCACAGCGAGCAGGCTGACGAGGTGGCCTCCCGAGGAGCCGCCCATCGCCCCGATCCGATCCGGATCGATCCCGAGCTCTTCCGCGTGGTAGCGCACGAATCGCACCGCGCGCTGCGCGTCCTCGAGGTGGGCGGGATGGCGGAAGCGAGGCGACGCACGGTGGTTGATCCCGAAGACCGTATACCCGGCCGCGGCCAGCGGCACGGCGTAGATCTCCTCCTGCCCGCTTTCCTTCAACGGCGTGGCGTCCGGACCCAGCTCGCGGGTCCAACCGCTCCCGGAGATGAACACGATGCCGTAGCCGTTCGGATTCTCCGGGTAGTACACGTCCATCAGCAGCGCGAGCCCCGAGTACATTCCGAAGACCAGGTTGCGCTCCACGCGCCCCTCGGCCCGGGCCCGGTCCACCGCGCTGCCGATCAGCAGCGCCGTCAAGACGCCGACGAGCAACGGTTGCCTCATGTTCCCCTCCCTGCCGTGCGTCTCCCCAGCCGGCACGGCCGGTCGCGCCCGGCACGACCGCGGGACCCACGGCCCGCGTGCCGATGGACCGTGTCTCCGGACGCCCAGGAGACCTGCGTCGATGATACCGGCGGTTCGCCGCCGCGCGGACCGAACCGGGCGTTCCACTACAATGCCAGGCAGTGAGGCGCGCGAGGTTCAGGTGTTCGGTGTGGAAGACGAGGGGACGGGGAACGCCGTCCTGCCGGGGTTCCGCTGCCCGGTCGGGCGACTCTTCCCCTGATAGGAACCCGGCATGACCAGAGGCACCCCGTACCTGCTGGGCCGCCTGGCGGGCAAGCAGTTCCGCAAGGCGCAGTGGGTCTGGCAGTCGGTCACCGGCTGCGAGGAGGATGCCATCCGGGCCGAGCAGGAGGTGGGCCGCGACATGGCGGCTGCGGTGCGGGAGCAGGCCCGCAGCCCTGCGCCTGCGGAGATTCAGTCGCTGCTCGAGGAGATTACGGCAGCCCTCGCGGACCGCGTTCGCAACGAGGTCCACCGCTTCGAGGTCAGCGCGCTGGTGGGCGACCACCCGACCGCATTCGCGCTGCCCGGCGGATTCATCTTCGTGGCCCCCGCCCTGGCGGACCTCGCCGGCCGCGACCGAGACGAGCTTGCTTTCGTGATCGCGCACGAGATGGCGCACGTGATCCGGCGCCACGCGATAGACCGCCTGCTGGGACAGAAGGTGATCACCGCCGCCACGCTGGCCACCCCCGCCACGCGGAGCCTGGCACCGTGGGTGCGCCAGGTCGGTCTGCAGTGGCTGGAGAAGGCCTATTCGCGCGAGCAGGAGTTCGAGGCGGACGAACTGGGAGGGCGCCTGATGCGCGCGGCCGGGTTCGACCCGCTCGGTGCGGTGCGGGTGCTGGAGAAGCTGGGCGACATCGACGCCGGGACCGATCCGGCCGGGCTGGGCGCGTATCTCTCCACGCACCCTCCCATCGACGCGCGAATCGGGGAGCTGCGGGAGCGGCTGGCACTCGAGGGCAGCGGCGCTGGCAGATGACCATGCCCGGAACGAGCGTCGCCCCGCGACGGCCCCCGAAGGCCGCCGGCAGAAGGCGGCCCCGGGCAGCCGCAGCGCAGGCGTCTCGCACCAGCGACTCGGCGATGCCTGATCAGCGGCCGAGTGGATTGGCGCCCGTCGCGCAGGAACTTCGCGCCAGCGAAACCCCCAATCTGCTCCGCAGGGGCCCGCGCGCGCCCTGGTCCTAGTCCGCCGGCTGGATCGGGCCGCCGTCCTCGCGGGTCAGCTCGGCGCAGCACATGCCGTACGTCCCCGGCGCTCGCGACGGCTGGCCGACGGCCCGGATCCGGTCGCCGGCCCGGATCGTGTCCGGCGTCCAGCCCCGGCGGCCCATCATGACCGCGGCGCCCATCTCGATCTCCCACGAGATGGTCTCCCCGTTCTCGTCCGTCTGGTCGACGTAGAGGAACGAGTGCGGGTTCCGGAACACGAAACGCGTGACGACGCCGACCGCCTCGACGCTCTTCGTGTTGTCGTAGAACGGCGCACTCGCGTGGTGGGCGATCGCCGGCACATACATCACCGACGCTCCCGCGACTGCCGCCACGGCGATGGCCGCCACCCAATGCCAGACTTTCACGAGGCTACCTCCCCGGTGCGGGCACCGGACTACTTGTACTTCGGAATCAGGAACTTCACCGGGTGCCGCGCCTCTTCCGGGTCGCAGTCGTAGCCGCGCAGCTTGTACCCCTCGGGCCCCGGCAGCCAGCGGGTGGTGTAGGACGCGGGCTCGCGGAGGAAGAGCGGGTCCTCGACCGTGAGCGTCATCTTCAGGTCGTCCCCCTCCCGCCAGTACTTCTCGGTGACCTTCTTGAGCTGCGACGAGGGGATGCCGTTGTAGTCGTCGAACCCGGTGATGTCGAACGCGTAGTGGGTGGTGACGACGTGCAGCGCCCCTTCGCCGTAGTGGCCGACCGACACGCCCTGGACGCTGTAGTCCATCGGGGTCGGCTCCCGCCCGTCGAGCCAGACGGTCCGTACCTGATCGTCCTTCTCGTAGCGGATGAGCACGCGGTCCGGCCACTGCACGAACTCCATCATGTAGGGGTCGTAGGGCAGCGCCGGCGGCGTCGACGGCACGCAGTCGTACTTCGGGGCGATGGCCTCGTCGAACACCTGCTGGAACGCGAGGGCCCGCTCGTTGAGCACCGGGAAGTTGTCGGGCGTCCACGGCATGTTCGGCCCGTTGACGGGCCGCGCGCGGGGGCCGCCGTCCCAGACGCCGGCCAGATCGGGAATCTCGCCCTCCGACTGCGCGCCGGCGGGCGCCGCGGCCAGTCCCCAGAGCAGTGCCGCGCAGGCGGCGAGGCACATCGCCCGCCCCGGCCGCAGCCGGCTGATCGTCTCCAGCATGGCTCCCCCCTTGAACACCGTCGTGCGCGCGCGGTCGGATCGGCGCGCGCACGCCTCATGCCGCGGATCTTACACCCGTTCGCGGCGACGCTGATGTAAGGTGCACGGTTGCGCGGCGGGTCCGCGGCCGACGGCTTCGTCATGGGCGATCGTCCTCACCAGGTCATCAGCCGCCCCGACACCGGGGCGGCTTCGTACACGCCGGAGGGCCGCATCCGCCGCCGCTTCGAGCGGCGGCTGCGCCTGCTGCAGTTGCCGGAGGATCTGACGGGCTGGACCGTCCTCGACATCGGCGCCTGGCACGGCTTCTTCTCGTTCGAGTGCGAGCGCCGGGGCGCCGACCGCGTGCTGGCCGTCGACAGCTACGCCTGGGACCGCTTCGGGATGCGCGAGTTCGAGGCGGCGCGCGAGCGGCTCGGGTCGAAGGTCGAGCACCGCCGGGCCGACGTCCACGAGCTCGACCCGGCGGAGGTCGGCCAGTTCGACCTGGTGCTGCTGCTCGGCGTCTTCTACCACCTGCGGAACCCCCTCGCGGCGCTCGAGCGCGTCGCCCGCGTGACCCGGCGGCTGCTCGTCTGCGAGACGCACGTGCTGCTGCCGTTCGTGCACGAGCGCTACCCGCTGGTGCCGTTCTTCCCGGGGGACGAGCAGGCGCGGGAGGCGCCGTACGAGATGTGCGCGATGCCGACCGTGGCGGCGCTGACCCAGATGCTACAATCCGTCGGTTTCAGCGAGATCACGACCGTCTACACCCCGTCATTTCGCTACTGGAAGAAGCTGGTCGCGCTTGTGACCAACCGCCCGCAATCGGGGCGCGGCATCGTCCACGCGCGCGTTTGAGCGACCGCCCGACGAGGAGACCACCGCGATGAAGATTGCCGTGCTCGGCATGGGGACGATGGGCGCCCCGATGGCGACCAACCTGCTCAAGGCCGGATGCGAGGTCACGGTCCACAATCGGACGCGCGACCGCGAGGAGCCGCTTGCGGAGCTCGGCGCGAAGCGTGCCGCCACGCCAGCCGAGGCGGCGGCCGGCGTCGACATCGTCCTGAGCTGCGTCTCGGACACGCCGGACGTCGAGGCGGTGCTGCTCTGCCCCGGGCACGGCCACGGGGTCGTCGACGGCCTGCGGGAAGGCGGCCTCGTCATCGACTGCTCGTCGATCGCCCCCGCCGCGACGCGGCGGATCGCGGACGCGTTCCGGGCCAAGGGGATCGGCTACGTCGACGCGCCGGTGTCGGGCGGCTCGGAGGGCGCCATCAAGGGGACGCTGACCATCATGTGCGGCGGCAGCGAGGAGGACTTCGCGCGCGCCGAGCCGGTGCTTCAGATCATCGGCGCCAAGGTGACCCGCATCGGCCCCGTCGGCTGCGGGCAGATCGCGAAGGTCGCGAACCAGGTCGCGATCACCGGCACGTTCATGGCCCTGGCCGAGGCGCTCACCCTCGCCCACCGGGCCGGCGCGGACCCCGAGCGGGTGGTCGAGGCGATCGGGGGCGGCGTCGCCGGGTCGTGGATCCTCAACAACCGTGCGGACCGGATGCTGAACGACGACTATCCGCTCGGCTTCCGGACCCGGCTCCACCGCAAGGACCTCGGCATCGCGCTCGAGACGGCGCGCGAGCTCCAGGTGCCGGTGCCGATCGCAAGCCTCGTAGCGACGATCGAGGACGCGCTCATCGCGCAGGGCTTCGGCGACGAGGACATGTCGAACCTGGCCCGCTTCGTCCGGCAGGGCGCCGGCGTGCCGGGCGGACCGATGAAGTCCTGACCCGCGCCGGACCGGGCGACGGCAGACGCCGGAGAGAGACGCACGACGGGGCGACGACGGGAGCAGTCAGGAATCGACGATGGCCGGGAAGGTCTACCCCAGCTCCGCCGCCGCCCTCGAGGGCGTTCTGCGCGACGGCATGACGATCATGGTCGGCGGGTTCGGCCTCTGCGGCGTCCCGCAGAACCTGTGCGTGGCGCTGCGCGACTCGGGCGTGACGGGCCTCACCTGCATCAGCAACAACGCCGGCGTGGACGGGGCCGGCCTGGGGCTGCTGCTCGACACGCGGCAGATCCGCAAGATGATCGCCAGCTACGTCGGCGAGAACAAGACGTTCGAGGGCCAGTTCCTCGACGGTTCGCTCGAGGTCGAGCTGAACCCGCAGGGCACGATGGCCGAGCGCATCCGGGCCGGCGGCGCCGGCATCGGCGCGTTCTTCACGCCCACCGGCTACGGCACGCCGCTCACGGAGGGCAAGGAGACGCGCGAGATCGACGGCCGCTGGCAGGTGCTCGAGACGGCGCTGCACGCCGACCTGGCGCTGGTGAAGGCGTGGAAGGCGGACGAGGCCGGGAACCTCGTCTACCGGATGACGGCGCGCAACTTCAACCCGCCGATGGCCGAGGCGGGCGCGGTGACCGTTGCGGAGGTCGAGGAGGTCGTGCCCGCCGGGGACCTCGATCCGCACCTCGTTCACACCCCGGCCGTCTACGTCGACCGCGTCGTCGTCGGCGAGAACCCCGAGAAGGTGATCGAGCGCCGCAAGACGCGCCCGGCGTAGCCGCCGGCGGGGAACCTGAGGAGTCGCACGTGGCCCTGAACCGAGAGCAGATCGCCCGGCGCGCCGCGCGCGAGATGAAGGACGGCCACTACGTCAACCTCGGGATCGGCATCCCGACGCTCTGCGCCAGCTTCATCCCTCCCGACGTGCGCATCATGCTGCAGAGCGAGAACGGCCTGCTCGGCATCGGGCCCTACCCCACCGAGGACGAGATCGACGCCGACCTGATCAACGCCGGCAAGGAGACCGTCACCGCGGTCCCCGGGGCCAGCTACTTCAGCAGCGCCCAGAGCTTCGCCATGATCCGGGGCGGCCACATCGACCTGGCCATCCTCGGCGCGATGCAGGTCTCCGCCACCGGCGACCTCGCCAACTGGATGATCCCCGGAGCGATGGTCAAGGGGCCCGGCGGCGCGATGGACCTCGTCTCCGGCGCCAAGCGTGTGCTGATCGTGATGGATCACGTCTCGAAGCGGGGCGACAAGAAGATCCTCAACGAGTGCAGCCTGCCGCTGACCGGCAAGGGCGTCGTCAACACGATCGTCACCTCGCTCGCCGTCCTCGAGGTGACGCCCGACGGTCTGCGCCTCCTGGAACGGGCCCCCGGCGTGACCGTCGACGAGATCCAAGCTGCGACCGAGCCGGAGCTGATCACGAACGGCGAGGTCGCGGAGATTGTGGATCGGTAGCGCGCTCCGCGAGGGCCATACCTCAGCGATACGCCTCGCCCCGTCACGGACATCTCTGGATTGCGGTGTCGCCACGCGCCTGGCTGCGCCATAATGCATGCTGCGGCTCACGGCCAGCACGATGACCGCGAGGGCTGCGAGAACGCGGAGGCCTGCGGGACTCTGCGTCGAGGGGACATCCTGCCGGGCTGCGAGCCGCTGGCGTTCCGGGCGTCCGCTATGAATTGACCGCTGGGGACAACGGGCCGCCACTGTTCACATTGGATGACGAAAGTTGCGCCCGCGTGCGCGAGCGACTGAGCGAGATTCCGGCTCCGAGAGCCTTTGTCGTTAGCGGCCGACTCGACGAGATCAAGCATCGCAGCGGCGGATTTCGTCTCGTCACGAGCAGCGGTGCGCAGCTATTCGGCCGGCTTGATTCGGCGGCCGTGGGCACGGAATCGTTGCGTCCGTTGTGGGGTGGGCAAGCCACTGTCCAGGGAACGGTACATTTCAAGGCCAACGGCCGGCCGAGGATCATCGAGGCCCAGAGGATCGCCGCTCGTCAGTCGGGCGACGAGGTCTTCGAAGAACTGCCAAGCGTTGGGCATCAACGCGCCTTGGAATCGATGCGAGTTCAGGACAAGCGTGCGGGTTCAGCCAACTTCATGAGGCTCTGGGGAACCTGGCCCGGAGACGAGCCCGTAGATGAGCTTCTGGACCAGATCGACTGATGGCGAACCGTCGCCGGTATCTTCTCGACACGGGCCTGCTCCTTGGGCTCACGAGGAGTGCACGGTGGGCTCGCTACACGGTCGATCATCTCAAGCTGGATAGCCCAGAGGTGCCCTCGTACACTTCGGCGATTTGTCACGGAGAGATCCTTGCCCTTGCCGAGAAACGCGGCTGGGGCAGAAACAGGCGCATGGAACTCGAGCAAGTCCTGCGCGATGTTCCTTGACTCGACATCAATCGCGCGCCCATCCTCAGTGCATACGCGCTGATTGACGCTTGGACACACGGTGGTCGGGTCGATTCGCCCGGAAGCGCCCCCCCCCCCACCGCAACCTGCTGTTTTCCATGAGCCAGAACGACCCTTGGATCGCGGCCACCGCCCACGCCAGCAACGCAGCGCTGGTGTCCACGGACAAGGACTTCCACCACCTTCACAGCGTGTGGTTCGAGTTCGTCGTCGTCGATCAGACTCGTGACCAATAGCATTCGCGCTGCTCAGCCCGCGGTCACCCGGGCGATGACCTTCAGGGTTTCTCGAACTGTCCGCCGGCGCCACGTCGTGTTCGCTGGACAGAAGCACTCCACCAGTTCCCGCTTCGCTCGTTCGTACGAGCCGGAGCCCGGAGCCGAGAAGCGGTGGGCTCGGTTCTCCGCCCGCAGGGCCCGGAGCACGCGCAGGGACGAATGCGTCCCGATCTCCACGCAGGCGAACCGGTACCGACGAGCCTCGGCGTGCCGACCCAGCCACGCGCCCATCACGCCGCGGGCGGCGTAGGCGCCGCTCTCGGCCACGGAGACGACGCGCGCCGGATCGAAGCGCTGCCGATACCAGGCGATCTCCGGCGCGTGAACCGGCTCGACCAGGATCTGGCAGCCGGCGTAGCGGCCCAGCCCCGTGTGCAGGTCCAGGTGGACGACCTCCGCGGCCCCCCGCGTCCAGATCCAGAAGCACTCCCGGACCAGACGGGTCGAGGCCTCCGCCTCGTGCCCGCCGAAGAAGAGGCCCGACGGATGATCGTACTGCCCCTCGGCGACGGCCGAGCGGAGCGCGGCCAGGCCGTGGCGGCAGACCGCCCAAACCGCCTGCGCGGGGAAAAGGCCGGCGGAAGACGGCGGCGTGCCGGGGTTCAACAGCCGGTGGACGCGGTCGTGCAGGGGCGGCGCGCCGACGTACGCCTCCCCGGCGTCGAGGAAGTTCCGGTTGAGATCCACGTTCCGCTCGTTCGCACGCCGGCGCCAGGCGAAGCCGTACGGGTTGAGGGCGTGCACCAGTACGACCGTCGTCCCCGGCGGAACGGTGATGCGGCCGGCGCGCACGCCGCGCAGCCACGCCAACTGGACCGCCGACCCGAAGAAGCCCTCGACCCCGTGCAAGCCGGACGAGACGACGATTGCCCGCTTCGGCCGGTCGGCGCCGACCGTCCCGACGTCGACCGTGAGGGACTCGCCATCGGGACCGCGCCCGGAGAGCGGGAACGCCTCGAGCCCGGCGCGTTCTTCCCGAGCCGCTTCGCGGAACCGGCGCCGGGCGACCGAGTAGCTCGGCGAGAAGTCCGGCTCGTCGCAAGAGCTGGGCCGGAACCAACCGGAGAAGGACGTCGTCGGCACGATCGCCACCACGCTCGCCGTCGTCGAGCGTCACGCTGGACGGCCCCGCCGCGGCCGGAACCGGCCGGGCCCGCGCCCGGATTTCCGGGTACGCAATAATCGACGGGCGGCGCCGGGTGGTGAATCGCGACAGCCGCGAGGCGCACTCCCGGGGACCGCGCGGGAGAGCGGCATCCCCGCGGCACGCCTCGTGCTTGCCGCGAAGGGCATGCCCACACTCGACGAACGGGTCGCGCTTCTCGAGGAGCAGGTGAAGCAGCGGGGCGGCGACGTCGGTGAGTTGCGCACTCTCGTCGTGCAGCTCGACGCCAAGGTCGACCGGCGCATCGACGGCCTCGACGGACGCTTCGACGCCATCGACCGGCGGTTCGAGGCCGTCGACCGCCGCTTCGACGCCATCGACCGGCGGTTCGAAGCCGTTGACCAGCGGTTCGCTACCATCGACCAGTGGTTCGCAACCATCGACCAGCGGTTTGCAACCATCGACCTCCGGTTCGCAGCCATCGACCAGCGGTTCGCAACCATCGACCGCCGCTTCCATGACCTGGAAGGGCAGATCGCCGCCCTGGACCAGAAGCTGTCCCGCCAGTTCCTGTGGACCATGGGCGTGCTGACGACGGTGTTCGTGTCCGTCATCGGCACGCTGCTGGGCGTCGTGCTCACGCTCGACTGACACCGCCCGGGCGGCGCGACGTCAGTAGAAGAGCATCGCGACGACGAAGAGAACGACCGCGAACGTCACGACCCCCTGCCAGATCTCCTGCGTGTCCTCGGCCGGGATCAACTGGAAGGTGACGCTGCGGTGCGCGTTGATGGCGTTCTGGAGGAAGCTGTCGGCGGAGAGGCCGGCGCTGTCGAGGATGTACGACGTGCCGCCGAGGCGCGTCTCGAGCATGCCGAGCCCGTCGGTGTTGATGGCGGTGCGGATGCCCTCGAGGTCCGCCTCGAGTGTCTCGTCGTAGTCGACGCCGCGCACGTAGTCCTGGAGCACGATGTCGAGCTCGACGCCGGTCCGGGAGCCGATGGCCACCGGGTAGACGGTGAGGCCGCGCCGGCGGAACTCGGAGAGCGCCTGGTCGAGCCGCGCAAGCTGCTCGGCGTCGGCCGCGAAGTCGCCGTCGGTGAAGAGCAGCACGACCCGGTCGGAGCGCTCCTCCGGCTGCCACTCCTCGTCGCCGCTCTCGAAGCGGTCCTGGTTGTCGAGCGACTGGTAGATGTGCTCGAACGCCGCGGCCACGTCGCTGTCCCACGGGAACGCGTCCCCCGACAGCGCAGCCGGCGGGCTCACCTGCCCCACCTGCTCGATGAACCGCTCCGCGTTCGACGACATGTGGACCTGGCGCAGCGCGGTCGTTCCGAAGACGAAGAGCGCCACCCGGTCGCCCGGGGTCAGGATGTCCAGCGTGTAGAGGTTCAGCACCTCGCGAACGGCGAGCTCCAGGCGGGACGGACCAAGGTCCTGGACCCACATCGACGCGGAGGCGTCGATCGCCACCACGACGTCGACGTCTCCCCGCTTGAAGCTCGAACCGCCGAACACCCAGAACGGGCGGGCGGCGGCCACGGAGAGGACCGCCATGGCCAGGACGGCCAGGAACCAGAACTTGATGTGCCCCAGCAGGGGGTAGGAGGAACCGTGCGTCCGGGGCGGCCGCAGCCGCAGCCGGAGCGCAAAGATCAGCAGACCGATCAGCAGCAGCAGGCCCGCGATCGGCAGAACCGCCAGGTACTCGGGGTTCTGGAACTCGACGCTCTCGCGCAGTGCGGTAGGCACGGCCTTCTCGGATCCCGCCCCGTGCTAGCGCGCCCTCACGGGCGCGTCGGGAGTCTGCGCTGGCACGGGATTCTCCATGATACGTTCTGCGGCGCAGCCTCCTAGCCCCGCCGGCGGCGGACGGGCGTCCCCTCGCCCCGCATCTGCTCGAGCTGCGGCGGCTCGATCTCGCGCAACGGCTCGAGGGCCCGGCGGACGGCCTCCGGGTCGCTCGTCAGGTCGTAGTTCCACTTGTAGTCGAAGCGGCCCGATCGGTCGCTCCGCAGCGCCCGCTCGTAGTCCGCGTTCACGTCCTCGAGCACTTCCTGGATGATGCCCAGCTTGCGCGCCTCGCCGTTCTCGTCCTCGTCGGGAATGGCGCGGTAGCGCAGGCGCGCCAACTGGAACTTCGCCGATCCGAGCAGGTGCGACGCCCGCGGGTCGTCGATCTCGTCGGCCAGATCGCGCACCACCGCCTCGAAGTTCCCCGTCAGGTAGTTGTACGAGGCCTGCTGCAGGAACGCGTCGGAGAAGAGGTAGGCGTCGGCGAACCACTGCAGCCCCCACGCCCGGCTGCTCTCGTAGAAGCCGGTCACGTTGCCGAGCTCGGACTCCGCCCGCTCGAAGTCCTCGCGCTCGACGCTGTCGCTGAGCCCGTCGAGGTTGTCGTAGAACCCGGCCAGCGAGCTCGCCGGCAGCGCGACCACGGCGAGGAACAGCAGCGCGAAGACGAAGCCCAGGAGGAAGCGGAAGGCGCGCTCTCTGTCGAACAGGTCGGTCAGTCGCATGTCGATCTCTTTCGTCGGCCGGCGGCCAGCCCGTCGCGGGACGCGACCGAGCAACCGCCCGCCGCATCACCGGCCGGGAACTCCGGAAACCTCAGGGGCCCGTGCCCCAGACGAGCTCGGTCACGAAGCCGAGCGGGATCCCCACCGCCAGCAACGCCATCGCCATCAGAAGGAAGCGCGAGTAGATCGGCACCTTGAGCGCGCGGTGGCGCATCTCGACCCGCACCGCCTCGCGCTCGTCGATCGCCTCGTAGGCCCGCGTCAGGCTGTCCTCGTCCGTCACGTCGAAGTAGTCGCCGCCGTACTCCCGGATCATCTCGATCAGGCGCGGGGTGCTCGGGTGCCCGATCATCGCCGTCCGCACGTCGCTCGTGTTGATGTAGATGATGTACGGCACGATGTTCCGCTGCGCGAGCGCCGCGAACTCGGTGTCGGGGAACTCGTCGACCGCCGCGTCGGTGACGATCAGCACCGCGCGGTTCTGGTTGGTGCCGGCGCCGAGCGCCGCCTCGTCCTGGTCGAACTGCTTCATGATCGACTGCAAGGGGCGGATGATGTTGGTGTCGCCCTCGGCGGGTACGATGCGCACCTTGTCCGGCGGGACCACCATCGCCTTGTCGAGCCGCTGCGTCATGACGTACGGCGCGTCCCAGACCTGGAAGTAGTACAACTCGTCGTCCATGACGAAATCGTCGACCATGTAGGGATAGGTCGAGAAGAGCCAGAGCGAGACGCGGTCGTTCTTGCCCGTCCGCATGTCGAGGAAGCGGAGGTGGGCATCCCGGGCGATCTCGGCCTTCGACTTGCCCGTGTCGGGAAACTCCCACGCCATCGACCCCGACGTGTCGACGAGGTCGACGCGCACGCGCGACTCGACGAAGCCGCTCACCTCCTCGGTGGCGGTCAGGAACGGGTCGGCGGCGGCGAAGATCACCAGCGCCAGCGCGCCCGCCACCAGCACCTTGGGCATCGTGTGGGCGGCGCGGATCCAGAGCCGCTTGCGGTACTTCGGGGCGATGGCGTGGCCCGAGTGCTGCCGGCTGTACCGGCGGCGGCGCGCGGCGAGCCGGACGAGCGTCGCCGCGGCGGCGACCGCGACCAGGGTGGTCAGGGCGAACGCCATCCCCACATCGCCGTAGCGCACCTGCGCCAACTCCGTCCCGAGCAGCTCGTCGACGCTGCCCGTCAGAAACGCGACGAACTCGGACCAGTTCAACAGCATGGCAGCCTCAGCGCCCGACGTAGGCCAGCATCCCGCGCCACAGCCGGATGTGGGGGCGCAACGCGGTGAGCGAGGCGTCGAGGGCGGCGACCTCCCCGGCCGGGTTCTCGATTGCGACGTCGCCCCGCTCGAGCCCGTCCTGATAGACGACCAGCCGCGACGCCAGCGTGGAGAGCGCCTCCTTGCGGGCCCCGTCCTTCAGGCCGTCGACGTGTGCCTTGATGTCGCGCGCGGTATCGCCGGAGTTGAGGTCCGGCAACTCGGCGCGGAGGTAATCGCGGGCCGAGATGATGAGCTCGCTGACCTCGGCGGCGCCGCCGCCGTTCGCCGCACCGGCGAAGGCCCGCAACTGCGCGCGAAGGGTCCGCCGCGCCTCCCAGATCGAGGGCGGCACCCGAATCTGGGACTCGATCCGATCGAGCTCCTCGGCCTCGCGCGCCGCCTCCAGGGACACGACCTTCGGCTTGCGAGCCAGCCGGACGAGGAACACCAGCCAGAGCAGCAGCGGCAGCGGCGCCACGCCCCACGCCAGCGCACGGAAGAGGATCGCCTGCCCGCCGAACTCGCCGAGCTCGATCGTGTCGCGGATGTCGAGGATCGGCAGGTCGTTCATCGTGGTCACGTAGCGGACCAGCCCCTGGCCCCCGTCGATCTGCTGGATCTCGGCGTCCTCGATGTCCTCGCCGAGGTCGCGCACCAGGTAGTAGAAGCCGAACGACGGCACGACGTAGACCGCCTTCTCCGGCGCGATGAGCCGCAGGCCGTAGACGAAGTCCCAGATGTGCTCGCTGTCGATCTGCCGCTTCCGGATCTCGAGCGAGACCGCCTCGAACGGATGGATCGGCAGGTTCTCGGGGACCATGCGATCCTCGAGAACGATGATCTCGCGCCCCTGGGCGATCAGGTCGGGGAACCGGACCCGGTAGACCTGGGTGATGACGTCCCCCGTCTTGACCACGGTGGGCTCGATCTCCAGCGTCTCGACCTGCACGGGAGACGCGCCCGCACCCTGGGCTCCGGCCGACGCGGGCGCGCCGCCCACCAGCAGGCCGACCGCTACTGCCGACACGAGCATCTGTCTCATCATCGTTCGCCTGCCGGGCCGTGCGCCACCGGGACGTGCGCCGCCGGGACGTCCGCCTAGCCCGCCCATTCCACGCCGCGGACTGCTACCGCGCCGTCCGCGCGATCAGGAATCGCGGCAACTCCTCCGCGTGGTTTTCCGGCGTCAGCACGACCGAATCGACGCCGCTCTCGTGCTTCAGCCGGCTCTGCAGGACGGCCCGGCGCTCCTCGATGTCGCGGCGGATCGCGCCGGCCTTGCGCGCGGAGATCACCGTCTGCTTGCCCGTCTCCATGTCCGAGATCCGGATGTACCCGAGCCGGCTGCGCAGCCGGAACTCGTCGGGGTCGTCCAGCATGAGCATCATCATATCGTGCTTGGCCGCCACCAGGCGCAGCAGCTTGAAGTCGATGGCGGCGTTGTCGTTGACGAGGTCGACGACGTCCGAGATGAAGATGACGGAGTGCCGCATCTTCAGGCGGGAGGCCATGAACAGGAGCGGCAGGGAGAAGTCCGCCGCCCGCTTCTGCGGGAATTCGCGCGCGAGCTCGATCTTGTCGAAGATCTGCTTGGCGATGTAGAAGACCTGCGAGGTGCCGAGCTTCGGCTTCACGAACAGCTCGATCTGGTCCGAGAAGCCGAGCAGGCCGACCGGATCGCGGACGTTGGCCCGCGTCAGGCCGATGTTGCCGATCAGGTCCAGCATCAGCAGCGCCTTGTTCGAGGCCTGCGAGAGTTGGAACAGGGTCGATGTCGACAGGTCGACGCAGACGAGCGTGCGCAGCTCCTTCGGCTCCATCCGCTCGATGCGGAAGAGCTTCTCGGGGAACGTCCGCATGCTGAGGGTCCACGCGATGTCCTTCAGCGGCTGTCCCGGCCGCCACTGGTCGACCCCGACGATGTCGTACCCGGCCCCCTTGAAGCCGCTCTTGTGCTCCCCGTAGTGGATGCTGGTCGACTTCTTCCGGGTCTTGATGCCGTGCTTGATGTCTCGGAAACGCGCGAAGACATCCTCTACTTCCACGGAGGGACCTCCATGTCCTGAACGATCCGGTTCAGGAGGTCCTCCTTGTCGACCGAGAACTCCATGCCCTCGCGCAGCACCAGGCGGTGTGCGAGGACCGGCTCGGCGACCGCCTTGATGTGGTCGGGCGTGATCACCATGTCGCCGTTGAAGAAGGCGAACGTCCGCGCGACCGCCTCGAGGTGGAAGTGGACGCGGGGCGAGATGCCGACCTTGATGTACTCCTTGACGGTCCGGGCGGCGCGCCCCTGGACCCGGTGGGGACGCGTGTTGCGGATCAGCCGCACCTTGTACTGCTGGGCGTACTCGGACATCGACACGTTGTCGAAGATGTACTGCGCGATGTCGAGCACCTCGTAGAGGTTGGTCAGCTTCTCGACCTTCTTGCCGACCACGTTGTGGGCGCTGATCTTCAGCTCATCCTGCTCGAGGTCCGGATCCAGCATGTTGATCGAGAGCGTCGTGCGGTCGAGCTGCGCCACCGGGTTGGCGAACGTCCCCTCCTCTTCCCCGAAGATGTTCTCCGTGCAGATCACCATGAAGAAGCGGGGGCCCTCGATGTCGTTGAAGTCGCCCGAGAGCGGGAAGAGCGGCAGCATCTTCCCCTCGGCCAGGTTGCCGTAGTCCGAGCTGAGGGTGGCGGAGCTCTCCTCCATCCCCTCCAGCACCGCCGCCTTCGTCTTGCCCGACAGCCGGTTGTCCTCGTCGATCAGGACGATGTGGGCCATCAGCTTGCCCGGCTTGAAGTGGATCTTGCGGGTGCCGTCGACCTCCTCCACGATCGTCTCGTAGCCGAGGATGTCCTCGGGCATGTAGGTCGGCAGGCCCTGGATGCGCTCGAACTTGGCGTCGATCGCCATCGCGCAGGCGCTGACGAGGTCGGTCTTCCCCGTACCCGTCGGGCCGCGGAACATGACGTGCGGCTGGCGCAGCAGCTTCCCCTGGCTCAGCTTGTCCGTGTAGGGCAGCAGCGTGAAGAAGGCCCACGACAGGATGCGGGCGGCGTTGTCGAGGCCGTAGAGCCACTTGGTCGACTCGCTCTGGAATCGCTGCACGACCTCGTTGGCGTGATCACGGTCGATCGTCGGTTTTGCTTCGACAGTCATTGGCGAATTCGACTCCCGGGGGCGCGCGCGGAAGGCACGTCGCCCCGACGGACGGCCAAGCATATCAGTTTCCGTCATCTGGCTTTTGGCCGCCGGGAGTGCGACCATGGCACCGAACCGGTCGCGCGGAGGCGGCCCCACCGGGAGGAGCGGACAGATGGCGTTGATGACGGCGGCGGACTACAAGGCGAGCCTCCGCGACGGACGGACGGTGTACTACCGGGGGGAGCGGGTGGACGACGTCACGACCCACCCCGTCATCGGCGTCGCGGTCGAGCACGCGGCGATCGACTACCGAATGGCCGACGACGCGGCGGAGCGCTCGCTCGCGGTCGTCGACGGCCCGGAGGGGCCCTATTCGCGCTACTACCACATCCCGCGGACCGCCGACGACCTGCTGCAACGGAGCGCCCTGATCGAGCGGGCCACCGCCCTCGGCGGCACTCTCGTCATCCTGATCAAGGAGATCGGTACCGACGCCCTGTTCGCCCTGCGCCTGGTGGCTGAGCACCTCGACCGGACGCGGGGCACGGGGTACCTCCCCCGCGTGGAGCGGTTTCACGAGTACTGTCGCGACCGCGATCTGGCCGTTGCCGTGGCCCAGACCGACGTCAAGGGGGATCGGAGCCGGGGCCCGACGGAGCAGGACCACCCCGACTACTACGTCCGGGTGGTCGACGAGGACGAATCCGGCATCACGCTCCGGGGCGCGAAGGTCCACACGTCGGTCTCGACCAACGCCCACGAGATCATCGTCCTGCCGACCCGCAACCTGAAGCCGGGCGAGGAGGCCTACGCGGTGGCGTGCGCGGTGCCGGCCAACGCGCCGGGGCTGACGATGCTGGCCAGCGGCTACGGGGGCCGCAAGGGCACGCCGTTCGAGCAGCCGGTCAGCTCGCACCACAAGATGATGGAGACGCTGACGGTCTTCGAGGACGTCAAGGTGCCGTGGGACCGCGTCTTCCTTAAGGGAGAGGTCGACGTGGCGGGACCGCTGGCGAAGACGTTCGTCGAGTTCCATCGCTTCACGGCCGTCAGCTACAAGCTGCCGCTGGTGGACCTCTTCGTCGGCGCGGCGCACCTGATGGCCGACTACAACGGCGTCCTCTCCGCCGGGCACGTCCGCGACAAGCTGGCGAAGCTCATCAGCTACGCGCAGATCTGCCGCGGCATGACCCGCGAGGCCGCCCGCGAGTCGAAGGTGACGGGCGGCATCGCAGTCCCCAACGCGGAGCTCATCAACATCGCCAAGCTCCACTTCGCCACCGGCTACCACCAGGCCCTGGCGTGGGTGCAGGACATCGCCGGAGGCCTCCTCGTGACCGGCCCGAGCGAGGAGGACCTCGCCGACCCCCGCCTGCGCGAGATGATCGACCGCTACTTCGGAGCCGCGAGGGCCGGGGCCGTGGACCGGCTGCGGCTGATGAACCTCATTGCCGAGATCACCGCCAGCGACTTCGGAGGCTACCAGGCGGTGCTCGCCGTGCACGCGGAAGGGAGCATCGAGGCGGAGAAGATGACGATCTGGCGCCAGCACGAGATCGAGCCGAGCATCCGCTACGCCAAACGCCTCGCCGGTATCGACTGACCCGGTGGACGACGCCGCGCCGCGGGCAGCGCGGCAAGCGTCCCCGCGCCGGGGGCGCTCGCCGGCCTCGGCGGCCGCGGTCGCCGGGCCTCGATCGGCGTTCCGGCCGCCGTCGTCAGCCGGCGAGCTCGGCCAGCACCGCGGTGCACATCGTCAGGTTGAGGCTGAGCTGTTCGGCGGTCATGAACTCGTGGTCGCTGTGGCCGGTGTAGACCGTGCCGGGCATCGACGGGCCGAAGTTGACGCCGTTCGGCAGCAGCCGTGCCTGCGTCCCGCCCCCGACGGCGATGGGACCGGCGGCGTGGTCCCCGGTGCAGTGCCGGAACACCCCGAGCAGGATCGGGACGTGCGGAGCCGACTCGACGTAGTACGGCTCGCCGATCTGTACAGCTGCTTCCAGCCGGGCGCCCGTGCGCTCCTGCCAGCCGTCCAACGCCGCCCGGATCGCCGTCTCGACCTCGGCGCGGCTGCGCCCCACGGGGCGGCGGACGTTCAGCCCGGCCGTGAGCGACCCGTCCGGACCCGCGTCGAGCGTCGTCAGGGCCAGCGTGAGCGGCCCCATGAAGTCGTGCGCGTGCGCCAGGTCACCGAAACGCTCCGCGTGGTCGCCGGTACCGACAAGGTCGTTGATCAGGGCGACCATGCGGCCGCCCGGGGTCTGGGGCCAGCGGTGCGTGCCGAGCAGGGCGGCAAGATGCGTGATGGCATTCCGCCCCTCGTGCGGCGTCGACGAGTGCGCCGCGAGCCCGTGCGCGCGAACCCGCAGCCGCCCGCCGGGGCCGCCCCGGCCGCCGGCTCCGCCCCGGCCGACGGCGCCGTCCGCCTCGAAGTCGAACGTCACATCCCATGCGGGGTCGATCGCGGCCCGCAGCCGCGACGCCAGATCGGGGCCGGCCCGCTCGATGAGCGCCTCGGCCTCCCCGGGGATCTGCGTCCGGAACGCGCCGCCGCGCAGCCGGGCGATAGAGGGCTCCCTCCCGCCGCCGTCCTCCCGGCCCGCCTCGGGCGACAGCGTCACGCGGATCGAGCCGGTACCCTTCTCCGCCGTCACGACGGGGTACTCGCCGTCGAGCGCCACGTTGAGCGGCGGGGGAGGCCATCCGCGCAGGAACTCGCGGAACGGGGTCCAGTCGGATTCCTCCGTCATGGAGATGATGAGCTCGACGCGCCGCCGGCGCACCGGCCCGCGGTCGGCCAGCGCGCGCATCGCGTAGAGCGCCGTCGCGATCGACGCCTTGTCGTCCTCCACGCCGCGGCCGACGAGCCGGCCCGGCTCGGTGACGGTGTCGAGCCGGAAGGGGTCTCCGCCCCAGCGGACCGGGTCCGCCGGCTGGACGTCGGCGTGCGTCAGCAGCCCGAGACGATCCGGCGCCGACCCGAGCCCGATCACCACGGCGGCACCGTGATCGGTGCAGTCGAGCCCCAGGTCTCCGGCCCGGCCGGCAAGGTACGCCTTGAGCCGGTGGAACTCGGGCAGGTCGACGTTCGGGACCGGCGGCGCGGCTACCGTCCGGAAGGCGACGAGGTCGGCGAGCAGGTCGATCGCCGCGTTGCCGTAACGGGCGGCGGCGCCGGCGGCGAGCGCCCGGGCGGCAGGGGACGGAGGAACGGCCGCCCGGGGCCCCGCCGGGTCGGCCGCGGAGCGCTCCAGAGCGTCGGCCGGCGAGCGCTCCAGCGGGGAGGCCGCCGAGCACTCTGCCGGGGCGCTCGAGGCGCGTGCGGCGGGAGACATGGCGCGGGCCAGTCTACACTGGGGCGCGGCCTGGTCCCCGGCCCGCCCGGAAGGCCACGCGACGCCCGGCTCAGCAGTGACGACCCCGAACTCGGCGGCGCCCGGCACGGCGGACGGCGATTCCTTCCGGCGCATCTGGTCGCTGGCCTGGCCGACCGTCGTCTACAGCCTGCTCGAGCTCAGCCTGGGCGCCGCCGACTTCCTGATGGTGCGCGGCCTCGGGCGCGACGCCAGCGCGGCCATCGGCCTCAACCGGCAGATCACCTTTCTGATCGAGGCGGCGGCGCTGGCGGTCTCGACCGGCGTAATCGCGCTGGTCAGCCAGGGAATGGGCGCGCGGGACCGCCGGCAGGTCGACGGCGCGGTTCGCCAGAGCCTGGGCCTGGTGGTTCTGCTCGGCGTTCCGGTCACCCTGCTGGGGTACGCGGCGAGCGGTCCGCTGCTCGGCGTGATGCAGGCGAGCCCCGAGACGCTGGTGCACGGCGTCCCCTACCTCCGCATCTACTTCCTCGGGACCGTGTTCCTGTGGGCGAACCTGGTCGCGGCGGCCGTCTTCCGCGGTGCCGGCGACCCGCGGACGCCCCTGAAGCTCGTCAGCGTCATGAGCGTGCTCAACGTGGTCCTGAACTACGTCTGCATCACCGGGGTCGGCCCGGTCCCCGCCTACGGCGTCGCCGGCGCCGCGCTCGGGACCGTCGGGGCACGGGCGTTGGGCACCGCGGCCTACCTGGTGCTGCTCGGTCGGGGCACGGGCGGGGTGCGGCTGCGGCCGCGCCCGTGGCTGGACCTCGACTGGCCGCTCCTGCGGCGCCTGCTGCGTGTCGGGGCGTGGCCCGCCCTGGCCGGGGTGATGCGGAACGGAGCTCGCGTGGTCTTCGTCGGCATCCTCGGCGCCGGGGTGTCGGGCGCGGCGCTGCACGCCGCGGTCGGCGTCGGGCTGCAGGTGCGCCTCGTCGCCGTGCTCCCGGCCCTGGCGTTCCAGGTCGCCGCGGCGACGCTGGTCGGCCAGGCGGTCGGGGCGGGCGATCCCGACCGGGCCGAGAGGCTCGGCAACCGGAGCGTCCTTCTGCTCGTGGCGATCATGGCCGCCGTGACGAGCGTCACGATCCTGGCCGCGCGCCCCCTGGCGGGGCTGTTCCTCGCCGATCCGGAGGTGGCGGCCCTGGGCGCCACCGTCATCCGCTGGTTCGCGGTCGCACAGCTCTTCAGCTCGCTGAGCATCGGCACGCAGGGAGCGCTGACCGGTGCGGGGGCGACCCGCCCGATCCTGCGCTACACCGTCCTGACGCAGTGGGGGGTACTCCTGAGCCTGACGGTCGCGCTCTTCGTGGGGCTGGGGTGGGAGCCGGAGGGCGCGCTGGTCGCCTGGGTCGTGGCGCCGGTGCTGCAACTCGTTCTGATGCAACGACTTTTCCGGCAGGGTGGCTGGCGCAACCGGCGCGCGTGATTTTCTCGCGCCGGGGGCTTGCATGGCGTTTGCGTCGGTGGTATAGTCCGCACTTCGAGCAACGTGGTCGTCCATTCACCGACGAAGGAGTCACCAATGACCTGGACCAAGCCCGAGATCAAAGAGATCGTCCTCGCGATGGAAGTGACGTACTACGTCAACGCCCGCTAGCGCGAACTCAAGTCTCGCGTACAAGATTTCAGTAGGCCGGCGACCCCGCTGGCAAGCACCATCGGGGTCGTCGTTGCCTGCTTTCTTTTGTACGGCTGCCGGCCTCTCCCGCACATCCCGGCGATCGATACCGACGGGCGGCGCTGATGCGGCCGGTCGCCCGGCCGGGGCCCGACGACTCATATCGCCGCCCGTCGGCCCAGTGGCGGACATGGTGCGCATCGCAGCGACGGGCCGCGCAGCCCGGGAATCGGCACTGCGCTCCCGTCGCGCGCCTCGCGAGGGAGCCCTCTCCGCGGGGTGCTTGGCGGGGTGAGGCGCGGCTGATCGCCCGCGTCAGGTCACGTTGTGGTACGGGGGCCTCTTCTCGACGTAGGCCATCCACATGCAGTCGAGCATCGTCCAGAGGACGTCGAGCTTGAACTGCAGCACCTCGAGCATCCGCTCCTGCTGCTCGCGCGTCGTGTAGTAGTCGAGCGTCAGGTTCAGCCCGTAGGCGACGTCCCGCCGCGCCTCGGTCAGGCGCTGGCGAAAGTACCGGTAGCCCTGCTCGCCGATCCACGGGTAGTGCCGCGGCCAGTTGTCGAGCCGCGCCTGGTGGATGGTCGGGGCGAACAGCTCCGTCAGCGAGGAGCTGGCCGCGACCTCCCACGGCTGCTGCCGCGCGAAGTTCACGTAGGCGTCGATGGCGAACCGGACGCCCGGAAGCAGGCGCCGGAGCGACCAGAGCTCGTCGCGCGTCAGCTCGACCGCCTCGCCGAGCTGCAGCCACGCCTCGATGCCGCCCTCCGTTCCGCTGGCCCCGTCGTGGTCCAGGATGCGCTTGATCCACTCCCGGCGGACGTCCCGGTCCCAGCAGTTGGACAGGATGGCCGCGTCCTTCACCGGAATGGCGATCTGGTAGTAGAAGCGGTTCGCCACCCAGCCCTGGATGGCGTCCTGGTCGAGCTTGCCCGAGTTCATCAGGAGATGGAACTCGTGGTTGACGTGGTAGAACTTCTCCTTGTCGCGCAGCTTCTGCTCGAACTCCTGTCGCGTCCACGGCGGCCTGGCCTGATCGGTCATCGTCACTGGAGGGTGATGTCCATCCCGTCGTGCGCGACCTCGATGCCGGCTTCGCGCAACGCCGCGCGCTCGGGCGAATCCTCGTCGAGGATCGGGTTGGTGTTGTTGATGTGAATCAGGATCTTGCGGGGACAGGCCAGCGGCCGGAGCACGCCGACCAGCCCCCCCTCGCCCGACTGGTTCAGGTGTCCCATCTCCTGGGCCCGCTTGTCGCTGATGCCCTCGCGGGCCAGCTCGTTGTCGGTCCAGACGGTTCCGTCGACCAGCACGCAGTCGGCGGCCTCGAAGTAGCGCAGCACGTGGGGCTCGACCTCACCCAGGCCGGGCGCGTAGAAGAGGTTCTTCCCGTTTCGCACGTCCTCGATGCGGACGCCGACGTTGTCGCCGGGCACGGTGCGGTGCCGGCGCGGCGAGTAGGGCGGGGCCTCGCTGCGGAGCGGCACCGCCGTGAAGCGCAGCCCGTCCGCGCGCGGAATCGTGAACGGGGTCTCGTCCGTCGGCACCTCGTGCCACCGCACGCCCTGGAAGTGCGACAGGATGTTGAACACGGGGTAGCCGGTCGTCAGGTCCTCGTGCACGGCCCGGGTGCAGTAGACGTCCCAGGGCTCGGTGTGCTCACGGAGCAGCAGCAGCCCGGTCGTGTGGTCGATCTGCGCGTCGACGACGACGATCGCGCAGATTCCGGTGTCGCGCACGGCGCGCCCCGGCTGGAGCGGCGCGAACGACGCCAACTGCTCGCGGATGTCGGGCGACGCGTTGAACAGCACCCAGTCGGCGCCGTTGGCGCTGACCGTGATGGACGACTGCGTGCGGGCCGTCCCGTTCAGGGTGCCGTCCCGCAACCGGCGGCAGTTGCTGCAGTTGCAGTTCCACTGCGGGAACCCCCCGCCGGCGCCCGAGCCGAGGACGTGTACCTGCATCTTCTCCGTGGAGGGCACCGGGGCGGCAGAGCGACGGCCGGCGCGACGGGCGGCCTCGGCCGCCGTCCGCAGCGGACTGTCGGGAGCTTACCATGGGGCCCGGGCCGACTGAGGCCGCACCGTCGCACCGGCGACGGCGTTGTATGATGCGGCGGGGAGCCGCACTCCCAGCGAGCGATGAGCGAGGCGTCCGTCGTCCGGCGGCCCGTGCTGGCCGCGCACACGCGCTACCGCTGGGACAAGCTGCGCGATCAGCACCAGCTCGTCTTTCCGGAGGGGATGATCGTGCTCAACGACTCCGCGGCCGCCATCGTGCAGCTCTGCGACGGGCGGTCGACGGACGAGCTGATCGCGGCGCTCGTCGCCAAGCTGAAGGATCCGATCCCGGCCTCCGAGCTGTCGGACGACGTGCAGGGCTGCCTGCGGCACCTGGTCGAAAGGGGACTGCTCCGTGACGACGCTGAATAGGCCGCTCGCGCTGCTGGCCGAGCTGACGTACCGGTGTCCTCTGCAGTGCCCGTACTGCAGCAACCCGCTCGAGCTCGGCCGCTATCGGCAGGAGCTCGACACCGAGACGTGGATCCGCGTGCTCGGCGAGGCGGCCGGGCTCGGCGTCGTGCAGATCCACTTCTCGGGCGGCGAGCCGCTCGTCCGCCGCGACATCTACGACCTCGTCCGCGAGGCGCGCCGTCTCGAGCTCTACTCGAACATGAGCACCGGCGCCACCGTGGTCGACGGCGCCACGCTGGACCGGTTGCGCGAGGCGGGGCTCGATCACCTGCAGGTCAGCCTGCTCGACACCGACCCGGACTCCAACGATCGGCTCGCCGGCACCCGCTCGTTCGACCGCAAGCGGGAGGCGGTCCGCGGCGCGAAGGACCGCGGGTTCCCGGTGACCCTCAACGTCGTCCTCCACCGCCAGAACCTCGATCGGATCGAGGACGTGATCCGGATCGCGCTCGAGTGGAAGGTCGACCGGCTGGAGCTGGCCCACACCCAGTACACCGGGTGGGCGTTCCGGAACCGCGCCGCCCTGATGCCGACGCGCGCGCAGTTCGAGCACGCGCAGACCGTCGTGGAGCGCGCCCGCACCGGCGAGGCGGCCCGGCTCGACATCCTCCACGTGCTGCCCGACTACTACCAGGAGTTCCCGAAGGCGTGCCTGCAGGGCTGGGGCAACGTCTTCATGAACGTCGCCCCGGACGGCGCCGTGCTGCCGTGCCAGACCGCGCGCGAGATCACGGGGCTCGAGTTCCCGAACGTCCGCGACCACTCGCTCCAGGAGATCTGGACCGACGCCCCGGTGTTCCAGAGGTTCCGCGGTACCGACTGGCTGCCGGAGCCGTGCCGGAGCTGCGACCGCCGCGAGGTCGACTTCGGCGGCTGCCGCTGCCAGGCCTTCCTGATGACCGGCGACGCCGGCGCCACCGACCCGGTCTGCCACCTCTCCCCCCACCACCACCTGGTTGGCGAGGCGCTCAAGGAAGCGGAACGGAGCGATCCGCCGCTCCAGTACCGCGTGATGGCGGTCTGACGCGCGAAGGCTCGAACGGCCTGGACCGGAACGGCGACCCGGCGCAGGTCCTCACCTCGCGTGATGGACGGTCGGGCGCGCCAAGGCCGAGCGACTACCGGACCGCGAACGTGCCGGCGACACTGCGCCCTCCGTCCGCGCGCTGGCGGCGGACGGAGGGAACGTCGCCGACGGTGAACCCGAACGTGCCGGTCCGGATCGGCGTGAAGCTGAACTGGACCGTGCCGCCGACGTCGAACTCGATGGCGCGGAACGCCAGCGCCTGCAGGTGCACCTCGATCCCGTTGATGGTGACGAGGCGCAGGTGCGAGTTCCGCAGCAGAGCGTCGACTTCGAGCCGCCACGGCTCGACGCCGTCGCTCGTGACGTTCAGCCGATAGTACTCGCCCGTGACCAGGTCGAGTTCCGTGGTGGAGAGCACCGGGCCGTCGCGGCCGGTCGCGATCTCCAGGCGAATGTCGAGCGGCGGTCCGGCGGCCAGGTTGCCGCCGACCTGCGCCCGTGCGGCGGGCGGGGCGACCGCGAGCGCCGCGCCGCAGAATGCGCCGACGAGGGTCCGGAACAGCATGCCCGTGGTTATACCCGAACCTCGCGCGGCGGGCCAGCGGTGTCGGCGCGGCACGACACACGGTGCGGCGCCTGTGGCAGAATGGCTCGATGAGGCGGCCGGCCGTTGCCGCGGCGGCGCTCACCGTGATCCTGGCCCTCGCCGCGGGGGCCGTGTTCGCCCAATGGGGGTGGCGGTCCCGGTATCCGCCCCGCTTCCGCCCCCCGGAGCAGCGTGACGCCGGATACTCGTTCTGCCGCCTCATGTACTCCAGCGAGTACGTCGGGCGCGGCATGGGGCGCTGGTCGACCGACTACCCGTTCGCCGACATCAACTTCATGATCCGGCTGTCGGAGATGTCGACCACCGACGTCAACTTCGACGCCGACGACGAGCCGATCCACTGGGTGGTCCCGGTCACCGACGACGCGCTGTTCGGCTGCCCGTTCCTCATCGCCTCGGCCGTCGGGTCGATGGAGCTCTCCGACGAGGAGGCCGGCCGGCTGCGGGAGTACCTGCTGAAGGGCGGCTTCCTGTGGGTCGACGACTTCTGGGGAAGCTGGGAGTGGGCGCAGTGGGTGAGCCAGATCCACAAGGTGCTGCCGGCGGGGCAGTACCCGATAGTGGACCTGCCGCTGGAGCACCCGCTGTTCCGGATCATGTTCCACATCTGGGAGGTGCCGCAGATCGCCAACATCGGCTTCTGGCGGCGCTCCGGGGGACGCACGTCGGAACGCGGCCTCGACAGCGCGGAGCCGCACTTCCGCGTGATATTCGACGACCGCGGGCGCATCATGGTGGCGATGACCCACAACACCGACATCCAGGACGCCTGGGAACGCGAGAGGGACGACCCGCGCTTCTTCGAGACCTTCGCGCCCGACGGCTATTCGCTGGGGATCAACGTCCTGGTCTACGCGATGACGCACTGACGGCCGGGAGCCGGAGACCGAGCCGACGCGGACCTCACAGGGCCAGGGCCTTCAGGACCTCGCCTCGAATCCGCGCCCGGCCGGTCCGTCGACCAGAGTCGCCGGCCACGGCCCGCCGCTACGGAGCGCCGGCCTGCGTCTTCTTCGAGATGAGGTTGAAGAACGAGAAGAGGTGCTCGACCACCTCGGGTTCCCTCGAGATGAACAGCGAGTGGTCGCCGCCGGGAATCTCGATGTAGAGGTGCTGCATCCCCAGCTCTCGCATCTTCGCCACCGATTCGCGCGCCCGCGCGGCGGGGACGACCCGGTCCTCGGAGCCCTGGAGCACCAGGAACGGGATGTGCCGGATGGCGTCCGTGTCGACGTAGTCGGCGGTCATGCTGCCGCCGGCGACGGCGGCGAGCCCCGCCCAGGTGTCGGGGTAGCGGCTGGCGAGATAGTAGGTGCCGGCGCCGCCCATGGAATGGCCCCAGAGGTAGATCCGGTTCGGGTCGATGTTTAGCTCGGCGGTGACGAGCCCGAAGACGTTCATGACGTCCTGCTCGGCCCGACGGTCCTGCTCCGAATCGCCGCGGTAGCCGTACCCGCCCCGCCGCGTGTACCCCAGCGGCGTCACCACCACGTACCCATGGTGGTCGGCCTGATCGAGGAACCCGGCATAGTTCATCAGCCAGTCGTACTGGCGTCCGGCCCCGTGCAGCGAGACCATCAGAGGCGCGGGGCGCGCCGGGTCGTAACCGGACGGCACGAAGAGCGCATAGGGGATCGTTTCGCCGGTCTCCTCCATGACGTAGGTGCGATGCTGGACGCGCGGATCGTTGACCGCGTACTCGTCGTCCCGCGCCTCGCGCTGGGCGAGGGCATCCGGCGGAACGAGGGCCGCGAGGGCGGCCAGGGCCGCGAGCGCCGCGATGGGACGTGCCGGGTGACGGACAGTGCGCATCGTCTCCTCCTCCGTGCCGGCAGGCAGCCACGGGCGCCGGCAGGCCGGGAAGCGGCCCGGCTGGTCGCCCACGTTCCGCCCGAGGTGCCGGACGTGTTCCGGGCGCCACCCGGGCGCAGCGGGGGCTCGCGCGGATCATAGCGGTGAAAGCGCCGCTCGGGTAAACGCGCCGGCGACGGCTCGGCGTAAACACGGTACGATCGACGGAATCCGCGCTCTCGGCCCTGGTTCGCCGCACTGCCCGTCGTGGACGGGATTCACGGGCGACGGCGCGGGGCGTCCAAGCCGTACTCGGGAGAGGTTGTGACAATGAACAATGGAACTGCAGCGCTGCTCGCCGCGGTCGTCGCATTCGGCGGGTTCGGGACACTCGGTGCTCCTGCGGCCGCGGGCGCGGACATCGAGATCACGGAGTGGGTCGTACCCTGGGAGAACACCAGGCCGCGCGACCCTTACGTCGACGGCCAGGGACGCGTCTGGTTCGTCGGGCAGCGGGGCGACTACCTCGCCTATCTCGACCCGGCAACCGGCGACTTCCGGCGCTACGAGCTCGATCCGGGCACGGGCCCGCACAACCTGATCGTCGACGACGACGGGTTCGTGTGGTACGCCGGCAACCGCGCGATGCACATCGGCCGGCTCGATCCGGAGACGGGGGCGATCGAGAAGTTCATGATGCCGACTCCCGACGCCCGCGACCCGCACACGCTGACGTTCGACCGCAACGGCGACATCTGGTTCTCCGTGCAGGGCGGCAGCTTCGTCGGCAAGCTGGGCACGGAGACCGGCAGCGTCGAGCTCGTCCCGGTCGAGGGCCGCGGCCGGCGTCCTTACGGCATCGTGGTCGACGCGAACAACCGCGCGTGGTTCTGCCAGTTCGGGACCAACCGGCTCGCCACCGTCGATCCGGAGACGCTGGAGCTCGAAGAGTTCGAGCTGCCGCGGGCCGAGGCCCGGCCGCGCCGGCTGGCCCTGACGTCGAACGGCAACCTGTGGTACGTCGACTATGCGGGCGGCCGCCTCGGGCGCTTCGATCCGGCCACCGGCGAGGTCCGCGAGTGGGCGGTCCCCGGCGGTGCGGAGGCCCGGCCCTACGGGATGGCCGTCGACGCCGAGGACCGGCTCTACTTCGTGGAGTCCGGGATCCGGCCGAACCGCTTCGTCGGCTTCGACCCGGCCACCGAGGACTTCTTCGCGATGAGCGAGATCGACAGCGGGGGCGGGACCGTGCGCCACATGTACTACCATCCGCCGACGGGCGATATCTGGTTCGGCACGGACACCAACAACATCGGCCGCGCGCGAGTCGCGCCGTAGCGGATGGCACGGGCCGGTCCACCACCGCACGAGTCGAGGCAGTGACCCGCGGGAAGCGCACCGCGTCACGCCGCGGTGCGCTTCCCGCGCGCTGCATCGCGGGGGCCGGCAGCTGGTACGCCGCGACCTCCGCCGGGGCCCTGGCAGCGGCGCTCCTGGCCGCCGCTCCCCTGCCGGAGGCTGCCTACCTCGAGGGCCCGCCGCCGGCCCGCACCGGCGGCTTCGGCGGCGACACCTGCCACGTCTGCCACTTCGAGAACGACCTCGACGCCCCCGGCGGGTCACTCACGATCCGCGGCGTGCCCGACACGTTCGACCCGTCTGCGACGTACCGCATCACGGTCTCCCTGGAACGGCCCGCGATGGCACGCGCCGGCTTCCAGTTGGCGGCTCGCGTCGGCGCGGGCGACGGCGACGGCGGCCCGGCGGGCGCCCTGCAGGTTGTCGCTGGCGACGACCGCGTGCAGGTGGTCACGGCAGCGGACGGGCTCGCCCACGCCCAGCACACCGAGCCTGGAACGGCACTCCCCCGCCCGGGAACGGCCTCCTGGACGGTCGAATGGCGCCCGCCCGCCGCCGGCGCGGCGGCGGCCGTCTTTTCACGCGGCAGCGAACGCGGCCAACGACGACGCCTCGGAGTTCGGCGACTTCATCTACACGGCGTCGGCGTCGACGCGGCCTCTCGGCCCCTGAGGGCGACCCGGCGACACCCGCCTCCCGGGCTCAAGACCGTCCCCGCCCCTTCCCCCGGCACGCGACCGCCTCGGCCTGCGACGAGGATTCCTCCAGCGTGCGCCCTGCCGTGTCGATGACGTGCGCGGTCGTCCACGGTTCGTACTCTCGATGCAGGACCTGCTGCCAGGTCGGGAGCACCAGACCGGGAACATCGGTGACGCGCGACTCGACCCGGAGGCGGTGCTGGCGCCGGTCGCTGCAGACCACCTCGATCTCGACCAGCTCTACCGCCATGCGGGCCGCCGTCTCGCGCCAGTAGGCGCGAGTGATCGCCAGCGGATTGACCGAGTCGACGATGACGATGCGTCCGACGCGCAGGTTGTCCTCGGCCAGGTCGCGAGCTGCGAGGTACCCCTCGGGCCCCGACACCGCGAAGCCCGCGTTGCGCATCGCCTGCTCGATCGTGTCGATGCGCAGATGGACCGCCTCGATCCGCCGGGCCAGCGACACGGCCAGCGCGGACTTGCCCACGCCGGGCAGGCCGCCCAGGGCAATCAACATCACCGGCTCCGGCGACCGCGGCTACGGGGACGCCTTGCGAACCTGTCCGTTCCCGGTGTCAGTTCGCCAGGGGATCGGGCCGGACCTGGAACTTCACGATGCCCGGCTTGGCGCCGACGCCACCCTCGATGTGCCAGGTCACGGCCGCGCCGTAGGTGGCCCAGACCCCGCGGCCCTTCCAGCCGGCGTCCGGATCGTCGATGCGTCCGTCGAGGCCGCGGCTGAAGAAGCCCTGCGGGTAGGGCACGCGCATCACCACCCACTCGCCGCTCTCGGGCAGCAGGGCCAGCAGCGAGTCGGAGTTCGAGCCGTTGGCGATCGGTACGTTCTCGCCGAGGCCGAGCGTGTCGTGCTGGTCCACCCAGTTGTAGTAATGGTAGTCGGCGCGCATCGGCGGGTCGGTCCCGGGGATGACGGGGCCGGGCGTCGGGTAGAGCGTCCAGCCGTCGACGCAGTGACGTCCGTCGAGCACCTCCGGCCCGTTGCGGACCTCGCACTTCGAGCGGTCGAACGACGCGAAGTGGCTGCTCCCGGAGAGCGCCGTCCACACCACGCCGTGGCGATCGATGTCGAGCCCGCGCGGGCCGAAACCGGTCGCTTCGCGGGGGACGTTCGGGTCGAGGGCCGAGGGCACCTCGTAGACCTCGGTGAGGCAGGTCTCCGGCGGATCGTCGCCGATGTCCATGTAGGCCAGCCGGCCCGGGAAGCGGTTGGAGACCACCCAGACCGCGGTGTCGTTGAGCGGATCGGGCACGATGCCGTAGCTCCCGACGACGAGCCGCGTGTCCTGGCCCGGGTCGAACGCGTCGATCTGCCCGCGCCGGTTCGGCTCGTTCCACGGCTGCGTAATCACGCCGTCGCCGTTCGTGTCGATGACGGTCGGGCACCAGCCCTGCGAGGCCTGCTCGTCGCCCGTCTCGTCGTAGACGGCGGTCTCAAGCCACCCGACGACGGCCCCGCCGCCGCTGAAGAACAGTGTGTGGTCGTCGTCCTCGGCGAACTGCAGGTGGTGGGTGCCGAAGCAGGTGTCGATCATCTCGAACGACTCCGTCGGCGGGTCGTAGTAGACGGCGCCCCGGTAGCCGCGCTCGATCGGGAAGTAGCGCGCGAAGCGGTTGTCGGACCCCTCCTTGCACCAGTCGGGGTTGGGCCGCGGCCGGATGGCCGACGTCAGCCAGACCCGCCCCTGCTGGTCCATCATCGGATTGTGGGGGTTGGCGGGGTCGTTCCAGATCAGCTCGTCGCCGAAGAAGCGCGACGGGGCCGGCATCGAGCGCGCGATCATCGGCGCCACGGTGGCCGGGTCGGCGCGCAGCGGCACGGGCAGGCTGGTCGCCTCGTGCGTCACCGGGTCGAGCATCGTCAGCTCGTCGTTCGAGATGTTGACGCCGTAGATCGGGCCGTTCGCGTTGACGGTCGGGTTTCGCTTGTCGGTCGCGATCTCGTCGTGGATGTAGTCGATCTCGTTGCCCCACTCCCACATCGTCACGACGACGTTGCGCTCGACGCCCGCGGGCCGCGGCGGGCGCGGCGGGACGGCGCCGGCCGCGATGCGGTCGCTCCAGTCGGCGAACATCTCCAGGCCGCGCGCGCGACCGAAGCGTTCATGACGTTCGTCATCTGCGAGCCGCGCTGCCCCATCTGCACGCGGTGGTCCCACGCCGCGAGCGTCGAGTCGAACTCGTCGCGGTTGTCGATCTCGCGCACGATGCGGCTGCCGAGCTGGTGGCAGAGCATGCAGCCCTGCTTCTGGATGTCGATCCACTGGCTCTGGTCGGTGAGCGTCGCGGCGATGCCGTTCCCGTCAGCGCCGGTCCCCGGGAACTCGGACGCGGCCGGCGGCTCGATCAGCGAGTACCAGTAGTTGGCGGGATAGACCTTCGCGGCCTCGGCCTCCGTGGCCGCGACCACTGCCTCGAGCGCCAGCTCGTCGCCGGGCGACGCCTCGACGTGCGCCGAGTCGACCAGCCCGTAGCCCCGCACCCAGACCTCGTAGCGGGCCGGCGGGAGATCGGGGATCAGGAAGCGCCCGCCGTCGCCCGTCACGACGGACTTGATGAAGCGGGTCGCGAGGTCGTCGGTCTCGGCGATGACCCAGACCCCTTCCTCCGGACCGCCAGCGCTGCGGACGACACCGGTGACGTCGCCGCCCTCCGGTAGCGCCTGTCCGGACACGGCCGGACCCGCGGGGCCGGATGCGAACGCCCCCGCTACGGCGGCGATCGCCACGGCCGCCGTCACCGCCACCGCCGGCCCCCGGTGCCGCCCCGTGCTTTCCGACGTCCGATTCGCGTCCGCCGCCGGCATCGTGCTCGTGCTGATCGCCATGGCGCGCTCCCCTTTGAGCGGGTGTTGGTGGCTATTTCTTCAGGCCGGTCCACCGGCCGGCGCCGTACCAGACGAAGTTCCCTTCGTCGCCCGCGATCGTCGCACCCTCGATCGTGCCGGACAGGACGATCGGCAGGTCCCCGTCGAGGTCCGGGACGATGAAGGTGAAGTCGATCGAGGCTCCGTCGACCTTGCCCTCGAGCGGCAGCACGGTCCGGTCGCCGATGTCGATCTCGCCGGAGAGCGCGGCGCCGTCCTGCTCGAACGTGGCGGTCCAGGTCGCCTGGCCGATCTGCGTGTCGAGATTGATCTCCCAGACGCCGGAGACGTCGGACTGGGCGCGGGCGGAAGGCACGGTCAGCACCAGCCCGGCCAGCGTCAACGCAAGCACGGAGAGGACGCCGGCCGTGCGCGCGGACGCGCCCACGCGCATCGTGGACGCCCCCGCGAGCGCGGTGATCGATGAATGTCGCATGTCCGTCGCGCGCCCGCCCGTGGGGCGCTTCCTGTCTGCTCAGCCGGGGCGGGGAGGCCCCCGGCGACCCGCCGCCAACCTGTCGTTACGGTCGCCCCGGCGGTTCGTCGACCACCTTGGTCAGCCACATGATCCCGAAGTTGAAGAACGCCTCGCCGTCGATGGAGACCTGCTGGTTGATCCGGTAGGCGGCGGGCGAGACGAAGTAGCTCCGCCCCTTGAGCACGAACGTCCGCTCGCCGTACTCGATCTCCGGCGTCTCCCAGAACGTGCTGTAGTAGCCGCCGAGGTCGCCGCCGAGGGGACCGTACTGGAAGATCGAGAAGCCCGCGTCGTAGCGCACGAAGCGGGTGATGCTCTGCCCGCCGAGCCCGAACTCGTAGAACATGATGCCGTCGCCCGTCATCGTCACGCCGTCCTCGTTCTCCATCGCGATGGAGACGCGGAGGTAGCGGTTGTTGACGTGGGTGACGGTCTCCGTACCGCTCCAGCGGCCGGGCGGGAAGAGCCCGGTTTCCGGCGGGTTCCACTCGATCTCCCAGTCGCCGAGGAAGTAGCGCGGATCGAAGGGCGGCATCATCTCGGTGCCGCGAGTCGGCCCCTGCTGGAGGGTGGTGCCGGCCGCGGCCGCGGCCGCCGCCCCGGCCGCCGGGCCGCCAGCCGCACCGAGCGCCGATTCGGCTTCCGGATGGCGGGCCGCTTCCCCGGCCACCTGCGCGGCGGCCAGCACGACGAGCACCGACCCGACTGCCAGCGACTGCATGCGCATGAGCTGCCGTCCTGCTCGGCCGGGCGCCCGGGGCCCGGACGCTCGACTCCGGCCGAGGTCCGGCCATTCTACCCCGGTGCGGCCCGGCTGCGCGGCTGTTGCTCGGGTCCCACGGGCGTGGTACAACCTCCCCGTGACGAGACTCAGCATTCGAGCCGGCGTCGCCGTCGACGCCCGTGCCGCGCTCGCAACGGCTGTCCTGGTCGCCTTGGGGAGTGTCGGCCTCGCGGCCGGCGGAGCCGCGGTCCAGGACAATCCGCCGAGCGGCGAGGTCGCGCTGGTGACGGTGGTCGGTTGCCTGGCGGAGGAATCGGGTGAGCTGCCGTGGTTCCTCGAGCGCGCCACGGCCGGCGAGCCGACCGAGCAGGCGTTCACGAGCGAGGAGGAACTCGCCCGCTCGGCCAGCGAGGCGCTGGGGACGCTGCGCTACCGGCTGCTGGGCGTCGGCGAGTTCGGCGTCGCCTCGCACGTCGGCCACCGGGTGCAGGCCAAGGGCCTCAAGCTGCTCTACGACGGCGAGTGGCGCCTCAACATCACGTCCTTCCAGCACCTCGCCCCCACCTGCGAGTAGCCCGGCGGCACGGGGACCGCGACCGGGACGGGTAGAATGTGGAGCCGCCCGCCCCGGGAGTCGGCGCGCGACGGCGCCGGCAGGCGGTGCACGACCGCGGGGACCTGCGGCGCTACCGCCGCGGCATCGACACGAGAGGAGCGCCCGCATGACTGACGCGACCCCGGCCCGTTGGCAACCGCTGCTCGGCGGGGTGCTGATGAACCTGGCGCTCGGCGTGATCTACGCCTGGAGCGTCTTCGTGGCGCCGTTCGGCGAGGACTTCGGCTGGAACCGCACGCAGGTGTCGGTGGTCTTCACCATCGCCATCCTGTCGGTCGGCTCCTGGTTCGTCGTCGCCGGCTTCCTCCAGGACCGCTACGGGCCGCAGCGGGTGGCCGCGTTCGGAGGCATCCTCTACGCGATCGGCTTCTACCTGGCCAGCCAGACGGAGTCGCTCATCTGGCTCTACGTCACCTTCGGGGCGATCGCCGGCGCCGGCAACGGCTTCGGCTACGCGATCCCGATCCCGGTCTGCTCGAAGTGGTTCCCCGACCGCCGCGGCCTCGCCGTCGGCCTCGTCGTCGGCGGCTACGGCGCCGGCTCCGGCATCTACGGCCCGCTCGCGCGGGAGGTGCTCATCCCGGCCTACGGCTGGCAGGGGACGATGCAGATTTCCGCCGTGGTGTTCCTGGTGATGACCCTCATTGCGGCGTGGCTGCTCCGGAATCCGCCCGCCGGCTACAAGCCGCCCACCGCGGCGCCGGCTCCCGCGGCCGGGGCCGCACCGGCCGCGGCCGCGCCGGTCGGGCACGAGTTCGCGACCGGCCAGATGGTCCGGACGCCGACCTTCTACCTGCTCTGGATCGCGTACTGCCTCGGCGCCGCGGCCGGACTGATGGTGATCAGCCAGCTCGTCCCGGTGGGCGAGGCGGCCGGCCTCGGCGCCGCCGCGGGCCTCGGCCTCACGATCGGGGCCATCGGCAACACCGGCGGGCGCGTGCTCTCGGGGTGGATGTCCGACACCTTCGGCCGGCTGAACACCTTGCGGCTCATGGTGCTGCTGTCGGCGGTCGCCCTGCCGCTGTTCTACATCCTGGCCGGGCAGGTGGCGCTCTTCTACCTCCTGCTGATCGTCATCTACTACTGTTACGGCACCCTGCTCTCGGTCTTCGCCTCCACCTGCGCCGACTTCTACGGGACGCGCAACATGGGCGTGAACTACGGGCTGCTCTTCTCGGCGTGGGGCGTGGCGGGCATCGTCGGGCCGGTCATCGCGGGGCGCGTCTTCGACGCCACCGGGACCTACGAGGTCGCCTTCTACGTCGCCGCGGTGCTGTCGGTGGTCGCCCTCGCGGCCCTGATGCTCTCGAAGCCTCCGCAGGCGCCGGCCGCGGCGTCCTGATCGCGCGACGGCATGCCTGCAACGTCATCGGCGCCGTCGAACGGGGGCCCGGGCGGCATCGTCGCCGTCGTCGGCGATCTCGGGGACCGGCTCTGCCAGTTCACCCAGCGCTGGATTCCGGACTCCTGGGTGGTCTGCATGCTCCTGACCGTGGCGGCCATCGGGCTCGCCATGTTCGGGGCAGGGGCGAGCCTCAACGAGTCGGTCCTGGCCTGGGGCAACGGCATGTGGGCGCTCCTCGAGCTGGGGATGCAGTTCTCGATCGCCATGATCGCGGCGCATGCCTGCGTCTCGTCGCGCCCGGTCTTCCGATTGCTCGACCGCCTGGCCAGCCTGCCCGACCCGGACCGGCCGGTGCAGGCCATCGCGCTCATCGGCCTGTACTCGCTGGTCACCGCCTACATGAACTGGGCGCTGAGCGTCGTGGCCTCGGCGCTCTTCGTGCCGTTCCTCGCGCGGCGCAATCCGAAGGCCGACATCCGGCTGGTGATCGCGGCCGCGTACGTCGGGATCGGCACCATCTGGCACGGCGGCCTGTCGGGGTCCGCGCCGCTCATTCTCGCGACGCCCGGCAATCCGCTGCTGGCGCCGGCGAGCGGCGAGCCGGTGATCGACCGCGTGCTGCCGGTCACCGAGACGCTGTTCGTTCCGTTCAACCTGATTTTCATCGCCGTCCTCGGCGCGGTGGCCCTCGGCACCGCGATGCTGCTTCATCCCCGGCGCAACGTCCGCACGCTGACGCCGGAGCAGGTCGACGCCATCATGCCGACGCTGCCCGAGGAACAGGCGGTCGAGACGCCGGCGGGCCGGATGGAGTCGTTCCGCGGCTGGACCATCCTGGCCGCGATCCTGATCGGCTATCCCCTCGGCTATTCCCTCGTCACGCGCGGCTTCGGCGCCACCTGGACCATCAACGCCTACAACGCGTCGTTCCTGGTCGCGGCCCTGCTGCTCCAGGGCCGGCCGTCGAACCTCGTGCGCGCGTTCGGGAACGGGGCCCGGACCGCCTCCGGCGTCATCCTGCAGTTTCCCTTCTACGCCGGAATCTTCGGCGTCATCAACAACACCGGCCTCGGCGCCTGGCTGGGCGAGCTGTTCGTCACGTTCGCGACGGCGGAGACCTACCCGCTCGTCGTCTACTTCTACTCCGGGTTCGTGAACCTGTTCGTGCCGTCCGGCGGCTCGAAGTGGCTCATCGAGGCGCCCTACCTGCTGCCGGCTGCGAAGGAGCTGGGCGTATCGGCCACGACCACGGTGCTCGCGTACGCCTACGGGGACGCCACGACCAACCTCATCCAGCCGTTCTGGGCGATCCCCATACTGACCGTCACGCGCCTGAAGTTCGGCGACGTGCTCGGCTACACCGGCATCATCGCCATCATCTGCACGCTGCTCAGCGTCGTCGCGATGCTGATCATCCCCACGAACCTGTAGGGGCGGGGCACGAGGAAATCGGCCTCGACGATTTCGACGTCACCGGAGCCGACATTCCGATGCTCTTGACCCTGACGATCAAGAACTTCAAGAGCATCCGCGAGGCGCACGTCCGCTTTGGCCCGTTCACCTGCTTCATGGGCCACAACGGCGTCGGCAAGAGCAATCTGTTCGACGCCATCCAATTCCTCAGCGCGCTGGCCGAGCGCGACATCGCCGATGCGGCCACCGAGGTGCGGCATACAAGTGACGGCGGCTACTCACCCCTCGACTTGGTGTTCGGCCGGGATCCCGGCCTCACGATTCAGCTCTCGGCGGACATGGTGGTGCCCGACGAAGTCGTGGATGACTTCGGGGAATCGGTGAAGCCGAGCACGACGCTGCTCACCTACACGGTCAAGCTACGCTACGTGTCGGAGTCCGACCGCCTACTGGTGGAGTACGAGAGCCTCACGCACGCCAAGCTCAAGGACTTCAAGAGCTTCGTCGGCTTCGACGCGTCCGAGACGTTCAAGAAGTCGGTCACGCTGGGCGGGCGGTGGGGAGGGCCGCGGATCTCCACGAAGCAGGACAGAATCCAGCTCCACGGTGACGGTGGGAGCCGGGGGCGTCCCGCCCCGGTCGGCAGGTCGCCCCTGACGGTCGTCGGCGGCACCAACACCTCCGACTATCCGACCGTCCTGGCGGCCAAGCGCGAGATGTCGTCCTGGCGCGTACTGCACCTGGAGCCGAGCGCAATGAGAACGCCCGATGTGCGATCGGCGCCGGCGCACGTCTCAGCATCGGGCGGCCACATGGCAGCCACGCTCCACGCCCTCGTGGCGAGAGATCCCGACGCGACCGCCGAGGTCCTCTTCCGGCTGCGTCAGCTCAATTCGGACATCGTCGACCTGGATGTCTACTCGGACGACGTGCGTGACCAGCTCGCCTTGCGGGCTCGCGTACCGGGCGTCGACAACTGGCTGTACGGCCGCTCGCTCTCGGATGGCACGCTGCGGTACGTCGCGCTGGTCCTGATGTTGGCTGACGTGCAGGACCGCGCCGTTCTGTGCATCGAGGAACCGGAGAACGGCATTCACCCATCCAGGGTGCCGAATCTGGCAGAGCTGCTGCGAGACTACGCGGTGGATGTGCACGACGGGGTCGGAACCGACAATCCGCTGAGACAGGTGGTTCTCAACACTCATTCACCCGAGGTGGCGCGGCAGTTCTCCCTCGATGACCTCCTCTTCGTCGAGCGGGCGCTCACGAGCGGAGACGGACCGATCAGCGTGTTCCGGCCGATCTCCGATACCTGGCGGGCCGCCCTACCCACGGCATCGGATGGGGGAGTACGGCCTGCAGACAGGCAGGCGGTCGCCGACTTCATCGGCGGCTCTCCCGTCAACTCCGAGTTTGGGCAACTGCATCTGGAGTTTGGATCGGCCAAGTGAGTCGACAACTGGCGTACGCCGTTATCGCAGGCGGAGGGACCGACCGGTTGCTCGTTCCGATGATTCAATGGGCGATCCACCGGCTCGATCCGGGCGTGGAGATACTCGAACCGGAGTTCCGGAAGCGCCGGGGTGGCGTCGGCGAGTTCCTGGCTGCGTACCGGACGGGAGCGATGCTGATCTTCGTCCATCGTGACGCCGAGGCCCTGACCCTGGATGAGCGCCTGGGAGAATTCGACGCCGTCGATCGAGGCGACGTGATTCCGGTCGTACCTGTCCGGATGTCCGAGTCCTGGCTCCTTCTTGACGGTACGGCGATTGCCAACGCAGCCGGCTCGCCCTCGTCGCACGTGCCCGTACCCGGCATCGCCCAGATCGAGAATATCGCGGATCCCAAGGAACGCCTGGACGAGCTCCTGTTCCGGGCCGCCGGAGCGCCCGCGGGGCGGCGTGGCAGGATCTTCAGGCGTTCGATCGCGCAACGCCGCGTGAGCGTAGCCGAGTACGTTTCCGACTACAGCCCCCTCGAGAACCTGCCGGCCTTTCGGCGATTCCAGAAAGCGCTCGCCGAGCGCTACCCATACGGAAACCTGCTCGAACAGTAGGCTCCCGCGGTCGGAGTCTCAGGCGGATGCGAGCCATTCTCTGAGCCCGCTCTGCCCGTGGGCCGCGGGGTCACCCCGAGTGCTACCATCGACGGAAGCGGCGACTCTCCTACTGGAACGAGGACGCATTGCAGGACACCTCCCGCACGAAGACGCGCGCACCGAGATCCAGCGCAGCGGTCGGCAGGCGCCGCTTCCTGCAAGCGTTGGGCGCCGGTACAGGCGCCGTGCTCACCGCGGGCGGCGAACGTCCGCGAGCGCGCAGCACCGCCGGCCGGGCGCACAGGGTGCAGGACCTGCCGTCCCCGGACGTGGCGGTCGTCGGCGCCGGGGCTTTCGGGATGTGGACAGCCCTCCACCTGCAGCGGCTGGGTGCGCGGGTGACGGTCGTCGATGCCTACGGCGCCGGGAACTCGCGCCAGACCTCCGGCGGCGAAACCCGCGGGGTCCGCACGTCGTACGGCGACCGGCCCCACGGCGCGCAATGGGCGGGTTGGGCGCGGCGGGCGATCGAGCGCTGGAGCACGTGGGACGAGGAAGGACGCGACCGGCTGCTGCCCCGGCTGTTCTTCCGGACGGGCGACCTGATCCTGCGCGAGGCCACCAATCGCTACTTCACCGAGACCCGCCGCCACTGGGACGCGCTCGGCACCCCCTACGAGGTGCTGGGGCCGGACGAGGTGGCGCACCGCTGGCCGTGGATTCGCTACGACAACCTCGGCGTCGCCCTTTACGAGCCGGGTGCGGGCGTGGTCCGCGCGCGGCGCGCCATCGAGTCCATCGCCCGCGTCTTCGAGGAAGAGGGCGGCACCATCCGCATCGAGAGAGCGGCGTTCGGCGCCCGCGACGGCCGTTCGCTCCGCGCGCTGCAGCTCGCATCGGGTGGCACGCTGTCGGCGGGGACGTTCATCCTCGCGTGCGGCCCGTGGTTCCCGAAGGTGCTGCCCGAGCTGATGGGACGCCGGATTCGGATCCCCATGGGGCACGTCTTCTACTTCGCCGTGCCGGCGGGCGACACCCGCTTTTCCTACCCGCACATGCCGAGCTTCGGCGTGCCGGGCTGCACGGGTTGGCCGGCGCTGCCCCCCGACCACCGCGGATTCCGGGTCCGCACCGGGGGCCGCCCGCCCGAGGATCCGGACGAGTCCGATCGCTGGATTGCGCCCGAGCACCACGATCGCCCGCGCGAAATCCTGCGCCGCCATTTCCCGGACCTCGGCGAAGCACCCCTCAACGAGACCCGCGCCTGCCACTACGAGAGCAGCGTCGACAGCAACTTCATCATCGACACGCACCCGGACCTCGACAACGTCTGGCTGGCCGGCGGCGGCTCCGCCGAGGCCTTCAAGTTCGGCCCCGTGCTCGGCGACTACATCGCCCACCGGGTGCTCGGCGACGACCGCGAGCCCACTCTCGCCGCCGGCTTCCGGCTGAAGGACGCGGAGTTCGAGTAGCATACTCCGCGTGGGAGGCGTTGCATGCCAACCGTACAGGTAAGCGCGGAGATCGACGTTGCCGTCAAGAGGGCGCTGGATGCCTACTGCCGGCGGCACCGCGTCATCGTGAGTGACTTTGTCCGCGATGCGCTCGTCGATCGCCTTGAAGAGCTGGAGGATATCGAGGACGTCAGGCAGCTCCGGAACGAGCCGACCCGGTCCCTTGGCGAGGTCGTCGCTGAACTCGACCTCGATGACAGCATATAGCGTCCGCCTCTCCCGCACGGCCGAGCGCCAGTTGAAGAAGCTCCCGGTCGACGACCAGACGCGGGTTGTCCGCGTCCTGCGGGCGCTCGCCGCAGACCCTCTCCCTCACCGCTGCCGCAAGCTCGCCGGCCAGGACGACGTCTTCCGGATCCGCATCGGGCCCCATCGCGTAGCTCTACAGCGTGCGCGCAGACGCGCTCGTTGTCGTCGTTCTCAAGATCGGCCACCGCAAGGACGTGTACCGTTGATCGCTCGTTCTCGCACGTGTTTCTGAGGCCTGCCCGAATCACGGACGCTGTAGATTCTCGACGAATCCGGCGGTGCCTGCCGCATCGGATACGGTCAACGGGTCCGCCCGCACGCGACGACAGCGATGGGGCGGAAGGGTGCGTCCGATGCCATCGACCCCGAAGTACCCGAGTACGCCCTACTGGCCGTGGTCCCGACGATCGGTCGGGGCGATGCCGTGCACGCGAGTCCGAGTCGATTCGTCGGCGAAGACGTGGTAGCGACCGAGAAGCTGGACGGCGGCAACACGCTCCTGCACGCCGGCCGGGTGTACACCGCCGCCCCACCGCCCCGCTGCCCGCCGGCCCGCACGGATCCCCGTGTTCCTGCTTCCCGCCGGCGCCGGCCATCCGCATCGCGCCGGCGTCCTACCCTGCAGAAGGCGCAACCGATCCTGAACCGAGGGTTGCGACGCGTAGCCACGGGGAGAACATCGACATGACGACAAAGACCCGCACCAAGGCCCTGATCTGGGGCGTCGCGACGCTGGCCGCACTGGCCGCGCAACCGGCCGTAGCGGGACCGCAGGGCGCGGCGCAACCCGCACCCGAAGGGGTCGAGCGGGTGTTCGAGCGCCGCATCGAGCTCGGCGGGGCACGTAGCGCCATCGGCATCTCGGTGCGGGACGTCGAGGACCCCGCCGCGGAGACGGGCGCGGTGGTCGCCGAAGTGCACGCGGAAGGCCCCGCCGACGCGGCGGGCATCGAGCCGGGGGACGTCATCGTGGAGTTCGACGGCGAGCGCGTGCGCGGCGCTCGTCAACTGGCGCGCGTCGTCGAGGAGACGCCGGCGGGGCGGACCGTGCCGCTGCGCGTGCGGCGGGACGGATCGGCGCTGGCGCTGCAGGTGACACCGGCGGAAGGGCCCGGCTGGGCGGCCCGGCTGGCGGAGGTTGACTCCGCGCGCCTCCGGCGGGGCATGGACGAGCTCGGGGAACGCCTCGGCGAACTGGACCTCAGCGGGCTCCGCCGGCTGCCCGACGTGCTCCGCGAGGGCCGCTGGGGTCCGGGACGCGTCCGACTGGGCATTCGCGCCGAGTCCGTAGGCGGTCAGCTCGCCGACTACTTCGGCGTCGACGCCGGCGTCCTGGTCACGCACGTCGGCGCGGATACGACGGGCGCGACCGCCGGCCTGCGCGCCGGTGACGTCATCACCGGGATTGACGGGGACGCCGTGAACGACCTGCGCGGGCTTCGGCGACGGCTCGCCAGCCTCGAGCCCGGCGCGGGGTTCGACCTCACCATCGTGCGCGACCGCACCGAGACCACGCTGACGGCGGCTCCAGATCCGGACGCCGAGCGCCCCCGCCCGCGACGGAGCGGGCCGGCAATCTGACGTGCCGATCGGGACTCAGACGCGCATCGCCGAGTAGACCGCCCGGTGCGCGTTCACGAGGAGCTGCATCGCCTCGCGATTGGGCTCGAGAGACCACACGCCGCGCTCGGACGTGCCGCCGAGGACGATGCCGTCGCGGCGCGGCTGCATGTGGACGCCGAGGATGCCGGACGGAGCATCGGGAAGGTCGCCTGAGATGCCGTAGTCGACCTCGTCCTGGGGCAGGAGCACGGTGAGCTGCCCCTTGAGCGGCAGCAGGTCACGGTCGCCGAACAGCTCGCCCGCGCCCAGCCCGGTGCAGTTGACGACCAGGGGCTCGCGCAACGCGGCCAGCTCGCGCTGCTCCGTGAACGTGCGGATCTCGATGCGACCGCCGAAGTGGATGAAGTCGCGCACAAGGGCGTCGAGGTAGATGGACGGCTCGATGCGCAGGTGGTTGCGCCGGATCGCGTAGCGGGAGCCGAAGGGATGCTCGCCGGGTCCCAGCGTGACCAGGCCCGTGCGCAGGTGGGCGGGGAGCAGCGGATCCCCGTCTTCCTCGTCTTCCTCTCCGGAATCGTCCCCCGCGGCGCTCGGGTCCGCGTCGCTGAGGCCGTAGCGGTCGATCCAGGAAACGCCGAACCCCTTCCCCACCAACTGCTGCAGCTCGCGGTAGGCGATCTCGGCGGCCTCGCGGAACTGGGCGTCCCAGGCCGGCGTCCTGCGCTCCTCGTCGATCAGCCCCGCGGTGGGCGTGAATCCCGCGAACGACAGGTTCGAGGTCGTGTCCGGGGGGACCGACGCCGCGTAGATGGCCACGGCGAATCCGCGCCGCTGGAGCTGTCGCGCGGCGGCGAGGCCCACCGCGCCGCAGCCGACGACCGCCGCCCGGCGGCTGTCGTGGCCGAGAGCCATCTCGGCTGCCATTCGCGCCGTGCCCCAGGAGAGCGACATGCCGGCGCCGCCGTGCCCGTAGTTGTGGATCACCGTGGTGTCGTCGAGCCGGTCGGCGCGCAACACGAAGCCGGAGGGACGGTGCGGGCGCAACCCGACCGTGGTGCGGATGATCCGGTCCCATTCGGCGCGCACGGGCGCCAGCCGCAGCTCCGGTCCCGGCCGCGCCGAGCAGGCGCTCAGCCCGGCCCCCAACAGGCCCATGCCGCCCAACGTCAACAGCGATCTGCGGTCCACCTTCGCCTCCGGTCTCGCCCGGCCGCCGACCCTGGCGGCCTGCGACCACGCGCCGCGTCGAAGGCCGGCGCCCGGGCCAGCAGCCTTGTCGCTGAGCCCGCGTCCGACAATAGCAGACGCCCGCAATCGTCGACCTCGCAAGGTGCGGGCCGACCGATGACCACCCCGTCGCCGGCGGCTCCGTTCCCTCCAGGGGCAGCGGAGACCTCCACCGTCATATGGGGCGCGACTCGGCTGACCTACGCGATCCGCCGCAGCCCCCGTCGGAAGAAGACGGTTGCGGTCACCGTCGACCCGGCCGAGCGCATCGTGCTCATGGCGCCGGAGGGCTTCGGCACCAGTCGCCTCGACGTCGCTGACAGCTTCTGACACATCATCCAGACCCCTTGTGATCCTGTGATCAAGCTGCGGAAGGAGCGCTGACACAAGTGACACGCGACGATGTCGATGGCCGCCCGATCCGAAGTCCGTCGACCGCGACGAGCTCGCCCGCTGAGGGCCCGACGACGGAAGCAAGCGGCGCGCCCCGCCGGATCGTCGACAATCGCGACGAGCCGGTGCGATCCCGGCCCGGGCCGCGCGAAGGAGGCGAAGTCGCAGAGCCCGTCCACGTCTCCTTCCTCATCGACCGCTCAGGGATCCATGCACGGCCTGCAGAGCGACGTCGTGGACGGCTTCAACGGGTTCGTGGCCGAGCAGCGCGAGAGGGCGGGCGAATGCACCTTGACCCTGATCCAGTTCGACAGCAACGACCCCCACGAAATCACTCACGATTCAGTCGGCATCCGGCGGGTTCCCGACCTGGCCGGAGGACGTTCGGCGAGATCCGGGACTATCTGCCGAACCGTCACGCGCGGCATCGGCCGGTGGGGCTGCCGTCCGACGACACCCAACTGGCTTTCTGGACGCTGGAACACCTGGTCGACCATCGGGGGCTGTCCCCGACCGACTCGCGCAGGTGTTCGCTTCTCCCGAGCGCCGGGTCTTCGGAATCGGAAGCGCCGTGCGGGAGTTTCGGGACGCCATGCGCGCAGGGTTGCCGTGGTGGGAAGCATCGGCGCATTCCGCAGGGAACGGCGCGCTCATGCGGATCGCGTCGGTGACGGTCCCATATCTCGACGAGAAAAAGCCCGACCCGGCGTTCTGGAGCGACGCCGCGCTCTGCGCAGCCATCACGCACAACGATCCCGGCTCCATCGGGGCTTGTGCGGCGTTCGCGGGCATGTTGGGTGAGCTGCTCTCCTGCCGGCAACCGCCGTCCCCCGAGTGGTGGGTGAGCCGCTTTGTCCACCTCGCACGCCGCGTGGAGGGGGACGACACTCGGTACGCGCCGCGCGGCGGCGAGTGGCCCAACTACCGTGGACCCATCTGGCGTTTCGTGCAGGAACAGGTGCCGCGACGCGCAGACGGCCGAGACTCCGTCGTCGAGGCAGGACGCGCCTGGTTCTCCGGCGCCTATCTGCTCGAGACCGTGCCCACGGTCCTGTTCATCCTGACGCGTCATGGCGACGACCCCGAGGAGGCGATCGTCCGAGCCGTCAACGATGCCAAGGACAACGATACGGTCGCCGCCATCGTGGGCGCAGCGGTCGGCGCCCTGCACGGCGAGGACGCACTGCCGCCGCGCTGGCGGACCGGCCTCCTCGGCAGGACCGGCGCCGCTGACGACGGTCGCGTCGAGGAGCTGTTGGACCGCGCGGAGGAAATCTTCGGACCTCCGACGTAGACGGCTGGTGGTCGCGGATCCGCTCAGTATCCATTTCGGATCTCGTGGTAGCTGGCGCGGGTGGGTTGGCAGTCGGCCTGCCCCGGCGTCCGTCGAGCGGGCACCACCCCTGTCGCGGGCGAGCGAGCCCAGGTACCGATAGCAGTGCGATACTGACGCGCATGCGGATCGCCACCTGGAACGTCAACGGCCTGCGGGCGCGCATGGACTTCATCATCCACTGGCTGAAGAGCCGCGCGCCGGACGTGGTGGGCCTGCAGGAGCTGAAGCTGAGCGAGGAGGACTTCCCGCACGACGACTTCCTGGCGCTCGGTTATCACGCCGTCGTCCACGCCGAGAAGAGCTGGAACGGCGTGGCCGTGCTCAGCCGCACGCCGGCGGAGGCGGAGACGCGAGGGCTGCCCGGTCGCGAGGACGACGGAGCGCGGCTGCTCCGCGTGCGGGTCGCGGGCCTCGACTTCGCCTCCGTGTACTGTCCCAACGGCAAGACGCTCGACCATCCCGACTTTGCGCGGAAACTGGCCTGGTTCGACGCGCTGCGCGACTACCTCGCCGGCGTGCGGCGGGACGTCGCGTCCGTCGTCGGCGGGGACTTCAACATCGTCCCGGCGGCCCTGGACGCCTGGCAGGGGGACGCCGCCGACGGCTCGATCTTCTGCACCGACGCGGAGCGAGCCCGGTTCCGCTCGCTGGTCGACCTGGGGTTCACCGACCTGTTCCGCCACCTGTACCCGGACGAGGAGAAGTTCTCCTGGTGGGATTACCGCGGCGGCGCCTTCCACCGCGGCATGGGACTGCGCATCGACCTGTTGCTGGGCACTCCTGCCGTCGTCCCGCGAGTGCGCCGCGTGGAGATCGACCGCGACTACCGCAAGAAGAAGGACGGGAACATAGCCTCCGACCACGCCCCGGTGTTCGCGGACCTGGATTGAACGGTCCGAACATCGCCCCAGGGCGGATGGCGGTCGCCGGGCGCTCGCGCGTCCTCGATCCCGTGGCCGGTGCCCCACCCTATCTCGTGGCCGTCGAGGTGCGCGCGACGCTGCTACTCGGCCCGCAGCGCGGTCATCGGATCGACCCCGGCGGCCCGCCGGGCCGGGGCCAGACAGGCCCCCACCGCCGCGGCGGCCACCAGGACCGGCGCCGCCACGAACGTCGCGGGATCCAGTGGCGGGATGCCGAACAGCAGCGCGGCGACGCCGCGCGCGAGCCACCAGGCGGCCGCCATGCCGATCGCCAGCCCGGGAACGACGAGCGCGAGCCCCTGGCCGACGACGCTCAGAAGGATCCGGGACCGCTGCGCCCCGAGCGTCAGACGAACGCCGATCTCCTGCGTCCGCCGCGCCACGTCGAAGCTGAGGGCGCCGTGCACGCCGGCGACCGCGATGGCGATCGCGACGGCGGCGAAGAGGCTCAGCAGCGCCATCAGGAAACGTCGTTCGGCCACCGAACGCGCCATGGTGTGGTCCAGAGGCTCGATCCCGAAGAGCGCAACGCCCGGGTCCAGCCCGGCGGCGATGCGCTGGACCGTGGGCGCCAGCCCCGCCGGGTCGGTCGTCGTCCGCGCGAGCAGCGCGTAGACGCCGTTCAGGGACGGCGCCTGCGCGAGGGGAAGATAGACCCCGGGCGGCGGCGCCTCTTCCAGCCCGCGGACGCGCTCGTCGGCAACGACGCCGATGATCGTCCGTCGCGCCCCCCAGAACCCGAGCTGGTGCCCGAGAGGGCCCTCCCCGTCGAAGAAGCGCTGCGCCGCAGCCGCATTGATGACGGCGACCGGCGGGGCGATCGTATCGTCCCTGGCGTCGAACAGCCGTCCGTCGCGGAGCGCGAGCGCCACGGTGGAGAAGTAACCCTGCGTGACCCGGCGGACGGTGATCTCGGGCCAGTCGGCCGCCTCGGCCTCACGTCCGATCACGACGAACGAGTTGGTGGCCCCGGCGTCGAGCGGGTGGTTGCCGGCGATCGCGGCCGACGCCACGGACGGCACGGCCGCGACCCTCCGCAGCAACTCGGCGTTGAACGCGTGGGTCTCCGTGAACCGGGGGAAGCGGGCCAGGCCGGCGGGGTAGCGCGCCGGCGGCAACTGGTATTCCGACTTGAGGACGCCCCCGGCATCGAAGCCGGTCTCCACGCCCAGGAGTTGCTGGAAGCTGCGAACCAGCAAGCCGGCGCCGATGACCAGCACCACGGCCAGCGAGACCTGCACCACGAGCAGCAGTCGGCGCGGCGCGCGCCCCGCGGCGCCTCCGCCGCGCAGGACGCCTGCGGGGCGGAGCCGGCCCCGGAGCCCGGACAGCAGGTCGCCGCCCCGCGCCTGCGCCAGCGGCAGAAGCCCGAAAGCGACTCCCACCAGCAACCCCAACGCCGCCGCGACGCCCGCCGCGCGCACATCGAGTGCGACCCCGGCCAGCCGCGGAACGCCGGCCGGGGCCACCGAGACCAGCAGGTTCACCGCCCCGGCCGCCAACGCGAGGCCGGCGGCGGTCGCGAGCAGCGCCAGCAGCAGGCTCTCGGCCACGAACTGCCGCCCCAGACGCCAGACGCCGGCGCCGAGCGCCTGCCGCACGGCAACCTCGCGCACCCGCGCCGTCGCCCGCACCAGGACGAGATTGGCCACGTTGGCGCTCGCGATCAGCAGCACGAGAGCCACGGCGGCCGCCAGGACCGCAAGCGGAGCGCGCACGGGACCGAACACCACGTCCGGGAGCGGCTCCAGGAACACGCCGCGCGCGTCGTTCTCGGGATACGAGCGCTCCAGCTCCCCGGCGATCTCCGCCAGCTCCGCGCGGGCGGACGCGAGGGTCGCCCGCGGCGCGAGCCGGCCGACGACGAAGATGGAATGCGTCGACCTCGGCAGGGCATCCGGATCCGGTCGGAGCGGCACCCACACGTCGACGTCGGCTCGCGTGCCCTGGTCGGCGAAGGCGCGAGCGTAGGCGGCCGCGGAGAGAATCTGAAGCACTCCCAGATCGGCGTGGTCCGGAACGACCCCCACGATCGTCGCGGGCGCCTCGTCGAGCAGCAGCACGCGGCCGACTACCTCCGTGTCGCGGCCGAACCGCTCGGACCACAACGCCTCGCTGATCATGGCGACGGCAGCGCCGCCGGGGCGAGCCTCGTCACGCGTGAACGACCGCCCAAGGAGCGGCTCGACGCCGAGCAGCGGCAACAACCCGGCCGTAACCGCCAGCGCCGTCCGCCGAACCGGGGCACCGCGCTCGGTCGCAGCCGTGACCTGCGTGCCCATGAGCGCGCCGAACGCGTCCACCTGGCGGCTGCGCTCCCGAAAGTCGAGGAAGTCCGGGACGGACGCGGGCTCCCGGACGGTGCCGCTGTCGCGATCGGTCTCCCACACCATGACGAGGCGGTGCATCGCCTCGAAGGGCACGGGTCTCAGCAACACTCCGTCGACGACGCTGAGCACGGCGGTGGCGCCGCCGATCCCGAGTGCCAGCACCAGGACAGCGACGAGGGTGAACGCTCGCTGCCTCACGAGCAGGCGCGCAGCGAAGCGGAGATCGTGCCGAATCTCCTCCAGCCGCGAGCCCCGCACGTCGCGGCACAGCTCCTTGACCTGATCGAGGCCTCCGAACTCGAGGCGCGCGCGCCGGCGCGCCTCGCGCGCGGACATCCCGGCGCGGACATGGTCCGCCACCTGTCGCGCGACGTGGTCGCGGAGCTCGGCGTCCAGCTCCCACTCCAACCGCTCGGCGTCCCGCCCGCGCCGCCGCCAGCTCATCGTCCGCCCCGCCGCGCGAGCGATACGACGTAGCCGTCAACGGGGTCTCGCCCGAGCCGCCGCCAGCTCATCGCACGCCCCCGCCCTCGGCCGCCAGGATCAGGCCGACGGCTTCGGCAAGACGCATCCACCTCGCCGTCCGCTCCTGCAATCGGGCCCGACCGCTGGTCGTCAGCCGGTAGAACTTCGCGGGCCGGCCGGTGTCGGACGGCTTCCATTCCGCGACCAGCAGCTTGCGGCGCTCCAGGCGGTGGAGCGCCGGATAGAGCGACCCCTGCGGCACCAGCAGCGCGTCGCGGGAGGTTCGCCGGATGCGCTGCGCGATGCCGTAGCCGTGAATCGGACCGCCGGCGACGACCTGCAGCACCACCAGGTCGAGCATGCCCTGCGGAAGGTCCATTCGTTCGCGGCCCTCGCTCATGAACACCTCATGCTTCTACATATACCAGACCGATGTGTAGAAGCGCAAGGACGGCATCCGACACCGCAACGCCGCGACGCGCTTGCGAGGAAGGTGGAGCGCGTCGAGCGCGGCGCCGAGCACAGGGGATCCGACACCGCAACGGCATGACGCGCCCGCGAAGGACGGCCGCGGAACCCCGCGAGCCCCGGACGGCAGCGGCATCGTCCCCGTGTCGCCACGGCGCTCGATCGGCTATCGTGTTGGCGGTACGAAACAGGACGCCCCGTGCAGGGCGCGAAGCGCGAAGCTGTTGATCGGGAACGGGCGGCCACGACCGGGGACGCCGCCGGGAGGTGAACATGCGATTTCGGGTGCTCACGTGCGTGGTGGCCGCGTTGGCCATCGGAGGGCTCGCGCCGGGGATGGCCGGCGCCCAGGGGGCGGCGGAAGAAGCGCCGCGGCTGCCGTGGGGGGCGCCGGACCTGCAGGGGGTATGGGACTTCCGCAGCCTGACCCCGATGCAGCGGCCGGAGGAGCTGGCCGACCGCGAGGTGTTCACGGCGGAGCAGGCGGCGGACTTCGCCGAGGAGACGATCCGGCGCCGGAGCCGTGACAACGACACCTCGGACCGCGTCGTCCCCTACAACGACTTCTGGTTCGACGAGGGGACGTCGGTGACGACGGACAGGACGTCGCTGATCGTCGATCCGCCGGACGGGCGGATTCCGGCACTGACGGAAGAAGCGCAGGCCCGGCAGGCGGCAATGGCGGAGGCGCGCAGCGAGGTGTCGGCCCACGAGCCGACGCCGGGCGGGTTCGTCGAGGACCTCGGGCCGGGGGGCCTGCAGGTGCGCTGCATTCTCGGCTTCAACTCGGGGCCGCCGATGGCGCCGAGCGCCTACAACAACAACGTCCAGGTCTTCCAGACCGAGGACACGGTGGTTCTCTTCGCCGAGATGAACCACAACGCCCGCGTCGTGCCCCTCGACGGGCGGGACCGTCTGGACGACGGCATCCGGCTCTGGACGGGCGACGCGCGCGGCCACTGGGAGGGCGACACGCTGGTCGTGACGACGACGAACTTCCTGAGGGAGACGAACTTCCAACGGGGCGCCACGACCCGCAATCTGACGCTGACCGAGCGGTTCACGCGCGTCGACGCCGACACGCTGCGCTACGACGTCACGGTCGACGACCCGACGGTCTGGACGCAGCCGTGGACGTACTCCGTACCGATGCGGAAGAACCCGGAGCCGGTGTACGAGTACGCCTGCCACGAGGGCAACTACGGCCTGGAGAACATCCTGGCCGGTGCCGTGGCCGAGGCCTCGCACTAGGAGCTTGCGCCGCAGAACGCAACGGAGTGAGTGCCGCGGCGCAAGCTCCTGGGCCGGTGGGGCTGGGGCCGAACACGAAGCCTGCGACGGGTTCGGCGGCGCTAACCACTCGAGTCCCGAACCGGCCGTCCTCGCCCGCCGGAGGGGATGGCCGGTCCGCGGACGACCCGCGGCAACCACGCCTGGACCGAGCGCCCGACGGTTGCCGGCCAGCCGCCCGATCTACGCCCCGGCCCGCCGCCCGCCTTGCCGCTCGGCGCCGAGCCCCGGATGGGCCGGCAACGTCACCCGGAACCAGGTTCTCCCCTCGTCGAAATCGAAGCGCGGCGGCGGTGAGCCGTTTCGGGCCATCGCCTCGAAGATCTTCGATACGCCGGTCAGGCGCCGCTCGGCCAGCTTGAGTTCCGCGAAGAGCTCCCCGATGCGCCGGTTGCGGGCCGGGGCGGCCGGCATCGCCGTCTCGGGCGCGAAATGCTCCGGCTCTATGCCGGGGACGGGCCCGGGGTAGCTGGTGATCTCCATGCGGTCGGGGTGGCAGTAGACCTTCGTCGGCTCGGGCGCATCCGCCTGGTAGCTGCGATGGTAGAGGGCGTTGACGAGCGCCTCGCGGATCGCGCGCAGCGGGTAGTTCACCCAGGCTCGGGACCGCACGCGCTCGGGCGCCTTCCGGATCTCGGTCTGCTGCAGCCCCTCCAGGTAGCGCAGGCTGGCGCGCAACTGCGTCACCAGGCCGCCGCGGAAGACCCGCTCGCTCAGGACGTCTCCGGCCGGCCCGTCGGGAAACAGCACGACGTCCGTGCGCGCGCCCGGACACCACCGTTCCGGCTCGTCCGCGAAGAAGAGCAGCGCGACGTTGCGCGGCGCCTCGTAGCCGTTGGCGCGCACGGTCAGTCGCATGCGGCGATAGACGTCGCCCGCCGACGGCTCGTCGATCAGGTCGCTGCCGACGTCGCGGAGGAACTCGCGAACGGCCGCCTCGCGCAGGTCTTCGACCCGGGCGTCGAACGCCCGCCGGTCGTCCCACGGCACGCGCGCGGTCTGCTCCAGAAGCCGGGAGAGCAACCCGTTGGCCTGCGCGTCGACCGTTTCCGCGCCCAGGCGAATCCAGTACCGGGAGGCCCCTCGCGGCCCGTCGGGCGCCGCGTGCGGCTTGGTGTCGCTCGCTGGCGCCCACAGGACGAGGAGGCGGCGGCCGGCTACCACCTCGGGCGACGCCACGGGCTGGTAGGGCGGGTCCAGACGGTTGCAGTGCCCGCGAATCCACCTCCCCGCGGACGCGATCTCGGCCGCGGTCAGGCCGGCCGGGGGCATCACTCCCCGGCCGGCCGCCTCCGCCACCCCGAGCACGACGTACCCGCCGTTGAGGTTGTGGTAGTCGTTCGCGAACGCGCAGATTGTTCTCAGCACCTGGTACGCGGTGGTCTTCGGGTCCCAGCCGGCCTTGAACTCCACCCGCGCCGACTCGACGCCGCGGCACTGGAGCAGATCGTCGAGGTTGATCGGGAGGATGGCGCTCACACCGGCATTGTCGCGCCCGCCGCCGGCCCGCGCAACGAGCCCGCCGCCACTCCTACCGCACCCCCCCGCCCAGCGTGATGCCGCCGTAGATCTCCCGGCCCGGCGACGGCTCATAGTAGCGGCGGCCGAACGCGTTGGTGATGGCCGACGAGTTGTAGCGCTCCGAGAGCAGGTTGTCGACGCCGACGAACGGCCGGAAGTCGACGCCGCCCAGGCTCGCGTCCCAGCCGAAGCGGAGGTCGACCACCGTGTAGGCCCAGTTGCTGGCCGCGGCGGCGTTGGCGTTGGTCAGGAAGAACTCGTCCACCCAGCGCACGGTCAGGCTCGACCGCAGGCCGAACGGGGCCGCGTAGTCGAACCCCGCGAACAGGCGGTTGGGCGGGGCGCCTGGCTCCAGGTTGCCGCTGTAGTCGGTGCCGCCGAGCACGAAATCCGCGAACGTGAAGTCCTGCCGCGTGTAGGCCAGCCGCGCCCGGACCCGCGAGACCGGCTGCCAGTCGAGCGAGAGCTCGACGCCGTGGCGCGCCGACTCTCCCGCGTTGTCGAAGAAGGTCTGCTCGTCCGCGCGCTGGAACGGCACCAGGGCTCCCAGGACGCGCGCCCGGTAGTAGGCGATGTCGTACTGCAGGCGGGCGGGCTCGAGGAGGCCGCGGATGCCCACCTCGGCGCTCCGCAGGCGCTCCGGGTCGAGGAGCTGGTTGAAGCCGCCGGTGCCGTCCGGCGTGTTGGAGAGCTCCACCGTCGTCGGGGTCTCGTAGGCGGTGGCGACGTTGCCGTAGAGGTTCAGCGTGGGGGTCGCGGCCACCGTGACGCCGACCGACGGGCTGGCCGCGCCCATCGTCCGCTCGCCCGACTGGTCGCCGTCGTCCAGCTTGCGGTCCGTGGCCCGGAACCGGTAGTAGTCGTAGCGGACGCCCGCCGTCACCGTCACCCGCGGGTGCGGCGCCAGGCTCACCTGGGCGAACGGCCCGGCCGACAGCACTTCCTCCTGCTGGTCGACGAGGAGGTTGCCGCGATGCTCCGTGCCCCCGACCACGAAGGGCGGCCGGAACCCGAACTCCATCCGGTCGTCGTCCTGCGAGGCGACATCGACGCCGGCCGTCCAGGAGATTGTCGTGCCGCCCGCCTCGCTGGCGCCGAGGTGCTCCGACCGCACTCCGGCCGCCTCCCGGCCGAGGTCGATGACGCGCCCGACACCTCCCGCGTCGAGCTTTCGCCGCGCGGCCCACCCGGTGGCGCGGACGAGCTGCGTGCCCGCGAAGCGGTGCTCCAGCGTCACGCCGCCCTGCCCCTGCCGGGCCGACTCGCCCCAGTTCTGGGCCGCCACCGTGGCCCCCGCGAACGGGCGGGCCTGGCGCGGGTTGGCGTTCACCAACTGCTCCGCCGGCAGGCGCGGGTCGCCCGCCTGCGCCGCGGTCAGGAAGCTGGGGCTCTCGGCGAACGGCGCGTCGTAGTGGTTGAAGATGCCCGAGATGTCCGTGCTCGAGGCGATGGCCTGCCGGACGACGATGTTCGTCTGCCGGATGTCGGCGGCGCTGTGCTGGCGCCAGCCGTCGGTCCGGAAGCGGCTGTAGCTCCCCATGAAGCGGGTGCCGCTGTCGCTGTGGCCGTCGACGCGCATCTGGTGCCGCTGGTAGCCGTGGCTGCCGAACTGCGTGCTGGGGCTCACGGTCAGCCGCCGTGTCTGATCGATCTCCGTGAAGAGGCTGATGACGCCTCCGGCGGAGTTGCCGTAGAGGACGGAGCTCGGACCGCGGATCACCTCGATGCGGCGCACGGATCCGAGGTCGACGTTGCCCGGCTCGGTCGTGCCGTCGGCCGTGGTGATCGGGATGCCGTCCTGGATGATCGCAAGGCCGCGCAGGCCGAAGCGCGGCTGCGGGGCGCGAATGCTGAGGCCGATGCCGCCCGACAGGCCGTAGTTGCGCCGGTTCTGGACCAGCAAGCCGGGAATGCCGCGCAGCACCTCGTCCAGCGACGACTTCCGCTCCGTGAAGTCGATCTGGTCGCCGCCGACGACCGCCACCGCGTTCGGGACCGTCGCCAGGACCTGGTCGGACCGGGTGACGGTGACCGTCTCGGCCAGCGGCGCGATGGCCAGCGTCAGGTCCACCCGCGCGCCCGCCGCACCCACCTCGACCGTCGCCGCCTGCCCCTGGAACCCGGCCAGCGCGGCGCCGACGTCATAGGTCCCGGCCGGCAACCCGGCGATGGCGTAGCGGCCAGCGCCGTCGCTGACCGTCTCCCGCGCGAGGTCGCCTCCGGCGCTCTCCGCCGTGATCGTCACACCCGGCAGGACGCCGCCCAGCTCGTCCGTCACGACGCCCGTCAGCGATGCCGTGCCGCCCTCCTGGACCGCCTGCAGCGACACGTTGCCGGCGACGACGACGAGCGCCGCGACGGCCGCGCACGTCCGGGTTCGGAGCCGGACCGCCGAGCATCGAGACGTCGGGAACACCGAGAGCTTCGAGACCATCGACCGCCTCCTATTTTGCCGACGGCCACCGGAACGGCAGGACGCCCGCAGACAGCAAGCGTACCGCATCCTCAGCCGCCGCTGTGCGACGCCGGGCGCTCTCTTTCGCCGCGGACGGCGCCCGCCGGAACCTGAAACCGAGGCGCGGCGGCGCGAGGTACCGAGCGGCCGGACCTCGGAAAGGATGGCGGTCTCGACGACGCTTGACATACATTGTTGTGCAATGCATAATTTCTCCATGCATGAGCGCCTTGCCCGCCTGAACGTGCCCAGGTCCGCCGGCGTCGCCTCCTCGTGCCTCGTGGCGGCGCTCGCCCTCGCCGCGCTCGACGACATCACGACGGGCGTCGAGCCTCACTTCGTGGGGGAGTGGGTCATGGTGGCACTCGCGGCGCTCTGGTTCGCGGGAGGCGGTTCGTGGCTGTGGCAGCGGAGACTGCAGCAACGCGCGGGCCGGGCGCGGCACCGGCGCGAGGACGCGCGGCCATGAACATCGGCAAGGACCTCGTCGCGGCCTCCGCCACGCCGCTCGTCCTCGCCATCCTGGCCGAGGGCGACAGCTACGGCTACGCCATCATCAAGCGCGTCGCCGACCTGTCCGGCGGCCAGCTCCAATGGACCGACGGCATGCTCTACCCCGTGCTCCATCGCCTCGAGCGGCTCGGCTACGTCGAGGCGCGGTGGGCCACCGCGCAGAGCGGCCGGCGGCGCCGCTACTACCGCATCACGGACCCGGGACGCGCCCACCTGGCAATCCAGCGGCGCCACTGGAAGGTGGTCGACGCAGCGTTGCGCGGGATCTGGCTGGAGATGGCGCCCGCGTAGGCACCCGGGTGCGGGGCGGGCCAGGCGACGCCCGGGACACCGCGTCGGAGCGCGGCCCACGTTCTCGGGTGAAGCAGCTGAGGCACTCGCGTTCGGAACGCCCCTGCGGGCGGCGCCCGGCACGGAGGCACACGCACATGACCGCACAGACAGACGTCCTCGAAGTCCAGGTCGCGCAGTGGCGGACCTGGCTGCTCCGGCGGCCGGCCATCCGGCCGTCGGACGTCGACGAGCTCGAAGACCACCTGCGCGACGAGATTGCGGCGCTCGTCGATGCCGGACTGTCCGACGACGAGGCGTTCCTGGTGGCCGTCAAGCGAATGGGCAGCTTGGACGCCGTTTCGCGCGAGTTCGCGCGCGAGCACTCGGAGCGGCTCTGGAAACAGCTCGTCGTCGCCCCGCACGGCGAGCTCGACGGGACGCGGACCGCCCGCACGGAGATCGCCGTCGTCCTCGGCCTCGCGGTCGCCGCGGCCCTCGCGGTCAAGGTCCCCGAGCTGTTCGGCCGCCGGCTCGGGGAGGACGCCTTCTACGCGCTCAACGCCAGCCTCTTCGTGCTGCCGCTGCTCACCGGCTACTTCGCCTGGAAGCGGGGCATCGACCGCACGCGCTGCCTGTGGCTCGCGCTGCCGTTCGCCGCCGGCGCCGTGGCGATCAACGCCGCCCCGTTCGCGCGGGGCGGCCACACCGAGGCCCTGGCGGCGTTGCACCTGCCGATCGCGCTCTGGCTCGCGGTCGGGGTCGCCTACACCGGCGGGCGCTGGTGGGGCGGCAGCCGGCGGATGGACTTCGTCCGCTTCTCCGGCGAGCTCTTCATCTACTACGTGCTGATGGCCCTCGGCGGCGGCGTGCTCATGGGGTTCACGGTGGTCACGTTCGGCGCCATCGGCCTCGACGTGGAGGGAACGGCCGAGCGTTGGATCCTGCCCTGCGGAGCGGTGGGCGCGGTCATCGTCGGCGCCTGGCTCGTCGAGGCCAAGCAGAGCGTCGTCGAGAACATGGCGCCCGTGCTGACGCGCGTCTTCACGCCGCTCTTCACCGCCGTGCTGGTGACCCTGCTGGCCACGATGGCGTGGACGCGGAACGGGATCGACCTCGAGCGCGAGGTGCTGATCGGCTTCGACCTGCTGCTGGCCGTCGTGCTCGGCTTGCTGCTCTACGCCATCTCGGCCCGCGACCCGCGGACGCCGCCGGACCTCTTCGACCGCGTGCTGTTCCTGCTGGTGGCGAGCGCGCTGGTCGCCGACGGCGTGGCGCTGGCCGCCATCGCGGCCCGCATCTCGGAGTTCGGCTTCAGCCCGAACCGCGTGGCGGCGCTGGGCGAGAACCTCGTCCTGCTCGTGAACCTGGCGTGGTCCGCGTGGCTGTACGCCCGCTTCCTCGGCGGCCGCGGGCCCTTCGCCGCCCTCGAGCGGTGGCAGACCGCCTACCTGCCGGTCTACGCCGTCTGGGCGGGGCTGGTCGTCGTCGCGTTCCCTCCGGCGTTCGGCTTCGCCTGAGGCGGTCGCTCCCGGTCGAGGATCGCCTCCATCTCGTCCATCACTCGGTTCATGCGGGCGATGAGGGCGTCGTACGGCGCGTCGGTCGCCAAGTCGATGCCGTGCTCGCGCAGCAGCTCGTAGGCGTAGCGCGACCCGCCCGCCTCGAGCACCGCCAGGTAGTCGCGGCGCGCATCCTCGTCCCCGTCGAGGAAGCGTGCGGCGAACATCGTCCCGCCCGCGATCGACGTCGCGTACTGGAAGACGTAGAAGTTCGTGTAGAAGTGGGGCACGAACGCCCACTCGACGGCGTAGGTCGGGTCGAAGGCGAGCACGCCGTCTCTCGAACCGTGGTAGCGCCGCACCAGCTCCTCGTACAGCGCGTTCAGCTTCTCGCCCGACAGCGCCTCGCCCCGCTCCACGCGCTCGTGGATCGCCAGCTCGAACTCCGCGAACATCACCTGCCGGAAGAACGTGCCGCGGATCGCCTCGAGCGCCGTGCCGAGGTAGAAGAGCCGCTCGCGGTCCGTGAGGTCCCGCGCGAGCAGGTGCTCCTGCAGCAGGACCTCGTTGGTGATCGACGCGATCTCTGCCGTGAACGTCGCATAGCTCGCCGTCTCGTAGGGGTTGTGGCGCTTCGCCAGCACCGTGTGCATGGCGTGGCCCCACTCGTGGACGAAGGTCGAGACGTCGTCGTAGGCGCCGTTGTAGTTCAGGAGCAGATAGGGATGGACGTCGTAGACGGCGCCGTGCATGTAGGCCCCGGGCGCCTTCCCCTCCCGCGGATAGACGTGCATCCAGTCGCCCGCGAAGCTCTCTCCGAGGGCGGCCACGTAGTCGTCGCCGAGCGGCGCGGCCGAGGAGAGCGCCATCGCCTTGGCCTCGTCGAGCTCGAAGAGGCGATCGGAGGCGACCAGCGTCGGGTAGATGTCGTAGTAGCGCAGCTCGTCGACGCCGAGCATGCGCCGCCGGAGGTGGAAGTAGCGGTGCAGCGACGGGAGGTGCCGGCGGGCCGCGGCGAGCAGCGTCCGGTAAACGGCGGCCGGGATGTTCGGCCCGGCGAGCGCCGCGTCGAGGGCGCTCGCGTAGCGCCGCGCGCGGGCCTCGAAGACGTGCGCCTTGACGTGCGTGTCGAGGGTTTGCCCGAGCGTCGCCGCGTAGGCCTGCCACGTCTTCCAGAAGGCATCGAAGACCAGCTTGCGATCCGCCCGGTTTCGCGACGCGCGGTGCTTGCCGTAGGCGGCCTGGTCGAGCCGCACCTGCTCGCCGGTGGAGAGCGTAACGGTCGGGAACGGCATGTCCGACGTCGAGAGCATCGCGAACACGCGCTCCGGCCCCTGCCGCATGGCGCTGGTGCCGGCGATCACGGCCTCCGCCTCGGTCGAGAGCGTGTGCGGCTCCCGCCGGAGGACGTTGCGGACGTTGAAGGCGTGGCGGGCGAGACGCGGCTCCGCCGCGAGGTAGCGCTCGACGGTGGCCGAGCCGACCCGCAGCAGCTCCGGCGCGACGAAGCTCGTCGTCTCCTCGAACCGGGCCAGGAGCAGCGCCGTCTCGCCGCGCCGCTCCTGCTCCTCGGCCACCCGGCGGTCCTCGTCCGCCTTCAGGAATGCGTGGACGTGCAGCCGCACCAGGTCCTTCTCGGTGGCGCTGATGGCGTCGAGCGCGTCGGCCAGCACGGCCGCGCTCTCGCCGAGGCGTCCGGCGAACCGGGCCGCCGCGTCCACGGCGCCTTCGAGCCGCGTCTTGTCCGCCCGCCAGGCGTCGAGGTCCGGGTAGATCTCGGCCAGATTCCACTCGATCGGGGCTGGCGCAGTGGCGGCAGCGGCGGAATCGGGCGCGGCGGAGTCGGGCGCGGCGGAATCGGGCGCAGCGGCGGAGTCGGGCGCGGCGGAATCGGGCGCGGCGGAATCGGGCGCGGCGGAGTCGGGCGCAGCGCCGGCTGCGGCCTCGACCTCGGTCGCGGATGCACCCTCGTCCGCGGCGGCAGCGGGCGTCGTCGTCGGCAGGCGCATCGGCACCCTCCTCCGGCTACGCGGCGGCGATCTGTCGCAGGACGAACGGCAGGATGCCGCCGTGGTGGTAGTAGCGGAGCTCTTCCGGTGTGTCGATCCGCGCCGTCACGTCGAACTCCACCGCGGTTCCGTCAGCGCGCGTCGCGCGGACGGAGACATCGCTCCGGGGGGCGAGGCTTTCGGCGATCCCCGTCAGGTCGAACGTCTCCTCCCCCGTCAACCCCAGGCGCTCCACGTCGTCGCCGTCCTTGAATACGAGGGGCAGCACCCCCATGAAGACCAGGTTGCTGCGGTGAATGCGCTCGAAGCTCGTGGCGATGACGGCACGGACGCCGAGCAGCATGGTCCCCTTGGCCGCCCAGTCGCGCGACGAGCCCGAGCCGTACTCCGCGCCGGCCAGGACGATGAGCGGCGTCCCCTCGGCCTTGTAGCGCATCGCGGCGTCGTAGATCGCCATCTGCTCGCCATCCGGCAGGTGGCGCGTCCAGCCGCCCTCGGTGTCCGGCGCCAGCCGGTTGCGCAGCCGGATGTTGGCGAACGTGCCGCGCATCATCACCTCGTGGTTGCCGCGGCGGCTGCCGAACGAGTTGAAGTCGCGCGGCTCCACGCCGTTCTCGATCAGGTAGCGGCCGGCCGGCCCGTCGGGCGGGATGGCGCCGGCCGGCGAGATGTGGTCGGTCGTAACGCTGTCGCCGAGCAGGGCGAGCACGCGCGCACCCGCGACGTCGACCGGCGCGGCCGGCGAAGGAGAGAGCGACTCGAAGAAGGGCGGGTGCCGCACGTAGGTCGAATCGGCCGTCCAGCGGAACTGCTCCCCGGCCGGGGCCGGCAGGCCCCGCCAGCGCTCGTCGCCGTCGAAGACCTGCGCGTACTTGGACGTGAAGTGCTCGGTCCGCACCGCCGACGCCATCGCTTCCTGTACCTCGGCCGCGGTCGGCCACAGGTCGGCGAGGTGCACGTCGTTCCCGTCCACGTCGCGCCCGAGCGGCTCCGCGGTCAGGTCGATGGTCATCCGCCCCGCCAGCGCATAGGCGACGACGAGCGGCGGCGACGCGAGGTAGTTGGCGCGGACCAGCGGCTGCACGCGGCCCTCGAAGTTCCGGTTGCCGCTGAGGACCGAGGTCACCACGAGGTCCCGTTCCCGCACCGCCTGTGCCACCTCGTCCGGGAGCGGGCCGCTGTTTCCGATGCAGGTCGTGCAGCCGTAGCCGACGAGGCCGAAGCCGAGCTCGGCGAGCGGCTCGAGGAGTCCGGCCGCCTGGAGGTACTCGGTGACGACCATCGAGCCGGGGGCGAGGCTGGTCTTCACCCACGGCTTCGGGCGCAGGCCGCGGGCGGCGGCCTTCCGGGCCAGGAGGCCCGCCGCGATCATGACGCTGGGATTCGACGTGTTCGTGCAGCTCGTGATCGCGGCGATCACGACGGCGCCGTCGCGGAGGGCGTCCTCCGCCGACGCGTCCGCCGGTGCGTGGGCAGCCTCCGCCGCGCCGGCACGGCGGGCGGCCGCCATCTCGGCGAGCACCGTCTCGAACGCCCGGCCCGCCCCGCGCAGCGGCACGCGATCCTGCGGCCGCTTGGGACCGGCGATGCTCGGCTCGACCGTCCCCAGGTCCAGCTCGACCACGCCGCTGTACACCGGATCGTCCGCCTCGGAGGCGAACAGCCCTTGCGCCTTCGCGTAGGCCTCGACCAGGTCGACCTGCGCCGGGGCGCGCCCCGTCAGGGCGAGGTAGTCGAGCGTCATCCGGTCAATGGGACAGATGGCGACCGTGGAGCCGTACTCCGGCGACATGTTGCCGAGCGTCGCGCGGTCGGCGAGCGTCAGCGAGGCGAGCCCCGGCCCGAAGAACTCGACGAACTTCCCGACCACGCCGTGCTGGCGGAGGCGCTCCGTGATCGTGAGGACGAGGTCGGTCGCCGTCGTCCCCTCGGGCAGGGCGCCGACCAGGCGGAAGCCGATGACGTCCGGGATGAGCATCGAGATCGGCTGGCCCAGCATCGCCGCCTCGGCCTCGATGCCGCCGACGCCCCACCCGACGACGCCGAGGCCGTTCACCATCGTCGTGTGCGAGTCGGTCCCGACCAGCGTGTCCGGGTAGACGAGCGGGTTCGCGCCGTTCGCATCGCGGCAGACGACGCGCGCGAGATGCTCGATGTTGACCTGGTGCACGATGCCGGTGTCGGGCGGCACGACCTTGAAGTTGCGGAAAGCGTCCTGTCCCCACTTGAGGAACGCGTAGCGCTCCCGGTTGCGCGCGAACTCGAGGCGGGCGTTCAGCTCGAACGCGTCCGCGGCCCCGAAGTGATCGACCTGCACGGAATGGTCGATCACCAGCTCGGCCGGCTGCAGCGGGTTCACCCGACCGGGGTCGCCGCCGAGGCGCGCCACCCCGTCGCGCATCGCAGCAAGGTCTACCACCGCGGGAACCCCGGTGAAGTCCTGCAGCAGCACGCGCGCCGGCATGAACGCGATCTCCTTGCGGACGCCGGGTGTCCAGCGCGCGAGCGCCTCGATGTCGGCGGCGGTCACGGCGCGGCCGTCCTCCCGCCGCAGCATGTTCTCCAGAAGGATCTTGAGCGAGTAGGGCAGGCGCCCGACGCCCGGGTACCCGGACGCCTCGAGCGCCCGCAGGCTGTACAGGTCCACGTGGCCGCCGTGTCCGTCGGGCAGCGACTGGCGGGTGCCGAAGGTGTTCGTGCTCATGTCGGGTGACTCGCGAAAGGGTTCCGAACGGGTGCGCTGTGCTCGTCGCTGGCCGGCGGTTCGCCGACGTTCCCCGCGGGGCCCCGCCGTGCCGCGGGGTGCAACCCTTCATGATCCTCCACGACGCGCTCGCGACGCAAGCCGGGGCCGCCCGGCCGGCGCGGCCCCGATGAACAGGCCCCGCGGGGCGGCTACGCGGCTCCCGATCCAGGGCCCGCCGCCGCATCGTCGGCCCACGCGATGCCGAGATCGCGCAGCGCGGCCTCGAAGATCGCGTTCCAGCCCTGGTTGGCGCGGGGGCTGGCGGGGCTCGGATGGGGAGCGCTCCCGCAGCGCGCGCCGCAGCGCTCGGCGACGGGCCGCGCCCGGTCGCCCGCGAACCGGCCGATCCCCACGACGAGGGAAGGCCGGAGGCGGGCCGCGACCGCGCCCAGCGCCTCGTCGCAGATCGCGAACAGCCGCTCGCGGACCTCGCGCGGACGCAGACGGTCCGGAGTGAGATTGCGGCCCCCCTCGTCCATGAAGCACAGCGGGCAGTAGTTCCAGACGAACGCGCGCCGGAAGAACGCGTCCGGGGTTCCGAACCGCTCGCGCGCCCAGCCCCAGAAGCGGGCGCCGCTCACCTCACGCCGCCCGACGTCGAAGCCGAGCACGGGCCGCCGCGGGTGCTCGTGCTTCGGCCGCCCGACCGGCGCCTCGATGCCGAGCCAGTCGCGGACCAGCTCGACGTCGCCGAACGGCACGCCGGTCTGCGCCATCCCGAACGGGCCGGGGTTCATGCCGACGAAGAGCACCTCGCGCGGCCCCCGCCCATAGCGCTCGAGGTACCGCCGATGCGGCTCCCACGCATAGTCGAGGGGCGCGTAGACGCAGGCCACCGGACCCTCGAACCGCAGTGCGCGCGTCCGGCGCCGGAGCCGCTCCGCGACCGGCGCAAGGTCGGCCATGGCCGGTGATCCTAGGGCATCGCGGAGGTCGGTCGACGATGCCGTGATCGCGTGCCATCGGGGGCCCCGCGGCTCGCCGGCCGAGTGGGTTCAATGACCGTCCACGCCGGGGTCCTCGACCGCCTCCCTCGGGGGGCCGCGGCGCTCGCCGAACCTCTCGGTCTCGAACACGCGCACGCGGGCGCCGCGCCGCCAGGCGTCGGCCGGGAGGCGTGCCTTGCGGCAGGCCTCCGTCAACAGCGTCGGGGCGTCCCAGCCCTCTTCCACCGCGACCTGCGGCAGGAGCAGACCCTGGTGCGGGCCGTCGTCGACGACCACGCCGTGGCGGCCGACCTCGATCCGCTCGGGCGCGGCGGGCTCGGTCAGCGGCCCGAGCACCGATACCTCGAACTCCGCGCGCCCGAGCTCGACCGCGGTGAGGGGCGGGAAGCGCGGGTCGGAGCGCGCGGCGGCCACCGCCATGCTGGCGACGACGTCCGCCAGCGCCGCGTCGGCCCGCACGTGACCCAGGCAACCGCGCAGCGCGCCGGCGACCCTGAGCGTCACGAAGGCGCCCGCGCGCCGGCGCAGGGCCTCCAGGGTCCGGTCGTCGCACCCGCCGGTCGACCCGCCCGCGGCGTCCGCGCCCAGGCTCCGCGCCACGGAGGTCCGGGCGATCCGCAGCAACGCCCCGCGCTCGGCGTCCGAGAGCCGCACGGCCTCAGTCCAGCACGGCCGCCAGGTAGCCGACCACCCGCTGCAGGTCTCCCGACACCGCCGCCGAATCGGCGCGCACCAGGACCTGGCCGTGGGTGGCGCCGAGGGCGCGGGCGGCCCGCATGACGGCGATGGCGGCCCCGCCCCCGCAGGCGACGTACCTCCCGCGCTCGTGCTCGGGGTAGCGCTCGAACTCGGCGAGGAGGGCATCGGCGTCGAAGCGGTCGACGCAGTCGACGAAGCGGGCGTCGAGCGCGGCGGCACGGACGGCGTCGAAGTAGTGCGACAGGTCGGTGCTCGCGACCAGAAGCGAGCGCGCGCCGGACAGGGCGGCGGACAGCGCGTCGGCGAGGGCGAGGATGGTCGGCCGGCGCTGGAAGCCGATGACCAGCGGCACGATGGGAGTGTCCGGGAGCACTCGGCGCAGGAAGGGAAGCTGGAGCTCGAGCGAGTGCTCGCGGCGATGGGCCTCGGAGTTCCGAACGATTACGGAGGACGCGGCGCGCAGGCGCGCGCCGGTGGCGGTGTCCACGGGCACCGGGCCGAGCGGGGTCTCGAACGCGTCGTGCTCGGCGAGCGAGACGCCGTCGAAGCCGACGCGGTGCGACGGCCCCACGAGCACGGCCGAGTCGTACGCCCCGCCGCGGACCGCCGCATAGGCGTGCGCGGCGACCGGGCCCGAGTAGACCAGCCCGGCGTGGGGCGCGATCAACGCCCGCACCCCCGGCCGAGGCGCCTGGCCCGCCTCCTGCAGGTAGCGGTCCACCTCCGCCGCGAGCCGATCCGGCTCCCGCGGGTACCACGATCCGGCCATCGCGGCCGGCCGCACGGAGCCGCGCGCCTCGGCCGCGGCCCCCTCCGACTCCCGAGGATCTTCCTGCGTCATCCGTCCCCTCTCGCGACGGCAGCACGGCAATCGTTGCACGGATCGGCGCCGCCTGCACGGCCGCCGGCCCGGGCGGCCGCGTGCACGCGAGTCGGGCCGGTCGGGTCTGCCGGCGCCGGCGGCCCCGCCTGCGCAGGGGGCTGGTAGACTCGATGCATCCGAGTCCTGGAATGAAGGAGTTCACCGTGCAACCGATGACGACCTGGCGCCGGCGGCTCTCTCTCTGCGCGCTGCTGGCGTTCGCCGCCGCCGTGGCGCCGCAGGCGCAGGACTTCACGGCCGAGACCGAGGCCTGGCGCGCCGAACGCGAGGCGCGGCTGACCGCGGACGACGGGTGGCTCACGGTCGCGGGCCTGTTCTTCCTGACCGAGGGCGACAACACCTTCGGCTCCTCCCCGCTCAACGACATCGTCCTCCGCACCGGACCGGACAGCGCCGGCGTCTTCACGCTGCGCGGCGGCGAGATCACGGTGCAGGCGGCCGGCGGCGGGACGCTGACGATCGACGGACGCGACACCGAGGGGGCGCGGCTGTGGCCCTACGAGGGCGAGTCGCGTCCCACGATCTCCATCGGGCCGCTCTCGCTCTTCGGCCACTACAGCGGCGACCGGCTGGCCATCCGCATGCGCGACCGCGAGAGCGAGATTCGCCGCGGTTTCAGCGGCCTGCGCTGGTTCCCTGTCGCCGAGGACTTCCGCGTGCGGGGCCGGTACATCCCTCACGCCGAGCCGCGGACGGTGGATCTCCCGAACATCCTGGGCGACGTCGAGACGTTCCGCACCAGCGGGTCGGTGGCGTTCTCGGTGGGCGGCGCCGAGCACCGCATGACGGCGTTCGACGCCGGCGGGCGGTTGTGGTTCATCTTCCGCGACCTGACGAGCGGGAGCGAGACCTACCCCGCGGCGCGCTTCCTCTACGCCGACGCGCCCGAGAACGGCTGGACGACCGTCGACTTCAACCGCGCCTACAACCCGCCGTGCGCCTTCAACCCCTACACCACCTGCCCGCTGCCGCCCCTCGAGAACCGGCTGCCGGTGCGCGTCGAGGCAGGCGAGATGGACTATCACGCCGCCGGCGAGTGAAACCGCCGTCAGCGCACGCTGGCGTAGAGGTCGACGATGCCGCCCGCCCGGGCGGCCTCGAGCGCCGGGCGCAGCAGCGCGCAGACCCACGCTGGACGTCCCGGCCGCTCGAGGACGGGCGTCTCGGCCCGCAGCACCTCGAAGCCCGCCGCGACGACGATGCGGGCGAGCGTCGCCGGCGTGAAGAACCACAGGTGGTGCAGCGCGCCGTAGTGCTTCCAGCCCTGCCGCTTCAGGCGGCAGCGGCTCTGCCAGCTCTTGAGACGCAGGCTCAGCCCGGCCAGATTGGGGACTCCGACCAGCAGGGCGCCGCCGGCGCCGACGAGGTCGCGGGCGCGCCGCAGCTCGGCCAGCGGGTCCGGGGTGTGCTCGAGCACGTGGTTGAACCGCACGCCGTCGAAGCGCGCGCCGTCGAACGGAATCTGCGGGAGCTGCCCCTCCCAGAGGCGGGCGCCCGTGCGCCGGGCTGCGTCGGTGAGGCGGATGTCGGTGCCGTCGACGCGCCACCCGCAGCGGCCCGCCAGCCGGAGGAAGGCGCCGGCACCGCAGCCGACGTCGAGCAGCGCGCGCCGGCCGGCGGGCAGGTGGCGCCGCAGACCGGCGAGCTGGCGGAGGTAGTGCCGGCGGCGGACCGGGTCCACCGCTTCGTGCGCGTCGGGATGGTACGCGGCCCCGTACACCGCCGCGGCGAGATCGTCGAACACCGGGCGCGGGCTCTGGAACTCCAGTCCGCACCCCGCGCACCGCGCGAGGCGGAAGCCCTGGAAGTCGACCGCGAACGGGCGCGGCGGCCGGCGGCACAGCGGGCACGCCACCGGCTCGCGCCCCCGCAACGCGGCCTCGACCGCGGCGCGGGGCTTGCCGAACAGGGACTCGCCCATCCCGCCATGATTGCACGTCCGGCGGGGTGCTAACATCCCGCGATGCCCAGGCGCCTGACCCGCACGGAGGTCGAGCGGATCGCGGCCCTCGCGCGGCTCGAGCTCACGCCGGACGAGGCGGATCTCTTCACCCGGCAACTCGGCGACGTCCTCGACTACGCGGAGCGCCTGCAGGCGGTCGACACCTCCGCGGCGCCGGCCGGCTGGCGTCCGGGCGCCGCCGATTCCCCGTTGCGGGCCGACGAGGGCCGACCGTCGCTGCCGGCGGACGAGGCGGTCGCCAACGCGCCCGACCCGGGCGCGGGTCCCGGCGGCGCCCGCTTCTTCCGTGTGCCCCGCGTGATCGGCTGATGGCGGCCGCGCCCGACGCCGGGACCGCAGGGGCCGTCCGTGCGGCGATCGCCGCCGGGGAGCGTTCCGCGGTCGAGGTCTGCCGGGACTGCCTGGACCGTATCGCCGCCGGCGACGGCCGGCTGAACGCGATGACCGTCGTCCTCCGCGAGGAGGCGCTCGCGCGCGCGGCCGAGGTCGACGCGCACCGGCGGGAGTGGCGCGACCTCCCGCTGCTCGGCGTCCCGATCACGGTCAAGGACGTGATCTGCACCCGCGGCCAGCCTACGACCGCGGCCTCCCGCATCCTGCGCGGGTTCCGCCCGTCGTACGACGCCACCGTGGTGACCCGCCTGCGCGCGGCGGGCGCGGTCATCGTCGGGAAGACGAACTGCGACGAGTTCGCGATGGGCTCGTCCACGGAGCACTCGGCCTACGGACCGACCCGCAATCCGTGGGCGCCCGATCGCACGCCCGGCGGATCGAGCGGCGGGGCCGCGGCGGCGGTCGCGGCGCGGTTCGCGCCAGTGTCGATCGCGTCCGACACCGGGGGATCGGTGCGCCAGCCGGCCGCGTTCTGCGGCGTCGTCGGCCTCAAGCCGACCTACGGGCGCGTCTCGCGCTACGGCTTGCTCGCCTTCGGGTCATCTCTCGATCAGATCGGCCCGCTGACGCTCACCGTCGCCGACGCGACCGCGGTGCTGGCCGTCATTGCCGGCTCGGACCCCCTCGACGCGACGTCGGCCGGCGCACCCCCGGCGGCGCGCGCGGACGCCCCGTGCGGCCACGCCCGGGGGCTGCGCATCGGCGTGCCGCGACGGCTGCTCGAGGCGGGAGAGGCGGGGCTCGACCCGGAGGTGCGGGCGGCGTTCGAGGAGGCGCTGCGGGCGATCGGGGACGCCGGCGCCGAGATCGTCGACGCGCATCTGCCGCACGCCGCGTACTCCGTGCCCGCGTACTACCTGGTGGCCCCCGCCGAGGCCAGCTCCAACCTGGCCCGCTACGACGGGGTGCGCTACGGGGCACGCGCAGGGACGTCCGGGGGGGACGGGGACGGCGCGGCGGGTCTCGCGCGGATGTACGAGCGGACCCGCCACGGCGGGTTCGGCGCCGAAGTCAAGCGCCGCATCATGCTGGGAACCTACGCGCTGAGCGCCGGCTACTACGACGCCTACTACCGCAAGGCCCAGCAGGTGCGCAGCCTGATTCGAGACGACTACGACCGCGCGTTCGCCGACGCAGGCATCGACGTCGTCGCCACTCCGACAACGCCCACGCCGGCGTTCCGCCTCGGCGAGCGGGCGGAGGATCCGTTGGCCATGTACCTGGGCGACGTCTTCACCGTGAGCGCCAACCTCACGGGCCTCCCCGCCGTCAGCCTGCCGGGCGGGCGGACGGGCGCCGGCCTGCCGGTGGGATTCCAGCTCACCGGCCGCCCGTTCGACGAAGCGACGCTGTTCCGGGTCGGGGACGTGCTGGAGCGCGCCGCCCCGTGGTGGCGGGAAGCGCCGCCACGCACCGGGGCGCCGAACGCGGCCGCGGCGGCCGGTTGACGTCCGCCCGCGCCAGCGTCCGGGGGAGCCGCGAGCGCGTCACTCCTCCGAACCGGGCGCCCGGGCCTGCTCGAGGAGCTCCGGGGTCCGCAACTGGTCGGCCGGCCCGCGCGGGGCGTCGGGCGGCAGGTAGCTCAGCTCGCCGTCCGCGTCGTCGGGCAGGTTGCGCACCACGAGCGCGCGCGTGCGCCGGAACTTCGTGAAGCCGGCAACCACGATGAAGCCGATGAACAGGGCGAGCAGGAAGCCGGTCGACAGGGCCAGCCCCAGAAGGGCACCGACCGCAACCTCCACGGGATTGGCGGCCGCGGTCGTCTGGAGTGCTGCGAGCGTCATGCGCCGTCCCCTCCGGCCGGTTTGGGATCCGGCACTTCGTACACGATGAGACCGTCGTCGACCTCGCGCATCGCGACCCGCTCCAGCTTGCCGCGCGGATCGGGACGCTCACCGGTCTCCGGGTCCGGGGCCAGCTCGCGCAGGCGCGGAAGCGCGCCGCGGCGCAACTGCTTGGCCCGCTTCGCGGCGACCCCCACGTAGAGAAAGCGGCTCTCGATGGGGGGCATCGGCTCTCGCTCGGCAGGCTCCGGGGCTGTCTCCTCGGGGGCCGTCGCGGCGGGGGCCGTCGCGGCCTCCGCCGTCTCTTCTGCCTGGTCGATCTCCTCGGTCACAACCCTTAAGCATATGCGAAACGCTCGGAGCCTGTCGCCCGCGCCGGGCCGAACTGTGCGATCATGGCTGTCGATTCCACACCATCGTCAGCCACCGTGGTCCGCATCCTCTTCCTGGGCGACATCGTCGGCAAGCCGGGGCGCAACATCGCGCGGCAGGCGGTCCCTCGCCTGATCGAGCGCCACCGCGTCGACCTGACGGTCGCCAACGTCGAGAACGCGGCGGGCGGCAAGGGCGTCACGCGGGAGGCGGCCGAGGCTCTGCGTGACGCCGGCATCGCCGTGATGACCACCGGGAACCACGTCTGGGACAAGAAGGAGGCGATCGCCTACATCGGTTCCGAGCCGCGCCTGCTGCGTCCCGCGAACTATCCGCGCGGCGTGCCGGGGCGCGGCCGCTACGTGGCGCGCACCGGCGGCGGAGTCGCGGTCGGCGTCGTCAACGTCATGGGGCGGATCTTCATGAACCCGCTCGACAACCCGTTCCACGTCGTGCGCGACGAGATAGCGGCCGTGCGCGAGGAAGGCGCGGCGCTCGTGCTCGTCGACTTCCACGCCGAGGCGACCTCCGAGAAGATCGCCATGGGCTGGCACCTCGACGGTGCGGTGACGGCCGTCGTCGGCACCCACACCCATGTGCAGACGGCCGACGCCCGCGTGCTGCCGCAGGGCACGGCCTACATCACCGACGTCGGGATGACCGGTCCGCACGACTCGATCATCGGGGTCGACGTGCAACCGGCCCTCAAGCGCTTCCTCGACGGGATGCCGGCGCGCTTCGACCCCGCGAAGCGGAACCCCCGCGTGAACGCCGTGCTCGTCGACGCCGACCCGGCGACGGGTCGCGCGGCGGGCATCGAGCCGCTGAACCTCTCGGCGGCGGACGTCGAGGAGCTCGCCCGGGCGGCGGTGCCGGCCCCGTGACCGCGCACCTCCCGTTCGACGATCCGCCCGCCGCGAGCTCCAGGGCGCCGCGCGCGCCCGCGACCCCGGCGGCGCGCGCGGCGGAGGCCCGCGCGCGGCCGCGCCGGCGCGCCTACACCGTCAGCGAGCTTACCGCGACCATTCGCCTCAGCATCGAGTCGGCGCTCGGGGAGGTCTGGGTCGAGGGCGAGCTCTCCAACTGCCGGCTCTGGAAGACAGGGCATCTCTACTTCACGCTCAAGGACAACGGGGCCCAGATCCGGGGCGTCGTGTTCCGCTCGGCGCTGCGCTACCTGCGCTTCGAGCCCGAGGACGGCCTGCAGGTGATCGCCCGCGGCCGGGTCGGCGTCTATCCGCCGAAGGGCGAGTACCAGCTCGTCGCCGAGCACCTCGAGCCCCGCGGCACCGGCGCCCGGCAGCTTGCCTTCGAGCAGCTCCGCCGCAAGCTGGCGGACGAGGGGTTGTTCGACGCTTCGCGCAAGCGGGCGCTGCCGGCCCTGCCGCGCCGGATCGGGATCGTCACCTCGATCGACGGGGCCGCGCTGCGCGACATCGTCAAGGTGCTCGGCCGCCGCCATCCTAACGCGCACCTCGTCATCAGCCCGGCGCGCGTGCAGGGCGAGGGCGCGGCCCGGTCGATCGTCGCCGCCCTGCGCCGCATCGAGCGGGTGGAGCGGGTCGACGTCGTGATCGTCGGCCGCGGCGGCGGATCGGCGGAGGACCTGTGGGCCTTCAACGAGGAACCCGTGGCGCGGGCGGTGGCCGCGGCTCGCGTCCCGGTGATCTCCGCCGTGGGCCATGAGACCGATTCCACGGTCACCGACTTCGTGGCAGACGTGCGGGCGGCTACGCCGTCGGCCGCAGCCGAGATCGTGCTCGCCCACAAGGACGAGCTGAGCGCGCGCATCGAGCGGGCGACGGCCCGGCTCGCAGCGGCCATCGAGCGCGACGTCGAGCGGCGGCGAGCGGCGCTGCACGCCCTCGAGAGCCGCCCCGGTCTGGCCGGGTGGCCGGCGCGGCTCGCAATGCGCGGCCGCCATGCGGACGAGATGACGCACCGGCTGCTGGAGAGCGTACGCGCGGGCCTGGCGCGGCGGACGCGCCGCCGCGAGGCGCTCCGCCTGCGGCTCGAGGCGCTCGACGTGGGCCGCCGGCTGGCCCGCATCGGCACGCGGGTGGCGATGGCGCGCGAGCGGCTCGCGCGTGGGATGCGCGACCGGCGCGGGCAGTGGCGCGCACGCCTCGACTCCGCCGCGGGACGGGCGGCGCGCGCCGCCGCGGCGCGGAACGCCGCCGGCCGGCAGCACCTGGAGACCACGGCGGCACGCCTCGAGCCGCTGAACCCGCTCGGCGTGCTCGCCCGCGGCTACGCGGTCTGCTGGAACGGCGCGCGCACCGCGGTAGTCCGGCGGGCGGACGACGTGGCGGTCGGCGACGACGTGCGCGTCACCCTGCACGACGGCGCCCTACGCTGCGAGGTCAGAGCCCGCGAGGCCCGGGAGCCCGAGGAACGCGACCGATGAACGACACGCGGGACGACACGAGCATCAAGGATTTCGAATCGGCCCTCGCCGAGCTCGAGACGATCGTCAGGACGCTGGAGCACGGCGACCTCACACTGGAGCAGTCGCTCGAGCGCTTCGAGCGCGGCATCGCGCTGTCGCGCTTCTGCCACACGCGGCTCGAGCACGCCGAGCGCCGCGTCGAGGTGCTGACCGAGCAGGGTGAGATTCGACCGGCGCCGCCGGAGATTGCCGGCGTCGGCAGAGCGGACTCGGCATCCTCCGGCTCCGAGCCTGGCGGGACCGAGTCCCCCGAGGATGACATCCCCTTCTGAGCCTCCCGCTGCCGGCCGTCCGGCCGGCGACCGGCCGGCAGCCATTCCGGCGCCGCGCCCCGGTCCACGTGCGCCGTTCGAGGAGTACGTGCGCGGGAGCCGCGCCGCGGTCGACGCGGCGCTCGAGCGCCTGCTGCCGGCGCCTCCGGAGTGCCCGCCGCTCATCGCGGAGGCCGTGCGCTACAGCGTCTTCGCGGGCGGCAAGCGGTTGCGGCCGCTGCTGGCCCTCGCCGCCGCGGACGCCGTCACCGCCAACGGCCCCCCCGCGGTGGACGCCGCGATCCTGCCGGCGGCGTGCGCCGTCGAGATGATCCATACCTACTCGCTGATCCACGACGACCTGCCGGCCATGGACGACGACACCCGGCGCCGCGGGCGGCCGACGTCGCACGTCGTCTACGGGGAGGGCATCGCGGTGCTGGCGGGCGACGGACTCCTCACGGAGGCGTTCCGGGTGCTGGCGCGGGAGCCTCCCGGCGACGCCCCGGAGCTGGCGGCCCGCAAGCTCCGGGTGCTCGCTCGCGTGGCCGAGGCCGCAGGGGTCGGCGGCATGGTCGGCGGGCAGGTCATCGACCTCGAGGCCGCGGGGCAACTCTCCCCCGAACGCCGCCGGCCCGCCGGGGCGTCGGGAATGGGCGCGGCGGACCTCGACGCCATGCACGCGCGGAAGACCGGCGCGCTCATCCGAGCCGCGGCGTTCGCCGGCGCCGTCATGGCAGGGGCTCCGGACGCGGCCGTGGCCGCGGTCGACGCGTACGCGGGGCACCTCGGGCTCGCGTTCCAGATCGTGGACGACATCCTCGACGTGGAGGGCGATGCGGAAACGCTCGGGAAGACGGCCGGCAAGGACGCCGCGGCCGGCAAGCCAACCTACCCCGGGCTCCACGGGCTCGACGCATCGCGGCGTCTCGCGGCGGCGGCGATCGGGCGCGCGCGCGCCAGCCTGGCTGCCGCCGGCCTCGCGGGGCGGCTCGACGCCATCGCCGGCTGGGTGCTTCACCGGTCGCACTGACACACCGGGCGGCCGGGGCGGTGCCGGCGGCCGAGGGAACCGGCGATGCCCGGGCACGTGCCCCCGCGCCGCTGCCGAGGAAGGGCGAGCGCTGGACGCGGCCCTCTGCCCGTCGGGGTACGTTGCCCGCCGCGCCGCGCCCCGACGATGATGCGCGTGATGCGGCTGGACGCGTTGGTGGTGAAGCGCGGCTTGGCGCCGACCCGGGCTCGCGCGCGGGCGCTGATCCTGGCCGGTCAGGTGCGCGTCGACGACGTCGTGCGCTCGAAGGCGGGAACGCCGGTCACCGAAGCCGCGCGGGTCACCCTGATCCGGCCCGATCACGGTTACGTCGGGCGGGGCGGCGTCAAGCTCGCGCACGCGCTCGACGCGTTGGGGATACCGATGCGCGACCGCCTGGTGCTCGACATCGGCGCGTCGACGGGCGGATTCACGGACGCGGCCCTCGAGCGCGGCGCGCGCCGGGTGGCCGCGCTCGATGTCGGGCGCGGGCAGATCGCCTGGAAGCTGCGCCAGGACGCACGGGTGACCGTGCTCGACGGAATCAACGCGCGGTACCTGACCGCGGACCGGCTGCCCGCCGACCTGCGGACGGCCGACGTCGTCACCATCGACGTCTCGTTCATTTCGGCGACGCGGATCCTGCCCGCGGTCCCCCCTCTGCTCGCGGCCGACGGCGACGTCGTCGTGCTGGTCAAGCCGCAGTTCGAGGCGGGCCGGCCCGAGATCGGCAAGCGGGGAGTCGTCCGGGATCCGGCGGTGCGCCGCCGCGTGGTCGACCAGGTCGCGGCCGCGGGCGATGCGCTAGGATTGAGACGGGTCGCGGAGACTCCATCCCCCATTCCGGGAGCCGAGGGCAACCGGGAGGTCTTTCTGCATCTCCGACACCGTCCGCGCGGGGCATGAGGCGATGACGGCCCCGCCGGCGCCTCCCCGCCGCCTCGGGCCGATCGCGTCGGTCGGCATCACGGCGAAAACCCACTCCCCGAACGCGGCCGAGGTGGTGCGCGACGCGGTCGCCTGGCTCGACCGGCGTGGCGTCGCCGGCGTCCTCGAGCGCGAGACGGCGCGGGCGGCGGGCCTCGACCGGGTGGAGACCTGCACCCCTGCGGAGCTGGCCGCGGCCGACCTGGTGCTGGTGATCGGCGGCGACGGGACCCTGCTGGGCGTGGCGCGGGAGGTGGTCCGCCGGGCGCCCGCCACCCCGGTCCTCGCGGTCAACTGCGGCAGCCTCGGATTCCTGACCGAGGTCACGCGCGGGGAGCTCGACGCGGCGCTCGACGCGGCGGTGAACGGGCGGTCCGGGGTCGACGAGCGGCAGATGCTGCGGGCGCGGGTGCTCCGCGGGGGGTCCGCCGCGGCCGACCGGCTGGTCCTGAACGACGTCGTCATCGGACGCTCGGCCCGCTCGAGCATCGTCGAGCTGTCGATCTTCCTGGGCGGGCAGCTCATCACCCGCAGCCGGGCCGACGGGATCATCGTCGCCACGCCGACCGGCTCGACCGCTTACAACCTCGCGGCTGGCGGCCCGATCGTGCATCCGACGGTCGACGCCCTGGTGCTGACCCCGATCGCCCCGCACACTCTCACCAACCGGCCGATCGTCCTCGCCAACACGGCGCCGGTCCGGATCACGCCCGACCTCGCGGGGGCGCACGTCGAGGCGCACGCAAGCTTCGACGGCCAGTTCAACGTGGAGCTCGACGACGGCGACGTCGTCGTGGTGGAGCGAGCCCCGCATCCCCTGCGCGTCGTCCGCGCAGAATCCCGGAACTACTTCGCAGTGCTGCGCCAGAAGCTGAAGTGGGGCGAGCGGTAGCGGCCCCGCCGCGTCCGCCCGCGGTGGTCACGCACCGCTGATCGGCGGATGGTGGATGATCTGGACCCGATTGCCGTCGGGGTCCTCCACGTAGCACGACCGGGCCCCGTCGCGGTGCGTGCGCGGGCGTGCGACGACGGCGGCGCCGCGCGATTCCAGCCAGGCCGCCCACGCGTCGACCTCGCCCGGCGAGCGCACGAGGAGGCCGAGGTGGTCGAGGGGCGCGCCGTCGCGCACCCGGCGGCCGGACGCGCGGTGCAGGGCGAGGTTGTCGGTCCCCGAGGTGAGGTAGACGTTGTCGGCGTCTGGCTCCCACTCCACCCGGAAGCCGAGCAGCTCGACGTAGAAGCGCTTCATCTCGTCGAGCGCCTCGGCGTGCAGCGCGAGGTGGCGAATGCCCAGGTGGGCGGGTCGGTCGCTGATCACCGCACCGTAGCGTAGCGCGGCCCCCGGCCCCCCGGCAACGCGCCCGGGCGCCCCGGCTTGGGCCGCAGGCGGCCCGGAGACTAGAATCCACGGGATGGCTCCACGTTCCGCGGCTCAGGCTCGTTGCGCGTTGTGCGGTGCGAAGGACGTATCCGAACCCCGCGGGGAGGAGAAATACTGCCGCGACTGCTGGGACAAGAAGATGGCGGTCGAGGACGTCGTCGCCCGCGAGTTCGCGCTGAAGCGCTACATCCGCGCCCACAGCGCGGAGAAGTACCTCGTGTACCACTCGACGCAGAAGCGCCCGTGCGGGCAGCTGATCGTGGTGGACGACGGCTACGACCTCTTCCTGAGCCTGATTCTCTACCCCAGCTTCGGCTGGGACGAGCCGGCCTACTACCTGGAGAACGACCCCGACGGGCGCTCGTTCGCCGAGCTGCTGGTCGACGTCGTCGCTGCGGACGTGATCGAGCCGTGGGGCGGCGGCAAGTGGCACCTGGAGATCTTCCGCTCCGCGAGTCCGGAGCCGGAGGACTGGAACGGAGAGATGTAGCCCGCTCCCGGCGCGTACCGGGCGGTACCCGGGGCCGCGGGGGCTGATATAATTCCGCCTCACGACTGCTCGAACCTGGAGGGTTCTCGATGCGATACTCGAGCCGTGCGCTGGCGTTCGGTGTCATGGTTTCAATCGCTGCCACGGCGGCCTGCGGCAGCGATGCAGCGGAAGAGGAAGCCGCGGCCGAGGCGGCCCCGGTCGAGGAGGTCGATCCGCGAGCCGCGGCAGCCGCCCGCCGGCTGGCGGCGCGCCTCGGAGAGGGGCTCGAGCTCGTCCCGACGCAGCGCGGTCTCGCCGAGATCGCCTACACGCAGCCGGTGGCCCGCCGCGAGCGGGACTTCATCGTCACCTCGATCCGAATCCAGAACCTGGCGGAGAACGCAATCGCAGGGTTCTCCGTCGACGAGTACTGGTTCGACCGCGAGGGCAACACCGTGACCGGCGATCAGGTGCGGTTCCGGGAACCGATCCTGACCGGCGAGATCCGGGACATCGAGTTGCGCGTGCCGCGCGTGCGGGGCATGGATCGCAGCAACTACGAGTTCACCCACCAGAACGGCGACATCAAGGCCACGCTGTTCGACGAAATCGAGGATCCGCCGGAGCCCGAGGAAGAAGAGGCCGGGGACGAGGGCGACGACGCACCCTGACACGTCGCAGCGGGCGCGTCTCTGCGGCTTCCGGCGAAGCGCCCGCTGCCTCCGCCGGAAGCCGGGCTCCGTGCCGGGCGCAGTGCCCGGCGCCCGCGGCCGCACGGTTCTTCCCGCGACTCGCCCTCGGTTCACCCAGCAAACTCCAGGGTGGCGTCGGACGTCATAACGTTCAGGACATCCGCGGTGACACCCGACATCCCGGCCATTCAGACCGCCCTCCGAGAGCACGGCGTCGACGGTTGGCTGCTGTACGACTTCCACGGCTCGAATCCGATCGCCCGCCGGCTGGCGGGGCTCGACGGCAACGCCAAGCTGACTACTCGCCGCTGGTACTACCTGATTCCGGCGCGCGGCGAGCCGCGCGGGCTGGTGCACCGGATCGAGCGGGACAGCCTGGAGCATCTGCCCGGCACGCGCCGCGAGTACGCGGATCGCGAGCAGCTCGCGGCGGGGATCGAGGCACTCCTCGACGGCGCGGCTCGCCTCGCCATGGAGTACTCCCCCCGTTGCGCCATCCCGTACATTTCCCGCGTCGACGCCGGTACCGTCGACGCCGTTCGGGAGCTCGGAATCGAGGTAGTCTCGTCGGGCGACCTCGTGCAGCGGTTCGAGGCGGTCTGGGACACGGCGGCCCTCGAGAGCCACCGCGAGGCGTCGGCCCACCTGTACGACATCAAGGACCGGACCTTCGACCTGATCGCTGCGGAGGTCGGCGGCGGAGCCCTGACCGAGTACGGGGTGCAGACCGCGATGAGCGGCTGGTTCGCGGAGCGGCGGCTGGTGACCGACTCGCCGCCCGTCGTTGCCGCGCAGGCCAGCAGCGGCAACCCGCACTACCTGCCGACCGCGGACCGGCACCGCCCGATCCGGACCGACGAGCTGGTCCTGATCGACCTCTGGGGCAAGACGGACCGTCCGGGGGCCGTGTTCGCCGACATCACCTGGATGGCGTACACCGGTGGTCGTGTGCCGGACGAGTGCGCCGCCGTGTTCGCGGTGGCCCGCAACGCACGCGACGCGGCGGTGGCGTTGGTCCGCGAGCGGACCCGCTCCGGAGCCCCGCCCTGCGGCTGGGAGGTCGACCGGGCGGCGCGGGACGTCATCGAGGCGGCGGGTCACGGCGAGCACTTCGTGCACCGCACGGGGCACAGCCTCGGAGAGGCCGTGCATGGCAACGGCGTGCACATGGACGACTACGAGACGCACGACGAGCGGAGACTGCTGGCCGGCTCCGGGTTCACGATCGAGCCGGGCATCTATCTCCACCGGTTCGGCGTCCGGACGGAGGTGAACGTGTTCGTGGATGAGCGCGACGCCACCGTGACGGGGCCGCTCCAGGCGGAGATCGTCGCCCTCGGCTGAAGTTCTGCACCGCGGACGGCCTCGCCTGCCGCGGGAGGCGGGGACTCCCCGGTGGTCGTCGGGACACCGATCGGAGCCGTCAGGCGATGACTGGTGGCCTGGCGGGACCGCCGGCCGGGTCGCGGGCGGCTCGAGTTGGAACAGGTAGGCAGCGCACGCGGTGACACCCCCGCGTGGCGTCAGGGAAGGTGGAGGAAACGATGTCGACACGCAGGACCACCTTGTTCTCGGGAGTACTGATCGCGGTCGCGTCCATGGTCATCGGCATGGTGCTCGCGTCGCGCTTCGAGCTGACGCCGGCCTCGTCGGCCCAGGCGGTGCAGATCCCGCCGGCGAACAGCGCCCCGATCACGGGCGACATCGGCGCCACGACGTTCCGCGACATCGCGGCGGCCCAGACGGGCATGGTGGTCAACATCCGCATCCAGTCGCGCCGCCAGACCACCGACCTCAACGACTTCTTCGGCGGCGACCTGTTCGACCGCTTCTTCGGACAGCCGCGCCGCCAGCCCCGGCAGCGGGAGGAGCCCGTCTCCTCCGCGGGCACCGGATTCGTCATCGATCCGAGCGGCCTGATCCTGACCAACAACCACGTCGTCGAGAACGCCACGTCGATTCAGATCCACTTCTTCGGGGGCGACGAGGACGACCTGTACGACGCGCGCGTACTGGGCCGCGACGCGATGACGGACAGCGCGCTGCTCGAGCTGGTCGACCGCCCCGACTGGGAACTGCCGGTCGCGTCGTTCGGCGACTCCAGCCAGATGGCGGCGGGCGACTGGGTGATGGCGATCGGCAACCCCTTCGGGCTCGGCCACACCGTCACCGTCGGCGTCATCTCGGCGATCGGGCGGCCGTTCCGGCCGGTGCGCGGGCGCAACCTGGACATGCTCCAGACCGACGCCGCCATCAACCCCGGCAACTCCGGGGGCCCGCTGCTCAACATCCGCGGCGAGGTGGTCGGGATCAACACCGCCATCATCAGCGACCGGATGGCCAACGCCGGCGTCGGCTTCGCGGTCCCGATCAATACCGTCCGCGAGCTGCTCGACGAGCTGCGGGGCGGCCGGGTCACCCGGGGCGTAATCGGCATCGGCATCGCGGACGTGCCGCCGGACGAGTACGCGGTGCTCGGACTCGGCGAGACAGGCGGGGTCGCCGTCAACACGGTCACGGCGGACGGCCCGGCCGACCAGGCGGACATGCGGCCGGGTGACATCGTCGTCGCATTCGACGGCGAGCCGGTCTCCCGCACGGAAGAGCTGCAGAGCCGGGTCGTGGCGACGCGGCCGGGCACGCCGGTGCCGATCGACATCATCCGGAACGGCGAGCCGCTGACGCTCGACGTCACCATCGGCGAGCTCGACGAGGACGCCGAGATCGCCGGCGTCGCCGAGGCCGAGGAGACCAGCGAGGGCTTCGGCATCTCGCTGCAGGATCTGACGCCGCAACTGGCGCGCCGGCTGCAGGTGCCCGCCGACACCGCCGGCGCCGTGGTAACGGACGTCGAGCGCGGCGGCAACGCGGCGGCAGGCGGCCTCCAACCGGGAGACGTCATCCTGTCCGTCAACCGCGTGGAGGTCGGCTCGGCGCGGGAGGCCACCGATCAACTCGCCGCCATCGAGTCGGGCCGGCGCGCGTTCCTGCTCGTCCAGCGACGTGACACGCGCGTGTTCCTCCAGGTGGAGAAGGACTAGGCGCGGCCCTCGGTCGCGTTGGCAGTTGCGCCGGCGGAAGCTCCGCTCTGCAGGCGGCAAGAGGCGAGTCGGGATCGGTAGAGCGGTGACGCGGCTCGGGGAGTTGCTGCGGCAGCGGATCCGGCGTGAGGGGCCGCTGCCGTTCGCCGCATACGCGGAGTGGGCGCTCTACCACCCCGACCTCGGGTACTACGCGCGCGCCGACCGCCGGTCCGGGCGTGACGGGGACTTCTCCACCAGCGTCGACCATGGTCCGGTCTTCGGCGAGCTGCTCGCGGTGCAGTTCGCCGAGATGTGGCGGGTCCTCGGAAGAGGCTCGGGCGGAGGAGGACGGTTTGCGCTCGTCGAGGCGGCGGCGGGAAGCGGCCGGCTCGCGCGGGACGTGCTCGACGCCGCTGCGGAACACGACCCCGCGTTCTACGACGCCGTCGATCTCCACCTGGTCGAGCGGAGCCGCGCCGCGCGGGACGCGCAGGGCCTCACGCTCGGCCCGCACGCCGCACGGGTCGCGTCCTCGGGGCCCGAGCTTCCGAGCGGAACGACCGGCGTCGTGTTCGCCAACGAGCTGCTCGACGCCCTTCCGCCGCACGTCATCGTGATGACCGACGACGGTCTGCGAGAGGTCTACGTGGACGTCGAGGGGCCGAGCGGCGGCCTGGTGGAGCGGCTCGGGCCCTTGTCCGACGGTGCGGTTCGCGAGCACGTAGCGTCCTGCGGCATCCGCCTCGAACCGGGTTGGCGCGCGGAGGTGTGCCCCGCCGCCGTCGCGTGGGTGCGCCGGGCGGCCCGCACCCTGCGCCGCGGCTTCCTCCTGCTGATCGACTACGGCCACGAGGCGGAGGAACTCTACTCCGCAACGCACGCCACCGGAACCCTGACCACCTACCGCCGCCACCGCGTCCGGCACGAGCCGGGCGGGGGGCTGCCGCCGTGGCTCGCCGACCCCGGCGAGCGGGACATCACGGCGCACGTAGACCTCACCGCCGTGCGGCGCGCGGCCGAGGGCGAGGGCCTCCGGACGCTGGGCGTCCTCGACCAGACCTACTTCCTGCTGGGCCTGGGCGCGCTCGATCGCGCGGCCCCGGACGACGGCCTGGCCGGCCTGCGCCGGCGCCTGGCCCTCAAGTCGCTCCTGGTACCGGGCGGGCTCGGCAGCACCCACAAGGTCCTCGTCTTCGGCAAGGGCGTCGGCGCGGCCCGCCTCGCGGGTTGCGCGCACACGACGCGGATGACGTAGCGCGCCCTGGCGGGCACGCGTTGGGAGGAGGGCCACGTCAGCGGGTCGACGAACCGCTCCGACGTGAAGCAGCGCGTCCCGGCGGGCACGCGTTGGGAGTCTCGTCGGCGCGAAGCACGCGTGGCGGGAGCGTCGGCGAACTCCGGGAATCGGCCGGCGGCGGCGGTGCTACGATCGCCGCGGGAAGCCCGAGATGAGCGACAACCTCGAGCGTGAGATCAAGATTCGGTTTGCGTCGGCGGCGGAAGCCCGCGCCGCGGTGACCGGCATCGGCGCGGCGCCGCTGCGCGCGCGGCGTTTCCAGGACGACTGCCTGCTCGACTTTGCCGACGGGCGGTTGCGCGACGAGCGCTGCACGCTCCGGGTGCGGCAGGAACGGTGGCTGGAGCAGGACCGTCCGGCGGGCGCGACGGTCACGTTCAAGGGGCCGCCGCGACTCGACGTCATGAAGGTGCGAGAGGAGCTCGAGACCGGCGTGGAGGACGGCGCGTTGCTGCTGCGCGTGTTCGAGCGGGCCGGGTTTCGGGTCTGGTTCCGCTATCAGAAGCGCCGCGAGGAGTTCACGTGCGACGGCGCCGTCGTCGCGATCGACGAGACGCCGTGCGGCGTGTTCGTCGAGATCGAGGGAGCGGAGGGCGGCGTCGCGCGGGTGGCGCGCGCGCTAGGCCGCACCCCGGACGACTATATCGTCGCCTCGTACCGCAGCCTCTACGAAGAGGACTGTGCGCGGCGCGGGCGACGGGTCGCCGACATGGTCTTCGAGTAGGTTCACGCCTGGCCCCCCGCCCGATGTCTGACCCGTTGCCGCCGGCCCTCGTGCTCGCGGCCGGGCGCGGCCAGCGCCTCGCGCCGTTGACCGACGTCCGGGCAAAACCCGCGGTTCCGGTCGCGGGCCGGCCCCTGGTGCTGCGCATCCTGGACTGGCTGGCCCGGGAGGGCGTCGCCGACGTCGTTCTCAACCTGCACCACCGCCCGGAGACGATCACGCGCGTGGTCGGGTACGGGACCGCCGCGGGCGTCCGCGTCCGCTACTCCTGGGAGCCGCTCCTGCTCGGCTCGGCAGGCGGGCCGCGGCAGGCGGTGCCGTTCCTCGGGCCACGCTTCTTCATCGTCAACGGCGACACGCTCACCGATGTCAGCCTCCGCAAGCTGGTCGACGACCACCGGCGCACGCGGGCCGCGGTGACTCTCGGCGTGACCGCGCATCCCGATCCGGCCCGCTACGGCGGGGTCCTGGTCGCTCCCGACGGCCGCGTCCGCGGGTTCGCGCCGGCCGGCGGAGGGGCCTCGGCGCACTTCGTGGGTGTGCAGCTGGTGGATGCGTCGACCTTCGCCGGCCTTCCCGCCGGGCGGCCGGCCGCTACCGTCGGCGGCCTGTACGACCGCCTCGCCGGCTGCTCGGGGGACGGGCCGGGCGGAATCCGCGCGCTCGGCGTCCGGGCGCGGTTCCTGGATGTCGGCACCCCCGCCGATTACCTCGCCGCGTGCGCCGCGGTGGCGGAGGAGGAGGAGCAGGAGCAGGGGGCGCCGACACCGGGCGCCGGCTCGGTCGTCCACCCGACGGCCGTCCTCACGAACACCGTCGTCTGGGACCGGGTGGTCATCGGTCCCCGCTGCCGGCTCGATGACTGCATCGTGACCGACGGCGTCGATCTCCCGGCCGGTACCGCGCTGCGGCGCGCCATCTGCGTGGCCCGCGAAACGGCACCGGGGACGACGGACGATCGGACGGCTTCGCCCCGGGTGCAGCGCGCCGGCGTGATCGGCAACGCCCGGGTCTTCGCCCTCGCCGCCGCTCCGGCGGCGGCCGAGCCATGACCGGCGAGGGCGGCGAGATGCATGGAGCGGAGGAGCGCGCCCGGCGCTGGCTGGCGCGCTCCTCCCTGCCGGCCGCGAGCCGCGTCGAGCTCCTCGCCGGCGACGCGTCCGACCGGCGCTTCGTCCGTGTACGACCGGACGGGTCGCCGTCGCGCGTGCTCGTGGTGCACACGGGCCCGATCGACCCTGTTGCCCTGCCGCTGGTCCAGGTGGCTGACCTGTTCCGGCGGCTGCCGGTGCCGGTCCCCGCCGTGCTCGACACCGACGCGGAGCTCGGCATCGTCGTGCTGGAGGACCTCGGGGACGAGACCCTCGAGGTCGTGCTCTCTCGTCTCCCGGCGGGGGAGCATGAAGCCTGGTACCGGAACGCGACCGCGCTCATCGCGACGATCCAGCAGGGCGGACGGCGGCTGGCGGACGGCGGCGCGTCCGGGGCGGAGCCGTTCCGGCTCGCGTTCGACGCCGCCAAGCTGCGGTGGGAGCTCCGCTTCTTCCTGGACCACTTCGTCGCCGGCTACCGGCGACGCGCCCTCACACCGGCGGCGCGCAGCGCGCTCGAGGTCGAGCTCGGGACCCTGGCCGACGAGATGGCCGGCGAGCCGCGCGTTCTCTGCCACCGCGACTTTCACAGTCGCAACCTGATGGCCCACCGGGGGCGCCTGTATGCAATCGACTTCCAGGACGCTCGCATGGGGCCCGACACCTACGATCTCGTCTCCCTGCTGCGCGACGCCTACGCGCAGCTCGATGCGGCGTCCGTCGGCCGTCTGATCGCGCACTACCAGGCCCTGGCCGGCATCGGGGACGGCGACGCGCTGCGGCAGCGCTTCCGGCGCACGACCATCCAGCGGACGCTCAAGGCGCTCGGCACGTTCGGGTATCAGATCGCCGCCCGCGGCAACGACCGCTACCGGACGGCCGTTCCCGTCGCGGCGGGCTACGTGCGGGACGTGACGGGGCGCGACCCCCGTTACCGCCGGCTGCACGACATGCTGGCGCCCGCGCTCGACGGGATCGGGTCGTAGCCGGGGATGCGGGTCGTAGTAACGTGATGCCCATGGAAGCGACGCGGACGTTCATCGAGGAGATCGCGCGGCACGTCGGGCAGCGGGTCAGCCTCCGGGGCTGGCTCCACCGCCGGCGCTCGAGCGGGCGGATCCACTTCCTCACCGTGCGCGACGGCACGGGCTTCGTCCAGGTCGTCCTGTCGAAGGCCGCCGTCGGGGACGACACCTTCGCCCGCGCCGACCACCTGGGTCAGGAGACCGCGCTGATCGTGGAGGGGACGGTCCGCCAGGACGAGCGTGCGCCGGGCGGCTACGAAATAGACGGAGCCGGCCTCGAGGTCGTCGGGGCGTCGCACGACTATCCGATTACACCGAAGGAGCACGGCGTCGACTACCTGCTCGACCGCCGCCACCTCTGGATCCGCAGCCGTCGGCAGCAGGCCATCCTGCGCGTGCGCCACGAGGTGATCGACGCCATCCGCGACTTCTTCAACGGCCGCGGCTTCATCCTGGCCGACACGCCGATCTTCACGCCCGCCGCGTGCGAAGGAACGACCACGCTGTTTCCCGTTCCCTACTTCGACGACCGCACGGCGTTCCTCACCCAGAGCGGGCAACTCTACAACGAAGCCAACGCGATGGCCCTCGGCCGCGTGTACTGCTTCGGGCCCACGTTCCGTGCCGAGAAGTCGAAGACCCGGCGCCACCTGACCGAGTTCTGGATGGTCGAGCCCGAGATGGCATACGCGACGCTCGACGATGCCATCGACCTCGCGGAGGCGCTCGTCGTCGCCATCGTTGCGCGGGTACTGGAAACGCGCCGGGAGGAGCTCGGCGTGCTCGAGCGGGACACGGCGCCGCTCGAGCGCGTGCAGGGGCCCTTCCCGCGCATCAGCTACGACGAGGCGGCCGAGATCCTGCGCGGCCGCGGCCGGCCCTTCGAATGGGGCGGCGACTTCGGCGGTCCGGACGAGACGCTGCTCGCGGAGCACTTCGACCGCCCGGTGGCCGTCCACCGCTTCCCGAGCGCGACGAAGGCCTTCTACATGAAGCCGGACCCGGAGCGGCCCGAGCTGTCGCTGTCGGTCGACGTGCTCGCGCCCGAAGGCTACGGCGAGATCGTCGGCGGCGGACAACGGCTCGACGACTACGACTTGCTCCTCGAGCGGATCGCCGCCCACGACCTGCCCCGCGAGGCGTTCGAGTGGTATCTCGACCTGCGGCGCTACGGAAGCGTACCCCACGCGGGGTTCGGCATGGGCGTGGAGCGTGTCGTTGCCTGGCTCTGCGGTCTCGAGCATGTGCGGGAGACCATTCCGTACCCGCGCATGCTCTACCGGCTGACGCCCTGAACCGCCCGCTCCGGACGCTCCGTTCGCGTTGCCGGGGTCAATTTCATCGTGGTATATTGACACCCGTACGTCGACACCGAACTCCGAAAAAGTGGGCGTTTTGCCCACTTTTTGTTTTTGGGGGCGCCGCCCGGGCCGCGATCAACCGTGCGTCAGGAGGACCGGCTGCAGCAGGTCCGTTCGCTTGCTGAACGGGTCGCTCGCGACGCCGGGCTTGAGATCTTCGACGTTCAGTTGCGCCGCGAGGCGATCGGCTGGGTGCTGCGGATCGTCATCGACCGTCCACCGGCCGCCCCAGATGCCGTTCCGGCCGCGGAGGCCGTGAGCGTAGCGGACTGCCAGCGGGTGAGCCGCGACGTCGGCGCCGCGCTCGATGTGGAGTTTGCGTTCGAGCACGCGTACACCTTGGAAGTGTCGTCGCCAGGGCTCGACCGGCCCCTGCGCGACATCGCGGACTGCCGCCGGTTCCGGGGGCGGTGGGCGCAGTTCGTCACGTCGGCCCCGGTGGACCGGCAGCGGCATCTCGCCGGGCGCATCGTCGCGGTCGAGGACGCCGAGGCGGCGCCGGGCACGGAAGACGCGTCGGACGTGGAGATCGTGATCGAGACCGGCCGGGGGGTGCACCGGATTCCGTGGTCCCTCGTGTCCCGGGCTCGGCTCGAGGTGGAGTCCTGATCGGCGCGCCACGCGGGGTCGGTTGCACAGGACATCGACATAGACCGAAATGGGCAATCCGCTCCAGCAGACCATCGAGGCCCTGGCCAAGGAGAAGGGCATCGAGCCGGATGTCATCGTCACGGCGATCGAGGACGCCGTGCTGACCGCGTCGCGGCGGTACTACAGCCGGGAGTTCAAGTCGACGGAGCATCTCCGCACGAAGTTCAACTACGAGACCGGACAGGTCGAGCTCTTCGTGGTGCGCCAGATCGTGGAGGAGGTGACGGACCCGGAGACCGAGATCTCGCTGGCGGAGGCACGCGAGCTGTACGGCGACGAGGCGGAAGTCGACATGGAGATCGAGTTTCCCAAGCCGACCGACGTACTGGGGCGCATCGCCGCGCAGACCGCCAAGCAGGTCATCTTCCAGAAGGTCCGGGAGGCGGAGCGGGAGAACGTCTACGAGGAGTACAGCGAGCGGCTCGGCGAGGTGGTGGTCGGCGCCGTCAAGCGCTTCGAGAACGGCGACATCGTCGTCGAGTCGGGCCGCGTCGAGGCGCTCCTGCCGCGGCGCGAGCAGTCGCGGGCCGAGAACTACACGACGGGCGACCGGATCCGCGCCGTCATCCGCGAGGTCAACAAGAACACCAAGGGCCCTCAGATCATCCTCTCGCGCACCGACCCCGTGTTGCTGATCAAGCTCTTCGAGCAGGAAGTACCGGAGATTTACGACGGCACGGTTACGATTCGCGGTGCCGTGCGGGAGGCGGGTGATCGGGCCAAGGTGGCCGTCTACTCGCGGGAGCGCGACGTCGACCCGGTGGGGGCGTGCGTCGGGATGAAGGGCACGCGGGTCCAGACGATCATCCGCGAGTTGCGCGGCGAGAAGATCGACATCGTCGACTGGTCCGAGGACCCCGTGCTGTTCGTGACCAACGCCATCAGCCCGGCCCGGGTGCAGCGCGTTACGATCATCGACGAGGTCGAGAAGGTGGTCGAGGTCGTCGTCGAAGATCGGCAACTGTCGCTCGCCATCGGCAAGAAGGGACAGAACGTGCGTCTGGCCGCGAAGCTGACCGGCTGGAAGATCGACATCAAGAGCGAGGAAGAGAAGCGCCGCGAGGTCGAGGCCCAACTCGAAGGCCTGGGGGAGGCCGAGGAGACGGCCACGCTGACGCTCCCCGGTCTCGAGGAGGAGCAGCTTCTCAAGCTGAGCGCGGCAGGCCTCGATACGGCGGACAGCCTGATCGCCGCCACCCCAGCGGACCTGGCCGCCGTCGCCGGAGTCGACGAGGTGACGGCGGAAGAGCTGCAGGTCGCCGTGCGGGAGCAGGTGGAGGCAGTCGAGCGCGCCGCGCTGGCCGCGGCCGGTCAGGCGGAGGAAGCCGGCTCCGACGAAACGGAGGCGGCCGCCGTCGGCGGCGAGCCCGAGCCGGAGCCGGAGGCGGTGACGACGGGCGCCAGCGGCGGCACCGGGCCGGCGCCGGCTGGCGAGACCGACAGGGGGGACTGAGAACGCACGTGTCCACGATACGCATCTACAAGGTCGCGGAAGTCCTCGGCATCCCGAGCCAGGAGGTCATGGACCTGCTCCGCACGGCGCACGGCATCGAGGTGAAGAGTGCGTCGAGCACTATCGAGGAGATCGTGGCGCGACAGTTCGCACAGCGCATCGCGAGGGAGCGCAATCTCGATCTTCCCGGTGGGAATCCTTTCGCGCAGAAGCCGGTCCTGCGCCGGAGCGGCAAGCGGGGCGGACCGCGCCAGGAGCCGCCGCCCGCCCGGCCGAAGCTGGGACCGCCCCGCCTGGTCAAGGCCGCCAAGGCGGCGCGCGCCGCCGCGGCCGAAGCAGAGGCAGCGGCAAGCCAGAACGGCGAGACGCCGGCCGGAGTGGCGACCGTCGATGCAGGGGCGGCGCAACCCGACGCGGCGCCCGCAGCAGCCGCGCCGCCCGGCGCCGGTCTCTCACCGGGCCGACCCGCGGTTGCGGCGCCGGCCGAACCCGCGCCGCCTCCTGCGCCGCGGCGCCTCCCGATGCCCACGGTCCGGGTGGAGATGGAGCCCCCGGCTCAACCGGTGCCCCCCGCCCGGCCCGCCGCGCCCGAGCCGCCGATCGTGCGTGCCGAACCGCCGCCGGCCGCCCCTGCGCCGGCGCCGTCACCACCCGCCGCTCCGGCGGGCGCCGCGACCGCCGAGCCGGCCGCGCCAAGCCGCGCCGCAACCGCAGAACCGGCCGCGCCAAGCCGCGCCGCAACCGCAGAACCGGCCGCGCCAAGCCGCGCCGCAACCGCAGAACCGGCCGCGCCAAGCCGCGCCGCAACCGCAGAACCCGCGAGGCCCGCCCTGCCGACGATGACGCCACCCCCGACATCCCCCGCCGCTCCCGTGCAACCGGTGGCGACGGCGTCTGCCGCTCCGGCCGCTCCGGCCGTGCCGTTGGGCACGCCCCCGGCCGGCGGAGCCTCGGCCCGGCGCCCGGCCCCGCCCGCGCAGACGCCGGTCGTCGCTCCGCCTGCGCGGGCCGCCGTGACCGCCGTGCGCTCGTCGGCCAACCTGACGCCCCGGCCGACCGGCCGCGTCGTGCCGCCGAAGCTGCGCCTGCGCGTGGAGGAACCGAGGCGCGCGGTCAAGCCGCCAGCGCCTCGACCGGCCGCGCCTCGACCCGGGGCGGCCGCACCGGGGGTGCGCCTCCCGACGGCTGCGCGGCCCGCGGTCCAGCCGCCGCTCGGCGGACCGCGACCGTTGCCGTCGCAGCCGGTACGTCCGCCGTCCGCGCGGCCTCTTCCGCCGCGGCCGGCCGTCGGCTACCGGCCACCGCCGCGGCCGCACCACCGGCCGGGCGGGCGGCGAGCGGCATATCGCCGCACGCGGGCGCAGTCCCGGGCGGCGGCAGCGCCGCCGCCGCCGCCGCCCATCACCCGCACGATCACGCTGGCCGAGGGCATGACGGTCAAGGACCTGGCCGACAAGCTGGAGGTGCGCGCGAAGGACGTCCTGAAGAAGCTGATCGAGAAGCGGCTGATGATGACCATCAACACGACCCTCAACTCCGAGACCGCGACGAACATCGCGCGGGAGTTCGGCGCGGACGTGAAGATGCGTTCGTTCGAGGAGGAGATGGTCATCGTCGAGTCCGAGGTCGCCAAGCCGGAGGATCTCGTCGCCCGCGCGCCGGTGGTCACCGTCATGGGCCACGTCGATCACGGCAAGACGACGCTCCTCGACGCGATCCGCGAGACGAACGTCGCGGGCGGCGAGGCGGGCGGCATCACGCAGCACATCGGCGCGTACTCCGTCTCGATCAACGACCGGCGCATCGTTTTCCTGGACACGCCGGGGCACGAGGCGTTCACGCTGATGCGTGCCCGCGGGGCGAGGGTCACCGACGTCGTCGTGTTGGTGGTGGCCGCCGACGACGGCGTCATGCCGCAGACCCAGGAAGCGATCGACCACGCGCGCGCCGCCGAGGTGCCGATCATCGTGGCGCTCAACAAGATCGACAAGGCGGACGCGAACCCCGAGAAGGTCAAGCAGGAACTCGCGGCCCGCGAGCTGACCCCGGAGGACTGGGGCGGCTCCACGGTGGTCGTACCCGTATCGGCCAAGAAGGGCGAGAACCTCGACGGCCTGCTCGAGATGATCCTCCTCGTGACCGAGATGGGCGAGCACAAGGCCAACCCGACGAGGGCCGCCACCGGCACGGTGCTCGAAGCCAAGATCGACCGCGGCCGCGGCCCCGTCGCAACGATCCTGGTCCAGGACGGCACGCTGCGGGTCGGCGACAACTTCATCGCCGGGGTCCAGGTGGGGCGCGTGCGCGCCCTCATCGACGACCGCCTTCAGCAGGCCAGGGAAGTCGGGCCCTCCAGCCCCGTCGAGGTGCTGGGGCTGACCGGCCTCCCGCAGCCGGGCGACGCCTTCCAGGCCGTCGCCGACGCGGCCAAGGCGAGGCAGATCGCCCTGCTCCGGCAGAACCAGGCCAAGGAGCGGGCCCTCGGCGGCCGCGGGCAGCGCCTGACGCTCGAGTCGTTGCAGGCGCAGCTGACGGAGGGCGAGGCGAAGGAGCTCCCCATCATCATCAAGGCCGACGTACAGGGGTCAGCCGAGGTGCTGGCCGACTCGCTCTCGAAGCTCGGCGACGAGCGCGTCCGGATCAACGTCATCCACACGGGCGTCGGCGCCATCAGCGAATGGGACGCCCTGCTCGCGTCCACGTCGAACGCCATCATCATCGGCTTCAACGTTCGCCCGGATCGCAACGCCTCGACAGTGGCGGAGCGTGAGGGCGTGGACATCCGCCAGCACTCGGTGATCTACAACGTGACCGACGAGATCAAGCTGGCGATGGCGGGCCTCCTCGAACCGACGCTCAAGGAGCAGCGCCTCGGGCAGGCCGAAGTGCGGGACACTTTCAAGGTGCCGAAGTTCGGAACCGCGGCCGGCTGCATCGTCGTGGAGGGCGTGCTCACCCGGGCCGCGGAGTCGCAGGCGCGCATCGTCCGGGACGGTGTCGTCGTGCACGAGGGGCGGATCGGCTCTCTGCGACGCTTCAAGGACGACGTCAACGAGGTGAAGACGGGCCTCGAGTGTGGCGTTGCCTTCGAACGCTTCGCCGACGTCAAGGTCGGCGACGTAATCGAGATCTTCACCGTCGAGAAGGTCGCGGCGACCGTGTAGGGCCCGGCTTCGCCCAGCCGACCGATGCCCGCCGTCGGACTGCTCTCGGTCGAGTTGCATCTCTCCGGTGCGCGTTCGCTCAAGGACAAGCGCATGGTGCTGCGCAGCATCAAGGATCGCCTGCGCAAGCTGAACGTCGCGCTCGCCGAGCTGGCGCACCACGACCTGCACCAGCGCGCTCGCCTCGGCATCGTGTCGATCGCCGCCACGCGAGACGGCGTGGACCGCGCGCTGGAGGCGGTCCTGGACGAGATCGAGCGCCGCGACCCGGGCGTCGTCGCGGCGACGGACATGGAGTGGCTGGCCTGAGCGGAGCGATGATGCGCGGGGCGCGAACCGACCGGGTGGGCGAGCGCATTCGCGCCGAGATCAGCGCACTGCTCCTGCGTCGGGTGCGGGAGCCGGGCGTGGAGGGCCTGACCGTCACGCACGTGGAGGTCACGCGCGATCTCCAGATCGCCCGCGTGTACTACCGCGTGCTTGCGGAGGCGCAGGGCCGGCGCGAGGTGGCGCGCGCCCTGCGCCGCGCGCGGGGGTTCCTCCGCCGCGAGCTCGGAGCCCGGCTCCGGCTGCGCCGCGTGCCCGAGCTGACCTTCCTGCATGACGACACCGTCGAGCAGCAGGACCGGCTTGGCCGCCTGTTCGACGAGATCCGGGCCGAGAAGCCGGACGCGGCAGAGACGGATCGCGAGGCATGATGCCGGACACCGCGGTCGACTCCGGAGAGCCGCTCTCCCGCATCGTGCAGGCGATCCGCGACCGGAAACGCTTCCTCCTGTCGTCGCACGCGCGCCCCGACGGGGACTCGATCGGCGCCCAGCTCGCGCTGTCCCACGCCCTCGCGCAGCTCGGCAAGACCGTGCGCATCGTCAACCACGACGCACCGCCGCCGAGCCTGGCGTCGATCCCGGGCGCGGCGACCATCCACGTCGCCAACGCCGTGACCGGAGCGTACGACGCCGCGATCATCCTGGAATGCTCCTCGCTCGACCGAACGGAGGTGGCGGGGCTCGATCGCTATTTTCTCGTCAACATCGATCACCACGCCGGCAACCGCATGTACGGCGCCCTGAACTGGTACGACCCATCCGCGGCGGCGTGCGCCGAGATGGTCTACGACCTGGTCGCAGCGATCGGCGTCCCGTTGACTCCGCCCATCGCTGTCCCGCTCTACGCCGGCATCCTGACCGACACCGGGTCGTTCCGGCACGCCAATATCACGCGCCGCACCTTCGACATCTGCAGCCACGTGGCGGCCAGCGGAGTTGACGTGGCGAGCGTGGCGGCCGCGATCTACCAGAGCGGCACCCTCGGCCGGCTCCGCCTGACCGCGGCGCTCGTCGACACGATGCGTCTCGAGGCGCGCGACCGCATCGCGCTGCTCCACGTCGACGACGCGCTGCTCCGCGCCACCGGCTGCCCGCCCGACGACATGGACGGGTTGATCAACCTGCCGCTCTCGGCGCGCGAGGTACAGGCGGTGATCATGATCAAGACCCTGGACGGGGCGACGCGCGTGAGCCTGCGATCGAAGGGGGAAGTCGACGTGCGGAGCGTCGCCGCGTCTTTCGGAGGTGGCGGACACCGGAACGCGGCCGGCTTCTCCGTCGACGGGGAGCGGGATGAGACCGAGGCTCGCATCGTCGCCGCGGTTGCCGCGGCGGTGGATGCCGCGGCAGCAGAACCGTCCGCGGCGTCGGAATCGGCCACGCCCCCGGGTTCGACGGCGGCCTGAAGGACACGACCCGAATCGACATGGACGGTGTGCTGGTCGTCGACAAGCCGACCGGAATGACCTCGCACGACGTGGTGTCGCAGGCTCGCCGCGCGCTGGCGATGCGCCGCATCGGCTACGTCGGAACGCTCGACCCGCTGGCGACGGGCGTCCTGCCGCTGGTCCTGGGCCGCGCGACGCGGCTTGCGACTCTCCTGTCGGTCGGGCCGAAGGTATACGACGGCGTCATCCGGCTGGGCCTGGAGACCGACACCTACGACACGACCGGCACCGTGCAGGCCGACCGCTCGGACGGCGGCGAGCGGACCCCGGAGGTGACGGCCGCCGCCGTCGAGGCGGCCATCCCTTCGTTCACCGGGACGTTCCCGCAGAGCCCGCCGCCCTTCTCGGCCAAGAAGATCGGTGGCGTTCGCGCCTATCGGCTTGCGCGCCGGCGGTCGCCGGTCTCGCCGCGGCCGGTCGAGGTGACCGTGCACGCGATCGAGGTCGTGTCGCTCGCGGCCGACCGGCTCCGGTGCCGGGTGACCTGCGAGCCGGGCTTCTACATGCGCGCGCTCGCCCACGACCTGGGCCGCGCGCTCGGGTGCGGCGGTTGTCTGGAGAGCCTGCGCCGCGAACGGAGCGGGCCGTTCCACATCGCCGGCGCGGTCGCGGCGGATGCGCTCGCGGCCCGGTCCGCGGAACTCGCCGACTGCATCATTCCGCCAGCCCGGCTGCTCCCGGACCTGCCCGGCGCGGTGCTCACGGAGTACGGCAGCCGGCGCGCCGGGCACGGCAACACGCTCACGCCGGCAGAGGTCATCTCGAAGGACGGCGACTGGCCCGGGCGGGGCGCGGAACCGGCGCGGGTGAGGCTCGTCAGTCGCGAGGGAACCCTCGTCGGCATCGCCGAGCTGGACGCGGAGGGCCTTTTGCACCCCGTGATCGTTCTGGTATAGGATCACGCGTTGAGCTGGTGGCGAGACGCGCCATGAGCGTGAGACGACGAGGTACGACGTGGCGTTGGCGAAAGATCGAAAGTCCGAGATTATCGGCTCGTATCGCACGCACGACAGCGACACCGGCTCGCCGGAAGTGCAGGTGGCCATCCTGAGCGAGCGGATCAGCTACCTCACCGAGCACTTCAAGACTCACGCCAAGGACCACCACTCGCGCCGAGGGTTGTTGAAGCTCGTCGGCCAGCGCCGGCGGCTTCTCGACTATCTCAAGGGCAAGGATACCGAGCGCTACGCGGATCTGATCAAGCGGCTCGGCATCCGCAAGTAGGCGTGAGACGAACCGCCCGCCCCGCGTGGGCGAGTCACCCTCCTTCCCCGCCTGCCGACATCTCGTTCGGCGCCATCACGGCCCGAACGCCAACGGGAGCACAACTATGTACACGGCCCAGGTAGAGGTCGGCCGACGGACGCTTACCATCGACACCGGCAAGCTGGCCAAGCAGGCGGATGGCGCCGTCACGGTGCGCTACGGCGACACGGTGGTCATCGTCACGGCTTGCGCGGCGGCGGGCGCCCGCGAGGGCATCGACTTCCTTCCGCTCACCGTCGACTACCGCGAGTACGCCTACGCCTCCGGGCGGATCCCGGGTGGCTTCTTCAAACGCGAGGGCAAGCCGACCGAGAAGGAGGTGCTGACGAGCCGCCTGATCGACCGGCCGATCCGGCCGTTGTTTCCGGCCGGTTGGTCCCGCGAGACGCAGGTCATCGCCCTGCTGCTGTCGGCCGATGACGAGAACGACTCGGACGTGCTGGCCCTGACCGGCGCCTCGGCCGCGCTGTCGATCTCGGCGATTCCGTTCGCGCGGCCGATCGCCGCCGTGCGCGTCGGGCTGATCGACGGCGAGACGGTGATCAACCCGACCTACCCCGAGCGCAAGCAGAGCGTGCTCGACCTGGTGGTGGCCGGGAGCGAGGATGCGATCGTCATGGTGGAGGCCGGGGCGCGCGAGGTCGCCGAGGACGACATGCTGCAGGCCCTCGAGGCGGGGCACGCCGCGATACGGCGCATCGTGGCCACGATCGGCGAGATGACGGTCGCGGTCGGCAAGCCGAAGGTCGCGGTCGAGGCGCCCGCGATCGACGCCGGCATCCGACAGACGGTCGAGGAACGGCTCCTCGAACCCCTGCGCGAGGCGATGCGGATTCCGGACAAGCTCGAGAACTACGCGCAGGTCGACAGCGTGTTCGCGGGCGTGGTTTCGTCCCTGCCCGAGGACGGCTCGGCGCGGGATGACGCCAAGCGGGTCTTCGGCGAGCTCAAGGAGCGCATCCTGCGGGACGAGGTGCTCGATCGGGGCCAGCGGCTCGACGGGCGGCGCTTCGACGAGGTACGGCCGATCTGGTCCGAGATCGGAGTGCTGCCCCGAGCGCACGGGTCGGCCGTCTTCACGCGCGGCGAGACCCAGGCGCTGGTGACCGCGACCCTCGGGACCGCCGACGACCAGCAGAAGATGGAGCTGGTCGACGGCGAGAGCTACAAGCGGTTCATGCTGCACTACAACTTCCCGCCGTTCTCGGTCGGCGAGGTGAAGTTCCTGCGCGGGCCCGGCCGGCGGGAGATCGGCCACGGACACCTGGCCGAACGCAGCCTGTTGCCGATGATCCCCTCCGAGCAGGACTTCCCGTACACCCTGCGGGTCGTGTCGGACATCCTCGAATCGAACGGCTCGTCGTCGATGGCCACCGTCTGCGGCGGCGCGCTCGCCCTCATGGACGCCGGGGTGCCGATGCCGCGCCCCGTGGCGGGGATCGCCATGGGGCTCGTCATGGAGGAGGCGGCCGGCGAGGGCGGCACGCCGCGGCACGCCGTCCTGTCCGACATCGCCGGCGCCGAGGACCACTACGGCGACATGGACTTCAAGGTCGCCGGGACCGAGCGGGGGATCACGGCCCTCCAGATGGACATCAAGGTCTCGGGCATCACGACCGGGATCATGCGGGAGGCGCTGGCGCAGGCGCGCGCGGGACGACTGCACATCCTGCAGGAGATGGGAAGCACGATCGCGACGCCGCGGGAGTCGATCTCGACGCATGCGCCGCGCATCGTGACCATCCAGATTCCGGTCGACAAGATTCGGGACGTCATCGGTCCCGGCGGCAAGACCATCCGCAGCATCATCGACCGCACGGGCGTCAAGATCGACGTGGAAGACGACGGCCGGGTGAACGTCGCCTCCACCGACGGGGACTCCGCGCAGCGGGCCATCTCGATCATCGAGGAGCTGACGGCCAGCCCCGAGCTCAACAAGACCTACCTGGGCAAGGTCCAGCGCATCACCGACTTCGGCGCCTTCGTCGAGATCCTGCCCGGCATCGACGGGTTGCTCCACGTGTCCGAGATCGCCCACTACCGCGTGCGCGAGGTGCGGGACGAGCTCAACGAGGGCGATCAGGTCCTCGTGAAGGTGATCAACGTCGATCCGTCCGGCAAGGTCCGCCTGAGCCGCAAGGCGCTGCTGCCCGGCGCGCCGGAGGACGGCGACGCCCCGGCGGGCCGCGACGGACGCGAGCGCCGCGACGGCAAGGGACGTCCGGGCGGTGGTCGCGGAGGCGACGGCGGCGGCCGCCCGCGCGTGCCCCCGCGCGCCGGCAGCGACCGCCGCGAGCCGGCCCGACGCTAGCGTGCCCCGCGCAGACTCCCAGCGCGCCCGGGAGGGCGCGCTCGCGCGGCCGCGCGGTGCCGGCGTGCCTCGGCCACCCGCTCCGCCACGGGTGGGTGGGAGTAGAAGCACCACTTGACGATGCGCGACGGGCGCTCTTCCGCGAGATGCTCCGTGCCCATTCGGCGCAGCCCGGACTCGAACGCCTCGTGGTTGCCAGTCACGTCGAGGGCGAAGCGATCCGCCCGGCGCTCGTGGCGCCGCGACAGCAGATTGGCGGCGGGGAGAAAGGCGCTCATCACGCCGCCGGCGCAGAGGGCCAGGACCGGCAGGCCGGCCGCGTCGGCCGTCCCGTGCAGCCCCAACGCAGGACCCAGATCCGCCAGCACGCGCTGCGCCACCCATCCGGCGCCGGAGACGACCGTGGCCCGGAAGGCGATCGTCTTCCAGATGTCCCGGTGCACGTGGTGGGCGAGCTCGTGGGCCAGAACGACCTCGATCTCCGCGTCGCTGTAGTCAGTGACCAGCGTGTCGGAGAGCAGGACGCGCCGGGCGGAGCCCACGCCGACGAGGGCGGCGTTGGGCCTCGATGCGGGGCCGTCCGGCCACCCGTGCACGCCGATGACCGGAGCGCCCGCTCGGCGCGCCAGCGCCTCGAGCCGGGCGGCCAGCCCGGGACGCGCCAGCGGCCGGGTGCGAAGGGCGGGCCGCAACAGCAGCGGCCCGAGGATGGCCAGGGCCACGGTGCCGGCTCCGAACGCCGCCCCCACCACGAGCCACCAGCGCGTCGCCGAGAACCCGATGGCGACGTACACGACCACCGCGGCCACCACCCACGAAGCGCTGGTCAGTAGCGCCGTCCTGGCGTGCGTTCCCCACCACGCCGCGAAGCTCGCCTGCGACAGGCCATAGCGGCGCGCCAGCAGCCACTCCGCCCGGCAGACGAACGGGAACGCGAGGATCTCCGCCGCCGTGCCGAGCGCCAGGGCGCCGAGCGCCACGACCGCCGTCGGCTGCAGCCACGCGGGCACGCCGGCCTGCGCCACCAGCTGCTCCAGAGCGGTACGCACCGGCGCGCCGGTGCCGAGCGCGACCAGGCCGGCCAGCAGGCCGGCCCGGGCCGCGACGGCGAGCATCCGGTTGCGCCGCCGCAACCGATGGTAGCGGGTCGCCTTGTCTTCGTTCAGGGTTCAGTTGACCTTGACGGAGATGAGCTTCGATACGCCCGGCTCTTCCATCGTGACGCCGTAGAGCCGGTCCGCAATCTCCATGGTCTTGCGGTTGTGCGTCACCAGGACGAACTGCGTGCGGTCCTGCAGGCCGCGCAGCATCTCGACGAAGCGGCCGATGTTGGCGTCGTCGAGCGGGGCGTCGATCTCGTCGAGCAGGCAGAAGGGGCTCGGCTTGTACTGGAAGATCGCGAACATCAGCGCCATCGCCGTCAGCGCCTTCTCCCCGCCCGAGAGCAGTTGAATGCTCTGCAGGCGCTTGCCCGGCGGTTGCGCGATGACGTCGATGCCGCTCTCGAGCACGTTGGCTTCGTCGAGCAACACCAGTCCGGCGCGGCCGCCGCCGAAGAGCGTCTCGAAGGTGCCTTGAAAGTGCGCGTTTATGGCCGCGAACGCGTGCTCGAAGCGCTCGCGCGTCGTGACGTCGATCTGCTTGATGGCCTTGCCGGTGGCCGCGATGGCATCGAGGAGGTCCTGGCGCTGCGTCGTCAGGAAGGTGTGGCGCTCCTCGAGCTCGTCGAACTGGTCGATGGCCATCATGTTGACCGGTCCGAGCCGATCGATCCTGGCGCGCAGCCGGACAAGGATGTCGTCGACGCCGAGCCCGGCGCTCCGCTCCGGCGCGCCCTCCGCCGCGCCCCCCTCCGCCGCAGCCGCCGCGACGGGCGGCGGCTCCCCGGACGGGGGCGGGTCCGCGGCATCGTCGCCGGCATCGTCCCCGTCGCCATCGACGCCGGCGCCGGCCGCCGCCCCGGGGGGCCCGAGCAGGGATCGATCGGGCTCGATGGGCCCCTCGCGCTCCAGGCGCTCGACCTCGGCGACGACCTCCTCGAGTTCGAGCTGCAGCGTCTCCCGGCACGACGTCGCAGCGTGCGCGAGGTCGGCATCGGCCTTGGCGCGAATGACCTCGATGCGACCCACCTCGGATCGCACCTCCTCGAGCGCCTGCCGCGCGTCCCGCACCTCGTCGCTCTCCGCGGCGATGCGCGCGCGGAGGGTGGCGCCGCGCTCGCTGATCTCCCGAATCCGCCCCTGGAGGTCGTCGAACACGGCGACGTCCTGATCGAGTTGACCGATGGTCGCCTCAATCGCGGCGCCCAGCGCCGTTCTCCGCTCCGCGGCGTTGCGATTCTCGGTCCCGCGGGCCTCGATGCGCTGGAGGAGGTCCCGGACCTGGTCCTCGACGCGCCGCGTGTCCGCGGCCAGCGCCGCGGCGCGTTCCGCCAGCGTTGCGTGCTCCGATCGGACGTCGGCAACCTGCCGGCCGCGCGCCTCGACCGCCTCCCGCGCCTCGACCAGCCGCTGCTGGAACCGCGAGAAGCGGTCCTCGGCCGCAGCCTGCTCCGCCTCGAGTCGGACGATCGACTCGCGGGCCTCCGCCTGCTTCGCGGCGAGCCCGTCGCGCTCCTCGACCGCGGTTCGTCGATCCGTGGCGATGACGCGCTGCCGTTCGAGCAGCCGGGCGCGCCCTTCCCCTACCTGCCGCAGATCCGCGTCGAGTCCGACCAGCGTCTTGTCGTGCTCGTGCGCGTCCCGCTTGAGCCCATCGAGGGCCTCCGCGGCCCGGGCCGCCTCGGCCTCCAGCCGCGTCACGTCGTCGTGCAGGCCGGCGATCGCTCCTTCCTCTGCGACGATGCGGGCCCGGAGCTCCTTGATCTCGCGCTTCGTCGCCAGCAACCCCCGCGCCGCCGATCTCCCGCCCCCCGACACGAGCGGCTCGCCGCGGAACACCGTTCCATCGGGGGCCGCGATCGGGTCGGCGGTGACCGCGGCCGCGGCCCGGGCCTCCGCGCTCGACGGGGCGAGCCACCTCCCCTGGAGCGCCGCCCGCACCGCCTCCGCACCCGGTCCGCCGACGCGCACGGCGTCCGAGATCGGCCGCAGGCTCTCGTGCGGCGGCGACGCGGGGCGACCGTCGGGGGCCGACGCCACCAGAAAGCCGCACCGGCCGGCATCATGCTCCGTCGCGAGCGCGATGCCGGCCAGGGCATCCTCGTGCGAGGCGACCACCACGTGCTGCAGCAGGTCTGCCAGGCAGGCCTCCACGGCGCGCTCGTCGGCCCGGTCGACCTCCAGGTGGTCGGCCACCGACCCCTGGTGCCGGATGTCCGACGCAAGGACGATGCGGGCGGCGTCGGCGTACGCCGTTCGGCCGGCCTCGAGCTCCTCCAGAGACTCCAGCCGCGCCCGGAGCGCCGCCGCCTCGCGCTCCCGCTCGCGCACCGCCTGCGCCGCCTCCCCCGCCCCCGCGCGCGCCGCTCCGGCCTCGGCCTCCCGGGCCGCCATGTCGCCCTGCACCCGCTCGAGGGCCGCGCGCGCCGCGCGGGCCGAGTCCTCGGCCCGGCGGGACGCTTCGTCGCTCCGGGCGAGCTCGGTCGCGAGGTCGGCCGACTCCGCCTCCAGCCGGGACAGCGCCTCGCGGATGCGTGCCTGCCCGGCATCCGCATTGGCCACCACGTTCTCGAGCGCCGTTCTCTCCGTGGCCGCCGCGTACACCTGGCTCCGCGCCGCCTCGACGTCTCCGGCCAGACCCTCGACCGCCTGCTGCGCCTCCGCGAAGCGGGCCGTCGCCGCGTCCAGCCGTTCCGCCGCGGCGTCACGCTCCGTGCCGCAGCGATCGTGCGCCGCCCGCTGGCTGTCGAGCTCCGCCCGCAAGGGGCCGCAACGAGCCTCCAGCGCCGTCACCTCCGCCTCGCCGGCCGCCACCGTCTCCGCGAGCGTCGCCACCTGTTGCCGGTCGAACTCGATCCGCTGCCGCCGCCGGTCGAGATCGAGCTGGCGCCGATGCGCCTCGTCGCGCGCGGCGCCCGCCGCCTGATCGGCCTCGGACAGCGCGGTGCGAAGCTTCGCCTCGGCGCCCTCCAGGTCCGCGACCCGCGAGGCGCACGTCCGCTCGCGCGCCCGGGACGCATCCAGCCGGCGGTCGGCGTCCTCGATGGCAGCTCCGAGCGCGAGGCTGTTCCGCGCAAAGTGGACCTTCTCCCAGCGCCGCAGCTCCTCGCGCAGCCGGCGGTACCGACGCGCACGGGCCGCCTGCCGCTTGAGCGCCCCGCGCTGCTTCTCGACCTCGAAGACGATGTCGTCGACGCGGGTCAGGTTCTGTTGCGCGGCCTCGAGCTTGAGCTCGGCCGCCCTGCGCCGCGACTTGTACTTCGTGACGCCGGCCGCCTCCTCGAGGAGCTGCCGGCGCTCCGCCGGGCGCGCCCCCAGGATCTGACCGATCCGCCCCTGTTCGATCACCGCGTAGGCCTTGACGCCGACGCCCGAGTCCATGAGGAGGTCCTGCACGTCGCGGAGGCGGCAGACCTGCCCGTCGATGAAGTACTCGCTCTCCCCGGAGCGGTACAGCCGCCGTCCGACCTCGACGTCCCGCTTGACGAGGGGCGACTCGAGATCGCGGTCCTCCGCCGGCACGCCATCCGGCCCCTCCGCGACCGCCGGCCCCGACGGAGCCGCCGCCGGCTTCGCTGCGGCGCCGCCGACCCCTCCGTTGCCGCCGGCGGGATCTTGTCCGTTGCCGCTGCCGAGACCGTCGCCGGCCGCCGCGCCGCTGCTGCCGGCGCTGCCGTTGCCGGCCGGGGCGCCCTTGGCGGCGGCGACGGCGCCCTCGTCGCCGCGCGGAGGGGCCACGGGCTGCACCTGGGCGGTCAGGGCGGCGAGCGCCGCTGCGACGTCCGACAGCCGCAGGCGCACCTCGGCGGCGGCGGTCGGACGGCGCGCGTCGCTCCCGCCGAAGATCACGTCCTCCATCCGCTCCCCGCGGAGGCTCCGGGCGCTCTGCTCGCCGAGGACCCACGTGATCGCGTCGATGACGTTGCTCTTGCCGCAGCCATTCGGACCGACTATGGCCGTGACGCCGCCGTCGAACGCGAGCTCGGCGCGCTCCGGGAAGCTCTTGAAGCCGGCCAACTCGAGGTGATTCAAACGCATCGTGCGGGGCTTCACACGGCGCCGTACACAAAACGAGCCGCGGAAACAGGTACCTGCATCATCGCAACACCTGTTCGAGCGGCTGGGAGCGCCCGGACGTCGTACGCGCTGAAGTGTCTACGAGGGATGTCGCCACCTGCGGCTCTCACGCAGGAGTGGCTCCATGCCCTCACGCTGGTCGCAGTGTAGCAAGGCGGCCGGCCGGCGACAAGGGGAAGACGCCCGCAACCCGGGCAGGCGCGCCGTCAGGGGCGCGCGGCGACGAGCGCGCCGTCGGAGAGCTCCAGCAGGTGGCGCGCCTCGTTGAACAGCGAGACGGCGAACTGGGCCTGCGGGTCGCGCCGGAACAGGTTGGCCCACGCCTCGGCTTCCCCGAACAGGGCGAGGTCCACCTCGTATTGGATCATGGCCCGGATGAAGTCGGTGTCGGCGGCGAAGTCGTCGTCGTCGACCGTGAGCCCGCGGCTCCGCACCTGCTCCTTGAACAGGTTCAGCAGGCGGTCGTCCACCGTGAACCCGCGGCTGACGACCTCCCGGTCGCTGCCCTCGACGGGAATGCGCGTGTCTCCCGCCGCCGAGAACCGCCGGGCGAAGTACGCAAAGTCCCCCCGAGCCGCCAGCAGCCGCCCGAGTCGGGAGGGATCGAAGCCCCGGATCGGTCCGGCCATGAAGTGATCGGGCTCGATGCCGCCGCCGCTGTACACCTCACGTCCGGCGTCGGTGAACTTCCGGTCGGCGGGCGCCCGCAACGGCGTCTCCTGCTCGCGCAGCGAGTAGGTGAGGTACTCGTCGAACGTGCCGTCCCACGGCCGCTGGATCATCCGGCCGCTCGGGGTGTAGTAGCGCGCCGTCGTCAGCGCCAGGCCGGCTCCGTGGCTGACCCGGTAGATCGACTGGACCAGGGCCTTCCCGAACGTGGTCTCCCCGACGACGAGGGCGCGGTCGTGATCCTGCAGCGCGCCGGCGACGATCTCCGAGGCGCTCGCGCTGCTGCGATTGACCAGGACGATGATCGGGAGGCCGGCGAAGTCGCTCTCGTCGCGGGCGTGGTAGTCCTGATCGGAGTTGGAGACGCGCCCGCGGGTGTAGACAATCATGTCGCCGCGGGGCAGGAACTGGTTGGACACGCTGATCGCCTGATCGAGCGGCCCCCCGGGGTTGTCACGCAGGTCGAGCAGCAACTGCCCCATCCCCTCGGCCTGCAGCCGGTCGAGCGCCCGGCGCAGCTCCCGGTTGCTCGTCTCCGAGAAGTCGCCCAGGCGTACGTATCCCGTCTCGCCGTCGACCATGAAGGAGGCTCTGACCGTCGGGATGTTGATCTCGTCCCGCTCCACGTCGAGAGGGATCAGGTCCTCGTACCCGTCGCGCCGAATCGAGATGCTGACAGTGGTCCCGCGGGGGCCGCGGAGTCGACGCACCGCCTGCTCGCTGCTCATGCCGATGGCGTTCTCGCCCTCGATACGGGCGATGACGTCACCGGCGCGAATCCCGGCCCGGTAGGCCGGCGAGCCCTCGAACAGGCTCATGACCGTGATCCGGCCGTCGAGGACGTTGATGCGGATCCCGAGGCCGTAGTACCGCCCCTCCTGCCGCTCGCGGAGCTGGGCGTACGAGCGCGGATCCATGAAGTTCGAGTGAGGGTCGAGCGTCTGCAGCATGCCGCCGATGGCGCGATACACCAGCCGCTCGGTGTCGACCTCGTCGACGAAGTTCGCCTCCACCGCCGCGAGGGCGGACGCGAAGGCGTCGAAATGGCGGGTCATCGAGTCCTGCTGCGCCAGGACCCGCCCACCGAACAGGCCGCCCACCAGCGCCGAGAAGACGATGACGCCGATACCCGCCGTCAGAGATGTCATGACCCGCATTGGTAGATCCTACTGGGCACCGGTCGGCGGAAGCGACCGGCTGGAAGCAAGACCCCCGTTCAAACCGTGCGTGCGGATTTCCCGCACACGGCTTACCAGGTGAGCTTCAGGTCGCGGCATGCACCACCCCCGGATACCGAATCGTGCCGCGCAGGCGAGCAAGCCCCAAGGCTTCGAAGAACGGACGATGCCAGGCCAGCGCCCGACCAGCCGCGAGTCGCGACCCCGCGCGCTTGAGGAGCAAGCCGCGCAGGCGCCGTTCCACGTACTGGTCGAGCTGCACGAAGTGGTGCGCCGCATTCCCGGTTCGGAAATACTGCCCCCACCCGCGAAGGACCCGGTTCACGTCCGCGATGACCAGACGCAGGTCCGTGTGGCAGCGGCCTCGAGGGGTGAGCGCCCGCACGCGGGCTCGCACCTGCTTCATCGCACGCCGAGACGGCCAGCGGTGCAGGTAGTACACCCGTTGCCGCTTGCGAGCCCAGATGGGTCCGCTCATGCGCTTGTGCAGATGACACCCCAGGAAATCGAAGCCCTCACGACCGTCCGTCAGGTCGACCACCCGCGTCTTCTCCGGATGCAGTTCCAGCCCGAGCCGGGCCAGCACCAGACCCACGCGCTCTCGCGCCGCCTCGACCGACGACTTCGTGTCGCACATCACCACGAAGTCGTCCGCGTAGCGCACCAGCGTACCGAGGTGCGCCCACCGGTCCTCCCAGACCCGGTCGAGCACGTGCAGGAAGATGTTCGACAACAGCGGCGAGATGACGCCCCCCTGCGGAGTGCCCGCCAGGGTTCGATGCACCTGCCCGTCCTCCATCACCCCCGCCGCGAGCCACAGTCGCAGCAGCCGAAGGACACGCCGGTCCGAGACGCGCTGGCGCACCAGCGTCAGCAGCTTCTCGTGCTCGATGCTGCTGAAGTAGTCGCAGATGTCGGCATCCAGCACGTGGCTGCCCCCGCGCGCCCCGCGGACGCGAAGGACCTCCAGCGCCTGCGTCGCGCTCCGCTTCGGTCGAAACCCATACGACGAATCGCGGAAATCCGCCTCGAAGATGGGGCCCAACACCAGAGTCGCGGCCATCTGCGCCACCCGGTCGCGAACCGTCGGTATCCCGAGCGGTCGCCGTCGGCCATCAGCCTTGGGAATGTAGCGCCGCAGGACCAGCCGCGGCCGATACGTCCCCACCCGCAACGCCGTGCCGAGTTCCGCGAGGAACTCATCGACACCACGCTGCTCAATCTCAGCCAGCGTCTCCCTGTCGACGCCGGCCGAGCCACGATTCCGCTTGACGCGCCGCCACGCCTCCCGGAGGACGTCATCCCTCCAGATCCGGTCCATCAGGGCGTGGAAGCGCCGTTTCGGGGACCGCTTGGCCGCGGCCCACAGGCGTCGCTGCAATTGGCGCACTTTGTCGAGAGACATACGCCCCCCGGGGGAGTTGGGTCCGGTCTCGCCGGCCATGCCCTCGCGCGTCCTTGCACCCGCGCCGTGCCCACCGCAGGGGCCCTTCCCTCCGGCCGCGTTCTGCTGCACGGCCCTCCGCAGTACTATGGCCCCCTCGGAATCCCGCTGCGCCGCGCCCGCTTTCACCTTCGGCTTATGCGAGCCGCGTTGCCCCGACCCGGGCCGCGCAGACGGGCCTCTCGTGTTCCGTCCCTCTCCGTGTCCGCGTGCTGCGCCCCCTACCCCGCCGAGACCTCCCGCACGTACGCCGCCGGACCGGGGCGCGGGAGACGTGGCCTTCACCGTGACATGAGCGGCTCGGCTCTCGGGTTGTGAATCTGTCGAGGCTGCAGGCTTCACTTCATGTTGCGGCCCGCGGACTTGCTCCCTCCGAAGAGGCTCTTGACACCCCGCTCGGGCCACGGCCGTCTCCGGTCGTGCCTGGGGTCCGCTACTCGGCGCTCCGGCGCTTACCGAGGCGGGACTTGCACCCGCTGGAGAAGAACAGCGTGACGCAGCCGGTCTCCCGTCCGCGTCGTCACGACACACCATGGCCGGCATCCTACTATCAGATAAGGTGCGACGCAACAACGACTTCGCGGGATCCTGCGGCGCGGCCCCCGCTTGACCCCCCCGCGCGGCGGTTTCTATAATGCCGGAGGGGCTCGATCCGGGCTCCCCGAGGTCCAAGGAGCGTCACCATGCTCGGCTCAATCGGCATGCCGGAGATGATCGTCATCCTCGTCATTGCGCTGATCGTCTTTGGCCCGCGAAAGCTCCCCGAGCTCGGCCGCTCGCTGGGCAAGAGCCTCGGCGAGTTCAAGCGCGCGTCGAACGACCTCCGCAACACCCTCGAGGACGAGATCCGCATCGAGGAACGGCGTCCCGCGCCCGCCCCGGCCGGCGCTGCGAAGCCGGGTGCGGCACCGCGCGCAGCAACCGCCCCCGCCGCTTCCGACTCCGCAGCGTCCGTCGCGGGGGCGCCCGGCTCCGAGGCGTCCGCGCCCGTGCCATCCGACTCCGCAGCGCCTGCACCCGCGGTATCCGACTCCGAGGCGTCCGCGAAGGCCGCAGCCGCAACCCCGGCATCCGCAGGATCCGCAACCGTGGCGTCCACGGCACCGGCGTCCCCGTCCACGCCGGCGCCGGTCGCGGGAACGCATCCGACGGAGCCGGAAGCCGGCGCCTAGTCGTCCCCGCCCATCGCATCGCTACGGCGACCGCCCCGCTTCCGGCCCAGGAGCATGTCCGACCCCGCCGACGGCACGCTGCAGCCCACGGACGAGCCGCTCGAGGAAGCGGGCGGCAAGATGTCGTTCCTCGATCACCTCGACGAGTTGCGGAGGCGGCTCATCGCGTCGCTGATCGCCCTCGTCGTCGGCGTGCTGGTCTGCTTCGGCTTCATTCCGTTCATCTTCGAGTTCATCATGGAGCCGTTGACCGACGTGCTCCCGGAGGGCGGCACGCTCATCTTCACCGAGCCGGGAGAGGCCTTCTTCCTCTACATCAAGATGGCGGTGCTGGCGGGGCTGCTGGTCGCGAGCCCCTACATCATGTGGCAGGTGTGGCAGTTCGTTGCGCCCGGGCTCTACGTCCACGAGAAGAGGTTCGCGATCCCCTTCGTCGGCCTTGCGAGCGTCTTCTTCATCGGCGGGGCGCTCTTCTCGCACTACATACTCTTTCGCTTCGCCTGGAACTTCTTCGCCAGCTTCGACACGGACTTCCTGACCTTCGCGCCGCGCATCCAGCCGGCCTTCTCGCTCTACGTGCGGCTCGCCCTCGCCTGCGCCGCCGTCTTTCAGCTTCCCACCGTCGTCTTCTTCCTGGCGCGCATCGGGGCCGTGACGTCCGGTCTGCTGATCCGCAGCACCAAGTACGCCATCCTCGGCATCTTCGTCTTCGCCGCGGTGCTGACTCCGACCGGCGACCCGGTCACGCTCACCGCGATGGCGGCGCCGATGATCGCGCTCTACGGCCTGAGCATCCTCATCGCCTGGGTCTTCGGCCGCCGCGGCGGCGACGAGTAGGCGCGCGCCCTGGCGGGCGCGTTGGGAGTTTCGCTTGCGCGAAACTCCTGGCGCCTTGACTCCCCCGGCCGGCGCCGGTGGTCGGTGGGACCGCGGGGCAGGACGCGGGCAGGCGGCAGGACTTCGCGAGCAGGCGGCAGGACTCCGCGGCCGGTCAGTAGGACTTTGCGAACCACGCGTCCACCTGGCCGCCGGCGCCGCACTCGACGCACGGGCCGGACGCGCTCGGGGGGTCGAGCGGTATGTTGCGGATGGTCGCCTGGGTATCGGCCTTGATCCGCGCCTCGCAGTCGGCGGCGCCGCACCAGGGAGCGATGACGAAGCCCGGGCGGCCTTCGAGGAGCTCGCGGAAGGCGTCGCGGGTGGCCGCTCGTCGGGTGCGCTCTTCCCGGAAGCGCCGCGCCCGCTCGAACAGTTCCTCCTGCAGCGTCCCGAGGAGCGTGCGGATGCGCTCGGGCAGGCCGTCCATGGGCGCCGGGAGCTTCTCGCGCGTGTCGCGGCGCACCAGGACCACCTGGCCGCGCTCGATGTCGCGCGGTCCGATCTCCAGCCGCAGCGGCACGCCGCGCAGCTCCCATTCGGCGAACTTCCACCCGGGCGAGTACTCCTCCCGATCGTCGACGTGGACCCGCGTGCCGGCGGCCCGCAGCTCGTTCGCGATCGCCTGCGCCCGCGGAAGCACCGTCTCCCGCCAGTTGCCCCGCGGAATCGGCACGACGACCACCTGGTAGGGCGCGATGCGCGGCGGCAGGATCAACCCGCTGTCGTCGCCGTGAACCATGATCACCCCTCCGATCAGCCGGGTGGTCATGCCCCACGACGTCTGCCACACGTACTGCACCGACTTGTCGCGCGCCTGGAACTTGATGTCGAACACCTTCGCGAAGTTCTGCCCGAGGTGATGCGATGTGCCGGCCTGCAGGGCGCGGCCGTCGCCCATCAGCGCCTCGATCGAGTAGGTGTGCACGGCGCCCGCGAACTTCTCGCTGTCGGTCTTGCGTCCGTCGAGCGCCGGTACCGCCAGCTCCTGCTCGACGAAATCCTTGTAGACGCCGAGCATGCGGAGCGCCTCCGCCTCGGCCTCGGCCTCCGTCTCGTGCGCGGTGTGCCCCTCCTGCCACAGGAACTCGGTGGTGCGCAGGAAGAGGCGGGTGACCTTCTCCCAGCGGACGACGTTGGCCCACTGGTTGATCAGGATGGGCAGGTCGCGCCACGACTGGACCCACTTGGCGTACATCGTGCCGATGATGGCCTCCGAGGTCGGTCGCACGACGAGGCGCTCCTCGAGGTCCTCGTCGCCGCCGCGGGTCACCCAGGCCACCTGGGGGGCGAATCCCTCGACGTGGGCCGCCTCCTTGCGCAGGAGGCTCTCCGGAATGAAGAGCGGGAAGTAGGCGTTCACGTGTCCGGTCGCCTTGAATCGCCGGTCGAGCTCCGCCTGCATCAGCTCCCAGATGGCGTAGCCGTACGGCCGGATGACCATGCTGCCCTTCACGGGCGAGTAGTCCGCCAGCTCGGCCCGGCGAATCACGTCGGTGTACCAGCGGGAGAAGTCCTCCGACCGCGGCGTAATCTCCGTAACGAACGCACCCTGCTTGGCCGCCATCAACCTCTGTCCTCGTTCGCGAACCGCATCGCACACCCGCCCCCCGGCGTCGGACGACGCCCGCGCCCGGGACGTCCGTCTGCGCGGGACAGTCTATCCCGTCCCGCACGGGCTGCTATGCTGGCGGCGCCATGTCCGCCCTGTGCATCGACGTCACGACCGCTTCGCGCGCCTACCCGGTCCATGTGGGTGAGGGGTTGGCGGATGTCCTGGGCGACATGCTCGACGCGGCCGGCGCCTCCGACCGCCGCTTCGTGGTGTCGAGCCCGACGGTCTGGCGGGCCCACGGCCGCACCATCGAGCGCGCGGTACCCGGTGCGCACGTCATCCTCGTGCCGGACGGGGAGCGGTCCAAGACGACGCGCACCGTGGCCCGGATCTACGAGGAGCTCCTTCTCGCCTCGGCCGACCGCTCTGCGACCGTCGTCGCGGTCGGCGGGGGGGTGATTGGCGACATGGCCGGCTTCGCCGCCGCCACCATCCTGCGCGGCGTCGCCCTGGTACAGGTGCCGACCACCCTGCTCGCGCAGGTCGACGCCGCCATCGGGGGCAAGGTCGGCGTCAACCATGCGCTCGGCAAGAACCTCATCGGCGCGTTCCACCAGCCGATCGCCGTCGTCGCGGACCCGCGCGTGCTCCGGACGCTGCCGCGCCGCGAGTTCCGGGCGGGGCTCTACGAGGTGATCAAGTACGGCGTGATCGCGGACCGGCTCCTGTTCGAGCGGGTCGACCGCGAACTCGACGCGCTCTTCGCGCGCGAGCCGGAGGCGCTCGTCCCGGTCATCGCGGAGTCGTGCCGCATCAAGGCCGACATCGTCTCGCAGGACGAGCGGGAGGGCGGCCTGCGCCGCCTGCTCAACTTCGGGCACACGGCCGGCCACGCCATCGAGGCGGTGACGAAGTACCGGCGCTTCCGTCACGGCGAAGCGGTGGGCTACGGGATGCTGGCCGTGGCCGACGTCGCGGTCCGGCGCGGCGCTCTCGACGAGGCGGACCGCGCCGCCCTGGCCACGCTGATCGGCCGCCTCGGCCCGCTGCCGTCGGTGCGCGACCTCTCCACCGCCGACGTCGTGCAGGCCACGCGCCGCGACAAGAAGGTCGTGCGCGGCACTCTGCACGTCGTTCTCCCCACCGGCATCGGCACCACGGAAATCGTCGACGACGTGACCGAGCGCGAGCTCGCGCGCGCCCTGCGGGCCATCGGCATGCGGCCCTGACCCGGCTCGCGCCGGCAGACCCCGGCCGCACGTTCCACTGCGGCGGGCAGCGGCACCTGCCGCAGCGGCACCGGTCGCAGTGGAACGTGCGGCCGTCAGCGCACGATCCGCCAGGCGATCAGTTGCACGTACTCCGTTGCCGCGCCCGCGGCCGGCAGCGGCGGCACGACACGGACCAGGTCCGCCTGGACGGCCCGATGCCCCCGACCGGAATCGAACGCGGCGGCGTGCACGGCGACCGTGCCGTCGGCATTCGCCGCGTGCCTGCCCGCGGCGCCGGGCGCGGGGGCCAGCCAGACGGCGACGTACCACTCGCCGTACCCGGCGGGCAGCGGGACCAGGCCGGCCAGGGGAGCGTGCGCGAACAGCGACCAGTCCAGCCCGCGGCCCGCCTCATCCGGACCTGCCCCGTCGTCCCGCAGAGACGCCGTCCGCTCGCCGAGCCGCACGCGGGATCCGTCGGCGAGGCGCAGCTCGGGCGTCCCCGCCCACAGTCGGGACCGGGCGCCGCCCGCCAGAGCCGCGCGCCAGACGGAGGACGGAGCCAACTCGCCGACGGTCCATTCGAGCGCCGCCTCGGCGGCGTAGAGCCCCTCGACCGCGCGCCGGTGGTTGGCCGCGATCGTCACCTCCGTCGAGGCCAACGGAACGAGCACACCGGCGAACGCCAGCAGCACGACCGAGGCCATGAGGGTGACGACAAGGGCAATCCCTTCCGCGCGCGCGAACCGGCCGCTGATGCTCACCAGCTCCCCAGACTGCGCGGCGCCACGTCGAATCGGACCATCAGGTCGGGCACGCCGCCGTTCCTCGTCGACGACCCCGGCGGACCGGAGGCCAGGAGATCACGCCCGCGCCAGGCGTCGTCCGGGACGCGGAGGCGGAGCGCGATGCGCACGCGCCGGACGCGAAACAGATCGAGGTCGAACGGCAGGCCGCCGCCGCACCACGGACCGTCGGTGAGCTCGGCCACAGTCAACTCGCGGGTCGGAGGCGCCGGTACGCCCGGGGGCCGGGCACCGCCGGCGGCCGCCACCAGGCACGGCGCCGCCACGCGCTCGGCGGCATCGCGGGCCGATGAAGCGGGGGTCAGGACGGGCAGAGCCCCCCGAAGTAGCGCACGCTCAGGTCGGCCACGCCGTCGATGAAGGGCAGCGTGACCGTCGTCGCGCCGCGCCGTCGGAGCTGGCCGCGGCGGCGGTCGAGGACGTAGCCGCGGAGGATGACGGGCACGATCGAGGCGCCCGGCGGGAAGGCGTCGCCCGGGCCGGCGCTCAGGCGGCGCATGCCGACCGCGGGGCCGCGGGCCTGCGTCACGCGAAACAGCTCGGAGCGGCCGCGGCGGTCGAACACCAGGGCGCTCCCGGAACGGTCGACGCCGCAGCGGGGCGGCCGCCTGCACCCCGGCCCCGGCGTCAGCGAGACGAGCACCTCGCGCGGACCGGCGGGCAGCCCGGAGTCGAGGCGTCCTCCCGAGACACCAGGCGGCGCGTAGAAGAGCGTGAATCCGGGATCGTCCGCGCGCCCCGCCCCGGTCGGCGGGAGGCCCATGCTCCCCGGCACGACGGGGGCGCGGAGCCAGCCGAGCGCAGTACGGGAGCCCGGCCCCTTCCCGCTTCCCGCCATCAGCAGCTCGGGGTGCAGCCCGGCGAACGCGGCACGCGCCCGCTGCTGCATGTCCGCCGCCTGCGGCTGGGTGGCCACGGCGCCCTGCGCCGGGTCGAGGAGGCTGAAGACCGCGCCGAGCAGCACCACGACGATGGCCATGGAGACGACGGTCTCGAGCAGCATCGGCCAGCCCCTGCTAACGGCGCGCGCGGAGGGCGGCGAACCAGGTCACGCCGGGATCGTGGGGCCGGACGGCGCGCCGCGGCTCCGTGGACCCCACCCTGCGGTCGATGACCGCCACCTGCAGCACGAGCAGGTCGTCGTTGGAGGCATGCGTCCCCACGGCCCACCGGCGAACGTAGGCCGTCCCGGGCGACGGCTCGGCCCCGGCCCCGGCCTCGATCCAGGCTCCGCTCGCATCGAGGTGGTCGGCGTACCCCGGGAAACTCTCCTCCAGGCTCGCCGCGCCCGCCGGCGAGGCGCGGAGACCGGCTCCCCGCCCGCTCGGCACCGCCTGCGCCAAGTCGGTGGTGGTGTCGCTCACCCGCTGCCCCGTGCGCGGATCGAATGTCCAGTCGAGCGAGCGCAGCTCCTCCAGCTTCTGCGTCGCGGCCTGCATGGCTACGGCGTCGGCGCCGCCCAGCGCGACGGCCCGCCGCGCGACAACCACGACGTGCGCCAGCCCGGCGGCCAGCCCCGCAAGCAGGGCGACCGCAATCAGCGTCTCGATGAGCGTGAAACCGGCGGCCGAGCATGACCTCACGGCCACTTGGAGTGCAAGAACGGGGCCGCAGTCGATTGCCCCGCGCGTGGAGCACGATCGGCGGGCGGTAGCAGGATCTGCGCCGTCCCGACCGCTGCCGTGCGGGAGGGACTGCGCTGCCCATGCGTCGGACGGGCGCTGGACAAGCAGTTCGAGGAGATCGCGGATCAGTAGAGCGCCACGTACCAGGCAATGAGCTCGTCGCCGACGATGGTGGCGGCGAAAGCCGCCACGGCCAGGAACGACCCGAAGGGGAGCGGGTACCTGGCGTCGCCCCGCCCGGCGGCCAGAATCGCCAGACCGGCCAGCGAGCCGAGCAGCGACGCGAGGAGCAGCGTGAGCAGCGCCGCCTGCCAGCCGAGCCACGCGCCGATCATCGCCAGCATCTTCGCGTCTCCCATCCCGAGGCCCTCGACGCCGCGGACGCGGCGGTAGATGCCCGCGATGGCGAGCGGGACGCCCGCGCCCACGGCCGCGCCGGCCAGCGCGTCGGCCGGGCCGGGCTCCAGCCCCAGGCTCAGGATGAGCCCGAGGGCCGCGCCCGGCATGGTGATGACGTTGGGCAGGATCCGATGCCGCAGGTCGATCGCGGCCAGGACGAGCAGCGCACAGGCGAACCCGATGCGCGCGGGGAGGAGCGGCTGCCAGCCGAGGTCTCCGTACTGGAGGAGGAACAGCACCGGGGTGAGGAGCTCCACGATGGGGTACAGCGGCGAGATCGGTGCTTCGCACGCCCGGCACCTCCCCCGCAGGCGCAGATAGCCGAGGAGCGGCACGTTGTCGGACCACCGTAGCGGCCTCGCGCACGCCGGGCAGCGCGACCAGGGTGCGACCACGGACTCGCCCCGCGGCAGCCGGTGGATGCAGACGGTAAGGAAGCTCCCGACCGCGAGGCCGAGCGCGACGAGCGGGGCGACGTGCATCGCAGCGGACCGCCCGGGGATCCGCGCCGCGCTACGGCGCAGACCCCTCGGAGCGGGCGATCTCGTACGCCAGGGCGGCGTCGAAGTAGCGGGCGGCGAGCCCCCCGCGCAGGAGAACGCCGTTGATGATGTAGGTGGGCGTCGCCTGCACCGGCAGCGCCGCGCCGGTCGCGATGTCGAGCCTCACCTGCTCGATCTGCGCCGCGTAGCGCGCACCGAACCGCGCGGCGTCCACGCCGGCGATGTCCTCGAGGGCCTCGACGATCGTGTCCCGCTCGAGCCCGTCCTGGTTCGCGTACAGCCACTCGGCCATCTCGTCGCGCGCCTCCGGGCTCACCGCGGCCGCCAGGCGCACCGCGACCGCCGCCTCGCACGCGGCGTCGTGCTGCCCGTTCGGCGCCTCGTCGTTGCATTCCGGATCGAGGGGGAAATCGAGCGCGACCTGCGCGACCGCCCCCGGATGGCTCGACGCGTACTTGGCGAAGATCGGCGCGTAGATCCGCTCCGTGTTGGCGCACGCCGGGCACTGATAGTCATTGAACTTCACGACGATCACCGCCGCGTCGGGGCGCGGCGCCGACGCCGGCAGCGTGAAGTCCATGCGCGGCTGCGCTTCCCAGAAGCGCTCGAACTCGCTCTGCTGATCGGCAGTCGTCGCCGGCGCCGCGCCCGGCTCGCGGCTGTCGCCGGACCCAACGGCCGCGAGCGCCGGGGCCTGGTCCGCGCGTACGAACCAGGCCGACCCTCCCACGGCCGCCACGGCCCACGCGAGCACCAGCACGAGACCGACCGGGCTTCGCGCCAGGCGGCCCAGGTCGGTCGCGGCGGCCGCAGGAAGCCGCGTCACCGGCGTGGCCGACGCGGACCCCGCGAGCACGAATATGCCGAGGACCGCTGCGTAGACCACGAGGCAGAGCAGGCAGACGGTCTGCAGGACGAAGAAGGACGCGTACGCCATGTACATGGCGACGGCGAGGCCGATCGTCGACCAGACCAGCAGGTAGCCGTCGACGTGGTCCCGCGAGGCGGCCGGCCCGCGGGCGTTCCCGAGTAGGAGCAGCAGGACGCCCGCGAACCAGACGACGCCGCCCAGGGCGACGGGGATGCCGGCGACGCTCCCGTAGCGGCTCTGGTAGACCTGGGTGCAACTGACCCGCGCGTTGATGTCGCAGAAGCTGACATGCGCGGGGTCGCTCACCATCCTCGCATGCACGTAGGTGGACACGGCCGCCGCGGTCAGGCCGGCCAGCGCCAGGACTGCCATCCAGCGTCGAGATCGGCTACTCATGCGTCATGCTCTCCCACGCCCGCAGGCGCAGCCCTTGCGGGTGCGTTGCGGGTTTCGCAGACGCGAACTCCTGCAGCACCCGCGGCTCATTGAATCGGCTCGGCGCCGGGAGGGGCTCCGCGCTGCGTCACCGGGACCGGCGCACCGCTGATGAAGTAGATGGTGCCCCCCTGGTTCGTGCCGAAGTTGCGCACGCCGCCTCCCGGCTGCGGCTCGCCGCCGACGAAGTAGCTCGTGACCAACCCGCCCGCGGCGACCCCGTTGCACGACGCCGGCGTCCCGCTCGCCGGCGCTCCGCCGGTCATCGTAATGGTATACGCGCTCTTGACGGACGGGTCCGCATTCAGATCGGCGCCGATGAAGCCGTCGCCGCCGTCGGACGGCGGGGTCCCCAACGCCTCCAGGCTGGGGGCATAGAAGCCGCCACCACAGCTCGCGGCGAAGATCGCCTGGGCGGCGTTTACCGCGCGGAGCGACGAGATCGCCGACGCCTCGTTGCCGGCCATGCGCGCGCGCAGCAACCCCGGCGCCGCAACCGAGGCAATGACGCCGATGATCGCGACGACGATCAGCAGCTCGATCAACGTGAATCCCTGATTCTTCGCCCGCTCGGACATCTCTACCCTCCCCGTTCCGCTTCGGTGTCGGACGTTCCGGGCTCAACCGGCCAGTTCGCCGATCAGATCGAAGATCGGCAGATACATCGCGACCACGATGCCGCCGACCACCACGCCGAGCAGGGCGATCAGGATCGGCTCGAGCAACGTCATCAGGCCCGCCACGGACGCATCGACCTCTTCCTCGCAGATGTCGGCCACCCTCGCCAGCATCGAGTCCAGCGCGCCGGTCGCTTCGCCCACATCGATCATATGCACGACCGCGACCGGAAACACTCCGGTGCCTCGCATGGGGCCGGACATCGACTCGCCGCGCTCGACCGCCGTCCGCGTGGTCATGACCGCGTCCTCGATCACCGCGTTGCCGGCTGTCCCGGCGGTGATGGCCAACCCCTCGAGAATCGGCACTCCCGAGCCGAAGAGCGCCGACAACGTGCGGCAGAACCGGGCCACGGCGATCTTGCGCAGGATCGCACCCACGACCGGTGCGCGCAGCATCGCGGCGTCGCCCAGGCGTCGCCCGCGTTCGGTGGCCCGGAACCACCGGAGCGCCGCCGCTCCGCCGAGCCCGGCGCCGACGATCGCCGGGAGCAACGTGATGAGCGAGTCGCTGGCCGCCATGACCAGTCGGGTCGGCAGGGGCAGCGTGGCGCCGACCCCCTCGAACAGCACCGCGAAGGTCGGAATCACCTTCCAGAGGATGACCCCCACGACCGCGGCCGCGATGGCGATCACGGCGACCGGATAGGTCAGCGCGGAGCGGACCTGCCGGCGCAGCTTCACGTTCGTCTCGAGGCACGCCGCGAGTCGCTTCAGGATGGTGTCGAGGATGCCGCCCGACTCGCCCGCCGCGATCATGTTCGTGTAGAGCCCGTCGAACGCGGCCGGGTGTCGGCGCATGGCGTCCGCGAGTCCGGAACCGCCCTCCACGTCAGCGCGGACCGCGAGAATCGCCGCCCTGAGGCGAGTGTCCCTCTCCTGCTCCCCGAGCACCCCGAGACACTGGACCAACGGCACCCCCGCCTCCATCATCGTGCCGAATTGCCGGGTGAATACGGCGAGCCTGGGGGCGGGCACGCCCGGCGATCGCCAGGACGGGACGCGGAGCGGCCAGCCGCGAGGTGGGTCCGCCGTCCGGTTCGCCGCGCCGGCTCCCCGGCGGCCGCCCTGCCGCCTGCTCTCCCGCGCCCCGCCGCCGGACGCAAGCGGTGCGCGGATTGCCCGGTTCAACGCGCCGCTCCCGCGCCCGGGTGACGCCGGGCTCCGGGCCGGCCCGCGGCGCGTCGCGCCCCGTCCCGGCCGAGCAGCGCGCGCAGCTCGTCCGCGTGCGGCGACCGCGCGAGTGCCTGCTCCAGCGAGATGCGCCCCCGGGCATGGAGGCGCGCGAGAGCCTGATTCATGGTCTGCATGCCGATCCGCTCCTGTCCGGCCTGCATCGCCGAGTAGACCTGGTGCAGCTTGTCCTCGCGAATCAGGTTCCGGATCGCGAGGGTCGGCATCAGGACCTCGGCCGCGCAGACTCGGCCCGGCCCCTCGGCGACGGGCACCAGCGTCTGGCAGACGACACCCGCCAGCACGAGGGACAGTTGCGTTCGAACCTGGGCCTGCTGGTACGGGGGGAACACGTCGATGATGCGGGTGACGGTCTGGACGGCAGAGCCCGTGTGCAGGGTCGCCAGCGTGAGGTGGCCCGTCTCGGCGATCCGGAGCGCCGCTTCCACGGTCTCCAGGTCCCGCATCTCGCCGATCAGCACGACGTCGGGGTCTTCGCGCAGCGCCGCCCGCAGGGCCTCCGCGAATCCCAGGGTGTCCGCCTGCACCTCCCGCTGGTTGACGAGGCAGCGGCGGTGCGGATGCACGTACTCGATGGGATCCTCGATCGTCAGGATGTGCGCCCTGCGCTCCTGGTTGACCCGGTCGACGAGCGCGGCGAGCGTGGTGCTCTTGCCGCTTCCGGTGGCCCCGGTCACCAGCACCAGACCGCGGGCCAGGCGAGTGAAGCCGGCGACCGCCGGAGGCAGGTCGAGCCGCTCCAGATCCGGGACGTCCCCCGGAATCAGCCGGTACGCGGCCGCCACCGCCCCCCGTTGGCGGAAGGCGTTGCACCGAACGCGCCCGACGCCCGGAACGTCGAGCCCCGCGTCGAGCTCCATCCTGGCTTCGAATCGCTTTCGCTGGGCGGCCATCAGCAGGCTGTACACCAGCTGCTTCGCCCGAGCCTCGGAGAGCGGCTCGAGGTCCTCCTGGCTGCGCAGCTCCCCATCGATCCGCAGATGCGGGGGCGCATGGGGAGTGAGATGCAGGTCCGAACCGCCGCGTTCGGCGGCACGTGCGAGCAGCTCCGGTAATGTCGTCGCCATGGATCGAGTCCCGTCACAACCGCTCGTCGTCGCCTGGAGGCTCGGCCCGGCGCCCACCCCCGGGAGCCCGCGCCGTTCCACGGCGCCGACACCTACCGCACGGTCTCCCGCGTCACCTCGTCGACCGTGGTCACCCCCCGGGCAATCTTGCGCAGCCCGCCCGCTCTGCCGCAGCGTCACCATGCCCTCCTCGACGGCCTGCCGGCGCAGCTCGTCGGCCGGCGCGCCCGCGAGAATCAGGTTGCGCAGCGAGTCGGTAACCTCCATCACCTCGTAGAGCCCCACCCGGCCGCGATAGCCCGTGCCGTTGCAGGCGTCGCAGCCGCGCCCGCGGCGCGGGACGAGCGCGGCGGCCTCCGCGTCGTCGAATCCGAGGTCGGCCAACGCGGTGGAGGACCGCGCGTCCGGCTCGCTGCAACGCGCGCAGACGCGCCGCACCAGCCTCTGCGCGCAGATGAGCGTGACCGCACCGGCGACCAGGAAGGGCTCCATGCCCATGTCGACGAGGCGGATGACGGTGCTCGGGGCGTCGTTGGTGTGCAGGGTCGACAGCACCAGGTGCCCCGTGAGGGCCGCCTTGACGGCGATCTCGGCCGTGTCCACGTCGCGGATCTCGCCCACGAGAATGACGTTGGGATCCTGCCGCAGGAACGCCCGGAGCGCGGCGGCGAACGTCAGGCCGATGGCCTCGCGGATCGGCACCTGGTTGACCCCGCTCAGGTTGAACTCGACGGGGTCCTCGGCCGTCAGGATGTTGGTGTCGGGGGTGTTGATCCGGGCGATGGACGAGTAGAGCGTGCTGGTCTTGCCGCTGCCGGTCGGCCCGGTCACCAGCACCATGCCCCAGGGGCGCCGGATGCCGTTCTCGAAGCGGGCGAGCGCCGCCGGCTCGAAGCCGAGGCGCGCGAGGTCGAGCGCCAGGTGGGCCCGATCGAGCAGCCGCAGCACGATCTTCTCGCCGAACAGCGTCGGCAGGCACGACACCCGGAGATCGATCTCCCGTTCCGCGCCGCCCTCGCCGCCGCGGATCCGGATACGGCCGTCCTGCGGGAGCCGCCGCTCCGCGATGTCGAGCCGGGCCATCACCTTGACGCGAGAGGTGATCGCGTCCCGCATCGCTGCCGGCGGCGCCAGCGCGTGCTGCAGAACGCCGTCGACGCGGTACCGGATCCGGAGGTCGTTCTCGTACGGCTCGATGTGGATGTCGCTCGCGCCTTTCTGAATCGCCGAGGCCAGGACCACGTTGACGAACCTCACCACGGGCGCCTCGTCGGCGTGCGTCTCCGGCGCGGTGACGGCCCCGCGGGCGTCGCGCACGTGGGGCTCGAGGCCTCGCGCGGGGAGCTCGCGATCCCGCGCCCGCGACCCCGTGGCCGTCCCGTTCTCCCCGTCGTCGGGTCCCCGATCGACGTCGTGCGCGGGAGGGACGCGGGGGGCGGGAGCCTGGTAGTAGCGGGTGAGGGCCCCCCGCATCTCGACCTCGGCCGCCACGACCGGCTTGACCGTGCACCCGGTGGCGCGCGCGACCTCCTCCAGGGCGCGCGAGCTCGCGGGGTCCGCCGCCGCCACCACCAGCACCGGGCCGGATCGGTCGACGGGCACGATCTGATGTGCGCGGGCCAGGTCGCCGGGAACGAGGTCGATTACGTGAGGACCGATGTCGAACCGGCTCAGCGTGATCGACGGCACGCCGAACTGCCGGCTCAGCAGGCTGCCGACGTCGTCCCGGGTAGCGAAGCCCAGCTCGATCAGATTGAGACCCAGCCGGCCCCCGTTCACCTTCTGGGAAGCGAGCGCCGCCTGGACCTGATCCGGGCTGACGCTCTTCTGCGCGACGAGCAGCTCTCCGAGTCGAGCGGGCATGCGGGGGTGTCCCCAACCTCCTTGGCGCCGTCTCCCGATGGGTACGCAAGGTCGCTGCCAGCACGAAGCAGTCCCGGCCGGCAAGGCGGCGGAGACGCACCCGGCTCGCCCGGCTCCGGACGGGGAAACCGTGGTTGCGCGGACGCGGATGCCGGGACCGGAAGAAGCGGCTCAGCCGACCATGACCGCTGCGGCCACGACGGTGGTCCACAGCCCCTGCCGATGGCCGACCGCGGTCTGCGTGATGTTCCGCGTGTGGACGATCTTGTCCGAGAGCTGCCAGACTTCCTTGTTCTCGTCCCAGCTCTTCTCGGGGTCGAACTTCAGGCCGAGGGTGGTGGCGAGCATCTCGGCGGCCAGGTCCTCGGCGTAGTCGCCGGCGGTTTCCTCGTCCTCGCCGAAGCTGTGGTGCTCCGACAGGTAGCCGTACAGCGTGGGGTCCCGGGGAACCGCGACTCCGATGCTGGCCGCGATCAGCCGGTGCGGCTCGCGGGTCGCCGCCTCCGACATGACTACGAAGGTCACCTGGCCGGGGCTCAGACGGTGGACGCCCTCGTCGCGGGAGAGAATCTTGCAGCCGGGAGGGAAGATGCTCGAAACGCGGACCACGTTGCAGGCGGCAATCCCGGCCGACCGGAGAGCGAGCTCGAACGACGTCAGCTTCTCGCTGTGTTCTCCGACGCCCTGCGTGAAGAAGAGCTCGGTGGGGACCAGGCCAAGCACTGCGTTGCGGGACTCTAGCCAACGCGATCCGGGCTGTCAAGGCAGCGGGCCCCGGCTGAACTTATACGCAAGTACCCTCGTATCAACCGGATGCCGGCGTTCGCGGTAGAATCCCCGAGGGCTGGAGAGAGATGTCGACCGCACCTGGACCGTCATCGTCGCAAGAACGCCCCGGACTGATCGGCCGGGGGGTGGGCGTGGTTACCTCGCCGCGGACGACGTTCGAGCACGTCGTTGCGGAACCGCGCTGGCTCGGCATCCTGGCCGTGTCGGTCGCGATCGTGGCGGTCCTGAGCGCCGCGCTCGTGGGCACGGACTTCGCCCAGCGGGAGCTGATCGAGCAGCAGCGAACCTCGATGGAGGCTTTCGGCGTGACCACCACGCCGGAGATGGAGGAGCAGCTCGCGCAGCAGCTCGAGATCGCGCCGTACATGACGCTCGGCTCGACGCTCGTCGGCATTCCGATCGTGTGCCTGATCCTGGCCGGGCTCCTGTACGGCGTCGGGTCCGGCTTCCTCGGGGCGCAGGCGACCTTCGTGCAGATGCTGGCCGTGGTCGCCCACGCCGGCGTGATCTTCGTGCTGCAACAAGTGTTCGTCGTCCCGCTGAACTATGCCCGGGAGTCGATCCTGCCGCCGACCACCCTGGCCGCGTTCGCCCCGATGCTCGACGGCGAGACCTTCCTCTATCGTTTGCTGAGCGGAGTGGACCTCTTCTACCTGTGGTGGCTGATGGCGCTGTCCATCGGTCTGGCCGTGCTGTGGCGGCGCGAGACGCGCCCGATCGCCACCACGCTCATGGTCGTGTACGCCGGCGTCGCGGTCGTCATCGCGGCAGTGCGCACGACGCTCGGTTTCTGATGCCAAGGAACTTCCTGATCGGCGGCGCCATCGTCCTGACCGCCGGCGTCCTGGTGGCGGTCAACCTATTGTTCACGCGTTCCGACGCGCCCGAGGTGGAGGTCGAGGCAATCGCCCGGCGGCCCCTCGAGGCGATCGTGTCGGCGCCCGGCACGATCCAGCCGCAGCTCTCGGTCGACATGAGCGCCAGCACGATGGGTCGCGTCACGAGCCTCGTAGTGGACGAGGGCGATCGCGTCTCCGCCGGACAGTTCCTGATGCAGATCGACCCGGAGAACCTCCAGGCCCAGGTGACCCGGGGAGAGGCCGTGCTCGAGGCGGCGGAATCCGCCTACCGCTCCGCGCAGGTCGCGGTCGAGACGGCGCGGGTCAGTCTGGACCTGGCGGAGGAGAACCTCGAGCGCCAGGAGAACCTCTGGTCGCTGCAGCTCGTCGCACGGGAGATCTACGATCAGGCCCTCGCCGACGTCGAGCTGCGCGAGACCGAGTTGCGGGCGCGCGAGGTGGACGTCGAGGCCGCGGCGCAGCGGATCCGCCAGGAGCAGGCCATGCTCGACAGCGCGCGCTACGACCTGACGCAGGTGACCATCACCTCGCCGATCGACGGCATCGTCACCCGGCGCAACATCGAGGAGGGCGAGACGGTCGTCATCGGCACCATGAACAACCCCGGCACGGTGCTCCTGACCATCGCGGACTTCTCCATCCTCGAGGCCGAGATCGAGGTCGACGAGACCGACATCCCGACCGTGCAGCTCGGCCAGCAGGCCGAGATCACGATCGACGCGCTTCCGGACCGGGTCTACACGGGCCGGGTCACGGAGATCGGGAACAGCCCCATCCAGCCGGAGGCCGGAGCCGCGCAGCAGGAAGCGACCAACTTCCTGGTGGTGGTGACGCTCGACGACGTCGTGCCGGGCGTGCGCCCCGGCTTCACCTGCACGGCCGAGATCACGACGGCCACGCGAACCGACGCCCTGTCGGTGCCGATCCAGGCCACGACGGTCCGGGACGTCACGGTCGACGCGGCCGGCAACATCGTGCCGCCCGAGCCGCCGTCCGGCTCGGCAATGCTCTCGACGCCGGCGTCTGCGGCCGGGTCGGACGGCAGCGGCACATTGGTGGAACGTGAGGGCGTGTTCATCGTGCGCCAGGGCCGCGCCCACTTCACGCCGGTCGTGACCGGCATCGCGGGCGAGCGCTACTTCGAGGCGCTCAGCGGCCTGGACGAGGGCGACCTGGTCGTGACCGGACCGTTCGAGGTGGTGCGCAACCTCGCCGACGGCGACGCGGTGAACGCCAGCGAGCGCGAGGTCGCCGACGCCGGCGGCGTTCGGTCTCGCCTCGGCCTGCGGGTCGGCCTGCGGTAACGCGGTGGTCGCCAGTGCGCGCCACACTGATCCTCGAGATGACGCGTGTCGCGCTGAGCGCGATCTGGGCCAACAAGCTGCGGTCCTTCCTCACCATCCTCGGGAACATCGTCGCCATCACGTCCATCATCACCCTGGTGTCGCTCATCCAGGGCATCACCGACGAGGTCCGGACCGTCATCCTGTCGGAGATCGGCGCCGATGCGTTCCGGGTCGACCGGCGGGGCCTCGTCATGAGCGAGGATGATATGGAGCGGACCCGCGGCAATCCCCGGATCACGCTCGCCGACGCCGAAGCCGTCCGCCGCTTCGCGACGTCCGCCGTCGCGGTGCTCGCCGAAGCGGACCGGAACGCCGAGGTGAGCTACCGCGAGCATGTGCTCGATTCGGTCGAGATCCAGGGCGTGACCGAGGACTTCGGCCGGTTTCCGACCTTCAACGCGGAAATGGGACGCCTGATGACACCGACCGAGGTGCGGCGGAGGAGGAACGTCGCCGTGCTCGGCTGGGACACCGCGGACAAGCTCTTTCCGGCCGTGGATCCCGTCGGGCGGCGCATCAAGATCCGCGGCGTCCCGTTCCGCGTGGTCGGCGTGAGCCGGCCGCAGGGATCGATGTTCGGGATGTCGCAGGACGAGTTCGCCCTCATCCCCCTCGGCGCGTTCCAGCGGCTCTTCGGGAGCCGGTCCTCGCTGAACCTGCGGGTCCGCCCGAACGACCCCGACGAGGTCCAGGCGACGATCGACGAGACGACCCTCGCGTTGCGCATCGAGCGGCGCCTGAAGGCGACCGAGGAGGACAACTTCGGCATCCTCACCTCCGATACCGCCCTCGGCCTGTTCAACCAGGCGACGACGGGCATCTTCGCGGTGCTGGTCGGCGTGGTCAGCTTGGCCCTGGTGGTCGCCGGCATCGTCATCATGAACATCATGCTGATGGCGGTCTCGGAGCGCACCCGGGAGATAGGCCTCCGCAAGGCGCTCGGGGCCCGCCGGCAGGACATCCAGCACCAGATGCTGGCGGAGTCGGTCGCGCTCTCGCTCCTGGGCGGTCTTGCCGGCACCGGCCTTGGCGCGGCCGCCGCGCTGGCCCTCGACCGCTTCGCCCCGGTTCCTGCGACGGTTCATCCGTGGTCGGTCATCCTCGCCATCACCCTGACCGGCGTCGTCGGACTCTTCTTCGGGTTGTACCCGGCCGCCCGCGCGGCCGCGCTGGATCCGATCGATGCGCTCGGGAGGTCCGACTGATGCGCGGCTCCCTCCTCCGCGAGATCGTGGCGATGGCGGTCGCGACCATCCGGACCCAGAAGATGCGGTCCGCGCTGACGATCCTCGGGGTGGTCATCGGAATCACCGCCATCGTCGGCATGACGTCGCTCATCCGCGGGTTCGACGAGTCGCTGCGCGACAGCATTCGGGAGCTCGGCCCGGACACGATCACGATCATGCAGTTCGGCCTGAGCAGCTTCATGGCGGGCGCCGATTTCAACGAGCTGCTCCAGCGCCCCACGTTGACCCCCGCCGACGCGCGTGCCATCGAGCGCCAGGCCGAGTCGATCCGCCGCGTCGTCCTCACGCTGGGCGAGGCCGGAGGCCCCCGCGGCCCCACCCGGACCCGCGTGCACTACAACGGCGAGCGGACCTCGCCGACGACGATCATCGGCACCGACTACGACTATCCGGACGTGTTTCACCTCGAACTCGAGGCGGGCCGCTTCTTCACCGAGGGAGAAGTGAGCCACCGGCGCCGTGTGGTAGTGCTCGGCAAGGGTCCGAGCGACGCGCTGTTCCCCTACATCGATCCCATCGGCAAGACCGTCCGCATCGCCAACCAGCCCTATACCGTTATCGGCGTGATAGGACCGCGACCCGGCGTCGGCGGATTCAACGCGGACCAGGACAACCTCGTCCTGATCCCCCACACCGCGTACCAGAAACAGTTCGGCCTGCGGATCACCCGCATGCGGCGCGGCACGTTCATCGCCCTGAACATCACCGCCGTCCCGCGCGAGGGCGTCGCGCAGGAGGATGCGTTGCGCGACGTCGAGCGCGTGATGCGCATCCGCCACGGCCTGCGCCTGGACGAGCCGAACGATTTCGACATGCTGACGCAGGACGCCGCCCTCCGCCTGTGGGACCGGGTGAGCGGCGCGACCTTCCTCGCGCTGGTGGCGATCTCGTCGATCGCCCTCCTCGTGGGCGGCATCGGCGTCATGGCCATCATGACGATCTCGGTCAAGGAACGGACGCGCGAGATCGGGACCCGCAAGGCCATCGGGGCGCGCCGCCGCGAGATCCTGTGGCAGTTCCTTCTCGAGGCGGCGTTCCTGACCGGCATCGGCGGCATCCTGGGCATCGCGCTGGGGAGCGCCATCGGCCTCGGCGTGCACTATGCCACCGGTTTCCCGGTGTCGTTGCCGTGGTGGTCGTTCGCGCTCGGGATCGGGTTCTCGGCCACGGTGGGCATCGTGTTCGGCCTCTTCCCCGCCGTGCGAGCCTCTTCGCTGGATCCCATCGAAGCCCTCCGTTACGAATGACCCGGCGGACTTGAGCCCTCCCGCGAGCCGAAGTACCATCGTCACACCCGTGCGCGCACACGCCGGACGCACGGGGATATCCCTCGACCGGAACGGTGGCGGCGCACGTCAAGGAGAGGAAGCGTCCAATGAAGGTCTACGGTGCCTCGAGCATCCGCAACGTCGCTATCGTCGGCCATAGCGGGTCGGGCAAGACGCAGCTGGCGTCCGCCCTGCTGTTCGACGCCGGGATGGTCAATCGCCTCGGGATGGTGGACGACGGCACGACGATCACCGACTTCGACGAAGAAGAAGTGACGCGCAAGCACACCCTGTCCTCGAGCGTCGCGGTCGCGGAGTGGGAAGGGAAGAAGATCAACCTCATCGACACGCCCGGCATGAGCAACTTCCTGAGCGACGTGCGCGCCGCCCTGCAGGTGGCGGACGCCGCCCTGGTCGTCGTCGACGCCGTCGCCGGTGTGGAGGTCCAGACGGAGAAGGTCTGGAACCTCGCCGCCGACCTCGACCTGCCGTGTCTCGTCGTGCTGAACCTGCTCGACCGGGAACGGGCCAGCCTCGACCGATCCCTCGATTCGCTCCGGGAGGCCTTCGGCCGCACCGTCGTTCCCGTGCAGCTTCCGGTCGGGGAGGAGAAGGACTTCCGCGGCTCCGTCGATCTGCTGGCGATGACGGGCCTCACGTTCCCGGGGGACGGGAGCGGCAAGCCTGCTGCGGGTGACATTCCCGACGGCATGCGGGAGCGCGCGGAGGCGGCGCGGGAATCGCTGATCGAGCTCGTGGCGGAGGCCGACGACGCGCTCATGGAGAAGTTCTTCGAGGAGGGCACGCTGACCCAGGCGGAGCTCGAGGCCGGACTGCGCGCGGCAACACGCACCCGTCACGTGTTCCCCCTGGTGTGCACGTCCGCGCACGCGAACATCGGCATCCCGCCTTTGCTCGACGCCATCGCCGCGTACCTGCCGTCCCCCCAGGACCGGCCGTTCCCGGCCGTCGACCGGGAGAGCGGCGAGCCGACCACCTGCGACACCGCCGAGGACGCCCCGGGCGCGGCCTTCGTCTGGAAGACGATTGCCGATCCGTTCGCCGGCCGGATCACGCTCTTTCGGGTCGTGGCGGGGACGCTGAGGGCCGACTCGTCTCTGCACAACCTCACGAAGGAAACGACGGAGCGCCTCGGAGGTCTGGCCGTCATGCAGGGGAAGACCGCCAACGCGGTCGAAGAGCTGCGGTCCGGCGACCTCGGCGCGGTGCCGAAGCTGAAGGTGACCCAAACCAACGACACCCTGGCGGACCCGGACGCGCGGCTCGCGTTTCCCCCCATCGCGTTCGCCGAGCCGCTCCTGTCCTACGCCATCGAGCCGAAGAGCCGCGGCGACGAGGAGAAGATCAGCACGGCGCTGCAGCGTCTCCAGGAAGAAGACCCGACGATTCGATACGAGCGCGATCCACAGACGAAGCAGTTGCTGCTGTCCGGTCAGGGGCAGCTCCACATCGAGGTCACCGTCGCCAAGCTGAAGCGGAGGTTCGGCGTCGAGGTCAACCTGAAGCTCCCGCGCATCCCCTACCGCGAGACCATCACGGCGCGCACGGAGGCGCACGGCCGCCACAAGAAGCAGACCGGCGGCCACGGGCAGTTCGGCGACTGCAAGATCCGCGTAGAGCCGCTGCCCCGGGGCGCGGACTTCGACTTCGCCAACGAGGTCTTCGGCGGCGCGATTCCGCGCCAGTTCATCCCGGCCGTGGAGAAGGGCATCCACGAAGCGCGGGAGAAGGGCTTCCTGGCCGGCTACCCGATGGTCGATTTCCGCGTCACCCTCTACGATGGCCAGTTCCATTCGGTCGACTCGAACGAGATGTCGTTCAAGATGGCCGGGCGACTGGCCTTCAAGGACGCGATGTCGAAGGCGAAGCCCACGCTGCTCGAGCCGATCATGAGCGTCGAGGTGTCCGCCCCGAGCGATTTCGCGGGCGATCTGATGGGGGACCTGAACGGCCGGCGCGGGCGGATAGGCGGTATGGAGACCCGCGGCAGTGCGACGCTCATCAAGGCGCAGGTGCCGATGGCCGAGATGCTCACCTACGAACAGCAGTTGACCTCGTCCACCGGCGGGCGCGGCTCGTATCACATGGAGTTCTCGCACTACGAGGAGGTTCCCGCGCACTTGCACGGCAAGATCATCGCGGACGCCAGAGCCGAGCGCGGGGACGAGGGAGGAGACGCGGAGGAGTAGGAATCTGCGCCGCAGAACGTGCGACGCAGAAGCTCGCGCCGGCGAAGAGTCCCAAGCGCGCCCGTCCGGGCGCGCGAGCGGCGGCGGAGACGCCGCCGCGTGCCTCAGACCTTCTTGCGGGTGCGCTTGGGCGCCGCCCTGGAGCCGCGGCTCGCCTTGCCGCCTGCCGGCACACCCTTGCGGCCGTCATCCTGGCGGCCGCGCATGCGGCTCGCAGCACGGCGAATCCGACCTCCCACGCCGCCCGAGCCGGTCGACTCGCCGCCCGAGTCGGGCGCGTCGGTCCCGTCCGCCCCCGGCTCGTACTCGCTGCCGAGCAACTCCACCTGGGCCATCTCCGCCGCGTCCCCCTGGCGCTGCCCGAGGCGCAGGATGCGGACGTAACCGCCTGGACGGCTCGCGAACCGAGGCGCGATCGTCTCGAACAGCTTGGCGGCCACCTCTCGGTCGGCAACGTCGCGCCGCACGAGGCGTCGCGCATGGACGGTGTGGCCGCTGTCGGCCCCGTCGGCGAGGCTGCGCTTCGCCACCGTAATCAGCCTCTCGACGAACGGCCGCAACTCCTTGGCCTTCGCGATCGTGGTGCGGATTCGCTCGTGCCGCAGCAGCGCAACGGCCTGGCTCCGCAGCAAGGCGATCCGATGCTCCGTCACGCGGCCCAGCTTGCGATGGGCGATTCGATGACGCATAGGTCCAGACTCTTACTCGGACTGCGGATGCGGCGCGGCGGGCGGCTGCTCCAGGCGCATGCCCAGCCCCAACCCCAGCTCCGTCAGAATGAGCTTGATCTCGTTCAGTGACTTCCGCCCGAAGTTCTTGGTGCGCAGCATCTCGGGCTCGCTCTTCTGAACGAGCTCGCGGATCGTTCGGATGTTGGCGTTCTTCAGGCAGTTGGACGAGCGCACCGAGAGCTCGAGCTCATCGACACTCTTGTCCAGGTGCTCGTTGGCGATCGCGACCGGCTGCTCCGGCTCCGCGGCTGCCTCCTCGGACTCCTCCTCGGTCGCGTCCACGTTGATGAAGATGTTCAGGTGGTCGCGAATCAGCCGCGCCCCGAGCGACACCGCGTCACGCGCGCTGACGGCCCCGTCCGTCCATACATCGACCGTCAGCTTGTCGTAGTCGGTGGTCTGCCCCAGCCGGGCCGCCTCCACCAGATAGTTGACCTTCTTGATGGGCGAATGCACCGAGTCGATCGGGATCCAGCCGATGCCCAGATCCTCATCCGCGTTCTTGTCCGCCGAGACGTAGCCGCGCCCCCGTTTGACCCGCAGCTCCAGGTGCAGGCTTCCCCCCTCCGCAACGGTCGCCAGGTGCACGTCGGGATCCAGTATGTCGACGTCCGCGTCGGTCTCGATGTCTCCCGCCATGACCTCGCCCGGCTTGTCGGCCCGCACGTACAGCGTCTTCGTGGCGTCGACGTGGATGCGGATCGGAATCTGCTTGAGGTTCAGGATGAGGTCGGTCGCGTCCTCGACGACGCCCTGGATGGGCGAGAACTCGTGCAACACGCCGTCGATCTTCACCGCGGTGACGGCCGCACCCTCGATGGACGACAACAGCACGCGCCGGAGCGCGTTGCCGATTGTCGTGCCGAAACCGCGCTCGAACGGCTGGGCGTGAAAGCGCCCGTACTGATCGGTCAGCGTATCCTGGTCGCACTCCAGGACCGTGGGTCGCTGGAAGCCTTTCCAAAGCATCGCGGCAATGTCCTTTCCAAACCCGGCGGCGGCTCGCGAGGGCGGCCCCGGGCGCCTACTTCGAATACAGCTCGACGATGAGCTGCTCCTGAATGGGGAGGCCCAGTTGCTCGCGCGTCGGGACGGCAACGAGCCGACCCGAGGGGCCCGCGCCGTCCAGCTCCAGCCACTCCGGAACACCGCGCCCCTTGACTTCCTCCATGGCGTACTGGATGGCGGGGTTCTTGGCGCTGGCCGGCTTGACGACCACGCGGTCACCGGCCCGCAGCAGGTACGACGGAATGTCCGCGCGCCGGTCGTTGACGAGAAAGTGCCCGTGGCGGACGAGCTGCCGCGCCTGCGCCCGCGACGTCGCGAATCCAAGCCGGTACACGACGTTGTCGAGGCGGCTCTCGAGCAACTGGAGAAGGATCTCGCCCGTGATCCCCTTCTTGCGATCCGCGGTCTCGAAGTAGCGCCGGAACTGACGCTCGAGGACCCCGTACATCCGCTTCACCCGCTGCTTCTCGCGCAGCTGCAGCCCATACCCGATGAGCTTGGCCTTGCGGCCCTTGCCGTGCTGCCCGGGAGGAACATTCCGCCGCTCGATCGCACACTTCTCGCCGTAGCAGCGCTCTCCCTTGAGAAAGAGCTTCATTCCTTCCCGCCTGCACAACCGGCATACCGGACCGACGTAGCGTGCCATGCCTTCTCCCCTGCTCAGACCCGACGCCGCTTCGGCGGCCGGCAACCGTTGTGCGGGATCGGCGTCACGTCGCGAATCGACTTGATCTCCAGCCCCACCGACGTCCGTAGCGCCCGTATCGCGGATTCACGCCCCGCTCCGGGTCCCTTCACCCGCACGTCCACCGTTCGCAGGCCGAATGCCTTCGCGCCGTGTCCCGCGTTGATCGCTGCCTGCGTGGCGGCGAACGGAGTGCCCTTGCGCGAGCCCTTGAATCCAATCCCTCCGGCGCTCGACCATGCCAGCACCGCGCCTTCGTTGTCGGTGATGGTGATGATGGTGTTGTTGAACGAGGCCTGTACGTGCACGACCCCGTGGTGCACGACCCGCTTCTCGCCGCGCTTCTTGAACGTCTTCTTCCGCCGCATGGGCTTGCCCGGCGGCAGCCCCGGCTCGACGGTCTCGACTTTGGCCATTCGTGTTCCTGTCGCGTCCCAGCCCGCTAGCTGGTCCTCTTGCCGGCGACCGCCGCCTTGCGCGGCCCCTTGCGTGTGCGCGCGTTCGTGTTCGTTCGCTGCCCTCGCACCGGCAGGTTTCGTCGGTGCCGCAACCCGCGGTAGCACCCGATCTCCATCAGGCGCTTTATGTTCATGGAAACCTCTTTCCGCAAGTCGCCCTCGACCCCGCCCTGCTCCTCGAGGACGCGGCTGATCTTGCGCACGTCGTCCTCGCCGAGATCCTTGACTCGCGTATCGGCGTCCACGCCGGAGACTTCGAGTATGCCGCGCGCCCGGGTCGGGCCGACACCGAAGATGTAGGTCAGGCCCACCTCTATGCGCTTCGTCCTCGGGAGATCGACACCTGCGATTCGCGCCATCGTTGCCGTCCTCTCTCAGCCCTGCCGCTGCTTGTGCTTCGGGTTCGGGCAGATTACCCGGACGATCCCGCGGCGGCGGACGATCTTGCACTTGTCGCACATGCGCCGAACGGATGTACGCACCTTCATCGCGCCCCCTAGCCTCCTGCGCCGAAGGGAGTGACGGAACCGATCCGAGCCTCGTCCGTCGACGCCAGTTCGTTCGGCCGGCTCAGCACCACCGGACCGTCCGCCGTCACGGCAATCGTGTGCTCGAAGTGCGCCGAGAGGCTCCCGTCCTGCGTCACCGCGGTCCAGCCGTCGTCGAGGACGCGGACCGCTGCGCGCCCCATGTTCACCATCGGCTCGATCGCCAGCACCATGCCGGCCCGCAGCCTCTCCCCGTGCCCCGGCTTCCCGTAGTTGGGGATCTGGGGCTCCTCGTGAAGACTCGTGCCGATCCCGTGCCCGACGAACTCGCGCACCACCGAGAACCCGTTCGCCTCGACGTACTGCTGCACGGCGTGCCCCAGATCGGATACCCGTCCCCCGATCCGCGCGCATGTGATCGACCGCGCCAGTGCCTCCTGCGTGACGCGCAAGAGCGTCGAAGCGCCCCCGGATATCGAGCCGACCCCCACCGTCACGGCCGAGTCGCCGTAGTAGCGGTCCAGGACGACGCCCAGGTCGATCGACACGATGTCTCCGTCTCGCAAGGGTGCGTCCGACGGTATTCCGTGGACGACTGCGTCATTGACCGATGTGCAGAGCGTCGCCGGATACCCCTGGTACCCCTTGAACGCCGGGATCGCACCGGCTTCGCGCACCCGCGCCTCCGCCAGCGTGTCGAGCTCGCGGGTCGTCACGCCCGGACCGACTACGCTCTGCAACTCGGTCAGAACGTCGGCCACCAACCCGTTGGCGGCCCGCATGCGGGCCAATTCCGACGAGGACTTGCAGACGATCATCGAGCCAGTCCAATCGCCGACACCGCGTCGTCGATCGCGCCCGCGACCGCGCCCGCGACCGCGTCGGGCGCCTGAGCGCCGTCGAGCGGGCGATAGGTCGCGCGCTCCCGATAGAAGTCCACGAGGGGAGCCGTGCTCCGCTCGTAGACGGCGAGACGCTCGCGCACGACCTCTTCCCGGTCGTCGCTGCGCTGCTTCAGCGCCCCGCCGCAGTGCGCGCAGACCTGCCGCGCGTCGGCCCCGGCCAACGCCACTATCGTGCCGCACGCCTCGCAGACGCGCCGCCGCGACAGGCGCCGGACGAGGTCGGCGGCGCTGACCTCGAGGTCGACGATGACGAGCGCTTCGCCGTCGCCGACGAGCGAGCCCAGCGTCCGCGCCTGGGCCACGGTGCGCGGAAACCCGTCCAGCACGACACCGGCATGTGCGTCCGCGCGCGCCAGGCGCTCCCGGACGAGATCGGCGACGATCTCATCGTCCACCAGGCGGCCGGAGTCGAGCACCGCCCGGACCCGCAGTCCCAGGGGCGTCCCGGACTGCACCGCTTCCCGGAGCATGTCGCCCGTCGAAACGTGCGGGATCCCGCGCACCGCCGCCAGACGCTTCGCCTGGGTGCCCTTCCCGGCCCCCGGCGGCCCGAGCATGACGATGTGGCACGCCATCGCGCGACAACCTCTCCGCGCGCTACGCGCGGCGCCCCTTGATGCGCGTCTTCTTCATGAATCCGTCGTAGTGCCGCATGATCAACTGCGATTCGACCTGCTGCACCGTGTCCATCGAGACCCCTACGATGATCAGCAGCGACGTCCCTCCAAAGTAGAAGGTCACGCCAAGCCCGTTCGTGATGAAGTCCGGCAGCACGTTCGCGTCCAGCCAGTCGCCCACCACGGCGCACGGATCCGGCAGGAACGGGACGCACCGCATCGCATCGGCCCGGAACCCGACGATCATCAGGTCGGGCAGGATCGCCACCAGGGCCAGATAGATGGAGCCGGCCAGGGTAATCCGGGTCAGGATGGTGTCGATGTACTCCGCGGTGCGCTTGCCCGGTCGAATCCCGGGAACGAAACCGCCGTACTTCCGCATGTTCTCGGCAACGTCGTCCGGGTTGAAGATGATTGCGGTGTAGAAGTAGGCGAAGAAGATGATGAGGCCGACGAAGAGCAGGTAGTACCACGGCCGGCCGTTCTGCAGCTGGTCGGTGATCGTCTCGCCCCATCCGCCGACGGGGAGCGTCGCCACCGCGGTCGCAGGAACGGCCAGGATCGAGGAAGCGAAGATGACCGGAATGACCCCCCCGGTGTTCACCTTCAACGGGATGTGCGTGCTCGTGCCGCCGTACATGCGGCGGCCCACCACGCGCTTGGCGTACTGCACGGTCACGCGCCGGTGGCCGCGCTCGATGAAGACGACCGCCCCAATCACGACGACCATGACGACCGTCAGCAGAATCAGGGTGAACAGCCCGATCGCCCCGCTGCGCATCTGGTCGAGGGTGGTGAGCACGGCGGTCGGGAGGCCGACCACGATGCCCGCGAAGATGATCAACGACATCCCGTTGCCGACGCCCCGCTCCGTGATCTGCTCGCCCAGCCACATGATGAAGCCGGTGCCGGTCGTCAGCGTGAGGACGGTCATGAGGCGGAACGACCAGCCGGGCTCGTAGACCAGCGGCAATCCGCCCGCGATGTTCGTCTGGCGTTCGAGGAAGATGGCGATCGCCATCGACTGCACGATGCACAGCAGGATGGTTCCGTAGCGCGTATACTGCGTGATCTTGCGGCGACCGAGCTCGCCCTCCTTGGACAGCCGCTCCAGGTAGGGCCAGACGACGGTCAGCAGCTGCAGGATGATCGATGCGCTGATGTAGGGCATGATGCCCAGCGCGAAGATCGTCGCCTGTGCGAGGTTGCCACCCGAGAACATGTTGTAGAGCCCGAACATGGTCCCGGCCGCCTGTTCCACGAGGATGGCAAGCGCGTCGGTGTTCACCCCGGGGGTCGGGATCACGCTGCCGATGCGGTACACCCCGAGGATGGCGAGCGTGAACAGCACGCGCTTCCGCAGGTCCGGAATCGCGAAGATGTTCTTGAAGCTCTCGACCATCAGGCTGATTCCTTCCGCCCGGCCCCGCGCGGCGCCACGACCTCGCAGTGTCCGCCCGCGCCGGCGATGGACTCCCGAGCCTTCGTGCTGAACCGATGGGCCTTCACGGTCAGAGCCTTGGTGATGTCCCCGCGTGCGAGGACCTTGACCAACCCGCAGCGGCTCACGAGCCGCAGAGCGCGGAGCGCCTCCGGCGTGACCTCCGCGCCGGCCTCGAATCGCTCTTCGAGCGTGTCGAGATTGATCACCTCGTAGGAGACGCGGAACGGGTTGCGGAATCCCCGCTTCGGGAGACGGCGATGCACGGGCATCTGGCCGCCCTCGAAGCCGCGCTTCCGCGCGTACCCGGACCGGGACTGCTGCCCCTTGTGGCCCCGGCCGGCGGTGACTCCCGTGCCGGAGCCCTCGCCGCGCCCGACGCGCTTCCGGTTCCGTCTGGCCCCCTTGGGAGGCTTCAGGTTGTTGAGACTCATGCCGGCCTCGTCCGCGTTGCCGCTGTCGATTCCCGCGGGCGGGTCACCGCGGTTCGGTGGATACCAGGTGCCGTACCGCGCGGATCATTCCGCGCGTGGCTGCGTTGTCGACGACGTCGACGGACTGCCCGATACGGCGCAGCCCGAGGCCCCGCACGATCGCCCGCTGCGTCTTCTCGTACCCGATCCAGCTTCGCCGGAGCGTGACACGCACGCGGGGCGCTTCCTCGTTACGCGATGCCGGTGGTCGCATGAGCCGCTCTACCCTCCGAGGGCCTCGAGCTCCACCCCTCGCAGTCGTGCCACGTCGACCGGGTCCCGGAGCTCGGCCAGCCCGGTGAACGTCGCCCGCACCACGTTGTTGGGGTTGTCCGAACCGAGCGACTTGGTCAGGATGTCATGGATGCCGGCGGACTCGACGACCGCCCGCACGGCTCCACCCGCGATGATGCCGGTCCCCTGCGGCGCCGGCTTCAACAGGACGCTGCCGGCGCCGAACCGCCCCACGACCGTGTGCGGGATCGAAGTGCCCTGCAACGGGACGCGAATCAACGCCTTCTTGGCCGCCTCGATCCCCTTCTTGATGGCCGACGGGACCTCCTTCGCCTTGCCGATCGCGAAGCCGCAGTGACCCGCTCCGTCGCCCACGACGACGAGCGCGCTGAAGCTGAGGTTCTTCCCGCCCTTGACCACCTTGGTGACCCGATTGATCGACACGACGGTGTCCTTCAGATCGAGCATGGTCGGGTCGATCTTCGCTCGTGATTCCCTCATCGACTCTAGAGCTCCAGTCCGGCCTCGCGCGCGGCGTCGGCCACCGACCGAACGCGCCCATGATAGAGAACGCCGCCCCGATCGAAGACGACCCGCTTGACCCCCTGCTGCAGGAGGCGCTCGGCCACCAGCCTGCCGACGATCTGCGCCCCGGCCGTGTTCCCGCCGCCGGCCCCGTCGGCGAACGCGGCCTTGACGCTCGACTCCGTGCTCGACGCGGACGCCAGGGTGCGGCCGGCCTCGTCGTCTATCGCCTGGGCCGAGATGTGCGCCAGGCTCCGCGCGACGGCAAGCCGCGGCCTCTCCGAGGTCCCTCGCAACCGGCGGCGCTGGCGGAGACGGATGCGCTCGCGCCGATCCTTCTTGGTCTTGACCTTCATCGTTCTCGCCCGCTACGCACCCGTCTTGCCCACCTTCTTCTTCAGCACCTCGCCGGTGTACCGAATCCCCTTCTGCTTGTAGGGGTCGGGCTTGCGCAACGCCCGGATGTTCGCCGCCACCTGGCCGACGCGCTGCCGATCGATGCCGCTGACCGTGATGTGCGTCTGCTTCTCCACGGAGATGTCGATGCCGGGGGGGACGTCGAGGGCGATGGGATGCGAATAGCCCAGCGCGAAAACCACCTGCCCGTCCGTCTTTTCCGCGCGGTAGCCGATTCCCACGATGTCGAGCTCCTTCTTGAAGCCCTGCGAGACCCCGTGCACGGCATTGGCGACGAGGCTCCGCGCCAGCCCGTGGAACTTGCGGAGGGAAGTGTCGTTCTCGCGAATCGGATGGGCCTGCAGCGTGCCGTCCCGCTCCTCGAACCGGACTCCCGGCGGCAGGGCCTGCCGGAGCTTCCCCTTCGGGCCCTCGACCTCGACGGCGTCGGCGCTCACGTGCACCTTCACGCCCTGCGGAATCGGTATGAGCTTCCTGCCTACTCGCGACATGTCGGTCCCCGATCGCGGCTCGCCGCTACCACACGTTGCACAGCACTTCGCCGCCCACTCCCGCCCGCGCCGCCTCGCGGCCGGTCATCACGCCGCGCGACGTCGTCAGGATGCTCGTGCCGAGGCCGGCGAGTACGGGCGGGGCCTTGTCCCGCCCGTAATACACGCGGCGCCCGGGCCGGCTGACCCGCTCGAGCCCGGTCAGCACGCGCTCCCCCTGCGGGCCGTACTTCAGATAGATCCGCAACGTCCGCAGCGGGAAGGTCCCGTGGGGGTTCTGCAGCTCGATCTGCTTGAACCCAAGGATGTAGCCTTCGCTCTGGAGGATTCTCGCAATGTCGGCCTTTATGCGGGATGCGGGGACGTCCACCCGCGACCGCCGCTGCAGGGTCGCGTTGCGAATCCTCGTCAGCATATCGGCAATCTGATCAGCCATAGCACTCCGATCCCAACACCTCCGCGCCCCCCCACCGACCCGGGGCGCGGTTCATGCGCCGACCGAGCTACCAGCTGCTCTTGACGACCCCGGCGATCTCCCCCTCGAGCGCAAGCCGCCGAAAGCAGAGCCGACAGAGCGCGAACTTGCGGAGATACGCGCGCGGGCGGCCGCACAGCCGGCAGCGGTTGCGGGCACGCACCTTGAACTTCGCCGGGCGCCGATCCTTGACGGTCTTCGCGGTCGTAGCCATGGTTCGTCCGTGTCAGTTCTGCCGGAACGGCATTCCCATCAACTGCAGCAGCTTGCGGCCTTCCTCGTCCGTGTTGGCCGTCGTGACCACGGAGATGTTCATCCCGCGGGCCTTGTCGACCTTCATGTAGTCGATCTCGAGGAAGATGAGCTGGTCCTTCAAGCCCAACGTGTAGTTGCCTCGCCCGTCGAACCCGCGCTGCGGGACGCCACGGAAGTCGCGCACCCGCGGCAGCGCAATCGACACGAGGCGGTCCAGAAACTCGAACATGCGCTCGCCGCGGAGGGTGACCATGACGCCGATCGGCATCCCCTGGCGCACCTTGAACTGCGCCACCGACTTGCGCGCGCGGCGGGTGACGGGGCGCTGGCCGGTGATGCGGGCAAGCTCGTCCGCGCCCACGTCGATCAGCTTCGCGTTCTGGGTGGCTTCGCCCAATCCCATGTTCACCACGACCCGCTCGATCCTGGGCACGGCCATGGGATTCTCGTACCCGAACTCCTTCCGGAGCGCCGGGACGACCTCGTTCTGGTAACGCTCCCGCAACCGACTCATTTATCCACCGCTCCGTCGCACTTGCGGCACACTCGCACGGTCCGCCCGTCGCCGAGCACCTGCCGCCCGATCCGCGTGGGGGCCCCACACTCCGGACAGACGATCTGCACGTTGGAGGCGTGCAGCGACGCCTCGCGCTCGACAATCCCGCCCTTGACGTTGGCGCGGGGGTTGGGCCGCGTGTGCCGCTTGATGAAGTTGACACCCTCGACGACGACGCGATTCCTGGCGGGCAGCACCTTGAGCACGCGACCTCGCTTGCCGCGGTCCTTGCCGGTTACCACGATCACGTTGTCGTTCTTGCGAACGGGCGTCTGGAGTCGAGACATCGTTCGAGCGTCCTCGGTCGGCTCCGCGCCGCCGGCGATCCCTACAGGACCTCCGGCGCGAGAGAGATGATCTTCATGAACTTGCGCTCGCGCAGCTCCCGCGCGACCGGGCCGAAGACGCGCGTGCCGATCGGCTCGTTCTGATCGTTCACGAGGACCGCCGCGTTTCGGTCGAAGCGAATGTAGCTGCCGTCGCGCCGCCGCTGCTCCTTCCGTGTGCGAACGATGACGGCCTTGACGACCTGCCCCTTCTTGACGCCTGCGGCCGGGGCGGCCTCCTTGACGGACGCCGTGACGACATCACCCAGCCTGGCGTAGCGCCCGGTCGCCCCCCCGATGGGATTGATGACCGCTATCTTGCGAGCACCGGAGTTGTCCGCCACGTCGAGGACGGACTGCATCTGAATCATGGCCTAGACCATTCCGGCGCGTTCGATGACGCGCGTCACCACGTAGCGCTTCCGCCGACTGAGCGGTCTCGACTCGACCATGGCGATCCGGTCTCCGACCTTCGCCGTGTTGGCCTCGTCGTGCGCCATGAATCTCGAGGTGCGGCGCTGGATCTTCCCGTAGACGTCGTGACTCACGCGCCGTTCCACGGCCACGACAACCCCCCGATCCATCTTGTCGCGAACGACGATGCCCACGACCTCACGCGGCTTACCCATCGCTATCCCCCGAGGCGGCCAGCTCCCGCTCGCGCAGCAACGTCTTGATTCGAGCGCGGTCCCTGCGCAGATCGCGCATCTTGTGCGGCGCCTCGGCCTGGCCGGTCGACCGCTGGAGTCGCAACCGGAACATCTCGTCGTCGATCTCGCGCTCCCGCCGCGCGAGATCGTCCGCTCCCAACTCACGCAGCTCGGCGATCTTCGTCACCGGCCACCCGCCTCGCCGAACCGGGTCGTGAACCTGGTGCCGATGGGCAGCTTGGCCGCGGCGAGGGTCATCGCCCGCTCCGCGTCGGCCGCGCTGACGCCCTCCATCTCGAAGAGGATGCGGCCGGGGCGCACCACGGCCACCCACTGCTCGGGCGCGCCCTTCCCCTTGCCCATCCGCGTCTCCTGCGGCTTCTTGGTGATCGGCTTGTCCGGAAACACTCGGACCCAGATCTTCCCGCCCCGCTTGATGAAACGCGTCATCGCGACGCGCGCGGCCTCAATCTGGCGATCCGTCATCCAGCACGGTTCCAGGGCCTTCAGCCCGTAGTCGCCGAACGACACGGATGACCCGCGCCACGCCTTGCCCGCCATGCGGCCACGGTGCTGCTTGCGATACTTGACCTTCTTCGGCATCAACATGATGCGTCACCTCGGTCCCTACAGCCGCGCGCCGCGGCGGGGCGCCCGGTACTCCTCCTCGCGACCCACCTGCGGCTCGAGCCGCTCGCCCTTGTAGAGCCAGACCTTGACGCCGATTACTCCGTACGTGGTCCGGGCCTGGGCGAATCCGTAGTCGATGTCCGCTCTGAGCGTCTGCAGCGGAAGCTGGCCGTGCAGGTACCACTCCGAGCGCGCGATCTCGGCTCCGTTGAGTCGGCCGCCCACCCGCACCTTGATGCCGCGAGCGCCGAAGCGAAGACCCGACTCGACCGCCTTGCGCATCGCACGCCGGAAAGCGACCCGCTTCTCGAGCTGGAGCGCCACCGACTCGCTGATCAACTGCGCGTCGAGCTCCGGCTTCTGGATCTCCTGGATGTTGATGAAGACCTCGCGGTTGGTGCGCTTCTGCACCTCTGTCTTGAGCTTGTCGACCTCCGTCCCCTTCCGGCCGATGATGATGCCGGGACGTGACGTGTAGATGTCGAGCTTCAGCTTGTTGGCGGCGCGCTCGATCTCGATCTTCGAGACGCCGGCGTGAGAGAAGCGGAGCTTCAGGTCACGCTTGAGGGCCAGATCCTCGTGCAGCAGCTTCGCGTAGTCGCGGTCGGCGTACCAGCGCGACCGCCACGTCTTGTTGAAGCCGAGGCGGAATCCGTACGGATGTACTTTCTGTCCCATCAGATCAGTCCGCCTCCACCTCGGGCGCGCCCGCGTCGCCCACGCGAGCCACCGTGGCGACCTCGGGACGCTCCCGCACCACGACCGTCAGATGCGACGTCCGCTTCAGTATCCGAAACGCCCGGCCCTGGGGTGCGGCTCGGATGCGCTTCAGCGTCGGCCCCTGATCGGCATGACACGCCCAGACCGAGAGCCGGTCGACATCGCCGCTCGCCCCCTCCTGCTGCTGCGCGTTCGCAACGGCGGAGAGCACCGTCTTCTCCACGTCCTTCGCCACGCTCCGGGGAGAGAACCGCAGGGTGGCGAGTGCCGCGTCGACGCTCCTGCCCCGGATGAGGTCGAGCACCAGCTTCGCCTTCTGCGCCGACGTCCTCACGTAGCGCGACGTGGCCCTTCCCTCGATCATCGGCCGCCTCCGGACCTGCCGACCGAGGCCGCCTTCTCGCTCTTCGTCCGGTGGCCCCGGAACAGGCGCGTGGGCGCGAACTCCCCGAACTTGTGACCCACCATGTTCTCGGTAACGTACACGGGGACGAACTTCTTGCCGTTGTGCACGGCCACCGTGTGTCCGACCATCTCGGGCACGACCGTGGACCGCCGCGACCACGTCTTGATTACCTTCCGGTCGCCGCTGCGGTTCATCGTCTCGATCTTCTCGAGCAACGGCAGATCGACGAACGGCCCTTTCTTCAACGAACGGCTCATGAAGGCCTCATCCCTGGTGCGTTACGCTGCGCGCCGTTCCACGGCGCAGGCTCCTAGCGCTTCTTCTTGCGCGACACGATGAAGCGATCCGACGGCTTCTTCTTCCGGGTCTTGTACCCCTTCGTGGGCACGCCCCAGGGCGAGACAGGGTGCCGCCCACCCGCCGCGTGCCCCTCCCCGCCGCCCAGTGGATGGTCCACCGGGTTCATCGCGTTGCCGCAGACGTGCGGGCGGCGGCCGCGCCAACGCTGGCGCCCGGCCTTGCCGATCCGGACGTTCTCGTGATCCACGTTGCCGACCTGGCCGATGGTCGCCAGACAGCGCGGCATGATCAACCGCGTCTCTCCGGACGGCAGCCGCACGGTGACGTACTTGCCCTCCTTGGCCACCACCTGTACCGACGACCCCGCGCTGCGGGCGAGCTGTCCTCCCTTTCCGGGTCTCAGCTCCACGTTGTGCACCTGCGTCCCGAGCGGAATGTTCGCCAGGGGCAGCGTGTTGCCCGGCAGGATGTCGACCCTGTCACCGGAGATGACCACGTCGCCGACCTTGACCCCGACCGGATGCAGAATGTAGCGCTTTTCGCCGTCCGCATAGCTGACCAGCGCGATGCGCGCGCTCCGATTGGGGTCGTACTCTACGGTCGTAACCTTGGCCGGGATGTTCCGCTTGTCCCGCTTGAAGTCGATGATCCGATAGGCGCGCTTGTGCCCTCCGCCGCGCCACCAGATCGTGATTTCACCGTGGTTGTTTCGCCCGCCCGACTTCTTGAGCGGCCGGATCAGGGGGCGGTAGGGCTTGTCGGTCGTAATCTCGTCGAACGTCTGCACGCTCTGGAATCGGCGGGCCGCCGATGTCGGCTTGTACTTGCGAATGGCCATCGTGAGGCTCCGACCTAGCGCGCCCTCGCGGGCGCGTCGGGAGTCCGCGCTGCCTGGGCATCCTGCATGGCACTTCCTGTGGCGCAGACGCCTAGGCGCCTTCCAGGAACTCCGGCACCTGCTCTCCGGCGCGCAGGCGGACGTAGGCCTTCTTCCAATCGGGGCGCTGCCCGGCGAAGCGCCCCTGACGCTTGATCTTGCCGTGCATGATCGCCGTCCGTACCGACTCCACCTTCGTGTTCAGCAACTGCTCCACGGCCCGCTTGATCTCGACCTTGGTCGCGTGAAGCGCGACCTTGAAGACGAGAATCTGGCCGGCCTCACGCAGCACGGTCGTCTTCTCCGTGATGAGCGCCGCCCGAATGACGTCCGTCTGCTTCATCGTTCCAGCACCTGCGCCAGGTGCTCCACGGCGGCCCGACTGGCGATCACGTGGCCGGCGACCATCACGTCGCGCGCGGTCAGCCGATTCGAGGCGACCACGCGCACGCCGGGGAGGTTGCGCGCCGACTGCTCCAGGCGGTCGTCCGGGCGAACATCGACGAGCACGGCGCCCACGTCCGCGCCCAGCCGCTCGAGCAACGCGGCCGCCTCGCGCGTCCGCGGCTGCTCCGATTCGAGCGCGAACTCGTCGATGACGATGACGCCGCCGTCCCCGAGGCGCTGCCGCAGCGCGGCCCGCAAGGCGCCCCGAACCATCTTCTTCGGCAAGCGGTATGCGTAGCTGCCGGGTTCCGGACCGAAGACCGTCCCCCCTCCTCGCCAGAGCGGGTTGCGGGCCTCGCCGACGCGCGCGCGGCCGGTTCCCTTCTGCCGCCACGGCTTGCGGCCGGTCCCGCTCACGCGGCCGCGCGTTCGGGTGGCGTGCGTTCCCCGCCGCCGGCCGGCCTCCTCGTGCACGACCGACTCCCAGATCAGCGCCCCGTGCACGCGACCGGCGAAGACCTCGTCGCTGAGGTCGAGGGCGCCGACCCTCTCGTTCCGACCGTTGACCACGTCAATCGTCATCGCATCCATCCGGCAGGCCGGGGCTCCGGCGCCGAGGCGCCCCGCGCGCGGCGGGCCGCCGCTACCTGCCCTTCCGTCTGCCCTTCGGCGCGTCCTGCGCCGGCTTCACCACCGGCGATCGCCTCGGCGCGACCGCCTTGCGAATGACGACGTAGCCGCCGGGCGCACCCGGCACCGCCCCCTTTACCACGAGACGGTGATTCTCGGCGTCGACCGAGATCACCCGCAGGTTGCGGACGGTCACCCGGTCGCCGCCCATCCGACCCGGGGCGCGCATTCCCTTCAGGACGCGCGACGGGTAGGAGGACTGACCGATGGAGCCGGGGGCGCGGTGGAACATCGAGCCGTGCGTGGCGCGCCCGCCACCGAAGCCATGCCGCTTCACGACGCCCTGGAAACCGCGGCCGCGGCTGAGCCCGCAGACGTCCACCTGGTCTCCCTCGGAGAACAGCGACACGAGCACCTGCTCGCCCGCCTCGGGCACGCGACCGTCTCCGTCGACGACGGGGACCTCTCGCCGGATGCGTGTCGGCGGGAGGCCGGCTCGGGCGTAGAGGCCCGCAACGGGCTTCGAGACGCGCGGCTTGCGGTCCTCGACCAGCCCGATCTGCGCCGCCCGGTAGCCGTCGCGGTCCACGTCCTTCCGCTGGACGACGACGCACGGCCCGGCCGTGAGGACCGTCGCGGGCTGAGCGGCCCCGTCCGGGCTGAACACCTGCGTCATGCCGACCTTGCGGCCGATGATTCCAGTCACCATCACGCCGGCCCCCGGCGGCACGCCTGACCGCCCACGCTACCCGTGCTCCTTCCCGAACGCCTTGATCTCGACGTCCACGCCGGCCGGCAGATCGAGCTTCATGAGCGCGTCGACGGTCTGGGACGTCGGTTCGAAGATGTCGATCAGCCGCTTGTGCGTGCGAATCTCGAACTGCTCGCGCGACTTCTTGTCGACGTGCGGCGAGCGAAGAACCGTCCACTTGTTCTTGTCCGTCGGCAGTGGAATCGGACCCGCGAGCCTCGCGCCCGTTCGCCGGGCCGTATCGACGATCTCCGTCGCGGACTGGTCCAGGACGCGATGGTCGTAGGCCTTCAACCGGATCCGGATCTTTTCGCTGAACGTCGCCATCGTGCGCTGCATCCCGCCTGTGAGCGTCCGAGATCCGCCCGCGCGGGCTTCCTCGGGTCCAGGCTTCCTACTCCACGATATCCGTGATGGTTCCCGAGCCGACGGTCCGGCCGCCTTCCCGAATCGCGAACCGGAGCCCCTTCTCCAGCGCCACCGGCGTGATCAGCTCCACGCTGATGCTCACGCTGTCGCCCGGCATCACCATCTCCACTCCCTCCGGCAACTGCGCAACCCCCGTCACGTCCGTCGTCCGAAGATAGAACTGCGGCCGATACCCATTGAAAAACGGTGTGTGCCGACCCCCCTCGTCCTTCGTCAGCACATACACCTCGCCCCGGAACTTCGTGTGCGGCGTGATCGAACCCGGCTTCGCCAGCACCTGACCCCGCTCCACGTCGTCCTTCTCCGTACCCCGAAGCAATACCCCGATGTTGTCCCCCGCCACCCCTTCGTCCAGCAGCTTCCGGAACATCTCCACCCCGGTCACCACCTTCTTCCGCGTCTCCGTGAATCCCACAATCTCGATGTCTTCCCCGACCGTCACCTTCCCCCGATCCACGCGACCCGTCACCACCGTCCCCCGACCCGATATCGAAAACACGTCCTCGATCGGCATCAGGAACGGCTTGTCCACGTCCCGCGCCGGCAGCGGAACATACGAGTCCACCGCCTCCATCAACTCCTCCACCGAACGCTCCCCCGCCGCATCCCCCTCCAGAGCCTTCAGCGCCGAACCCTGAACCACCGGAATGTCGTCCCCCGGAAACTCATACGAACTCAACAGCTCCCGCACCTCCAGCTCCACCAGCTCCAGCAACTCCGGGTCGTCCACCGCGTCCACCTTGTTCAGGAACACCACCAGCGACGGAACCCCAACCTGACGCGCCAGCAGAATGTGCTCCCGAGTCTGCGGCATCGGCCCGTCCGTCGCCGCAACCACCAGAATCGCTCCGTCCATCTGCGCCGCGCCCGTGATCATGTTCTTGATGTAGTCCGCGTGACCAGGGCAGTCCACGTGCGCGTAGTGCCGCTCCTTCGTCGTATACTCCACGTGCGCCGTCGCAATCGTGATCCCCCGCTCCCGCTCCTCCGGCGCATTGTCGATCGAGTCGAACGAACGAACCGTGTTCGTCGCGTCGTGCTTCGCCATCACCTGCGTGATCGCTGCCGTCAGCGTCGTCTTCCCGTGATCAATGTGCCCAATCGTTCCGATGTTCACATGCGGCTTCGACCGGTCAAATCGCTCCTTCGCCATGACTTGCGCCCCTATCTCCCCGTGATCCGAGCGATGACATCCTCACTGACGTCCTGAGGTACCTGCTCGTATCGATCGAAGTGCATGGAATACGTCGCCCGACCCTGGGTCCTCGACCGCAGGTCGGTGGCGTAGCCGAACATCGCCGCCAGCGGCACGCGGGCGTTCACGATCTGCGTGCCGCCGCGCGCCTCCATCGACTTGACGCGGCCGCGCCGGGTGTTGAGGTCGCCGATGACGTCGCCGGTGTACTCCTCCGGCGCGACCACCTCTATCCGCATGACCGGCTCGAGGAGCACGGGGCCGCCCTTCCGCACCGCGTCGCGGAACGCCATCGAGCCCGCGATCTTGAACGCGGCCTCGGAAGAGTCGACCTCGTGGTACGACCCGTCGTACAGAGAAACGCTCACGTCCTCGATCGGGTAGCCCGCGAGCACGCCGGTCGTCATCGCATCGCGGATGCCCTCCTCGATCGACTTGATGTACTCGCGAGGGATTGCGCCCCCCACGATCGCGTTCAGGAACTCGAAGCCCTGCCCCGGAGAGCCGGGAACGACGCGAACCTTGACGTGGCCGTACTGCCCGCGCCCGCCGGTCTGCTTGACGTAGCGCCCCTCGGACTCTGCGGGACGGGTCAACGTCTCCTTGTACGCCACCTGCGGGCGGCCGACGCTCGCCTCGACGCCGAACTCGCGGCGGAGGCGATCGACCAGGACCTCCAGGTGCAGCTCGCCCATGCCGGAGATGACGACCTGCCCGGTTGCATCGTCCGTCCGCACCTGGAACGTCGGGTCCTCGACCATCAGCTTGGCAAGGCCCGCGCCCAACGCCTCCTGGCCGGCCTTGGTCCGCGGCTCGATCGCCAGGCTGATGACGGGGCTGGGGAACTCCATCGACTCGAGCACCACCGGGTGCCGCGGGTCGCAGATCGTGTCGCCGGTGGCAACGCTGTTGAGCCCGACCGCGGCCGCGATATCGCCGGCGTAGACCTGCTTGATCTCCTCGCGCTTGTTGGCGTGCATCTTGAGGAGGCGCCCGATGCGCTCGCTGCGCCCCCGCCGCGGCACCGCGATGGAGGAGCCCGACTTCATGACGCCGGAGTAGACCCGGATGAAGGTCAACTGACCGACATACGGATCGGTCATCACCTTGAACGCCAGTGCGGAGAACGGCGCCGCGTCGTCGGCGGGGCGCTCGACGCTTCGTCGAGGGTCATCGTCGCGCAGCTTCGGGTTGATGCCGGCAATCGGCGGCACGTCGAGCGGCGCCGGCAGGTAGTCCACAACCGCATCGAGCAACGGTTGCACGCCCTTGTTCTTGAAGGCCGACCCGCACAGGACGGGAACGAACGGCGCTTCCTCGTCGCGGACGGACGAGACCAGGCGCCGCCGTATCGCGGCGCGCATCGGCGCCTCGGGCAACGGCTCGCCGTGCAGATACTTGCTCAACAGCTCGTCGTCGACCTCGCAGACCTTCTCGACGAGCTGCTCGCGCAGGCGCATCGCCTCATCGCGGTAGGCGTCAGGAATCTCCTCGATCTTCGAGTCGGCGCCCAGCGTCGCCTCCTCATAGCGCACGGCCTTCATGCCGACGAGATCGATGACCCCCTCGAAGCCGTCCTCCGACCCCATCGGCAGTTGCAGGGCGACGGGGTTGGCCTGCAGCTTGCCGCGAATCTGGTCGAGTGCTCCCGGGAAGTCGGCGCCTACCCGGTCCATCTTGTTGACGAAGCAGATGCGCGGCACGCGGTACTTGTCCGCCTGACGCCAGACCGTCTCGGACTGCGGCTCGACGCCGGCCACCGCGTCGAACACGGCAACCGCCCCGTCGAGCACGCGCAGCGACCGCTCGACCTCGGCGGTGAAGTCGACGTGGCCGGGAGTGTCGATGATGTTGATCCGGTGGTCGCGCCAGAAACACGTGGTCGCCGCGGACGTGATCGTGATGCCCCGCTCCTGCTCCTGGGCCATCCAGTCCATCACCGCCGTACCGTCGTGCACCTCGCCGAGCTTGTACGTGATTCCGGTGTAGTAGAGGATGCGCTCGGTCGTCGTCGTCTTGCCGGCATCGATGTGGGCCATGATGCCGATGTTGCGCGTCCGATCGAGCGGAACCGCTCTGGACATGTCTCGTGTCGCCCGCGCGGGCGCCTGCTGGCGCGCCCGTCGGTTCGACGCCGCGCCCGTCGCTTCAGAGGTGGTCACTGTCAACCCGTACTTGCCCCGCCGGCAGCGCCGCACTCTTGACCCGGCACCCGGACGGCCGCGAACGATTACCAGCGATAATGCGCGAACGCCCGATTGGCCTCGGCCATCCGGTGCGTGTCTTCCCTCTTCTTCACCGATCCGCCACGCAGGTTCGACGCGTCGATCAGCTCGTTGGCCAGCTTCTCGCGCATCGTCTTTCCATCGCCGCGCGACCTCGCGTACGTGGTCAGCCAGCGAATGCTCAAGGAGAGGCGCCTGTTCTGGCTGACCTCTATCGGCACCTGGTAGTTGGAGCCGCCGACCCGACGCGACTTCACCTCGAGGCTCGGCTTCGTGTTGTCGACGGCCTTCTTGAAGATCTTGAGGGGATCGTCACCCGTCCGATCCTTGATGATGTCGAGACTGCCGTACACGATCCCCTCGGCCACGCTCCGCTTGCCGCTCTTCATGATCATGCGGACGAACTTGGTGACGAGTGTGCTGCCGTACACCGGATCGGCAGGCACCTCGCGCTTCGGGACCTCGCGTCGCCGTGGCATCCCTCTTCTCTCCTCGCCACTCCTAGGCCTTCGGGCGTTTCGCGCCGTACTTCGAGCGCGACTGCTTCCGCTCCGCGACGCCCACCGTGTCGAGGGTGCCGCGCACCACGTGATAGCGCACGCCAGGCAGGTCCTTGACCCGGCCGCCGCGAATCAGCACCAACGAGTGCTCCTGCAGGTTGTGCCCTTCGCCCGGAATGTAGCTCGTGACCTCGATGCTGTTGGTCAGCCGCACGCGGGCCACCTTCCGCAGGGCCGAGTTCGGCTTCTTGGGCGTCTGCGTGAACACGCGCACGCAAACTCCCCGCTTCTGGGGGCAGCTCTGCAGGGCCGGGCTCTTGGTCTTGTTGACCGCCTGCACGCGACCCTTGCGAACCAGCTGGCTGATCGTCGGCACGGACACTCCCTGCGCTGTCGCCCGCGTCAAACGACGCGAAGAACGGTGGCCCAGGCCTGGAAGCCGCTGTCCCCGCGACGGCGACTTGGCACCTGGGCCGATGGCCCTGACTCAGTATGCTCGTCGTGCAGGCTCGCCGCGACTCGTGAACCGCGGCCAGACCCTACAGAAGCCGCTCTCAACGCCTTCGGGGCCGGCGTCTCTCCGGCAAGCCGGATTGGAGAGCGCGCTCGAGCGCCCCGAAACCCACGGACTTTATCACGTCCCGTGCCCGCCTGCAAGCCGCACGGGATCCGTCAGTCGCCGTCCTTCACCAGCGAAGCTCCCTCGCCCGGGTCGTCCGTCACCGCGGCCGGGGTCGCCGGCATCGACCGGTACGCACCGATAGTCCCGAGCGCGCTCGCGGTCCCGTCCGACTGCTCCACGAAGAAATCGACGTCGCGGTCGTACTCGAGGTCGTCGAGCGAGGGCGGCGGAGGCGGAGGCGGCTCGTCAGGCTCGATCTCCACGCTGCGGCAGTAGTCGAACCCGGTGCCGGCCGGAATGAGCCTCCCCATGGTGACGTTTTCCTTCAAGCCGCGCAGGTGATCGACCTTGCCCGAGATCGACGCTTCCGTAAGCACGCGCGTGGTCTCCTGGAACGACGCGGCCGAGATGAACGACTCCGTCGACAGCGACGCCTTGGTGATGCCCAGCAGCATCGGCCGGCCCGTCGCGGGTGTGCCTCCCACCTCGGCGACGCGCTCGTTCTCGGCCAGGAAGCGGAACTTGTCGACCTGCTCGTCGACCAGGAACTCCGTGTCCCCAACGTCCTCGATCTTGACCCAGCGCATCATCTGGCGAACCATCACCTCGATGTGCTTGTCGTTGATGGCGACGCCCTGCAGCCGGTACACCTCCTGGATCTCGTTCACGAGATAGCTCTGCAGGGCCTTCTCACCAAGCACGTTGAGAATGTCGTGCGGATTCGAGGGCCCGTCCATCAGCGGCTCGCCGGCGCGTACGCGATCCCCATCCTGTACGTTGACGTGGACACCCCGCGGCAGGGAGTAGTCGCGCTTCTCGGCCCCCGCCTCTTCGGGCACGATGCTGATCTTCTGCATGCCCTTGACTATGCCCCCGTGCTCGACGGTCCCGTCGATCTCGCTGATGATCGCCGTCTCGCGCGGCTTCCGCGCCTCGAAGAGCTCGACGACGCGCGGCAGGCCGCCCGTGATGTCCTTGGTCTTCGTGGTCTCGCGCGGAATCTTCGCCAGCACGTCGCTCGCGTCGACCGCCTCCCCGTTGGCGACCATCAGGTGCGCGTGCGACGGCATGGGGTACTTGCGGACGAGCTTGCCCGTCTCGCCGCGGATCTCGACGGTCGGCTGCTTCTTCTCATCGGGCGAGTCGATGATGATGAGCCGCATCAGGCCGGTGACCTCGTCCACTTCCTCGTGGACCGTAACACCCTCCTCGATGTCCTTGAACTTCACCGTTCCGGGCTGCTCGGTGAGGATGGAGAAGGTGTACGGATCCCATTCGACGAGGACCTTGCCCGGCTCGACCTCCTCGCCGTCATGCACGCGGAGCTGCGCCCCGTACACCACGTCGTAGCGCTCGCGGTTGTGCCCCTTCGCGTCCTGGACGACGACCGCCCCGGTACGGTTCATGACGACCAGCGAGCCGTCGTTCTTCTCGACGACCTGCACGCCCTGGAACCGCACCGTCCCGGCATGCCGGCTCTCGAGCGTCGACTGCTCCGAGACGCGTGAGGCGGTCCCCCCGATGTGGAAGGTCCGCATGGTCAACTGCGTGCCGGGCTCCCCGATCGACTGGGCGGCGATCACCCCCACCGCGAGGCCGAGCTCGACCAGCCTGCCCGTGGCCAGGTCGCGCCCGTAGCACCGGGCGCACACGCCCCGGCGCGAGGCGCAGGTCAGCACGGAGCGGATCTTGACCTTCTCGACGCCGGCCTCCTGGATTCTCGACGCCAGTTCCTCGTCGATCTCGGTGTTCGCAGCGGCCAGAACGGTGTTGTCGATCGGATCGCTGACCGCCTCGAGGGCTACCCGCCCGGTAATCCGGTCCCGGAGGGGCTCGATGATCTCGCCGCTCTCGACGATGGCCCGCGACTCGATGCCGTCGAGGGTGCCGCAATCGATTTCCGAGATGATGACGTCCTGTGCGACGTCGACCAGGCGGCGCGTCAGGTATCCGGAGTCGGCGGTCTTCAGGGCGGTGTCGGCCAACCCCTTCCGGGCACCGTGCGTCGAGATGAAGTACTGGAGAACGGTCAGGCCCTCACGGAAGTTCGACGTGATCGGCGTCTCGATGATCTCGCCGGACGGCTTGGCCATCAGCCCGCGCATGCCGGCGAGCTGGCGGATCTGCTGCTTGCTGCCGCGGGCGCCCGAGTCGGCCATGATGTAGATCGGATTGAAGGACCGGCCCTCGTCGTGCGTGTCCTCCATCTCGCTGAACATCTCGTCCGCAATCTTCTCCGTCACGTCCGACCAGATCGCGATGACCTTGTTCTTGCGCTCGCCGTTGGTGATGGCCCCGTCCCGGTACTGCTTCTCCACGAGGTCCACTTGCCGGTTCGCCTCGTCGATGAGCCCCACCTTCTGCTGCGGAATCACCAGATCGTCGATGCCGATCGACAGGCCGGACTTGGTCGCGTAGAGGAAGCCGAGGTCCTTGAGGCCGTCGAGCATCCTGACGGTCAGCTTGATCCCGTGGCGCAGGTAGCTGAACTGCACGAGTTGCTGCAGACCCTTCTTCTTGAGCAGACCGTTGACGAAGGGGATCTGGTCGGGCAGGGCGGAGTTGAACACGACGCGACCGACGGTGGTGTCGATGATCCGCCGCTCGACCGACTGGACTGCGGCATGCAGCACGTCCTGATCGTCGCGTTCCCCGGTCAGGTCCATGAACTCGCCGCTGTAGCGCAGTCGAATCGGGGTGAGGGTCTCCACGTCGCCCGATCTGAGGGCCAGCAGCACGTCCTCCGTGTTGCGGAACACCGGTCGTGCGTCGTCCCTGCGGAGGACTCGTGGCCGACCGTCCTCGTCCTCCCCGATGCCGTAGATCCGGCCCACGCCCCTGGCCCGCGGCTTCTCCTTCGTCAGGTAGTAGCAGCCGAGCACGATGTCCTGCGACGGGACGGCGATCGGAGTGCCGTTCGACGGCGACATGATGTTGTTCGACGACATCATCAGTACCGACGCCTCGATCTGCGCCTCCGGCGACAGCGGCACGTGGACCGCCATCTGGTCGCCGTCGAAGTCGGCGTTGAAGGCGGTGCAGACGAGGGGGTGAATGCGAATCGCCTTGCCCTCGACGAGGACCGGCTCGAAGGCCTGAATGCCGAGCCGGTGCAGCGTGGGCGCCCGATTGAGCAGGACCGGGTGTTCGCGGATCACCTCTTCCAGGATGTCCCAGACCTCGGGCTCGTACTGCTCGACCATCTCCTTCGCCTGCTTGATGGTCGTCACCAGGCCGCGCTCTTCGAGCTTGTTGTAGATGAACGGCTTGAACAGCTCGAGCGCCATCTTCTTCGGCAATCCGCACTGATGCAGCTTGAGCTCGGGGCCGACGACAATCACCGACCGCCCGGAGTAGTCGACCCTCTTGCCGAGCAGGTTCTGGCGAAAGCGCCCCTGCTTGCCCTTGAGGGTGTCCGAGAGCGACTTGAGAGGACGGTTGTTGGCGCCCCGCAGCACGCGACCCCGGCGCCCGTTGTCGAACAGCGCGTCGACCGCCTCCTGCAGCATCCGCTTCTCGTTGCGGATGATGACATCGGGCGCCTTGAGCTCCATCAGCTTCTTGAGGCGGTTGTTGCGGTTGATGACACGTCGATACAGATCGTTGAGATCCGAAGTCGCGAACCGCCCCCCGTCGAGCGGCACGAGAGGTCGCAGCTCGGGCGGGATGACCGGCACCACGTCGAGGATCATCCACTCGGGCTTGTTCGTCGACTTGCGGAACGAGTCGACCACCTTCAACCGCTTGGCGAACTTCAGCTTCTTCTGCACCGAAGTCTCGTTCCGCATCTTCGCGCGAAGCTCGGTGGCCAGGTCCTCGATGCTGACCCGCTTGAGCAGCTCCTTGATGGCCTCGGCGCCCATCTGCGCACGGAACTTCGGACCGTACTCCTCGCGCGCCTTGCGAAACTGTTCCTCGGTAAGCAATTCGTTGGCCTCGATGTCGCCATCGGGCTCGATCACCACGTACGCCTCGAAGTACAGGACGCGTTCGAGATCCCGGAGCGAGATGTCGAGGAGATGGCCGATCCGGCTCGGCAATCCCTTGAAGAACCACACATGGCTGACCGGGGTGGCGAGCTCGATATGCCCCAGCCGCTCCCGGCGCACCTTTGCCTGCGTGACCTCGACCCCGCACTTGTCGCAGATGACGCCGCGGTGCTTCATCCGCTTGTACTTGCCGCAGAGGCACTCCCAGTCGGTCACGGGACCGAAGATCTTGGCGCAGAACAGACCGTCGCGCTCCGGCTTGAACGTGCGGTAGTTGATCGTCTCCGGCTTCGTCACCTCACCGTGAGACCACGACATGATCTTCTCGGGTGAAGCCAGACTGATCCGGATGGCGTCGAAATCGACGGTCAGGGAACCTCGGTCAGCGAGAGCCGGCCTCATGGAGTGCCCTCCGCGGACGTCCGTGGCAAAGTCGTTAACCATCATGCCTGCTCCAGCCCCTCGGTCACGGGTTCAGCCGGCGCGTCGGCCGGGGACACCACCGCATCCGCGTTCGACCCGGGCTCCATCTCCTCCCCGAGCAGTTCCCGAGCCGGCGCGTCGACGGGGCGCTTGGTCTTGACGAGGTCGACGTCGAGGCACAGCGCCTGCAGTTCGCGAATGAGCACGTTGAAGGATTCGGGCAGCCCCGGAGCGAAGGACGCGTCGCCCTTGACGATGGCCTCGTAGATCTTCGCGCGGCCCGTAACGTCATCCGACTTGGCGGTCAGCAGCTCCTGCAGAATATGCGCCGCCCCGTACGCCTCGAGCGCCCACACCTCCATCTCTCCGAACCGCTGGCCGCCGAACTGCGCCTTGCCGCCGAGCGGTTGCTGGGTGATCAGGGAGTACGGCCCGATCGATCGGGCGTGAATCTTGTCGTCGACGAGGTGCGACAGCTTCAGCATGTAGATGTAGCCGACCGTCACCTCCTGCTCGAAGGGCTCGCCGGTCATCCCGTCGTACAGGATCGTCTTGCCGCCCGGAGGCAGCTTCGCCTGCTTCAGCCAGTCCTTGATCTCCAACTCCTGCGCCCCGTCGAACACCGGCGACGCGAAGTAGAGGCCGAGCGCATGCGCGGCCCAACCGAGGTGCGTTTCCAGGATCTGACCGACGTTCATCCGGGACGGCACGCCGAGGGGGTTGAGCACGATCTCCACCGGCGTGCCGTCCGGCAGATGCGGCATGTCCTCTTCCGGCAGGATGCGCGCGATCACGCCCTTGTTGCCGTGGCGGCCGGCCATCTTGTCGCCGACCGAGAGCTTGCGCTTCATGGCCACGTAGACCTTGACGAGCTTGATGACGCCGGGCAGCAACTCGTCGCCGCGCCGGATCTTCTCCTTCTTCTCGTCGAAGAGCCGGCGGATCACCTCCACCTGACGTTCCGTCCGGTCCCCGATCTCGCGCAACGACGCCTTGAGCGCCGAGTCGGCGGTGGCAATCCGCACGCGCGCGAGGTCGGTGTACTGCATCCCGCGGATGAGATCCCCGGTGAGCACCGTCCCCTTCTCGAGGAGGCGCTCCGCCCCGTCCTCGTCGAACAGGTCGGCCCCGAGGGTCTGCCCGTCGAGCATGGCCAGCAGCCGCTTCTTGACCTCCTCGTGCAGAATGCGAATCTCGTCCTGAAGGTTGGTTTCCAGCATCTCGAGCTCTTCGGCCTCGATGGCCTTCGCCCGCTCGTCCTTCTCGATGCCCTTGCGCGAGAAAATCTTGACACCGACGACGATGCCCTCGATGCCCGGCGGACACAACAGCGACGCATCGCGCACGTCGCCCGCCTTCTCGCCGAAGATCGCGCGCAGCAGCTTCTCCTCCGGCGTCAACTGGGTCTCCCCCTTCGGGGTCACCTTGCCGACGAGGATGTCGGCCGGCTTGACGTAGGCGCCGATCCGGATGATGCCGCTCTCGTCGAGGTCCTTGAGGAAGCCCTCGGAGACGTTGGGAATGTCGCGCGTGATCTCCTCCGGTCCGAGCTTCGTGTCCCGGGACTCGATCTCGAATTCCTCGATATGGATGGACGTGTAGTAATCGTCCTTGACCATCCGCTCGGAGACGAGGATGGCGTCCTCGAAGTTGTAACCGCGCCACGGCATGAACGCGACCAGGACGTTGCACCCGAGCGCCAGCTCACCGAGTTCCGTGCATGGCCCGTCGGCGAGCACCTGCCCCTTGTCGACCCGCTGCCCGACGCCGACGATCGGCTTCTGGTTGATGCACGTGTTCTGGTTCGACCGCCGGAACTTCGTGAGGTTGTAGATGTCGGCCCCGATCTCGCCCGAGACCTCGCTCGCGTGTTCCCCCTCCACACGCACGACGATGCGCTGCGAGTCGACGAAGTCGACGGTCCCGGCGCGCCGGGCGGTCACCACCGCCCCCGAATCGCGGGCGGTGATGTACTCCATCCCCGTGCCGACGAACGGCGCCCGCGCGCGCAGCAGCGGAACTGCCTGACGCTGCATGTTCGACCCCATCAGCGCGCGGTTCGCGTCGTCGTTCTCGAGGAAGGGAATGAGCGACGCCGCCACGGAGACGAGCTGCTTCGGCGACACGTCGATGAACTCGATGTCGCCCCGCGACGCGGGCAGGAAGTCGCCGGCCATGCGGGCGCTCACCCGCTCGTCGACCAGGTGGCCGTCGTCGTCGAGACGCGCGTTGGCCTGCGCGATCAGGTACTTGTCCTCCTCCCACGCCGTGAGGTAGAAAGAGTGCGGTTCATGCTCGGCTGCGCGCTTCTTGCGGCCCTTGGCGGCGACGTTGTCCGCCGCTGCGTCGTTGGCCTCGACCACCTGACCGACCTTGTACCGCGTGCCGCCGGCGTTCGTCACTCGCACGTAGTCGACCGCCCGCCCGTCCCTGACCTTCCGGTACGGCGACTCGATGAAGCCGAACTCGTTGATCCGGGCGTAGCACGACAGGGACGAGATGAGCCCGATGTTCGGGCCTTCCGGGGTCTCGATCGGGCAGATGCGACCGTAGTGGGTCGGGTGGACGTCGCGCACCTCGAATCCGGCCCGCTCGCGCGACAATCCGCCCGGACCGAGGGCCGACAGCCGGCGCTTGTGGGTGACCTCGGACAACGGGTTCGTCTGGTCCATGAACTGCGACAACTGGGACGAACCGAAGAACTCCCGGATGGCCGCCATGACCGGCTTGGCGTTGATCAGGTCGTGCGGCATGGCGGTCGCCATTTCCTGATAGACGGACATCTTCTCCTTGATGGCCCGCTCCATCCGCACGAGTCCGATCCGGAACTGGTTCTCGAGCAGCTCGCCGACCGAGCGGACGCGCCGGTTGCCGAGATGGTCGATGTCGTCGACGTTGGTCGGCGTGGCCCGAAGCTTCAGCAGGTACTTGATCACCTCGTAGAAGTCCTGGGGGTGCAGCACCCGCTCGTCGAGCGGCGTGTCGAGACCGAGCTTCGTATTGAGCTTGAGCCGGCCTACGCGCGAGAAATCGTACTTCTGCGCGTTGAAGAACATGTTCTCGAACAGTGACCGCGAGCTGTCCAGGGTGGGCGGATCGCCCGGCCGCAGGCGACGGTAGATCTCGATGAGCGCGTCCTCGTGGGTGAGTATGGGGTCCTTCTTCAAGGTCGCCGAGAGCACCGGACCGACCTCGTCCTGTTCCGGAAAGAACACGTCGATCGCGTCGATATCGGACTCCTGCAGCATCGAGACGATGCGCGGCGTCACCTCGTTGTTCGCCTCGACGACTACCTCGCCGCTCGTCGGGTCGACCACATCGGCGACGGAGAAGGCGCCGTCGAGCTCGGCGTCCGCAAGGGCGATCGACGATACCCCGGCGGAGCGAAGCGCCTGCAGGGCAGCCCGGGTGACCTTCTTCCCCGCCTGAATCGTCACTTCCGAGTCGGGAATCTCGACCGTCCGCGCCACGCGGCGCCCCAGCAGGCGATCGCTGACGGCCCACTCCACGGAAGAAGCCGTCGTCTCGACCCGCTCGACGGTATGGAACGCCCGAATGATCTCCTCCGCGGTGCGCAACCCGAGCGCCCGCAGGAACACGGTGGCCAGGAACTTGCGCTTCCGATCGATCCGCACGTAGACCAGATTCTTGGCATCGTACTCGAACTCCACCCAGGAGCCGCGATACGGAATGATCTGGGCGACGAACGATGCCTTGTCCTCGGAGTGGAAGAAGGCGCCCGGAGACCGGTGCAGCTGCGAGACGATGACGCGCTCGGTGCCGTTGATGATGAAGGTGCCGTTTCCCGTCATCAACGGAATGTCGCCGAAGTAGACCTCCTGCTCCTTGATGTCGCGGATCGTCTTGACTCCGCTGTCGGGATCCTTGTTCCAGACCACGAGACGGATGGTGACCTTCAGCGGCACGGCGTACGTCATGCCGCGTTCCTGGCACTCCTCGACGTCGTACTTGAGCTTCAGGCCGACGCCGTTGCCGCAGACGTCGCAAACGGTGCTGCGAGCGGCGTTCGCCCGCCCGCACGAGGAACACGTCACGGAACCCTCTCCGAGCGGGTCCGCTTCAAGAGTGGCGCCGCAGCCCTCGCACGGCTGGCGGAGGTGCCGGAGCCCGGCGAGGCGGCCGCACTTGCACTCCCAGTTGCCGATCGAGTACTCGATGAACTCCAGGGACGAGTTCTCGCGAAAATCGCTGATGGGAAAGACCGACTTGAAGACCGACTGCAGACCGGAATCCTCGCGCTCGGCCGCCATGCGGTTCATCTGCAGAAAGCGTTCGTAGGACTTCTTCTGAATCTCGATCAGGTTCGGGATCGGAACCGTCGTCCGGATCTTCGAGAAATCGATACGCTCCCGGTAGACGTTCTTGGGCAGAGTCTGCACGGTCTGGAATCCTCTGTGGCTAGGTCGGTCAGCGCAGGTGCCTCAACCACGACGACGCGTCCGACGCCGGCGATGCGTGCGCTCCGTCCGCGGCGGCGACCGCGACGGAGGGCCGTGACGTGCCCGCGGGGAACGCTCCTCCCGCGGCCCGCGCGGTAGCAGGACGGCAGGGCCGCGGGACGCGAGCGGCCGGCGGAGCCCGCCCGCCCTCACTTGATCTCGACCTTGGCCCCGACCTCTTCGAACTTCTTCGCGACCGCCTCGGCCTCGTCCTTCGGGATCTCCTCCTTGACGGCGGCCGGCGCGCTCTCGACGAGGTCCTTGGCTTCCTTGAGGCCGAGGCTCGTCACCTCGCGCACGACCTTGATGACGTTGATCTTCTTCGGGCCGACCTCGACCAGTTGGACCGTGAACTCGGTCTGCTCCTCCGCCGCCTCCGCCGCGCCGCCCGCGGCCACGCCGGCGACCGCGACGGGCATTGCCGCCGCGGACACTCCGAGTTCGTCCTCGAGCCGCTTGACGAGATCGGACAGCTCGACGACCGTCATTCCCTTGATGTAGTCCACCACCTGATCCTGGGTCACGTCAGCCATGTTCAGCTCTCCTTCGACTTCTTCTGTTCCACCTGGCTCAGGACGCTCATCAGGTCCCGTGGCGCAGCGCTCAGAACACGCGCGAGTTGCGCCATCGGCGCCTGCAGGACACGGAGCAGCATTGCCTGAAGCTCGGGCTTGCCGGGGAGCGTGGCCAGGTCCGCCACCGCTCTCGCGTCCAGCGTCCGTCCCTCCACGACCGCCGCCTTTATCGACAGGGCGGGAGCCGACTTCGCGAACTCGACGAGAGTCTTCGCGAGCAGTGCGGCATCGTCGCTGCCATACGCCGCGGCGGTCGTGCCGTCGAAATGCTGTGCGAGAACCCCGAACTGCGTGCCGTCCACCGCGCGCCGTGCCAGCGAGTTCTTGACCACTCGGTAGCCGCCCTGCGCGGCGCGTACGTTGCGGCGCAGCTCCGTGACCTCGGGCACGTCGAGGCCCTTGAAATCTACGAGGATCACGCTCTCGGCGGCGGTGAACGCCGACCGGAGGTCGGCCACCCGAGCCTCCTTCTCCGCCCTGCTTATCGCCATTCGTCACACCTTCACTTCGCAGCGGCCTCGACGCTCGCGCCGTCGACCCGGATTCCGGGCCCCATCGTCGACGAAACGACCACGCTCCTGACGTACTTCCCCTTGGCCGCGACCGGCTTGGCCTTGATGACGCTGAGGGCCAGCGCACTGGCGTTCTCGACGAGCTTCTCGGCCGCGAACGACGTCTTGCCGATGGGCGCGTGCACTACCCCGGCCTTGTCGACGCGGTAGGCCACCTTGCCGGCCTTGATCTCGCCGACCGCCTTCGCAACGTCGACCGTCACCGTCCCGGTCTTGGGATTCGGCATCAGCCCGCGCGGCCCGAGGATGCGGCCGAGCTTGCCGACCGAGCGCATCATGTCGGGGGTCGCGACCACGGCGTCGAAGTCCATCCAGCCGCCCTGAATCCTGTCCACCATCTCATCGCCGCCCACGACGTCCGCCCCGGCCTCCTGCGCGGTCCGCTGGCCGTCGGCGTTCGCAATCACCAGCACGCGCTTGCTGCGTCCGAGACCGTGCGGAAGCACGACCGTGCCCCGCACCATCTGATCGGCGTGCCGCGGGTTGACGCCGAGCCGCATGGCGACCTCGACCGTCTCGTCGAACCCCGCGTACCGCACGCTCTGCAGCAGCGGTATCGCCTCCGACAGCGGGTACTGCCGGTCCTCGACCTTCGACCTCGCTTCCGTCAGCTTCCTCGAGCGCTTCGACATCGGCTACCCCTTGACCTCGAGGCCTATCGACCGCGCGGTGCCGGCGATGATGTTCACCGCCATGTCCAGCGAGTTGGCGTTCAGGTCCGGCATCTTCGTCTTCGCGATCTCCTCGACCTGGCTGCGCGTCACCACGCCGACCTTGGTGCGATTCGGCTCCCCGGAGCCCTTCGCGATGTTGGCGGCGCGCTTGAGGAGCACCGCGGCGGGAGGCGTCTTGGTGATGAAGCTGTACGAGCGGTCGGCGTACACCGTCACGACCGCGGGGATGATCAGGCCCTCCTGGGCGGCCGTCTTGGCGTTGAATGCCTTGCAGAAGTCCATGATGTTCACGCCGTGCGGGCCGAGCGCGGTCCCCACCGGCGGCGCCGGCGTCGCCTTGCCGGCGGCAATCTGCAGCTTGACTTGACCGATGATCTTCTTCGCCATGATCGTCACGCAGGGCGCGGGACCGGAAACCGCGGGCGCGATATCGCCGATCCGCCCCCGACCCGCGGATCCCGCGGCCCGGCTCGTCCTAGATCTTCTCCACCTGCAAGAAATCGAGCTCGACGGGCGTGGATCGCCCGAAGATGGTCACCATCACCTTCAGCGTGTTGCGGTCCACGTTCACCTCGTCCACGACGCCGTTGAAGCTGGTGAACGGGCCCTCGTTGATGCGCACCTGATCGCCCTTCTCGAACGTGTACTTGGGCTTGGGCTTCTCAGCCGCCACCGTGACCTGGTGCAGGATCTGGTCGACCTCCTCGCGCGTCAGCGGAGTCGGCTTCGACCCGGCCCCGACGAAGCCGGTGACCTTCGGCGTGTTCTTGACGACGTGCCAGCCGTCGTCGGACATGTTCATCTCGACGAGGATGTACCCGGGGAAGAACCGCTTGGAGCTCACGACCTTCTTCCCACCGCGCATCTCGACGACGTCCTCCGTCGGTATCAGCACCTCGCCGATCTCGTTCTGGAGGGCATACGCCTGCACGCGCTGGCGCAGCGATTCTGCGACCTTCTTCTCGAACCCCGAGTACGTGTGCACGATGTACCACTGCTTCGTGTTGACCTCGGTCATGACGCTCCAAAGGCCCGAAACAGCGTCCTCGCGGCCCGATCGAGCACCAGGTCGATGCCCCAGAGATAGACGCCGAACAGGATGGAGGTGATGATCACGACCACAGTGGTCGCCTGAACCTCCTTCCAGCTCGGCCACGTCACCCGCTCGAGCTCGTTGCGCACCTGCGCCAGGAAGGTGCGGGACCGCCCCCACCATCCCAGGACGCCCCGTGCGCTGCCGGACGATTCGCGGTCGACCATTGCGGACTTCACGGCGTCATCCTCGCTGCGCGACGAAGAAGCTGGCAGGCCAGGAGGGGCTCGAACCCCCAGCCCCCGGTTTTGGAGACCGGTGCTCTACCAATTGAGCTACTGGCCTGCACAAGAGTTCCCGTCCCGCGCGACCCGCGGGCGCGCGGGACCCGGTCCTCGCCGCCCGGGCTACTTGGTCTCCCGATGCGACGTGTGGCGGCGGCACCAGCGGCAGTACTTCTTGAACTCGAGCCGGTCCGTCGTCGTACGCTTGTTCTTGGTGGTGTTGTAGTTGCGCCGCTTGCAGTCGGTGCATGCCAGCGTGACAATGTTGCGCATCGGGTGTTCACTCCACGATATCCGTGATGGTTCCCGAGCCGACGGTCCGGCCGCCTTCCCGAATCGCGAACCGGAGCCCCTTCTCCAGCGCCACCGGCGTGATCAGCTCCACGCTGATGCTCACGCTGTCGCCCGGCATCACCATCTCCACTCCCTCCGGCAACTGCGCAACCCCCGTCACGTCCGTCGTCCGAAGATAGAACTGCGGCCGATACCCATTGAAAAACGGTGTGTGCCGACCCCCCTCGTCCTTCGTCAGCACATACACCTCGCCCCGGAACTTCGTGTGCGGCGTGATCGAACCCGGCTTCGCCAGCACCTGACCCCGCTCCACGTCGTCCTTCTCCGTACCCCGAAGCAATACCCCGATGTTGTCCCCCGCCACCCCTTCGTCCAGCAGCTTCCGGAACATCTCCACCCCGGTCACCACCTTCTTCCGCGTCTCCGTGAATCCCACAATCTCGATGTCTTCCCCGACCGTCACCTTCCCCCGATCCACGCGACCCGTCACCACCGTCCCCCGACCCGATATCGAAAACACGTCCTCGATCGGCATCAGGAACGGCTTGTCCACGTCCCGCGCCGGCAGCGGAACATACGAGTCCACCGCCTCCATCAACTCCTCCACCGAACGCTCCCCCGCCGCATCCCCCTCCAGAGCCTTCAGCGCCGAACCCTGAACCACCGGAATGTCGTCCCCCGGAAACTCATACGAACTCAACAGCTCCCGCACCTCCAGCTCCACCAGCTCCAGCAACTCCGGGTCGTCCACCGCGTCCACCTTGTTCAGGAACACCACCAGCGACGGAACCCCAACCTGACGCGCCAGCAGAATGTGCTCCCGAGTCTGCGGCATCGGCCCGTCCGTCGCCGCAACCACCAGAATCGCTCCGTCCATCTGCGCCGCGCCCGTGATCATGTTCTTGATGTAGTCCGCGTGACCAGGGCAGTCCACGTGCGCGTAGTGCCGCTCCTTCGTCGTATACTCCACGTGCGCCGTCGCAATCGTGATCCCCCGCTCCCGCTCCTCCGGCGCATTGTCGATCGAGTCGAACGAACGAACCGTGTTCGTCGCGTCGTGCTTCGCCATCACCTGCGTGATCGCTGCCGTCAGCGTCGTCTTCCCGTGATCAATGTGCCCAATCGTTCCGATGTTCACATGCGGCTTCGACCGGTCAAATCGCTCCTTCGCCATCTCTGCGCTCGCTCCGGATGATAATCGACCCGCGCGGATCGTCGTTCCTGGATCGTGGCCGCCCGGCACCCCTCCCTGGACGGCGATGTCACACGTCGCTCGTCGAATCCGCCCGGAGGGGGAGGCGCGACGGCCGGCGCCGCCGACCGCGACGGCTCCCTTCCCGCACCCGGACCCGTCGCTCCGGCGTCCGCCCTACCGCAGGCGCGTCCGCCGAACGATGCCGCCCGCGCTACGGTGCCGCAGGCGAAGTCTGGAGCCGATGACCGGGCTTGAACCGGTGACCTCGTCCTTACCAAGGACGCGCTCTACCACTGAGCTACATCGGCTCGTTCCCGCGTTCTCGGGCACCGGCGCACCGGCGGGGGACCGATTCGCGAGGAGACGCCATCCCGGCCGGCCGCGCGGATACTGGAGCGGGAGACGGGGATCGAACCCGCGACCAACAGCTTGGAAGGCTGTGACTCTACCACTGAGTTACTCCCGCTTCCCGTCGGGGTCCGCCCGCCCGCTGCACGCCCTCTCGCCGGTTCCCGGGGCCGGCCCGCCACCGCTTGCGTACCGGCGGCCCAGCTTCACCTCCTCATCCGACCCGGCGCGCCCTCGGGAACGACGGGTGGTGGCGAGGGGAGGATTCGAACCTCCGAAGCCGCTAGGGCGACAGATTTACAGTCTGTTGCGTTTGACCGCTCCGCAACCTCGCCGATCTCTCGTACGGCACGTCGGCCGGCATCCGCGCCGGCCGGCTCTTCGACAGAAACGCTCCCTCGGATTCCTGGGTTTGGGAAATCGCGCGTCTCGCGCACATCCGCTCCGACGTCCCCCTCCACGCTCGTCGGTTCGGACGCTCCGCCTCGCAGTGGAGCTGGCGAAGGGATTCGAACCCCCGACCGGCTGATTACAAATCAGCTGCTCTACCGGGCTGAGCTACGCCAGCCGGACCAATTGAGCATCCTAGCACAGACCCGGCGGGCATCGCAACTCATCCTGCGCCGCCCTCCCCGCGAGGCTCCTCCCGCAGAGGGCGCCGCGCGCCGCCGCCGGTTGCGGGGCCAGCGGCCCGGCGCTGGCGGACGGCTTCGAACAGCGCGATGCCGGCCGCCACCGATGCATTGAGGCTCGCCACCTCCGCGCGCATCGGCAGGGCGGCAAGCCAGTCGCAGCGCTCGCGGACGAGTCGTCGCAGCCCATGTCCCTCGGAACCGACGACGAGCGCCGTCGGCCCCCGCAGATCGAGGTCGTAGAGCGACCGGGGTGCCCCGGCATCGAGGCCGACGGCCCACACCCCGCCCTCCTTGAGCGCGTCGAGCGCACGGCTCACGTTCACCACCGGAGCCAGCCGAACGTGCGTGATCATGCCGGCGGAGGCCTTGACGGCGGCGCCGGTGGTGGCCGCCGACCGGCGCGTCTGCAAGACGATCCCGTTCGCGCCCGCCGCGGCGGCGGTGCGCGCCACCGCCCCGAGGTTGCGGGGATCCTCGATGCCGTCGAGCACCACGATGAGCGGCGGCGGCGGACCGCCCAGCAGATCGGTCACCTCGACGTCGATCGGCCTGCGCACGGTGGCGACCACGCCCTGGTGCGCGGCGTGGCCCGAAAGTCGATCGATCTCGCTCCGCGCGACGCGCCGCACCCGCACGCCATGCTGCGCCGCCAGAGCAAGGAGCTCGTCCGTCCCGCGGCGACGGCTCTCGCCCAGGCGAATCTCCGTGACCCGGCCGGCGCGCAGCGCCTCGATCGTCGGGTTCATCCCGAAGACCTTCATCGTCCGCCGTCCATCAGCAGGGCCACGGCGTGAACCGCGACCGCCTCCCCGCGGCCGACCGCGTCGAGCCCTTCCCCGGTCTTCGCCTTGACGCTGACCCGGTCGACGCCGACGCCCAGCACCGCCGCCAGCCTCGCCCGCATCGCGGGAACGTGCGGCGCCAGCTTCGGCCGCTCCGCGACGACCACGACATCGACGTTGCCCACCGCGAGCCCCCGGCCGCGCACCAGCGCGACGACGCGGGCCAGCAGCTCGACGCTGGAAGCGTCCCGCCAGCGCGGATCGCTGTCCGGGAAGTGCCCGCCGATGTCGCCGGCGGCGGCGGCACCCAGCAACGCGTCCGTGACGGCGTGACACACCGCATCGGCATCGGAATGGCCGACGAGACCGCGCGAGTGCGGGATGGGCACGCCTCCGAGCACCATCGGCCGCCCCTCGGCCAGGCGGTGCGTGTCGTACCCGAGGCCGACGCGCGGCGGGGGCCCCGGGGCTCCGGACCTGGCCCTGGCCTCGGCCCGAGCCAGGTCCTCCGGCGTCGTGATCTTGATGTTCCCGGGGTCGCCGGGGACCAGCCGCACCGCGTGTCCGGCGTGCTCGGCCAGCGCCGCCTCGTCGGTTGCGTCGGCGCCGGCCTGGCCCAGCGCGACCGCCGCCGCCAGCACCTCGCGCCGAAAGGCCTGCGGCGTCTGGGCCAGTCGCACGCGCTCGCGGGGCAGGGTGGCGCGCACGAACAGCCCGTCCCCTTCCGGGCGGACCTCCTTGACGGTGTCGCTGGCCTCCAGCACGGGGATGGCCGCGCCGCACGCCGCTGCCGCGTCGATGGTGCGGGCGATCAGGCCGGTAGAGCAGAAGGGTCGCGCGCCATCGTGCACGAGGACGATGTCGGCAGCGGCCGATACCTGCGACAGGCCGGCCGCGACGGAATCCTGCCGGCGCCGCCCGCCGGCCGTGATCCGCATCTCCGGATCGAGAGCGCGCAGCGCCGCCGCCGGCCCGCCGGGCGCGTCCGACGGCAGCACCACGACTACCTCGCCGACGCGCTCGCTCCGCACGAACGGCAGCACCGCGTGCTCGATGATGGTCCGCCCGCCGATCCGGCGGAACTGCTTCGGGAGCTCGCCGCCGATCCGCACGCCGCGCCCCCCGGCGGCCACGATCGCCGCTACGCGCACGTCGTTTGCCCTTCCCCCTCCACCGTGGCCGCGATGATGTCGCGGGCTCGCCGAGCGAGCGTGCGCGCCTCCTCGCGGTCGAGGCCGTCGGTCGACAGCGGCGCGTGGACGACCAGTTCCACCTGCCCGGGGCAGGTCATCAGGCGTCCCTTGGGCATGACGTGCCGGCTGCCGACCACGGCGACAGGCACGACCGGCAGCCCCGCCTCGATCGCCAGCCGGAACAGCCCGCGCCTGAACGCCAACACCGTTCCGTCGGCGCTCCGCGTCCCCTCCGGGAAGACGATCAGGGAGTGGCCGCGCCGCATCAGGCCGGCGATGCGCTTCAGCGTGCCCCGCCCGGCCCGGGCGCGGTCGATCAGCAGATGACCGGTGCAGCGCAGGTGCCAGCCCAGGACCGGGAAGGCGCCCAGCGAAGCCTTGGCGATGATCCGCAACTGGAACGGAATCGACGTGATGAGGATGGGGAAGTCGTAGATGCTCTGATGGTTGGACACGAAGACGTACGACTGCCCCGGGCTTACCCGATCGCGCCCCCGCGCGCGCACGCGCACTCCGGTGGTCACGAGGATGCACCGCGACCAGAGCCGGGCGCAGTGATGGGCGACGTGCCCCCGGCGGTCCACCAGCATCGACGCCAGCGACACGGCGCCGAGGACGACGGTGTACACCGCGATCAACGGAATGAGCCAGAAGACCGTGCGCCACCAGTGGTAGGGAGGCAGGGCCATCGCGTCATCCATCCACTCTGGATCGCCGCCCGCTACTCCGCGAGCGCGGCCAGGGCTTCCTCGACCGATCGGACTCCGTGGAGCGCGCAGCCCGGCGGCGCGGAGGTCCGGGTCGCATCGCCGGCCGGCAGCACGCAGCGCGTGAAGCCGAGCTGGACCGCTTCCTTGATGCGCAGCTCCGCCCGGCTGGCGCTCCGCACCTCGCCACCCAGACCGACCTCGCCGAACACCGCCGTCCGGTCGCGAACGCGACGGCCTCGCATGCTGGACGCAACCGCCGCGACCACGCCGAGGTCGGCCGCCGGCTCGCTGACGGTCAGGCCGCCGGCGATGTTGACGAAGACGTCCTCACCGGCCACGCCGAGTCCGGCGCGCTTCTCCAGCACGGCCAGCAGCAGCGACAGGCGGTTGTGATCGATGCCGCTCGCCGTCCGCCGGGCGGTGCCGTAGGCACCCGTGCTCACCAGCGCCTGCACCTCCAGCAGGATCGGGCGCGAGCCCTCCACGGCACAGAGCACGACGGAGCCGGGGACGCCGGCCGCGCGCTCCGACAGGAACAGGCGGGACGGGCTCGGCACCGGCACCAGGCCGGCGCCGGTCATCTCGAAGACGCCGAGCTCGCTCACCGCCCCGAACCGGTTCTTGACGGCGCGCACCAGCCGGTGCGCGTGGTGTCGTTCCCCCTCGAAGTAGAGCACGGTGTCGACGACGTGCTCCAGGACCTTCGGCCCCGCCAGGCTCCCTTCGCGGGTGACGTGACCCACCAGGAAGGTCGGCAGATTCCGCTGCTTGGCGGCGAAGAGCAGGCGCGTCGCCGCCTCGCGCACCTGGCCGACGCTGCCCGGCGCCGACGGCAGCGCCGTCGAGACAGCCGTCTGAATCGAGTCGACGATCAGCAGGGCCGGCCGGAGGCGCTGCACCTCGTCCAGGATCCGCTCCAGGCAGGTCTCGGCGAGGAGCCAGACCGGCGCCTCGCCGACGCCGAGGCGCCGGCCCCGATCCTTGATCTGATGCGTCGATTCCTCGCCCGACGCGTAGAGCACGGGCCCGACCGCGGTCGCGACCCGGGCCGCCGCCTGCAGCAGGAGCGTGGACTTTCCGATGCCCGGCTCTCCGCCGAGCAGCACGACCGATCCCGGCACGATGCCGCCGCCGAGCACACGGTCGAACTCCGCGAATCCGCTCGCCAGCCGCTCGGTAGCGACCAGGTCCACGTCGGCGTACAGGCGTGCGCGCTCCCCGGTGGTCGGCAGGCCGAGGCGCGCCGCACCCGCCGGCTCGGCCGTGCCGACCGGCTCCTCCACCATCGCGTTCCACGCGCCGCAGTCCGGGCATCGGCCGTGCCACTTCCCGGCCCGGGCCCCGCACGAGCCACAGACGAAGACCGTCTGCGCGGCGGGCCTCGACGTCGGCTTCGGCATGGTCAGGGAAGGAGCCGCATTATAGACCCTGGTGGACGCGGGCTATCCGGGCGCCGGTCCGGCAGAGAATCTCGTGTGGCACGGTCCCGATCGCGCGCGCGAGCTCACGCGCGTCGATACGGTCCCCGTCCTGCTCGCCGATGATCACGACCGGGTCGCCCGGGCTCACCTCGACGTCGGTCACGTCGATGGTCGTCGAGTCCATCGACACGGCGATGACGGGCGCCCGCCGGCCTCGCACGAGCACGCTCGCGGCGCCGGCCAGGCGCAGGTCGAGCCCGTCCGCGTAGCCCGCCGGGATGACCGCGGCGCGCATGGCCCGCGCGGCGGCGAAGCGGGCGCCGTAGCCGGCCGTCTCCCCGGGTCGCATCCCCTTCACGGCCACGACGCGGCTGCGGAGCGACAACACGGGGCGGACGGGGAGCGCCGATTCCATCGGCGGCGGCACGATGCCGTAGAGCAAGAGCCCCGGGCGGACCGCGTCATACCAGGTGCGCCGGTCGCGGAGGAGCGCTGCGCTGTTCGCCGCGTGGCACCAGGCCCCCCGGAAGCCGAGTTCCGGCAGCGCGGCCCGCACCGCCTCGAAGCACGCACGCTGCCGATCGAACAAGGGATGATCGACGCTCTCCGCGGTCGCGAAGTGGGTGTAGACGGCCTCTACCCGCAGCGGTCCGCCGTCGCCGGCCCCTAGCGCCGGGATCGTGCTCCGCAGGTTGTCGTGGCGGAACCCGAACCGGTTCATGCCGGTGTCCACCTTGACGTGCACCCGGAGCCGGCGCCCGCGCGCCGCCGCGGCAGCGGCGAGGCGACGCGCGGCCGAGGGCGAGGAGACGGTCGGCGTCAGCCGGTGGAGGAACAGGCCCTCCAGATCGCTGACGCTGAGCGCGCCGAACACGAGGACGGGGGCCCGGATGCCCGCCTCGCGCAGCTCGACGCCCTCCTCGATGTCGGCGCAGGCGAGCGTCGGCGCCTCCCCCTCGGCCTCGGCCGACTCCAGCGCCCGGGCGATCGCGATCGCGCCGTGACCATAGGCGTTGGCCTTGATCACCGCGATGACGCGCGGCGGCGCGGCGGCGGCGGACGCCGCAAGGTGTTCCCGGATCGCGCGGTAGTTGGACACCAGCCGGGCGAGATCGACGACGGCGTGGGTAGGGCGTACCACCGCGCTCACCACCGCCGCGCCTACGGCAGGTCGTGGGCCAGCAGACCGAAGCGGGTCTGCTGCTTGAGGAAGGCTAGGCGCACGGTATCCGTCGGCCCGTTCCGCTGCTTCGCGATGATGATCTCCGCGACGCCTTCGTTCTCCGGCTTCTGGTCGTACATCTCCTCGCGGAAGATGAACATCACGACGTCGGCGTCCTGCTCCAACGCACCCGACTCCCGGAGGTCGGAGAGTTGGGGCCGGCGATCGGCGCGGGACTCGGGCGCGCGGCTGAGCTGGGACAGCGCCACGACCGGCACCCCGAGTTCCTTCGCCAGCCCCTTCAGGGCGCGCGATATCGACGCCAGCTCCTGCGTGCGGTTCTCGAAGCGTCCGCGGCCCTGCATGAGCTGGATGTAGTCGATGATGATCAGGTCGAGGCCGTGCTCGGCCTGGAGCCGGCGGGACTTGGCGCGCATCTCGAGCACGCCGATGCCCGCCGTGTCGTCGATGTGGACCGGTGCGTCGCGCAGCCGGTTCATCGCCTGCGACAGGCGCTCGTACTCGGCATCGCTCAGGTGTCCCGTCCGCAGCCGGTGCGCGTCGACCTGCGCCTCCGTCGTCAGCATGCGCAGGTAGAGTTGCTCCTTCGCCATCTCCAGGCTGAAGAAGCCGACCGTCCTTTCGGTCTTCGTGCCGACGTGCTGGGCAACATTGAGGACGAACGCGGTCTTCCCCATCGACGGCCGGGCGGCAACGATGATCAGGTCGGCCGGCTGCAGCCCGGCGGTCAGGTTGTCGATGTCGTCGAACCCGGTCGGGACCCCGGTGACCAGGCCCTTGTGCGCCTGGAGCTGCTCTATCGCGGCGACCCCGTCGTCGACGAGGGCGCTCAGCGGGACGAAGCCGTCGTGGACGCGGTCCTCGGCGATCGAGAAGATCTCGCGCTCCGCCTCGTCGAGCACGGTGTCTGCATCCTGCTCCGCCCGATAGGCCGTGGTGACGATGCGGTTCGCGGAGTGGATCAGGCTGCGAAGGGTCGCGTTCTCCTTGACGATGCGCGCGTAGTGATCGACGTTGGTCGACCGCGGCACCCCGTCGGCGAGGGCCGCGATGTAGGCCGGCCCGCCGACGTCGTCGAGGGCGCCGGCCCGGCCGAGATCATCCTTGACGGTGACGAAGTCGATGGCCTGACCTCGCTCGTTGAGGCCGACCATGGTGTCGAACACGCGCTGGTGCGCATGTCGATAGAAGTCCCCGGAGTCGATGAGCTCCGCCGCGACGTTGAAGGCGTCGTTGTGAATCAGGATGGCCCCGAGCACGCACCGCTCCGCCTCGAGGTTGTGCGGGAGCGGCCGCTCCTCGACGCCGGGTGCGGATCCGGCCATCGCGTGCTCGGCGGGCTGGCTCCCGATCTACTCGGACTAGGGCTCGGGCTCGGGGTCCGCCGCGGCGGTTGCCGTGTCGTCGCCCCCCTCGCGCACGACGGTCACCCTCAGATCGGCGGACACGTCCCGGCGCAACCTGACCGGCACCACGAAGTCGCCCAGCTCCTTGATCGGCTCGGTGAGCACGATCCGGCGCTTGTCGACGACCAACTGCTGGCCCTCCAGGGACTCCGCGATGTCGGCCGACGTGACCGAGCCGTACAACGTGCCGGTGCCCCCGACGCGGCGTGCGATGACGCACTCCGTGGCGGCGATCCGGGCCGCCACGCTCTGCGCGTCCCGGCGTTCCACCGCCTCCCGGGCTTCGGCGGCCACGCGCTCCCGCTCCACCTGACGCCGATTGGCGTCGGTGACCGGCAGCGCCAGCTTGCGCGGCAGCAGGTAGTTGCGCGCGTAGCCGTTCGCCACCAGCACCACGTCCCCGCGACCGCCCAGGTTCTCGATCGGTTCTCGGAGGATGATCTCCATCATCGCCTGCCAGCCCCCCGTCAGTCGGTGACGTACGGAATGAGCGCGAGCTGCCGCGCGCGCTTGACCGCCGTCGTCAGCTTCCGCTGGTGCTTGGCGCAGGTCCCCGAGATGCGCCGCGGCTGAATCTTGCCGCGCTCGGGAATGGCCATCATCATCACGCGGACGTCCTTGTAGTCGATGTAGTCGACCTTGTCGACGCAGAATCGACAGACCTTGCGACGCCGAAACCCGCCGCGCCGAAACCCGCCGCCCCGTCCTCCGCGGCGGCCCCCGCGATCCTCGCTCATGACTCCTCCTGCGACTCTGCGGCCGCGGGCGCCGCCGCTGCCGCCTCGGGCTTCACCGCGGCCTCGCCCGCGGATGCAGGCGCTGCCTCGCCGCCCGACCGCGCCTCGCCGGCGGCCTCCGCCGGCGGCGCGGGCGCCGCCTCATCCGTGGCGGTCGTCGCGGTCGCGGCAGCCGCATCCGCGGGTTGCTCCGCCGCGCCGCCTCCCGTCCCGGCTCCGGCCTCGGCTGCCGCCGCCGGCACGGTCTCCGCCGCCTCGCCCTGCAACTGGTTCGCGGCAGGCTGCCCCTTCGCCGCACGGCGCCGCTGGGCCCTGGATTGACGGCGCTCCCGTGCGCGCTGGGCCTTGCGCAGATCCTCGTCGACGCGCACGACGAGGTGCCGCAGGACGTTGTCGCTGACGCGCAACCGGCGGTCGATCTCGCTCACGAGCTCGCCGGAGCCGCTGATCAGCTCGAGCACGTACGTGCCCTCACGATGGCGGTCGATCTCGTACGCCAGCTGGCGGCGCCCCCAGTTGTCGGTCTTGTCGATGGTGCCCCCCAGCTTGTCGACGATCTCGGCGATCTGCGTATGGAGGCCCGCCACGCCGTCCTCGTCCGTTTCCGGATTGACGACGTATACGAGCTCGTACTGACGTGTCTCGCTCATTGCTCTCCCTTCGGACTCGTCGGCCATCGGCGCTGCCGTGGCAAGGAGTGCCTAGCCCGCTTCGGGTTTCCGGTTGAAGCGGTTCATCATCGCATCGATCCCGTCGCCCACGAACGCCTCCACCGCGTCGGCCGCCCGCTCCACCGCGGTCAGGATCTCGTCCTGCTCCGGCGGGTCGAACCGCGCCAGCACGTGGCTCGCCAGCCGCCGCTCGGCGCGGCCACGGCCGACGCCGATCCGCAACCGGGCGAAGGCGTCCGTCCCGAGCGCCGCGATGATCGACGCGAACCCGTTGTGCCCCCCGTCCGACCCCCGCCGGCGAGCGCGGAGCCGGCCGATCGGCAGATTCACGTCGTCGGCGACGACCAGCAACCCTCCCGGTTCGATCCGGTAGTAGCGTCCGAGCGCCGCGACCGCGCCGCCGCTGCGGTTCATGTAGGTGAGCGGCTTGGCGAGCATCACCTGCGCGCCCGGCCCTCGTTCGCGCGCCATGAGGGCGTCCGTCGGACTGCTCCCGAACTCCAGCCGCCGCCGGCGCGCGAGCTCGTCCACGACCTCGAACCCGACATTGTGGCGCGTGCCGCGGTACCTGGCCCCGGGATTGCCGAGCCCGACGATCAGCTTCACGCGGCCTCCCCCGCCCTCCCCGCTGCGGGACGGCGCGGCCGGGGCGTCCCCTCCGGCCGCGCGGCGGCCCCACGGATCCTCAGCTCTCTGCGTCGTCGGCGGGCGCCGCGCTCTCCTCCGTTTCGCCGGCGGCAGCCTCCGCTTCGGCTTCCTCGGCGGACTCGTCGACCTTCGGCGGCAGCACGTGCACCAGCAGCGTGTCGGGGTCGCTCACGGGCTTCCACGCCACCCCCTCGACCTGGTCCCGCAACCGGACCCCGTCACCGACCCGCAGCTCGCTGATGTCGACCTCGATGTGCTCGGGGATCTCCGACGGCATGCACTCGACCTGCACCTCGCGGGTCACGAAGTCCACCAGCCCGCCCTGCTGCTTGACGCCCACCGCCTCGCCGGCGAGGCTCACCGGCACGGTCACCGTGAGGGCCTTGTCCATCGCCAGGCGGTAGAAGTCGACGTGCAGCAGGTCGCTGCTGATCGGATCGACCTGGAACTCCTTCACGAGCACGCGGCCGGCGTCCCCGCCGTCGAGCGCGAGCTCGATCAGGGTGTTGACGCCCGACTCGGAGCGCAGGATGCGCATCAGCTCCTTCGGGTCGACGGCCACGGGCTTCCCGCCGCGGGTGTCTCCGCCGTAGACGACGGCCGGCACCCGGCCGGCGCGGCGCAAGCGCCGCGCGTGGTTCTTGCCGCGCGCCTCCCGGGTCTCCGCCGCCAGTCTCGCTTCCATCGCGACTGCCTCCGCTCCCTGGACTCCGCCGCCGTCAGACGAACAGCGACGACACCGAGGTCTCCTGGTGAATGCTCTGGATCGCCCGGCCGAGCAGGCGCGCCACCGAGAGCACGCGCACCTTGTCGGAGCCGGCGAACTCCTCGCGCAACGGGATGGTGTTGGTGACGATCAACTGCTCGAGCACCGACCCCTCGATCCGCTCCCGCGCCGGCCCCGACAGGACGCCGTGCACGGCACAGGCCAACACGCGCGCGGCGCCGCCGTCGCGCAACGCGCGGGACGCCTGCTGCAGCGTGCCCGCCGTATCGACGATATCGTCCTGAATGATGCAGAGGCGGTCCCGGACCTCTCCCACGACGTGCATCACCTCCGCGTGCCCGTCGTCGGATCGCCGCTTGTCGATGATCGCCAGGTCGGCGTCGAGCCGCTTCGCGTAGGCGCGCGCCCTCTCCACCCCGCCGGCGTCCGGCGACACGATGGTCACCTCGCGATTGTCGCGGTGCCGCGCCAGGTAGTCGATGAACACGGGCGCCGCGAAGAGGTGGTCGACCGGAATGTCGAAGAAGCCCTGTATCTGCGCCTTGTGCAGGTCCATCGTCAGGACGCGATGCGTGCCGGCGGCGCTCAGGAGATTCGCGACGAGCTTGGCCGATATCGGAACCCGCGGCTTGTCCTTGCGGTCCTGGCGCGCATACCCGTAGTAGGGCATGACGGCGGTGATGCGCGCCGCCGACGAGCGCGTGAAGGCGTCGATCATCACGCACAGCTCGACCAGGTGGGCATCGACCGGCGTACAGGTGGGCTGCACCACGAAGACATCGGTACCCCGGATGTTCTCGTCGATCTGGAACGAGACCTCACCGTCGGTGAACCGCCGCAGGCTCGCGCGGCCGAGCGGTACGTCCAGCACTTGCGCTATCTCCGCCGCGAGCGTCGGATGCGCGCTGCCGGCGAAGAGCTTCAGATCACCGTTATGCGTCGGCACGATCCCTCATTCGACGCGCGATGGCACACCTCACGGCCTCGGGGAACGGACGGCCGGGCGCGGGTTGGCTGGGGCGGAAGGATTCGAACCTTCGAATACCGGATCCAAAGTCCGGCGCCTTACCGCTTGGCCACGCCCCAACTACGCGCCGGGGGCTCCCGCGACTACGCTCGGGCCCTGCGCAGGCACGGGGGCGCCGCACTCAGCGCAATCGGTGATCCTAGTCGATGTTCCGGCGCCTCGCAAGGCGCAGCCCCGATCGCTCGTCAGCGCGACCCGTCGCTCACGAGGCGCGTGCGCCGTGCGAACTCCTCGGGCCCGATGGTGCGGGCGAGCCGGGTCCGCCACCCGGCCCGGCGCACCGCGGAGCGGGCCGCCAGCGCGGCGTCGCGGGAGCGGAAGAGCCCGAACACCGCCGAGCCGCTGCCGGACATGGCAGCGTGAGCGGCATCCGCGTCGCGCAGCCGCGCGATCATCGAGGCGAGGTCCGGGTGCCGCCACGCGACCACCGGCTCGAGGTCGTTGCGGAGCATGGAGAGATCGGCGCGCCACCCCGCAGGGCGGCGGCCGGGGCGGCCGGACCGGGACGCTTCGTCCCACCAGCGGTACGCGCTCGGCGTCGAGACGCCGAAGCCCGGGACCGCCAGCACCATCCAGTGCGGCTCGAGCGGCCGGACCGAACGCAGGCGCTCACCGCGTCCCGCCGCGGCGACCGTCCCGCCGCGCAGAAAGAAGGGAACGTCCGACCCGACCGCGGCCGCCACCGCGGCCAGGGGCACGGTTCGGGCCCCGTCCTCCCACACGGCGCGCAGCCCGCGCAGGGCCGCCGCCGCGTCGCTGCTCGCGCCGCCGAGGCCGGCCGCCGCCGGTATCGCCTTGCGCAGCGAGATCGCGGCGCCGCGGGGATCCCCCGGGCGGCCCAGGGCCGACCAGAGGCGCGCCGCCGCCTGCCAGACGAGGTTGGCACGGTCGCGCGGGAGCGTGGGCGTCCGGCTGCGGACCGTCACCGGGCCGGGCCGGCGGCGGATCGACACCGTGTCCTCGAGGTCGATCGACTGCAGGAGGGTGCGAACCTCGTGATAGCCGTCGGGTCGGCGGTCCAGCACGCGGAGGTCGAGGTTGACCTTCGCCGGCGCGGCGATGCGGATGCGGAATGCCGCGTGGGCGGAGGGGCGGAGGCCGTGCGGGCGCGGGCTCACGGGGTCGAGCCGAGCGGATCGGCCGGGCTCGAGGGGTCCCGCAGCGGCGTGCCGCCGGTCAGCTCCTCGAGCGTGACGGGCACGTAGTCCTCACCCAGGGGCAACACGAACGCCTCGGGATGGAGCGGCGTGTTGACGCGGACCTGCGTCAGGTCCGCGGTCAGGTCCGTGCCCGCCGACCCGCCGGCCCCGTCCACGAGCACCCGCACGCGGCGCGGCAACCCGCGGACATGCCCCTCGTACGCGATGGTCAGCGCCCCCCGGGCGGCCGCCACGACCGCCAGGACGCCGCCCACCGGCTGGAGATACGCGGTCGCCGCGCCTTCGAGGTCAATGGCCAACGCATCGCTCCCGTACGCGCGCCCCGCGGTGGAACGGGGGTCCGGAACCACGCAGCCGGTCAGGACCGCCCGCAGGTCATCGGGGTCGAGCGGCAGGCCGGCCAGCGCGTACAGCATCTCGCGCGGGTGCGCGCCGCGCACCACCTGCCGGGAGCGGGGCAGAGCGAGCGCGGCGGCCTCGGGATCGGCAGCCAGCACGAAGCGGGGTGCCCCGAACGGCGCGAGCCCCTCGAGCCGCAGCGACCCCGGCCGGGCCACGGCGCCGCGCACGCGTCCTCTCAGGCTCGTCTCGCCGCTCCGTCCGCGGAGGGCGAGCACGAACTCCATCGTGCGAACGCCGCGACAGGAGCCCACGGCCTCGGCCAGGGCGCCCGCGTGCGCGGGGTACGGCGTCCCGGGCCCCTGCGGCAGATCGATGGCCGGCCGGGTCGTCGCGCAGCCCGCCGCCAGCCAGAGGCAGGGTACCGCCCACGCCCCAATCACGAGACGGCGGCGGGACGGACACCGGCGCAGGACAGCCAGGTCGCAGCTACTGGCGCCCGCGACGGGCGTCATCGATCTTGCGCTCTATCGTCTCGGGGTTGATCTCGTCCCCGTCGCCGGCCAGGGCCCGTTCCCAGGCCCGGATCGCCTCGGCCGGCTGCCCCAGGCGGTGGAGCAGATCCCCCAGATGATCCTGCACGACGGAGTTGCCCGGCAACTGGTCGCCCGCCGCTCGCAGCGGCGGCTCGGCGAGATCGAGGCGGTCGAGCTTGAAGTAGGCCCAGCCCAGGCTGTCGAGGTACGAGCCGTTGTGTGGATCCATCGCGATGGCCCGCTTCAGCAGGGTCACCGATTCCTGGAGCCGGATGCCTCGGTCGGCCAGCATGTAGCCGAGGTAGTTGAGCGCGGGCGCGTGGTCGGGATCGTTGTCGAGCAACTCGCGAAACGCACGCTCCGCGTCGGCGAAGCGGTCGTGTTGCTCGTGGACGGCACCCAACTGGAACAGGATCGACGTGTCCGCCGGAAAGCGCTCGAGGGCCGTCTCGAGGAGCGCGACAGCCGCGTCCGCCCGATCCTGCCGGCTGTAGAAGTCGGCCAGGACCACGTAGGCGACCGGCTGGCTGCGATTCGCCTCCAGGCCGCGCTCCAGCACCCTCGCCGCCTCGTCCAGCGCCCCTTCGACGCCGAGCGCCATCGCCTCCAACCGGAACAGCGCAAGACTGTCCGGGTGATCGGCCCGGGCCCGCTCGACCACGCGCATCGCGTCCGCCGGACGGTCGTCATCGATGTACGTCTGCGCCAGCCGCACGCCGAAGGCCAGGCTGGACGGCATCATCGCCAGTGCTCCCTCGTACACCTCGGCCGCCCGACCGAAGGCCCCCAGCTGCTCGTGGGCATAGCCCAGGCGACCGAAGAGGCTCGCGAGCTGCCGCGCCGTGGCGCCCCCCCGGCGCGCGGCCTCGATCGCCGGCTCGAGGGTCTCGATCACCCGCTGGAACTCCCGGCGTCGCTCGAACACCCGGGAGAGCGCGGCCGGTCCGCGCAACGAGTCGGGCTCGATGTCGATGAGCTGTCGCGCGACCGACTCCGCCGCGTCGAAGTTGTTCAGCTCGAGCTCCACCTCCGACAGCAGGTACAGCCCTTCCACGTCCCGCGGCCGCATACGGGTGAGCTCCTCGAGCACCTCCCGCGCGCCGGCCGCGTCGCCGCTCGCGACGAGCGCGCCGGCGAGCCTCCTCCGCACGTTGGCGCTGCGGACGTTGCGGGCGACAGCCCGCCGATAGGCCTCGACGGCGTCATCCCACCGCCCCCGCCGCTCGTAGAGCCGGCCCAGACGCTCCAGCACCCGGAACGACGGCCGGCCCGAGGCCGCGGCCGCCTCGAGGGCCGCCAGAGCATCGTCTTCCCGCCCCAGCAGCTCGTAGCCGCGGGACAGCAGCAACACGGCCTGACCGGACCCGAAGCCGGCCCGGCCCAGCTCCTCCAGCAGTTCCACGGCCCGCTCGGCCTGGTCCGTTCGGAGATACAGCCGCGCGAGCGTCAACTCCACCTGCAGGTCGGGGAGGATCGTCCCGCGGGCCGCCTCGAGGTGGGTGATCGCCTCCGCGGCCTCCTCCGGCGTGCCGTCGCGGGATGCCGCCGATGCGTATACAAGGCCCAGGATGCGGCGTGCCGTAAGGTTGTCCGATTCCCGCTCGATGGCGCTCCGCGCGGCGGCTATCGCTTCCTCGACGCGGCTGGAGCGGGAGTAGAGCTCCGCCAGCGCCGCCAGCGGCTCTCCCGCCTCGGTGTCGAGCGCCGCGGCCCCGCGCAACGCGTCGATGGCTCCATCCAGGTCTCCCTCGTCCTCGAGGTGCAGGCCGACCATGAACAGCCGATAGGCTTGCGCCTGGGTCTCTTCGTCGACGGGCTGCGCACCGAGAGGCGCCGCCCCGGCGAACGTGAACACCCCGATCACGCCGACTAGACGCACGCAGTGATGCAGCATGCGACGGATTTTTTCACAGGTCAGGATTGGCGACAAGACGGCCGGACGGGTCTGGTATAGTGGCGCGCGCGGCCGGGTGCTCCGCCCGGCGCCGCGCGAGGAGGCGCATCGATGGGCGTCGACCCGGAGTTGCTGGAGATCCTCGCTTGTCCCGCCTGCAAGACGCCGGTCGAGCTCGTGAACGACGAGACAGGCCTGAAGTGCAGGCAGTGTCGCCGTGTCTATCCCATCCGGGACGACATCCCGGTGATGCTTCTTGACGAGGCAACCATCGAGTCCTGATCCGGGCGCCGGCGGGGCGCACGGCCCGGCGCCCGGGACCGGCATCGCCGACGTGGGAGCGGGCGCCGCGGCGCGGCTCGACGTGGCCGGCTGGGCAGCCCTGGCCGCCTTCGTGGCGGTGCTCCAGGTCTCGATCGCCGCCGCATCCATCCTCCTCACGGTGGTCCTCGCTCTCTGGGCGGGCGTCGTGGTCTCCGGTCGCATGCGCCCGGTCGTCCCCTCGTTCTTCGTGCCGCTCGCCGCCTATGCAGCGTGGACCCTGGTATCGGCCGCCGGCTCCCCACAGCCGATCCGCAGCCTCGTCGAGGCCAGGGAAGTCCTGCTGTTCCTCGTGGTGCCTGCCGTCTACGGGCTGGCCCGGGGCCCGCGCGCCACCGTGCTGGCGACGGTGATCCTGTCGGTGGGCGCCGCAACCGCCGTGATCGGCATCGTCCAGTACGCCATCCTCGAGTACGACCACCTGGGGCAGCGCCCGCTCGGCTCGATGGGCCACTACATGACCTATTCGGGCCTGCTCATGCTGGTCCTCGGGGTGGCCGGCGCGCGGCTCCTCTTCGCCGCGCGGGACCGGGTGTGGCCGGCGCTCGTGTCGCCGGCGCTCGGCGTCGCGCTGGCCCTGACCTTCACCCGCAGCGCGTGGGTGGGCGCATCCGTCGGCGTCAGCCTGCTGTTCCTCCTGCGGGTGAGCCAGGTCGTCGCGCAACGCGACGTGCAGGGCCTGGCCCGGGCTCCGGTCCTGGCGGCTGCGGTCTTCGCGCTCGCCGCGCTCGGCTTCTCCGTGGCGCCGGCGGCGATCACGGACCGGGTCTACTCCACCTTCGACCTGCAGGACCCGACGAACCGCGACCGGCTGGCGATGGTGCGGGTGGGCGCCGGCATGGTTCGCGACCATCCGTTGATCGGCGTCGGCCCGGAGATGGTGGAGGTCCTGTACCCCGCCTACCGGCCGGACGATGCGGTGAACGCGACCAACCCGCATCTGCACAACGTGCCGCTGCAGATCGCGGCGGAACGGGGGCTGCCGGCCCTGGCACTGTGGGGCTGGTTCGTCGCGGCGGCCGTCGCGAGTCTCGCGCGGCGATTCCGACAGCCGGCCACGCGCCCCCTCGCCGCCGCCGGCCTGGCCGCGGTCGCGGCGATGCTGGCGGCCGGAATGTTCGAGTACAACTTCGGCGACTCCGAGTTCCTGATGCTGCTGCTCGTGCTGATCACGCTGCCGGCGGCTGCGGAGCGCAACGCTCCCGCGGAGCGAATCGCCGGGGCGACCGGCCCGGCCCACGGCTGACCGCCGCCGCGGCCCGGCGCACGACCGACGCCCGCCGCTGCCCGCCGCCGGACAGCAGCCGCGCGAGCTACCCGAGCGTCTTCTTCGGGAGTATCGCGGCGCTCCTGCAACGCGCTCCGCCGGGTGCAGCCCGCCCCCCCGGTCGCCGCGGCCCGGCGTCAGTGCCGGAAGTGGCGCCGGCCGGCGAAGACCATCGCCAGGCCGTGCTCGTCCGCGGCCGCGATGACCTCGTCGTCGCGCTTCGACCCGCCCGGCTGCACCACCGCCGTCGCCCCCGCTTCCGCCACTGCGTCCAGCCCGTCGCGAAAGGGGAAGAAGGCATCCGACGCGGCGGCGGTGCCCGTCAGGCTTCCCCGCGCCTTCATCGTCGCCACCTTCACCGCGTCGACGCGGCTCATCTGGCCGGCCCCGACCGCCGCGGCACGATCCGCGTGGGCGAAGATGACGGTGTTCGACTTGACGTGGGCGCAGACGCGCCAGGCGAAGCGGAGCGCCGTCCACTCGGCGGGCGAGGGCGAGCGCCGCGTGACGACCCGCAGGTTCCGGGCAGGACTCGCTGCCGCTTCAGGCGTCCAGGCCTCCGACGCCTCCACCACCCGATCCCGCGCCTGCACCAGCCAGCCCCCGAGGATCGACCGCACGTCCCGAGCGCGCGCCCCGTCGGACCCCTGGGCAGCGAAGGCGCCGGTGACGAGGCGCAGGTTCCTCTTCGCCGCCAGCACCGCCCTGGCGTCATCGCCGGCGTCCGGGGCGACGACGCACTCGACGAAGGTCGAGACGATCGCCTCGGCCGTATCCGCGTCGAGGGGGCGGTTGAGGCCGACGATGCCGCCGAACGCGGAGAGCGGATCCACGTCGCGCGCGTTGACGTAGGCGTCGCGCAATCGCTCGGCGGTCGCCACCCCGCACGGATTCGTGTGCTTGATGACGACCGCCGCCGGCTCGTCGAACTCCAGGGCGAGACGGGCGGCGGCATCCAGGTCGAGGAGGTTCGTGAACGACAGCGCCTTGCCCTGCAGCAGCCGCGCCCCCCCGAAGCCCCAGGCCTCGCCCTCTCCGGAGGCGTAGAGCGCGGCCGCCTGATGCGGATTCTCGCCGTAGCGCAGGTCGCGGAGCTTCGGCGCGCTGACGATCAGGCGGTCCGGAGCGACGCCGTCCAGCGTCAGCGGGGAGCGCGTGAAGGCTCCGCCACCGGTGTCGACCGCAGCCAGCGCCGCCGCGATCGTGGCGTCGTACTCCGCCGTATGGGCGAACGCCTTCCGGGCGAGGGCGAAGCGGAAGTCGAGAGCGGGACCGCCCTCGCGGTCGAGGGCCTCGACGACCGACGCGTAGTCGGAGGGGTCGACCACGATCAGGACGTCGGCGAAGCTCTTGGCCGCCGCACGCACCAACGTCGGTCCGCCGATGTCGATCTGCTCGACGAGCTCGTCGAAGGTGGTCCCCGGCGCCGCGGCCGCCCGCGCGAACGGGTAGAGGTTCACGACGACGACGTCGATCGGGACGATTCCCAGTCGGCCGATGGCGGCCAGGTCGTCCGGCCGGTTCCGCCGCGCCAGAATGCCGGCGTGCACCCCGGGGTGGAGCGTCTTGACCCGGCCGTCCATCATCTCGGGGAACCCGGTCACCGCGGAGACGGCCGTCGGCGCCAGCCCGGCGTCCGCGAGCGCCCGCGCGGTCCCTCCGGTGGACACCAGCTCCGCGCCGCGCGCGGACAGCCCGCGTGCGAGATCGATCAGCCCCGTCTTGTCGGACACGCTCAGCAGCACACGCATGGGTACGTCATCGCCTCCCGAAAATACCCGCCGTGGAGCGGCGGGCGGGTCGCTTGACATCGGTGAAACAGGGTCGCTAGCATGGGCTCCAACGTCGGACACAGCCTTGACGTCGAGACCGCCATTGCGGTCTTTTTTTGTCTTTGGTCAGAGGAACGCGTACATGCGCATCACCGGCAAGGTCAAGTGGTTCAATAACGCGAAGGGCTACGGGTTCATCGAACGGGAAGCGGGCAGCGACGTGTTCGTGCACTTCTCGGCCATTCAGGGCGACGGGTTTCGCACCCTCGAGGAGGGGCAGGACGTCGAGTTCGAGATCGTCGACGGCCCCAAGGGACCGCAGGCAGGCAACGTCACCAAGCCCTCGTGAGGCCCACGGGATCCTCATCCACGCTGCGCGCCGCTCGACCGTCCAGCGGCTTGGCGCGCGCGGGCCGGCGGGCCGCTCCTTGACGGCCGGCCACCTCATGGACGGGGTAGCAGGAACCACACCAGCGGCAGCCAGAGCTCGCGCGCGTAGGGCACCGGCCGATCGTCGACGAGCACCTCGCACTCGTCGCAGCGTCCGACAATCTCGAACAGGTCCCGCAGCTTCGCCGCATCGCCGGGAAAGTAGCGGGCCCGGTGCCGGAGCTTGGTTCCGCTTCCGACGGCGCGATACTCGGCCGCCCCGCGCGCGAGCTCGAGCGCGCGCTCGTAATCGGGGCCTTCGAACCGCGGGAAGCTGAGGGTGATGGAGAACGGCCGCGGCTCGCTGCGGAACAGGGCAGCTCTCAGATCGGGATCGAGCTCGGCCAGCTCGGCGTCCGTCGGTTCCTCGTCGAGGTCGGCGTACGGCCAGAAACGGTCGAGCGGACGATAGGCCGGCCGCCCTTCTTCCGGCCGCTCGCCCGCCGGCGGGCGCGTCTCGCTCATCGCTCCCACAGCACGGCGGGGCGGGCTTGCCGATCGACCGGCGGCGCCCCGTCGTCCCGCCTCCGCGGGCAGGCGCCGCACGACAGCCGGGTCCCGTCCGCGCCTGCGACGCCGGCGCCGCCGCAGGAGCCGCGGAGGCACGGGTACCGGAACGCCAGTCCCACGGCCATGATCAGCATCGCCGCCGCGATCACGCCCAGCGTCAGCAGGAAGAGCACCACGGGTTCATTCTAGCGCGAGCACCTCGAACGCGGGCGTCAGCCTGTCGCGCAACGCTCCGTCATCGTCCTCGACGACGAACAGCACCGCCCAACCCCGCTCCACCGCGAGGGCGTACCCGTCGTCGGGCCCGAGCACCTCCAGGGCGGTGGCCAGCCCATCCGCGCGCGCGCAACGGTCCGCCAGCACGCTCACGGAGCGTAGCCGGTGGGTCACGGGCCGGCCCGTCCGCGGATCGATGGTGTGCGACACGCGGGCGCCGGCCAGTTCGTAGAAGTTGCGGTACTCACCCGACGTCGCCAAGGCCCCGTCCCGCAGCGGGATCACGCGGTGGACGGTCGACGGCCCGGGCCGGGGCCGCTCGATCCCGACCCGCCACGGCGCCCCGGTCTCGGTTGCGCCCCCCGCGCGCACCTCGCCGCCAACCTCTACCAGGTAGTCGCTGATCCCGCCCTCGACCAGGGCCCCCGCCGCCCGGTCGACGCCGTGGCCCTTGGCGATGGCCGACAGGTCGATGCGCACGCCGGGCCGCTGCTTGCGCAGCGTCGACGACCCCTCGTCCACCTCGAGGTGCCGATAGCCGACATCGTGCCGGAGCGCGGCTATCTCCGCATCGGTCGGCGGCGCGGCAGCCGGTCCGGGCGCGCCGAACCCCCACGCGTCGACGAGCGGCGCCACCGTCACGTCGAAGGCCCCGCCGGTCATCCGGCTGATCGCGATCGACTCGCGGACCACGCCGAGCAGGTCCGGGGAGACCGCAAGGGGGGCGGCGTCCCGCCAGCGGTTGAAGCGGCTCAGGTCGGAGTCGGGGCGGTAGTGGGACATCGTCGCCTCGACTTCGTCGAGCGCCGCCTCGACCCCTGCCTGCAGGCCGGCGAGCCGATGGTCGTCGATGCCGCGGCCGACGACGGTGGCGGCGTACGTCGTCCCCATCGTCGCGCCGCGGAACGTGCGGCGCTCGACCGGGGCCGCCGCGGGCGGGGCCGCGGCGCACGCCGCGGCGGCGAGGAGAGCGAGCGTGGCTGGCGTGCGGGGCGTCACGGGCTGGCTGGGCGCCTCCGGCCGCTCTATCCGAAGTCGTCGAACAGGATGTTGTCCCGCTCCACCCCGAGCCCGTCGAGCATCCGCATGCACGCCTGGAGCATGAGCGGCGGACCGCAGAGGTAGTACTCCACATCCTCCGGGGCGGCGTGATCCTTCAGGTAGTTGTCGTACAGCACCTGGTGGATGAACCCGGTCAGGCCGGTCCACTCGTCCTCGGGGAGCGGCTCCGACAGCGCGAGGTGCCACTCGAAGTTGCCGTGCTCCGCCGCGACGGCATCGAAGTCGTCGATGTAGAACGCCTCGCGCAGACTGCGCGCGCCGTACCAGAACGAGACCTTCCGGTCCGTCCCTATGCGCCGGAACTGGTCGAAGATGTGCGAGCGCATCGGCGCCATGCCCGCCCCGCCGCCGACGAAGACCATCTCGGCCGGCGTGTCCTTCGCGAAGAACTCCCCGAACGGACCGGAGATGGTCACCTCGTCGCCCGGCTGCAGGCTGAAGATGTAGCTGGTCATCTTGCCCGGCGGAGTGCCCTCCGGCGCGCGCGGCGGGGGCGAGGCAATCCGGACGTTGAGCATGATGACGCCCTTCTCCTCCGGGTAGTTCGCCATCGAATACGCGCGCGTGACCGGCTCGTCGAGCACCGCCCGGTAGCGCCACAGGTCGAACTTGTCCCAGTCGGCGCGATACTCCTCCTCGACCCGGTAGTCGCGGTAGTCGTAGGTCCCGGGCGGTGCCTCGATCTGGATGTATCCGCCGGCCCGGAACGGCACTTCCTCGCCCTCCGGGAGCTCGAGGATCAGCTCCTTGATGAAGGTGGCCACGTTGTGGTTCGAGCGCACCCGGCAGCGCCACTGGCGGATGTCGAAGATCTCGGGCGGGATCTCGATCGCCATGTCCTGCTTCACCTTGACCTGGCAGGACAGGCGGACGCCCTCGCGCACCTCGCCGCGGCTGACGTGGCTGCGCTCGGTCGGCAGGATCGCCCCGCCCCCGTCGCAGACCGTCACCTTGCAGACCCCGCAGCTCCCCTTGCCGCCGCACGCCGACGGGACGAACAGGCGGTTGTCGGCGAGGGTGCCGAGCAGAGTGCCGCCGGCCGCCGTGCGCAGCGCCCGATCCGCGTCGCCGTTGACCGTGATCGTCACCTCCCCCGTGGCGACGAGTTGCCGCCGGGCCACCATCAGCAGGCCGACGAGCGACACGATCACGAACGTGAACATCGCGACGCCAAGGGCGACGGTGATCATCGTGGGCGCCCCCGGGCTAGAGCTGCACTCCCGCGAAGGCCATGAAGCCGAGCGCCATCAGGCCGACGAGCATGAAGGTCAGGCCGAGCCCCCGCAGCCCCTCGGGCGGGTTCGAGTAGCGCAGCCGCTCCCGAATGCCGGCCAGGGCGACGACCGCCAGCGCCCAGCCGATGCCCGATCCGAGGCCGAACACCGTGCTCTCGGCCAGCGTGTAGCTCCGCTCCACCATGAAGAGCGACGCCCCCAGGATGGCGCAGTTGACGGCGATGAGGGGCAGGAAGATGCCCAACGCGGCGTGCAGCGGGGGCACGAAGCGGTCGAGCACCATCTCGACGATCTGCACCATCGCGGCGATGGTCCCGATGTAGGAGAGGAAACCGAGAAAGGAGAGGTCGTAGTCGGCCAGGGCCGGGTGCAGCCACGCCATCGCACCCGGGCTCAGCAGGTGCGCGTAGATCAGGTTGTTCATCGGCACGGTGATCGTCAGCACGAAGATCACCGCGCCGCCGAGGCCGATCGCGGTCTTGACCTGCCGCGACACGGCGAGGAACGAGCACATGCCGAGGAAGAAGGCGAGCGCCATGTTCTCGACGAAGATCGACTTGACGGCGAGGCTCAGGTAGTGCTCCAGCATCACTCCGCCTCCGCCTGATCCCGCTTCCAGCTCCGCAGGGCCCAGATCAGGAAGCCGATGATGAAGAACGCGGCCGGCGAGAGCACCATCAGCCCGTTCGGCGTGTACCAGCCCCCCTCGCTCGCCAGCGGCAGCACCGTCGTGCCGAACACCGATCCCGACCCGAAGAGCTCGCGCACGAACGCCGTCAACATCAGGATGAGGCCATAGCCGAGGCCGTTCCCTAGACCGTCGATGAGGCTCAGGCCGGGCGGGTTCTGCATGGCGTAGGCCTCGGCGCGCCCCATGATGATGCAGTTCGTGATGATGAGTCCGACGAAGACGGTGAGCTGCTTCGACAGCTCGAACAGGTAGGCCTTCAGTATCTGGTCGACCATGATCACCAGCGAGGCGATGATCGTGAGCTGCACGATGATCCGTATGCTCGTCGGGATCTGATTCCGCAGCGCGCTGACGAAGAAGTTCGACGACATCATCACCGCCACGACCGCCGCGCTCATCACGAGCGCCGTGTCCATGCGCGTCGTCACCGCGAGCGCCGAACAGATGCCGAGCACCTGCAGCGCGATCGGGTTGTTGTTGAACAGCGGGTCGACGAGCGCCTCGCGCGTCTTCGTCATCATGCGCCCCCGGTCATCATGCGCCCCCGGCCGTCATGCGCCCCCGGCCATCCTGACGTCCCTGCCCGCGCGGAGCGCGTCCAGGTAGGGACCGAAGCCTTCCCCGTCGAGCCAGAAGCGCAGCATGTTGGTGACGCCGCGGCTCGTCATCGTGGCCCCGGCGAGGCCGTCGACGCGGAAGGGGTCCTCGGCCGGCGGCCCCGCGAGCCCCCGCGCCACCTCGATCACCGGCGCGCCGTCGGGACCGAACGCCTTGCGGCCGTTCCAGAGGCCCTTCCAGCGCGGGTTGTCCACCTCGCCGCCGAGGCCCGGCGTCTCCTTGTGCTCGTAGTAGGTCAGGCCGCGGATCGTCTCCAGGTCCGCGTCGAGCGCCACGAAGCCGTAGAGGAGGCCCCAGAGGCCGAGGCCGTGGACCGGCAGGACCACCAGGTCGAGCGCGCCGCCGGCGTCGCGCAGCTCGTAGACCAGCGCCCGGTCGGCGACGCGGCTCAGCCCGGCGTTGTTGGGCGGAGCGGTGCGGCTGGTCCCGGGGTCGGCCGCGGCGGCGCGCGGGTCGAACGTCGCCGGATCGACGTCGGTGGCCGCGCCCGACGCCACGTCGATCACGACCTGCCGGATCGGGGCGAAGCGCGCGGCGATCTCCTCCGCCTCCAGCGCCTCGTCGGGGTCCGCCAGGCCGGCCGCCACCAGCACGTTGCGCTGCATGTCGAGCGCCTGGTTGACGAGCTGCCGTTCCCGCAACGAGACGGCCGAGGACGACACCACGATGGCGCACGCCACGCAGATGGCCGTCGCGAACCCGAGATTGTAGAGAACGCTACCCTGCATACCGCGCCCTCCGGCGCCGCACGTTCGCCTGGACGGCGAAGTAGTCGATCAGCGGCGCAAACAGGTTCATGAAGAGGATGGCGAGCATCATGCCCTCAGGATACGCCGGGTTGACGACGCGGATGAGGACACAGAGCACCCCGATCAGAAAGCCGTACACGTAGTGGCCGCGGAGCGCGGTGGGGGCCGATACCGGATCGGTCGCCATGTAGACGGCGCCGAACGCCCAGCCGCCGAGCACGAGGTGCCAGGCGGGCGTGACGTCGAAGAAGGGGTTGGTCGCCGAGCCGATGGCGTTCAGGCTCGCCGCCATCAGAATGGTCCCGGCCGCCGTGCTCAACATGATGCGCCACGAGCCGACGCCCGTCGCGACGAGCAGCAGCGCCCCGAGCAGGCAGGCCAGCATGGACGTCTCGCCCATCGATCCGGGGACGAATCCGACGAAGGCGCTCCACCAGTCGGTCTCGGCGGCCATCGCCTGCGTGCCGCCCAGCGTCGCCGTGGCCAGCGCCGTCGCCCCGCTCACGGCGTCGGACGCGGTGTCGGCCGCAATCCACACCGCATCCCCCGACATCTCGGCCGGGTACGCGAAGAAGACCCCGGCGCGGGCCACCAGCGCCGGGTTCAGCACGTTCATGCCGGTGCCGCCGAAGATCTCCTTGCCGACGACGATGCCGAACGAGATGCCGAGGGCCACCTGCCACAGCGGAATGGTCGGCGGCAGGGTGAGCGGGAAGAGCATGCCGGTGACGAGGAAGCCCTCGTTCAGCTCGTGCTTCCGCACGACGGCGAAGAAGAACTCCCAGAGGCCGCCGACCGCGAAGGTGACGATCAGGATCGGCAGGTAGTACAGGCCGCCGTGCACGAGGCAGCTCACGAGGTCGTCGGGGGCGAAGCCCAGGCCGGCCGCCTCCATCGCCGCCGTCTGCCAGGTCGCAAGCGGCGCGGCTCCGCCGGCGATGGCCAGGTTCGCCTGGTAGCCCGTGTTGTGGAGCGCCATGTAGACGCAGCCGGCCAGCGCGATGACGACGGTCATCATCATGCGCTTCAGGTCCAGGCCGTCGCGGACGTGGGCGGCGCCGGCGGTGACCTGACCGGGCGTGTAGAGGAACGTGTCCTGTGCTTCCCACAGGGGATAGAGCCGGGCGAGCCGGCCGCCCGGCTCGAAGTGCCGGGCCTGGGAATCGAGCAGGCGGCGCAGGAGCTTCATGCGGAACCGACTCCTGGCGCCGCCGAACCCGTCGCAGGCTCCGTGTTCGGCCCCGGCCCCCACCGCCCCCGGAGCTTGCGCCGCGGAACTCCACTGCGTTGCCTTCTGCGGCGCAAGCTCCTAGCCTTCCTTCTCCAGCGCGTCGAGGACGCTGCGGAGATGCGGTCCGAACTCCGCCTTGCCGGCGTCGACGAACGTGCAGAGGGCCACGTCCTCCTCGTCGAGCTCGAGGCACCCGAGCTCCTCGGCCCGCTCCACGTCCCGCATCGCGAGCGCGCGCATCATGGCCGTGGCCATCAGGTCGAGGGGCATCACGCGCTCGTAGTTCCCAATCGGGACGATCGCGCGGGGCGAGCCGTGGGTGGAGGTCGTGAGCGCGAGCCGCCGGCGCGGCAGCCACGCCGACGCGAACGTCCGCACGGCGGAGAAGCGGTCGAGCCCCGGGCGCAGCCAGCCGAGGAACTCGCGCTCCCGCCCCTCGGCCAGCACCGAGACCTGCTGGTGATAGCGGCCGAGGTAGCCGTGGATCTCCCCTGCGGCCGTCCGGCCGCCGAACACGGACCCGGAGATGATGCGGACCTCCTGCTGCGAGGCGAGCTCCCCCGCCACGAGCGCGTCGGTCGAGGCGCCGATCCGCGTCCGCAGGAGCCGCGGCCGCGCCACCGGCGGACCGCCGAGCGACACGACGCGCGCCGTGTCGAGCTGCCCGGTCTCGAACAGCCGGCCCGTTGCGATGACGTCCTGGACGCCGATGTGCCACACGACCTTGCGGCGATCGACCGGATCGAGGGTATGGATGTGGAGGCCGACCGTGCCCGCCGGGTGCGGACCGACGAAGACCTCGTGCCGCACACGGCCGCCGGCCGGAACCTCGAGCCGGGTGTCCGGCCCGGTGCAGAAGTGGATCGGCCCGTCGGTGAGCCGCTCCAGCGCCGCCAGGCCCCGATGGAGCGCGGGGGCACGATCGCCGACGACGGCGTCCGTCGAGGGCGCGAGCGGGTTGGTGTCGATGGCGGTGACGAAGATCGAGTGCGGGCGCACCCCCGGGTCGGCGACCCGGCCGTAGGGACGCGCGCGCAGGGCCGTCCACTGGCCAGACTCGAGCAGCAGGGCGCGCACGTCGTCGGCCGACATGCCGCTCGGATGGCGCCCCGAGAACGCCGGGAAGCGGGCCGCCTCGGGCTCGCGTCCCTCCCGCTCGGCGCGGCTCGCCTCGATGACGACCGATTGCAGCGCCCGCCGGCCGCCCCGGTGCACGCCGGCCACGGTACCCGCGGCCGGCGCCGTGTAGCGCACGTCCGGGGTGCGCTTGTCGCGGAACAGCACCTGCCCCCGAGCCACGGAGTCGCCGGGCGCCACCTGCATCGTCGGACGCAGCCCGACGGCGTCCGCGGCGAGCACGCCGACGCGGAGCGGCGGCGCGGCAGCCTCGACGGCCTGCACCGGCTCACCGGCCAGCGGGAGCCGAATGCCTCGGGTCACCCTGTGCCGTGCCATCGTCGATCGTCGCCGCCCGCCTTGTGAAACATTTCTCAAGCTGCCGTCTGCGCGGGCCTTGCATCGAGTGTCGAGCGGCGCCTGGGTCTTGTGACGGAAGTGCCGAGCCGACCCCTCTAGCAGGCCGGCGACACCGGCGAAGGCTCCCTCGCAGGGCTCCCCGCATCGTACTTTGCGGACCGGTCGAAGTCAATCGCCGGCGGGCCGCCGGCCGGCCCCGCGCCGTCCCGTCGCCACGGAGTAAATCGCCTTCTGGCAACGAGTTAGCCTTGACTTCCCAAGCGCTCCCGAGTACGCTGAGCGCGTGACGATACGGCTCAACGGCGAGGACTTCGAGCTGGCCGAGCCCGTGACCGTCCACGCCCTGCTCGCCCGGCTGGACATCGATCCGCGGCGCGTGGCCGTCGAGCACAACCTCGTCGTCGTGCGGCGCACCACCTACCGGTCGACCGTCGTTCGCGGCGGCGACGAGGTGGAGATCGTGAACTTCGTCGGCGGAGGCTGACGGCCCGGCGGAGCGGTATGCCCGACGACCTCCTGACCATCGCCGACAGGATCTTTCGATCCCGACTGATCGTCGGTACCGGCAAGTACGCGTCTCACGACGTGATGCGCCGCGCGCACGACGCATCGGGGGCCGAGATGGTGACGGTGGCCGTCCGCCGCGTCGATCTCCAGGCCCGCGACGGCTCCTCGCTGCTCGACCACATCGACTCCGAGCGCTACGCGCTGCTCCCGAACACGGCCGGCTGCTACACCGCCGACGAAGCCATCCGCACCGCCCGGCTGGGGCGTGCCGCGGGGCTCACGAACTGGGTGAAGCTGGAGGTCATCGGCGACGAGCGGACGCTCTTCCCGGACAACGAGGCGTTGCTCGCGGCAACGCGCGTGCTGGTCGAGGAGGGGTTCGTCGTCCTCCCCTACACCAACGACGACCCGATCGCCTGCCGCAAGCTGGCCGAGGCCGGCGCGGCCGCGGTCATGCCTTTGGGCGCCCCGATCGGCTCCGGGCTCGGCGTGCAGAACCGCAACAGCCTCGCCATCATCCGCGAGCAGGCCCAGGTCCCGGTCATCGTCGACGCCGGGGTCGGATCGCCGTCGGACGCCGCGGTGGCGATGGAGCTGGGCGCGGACGGCGTGCTCATCAACACGGCGATCGCGGGAGCCGACGACCCCGTGGCAATGGCGGAGGCGATGCGGCTCGCGGTGCGCGCCGGCCGGCTCGGCTACCTGGCGGGCCGGATCCCGCGTCGGCGCTACGCCTCGGCGAGCAGCCCCGTCGAAGGCCTCGTCGGCCACTAGCCCAAGTTTAACAGGGGTGAAATGAGGTCGTTTGGAATCAACGATTTACGGGGGCAGAACGGTTCGAGTGGCACTACAAACGTGCGTGAACCGGGAGGTTCGGGTCGTTCAGACGAGGGTCTTGCGGACGCCGGCGGGGTTGGGGTCGACGCCGAGAACGTCGTAGATGGCGCGCTGCTCGGGTTCGGGCTGTGTGGCGGTGCGCACGTGGAGGGTGCGTCCGTCGGGCCGGCGGAAGGTGGTGGTGACGCGCTGCTGGCCGTCGAGGACGTGGCGTAGCGACGTCCAACTGGCCTGCTCGCGATGCTCGCGCAGGCGGGTGCGGATGACCTGGACGAGCTGGTAGGCGATGACGGTGAGGAACAGATGGCCGTCGGCTCGCCGCGGCTTGCGGTGATAGATGGGACGCAGGCCGAGCTCGGACTTGAGGGAGCGGAAGACGGCTTCGACGTCGGTGAGGGTGGTGTAGGTGCGCCAGAGGGTCTCTTCGTCCCAGTCGGTCTCGCTGCTGCGCAGGCAGTAGACGCCGGGATGGGTGGCCATCGAGCCGTCCTTGGGGCGCCGGGTCCAGGTGACGGCGGCGGCCCGCTCGCCGGTCTCGTCGGCGGTGACGTCGATCTGGTAGTGGCCGGCGGCGCGGGAGTGCTTGGTCTTCAAGCGGCCGATGCGCTGCCAGACCTGGGCGATGCGCTTGTGGGCGCGGGGGCGGGCGAGCCCGTCGTTGAGCTTCGTGAGGGCGTCCTCGAAGCGGGCGGCGGCGCGCTCGACGATGCCGCGCTCCTTCGCGGCCCGCTGCTCGGAGTAGCAGTAGAGGCGGACCTCGTCGGGGTCGTCGGAGACGACCTTGTGCAACTGCACGGTCTGGTTGGACTGCGTCCGCAGGGACACGGCGGCGGTGGCGTCGAACTGGCGGTGGCGTTCGCGGCTGACGACGAGATAGCGGTAGCCGTTGTCGCGCAGCCAGGCGATGCAGCCTTCGGTGGCGACGCCGCGGTCCATGACCACGAGGGCGCCGGATGGCGCTTGGAGTGCTTCGAGCATGCCGGCCAGGGTGCGGTGTTCCCGAACGTTGCCGTCGAAGACCTGCGAGCGGCGGACGAAGCCGCTGGCGTCGAGCATCAGGCCGAGGGTGAGCAGCGGGCAGTCGCTGCGCTTCTCCTTCGAGTGGCCGCGCCGGGCCTGCGGTTGGTCGCTCGCCTCGCCTTCGAAGTAGGTGTTGGTCAGGTCGTAGAGGGTGACGGTCGGCTGCAGGTCGAACAGGCCCATCGCCCGGTCGAACAGGTGCGCCTCGATGGCCTCGCGGTGCTTTACCAACGCGTCCGAGGCGCGGTAGAGCTGCATGGCGCTGACGGTCTCGAAGTCGACGCCGAGCAACTCGCCGAGGCCGCTGCGCTGCTGCAGCCAACGGTGGGTCTCGCGCTCGGATGCCGGGTGGGCCAGGCGCCCGACGATGGCGCCGGCCGCCGCCGCGCGCAACGCGCCGTTGACGCCCAACTGTGCCAGCAAGGCCGGCAGCCCCACCTGCTCGAGGGCCCACAGGCCGACCTGCTCGACCCCGATGCTGCGGGGCCGGACCACGCGCAACGAGTCGATGTCGACGGCCTGGATGTCCGCCGTTGCGGCGTCCGGCCCGCCGGCGTCGGCACCGCGGGCGACCAACTGGGCGGCGATCCGCTGGGCTTCCTGGTCCACGGCGGGCGGGCAATCGGGCACCAGCGGCGCCTGTCCGGCCAGGACCTCGGCGACGCGGGTGCACAGGCGGGGCCAGTGGGGCGCGGGGATGTCGAAGTGGCGTCCGAGGTTGAGGAGGGTGCGCTGGCGCACGGAGTTGCCGAGGCGTTCGGACTGCACGAGGCGGTGGGAGAAGTAAGGGACGCCGTCGGCGGTTCGTCGGGTCTGGGTGCGCCGTACGAACATGGAGCCAGGATAGCGGGCGGCCCGGTCCGAATCAAGCCTCCTGTTACGATTATGGCACTACATTCAGAGTCTCCAGACCCCGATCCTTTAGAATCAATAAGTTACCGTCCCCGACAGGCGCGGATCCTGCGGATTTCGACAGAAATGTCGGCGATCTTGGTAAACTTGGGCTAGGAAGCGTGGCGGAGAATCGCGAGGGTCACGCCCGCGGTAGCGATCACGGTCCCGACCATCCACTTGATGAGCCGTGCTTCGAGGGCTGCGATCTCGGTGCGCAACCCGGCGAGGCCGCTGCTGAACTGCTCGGACGTGACGTGATCGCCATGCTCCGCGGCCTGTCTGACGGCGCGGGTGATGGCGGCGGCCTGCTCGGCGTTCAGGCCGGATGCGGTCAGCTCCCGGGAGACGGCCAGCGTGTCGAGCATCCCTGCCAGCCTACCCCGTCCAGGAGACGGGAACACCACAGGGCGCGCGTCAGTGGACGGCGATGCGCACTTCGACGCGCGTCTCCGCCGCGTAGGGCGAGCTGACCGAGAAGCGCAGGCGGGTGCCGTCGCGCACGCCGGGGGGCACGCGGAGGCGGAGCTGCTGCGGCAGCAGGCCGCTGCCGGCGCCGCGGCAGACGCCGCACCGCGCGTCGGAGAACTCGCCGCGGCCGCCGCACAGCGGACAGGTGTGACGCACCTCGATGGCGAGCGGCACCTGCGCGCCGCGGTGGGCCTCCCGCGGCGTCAACGCGACCTGCGTGGTCTGGGTGCCGTCGGCGTCGGGGTCGCGGCCGAAGAACGAGGCGCGGATGCCCTCGACGAAACCGTCCATGGAGGGGAAGCCGAGCGCCACCTCGTCGGCGAAGGCCGCCGCGCTCCCGGCGGCCGGCGCCCCGCCGCCGCGCGCGCGATCGACCTCCCGCGGGCGCTGGAGCTCGCGGCCGGCGCCCTCCCGCCGGATGCGGCGGGCCAGATCCCACCAGGCGCGCCGGACGTCGCAGACGTCGGCTCCGCGCGAGCCCGGGGAGCGGTCTTGGTCGGTCACGGCGTCGTACGATAGGAGCCTCGTTCGAGGCTGTCAAGGACGCCCGCGGCCCGCGCCGGCCGCTTCCGCCGTGGTGTACGATCCCCGGCGACATGGACACCGAATACGGGATTCACAGCGAGCCGCGCGCCGGGCACTGGGTGGCGTGGGCCTTCTCGGGCGACGCAGCGCGGCCGGCCGGCGGCGTCATCCTGGTCGGGCAGACGCAGGAGGAGGCGGAGGCAAACGCCGCGCGCTGGATCGACCGCCTCGCCGAGGAGCCGGGCCTGCTTCGCGCCGCCCCGGCCGACGCGGACGACGACGCCTCCGGCGCGGTGGACGCCAGCCAGGGCCAGGAGTCAGCGCCGTAGAACGGCGCGGCCTCCCGCGGGAGGCGCGGACTCCCGGAGAAGACCAGAGGTCCTGCCCCTAGTCTCGCCCAGCCCCCGGGGACGCCGTCTCACTGTCGAGTGAACGTCAGATCTCCGTGTCCCTGGAAGTCGAAGAGCGTAATCGCGCCCGCGCCCGGTTCCACCACTCCCTCTGCGTAGTGTTCATGAGGCTCACGGTCCACCGTGCCGTCACAGTACTCACCGACCGCCACGACCACCGGGGCGCGAAGGGTCACGTTGCAGGGGCACACGAAATCGGACGGACCGGTGATCTCTCCCGTCAGGGGATGCTCATGCTCGTGCACGAGACGGTGGTCCCCACAATCGATGGCCAGGTAGAACGACATCCTGCCGCTCAGGAATGCGGCGTTCTGCATCAGCAGAAAGGTCCATGTCGCCGTCGCGCCCTCCTCGACGCCGCTCCGACTCCCCACGAAGCGTGCGTTGTCGAGGCTCCGGGAGACCGTGACCGAGCCGCTGCTCGTCTCCTGGTGCGTCCCGTCACTCACCGTCAGCGTCACGTTGTACGTCCCGGCCGCGTCGTAGCGGTGTATGACGACGCTGTTCCGGCCTTCCTGGCCGGATCCGTCTCCGAAGTCCCAGGCGTACGTCAGAGAATCCCGGTCCGGGTCCGACGAACGGCTCGCGTCGAATCGGAAGGGCGTGGCCTTGGCCATCCCGATCCCCTCCGGCGTGATCCTCAACGACGCCACCGGCGGCGCGCCGGGACCGCGGTCCGCCAGCGTCACGCCCGCCACGGCCGCGCCCACGCCGCCCGCGACGATCCCGAGGACCCCGCCTGCGCCGAGGCCCCCGCCACCGGCACCTGCCCCCGCGCCCGCCGCGGCGCCTCCGCCGCCGCCCGCACCACCGGCCCCCGCCGCAGCCGCCTGGGCCGCCGTGGCGAAGTTGGTCTGCGTGATGGCGGCCACGGCCGTCTGGCCCTGAAACGCCGCGCTCACCTGCAACTGCACCGCCCCGCTCGCCAGCGGGTTCACCGTCACCGCCGCCTGCCCCAGCGCGTTCGTCGCCAGCGACACCTGCGACAGTCCGGCGTTGAGCGTCGCCGTCCCGCCCTCGCCCAGCAGGAACACGACCGAGGCGCCGGCCACGGGCAGGTCGTTTCGGTCGCGCACCTCCACTACCGTCGGCACCGCCGTCCCCTGCCCGATGATGTTGACGCTGTCCTCGCCCTCCAGCACCACGATGCGGAGCTCGCCCTCCTGCCAAGCCGCGGCGCGCGCCGACGCCGCAACCGCCGCCAGGGCGCCGGCCAACAACAGGACTCCGAAGAACCGGTCACCGCTCAGCCACCGACCGGTCCGACCCGGGGTCGCATGCGCGCCGCCGGTCCCGCGATCGTTCGTAGTCACGCGCCTGCCTCGTGATGTGGCGTGGGAACGCGACGCAGGCCCACAGATGCGAGGGGTCTCCACACGACGAGCATCGGGCGGCCTCGACGGCCGGATCTCACGGAAGCACTCACAGTCACGTCCAGATGCCTTAGAATACACGAGGCCCACGCGGATTGCCTGAGCCCAGGCGTCCGACGGGAAGGCCCAGGCGGACTCTCAGACCGGCACACGCGCCGCCCGAGCGCTTCAGCCGCCCTCCGGGGGCCGGCAGACCGCGAGGGGGTGGGCGCGTCCGCCGGGGCCGGTCCAGGCGACGACCGGTTCCGCGGTCGCGGCAGCCTGCCCGAGCACGGCGGTGAACGCGGGAGGCAGGACCTCGCCGAGGCTCCCCCGCCGCAGCGCCGGCTCGCCGCGCGGGGCGTCGGCGGCGAAGTAGAGCCGATCCCGCGCGCGCGTCGCCGCCACGTAGAGCAGGCGCTTGGTCTCCTCCAGCTCGCGCTGCCGCTCGTCGTCCGACTCCCCCGCCCCGCCGCGGTAGGGCCAGACCGAGACCGACGGGCGGTCGCCGCCCGCGCCGGCCGCCACCCGGATGGCGGGGGCGTCCGAGCCGGTCCCCCGCCCGAGGTCCACCAGGAACACGATCGGGAACTCGAGCCCCTTCGCCGCGTGCACGGTCATCAGGCGGACGGCGTCGTAGGCCTCGACGAGGGCGTTCGAGACGTCGCCCGGAAGGTGGTCGACGTGCGCGGCGACACGCGCCATCGTGGCGTAGCCGCGGTTCTGGACGCGACGCACGATGCTGCGCATCTTCTTCAGGTTCTCCCGCGCCTGGAGCGCCGGCCCCGGGCCGAGCTCGACTTCGTAGGCCGACTCGCGGAGCACGCGGTCGACCACCTCCGCCGGCGGCAGCCGGTCCACCAGCGCCAGCCAGCGCGGCACGTCGGCCCGCGCGCGCTCCAGCGCCTCCCGGTCGTCGCCGGCCAGGGCCGCCGCCGCGGCCGGCGGCTCCGGCGCGACCAGCGAGTCCGCGAGACGGCCGGCGAGGCGGGCGAGCCCCCGGTCCGAGATCCCGACGACGCGCGAACGAAGGAAGGCGGCCGCGCGCAGCTCGGAGCGCGGGCGGGCGAGGTAGCGGACGAGCGCCCGCAGGTCCTTGATCTCCTCGGCGTCGAAGAACCCCAGCCCCTTGTGGACGGCGACCGGGACCGCGCGGCGGCCGAAGGCGCGCTCGAACGCGCGGTGGCTCTCGCGGGCGCGGAAGAGGACCGCCACGTCGCCCGGCCGGACCGGCCGCGCCAGGCCGGTCTCGCGGTCCCGCACCGTCCCCGCATCGAGCAGGCGGACCACCTCCGCCGCGGCCGCCTCCGCCTGCCCTTCCACGTCGGGCGCGACGATCGCGCCCAGGGCCGTGCCGGCCACGCCGCTGGGCAGGTCCGGATCGCACGGGAAGTGGTCCTCGGCCGCGAAGCGGAACGCGTCGCGCCGCCCCGGCGCCTTCGGCACCGCGGCGAAGAGGTCGTTGAGGAAGGCGAGGAGCGGCGGCACCGCCCGGAAGCTCCGCGCGATCGTCTGTCGCACTCCGCTGCCGTCGCCCGCCGGCGCCCCGTCACCCGGCGCGCCGTCCTCCCCGGCGGCCCCGCCGCCGAGCGCCGCCACGCCGTCCACCGCGTCTTGCAGCACGGAGACGTCGGCGTCGCGAAAGCGGTAGATCGACTGCTTGCGGTCGCCGACGACGAAGATGGACGGCGGCAGCGCCGCCTCGTGCACCAGCCCCGCCCCCTCGCCCCACGAGCGGACGAGCAGCCAGACCAGCTCCCACTGCTTGCGGCTCGTGTCCTGGCACTCATCGACGAGGACGTGCTGGTAGCGGGACTCGAGCCGGTAGCGCGAGCGCGCGAACTCGTCCATGCGCCGCAGCAGGTCGAGCGCGCGCTCGAGCACGTCGGTGAAGTCGAGCTGCGCGCGCGCCTCGATCCGCTGCCGGTAGGCCCGGTCGGCGACGGCGAAGAGCCGTTGGGCGGCGCGCACCAGCACGACGTTGCGGTCGCGGTCGAGCCGCGCGACGACGTCGTGCACGACCGCCGCGATGGCGCCGGCCGCGGCACGGAAGCGGCGGCGGGCGGAGGTCCCGGCCCGCGTGCCGGCGAGCGGGAAGCTCCGCCGCGGGGTACCGCGGGCGGTGAGGAAGTAGCGCCGCAGCCGGTCGAGCGCGGCGGCCAGGCGCACGGGGTCCGCGGGCACGGCGTCGGCGGGCGGCGCGGGGTGCGCGGGCGGCGCTGCGTCCGCCGGCCACGCGGCGCCGCCGACGGGCCGCGCGACACCGCTGGAGGGCAGGACGCCGTCCTCGTCGTCGGGCAGCCACGCTGCGGCGGCGGGACACACGAGCGCGAGGTCGCGCGCCACGATCCCGAACCGCGCCTGGTCGGCCGGGCCGTCCTCGAGGAAGCGCCGGACCTCGGCCGCCCGGGGCGCCAGCCGGTCGGCCAGCATGGACGCGGCGCGGCGGCACGCAGCCTCCGCCGTCAGGTCGCGCGGCGTCCCGCCCAGGAAGCGCCGGAAGGCGCGCGGCACGACGAGGCGGCGGCCCAGGAGGTGGGTCAGCGCGGTGCGGGCCCGCCACGGACCGAGGTGCGCCAGCAGCATCGCGAGCTCCGCGTCGTCCCGCGCCAGGTGCCCGCAGACCGCAAGCGCGTGCTCGGCGGCCTGGCGGACGATCTCCGGGATCTCCGTCTCGTCGGCGACCGTGAACCCCGGGTCGAGGTCGGCTTCGAGCGGAAACTCGCGCAGCAGCGCGAGGCAGAACGCGTCGACGGTGCTGATGGCAATCTCGCCGAGCCGGTCGTGCAGGGCGCGCCAGCGGTCGCGGCCGCCGCCGGAGCGTGCGGCCTCGGCGCGCAGCCGTTCGATGATGCGCGCCCGCATCTCCGCCGCGGCCTGCCGGGTGAACGTCATCGCCAGGATGTGCGACGGGTCGACGCCGGCCCCGAGCAGGTTCAGGTAGCGGGTGACCAGCACGGTGGTCTTGCCGGTCCCGGCCGACGCCTCCAGCACCACGTTGCGCCGCGGGTCGACGGCCCGCGCCCGCGCCGCCGCGTCAGCCGACTCGGACATCGTCCTTCCGGCAGACGGTGGGGTACGGGCAGAAGCGGCAGCGCGACGGGTCCGCGGGGTGCGCGGGGAACACCCCGCGCTCGATGGCATCGACCGTCTCGACGACGCGCCGTTCCCCGGTCCGCATCGCGGCCTCAATGTCGCCGCCGGCCGCCGGCACCTCGAGCCGCGGGTCGCCGAACGCCACGTAGCCCGCCCCGGCGGCACGCCACCGGCCGCGGCCGTCCCCCATCCGCCGCTCCGCGCACGCCGCGTAGACCGCGAGCTGCAGGGAGCCGGGCGTCCGCGGCGGGCGTTCCGCCTTGTAGTCGAGGACGCGGAAGGTCCGGTCCGCGTAGAGGTCGATCCGGTCGGCGGTGCCGCGCAACGCCACCCGGCGCGGCCCCGCGGGACCGGTGAGGGTGTAGGCGCCGTCGAGGCGGACCTCCAGGCGCCGGCCCGCGAGGTCGGCGGGGTGCTCGACCTCGGCCATGAAGAGGCGCTCGGCCAGGCCGGGGGCGGCCGCCGAGCCGAGGAGCCAGGTGCGCGCGACGGCCCGGTCGGCGGAGGGGAGGCGCGCGATCTCGGCCTCGGCGACGTCGCGCAGGCGGTCGAGGGCGCGGTCCACGCTCCCGAGCGTGATGGACCCCTCCCCCGCCGCCTGCCAGGCGGTGAAGAAGGCCTCGAACACCCGGTGCAGGAACACGCCGCGCCGCCGCGGCGTGAACGCCCCCTCGTCCTCGCCGTCCGGCTCGAGGCCCAGCGTGTGCCGGGCGAAATACTTGAAGGGACACTCCAGGTAGCGGTCGAGGGCGCTCACCGCGAACGGGCCGCCGGGCGCCAAGCCGGGTGCGCCGTCGCCCGGGCCGGGGGCGCCGGAAGCACCGGCGCCGGGGACAGGGCCCTCGGAAGCACCGGCGCCCGCGCCGTTGCCCTTCGAAGCAGCGGCGCCCGGGGCGGCGCCCTCGGAAGGACCGTCGCCGGGGGCGGCGCGGCCCGGCGCGCCCTCCCCGTGGCGGGCGGCGCGCCGCTCGCGCCATGCGCGCCACTCGGCCGCGGGGCCGGCCGAGGCCGGGACGGCGGTCGGAACGGTCGGAGCGGCGCCGGCAGCGGCCGCGAGCCCGACCGAGGCCGGGGCGGCGGTCGAAACGGTCGGAGCGGCGCCGGCAGCGGCCGCGAGCCCGGCCGAGGCCGGGGCGGCGGTCGAAACGGTCGGAGCGGCGCCGGCGGGGGCCGCGAGCCCAGCGGCGGCAGCCGCCGACGGACGGACGCGCCCGGGGTCGGCGACCGCGACGCGCCTCTCGTCCTCCGCGACGCGGACGAGTCCGGCGTCCGGCAGATCGTCGAGCCAGATCGAGGGGGTGACGACCGCGTCGTCCTCGAGGGCGAAGGCAGAGAGCGCGACCCGCGAGCGGGCCAGGCCGACGAGGTCGCGGAACGCGGCGCGTGCGGCACGGCGGCGGGCGGGCTCGCGCGGCCAGCCGAGGCCGGCGAGCATCGCGGCCGGATAGAAGACGTTGCGCCGCGGGGGCGGGGGCCATTCGCCGTCGACGAGGCCGGCCAGGTAGACGTCCTCGAAGCGGCCGTAGGGCGCCGCCTGCGCGTCGACCAGGTGCAGCGCCGCGCGCGGAGGGGCGGCCGGCCCAGGGCCGGGCTGCCCCTCCAGCCACTGACGCACCAGGTCGGCGAGGCCGGCCGCGTCGCTGTCGGGCTCGCCGTCGGGTAGCGCCCGCGCGGCGTCCCGGAGGGCGGCCAGGCCGGCGAGGATCACCGCCCGCGCGCGATCCTCGCGCGACGGCGCTCTGTCTTCGGCGGGCGCAGCCGCCCCTTCCTCCACGGGCGCCGGCGCCGCCGCGGAGGCCGAGGATCCGGTCGGCCGCGCCCGCGGCGCAGCCGCCCCTTCCTCAACGGGCGCCAGCGCTCCGTCTTCCGCGAACGCGGCCGCCGCGGCCGGGGGTGGCGCCCCGGGATCGGGCTCGGCCGGAACGGCGTGGCGTTCGAGGAACGCGAGCAGGACGTCCAGCCCCCGCACGGGCGGCGCCGGGTCGGCGAGCGGCGCCAGCTCGCCGGCCGCCTCGACCGCCCAGGCGGCGGCGGGACGAGCCGCCGCGGCGCGCGAGCCGTCGCGCGGCGGGGCGGCCGACCACTCCCGGTCGAGCGCCTGGAGTTGGTCGATCCCGCCGGTGAAGCGCCGTGCATCGAGCTCGCGGTCCAGGGCCTCGACCGCCGCTGCGCGCGCGGGGCCGGCCATCTCCCCGAAGGCGAGCTGCGGCGCGCGGAGCAGCGCCACCAGCGGCTCCCGCGCGAAGCCGTCCCGGACGCAGGCGAGGACGAGGTCGACCGCCGCCGCGAACGGCGCGGCCGCCAGCGGCAACCCGTCGTGCGCCGCGAACGGCAGGCCGCGGTCGGCGCAGACCGACGACGCGAGGTAGAGATAGGGCAACGGGCGCTGCACCACCACCGCCGCGGCAGCCGGCATCCCCCCTTCCGCGACGCGGCCGGCTACCCACGCCAGCTCCTCCTCGCGGTCGCGCCAGACGAAGTGGGAGCGACCGGCGCCCGCGCCGAGCGGGCCGGAAACGCCAGTGCCGGAACCGACAGCTCGGGAAGAGCGAGCGGCGGAAACGCCAGCGCTGGAAACGCCAGCGCCCGAACCGACAGCGCCGGAAGCGCCAGCGTCGGAACCGACAGCGCCCGAACCGACAGCGCCCGAACCGGTGGCGGCCGCAACAGGCGGCGCCACGAGCGCGGGCGGGCGGCGCGGCGGCACCGCGGCCCGCTCGTCGTCGAGCCCCGGCAGCAGGTCGTCCAGCCGCTCCCGGAAGCCGGCGTCGAGCACGGCGTCGGTGGCGATGACGGTGATGCGCGCCAGCTCGGGCAGGCGGGCGGCCAGATCGAAGTCGGCCGGGTAGAGCCCGCCCGGCTGCGCGGCGCGGTCGGCGACGGTGACGATCAGCTCGCGGAGCGGCTGCGCCGGGACGGAGCCCCGCAGGAGCGCGCGCAGCCCGTGCTCGTCGAGGGCCCCGGTGGCCGCGACCCGCGCGGCGCAGGCGCGGAACGCCGCCGCGAGGAAGCGCGTCTGGCCGAGCAGGCGGCGCGCGCCGCGGTCGACGGCGGCGCTCGGCTCGAGGTCCTCGACCGCCAGCCGCTCGAACGCGTCGACCGACCGCCCGTGGCGCGCGAGGTCGTCGTAGAAGGCGAGCATCAGGCGCACCAGGCCCGGCCGGAGGCGGAACGGCGGGGGGGCGCCCGCGCGGACCGCATCGCGCGCGGCGGCGCGGGCCAGCGTCTCGCGCTCGACCTCCGAGAGGAGGCGCGGCGGCGCGGCCAGCCGGGCGTGCAGGTGGCGGTAGAACGCGTCGCGGGTCAGGAGCCGGACGGACGCCGGCGACGCGCCGGCCGGCCCCCCGGCCCCCGCCGCGGCCAGGGTGCGACGCAGGTGGGCGCCGGCGCTCCGGGTCGGGACGAGCACCGCGCACTCCGGATCGGCCTCGGCGACCGCGCGGGCGATGGCGCCCTGGAACGCCGGGAGCGAGGGCGCGCGCACCAGGCGGGTGCGTCGCGGCGTGACCACCAGCCCATTGTGGACCGGCCTGTCGAAGACCTGTGCACGAAATGTGGATTCCCTGAGGATATGGACTTTTGTCACCCCATCCGCGCACCGCCGGACGGCCGGATCCCGCTTGTGGGTCCGGCCTTCGCGTTCCCCTTCGCTTGAAACCGTGCGCGGGTCCGGTCGAGAATCCCTGCCGGTTCGGGGGGTCGCTCGACGACGGCGCTCCCGCTCGCCACCGTGCCCATGCATCGCTTCGAAGAGATCATCGACGGCCGGCCGATCGCCATCGAGGTGACCCCGGTGCATCCCGACCGGTGGCGCGCGTACCTGGTGCGCGAGCCGGGAGGCCCGACCGCCCTGATGCCGTTCTACGCCTCGACCCCGCAGGAAGCAGCGCGCCAGCTCAGCGACTGGCTCGCCCTGGCGCACCGCGACGAGACGGATTCGGTATAGTTGCGCCGGCGGCCGGGCTCGATGCGAATCCTGCGATGGTCGTGGATAGCGGCGTGCGTGACGTGCCAGGCGCTCGTCGCGCTCCCGCCCGCAGCCCGTGCCGCGCAGCCCGACGAGCGGCCGGTGGTGCGGCTGATCGCCACCGGGGGAACCATCGCCAACCGGGCCGGCGCGCGGCTCACGGCGGCCGAGCTCTCCGCCTCCGTCCCCGCCCTCGACGGCCACGTCGTCGTCGAGACCGAGCAGTTCTCCAACGTCCCCAGCGGCGCGCTGACGCTCGACGACTGGCTGCGGCTGGCGCGCCGGGTCAACCGGACGTTCGCGGTGCGCGACGACCTGGCCGGCATCGTCGTCACCAGCGGGACCGACACCCTCGAGGAGACCGCGTACTTCCTCAACCTCACCGTGCGGAGCGAGCGGCCGGTGGTGGTGGTCGGGGCGATGCGCCCGCCGGGGTCGGTCGGCTACGACGGGGCGGCCAACCTGCAGCAGGGCCTCCGCGTCGCCGCGGAGCCGGCCGCCCGCGGCCGCGGCGTGCTGGTCGTGCTCAACAACGAGATCAACGCCGCCCGCGACGTGACGAAGACGCACGCCCAGCGGCTGCACGCCTTCACGGCGGGGGTCAGGGGGGTGCTCGGGGTGGTCGACCGCGACCGCGTGGTCTTCTACCGGCGCCCTCTCCACCGCCACACGCGGTGGACGGAGTTCGACCTGACCGGCGTCGAGAGCCTGCCGCGGGTCGACATCCTGTTGACGTACCTCGACGCGGCCGGGGACCTGCTGCGGGCGGCGGTGGACTCCGGCGCCGAAGGACTCGTCATCGCCGCGGCGGGGGCGGGCTCCACGACGCACGACCAGAGCGTCGCCATCGGGGAGGCGCTCGAGCGGGGGCGCCCGGTCGTCATCACGACCCGCACCGGCGGCGGCCGCATCGCGCCCCGGCGCCCGCGCCCAGACCCCGAGGCGCCGCCGAACGACCCGCGCTACTCGCCGCTGCGCATCGAGGCCGAGGACCTCACACCGATCAAGGCGCGCATCCTGCTGATGCTCGCCCTGACCCGCACCCGCGACGGGGCCACGATCCAGCGCATGTTCCAGCAGTACTGACCGCCCGCGGTCAGGCGCAGTCGCGGAGCAGGTCGGCGAGCTGCACGTCCGGGTCGTCGATCAGGCAGTCGGCAATGGCGTAGCCGAGCTCGCGGTAGGCCTCGAACTGCTCCTCGTCGAAGAACTGGTCGGCCGTCGACTGGTCGGGGAAGGCGGGGTTGGCGCCCTGGTAGCCCCGGAGCAGCAGGTCGAGGCCGGGGACCATCGCGGTCTTCACCAGGATCAGCGTGCTCGGGTCGCCCTCCCGGTAGACGATCCGGGCGCGGACGTAGCCGCGCTCCGCGAACCGGGCGCCGACGGGGTAGGCGTCGGTGTCCGGGTCGCCCGCCCGCACCAGGCGGGGGTCCGGGTCGCGCGGAATGAGGTCCTCGATCCGGTCCCCGCAGTCGAACAGGATGCGCGCCCCGAAGTCGGTGCCGATGCGCCGCATCAACACCTGCAGGTCCTTGAAGTCGAAGCCGGGGTCGGCCGCCGCGTCGCAGCAGACGATGACCTTCACCCGCCGGCGCACCAGCTCGTAGACCCCCAGGTTCTCGAAGTGCCCGCCGTCGCTGAGCTGCAGCAGGCGGCGGTCCTCCGCGAAGCCGCGCGGGCTCAGCTCGTACCAGGCGGCGCGGAAGTGGTTGGCCACGGGCTGCCGCCAGCGCGAGCGCGGTGCGCCGCGCTCCGGGTTCGGCACCCAGTAGCCGAGCCGGACGTTGAGCAGCGCCATCAGCAGCGAGAGCATCTTCCCGCGGGTCGGCCCGGCGCCGCCCGCCCCGGTGTTGGGGTGGGCGGCGGCGCCCGAGATGGCGACCGCCGTCGGCAGCGTCAGGGGATCGTGCTGCATGTAGTCGGCCGTCGGCACCCAGCCGGTCGCGGTGCTGCCGCAGTGGTGCGGCGAGAGGACGAACGAGTCCCCGCCCCGCTTCCGCCAGCGGCGGCGGTCGCTGTCGACCAGCACCAGGTTGGTGTTCACGAGGTGGTACGGCCCCGTCGCGACGCTGGTCTCGCTCAGCTCCGCCCGATCCGCGTCGACGGCGGGGCCGGTCGTGCCGTCGGTGTCCGGGTGGGGCATGAACGCCTCCATCAGCCGGTCGCGGTAGTAGCGGTGAATCGAGATGTAGTTCAGGTTGACGAACCAGCCGGCCAGCAGCGATACGGCGAGGGCGCCCGCCAGCAGTCCGAGGCCCCACGGCGGTCGCGTCTCCAGGTAGCGCGCGGCCAGGTCGTAGGACACCAGCGCCAGGCCGTAGAGGATGAGGACCGACGCCGCGACCGCCAACGGGCCGACCGGGATCCGGCCGCGGCCCGCCGCCCCCGACCCGGCGAACGACGTGAGGCCGCCGGCGAGGCCGGCAACGACCGACAGGGCTCCCCCGAGCAGCGCCGCGGGCCCCCCGGCGTCGGCCAGCCCGCCGCGGACGAGCGGCAGGGAGCAGATCCCCGCCAGCAGCAGGCCCGCCTGCAGGAGCCGGCGGACGCCCCGCTCGAAGCGCCGCCGCCAGAGGTAGGGCTGCGGCAGGACGGGCCACCAGGTGACGACCGAATAGAGCACGCCGGCCAGGAGGAAGAGCGACCCGACGAGGGCGAGGAGGCTGGGGTACCCGTGCGACAGCAGGCGCGCGACGAAGGCCGCGACGGGGCCGGGCGGCTCCCAGCGGTTCGCGAGGTCGACGATCGAGGCCTCCAGGAGCTGCAGCCCGCAGAAGGCGAGGACGGCGAGCGGCAGCCAGACCAGCAGGTTGAGAACGATGCCGCGCAGGACGACGGTGGCGAGCGACAGCGCCGTAATCCCCTTGCCCGGCGCCAGGTAGTTGCCGTGGAGCCGCAGGTGCCGCAGCACGTTCGACTCCTTCCCGGCGAGCCGGCGGCGGAGGACGCCGTAGGGGAAGCGGGCCCCGAGGTTCCAGGAGGTCCCCGGCCGGCCGAGCAGCCACGTCAGCGACCCGCCGATGTAGCCGCCGCCGGAGACGGTCGAGAGGTAGTCGAAGCGCTTGAGGAGGTCGGCGCGGGCCAGCCGCTGCAGGATGCCGAGCGCGAAGGTGGCGGAGCGGATGCCGCCGCCCGACAGCGCCAGCCCCGTCAGCCGGCCGCGAAGGCCGTCGCTCGAATCGCCGCCGGAAGGGGTCGACCCGGCGTCCGTCGCGACCCCGACCGCCAGCCGCCGCGCGCGCACGGCGGCGAGCTCGGCCTCGCGCATCGCGTCCGGGATCAGGAACGCCGAATCGTCTCTCTCGTCGTTCTCGTCAGGGTGGCTCGCGATGGGGACCTCCCGGCGGGCTGCGGGGCGCGTGCGAACCGTAACACGCGGGCCCGGCGCCGACAAGTCGCCGCTCAGCGGACGCTGGAGATTCGCGCGTGATACGCTGCGCACGTGGATCCGTCGGACCGGCTCGCCTTCCCCGACCACCACCACGCCCCATGAACCGAATGCGACCGGCGGAGCGCAGGAGCGCGCGCCGGCCCCCCGCGGAGGGCCGGACGGACGAAGCGGTGACGCTGTTCAGCGTCAACGGCGCCCTGCGGGACCTGTACGAGGAGGCGCCCCCGGGCGCCCGGGGCGAGCCGCGGGCGCACGGCTACGCGCCGGTGGCGATCGGGCAGCCGCTCCTCGTCCGCTATCTCCACTTTCACCTGCGGCACCCGGGCGGCGAGGGGCGGCACGAGCTGATGGTCTCCACCTTCCTCAAGGCCGACGAGAACAAGAGCGCGGCGGCGGAGGCGATCAACTACTTCAATGACGCTGCGCGCTTCGAGGCCGGAGCGCTGACCATCCGGGACTTCGGCGGCGAGCGGTACGGCCATCCGCTGATCTACTACTCGAAGTCGTACCGCGGCGAGTCGCTGTACCTGACCACCCGCATCATGGAGCTCGACGGGGTGGACGGGGCGACCCGGCGGGCGCTCCGGGGAAGCCTGACGACGCTGGGCGGCCTGCCGATGTTCGCGCAGTACCTGCCGCTCATGGCCGCGGGCGGAGCGGCAGCCGGCGCGGTGGCCCGCCTCGTCAACCTCTTCCGGCGCGACGACGCGATCATCGACGGCCACGACGTCGACCTCCACTTCGACCGGATGCACGCGCGGCGGCTGCAGAGCGGGCGCATCCTCTGCCTGCCGCGCAGCCCGGCCCCGAAGGCGGAGGTCGCGGCCCGCTACCGGCTGCGCCCTGACAACGTGCTGGTGGCGCGCGACGACGAGACGGCCGCCTACACCGGCGCCAGCTACTTCGTCCTGCAGGTCGACGCCCGGCGGAACCGGGCCCTCGAGGACTTCGACCACTTCGTGGGGGCGGCCGACCTGCTGGCCAAGACGAACCGGCGCGGCGCGGCGGCCGACGTCCTGAACGAGGTGGTGGACGTGGCCCGCAAGGCGGCGGACGTCGACGGGCTGCTCGACATCGAGAAGCTGGCTCTCGACGCCGGCGACGCCCGCGCGCGGCAGGAGATCCGCGCGATCTACAAGTCGCTCAGCCCCGAGATCCAGGCCCTCTACAGCCGCCGAACGCAGGAGATCCTCGCGGCGGAGTGAGACCGGCCGGCAGCGGTTATCAGGCGGCGTCACGCGGCCGGATCGCACTCCGCCGGTCGCGCAGCGACAGCTTCGCATTCTCCAGTCCCCGGTGCCAGATTCCTGGCTATCCGACGCCCGCGAACGTGCAGAGCCTGGGGCTGGCGTGGTGCGGGTCGACCGTCAGCTTCCAGCGGCGAGCCTTCGCCCTGCAGGCGGCCGGTGCCTCCGCCCGCAGCCTCGGCTCGCCGAGTCCCTCTCACCGGTCTTTCTGGTCCGTCTCCTCTTCGATGCGCTTCAGCGTGTCGTTCACCAACTCCGGCACCCGCTGTTCAGCGTACGCCACGACTTCACGGATCGGAGCCTCGAGCCGTTCCCGGAGCCTTCGCGGGTCCAGTTGTCTGGCCCCCTGCTCCGGATACAGGAACTCGCCGGTGTACTTGGTCAGGTGGTTGAGATCGGCGTCCGCAATGCTCCCGGGCAACTGGCCGGCGCTGGCCTCGGCTTGCCGCCAGAGCGTCTCGAGGCCATGCCGGCGTGCCACCCGCTGTCCGCTGGCGACGATCAGCGCCTTGAGCGCGCGCTCCAGAGCATCGCCGAGAGACTCGCACTTGTACAGGTCCTTGTCGTCCGTCTCGAAGCGCCGCAGGCGATCGCGTGCGTCCTTGACCCATTCGACTGCCTTGTCGGGGTCGTACAGCGTGCGTCTGACCATTCCTTCTCCTGCCGCAAGTGCCCGCTCCGGGTGCCTGGCGTAGACGGTCCGGCCTTCTTCCAGCGCGATGCCTTCCAGGTACGCCGCGCTGTACCGGTATCGCTCGGCCGTGGCGCGGTCGGTGACGAAGACGTCCACCTGGGCGCCAGTCCTGGCACAGGTCTGCTTTCCGTCGGCATGCCGTCCGGGGTCGCCGATCACCAGCAGATCGATGTCGCTCCCGGCCCCTGCCGTCCCCCTCGCGACCGACCCGAACAGCACGACCTGCTCCGGATCGGTCGCCGCGACGACCTCTTCGACGGCCGCCCTGACCCGCTGCTCAAGCGTCACTCCGCCCCTCCTACCGCCCTTGCGGCGGTTGCGCTCGACACTGGTCTCCTTCGCGGCGCCCTCCCGCCGCCCATCGACGGGGCGACACGCAAGCGATGTGACTCCGTTCCGGCCGTGGTACGATGCGGAACAGATCGAGCCCCCGCCATGGCGACCCTGAACGTCCCGCCCTCCCGCGGCGACGGCGCCGCTTCCGTCCCGTCTTCGGCGAACATGCTGGAGAACGGCGACCGGCTGAGCCGCGGCGAGTTCGAGCGCCGGTACGAGGCGCGCCCGGACATCAAGAAGGCCGAGCTGATCGAAGGGGTCGTCCATATGCCGTCGTCGACACGCTCCAGCAGCCACGCCCGGCCGCACGCGGCCATGATCTCCACGACAAGCTTCACGCGTACCGGCGCAACAGCGTACGCGAGTACCTGGTCTGGCAGTGCCTGGACCACCGCACCGACTGGTTCGAGCTGGCCGACGGCGCATACCGGCCGCTTCAGCCGGACGCGGCCGGCGTGATTCACAGTCGCGTCTTCCCCGGACTGCGACTGGCGGTGGCCGCGATGCTGCGCGGCGACCTCGCCACGGTGCTGCGCGAGCTGCAACACGGCCTGGGTGAGAACGTCCACAGGGCGTTTGCAGCGCGCCTCGCCAGGTGACGCTTTACCGATACGTCCTCCTCCACCGCCGGGCCGGGCTCGAGCGGCCCGTGGTCGACGCCGCGTAGGCCCTCCGCGTCGCCGGCGCGTGGGCGTCGGTCGCGGCCGAGGCGGGCGAGCTCGCCCGCGGGCGGTTGCCCCCCGCGCCCGCTCCGTAGCTACCGAGGTGAACCGTCAATTTCCTCGGACAGGATTTCCACCTGCTGGATGACGACGCCTTCCACGGCGCCCCTAACCAAAGACATCAGATCGAGGTCTGTCTGGCGGCCTGGTTCCACGAGGTCCCGCCGTATCCGCGACGGTCTGTTCGATACCATGCTTCATTGCCCCGCGGGCATCGTTGATCACCACCCTTGGGCTGATGTTGTGGTACATCAGGTGCCGCGCGATGCCGAGCGCGTGGAAATCGCGTTCGATCTCCGTCTTTCCTGACCGGTACTCGTTTCTTGCCCCGCCGTTTGTGACCGTTAGTATCCTCGTACGGTCGTTGCCGGCCTCGATCAGGACCTGCGCATAGCAGTGGTCTTCCGTTGTCCCTATGGTCCGTTCGACCAGCTGATCCGGATCGATCCAGTACTCTCCGGGTATTCCCGAGAGCCTTTCCCGGGCCTCGTTTTCGATCTTCGAGCTACTGCTCTTCCAGAATTCCCTGATCCGCTCCACTTCGGGCTGCGTGAGCGCGTTGAGTGCTTGCTGCATGCCCGCGTCCTTGATCCGTGCCGAGTGGCAGATGTCGAACAGGTCGCGTGCCGCCACATTGTGGTCGATCGCTCGTCGGAACTTGCCGGCGAAGATTTGAGCGTTGCTGAGCCGGAGTGTTGTTCGTCCGCCGATTTCGATTGGCTCCTCGTGTCCCGGCAGCTGGCGCCCGCTGCTGAAGATGTCGACCTTCCCGTCCTCGCCGTATCTGACGCTGAGCTTCTGGTCGGGCGCGTTCAGCTGCTTTCCGTTCGTTCCGGCTATCAGTTGGTCCAGGCGTTCATGCCCCTTGCCGTACAGCGCTGCCATGCTGAGCCCGGGGGCGATCAGGATGTCGATGTCGGTGCTCGTCCTGTGGTGCCAGTCAGCCGCGAGAGCTGTTCCTCCGCCCAGGTACCACCGCTGGTGTTCCAGCGTCTTGCACTCTTCGAGGAGCGCATCGACCAGCGTGGTTGCCTGCTTCCAGATTCTGCTGGCCGATTCGGGCAGATCTATGTGCCTGGACTTCATGGTTGGGGCGTGCGTGGTGGCTGTGCGAAGTTGTTCAGGTACTGGCTTCGGGGACCGGTTTCCCAGCCGTGGGCGTACATCCCCCTCACGAGCTCCCGTAAGGTGTACACCCCGTCGGCCCATCCTTCGAGGAGTTCGTACTCGGCCGACTCGCAGAGCCATGTCGTGAACACGGCGCGCTGGCGCGGCGTCGGGTCTTTGGCCCGTACGGCGTCGTAGAGCTCTTCGGCCGTCGGCGGTACACGCCACCCGCAGCAGACCTGGGCGAACCTGCCTTCCACGATCGGTGCGTTCCGAGGTCCGGCGGCTCTCGCCTTCTCGTACCAGGGACCGCGGAGGCGCCTCTTCCGCGCTTCGGGCATCGGCTCGTCGGAAAACCGTTCAGGCGGCAGGACGGTGACGTCCGCCCGCTTCATTCCGCTCCGTTCGAACTCGTAGTCGTAGTTCGGGTCCCACGGGTCGGTGCACGGAATCGGGTTGCGGTTCGGGCGACCGGTTGGCTCTGCGTGTCGCTTCTCGGTCACGGCATGGTCCGTTCGCGTCCTGGAGCCTTCGTCCGATGATATCGTCATCGGCGCGGCCCGCTGCGCGTCGGGTCGCGTTGCCGCCGCCGTCGCCCCAACCCGGCGTCCTCGCAACGTGGCTCCCGAGCGCCAGGAGACGCTTCCCTGGGCCGCGCCGCAGGCGGCGGAGCACCACCTGCAGCCTCGGTTCGCCGAGTTCGTCCGTCCCGTAGTGGTAGGATCCGGGGCGATGGCAGCCTCGGCCGCTACCCCGAGCCCGGAACGCCTCAACGCCGCCGTGGGGCTGATCGTCGACAGACTCGCGCCGGACCAGATCATCCTGTTCGGCTCGGGTGCCCGCGGTCAAATGACCGGGAAGAGCGACTTGGACCTGCTCGTCATCAAGGGAGGCGACGACCACGACGCCTTGTCCGCGCGCCACGAGCGGTGGCGGTGCCCGACGAACGGCGACCACCTCGACGTCGTGGTGATGACCCGGGCGGCGGCCGAGCGCCACAGGATGAGCGCGTCGTACGTGCAGGGTGCTGCCTTGGAGGAAGGGCGGACGCTCTACCTGCGTGAGGGCGCTACGCCGACCTTGACCGGTCCCATCCACACCTGGAACGGGTTCGAGATGGTCAGGACCACGCAGTTTGAACCGGACCACGCCACCGAGTTGCTCGACAAAGCGCGACGCAAGTGGGTAGACGCGAACCGGACTGAACACCCGGCCGACCGGTGTGAGTATCTGCAACGGTCGATCGAGCAGGCGTTCAAGGCCCTGATCACGGCCCGCGGCCGGCGCGTTCGGCACGTGCACGAGCTCGACGACCTCTGGGGGCAAGTCGAGGCTACCGGCGAGCGCGTCCGTGCGACACGTAACCCCGCGCAGCTCGAGAAGCTGAGCCGGTACGCCGGCGAGTGGCGCTACGACACGCCGGCCGACGAGGACCCGGAAGCGACCTGGCAGGAGAATCGCACCACGGGCGAGGACGTGCTCAACCATGCGCGCGCGCGCGTTCCGCAGCTGATCGAGCAGACACGCCAGGCGCTTGCTGGCCCGGGCGGAGGGTCCGGCGCCAGAACTGTTGGCGGCGAGGCGCCGCCGCCCGCAACTGCTCCGCCTCCGGCGCGGGGGGCAGCCGCGAGACCCGGGAAATGCCACCAGGCTGGGTAATCGCGCGATGCAACCCGAAACCCCGGTCAGCCCGCCGTAGGCGGAGGCAGTCAGTGAGGACTGTCTGTCTGTGGACATCTACACCCCCGCAGCGGACGGTCGCGCCCGGCCGGTGTTGTTCTGGATTCACGGCGGCGCCTGCTACATCGGTTCCGGCAACGACCACGACGGCTCCGTCCTTGCCGCTAGGGCGACGTGGTGGTGGTTACAGTCAACGATCCCCATCCGCTGGATGGACGGCACGGTGCCCGCGACCGGCGGACTGACCCTCGCGATCCTGCGGTTCCTCCGATAGGCGGGCGCCCGCCTGATCGCGGGGCTCCCCGATCCGTGCGGGACGGGCTCGTGCGGCTGTCCGGCCACGCCCACGGGGGTGCATGCCGCTGCAGGGATCTGCTAAAATGCGCTGTACTCTGGTTCAAAATCGAAGAGAACAGACTCCGCTCGACACTGCGGGCTCGATGTCAGAAAGCCCGATCCTCAGACCGCATTGAGGGAGCGTGGTGTCGACCGCTTCCGAAGCATCGCGCCTGTTCCGGAGATTCCGCTCCCGGCGTCCTCTCCTCCCCGCCCTCGTTCTCACCCTTCTGCTACCCGGGTTCGCGGCGCACCGCGTCCACGCGCAGGACCCGTGGGACGGGACCGTGGAGGTGCGGCCCGACAGCCTGGACATCCAGCCGGGAGAGTCGAGGACCTACGAACTGAGGCTCTCGAAGCAACCGGCCGCAGACGGCTGGTGGGTCCGGGTGTACGCCGACGGCGAGGTGCGCACCCACGGCACGTACAAGAACACCAGTTGGATCCCGTCGGTGGGCTGGAAGTTCGATCGGGACAACGAGAACGCCGAGGAGCCAACGCGGTGGCGGCAGGTCAGCATACGTGTAGAGCCGGGCGCAACGTTGCAGGACCGGATCGTCTTCACCCACGAGGTGTCGGACCACAACGGGGACTGCCCGATACACGGCGTGGGTGAGGTGACGGTGCAAGTCGGCAACGGCGGCGGCGGGAACGGAGGCGACGGCAACGACGGCAACGACGGGGGCGACGGCAACGACGGCAACGACGGGGGCGACGGCAACGACGGCAACGACGGGGGCGACGGCGGTAGCAACGGCAATGGCGGCGGCGACGGTAGCGACGGCAACGGCGGCGGCGGTAGCGACGGCAACGGCAGCAACGGCGACGGCGGTAGCAACGGCAACGGCGGCAGCGACGGTAGCGACAGCAACGGCGGCGGTAGCGACGGCAACGGCGGCGGTAGCGACGGCAACGGCGGTAGCGACGGCAACGGCGGGAACGGCGGCGGCGGCGGGAGCGGCGGGAACGGAAACGGCGGAAACGGCGGCGACGGAAACGGCGGAGGCGGGAACGGAAGCGGCGGAAACGGCGGCGGTGGGAACGGGGGCGGTGGGAACGGAGGCGGTGGGAACGGAGGCGGCGGTGGGAACGGAGGCGGTGGGAACGGAGGCGGTGGGAACGGAGGCGGCGGTGGTGGCGGTGGTGGTGGTGGTGGTGGTGGTGGTGGTGGTGGTGGTGGTGGTGGTAGCGGGAACGGAAACGGCGGGAACGGAAACGGCGGGAACGGAAACGGCGGGAACGGAAACGGCGGGAACGGAAACGGCGGGAACGGTGGCGGTGGGAACGGTGGCGGCGGGAACGGTGGCGGCGGGAACGGTGGCGGCGGGAACGGTGGCGGCGGGAACGGTGGCGGCGGCGGGAACGAGGGCGGCGGTGGCGACGGCGGCGACGGGAGCGGCAGCGGCGGGGGCGGGAACGGAGGCGGCGGGGACGGAGGCGCCGAGGAGCCGAGGCTGTACCTCCGCGACGCGGAACCGGTGGCCGAGGGCGGGCAGGCGACGTTCACCGCCACGCTCAGGCCGACGAGCGAGCAGGTGGTGACCGCGGCCTACCGGACGGTCGACGGCACGGCGCAGGCGGGCTCCGACTACCGGTCGGCGTCGGGGACGCTGCGCTTCGAGCCGGGGCAGTCCGGGCACACGGTCTCCGTCGCGGTCCTCGACGACGCGATGGCCGAAGCGGAGGAGCGCTTCACGATGGTGCTGAGCGACCCGGTGGGGGCGACGATCGCGGACGGCACCGGGGAGGCGACCATCACGGATGACGACGAGCCGCCCACCGTCGCGATAGACGACGCGCCGCCCGTCGAGGAGGGGGAGACGGCGGAGTTCGTGGTCCGGCTGAGCGCCGCCAGCGGCCTCGCGGTAGCCGTCTCGTACGCGACCGCCGACGGCACCGCACGGGCGGGATCGGACTACCGGTCCCGATCGGGGCGGCTGCGCTTCGAGCCCGGGGAGACGGTGCGGACGGTTGCCGTGCCCGCCCTCGAGGACGGCGTGTCGGAGGCGGAGGAGACCTTCACCGTCGAGTTGCGCGCCCCCTCGCAGGCGACCCTGAGCGACGGGACCGGGGTGGGCACGATCCAGGACGACGACGAGCCGCCCGAGCTGGTGATCGACGACGCGCCGGGGGTGGTCGAAGGCGGCACGGCGGAGTTCCCGGTGCGGCTCAGCGCCGCGGCCGGCAGGACCGTGACGGTCGCCTACCGGACCGCGGACGGTACCGCGGCGGCGGGCGACGACTACGTCGCGGCGGCAGGGACCCTGCGCTTCGAGGAGGGCCAGGTCCGGCAGACGGTCGCCGTTGCGGCGCTGGCCGACGAGCGGGTGGAGGGCGCAGAGCGGTTCACGGTGACGCTCGACACCCCGGTCGGGGCGACGATCGCGGACGAGACCGGCGTGGGGACCATCACGGACGACGCGGACGTGCGGATCGACGTCGTCAACCGCACCCTCCTGCCGGAGATCGGCCGGGCGCTCGCGTTCACCGCCGTCCGGTGCCGCGTCGGCCAGGGGGCGCCGAACGCCCGGCGGGCCCGGGCCGAGGGCGTGCTGGGCGGTCTGTCGTTGTCGAACGCCTCCACGCCGGCCGCGAGCCCGGTCGCAGCAGCAGCCTCCCCTTCGGGCGGCGGCATGCCCGCGCCGCGCACGGGGTCGCTGACGTTCGAGCAACTGCTGGGCGATTCGTCGTTCCTGCTGCCGTCGACGGACGAGGAGGGCGCCCCGGGCCGCTTCGCCGCCTGGGGCTGCGGCGACTACCGCAACCTGGCCGGCGGCGGCCGGGACGGGGCCGTCGCCTGGGACGGCGAGGTCCTCAGCGTCCACGTGGGAGCCGACGTGCGGCTCGGCGCCGGCGTGCGGGCCGGGTTCTCGGTCTCGCGCTCCCGGGGCTCGTTCGACTACCACGCGGGAGGGCCGGCGGCGAACGGCAGCGGCGGCGCCTACGAGCTGCGGCTGGTCGGCGTGCATCCCTACGCGTCCTGGACCGCATCACCCGACGTCGACGTATGGGGCGCCGTCGGGCACGCCTGGGGGCAGGCTCGCATCGTGGACGACGTCGCCGGCGATCCGCGGACCAGCGCCGCAACGCTGAACTCGGCCGCCGTCGGCGTGAGCGGTCGCCTGCTGACGCGCGGGGCGACCACGCTGCGGGTGAACGGCGAGGGAGCGCTGGCCCGGATGGACCTGGCGGGCGCGGCCGCCCTCCCGGCGACGACGGTGGACATGCAGCGGATTCGCGTCAGCACGGAGGTGAGCCACCGGCGCGCACTCGCGTCGGGTGCCTCGCTCACCCCCTGGGCAGAGCTCGGGGCGCGGCACGACGGCGGCGACGGGGAGACCGGGGCCGGTCTGGAGGTCGGCGGGGGCGCGCGCTACCGGAGCTCGGGTTCGGCGTGGACCGTGGAGGGCTACGGGCGTCGACTCGTGGCGCACGAGGGGAGCCTGCGGGAATGGGGCCTCGGCGCGGTGATCCGCTTCTCCCCGCGGGCCTCCGGGCGCGGCCCGGTCGTGAGCCTGCAACCCTCGTGGGGCGACACGGCCAGCGGCGTGGAGCGCCTGTGGGAGCACGGCGCCTCCGACCTGCCGGTCCCCCGCGGCTCGGGCGCGCGCGTGGACGCGCGGTTCGGCTATGGATTCCCGACCCTGCGCGGGCGAGGCGTGCTCACGCCCTTTGGCGCCGTGAGCCTCGACGAGGACCAGGGTCGCGGCTACCGCCTCGGCTGGCGGCTGGCCATGAGCCGGGCGGCCACCGTGAGCCTGGAGGCCGAGCGCTCCGAGCGCATCGCCGGCCGGGTCGCCCACGCCGTCCTGCTGCGCGGCGCACTCCGATTCTGATGCCGGGCGGGCCGCGGAGGGGCGTGATACGTTGAGCACATGGCCACCGCCTAGCGCCGCCAAACCCGTCGCAGGCTCCGTGTTCGGCCCCAGCCCCACCGCCCTATGAGCTTGCGCCGCGGAACTCCACTGCGTTGCTTTCTGCGGCGCAAGCTCATAGGGATCGCTCAGCTCGCAAAGACGTCGTCGAGCTTGAGCTGCAGCCCGTTGAGCAGCCCCGTCCGCAGGGTGTCCCCCGAACCGAGGGTCTCGGCAACTTCGAGACTGCCGTCCCCTTGCCGGTGCACGGTGACGGTTTCGGCCATCGGATCGACGCTCCAGTACTCGAGCACGCCGTGTCTCCCGTACAGGTCGCGCTTGTAGCCCAGGTCCCGGTCGGCGGTGGACCGCGAGAGTATCTCGATCACGAGGTCGGGCGCTCCCCGCACGTTGTCGTCGGTGATCGTGTGCTCGCGCGCTCCGTTGAGCAGCTCGTAGCGCTCGTCGTCGGGTGTTGCGCAGTAGTCCTTGTACGTCTGCCTGACGGCGCCTTGCGTCGCGGTGGCCATGGGCGTGCTCCTGGGCTCGGTACCACTCGTCTGGTGGAATCCGGTCTTCTACGGCGCTGGCCTCCTGCCTTGCCCGACCCGCCCGCGTTCGCGGCGCGGCTGATGATGGCTTGATTCGACAATTCGGAGCCTAGCACGCGGATTGGCTCCCGCCCAGGCATAGGCTACGAGCTGGCTTGGCGCGCCTCGTGCCGGTTGGTGTGCAGCGTCATCCTGCCGCGCTGCTAAACCCCGTGCCGCCTATCACGTAGAACCGGTTGGGAGTGGTGGACGCGAGAGATGGACATTCGCACCTCTTGCCCGGATCCCGCTCCAGCTCGCCCTCTGCGACTCCGGACCGGTCCCCGTCTATCAGCGGATCGCACCTGAGGTGGCCCGGATGCACGCCCAAGGCCGGTCCTTCAGCGCGATCGCTCGGCGTCTCGGCCTTGATGATCACACCGTCGCGAAGGCTCTGCGGTGGTACTGTCAGAGCTGATCGTCGCCGTACCCCCGGGGCTTGGCCCGGCGTTTTGCTGAGGGCTCCGACCGCGTTGCGGTTCCCCGGTGGGCCGCTTCGGGGTCCGCCCCTCGGTGGGTCCGGCCCCGCCTGGGCCCGCCTGCCAGCCGAGGCTGGCACGGCCCCAGCACGCGCTGGTCCGGATCGCAGGGAGAGGCTGACGTCGCCGTCATGACAGCCGGTACGGCTTCGCCGTTGAGCGACGGTCGACTCGTTCACCGCCCGACAGCGGCGATCGCCGCCTCGTCGAGCTCCGGCACCGACGGCATCACCTCGACGTCGACCACCTCGCCCGACTGACGGATGGTCCCTTGACGATGACGAGGGCCTTGGGAGGTGGAGGGCCCCGGCCGCCGACGGATAGGCCGGGGGCACGTCGTGGACCCGCAACGAAAGAACTCGCACCGTTGCAGGCCTGCGCTTCGAGGCGCGCCTTCGGGACTCGGCGCCCGCGCCGGCGTACCAACGCCTCGCTGCCTCCGCGGCCGCGTTCCGGGCCATGGGCTGGAGCGATCACTCGATCGCCGTCGAGTTGGGCGTCACGGGCAAGACGATCGCCAAGGCCATCCGTTGGCTTCGAGGGAGGCGGGGCTTCCAGGCACGCTAGTTGTCGACGTCGTCGGACTGCGTCGATTGCCGTCCGGAAAGACCGTTTCCTTGCCGCGCGCGTCGGGCCTGCTCAGCTCGCGAAGACGTCGTCGAGCTTGAGCTGCAGCCCGTCGAGCAGCGCCGTCCGCAGGGTGTCCCCCCGACCGAGGGTCTCGGCCAGTTCGAGCCTGCCGTCCCCTTGCCGGTGGACGGCCACGGTCTCGGCCACCGGATCCACGATCCAGTATTCGAGCACGCCGTGTCTCTCGTACAGGTCGCGCTTCTCCCCCAGGTCCTTCTCGGCGGTGGACGGCGAGAGTATCTCGATCACCAGGTCGGGCGCTCCCCGCACGTTCTGCTCGGTGACGATGTGCTCGCGTGCGCGGGAGATGAACAGCAGGTCGGGCTGCACCACGTCGGTGTCCGACAGGTACACGTCGTACGGTGCTACGTACACCTTGCCCAACCCGTGTTCGCGGTTGAACCGGCCCAGTTCGAGGTACAGCCTGCCCAGGATCTCCTGGTGCTTCGTGTTCGGTGCGGGGACCATCATCAGCCTGCCGTTGATCAGCTCGTAGCGCTCGTCGTCGGGTGTCGCGCAGTAGTCCTTGTACGTCTGCCTGACGGGGACTTCGGTCGTGGTGGCCATCGGCGTGCTCCTGCGTGGGGCTGGATCCAGCCCGTCTGGTGGAACCCGCCTCTCTGCGGCGCCCGCCGCCTCGCCGTCCCCGGGCCGCTCGCGTTCGCGGTCCGGCTGCTGACGGCCTGGTTCCACGATGCGCGAGCGTAGCACGCGCCTCGTTTGCGGCCCAGCCGTGGGCTGCGATCCGGCTTGGCGCGCCCCGCGCCCGTTGGGTCGCAGCCCCAGCCCGCTGCGCTTCTAAACCCAGCGCTGTCTACCACTTAGAGCCGACTGGGAATTGACCGTTGCGGCGATCGCCCGACACTTCGGCGTCGACCCACACACCGCCCAGAAGGCTCTTCTCTGGAACCGGGTTGGCTGACCGTGCTTGTCTGTTCCCTTGCGGCTTCACGCCAGCCCCAAGGGGGGTGGGTTCCGTTCGGCTGGATAGGCTGTTTGCGCTGCGGCCGCGCTCTTGCGTCGTCCGCCTCGTGGGTTCAATCGTCCGGCGCTACTGCCGAGGCGTGTGCAGCCCAGGCATGTTGACGTGCGCTCGCAGGTCTTCCTGAACGGAGTCCACTCGACCCGCCAGCCGCTCCAAGTGGAAGGCGATCCACAGCACCCCGCAGGCCGAAACCAGCGACAGCAGCAGCGTCAGTACCGCGATCGGTTCATTCGACATCACCGTCACCTTATCACCTTCGCGGAACCTGTTTCCGCTCAACGGCCCGGTGTCCCTCTGGACCGCCGATCATCCGTTCTCCTGTTGGGCGCTGTTGGTTCGCGCAGTCTCGGAGGCTGGGGTTCCTCGGCTTCGCCGTAACCTGTTACCTGGGAATCACGTAGGGAAGGGTGGTGGACCCGCAACGAAAGAACTCGCACCGTTGCAGGCCTCCGCTTCGAGGCGCGCCTTCGGAACTCGGTGCCCGCGCCGAGGTACCAACGCCTCGCTGCTCGCGCGGCCGCGTTCCGGGCCATGGGCTGGAGCGATCACTCGATCGCTGTCGAGTTGGGCGTCACGGGCAAGACGATCGCCAAGGCCATCCGTTGGCTTCGAGGGCGGCCGGAGCTTCCAGGCGCGCTAGTTGTCGACGTCGTCGGATTGCGTCGATCTGCCGTCCAGAAAGCCGTTTCCTTTCCCGCCCGCGTCGAGACTGCTCAGCTCGCGAACACGTCGTCGAGCTTGAGCTGCAGCCCGTCGAGCAGCGCCGTCCGCAGGGTGTCCCCCCGACCGAGGGTCTCGGCAAGTTCGAGCCTGCCGTCCCCCTGCCGGCGGACGGCCACGGTCTCGGCCACCGGATCGACGATCCAGTACGCGAGCACTCCGTGTCTCCCGTACAGCTCGTGCTTCTCGCCCAGGTCCTTCTCGGCGGTGGACGGCGAGAGTATCTCGATCACCAGGTCGGGCGCTCCCCGCACGTTCTCGTCGGTGATCGTGTGCTCGCGCGCGCGGGAGATGAACAGCAGGTCGGGCTGCACGACGTCGGTGTCCGACAGCACGACGTCGCACGGTGCGACGTACACCTTGCCCAGCCCGTGTTCTTGGGTGAACCGGTCCAGTTCGCTGTGCAGTCTGCCCAGAACCCACTGGTGCTTCATGTTCGGTGCGGGAACCATCATCAGATTGCCGTTGAGCAGCTCGTAGCGCTCGTCGTCGGGTGTTGCGCAGTAGTCCTTGTACGTCTGCCTGACGGGGACTTCGGTCGTGGTGGCCATCGGCGTGCTCCCTGCGTGGGGCTGGGTCCAGCCCGTCTGGTGGAACCCGCCTCTCTGCGGCGCCCGCCGGCTTGCCGTCCCCCGGCCGCTCGCGTTCGCGGTCCGGCTGCTGATGGCTTGGTTCCACGATCCGCGAGCGTAGCACGCGCATCGTTCGCGGCCCAGGCGTGGGCTGAGAGCTGGCTTAGCGCGTCCCGCGCTCCTTGGGTCGCAGCCCTAGCCCGCTGCGCTACTAAGCCAAGCGCTGTCTATCACTTAGAGCCTGTTGGGAGTGGTGGTGGACACGAAACGAAAGAACTCGCACCGTTGCAGGCCTCCCCTTCGAGGCTCGTCTTCGGGACTCTGCGCCCGGGCTCCCGCCGAGCACGTCGTTCGGCTGATGTTCGTCGGGAATATCTCCGGGTAATGGACGGTCTGGTCACGCATGAAACCTCAACCGATGCGACTCGAACAGCAGTGCGGAAACCGGATGCTCGTCGTGTGCTTCGTTCTTCTCCCGCTCGTGGCCTTCGCCGCCTGCGGCGGCGGCGCCCGCGGCTTGGCCGAAGGGGAGATGGAAGCGGAACCGGTGACCGATCCGGCGGCCCCGCCGAGCGGCTCGCCACGCGTCTTCTTCGTCGCCCCCGAGGACGGTGCCGTCCTGTCGATCGACGACGTGGTGGAGGTCGAGTTCGGAATCGAGAACTTCACGATTTCGGCTCGACCGGAACAGGAGACGGGCACCCCGCGCGACTGGGTGGGGCACTACCACCTCGGATACGACACGGGCTGCCTCGACGCGGGCGTCATCATCCCGCGCGGCAAGGGGTGGCAGCACTTCGGCGACGGCTCGAACACGACGACGCTGGAGAACGCGCCGGCCGGCACGTACGAGCTCACGGTGCAGGTCGGCGACGATGAGCACCGGGCGCAGGAGGGTCTCTGCTCGACGATCGGCATCGAGGTCACCGATGGTCGGTAGGACGAGAACCGCGAGTGCCCAGCCAGCGCTCGTGCTCGCCCTGCTCCTCGCGAGCGGGGCGGCCGCGACTCGCGCCCAGACGCCGGCCGCCCCACCCGTAGCGGGCGCTCACGGCCCGGATCGACCGCGCATCGACCAGACGACGACCGCCGGCGGGGCCGGTTTCGGCGCACTCAGCGGCCGCCCGCGGGTGCGCGCGGTCCGGACGGACACGCCGCCGGAGATCGACGGCCGCCTCGATGACGACGTGTGGCGCACGGCGGCGATGCTCACCGAGTTCGTGCAGCAGTCGCCGCTCGACGGCGCGCCCGCCACCGAGCAGACCGAGGTGTACATCGCCTACGACCGCGACAGCATCTACTTCGGCTCCTACCTGCACTACTCCGACCCCGGCATCATGCGGGCCAACCGGGTGGACCGCGACACGGCGTGGCAGGACGATCTGATCACGGTCTATTTCGATACGTTCCTGGATCAGCAGCGCGGCTACCAGTTCGACCTGAACGCCTACAACGTGCAGGGCGACGGCGTGATCAACGCCGGCCGGCGGCAGTGGGGCCCGATTCCGGGCGCCGACCGTTCGTGGGATGCCCTGTTCCACAGCGCCACCGAGATCGTCGAGGACGGCTACACGGCCGAGATGGCCATTCCGTTCAAGAGCTTCCGGTACCCCGAGCGGCCGCCGGGTGAGGAGCATCGTTGGGGGTTCCAGATAATCCGGGAGATCAAGGGCAAGGACCAGGAGAACGTCGTCTGGGCGCCCATGTCGCGCGACGTGCGGAGCTTCATGGAGCAGATGGGCGTGCTCGACGGGCTGACGAACCTGTCGACGAGCCGCAACCTGGAGTTCCTGCCGTCGCTCACGGCCATCCGTTTCGAGTCAATCGACGACGTCACGGGGCGGCTCGTCAGCCCCGGCACGGACCCGGAAGCCGGGCTGAACGTGAAGTACGGCATCACGTCGAACCTGACCGCCGACTTCACGTTCAACCCGGACTTCTCGCAGATCGAGTCGGACCTGCCGCAGATCGAGGTCAATCAACGGTTCCCGCTGTTCTATCCGGAGCTCCGGCCGTTCTTCCTCGAGGGGGCGGAAATCTTCGAGATTCCCGCGCCGGTCAACCTCGTGCACACGCGCACGCTGGTCGACCCCAACCTGGGCGTGAAGCTGACCGGCAAGGTGGGCGAGACGACGATCGGCGTGATGCTGGCCGACGACGAGGCGCCGGGCAGGCGGGTCGAGGCGGGAGAGCGCGGCTTCGACGAGAGCGCCCGGGTCGTCATCGGCCGGGCGCGCTACGACCTCTACGCCGAGTCCCACATCGGCGCGGTGGTCACCGACCGGGCCTTCCTGGACGGCTACAGCCGGGTGGGCGGCGTCGACGGGCAGTTCCGGCTCGGCCGGACGAGCCGGCTCAACGTCATCGCGGTCCAGTCGCAGCATCGCGACGCGCAGGGTCGGGAACGGAACGGGCCGATGTGGGGCGCTACGTTCCAGCACCAGAGCCGCAACCTCGAGCTCTCGACGTTCGCCGCGCAGGTCGACCCCGACTTCCGCACCGACGTCGGCTTCGTCCGCCGCGTCGATCAGCGGTTTGCCGGTGCGGAGCTCGAGTACCTGTGGTGGCCGGAAAGCTGGGTCATCAACTGGGGACCCAGCGCAGGGTATGAGGTCAGCTTCACCCACGAGGGCATCCGCGAGGACGAGGAGGCCGAGGTCGGCCTGGCCTTCGACTTCGCGCGGAACATCAGGGTCTCGTTGGACGCGACCCAAGCCCTCGAGCGGTTCGGTGGCAGCGACTTCCACCGGCGCAACTACGAGATCAGAGCCAACACGAGCACCAGCCGGCTGTTCTCCGTCGGCGGCGACTTCGCCTGGGGGGACGCCATCTTCTACGACCGGTCGAACCCCTACCTCGGCCGCGGCACCAGCGTGGGGCTCTCCGCGACCATCCGCCCGCTCGCGAGGTTCACGACGGACATCGATGTCGCCACCAGCCGTTTCCACGATGTGCGGGCCGGAGACGTTCAGGTGTTCGACGCCCGGATCGTGCGCGCGCTCAGCACGCTCACAGTCACCGACCGGCTGCTGCTCCGGAACATCATGGAGTACGATTCGTTCGACGGGACGCTCGGGACGAACTTGCTCGTCACGTACCGCATCAACGCGCTGACGGTGTTCTATGCCGGCTACGACGATCACTACCGGCAGGGGAACCTGATCGAGCTCGTGGGGGATCGCTACCCCAAGTTTACCAAGATCGCCGACATTTCTGTCGAAATCCGCAGGATCCGCGCCTGTCGGGGACGGTAACTTATTGATTCTAAAGGATCGGGGTCTGGAGACTCTGAATGTAGTGCCATAATCGTAACAGGAGGCTTGATTCGGACCGGGCCGCCCGCTATCCTGGCTCCATGTTCGTACGGCGCACCCAGACCCGACGAACCGCCGACGGCGTCCCTTACTTCTCCCACCGCCTCGTGCAGTCCGAACGCCTCGGCAACTCCGTGCGCCAGCGCACCCTCCTCAACCTCGGACGCCACTTCGACATCCCCGCGCCCCACTGGCCCCGCCTGTGCACCCGCGTCGCCGAGGTCCTGGCCGGACAGGCGCCGCTGGTGCCCGATTGCCCGCCCGCCGTGGACCAGGAAGCCCAGCGGATCGCCGCCCAGTTGGTCGCCCGCGGTGCCGACGCCGGCGGGCCGGACGCCGCAACGGCGGACATCCAGGCCGTCGACATCGACTCGTTGCGCGTGGTCCGGCCCCGCAGCATCGGGGTCGAGCAGGTCGGCCTGTGGGCCCTCGAGCAGGTGGGGCTGCCGGCCTTGCTGGCACAGTTGGGCGTCAACGGCGCGTTGCGCGCGGCGGCGGCCGGCGCCATCGTCGGGCGCCTGGCCCACCCGGCATCCGAGCGCGAGACCCACCGTTGGCTGCAGCAGCGCAGCGGCCTCGGCGAGTTGCTCGGCGTCGACTTCGAGACCGTCAGCGCCATGCAGCTCTACCGCGCCTCGGACGCGTTGGTAAAGCACCGCGAGGCCATCGAGGCGCACCTGTTCGACCGGGCGATGGGCCTGTTCGACCTGCAGCCGACCGTCACCCTCTACGACCTGACCAACACCTACTTCGAAGGCGAGGCGAGCGACCAACCGCAGGCCCGGCGCGGCCACTCGAAGGAGAAGCGCAGCGACTGCCCGCTGCTCACCCTCGGCCTGATGCTCGACGCCAGCGGCTTCGTCCGCCGCTCGCAGGTCTTCGACGGCAACGTTCGGGAACACCGCACCCTGGCCGGCATGCTCGAAGCACTCCAAGCGCCATCCGGCGCCCTCGTGGTCATGGACCGCGGCGTCGCCACCGAAGGCTGCATCGCCTGGCTGCGCGACAACGGCTACCGCTATCTCGTCGTCAGCCGCGAACGCCACCGCCAGTTCGACGCCACCGCCGCCGTGTCCCTGCGGACGCAGTCCAACCAGACCGTGCAGTTGCACAAGGTCGTCTCCGACGACCCCGACGAGGTCCGCCTCTACTGCTACTCCGAGCAGCGGGCCGCGAAGGAGCGCGGCATCGTCGAGCGCGCCGCCGCCCGCTTCGAGGACGCCCTCACGAAGCTCAACGACGGGCTCGCCCGCCCCCGCGCCCACAAGCGCATCGCCCAGGTCTGGCAGCGCATCGGCCGCTTGAAGACCAAGCACTCCCGCGCCGCCGGCCACTACCAGATCGACGTCACCGCCGACGAGACCGGCGAGCGGGCCGCCGCCGTCACCTGGACCCGGCGCCCCAAGGACGGCTCGATGGCCACCCATCCCGGCGTCTACTGCCTGCGCAGCAGCGAGACCGACTGGGACGAAGAGACCCTCTGGCGCACCTACACCACCCTCACCGACGTCGAAGCCGTCTTCCGCTCCCTCAAGTCCGAGCTCGGCCTGCGTCCCATCTATCACCGCAAGCCGCGGCGAGCCGACGGCCATCTGTTCCTCACCGTCATCGCCTACCAGCTCGTCCAGGTCATCCGCACCCGCCTGCGCGAGCATCGCGAGCAGGCCAGTTGGACGTCGCTACGCCACGTCCTCGACGGCCAGCAGCGCGTCACCACCACCTTCCGCCGGCCCGACGGACGCACCCTCCACGTGCGCACCGCCACACAGCCCGAACCCGAGCAGCGCGCCATCTACGACGTTCTCGGCGTCGACCCCAACCCCGCCGGCGTCCGCAAGACCCTCGTCTGAACGACCCGAACCTCCCGGTTCACGCACGTTTGTAGTGCCACTCGAACCGTTCTGCCCCCGTAAATCGTTGATTCCAAACGACCTCATTTCACCCCTGTTAAACTTGGGCTACTTCCCGACGAGCGCCCTGCAGCCGACGAACCGGGCGTTCTTCACCAAGTTGCGGGTGTTGTTCCGCTCTTAACCAAGCTAAGGCGAAGCAAGAGCCTACCGGCTCCGATCCAGGCTCGGATCCGCGCGGGGTTCACTCGGATGGTGGACCCGCAACGAAAGAACTCGCACCGTGGGGAGCTTGTCGTTCGAGGCCGACCTTCGCGACCGCGTTCCGGCGCCAGCGTACAGGCGTCTTGCTGAGACCGCGGGCGCCTTGCGCGCCGAGGGTTGGAGTGATCACGCGATCGCCGTCGAGTGCGGCGTGACCGACAAGACGATCACGAAGGCGATCCGCTGGCTGCAGAACTGAGCGACGGCCGGGATCCTCGACCGACCAATCCTCGCGGGTCGCACGGGGCGGCCGCCTGGCTTGCAGTGCTGCGGCAGCTACGCGGTCGAACCTGCCGGCAGGCCTAGCGCAGACGCTTCGATTCCCCTGTGGCGAGACGCGCGGACGCGTGATCCAGCGCCGTGCTGTGCGCGGACCATCCAGCGCGCACATCGTCCGCGCCCCCCAACAGCGAATCCGAACGTCCGTCATCTATAGTCCGTGATGCCCCTGTACGGACACAACACATCCTTGGTTATTGTGCCACCGCTGCGAGTTCGAAAGAGTTCCCAGATCGAACGGTCGGGCATTTCCTCGTAGGACAGCCGTGAGCCGGCTGCCGCGATATAGAGGTAAGCATCTGTGTCGGCACTGTTCCGTGCTACCTCGTCCATGTGGCTGCGTATCTCGCCGTTGCACCACCTGATCTGCTGCTGCACGATGCGATCTCTAACTCGATCGAATCTCAACGTCTTGCTTACGAGTCGTCTATGTTACGCCACGTTCGCAACAGCGCCGACGGGCGGCGCCACCGCGTCCAGGGCTGTGAGCAGACGCGGCAGGTCGCGGTAGCCGCGGACCCGCCGGAAGTGCTTCTCCGCCTCCACCAGCGCGCTCGCCACCCAGCGCTGGATCATGTGGCCACCGCGCCACCGCTTGACGCGTCGCGTGTAGTGCTCGACGCTCCCGTTCAAGTTCTCGATGATGCTCGTCGAGTGCAACGTACGCTGCAGCGCCCCCGTCAGGCCGAGGCGCCGCACGGTCAGCGTCTCGTCGAGGCCCTCCCGGATGGATGCGGCGGCGCCGGGGTGGTCGCGCTCCAGCGACGCCGCCAGCCGCTCCAGCACCCGCGCCGCGTGGTCCGCCGAGTCGAGGCCCCACGCATCCCGCAGCGCCTTGCCGACCGACGCGTGCAGCCGTTCCGGGAGATGGCCGAGCACGTTCCGGCGCTTGTGCACCTGGCAGCGCTGCACCATGCCGCGGGAGCCGAAGACCTCCGTGACGGCCCGACGCAGCCCCTGGGCGCCGTCGATGACGAACAGCAACGCCCGGTCCGTCGGCAGCCCGCGTGTCACGAAGTCGCTCAGCAGGCTTCCGGCGACGGCCGCCGTCTCGGTGGCCCCTTCGCGCAAGCCGAGCACGTGTTTCCGGCCCTCGGCGTCGATCCCCAACGCGATCACCTGCAGTGGTCCCAGAAGACCTTGCCGTCAATGCAGACCACCCGCAGGTCCAGCTCTCCCAACGGCCGGTCGAGAAAGGCCTGCAGGCGCTGCGTCGAAAGCGCCACGAACCGCCGCGACACACTTCTCGATGTTCCCCGTTCCGTCACGTCGGCCGGCACCGGGTCCAACGTGCTCGCGTAGCGCCGCGTCGACACCCCGGCCGCGACCGCGGCCAGCGTGTGCTCGTCCAGCGGGTCGGTGGCCGCCGCCCACTCGAAGCTCACCAGCGGAACTTCGCCGTCGGCGCTCCGCACCCGCAGCCGCGGCAACTCCACCTGCCGCCCGCCGAGCACTACCTGACTGTCCGCGCTCCCGCCGCGCCACCCCGGCCGCTCGACCTGATGGCGCCCCTTCGGGCCACACAGGACTTCCCGGTCCCCTCCATCATGGCCTCCAGGACCTGCAGCCCGGTCGCGATGCACAAGCCATGAAACGCTTCCCCGACCCCGTTCACGACGCCCAGCACCGGCAACGGCACTTGAATCGTGACCGATTCCGAGCTGGGGGTTGGCTGGATCTCTTCCGCCTGTCATGCTTCGCCATGGGTGGCTCTCCTCCTTCTTGATGCACCCCTGTCCTATCACAGAACAGGGGCGAGGAGTCGCCACCCACTTCACCCCAACTTCAACAGCCTCCGGGACATCCCCGGCAACCCCAGCCCCATGGAAACCATCGCCGCACCATCACGAGTTCTGTCCACCTGCGCGTTGATCGCCGTCATGCTTGCCCGCTAACAGAACCCGTGTCGAGTTCCGCCTGCCGCTGCCCGGCTCCGTGCGCCCAGTTGCCCACTCCTTCGGCCATCGTCTCGTAGGCTGTTAGCGGCGTAACCGCGCGACCTGGCCGTCATGTGTCGAAGCGCGCACAAGCGCGTCTCCGTCGTAGCCCACCCGCGCTCGTCCCACGGCCGTGCCACCACAACGGTACCTCCCAACAATCGTTGCTTCCAACTCCCTGGCTCCTTGCATGTGCAGAAAAGGCGCGCCGAAGACATCGAGCCAACTTGCGCCCGCCGCCCCGAGCGAAGCGCGCCAGAAGGCACCCACCGCACGTCCGCGCCTCTGCACCCGCCGACTCCGTCGCTCCCGAGGCCGCAGTTCGTCGGCTCCTCCGACCTGCTCCAGGCCGGCGCAGGACGGTTCGAGCTCGTGGCAAAGTGCATTCGCTCTTCGGGCCCCTTCCAACGTTGAACGCAGTCTCGAGTTCGCCCACGGCCTTGCACTTCCGTCTCTGATTGCCGGTCTCCGCCCCGCCCCGCTGCGTCTCCCTCGCGCCGTTCAGTCGGCGTAGTCGGCGTCGACCAGCCCAGCTTCGCGCGCCGACAAAAGCCACGTCCTCTTCTGGCTGCCCAATCGAAACCCGCGTCTCCACATCGGCCTGCGCCGTCACCAACTGCCGGCCACCAGTGGACCGCTGAGCGTTGCCTGAAAACTGGGATGGGTGCGGCTCTTCTTCGTCGGCGGTCCAGAGATGTCCAAGGGTTGCTGCGAGCAGCAGGGCAAGAGCTACTTGACCCGTCGAAGACGGGGGGAGGAGGGCGGTGGGGACGGCTCGGTGACGGGTGGTGCTATCCCGTCAGCATAACGTTGGGCGTGGTTCCGTTCGTACTCGCGCGCCTCGTGGAAGTCCCAGTAGGCATCGAAGTCGCCGCTGGCTCGTAACGCTCGCAGCTTCAGGACCGCCTCGGCGCCGACCAGCCGCCAGCGGGCGCCGGTCAACTCCATCCGGTCGCGGACCAGGTGCCGGCACGCCCCCTCGATCACCCCCGTGGCGATGGGATAGCCCGCCGCGAGGTAGCGGTCGTAGTGTAGATACGGCCCATACTTCAGCAGGTAGTCGGCGCACGTGTCGACCGGCTTGCGGAGGTCGGGCGGCAGGCGGGCGACGGTGGCCGCTCGGCGCATTGCCGCCGCCACCCACCGGGCCTTGCCTTCGAGAATGCGTCGCACCCGCGTCCAAGCCCAGTATTCCCGCTCGAGGCTCTCCTCGCGATGGAACACCTGTGCCGCCTTCCAGACGTACTCGACCACGTGGATGATGTCGAGCACCACCGTGACGTCGACGCCGTACGCGGCGGCGCCCGCCTCCACGAGGTCGAGCTGCATCTCGGCGCCGTCGACGAGCACGACCCAGCTCTTGACGCGCTCGGGGTCCCGGCGGTCCGCTTCCAGCAGCGCCTCCGCGACCACCTCCGCCGGCTCCCGTTCGAGGCTCGCCCAGACCCGTTTCGCCACCGGGCGAGGTCGCACGAGCGGGGGCCTGGACTTCTTCGTCCGGGTCCTGGCCACCGGCGAGCGGGGCATCAGGCTCTGCAGGAACTCCTCCGGGCTCCGCACGAACGGCGCGACCGTGTAGACGGCGGCCACCGTCGCCATGCGCTTCGCGTGCTTCTTCTCACCCGGCTGGAGACGCGGGAACCAGGCGAGCTGCTCGCGTTGCCGCCGGCGCCGCTCCGCCGCCCGCCGCGTCGCCTCGCGCAGGTCCTCGCGGTGCAGCACCACGCCCTTGCCGTCGAACGTGAGCACCAGAACCGACCCCTCCGGCGACGGCTCGCCCGCCGCCGCGCGGCGCGCCTCGTAGAAGGCGTCGAAGTCCTCCGCCGCGCGAGCTGCCAACTGTTCCGCCTGCCGCTTCGGCACCTCCGCTCCGGTATGGCGAGACAGATCGAACAGCGCTTCGTCGAACGACCGCGACGCGGCCGCCTCCGCCACCCGCCGGCGCACCTCGAGCGAGTACCGCTCCGGCGGCAGGTTGAGCGACGCATCCAGCGGATGCAGACTCTCGTGACCCGCACGCGCGTAGCCCACGCGCTCGACTTCCACCGTGCCGAAGGTCGTCTCCAGGTGTCGTTCGTGCACGCGCCGTTCCCCGCGCTCGACCCCATCGGCCCCCGCGACCGGACCGGCCGCCTCTCCCGGGCTGCGCTGGTCGAGGTGCCCCTGCAGGAGCTTGCGCAGCAACTCCTGGCCCCGCCGATTCAGCTCCCGTTCCAGGTCGCTCTCACTCATCTGCTGCGCTTCGCGCGACGAGAGGTAGGCTTTGGCATCCGCGTATACGGCGTCCGCCGCCGCATACGGCGCCGGGTCGGAGGGAGCGCCGCGGTCGGCGACGACTCGCATCGCTCAAGGCTCCCGCAGCCGCCGCTGCGCATCCCGAACCAGAGGATAGACCAGGACCGTCTTGGGCGCCGCGCCGGCACGACGGCCGTGCCGGTCCATGCGCCCGCGACCGCTCGTCGCGCCCAACGCGACCCAGTTGGCGGCACGGTAGCAACCCCCGTGGTGGCGGCGCGCGTCCACCAGCGTCTCCACCAGCCACGGCTCGAGGTGGTACCGGCGCGCCCAGTCCGCCACCAACCGACCGAGGCCACGCGCCAACACCGCGCTGGCCAGGTTCTTCACCCCGACCCACGGCAGCAACAGAAAGCGGCTGTTGTTGACCACCCGCTGCAGATTCCGCGCCCGCGTCCCATCGTCCCAGCCCACCCAGCGGTCCCGCACCGCCATGCGCCACGCCGGGCTCGAGAACTGCAGGCAGCCCACCACCGCGCGGACCGGCTTCGACGCATACACCAGATACCGCAGGTGCGCGCCGAACGGAACCGTGTGCCCCAGGTAGTGGTAGCGACCCACCAGCTCCCGGAACAGCAGCCGCTGCGCGGGCTCCTGCACCAACTCGACCTCCAGCGGCTCGATGTCGCGGACGCTCCCGACGAGCGAACGTCCCGGCTCCCCCACCGCCGTCCGGGGAACGCGGGTCACCGAACCGACCACGCGCCCCCGCCGCTTGTCCGGCAGCATCAGCGCCCCCTCCGCGTCGAGCCGTTCCAGGAACTCCCGGCACTCCCGCGCCTTCAGCCTCCCGTTCGGACGCCGCCACCGCAACAGCTCGCACACCGTGCGCGCCAGCTCCATCCGGCTCAAGCCCGAGCAATCCCGCACGACCTCGCGCATCAGCGTCACCTCGCGGTCGCTGAACGCACGTCCCGAGAAACTCGTCGTCGCCACGGCCATCGCGGGAAGGCGTCTCCCTTCCCACCACACCGTAGCAAGCGCCGCGCGAAATGTCCAGGGGCGCCGGAGAAACAGGCCACAGCGCCTCAGCGCCGTGGTCACCGGCTCCGGTCGGCTGCTCGAAGGGCCCGGTGGGGACGCTGGTCCGGTGCTGTCCCCGCCAGAATGCCCCCAACTGAGAGGGGGCGCGGAGATAAACCACTATCAGTCAATGAGATAGCTCTCTACGGAAAAGAGCCGCACCCAACTGGGATCGCCCGGTTCTCACCTACCTCGCAGTGCCGTCGCCGGGTCAACCCGACTAGACGCCTTGAACCCGCATGATCTTCACAGTTGAGTCAAGTTTCGGATCCGGCTACCGCCGGTGGTCTTGGTCTCCCCGATCCAGTGTTCAGGCAGCCAGGGCCCGTCCGCGCCAAGCGTGGTCGACCTCTTGGTCGTAGAGGGCGACGGCTTCCCGAATCCGTGTGGTCGAGTCCCCGTCGAGGGTCGCCGACAGCACCGGCCCGAGAAGCCGGAATCGGTCAGTCGGCCAGCGATGGCCACGGGCTCGCTGAACGGCGGGCCGACGCTAGCTTCAATGGGAGGAGTACCGTGAAAGAGATCCCGGCAGTCACCGTTCGATCGTTCTGGAGGAGACACATGATGAGCACACGGCGTACCCTTTTCGTTTTCGGCGCGTTTCTGGCAGTCGGCGTGCTGCTCGCGCCGGAAGTGGTCTTCGCGCAGGCATCGGCACCACAGAACGTGGCGGCGGCCACCGGCTCGGCTCCGGGCACCGTTGATGTCACCTGGGAGGCACCCGCCACAAACCCCCAGGACGTATCCATGTACGAGATAACGTGGGCCAAGTCGACAACCGTGGTGGCGGCCGGCGACGTGCCTACGAGTCCCGCGCCAGCCATGTTGAACTCGGTCGCGAACCACCTTCTGAAGCACACCATCACAGGTTTGGAGGCCGAGGCGAGTTATTCGGTTGCAGTTCGAGTGCTCAATGGCAACGATACTCGCACTGCTTGGGAAGCCGGAGCCGCCGTGGCGACAGCCGGGGCGGCAGCTGTCAAGCCCGCTGCCCCGATGGGTGTCGAGGCCGTGAGTGGCGACGAGATGGTGACTGTGAAGTGGGAGGCCGTCACCGGCGCGACCGGCTACATGGTCCAGTGGAGGACTGCCTCTCAGGGCTACAGCGTGACCACCCGGATGGTGATGGCCATGGCGAACGCGACGATGGCGGAAGCCAAGCCTCTTGAGAACGGCATGGAATACATGTTCCAGGTCCGCACGCAGATGGGTGATGGCAACTACAGTGATGGCTCGGCGGAGGTGAAGCAGACGCCGATGGCCGATATGATGGACGTGCCTGCCCCCACGAACGTGAAGCTGGAGCCGAGTGGCAGGAACATGATCACGGCCAAGTGGGACTACGGGGGCGATGGGACCGACACGGCGACCGGGTTCCAAATCGGGTGGACGGAGGCCGCAGGGACGGAGTTCACGGACGCCCTGTCTCCTCAGAGGATCGTGTCGGTTACCGGCGGCCGCGAGGCAAGGAGCTACACCCTCGATCTGAAGGTCAACGATGAGTACCTGATTGGAGTTCGTGCGGTCCATGGCGACGCCAGTGGCGATCCGATCGCGTATAGCAGTTGGAGCTATCGCGCCGCGGCGAGAGAGTCGACGCCAGCTGAGGCAACCAGGCCGCAGAACGTCACCGTCAGGTCGATGGATGGTGAGTTGATGGTGACGTGGGATGCCGTTGCTAGCGTGGGGATGTGCGAAGACGCTGCTGTCGGCGCCCGCTGCGGCTACTTGGTCGAGTGGCGTGCCGCGCACCAGAGCTTCGACAACCCTGACCGGCAGATGACGGTGAGGGACAAGCTGAGCGCCACCATCCCGAATCTCATGAACGGGACGGAATACGGCGTCGTCGTCAGCTCCATGAACGAGAAGACCGCGAAGAGCGAGTCTTCGATCGAGGCGCGTCAAACGCCGATGATGCCGACGCCGGCGCTTCCGGTGTTCGGTGTGCTGGCCCTCGGTGCCGGACTGGTGGCAGCCGGTCGGCGCCGCCTACGGGCGCGGCGGCAGGCGCGGCTTCTGAAGTCGTAGCCTTTCTTCCGAGTCGTGTCTTGCATGGGCCGGGGCAGGGTTGCCTGCTCCGGCCTTTTTCTTGAGCAGACCGAGTACTCTCTAGGGCTAGCGCCGCCAAACCCGTCGCAGGCTCCGTGTCGGCCCCAGCCCCCACCGCCCCAGGAGCTTGCGCCGCGGAATTCCACTGCGTTACTTTCTGCGGCGCAAGCTCCTAGGGTGGCTAGGGAGGCGCAGCGTGCGGCAGGAAGCGAACCCGGTGGTCTCGGAATTGATCGATGACGCGGCGGCGTCCGAGCGGGTACACGATGCGCCGGAAGGGAACGCGATGCTCCGCTTCACGCTGATCACTGGGGCGTGGTTCGTCGGGGCTGTTCGGCGTGACGCGGCTGCGGTGGGTGGAGCAGACGCTGCTGACGCCGTTCGCGGCGGCGCAGCAGCGGGTGGCGGACCAGCTCACCGGGGCGCCGTCGGACCTGGTCTACGCCGACGCGAGCTGCGGCGGGGGCGACCCGCTGGCGCTCTGCGCGGGGGCGATCTTCGCCTTCCCCGCCACCTGGGGCGCGCGGCTGCGGGCGCGGCGGTCGGCTTCACAGTCATTACGGCGTTGAATGTCGTGCGGCTCGGGCACCTGTCGCTGATCGCCGAGAACCGGTCGCTGCTCGAGCTGCTCCACGTCTACATCTGGCCGGGCATCCTGATCCTCGTGGCGGCGGGCTTCGTGTACGCCTGGATGGGCCGACAGGGGTCGCACCTCGCCGCACCGGGCGCGGCAGACGGTGGCGGAAGCGGCGCGGCGGTCGGCGGGCTCGTGCTCGGGGCGGCGCCGCGGCGCTTCCTGCTGCTGGCGGCGCTGCTCGTGGCGGTCTACTTCGCCACAGCGCCGTTCTTCTACGAGAGCGCGGGGGTCGACGTCATCGCGGGTTGGATTGCCGTGACCGGCGGGACCATCATGACGGCGGCGGGGACGGCGGCGACGGTCGACGGGCCGGTCATCCGGAACGCGCACGGCGCGTTCATCGTCACCCAGGAATGCATCTTCACGCCGCTCATCCCGCTCTATGTGGCCGCGGCGTTCGCGGCGCCGCTGGGCTGGCGGCGGCGCCCGGCGATGCTCGTGGCGACGCCGGCCGACCGTCGCGTTGACGGACGTGAAGCCGGGGCGGCGTTGACCGGAGCCGGCGCCTCGCCGAGCCGCTTCTCCCTGCGTCGGTCCGGGTTGCGCTCCAGGAAATCGAGAAGCCCGAACGTCAGTCTGCTTGCCGCATCGGCTACGGCGGAACCCATCTCCCGCGGCGCCTTGTCCAGGTTCGAAAGCGCGGGGGTCGACGTCATCGCGGGCTGGATCGCGGTGACCGGCGGGACCATCATGACGGCGGCGGGCGGCGGCGACGGTCGACGGGCCGGTCATTCGCAACGTGCACGGCGCGTTCATCGTCACACAGGAGTGCATCTTCACGCCGCTCATCCCGCTCTACCTGGCGGCGGCGCTGGCGGCGCCGCTGGGCTGGCGGCGGCGGACGGCGATGCTCGTGGCGACGCCGGCCGTCTTCTTCGCCCTCGGCGTGTCGCGGCTGCTGGTGCTGGCGGTGCCCGCGGCGGTCGTCGGTTCGTATGCCGTGGCCATCCACGCCTTCTCCCAGAATCTTGTCGCGGTGCTGCTGGTGGCGGTGGCGTACCGCACGGCGGGGGGCGGGAGGCGGGCGGCGGCGGGGGCGTCGGTGGCAGTGGCGCTGGGGGTGGTGGCGGCGTTCGCGTCGGCGCCGGCCCTCGGCGCCGTTGTCGGCGGGGCGGTGGGCGGCCTACAGGCGCTGGCCGGGCACGCCGGCCACGCGTTCGCGGACAGCCAGGGGGCGTGGGCCATCCTGCCGGCGTTCCAGGTGGGGCTGTTCGCGGCGCTCTGGATCGCGGTGGCGGGCGGCGGCCGGTCGTGGCGGCGCGCGCTTGCTGGCCTCGGCGGCGTCGTCCTGGTGCAGGCGTGTTCGGCGTGCCGGTCGACGAGCTCGCCCACCACTATGGCTTCGACCCGCACGTGGGTCTGCTGCGCGGCTGGGCGCTGGCGCTCCCGGCGGCGGCCGTCTGGTGGCTCGCCCGCCCGCGGCCGTTCACCGGTCGTCAACTCACCCGCCCCGCCGCGCGCCCTCCCGCAGGCGGGGTGAGGCGCGGCGTTCACACCCGTGGAGGTCGCCCGTGCCGAAGGCCCCGCTCGATAGCGGACTCGGCATTGTCGCGAAGGCCCGCAGGTTCCTGTTGAACGAGGTTCGCAACCTGCGCGGCGCCTTCTACCGGCGCGTCGCGCGCAACGCGGCCGAGGAACGTTCCGTCCGTGGACGAGCTCCATCGGCTCTACCACGACGTGCGCCTGTTCAACATGACGTGGCGCAATACCTGGTTCCTAAGGCACGCGCTCCAGAAGTGCCCGCTCGACCTGTGGCTGCACCAGGAGCTCGTCCACCGGCTCCAGCCGGACGTGTGATCGTCGAAGCGGGAACCGCCTTCGGCGGGAGCGCCCTCTCCTGGCGTCGCTCTGCTACCTGCTGCAGAACGGGCGCGTCATCACGATCGACATCAAGGAGCGTCCGGGGCGTCCGTCGCACCCGCGGATCACGTTACCTCCCCAGGTCGTCCGTGGCCGAGGACGTCGCTGCTCGGGTGCAGGCCGAAGTCAAGGACGCCTCGACGGTCCTGTTCATCCTCGACTCGGATCACAGCCGCGATCAAGTGTTCGGCGAGCTCAAGGTCTACGGCCCGATGGTCACGAAGGCAGCTACCTCATCGTCGAGGACACGAACCTCAACGGACATCCGGTGCTGCCGGAACATGGCCCGGGCCCGATAGCGGCCGTCGAGGCGTTCGTTGCGAGGCACCCGGAGTTCGCGCACGATGCCGCGATGGACAAGTTCCTCCTGACGCTCAATCCGCGCGGCAACGTGAGGCGCGCTCGGTGATGATCGGCGTCAACTACTTCTGCCGCTCGTGTTGCCTCACTTGGGGCAGCCTCACCCGCCAACCTCACCCCGCCACCGCCGCGCCCGTGCCCAACGCCGTCACCCCTCGTGACACCTTCCCGTCGCGCCAGGATCCGTGCGTCCCGCCGGGGGGGATTTCGCGGCAGAGAATGCTCTGCATTCGGCCTTCAACTTCGACCGGATCCGACGTTCAACTTCCCCCGGATTCCGTGTTCAACTTCCCCCGGATTCCCCAAGAGGCGGCCCGGTAGAGCATTTCGTCTCCCTCGGCTCCGGCACGGGCCGCGATCAGCTGGAGCATGTCGTTCGCGCCCAACGGCGGCCGGCAACCCGCCGCGTTACCCTTTGCATCCGCGTCAGGTCCGCCCAGCGATCCGTCACCTTCCTCCTCCGGGGCGGCCGTCCTGCTTCGCCAGTGTTCGCGGTGCCGTTTCGCGTCCGGTCGCGCGTCGCGGTGCCGCTCCGCGTCAATCTCCGCATGGTGGTCTCAGCGACCTCCCCGCGTCGCCTTCCGCCAACGGCCGCCTTCGTAGCAGAGACCAGCCGCCCGTTTCGGCTCGCGGTACTCGCGCGTCGCCTGCGTGCTGCCCATTCGGTCCGGGGAAAGGCCAGAGAAGGCTCGTGCTACCAGGGCGAGAAAAAGGGCCTCGTCAGCAGAATCTGTGGGTGAGTTCTGGTTCGGGCAGGTCGCCAAGTGCATGATACAAAGCGACTTCCAGTGCCGCGGAGGTGCGGAAGCCATACGCCCGTTTGGTGATCACTCTGGCCTTCCCGTTGAAGCCTTCGACAATGCCACTGGAGAACTGCCCTCGGGCCCGGAACCAGTTCAGGATCAGGTCGCGGTGCGAGCGCAGCATGCGGGCCACCTCCTTCATCGGGTCGAGCCGCGAGCGCATCGTCCGAGTGCACCAGCGGTCGAGGAACCGGCCGGCCCAGTACGGCGACACGTAGCCCCACAGCGCTTGAAAGTCCTCCTTGAGCAGGTAGGCGCGAACCGTGCGCAGGTTGCGACGCACCAGCTCCGCAAGCCGGCCCCGCTGCTCGTCGCTGAGATTCTCCGGACGCTTGAGCAGGAGCCAGCGGCTGCGCTTGAGCACCGGCGCCCGGCCCGCGGCGGCGAGCTTCCGGGCCTCCGCCGCGCGCACCTCGTCGATCGCTTGCGAGAAATGGCTCATGATGTGGAAGCGGTCGAGCACCTGCACGGCCTGGCCGGCGCGCTCGGCAACCACCTTCAGGTAGGGCTTCCACATGTCCGAGCAGACGAAATACAGCGCCGCGCTGCGTGCGGGGCCGAACCAGTCGAAGAAGCCCTCCAACGTCGCGGCCTTGCGTTCGCGGCCGACCCACAGCAGGCGCTTGCAGTGACCGTCGATCTGATAGACCAGCGTCAGGTAGCGTTGCCCGCGGCGGCGGGAGAGCTCGTCGACGCCGATGGCCTCGATGTTCGTGAGGTCGCGGTGCGCGAGGCCCCAGTCGACCGCCATGCGCACGGCCCGATAGACGGTGTCCCAGGACGTGGGGAACGCCGCGGCGACCTCCTGCCACGACAGACGCCTGGCCCACCCGGCGAGGAACCAGGCGTAGGCGTCGGTCAGTCGGTGCTTGCCGGTGGCCCACGGCAGCGCCTCGACCCGTACGCCGCAGCGCGGGCAGTCGACGCGGCGCATCGCGTAGAGGAAGACCACGGGGATGTGCCACAGGGGCACGAAGTCGAAGCGCCGGACCGCCTGCGTGTCGTAGCCCGGGGCCCGGCGCCTGCACTGCGAGCACGTCGCGCGGGTCCCGGCGCGAGGCCGCACCCGAACCTCGAGGGTCAACTGCGGGTGCTCCACCAGCCGCACCGTCTCGTAGATGAACGACGGGTGCTTCTGGACCCGATTCAAGATACTCTTGAGTTGCATCCCGTTCCCCTTCCGCGTCGCTTGGCTGCTGCAACACCAATTGTCGCGGATTCCGGAACGGGATGCGTTTCCGATGTCGAGGCTGCGTTCTGTGCTTCGGGACGGGCCATCGCCCTCCCGATACGGGCGTCGGGCATTTGGTCCTCGTCAGACGAGAGCCGGGGCGCTCGTGCGCGGAGCCGGCGTCCAGGCCGTCAGCCCCGCGCAGCGGGGGCGGAGCGGAGCGAAGCGCCTTGACGGCGGCGAGCACACGGGCACGCTGCCTCTTGTCTGACGAGGACTACCAGCCTCCGTTCTTACCCACAGATTCTGCGGAAGACCCGAAAAAGGTCAGTGCCCCCCCTCGTGTGAGGGGAACACCGGCCCAGGTCGGTCAGTGCCGTGGTTCCGGCCGTTACCCCTTTGGCAGGTAGCGGAGTTTCGGCGACCAGAGTTGCCGCTGGCGGATGCGGCGACGGCCGGCCGCAGCCAACGCGCCGGCAAGGGCGATGGCCCCGAACACCGGCAGGGCCGGCGTCGGCATCATCGGCATGGCGCTTACCTCGTCGGAGTACTCGCCCATGTTGCCATCATCGTCCAACGCCCACGACCCGGAACATGTACTCCATGCCGCCTTCCAGGCCCATGATCGTGTGCGAGAGTTCAAGGTCGCCACTGCGGTAGTCGTAGAACCCGTCGTGCTGCCTCTTGTCGTCGTAGCTCTGGGCGGCAGTCCGCCACTGAACGCGGTACTTGGCGGCGCCCTCGACGGCGGTCCACATGATCGTGACTTCCTCGTCGCCCGCCATTGCCTCAACCGGGTTCGGGGCGGGGAGCGTTTCGGCGGCCGGCATCATTGGCGTCTGACGCGCTTCCTCGGACTTCATGCTCCAGGTCCAGCTGCGCTCGTTTCTGGCCCGGACGATGACACCGTACTCCTCTCCGTTCATCAGGCCCATGATCGTATGGCCGGTTCCTCCTCCTTCGATAATGGCCTGCCGGTCGGGGTTGTCAAAGCCTTGGTTGGCCGCTCTCCATTCGACCCTATCCCGCCGTGGCCCTTCTCGATCACCAGTTCAGAAATCCCCATGCGCTTCCTCGTTCAAGACGGGCGGCTTGGTCGGGGTCCCTCCCGATGCGGCGGATTGAGCTTTGTCGATTGCGCCTGAGGCTGCCCGGTAGAGCATCTCGTCTCCCTCGGCGGTGGCCCGGTTGGCGATCAGCCGGAGCATATCGGTTGCGTAGCTAGTGTCGGCCGGGAAAACTCGTAACAGATTGATTGCACAGGGACTTGTACGGATTCCGAGTGGCGAAGATCAGGCCGGATGTCCTATCATCACGGCTGAACCGCTCGATTTCCGGCCCTTTCGGCGAGATCTTCGCGACGTTGGCGACCATGAGAGAGATCCACCGACGGCAGTTCCAGCTCGGTCAGGTGTCCATCGACAAGATCCGGCTCGACCCCAAGTCGCGGGACGACATTCCGGCAGTGTTGAAGGGGCTTCAACACCTCTGGAGCGACGAGGCGTTGCGCGCGCGGCTGTTCGCCCTGCTGGACGAGCACGTGCTGTCGGAGGTGGATCGTACGGTAGGGCGTCCGGGGATGGAGTTGTGGCAGATTCTGGTGCTGGGGGTGCTCAAGCAGGGTCTGGGCTGTGACTTCGACCGCCTCCACGACCTGGCGAACCAGCACCAGACGATCCGTATGTTTCTGGGGCACAGCGACTTCGGTGACGAGACGTATTACGAGTACCAGACGGTGGTCGACAACGTGTCGTTGTTGACGCCGGAGTTGCTGTCGGCGGTGGGTGGGCTGGTGGTGGAGAGTGGGCACAAGGTCGCAAAAAAAAAAGCCTGGCGAGCCATTGCGCGGGCGGTGTGACTCGTTCGTGGTGGAGACCGACGTACACTACCCGACGGACGTGAGCCTGCTGTGGGACGCGATGCGGTGCCTGCTGCGGGAGACGGGGCGGGCGGCGAAGCGACATGCGGTTGGAGGATGGCGCCAGTGGCGGCATCTGTCGAACGAAGTCCGGCGCCTGTTCAACGGGGTGCGTTCGACGCGACGAGCGAAGCGTCATCCGGCGGGGGTGGAAGGGTATCTGGAGCGTTGCGCCGCCCTGGTCGAGCGTGCGGCGGCCACGCTGGACACGTTGCGGGAGCGTGGGGCTGGGGAAGCGACGTGTCAGTCGCTTGCAGGTTGGATCGCGCATGCCCGGCGCCAGATGGACCAGGTGGAGCGGCGGCTTCTGCGGGGCGAGACGATACCGCATGAGGAGAAGGTGTTCTCGATCTTCGAGGAGCACACGCGCTGGATATCGAAGGGGAAGGCGGGCACGCCGGTGGAGCTGGGCGTTCCGGTTGCGCTGGTCGAGGACCAGCATCAGTTCATCCTTCATCACCGGATTCTGTGGCAGGGTGAGGATGTCGACGTGGCGGTGCCGCTGGTGCAGGAAGCGCAGGCGTTGTATCCGGAATTGCGGGCCTGCAGCTTCGACCGCGGATTCCACAGCCCTGCCAACCGGATGCGGCTGGACACACTGCTCGACCTGAACGCGCTCCCGAAGTCGGGGCGACTCTCGAGGGCGGACCAGGAACGGGAGGAAGAGGAGTCCTTCTTGGCGGCGCGCCGAGCGCACCCTGGGGTCGAGTCGGCCATCAACGGTCTGGAGCATCGGGGCCTGGATAGGGTTCGCAGTCATGGTGCTGACGGCTTCGCGCGCACGGTAGCGTTGTCAGTGCTGGCGGCCAACCTGCATCGGGTTGGGTTGCTCCTGCAGAAGCGCGAGCGCAAACGCCGCCGACGAGTCGCCTGACCCGTATGGAACGGTCGTTGCTATCTGAGCTCGTCGTGAGACGACGAGGCTCAACCGTCGCTGGACGCGGGGTATCGGGACGGCTCTCTCTGGCTATTGCGCCCTTGGGGCGGTTCCAAGCACCGTCGCGGCCCGGCTCATAGTGAAATCACGCCGAGATGCCGCGTGTCGGGTCGCAGTTCCCCACTCTCAAGAGGGGTTCTCTGGCAGGCACTAGCTAGTGTCCTGTATCAATGGTTCGTGAAACAGTATCCGCTGTGCGCCGCGAGGGTCCGTTGCGCGAACCGGGCGATGCTCGCCAGGATCTCGTCGGCCGACTTCGTCCACGCGAACGGACGGGCGGCGGCGTTGTGCTGGTCAAGGAACTCCCGAATCGCCCGCTCCAAGGCGACGATGCTGCGATGCACGCCGCGACGCAGTTGCTTGGTCGTCAGTTCCGCGAACCATCGCTCCACCAGATGCAGCCAGGAGCTGTAGGTCGGGGTGAAATGGAGATGGAACCTCGGGTGCCGGACCAGCCACCGCCGAGTCCGGGGCGACTTGTGCGTGCTGTAGTTGTCCAGGATGAGGTGGATGTCCAGCCCGTCCGGCGTCTCGGCGTCGATGCGCTTGAGGAACTTCTCGAACTCGACCGACCGATGGCGGCGGTGCAACTCGCCGATGACCGTGCCGGTCTTGACGTCGAGTGCGGCGAACAACGAGGTCGTCCCGTGGCGGCGATAGTCGAAGGTGCGCCGCTCGGCCTGGCCCGCTTGCATCGGCAGCAGCGGCGCGGTGCGCTCGAGGGCCTGAATCTGCGGCTTCTCGTCGACGCAGAACACGACCGCGTGCTCGGGCGGATTGACGTACAGCCCGACGATGTCGCGCACCTTGTCGATCAACCAGGGGTCCGGCGACAGCTTGAACGTCTCGGTCCGGTGCGGCTGCAACCCGAAGGCACGCCAGATCCGACCGATGGTCGCGTGGCTCAGACCGGTAGCCTTGGCCATGCCTCGCGTGCTCCAGTGGGTGCTGCCGCGGGGGGTCGATTCCAGGGTGCGCACCACCACATCCTCGACCTGCGCGTCGGTGATGCGGCGCGGCGCGCCCGGCCGCGGTTCGTCGGTCAAGCCGTCGAGCCGGTCGGCAAGAAATCGAGTGCGCCACTTGCAGACGGTGGTCGGCGACAGGTGCAGGCGCTTGGCGATACCGCGCGTGGGCTGGCCGTCGGCGCAGGCCAGGATGATGCGGGCGCGCCGCGCAAGCTGTGGCGCCGTGCGCGACCGATGGGCCAGGGAGGTCAAGGCTTGCCGTTCGTCTTCGGTCAAGGTGACCGGCGCCGGGCGAGGTCCTCTGCGCATGGACTACCTCCTTGGCACAGACGACGACGCCTCCAAGAACGTTCCACTGTTTTCAGTGGCAGGACACTAGCGGCGGCCGGTCACCTGCCGCGCTACTCCTGCACACGCGTTAGGTCCGGCAGGCGATCCGTCACCTTTCCGCCTCCAGGGCGACCGCCCTGCTTTGCCAGTGCTCCCGGTGCCGTTTCGCGTCCCGTCGCGCGTCGCGGTGCCGCTCCGCGTCAATCTCCGCATGGTGGTCGCAGCGAGCTCCCCCGCGTCGCCTTTCCGCCAACAGCCACCTTCGTAGCAGACACCGGCCGCCCGCTTCCGCTCCCGGTACTCGCGCGTCGCCTGCGGACTGTGCCCATGCGGCTCGGTCCGGGGGAAGGCCAGAGAAGGCTCGTGAAAGGATCCGAAGGGTGGAGCGGGGCGGGAGCGACCACGGCCAAGCCTAGCCAAGCCGTGCCCGCATTGGGCTCCTGACCTGCCAGGCGCACTTGCCCCACCCCCTCCACACCCTGCCAGAATCCGCCCGCGATTGCGAGTTCCACGCGCACGTCCGTCTGCGTGCCTAGCCCATTCGTCGTGACGCAAAAGGGCCGGTGCCCCTCGGGGAGGCACCGGCCCAAGTTGATCCAGTTGCGAGTCCGGGAATCTACCGCTTCGGCAGATAGCGCAGCTTCGCAGACCGGAGTTGCCGCTGTCGCAGCCGGCGACGGCCGGCTGCCGCCAGGGCCCCGGCAAGTGCGATGGCCCCGAACACCGGCAGGGCCGGCGTCGGCATCATCGGCATGGCGCTAACCTCGTCGGAGTAGTAGCCCATGTTCCCGTCCTCGTCCAGCGCCACGACGCGGAACATGTACTCCGTGCCGTTCTCCAGGCCGGGAACCGTGTACGACAGTTCCAGGTCGCCGGAGCGGTAGTTGTAGAACCCGTCGTGCTGCCGCTGGTCGTCGTAGCTCTGAGCGGCCGTCCGCCACTGGACGCGGTACTTGTCCGCACCTTCAACGGCCGTCCAGTTGACTGTGACCTCCGAGTCGCCGGCCATCGCCTCGATGGGGTTCGGGGCAGCGAGCATCTCCTCAGCCGACGCCATCGGCGTCTGAGTAGCATCGACGGACCATCCGGTCCAATCGTTTACCCGCTCGTTCCTGGCGCCGACCCGGACGTGGTACTCCGTCCCGTTCGTGAGATTCGGAATCGTGTAGCTCTCCGTCACGTTGGAGTCTAGGAGCACCTTCAAGCGAGCGGGGTCTGTGGTGTCGAAGCTCTGGTGTGCCGCACGCCACAAGACTATGTAGCCACAGGGGTGAGAATCGCCTTCGCCATCCCTGCAAAGGCGCACACTGGGAACCGAGTCCCACGTCACCGTCAGCGAGCCATTGCCCGCCGTGACGTTGACATCGTTCGGCGCCCCTGCGCGGGCCGGGGTGCTCTCGTTGCGGTTGGTCATCGGGAGCTGATACACCCAGTCGCTGTGGCGTGCTTCGCGGCCAGGGTCATGATGAACCGCACGAACCGCGACGAGGTAATCCACGTCAACGTCCAAGTCTTCGATGACGTACTTCCGGTCTCCGCGACCCGCCTCACGTATCCGGTCCGGCCGGAAACTGTCTGAGAAATCGGTCGCGCGGTCAGTTTTCCTCCACGCCACCTCGAACCCCTCCAACGTGCTTCCGCGGTCGGTCCTCTCATCGAACTCCCAGGTGACCTCGATCATGTCCCGACCCTCTGCGTCCAGGTCGACGTTGAAGGGCTTGGCACGGTCGGATGTCGCGCCTCCCGGCGTCGCTGTCACTTCCGCCGAGGGCGGGCCGTACATTCCAGCAGCGTTCCCGCCCATGACGCGGAACGTGTACTCGACCCCGTTGTCGAGATCCATGACCATGGTCGAAACCATGCCGTTCACGACCTGCGGGTTCTCGATGGTCTGGTCGTTCCCCATGCGGCCGTAGTCGACCGAGCCCGTTCGCCACTCAACCTTGTACATGGCCGCGCCGGCAAGCGCGTTCCAACTCAGTTCCACCGTTCCGCTCGCTGCGCCCTCAGTCGTCGCGCCCAAACCAATCGGCGCAGTTGTGGGTGCGCCGTCGTCGCCGTTTCCGTCGCCGTTTCCGTCGCCGTTTCCGTCGCCGTTGCCGTCCATCGTTCGCCCACTCAAGGCATCGCCGGACGCGTGAACACGCATCCTGGGAGTCGGGCCGAGGTCGTCGTAAGCTGCGCTATACAGCGCGTGAGCGGCATCCGCGGTTGGAGCGATGAGGGCCTCAGAACCGTCAGCAATGGCGACCCGCCCGGTGAGAGCCTGTCGCATCGCATTTGTGGCGTTGGTGGCATGATCCCACCATGCTTTGTGTGTGGCGTGTGGGCCCTCCTCGGTAGTTTCAATGAAGTCCCGAATCACTATCGTCAATTCGGCCTTCAACATATTGACCATCCGGCAGACGCGGCCCCGATGGTCGCTATCGCCCTGGGTCTCGCCTGTGGCGGCCGGGATCAGCACGAGCTGCTCGTCGCACGTGAAACTGTTCCACCACGCGCGGTAGTCGTCATAGTCGTAGACCGTCGTCTGCGCCGCAGCCGGCTCCGTCCCGACGCCCAGAAGGCCGACCATTACGGCCAGGACCCCGAGCCCCATCCTCGTGTTCCACCTCAAGTTCCACTTCATGTGTCTCCTCCAGAACGATCGAACGGTGACTGCCGGGATCTCTTTCGCGGTCCTCCTCCTATTGAAGCTAGCGTAGAGCGACCGGATCGCCGCCAGGTGCTGCTTGACGGTCGGGCACCATTACTCCTGAACCTGTTCGACGACGCGCAGTACACAGCGCTGCCAGCCGGCGTCCCACGTCTGCAGTTGCGCGCCGAGCCGTTCGGATCCGCCTCCATAGGAGACGTCGACCGCCTGAGTCAGGAGCTGCGTGGCGTCGTCTGCTGTGCGCGGTAGCGGCTCCGTCGACCATTCGACGTCCGTGTAGGGGCGCTCGTCACCAGCCGAGATCATTCCACTCTCCTGGTGCGCCGCGGTTCGCGCCAGCATCGTCGTTACCGGCTGGCGGAGGCCGTGTTCCTCGCGAAGGATACGAGCGTCATACCGGATGGGTCGATTCTCCCCGGCGCGGCCCAACCTCGAAAGGCGCAGCCGCCATCGGCGGGCCGCGAGCTGGGCGGGTGGAAGAGTGGAGGTGGCGTACAGTCTTCCGGCCGTTCCGACTCCCTCGAGCAAGGTCTTCCACTCGGGAGCTTGGTACTCCTGCAACGCAACGTGGATCGAAACATCGCTGGGCGTGTACACGACGTCGACCACATGTTGTTGCCCAGCAGCGCCCGTGGGCGCAAACGGCTCCAAGAGCACAGAGGTCCTCGCCCGCGGGAGCGTTCCCCCTTGTCGGTTCACGATGATTTGCGCGGATACCAACGTGGGCGTCAGCAACAGGACCGCGATCAACGGCACGACGAATCCCCTCCCCGTCACCATTACCCCTGCCCCAATCTGCCTATCTGTGCCACCACCTCGAACTGCGCCCACGGTCGCTGGGCGCTCTCGAGTGTCTCGTCAGAGACGGCCAGCGGCTGGGCGTCGGCGGTGCCGCCCGCCGAGGACGTCGTCCGCGGCAGGCCGTCCAAAGGCGAAAGCAGGTGCTTCAGGATCGTGAGCGACTCTCTACCCGCTTCGACGTAGGCCGCCACCTGTCGGGCGCCGACCAGGTGCAGACGCTGCATCACCCCGCTGTCCTGGTAAGCGCGATTGGTCTTGGCGACCAGGAGGTCGAGCAGCGCCTGAATGGCCGCCGCGCCGCCGTGGTCGGCCCGCGCCTTCGGCGTGTACACGACCAGGATGTCAATCCGCGAACCGTCCTCTTCCGGCGGCTGGGGAGCCGCGGGCTGGGCACGGGCCGGTGGACGGATCGGGCTCGCCTCCGGGCTGGTGGCTGGCGACGGACGGGGTGGAAGCACAGCATCATCGCGTGGATGCGGGAACGCCGCCTGGTCGACCTGGCGCACCGCGTGCACGCCGTCGCCGATCGACCGGATTTCGTACGTGCCACCCGGCGCGCGGACGGAGCCCGCCACCACGTCGCCGTTCACCACCAGCGTCACCGTGCCTCCGACACCGGCGAGGGAGCCCGACTGCGTGTACCGGGCGGAGGTGGGGCCCGTGTGGTCGAGGAGCGCCGTGAACCGGGCATCGTCGAAGAGGTTCAGCCCGAGCACGGGCAAGCCTCCGACCGCGCTCTCCGCCACGCCCTCGCGCGCGGCCCGCAGGCGGTCGAAGTCGATCCGCACGAGGCGCTCACGCAAGGTCCCCGGCGCGGGAATCACGGAAGCGGTCGCTGCCGGCGGGTCGATCGCGATGAACACGCCGGTGCTCTGCGCGGCGGGGCGCTGCGCACCGAGTTCGGGGCAGCCGAGGAACACGAAGCCGATGACCAGGAGGTGAGTGCTTGGCCGCCAACAGCCCATGAATCCCGCTCCACCGACTCGGAACCCCAGAGTCTCGGGTCCGCTCGGTGCCTGGAGCGAACGGACCGATCACCCGATGACGACGGCGCATTCCCCGGCGCTTCCGCGCATTGGTAGATCCTACTGGGCACCGGTCGGCGGAACCGACCGGCTGGAAGCAAGACCCCCGTTCAAACCGTGCGTGCGGATTTCCCGCACACGGCTTACCAGGTGAGCTTCAGGTCGCGGCATGCACCACCCCCGGATACCGAATCGTGCCGCGCAGGCGAGCAAGCCCCAAGGCTTCGAAGAACGGACGATGCCAGGCCAGCGCCCGACCAGCCGCGAGTCGCGACCCCGCGCGCTTGAGGAGCAAGCCGCGCAGGCGCCGTTCCACGTACTGGTCGAGCTGCACGAAGTGGTGCGCCGCATTCCCGGTTCGGAAATACTGCCCCCACCCGCGAAGGACCCGGTTCACGTCCGCGATGACCAGACGCAGGTCCGTGTGGCAGCGGCCTCGAGGGGTGAGCGCCCGCACGCGGGCTCGCACCTGCTTCATCGCACGCCGAGACGGCCAGCGGTGCAGGTAGTACACCCGTTGCCGCTTGCGAGCCCAGATGGGTCCGCTCATGCGCTTGTGCAGATGACACCCCAGGAAATCGAAGCCCTCACGACCGTCCGTCAGGTCGACCACCCGCGTCTTCTCCGGATGCAGTTCCAGCCCGAGCCGGGCCAGCACCAGACCCACGCGCTCTCGCGCCGCCTCGACCGACGACTTCGTGTCGCACATCACCACGAAGTCGTCCGCGTAGCGCACCAGCGTACCGAGGTGCGCCCACCGGTCCTCCCAGACCCGGTCGAGCACGTGCAGGAAGATGTTCGACAACAGCGGCGAGATGACGCCCCCCTGCGGAGTGCCCGCCAGGGTTCGATGCACCTGCCCGTCCTCCATCACCCCCGCCGCGAGCCACAGTCGCAGCAGCCGAAGGACACGCCGGTCCGAGACGCGCTGGCGCACCAGCGTCAGCAGCTTCTCGTGCTCGATGCTGCTGAAGTAGTCGCAGATGTCGGCATCCAGCACGTGGCTGCCCCCGCGCGCCCCGCGGACGCGAAGGACCTCCAGCGCCTGCGTCGCGCTCCGCTTCGGTCGAAACCCATACGACGAATCGCGGAAATCCGCCTCGAAGATGGGGCCCAACACCAGAGTCGCGGCCATCTGCGCCACCCGGTCGCGAACCGTCGGTATCCCGAGCGGTCGCCGTCGGGCACCGCTCATATTGTGTCCGGTGCCTTCCGGTGCCGTCCGGGTAACCGTAAGTAGCTGACTAGTAATCATTTATGATTCGTATCGGCGGACTGAGCCGGGCAGGAAGTCTTGCGGAATCCGCCACCATCCGGAATATAATGCAGGGATGGTTGCAGAGACACCGGCCGCCCCCTCGCCCCGCAGAACCAAGCGCCGAGGACGACATCCGCACAACGCGCTGGCCCCCGCGTTCGTCCGCAGCGCACCGCCCGGACACCACATCGACGGCAACGGACTCTACCTCTACGTCCAGCCGACCGGGGCGAGAAGCTGGATCCAGCGCCTCGTCATCCGCGGCAAGCGCTGCGAGCTCGGACTCGGCAGTGTCGCCCTCGTCCCGCTCGCCGAGGCCCGCGAGAAGGCCGTCGCCAACCGCAAGCTCGCCCGCGAGGGCGGCGATCCCCTGGCCGACAAGCGCCGCCTTCAGAGCATGCCCACCTTCGCCGAGGCCGCCGCCGCCGTGGTCGAGCAGAAGCAGGCCGGCTGGAAGAACGCCGAGCAGGTCCGGGCGTGGCGGAACAGCCTCCGACGCTACGCCTTCCCGCGCATCGGCACTCGGCCGGTGTCGGAGGTCGAGAGCGCCGACGTGCTGGCGATCCTCTCGCCCATCTGGCACAGCAAGCCGGTCATCGCCAAGGCCGTCCGGCAGCGCATCCACGCGGTGCTGGAGTGGGCCGTCGCCATGAACCTGCGCAACGACAACCCCGCCGACCGGGTGCGGCCGGTGCTCGGCCCGCAGCGCAACATCGTCGAGCACATGCGGGCGCTGCCGCACCGCGAGGTCGCCGCCGCGCTGGCGGCGGTGCGGGCGTCCCGCAAGCAACCGGTCGACAAGCTGGCGTTCGAGTTCCTGGTGCTCACGGCCGCGCGCTCGGGCGAGGTGCGCGGGGCGAGATGGGACGAGATGGACACGGCCGGCCGCGTGTGGACGCTCTCGGCCCGGCGGATGAAGATGAAGCGCGACCACCGGGTGCCGCTGTGCGGCAGGGCGGTGGAGATCCTCGACGCGGCGCGGACGCTTCCAGGCGCCGGTCCGCTGGTGTTCAGCCCCGGGGGCGGCCGGCCGTTGGACGTCATGCGGTTTCGCCGGCTGCTGAAACGCTGCGGCATCGCCTGCGTTCCCCATGGCTTCCGCTCGTCGTTCCGGGACTGGGCGGCCGAGGAGACGGACCACCCGCGCGAGGTCATCGAGGCGGCGCTGGCCCATGTTGCGTATTTCGGTGAAGTGGAACAGCGATTCCGGGGATCTGGAACACGGATTCCGGAAGTGGAATGCTCGTCGGAGCGTAGCGACGTTGCGCAGTCAGTTTCCTCCCATCGGTGTCGCCGCGGATCGTCGAGATCCTACTCGTGATCTGGTGCTCGAGAGTACAGACGAAAGTGCCTGTGGGTCGTGTGGGCGGCGCGTGCGCCGTCCAAAGGGTGTGGGAAACGCGCCCTCGCTGACGGTCCAGTTCGGCTGAGCGTCTCGCGCGCGTTTTCCATGCCCTGGCACGATCCACAGGCGGCTCGGACCCGCTGTGCCCTTCCCGTGTGGCGGGGGTGCGAGGGTTCGGGTTCGTCGCGGTCTGGCAGATGCCGGTCGCGTGCTCATGTGGTCTCCTTCTTGCGCTTGCCCGGGGCGTTGTGTGTCCGTCGCATCGAGCGCCCCTTCAGTTCGGGGTCTTCCGCAGAATCTGTGGGTAAGAACGGAGGCTGGTAGTCCTCGTCAGACAAGAGGCAGCGTGCCCGTGTGCTCGCCGCCGTCAAGGCGCTTCGCTCCGCTCCGCCCCCGCTGCGCGGGGCTGACGGCCTGGACGCCGGCTCCGCGCACGAGCGCCCCGGCTCTCGTCTGACGAGGACCAAATGCCCGACGCCCGTATCGGGAGGGCGATGGCCCGTCCCGAAGCACAGAACGCAGCCTCGACATCGGAAACGCATCCCGTTCCGGAATCCGCGACAATTGGTGTTGCAGCAGCCAAGCGACGCGGAAGGGGAACGGGATGCAACTCAAGAGTATCTTGAATCGGGTCCAGAAGCACCCGTCGTTCATCTACGAGACGGTGCGGCTGGTGGAGCACCCGCAGTTGACCCTCGAGGTTCGGGTGCGGCCTCGCGCCGGGACCCGCGCGACGTGCTCGCAGTGCAGGCGCCGGGCCCCGGGCTACGACACGCAGGCGGTCCGGCGCTTCGACTTCGTGCCCCTGTGGCACATCCCCGTGGTCTTCCTCTACGCGATGCGCCGCGTCGACTGCCCGCGCTGCGGCGTACGGGTCGAGGCGCTGCCGTGGGCCACCGGCAAGCACCGACTGACCGACGCCTACGCCTGGTTCCTCGCCGGGTGGGCCAGGCGTCTGTCGTGGCAGGAGGTCGCCGCGGCGTTCCCCACGTCCTGGGACACCGTCTATCGGGCCGTGCGCATGGCGGTCGACTGGGGCCTCGCGCACCGCGACCTCACGAACATCGAGGCCATCGGCGTCGACGAGCTCTCCCGCCGCCGCGGGCAACGCTACCTGACGCTGGTCTATCAGATCGACGGTCACTGCAAGCGCCTGCTGTGGGTCGGCCGCGAACGCAAGGCCGCGACGTTGGAGGGCTTCTTCGACATGTGGAAGCCCTACCTGAAGGTGGTTGCCGAGCGCGCCGGCCAGGCCGTGCAGGTGCTCGACCGCTTCCACATCATGAGCCATTTCTCGCAAGCGATCGACGAGGTGCGCGCGGCGGAGGCCCGGAAGCTCGCCGCCGCGGGCCGGGCGCCGGTGCTCAAGCGCAGCCGCTGGCTCCTGCTCAAGCGTCCGGAGAATCTCAGCGACGAGCAGCGGGGCCGGCTTGCGGAGCTGGTGCGTCGCAACCTGCGCACGGTTCGCGCCTACCTGCTCAAGGAGGACTTTCAAGCGCTGTGGGGCTACGTGTCGCCGTACTGGGCCGGCCGGTTCCTCGACCGCTGGTGCACTCGGACGATGCGCTCGCGGCTCGACCCGATGAAGGAGGTGGCCCGCATGCTGCGCTCGCACCGCGACCTGATCCTGAACTGGTTCCGGGCCCGAGGGCAGTTCTCCAGTGGCATTGTCGAAGGCTTCAACGGGAAGGCCAGAGTGATCACCAAACGGGCGTATGGCTTCCGCACCTCCGCGGCACTGGAAGTCGCTTTGTATCATGCACTTGGCGACCTGCCCGAACCAGAACTCACCCACAGATTCTGCTGACGAGGCTCAGTTCGATGCGGTGTGCGTCGTGGAGCAGGCGGTCGCAGATCGCGTCGGCCTGGTTCGGGTCGCCGATGACCGCGTGCCAGTCGGTCACCGGCAGCTGGCTGGCGATCAGCGTCGAGGCCCGTTCGGCGCGGTCCTCGATGACCTCGGTCAGGTCGCGCCGCTCGGTGTCGCGCAGTGGCGCGAGCATCCAATCGTCGATGGCGAGCAGGTCGAGCTTCGCCAGCCGGGCGAGCAGCCGCGCGTAGGAGCCGTCGCCGCGGCCGACGGCCAGCTCGTGCAGCAGGCGCGGCATGCGGACGTAGCGCGCGGTGAAGCCGCGGCGGCACGCCCGCTCGACGAAGGCGCAGCAGAGAAAGCTCTTTCCGATCCCGGTCGGGCCGATCAGGATCAGGTTGTGGCGCTCGGCGACCCAGGTGCAAGACCCCAGCGTCAGGACTTGCTGGCGGTTGAGTCGCCGGGGATGGGTGAAGTCGACGGCTTCGAGCGACGCCGGGTAGCGCAGCTTCGCGGTGTGCAGGCGCCGCTGAAGCTTGCGCTGCTCGCGGGCCGTCCACTCGGTGTCGACCAGCAGGCCCAAACGCTCCTCGAAGCTGAGCGCGACGGCCTCGTCGGTCTCGAGCTGTTTCTGGACGGCGTCGGCCATCGCGCCCAGCTTCATGGCGTTGAGCTTGTCGAGGGTCTGTTCGATCAGCATCGGTCCTCCTCTGTGGTCGTGGCCGCAGCGTAGTAGTCGGCGCCGCGGATGTTGTCGTGCGTCGGTGTCGGGTTCGTCTCGGCCGGCGGCTCCAGAGGCAGACGGTCCTGGCCGGCGCTGAGGATGTTCTTGACGGTGTGGTAGCGGCAGGAGCCGAGGGACAGCGCGCGGGCGCTGGCCGCCTCGAGCCGGATGTTTCCGTAACGTCGCCCCTGCTCGATGATCCCCAGACAGGCGCGATATCCCTGCTCGGGGTGCGGCCGGCTCTCCAGGATCCGGCTGACGAGCTTTCCGGTCTCCGGCCCGACCGTCTCGGCCCAGCGGATCAGCCGCGATGGTGTCCACTCGGCATGCGCGCGGTGCGAGCTGGGCATGTGCCCGGCCACGGTCGACGGCTGACGGTCGTAGCGCCGGCGGTGCGACGCGATGCGCTTGTCGCGATGGAAGATCTCGACCGTGTTCGTGGTGTAGCGGACCTCGACCTGCTCGCGGACCACTTGGTACGGGACGCTGTAGACGTGGCGCTCGACCTCGACGTGGTAGTCGATGTTGACGCGGCACAGCTTCCACTGAGCCAGGACGTAGCGGGTGGCCGGCAGGGGACGTAGTGCCGGACGGTCGAGCTGCTCGTACTGCGCGCGGCGGCTGACGCCCAGCTTCTGCATCGGCCGGTCGTTGAGCTCGTCGAGCAGGACGCGGATCGCCTGGTTCAACGCGCCGAGCTCGAAGAAGGTCCGGTCACGGAGCCGGGCCAGTATCCACCGCTGCGCTATGAGTACGCAGTTCTCCACGGCAGCCTTGTCCCGCGGCTTCCTCGGCCGTGCCGGGAGGACGACGGCGCCGTAGTGGGCGGCCAGGTCCTCGTAGCTGCGGTTGACGCCGGCCTCGTAGCGGCAGGAACGGGTGATGGCGCTCTTCAGCTGGTCGGGAATCCACAGCGTGGTGGCGCCGCCGAAGTACTCCACCATCCGGATGTGCGCGTTGACCCAGTCGGGCAACTGCTGGGTCTCGGTCGCCTCGGCGTAGGTGAAGCTGCTGGCGCCGAGCACGGCGACGAACAGCTCGACGGGCCGCAACTCGCCCGTACGCCGGTCGACCAGGCTCGGCCGTTTGCCGGAGAAGTCGATGAAGGTCTTCTCGCCGGCGCGGTGCACCTGTCGCATCGACGGCCGCAGTCGCCGCAGCCATTGCCGGTAGACCTCGCAGAACTGCGTGTAGCGGTAGCCGTCGGAATGGACCTGGAGGTACTCCTCCCAGAGCAGTTGCAGCGTGACGCCATTGCGCTTGCGCTCGCGGTGGATGTACGCGCAGTCGGGCCGCGCCCGGTCCTGCACCGGCGCGGGGCGCCGAAACAGACGCGCATCGAGCGCCGCGTCGTCCAGCTCGGCCGGCAACGGCCAGACGAGCCCGCATTGCGCCGCCCTCTGCAGATACCGATTGACCGTACCGACGCCGACCGTGCACGCTCGGGCCACCGCTTGGTGGGACAGCCCCTGCTCGTGCTTGAGCCGGAGAACCTCACGAATCTTCCTCATCTGCAGCCTCCGAGCCGACATCGTCTCGCCCCTCCTGTCGAAAGGGCGAAGCATGCCGCGGTCAGGCTACCGACGAGCGTTCACGACCCCGGAAACCGATGTTCCACTTCCTCCGGAATCCATGTTCCACTTCCCGGAATCCGTGTTCCACTTCCTCCGAAATCGATGTTCCACTTCCTCCGAAATCGATGTTCCACTTCCTCCGAAATATCCACCATGTCGTCCAGAACCCGGTCGAGGCGGCCTATGCGCGGTCGGACCTGTTCGAGCGGCGGCGGCGGCTCATGGACGACTGGTCGGCCTATCTGGCCGGTGGCCGGGTGTAGGCCGTCCGGCCCGGCTGCGGACAGGCGGCCGGCGTGGCGGACCACTGACCACGGACGCCGCCACCCGCCGCCGATGGCGGCGCGGTCTGAACCGCCGCAACGCGGCGTGTCTCGTACCGGGGTCGAGGGGCGGAGCCCATCGCCAGCCCAATGTCGGACATTGGGTAAGCTGGCTCCTGCCAGCTTACCCCACCCGTGCGCCGTTTCCGGGCCGCTCGTTCGTCCACCTGATCGTCACTGCCCGGATCGTCTTCGTCGCCCGCCACAGCCTCTCTTCCCGGCGCTCTCGTTCACGTCGTCTGTGCTCGATCTCCGCCATGCGCCTGATGTCCGTGGCCGTTCGTGCCCAAGCCGGTGTTCAGGGTCGGGTGTCATCGAATCGGGCCGAGGTCGTCTCGGTCGGGGTCACGATGCGGCGCTGCGGTGAGGTCGTGGCGAGCTCGCGGTGGGGTCCATGATCTGTGCCATCCCTGAGCCTTTTCCGCTCCGACCGACTCTCTGGACTTCAAGCATCGGTTGTGGGATTCTCGGTGTTGGCTGGCCCGCTGGCTCCGTTGCGGCGACTCGGCGCGGTTCCCCGTGTGGCGGGGGTCGAGGGTTCGGCATCGTCGGACAATTGCTGTCGTGGAGCGCGCGCGGAGCCGGGGTCAGGGCCGCCAGCCCCGCGCAGCGGGGGCGGGAGCGTAGCGACCGCGCCTTGAGCCCGGCGAGCACGTGCGGATTCTGTCCTGGCCGACGATGCCGTCCGGCAGTCAGTGCGCGGCGCGAACGAGGCCGCCGGAGACGATATTAATAACCACGACGGCGTCCGGCGTGTCAACCCGCTGCCGCGGGTCCTGCGCTTCGCTACGGCCCATCCGGGTGACACGCCGGCCACCGTCGCGGACGAGGCTGGTTATGACGGACGCTGGCGTCCGTCCCGTTGACAACGGAACCGGGCATCGACCACGATCCGGACCCCGCCGCCCCACCGCCGCCCGTACGGCAACCGGGGTCCGTCAGCAGCAGGCCGGGCGCACAGGGGAACAAACGCGCCAGGAAAGCAACCGGCATGGTACGGTACCGGGCGGAACACGGCGCGGAAAGATGACAGCGCACCACACTGGCTCGACAGGGAACCAGTACCGGCGCACGAGAGCGGCGCATACGACCAAGAGGCGAGGAGTACGGAAGCACGATGAGGTACCGGGCGACGAGGGTGACAGTTGTGATCCGACCTGTCGCCTGATCACAACGAAGGCCGAGGCGAACTTACACCGATGATGCCGCAGTAAGGGTGTAAGGAGGATAAGCGGCCGAACTTACACCCCCAGTCACACTTGAACTTACAATCACAAGACCGCCAAGTCTTTCGATATCAATCAGATCCCACCGCAACACACCACCCCCCACATACAGAGAAAGGTACGTGGGTGAGGTAGGGGAGCGACCCCCGTCAAAACTGCGTTTTGCCGGCGCAACGGGTGTTCCTCCGTCACACCCGCCGCGCGGGGTCACTCCCGGCTGAATTGTCCCTGCGGGAAGGCTCGCGCACGCCGCCGCTGGCGGCGTGCTCCGTCAACGTGCTGCCGGCAGCGTGCCGCCCACGACGATCGTGATACGCTGTCGGCGGACCGACACTGGCTGGCGGCGTCGATGAGGCTTTCGTGGAACGAGATCCGGACGCGGGCCGCCGACTTCGCGCGCGAGTGGGCTGACGCCGCCTACGAGAAGGGCGACACCCAGACCTTCTACAACGAGTTCTTCGAGATCTTCGGCAAGCGCCGCCGCGACGTGGCGCGGTACGAGGAACGCGTCCAGCGGCTCGACAACACGGCCGGCTTCATTGATCTGTTCTGGCCCGGCGTCCTGCTGGTCGAGCAGAAGAGCGCCGGGCGCGACCTGACCGCCGCCCGCGAGCAGGCCGGCACGTACTTCGACGCGCTGCCGGACCGGGAACGCCCGCGCTTCCAGCTTCTCTGCGACTTCCAGACGTTCGAGCTTCTCGACCGAGACGAACGCGACGAGACCCGCTTCGCCCTCGCCGACCTGCCGCGGCACGTCGAGAAGTTCGGGTTCATCATCGGAGTGCAGCGCCGGACGTTCCGCGATCAGGATCCGGTCAACATCGAGGCGTCCGAGTTGATCGCCCGTCTGCACGACGCGCTGAAGGCGTCCGGCTACGACGGTCACGACCTGGAGTTGTTCCTGGTGCGGGCCGTGTTCTGCCTGTTCGCCGACGACACGGGCATCTTCGAGCCCCGCGACATCTTCCTGGACTTCATCGAGGAGCGTACGGCCCCGGACGGCTCCGACCTCGGCCCATGGCTGATGCGGCTGTTCCAGGTGCTCGACACGCCGCAGAACCGGCGGCAGGCGAAGCTCGACGAGGACCTGGAGCGGTTCCCGCACGTGAACGGAGACCTGTTCGACGGCGCGGTACGCATCCCCGACTTCGACGCCGAGATGCGCCGAGCGCTGCTCGACGCGGGCCAGTTCGACTGGACGGCGATCTCCCCGGCCATCTTCGGGGCGCTGTTCCAGTCGGTCATGGAGCCGGCCGACCGCCGCGCCCAGGGGGCGCACTACACGACCGAGAAGAACATCCTGAAGGTCATCGAGCCGCTGTTCCTCGACGACCTGCGGGCTGAGTTCCGGCACTTGCAGGCTCGCCGCGACGGCCGGGCCGTGGCGGATCTTCGGCGGTTCCGGGACAAGCTCGGCGCGCTGCGGCTCTTCGACCCGGCGTGCGGCTGCGGCAACTTCCTGATCATCGCCTACCGCGAGCTTCGGACGCTGGAGATCGACGTGCTGCGGGAGATTGCTTCCAGGGCTTCCGACGCGAATGTCCTGCAAACTATTGACAATAGGTGCTTTATGCGGCGCTTGGTCGGCAGTTTCCCTCGTTTCATCCCTCATTCAGAAACGGACCGCGAGAGACTGAGGCGGACGCCCCCGGTCCCCCGGTCCCCCGGTCCCCCGGTCCCCCGGTCCCCCGGTCCCCCGGTAGTACCGCAACCGTGGGCGCGGGGCGCAACACGAGACACCCGGCATGGTGAGGGCGCCCAAGCGTGCCGGTCGCTACGGCGGCAGAGTCGGATGCGACAGGTGTCTGGACGAGCCGCCGAGGGGTTCAAGGCGTCGTCGTCGGCGCAACTGCACGTGTCACCCGTTGCCGAAACCACTGTCGCACTTGGCGCTGTTGGGGAACGGTAAGGCGCGCGCCACCAATCGCATCGCTGGCCAGCCTGAGCAGCAGTGCGTCTACGTCGCGAGGGTGCGGGCGGTTGCTTTGGTGCAGGGCGTTGACTCGGTCGAGCAAGTTCGGGAGGGTCCCTATCGCGTCGACCGTCCTCTGCGCAGCCCATTCGAGCAACCGCTGGGAGTCGCCGTGATAGTTGGTGGGAGCATTGGTCTGAGGCACGCAGGCCAGGAATCCCCGCACGGTGTCGACGTCCCAATGGTGAACCTGATCAGCCTCGTTCAGCAGGAACTGCGACAGGTTCCCGCCCTGCTGCGGGCGGATCCCCAACAGATGCACCCGCACTCCGTGTTCTTGGGCCTGTTGGACTCCAACGAGCAGGTCTGCGTCGCCGGAAACGAGAACGCAGGTGGCGACCGCCCGATTTCGGGCCAAGGTGATCATGTCCGTGACGAGCAGGGAGTCGACGCCCTTCTGCTGGCTTCTGTTCTGCTCGTCCTTGCGGACGAAACCGAGCCTTAGGTCCACCGCGAGTGCCGGCGCGGACAGCCATCATCAGCACGCTACCGACGAGCGACATCAGGGTCGTCTTGGAGCACATGGGCACATGGATGCCGCGGATGCTCGCGGATGCTCGCGGATGCCGCGGGATGCCGCGGATATGCCGCGGATATGCCGCGAAGCCCGTTGATCCCAGTCGCGTTCCGAGCATTGGCGATATATGATGGCGGTCGTGGCGTCGAGGCATGTGCGAGGAGGTCCGGACACGACCGGCGGACAGGACGTCGCGATCCTGTTCGCGACCCGCACCGGTCACGTCGTCCTCGGTTTCCTGATCCAGGCGACGCTCGCCTACACGCTCCTGCCCGAGGGCCGGGGCGCCTATTCCGTCTGCGTCGTGTTCGGGTCTCTGCTCGGCCTGGTCTTCAGTCCCGGCGCCCAGCAGGGCGCGCAGTACTTCGTCGCGGCGAGACAGGCGAGCGTGTCGCAGGGCGTGGGCGCCGCCGCAGCGATCAGTCTGGCGGGTGGAGGACTGGCCATCGCGCTGGCCATCCCCCTGATCGACAGCGACGTCGCCTTCTTCCAGAAAGCCGAGACGCGCTCCTTCCACCTGGGCCTCGTGCTGGCCCCGCTCGTGGCTCTCTCGACCGCGATCGAGCACCTGCTCGCCGCGCTCCGGCGTTTCGGCCGACTCGCCGTACGCGTGCTGCTCCGGATGTCGGTCAACGCGATCGCGATCCTGGTGCTCGTCCGATGGTGGGGCCTCGGCGTCGACGGCGCCGTCGCGTCGTTCGCCATCGGTCATCTGGTCTCGGTCGCGGCCTGCCTCGGGGACCTGCGGCGGCATTGCGGGCTGGTCGCGGAAGTGCCGTCCCGCTCGGCTCTCACCCGCATTCTCGGCTACGGCCTGCGATACCATATGGCGCGCCTCGGGAACGCGCTCGAACCGCACGCTGGCGTTCTCGTCCTCGGGCTGATCGCGAGCCCGGCCGAGATCGGCCTGTTCGCCGCGGCTAGCACGCTCATGCTGGGCTTCACGTTCCTCTCCCATGCCGTGGGCAATGCCTTGCTGCCCCGCATCGCCGGCCGGGACCAACCCGAGCTCGTCGCCCGCTGCCTGCGCCTCGTGGGCTGGACCACCGCCGTCGGCGTCCTCCCGGCGCTCGCCGTCGGCACGCCGCTGGTTTCGCTCCTGCTCTCGGCCTCCTTCCTGCCGGTCGTCCCGCTCCTCTGGATCCTGGCGCCCGGAATCGTGGCATCGGCCGGTACGGGCCTGTTCATGACCCACTTCAAGGGCGTCGACCGCCCGGAGATCTGTTCGTGGGCGACTTGCCTCGGGCTGTGCGCCAATCTCGGCGTGCTCTTCCCGCTCTACCCGCGGCTCGGCATCGAGGCGGCGGCCTGGGCCATGACCACCGGCGCGATTTCGTGCTGCCTCTTCCTCGCGATCGTGTTCAGGAGAACGACGGGCATGGGCTGGCTCCCGATCTGTCTGCCGGCGCGCAGCGACGCGGGTTTCCTGTGGACGGCCGGCCGGTCCGCGCTCGGGCGGCGCGGCGAAGTTCCGCGCCCGACGCCTCTGGTCGGCGAGAGTCGGGGCGTGCCGGGATGAACGGACTGATGACGACCGCATCAGGCAGGCTGCACGTCGGGTTCGTGCTGTATCGCCTGACGGGAGGCGGAGCGGAGCGGACGGCCCTCACCCTGGCCGAGTCGCTCGTCGAGCGCGGCCATCGCGTGGACCTGCTGGTGGCGCGCCTGATCGTGGCGTATCGGGAAGACCTTCGACCTGGGATGCGGCTGTATCACCCCAGGCTCCCCCGGACGGACCGCGAACTGCTCCGCCACTGCCGCGAACGCGGCGTCGAGGTGCACGCGGTTCCCATCGACCCGCTGGCGGCGATCCGGACCTGGTTCGCGCTCACGCGGAAGCGGCTGGGAACGTCCGTCAGGCCCAGGTACGCCCTCTTCGCCCATCTGATTGCGCGTTACGTTCGGCGGGCGCGTCCCCAGGTGCTGATGTCGGTGCTGCAACCGGCCGATACCTCCACCGTCTATGCGGCGGAGTTGACGGGCCGCCCCGTCCCCGTAGTCGTTTCCGTGCGCAACAGTCCGGATACCATGTACACTCGACAGGAGTTATCCGAGGCACGAGCGCTCTTTCCGAGAGCGGACGCCGTGGTCGCCGTCTCGAGGGGACTGGCCGACGAGCTGCGACGGTCGTTCGACATGCCGGCCGAGCATGTTCAAGCCATCTACAACCCTGTGCCGTCCGCCACGATATGGCGGCTGGCCCGGCGGGAGGTCACTCACCCCTGGTTCCGGGACGGCGCGCCGCCGGTCGTTCTGAGCATCGGCAGGGAGGCGCCCCAGAAAGACTACGCCACGCTTGTCGACGCCTTCGGCCGGGTCAGACGCCGCGTCGACGCCCGCCTGGTCGTCATGGGGAACCTCTCCGCATCGCGCCGGGCGCGCCTGACGGCCCGGGCGCGGCGCTGCGGGGTGGAACGGGACCTCGGGTTCGTGGACTTCGACGAGAACCCCTTTCCCTACCTGCGCCGAGCGCGGCTGTTCGTGCTCTCGTCCCGTTCGGAGGGACTGCCGGGGGTGCTCCTCCAAGCCATCGCCTGCGGAACGCCCGTGGTGAGCACCGACACCCCCCACGGGCCGCGCGAGATACTGGAAGGGGGCCGATGGGGTAAACTGACGCCGGTCGGCGACGCCCCGGCCCTCGCGCGGGCGGTGGTCGAGGCGCTGGAGGGCGACAGGCCTCCGGAAGCGGCGCTCCGCCGCCGCGCCGCTTGGTTCTCGTGCGAGCGCGCGGCCGACGCCCATGTCGAGCTGTTCCGCGAGATCTTGAGTCGACATGAACGCTGATCTCTTCAAGGCGGGCGTCCCGGCGAAGACACTGTTCGCCGCCATCGGCGGCGTCAATCGGCGTGTCGCCGGGCTCGCCGTCGTGGTGGGCGTGGCCGTGCTCGCGCTGAACCTGTACGCGCCGGCGGGTCCGACGGCGCTGCAGCGCCTGATGGCCTCGCTGATCCTCTGTCTCTGTTCGGCCCCGACGCTGATGTGGGCCTCCGACCGGGACTGGGGCCACTCCGTGATGCCCCTCGTCGGCGTCACCTATGGGCTGTACTTCGGCGCGCCGGTCTTTCTGCAACACGATTTCCATGGGTGGTGGCTCGGGAGTCCGTCGATAGACGATTCCCTCATCGATCTGGCGCTGGCGCTCGCGCTGGCCGGCTGGGCGCTGCTGCTGGCCGCGCATTTCGGGCCGCACCGCCGACGGCCGGCTCCCGCGTTCCCCCGCGTCGAGTTCGTCCCGGCGCGGATGCACCGCCACGCCGCCTCACTGGCCGTCGTCATCGGCCTGGCCGCCGCGCCCTTTTTCTACCTCCACGTCGGCCACGTAGTGGCGACCTACACCGGCGGCGACGGGTTGCCGTCGGCCATCGCCTTCCCGATCAACCTGGCCGGTCAGTTCGTCGTTCTCTCCATCCTGATCCTGTTCCGCCTGCACTTGCGCGGCGGACTGGGCCCGGCCGGCCGGTCGTTCCTGTGGTCGCTGGTCGTCTACTACACGGTGCTGGGGCTGAGCAGCGGCCTCGTGATGGAGGGAATGGGCGCCATCATCGCCCTGTTCGTGGCCTGGATGGTGACCGCGCCCGCGCCGACCTGGAAGGGGATGGCGTACGGGGTCCTCACCGCCGCCGTCCTGCTGGCCGTGCTGCTTCCCATGCGGCACCAGTACCGCTCCTTCATCTGGACGCACGGGGTCGACGCAAGTACGGCCCAGCACATCTCCGTCCATAATCTCACCCTCCCGATCCCCGGCGATGGCGGTGCGGAACGAGGCGAACCGATCGTCGAGACACCGGACTACGCCATATACAATCATGAAGACCGCATCCTGACCTACCATTACAACGACGCCGAGGCATGCGGTGCGGACCCGTCGGGCGGCGGCAGGCCAAGCTTCTTCGTGCACGTCTATCCGGTCGACCGCGCCGACCTGCCCGGCCATCGGTCCGCTCATTCCTTCGACAACTTCGACTTCGGCCTCCAAGGCGGAGTGGTCGCCGACGGCCGGTGCGTTCACCCGGTCGCCTTGCCGGCATACGCCATAGACCGCATTCGGACCGGCCTGAAGACCCGGCCCGCTTTTCAGCACCTTCACCCCGACTGCGAAGCCGTCGAGTACGTTTCCGGCGTCGTGGCGGATGCGAGTCGATGGCGAAGCAGAACGCTCACCGCCTTCGTCGCCGGATCTTTCCGGAACATTGATTCCGACGAAGAGTGGCAGCTCGGCACGATGGACGCCACTTCATGGGAGATACGCACCGAATCGGGACGCACGGAGACGTTCCGACTGATTGTCCACGGAAGGGACGAAGCGGAGAGAACCGCTCTCGCCTCGGTTGCGCCGTGCGACCGGATACGAGTCGAAGTGGACGCCGACAACTGGGCCGAGTACTATGTGAACGTGCCTCTTGTGGGGGAGAGCCACCGCCGGGTCGTCTATCGTCTCCGGGCGTTGGTTGCGTCGAGGGGAGACCGCTCTGCGCTGCGGGAAGGCGGTCCGTCAGCGACTCTCTTCTATCCGACCATACCGGGAGGCGTCCGGCCGGTCGTCACGAGAGCGAACGAGACGCACGACTCGCCGGGACGGAACCGGAATGCGCCATGGGCCGATACCTCCCTGACGTGGAAGGCCGCCGCCTACGTGCGGATGATGCCGGACTTCGTGACGCGAGGCACCATTTTCAGCTACGTCGATAGCGCCCTGAGAACGGTGTCCGAACGCCTGAACATGCTGCTGCCCGTGGCCTGGGTCATCCACCAGACGTCCGGAAACGTGCCGTATCTGCGCGGTGAGACCTATTACCCCGTGCTGTTCAAACTCGTCCCCCGCTTCGTCTGGGAGGGCAAGCCCAGGGAGGTGCAAGACCTGGGCCAGCGTTACGGGTTCCTGCACGAGGGCAACGAAATCAACGGCTTCAAGATCCATCACGTGGGGGAGATGTACGCCAACTTCGGCGCCCTGGGCGTTCTGCTGGGGATGCCCCTGCTCGGCGCCCTGTACCGGGCGGTGTATCGGACGTTCTTCCACGACGACGCCTCCGCCGTGACCACGGCCGCGGGCGCCCACATCCTCACGGTCTGGCTGATGGGCATGGAGGACAGGGTCTCGGGCCTGTTGGGTTGGGCTCTCTGGTACGTCGTCCTCCTCGCGTTGCTGGGCGCCGTTCTGCGAATCGCGCTTCGCCCTCGGAGAGGTTCCGCGCACGCGAGGCGGCTGAACACGCTGGACGTTTTCGGGGACGTGCGGCAGCCGGGGAGCAGATGACCGCGGGGCGGCGGCCGTTCGGTCACGTGATGTTCATCGTCAGCGGCCTGGAACGGGGCGGCGCCGAGAGCCAGCTCGTCAGCCTCGCCAATGGTCTCGCCGGCAGAGGCTGGAGGGTGACGGTCGTCTCGTACCTGCCGTTCTCGGAGGCGTCGCTGCGCTCGGCGCTGCACGAACCCGACGTTCGAGCGGTGACCTTGGGGGCAGCTCGAGGAGTTCTGAAGTACGCGGGCCTCGTCAGGGCGGCGCGGGTCGTCAGGCGGGTCAGACCCGACCTGCTGGTCGGGTTCATGTTCCACGGCATGATGACGTCACGGCTGCTGGGACAATTCGGCGGGGAGACCGTCGGGATATCGGTGATCCAAAACGAACGAGACCATCCGGCAAGGGAGCGGCTGCTGGGACTGACCCATCGACTTGCGGACGCCGTGACCGTACTGTCGCGGCACATGGCGGACGACCTCCGTCGCCGGGGGGTCATCGGGCCTTCGCGTACGCACGTCATTCCCAACGCCGTCGACGCTGCCGGATTCGAGGCGGCACAGAGCCGCGATCGCACGAGGCGGGACCTGGGCGTGGCCGACGGCCGGTTCGTGTGGCTGGCCGCGGGTCGGCTTCATCCCCAGAAGGACTATCCGAACCTGCTGCGCGCCTTCGCGAAGGTGGCGCGGCGGCGCCCCGAGGCGTCGCTGATGATCGCTGGCGCCGGACCCCTGGAGGACCAGGTACGGTCGTTGACGCGGCAACTGGGACTGTCCGAACGGGTGTCGATGCTCGGCCTGCGGACCGACCTGCCGGACCTGTTCTCGGCCGCCGACGGGCTGGTCCTGTCTTCGGCCTGGGAGGGCATGCCGGTGGTGGTGCTGGAGGCGATGGCGGCGCGCAGGCCCGTGGCGGCGACCGCGGTCGGCGCCGTGCCCGAACTGATCGCCGACGGCGAGACCGGGACCCTCGCGCCGCCCGGAGACCATCGAGCGCTGGCGGATGGGATGGTCCGACTGATGGAGCTTCCCCCGGAGGCCCGGTCCGCCTTCGTCGGGCGGGCGTACGATCGCGTGCGCACCGAGTTCTCTCCCGAGGGCGTGCTGGACAGATGGGAAGCCCTGTTCGCCCGCCTCTTGACCAGATGAACCAGAAGAGCCGTACGGAGACAGCCGACTGACGGACTCCACGGAAGAATCCCTTCTTCGTCATAGCACGCGGCGGGACGCTTGGCTCGCTTGGCTGCTGCTTCTCACGAGGCGTGGCCGAGCACATGGGGTCGTCAACGACGGGATGCCGGCCCCCGCCCGTTCAGTCCGCCGGCCGCGACGATCGTGGACACGGCCCGCGGCGGCTCTCCGGGAATCGGCGCCGACGAGCGCCGACGCGCTGCTATGGTGTCCATGATGTCCGGCGAAGCTCTGACGATGCAGGATCGCTTTGATTCAGGCATGAAGAACGCCTCCTCCCCGAAGCGTCGAGCGGCGCCGCAACGGTGGCGACCCGGGAACCATTTTCCTCCGAGGTCCGTCGTCATCGCCGCCAATACCGACGAAAACATCCACCGGTTTCGCATGCCAATCGTTCGTCTGCTCCTGTCGATGGGCGTCCGGGTGTACGTAGTCGCGCCGCCCGGCGAGTTCGTGACCGCCATCGAGGAGACGGGAGCGCTGTTCGTCCCGTGGAGACTGAAACGTCGCAGTCTGAATCCCCTCGCCGTCGCGAGGCACTTGACGGACATCTGGAGGACCTATCGGCGGATCAAGCCGGACGTGGTCCACCACTTCACTGTTCAGGCGAACGTGTACGGGACCGTCGCCGCCCGGTTGGCCCGCGTGCGTCTGGTCGTCAGTGGAATCACGGGCCTGGGGTACGTCGGCAGCGTCGGCAGCAGCAGCATGGACTTCATCCGGCGTTCATGCCTGTTGCTGCTGTACAGAACGATCGCGCGTTTGAACCACCTCGTCATTTTCCAGACACGATCGGATCGCGAAGCCCTGTTGGGCTCCGCTCTCCGCGAGCGGGCTCTCGTGGTCAAGGGCGGGTCGGGGGTCGATCTCTCCCGGTTCAATCTCGATAACGTCTCCGGTCACGACCGCGAGCATATCCGGACGGAGTTGGGAATAGCACCCGGGATGCAACTGGTCGTCATGGCCTCACGCCTGTTGCACGACAAGGGTGTCGCTGACTATGTAGAGGCGGCGCGTCTGGTCCGATGTGCGCGACCGGACACGTGCTTCGTCCTCGCCGGCAAGACCGACGTCGGTAATCCGAGATCGGTCCCCGAAGAGGAGTTGGCGGCCTGGAACGGAGACGACGCGGTCCAGTACGTCGGGCATCGGGAAGACATCGACGTCCTGCTCGCAGCGTCCGACGTGGTCGTCCATCCGACGTACTATCCGGAAGGCATACCGCGCATTCTCATCGAAGCGGCGGCGATGGGAAAGCCGGTCGTCACCACTCGAATCCCGGGCGCCCTGGAGATAGCGCACGACGGCGTGAACGGAGCCATCGTCTCCCCGAGAAGCCCCGGCGAGTTGGCGGCGGCCGTCGAACGCCTGCTGTCGGATGCCGGCGCGCGAAGTCGATACGGCGCCGCGGGGCGGCGAATGGCGGAGATGGAGTTTTCCGATCGGGACGTTGCGGGCGCGTACGTGGCCGCGTACGCCGACGCATGGATGCGCGCCCACTCGCACCGTGGAGGGGGAACGGAGAGGACTCGTGAGGAGTCTCCCCGGTCTCCGGGAGAACGAATCCAGTCGCCGGCTGCGCGCTTCCCCCCCGTGTCGGTGATCATCCCCGCGCGCGGCGCGGAGAACACGATCGAGGTTGCGCTCGATTCGGTGACGTCCCAGGAGTATCCGGGGGCGATGGAGGTGATCGTGGCCGACGGATCCGACACGCCGGCCATGAGGGACGTGATCCGGCGGCGTCACCCGACGGTGCGCATCGTGCCCAATCCGGAGAAGAACATCCCCTCTGGACTCAATCACGCCCTTCGGGAAGCGACCGGCGAGATAGTCGTCCGCTGCGACGCGAACGCGAGATTGACGCCCGGATACGTCCGGCGGACCACCGGGACGCTGCTGCGGACGGGGGCGGCGAACGTCGGCGGCCAGCAGATGCCGGTCGGGGCGACGTTCTTCGAGCGGGCGGTGGCGCTGGCGATGACGACGGTGCTCGGCGCGGGCGACGCCCGCTACCGACTCGGCGGCGCCGAGGGGCTGGTCGACACCGTTTACCTGGGCGCGTTCCGGCGTGAGACGCTGAACGAGATGGGCGGGTTCAATCCCACTCTGAGTCGCAATGAGGACTATGAACTCAACTGGCGGCTGCGGGAACGCGGGAAAGCCGTCTGGTTCGATCCCGATGTGGTCGCCGTCTACCGGCCTCGCGGCACGTTGCGGGCGCTCGCCAGGCAGTATTTCAACAATGGCCGGTGGAAGCGGGCGATGATCCGGCGACATCCGCGGTCGTGGCGGGTCCGACAATTGGGCGCCCCGCTCCTCGTGCTGGGTCTGGCCGCCTCGGGGTGCGGGATCCTGGTCGGCTCCGCATGGGCGGCGGCGTTTCCCGTCGCCTACCTCGCCGTCCTCGCGGGCGGCTCCCTGGTGGCAGGCGCCCGCTGCCGCGCGCCCGCCGCGGTCCTTCTGCCCATGGTTCTGGCCTGCATGCACTTGAGCTGGGGTGTCGGGTTCTTCTGTCCGCCGCGCTTCCGTGGCAGCCTTTCCGCCCGACCCAAGGACATTCCATGACCCACGCAACGACCGCCACGACCTCCCGGGCGCGCTGAACGCCGAAACGCGGCTGTTCCGCGGCGCCTTCCTCAACCTCGGGGGCGCCAGCCTGAACGGCCAGCCGTTCACGTGGTTCGCCCGAGTCGAAGACGCGCCGACCACTCGTGACGCCGCGGGTCATGGCGACGGGCGGCGACGGGGGTCAGCTCGGGGACGCGGCTTGGCGAAGCGCCTCCGAGCCCACCGGTTGATGCTCTCGCCCCGTGCGCCGGCGGCCGCGGCGACGGCGGCGTGCACCTCGGGCGAAACGCGCAGCATGAGCCTGCCGGGGTACGGCTTCTGCGCGGGCCGGCCCTGCTCCTCGCCGATGGCCGGGCAGTGATCGACCGACTCGCGAAAAGGCGCCCCGGATCGCGGACTACTACCAGAATCGCTGTCGGGAGCTGGAGGCGCACGGCCCGCCGCCGGCGGCACCTCGAACAGGATACACTGGTCGCCCATGACGGCGACGGAGCAACGCCTGTTCACTCCGGGCGACGGCGCCACGCCCCCGGCGCTCACCGGCCGCGAGCGGGAGGAGACGGTGTTGACCCGCTGTCTGGCGGACCTGCTCGGCGGCGCCTCCCCGCCGCACAACGTCGCGCTGACCGGGCCGCGCGGCAACGGCAAGACCGTGCTGCTCAACTGGTTCAAGCGCACGTGCCGCGACCGCGAACCGGAAGTGGACGTGGTGGCCCTGACGCCGGCGGACATTCCCACGCGGGAAGCGCTGATCGACGTTCTGGCGCCGTCGTCCGCAGTGACACGGCTCGTCCCGAGGAAAGTCGGCGTGGCGGCCGTCGGCTCGGTCGAATGGGCGCCGCCGGCCGGGGGCACGAGGAACCTGCGGGCGGACTTGACGGCCCGTTGCCGCAAGAAGCCGCTGGCGTTGCTGCTCGACGAGGCGCACACTGTGGACGTCGAGGTAGGCAGGATTCTGCTCAACACCAGTCAACAAGTGCGCGACGAGGCGCCGTTCCTGCTGGTGATGGCCGGTACGCCGGGCCTGCCGGCGCATCTCGGCGCGATGAACGCATCGTTCTGGAGCCGCTTGGGCGCGGGGCGTCTGGGCATCGGCTTGTTGAGCGCCGCGGCCACCCGCGCCGCCCTGGTCGAGCCGCTGGCGGCGCACGGCGTGGGCATCGACGATGACGCCCTCGCGACGGTCGAGGAGGGCAGCCAGCGCTATCCCTACTTCGTCCAGCTCTGGGGCGAGGCCTTGTGGGAACGGCGCCTGGCCACCCGTGCGACCCGATTGACCGCCACCCACGCGGCGGCGGCGCACCCCGAAGTGGCCACCCGGGTCACGGACTATTATCAGGATCGCTACCGGGAGCTGGAGGCGCGCGACCTGCTGCCCGCGGCCGTCGCCGTCGCGCCGCTGTTCCAGGCCGGCGCCGAAGCAACCGCTTCCGACCGCGCCATCGACGCCGCCCTCGCGGCGACCGGCGCCGACCGTGCGGGTCGGCTGGCGGCGCGCGAAGCACTGAACCGGCTGGGCTACATCTGGACCCCGCCCGGCCAATTGCCACCGGTGGTCTGGGCGGCCGGAATCCCGTCGCTGATGACCCACGTGATCGACCACGCCTCGTGAGAAGCAACTGTCAGCGGTCATCGAAACCTGAATCATTATGACCGGGCATCTCGATGACGAGGACGGCCCCCTTGACGAGATGCAGAAGGTGGCGTAGCGTGAGCACCGTCGCCGCCCACTTTCAACCGCCGGCTGGACACCCTCACGGCGAACCGGGGGCAGGGAAGAACGTGACGGCTCGGACCAGCGCACGATGATCCCCAAGCCCGCGTCCGTCCGGTACAACGACTGGCGGCAGGTGGACGTGCCGGCGCCGGAGGCGTTCACGCCCACCTTGCCGGTCAGCGTGATCATCCCGTACTACCAGACACCCGCCGAAACGCTGGCGAGGACGCTCGCGGCGCTGGAAGGCCAGACCTACCCGCGGCACCTCTTTGACGTGGTGATCGTCGACGACGGCTCGAAGCCGCCGCTGGAGCCGCCCCGGTCGACCCGGTCGACCCCCGTGGACGTCAAGGTAGTGCGTCAGGAGCGCCGCGGATTCGGTGCTCCCAGGGCGCGCAACACCGGCGTTCGGGCGGCCGCGCACGACATCCTGCTGTTTCTTGACAGCGACATGCTGGCCGAGGCGGGCTGGATCGCCGCGCACGCCCGCTGGCACCACGTCGTCTCCGACGCCCTGACGTTGGGATCCCACAGCCATGTGGCGGTGGACGATCTCGACGCGGAGACTATCCGACGCCGGCCAGGGTCGCTGTCGGAGCTGTTTTTGGACCGGCCGGTAGACCCACCCTGGATTGAATCCCACTTGGGCAGAACCAACAATCTGACATCAAGGGCCGACGACTTGTTCAGGGTGGTCGAAAGCGGAAACCTTGGAGTCAGCAGGAGTTTTTTCGAGTTGACAGGCGGATTTGACGAATCGTTCACACGTTGGGGCATGGACGATACCGAGCTCGGCTACCGGGCTCATACCCGCGGCGGGCTGTTGGTGCCGGTCCGGGACGCCTCCGCCTGGCACCAGGGCCGATGGAAGGAGAATAGAGACGCCAAGGACAAGGATCGGGATCTTCGACTTCAGCGCGCGAAGGCTGCACATCTTATCGCCCACCCGGGGTTCCGCGGCAAGCGGCCCCGTCGCATCTTCACGGTGCCTCAATACGTGGTCACCGTTGACGCGGGGCATCGCCCGATCGAACTTGCTGTCAAGACCGCCGCGAATATCCTGGCCGATCCGGAGCATGATCTGGTGGTGAGAATCGAAATGCACACGAGCGACGATGCTGGGCGACTGAGGCGGCTACGGGAGGAGTTCGGCGCCGACTCGCGGGTGCGTGTAGGCGCCACCGGTTCCGTCCTCGACGAGTTTCCAGCGTCGCCGTTCCACGTCACGCTGCCCGCCACGGTGTTCGCCAAGGGGCTGGTGCGTCGGCTGCGCGTCGGGCTTGGCTGCGCGGTCACCGCGGCCTCGACTCTCCCCGACGGATCCGGGGTGTCGATTACCCGGGCGTGGGCGCTCCATCGGGCGCGCCGCACGGGGGGCGACCCGGCCGATTTCGGCGAGGCGCGGACGATACCCGCCACGGCGTTGAAACCCGGATGTACCGGTCCGATGAACCATCCCACCAAGTTGGCCACCTTGCTCAACTGGATGCGAGACATCCGCAGCCCCGGCGAGGCCTGGGCACTCCTGAAGGGCTTGACCATCGCGGTACGGTGGCGGGCGGCCATCAGGCGATAAGTGGTCTGGATGACTCCCAAACCCGCATCCGTCCGGTACAACGACTGGCGTCAGGTTGCAGTGGAGCCGCTGGAAACGTTCACGCCCACCATGCCGGTCAGCGTGATCATCCCGTACTACCAGACTCCCGCCGAAACACTGGCGAGGACGCTGGCGGCGCTGGAAGGCCAGACCTGGCCGCAGAATCTGTTCGAGGTGGTGATCGTGGACGACGGGTCGGAGCCGCCGCTGGAGCGGCCCCGGACGACACCGCTGGACCTCAGAGTGGTGCGACAGGAGCGCCGCGGCTTTGGGATTTCCAGGGCGCGGAATACCGGCGCTCGGGCCGCGGCCCACGACATCCTGCTCTTTCTCGACAGCGACATGCTTGTGGAGGCGAACTGGATCGCGGCGCACGCCCGCTGGCACCATGTCGTCTCCGATGCCCTGACGTTGGGATCCTTCTGCCATGTGGCGGTGGACGACCTCGACGCGGAGACAATCCGGCACCGGGCGGGATCGTTACGGGACCTGTTTTCGGACCGGCCGGCGGACCCCCACCCGATTGAAGGCCTGATGCTCAGAACCGACGACCTGAGGACGAGGGCGGACGACATTTTTCATGCGATGGCGGGGGGCAACTTCGGCATCGGCAAGAGCTTCTACCGGCTGGTGGGCGGGAGCGACGAATCGTTCGCACGCTGGGGCGGGGAGGACACCGAGCTCGCCTACCGGGCCTACACCTGCGGCGGGCTGCTGGTGTCGGTCCGGGATGCCTTCGCCTGGCACCAGGGCCGCTGGGCCGGGGACCGGGACGCCCAAGCGCGAAGTTATCGGATCCCGTATGGGAAGGCGGCTCACCTGATCGCCCACAGCGGATTCCGTGGAACTCAGCGCGGTCGCATCTACAAGGTTCCCCAGTACGCCGTAACCGTCGAGGCAGGAACTCTCCCGGCCGAGCAGATCATCGAGACCACCGCGAACGTCCTGGCCGACCGCGAGCACGATTTGGTGGTGCGCATCGAAACGCCGATGAACGAGGATGACGAACGGCTGGCGTGGCTCCGGAACGTATTCGATCCGGACCCGCGAGTACGCGTCGCCCCCACCCGCTCCGCTCTCGACGAGTTTGCCGCAGCATCGTTCCACGTCACGCTGCCCGCCACCGTGTCCACCAGGGACTTGGTGCATCGCCTGCGCGCAAAGCTCCGAAGCGCGGTCACCGCGGCTGCGGTTCTCCCCGACGGGAGCCGGGTTTCGATCACGCGGGCATGGGCTCTCCATCGTGCGCGCCGTGCGGGAGGCAGCCCCGCCGATTTCGGCGATGCACGGGCGCTTTCCCCGGAAGCCCTGAAGCTGAGGGCCGGCGCGGGGTGGACGGCGCCGCCGGATCCGGTCGGCTATCCCACGAGGTGGGAGCGCTTGCGATCCCGGGCGAGGAACGTCCACGACTATCGGGAGGCATGGTTGTTCCTGAAGTGGTTGGCCGGCGTGGGGGGAAGTCAAGCACGCGGTTTCCTGGCACGTCCGTTGCTGAATGTGGAGAACAGGAGATCGTCGTTCCTGAAATATGTGGTTCGGTGGCGGACAGCCAGAAAGCGACAGGTGGCCTGGGCGCATTTCCGGCACTGGATACGGAACCGACGGCTGCGGCTCGTCTGGAAACCGGGCAAACCGCTACGGGGTCGGTCGGCTCGGAACACGCCGATGCGGAGCGCATCGAAACCGCCGGAGGCGCCGTGCCAGAGTGTCGTGCCCGCCTTCGATCCGTCGAGATACAACCCGCTCGGATGGCCGCGCGCCGCCGGGGATGAGGTGGCGGCGCTGGGACCGACTACACTACTGCCGCCCGGCGCCGAGGCGCACCGCATCGTGCACCGGCACGATTCGCTCAGGCTCCGCCGGTGTCATCACGTGGAGGACGTGCAGGCGTTCCACGCCGGCGCGGTCACGCGGGCCGGCCACCTGGCTCGCGTGGCCGCCACCGGCGCGGTGGTGCATCTGGCCGATGGAGGGCCGGGGCTTCGGCCGCTGCTCGGCGCCGACCTCCATGACCTGATGGTCACCGGAGTGAGCGGCGCCGACCTCGGCCGGCGCGAGTTGCTCAGCATCAGGATGCGCCGCGCGGCTCTGCGGAACCATTCGCTGCAGGCGCGCGCCCGGCAACTCGGCGACGCACGGCCGCCCTTGGTGTCGATCCTGCTGGCGACCCGGCGCCCCGAACGGCTGCCCCGACGGCTCGCCGCGTGGACATTGCAGGCAAGCACCGGCGGCCAGTGCGACCGTGACAACGGCAGTCCGCCTTCCCGCAGGGACAATTCGATGGGGAGCGACCCGGCGCGGCAGGTGTGACGGAGGAACACCGGCCGGGTCCGGAAACCGGCCGGTTTCCGGTGGGTCGCTCCCCTACCTTCCCCCTGTCTCTTTTCTCTGCACGTGGGGGTGGTGTGTTGTGGTGGGATGTGGTTGATATGCAAGGACTTATCGGGTGCGGGGTTGTAAGCTCAGGTGTGACTGGGGGTGTAATTTGAGACTCCGGGGCTGCTTACACCTCTCGTGCGGCATATCTGGTGTAAGTTCGGGCCTCCGTCTTGTTGTGATCGGGCGGCAGGGCTGATCACAGCCTCGTTCGGTTGCCCGTCTCCGTCCCCGTCCCGCTCCGTGACCTCGACTCCCATCCTGTACCTGATCTCCGTCACGACCGCCGCCTGCTGATTCCCGGCGATCGCCGTGACCGCCGCCGTCCCGATCTGGATCGGTGGCATGAGGCTTGCTGTCGGTTCCGCTGCCCGGATCCGGCGTCGCTGGATCGGCTGTACCCGGCTCGGGGCTGGCGTGTTCGGCGGCGGGTTCGAGGACGTAGTGGGCTCCGGTCCGTCGAGGGCCGGACGCCCGCGTTCGGCCGTAAGCGCTCAAGACCGCGCCGGTGGCCGGCGTGTCACTCGAAGAGCCGGAACGAAGTGGAGGAGCCGCAAGGCTTGACACGTCGGTTGCCGGCGTGGTTCGTCTCGTCAGGCAGCCTCGGCGGCGCGGCGGCCGGGGGTCCATTCCGGCACCCGCGTCGAGCGCCACGTCCGGCCAGCCGTGATCGCCGCCCTCGACCTCCGGCCCCCAGCGCACGCGGCGTCGAGGCCGCACGCCCGCTGGATCGCGGGGTTCAGCCCGCCGTACGCGTCCAGCGCGGTCCAGTCGCTCGTCGCGATCGCCTTCTTGATCGCGGCCAACTCCGCCGCCGCCGCGTCGTAGGACATCATCACGGACTCGGGCGGCGTCGCCGCCCACTTGTCGAGCACCCGCCCGGCCGCCGCCAGCCGCACCGGGTCACGGCCCACGACGACCACCTCGACAGCGCGGCCGGCCGCGAGAAGCGCCGTCCACAGCGCCGAGTGCTGCGAGCCCCACGTGCGGACTGCGCTCACCGTCTCGTCCTCGTCCGTCTCCACGAACAGGAACGTCGCCCGGCCGCCGTCGAGAGCCACCGGCAGCTTGTGGGGGAAGTAGCGGTACTGCGCCCCGACCGCGCCCTGGTAGAGCCGGTGCGGCAACACCTGCTTCGAGATCCCCGCCGCGGTCAGCGCGTTCACCGTCTCGTCCTCGGTCGGGAGCCACGCGGCATGCCGGTGTTCGAGCACGTAGTCGAGCGACAGCAGACGCCGCAAGACGACCTCCGGCGCGGCGGGGCGGCGGTGCCGGACGTGCTCCGCGCCGAGCGCCCGGTAGATGCGCCGGGCCGCGATCCGGCAGATGCGGAGCCGGGAGCCGTTCCACGGCTGTTCGACGGCGTGCTTGCGGCACCGGCGGACGAAGCGGTTGGCGAGCGCCGGATTCGTCCGGCCGATGAAGGCGAGGTACTGGGAGCGGAGGAACACGCCGCTGTGCAGGCAGACCAGCGCCAGCCACTCGGCTTCGCGGCGGGTCCAGCCGCTACGGACGAGAGCGTCCTCCCGGCCCCGGAGATGAGCGATCATCAGCCGGCGTTCCCTGCACCACCGGCGACGTAGATGGACCAGTCGTCCATCAACCGCCGCCGCCGCTCGAACAGGTCGGACCGGGCGTAGGCCGCCTCGACCTTGTTCTGCACGACGTGGGCGAGCGCCGCCTCGACGACCTCGCGCGGGTGGTTCGTCTCCTCGGCCGCCCAGTCCCGGAACGTGGACCGGAAGCCGTGAGGCACGGCGGGGACCTCCAGCGTCCTGAGCAGTCCCGACAGGGCCATGTCGTTGAACCGCTTGCCGCGCGGGCTCGGGAAGACGAGCGCGTTCCCGTTGCTGAGCGTCCGCGCCGCGTCGAGGACCTGTTCGGCGCGGCGAGTCAGGGGAACACGGTGCTCCCGCTTCGCCTTGGTCCGCGTGGCCGGGACGGTCCAGACGTGCTCCTCGGTGTCGATCTCCGTCCACTCGGCGCCGCGCACCTCGCCGGACCGAGCCGCCGTGAGCACGAGAAACTCGAACGCCAGCTTGACGACGGGAGCCGCGCCCGACGCCCGCACCGTCTCAACCGTCGCCGCCACGTCGCGATGCGGGAGCGCCGGCATGTGCCGGACGAGAGCCTGCTGCGGTCCGAGGATCGGGCCGATCCGGCTGCACGGGTTGTCGTCGCGGTAGTTCAACGCGACGGCCCACTCCATGACGGTGCTGATGCGCTGGCGAACCCGCCGCGCCGTCGCCGGCCGCTCGTGCCAGACCTTGCGGAGCGTCTCGACCACGTCGGCGCTCGTCACCTCGGAGACGGGCAGCTTGCCGAGCCGGGGGAAGGCGAACCGTTCCATGCTCGACAGCCAGTCCTTGCCGTGCTTGGGGTTGCGCCAGCCGGGCCGCATCTGCGCCAGGACCGCCTCGGCGGCGGCGGCGAAGGTCGGCATGCTCTTGAGGCGCCGCTTCTCGGCGAGCGGATCGCCTCCGGCGCGGGCGAGCCTGCGGTTGGCGAGGGCTTGGGCGCGGGCGTCCTTGAGCGGGACGAGCGGGAAGCCGCCGAGCCCGAGTTCGCGGCGCCTGCTGCGGATGACGAGCCGCTGCACCCAGCTGCGGGTGCCGGTCGGCTGCACGTCGAGGTACAAGCCGTCGCCATCACAGTAGCGCCCGGCCTGTGCTACGTTTCGGACGAAGGCGGTCGAGAGCGCGTGGTGCGGCTGCCGGCCGCTGGGCTTGGTGGTCCGGGGTCGTTTCGGGAGTTCCATGGCCTACCAGTATTCCCCTCACTGAATGGCGGATACTGGCGGATCGTATCGGACGCAACCGGCCCTCGTCAAGCCGGTGGATAGGTGGTAATCATTTATAATTCAGGCGTTTACGGACCATTCAGGACAACAACGGACGGCGACGGATTTCCTAATATGGTGGACAGGGCTACAGCCACGCAACTTGAGCTTGCCGTCCAGTCCGTCGTCGAAGTCGACCAGTTCTACGGCATCGAGATCGGCGAGTTCCCGGCCCGCATCGCCGCGACCGCGCTCTGGATGATGGACCACATCATGAACAACCGGCTGAGCCTGGAGTTCGGCCAGACCTACGCGCGGATCCCGATCGAGAAGTCGCCGCACATCCGCTGCGCCGACGCGCTGGAGATCGACTGGGCCGACGTGCTGCCGCCCGGCGAGTGCTCGTACGTGTTCGGCAATCCGCCGTTCGGCGGAGCCAAGTTCCAGTCGCCCGAGCAACGGGCGCAGGTGCGCCGCGTCGCCGCCCTCGGCGGCAGCGGCGGGACTCTCGACTACGTGACCGCGTGGTTCATCCGTGCCGGGGACTACGTGCGGCGTACTCAGTCGGCCGGCGGCGTACCGCCGCGGATCGGTTTCGTGGCGACCAACTCGATCACGCAGGGCGAGCAGGTGGCGCAACTCTGGCCACTGCTGCTCGATCATCGCCGCTTGGAGATCGCCTTCGCGCACCGGACCTTCGCGTGGGGTTCGGACGCTCGCGGCAAGGCGAACGTCCATGTCGTCATCATTGGGCTGGATCCTGCCGACCACGCCGTGCGGGACAAGCGGCTGTTCTCCTACGAGGACATCAATAGTGAGCCGCTCGAAGGCCGCCACGTCGTGATCACGCCGTATCTGTTCGATGGCGGCGCACTTGGCGATCCGCACCTCGTCGTCCGAGAGGAGAGCGAACCCATCAACGGAATGGGGCGGCTCATCACGGGCACCCAACCCCTCGAAGACGGCCACCTCACGTTCTCGACCGACGCGAAAGCTGCCTTCCTTGAGCGTGAACCGGCCGCAGCGCCGTACTTCCGACCGTTTCCTGGTGCTCGGGAGTTCATTCGAGGCTTGGAACGATGGATCCTCCACACGGCGGACATCCCGCCCCAAGTCCTCCGTGACCTGCCGGAGACCCGCGCCAAGCTGCAAGGGGTCCGAGACTTCCGCGCTCGGAGCAAGCGCCAAACAACGCAGCGTCTCGCGGACTTCCCGACCGCCTACGGCGTGACGGTGGTACCGGACACATCGTTTCTCATCGTGCCGCAGGTGAGTTCCGAAAGGCGCGAATACGTTCCCATCGGCTGGCTGGAACCTCCGATTATCCCGAGCGAGAAGCTGCGCCTGCTGCCTGACGCGACCCTGGCCGACTTCGCGCTGCTCACGTCGACGATGCACATGGCCTGGATGCGGGCCGTGACGGGGCGGATGAAGAGCGACTACATGTACTCCGTCGGCGTCGTCTACAACACGTTCCCGCTGCCGCCCGGCTTCGGCGACGCGGACACGTCGGCGCTGGAATCGCTCGCGCAGGCCGTGCTCGACGCTCGCGCCGCCCACGCGCGTGCGACGCTGGCCGACCTGTACGACCCGGATCTGATGCCGCCGAACCTCCGACGGGCGCATCACGCCCTGGATCGTGCTGTCGATCGGCTCTACCGCCGGAGGCGCTTTCAGTCGGAGCGCGAACGCGTCGAACACTTGTTCGAGCAGTACGAGCGCCTGCAAGCCCCGCTTGTGGCGGGGGTCAAGACGAGCATGCGTCGACCACGGTCGCGGGCAAGACGCCGTACGCGCCGGTGACACGGCGATTCGACCAAAAGGGGGGCACCGCTCGGACGGCTCGCCGCATTGAGGGGCTCCAACGAGGGATGCGTGGCCGGGACATTGACAGCAAACCATTTGTAGTCAGTTACTTGCAAGCATCCCGCGGGTGATCGTTGCCGCTGAACCGCGACGGTGACTGGTTCATGGTGTCCCAAGCCCCCTGAGCCCGACCCGTTCGAGCGCCGGCTTTCGGCTGACAGACGAATGCGCGGCCGATCTCATCCGGAGAACGCTGGCCGGAGGATTCGCCACGCCGCTTTACGCCGCGCGAGCCCTTGGCCATCTCGACCAGTCGGGCTACCATCGTGGGAGGTCGGCACGGCGACGGGGGAGCCTGCGGTCACCTAACACGGCAAACACCTGAGGCTGGACCGGTGACCGGCCCGCGGATCTGGAACGGCAGCGGACTCGGGCGGAGCCCGAGATGGGGCGGCCACGGCAGTTCCTGGGGATGCATGCCGACGTGCTGGGATGCTAGGATCCGCGTGCAGTGTGAGGTAACGCCCTTAACTGGGGCACTGGGGCGTTCGTCGTAGATCCGCCGTCGATCCTAGTTGATGTTTGGGTCGGAGACTCGCGGCGATCGTTGCGTCCGTAGACCCTAGCACGCTGGTCGCCGATCTCATCAGCTCCCGGGCATGCGCTCGCAGCATCGCCAGCGGCGCGATCGACCTCTCGTCCTCGAGTGCCCTGCGGAGGACGGTCGGATATGGCCGCAAGGGATGTGGCGATCGCGTTGACCGAGAGGTTCCTGCGCGCCGGCAACTACGTGCTTGCCGGTACGCAAGGACACGCTCCCCACGGGGCGCGACCAGCAGCCGCCGGGGCACCGGAGCTTCCAGAGTACGACGAATACGGATTCTCCGGGCTCGCCGTACAGTCGGTCGGCGTCGAAGAAGGCGTGGGCGTTGACGACCCGAGGGTCCATGTCTACGTCACCAAGGGGTCGCGAGTTCCCGAGCGCACGATTGACCACGACGGCGAGACGGTTCGCGTCGTCGTCAGCCGAATCGGCCAAGTAGTAGTAAAGCCCGAAGCCGCTTCCGTCGCGACGCACGCAGGCAACGTGTATCTGCGACAGCAGCGCGTCGCGTGCGGCAGTTCCTGCGCGCCGTCTGCCGAGCAGTACGCCGGCACGCTAGGCGCCTTGGTGCGCAAGACAGGCCACGGCGATGAGGACGATAGCGGTCAACTCTTCCTGCTGTCCAACAATCACGTGTTGGCGGCGGGGAACCACACTCCGGTCGGGATGCCGATCCTGTCCCCGGCCAACCTGGATGCACGCCCCGGCGCTCGCGCCCCTGGCGAGGTCGGTCGGCACGCCGAAATCCGCGAACTGAGGAGCGGGAACCCGGAATTGGTGCCGGCCGCGTGCGATGACATCGCGATAGCTACGGCCGTCGATCCGTCCACCCTGTCATCCTGGCAGGGAGACGACCAAGGCTATGACACACCCGGTGACCATACCCCACCGCGGTCCGAAGTGGGCGTCAAGAAGTTCGGGCGAACCACGGGTCTCACCCGCGGAGTGGTCGAGGCCCGCCTCACGCCGTTCCCGATGCCCTACAAGTGCAGGCATTTCAGTGCTGTGGTCTGGTTCCAGGACGCGTGGACGGTCCGCCCCAGCGATGGAAGTCCATTTGCGCTGCCCGGCGACTCCGGCAGCCTCGTGGTTACAGAGGGTGGGGACTACGCGGTCGGCATCCTCTTCGGTGTCGGCGGAGGCGGCCGCGGTGGGGGCTACGGAATCATCATCCCTATCGATCATGTTCTGAACATGTTCGGCGGACTACGGCTGGTGAGCGGCCATGGGGCCTGAGCCGCCGGTAACGCCGGAGGAGGCCGCCCGGTCCTTGGCGAAAGAGCTACGTCACGAGCCCTGGTTGCTGAGCGTAGGCTCAGGCCAAGAGTTCGGCGGGGGAGGGCCGGTACTGTTCGTGTACGCCAAGTCCCTGAAAGCAGCGCAGACGAAGCGGCTACGGCAGTGGAAGGGGTATAAGGTCCACGTCAAGCCCCTCAACGCGAGGCCGGCCATCAACCCGCGACCGGCGACGTGACACGCGCGGCCGGGCGGACCGGCGCGCGGCAGGTGTTGCGCCGGAAGAGGGTGCCGGCTGGCGACATCCCGATCCTGTTCGGTCCGTTGCGTTCGTTGGTCCGTTGGTCCGTTGAGAGTCCGTTGGCGAGCCAGGTCCGTTGCGGTGCGCTGGTGCGCTGCCGGTGTTTGGGGCGTCGTACAGTCCCGTTCATATTGCAGGGTACAGCATGGGGAACGCCAGCGGATGATCGAACACAAGGCATTCATTATCAACAGTTTGTCACGATATCGTGGCGGTCCCACGGCCATCAGCCTTGGGAATGTAGCGCCGCAGGACCAGCCGCGGCCGATACGTCCCCACCCGCAACGCCGTGCCGAGTTCCGCGAGGAACTCATCGACACCACGCTGCTCAATCTCAGCCAGCGTCTCCCTGTCGACGCCGGCCGAGCCACGATTCCGCTTGACGCGCCGCCACGCCTCCCGGAGGACGTCATCCCTCCAGATCCGGTCCATCAGGGCGTGGAAGCGCCGTTTCGGGGACCGCTTGGCCGCGGCCCACAGGCGTCGCTGCAATTGGCGCACTTTGTCGAGAGACATACGCCCCCCGGGGGAGTTGGGTCCGGTCTCGCCGGCCATGCCCTCGCGCGTCCTTGCACCCGCGCCGTGCCCACCGCAGGGGCCCTTCCCTCCGGCCGCGTTCTGCTGCACGGCCCTCCGCAGTACTATGGCCCCCTCGGAATCCCGCTGCGCCGCGCCCGCTTTCACCTTCGGCTTATGCGAGCCGCGTTGCCCCGACCCGGGCCGCGCAGACGGGCCTCTCGTGTTCCGTCCCTCTCCGTGTCCGCGTGCTGCGCCCCCTACCCCGCCGAGACCTCCCGCACGTACGCCGCCGGACCGGGGCGCGGGAGACGTGGCCTTCACCGTGACATGAGCGGCTCGGCTCTCGGGTTGTGAATCTGTCGAGGCTGCAGGCTTCACTTCATGTTGCGGCCCGCGGACTTGCTCCCTCCGAAGAGGCTCTTGACACCCCGCTCGGGCCACGGCCGTCTCCGGTCGTGCCTGGGGTCCGCTACTCGGCGCTCCGGCGCTTACCGAGGCGGGACTTGCACCCGCTGGAGAAGAACAGCGTGACGCAGCCGGTCTCCCGTCCGCGTCGTCACGACACACCACGCCCGCATTCTAGCGCGCGGGCCGGCATCGCCTCGCCGGGCACGAGCGGTTCTCGACGTCAGTGCCCGTGCGGTTCACCGTGCGTGTCGCCCGACCCGCGCCGAGGCGCGTCGTCGATTCTCGTGGCCAGCCGGCGGCCGCTCGTGGCTCCTCATCCGTTATGTCCAGCAGAATCCCCAGTTGCGCAAGTTTCAGGAGGCGGCAATGTTTCGGTCCGATGTGCCCGGCGCGATGAGAATCCTGCTTCTTGCCGCCGTTCTCCCGCTGTCGGCGGTGCCGGCGGCCGCGACCGACGGCGAGGAGTCGTACCGCACGCGATGCGCGCTCTGCCACGGCGGCGACGCCGCGGGGAGCGATCGGGCGGGGTCGATCCTCGCGAAGCTGGATGCCGCCGCACCGGAGGAACTGGCGCGCATCATCACCGAGGGCGTGCCGTCGCAGGGCATGCCGGGCGTCGAGATCCCGGATGCGGAGCTGACCCCGCTCATCGCCTACCTCAAGGACCTGGCCGCCGCGGCGCCGCCCGCTGCCCGCGACCCGCGGGCTCCGCGTCCGCGGCTCGGCTCCCTCCCCCTCGCCGCGGGCGGAGCGCTCGAGGGCACCGTCCTCAACGAGAGCGGATTCGACGCGCAACTCCGAACCCCCGACGGCGACATCGTGCTGCTGCGCCGCGAGGGCGACGCGTTTCGCGAGGCGGCGCTCGAGCCCTCCGTCGACTGGCCGTCCTATCACGGCAGCTACACCGCGAACCGCCACAGTCCGCTCGACCGGATCGATCGGGACAACGTCGGGGAGCTGGCGCTGCAGTGGTTCTTTCCCATTCCCGACATGCCGATGATCGAGGGCACGCCGGTGGTGATTGCCGGCGTGATGTACGTCACCGCCGTCAACCAGGTGTATGCGCTCGACGCGGCGACGGGGCGGGAGATCTGGCGCTACGCGCAGCCGCGAACGGAAGGCCTCGTCGGCGACCCCGCCATCGGACTGAATCGCGGCGTCGCCGTTCGCGGCGACCTGGTGTTCAGCGTGACGGACCACGCCCACGTCATCGCGCTCGACCGCTTCACCGGCGAGCGGGTGTGGGACACCGAGATGGACGACTACCGCGAGCACTACGGCGCCGTCGTGGCGCCGCTCGTGGTGGGCGAGCTGGTCGTCGCGGGCATCAGCGCGGGAGACACGGGGCTGCGCGGCTTCCTCGACGCGTACCACGCGGAGACCGGCGAGCGCGCCTGGCGCTTCTGGACGATCCCGGCTCCCGGGGAGCCCGGCTCCGAGACGTGGGGCGATCCGGAGGTGCTCCGTCGCGGCTGCGGCGCCACCTGGCTGACCGGCAGCTACGACGCCGAGCTCGACCTGCTCTACTGGGCAACCGGCAACCCGTGTCCGGACATGAACGGCGACCGGCGGCCCGGCGACAACCTGTGGACCAACTCGGTGGTGGCCCTCCGCCCGCGGACCGGCGAGATGGTGTGGTACTTCCAGTTCACGCCGCACGACACCCACGACTGGGACGCCCAGGAGCCGCTGCTGCTGATCGACGAGGAGTTCCGGGGCCGGCCGCGCAAGCTGCTCGTGCAGGGCAACCGCAACGGCTTCTTCTACGTGCTCGATCGCACGAACGGACAGTTCCTGCTCGGCGAGCCGTTCGTCGACCAGACGTGGGCCGAAGGGCTCGACGACTCGGGGCGGCCCATCGTCCTGCCGGGCAGCGTGCCGACCGAGGAGGGGACGGACGTCTGCCCGGCCATCTACGGAGCGACGAACTGGTGGTCGTCGAGCTATCACCCCGGAACGAAGCTCTTCTACCTGATGGCCCTCGAGTCGTGCGACACCTACACGAAGGCGGACGAGCCGTGGCAGCGCGGGCGGAACTGGATGGGAGGGGCCACCCGGCTTGCCGACGGCGCCCCGAACCGCAAGTACATCCGCGCCCTCGACATCCAGACCGGCCGCACGGTGTGGAGCTACGAGCAGGCCGGCGAGGCCCGTACCTTCTCCGGCGTCCTGTCGACGGACGGTGACCTGGTGTTCTTCGGCGAGAACAGCGGTTCGTTCGCCGCTCTCGACGCCCGGAGCGGCGAGCCGCTCTGGCACGTCCCGATCAACCAGGAGTGGCGCGCCTCGCCGATGACGTACGTGGTGGGTGGCCGGCAATACGTGGCGATCGCGTCGAGGCTCGGCTTCTGGTCGTTCGCGCTTCCGGATGGATCCTCACGGGCCGAAGGCACCATGGTGCCAAGGGGGACGCCTGTAGCGGGGGGAGCACGGGCTCGCCGTGCGCCGTAGCCGGTCGCCGCTTGACCCGCCTACCGATCGGGCATCGCCTCGAGCAGCCGTGCCAGCGCCCGCTGCATCGCCTTGCGGGCCGCCTCGGCGCTCGGCAAGCGTTCCGTGAAGGCGAGCTGGCGATAGTTGTACCCGAGCTCTGCCCGGCCGACGATGAGCCTACGGACGCACGTCGGATTCGTCGAGGCGCGGGGAGGATAGGGGCATGCGTCCGCACGGATCGTAGAACGCCACGCCGAATCGTGCACGAACGTGTTCGTCGAGGCGCTGCGGCGGATTCCTCCAGGGCCTGCTCCCGCTTCCTAGGCGGCGGGCGGGGCCTGCGGGAGGATGGCGCGCTCGACGGTCTCGAGCCGTTGGTCGACCTTGGCCAGCTCGACCCCGACGTCGCGGATGCGAGCATCGAGCGCGGCGTGGTCTTCGCGGACCTCACGGCGGAGCGTCGCCAGCTCCCCCCGCATCTCGCCGCGGAACGTCGCCAGCTCCTCCCGCATCTCGCCGCGGAACGTCGCCAGCTCCCCCCGCATCTCGCCGCCGAGGGCGTCGATGCGATCGTTCGCCTTGTCGATGCGGCCGCTCAACTCGCTGCCCAAGGCGCTGAGGCGGCTGTTGATTCCGCTTGCCACGAGGGCGAGAACGCTCACGACGACGGCGGTCCCTCCGATGCCGGTCCCGACGACGGTCACGAGCAGCGTCGTCTCGCTCATCGTTCGGAGCGTAACACGCTCAACGCCCGCGCCGTGCTGCGTGCGACACGTGCGTCAGGATGCAGCCAGTGGCCGCGTCGGGTCAGCGTCTTCCAGCTCTGTCCGCCAGCGGCATCGAGGATGGAATGGGAGCAATCGCCTCAAGTTCGTCCCGGTCGCTGCCGAGGGGACATCACGGTCGCGCTCGCCGGTCGTACCGGTCCGTTCTGTCGCAGAGCTGCGGGAGGGCGCAGGTCCGGGATCGGCCAGGACGCCGATCGACATCTGTCCGACCTGCCGTGCAGCCCGTGACCGCCCGGCGACTACCGCCGACCCGTCCGGCAGGCGGGCGCGCCCGGCGTTCCCGCTCGACGGCCTCGCGCGCCCACCGTTGTCGTCGGGAGTCACCGCGCGACGCGTGCTCGTAGAGGAACTCCGGCGCCGGCAGATCGGGGAGCCCAGCTCCAGCGTGTGGTACTTTGGGGCTTGCCCGGCAGGCGGGCCGGAGCGAAGAGTCGGGCAGTGCGGGGCCGTACGCCAGAGGGATTCAGGACGTTTCCTGGACGACGCTTGCCATGTCGGATTCGGTCCGCTCTGGGCACCTCGATGCCCGGGTACTCGCCGCCATTCTCGCGCGCGCGGCCGGAGTGCGTGCGGTATACGTGTCCGGACACGCTCCAGAGTTGGACATCTGGACCGTCGTGCCAGCTCTCTACGACGAGACACTCGACGCTGTCTACGAGCGGGAGCTGGAGCTGCACGGTCTCTTCGGCGAGCTCCTCGCGACCGTCGACTTTCACGTGACGGCTTCCGAGCAACATCTCAGGCCAGCGGACCGGGTCTTCGAGCGTGAGTGCTGAGCGGCACCGACGACAGGCCGACCATAACCTGGAGGTGGCCGAAGCACTTGCCCGAGACCCCGTGAGTACCCAATGGGCGCTCACGTGCCTATTCTACTCGGCTCTGCACTACATAGACGCGCACCTGTGCGACCTGGGGAGCCCGTCCCCAGGATCCCATGGAGAGCGGACGTCGCGCGTGGCGGAGCTGGGCGATGACACGGTGTACAGAGACTATCGCTGGCTGAGAGACCAATGCCACGACGCACGCTACCGGTTCCTTGAGCCCACAGGCGCAACGGTCGAAGAGTCATGGGTGCGGCTTGAACGCATCCGCAACTTCGCAACCCCCGAGGCAGACGAAACCATCCACTAGCCGAGATCGCGCCGACAATCCTGACGCGTGTCGCACGCAGCACGGCACGGGCGTCGCGCGGGTTATGCTTGGAACGATGAGCGAAAACACTCGGCCCCGGGATATCGGCGCCCTCTGCGATGCGAGCACCGATGGTCTCCGCGAGGCAATCGGCAGCCATCGCGATAGCCCCTTCCCTATCTTCACCTTGCGTGACTGCATCCGGTAGATGAGGGTCGCGCGCGCCACGGCCGCGCTCCAGGCCTACCTCGCACTCCGGGGCGAGCACCCCGATGACGGCGACGGCTGGCCGTCCAGGACGAGCGACCGGCCGACAAGGCCTGCATCCCGGTCGACGCGGCGCCACCAGAGACCGTCGGTCAGGATGACGCCGCCGCTCCCCGGTGGGTACTCCTCGGCCGGAACGTGCGGGCCGCGCGCCGCAGCGGTCCACGAAGTCGGTGACCGCTGGCGTGGTCCTGCTGCGGTGCAGGAGCGAAACGGAGCCGTTCGGACAGCGAGACGGTAGAATCGCGAGGATCGAAAGGAAACGAGATTCCAGGCGGCAGGTGAGCGCCGGAGCGGCGGGTCTTCCTGTGCCGCTCGGGCCGGCTTGCCGGGCGTTTACGGTCATCCCGGGAGGATGACGGTCGCTCGTCCCCTGCCTGGCGGGGCCTCAGATCTCGTACCGGGCCGGTGTTGCCTTCAGTTGGCTGGCTGGATCCGGACTTGCAGCTGGTGCCACGCGACCTCCCCGCTGTCGATCGCTTTGTGGAGGCGGTCGTTGTTGCGGGCGCTGGCGATGACTGCGCGGCAGGGTCTGTTCGTGAGGCGCTGCATCAGTGCCGCGTGGCTTCGGGCCCGGTCGGCGTCGTGGAGGTCGCCGGTGTAGGACGCTTCGATCGCGAGGTAGGTCGAGTTTCCCTCCGCGTCCGTGGCCTCCGCCATGATGTCGCTGGCGACGAAGCTCTTGATCTCGTCGTCCTGCAGGTCGGCTCCGTTGTCTCTGGCGACGCGCCTGAGTTCGACTCGCGGCACGATCCGTCGGTACTCGAGTTCGAGTTCGTCGGCGATGACCGCGATGTCGGCGCGGGCCTTCGTTTCGGCGTGAGCGCCCTTCAGGGTGCCCATGTCGTTCTTCAGGGTGCCCATGTCGTTCTTCAGGGTGCCCACGTCGTTCTTCAGGGTGTCCACGTCGTTCTTCAGGGTGCCCACGTCGTTCTTCAGGGTGCCCACGTCGTTCTTCAGGGTGTCCACGTCGTTCTTCAGGGTGCCCACGTCGTTCTTCAGGGTGCCCACGTCGTTCTTCAGGGTGTCCACGTCGTTCTTCAGGGTGTCGACGTCCGTGGCCAGGCGGTCGAGTCGCTTGGTCGTCGTTGCCTTGAACGCCGCGAGTTCCTGCGTCAGCAGGTCAAGTCGCCTCGTGCTCTCGGCGGCGAACTTTGCGAACAGGGCGGGCAGTTCGAGCAACTCCTCTCCGAGGAGCTGCTGGCGCAACGCGGTGCGCCACTCCGGGTGCTGCTCTAGTGCGTTCAGGATGTCCCGTAAGCTCCGCACCGGGACGTCCGGTGGTGCTGTCGTACCCATCGTCTCCGTCATTCTACGCCGGGTACGCGGCTGTTGGGAATCGCGGACGCGGCCAGGGGACCACCCGCGCGCGCGGTTCCTTCCCGCTACGAGCAAGAGGTCGCCGGTCAGGCGTCGCTCCTGGCCGAGTTTCCCGGTGAGGTCGTTCTGATGCAGGATCTGCGCAGTGTCACCCGAGCGCGTCCCGGCATCGTCGCGCCAACCTGAGGTCCGCACGACCGATGGTTCCACGTCGGATCCGCACCTCCTGGAGCAGGCCCGGCGCGGGAACCGGTCGGCGACCGACCGGTTGTTCGGGCGGTACCGGCCCTGGCTCCGCCGATGGGCGCGGGGCCGGTTGCCGCGGTGGGCGCGCGACGGGGACGTCGACACGAGCGACCTGGTGCAGGAGGCCCTGCAGCACACGTTCGCGCGGCTCTCGTCGTTCGAGTCGCAACACGCCAGCGCGCTGCGGGCGTACCTGCAGCGTATTCGGTTAGCGGGTGATTTCCCAATAGACACGGGCTGAGAGTGGACTTGGAGTGCGGAGGTTTCAGCGCGTCGACGCGGTGGCTGGAACCGACAGTGTGTTCGCGCGGCTTGCCTCCCCCGTCGCGATGCCACGGACACCGAACGCCAAGCCGGCGCGCGGGAGCATCGGCGCCGATTTCTCCGTGAAGTCCGGTGGCGACCGCGGGCTGCCGCGGGCGGTGCGGTCGTCCGCCTCCTGCGGCGGGGCGCCACGGGGACCGGTCGCCCGTCGAGGTCGTATGTCGGACGTTGCCGGCCTACGGGAGCGGCGGCGGAAGGCCGAGGAGCTCGGGGACAACGGGCTCGACCGCGCGCAACATCGCGGCGATCAGCGGAGGCAGGTCGAGGCCGCGTTGGCGCGCGGTGCGCACGACGCTGGCCAGGACCTGCTGGGTGTCGGCGCCGTGGCGGGTGCGGTTGCCGCCGCACACCTTGCGGATGACCACGGCGGGCCGGAGGGCCTGTTCGGCGCGCCAGTTGGTGGCGTCGAGCGAAGGGTCCCACAAGAATAGGAACACAGCCGGGAATTCGGTGGCCAGGTGCGCCGCGAAACGCTCGGCGTCGTCCAGCGGCGGCGGGGCGTCGACCAGCCGCCCGAGCCGGGCCGTGAGTCGGCCGCGGGCCGTGGCCATCCCGTGCTCGCTCAGCGCTCCCGCGTTGCAGCGGTCCCGCAGGTCGAGACCGGCCCGCAGGACCGCCGCCACGTCGCCCGCCCAGGGACTGTTCGGATAGTCCTCCCGGAGCTGCTTGCAGCGTTGTAACAGGTGCGCCTTATTCCGATATCGGAATAAGAATCACTATGCCGATGTCGGGATTATTCCGATGTCCGCCCTGATGTCCCGGTCGTGCAGGGCGTCTTCGACGAGACGATCCGGATAATCACCGCGCGCTGACGGACGGAGACTCTTCTCTCACGACCCACGAGAGAGGAGGCTCTCATGAGTGATCCGTCACGCGTTCCCGTCGTCGCCATCGCTGGTTCGCTCAAGCCGTTCGCGGCGGGCTTCGCGACGGAGCTTGCGCAGCAAGGCTACACACCGCGCTCGCTGCGGACGCAGTTGTCTCTGGCGTCGGCCGTCAGCCGGTGGCTGCAGGCAAGAGGCCTCGACATCGGCGACCTGCCAGAGCGAACGCAGCAGTTTCTGCAAGCACGGCAGAAGGCCGGCTACAAGAGGCATCTGACGGGCAAGGCGCTGCGCCCGTTGCTGACGTACCTCCGGGCTCGTGGCGCGATCCCGCCTGCGACGACGCCCATCCCGACAGGGCCCGTGGACAAGACCCTGGTGCTCTACCGGCACTACCTCACCGTGGAACGGGGTCTGGGCGAAGCCACCGCCCAGGGCTACGTCGATGCGGTCCGCCCCTTTCTGCGCGGCTGCATCTCGGCCGACGGCCTCGGGCTGGACCTCGAGCAACTCGGTGAGGCCGACGTGACTGCGTTCATGGTGGCGCGCTGTGCCGAGCAATCCCGCCGGGCCGCGCAACTGACGTCGACCGCACTGCGCTCGCTGCTGGTCTTCCTGCATGTCACCGGGGTGGTCCAGCGTTCGCTGGCGACGGCCGTCCCGTCGGTAGCCGGCCGACGACTGGTGGCGCTTCCGCCGCGCCTCGAGCCCGACCACGTCCGGCGACTGCTCGCCGCGTGCGACCCCCGGACGCTGGGAGGGCGCCGCGACTTTGCGGTCATCACCACGCTGGCCCGCCTCGGCCTGCGGGCCGCCGAAGTGGCGACCCTGCGTCTCGACGACGTGCACTGGCGCGCCGGCGAGGTCGTCGTACACGGCAAGGGGAATCGGGCCGAGCGCATGCCTCTCCCGACCGATGTGGGCAACGCGGTGGCCGCATATCTCCGCCAACGGCCGACCCGGGCGCAGGGGCGCACCGTCTTCGTCCGCCTGGTCGCGCCTCTGGGCCCGTTGAGCCCGACCGGGGTCACGCAGATTGTGGCCGCCGCCGCGCAGCGAGCCGGCCTCGGCGTCGTCCACGCACATCGGTTGCGTCATTTCGCGGCAACGCAACTGCTCCGAGCGGGCGCCCCCCTGTCCGAGATCCAGCACTTCCTGCGTCACGCCCGCCTGCAGACCACGGCGATCTACGCGAAGGTCGACCATGACGCCCTGCGCACGATCGCACGCGCGTGGCCTGGAGGTGCAGCATGACCTTCCTGCGTCAAGCCCTGGCCGACTATCTGACGATGCGCCGGGCGCTGGGCTACCGCTTGGCGCGCGCGGAGAAGCTCCTCGCGCAATTCCTGACCTATCTCGAAGACCGCGGGGAGACGCGCCTGCGCACCGAGACCGCCCTCGCCTGGGCGACACTCCCCGCCGGGAAGGACCCGAGGGCGTGGTGGGCCAGCCGACTCACCGTCGTCCGCGGCTTCGCGACCTTCGTGCGCACGATCGACCCGGCAACCGAGATACCGCCCGCCGACCTGTTGCAGGCGCGCGCCCAGCGCGCCACGCCGTACCCCTACACCGACGAAGACATCGCGGCCCTGCTGGTCGCCACATCGGGGCTGCGCACCGGGCATCGGGCCGCAACGTATCGGACCCTGATCGGTCTGCTGGTCGTGACCGGGATGCGCGTCGGTGAAGCCATCGCGCTCGATCGGCACGATTTCGACGCCGAGCAGGGGCTGATCACCGTCCGCCACGGCAAATTCGACAAGTCCCGTGCACTTCCGCTGCACCCCACAGCCAGCGCCGCGGTCCAGCAGTATCTGCTCCGCGCGGACCGGCTGGCGGCCCGGGACACCGCCGCGCTGTTCGTTTCTACCGCGGGCACGAGGCTGCTGTGCCGCAATGTACAGCAGACGTTCCGCACCCTGGTCCAGCGCGCGGGCCTCCGGCCGCACGCAGCCGCCTGTCGGCCACGGCTGCACGACATCCGACATCGGTTCGCGACGTGCACGCTGCTCGACGCCTACCGACAGGGCCAGAATCCGGCGGCGCGAATCGCGCTCCTGGCCACCTATCTCGGGCACGCCGACCCCAAGTACACATACTGGTACCTGTCGGCGGCACCGGCATTGATGCAGTTGGCCTCAGACCGCCTCGAACGCCATCTGGGGGCCTCAGCATGAGCGCCCTTGCTCCCACGCTCCAGGCGTTCTTCACCGAGCGGCTCGTGCACCAGCGCCACGCCAGCCCGCACACGGTCGCTGCCTACCGCGACGCGTGGCGGATGCTCGTCCGCTTTGCCGCGGTCCACCTCGCCAAGGCCCCCTCGGACCTGGAACTCGGCGATCTCGACGCACCCCTCATCGGACGATTCCTGGCCCACCTCGAGCACGACCGCGCGAACACCGCGCGCACCCGCAACGCGCGGTTGTCGGCCATTCATGCCCTGTTCCGCTATGCCGCACTGGAGCATCCCGAGCAGGCAGCCGTCATTGCCCGCGTACTCGCGATGCCCCCCACGCGCGGTCCACGTGGGCTCGTGACCTTCCTGTCCGACCTCGAAGTCGACGCCCTGCTCGCCGCCCCCGACCGCACCACGTGGACCGGGCGCCGCGACCACACTCTCCTCGCGCTCGCGATCCAGACCGGATTGCGCGCCGCCGAACTCACCGGCCTGCGCTGCACGGACCTGCACTTGGCGCGAGGTGCGCACGTCCACTGCCTTGGAAAAGGGCGCAAGCACCGGGTCACTCCGCTCACCAAGCCGGTGGCCGCCGCCCTGCGTGCCTGGCTGGCCGAATGCGCCAGCTCACCAGAGGCACCAGTCTTCCCTACGCGGACAGGCAAACCGCTCAGCCGAGACGCCCTCGCGCAACGCGTCACGACGCACGTGGCTGCTGCGGCCCACGCCTGCCCATCGCTCCGCGAGAAGACCGTCACCCCGCACACGCTGCGTCACACCGCAGCCATGCGGTTGCTGCACGCCGGGGTCGACAACACCGTCATCGCCCTGTGGCTCGGACACGAACACGTCCGCACCACCGACATCTACATCCATGCCGACCTCGCCCTGAAGGAACGGGCGCTCGCAAGGACCACCCCAGCCGAAGTCCGCGGGGGCCGCTATCAACCATCCGACGCGCTCCTGGCCTTTCTCGAAGGGCTGTGATTATGCCGATCAGTTTGGTGCAGATGCCGCCAACAACAGGGGCGTCTGCACCAACATCGGAATAATCCCGACATCGGCATAGTGGTTCAGACACGTTTGGTGCAGGCCGTCGTAGCAGCGATACGGCGCCCATCCGTCGCGCACGAGCACGCCGACGTAGTCGGTCCCCAGCACCGTGGCGGCATCGGCGAACCCGCGGCCGGGGCAGATGGCGTAGACCGTCGTCTCCGGCGTGACGAACGTCCACAGCCAATGGCGCTCGCCGCCGACGCGCCAGCCCGTCTCGTCCGGCGTGACCACGGGCGCGTTGCGGACCTGCTCGCACAGTTCCGTGTAGGCCGGCGCGGCGGCACGGGCCGCCCGGTGCAGCACGTGGGCCAGCCCGCCCGGCGTCACCTGCAGCCCGAACGTGGTCCGCAGCAGGTGCGCGACCTTCGCCAGCGGCACCCCCATCTCCGTGTGCAGCTCGACCACCAGCGCCACGACCGCGGGACCGAGCTGCACGCCCGCCGCCCCCAGCGCGTCCGAGGTCTGCAGCTCGTGGCGGCCCTGCACCCGCCGCTGACACCGCGTGCAGTGACCAACCTCGATGGCAAAGCGCCGCACCACCGGGCGCACCACCGGCAGGTCTTCCTGATACTGCGACGCCTCGCGGGTCCTTTCGACCGCGCCGCCGCAGTCCGGACATTCCCTCGGAATCGGCGCCGCGTGGGTCTCGTCGACCTGCGCCGGACGCCGGCGGCAGCCATGGCGGCCATACTCCGCACCGGCTCGGCGTCCGGGATGCCTCCCGCGACCCTGCGGCCGGTCCTTGGCGAACGGCGCGGCCTGCCGGCGACCCGCCCGACGGGCCTCGTCCAATTGCCGTTTCAGGCGCTCGTTCTCTTGCTTCAGGTGGTCATTCTCCCGCTGCAGTCGGTTGCTCTTGCGCTGCAACCGGCCCTTCTCGCGCCGCAGGTTCTCGGTGTCGCGCTCCCGCCGCGCCAACTCTCCGCGAAGCCGTTCGAGGTCGGTGGGAAGCTCCGCAGTTCGAGGTGGGGGCGATTTCCGGTCGGCGGACGTCACGCCACCGTTATGCCATAATCCGGAAAATTGTACAAGTCAAAACATTGACGCTTCGATCCGGAACCCGCTAACCGAAGACCCTGCAGCGAGCGGTCGACAACCGAATCCGGGACCGGTTGCGCCGCGCCACGCGCCGGCTGAATGTGGTCTTGCCCGAAACACCCGTTCGGTTCTCCGATGGCGCCGCACCGCAGCACCGCGCGCTCGTCGACCAGGAGAGCTGGGGCCGCTACCTGGGTGGGTTGGAGCGCCTGAAGGACCGGGAACGCCGCCTGATCGTCGGCCGCGCGGAACTCGGCTACAGCTACCGGCAGCTCGCCGCCATGGAACAGCTGTCGAGCGCGGAGACGGCGCGCAAGGCGGTGGGGCGAGCGCTGCGAAGGCTCGTCGACGCCATGTCGGGCGCGTAGGCGCGATTCCGCGTCCACCGCCCGGGTGGTGGCGCGCCCATTGGGCTGGCTTGCCCGGCGCCTGGTCTGTCCCGGTCCCGGACTTCGGACGTCAATCCCCATGAAGGCCGGCGCGCGGGTCGCTTCATGCAGAACCGGTGGGTCCGTGTGCCCAGGGAGGGCAAGGGAGGAGCTCGAGAAGGCGGAACGGTGCCTCGAATGCGCAAGGACGATTCCCGAGACGTCGTCGGCGAGGCGGTGGATGCCGTCACGTTGAACCGGACGGTGGAGTGGGAGCGGTGCGCTGAGCGGGCCACGCCGGCCGAGCGCGGCGCCCTGGACGCGTTGCGCTCGCTCGCCCGCCTGTTCGCGGGCAGCGATGCCGAGCGCCGCGCCTCGTCGAGCGCGCGGGCGATGCCCGTGCGCGGTGACGCGGGCAGCCCTGCGCGCCTCGCCGTGCTGGCTCTGATGTCCGTCGCCGCGGCCGAGGTGGCGCTGGCGTTGCTGCTTCTGCCCTGGCACTGGGACGACTACTACCGGGCGCACGGCGACCTCGCGGTGTACATGACCCTGCTCCTCGGGGGCCATGGCGCGAGCGCCGGCCTGCTCCTGTTCGCCGGCCGTCGTGATCGGCGCACCTGGCTGCTGGGCGGCTTCTTCCTCTTCAAGGCGACGGTGGCGTTGCCGCACATGCTCCCGGCCTTCTGGGGGCAGATGGCGTCGCCCGACATGCTCGAGACGTCGTTCCGGGAGGTGTCCGCGCCGACCAGAGCCTTCCTGCAACTGCACGCATTTCCCCAGGCGTACGCAGTCGCGCCGGCGTTCCTCTGGGCATTCGTCCGGGAGTGTCCCCGGGTCCATCGCCGGACCCGGCTCGACGACCTCGCGCGGCGCATGGTTCCAGTCAGCGTGGCCATCGGGTGCGCCATGTGCGCGACGCTGGCAGCGCTGTACTGGACCCCGGGGGTTAGCGACGCGGTCTACCTCCGGGCTCTCGACGCGACCATCGCCACCCCGAACGTGCTGTCGCTGGCGGCGGTGGTGGTCATCGCCTTGCGGGCGCACGCGGGGCCGGCCGAGGAGAAACGGCGCGTCGTCGTGTTCGGCGTGGGCTTCCTGATGTGGACGGGGGTGGCAACGTTGTACGACCTCCTCGAGGCGCTGACGCCGGGACTCTGGTTGTCGAACTACGAGGCGGGCTCGGTGCTCCTGCTGGTGCAGCCGCTGCGGTTCCCGGGGATGGTCGTGCTCTGGTACTCGGTGCTGGCGGCGCGCGTGCCCCATCCCCGGGAGGTGATCCGAGCCGCCTCCCGGCGGCTGCTCAGGCGCCCGGGCGTGCTGGGGTCGGCTGCGGGAGCGCCGGCGGTGGCGCTGGGCTGGCTGGTGGTGAGCCGTCCCGAGCGGGAGGTGGGGGCGGTCATCGCGGATCCGCTGGCGCAATCGCTGTTTGCCGTAGCCGGCGTGCTGTCGTTGGTGGCCGTCGGCCGCGAGCCACTGCTGCGCCGCCTGGACGCCTGGGTCGACCCCGACACCACGGGCCAGCGGGAGGTCCTGGCGGCCGCCGCCGCCCTCGCGAAGGCGGAGCGGCTATCGGCGATCGGCCGGACGGTGACGCGAGCGGTCCGGCGCGGCTGCGGCTCACCCGCCCGGCTGCTGGCGGTCGCCGAGGGCCAGAACGACGCGCGGGACTTCACGGCGCCGGCCGCCACGATGCCGCCGTTGCCTCGTGCGTCGGCGATCACGCACCTGATGGAAACCGTCGGCGGGCCGTTGCGCGTCCACCCGAGCGACTCGAAGTCGGTCTTCGAGTTGCTGCCGCCGGCGGACGCAGATTGGGTCATCGAGACGGCTGCCGACGTGGTCGTGCCGGTGCCGGGCCCGGGGGCGGAGGTCGCAGGGATCCTCGTGGTGGGGCGCCGCTTCGACGACCGGATCGTGCGCACGGCCGACGTGCCGTTCCTGGAGGTGCTGGCGGCGGCGGCGGGTCAGGCGATGGCGCGCCTGCGGCTGCTGGCGGGGCCGGACGCGACCGGTTCGGAGGCGGAGCCGGCGCACGAGTGCCCGGCGTGCGGATCGGTGGCGGGGGAGAACGAGGCGCCCGGATGCGATTGCGGGTCGGCGTATGTCGAGACGAGTGCTCCGAGGTTGCTCGCGGGCAAGTTTCGCCTGACCCGGCGGCTGGGCGGGGGCGGGATGGGAGCGGTCTACCTCGCGCGGGACGTCGGCCTCGATCGCGACGTCGCGGTGAAGACGTTGGCGGGGACGTCCGTGCCGCACCTGTTGCGGTTGCGGCCGGAAGCGTGGGCGATGGCGAGGGTGGCGCACCCGGCGGTGGCGCAGATCCTCGGTGTGGAGTCGTGGCGGGGCCGCCCGTTCCTGGTGGTGGAGTACCTGGCCGGCGGCACGCTGGCGGAGTGGCTTCGGAGCGGACCGCTTCCGGGGCCGGCGGCGGTCGCGGTCGCCGCGCAGCTCGCCAAGGGTCTGGCGGCCGTCCACGAGGCGGGGTACGTGCACGGAGACGTCAAGCCGAGCAACATCGGGTTCACGGCGGCCGGGTCGCCGAAGCTGCTGGACTTCGGCCTGGCCCGTCGGACCCGGGACGCCGCGGTGACGGGAGGCACGCCGCGCTACCTCTCGCCCGAGGTACTGTCGGGCCGGCCGACGGCGGAGGCGGACGACGTCTGGTCGCTGTGCGTCGTGCTCTACGAGATGCTGTCCGGCGAACACCCGTTCGCGGGGGGCGGTGTCGACGAGGTAGCGGAGCGGATTCGGCGCCGGCGTCTCGCCCGCGGCGCCCGGCCCGGGACGGGCTCGAGCGACGAATCGGCGGTGATCGCGCTCGCGGCGTCGCTGCTCACGGCCCCCCGGCAGGAGCGTCCGGCGACCGCACGCGCGTTCGCCAACGTTCTGCACGAGATTCCTGACGAGGAATAGCGTCGCGGTGCGGGAGGCCGCGTCCGGGCGGAAACGCCGGTCCTTCGCGCTGCTGTCCGATTCGCTCTCCTCGAACGTCTACTGTTGTGGGTCACAAGGATCTCGGAGAACGCTTGCGGGAGAACGTGATCTCGATAGGAGGTGGAGCAGCCGTATGAGCCGTTGGAAGCAGCAGAGAGGACTTGTGGCCGTCATTCTGGCCTTGGGCCTGATTAGCGCGTGTGATCGTGACAGTCCTACGCGACCGAGCCTGACCGGAGGCGTCACCCTGTACGAGCATCCCGATTATCGAGGCGCCTCGTATATGCTCACCCACGACGACGCGAACCTGGATACTGAGCGTGGCCCCTGCCGAGCAACGACGAACCCGGCGGCCGGTCGCAGTTGGGATGAGTGCGTCTCTGCCATAAGCGTTGCGGAGGGATGGCGGGCTGTCGTATTCGAGGACGACAACTACAGCGGTCGATCTCGGACGTTCACGGCCAACGTCGCGAATCTCCGCGGCGAGATGGGGGGGCCGGACTCCTGCGACGGGGGTTGGAACGACTGCATCTCATCCCTGCGGGTGTCGCGCATCGATTGAGGGGCTCACCTCGCCGTCCCGCCAACCCGAAGTGCCGCGGGAACAGGCAAACCGTGCTCGCGAACCGGGTCGGCGACGAAGGAACACGGAATGAGGAAGTCAGTAGAGGTATCGCGGCGTCACCAGGTCTGCCCGGCGTCCGGGGGCCCGGAGCCGGCCGGGCCCATCACCGCCGGCATCCTGCTGGCCGTCGTTCTTGCCGGAGCGACCCTGTCGGCCGAGGACTGGCCGCAGTGGCGCGGCCCCGAGCGGCTCGGGGTCTGGACCGAGACCGGCGTCCTGCGCGAGTTTCCGGACGAAGGACTCACCGTGAAGTGGAGGGCGCCGGTGGGTGCCGGCTACTCCGGGCCCGCCGTAGCCGACGGACGCGTGTTCGTCCTCGACTATCGTGAGACCGAGCCGCGCACGATGGACGGCATCGAGCGCATCCTGGCCCTGGACGAAGAGAGCGGCGAGGTGCTGTGGACCCGCGAGTGGGCCACGACCTACCGGATGCTCATGTTCAGCTACGCGTCGGGGCCGCGCGCCACGCCGACCGTCGACGGCGACCGCGTCTACCTGACCGGCGCGTCGGGACGCATCTTCTGCCTGGACGCGGCTACCGGCGCGGTGATCTGGGACAAGGACACCGCGGCCGAGTACGACGCGTACGTGCCGGTGTGGGGTACATCCGTTGCGCCGCTGGTCGACGGCGACCGCGTCATCTTCGTCGTCGGGGGCGAACCGGATGCGCTGGTCATGGCCTTCGACAAACACACCGGGGAGGAGCTCTGGAAGGCGCTGGAGCCGCGCACGGAGATAGGCTACAGCCAGCTCGCCATCATCGAGGCGGGCGGCGCCCCGCAGTTGATCGTCTGGCACCCGTGGGGACTCTCCTCGCTCGACCCGGAGACCGGCGCCTTGTATTGGGAGGAGCCGTTCCCGGGCGGACAGGCCCCGATTGCCGACCCGGTTCACAGCGGCTCCTATCTCCTGGTGTCGGGGTTCTACACCGGCTCGATGATGATGCGGCTCTCGCCCGACCGCCCGGCCGCGACGCTGCTCTGGAAGGACGCCGGCAGCGATCAGATCCTGGAGGACGGTGTCGAGGTAGCCGAGGCGGACGGCTTGCACTCGAACATCACGACGCCGCTCATTGTGGGCGACACCATCTACGGGATCGGTAGCCACGGGCAGGTGCGCGGGCTCCGGGCGGACAGCGGCGAGCGGATCTGGGAGGCCGAAGGGTTGACCAACCGGGGCCGCTGGGCCTCGGCCCACTTCGTGCGACACGAGGACCGCTACTTCGTCTACAACGAGAACGGCGAGCTCCTCATCGCCCGGTTCACGCCCGAGGGCTACGTGGAGCTCGACCGGATCCACCTGCTGGACCCGACCTCACGTACCGGCTACGGCCCGACGCGGCCCGGCAGCCGTGCGCGCAGACGCCACGGGAACAGCGATCGCCTGGTCGTCTGGGCCCATCCGGCCTTCGCCAACCGGCATGTCGTGCTGCGCAATGACGAGGAGGTCATCCGGGTCTCGCTGGACGAGGCGGATTACCGCTGAACGCGTGGAATCGGTTCCGGAGCCGATCATCGACCACGTGCTCGCGCGCCTCGCGGCGACATTGGAGTAGGACCAACGAGGCGGGGGTGGCAGGCACCCGGCCGGTGTGACCTGGTCGTCAACGGTCGCGCGGATCAGCGCCACCGTCTCGTCGGCCGCGCGGCGGAGCTTGCGGCGGCTGCTGACGCGGAGGCATGGTTCAACGGCCTCTGCGCGTCGGGATCGGAACTGAGATAGCATGTTCGGCAAGGTGAATTGTGACCAGCACCTGCACCGAAACGGACCTCCTCCGCCGAATCACGTCGAACCCGGCCATTTTCGGCGGCAAGCCGATCATCAGGAACCGTCGGCTCGCCGTCGAGCACGTCCTCGGCATGTTGGCCGCCGGCGACACGCCCGAGATCGTGCTGCAGGGCTACCCCTGGTTGGAACCTGACGACATTCGCGCGTGCCTGGCCTACGCCCGACGCCTCGTCGGACACGAACGCATTGAACCGGCGCTCGTCGACTCCTCGAGATCGTGAGGGTTCTGCTCGACGCATGTGTGTGGGGCGGGGTCATGCCGGTCCTGCGCTCCGCGGGGCACGACGTCGAGTGGGTCGGCGACTGGTCCAGGGATCCCGGGGATGAGCAGATCCTGGAGACCGCCGCCGCTCATGGGCAGATACTGGTCACGCTCGATAAGGACTTCGGCGAGTTGGCGGTCCTGTATCGACGTCCGCATGCCGGAATCGTGCGACTCGTGAACTTGCGCGCGCAGGATCAAGGTCCCGTGTGTGCCGCCGCGCTCCGTCGCTACGGTGCGGAGCTCGAGCACGGTGCGATCGTAACCGCTGAGGACCAACGGGTGCGTGTCCGCCCACCCGAAGTCCCGCAACGATGAAGCCGAGGCGCATCCACCCCGACGCTCGAAGCGCTGCCTCGAGATCCCACCGGCCGCGCCGAGTACACACCGCCCGACTCCGTGAACACGACGTCGTCGGAGAACTCGCTCGCCAGTAGTTGCAGGCCGCCGTCGATGGCGAGGAAGCCCCGCCCGTCCCACGCGCGCGGCTGCGCCGCGACGGGCGACGCAGCCGCGAGCACGACGACCACGGTGGCCACCATTTGGGCCGGTCGCCGTAGCGACCTCATCATCTGCTTGAGCATCAGTACGTCGACTCCGGCAGCGCACCTCTTCCCGCGAGGGGCCCCGCAACCTTGAATGGTGGGGACGGGAGCCGTGCAAGTCAGAATCCCGCCGCGCGCAGCGCCTGGTGCACGGCCCGGTAGGGCGCGCTGCCGGCCGGGTGCAGATCGGCCGCGGCCTGCTGAATGACCGCCGCGGCTCGCGGGAGCGTCACGGCCGCCGGCATGTGCACGGTCAGGGCACGGAAGAAGATGTCCTCGATCACCGCGCGGTCGGCAGCTCCGACCCCCTCGACGGCGCGCCCCGTCGCCCTATTCGTGCCTCCCTCGACGGCGAGATAGAAGGCGTGGCTGAGGATGGTCGAGTTCCAGTGCTCGGCGCCGTAGCAGCAGCGGTCGAGGGTGGTTCGGTACCGGCCCCGGATGAAGACCGTGCCGCTGAAGTCGCCGTAGCACTCGCCGTCGATGTACTCCACGCAGTAGAAGGCGAACTCGATCCGGTCGCGGAACGCGCGCGGGTTCCCGGGAGCGCCCGGATTGGACAGCGAACGGATGACGCCGGACGCCTGGTCGATGCCCACCTCATAGCTGCCGGTCGCGCCGTCCTGCTCGTGGAAGAACCCGGTCGCGGTCCCGAAGATGTCGGCGATTGCCTCGTTGGCCGCAGTGCCCTGGCGCGAGGTGAGCAGGAAGCGCCCGTCGTCGCTGCAGGCGGCGGGGAACTCCCCCTCCGCGATCGCTCCGGTCTCGGTCCGGAACAGACCCGGAAAGGTCGTCGTGCGGCAGGTGTGCGTGACGCCCTCGTCGTCGGTGAACTGGCGCGGACCGAGCCGTATCGACTCGCCCTCGATGAAGGCGTCCTGGAGGCCGAACGAGGCCCCCGTGCGCCGATGGACGGCGTAGAAGACGACGCCATGGGTCAGCTCGTGGGCGACCACGTGGAGCGCCACGATCGGCTGCCCGTCCGGCGCCTCCGGCCCCGTGTAGTTCCCGAAGGCGTACACGCCCCGACCCTCCGGGCCGAGGGGCGGAAGGGCGAAGAACGCGCCGAACGAGTCGAACGCGTTGACGAGGCCGATGATGCGCCCGCGTTGGCCGTCGACGCCCTCCCAGCCGTGTCGCCGGGCGAAGTAGTCGAACGTCCAGCCCATGTGGACGTGGCCGTCGACCACGGCGGCGTCGGCCCAGTCGTTGTCCGCATCGGCCGCGATGTCCTGCGACGTCCAGCGCCGCTCGTCCCATGGCCCGGGCGCCAACAAGTGGTTGAGCCGTTCGGAATCGAACCCGATGTCGAGGGTCACGATCTCGCCGGGGCGAAGCTGGTCGTGCGCCTCGAAGCGGCCGCGCTGGAAGGCAGCGCTCACCTTCTTGCGGTCGCCGAGGATCCCGATACCGGTGCCGATCGCCGACTGGCTCCGGATCGCATCGACGGAGTGCACGAGCCGGCCGTCGACGGCGCTCGCGAAGTGATAGCGGCCGTCGTCGAAGGCGGCCCCGAAGGCGACGACGTAGGAGCCGGTCGGGAGGGGAAGCACCATCAGCTCGGGCTGCTGGCCGTCCCCCAGCCGGGCGCCGGTCTGCTGCTCGAGGCGGACGCCCGCCTCGGCGGCGGTGATGGCCGGCACCATGTTGACGGCCAGATTCTCGTGGAGCGTGCCGAACGCCGACACCGTCACGCCGCGGTCGAACTGCCGCGTCACCCCCGCTCCGAGCACCGGCACGCCGCCGAAGAACTGCGCGGCGTACTCGTGGGTGCGGCCGGGCAGGGCCGGGTCGTTGGTGCGCGACGCAACCACCAGCTCGCCGGTGCGCAGCATCCCGTCGATGCGAGCGTCCCAGGCCTGCAGCTCGGCGGGCGTGGCGCCAGACCCCACCGCCACCGGGACGGCGGTCGCCCGCTCCCCCGGCGGCACCTGCGTGGCGGCGAGCGCGCTCGCCGCGGCTACCGTCGTCATCAGGCCGATGCAGGCCCTCTCTCCAGTCCGTCTCAGCATCCGTCCGTCGATGGTGGCGGTCCCCGGGCCCGGAGCGGAGCTCCTCGGGGTGCTCGTGGTCGGTTTCGCGACGTTCACCTACGACCGCGGAGCGAGGTGCTACGCAGAGTTCTCGCGACAGCTTGAAGGTCTCGCTGCGATGGGGCCTGAGCGCGAACGCGCGCCACACGCGGCCGACGGTCGAAGCACTCAGCCCGCAGGCCCGAGCCATCCATTCCAGAGCTCCAATGCGTCGCCTCCCGTGGCGCCGTCTCAAGCGTCCGGACCACGACGCGTTCGACGTCCTCGTCCGACACCCGGTGCGGTGCGGCGCGCCCGGCCGCGGTTCGTCCAGCAAGCCGTCGCAACCTTTGCGCAGGAACGGGCGGCGCCACTTGCAGACCGTGGCCTGCGTCGTGCCCAGGGCCTGCGCCACGGCCTGGTCGCTCTGTCCCGCGGCGCTCTGCAGCACGATGCGCCCTCGCAGGGCCACAGCCTGCGAAGCGTCGGCCAAACTACTCCGTGCCCAAGCAGTCGCGAACCGGTTGGCAGGGCGGGTGTCCTTCCTCACCTTCCCCGGGAACAACGCGCACACGTTTCATCATGCCCATGTCCTCATGATTCAAGAAATGGCAGTGGATAACGAAATCGCCCGGAAACGTCAAGTACCTCTGTCGAATCTTCACATACCCCGGCCTTCCGTCCGGGCCTCGCCCCGGTGGTGGAATGGCCACCACATCCTGCCAGGGCGCATCGTTTGCGTCGACAACCGTCAGTTCTTCCGTCCTTCCGTCAAAGATCTCGAGCACTTGGAACGGGTTTACATGGATGTGGAACGGGTGGCCAGCCCCGCCAAGATTCCGCAGCGTCCATTCTTCCGAAGTGTTCAACTCCATGATGTAATTATCTTCGACCTCTCGCGGATCGTAGCGTTCGCAGTCCATGGCGAAGACCCGCCGCAGAAGTGGATGACCGCCCGGGCTGCAGTCTCGCGTTACTCCGTTGCAGGTTACATTATCGCCCGTACATGTCCATGGCTGCTCAGCCTCCTGACAGGAATCGGTAAACGTGCCTAGACGCCTTGAACCCGCATGATCTTCACAGTTGAGTCAAGTTTCGGATCCGGCTACCGCCGGTGGTCTTGGTCTCCCCGATCCAGTGTTCAGGCAGCCAGGGCCCGTCCGCGCCAAGCGTGGTCGACCTCTTGGTCGTAGAGGGCGACGGCTTCCCGAATCCGTGTGGTCGAGTCCCCGTCGAGGGTCGCCGACAGCACCGGCCCGAGAACCCGCGCCTGGGTCCGGTGATAGGCCAGCGCGACGCAGAGTCCCTCGGCGGTGAGCTGGTACCGGAGGGTGCCGGGGATGCGCTCGATGAGCCCCCGGAGACGTAGCCGGCGCAGGTCGTACGTCATGCGTCCCGTGCCGTAATCGTCGAGCGACAGACCACACAGTGACGCCACCGCCTCCCGCAACTCCCGGTTGCGGAAGCCGTGCGGCAGCAGGTCGAAGCGCAGCAGGGCGGCGAACAGCGCTTGCACCCGCCGGTCGCCGAAGCGCAGCGCCGAGGCGCGTTGGCCGTCGATGCACACCGGGCGGTGCAACTCGTCGAGCACGTCGGCTCCGATGCTTCGGTCGTGACTGAGGCGTTGGACGCCGAGCAGGCGTCGGTTGGCGGTGAAGCCGATCGTCTTCAGATCCTCAAGGTTCCTCAGCCGGCGGCCGACATCGAAGTCGTACGTGTCGTTGATCACCGTCTCGGTGCGTAGCGCGCGTCCCTCCTTGTGGTACTGCTTGATGCGCGAGTGCTTGTAGTCGACGTGCAGCGACGGGGTGACCCTGTCGGTGATGACGCGGGTGCGATACCGCGAGGGGGTGCGTCGGGTGACGCGCCGGTCGAAGATCAACTGCACGTGGTCGGGACGGCCCATGTCGAGGTGCTCGCGCAGCACCTCCTCGAAGAAGACCCGCCCCTGCGCCGGTCGGTCGAACACCTGGGTCCGGGCGAACTCCGCCTGCAGTATCGAGATGTCGTACCGGATGCCCTGTTTCCGGTCGCTGGGCTCGAAGGGGTGCGGCAGCCGCGCCAGCCACTTCCGCAGCAGCCCGTCGACCTGCTCCGCCGTCAGCCCGTCGGCCAGCCGCTGCATCGCCTCGGGGTCGTCGCAGCGCAGGATGCCGTTGTCGAGCGCCTCGAACGCGATGCCCCGCTTCGTCAACTGCCGCTTCAGGTACTCGTGCCCGTTGATGCACAGCTTGGCGTTGTACGGGAAGTACGAGCAGAACTTCAGGAAGAACGGCCCGAAGTCGTCGTCCACCGCGTAGACGTAGTAGTGGTTGACCATCGCCGTCGAGTCCGTCAGCCACGGATAGCTCGCGCCGGTCCTCGGGTCGTGGCGGCGTTCCGTACGCAGCACCCGTGCCTTCTCTTGCGCCCGCCCGATGTAGAGCACGCCTTCGCCTCCCGTCCACCGGCGGAGGTACTCCCGCGTCCGGTCGTCCTTGCGCTCCCGGCGACCGAACGCCACGATGTCGATGCCGTTGCGCTCGGCATAGCGCTTGATCGCCGCGACGAAGCGCTCGGTCAGCGGTCCCATCAGGGCCGACGACGGCACCGGCCGGCCCCGGACCTTGCGGAAGAAGTGCGCCGCGCCCGCCCCCGTCTGCAGCAGCGGTACGTAGACGTTCAGGTACATGCGGTCGATGCACTCCAGCGTCAGCATCGTGTGCCGCGACAGTACTTCGGCGACGGATCGTGCTACGTTCATGGCTCGGGCTCCGGTCGATGGGCTCCCCACCGGCCAGTCTACGGCCACCATCGCCCTCGGGCGACTATAACGGCGGCTCACGCCGCAGCGGGAGCAGCGGCCGGAGTCCGACTCCCCCTAAAGCACGCGCTGAGGTCTACATGTCTCGTCGGTCTGAGGCGGAGCCTCGTTAGCTAGTGCGGGAGGTTGGGAATAGGGCGGTTCAGGACACTGGTCGTCACCACACAGGCTCGCGGGCGACACATGCAACCCGTGCGTGTGTAGGTTCGTCGTGTTGAAGCCGTGAGGCAATCCAGCCTCCGACGCGCTAAGACTGCCGGTGGTCGCACGCGCTGTACAGTCTTCGTAGTCGTAAGGGAAGGACTCATCGTCCGGCAAGGCGTTCTTGAGGGTGATGTTCAGCTGGTCACCGGGGTGGCAACGGATCGTCGGGCCGGGCATTGGTAGATCCTACTGGGCACCGGTCGGCGGAAGCGACCGGCTGGAAGCAAGACCCCCGTTCAAACCGTGCGTGCGGATTTCCCGCACACGGCTTACCAGGTGAGCTTCAGGTCGCGGCATGCACCACCCCCGGATACCGAATCGTGCCGCGCAGGCGAGCAAGCCCCAAGGCTTCGAAGAACGGACGATGCCAGGCCAGCGCCCGACCAGCCGCGAGTCGCGACCCCGCGCGCTTGAGGAGCAAGCCGCGCAGGCGCCGTTCCACGTACTGGTCGAGCTGCACGAAGTGGTGCGCCGCATTCCCGGTTCGGAAATACTGCCCCCACCCGCGAAGGACCCGGTTCACGTCCGCGATGACCAGACGCAGGTCCGTGTGGCAGCGGCCTCGAGGGGTGAGCGCCCGCACGCGGGCTCGCACCTGCTTCATCGCACGCCGAGACGGCCAGCGGTGCAGGTAGTACACCCGTTGCCGCTTGCGAGCCCAGATGGGTCCGCTCATGCGCTTGTGCAGATGACACCCCAGGAAATCGAAGCCCTCACGACCGTCCGTCAGGTCGACCACCCGCGTCTTCTCCGGATGCAGTTCCAGCCCGAGCCGGGCCAGCACCAGACCCACGCGCTCTCGCGCCGCCTCGACCGACGACTTCGTGTCGCACATCACCACGAAGTCGTCCGCGTAGCGCACCAGCGTACCGAGGTGCGCCCACCGGTCCTCCCAGACCCGGTCGAGCACGTGCAGGAAGATGTTCGACAACAGCGGCGAGATGACGCCCCCCTGCGGAGTGCCCGCCAGGGTTCGATGCACCTGCCCGTCCTCCATCACCCCCGCCGCGAGCCACAGTCGCAGCAGCCGAAGGACACGCCGGTCCGAGACGCGCTGGCGCACCAGCGTCAGCAGCTTCTCGTGCTCGATGCTGCTGAAGTAGTCGCAGATGTCGGCATCCAGCACGTGGCTGCCCCCGCGCGCCCCGCGGACGCGAAGGACCTCCAGCGCCTGCGTCGCGCTCCGCTTCGGTCGAAACCCATACGACGAATCGCGGAAATCCGCCTCGAAGATGGGGCCCAACACCAGAGTCGCGGCCATCTGCGCCACCCGGTCGCGAACCGTCGGTATCCCGAGCGGTCGCCGTCGGCCATCAGCCTTGGGAATGTAGCGCCGCAGGACCAGCCGCGGCCGATACGTCCCCACCCGCAACGCCGTGCCGAGTTCCGCGAGGAACTCATCGACACCACGCTGCTCAATCTCAGCCAGCGTCTCCCTGTCGACGCCGGCCGAGCCACGATTCCGCTTGACGCGCCGCCACGCCTCCCGGAGGACGTCATCCCTCCAGATCCGGTCCATCAGGGCGTGGAAGCGCCGTTTCGGGGACCGCTTGGCCGCGGCCCACAGGCGTCGCTGCAATTGGCGCACTTTGTCGAGAGACATACGCCCCCCGGGGGAGTTGGGTCCGGTCTCGCCGGCCATGCCCTCGCGCGTCCTTGCACCCGCGCCGTGCCCACCGCAGGGGCCCTTCCCTCCGGCCGCGTTCTGCTGCACGGCCCTCCGCAGTACTATGGCCCCCTCGGAATCCCGCTGCGCCGCGCCCGCTTTCACCTTCGGCTTATGCGAGCCGCGTTGCCCCGACCCGGGCCGCGCAGACGGGCCTCTCGTGTTCCGTCCCTCTCCGTGTCCGCGTGCTGCGCCCCCTACCCCGCCGAGACCTCCCGCACGTACGCCGCCGGACCGGGGCGCGGGAGACGTGGCCTTCACCGTGACATGAGCGGCTCGGCTCTCGGGTTGTGAATCTGTCGAGGCTGCAGGCTTCACTTCATGTTGCGGCCCGCGGACTTGCTCCCTCCGAAGAGGCTCTTGACACCCCGCTCGGGCCACGGCCGTCTCCGGTCGTGCCTGGGGTCCGCTACTCGGCGCTCCGGCGCTTACCGAGGCGGGACTTGCACCCGCTGGAGAAGAACAGCGTGACGCAGCCGGTCTCCCGTCCGCGTCGTCACGACACACCACGTGGGCATTGTAGGCGCGCACTTTCCCCCAAACCCGCGTCAGATTCCGCTTGACAAAGTCGAAGTCTAGGTAGCTGACTTCGAGAACCAAAGCCTTCTCTCTACTCACCTGGTTGATCGTCAATTCTACTGGTTGCGGGAAATACGGAGGCGCGAGTGTATCCGGTACGGTGTTGCTGAACGACTGTGGGAACGGACGAACGTCGCCGATGACGCGACGATTCGCAGGTGATGACTGAGCGGTCTCGTCTTGGGCTCGACGTTCGGCTCCTGCAGGCGGCGCACAGGCGCCGGCAGCTAGTCCCAAGCCAGCAGACAGGAGAGCGCGCCGTGAGAGTACTCCAGGAGTGTTCGGTAGGGTGTTGCGGTCTTTGGCAGAGGTCATTGTCAGTGGGTTCCTTATTGAGGGGAAGATCCCGAGACTTGCTAACGAGGCTCCGCCTCAGACCGACGAGACATGTAGACCTCAGCGCGTGCTTTAGGGGGAGTCGGACTCCGGCCGCTGCTCCCGCTGCGGCGTGAGCCGCCGTTATAGTCGCCCGAGGGCGATGGTGGCCGTAGACTGGCCGGTGGGGAGCCCATCGACCGGAGCCCGAGCCATGAACGTAGCACGATCCGTCGCCGAAGTACTGTCGCGGCACACGATGCTGACGCTGGAGTGCATCGACCGCATGTACCTGAACGTCTACGTACCGCTGCTGCAGACGGGGGCGGGCGCGGCGCACTTCTTCCGCAAGGTCCGGGGCCGGCCGGTGCCGTCGTCGGCCCTGATGGGACCGCTGACCGAGCGCTTCGTCGCGGCGATCAAGCGCTATGCCGAGCGCAACGGCATCGACATCGTGGCGTTCGGTCGCCGGGAGCGCAAGGACGACCGGACGCGGGAGTACCTCCGCCGGTGGACGGGAGGCGAAGGCGTGCTCTACATCGGGCGGGCGCAAGAGAAGGCACGGGTGCTGCGTACGGAACGCCGCCACGACCCGAGGACCGGCGCGAGCTATCCGTGGCTGACGGACTCGACGGCGATGGTCAACCACTACTACGTCTACGCGGTGGACGACGACTTCGGGCCGTTCTTCCTGAAGTTCTGCTCGTACTTCCCGTACAACGCCAAGCTGTGCATCAACGGGCACGAGTACCTGAAGCGGCAGTTGACGAAGCGGGGCATCGCGTTCGAGGCGCTCGACAACGGCATCCTGCGCTGCGACGACCCCGAGGCGATGCAGCGGCTGGCCGACGGGCTGACGGCGGAGCAGGTCGACGGGCTGCTGCGGAAGTGGCTGGCGCGGCTGCCGCACCCCTTCGAGCCCAGCGACCGGAAACAGGGCATCCGGTACGACATCTCGATACTGCAGGCGGAGTTCGCCCGGACCCAGGTGTTCGACCGACCGGCGCAGGGGCGGGTCTTCTTCGAGGAGGTGCTGCGCGAGCACCTCGACATGGGCCGTCCCGACCACGTGCAGTTGATCTTCGACCGGCGCGTCACCCGACGCACCCCCTCGCGGTATCGCACCCGCGTCATCACCGACAGGGTCACCCCGTCGCTGCACGTCGACTACAAGCACTCGCGCATCAAGCAGTACCACAAGGAGGGACGCGCGCTACGCACCGAGACGGTGATCAACGACACGTACGACTTCGATGTCGGCCGCCGGCTGAGGAACCTTGAGGATCTGAAGACGATCGGCTTCACCGCCAACCGACGCCTGCTCGGCGTCCAACGCCTCAGTCACGACCGAAGCATCGGAGCCGACGTGCTCGACGAGTTGCACCGCCCGGTGTGCATCGACGGCCAACGCGCCTCGGCGCTGCGCTTCGGCGACCGGCGGGTGCAAGCGCTGTTCGCCGCCCTGCTGCGCTTCGACCTGCTGCCGCACGGCTTCCGCAACCGGGAGTTGCGGGAGGCGGTGGCGTCACTGTGTGGTCTGTCGCTCGACGATTACGGCACGGGACGCATGACGTACGACCTGCGCCGGCTACGTCTCCGGGGGCTCATCGAGCGCATCCCCGGCACCCTCCGGTACCAGCTCACCGCCGAGGGACTCTGCGTCGCGCTGGCCTATCACCGGACCCAGGCGCGGGTTCTCGGGCCGGTGCTGTCGGCGACCCTCGACGGGGACTCGACCACACGGATTCGGGAAGCCGTCGCCCTCTACGACCAAGAGGTCGACCACGCTTGGCGCGGACGGGCCCTGGCTGCCTGAACACTGGATCGGGGAGACCAAGACCACCGGCGGTAGCCGGATCCGAAACTTGACTCAACTGTGAAGATCATGCGGGTTCAAGGCGTCTAGGATGGCCGCGAGGCGGCGAAGTTAACGTACAGCACGCTTATGGGGACCCCAGGCCCAACTGCGCCCGTCGCTGCGCAGGCTCGTCAGGAGCTCGCGTCGGCGAAACCGTAACATGCGAACGTGTACGTCCCGTGACGCTATGAGCCTGTACGGTGGTCTTTGTGTAACCTTTGCGGATTCGCGCCCTGCGCTGCGCCCGCGCAGCCCGCCCGCAGGAACGGAAAGGAGGAGCCCCGTGACGCGTTCCGACTCGCTGCGGCGGGAGAACGAGGCCCTGCGGGGGCGCATCTCCCGGTTGAGCGCCGCCATCCTTCGAATCAGCGCCAGTCTCGACCTGAACACGGTCCTGCAGGAGATCGTCGAGGCCGGGCGCGCCCTGACCGGCGCCCGCTACGGCGTCATCACGACCCTCGACGACCGCGGCATGGTCCAGGACTTCGTCTCCTCCGGCATCACGCCGGAGGAGCACCGGCGGATGGCCGCCTGGGACGACGGGCCGCGACTCTTCGAGAGCCTCCAGAACCTTCCGGCGCCGCGGGGCCTGCGCGACCTGGCCGCCCATGCCCGTTCGCTCGGCGTCTCCGCCGACCTGCTGCCGGCCGCCATGAACGTGCGGGGGACGCCGCTGCGCCACCGGGGCGCCCACGTCGGCGAGTTCTTCATCGGCGCCAAGGAGGGCGGAGAGGAGTTCACCCGCGAGGACGAGGAGGTCCTGACGCTGTTCGGCGCGCAGGCGGCGACGGCGATCGCCAACGCGCGGACCCACCAGGGCGAGCAGCGGGCGCGGGCCGACCTCGAGGCCCTGGTCGAGACCTCGCCGGTGGGGGTGGCGGTGCTCGAAGCGAAGACCGGCGCCCCGGTGTCGGTCAACCAGGAGGCCCGTCGCATCGTCGAGGGCCTGCGCGTGCCGGGCCAGTCCCCGCAGGAGCTGCTGGCGGTGATGACGTGCCAGCGCGGGGACGGCCGCGAGTTCTCGCTGGCCGAGCTCCCACTGGCCCGGCAACTGACCCGCGGGGAGACGGTGCGCGCCGAGGAGGTCGTGCTCTCGGTCCCCGACGGCCGGCGCGTCACGACCCTCGTCAACGTGACGCCGATCCGGTCCGGCCGCGGCGAGGTCGAGTCGGTGGTCATCACGATGCAGGATCTGGCGCCGCTGGCGGAGCTCGAGCGGCAGCGGGCGGAGTTCCTGGGCATGGTGAGCCACGAGCTGCGGGCGCCGCTGACCTCCATCAAGGGCTCGACGGCCACGGTGCTCGGCGCCTCCCCGGGCCTCGACCCGGCCGAGGTGCAGCAGTTCGTGCGGATCATCGACGAGCAGGCCGACCACATGCGGGGCCTGATCGCCGACCTGCTCGACGCGGGGCGCATCGAGACCGGGACGTTGTCGGTCGCTCCCGAGGCGGTTGAGGTGGCGGGGCTGGTCGAGCAGGCCCGGAACACGTTCCTCGGCGGCGGCGGTCGCCACGACGTGCGCATCGACCTGCCGGACAGCCTGCCGCGGGTGACGGCCGACCGGCAGCGCATCGTCCAGGTCCTGAACAACCTGTTCTCGAACGCGGCGCGGCACGCTCCCGCGTCGTCGCCCATTCACGTCGGCGCGGCCGTCGACGGCGTTCACGTCGCGATCTCGGTGTCGGACGAAGGGCGGGGCGTCGCGCCGGACCGGTTGCCGCACCTGTTCCGGAAGCACGCCGCCCTGGGCGGCGAGGGCCGGAAGCGGGGCGCCGCCGGGTCCGGTCTGGGCCTGTCCATCTGCAAGGGACTGGTCGAGGCCCACGGGGGCCGCATCTGGGCCGAGAGCGCCGGCCCGGGCCGCGGGACGCGCTTCACCTTCACGCTCCCGGCGGCCGAGGACGCCCGCGGGAACGCCGGGACCGGCGTCGACCCGAGCGGTTCCCGCCCGCCCGGGCGAGCCGGGGACGGGACCCGCATCCTCGTCGTCGACGACCACCCCCAGGCGCTGCGCTACGCGCGGGACGCGCTCCTCGCCGCCGGCTACGTCCCGCTCCTGACCGGCGACCCGCGGGAGCTGCCGGACCTCCTCCGGACCCACCGGCCCCAGCTCGTCCTGCTCGACCGCATGCTGCCGGGCGCCGACGGCATCGAGCTGCTGCAGAACGTCCCCGAACTCGCGGACCTGCCGGTCATCTTCCTCTCCGGCTACGGCTGGGATGCGACCGTCGCGCGGGCGTTGGAGCTCGGAGCGGCCGACTACATCGTCAAACCCTTCACGCCGACCGAGCTGACGGCGAGAGTGGGGGCCGCCCTGCGCCGACGGGTGGAGCCGGAGGCCTTCCGGTTGGGCGAGCTCACGATCCACTACGGGCAACGCCGGGTGCAGGTGGCCGGCCGGGCGGTGGAGCTGACGGCCACGGAGTTCGAGCTGCTCCGCCTGCTGTCGGTCAACGCCGGACGGGTGTTGACCCACGAGGCCCTGCTGCGCCGGGTGTGGGGCGGGAAGGACGCGGCCGACGCGACGTCTGTGCGCTCGTTCGTGAAGAAGCTGCGCCACAAGCTGGGCGACGACGCCGCCCGGCCCGCCTACATCCTCACCGCGCGCGGCGTCGGCTACCGCATGCCCGACCGGGAAGACCCGTGATGACCGTCTTCGCGGGGACGCAAGATCCGCCGACGTTGCGGGGACCTCTGTGCGCCGTTGGGTGGCGTCGCGTCGAGAGCCTGCCGTCCGCCGCCGTCGTCCCGGCGTCGACCGGATCGCGTCAACGTGGACGCCGAGAACCCGAGACCGAAGTCCTTCCCCGCCGCTGCGGTTCACTGCACGGTAAACGCGTGAAACGCCGGCACCAGGACCATGTTCAGCACGATGACGGCGATTGACGTGAGAACGGTGGCCACCACGCCCGCGCTGAACATCGTCCCGAGGTGCACCGCGCCTGCGGCGAACGTCGTTGCCGCCGTGGGGCTCGACCACGGCAGCGCTACGGAGTGGCCCGTGCCGGTCACGATCCGGGCCAGAATCGCCGGGTTGTACTCGAGGGTCTCCGCTATCGGAAACAGCATCGAGGACACCATCACCGTCGCCGAGACGCCGCTGGTCAGTTGCGTCAGCACCGTCGTGAGCAGACCTGCCAGCCAGGGCAACGCCGTCGCCGCGACATTCCCCGTGAACGTGGCCCCGATCCAGTCGGTCACTCCCAGCCGGGTCAGCCCGCTGACCAGCGCCATGCCGCCGACAACGAGGAACAGCACGTTCCACGAGACACCCTCCTGAAGGTCCTTGCGGCCGAGGGTCCTTTCGCCGCGCTTGCCGTCCACCGGCAGCAGGAAGAGAAGCACCATGCCTACCGGGGGCACGTACCAGATGTCGAGGAACTCCACCGTGGCGACGGTCGGCAGCAGCCACAGGGCCAGCATCACAGCCAACACGAACAGTACGTTCTTCTCTCCACGGCCGAGCGGACCCAGTTGCTCGAATTGCTCGCGGATGCGCGACCGGCTGGCGGAGATGGTCCGCGCTTCCGGCGCGACCATGAGCTTCAGGATCAGGTAGTAGATCGGGACGTGGGCCGCGGCGAGAACGGTTCCGGTCGACATCCACTGCGCGAAGCTGACGCGGTAGCGCGTCGTCACTTCGAGCACGGAGAGCACGAGGGCGTTGTACGGGACGCCCATGGGGGTTGCCAGCTCGCCGGCGGCCGAGCCGTACAGCACGGCGAGACTCGCCGCGGCGGCCAGGCGCGGCCCCCGGGCAGTCGATTCGCCGGCGTCGATTGCGGCCGCCGCCGACCGGGTGACCGACAGCGCGATGGGGGTCATGATGACGATGACGACCAGGTCGCTGACCAGCGCGGATGTCACGGCAGCCGCGATCAGGATCGCCAGTATCAGGCTGCCGCTCGAGCGCACGGCGCCCGGCATGCTCAGCAGCGCCAGGGCGAGCCTGGTCCCCAGGCCGTGCTTGCGCAAGGCGTGCCCGAAGAGCATCGAGCCCATCAGAAAGGGAAGGATCGTCTGGCCGTACAGGGCGGCCACCTCGGCGAAGGGCAAAACGCGCCCGACCGGCAGGAGCACGAACGGGAGAAAGCTGGTGACCGCCCACGGAACCGGCACGGTCGCCCACCAGGCGAGCATCCACGCGTAGGCGGCAACCGCAAAGTGCGCCTCCGGCCCGAGACCCGCCAGGGGCGCGGCGCGCACGGCAGCGAACGCCGCCGGCCCGGCCAGCACGCGCAACGCGAAGGTCTGTTGGCCGGTCGGCGCTTCACCGATCCGCGAACCGTGACGATGTCCGTCTCGCTGCCAACCCGCGCCGACCCGGCTGCTCATCGTGTCGCGTCACACGCCTTCGACTATGGTGGTGGTCGCCTGGGAGCACCTGTCGAGCTGCGCCCTGAGCTCGATATGCTCCGGCGAGTTCCACCACGCCCTCGCCCGTTCGACGCTGTCGAATGCCAAGAGGACGAGACGGTGAGGCACGCAATCCCCCTGTACGACATCCGCCGCCCCGCCGCGCACCAGGAACGTGCCGCCGTGAGCCTCGACGACCTGCGGAGTTCGCTCGCGCAGCTCGGCGAAGGCGGCCTGGTCGGTAATCTCGACGTCTATCAGCACGTATGCAGCCACCATTCCCTCCTTACCCCGTACATGTCGCGGCCGCCGGCGGCGAGGACGCACTGGCGCTACGCCGACCGGCGTCACTCGAGGACGCCGACGCTGCCGCCGACCAGGAAGCGGCGGCCGAAGGGCGAGTGGCTCCAGGAACCGAACCAGGTGAGAAGCCGGCCGCTCGCTCGCCGTATCCCGTATTCACTTCGTGCGTCCAGCGCCCACTCGTCCGGCTCCGCTTCGGGCAGGTAGCGGCGGTAGACCTGGTCCTGCCACAGCGTGCCGCCCCCCATGGCCGAGTCGCCCCAGCGCGGCGACACCGACAGCGACAGCCCCTCCCGGTCCTGGTTGCCTACGCTGAGCGTCACCCCCACGCCCCGCTCGCGGTAGCCCGCCGCCGAATGCACGGCCAGCATCCGGCCCTGCGCGTCCACGCGCACCTCGCCGGCCGCCGCCCGCAGCCCGGCGACCACCTCGAGGCCTTGCCCCTGCTGGCCTGCGCCCCCGTCGCGACGCACGTGCGCCGCGCCGAACGGGGCCAGGGCGACTGCGCCCAGCCGGACCGGCCGCGAAACCTCCGCCCCTACCCGAACCTGGTTCACCGCCGCCGCTTGGTCGTCGACGGATTCCTCGCCCGCCGCGGTCCGCAGCGCTGCCCATGCCCCATCGGCCCGCACTCCGAAATGGAAGCCGCCGGCCGCCGCGCCCAGCCGCCGCCGCAGCTCCACGAGCCCCAGCCGCAAACCCAACCCGCTCGCTCCCCGCCGGCCGCTGCGGCGCACGTTCTCCACCGCGCCCCAGCCGCCGCCCGCCGTCGCCCACACCGACGTCGTCGCGTCGGACCACTGCACGTAGGGATGCACGGCCGTCAGCGTCGTGGCCAGCGCACCCTGCGACCCGCCCGCGCGCCAGTTGCCGTGGCCGCGGCTGCGCGACACCGCCGCGCCGGCCAGCCACCGCTCCGTCACCCGGGTGTTTACGCCCGCGTAGGCGGTCTGCAGCTCACCGTCGTAGCCGGTGAGCGCCGACGGCGCGCCCTGGAACGTCTGGACGTCGCCCTGACCCCACACCTGCCAGCGCCGCCCCGACCCGCTCGCCCCTTCGCCGTCCTGCCCGGCACCCAACGACAACAGGAACTCCGAGCCCCGTAGCGGGTCCGCTCCAGCGTGGAAGCCGCCGAAGCGCCCGAAGCCTCCGAGGCCGCCGGAGACGCCGGACATGCCGGAGATGCCCCTCCACCCCGCCGGGCCGGGGTCCAGCCCGGCGCCCGCCGGCATCCCTGCCGTCGCCGGACCGCCGGCAGCGGGCATGCCGGACCCGTAGGCCGCCCCCGCGCCGAATCCCGGCCCGCCGGCCGGGCCGCCATGCGGCGTCGTCCAGGAGGAGAGCCAGCTCGCCAGCATCTGCTCGGCTGCCGTCCGCGCCGCCGCCTTGTCCAGAGGCACCGCCCGCCCCAGCAGCGTCAGGCGTGGCGACTCGGCGGGATTCGCCGTCACCCGCCGCCCCAGGGTCATCCGCACGCTCGCCAGGTGCGACCGCGCCATCCCGGCCAGCGTCCCCGACACCACGCCGCGCACCAGCCGATCGCTCACCCCTACCGCGAAGGTCTGCGTCGCCGTCAGGCCGCCCTCGTCCTCGGCCGTCACCGTCACCACCGCCGACCCGTAGTCCACCGGCGCCAGCGTCAGCACCGCTCCAGAGACCGCCACGGCCGCCACCGACGGGTCCGACGACGCCGCGCCGTATGCCAGCGCGTCCCCGTCGGCGTCCTCGAAGAAGGGCGTCAACTCCACCGTCGCCTCGCCGCCGCCCTCGTCGAGCGCCTGGTCCGGGATCACGCCGACCGCCACGGGTGCGTCGTTCACCGGCCGCACGGTTACCTCGACCGCCGCCTCCGCCGTCTCGCCGCTGCCGTCCGAGACGACGTACGTGAACCGGTCGACGCCGTGGTAGTTCAGGTGGGGCGTGTAGCGCACCGCGCTCTTCGTGACCGATGTCGTTCCGTGCGCCGGCGCCGACGACGACTCCACTCGCAGCCGGTCCCCATCCGGGTCGGTGTCGTTCGCCAGCACGTCCACCGTTACCGCCTGGTCCTCGTCCGTGGCCGCCTCGTCGTCCTTCGCCTCCGGCGGCTCGTTCACGTCGGTGATGGTCACGGCTACGGCGGCTTCCGCCCGCGCCCCGTACGGGTCGCGGGCGCGCACCGCCAGCTCGTAGCGGGTCGCGTCCGACTCGAAGTCCTCGCCGGGACCGATGTACCGCACCTCCCCGTCCCGCGCCCCCACCTCGAAGCGCGACCGGTCGCCGGACGCCAGCTCGTACGTCAGCTCGTCGCCATCCGGGTCTCTGGCCGTCACCCGGCCGAGGTCGACCGGCCGCCGGGTGCCTTCCACGTTCTCGCGCAGCTCGAAGGCATACGCCGACGACTCGAACGCGGGCGGCTCGTTCGCGACCTCGACGGTCACCGTCGCCGTCGCCGAGGCGCCCCGACCATCGGAGACCCGTACGCGGAGCTCGACCGGGCCGATCGCCGCCGGTGCCGTCCAGCGTGCCGTCGCCGCGTCCGTCGCCCCGTCGAAGGCGCCGTCCGATGCGCTCCACGCGTACGTCAGGGGATCGCCGTCCGGATCGGACGCCGTGGCGGTCAGTTGCACCTCGCCGCCCGGGACCACCGTGCACGGGTCACACGACGCCGACACCCTGGGCCTCCCGTTCGGCGGCTCGTCGGGCGGCGGCTCGTCGGGCGGCGGCTCCTCGGAACGCGGTTCCTCGGGCGGCGGCTCTTCGGACGGCGGTTCCTCGGGCGGCGGCTCCTCGGACGGCGGTTCCTCGGGCGGCGGCTCCTCGGGTGGCGGCTCGTCGGGCGGCGGCTCCTCGGGCGGCGGCTCCTCGGGCGTCCCCACGTCGACCGCAACGGGGGCTCCCGCCCCTTCCGCGTTGCGCGCTCGAACCCGCACCGTGTAGGCATCGCCGGCGCCCACCCCGGGGATCTCGAAGCTGGTGGCGGTGGTCGTGCCTTGCGTCCACGTAGAGCTGCCCTGCCGCTGGTACTCGTAGTCGTAGGCGGCTACGGCCGTGCCGGGGGCTCCGCTGCCCGACCGGCGTGCGGTATCGAACGGAACCACGACACTGCTGTCGCTCCCGTCCAGGAAGCCCGCGGGAGGAGCCCAGTTGACGGAGAGGGTCATCGTGTCGCTGTCGAGGCTAGTCGTGAGCGAGCGCACCGGCGCCGGTGGACCCGCATCCTTCACCAGGACCGTCAACTCCAGGGCCGAACCGTTGCAGCCGGTCCTCCGGCCCTCTCCCACCAGGCTGTTGAGGCTGTGCCCGCTGCGGACGCGGACCTGGTAGAGGTTGTCGCCGCCGCTGTCGGTCGGGGTCTCGTAGTCGGGCGCGGCCGTGAGATTCAGGCGGCCGTTCCCGGAACTGGCGGATGTGGACGTGGGCGTCACCTGAAAGAGGGCGCTGTCCTCACCCGCGAAGGACGGCCATGCCGAGAACGTCACCGCGTCGCCAGCCACCAGGCACCTGTAGGCCGTGACGGGATCGCCCGTCCCCCAGGTGCGCGTACCCGCGCCGTGGCCCGACCAGGCGAAGGCCAGGGCCGGGTCCTCGGTTGCACCCTCGTAGATCTCGATGCGCGGAGTGCCCCAACGCTGGCTGTCGATGGGTTGTGCGCCCGCGAACCGGGCCGACGCGTCGTACCGCACCCGGAGAATGAAGGAGAGTTGGCTGACGTCGCCCTCGAAGATCCTCCCGTTCACCGTCACGTCGCTGCCGACGGCTTCGGCGGCGCCGTAGACCGCGGCAAAGGCGGCGGGAGACACGAGCTGCGGCGTGATCCGGACCTTCGTGTTGCCGTCGAGGAAGGCGGCGTCCAGCAGCAGGTCCGTTATGGGCATGAGGTCGGCGTCGGTGTCTCGCGCCCCCTGGACGTTGTAGGTGGCGGTGGAGGAACCCGCGGAGAACGTGACCTCGTTCTTCGGAGCAGCGGGCTGGTAGCCGGCCGGGAAGAGCACGTGGTGCTCGGACTGCGCACGGAGAGATGCGACGGGCGTCGCGGCGAACGCGAGGGCCGCGATGACCACCGCCGGTCGGGGCAAAGTGCGCTGGCGAACGCCCCCGTCTTGCGCCGGCCGCCGATATTCCGCGCCGTACCAGGACGGCAGGGGCAGCGGAGGCGCCGAACGCCGGCGACCGCGTACCCGTTCCTCCAACCCTGCATGAACCAATGGATGCATCTCGTACACAGCACGTCTCGCGCTCGGCGGCGCCGCCGTACGCCGCCGCATACTCCGCCGGCAACTCGCCGCTCTGCGGATCCTCATCAGGTCGACCGGTGCGGCCTCACAAACCCCACAACTCGCCGCCGCACGCCGTGCCATTGATGGATGGAGGCGGACACCGAACGGTCAGGCTTGAGGCGCCTTTTCAATCGCTACCGACGCCGCGAGGACGAAAACCGAACACACGCCGGCAACTTTCTTCACGAGCCGGCTCTCCAGCCCGCGGATCCTGCGGTCGGCAGGTCGGCCTCACCCGCTTCCGTCGTGGGCTCTGGGCGCCCTGCGGGAACGGGAACGCGGAGCCGGCACCGAGGAGGAACAGTTCCCGGCGAGGCCGCCGTCGGGCCGAACCAGGAGTTGAGGACAGGAGGACCCGACGGCTCGCAGCGCCAGGGCCGGTCTACCTCGCTCGGGGCGGCCGCCGGGCCGGACTACCTCGCTCGGGCGGTGGCTGCGTGCAGCGCGTCGGCGAACGCCCGCGCGGTGGCCGGGCGGGCCGAGCGGGCCGCCGTCAGCGTGGACGCGGCGAACGCGAGGAGCACGGACCGGGAATCATCATCCGCGGTGGAACCGGCGAGGCGGGCGAGGCGACGGCGCCGGATCCGGTCCGCCACCTCGTCGACGGAGCCGCCGGTGAACGGGTGCTCGCCCGCGAGCATCTCGTACAGGATCACGGTTGCGGTAGGGAACCGGGTTGCCCCGGTCCCCCCGCGCAGATCCGTACGTGCGCGCGAACGCATACGGCTCCTACCTTGGGTGGTTGACGACAAACCGCTTGACGGGCCACGGGTGCCGAATCCGCACGGGGGGCCAATACCGCGCCGTGAGGCGCCGCACAGTGGCTATCGTCGCCCCCGTCTTCTGTGACCGCCGGCGCAAGGTCATGAGCCAAATCCACTCAAGACGCCATACGAAACCGTCAAGGGTCCGGGAACTGGTCGGCACGGCATAATAATTCAGCCAGCCGTTGACCACCTTCCCCAGCCATTGCGCCGTCTCGTGGACGTCTGCGTGCATTCGCGCGCGGAGTCGTTCCTTGAGCCGTTTCAGGGTTCGCGTGACCCGTTTCGCTATCGGCTTGCGCCCCAGCCCGAATTTTCCGTTCCTCTTCGTCTTGCAGTAGTGCGTGAATCCGAGGAAATCGAAAGTCTCCGGTCGACGTTCCCCCCGCGCCCGGCGGTTCGTCATCGCGAACCGGCCGAACTCGATGAGGCGCGTCTTGTCGGGGTGCAGCTCAAGCGCAAACTGGTGCAGCCTCTCCCTGAGGTCGTCGAGAAACTGGTCCGCGTCCGCCTTGCGTTGGCAGCCAACGATGAAGTCGTCGGCGTAACGCACGATGATAGTGTCCCCCGTAGCCTTTCGGACGCGCCACTTCTTCTGGAACCAGAGGTCGAGGACATAGTGCAGGTAGATGTTCGCGAGAACAGGTGAAACCACCGCACCTTGCGGGGTCCCCTGCAGGTCGTCCTTCCACTCGGCGCCTTCCATGACGCCGGCGTTCAGCCACTTGACAATCAGCCGCAATACCCGCTTGTCCCCGAGTCGGTGTTCGAGAAACCGTAACAAATGGTCTCGCGAGAGCCGGTCGAAGAACGCCCGGATGTCCGCATCGATTATCCAGTTGACCTTGCGCCGTTCTATCCCGAAAGCCAGCGCGTCGAGCGCATCATGTGCCCCACGCCCCGGCCGGAACCCGTAGCTGAACCCGAGAAATTCCGGCTCGTAAATCGGCGTCAGGATGACATCCACTACCGCCTTCTGGACGATCTTGTCTTCCAAGGCAGCAATGCCGAGCGGTCGCGTCCCGCCGTCCGGTTTGGGTATTTCAACCCGCCGAGACGGCAGCGCCCGATACGCTCCCGAATGTACGCGTTCGTGCAGGTCGAGCAGCCGCTCCTCCAGCCCGTCCGCATACGCCTTCCACAACACGCCATCCACGCCTGCCGATGCGGTCTTCTCCAGGTCGAAGAAGGCGCAGCGGAGCGCGTCCGTCGTGATGTGGTGCAAGAGCGCAGTCAGTTTCTCCTGCGGTTTCCTCGTTGCAGCTTGCCGTATCCGTTCGACCGCCTGTGACACGCCGTCCCGACCCTGCGTTCGGTGCGTGCTTTGGTCTCGCGAATTCCCCTTGGTTGAGGCCCTTCCCTCCAGCGACTCCGCAGGCGCTTTCGCTCCCTTGTTCGCCGCCTTCATCGGTACTACTGCCTCATCCGACTTCTTCATCCCGTGCGCCATCGGATTCGGAATCCTCCTTTCCCGCTGCGGCCCCGGTTCGACTGCCGGGGCGGAATGAAGACCTCCCAGGTCCCGACGAAGGACGTACGAACGTGCGTGGGTTCTCCGACACCGTGGAGCCCTCCATCCCCTCACCCGTCGCGGTGATGTCGGTGTGGCCTTCGACCGCTGTGACAGTCTCGGCGCTCCAGACCTGTCTTCTTTCGATGCTCAATAGCCCCGCCCGTTCGCGCCCCTGTCAACGCTTCACCCGCCGCCTCACGGCGACCGGCGCATGACTCGGGGTGAAGGTGGTCGGTTACGCCTTCCTTCCGCCGGACTCTCACCGGCTATCCTCCGCCAGTTTGCCTGGCGCACCACAGCGCCCAGACGTCGTCCGCCTCTCCCGCCGGGCGGCCCGACAGCACCTCCGGGGACAGGTAGCGCACGGTGCCGCCCACCGTCGCGGCGTCGTTCACCGCCCGCGCCAGGCCGAAGTCCAGCAGCTTCGGCGCGCCGTCCCCCGTCAGCCCGATGTTGCTCGGCTTGACGTCGCCGTGCACGTAGCCCGCGGCGTGGAGCGCCCCGAGCGCACCGGCCAGGACGCCCGCGGCCGCCACCGCCTGGTCCACCGCCAGCGGCCCGTCCCGCAGGCGGTCGGCGAGCGTGCCGCCGGCGAGCAACTCGACGACGAGGAACGGGCGGCCGCGCCACGACTCGACGCCGTGGATCTGCGCCACCGCCGGATGCGTCACCGTCGCCATCGCCCACGCCTCCGGCTTCAGGCCCCGCAGCCGCTCCCCCGACACGCCCGCCAGCGTCTTGACGGCGACGTCGCGCTCGAGCTGCAGGTCGCGCGCCAGGTAGACCGCTCCCATGCCCCCGCTCCCCAGCCGCCGCGCCAGACGGTACTTGCCCGCCAGGAGTTGCGGGACCTCCGCCTCCACGCAGGCCACGCCGCAATCGCACGCCGGCGGCTCGCCGGACGCCGTCACCGACCGGCAGGCGGGACACTCCTGCGCAGGCGGGGGCTCCGGCAAGCCGGCCTCCGGAGCCTGCCGCAGGCGCGCTACGGCCAGACCCGCGGCCGCCGCCAGCGTCTCCAGGAACGGGACGTCGACGGGGCGCACGAGGCGGCCGTCGAGGCGCGAGCCCGCGACGAGGACGCCCGGCAGCTCCGCCCCGGGGCCCGGCAGCGGGACCACGGTGTCGGCGCCCGCCTGCGCCACCCACCCCGCGTCGGCCGGCGGCAGCAGCTCGAAGAACGACGCCCGGTCGTTCGGGTGGACGCGCACCGGCTCCCCGGCCGTCTCCAGCATGTGCACGATGGCCGAGTCGCGCGCCAGGGGCGTCAGCCGGGCGTCCGGCGCCCGGAAGTCGCGGGCGTCGTCCGCGGCGAGCAGCAGCGCGGCCGGCGCCCCGCAGCCCCGTTTCGCCGTCCGGTACACCATGCGGCTCACTGCCGCGACCTCCTCCGACCGGGCCAGCGCGGCCGCCGCCCCGGCCATGGCCTGCCGCTGGTCCGCGGTGTCGGGGAACAGCCAGCCGTCCAGGCGAACGAGGATGCGCTCCCGGGCCGCAAGCGTTCCCAGCAGGATCCCCGCCGCCGCCCCGAGCGCCTGCACCAGCGGGTCTCCGAGCAACGCCCCGACCGTGCGCTCCGGACGGCTCGCCACCACCCACCCCAGCGCCGCCACCGTCCCCCCTGCGGCGGCGGCCAGCAGGCGGCCGCGCCCGAGCAGCCGCCGGCCGGTCACCCGTACCGCCTCCCGCAGGTGCGGCACGCGCACCGCCAACACCGAGTACCACAGCACCAGCAGCCCCGGGAACCGCACCAGCTCGACCAGCACCACCGCCGGAGACCAGCGGTAGTTCTCCATCCAGCCCCCCGGGACGAATACCTCGCCGATGTCGTAGGCCGCCGTCAGACCCATGAACAGCAGGAATCCGCCGCCGAACAGCGCGACGCGACGCGCCTCGTCCGCCGGCGCGGTCCGCGCCCGCAGCACGACCACGCCCCCGGCCGCCAGCTCCAGCAGGTTCAGGACCGCAAACGCGGCGTCGTACACCACCCAGAAGACGGCCGGGGCCAGATGGCCCGACTGCGCCGCCCCGATCCACGCCACGCCGCCCAACCAGTAGATGCCGCCGACGCCCACGCAGACCCGGATCATGCGCCGCGCCACGTCGTCGAGGCGCGTCCGGCGGTGCACGCGGGGACACTCCCGAGCGAACGCCCAGAGGAACGCGGGCGCGAGCAGGAACGGGTAGACATAGGGCGCCCCCAGCGCGGGGACGCCGAACGGCTCGGTGGGCGCATCCCCTCGGAGGGCGGCCACGACCACGACGGGACTCACCAGCGTGGCCTTCAGCAGGAAGTACACGCCCAGCAGCCACGTCCGCCGGTCTGTTGCGCCCCCTCCCAACAGGAACAGGCAGGCCGTCGTCGCATGCCCCACCAGGAGGGTCGCCCCGAAGACGAACAGCTCGCCGTACTCCCGATACAGCTCGTCCCAGCCCCACAGGACCCCCGCCAGGGAGGTCGCCACCCAGAGCGCGGCGAACGCCGTCAGGACGTGGACCGCACGGCGCACCCGGCCGCCGGCATACCCTGCCGTCTCCGTCGACGGCGACCAGGGTCCGCTCGCGACGCTGCGGGCCCCCGCCAGGATGCCGCTGAACGCGCGCAGGTTGTCCAGCACCGGCCGCTCGGCCGGCGTCGCCAATCGCGCGCACCGCTCCCACTCGACTTCCTCGCCCCGCGTGAGCGCGTCCGCCACCTCTTCGACGAGACGCCCGCGGTTGTCGTCAGCCATTCGCCGGCCTTCTCCGTACCGCCGACACCGGTGGCCGCTGCCGGGCATGCACCGGCGGCCCGCACGACGGATCTCACTCAGGAAGGACGGCCGGGGGGAGGGAACCGAACGGGCTGGTCGCCTACGCGTTGCCGCGCGGGCCGCTCAGCCGGAGCAGCGCGCGCCGCAGCGCCATCCGGGCCGCGTCCGGGCTCGGCAGGCCCTCGACGAACGCCAGTTGCCGGTAGTTGTACCCGAGCTCCGCGCGGCCCACGACCAACCGCCGCTCGCGCGGGCTCAGGCGCTGCAGGCGCCGCAGGTATCCGCGCCAGGTCTCGTCCGCCACGAGCTGCCGATGCTGCGGCGCCCCGGCGTCCGAGAACCGCACGCCCTCGTCCGGCGCGATGCTGTCCCGCCGGCGCGCCGCCCGGCGCAGCTCGTCGCGGATGCGGTTCTCGACCGCCCGCCGCAGGTAGAGGCGCAACGCCCCCGCCTGCTTCGACTCGAACGCGTCGAGCTGCGCGAACGTCCGCTGCAGCGCGTCCTGCACCAGGTCGCTCGTGTCGACCGCCCCTCGCACCCCCGCCGGCAGCCGGCCCCGCGCCCAGCGCTTGAGCCACGGCAGGTACCGCGCGAACAGCGCATCGACCGCCGACCGGTCTCCCGTCCGGACCCGCTCCAGCAGCCCCTGCTCCGAACCGAGGCTCGGACCCTCACGGTCGCCGGCAGGCCGGGAAGGTGTTCGCGCCACTGTCGCCTTCGGAATCATCGCCCGCCGGCACCGTCGCCAGCAAGCACCGGCCGCGAACGCCCTCGTGTTCGGTTTCCTGCCGCTCGCGCGTCTGTACCCCACGAGGGCTCCAACGTTCTGGAGCGGCCCCGGAAGGGACGTCACCCCGTGACCGGAATACGGCTCGCAGCCGATCTCCGGCGGACGGTGAGCAGCGGGCTCGCCGTGCTGCTGTGCGCGTTCACGCTGATCGAGGTCAACTATCCGCTGCTGGCTCCGCAGAGCCGCCTTGCGTTCTTCGCCCTGGTGGGACTGGCGCTGTGCTTCCTCAACGTTCCGGCCCACCGGTCGCTGAAGGACGACCCGCGGGCGCGTGCGAGCGACCTCGTGCTCACCGTCCTGGCGGCGGGCTGCTGCGGCTACATCGTCCTGCAGACCGATCCGATCTTCGAGGCGTGGTGGATCGACGGGCAGACGCTGGGCAACCGGGCCGGCTTCGAGACCGCCCTCGACACGACGATCGGCCTCGTGGGCCTGCTGCTCGTCGTGGAGGCGGCCCGGCGCACCCTCGGCCTGGCGCTGCCGTTGCTCGCCGGTGCGTTCCTTCTCTACGCGCTGTTCGGAGCCGCGTTTCCGGACTGGCTGTTTCCGCACCGCGGCTACACCATCCCGCGCGTGGTGGCGCAGACGTTCCTGCACAGCCAGGGCATCTTCGGCGTGGCCCTCGGCGTCATGTTCACGTACGTCTTCCTGTTCGTCATCTTCGGAGCGTTCCTCGAGGCCACCGGCGCGACGCGCTTCATCGTCGACTTCGCGCAGCGCGTCTTCGGTCGCAGTTCGGGCGGCCCGGCGAAGGTGGCCGTGCTGAGCAGCGGCCTGATGGGCTCGCTCTCGGGCAGCGCGGTCGCCAACACGGCCACCACCGGGACGTTCACCATCCCGATGATGCGCAGCGCCGGCTTCCAGCCCGTGACGGCGGCCGGCGTGCAGGCGGCGGCGAGCTCGGGCGGAGCCCTCATGCCGCCGGTGATGGGCGCCGGCGCCTACATGATGCTCGAGATCGTCGACCCGCCCGTGACGTACCTGGAGATCGTCCGCGCGGCGCTGATCCCGGCGGTCCTGTACTACCTGTCGCTGCTGCTGATCGTGCACTTCCAGGCCCGGCGGATGGCGATCGGGGCCGCGGGCACGCCGCTCGAACCGGCAGCGGCGAGCAGCGGCGCCGGCAGCACCCGCGCGGCGGAGAGCGACGCCGGCAGCACCCGCGCGGCGGGGAGCGACGCCGGCAGCACCCGGGCGGCGGAGAGCGACGCCGGCAGCACCCGCGCGGCGGGGAGCGTCTTCTTCACCGCGCTGGGCAGCCTCATCGCGTTCCTGGTACTGGGCTACACGGCGTTTCGCGCGGTCTCGCTCTCGCTCGCCGTCATCGTGCTGGTCAGCAGCTTCAGCCCCGCCACCCGGCTCGACCCGCGCCGCACGCTCGCCGGGCTCATCCATGCGGCGCGCGGCGTGGTCCCGCTCGTGGCCGCGGCCGCGTGCGTCGGCATCATCATCGGCATCGTCACGCTGACCGGCGTCGGGACCCGCCTGCCGGCGACGATCATCCCGCTGGCCGAGCAGAGCCTGTTCCTCGCCCTCGTCCTGATCATGGTGTCGTCGATCGTCCTCGGGATGGGGTTGCCCTCGGCGGTCTGCTACCTCCTGATGGCGACGCTCATCGGCCCCGTGCTCGGCAACCTCGGCGTGATCCCGCTGGCGGCGCACCTCTTCATCTTCTACTTCGGGATGATGTCGATGGTGACGCCGCCCGTCGCGCTCGCCGCCTACGCCGCGTCGTCGATCGCCGGCACGCGCATCATGCCGACCGGCGTGGCGGCGTTTCGCTTCGCCCTGGTGGGCTTCACGCTGCCCTACATGTTCGTCTACCGCCCGGAGCTGTTGATGCTGACGGCCACGGGCGAGCCGGCCGGCTGGCTCGACATCGTGGCCCCCGTGGCCATCGCCACGCTCGGCGTCACCTGCTTCGCCGCCGGCATCGCCGGCCAGTTCCGCCACCCCCTCCCGCTCGGACTCCGCCTCGCAGTGTTCGCGGCGGCCGGCCTCCTCCTCGCTCCCGGTCCCACCCTGAGCGCGGCCGGCGTGGGCGTGCCGGTCTTCGACGTGGTCGGCGTCGCGCTCGCCGGCGGCGTGCTGGCCGTGAACCGCCGCCCGGCTTCCTGGGGCGAGGATCGCAAGGCGCCGGCGTCGCCTCCCCGCGATCCGACGTCGACCACAGGTCCGGAGGCGACCTGATCCCCGTGCCGGATGACTTCTTGATGAGCCGGAGCGTCGGGTGCAACGCAGAAAGACCCGCCGCGGCTCCAACAGCACGATGAGGACCGACTTGAAGCCACGAGCGGAAACGATGTCGGCGCGGGTCTTGCGGCAGGTCGGGACGGGGAAGCTGGACGAGACTCGGTTGCTGCCGGATGCCGACAGGCTGACCCGCTACGTGAACCTGCGCCTCGACAAGCTGGCGCGCCGCCAGGGCTGGTACGTGTTCGTGGCCGGTCAGGCGCAGGCAATGGTGACCGGCGAGCCGCCCGCGCGGCGGGAGGCCGAGGTGCTACTCGTGACGGAAGTCGGCCGCTGGCGGCGCGATGTCGCGCAGTTCGCGGCGCGGCGCCTCGCGGAGTTCGACCGGGGTATCGCGGACGCCCTGGAGCATCCTGATCGACGCGGCGCCACCAGAGACCGTCGGTCAGGATGACCACGCCGCTCCCCGGTCGGTACTCCTCGGGCCGGAACGTGCGGGCCGCGCGCCGCAGCCGTCCACGAAATCGGTGACCGCTGGCGCGGTCCATCCCCGCCGGCAGGGTGGGGCCGCACGCCAAGCCGCGGCGATTCGGCTTGGTGGGTCCCTTCCCGCCGTGCGGGATGGCAAGCCGTCATGTCGATTGGCGCGTTACGGCGGGCGAGGCCTCGGCACGCAGCTTCAGGCCTAGCGCGCCGACCACCTTGAGCACGGTGGCGAAGTTTGGAACGCGTTCCCCCGACAGCGCCTTGTAGAGGCTCTCGCGGGACAGGCCGGCGTCGCTCGCCACCTGCGCCATGCCCTTCGCGCGGGCGATGTCGCCGAGCGCCTTGGCCACGAACGCGGCGTCGCCGTCCGCCTCCTCGATAGAGGCCTCCAGGTACGCTGCCATGTCGTTGGGCGTCCGCAGGTGCTCCGCGACGTCGTAGGGGGATGTGGCGGTCTTGGTCATGGTGTCACCTACAGATCTCTCGCCAGGCGCAGGGCCGTCTCGACGTCGGCCTTCTGCGTGCGCTTGTCCCCGCCGGCCAGCAGCACGACGACCGTGTGGCCCTGTCGCTTGAAGTACACCCGGTAGCCTGGGCCGTGGTCGATCCGCAATTCCGAGACGCCTTCGCCCACTGGCTTGACGTCGCCCGGATTGCCGGCCGCCAGCCGCTCGACCCGGACCAGCACACGGGCGCGGGCACGGACATCGCGCAATCCGTCCAGCCACCTCGCGTAGACCTCCGTCCTGCGGAGTTCGAGCAAGCCGTACAGTAGCCACTGGGCTACACATCTGTCAATCCCGCTTGGGGATTCTGGAGACCGCAGCCGCTCACGGGCTCTCGGGGGTCGCCCGGAGCGGGCATGCGATAGCCCACGCCGCGTTCGGTGAAGATGTAGCTGGGCGACGACGCCGCCCGGCCCGCCTACGTCCTCACCGCGCGCGGCGTCGGCTACCGCATGCCCGCCCGGGAAGACCCGTGATGACCGTTGACGACCCTGGATGACGACGACGCGGGCCGACTACGGGTGGGCGGCGGAGCGGTCCTGGTGTGGTGTGAGCCGGTTGGCGAACGCGCGCGCGGTCGTCGGTCGCGCCGACCGGGGAGCCGCCAGCACCGACGCGGCGAACGCCGCCACGGGCCCCGAGGTCGCCGAGCCGGCGGTCGGTCGCCCGCCAGCGCCCGACCGCTGCTCTCGAATGCGGTCTGCCACTTCGTCGGCATCGTCTCCCGCGAACGGGTGCTCACCGACGACCATTTCGTACAGCACTACGCACAGGGACCAGACGTCGTCGGCTTCGGTGGCCGGCTGGCCGTCCAGCACCTCGGGTGACAGATAGCGCAGCGTGCCACCCGCGATCCTTGCGTCGTGCGGTCCCCGGGCCAGACCGAAGTCGAGCAGTTTCGGAAAGCCGTTCGCCGTGAACCCGACGTTGCTCGGCTTGACGTCTCCGTGGAGATACCCGGCCTCATGCAACGCGGCGAGCGCCTCGGCGAGACTCAGGGCGACGGCAACCGCCTCCGGCCCCGGCACCGCTCCCGTGCGCAATCGGTCGGCGAGCGTGCCCCCGCGCAGGAACTCGACGACCAGGAACGGGCGGCCCTGCCAGGATTCGACGCCGTGGATCTCCGCCAACGACGGATGCGCCACCCTCGCCATGGCCCGCGCCTCCGACGTCAACGCCGGACGCACCTCCGCCAGGTTCGTCAGGGTCTTCACCGCGACGTCGCGCTGCAGGCTGAGGTCCCACGCCAGATAGACCGCAGCCGTGCCGCCCGCGCCCAGCCGCCGCGTCAGGCTGTACTTGCCTGCGAGGAGCTTCGGCACACCCGACTCGAAGTACGTCGCCCCGCACTCGCATCCGGGCGGCTCATCGCGCCCGGATACCTGGCCGCACTCGGCGCATTCCAGTGCCGGCAGCGGATCCGTCTCCGACCCGTCCAGCAGACGCAGGCGGGTGATCGCCTGTCCCGCCGCCGCGGCCAGCACCTCGAGAAACGGCACGTCGGCATCGCGCACGATCCGATCGTCGAAACGCCGCCCGACAATGACGAACCCCACGACCCCGGTGCCGGGGCCGGGAACGGGAACCACCACGTCGGCGGCGGTCTCCGCCACCCACGCCGCCTCGTCGGGCGGCAGCAGCTCGAAGACGGACGTCGCGTCGCTGGGATGCACGCGCAACGCCCCGCCGCCCGCCTCCAGCAGATGCACGATGGCCGACGTCCGCGGCAGCGGCGCGATGGCGGGAGTCGGTGCCCGGAAAGCGCCCGCGCCCGCTTGCCCGTCCTCGGCGACCGCCAGCGTGGAGGGGGAGCCGCAGCCGCGCTTGACCGACCTGGTCACGGTTCGGCCGATCGTCGCCATCCGCTCGGCCTTCGCCAGCGCCACGGTCGCGGCCGCGAGCACCGCCCGTTGGTCCACCGTCTCCGGATCGATCCACGCGTCCAGACGACGCAGAAGCCGCTCGCGCCCGAGCACCACCAGCAGCAGGATTCCGGCCGCGGCAAGCAGAGACCGCACGACGGGGTCGGCAACGACCGAGCCGACCTCCCGCTCGGGCCTGCTCACCAGCAGCCAGCCCAGGACCGACAGAGGCGCCGCAGCGGCCACGCCGAGCAGTCCGGGGCGCGACAGCAGCCGCCGGTAGCCCGATCGGATCATCTCCCGGGGGTGCGGCACGCGCGCTGCGAGCACCGAGTACCAGAGCACGACCATCATGGGGAAGCGCAACAACTGCAGCGCCACGCCGGCCGACGTCCACTGGAAGCCGCTCAGCAAGTACCCGGGCCTGAAGACCTGAACGAGGTCCTCCATCGTCACCCATCCCAGCCACACCAGGAACGCCACGCTGAACAGGACGACGCGGCGCTTCTCCTCCGCCGACGCGGTGCGCGCGCGCAACGCGACCACCGCGACCGCGGCGAGCGCCAGCAGGTCCAGGAGGACCACCGCCGCGTTGAGCATCGCGGTGAGGAGCTCCGGGCTCGCCGCCCGTGACAGCTCGATGGCCGCTGCGCCAAGCCACAGCGCGAAGGGCAGCACCACGCCGATCGGGACCATGCGGAACGCCAGATCGTCCAGGCGCGTCCGGCGATGGACCCGCGGACACTCCCTGGCGAACGCCCACAGCACCGCTGGCGCGAATGCGTACGGGTACGCGTACAGGTAGAAGAAGACCCTGGGCGTCGCGGGCAGTCCCGAAGGGACGACGTGAAGCAGGTTCGGTGGCGGCATCCCCCAGAGCATGGCCGGCAGGATGTGCAACGGCGCCACCGTGGCCTTGAGCAGGAAGAAGACGCCCAGCAGGCGTGTCCGCCGGTCACGACGGCCCACCGACAGCAGCAGGCCCGCGCTCGCCGCGTGCCCGACGAGCAGGCCCGCCATGAAGAGGGCGCCATCGCCATGCTCGCGCCGGTAGGCCTCCCAGCCCCAGGGAAGCAGGAGCAGCGCCGCCGCCACCTCGACCACGGCGATGGCGACCACGGCCTGCAGGACGCGGCGCACCCAGGCGCTCCCGTGCCAGGCGGCGCTCGGCTCGTCCAGGGCCGCCGCCATTCCGGCTCGCGCCGGGCTGTCCTTGAGGATCCCGGCCCACCTTCGGAGCTTGTCGAGGGCGCGACGCTCGGCGGGCGTGGCGCGCGTCGCACACCGCTCCCACTGCACGTCCTGGTTCAGCGTGACGGCGTCAATCGCATCGCCGACGACGTCCCGGGAATCGCTCTCGGACATTCGACCCGCCCAGACCGCGGCCCCTGGTGCGCCGCGCGGTGTCCCACTGCGCCTCTGTCCCTCCGGGGAGGACGGCGGGATGAGCACGGCGGCCCGGCCTGCACCTGTACGGGACCCGGCGGGGCTGCACGCAATCACGACTCCGGCTGTCTATGGTGACGTTCGAGCCGGCGGGAAGCGGACGGACGCCGCCGGGCCACTCGCAGACCTCGATGGTCCCGGTCCACCCGGCCCGTTGGCGGGAACGGGCGCCGCCGGACTACTCGCAGGGAGTCCGCGCGCGACCGCCACCGTCCGCCCGGGGCGGGGAGCATCTTCATGGGACGGCGCTCCTTGGGGACGCGCTACACCGACAACGAGGGCACCGTGAGGTCGCGGTGGGGGCCGAGGCGCCGCGATGCGCGCGCCGCTGGTCGCTCGCGCCCTCTCAATCGGCGATGTCGATCAATCTTCTCAACGCCCGCCCCAGCGCCTTGCGGGCGGCGTCGGCGCTCGACATGCCCTCGACGAAGGCGAGCTGCCGGTAGCCGTATCCCATCTCCACGCGGCCCACGATGAGCCGGCGCTCGCGAGGCGTCAGGTGCGCCAGGCCATCCAGATACTCTCTGCGGCCATCATCGTCGAGCCACTGGTGCAGTCGCGACGTACCGTTTCCGGTGACCCAGGAGGGTGCGTCCGCAGCCCTCAGCGTCGAGCGCCGCTGGACGCGCCGCAACTGGTCATGGACCCGGTTCTCCACCGCGCGCTGGAGGTACGCGCGCAACGCGCTGGCCCGGTTCGACTGGAACGTCTCCAGGCGCACGAAGGTACGGGACAACGCATCGTGAACCACATCGCTGGTGTCGATGCCGTCGCGCGCCCACGCCGGCAGCCGGCCGCGGGCCCATCGTCGGAGCCAGGGCCTGCACCGCTCGAACAACACGCCCGCCGCCGACCGATTGCCCCGCCGCGCCTGCTCCAGGAGGCCGTCCGTGGAACCCTCGCCGGCGCTCTCGCGGGGGGTCTCCGGCGACTCGGAAGCGCGCTTCCCGGGCACGACGAGGATCATGCCGCGGAACACCGCGGCGGGCAAAGGCGGTCGAGCTCGCATGCGGCGGGAACGCGTGCGGCGCGTTTCAGGCTGGTTCCCGGCACCACCTCCGTCGACGGAATCCCCCGCCGCCGTCCGCTTCCCGCGTTCGCAGACGTTATTCCCCATGGAGGGCGGTAGGGCGAAGTCGGTTGGCGAAGAGCCTCGCGGCCGATCTGACGCGGCTGTGGATCCGAGGAGCTGCTCCGAAGCTGGTCCAGGAAACGAGTCGCGTGCTCGGCATGGCGTCGGGCGACGTCACCTTCCGTGTTGCGCGACGGTTCGGCGGCCCGGTACGGTTCGGACGCGATCGCCGGGGGTGCTGAACTTGCAGCTGGCGGGCGCCCGTAGAAAGGTCGATGCTGCCAACGGGCGCACCGAGTGCGCCGGGGGTTCCATGTCGAGGATGCCAACGATGACGAGACGGATACCGGGAACCCGGGGCGCGCCGCGGCGTATCGCCCTGCTGCTGGCCGTGCTCCTGCCGTCGTGGGCCGCGCTGTCGGCCGGCGCGGCCGCGGAGGCCCAGGACGGTCCGCGGGAGCAGGAGGAGGAGCAGTCGGAAGCGCTGGTCGAAGAGCTGAGCCGGGCGCTCGGGATGACGCCGGCGGAGATCGAGGCCCTGGAGCTGTCGCCCGCGGAGATGCGGAGCCTGATCGCCGGCTTCACGGAAGAGACGGTCGTCGTGGGGTCCCGCGCCGAGCCGCGCAGCGCCACCGACTCGGCGGTGCCGGTGGACGTGCTGACGGCCACCGACCTCGTCAGCCAGGGGACGGGCGACCTCAAGGACCAGCTTCGCACCATCATCCCGTCGTTCAGCGCCAACACCCAGCCGATCAGCGGCGTAGCGACGGTGGTCCGCCCCGCCATGCTCCGCAACCTGGCGCCGGACCACACGCTGGTGCTGATCAACGGCAAGCGCCGGCACCGCTCCTCGATCGTCGACTGGCACGGGGGCAACGGCGTCGCCTTCGGCTCGCAGGGCCCCGACATCTCCGCCATCCCCGCGATTGCGCTGCGGCAGGTCGAGGTGCTGCGGGACGGCGCCGCGGCCCAGTACGGGTCCGACGCCATCGCCGGCGTGCTGAACTTCCAGCTCAAGGACGCCCGCGCCGGCGGCTCGGTCGAGCTCAACACGGGTCTCTACCGCGCCGGCGACGGAGAATCGACGCAGTTCGCCGGCAACGTCGGCCTGCCGCTCGGCGCCACCGGATTCGCCAACCTCAGCCTGGAGTACGGCAACGCGAACCCGACGAACCGCGCCGCGCCGCGGCGGGATGCGGCGGCTCTCATCGCCGCCGGCAACACGCACGTTCCCTCCGACCGCCCGCAGGTCTGGGGAGACCCGAGCATCGACGACGACCTGAAGGCGTTCGGCAACTTCGGCTACACGCTGCCCGCCGGGTTGCAGGTGTACGCCCACACGAGCTATGCCAGCAAGAAGGTCACCTTCGGCGTCTTCTTCCGCAACCCGAACACGCGCCTCGGCGTGTTCAGCAACGACGGCGGGCGCACGCTGCTGGTCGGCGACGCCCTGGCGGCGAGCGGCATGGGCTCGGCCGACTGCCCGACGGTCGCCGTCACCGACCATGTGCCGGACCCGATCGCCCTGCAGCAGGTCGTGGACGACCCGAACTGCTTCACGTTCCAGGAGCTGTTCCCGGGCGGCTTCGTCCCGCAGACGGGGGGCACGGCGACCGACGCGTCGCTCGTGGGCGGCGTGCGCGGCTTCACGGCCGGCGGCTTCAACTGGGACCTGAGCGCCTCGCTCGGGGTGCACCGCGTGGACTCCTTCGTCCACGACACCATCAACGCCTCGCTCGGGCTGACGTCGCCCAATGCGTTCGACGTCGGCCGGAACCGGCAGCGGGACGTCACCGTGAACCTCGACGTGTCGTATGCGGTCACCGACCGGGTGAACGTCGCGGCGGGCGCGGAATGGCGCGACGAGCAGTTCGGCCTGCGGGCGGGCGACCGCGCGGGGTGGACGGTCGGCCCGTACGCGGCGCAGGGCTTCATGGGCGGCTCCAACGCCGTCTTCGCCTACACCCCGCAGCAGGCGGGCACCTGGAGCCGCCACAACGTCGCGGCCTACGGCGACGTCGAGGTGACCGGCACGGACGACGCGTGGACGCTGGGCGCAGCGGTCCGCTTCGAGGACTTCGAGGACTTCGGGACGACGACCAACGGCAAGCTGTCGGGCCGCGTCGGCTTCGTGCGGGGCAGCGTCAGCACGGGGTTCCGGGCGCCGACCCCCGGGCAGCAGCACGGCCTGCACATCCAGAGCTGGTTCGACCCGACGGTCGGCGACCTGGTCAACAACGCGGTCATCCCGTCGATCTCGCCGGTGGCGCGGCTGCGCGGCGGCCTGCCCCTCGGTCCGGAACGGTCGGTCAACTACACGGCCGGCGTCGTGTTCGGCGGCGGTCCCTTCACGTTCACGGCCGACTACTTCCGCATCGACGTGTCGGACCGGATCGGCATCACGAGCAACTTCGTGCTGACGCCGGCGGAGATCGCCGAGGTCGTGGCGGGAGGGTTCGAGGCGGCCCGGAGCGTACGGAACTACCGGTTCTTCACCAACGCCTTCTCCACGACGTCGCACGGCGTCGACTTCGTCTCGACCTGGACGCCGCTCGCGCTGCGCGGGAACACCGTCATCAGTGCCGTCTTCAACCACACCGACACCGAGGTGACGGACAACGCCAAGGGTCTGCTCGACGGCCGGCGGCTCGCGGAGTACGCCTACGCGTTGCCGCGCACCCGCTGGAACGCGGCCGTCACGCAACGCGTGGCGCGGGCGAGCCTGCTGGGCCGCGTCAGCTACTACGCCGGCTGGTACGACTACGGCAACCGCATAGTTTCAGCAAGTTACTCATAATAAATGCCTTATGAGCTATTCTCTGGCGATGCTTCCCTTGTCGTTTCCCACTTTCTCAGCCGGAATCCACGGGGTCATCTGAGCCGTCTGCGGACCGCACCGCATCACGGGTTGCTCACGGCCCCGCCGCCATTCAGCGCCAACAACTCGCGCAGCACGTCGTCGTCGTCGGCGGCGATGTCCGCCGGCCACCCGTAGGCGGCAGCCGCAGCCCCGTCAAGGGCGTTGTGTGCGTCGGTGAGCCACTGCGGGCGGACGTTGTACAGGTTCGTCAGCGCGCGCTTCTTGAGCGCCTTCGCAGTGTCCTCGTCACGTGGAACGGGCCGCTTCGGGTAGCCGGGGACCGGCTCGTCCACCCACTCGACCCATTCGGCCGGGTTGAGCCGGCGGTCGCGCAGACCGACCAGCCGTTGCGCTTCCAGGGCTTGGACCTCGCGGGTTCCAGCTTTCTCCTGCCACAGGGTCTCTCAACGGACCTTCTGATACGATATTTTACTGTTGGCGTTGGCGGAGTCGACGCGGAGCGGTTCGGCAACGTCACCACCACGCTCCCGCTCCGAGCTGCTCACGGAATCTGACGAATCGCCGAAGGAAGAAGGCGTGCCCATGCACGGAGCAACGGCCCTGCGATGTCCTCGCCTGTCGTTGTCGTTCGCCGGCGGGTTGGCGTACGTGGTCCCGATCGCCATCAATGCACTCGTGGGCGGGAACCCGGTCGCGTCGTTCTTCGGTTTCGCGCTCCCGCTGTTCTTGCTTGGAACGGTGCAGTTGTTTCTCGTACTGTACGCGTGGCGCACCATCAGGGAGCCGCGGCTGCGTCTGGTGTTCGGCGCGTTGATGAGTCTGTCGCTGCCGTTCATGCTGTGGGGATTCATCCTGGGCGGCCTGACCGGGCCGCCCGGCGTCGCCCTCGGCACGAGCGCACCTTTCGCCGCGGCGCTCGTGTTCTCGTGGATAGTTGTGTACAAGCGTGCGTGGCTGTGGACCCGCTGTTGCACCATGGCGGCGGTCTATGCCATGGGCGCGATCGTTCTGGTGGCTGGCTTCCGGCACATGAACGTCGAAGCTTCGGTGTCGCGGTGCCGCGACCTGTTCTTCGGCGAGTGGGTCGAGGCCACGGATGAACGGGCCGGCTACTGCCGGCTCAGCGATATCCAGCGGGCGAAGAACGCGGTGCATCTCGCGCACTTCACCATTCCCGGACTGGACGGGTGGCGGTTCAGCAACCACGAGACGTTCCCGGTTGGCAGGGACCGCGCATCCGAGCGAACGAACTCGGATGAGGACTTCATCGGACAGGCGTATTACCGGGGCATGGACAGCGGCACGACGAGGTTCCGGATCCGCGACATCACGATCGTCGGCGACGACCGGTTCGTCGTACCGTTTACGGCGACGCTCGACGAGGACGGCGAGACCGAGGAGGTGACGTACGTGCTCGCCTTCGGGCTGGACGGGCCGGCGCCATTCGGGCAGGGCGGGTTCAGGGATGCCTACCGCATCGACGGAGAGACCATCCTGTCCATCGCCCGGCGCGACGACGAGGCCGTGGCGGTGCGTATCGCGCGCGGCGACGGAACAACCGAGGAACTGACGTTGCCGATTGCCGGCAACGCGAGTCCCTGAATCCTTGCAAGATATTCACCATAAATCACTTAACCCATTATGGATCGTGCTCCTTCCCTCCTCGATTCCACCCTTGGGTACGAGAATCTACCGGACCCGAAAGGCCGTCCAAGAACGCTGCCGGAATCGCGATCATTCCGCGCGCGCCGCCGCTCACGGTGGCAGCAGAAGGAAATCGCCTTGGCCTCGCGCAACACCACTTCTCGTGCGCCGCGCTCCCTGAAACGCTCATGAGCGTTTTCGATTTCCCCCCGGCCGCTCAGAATTCGATCCCGATGCTCGCACGGCCAGCATGCCCGACGTAGATCTCCTCGTAGACGTAAACGGCGAGCGTCATGTATTGCACCCGCGCGAACAGTCGCCCGCCCAGCGGGAACTCCGCGCCGAGTCCGCCGTAAATGGCGGGGCGACGGTGCGGAAAGAGGCCGTCGCTCGTTGTGTCTCGGAACAACTGAAAGCCGGTGAGCACGTGCGGCCGGAAGCGAGCCGGCGACGGCGACAACGGCCAGATGATTCCCGCTGAGTACCATTCGAGAGTGCGCGTCCATGCGTACTCTGGATCGAAGTCGTCGTACCGCACCGTGTCGCGGAAGTAGGTGGCCTGCACCTCGAACCGCCCGACGCGGAACGTCCCGTCGAAGCCGACGTACGGCCATCGGCGATCGTCGCCCGCGGCGTGCCAGATCGCGGCGCCGATCGTTCCCCGCCGCTCGGGAGCGGGGGCGGACTCTTGCGCCGCGACGGGGGCGGCGAGGGCGACGACGGCGAGGGTGAGGGTGATTCTTCGCATATCGGATCCTTCCCTTTACCCCAGTAGTGCGTCAACCGGCGCGCTTTCGGCTCACGCTGCCCCGGGCGCGTTCAACCCGGCGGCGCGCCACTTGTCGATGAACTCATACGGCGTCATGGGCGCATTCAGCCGAGCCGATGCTGACCGACGATGCCCCCTCAGACGCTCCCTGCCGAAGGGCTGCCGCTCGGCTGGTCGATGAAAAAGAGAGGTCGTGCCGGATGCCTGTGCGGTCCTGTCTGCGCTCGAATGGCCCGCAGAGGTCTATTTCCATAAAGCATTGCCAATAATAGGTACATGAACTTCGCGCTGCACTCGACCAGTACCGTACGCAGCGGAACGACATCGATCTCCAGCACCAGGATCGCGTCGGCCCACGGAACCGGGATCGCGTCGAACGAGACGAGGACTGAGGTGGTCCCGCTTTTTCGGACCACTGGCTAAGGTGTATTCCAGAGCCTGGAGGAGGCACTGGGATGACGACGAGACGACGGCGGCAGTTCACCGCGAACTTCAAGAAACGCGTGGCGCTCGAGGCGCTGCGCGGGGACCGCACGGTGCAGGCGATCGCGGCCAAGCACGAGGTTCATCCGAACCAGGTGGGCGCGTGGAAGCGCCAGGCGGTCGACGGGCTGGAGGATGTCTTCGCTGGCGGCAGAGCATCTCGCGACTCCGAGCACGAGGCGACGATCCGGGACTTGCACGCGAAGATCGGCGAGTTGACGGTGGAGCGGGATTTTTTTCTGCGCGGCTTGCAACGCTGAGCCGCGCCGCACGCCTGGAACTGGTCGAGCGGGGCGGCGAGTTGAGCATCCGGCGCCAGTGCGCGTTGCTCGGCATCAACCGCTCGTCGGTGTACTACACGCCGCGGGAAGAGCGCGCGGAGAACTTGGCCTTGATGCGGCGGATGGACGAATTGTCGCTGCAGTACCCGTTCTACGGTAGCCGGCAGATGGCGCGCCACCTGGGACGCGAGGGCGTGTCGGTGGGGCGGCGCCGGGTCCGCCGGCTGATGTGTCTGATGGGGCTGGAAGCGGTCTACCGCAAGCCGCGCACGAGCGCCGCGCAGCCGGGTCACCGCATCTATCCGTATCTGCTTCGAGAGCTGACGATAGAGCGCCCGGACCAGGTCTGGTGCGCCGACATCACCTACATCCCGGTGACGGCGGGCTTCCTGTACCTGGTCGCGGTCATGGACTGGGCCAGCCGTCACGTGCTGGCCTGGCGACTGTCGAACACGATGGACACCGGCTTCTGCATCGAGGCGCTGGAAGCGGCGCTTCGGACGGGCACGCCCGAGATCTTCAACACCGATCAGGGAGCGCAGTTTACCAGCGCGGCGTTCACCGAGCGGGTGCTGGCGGCGGGGGCGCGTTGCTCGATGGACGGCCGCGGGCGGTGCCTGGACAACGTCTTTATCGAGCGGCTGTGGCGGTCGCTGAAGTACGAAGCGGTGTACCTGCACGAGTTGGTCGACGGGTTCGAGGCCGAGCGGGTGGTCGGGGCCTGGATGACGTTCTACAGCGACGTACGTCCGCACTCGGCACTCGGGGGTCGCACGCCGGCCGAGGCCTACGGCGAGGAGCGTGCAGCGTGAACATGTCAGCGGCGTGCAGCGCTTTGGACGCGCTCGACCGGCGGATGGTCCAGGTGACGCCGCTCGGCATCCAGGGCGAAGGCTGCCGGCTCGGCGAGAAGACGCACAGGGTGCTCGACCGCCGGCCTGGAGCTGACAGCCCTCGCCGTCAGGCGGCGCTGCCAGCGTCCCGTCGCCGTTACGTTACGGTGCTGCAAGGAGAGGGAAGCCTCCGAAGGCGGCCCCCCTTCGTGCACCGCATGTTCGGCATCGAGCAGGGGATCAACGAGCTCGACCACGGCCGAGAACACGCTCGGCATCTTCGGTCCGAAACCGAGCACGACTCCGGCGGTGAGCGGTCGACGTGGCAGACGGGACAGGTCCGGCGTCGTCCAGGACGCCATACCCGACCGCAGAGCAGGCAGGCCCGCAGGTGCTTCGTGCGCCAGTCGCCGCGGCGCTTTCGTCCCCTCCCCCGGACCCCCTCCCGGGGCTCGCCGCCGCGCTTCGCGGACTCACTCATGAGGCCGCAAGATTCCCACAGCTCATCATCATCTATGATCAGATACCAGACAGACGACGAGGGCGCGGTTCGCAACCGGAATACACCTTAACGAAGCCCTCGAATGGTCCAAACGACCGGGACCACCTCAGACAACCGGAGCACATGAGACCCGAGCAATCCCACCGACCCAGCAGATCCCACAACCCCCGTCCATCCGATCAGAGCAACCAGGGCAGATGACGGACGGGGGAACCTCAAGTCGAAACGGAACCAGACTTGAGAATCTGGACCCGCTCACCAGATCCGAAATGACCAGCTCACGAAGGACGGGAACGGCGCACGGGTAAGCTGGCTCCTGACCCTTTGGGTGTCAGGAGCCAGCTTACCCCATGTGCTACATGGGGCTGGCGAGGGGGCGCGGCGCGCCCCCTTCGATCCCCCGGCTTCCCGCGCCCCAGCCGGGCTCGCGGGCGAGCGGCGGGCGTTGCCCCCGCTCATTCCTGGAGGTGCACCGATGAGAGATCACCGCACCGCCGTCGTCCGCGCCCGCGTGTCGCCATCGGAGCATGCCGCTTGGCTGGCCAAGGCGGCGGCCGGCGTGTCGCCGTCCGACCTGCTGCGACAGGCCATGGCCCGGACCCGCACCTGGACCGCGGCGGCGACCGAGGTCGAGCGCGAGCGCACGCGGCAGGTCGCCCGCATCGGCAACAACCTGAACCAGATCGCCCGCTGGGCGAACTCCCAGGCCACGCCGATCGACGCCTTCGAGATCATCGCCCATCTGATCGTCATCGAGCGGGAGATCGCGCGGCTGGCCGCCTTCGGAGACGAGCGGCAGGACGCACCTGGTCGGAGCCGCTAGCGCCACGTCGCGCCGGGGCGCATCCTCGGCCATCGCCCGCCAGATACCTCCCCCAATCATCCATGAGGCGCCGTCGGCGCTCGAACAGGTCCGACCGCGCATAGGCCGCCTCGACGCGGTTCGCGACGACATGGGCGAGCGCCGCCTCGATGACCTCGCGCGGGTGGTCCGTCTCCTCGGCCGCCCAGTCCCGGAACGACGAGCGGAAACCATGTGGCACGGCCGCGATCCGGTGCCGTTGCAGCAGCCGGCGGAACCGTCTGTCGTCGAGCGGCTTCCCGCCTCCGGTGGGGAACACCAACGGACTGTCGCCGCCGCCGAGCGTCCGCGCTGCGCCGAGGATCTGGCCGGCTCGGGCGCACAGCGGCACCCGGTGCTCGCGCTTCGCCTTCATCCTCGTCGCCGGGATAGTCCACACGTGGTACGCCGTGTCGATCTCGCTCCACCGCGCCTCACGTACCTCGCCGGACCGCGCTGCCGTCAATACCAGAAACTCGAACGCCAGCCCGACCACCGGCGCCGCTTCCGATGCCCGCACGGTCGCGATGGCCGCCGCGACTTCCCGGTGCGGCAACGCCCGCATGTGTTGCACGATGTCCCCTTGGGGGCCGAGCACCGGCAGGACTCGGTCGCACGGGTTGTCCCCGCGGTAGTCCATCGCCACGGCCCACTCCAGCACCGCGCGGAGCCGTTGATGCACGCAGCGGGCGGTCTGCGCCTTCGAGTGCCAGATAGGGCCGAGGATGTCCAGCACGTCGGCGCGGGTTATCTCGGCCACCGGCTGTTCGCCGATGCGCGGGAACGCGTACCGCTCCAGACTGCTCAACCACTGCTGCGGGTGTCGAGGGCTGCGCCAGCCGGCCCGCTTCCGCTCGACCAGGCGCACGGCGGCGTCGGCGAAGGTCGGCATGCCTTGGCTGCGGCGCTTCTCGGCGAGCGGGTCGCCGCCCTGGCGGGCGAGCTTGCGGTTGGCGAGAGCCTGCTCGCGGGCTTTGGCGAGCGGGACCAGGGCGGTGCTGCCGAGTCCAAGCTCGTGTTTCCGCCCCCGGATGACGAGCCGTTGGACCCAGCTTCGGGTGCCGGTCGGCTGGACGACGAGGTACAAGCCCTGCCCGTCGCAGTGCCGTCCGGGCGGTGCGGACCGGATGTAGGCGGCTGACAGGGCCTTGTCAGGATGGCGGCCCTTGGGCTTGGTTCTTCGGGGTTTGTTCGCTGCGGAGTCTCCGCTTTCCATTCCCATATCATATACAGGATGCAGGCGGATTCGGCAAGACCTACTCGACCCGGCCGAGACTGCCGACATGAATCATAAACGATTACTATTCAGTATCTTACGGTGTTCTCTGCACGGCCGTGAACCGTAACGGACCACATATGGCTGGTAAGACTACGACAGCGGGCGCGGTCGCATCTTCGTTCCCTCCGCCGGCCTGGAACAGGGCTTCTTCGACGGCCGTCCCATCGTCGACCTGGAGCTGAGCGTCCCGCTCGGGCAGGGAACGACGCTGACCGTCGGGGCGCAGAACGCCCTCGATACCTACTCGCAGGTGTCGGTCATCGCGAACGCGGTCGGCGAGCAGTACAGCGAGTACACGCCGTGGGGCTTCAGCGGCGCCTACTACTACGTGCGCATCGGCTACGACTGGGGCAACTGAGCACGCCGCTGGGCAACCGGGCCGGCGTCGACACCGCCCTCGGCATGACTAACGGCCCGGTGGGGCTGCTGACTCCGGCCACTTCGGGGTCCGGTCGCCTAGAATTGCCAGGTGGAAGCGCTCATCCCCTGGCTTACGCCGGCCCTGATCGTCGCTTTGGCCGTTTGGCTCCGGTCTGACTTACGCGACATGCGCCAGGAGATCCGGGATCTGCGCCGGGACTTCAACAGTCTGGCTGAACGGGTCGCTAGCCTGGCCGAGAGGGTCGCCCATCTCGAAGGCGCGCTGCTCCGACCCACGCCGCCGACCGCCGTCGACGGCGAGTGAAATCGGATCCCCGGCGAGCCACGACGAAGGCCTGGCCTACACCAATCGCAAGGCCGCGCGCGCGGGCGCCGTGACGCGAGGATCCGGGCAGCCGATGAAGAAACGATCCGGGCGGTGAGCGGATGGACCGGGGCGGAAGGAGATGAGTGCGTCGGAGGGCGGGAGGTCGTCCAGTCCTCGCTCCGGCGCGGGCCGCGGATCTGGTTTTTCGGGGTCGGAGCGCCGCTACTCAAGTGTCAAGAGTGGTGGACCAGACGGGGGTCGAACCCGTGACCTCGTGAATGCCATTCACGCGCGCTCCCAACTGCGCCACTGGCCCACGCGTCGATCATTGTACGTGGCGCGCGCCCGGGGATCAACGCCCCGCGGGCGGGTCGTCGGGCGGCGGGGCGCCGAACGCGCGGCGGTAGTCTTCCGGGGTGTCGATGTCGGTGAAGGCGCCCGGGTCGTCGACGACGACGTCCTCCGCCTCGGCCTCGTGGGCGCGGACGACCGGCTTGGCGCCGGTGGCGGGGTCGGCGCGGCGGAGCGCCGCGAACAGCGCGCGGCCGAAGACGACGGGGTGGCCGTGGCCGGGGCCGTCGGGACGGGCCGGCCGGACGATGGGGGCGCGGGTGCGGCGGTAGCGGTCGAGGAGGGCGCGGACGGTGGCGGCGGTGACGAGCGGGACGTCGACCAGGGTGACGAGGGCCGCGTCGACGCCGGGCCGGTCGACGGCCTCGAGGCCGACGAGGAGCGACGAGAGCTGGCCGCGGGCCGGGTCGGGGTTGGCGACGACGGGAGGCGGCGGCCGGAGGCGGGCGAGCGCGGCGGCGATGCCGGTGGCGAGGTCGCCGGCCGGGGCGACGACCACCACCCCGGAGACCCCGCCGTCCCGCAGCGTCCGGACGATGCGGCCGACGAAGGTCTCCGCACCGGCCGGGAGCAGCGCCTTGGGGCGCCCCATGCGGGACGAGCGGCCGCCGGCGAGCACGACGGCGGGCACGGACGCGTGCGACATGGACTAGAATGGGCGCATGAGCGACGCCCCCGGGTTTGATATCCGGATCCGGTGCCAGCGGTGCGGCGAGCAGATGGACCTGCGCGATCCGGCCCCCGGACAGCCGTGGCCGCCGCAGCAGTTCTGGAAGTGCCCCATCTGCGGGCGGAACTTCTGGACCACCTATCCGCCCCCCAAGAAACCCAAGCCCGCGAAGGCGGCCGCGCCGGCCAAGCCCGCGAAGGCGGCCGCGTCGTCGGCCTAGGAGTCTGCGTTGCGTTCCGCGGCGCGAGCTCCTGGGAGATCGCACGGCTTGACTTCTCGTACGGTCCGTACTATGCTACCCCCCTTTCGAGTCGAGGGTCTGTCTTCCCCCGGGCATCATGCGGGTCCTCGACGCGCCCGGGTGCGCAGCAGGCCCGTCGCTGTCAGACGAGCGTCGAAACGGCGCACGCGGCTCACAGGAACGCGGCTCCCAACGGGGCAGGAGCGGCGGACCACCGGAGGGACGGAATGCCGAGCGGCACCATTGCACGTCTTCTGATTGACAAGGGCTTTGGATTCATACGGGACGAGAGCGGGATTGAGCATTTCTTCCACCGGAGCGCGGTCCGCGGTGCGGTCTTCGAGCTCCTTCGCGAGGGCCAGCGCGTCGACTTCACGCCCGAGGAGTCCCAGAAGGGTCCGCGCGCCGGCGAGGTGCGGCTCCTCGAAGGCTAGCCGCCCTCGCCCAACAGGCCGGGCGGGCGCCCCCCTGGAAGCGAACGGGGCCCGGTGGCCCTCCCGGTCTTCAAAATCGGTCGCTCCCCGTCAACGCGGGGGGGCTGGGTTCGACTCCCAGGCGCTTCCGCCAACCCTTCCCCGGAAGCCGTTGTATTCGTCTATCCCTCGCCTGCGGGCTGCGGATCGAGCCGTGCGTTCACGTCCCGCTCCGTTTCGGACGCCACCTGCATCGCCGTGAACTCGGCCCGCAGCATCGCCAGGTTCGCCGCAAGCGCCGCGGCGGCGAGCAGCGTGTGGACGCCCGCCGGCACCGCTCCGGTGTCGACCCCCCCGCCGATGACGGCCGCCGCCATCGTCAGCCCCATCGCCAGCATCCCGACCGAGAAGACCGGCCGGCGGGCGCGGGCGACCGCGGCGTAGAAGGTGGCCGGGAGGCCGCCCTCGGCCGCCGCCTCGCGGATGGCCCGCCCCTTGCCGAGCAGGTAGAACATCGTCATCGAGTGCGCGAGCAGCGTGATGAGGGTGGCGAAGATGGCGACCGTGGTGTGGCGCAGCAGATCGGCCGAGCTGGCGGCGGCGAAGCCTAGGACGGTGGCGTAGCCGAGTCCCCCGAGGCCGAGGAGGAGCGCGGTGGTCAGCGCGGCGCGCATTGCGATTCGCGGGCGCGCCGCACGCGCGCGAGGAGCGTCTCGAAGCGGGGCCGCGGCAGGCCGACGCGGCCGAAGCTCCTGGCGCGGTGGTGCCGGTCGCCGTGGAAGTCCGACCCGCCGCTGACGGCCAGGTCGTGCTGGTCCGCCAGCCGCTGGTAGCGGGACTCGGCCGCGGCATCATGGTCGCTGTGGAACGCCTCGATGGCCCCGAGGCCGGCCTCGACGAGGCCCGGGACCAGATCGTCGCGCCGCAGCAGGCCGGGATGGGCGAGGGACGCGAGCCCCCCCGCGCGCGCGACGAGGCCCACGACCTCGGCCGGCGACGCACCGCGGCGGGCGACGTAGGCGGGCCCGCCGTCGGCCAGCCAGCGGTCGAAGGCCTCCTGCGGGGTGGCGCAGTGGCCGGCCTCGACGAGCGCCCGGGCCACGACGGGGCGGGCGACGGCGCGCCTCGCCGCCGCGGCCTTCTCGATCAGCTTCTCGATGGGGATCGGAACCGCGAGCGCGGCGAGCTTCTCCCCCATCTCTCGCGCGCGCCGCACGCGGTCCTCGCGTTGCTCGACCAGGAACGGGCCGAGGCTGGCCGGGGCCGGGTCGAGGAAGTAGCCCAGCATGTGGACGTCGCGGCCGTCGGCGACGGCGGTGATCTCGATGCCGGGGAGGAGCTCGATGCCGCGCTCGGCCGCGGCGGCCGCCGCCTCGGGCACCCCTGCCATCGTGTCGTGGTCGGTGACGCTCATCGTGCGGATGCCGACGGCGTAGGCGCGGTCGACCAGCGCCGCGGGCGCCAGGGTCCCGTCCGACGCGGTGGTGTGCATGTGAAGGTCGATCATGGCGGGCGGGCGGCTCCCGGGGTCAGGCCGGTCACCGGGCATCGGTCTTCGGGCACCGGGCATCCATCAGTGGTCACCGGTCACCGGGCATCGGGCATCGATCAAGTGGTCGCCGGTCACCGAGCAGTGGTCATTAGATCAGTGGTTGGCGCGTCCCGACCGCCCGGCGGAACGTTGGCGCTTCGCCGGGGAGGGCGACCGGGACTCGGCCTCGGACTCGGCCTTGGCCCGGGCGCGCGACTCCCGCGCGGCCAGGGAGCGGTACTCGCGGATGAGGAGTTCGAGATGCTCGCGCTCCTCGTCGGCGAACTCGAGGAAGATGCGCTTGCCCTCGGAATCCTCGAATCGCTCGCCGTAGCGCTTGAAGAAGCGGTGCGAGCCGCGCTCGCAGCGGATGCCGATGCGCAGCGCCTGCCGGTCGTCCGCGCCCTTCGCGAGCTCGTCCGCCCCGGCCGCGAAGAGCCCGTTCGCGGCGCCCTTGAAGAAGAGGAACGTCGGCCGGGAATCCAGATCCGGGTCCTCGGCGAGGAGCTCCGCGTAGCGCGCCTCGAGCTTCGCGAGGTGCTCCCGCTCCTCCTCGGCCAGCTTGCGGAAGACGCGGCGCCCGCGCGCATCCTTCGTCATGCGCGCCGCGCGGGTGTAGAACTCCAGGCCGCTCTGCTCCGTCCTGATCGCGATGCGCAGGGCGTCGCGGGCGAAGAGCCGCTCCATCGGCACGTCGCCCGCGGACGGATGGCGGCCGGTCCGGCATTCCTCGCAGCGGCCGTGGATCTGCACCACGCTCTGGCCGAGGGTGAAGCCGCGGGCCTCGGCGATCTCCTCGAGGAGCGACTCGACGTCCGACGACAGGAACTCGGACGACCGGTTGCAGCTCTTGCAGATCAGGTGGAAGTGCCGCGGCTGGCGGTAGGAGTGCTCGAAGCGGAAGCGCCCGTCGCCGAAGTCGACCTTGCGGGCGATGCCGGCATCGACCATCCACTGCAGCGTGCGGTAGACGGTAGCGCGGCTCGACTTGTGGCCCTCGCGGCGCAGCAGGTCCACGAGGTCGTCGGCGCTCAGGTGGCCTTCCTGGCGCAGGAAGACGTTGACGACCAGGTCGCGCTTGCTCGAACGCTTGCCGCCCGCCGGACGCAGGCGGTCGACGAAGGCGGATGGCGCTTCCATGGCGGTCACGGCGCCGGCGCCGGCGGACCCGCGGCGGCGCGGCCGGCCGGGCCACGCGGGATCACGTGCCGAACGACTGGCCGCAGCCGCAGGTCGACTTGGCGTTCGGGTTCTTGATGGTGAACCCGCCCCCCATCAGGTTGTCGACGAAATCGACCTCGGCCCCGGCGAGGTAGCGGATGCTGATGGGGTCGACGAAGAGCGTGATGCCGTTCGACTCGAAGATGCGATCCGCCTCCGCGTCGCCGGCGCCCTCCTCGATCATCAGGCCGTACTGGAACCCGGAGCAGCCGCCGCCCTGCACGAACACGCGCAGCCCGGCGTCGGCCCTCTGCTCCTCGGCCAGCAGGGCGTGAATCTTGGAGGCGGCCGCCTCCGTCACCACGATCGGCCCCGTAGCCGTTGCCGTCATCGTCTCAGGCACGTCGCTTGTCTCCTCCGACTCGGCTCGATTATAGCCCCCCACGCGCGGGACCCTCAAGCGGCGGGATGCCCGGCGGCGGCCCGCTTCATGGCCCCGCGCTGCCGGCCCGGGCGCCCGGCCCCTCCCAGAGCAGGGTCGGGGCGCCCCCGCTCTCCCGGATGCGCCGGGGCAAGTCCTTGCGCAGCGCGTGCCCGGACCGGGCGTTCATGCGCAGGTAGGCGGCCATCCCGCAGGCTTCGAGACCCGCGTCGAAGTCCTCCGCCGCGAACGAGAAGTGGTTTGCGTGCCCGCCGCTGGTCGTGGCCTCGACCGTCCCCATCCCGTGCTCGGCATGGATGCGGACGCCCCGATACAGCGCATCGCCGAGTGCGCGGGCGGCTCGCTCTCCCAGCGCTTCCGCTTCGATGCGGAACCGGTCCGGCACGCCCGCCAGGAAGCGCCCTGCGTCTTCTGTGAACCGGCGCCTCGAGAGCGTCCAGATTTGTGCGATCACGTTCGCGTACTGGTGCGACAGGCAGTTGGCGGCGATGGCGAGCGCGCCGGGTTCGGACTGCGCGGCCGTCGCTACGTCGAACACGTCGCGGACGGGGCTCCGCTCGGCCCGTTCCAGCTTGCCCCGGAGTCGCCCAGCGCGAGGCGCTCGAGGTCCCGCCCGCTCACCGGCCGGCCCACTGGTTGATCTCTCGAATGCGCTCCGGCCATGCGAACTCGGCCCTGTGCAGCGCAGCGACGAGCTGCCGGATGGTGTACGCCCTCTCGGCCCAGGCGACGATGATCTCGGCGATGCTTGCTTCCGAGGCCCAGGTCCGGATGAGAGAGCACTGTCGGCTCGTGGGGAAGGTCGCCCGCACGGCGTCGTAGAACTCGCGGCGGGCGGGACGCACGTGCCAGCCGGCGCAACTCTTCACCAGCAGCGACCGCACGATCGCGGAGTCGGGGCCGGTCTCCGCGGCGACGAGGCCCGGACGGAGCCGGCGGACCCATCCGCCGAGGGGTAGTGGTCGGGGAAGTCCTCCGGAGGTCGCAGCGTACAGGTGGGGAACGGGTCCTCCCATTCGGCCCGGTACTCCCCCTGGCTGAGCGTGCGGCTCTCGCGGTGCGAGGCGGGCGGCGCGGTCATCGGTACGAGTGTAGCCGCCGCGCGTTCGAACCCGCAGGTCGGGCGGCGCGGGTCTCCCGGCCGGCGCGGCTTTCCCCAGGCCGTCGCGGCGGGCGATACTGGCAGGCGTGACGCGCGAGGAGCTGCTGCGGCTGGCGGAGCCCCGGTGGCGGGCGCTGCGGGAGCGGCGCGCCGACCTGGCCGGTGCCATCGACCTGCAGCGGGTGCTCCTCACCCGCGGGGTCGACCTGGGGGCGGCTCTCGATCGGCGGCCGCTGCCGGACGATCCCCGCGCCGCGGGCGCGCTGGCGGCGCGGCTCGCGGCCGGCGAGCCGCTCGGGCTGGACGAGGGGGTCGAGGTCGACGCGGCGCTCGTCGGCCCCTACCTGCTCGGCTTCTGCGACGACCTGACGGCAGGCGGGGCGGGCGCTCCGGCCCGCCACCTGCGGGAGGTCCTGGAGCGCGGCGAGATAGACGTCGGGTCGCTCCTCGCCGCGTCGCTCGGGCGGCGGCAGGCGGCCATCCGGACACGCGCGCAGCACGTCGGCGTGTCGCCCGACCTGACGTGGGTGGCGGCCGAGATGGCGGTCGGACCGCTCGCCTGCCGCCTCCGGCGGCGGACGTTCGCGGGGGCGAGGGGGCACTCGGAGCTGGCCGGCGCGCTCGCCGGCTGGGGCCGCGGGTATTGCCCGGCATGCGGCTCGTGGCCCGCGCTGGCGGAGCTCGGGAACGGGGACCGGCCCGCGAACGGCGACCGGCCCGCAGGCGGCGACCGGTCCGCGGGTGGCGACCGGACCGCAGGCGGAGGCGCGGACGGCGGGCGCCGGCTGCGCTGCTCCTTCTGCGGAGCGGGGTGGCCCTTTGCGGAGGGCGCCTGCATCTACTGCGGCGCGGGCGGCGACACCCTGCTTGCGGCGGCGGGCGCCGGCGAGGCGCAGCGGGCGGAGCTCTGCCGGTCGTGCGGCGGCTACCTGAAATGCGTGGCGGACGGCGAGCCGGCCCCGTTCGAGCTGCTGCCCGTGGTCGACCTCGAGACGAGCGACCTCGACGCCGGGGCCATGGAGCGCGGCTACGGGCGCCCGTCCATGCGGGAGACGGACGCTCCGGCGCCTCCGTGCCCGCCCGCCTGACCGGATGAGCCAGTGATCCACCGGATGAGCCAGTGACTCGATGACCGGCCGAATCCCGGGGACCGGGAAGGCGGCGCGGGCGCGGGCCCAGGCGCGGGCGCCGGCGCGGGCCCAGGCGCGACCGTCGGCGCGGGCCCAGGCGCGGGCGCCGGCGCGGGCCCAGGCGCGAGCGCCGGCCCCGGGGCGGGCGTCGGCGCCGGCGCGGGCCCAAGCGCGGGCGTCGGCGCGGGCTCCGGGCATCGTCCTCCTGGTGGCGGTGGCGCTGAGCGGGGCCGGTCTCGGGAGCGCCGCGCCGGCCATGGAGGCGCGGGCGCGTTCGGCGGCCGGGCAGGCGCAAGCGGCGCCGCAGCGCGACCGCCCGCCGCACGGGCGGCTCTTCCGCCCCGAGGACCTCGGCCTGCTCGAAGGGCCGGACCGCGAGGCCTGGCAGCAGCCCGAGCTGATCATGGACCTGCTGCGCATCGCGGACGGAGCGACGGTGGCCGACGTCGGCGCCGGAGGCGGCTGGTTCACGGTGCGCCTGGCCCGCCGCGTCGGCCCAAACGGACTCGTCTACGCGGAGGACATCCAGCCCCAGATGCTGGAGTCGATCAACCGCCGCGTGCGGCGCGAGGGGCTGGCCAACGTGCGGACCATCCGCGGCACGCCGACCGACCCGCACCTGCCGTCGCCGGTCGACGCCGTGCTCATCGTCGACGTCTACGGTGAGGTGGCCGTCGAGGATCGGGTCGAGCTGCTCGGCAACCTCGTGCTGCCGCTCAAGCCGGGCGGGCGCGTCGGCATCGTGGACTACAAGCTGGACGGCGGGGGGCCCGGGCCGCCGCTGGCGGAGCGCGTCGAGCCGGAGGCGGTGGTCCGGGACGCACACGCGGCGGGCCTGCGCCTGCTGGCGCGCGAGGACCTGCGCTACCAGTACGTGCTCGTCTTCGTCGCCGACACGGCGCCGTGACGGGAGGCCAGCGGCTCGGCGCGCGCGACGACGGCCCCTGCGCGCCGCCGATGACGGCGGCCCTCGCCATCGCCGGCAGCGACTCGAGCGGCGGCGCCGGCATCCAGGCGGATCTCCGGACCTTCGCCGCGCACGGCGTGTACGGTCTGAGCGCGGTCACCGCCGTCACGGCCCAGGACGCGTCGGGCCTGCGCGCCTGCCACCCGGTCCCGCCGGCGATCGTCGAGGCACAGATTGCGGCGGCTCTGGCCGGCCCGGGCGTGGCGGCGGCGAAGACCGGCATGCTGGCGACGGCGGCCATCGTCGAGGTGGCGGCGGACGCCGCGGCCCGGCTGCCCCTCCCCCGACTGGTCGTCGACCCGGTGATCGCGAGCGGCGGCGGGCACCCGCTGCTCGACGACGACGGCGTGACGATGCTCGTCCGCGCGCTCCTCCCGCGGGCAGCCGTCGTCACCCCCAACCGGAGGGAGGCGGAACGCCTGGCGGGGATGCGGATCGCGTCGCTCGCCGGCGCGCGGGATGCGGCGCGGCGGATCCACGACCTCGGCCCGGGAGCGGTGGTGGTCACCGGCGGGCACCTGGAGGAAGAGGCGGGGCACGTCGTCGACGTGCTGTTCGACGGCCGCGACCTGACGGAGTTGCGGGTGGCACGCGTTCCCGGCCCGACGGTCCACGGCACGGGATGCACGTTCGCGGCGGCGGTGGCCGCCGCCCTCGCCCGGGGGCGCACCGTAGCCGAGGCGGCGGCCGCGGCGCAGCGCTTCGTCGCCGGCGCGATGCGCCATCCCGTCGCGGCCGGCCCCGCCGGGCAGGCCCTCGATCCTCGCTGGCGGGCCTGAGCAGGCGCTGCTTCTTCCAGGCCCGTCAGAACAGGAAGCTGCCCCAGATGAAGCAGTTGAGGGCGAACAGGATCAGCGCGGAGCCTGCGTTCCAGCCGTTCACGGACCTCGTGTTCGCCAGGAGGCGGACGACCGCGAAGACGAACACCGCCACGGCAAGAACCAGGGGAATCGTCAGCAGCTCCCGCGCCACGCCCAGCAGGATCCAGTCCAGCTTCAAGACGTAGGAATCGAGCGCCAGGAAGGCGACGTACGCCGAGGCCAGCACGCTGAACGCGAGCACGGCCCTGTCCATTCCCACCATCACCTTCCGGTGCGCGTGGCCCTGAGCGTCCCCAGAATCAGCTCCACCCCGTCCCCATCGCGCAAGAAACGCACCTCCTGCCCTTCATCCACGTCAAAGAACGTCGAGTCGGTCAGCGCCCACAGCACCAGTCTGTTCCCCGGCCAGGACAGGGCCAGTCCGCGCTGCTCCAGCTCCACGTCGAACTCGACCCCCAGCTCGGAAACCACATATGTGCCGACGTACCGCTCCCGCACTTCGGCGGCCAGATCGACCGGCGCCCTTTCCACGGCTCGGGGCCCGGACCATCCGTACGCATCCGCCACGGTGATCGCGATCTCTCTCGCCAGCTCGGACCCGGAATCGGAGTTCGTCATCACGAAGACACCATCGTCGCCTTCGATGTACGCCGTGAAGAGGGAACGAAAGCCCTGGTTCGAACCCTCGTGGCGGAAGCGCTCCGCGTCCTCCGAGACAGCGGGACCCAGCCCCCAATGGTTCTCGTTCGGCGTCAGCATCTCGCGCGTGAGCGCCTCGCCCAGCACTCGGGCCGACTCGCCGCTCCACGCCCGCTGCACTTCTCTCCCGTACAGGGCCAGCTCGCCGGGGGTCGTCCACAGCCCGGCCGCAGCCTGCTCGGGGTAGGCGTGCCAGCCACCCGGAACGCGTGTCCCGTCGGGCCGGTAGCCGATCGCGATGTCGTCCTGTCGCTGCGGCGGAATCGGCTGGTCGTACGTCGAGCGGACCATGCCGATCGGGTCCAGTACGTGTCCCCGCATGACGCCGGCGAAGGGCTCGCCACGAACGTCCGCCACCAACTGCTGCATGACGGTGTAGCCACCGCCGGAGTACCGCCACAGAGCACCCGGCTTCATCAAGGCGCGCACCGGACCGGTGTTGCCTCGGCCGTCCAGAACCGCCGCGGCATCCGGTACCGTTTCGTCCGGTCCGTAACCGGGAAACCCCGACACACTGAGGCCGGCGCGATGCCTGAGGAGGTCGCGCAGGGTGACGCGTGCCTCGGCCGTGAACTCGTTGGCGGGGAGCCGCCAGCTCGTCAGGTAGTCGTTGACGTCGGCATCGAGGTCGACGCTGCCTTCCTCCACGAGCTGCAGCGCCGCGAGCGCGGCGACGGGCTTGGAGATGGACGCCGCCTGGAAGAGGGTGTTCGCGGTGACCGGCCGCCGCGATTCGACATCGGCCAGACCGTACCCTCGCGCCCAGGCGATCGCGCCGTCCACCAACACGGCAATGCTGACACCCGGCACGCCGAGTTCGTCCATGCGGGTGGCGAGCGAACGGCGACGGACGGGCTCGCCCCGGATGACGAAGGCCGGCAGCAGGGCCGACTCGACGCGAGCGATCGGGTCGCCGGGAAGTCCGGCCGCATCGCGACCCTGTCCGGAGAGATTCTCAGCCGCACTGCCGACGCCGAGGAGAACGACAAGCACGAACGCAACGGCGTGCGGCTTTCTCATCTCGGATCCTCCCCCGCGAGCCCAGCCCATCGCGCGCATCCGGCACGGATGAGCGCCGGCAGCATAGCACCTGCCCGGGGCGCAACCGATGTCGCGGCAAGGCCGGCTGCTATACTCGACGCAGATGGGCGACAGCGCGTTCGCCGTCACGACGGCGCCGCTCGAGCCGGGTCGGCTGGCGGCGATCGTGACCGCGGCGTTCGACGGAACCGGGCCGGGCGCCGGGGCGGTCGCCTCGTTCATCGGGACCGTCCGCGACCGCAACCAGGGGCGGCGGGTCGACCGGCTGGAGTACGAAGCCTACGAGCCGCTGGCCGTGAAGGCGTTCGAGCGGATCGCGGCCGAGGCCGGGGACCGCTGGCCGGAGGCGCGGCTGGCGATCCACCACCGGCTGGGGCGGCTGAGGATCGGCGAGGCGAGCGTCGCCATCGCCGCCGCGTCACCCCACCGCGCGGAGGCGTTCGCGGCGTGCCGCTACGCCATCGAGCGCATCAAGCAGATCGCCCCCATCTGGAAGCACGAGTTCTTCGAGGGCGGCGACGTCTGGATCGAGGGCGCGACCGCCGACCCGGACGACGCCGAGGCGCGCGCCGCCGCCGCCCGACGCGCATGCGCGTGACCGTCCGGCTGTTCGCTCGCCTGCGGGAGATTGCCGGCGCCGAGACCCTCGTCCGCGAGGTGCCGCCGGGCGCGACGGCCGGCAGCCTGTGGGACGACCTGGCCCGCGAGTTTCCCGAGCTGGTCGCCTACGGGGACGCGGTGTCGACCGCGATCAACGAAGAGTACGCACGCAGGAACGCCGCGATCGCGGAAGGGGACGAGATAGCGTTTCTGCCGCCCGTGTCCGGGGGCTGAAGCCGGGCGGCCGAGCCCCGCGGGCGCCCGGGCCCGCCGCACCGCCTCCCGGTCCCCATATGCGACCGAGCCGAGCCCCATGTTCGACAAGCTGCAGGCGATCGAGGAACGCTACGACCGGCTGCTGTCGCTGATCGCCACGCCCGGGGTGCAGGCGGACCAGAACGAGTACCGCACCCACACGCGCGCGCTGGCGGAGCTCGAGCCGCTCGTCGACCGCTACCGCGAGTACAAGGCGGTGGTGGCGGAGGCGGCGCAGGCGACGGAGCTGCTCGAGGGCGACGACGCCGACCTGCGGGAGCTGGCCGCGGCGGAGGTGGAGGACCTGAACGGCCGCCGCGAGAAACTGGAGGCGGCCATCCGGATCCTGCTGCTGCCGCGCGACCCGAACGACGAGAAGAACGTCGTGCTGGAGATCCGGGCCGGGACCGGAGGCGACGAGGCGGGCCTCTTCGCGGGCGACCTGTTCCGGATGTACAAGCGCTTCGCCGAAGGGGAGGGCTGGCGCGTGGAGCTGCTGTCGCTCCACGAGACGGGAGTGGGAGCGATCAAGGAGGTCATCGCGCTCATCGAGGGGCGCCGGGTCTACAGCCGGCTGAAGTACGAGAGCGGCGTCCACCGCGTGCAGCGCGTGCCGGCCACGGAGGCGAGCGGGCGCATCCACACCTCGACGGCGACCGTGGCGGTGCTGCCGGAGGCGGAGGAGGTCGACATCCGGATCGACCCCAAGGAGCTGCGCATCGACACCTTCTGCTCCAGCGGGCCGGGCGGCCAGAGCGTCAACACGACCTACTCCGCGGTCCGCATCACGCACCTGCCGACCGGCCTCGTCGTATCGCAGCAGGACGAGAAGTCGCAGATCAAGAACAAGGCGAAGGCGATGAAGGTGCTGCGCTCGCGGCTGTACGACCTCGAGCGGCAGCGGCAGCAGAACGAGATTGCCGAGGACCGCCGCGGGCAGGTGGGCACGGGCGAGCGGTCCGAGAAGATCCGCACCTACAACTTTCCCCAGAACCGGCTGACCGACCATCGCATCGGGTTCACGACGCACAAGCTGCCGGCCATCCTCGACGGCGCCCTCGGCGAGATCGTGGAGACGCTGTCCACGCACTACCAGTCGGAGAAGCTGAAGGCGGCCGAGGCCGAGACGCCCGCATGACCGTCTTCGACGAGGTGCGGGCCGCCCACCGGCGCCTGGTGACGGCCGGACTGCGCCAGGACGACGCCGCGGGCGACGCGGAGGTGCTGGCCCGGCACGCGCTCGGCTGGGACCGGGCCACCTACCTGACCCGGCGCCGCGAGGCGCCGCCGGACCGCTTCGCGGCCGACTACCGCGCGCTGGTGGGACGGCGGGCGCGCCGCGAGCCGGTCTCCGCGATCACGGGGCGGCGGGAGTTCTGGGGCCTGACGTTCGAGGTCGGGCCCGCGGTGCTGACGCCGCGCCCGGAGACCGAGCTGATCGTCGAGTGGTCACTGCGCCTCGCCGGGGCACGGCGCGGGGCCGGGCTGCGGATCGTCGACGTCGGGACCGGTTCGGGATGCCTGGCCGTCGCCCTCGCCCACGAGCTGCCGGCGGCGCGCGTCGTCGCCAGCGACGTCTCCCCCGCCGCCGTCGCGGTGGCCCGGCGCAACGCCCGCGCCCACGGCGTGGCGGACCGGATCCGGTGGGTGGTGACGTCGCTGCTGGACGGGTTTCGCCCCGCCGCCCCGGGCGCGCGCGGCGCGGACCTCATCGTCGCCAACCTGCCGTACGTTCCCTCCGCCGCGACGCGCGTCCTCAGCCCGGAGGTGCGGGACCACGAGCCGTGGCTGGCGCTCGACGGAGGTCGGGACGGCCTGGATCCGCTGCGCGCGCTGCTCGGCGCCGCCCCCGCGCACCTGGCCGCCGGAGGGCACCTGGTGGTCGAGTTCGGCGCCGGGCAGGAAGACACGGTGCGGCACCTGGTGGCGTCCGACCCGCGTCTGGCGCTGGTCGACATTGCTGGAGACCTGGCCGGCATCCCCCGCGTGGCGGCCCTCCGCGGGCGGTGACCGGGAGCCGGCCGGAGCGGACCGGGAGCTGAGATGGAAGACTGCCTGTTCTGCCGCATCGCGAGCGGCGCAATCCCCGCCCGGAAGGCCTACGAGGACGATGCCCTGGTGGCCTTCCACGACCTGAATCCGCAGGCGCCGGTCCATGTTCTGATCATCCCCCGCAAGCACATCGCGACGCTCAACGACATGGCGCCGGACGACGAGGCGACGGTCGGGGCGCTGGTGCGGCGGGCGGCGGCGATCGCGCGCGAGCTCGGCCATGCCGAGGCGGGCTACCGGACGGTCTTCAACTGCAACGCGGCGGCGGGCCAGAGCGTGTTCCACATCCACCTGCACCTGCTCGCGGGCCGCGACCTGGCGTGGCCGCCGGGGTAGAGACTCCCGGCGTGTCGCCGGCTCCGACCGGCGAGCCGGGCCGCGACCCGGCGTGGCCGCCGGGTAGAGACTCCTGGCATGTCGCGGGCTCGAGACCGGCGAGCCGGGGCGGGACTTGGGCGTGGCCGCCGGGGTGGCGCCGCCAAACCCGTCGCAGGCTCCGTGTTCGGCCCCAGCCCCCACCGCCCTAGGAGCTTGCGCCGCGGAATTCCACTGCGTTACTTTCTGCGGCGCAAGCTCCTAGGGAGGAGATCGGCCGAAGGCGGACGCGGTGGGGAGCGGTAGGCCAGGTGTCAGGTCGACTTCCTGCCGCGGTCCGCCAGCAGGATGTTGTCGATGCGCGTGTCCACCGCCGCGATCTGCGCCGTCAGGTCGCGCCGAACGCCGTCCACGTCGCGCCGAACGCTCTCCACCATCCGCCACACGCCGACCAGGACGCCGACGCCCGTCAGCACCGTGGCGATCACGTCGGGGCTCATTGGTAGATCTCACTGGGCACCGGGCGGCGGTACCGACCGGCTGAAAGCAAGACCCCCGTTCAAACCGTGCGTGCGGATTTCCCGCACACGGCTTACCAGGTGGACTTCAGGTCGCAGCATGCACCACCCCCGGATACCGAATCGTGCCGCGCAGGCGGACGAGCCCCAGGGCCTCGAAGAACGGACGACGCCAAGCCCGCGCCCGACCAGCCACCAGACGAGCCCCCGCACGCTTGAGAAGCAAGCCGCGCAGACGCCCAGCCACGTAGTCGTCGAGCTGTACGAAGTGGGTCGCCGCATTGCCGGTCCGGAAATACTGCCCCCACCCGCGAAGGACCCGGTTCACGTCCGCGATGACCAGACGCAGGTCCGTGTGGCAGCGGCCCCGAGGGGTCAGCGCCCGCACGCGGGCGCGCACCTGCTTCATCGCACGTCGAGACGGCCAGCGGTGCAGGAAATACACCCGTCGCCGCTTGCGGGCCCAGATGGGACCGCTCATGCGCTTGTGCAGATGACACCCCAGGAAATCGAAGCCTTCACGGCCGTCTGTCAGGTCGACCACCCGCGTCTTCTCCGGATGCAGCTCCAGCCCGAGGCGGGCCAGCACCAGGCCCACCCGCTCCCGAGCCGTCTCGACCGCCGCCTTCGTATCGCACATCACCACGAAGTCGTCGGCGTAACGCACCAGCGTACCCAGGTGCGCCCACCGGTCCTCCCAGACCCGGTCGAGCACATGCAGGAAGATGTTCGACAAGAGCGGCGAGATGACGCCCCCCTGCGGAGTCCCCGCCAGGGTCCGATGCACCCGCCCCTCGTCCATCACTCCCGCCGCCAGCCACAGCCGTAGCAGACGAAGGACTCGCCGGTCCGACACCCGCTGGCGCACCAGCGTCAGCAACTTCGCGTGGTCGATGCTGCTGAAGTAGTCGCAGATGTCGGCGTCCAGCACGTGGCTGCCCCCGCGCGCCCCGCGGACGCGAAGGACCTCCAGCGCCTGCGTCGCGCTCCGCTTCGGTCGAAACCCATACGACGAATCGCGGAAATCCGCCTCGAAGATGGGGCTCAACACCAGCGTCGCGGCCATCTGCGCCACCCGGTCACGGACCGTCGGTATCCCCAGCGGTCGTCGTCGGCCATCGGCCTTGGGAATGTACCGCCGAAGGACCAGCTGCGGCCGGTACGTCCCCGCGCGCAACGCCGCGCCGAGTTCCCGCAGGAACTCATCGACACCGCGCTGCTCAATCTCGGCCAGCGTCTCGGAATCGACACCCGCCGAGCCACGATTCCGCTTGACACGCCGCCACGCCTCCCGGAGGACGTCATCCCTCCAGATCCGGTCCATCAGGGCGTGGAAGCGCCGCTTCGGGGACCGCTTGGCCGCGGCCCACAGGCGTCGTTGCAATTGGCGCACTTGTCGAGAGGCGGACGCCTCCCGGGGGAGTTGGGTCCGGTCTCGCCGGCCATGCCCTCGCGCGTCCTTGCGCCCACGCCGTGTCCACCGCAGGGGCCCTTCCCTCCGGCCGCGTTCTGCTGCACGGCCCTCCGCAGTACTATGGCCCCCTCGGACTCCCGCTGCGCCGCGCCCGCTTTCACCTTCGGCTTATGCGGGCCGCGCTGCCCCGACCCGGGCCGCGCAGACGGGCCTCTCGTGTTCCGTCCCTCTCCGTGTCCGCGTGCTGCGCCCCATACCCCGCCGAGACCTCCCGCGCGTACACCGCCGGACCGGGGCGCGGGAGACATGGCCTTCGCCGTGAGATGAGCGGCTCGGCTCTCGGATTGTGAATGTGTCGAGGCTGCAGGCTTCACTTCATGTTGCGGCCCGCGGACTTGCTCCCTCCGAAGAGGCTTCTGACACCCCGCTCGGGCCACGGCCGTCTCCGGTCGTGCCTGGGGTCTGCTACTCGGCGCTCCGGCGCTTACCGAGGCGGGACTTGCACCCGCTGGAGAAGAACAGCGTGACGCAGCCGGTCTCCCGCCCGCGTCGGCACGACGCACCATCTCCCCGATACTACCGGGATCCGCCTCGTTCGGCGAGGCGGGGCAGCACGGCGGGGAGCTCCGCCAGGGTGCGGACCACCGGCACGCCGCGGCCGGGCTCCGGCGGGGGCTCCCCCGTGCGGGCGAGGAGCACCGCGCCCATCCCGACCTGCCGCGCGCCGTCGATGTCGTGCGCCACGCTGTCGCCCACCATCACGCCGTCGCCGGGCGCGACGCCCACCAGCGCGAGCGCGGCGCGGAAGATGCTGGGGTCGGGCTTCAGGCGGCCGTGCTCGTACGACGACACCGCGGCGGTTACGAACGGGTCGAGCGCGAAGTGGCGCTGGAAGGTCGCCAGGCAGCGGTGGGTGTTGGAGATGAGGCCGATGCGGTAGCCGCCGCCGTGGAGGGCGCCGAGGGTCGCCAGCACGTCGTCGTAGAGCGCGAAGTGGTGGGGGTGGCCCCACTCGTCGTAGATCTCCCGCGCGCAGCGGTCGAACTGCCGCTCGGGACCCTCCGCGCCCATGCCGCGCAGGACCCGGGCGGCGTAGCGGATGAACGGGTCGGGGCGGTAGACGGTGTTGCGGGCGAAGTCGAGCTCCGCCGCGGCGTCGGACACTGCCGCCGCGAAGCGCCGCGGGTCGGCGCGCAGGCCGTGGCGAGCGGCAAACGCCCGGTAGCCGTCGCCCCCGAAGGTGGGACTGGGATGAATGAGGGTGTAGTCGACGTCGAAGAAGACCGCCTTCATGAGCCGTCGCCCTCGGCGGCCTCCCCGGCACCGGCGGCGGCCTCCCCGGCACCGGCGGCCTCCCCGGCGGCGGCCGCGGGCGCGGTGCCGGCGGCGCCCTCCCCGGCACCGGCACTGTTCAGGGGCCCGGCGAGGGCCACCGCGGCGCGCTCGGGGACGAGGAGGGCGCGGGCGGCGGCGTTGACCTCGTCGCGCGTCACCGCCCCGAGCAGGCCCGGCAGCCGCCGGTCGTAGTCGGGGCCGAGCCCGAAGCGCTCCGCGTTCTGCAGGAACGCCGCCGTCCCCGCGTTGGTCTCCAGGGTCCGGGGGAGGGAACCGACGAGGTAGCGCCGGGAATCCTCCAGCTCGGCCTCGGTGACCCCTCCCGCGCCCATCTCGGCGACGACCTCGTCGATCGACTCCAGCGCCCGGTCGACGTTGGCCGCGGCGATGCCGGCGCGGACGACGAGCGGGCCGGGGATGCGGTCGGCCTCGAAACCGCAGAAGGCGTAGTAGGCCATTCCCTGCCGCTCGCGGACGCTGCGGCCGACCCGCCCCCCCATGCCGTACTGGCCGAGGACGTTGGCCAGCAGGACGTGCGCGTGGTACGCCGGATCCGTGCGGGCGACGGCGGCGAAGCCGTAGGCGAGGTCGACCTGCGCCTTGCCCGGCATCGGGACGACCTCGCGCCTGCGGCCGGCCGGCGCGGGGGGCGCCGAGAGGTCGGGCGCGGGCGCCGCCTCGGCCCGCCAGCCGTCGAAGGCGGCGGCCACCGCGTCGGCCGCGGCCTCCGCCGCGACGTCGCCGACGACGACGACGGAGAGCGCGGCCGGGGCGACGCGGGCGCGGTGGAAGTCGAGCAGCACGCGCCGGTCGATCGCGGCGACCGAGGCCGCGGTCCCCTTCGCGCGCCGGCCGTAGGGGTGCCCGTCGCCGTAGAGCAGCCGGTGCAGCCGCTCGACGGCGCGCGCGGCGGGATTGTCGTCGTCCTGCCGGAGGGCGGTGAGGATCTGGCGGCGCCGCGTCTCGACCTCCGCCTCCGGGCAGAGCGGCTCGCGGACCACGTCGGCCAGCAGGTCGACCAGGTCCGCGAAGTCCTCCGCCAGGCAGGTGCAGCCGAGCGAGAGCGTGTGCCGCGTGGCATGGACGGCCAGGGTGACGCCGCCGCGGTCGCAGGTCTCGGCGATCTCCTCGGCCGAGCGGCGCGGCGTGCCGCGGTCGAGGACGCGCGCGAGGAAGTGGGCCGCCCCGGGAGCGCCGGCCGGGTCGCAGACGCTGCCGGCGTCGAGCGACAGGTTCAGCGACACGGCCGGCGTCGTGTGCGCCTCCTGGACGACGACCGCCGCTCCGTTGGCGAGGCTGCGCCGCACCGGCGCCGGCCGGCCGGGCTCGGCGGTCATGCCGGGAGGAACCAGCCGACGGTGCGGTTGCTCGCGGCGAGGTACGTGGCCGCTACGCGCGCGACGTCGGCGGCGGTGACCGCCTCGATGCGGGCCGGCATGGCGAACCAGGTGTCGAGCTCGGAGACCGTCGAGAAGAAGCCGAGCTGGTGCGCGATGTTGGTGACGCTGTCGCCCTCGAACACCATGCGCGCCCGGAGCTGCCGCCCGGCGCGGGCGACCTCGTCGGCGGAAACGCCCTCGTCGCGCGCCGCGTCGAGGGCCGTCAGCGCGGCCGCCTCCACCTCGTCCGGCGCCGCGCCGGCCGCCGCGGTGACCGAGACGGTGAAGAGGAACGGCTGCGCGGTGGGGGCGTACATCCCGCCCACCGCGGAGGCGAGCTGCCGCTCGACCAGCGCCCGGTAGAGCCGCGAGCGGCGCTGGGGCGGCGTGCCGCGGAAGCTCGTCCAGAGGCTGAGCCCCTTGGCGCCGGTCAGGGCGGCGTCGAGGACGAGCAGCGGGGCAAAGTCGTCGTGGTCGACGGCGGGCGCGTGGTAGCCCACCTTCAGGTAGGCGGTGGTCCCCGGCTTGCGGATGGTCACCCGGCGCTCGCCGAGCTGCGGCGGCTCCGTGGCCCGCAGGCGCGCCGGCACGCCGCCGGCCGGGATGGCGCCGAAGGCCTCCGCGGCACGGCGCACCGCGTCGCCCGCGTCGACGTCGCCCGCGATGACCAGCGTGGCGTTGTTCGGGACGTAGTAGCGGCGGTAGAAGCCGTAGAGGTCGTCGCGCGTCATCGCCTGCAGATCGGCCAGCCAGCCGATGGTCGGGTGGCGGTAGGGATGCGCCTTGAACGCGGTGGCGGTGAGCTCGATGTCGAGCAGGGTGTCGGGGTCGTTCTCGCCGCCCTGCAGCTCCGAGATGATGACGGTCCGCTCGGAGTCGAACGCCGCCGGCTCGTAGAGGCAGTGGTGCATCCGCTCGGACTCGACGAAGAGCATCTGGTCGAGCGCGTCGCGGGTGGCGGTCTGCACGTAGGTGGTCTGGTCGATCCAGGTGTAGCCGTTCCAGAACCCGCCGTAGCGCTCGATGGAGTTCTTGATGTCGTCCCGCGAGATGCGCTTCGTGCCCTTGAAGTTCATGTGCTCGACCCAGTGCGACGCACCGGTCAGGCCGGGACCTTCATCCTTCGACCCGACGCGGTACCAGCACCAGACCGAGACCAGCGGCGCCGTCCGCACCTCCTGCACGACGACGCGCAGGCCGTTGGCCAGCGTCTCCGACCGGAGCTCGGCGCCCGCGGAACCCCGAACGGGCCCGTCGGGACGCGCGACCGCCGCAGCCTCGTCCATCGGTGTCATTATATGCTTGCGGGTGGAAGGCGCCCCCGGGGCGCAAGGCTCGTCGCCGGAGCAGCCGCCGCGCTCCGCCGTCCCGCCCGACGCCATGCCCGACTGGAAAGAGACGCTCAATCTGCCGCGCACCGGCTTCCGGATGAAGGCCAGCCTGCCGGCGACCGAGCCGCGGGCGATCGCCCGCTGGGAAGAGGCCGACCTCTACGGGCAGATCCGGCGTGCGCGCGAGGGCGCCCCGAAGTTCGTGCTGCACGACGGCCCGCCGTACGCCAACGGCCGCATCCACCTCGGGACCGCGCTCAACAAGATCCTGAAGGACTTCGTCGTCAAGTCGCGCACGATGGCGGGCTTCGACGCCCCCTACGTGCCGGGCTGGGACTGCCACGGGCTGCCGATCGAGCTGCAGGTGGACCGGCGCCTCGGCTCGGCCCGGCGCGGGATGGGCGTGGCCGAGGTGCGCCGGGAGTGCCGCGGCTTCGCGGAGCGCTGCGTCGGGGAGATGCGGCGCGACTTCCAGCGCCTCGGCATCCTCGGCGACTGGGAGTGGCCGTACCTCACGATGAGCTACGACTACCAGGCGACGATCGTCCGCGCCCTCGGCGCGTTCGTCGAGCAGGGCCTCGTCTACCGGGGCAAGAAGCCGGTCCACTGGTGCATCCACTGCCGCACCGCGCTCGCCGACGCCGAGGTGGAGTACGAGTCGCACGTCTCGCCATCGATCCACGTCGAGTTCCCGCTCGCGGCAGAGAGCGCCGCGGACTTCGCGGCCCGCTTCCCGGCCGCGGCGGGGAAGCGGGCCTCCGTGCTGATCTGGACGACGACGCCGTGGACGATCCCGGCGAACCTGGCCATCGCCTTCCACCCGGAGCTCGCCTACGCCGCCTACGAGCTCGATGAGCTCGATGACCTCGATGACGCCGCTGCTGCGGAGACGCCCGGGGGGCGCCGCGCCGTCGTCGTGGCGGAGGAACTGGCCGAGCGGGTGGCCGGGGCGACGGGGCGCCCCTTCGGCGCGAAGCTGGGCGCGGTCCGCGGCCGCGAGCTCGAGGGGCTCCGCTTCCGCCATCCGCTGTACGACCGCGACGCGGTCGGCGTCCTCGGCGACTACGTGACGCTGGAGCAGGGTACGGGCGCCGTCCACACCGCGCCCGGGCACGGCGCCGACGACTTCCATACCGGCGTGCGCTACGGGCTCGACGTCTACGCGCCGGTGGGCCCGGGGGGCCGCTTCACGGACGACGTGGAGCTGTTCGGCGGGCTCGGCGTCTTCGAGGCCAACCCCCGGGTGGAGGCGGAGCTCGCGGCGCGCGGGCGGCTGTGGCGGCGCGAGGACCTCGAGCACGCCTACCCGCACTGCTGGCGCTGCCACCACCCGGTGATCTTCCTCGCCACGTCGCAGTGGTTCATCCGCCTGGACGCGGCCGACCTGCGCCGGCGGGCGCTGGACGCCATCGCGGGGGTCGAGTGGATCCCGGGCTGGGGCGGCGAGCGGATCCACGGCATGGTGGCCAACCGGCCCGACTGGTGCATCTCGCGCCAGCGCTCGTGGGGGGTGCCGATCCCCGCGCTCTACTGCACCGGCTGCGGCGAGGCGTCGCTGACGAAGGGGCTGACGGACCGCGCGGCGGAGGTCTTCGCCGCGCACGGGGCGGACGCGTGGTACGAACGGCCGCTCGACGAGTTCGTGCCCGACGGCACGGCCTGCCCGTCGTGCGGCGGCGCGGCGTTCGAGCGGGAGCAGGACATCCTGGACGTCTGGTTCGACTCGGGCTCGAGCCACGAGGCGGTGCTGCCCTCGACGCCGGGCCTCGCGTGGCCGGCGACCCTCTACCTGGAGGGGTCGGACCAGCACCGGGGGTGGTTCCAGAGCTCGCTGCTCGTGGGTCTCGGGACCCGCAACGCGGCCCCCTTCCGGCAGGTGCTGACGCACGGCTTCTTCGTCGACGAGGCGGGCCGCAAGATGTCGAAGTCGCGCGGCAACAGCATCGACCCGAAGGCGGTCATCCAGCGCCACGGGGCGGAGATCCTGCGCCTGTGGGTGGCGATGGTCGACTACCGGGAGGAGATGCGCGTCGGGGACGAGATCCTGGCCCGCGTGGTCGAGGCGTACCGCAAGATCCGCAACACGCTGCGCATCCTCGTCGCCAACCTCTACGACTTCGACCCGGAGGCGGACCGCGTGCCGCCGGAGCGCATGGCCGAGATCGACCGCTACGCGCTGGCGCGCTACGGCGAGGTGGCGACGCGCATCGTCCGCGCCTACGAGCGCTACGAGTTCGTGCCGATCTCGCACCTCATCAACGGGCTGCTGACCGTCGACCTGAGCGCGTTCTACGTGGACGTCTCCAAGGACCGGCTCTACACGCTGGCCGCCGGCTCGGCGGAGCGCCGCTCGGCACAGACGGCGATCTACACCATCGCCGACGGGCTGGCGCGGCTGCTGGCGCCGGTCCTGCCGGTGACGACGGACGACCTGTGGGGCTTCCTCCCCGGGGCGCGGGAGTCGAGCGTCCACCTGGCGCGCTTCCCGGAGGTGGGGGCGGACACGGTGGACCGCGGCCTGCTGGCGCGCTGGGAGCGGCTGGTCTCGCTGCGCGAGGCGGCCAACGTGGTCATCGAGGGCCTGCGCGCCGCGAAGACCATCGGCACCTCGCTCGAGGCAGCGCTGACCATCCGCGCCAGCGGCGCCACGGCCGAGCTCGTGGAGCGCTACCGGCGGGACCTCCCGATGGTGCTGATGACGTCCGGGGTCGAGGTGGCGCCGGCGGGGGACCTGCCGGCGGACGCGGACGGGGCGCGCGCCGCGGGGGCGCAGTTCGTCGAGCCGGGGGGGGCCGCCGTCATCACCGCGCGGCGGGCGGGCGGGGTGAAGTGCCCGCGCTGCTGGCGTTACGTGCCCGAGGGGTCGGTCAGCGAGCCGGACGGCGTCTGCGCCCGCTGCGCCGACGCGCTGGCGGAGGCGGCGGCCTATGCCGGATGAGGGCGCCCGCGCGAGGGAGGCGGCCTTCCTGCCGAAGGGCTCGGCGGCGGCCATCGTCGCGGCGATCGTGATCGCCGATCAGTGGACGAAGTCGCTCGTCGAGGAGCACCTGCGGCTGTACGACAGCGTCCCCGTCATCGAGGGCTTCCTGGACCTGATCCACGTCCGCAACACGGGCGTCGCCTTCGGGTTCCTCAACACGCTGGACATCCCGTTCAAGGCGGGGCTGACGACGGCCATCGCGCTGGCGGCGCTGGTCGCCATCGGCTTCTTCGCGACGCAGCTCTCCCCGCGGGAGAAGCTGGCCCGGCTCGGCCTGACCCTCGTCGTCGGAGGGGCGATCGGCAACCTGATCGATCGCGCGACGGCGGGCTACGTCGTCGACTTCGTCGACGTCTACTGGGGCGGCTGGCACTTCTGGGCGTTCAACGTCGCCGACGCCGCGATCACGGTCGGCGCCTCGTGCCTGATCTTCGAGCTGCTCTTCCTGAAGCGCCATGTATCCGAAGCTGCTTGAGCTCGGCCCCATCAACATCTACAGCTACGGCCTGCTGCTGGTGTCGGCCTACCTCATCGGGCTGCGGGTGGCCGTGGCCCGCGCGCGGCGGCGCGGCCTCGACGGCGACCGCGCGATGGACCTGGGGATCTGGATCATCGTCAGCGCGCTCGTCGGCGCGAAGCTGCTGCTGGTGGTGGTCGACTTCGATCACATCCGGCGCGATCCGTCCGAGCTCTGGAGCCTGCTGCGCTCGGGCGGCGTCTTCTACGGCGGCCTGGTGCTGGCCGTCGGCGTCGCGTTCTGGTACATGCGGCGCCACCGGCTGCCGCTGTGGACGACCTGCGACGCGTTCGCGCCCGGCATCGCCCTCGGGCAGGCGGTGGGCCGGCTCGGCTGCCTGCTCGGCGGCTGCTGCTACGGCCGGCCGACCGACGTGCCGTGGGGCATCACGTTCAGCAACACGCTGGCCGCCGCCAACGTCGGGACCCCGCTCGACATCAGCCTGCACCCGACGCAGCTCTACGAGTCGGCGGCGACGCTCGCCATCCTGGGGGCGCTGCTGCTCCTCGAGCGGCGCGGCGGGGGGTTCGCGGGGCGCACGTTCTGGACCTACCTGCTGCTCTATCCCGTCGCGCGCTTCGTCATCGAGTTCTACCGCGGCGACCCGCGCGGGGTGGCCTTCGGCGTGCTGCCGACGTCGCAGTTCGTTTCCCTGATCCTCGTGCCGCTGAGCGTCGTGATGCTCGTCGTGCTCTGGCGCCGCCACCGGGAAGCGCAGGCCGCGCGGCCGGCGCGCGGCGGGTGACCCGGGCGGGCGACGATGGAGCCGGAGCCCGAGCGGGACCGGGAGCCGGAGCGCCAGCGGGAGCCGGAACGGGAGCCGGCGCCGGAGCGGGTACGGATCGAGGTCCCGGCGGGGACCGAGGACGTGCGCCTCGATCGGTTCCTGGCGTCGTGCCTGGCGGAGCGGACGCGCTCGCAGATCCAGCGCCTGATCCGCGGCGGCCTGGCCGCGGTCGGCGATCGTCCGGCGCGGGCCAGCACCGCGGTCCGGGCGGGCGACGTCGTGACGCTGGCGATCCCGCCGCCGGCGCCGGCCGCGCCGCGGCCCGAGCCGATCCCGGTCCCGATCGTCTACTCCGACGCCGACCTGGTGGTGGTGGACAAGCCGGCGGGGATGGTGGTGCACCCCGCCGCCGGCCACGCCGAGGGAACGCTGGTCAACGCCCTGCTGCACCACGTCGGCGATCTGAGCGGCATCGGCGGCGAGCGGCGGCCGGGGATCGTGCACCGGCTGGACCGCGGCACCTCGGGGCTGCTGGTGGTCGCGAAGAACGACCGCGCCCACGCGGAGCTTGCGCGCCAGTTCCGGGAGCGGGAGGTCGAGAAGGAGTACGTCGCGCTGACCTGGGGGGTGGTGCAGCAGGGACGCCGCATCGACCTGCCGATCGGGCGCGACCCCGTGGAACGGAAGAAGATCTCGGCCCGCGCCCGCCGCGCGCGGGAGGCGGTGACGCGGGTGACGAAGGCGGAGCGGCTCGACGGCGTCTCGCTGGTCCACGTCGCCATCGCCACCGGGCGCACGCACCAGATCCGCGTGCACCTGGCCGCCATCGGCCACCCGGTGGTCGGCGACGCGCTCTATGGCGGGACGCGCCGCCATCCCCCGCCGCACCTGCGGGCCGTGCAGCGCCTGGAGCGGCCGTTCCTCCACGCGCGCCGCCTCGCCTTCGCCCACCCGCGGGACGGACGCGCGGTCGAGCTGGCGAGCGCGCTGCCGACCGACCTGCAGGCGGTGCTCGACGCGGTGCGCGCGGTGACGGCGGCGCGCGCGGAGGCCGCCGGGCGTCCCCGAGCGTGACCGGCCGCGCGGCGCCGGGCGGCGCGCGGCCGGTCCGAAACCACCGGGTGTCCGAATCCGTCAGGCTGCCATGTCCGGAAACAGGGACGCTGCGCCGCGCCGCGCCGCGTGGAGATGCCGGCGCTCGATGGCGATCTCGCGGGCCTGCTCGCAAGCCGTGCAGCGCGCCGCGAACGGCAGCGCGCGCAGGCGCCGCTCCGCGATCTCGGTGCCGCACTCCTCGCAGTAGCCGAACGTCCCGTGCTCGAGCCGGTGCAGCGCGTCGGCGATCTTCTGGAGCGTCTCCGCCTTCATCTGCAGCACCGCGAACTCGATGTCGTCCTGGATCTCGGCCTCCGAGATCTCCGCCTCGTCGCGTACGCCCTGGACCGGTGCGGCGGCGTTCTCGTCCCGGACGCCGCGCATCTTGTGGTGCACCTCGTCGAGGATCTCCAGCCGGCGCTCCTCGAGCAGACCGCGGAGCTCGTCGAACCGGGCGTCGCTCATCCTTCCTTTCGTTCTCGTTCTCCCCATGATCTACCGCTCCTTCCCGTTCTGACGCGCCGCCGGCGGCCGGGGAAACTCCGACTCCCGCGTCCCGCGCCGACGGCGCGTACCAACGGGATTGCAAAATTGGTACCGTGATTCGCCAACCGACCCGGCAGCGCGACGGGCACGGGACACCACGAGACGGGATGAGAGTTGTCGGACCGGGAAAGGGGACGAAGGGGAGCGTGGAGAGCGTGCGCGGCGCCAGAACGCCGCTAGGGCCCCCGAGCGTGAAGCCTTGCCCGGTGTAACGTGCTCATCCCAAGGTGTCGGACCCCCCGCGCCCGCCCGGGGCGGGCTGGCGCATCTACCCCGTTAGACGGCAGCGAGGGGCGATCGGTTCCCCCGGGTGCCCCCTTGGGGGGACGATCCGTCCGATCTATGCTTTGTGACGATGGCCAAGACGAAGTGCCCGGCGTGCGGCACGCGCCGCGCGCGCCGCGCGTGCCCGGCCCTCGGACAGGAGATCTGCCCGGTGTGCTGCGGGACCAAGCGCCTCGTCGAGATCGCGTGCCCGCCCGACTGCAGCTACCTGCGCTCGGCGAACGCGCACCCGCCGGCCGTCGTGCAGAGGCAGCAGGAACGCGACTTCGGCTTCCTGCTTCCGCTCCTCGGGCGGCTCACGGAACGCCAGCAGCAGATCGCGCTGCTGCTGCAGGCGGCCGTGCGCGCCGACGGGCCCGACCCGGCGCCGCGGTCGGACGCCGACGTCGAGCAGGCGGCGAAGGCGACCGCGGAGACGTTCGAGACGGCCAGCCGCGGCATCGTCTACGAGCACCGGGCCACGTCGCTCGACGCCCAGCGCCTCGCGAACCGGATGCAGGCGCTGATCGACGAACAGCGGAAGGAGGGCGTGCGGTTGCCCGACGGCGACGTTGCCGCCGCGGCGCACTGCATCGAGACGGCGGCGCGGGACGCGCGAAGGGCCCTCGGCGGCGGCGACGACGCCTACCTGGCCCTCGTCGACCGGCTGCTCAGGTCGACGAAGAACCGCGACGCCGACGAGCGACCGCTGATCGTGGCACCCTGATATACTTCTCCGATGGCGAAGCGTTGCGAAATCTGCGGCAAGGGGCCGACGTTCGGCCGGAGCGTGAGCCACGCGCACAACGTGACCCGGCGACGGTTCCAGGCCAACATCCAGCGCGTTCGCGCGGTGGTGAACGGCGGCGTCAAGCGCATCCGGGTCTGCACCCGCTGCATCCGCTCGAACCGCATCACAAAAGCCGCGTAGCGACCTGCTACCGGAGTCGTGCCTCCGCGCGGCTCGCAACGCGACCGCCAGGGCGCGCAGCGGTGTAGCAGCCTGCGACAGGTCGCGCGGCTACGTGCCCGCGCGCGCGGCTTCCGGCTGCCGCAGGACCCGCTCCACGTCGATCACGCCCGGCACCCCCCGCACGTCCTTGATGACCCGCTGCAGGTGCTTGAGGTCGTCGACGTCCATCGTGACCGCGATGCGCCCGCGACGGGTCTCGTTCACGTCTGCCTCCACCCGGCGGATGTTGGTGTTCATGTCGGCGATGCGCGTCGTCACATCGGCCAGCATGCCGCGGCGGTCCTGCACCTGAATCGTCAGGCAGACGGTGAACTCCCCCGGGTCGTCGCCGGCCGTGTCCCAGGCGACGTCGATCCGCCGTTCGGGGTGGTACAGCAGGTTGACCACGTTCGGACACGTGGAGGCGTGCACCGACACGCCCTTCCCCCGCGTGACGTAGCCGACGATCGGCTCGCCGCGAATCGGGTTGCAGCACCCGGCGCGAAACACCAGCAGATCGTCGCAGCCGCTCGCCTTGATGGCGTCGGGGCCGGGCGGCGGCGGGACGCGCTCGGGGCGGACCTCGGCGGGGCGTCCGTTCGTCCGATCCCGGAGGGCGCCGGCCGGCGCGAGACGCGACAGCACGTGGCGGGCCGAGAGCTTCCCGTAGCCGATGGAGGCGCAGAGGTCGTCGACCTTCGGCACGCCGAGCTCGGCCGCGGCGCGGCCGAGGGCCTCCGGCGCCAGCATCGTGCGGGCGTTCAGGTCGAAACGGCGGATCTCCTTGTCGAGCAGCTTGCGGCCGAGCTCCACGGCGCGGACCTTCTCCTCGGCGTGGATGCAGTGCTTGATCTTCTGCCGGGCGCGCGAGGTGACGACGAAGCTGAGCCAGTCGCGGCTCGGGGTCCGCCCGGGCGCGGTGACGACCTCGACGATGTCGCCGCTCTCGAGCTTCGTGCGCAGCGGGACCATGCGCCGGTTCACGCGTGCTCCGACGCAGGTGTGGCCGACGTCGGTGTGGACGGCATAGGCGAAGTCGACCGGCGTGGCGCCGCGCGGCAACGCCTTGACCTCGCCCTTCGGCGTGAACGCGTAGACCTCCTCCGGGTAGAGGTCGAGCTTGAGGCTGTGGATGAAGTCGCTGGGGTCGCGCGCGTCCTTCTCGGTCTCGAGCAACTGGCGCAGCCAGCGGAAGTACTGCTCGTCGGGTTGCGCGCCGACGCGGCCTTCCTTGTACTTCCAGTGCGCGGCGATCCCTTCCTCGGCCACCTGGTGCATCCGCTCGGTCCGGATCTGCACCTCGAACGGGAAGCCGCGGTCGCTCACGACCGCCGTGTGCAGCGACTGGTAGCCGTTCGGGCGCGGCATGGCGACCAGGTCCTTGAAGCGGCCGGGGACCGGCGCCCACGTCTGGTGGATGATCCCGAGCGTCGCGTAGCAGTCGCGCACCGTCGGCGTTATCACCCGCAGTGCGATCAGGTCGTAGACCTCGTCGAGACCGATCTTCTGGCGCCGGAGCTTCTCGCGGATGCTGAACAGCCGCTTGATGCGCCCCTCGAGCGCCACGGCGGGGACGTGCGAATCGCGGAGCTTCGCCTCGAGCGTCCCCTTGAGCTGGGCGACGGTCTGCTCGGTGGCGCGGCGCCGCTCCTCCACCCATGCCCGGAGGCGCTCGAACGCCGCCGGGTCGAGATGCCGGAACGCCAGCTCCTCGAGCTCGTTCTTGAGCTTGCTCATGCCGAGCCGGTTGGCGATCGGCGCGTAGATGTCGAGCGTCTCCTGGGCGATCTTGATGCGCCGCTCCTCCTTCAGGTGGCCGAGCGTGCGCATGTTGTGCAACCGGTCGGCCAGCTTGACGAGGATGACGCGCACGTCGTCGACCATCGCCAGCAGCATCTTGCGGAAGTTCTCCGCCTGCCGCTCCTCGCTCGACGAGAACGGAATGGTGCTGATCTTCGTCACGCCCTCGACGACGTGCGCGACCTCGGCGCCGAAGAGGTCGCGGACGTGGTCGATGGTGGTGAGCGTGTCCTCGACGACGTCGTGCAGCAGGCTGGCCGCGATGGCCACGTCGTCGAGCCGCATGTCGGCGACGAGCGCCGCGACCTCGAGGGGATGGGTGATGTACTGCTCGCCGGAACGCCGCGTCTGTCCCGCGTGCTCGAGGGCCGAGAACTCGTACGCGCGACGGAGCAGGTCGGTGTCGGCGTCGGAGTCGTTCGCGCGGACGCGGCAGACGAGATCGTCGAAGCTGATCATGGCCTCTTCGCCTGGAGCGTACCACCAGCGGTGCGGAGCCGTCCAAGCGGCGGCGAGGGCCCCGTACAACAGACTGACTCGAAAGGGATTACGCTACTCGGTAGGTTCTTGACTTGCCCTGGGTTTTGTTTCAGTATAAGGCTCGGTTCGCGGGCATCGTGCGCGCGCGGCCGGTACATGCCGCCATCGGGCGGCCGGGACCCCAGCGTTCCGGACCACGCCCAGGACAGGAAGTTCGGCCCGGCTTCGAGAGGCCTGAAAGGGGATCGCCATGCAGACGGGACGCAGCCTTCTGAGAGTGGCCGTCATCATCGCAGTGACCGCGCCGCTCGCCTCGTGCGGGTTCTTCGCGGAGCTCAGCGCGATGCGGACGTTCAAGGAAGCGAACATGCTCTACGGCCGCGCCGACTACCCGGCCGCCATCGAGGCCTACCACGAGGTTCTGGAGGTTCTCGGGGAGAACCCGGACTCCGAGCTCGCGCAGGTCATGACCGCCGCCTACTTCTACATCGGCAACAGCTACGACAACCTCTACAAGCCGGCCCTCCGGGGCGACGCGGAGAACGACGGCTACCTCGACGAGGCCGTCGAGTACTACCGGCTGGGGTCCGAGCGGTCCGTCGATCCCGGCCTGAAGAAGCTGTCGATGCAGTACCTCCACGCCGCGTTCGGGGCCGACAAGAAGAACGACCCCGCCTCGTCGGAACCGATTCTGCGGGCGATGATCCAGCTCGACCCGGCCGACCCGGACAACTACTTCGCCCTCGCGCGGCTGTACGAGGAAGCGGGCCTCTACGAGGACGCGGAAGTGGTCATGCTCGAGGTGCGGAACATGCGGCCCGAGGACCCGACCGTCTACCTGCAGCTCGCCGGCTTCTACAACCGGGGCGGCGACTTCGAGCAGACCATCGAGGCTCTCGAGCAGCGCGCGGGCATCGAGCCGGACAACCCCGAGGCCTACTACACCATCTCGACCTACTACTGGGAGAAGGCCTTCCGTGACTTCCGCATCACGCAGGAGGAGAAGGCCGACTACATCGCCGCCGGGCTCGCGGCCGCGGACCAGGCCATCGGGCTGAACGAGCGCTACGTCGACGCGCTCGTCTACAAGAACATCCTCCTCCGCATGCAGGCGAACATGACCGAGGACCTCGACGAGCGGGAGGCTCTGATCGAGGAGGCCGACGAGTTGCGGGATCGGGCGCAGCAGCTTCAGGAAGAGGCGCGGGGCGGCGGGGGGGCCGCCAACTAGCCGGCGACTTTCCCGCCCCAACGCCCAACGGCGCCCGCGCCACGGGTTCGACGCGGAACGCGCCGCCGCCGTTGGGACGCTCTCCGCCTTCACCGGCGCCAGTCTTAGCCGAAAGGGCCGGCTGCCTCTTCACGAGGTGGCCGGCCCTTTGCTTTGGAGAGCGTCACCGCGTCGCCCATCACGACGACGGCGCGCCGGAGCCGGTAGGGTAGGATGACGGGAAGCGCACGATGGGCCGCAACGGGAGTACCCGTTCCCGATCGTCACGCTTGCTGCTATCGCTGGCGGCAGCCCTCGCCGGGCTCTGGAACGGGTCGCAGCTCGCGAAGCTCACCGGACGGGTCGAAACCCTCCAGGAAGTCCTCGTCACGCCCGTGACGACCCCCGGCGCACGTGGCGACCCCCGGCGTCCACTCGGACCTGAGAGCACGCGGGGCTCCGCCCGTCCTCCGCGGCCCTGGAGTCGCCCGGCGGCCCCTGCCCGGCGGCGGCCTGCCCGGCGGCCCCTGCCCGGCGGCCCCTGCCTTTTGGCGGCGCGAGCGGGCCCGGCCTCCCGCACGCTCTCCCTGCGTACAAGAGAAAACGGCCGTGGGCTTCCGGTCGACCCGGATTCCCACGGCCGTGCCGAATGCCGTCGTGCGTCCTACAGCGCGGCTGCGCCTGCCGCCCGCCGCATCCCTTCGGTGACGATGCCGACCTTCTCGACGCCCGCGCCCTTGGCGGCGTCGATGACATCGATGATCTCGCCGTAGGTCAGCGAGCCGGCGCCGGCGATGAACATCGTCTTGTCGCGGCGCGTCTCGAAGATCTGCCGCAGCTCGGACTGCAGGCTCTGGATCTCCATCGGCTGCTGGTTCACCGAGATCCGCCGGTCGGCGGTGTACTCGAGCACGATCTGGCTGCTGTCGGTCGCAGCCTGGGCCGAGCCCTGCGTCTCGAGCGGCAGGTTGATGTCGAGGCCACGCTGGCCGAGCGGGAGCGCGGCCAGGAAGATGACAATCAGCACCAGCAGCACGTCGATGAACGGCGTGATGTTGATCTCCGAATTGGCATGTGGCTTTTCGGCCTCGACGACGTCATCGGCGCCGAAGTGCTTCTTGTGGTGTTTCATGGCATCAGCCTCCGGCCGCGCCGCCGATCTCGCGCTCGGTGATCAGCCCGATGTTCTCGATGCCCGCCCGCTGGAGCGAGTCCATCAAGTCCATCACCGCCCCGTACTGCGCGTTCACGTCGCCCTTGATCAGGAGGATCCGCTCGAACTTGCGGTCGAGGGCCCGGTTGATCGCGGCGAGGAGTTCGGTCTCGGGGGTCTGCACGTTGTCGACGAAGTAGCGTCCGTCCGCCGTGACCGCGACAACGGTGTTGTTGTCGTTGTCCGGCTTGTCGCTGGTGTTCGACGCCTCCGGCAGCGTCAGCGTCACGCCCGCCTGCAGGAGGGGGGCGATGAGCATGACGATAATCAGGAGAACCAGCATCACGTCGGCGAGCGGCGTGATGTTGATCTCCGAGTTCAGGCCGCTGGCTTTATCACCAACTTGCATTCCCATGGTGGAGCTCCTCTACGACTTCTTGATGAAGTAGTCGACCAACTCGGACGACGAGTTGTCCATCTCGACCGTGAAGAACTCGATGCGGCCCGTCAGGTAGTTGAAGAACCAGACGGCCGGAATCGCGACGAAGAGCCCGATGGCGGTGCCGACGAGCGCCTCCGAGATGCCGCCCGACACCGCGCCCAGACCGCCCGACCCGGTGGCCGCGATGCCCTGGAACGCGTTGATGACGCCGAGGGTCGTGGCGAGCAGGCCGACGAACACCGCGGTGGAGCCGATGGTCGCGAGCGCGCCGAGGCCGCGCTTCAGGTCGGCGGAGGTCAGCGCGGCCGCGCGCTGGATGGAGCGGCGGACGCTGTCGACCACGTCCTCCTTCTCGAGCTGCACGCCGCCTTCCTGCTGGAACTGGTACTCCGACAGCCCGGCCAGGACGACCTTGCCGAGGTGGCTGTACTTGAAGTCCTTGGACTGCGAGATCTTGATGGCTTCCTTGAGCTTCCCGTCCTTCAGGTGCTTCGCCACCTTGGGCGCGAACTCCACCGACTGCCGCCGGGCCTGCGTGAACGTGAACACGCGCTCGCAGAAGACACCCACGGACCACATCGACATCAGGCCAAGCACGCCCATCAGCAGCTTGACCATTAAGCTCATCTGCTCCCAGAGTTCGAGAAAGTCCATCTGATCCTCCCTGAATGCGGGCCGTTGGCTCCCAGGTCTACCGCAACGAGAAATTGACCGTCACCGTCATGATTACCGGAACCGGAACGCCGTTCAGCAGCGTCGGCGTGTACTGCCACTGCCGAACGGCGGCGATGGCGGCTTCATCGAGCAGCGGCACCGAGCGGAGCACGTTGACGTCGGTCACGGTTCCCGTCGGTCCGATGGTGGCCTCGAGAATGACCACGCCCTGCACCCGGGCCGCGCGGGCCACCTCGGGATACACCGGCGACACGTCGCGCGTCTTGGTGGGCGGGCTGATGTTGCCGCCGACGCGGACCGGCTCGGGGGGCGGAGGCGGAGGAGGAGGAGCCGACGGCAGGCCGCCGACGATGCCGCCGACGACGCCGCCCGCGATGCCCCCTTCGACCCCCTGCACCTGCGTCAGGTCGAAGCCGCTCTCCTCGACGATCTGCTCCGGCGCCGCGATCGGGGCGGCGTTCGGGTTGACGTCGATGACCGGCGCCGGCGGTGCCTCGGCCGCGGCGGGCGGCGGAGGCGGAGGCGGAGGCGGCGGAGGCGGCGGAGGCGCGGCCACGAACGCCATCATCGAGCTCGGTGTCGGCAGCGCGTCGACCGCCATCAGCGGCACGACCACGATGGCGCCGATGCCGAAGACGTGAACCGCTATCGAGAGCGGCACCGTGTACCATTTGCGAGTGCCAACCTGAAATGAGGGGTTGACCACCTCGCCGAACATCTGCGGCCCCTTCGGCTCTGCAGCCGCGGGACTCTTCCGTTGAGCCTTCGCGTCGCTCTTCTTGTCGGCCACGCTGACCTCCTCGTTTGCCGAAAGCACGGGCGCGGATTCGCGAGCCTCGATTACAGCAGCGCCAAAACGCGATTATAGCAGTGCCAAACCGCCTGTCAACGCGTCGCCGCCGCCCCCCGGATCCGCCAAAAGCCCAGCCAAATCCCGGCCGGAGCCCTCGAAACGCCACGGACGTCGCTACCGGCGAAGCGGTGCATCATACTCGCACCCCAAACGCCAGTCAATCAGTTGTTGCGCGCATCATCCCATCCAGGCGACGACGAGCGGCGCGAAGATGACGGCCACGATGGTCATCAGCTTGATGAGGATGTTGAGGCTCGGCCCCGAGGTGTCCTTGAAGGGGTCCCCGACCGTGTCGCCGATGACGGCCGCCTTGTGCGGCTCGGAGCCCTTGCCGCCGTGGTGCCCTTCCTCGATGTACTTCTTGGCGTTGTCCCAGACGCCGCCGGCGTTGGCCATCATCAGCGCCATGAGGACGCCGGTGACCAGCGCGCCGGCGAGGAGCCCGCCGAGGCCGGAGACGCCGAGCAGGTACCCGGTGACGATCGGCGCCAGGACCGCGATGAGCCCCGGGATGACCATCTCCCGGATGGCGGAGCGGGTGGAGATCTCGACGCAGCGCGCCGAGTCGGGCTCCGCCTGCCCGTCGATGAGGCCCTTGATCTCGCGGAACTGCCGTCGCACCTCCTCGATCATGTCGTTCGCGGACCGGCCGACCGCGTTCATCGTCAGCGCCGAGAAGAGGAACGGCAGCATCCCGCCGAGCAGCATGCCGAGCAGCACGTTGGGGTTGTCGAGAGCCAGGCTGAGGTGGCGCGGGTCGAACACCGCCGCGCCGCCCGCCTCGTCGACGGAGACCGCCGCGGTGGCCCGGAAGGTACTGAACAGCGCGAGCGCCGTGAGGGCCGCCGACCCGATGGCGAAGCCCTTGCCCATGGCCGCCGTCGTGTTGCCGACCGCATCGAGCGCGTCGGTCCGCTCGCGCACGAACGGCTCGCAGCGGCTCATCTCGGCGATGCCGCCGGCGTTGTCCGCCACCGGGCCGTAGGCGTCGACGCCGAGGCTGATGCCGAGGGTCGAGAGCATGCCGACGGCGGCGATCGCGATGCCGTAGAGCTCCGCGAACGAGTAGCTGGCGTAGATCGCGAGGCAGATGACGAGGATCGGCAGCGCGCACGACATCATGCCGACGCCGAGGCCGGCGATGATGTTGGTCGCGGGGCCGGTCTCGGACTGCTGCGCGATGCGGTGGGCCGGCGGCTTGTCCTTGCCGGTGTAGTACTCGGTGAGCTGGCCGATGGCGACCCCGGCGACCACGCCGAAGACGACGCACCAGAGCACGGCCAGGGGGATGCCGAGCAGCACGATCAGCCCCCCCGCGCCGAGGAAGACGAGGAACGACGCCACGAGCAGGCCGCGGTGCAGCGCGCTCCCGATCTTGCTCTCGTCGTCGGTGCTGACGACGAAGGTGCCGAGTATCGAGGCCACGATGCCGGTGCCGGCGAGGAGAATCGGGAACACGACGAGGTTCTGCTGCAGCTCGCCGAACGCCGACTCGTCGACGCCCCACAGCGCCGCCGCCGCTCCCGCCCCGAGGGCCCAGGCCAGCGCGATCGACGAGATGATGCTGCCGACGTACGACTCGAAGAGGTCGGCGCCCATGCCTGCGACGTCGCCCACGTTGTCGCCGACGTTGTCGGCGATGGTCGCCGGGTTGCGGGGGTCGTCCTCGGGGATGCCCGCCTCGACCTTGCCCGACAGGTCGCCCGCGACGTCGGCCGCCTTCGTGTAGATGCCGCCGCCGACGCGCGCGAAGAGCGCGATCGAGGACGCCCCGAGCGAGAAGCCGAAGAGCGACTCGACGGCCGCGCGCCCCTCGCCGGCGAGTCCGCCGTAGGCGTAGTAGAGCACCGCGATGCCGAGCGTGCCGAGCGCCACGACGGTGAGCCCCATTACCGCGCCGCTCGAGAACGCCACCCGCAGCGCGCGCGACAGGCTCTCGGTGGCCGCGTGGGTGGTCCGCACCGCCGCCCCCGTCGCCGTCCGCATGCCGATCCAGCCGGCCGAGGCCGACAGCAGCGCCCCGACGAGGAAGCTGAGCGCCGTCAGCAGCGAGTTCCCCGGCAGGAAGAGCCACAGCACCACGAACATCACGGCGACGAAGCCGGCGAGCACGGTGTACTCGGTCCGCAGGAAGGCCATCGCGCCGGCCCGGATCAGCGCTGCGATGCGCTGCATCCGCTCGGTCCCCGGCGCCTGCCTATTGATCGATCGAATCAGGAACAGGGCGAAGAGGGCGGACGCGAGCGGCGCCCCCCAGCCAAGTGCGAAATACAGTGACTGATCCATGCCCGGTGCACTCCCTCCAAGCGGCGGCCAAACCCCGCACCCTAACCGACGTGCCGGAAACCTGTCAAGAACGGCCGCATCGGCGCCCCCTGCCGGGGGCGGTGAGACCACGCCGGGCGGAGGGCGGGATCGACGGGAACCCTACCCCTGGCGCAGCTGCTCGGTCTCGGTGCGGAGCCGCTCGGAGAGCGCCATGCCGCCGGTCAGGAAGACCTGCACGCCTTCCTGCACGGTGATGTCCGGGAAGGTGACGACGGAGCTCGGGTAGACGTGGATGTCGCCGAAGTAGATGTGGTTGGTCGGCACGTAGACGGCCATCAGGTGCTCCGGTCCGTGGCCCCGTTCCAGGCTGAACTCCTTGGTGAGGAAGCCGAACACGAGCCCGCGCTTCGGGTCGTCGGCGAGCACTACCCGCTTGAACCCGAGCTGGTTGTCGGGCGAGAAGGCCGCCACGAGCTGCTTGACGGGACCGTAGACGGCCCGGAAGACCGGCAGGCGGAGCAGGTACGCCTCCCCGCGATCGAACACGCGCCGGCCCAGGACGTTCGTCGTGAGGGCCCCGACTACGAGCACGACGGCGAGCAGCGTGACGAGCCCCAGGCCCGGGATCTCCCGCCCGAGCCACTGGGCGTACACCGGGACCATCACGCCGTCGACCACCTGGAACAGCCAGACGAACGCCGCGACGCTGATGACCAGCGGAACGGTCACGACGAACCCGGCGACGAGACTGCGACGAAGCCACTGCATCGCGTCACCCAGATGCGGCGGCGCCCCTCACCGCGCGAGGAGGACCGCCGCCGCAAGGCCGATCCGGTAGAGCGCGAACGCGTCGAGCGTGTGCCGCGCAACATACCGGAGAAACCCGAATATCGCCACGTAGCCTACCAGCCCCGACGCGACGGCGCCGATGCCGAGCGCCGCCAGTCCCCCCGGCGGCACGCCGCCGGCCGCCAGATCGAGCATCCCCTTCGCGCCCGCGCCGGCGATGGCCGGAATCCCGAGCAGGAACGCGAAGCGCGCCGCGTTCTCGCGGCGCAGGCCGACCAGCATGGCCACCGTCAGCACCGCTCCCGAGCGGGAGACGCCGGGGACGAGCGCCGCCGCCTGCGCGATGCCGAGCCCCAGCGACGGCGCCCAGCCGAGAGTGTCGTCCCGTCCGGCGCCCGAGTCGGAGCCGGGACCGGAGTCGGAGCCCGAGCCGGGACGCGCGCCGGAGCCGCCGCGGCCTCCGCCTCCCCGCCCGCGGCCGGCGCGCTCGGCGGCCAGCATCACGAGGGCGCCCCCGGCCAGGCTCGCCGCCGCCACCTCCGGCGTGCGCAGCGTACCGGCGATGGCATCCCCCGCCGCGAGGCCGACCACGACGACGGGCAGCGTGGCAACCGCCAGGGACCGGAGCAGGCGGGCGTCGCGATCGCCCGCTCCGGACCGGATCGGGAGGCGCAGCGCGGCCCCGGCCAGCCTCCGCACGTCGGACCGGAAGTAGACGGCGACGGCGGCCAGCGTTCCGACGTGGCACGCCACATCGAAGGCCAGCGCGAAGTCGCCGTCGAGGTGCCATCCGAGGAGGTCGCGCGCCAGGATCAGGTGCGCGGAACTGGAGATCGGAAGGAACTCGGTCACCCCCTGGACGATGCCGAGCAGCCCGGCCTGCAGCGCACTCAAGGACGGACGCGGCTCATGCCCGCGCCCTTCGCCGCTGGCGCTTCGCTCGCGCATCGCGCGCTCGCGCGTCGCGCGCTCGCTGGGCGGCTGAGGCGGCCGCCGGCGGCGCCTCGGCCCGCGCCCGGCGCGCCGCCCGCCCCTGGGTGATGAGAATGGCGATGGCCGCCGCGATGAAGATGGTCGAGTAGGTGCCGGTGACCACGCCGATGAGCATCGTGAACGCGAACCCGCGCAGCACCTCGCCCCCGAAGAGGTAGAGCGCGAGCACGGCGAAGCCGGTCGTGCCCGACGTAATGATCGTGCGGCCGAGGGTCTGGTTGATGCTCTTGTTGACGACCTGGTCGAACCGGTCGCGCCGCATCAGGCGCAGGTTCTCGCGGACGCGGTCGAAGATGACGATGGAGTCGTTCACCGAGTAGCCGGTGATGGTCAGCATGGCGGCAACGACGTTGAGCGACAGGTCGTAGCCCACGAACGTCAGCATCGCCACGGTGATCAGGATGTCGTGGGCGACCGCCACGACCGCGCCCACCGCGAAGCTGAAGCGGAAGCGGAGGCCGACGTAGATGAGGATGCCGATCATCGCGAAGACGAAGGCGTTGATGCCGCGCTGCCGGAGCTCCTGGCCGATGACCGGCCCGACGAGCTCCTGGCCGATGATCTCGAAGCCCCCGAGGTCGCTCCCGCGCAGCGCCCCGACGACGGCGGTGGCCCCCTCCTCGAGGCTCGTGCCCACCTCGGGCCCGGCCTGCGGCAGGCGGACGAGGATGGCGTTGTCGGCGGCGTCGCCGTACTGCTGGACGACCTTCTCCTCTATCGCGTCGAGCGCATCCCGGACGGCGCCCTCGCCCGCGGGCTCGTCGAACTGCACGATGATCTGGGTGCCGCCCGAGAAGTCGAGCCCGAGGGGCAGCCCGCCACGCACGACGAGCACCGCCGCGCCGGCGGCGATGATCAGCAGCGAGACCCCGAAGGCGTGCAAGCGCCAGCGGAGGAAGTCGAAGTTCGGTGTCTTGAAGATAGGCATGACGGAACGATGCGGGCGCGCGCGCCCGTGCAGGTTGCGCTAGCGCGCCCTCTCGGGCGCGTTGGGAGTCTGCGCAGCCTCGACATCCTGCATCGCGTCCTGCGGCGCAGACTCCTAGTGTCCTGCCACTGAAAACAGTGGAACGTTCTTGGAGGCGTCGTCGTCTGTGCCAACAGGAGGTAGTCCATGCGCAGAGGACCTCGCCCGGCGCCGGTCACCTTGACCGAAGACGAACGGCAAGCCTTGACCTCCCTGGCCCATCGGTCGCCCACGGCCCCACAGCTTGCGCGGCGCGCCCGCATCATCCTGGCCTGCGCCGACGGCCAGCCCACGCGCGGTATCGCCAAGCGCCTGCACCTGTCGCCGACCACCGTCTGCAAGTGGCGCACTCGATTTCTTGCCGACCGGCTCGACGGCTTGACCGACGAACCGCGGCCGGGCGCGCCGCGCCGCATCACCGACGCGCAGGTCGAGGATGTGGTGGTGCGCACCCTGGAATCGACCCCCCGCGGCAGCACCCACTGGAGCACGCGAGGCATGGCCAAGGCTACCGGTCTGAGCCACGCGACCATCGGTCGGATCTGGCGTGCCTTCGGGTTGCAGCCGCACCGGACCGAGACGTTCAAGCTGTCGCCGGACCCCTGGTTGATCGACAAGGTGCGCGACATCGTCGGGCTGTACGTCAATCCGCCCGAGCACGCGGTCGTGTTCTGCGTCGACGAGAAGCCGCAGATTCAGGCCCTCGAGCGCACCGCGCCGCTGCTGCCGATGCAAGCGGGCCAGGCCGAGCGGCGCACCTTCGACTATCGCCGCCACGGGACGACCTCGTTGTTCGCCGCACTCGACGTCAAGACCGGCACGGTCATCGGCGAGTTGCACCGCCGCCATCGGTCGGTCGAGTTCGAGAAGTTCCTCAAGCGCATCGACGCCGAGACGCCGGACGGGCTGGACATCCACCTCATCCTGGACAACTACAGCACGCACAAGTCGCCCCGGACTCGGCGGTGGCTGGTCCGGCACCCGAGGTTCCATCTCCATTTCACCCCGACCTACAGCTCCTGGCTGCATCTGGTGGAGCGATGGTTCGCGGAACTGACGACCAAGCAACTGCGTCGCGGCGTGCATCGCAGCATCGTCGCCTTGGAGCGGGCGATTCGGGAGTTCCTTGACCAGCACAACGCCGCCGCCCGTCCGTTCGCGTGGACGAAGTCGGCCGACGAGATCCTGGCGAGCATCGCCCGGTTCGCGCAACGGACCCTCGCGGCGCACAGCGGATACTGTTTCACGAACCATTGATACAGGACACTAGATGCTCAACGTCGCCGCCCGCCGCCGCGACAGGATCGTCTCGAACAGCGTCCGGGAGACGAACACCGCGGTGAAGATGTTCGAGACCAGACCGAAGAACAGCGTGGTGGCGAAGCCGCGGATCGGCCCCGAGCCGAACTGGAACAGGAACGCGGCCGCGATGAGCGACGCCACGTGGGTGTCGATGATCGTCAGCAGCACCCGGTCGAAGCCGGCCGCCACCGCCGCCGACACGCTCTTGGCCGACTTCAGCTCCTCCTTGATGCGCTCGAAGATCAGCACGTTGGAGTCGACGCCGATGCCGATCGTCAGGATGAGCCCGGCGATGCCCGGCAGCGTCAGCACGGCGTCGATGTACGCCATGCAGCCCATCAAGATGATCAGGTTCATGCCGATCGCCACGACCGCGTTGATGCCGGCCAGCTTGTAGTAGGCGAGCATGAAGATGGCGACCAGGATGAGCCCGGCGATCGACGCGGTGACGCCCGAGCGGATGGAGTCGGCGCCCAGCGTCGGACCGACCGTGCGCTCCTCCAGGTAGGTCAGCGAGGCCGGCAGCGCGCCCGAGCGGAGCGTGATCTGCAGATCCTCGGCCTCCTGCATGGTCACGCCGGTGATCTGGCCCTGGTCGGTTATGCGCCCCTGCAGGATCGGCGCCGAGCGCACCTGCCCGTCGAGGATGATGGCCAGGGCGCGGCCGATGTTGTTCCCGCTGATGTCGCCGAACTTGCGCGCGCCCTCCTGGTTCAGCGTGAAGCTGACCGCGGGCTGGTTGAACTCGTCGAGCGAAGGCCGCGCGTTGCGCAGGTCGCGCCCGGTGACCGCGGCGACCCGGCGGACCAGGTAGTAGAGCGGCTGCGAGGAGCCGCCGGGGTTGAGCAGGTCGGAGAACTGGGTGACGACCTCCATCTCCGGCGGAATGACGCCGTTGCGCGTCTCGAGCAGCGACTCCCGGCTGGGCGCCGGGCCCTCCTCGACGAGCTTGAGCTCGAGCAGCGCCGTCGACCGGATGAGCTCCTTGGCACGGGCCACGTCGGAGACGCCGGGGAGCTGGACCAGGATCTGGTCCCCGCCCACCCCGTGCGGCGCGACGATCGGCTCGGCGACGCCGAGCTCGTTGACGCGGCGCTCTATCGTCTCGAGCGCCTGCCGCACGGCCTCCTCGCGCAGCGACTGCGCCACGGGCGCCCGCATGCGGTAGGCATAGGAGCCGCCGGGGCCGGATTCGCGGTTGTAGGAGGCCGAGAGGCGCTCGTCGGCGAGCTGGCGGAACTCCGCGTCCCGCGGCCCCGGCACACCCTCGATCCGGATCGTCGTCGAGTCCTCCGGCAGCACCGTGGCGGACTCGATGCCCTGCAGCGAGAGCTGCTCGTCGAGCTGCTCGGCCGCGGTCTCGGTCTCGACCTGCAGGGCGTCGTCCGTCTGCACGCGCATCACGAGATGCACGCCGCCCTCGAGGTCGAGGCCGAGCCGGATGCGCTCCTCGGGCGGGTAGACGGCCCAGGCGGCCAGCAACCCGATCGCCAGGATGGCCAGGATCTTCCACTGGAGGTTCTTGCGCATGGTCCACCCCTACTGGTTCGACTCCGCCACGACCGGCTCCTTGCCCTGGTACCCGCCGATCGCCGCCCGCGAGATCTCGATGCGTACCTTGTCGGCGACCCGCAGCTGCACGGACTTGTCCTGCAACTTCGTGACCTCGCCGTAGATGCCGCTCGTCGTCACCACCCGGTCGCCCACCTTCAGGCTGCTCTGGAACTCCTGCACCCGCTTCCGCTGCCGGCGCATGGGCAGCAGGATGATGAAGTAGAAGATGAGGAGGATCAGCGCGAACGGCAGGAACTGCACCAGCAGCGGCTGCTGGCCCGCCGGTTGCGTCATCGCGAACAGGGCCGCGGTGTCGAAAACCTGCATCAATCGTCCGGGAACTCGTGCCTCGGTCGGCGGGAGTACGCTCGGTGGAAGGCCTGCCTGAACACGTCGAACGAGCCGGAGGCGATAGCTTCCCTCATCCGCTGCATGGTGTCAAGGTAGAAGTGTAGATTATGCAGCGTGTTAAGGGTGGCGGCGGTCATCTCGCGGGCGACGTACAGGTGCCGCAGGTAGGCGCGTGAGAAGTTCCGGCAGGTGTAGCAGCGGCAGTCGGCGTCGGGCGGCGCGTCGTCCTCGGCGTGGACGGCGCCCTTGATCGACAGCGGGCCGCGGCGGGTGAAGAGCTGGCCGTTGCGCGCGTTGCGGGTCGGGAGCACGCAGTCGAACAGGTCGACCCCGCGCGCCACCGCCTCGACGAGGTCGTCCGGCATGCCGATGCCCATCAGGTACCGAGGCCGGTCGGCGGGGAGCTGCTCCGCGGTCCGGCCCGCCGTCTCGTACAGGACCGCCGGCGGCTCGCCGACGCTCAGCCCGCCGATGGCGTAGGCCTCGAAGCCGAGGGCCACCGTCTCCCGCGCGCTGACCTCGCGCAGCGCGGGGTGGACGCCTCCCTGCACGACGCCGAACTGCGCCTGGGCCGGCGTCGTCATCGCCTCGCCCCCGCCGGCGCGTCCGGCGCGCCAGGCGTCGAACCGCTCCCGCGAGCGCCGTGCCCAGCGGAGCGTCCGCTCCATCGACGCGCGCGCCTCGTCCTCCGTCGCGGGGTACGGCGTGCACTCGTCGAACGCCATCGCGAGGTCGGCCCCGAGGCGGACCTGGACGTCGGTGGCGCCCTCCGGCGTCAGGCGGACGGGACGGCCGTCGAGGTGCGAGCGGAACGACACCCCGTCCTCGTCGATGGAGCGGCGCGCGCCGAGGCTGAACACCTGGTAGCCGCCGCTGTCGGTCGCGAGCGGACCGGTCCAGCCCATGAAGCGGTGCAGCCCGCCCCGCCGGGCGACGAGCGCATCGCCGGGACGCAGCAGCAGGTGATAGGTGTTCGCGAGGACGACCTGCGCCCCGACGTCGCGCAGGTCGCGCGGCGTCAGCGCCTTCACGGCCCCCTGCGTGCCGACCGGCATGAAGGCCGGTGTGTCGATGACGCCGTGCGCCGTCCGGAGGGTCCCGGTGCGGGCCGCGCCGTCCGTGCGGGCGACGCGGAAGCCGAACGCAACCGCCACTGCGGTATAGTACACACCTCCTGTGCAGCGCCTGCGCGTCGGCGTCATCTACGGCGGCCGTTCGAGCGAGCACGAGGTCTCGGTCGCATCCGCCGCCGCCGTCCTCGGCAACCTCGACCCGGCGCGCTACGAATCGGTCCCCATCCGCATCGACCGGGACGGCCGCTGGTCCCTGCCCCGGCGCCCGCCGCTGGAGGCGTCGGCGCGCGCGGTGATCGAAGGGGCGCGCCTGCCCGCCGACGGCGCCGTCGCCGTCCGGGATGGTGAGGCGGCCGTCGAGGCGCACCTGGTCGCCCATCCCGCCACCGTCGCGGGGCTGCCGCTCGACGTGGTCTTCCCGGTCGTCCACGGGCCGTACGGCGAGGACGGGACGCTGCAGGGTCTGCTCGAGCTCGCCGACGTCCCGTACGTCGGCGCGGGCGTCCTCGGCTCGGCGGTGGCGATGGACAAGGCGGTGGCGAAGACCCTGATCGCCGCCCGCGGGCTGCCGCAGGTCGACCACTGCGTGGTCGCGGGACCCGACTGGGACGCGGACCCGGAGGGAGTGGCCGCCCGGGTCGAACAGGCGCTCCCCTACCCAGTGTTCGTCAAGCCGTGCAACCTCGGGTCGAGCATCGGGGTGTCGAAGGCGGCAGACGGTGCGGAGCTGCGCCGGGGGCTGGCTCGGGCGCGCGACTTCGACCGCAAGCTGCTCGTGGAGGCGGCGGTGGCCGATGCGCGCGAGATCGAGTGCGCGGTCCTCGGGAACGACGCCCCGGACGTCTCCGTGCCGGGCGAGATCGTCCCCGCCGGCGACTTCTACGACTACGACGCCAAGTACCTGGATGACGCCTCGGAGCTGATCATCCCCGCCCGGCTCCCCGCGGGGCGGACCGAGGCGGTGCGGGAGATGGCGGCGGAAGCGTTCCGGGCCCTGGAGGGCGCCGGCATGGCGCGCGTCGACTTCCTGCTTTCCGCGGCCGGCGACCGCATCTACGTGAACGAGGTGAACACCATCCCGGGGTTCACGACGATCAGCATGTACGCGAAGTTGTGGGAGGCGTCGGGCCTCCCCTACGGTGCCCTGCTCGACCGCCTCATCGAGCTGGCGCTGGCCCGCCACGGGGCCCGGCAGCGGCTGCGGACGAGCATGGCGGACTGACCGGGAACCGGGACTGCGCCGGCATGCACGAACCGGCGGCGGCGCAGCCCTTGCGGAGAGCGCCCGGACGGTCAGCGGGGTCGCTGGCTCCGGCCGGCAAGCAGGATGTTGTCGATTCGGTTGTTCACCGCCGCGATCTGAGCGGTCAGATCGCGGCGCACGCCGTCCACCTCGCGCCGCACGATGGCCCACACGGCGACGATCACGCCGAACCCGGTCAGCAGCGTGGCGATGGTCTCCCGGGTCGTCGGCTTTCCGATCATACCCCGTTGGACGCCTCCGGGCGTTGCCCCGGCGGCCGGCGGCCGTCCCACACCAGGACGCGGCGGATGCGGTCGCCCGGCAGCAGTGCGTCGACCACCTCCATTCCGGCCACCACGCGGCCGAAGGCCGTGTAGCGGCCGTCGAGGTGCGGCTGGGGCGAGTGGGTGATGAAGAACTGGCTGCCCCCCGTGTCGCGCCAGTCGAGCGCCATGCCTACGGTGCCGCGCAGGTAGGGCAGGTCGTTCAGCTCGTCGCGCAGCGTGTAGCCTGGCCCCCCTTCGCTGTCGTGGCGCGGGTCGCCGCCCTGGACGACGTAGTTGGGCACCACCCGGTGGAACGAGAGCCCGTCGTAGAACCCCCGGCGGGCGAGGCGCATGAAGTTGTCCGCCGTGAGCGGCGCGTCGAGTACGGCCAGCTCGATCTGGATGGTGCCCCGGTCGGTCTCGATGTACACGTGCGGCGAGATGGACGGGGCGACGAGGTCGGGCGCCCCGTAGTCCGCGTCGGCGCCCGGCGCGGGCCGTATCGCCCGCGCGAAGTCCCGGCCGCCGGGCTCGAGGTCCGAAAGGAGATCGGCGGCGACGACGCGCACGGCCCAGTCGGGGTCCGCGAGCGCGGCGCGGAGCGTCTCGCGCGCGGCGGGAAGGCCGTACGCCGCGAGCGCCCGGAGCGCCGCCGCGCGCGCGAGGTAGGACGGGTCCGAGAGCCCTCCGCGATAGGCCGCGGCCAGGGCGGCGTCGCCGGATGCCGGCCGCAGCTCGCCCATCAGGCGCGCCGCCGTCCTGCGCACGACGACGTCGGGCGCCTCCAGGCGCGCCGTCAGCGTGGCGCCGGCGCCGGGCGCGCCGACCGCGGCCAGCGCCTCGAGGACGTTGGGCAGGACCCGCTCGTCCGGGTCGTCGAGCATCGCGCCCAGGCGCTCCGCCGCGGCCTCGGGATCGACGTGCCGCATGGCGTCGGCCACCGCGCGCCGCACCCGCCAGTCCGGGTCCGGGCCGAGGCCCGACAACATCCGCAGGAACGCCGCCGGATCGGCCGCGGCGAGGGCGCGGAGCGAGGCGCCGCGGAGCGGCGCCCAGGAATGCGTCATGAGCTCGGTGAAGACCTCGATCGACGCGGCGTTGGCGTGGCTCGCCAGGGCGTCGAGCGCCTCCAGCCGCAGCAGCGGGTCGAGGTCCCGGATGCGCACGAAGCGGTCGAGCGCCGCCGCGGCGGCCGGATCGTCGATCGCCCCGAGCGCGCGGACGGCGCTGACGACGACGCGGTCGTCCCGCCGATCGCGGTCGAGGAGCGCGGCGAGCGTCTCGACCGCGCGCGGGTCGCCGAGCGCTCCGAGCCCCCGCGCGGCGAAGGCCACGCCTATCGAACCTCGAATGGTGGCCAGGGTGGTCAGGGCCTCGAACGCGCGCGGATCCTCGATGGCCTGGAGCGCGTAGGCGACGGGCCACCACCAGAGGATCGGCTGGCCGTCCTCGAAGAGGATCGCCTCCGCGAGCGGCTCGTACTCGCCCAGGCGGACCAGGGCGTAGACCCCGAGCCGGAACGCCTCCACCTCGTCGGGCTGCGGGTGGGACACGTCCTCCGGATCCACGTCGAAGGCCGCGGAGCGGTAGGCCTCGACGACGGCGCCGATGGCGCCGGCCGCGGTCTCGTCCCCGAGCCGGCCGAGCGCCTCCGCGGCGCGCCCGCGCACCTTCGGCGACGGGTCGTCGAGGGCGCGCCGGAGCGGAGCCGCCGCCGACGGGTCGCCGATCAACCCGAGGGCGAACGCCGCCATCAGCCGCACCTCGGGCTCCGGCTCGGCGGCCCCGAGCCGGAGCCCGAGCGGCTCGACCGCCTCCGCGAGACCGACCCGGCCGAGCGCGAGGGCGGCGCGCCGCCGGATTCGCGAGCTCGCATCGTCGAGGTAGGCGATGAGCTGCGGTTGCGGGCGCGCGGGCGCGGGGGCGGCGGCCGCGACGGGCTCGGCGCGGGGGCCGGAGCGGAGCGGCCCGCCGGGGCCTGCCGGCGCGTCGCCCACGATGCGCCGGTCCTCGAGGCGCAGGATGGTCGCGAGCTTCTGGTCGGTCGTCGGCGCGACCGGAAGCACGGGCGACGGCGCCCCGGCGCAGGCGCCGGCCGCGCCCACGGCGGCGCACATGCCGGCGGCAAGCGCAACGCGGGCCGCGAGGACGACGGCCGCGAGCGGAGCGCCGGCGTTGGGCGGAACGCCGGTGTTCGGCGGAGCGCCGGTGTTCGGCGGAGCGCCGGCGTTGAGCGGTGCGCCGGCGTTGAGCGGGCCGCCGGCGTTCGGCGGAGCGCCGGCGCTGGGCACAGCGCCACCGAGCGAAACGCCCGCGACGTGCGACCGAGCCGCAGGCACCGCCGGGGAAACGCCCGAGGAATGGCGGGAATCGGCGGTGACCATCGCCGGCGCCATCATAGCATTAGGCGGACGCAGCAGGCCGGCGCCGCGTGACCTTCATCAACCCCCGCTCCCCTGGCGACCGCCCGACGGACGACCCGCTCGGCTGGCTCTTCGCCCTCGAGCTGCACGGGATCAAGCTCGGCCTCGCCAACATCCGCGCGCTGGCCGGGGCGCTCGACCATCCGGAATGCGCGTTCGCACCGATCCTCGTCGCCGGGACCAACGGCAAGGGGTCGGTGGCGGCGATGATCGAGCGGGGCCTGCGGGCGGCCGGCTACCGCACGGGGCTGTACACCTCGCCCCACCTGGTGCGCCTCGCCGAGCGCATCGCCGTCGCCGGGCGCCCGGTCAGCGAGCGCGCCCTCGCGGAAGGGGCGGACGGGCTCCGTGCGCTGGTCGACCGGCTGCGGGCGGACGGCCGGCTGGCGACGCCGCCGACGTTCTTCGAGGCGACGACGGCGCTGGCGCTGGCCCACTTCCGCGCGGCCGGGGTCCGCGTCGCGGTCCTCGAGGTCGGGATGGGCGGTCGCTTCGACGCCACGAACGTCGCGCGCCCGCTGGCGGTGGCGATCCCGTCCATCGATCTCGACCACCAGCGCTTCCTGGGATCGACCATCGAAAGGATCGCGTTCGAGAAGGCGGGGGTGATCGAAGAGGGCGCGGTGGTCGTCAGCGGCGAACCGAAGCCGGCCGCGCGCGAGGTGCTGCAGCGCGTCGCCCGCGAGCGCGGCGCGCGGTTCGTGGACGCCGGCGCCGGCACCGACCTGCGCGCCGGGATCCGGGATGGGCGGTCCGAGGTGGCTCGGCTCGCGACTCCGCGCGGCCGCTACGGTCCGCTGACGCTGGCGCTCCGCGGCCGCCACCAGCTCCGCAACGCCGTCGTGGCGGTGCGCGTGCTCGAGGAGCTCGGCGCGGCGGGCCTCCCGGTGCCCGCCGCCGCGATCGAGCGCGCGCTGTCCCGGGTCCACTGGCCGGGCCGGCTCGACCTGCGGGAAGGGGACACCGGCCGCCGCGTGCTGCTCGACGCCGCCCACAACGTCGCGGCGGCCGCCGCCTTCGGCGACTACGTCCGCGAGATCTCCCCCGGGGGACTGCCTCTCGTGTTCGGCGCGTTGCGCGACAAGGACGCGGCGGGCATGCTGCGGGCGATCGGCCCGGCCGCCAGCCGCATCGTCTGCGTGCCGGCCGGCACGCCGCGGGAACGGCCGGCGTCGGAACTGGCGCAGGTGGTGCGCCGGGTCCGCCCCGGGGTCCCGGTCGACGTGGCGCGGGGCCCGCGCGAGGCGCTCGCCGAGGCCTGGCGGCATGGCCCGCTGGCCGGGGCCGCAGGGTCGATCTACCTGGTCGGGTCGCTCATCGAGGGCCTCGAGCCGGTGCGGCCCGGGCACTGACTCCGGGCGCCAGCCCCGGGCATTCGTGCACCCGCGCCGGACAGTAATAGAGGATGCGCGGCCGCAAGCCGAGCGTCGTGCTCGCCCCGTCAACCCGTCAACCCGTCAACCGGGATCGGGCCGGCGCAGCCGTCCGTGCCGCGGCGGCGTGCGCTCACCGTCCTGGTCGTGCGGGGCAAGCGTGCCGCCTGGCGCGAGGTCTTGCCAATATTTTGAACGCGACATGAATTTTCTTGTTGCATTTCTGGATTATGGTTGTATATGTTTATTTCAGCATGGATATCGGGAGCTCGAGATGCGCAAGCTGCGGCCGCATGATGCAGATCAGCCGCATGGCGTGCCGCCGGTGCGGCGTGGCCCTGGAGGCCGCCTTCGACGTCCCGCCGCTGGCCCGGCTGCCGGTCAAGGACCAGTTGTTCGTGGTGGCGTTCGTCCGGCACCACGGCTCCATCAAGAAGATGGAGCAGTTGCTCGGCGTCAGCTATCCGACCGTGAAGAACCGGCTGCGGACCATCGGAGCCGCCCTCGACCGCAGCTTCGACGTGCCGTCTCCCAACGCGGCCGTGCTCGACCAGCTCGCGGCGGGAGAGATCACGGTGGACCAGGCGATCGAGAGGATGGACGGATGATGCCGGTCCTCGGCGTCGTCGGGGTCGGCGGCCGGCGGTGGGCCGTGCCGCTGCCGCTCCCCCTCGTCCTGCTCTGGCCGCTCGTCCTGGTGCCGTTGGGCGCGGCGGCAGGGCTCGAGCGACTGCTTCGACCGGGGGCCGCGAGCCCGCGTCGGCCCACCGTGGCCGGCGCGGTGCTCGCGATGCTGTGGCAACTGTCCGGCCTGCGGATCGACATCTGCTCCGCACGCGGAGTCCGCGTGCTGCTGTGGCTCCTGTAGAGCGCCCTGACGAGCGCGCGAGTGTCGCTCGTGGGGCCGAGAGCGTGACAAGGGGAGGAACGTCATGGAAACCGAACGGCGAAAGGTGCTCGACATGGTGGCGGAGGGCAAGGTGACGGTGGACGACGCGGAGCGGCTGCTCAAGAAGCTGGACGGATCGGGCGCCGGGGATGCCCCGGGCGCCAGGGGCACGGCGGGCGCCGGGGACGCGGCGGAAGGCGCGAACGGCCCGGAGTCGGGGGCCGCCCCACCCAAGTACCTGCGGGTGCTGGCCGACAGCGCCGACGGCGACAAGGTCAACATCCGCGTGCCGCTGGGCCTGCTGCGGACCGGCGTCAGCCTCGCGACGCTGCTGCCGTCGGCCGCGGGCGAGAAGCTCAGCGACCACGGCATCGACCTCTCCCACCTGGCCGGCGACGGGCTGGTCGAGGAATTGCGGGAGCTGACGGTCGACGTCGACTCGGCGAAGGGCGACACGGTCCGCGTCTTCTGCGAATAGCGTCGGCCGACGACCGCCCGCGGTCGCCCCCGGCGCGCCCCGGGGCGGCCGCGGGCGGCCGCGGGCGTCCCGTATACTCCGCCGGGATGCGATACGCCGTGCTCACGTTCGGATGCCGGGTGAACCAGGCCGACTCGTTCGCGCTGGAGCGGCAACTCCGCGCGGCGGGCGGCAGGGCGGCCCCGGCGGAGGCGGCGGAGCTGATCGTCGTCAACAGTTGCTCCGTTACCGCCACCGCGGATCAGGGGACGCGCCAGGCCATCCGGCGGGTCGCGCGCCTCAACCCCGGCGCCCGCATCGTCGCCACCGGGTGCTACGCGACGCGCGACGCGGCCGCCGTAGCGGCGCTCCCGGGCGTCGTCGCGGTCGTGCCGAACGGGGACAAGGAGGCGCTGGCCGAGCGGGTCCTCGCCTACGCCGACCCGACGACGGCCGAGCGCTTCGGGAGCGGCGACGGCGCGTGCGGAGCGCCGCTCCCGCCCGGCGCGGCGGGACGCACGACGTACACCCTGCGCGTGCAGACCGGCTGCGACGAGCGGTGCTCCTACTGCATCATCCCGTCCACGCGGGGGCGCGGGCGGAGCGTGCCGCTCGCGCGCGTCCTCGACGAGCTGGATGGGGCGGTGGAGGCCGGGTACCGGGAGCTGGCGCTCACCGGCGTCCACCTCGGGTCGTACGGCCGCGACCTGACGCCGCGCGCGTCCCTGCTGGACCTGCTGCACGCCCTCGACCGCCATCCGTCGACCGTGCTGATCCGCCTGAGCTCGCTCGAGCCGATGGACTGCACGCCGGCGATCGTCGACCTCGTCACGGCGAGCGCCCGCTTCGCCCCCCACTTCCACCTGCCGCTGCAACACGCGAGCGACGCGATGCTGCACGCCATGCGGCGCCCCTACACGCTGGGCGACTACCGGCGCGTCGTGTCGGGCATCCGGACGCGGCTGCCGCACGCGGCGATCGGCAGCGACCTCATCGTCGGGTTCCCGGGCGAGACGGACGGCGACTTCGAGACGACCCTGGCGTACCTCGAGGGCAGCCCGCTGACCGGCCTGCACGTCTTCCCGTACTCGGACCGCCCGGGGACGGACGCGAGCCGGCTCGGCGGCAGGGTCCACGGATCGCGGGTGCGGGAGCGGGCGCGCGCCGTTCGCGAGGTGGGGGCGGAGCTCGCCGGCCGCTTCCGCCGCGCGCAGGTGGGCACGCTGCGGCCCGGCCTGACCCTGACGGACGGGCCCAGGGCCGTGGCCCTGACCGACAACTACCTGAAGGTGCGCATTCCGTCCGGCCACCCGGAGAACGCGCGCGTGACGGTCCGCATCACGGCGGCCGGGGAAACCGTCGACGGGGTGGTGGTCACGGCAGCCGGGCCGCCATCCGCTGCCCCGCCGACGGCAGCCCGCCCTCGAGGATGAGCTGGCCGCAGGCCGCGCGGATGTCGCGGCCCCGGCTCTTGCGCACCGACACGCGGACGCCGGCCGCGGCCAGCGCGCGCCCGAAGGCGTCGACCCGGGCGTCCGGGGGCCGGCGGTAGGGGATCCCGGGCGCCTCGTTGAGCGGAATCACGTTCACCTTGGACCGGATGCCGCGGAGCAGCCGGGCGAGGCGCCGGGCGTCCCCGGGGGCGTCGTTCACGCCGTCGAGGAGCACGTACTCGAACGTGATGCGGTCGCGCCGCTGCACCGGAAACCGGCGGCACGCGGCGAGGAGGTCGGCCAGGGGGTACTTGCGGGCGGGCGGGACGAGGCGCTCCCGCAGCTCCTCGGTGGCGGCGTGGAGCGAGACCGCGAGGTTCGGCATGACCGGCTCGGTGGCAAGCCGCGCTAGGCCCGGCAGGACGCCCACGGTAGAGAGCGTGATCCGCCGCGGCGGGACCGCCAGCCCGCACTCCGCCGCCAGCATGCGCAGGGCGCGCATGGTCGGCTCGTAGTTGTGCAGCGGCTCGCCCATCCCCATCAGGACGACGTTGAAGGGGCGGTCCGCGAGCGCCAGGTCGTGCGCCATGGCGCGCACCTGACCGGCGATCTCCCCCGCCGTCAGGTTGCGCGCGAGCCCCATCCGGCCGGTGAGGCAGAAGCCGCACCGCATCGCGCACCCGACCTGCGTCGATACGCAGAACGTCCGGGCCGGGGTGTCCGGGATGAAGACGGCCTCCACGCCGCGGCCGTCGCCGAGGCCGAGCCGGAACTTGACGGTGCCGTCGGTCGAGCGCGCCCGCTCGAGGACGGACGGCGTCGAGACCGCGAACGACGCGGCGAGACGCGACCGGAGCGACTGCGGCAGGTCGGTCATCCGCGCGAAGTCGGTAACGCCCCGCCGGTAGACCCAGCGGTAGATCTGCCGGGCGTGGAACGGGGGCGCGCCGAGCTCCGCCAGGGCGGCCTCGAGGTGCGGCAGCTCCAGCTCGGTCAGGTCGCGCGCCCGGGCCGCGCCGGGCGCGTCGCGCGCATCGGGCGCGCGGGACGCCTCGGCCGCCTCGGGCGCGCCGTGCGGCGCAGAATCGGCCCCTGCCGTCGCGGACATCGCGGCATGGTACTACCGTCGCGCTGTGCTATGATCACGGCTCCGGTTGGCTTCCAGTAACTCACTCCAGAGCAACCATTTGCGGGCCTGCCCGCGGGGGGCGGCGGACGGGTGGCGGTCGGTATGGCTGCGTCGATGATCGAGCGCGCGGTGTTCGACAACGGGCTCCGGCTGCTGACCGAGAGCATGCCCGACGTCCGCTCCGTCAGCCTCGGCGCCTGGCTGACCCGCGGCTCGCGCGACGAGGACGCCCGCCACCCGGGCATCGCCCACTTCGTCGAGCACATGCTGTTCAAGGGCACGACGTCCCGCAGCGCCGAGGCGATCGCGCAGGAGGTCGACTCGCTGGGCGGGCACCTCGACGCCTTCACGGCCAAGGAGTGCGCCAGCTACTACGTGAAGGTGCTCGACGAGCACCTCCCGCGCGCGCTCGAGATCCTCTCCGACCTGCTCCTCAACCCCGCGTTCGACGCCGGCGACATCGCGCGCGAGCAGAAGGTGGTGGTCGAGGAGATCAAGATGGTCGAGGACACGCCGGACGACCTCGTGCACGAGCTGTACACGGCGAGTTTCTGGCCCGACCACGCGCTGGGACGCTCCATCCTCGGCACCGCGGATTCGGTGGGCGCGCTCGATGGCGCCGCCCTGCGCGACTTCTTCGGCCGCACCTACACGGCCGGCAACCTCGTGATCGCGGCGGCCGGCCACGTCGAGGCGGGCGCGGTCCGCGACCTCGTCGGAGAGGCGTTCGGGACGGTGGCCGCGGGCGGCCCGCCCGCTTCCGCCGCGGCCCCGGAGGTCGCGGCGCGGCTGCTCGTGCGGGACAAGGACCTCGAGCAGAGCCATCTGTGCCTCGGCACGCGGGCCTACGCGCACGACCATCCCGACCGCTACGTGACCTACGTGCTGAACACGGTGCTGGGGGGCTCGATGAGCTCGCGCCTGTTCCAGAACGTGCGCGAGAAGCGGGGGCTCGCCTACGCGGTGGCGAGCAGCCTGGCCGCGTACCGGGACGTCGGCGCGCTGACGATCTACGCGGGTTGCGACGCCGCGGCGGCGGCCGAGGTGGTCGACCTCGTGGTGGCCGAGCTGCGGGGGATGAAGGCGGCGCCGATGGAGGAGGCCGAGCTGCAACGGGCCAAGGACCACCTGAAGGGCAGCCTGGTGCTCGGCCTCGAGAGCACGGCGAGCCGCATGTCGCAGCTCGCGCGCTCGGAGATGTACTTCGGACGGCAGATCGGGATCGACGAGACGCTGGCGGCCCTCGACCGCGTGACGGCCGGCGACGTGCAGCGCGTGGCCGCGGACCTGTTCGCGAACCGCAACCTGGCGGCGACCGTGCTCGGTCCGGTCAACGGCCGGTCGATCTCGGAGTCGCAGCTCGATCTCGGGTGACGCCCGGGAAGGAGACGCCAAAATCGCGGTCCGGCTCACGGTGCTCGCCAGCGGGAGCGCCGGCAACGCTACGCTCGTGTCCGACGGGACGTGCCGCGTGTTGATCGACGCCGGCCTGAGCTATCGCGAGCTGACGCGGCGCCTGCAACCGCTGGACGTCGATCCGGCCGCCGTCGACGCCGTCTTCATTACTCACGCCCACGGCGATCACACGCGGGGCGCAGGGCTTCTCTCCCGACGCCACGGCGTGCCGGTGCACGCCACGGCGGCCACCCGGTCGGAGTGGGGCGCGACCGACGTCGCGGTGTGGCGGACCCTGCGGCCGGGGCGGGTGCGGACGGTCGGCAGCCTGCGCTTCGTGCCGTTCGCAATCCCGCACGACGCGGCGGCGATCGGGTTCCGCGTCGAGACGGCGGAGGGCGCCATCGGCTACGCCACCGACGTCGGGGCGCTGACGCCGCCGATCGCGGCGCGGCTGCGCGACTGCCGCGTGCTGGTCATCGAGTCGAACCACGCCGCGGAGCTGCTGCGCGTCAGCCCTTATGCGCGGGCGACCCGCGAGCGCATCGCCAGCGCCGAGGGACACCTGTCGAACGAGGCGCTGGCGACCTTCGTGCGCGACGAGCTGGCCGACTCCGTGCGCTGCATCGTGCTGGCGCACGTGAGTCGGGTGAACAACCTGCCGGAGCTGGCCGAGATGACGTGCCGCGAGGCGTTGCGCGCGGCCGGGCGCCGCGACGCCGACGTCGATGTGCTCGTTGCGCGCCAGGACCGGCCGACGCGGACCATCGACCTCGCTGCCTGGCCGGCGGCGCAGACTGCGCTCCCGGGCCGCGCGCAGCAGGCCGCCCTGCCCTTCTGACGCTCGACGCAAGGTGACCCTGCCATGGTTCCCCGCTACACGCCCCCGGAGATGGGTTACCTGTGGAGCGACCAGCAGCGCTACGAGACCTGGCTGCGGGTCGAGATCGCGGCGGCGCGGGCGATGGCGGCCCACGGCGTGATCCCGGCCGACGCGGCGCGCGACATCGCCGCGCGCGGCGCCGTCGAGGCGGACCGCGTCGACGAGATCGAGCGCGAGACGCGACACGACGTGATCGCCTTCACGACGGCCGTCGCCGAGCACGTCGGCCCGTCGGCCCGCTGGCTGCACTTCGGAATGACGTCGTCCGATGTCCTCGACACCGCGCTCGCGCTCCAGATGCGGGGCGCCTGCGACCTCGTCATCCAGGACCTCTGCGCCGCGATGCGGGCGGTCGCGGCGCGGGCCCACGAGCACCGGCGGACGCCGATGATCGGCCGCACCCACGGCGTGCACGCCGAGCCGATGACCTTCGGGCTGAAGCTGGCGCTGTGGCACGCGGAGCTCGCCCGCGATCGCGACCGCCTGGTGCGCGCCCGCGAGGTGGTGAGCGTCGGGAAGCTCTCGGGCGCCGTCGGCACCTATGCGCACCTGGCGCCCGCGATCGAGCGCGCGGTGTGCGACGAGCTCGGCCTGACGCCGGCCCCGGTCGCGTCGCAGGTCGTGCAGCGGGACCGCCACGCGGAGCTCGCGGCCGCCCTGGCCATCACCGGCGCGTCGCTCGAGAAGTTCGCGGTCGAGGTGCGCGGCCTCCAGAAGACCGAGATCGGCGAGGTGGCGGAGCCGTTCGCGCCGGGGCAGAAGGGCTCGTCGGCGATGCCGCACAAGCGCAATCCGATCGGCTGCGAGCAGATCACGGGGCTCGCCCGGCTGCTGCGATCGAACGCGATGGCGGCGCTCGAGAACGTGGCCCTGTGGCACGAGCGCGACATCTCGCACTCCTCGGTCGAGCGCGTGATCCTGCCCGACAGCTTCGCGGTGCTCGATCACATGCTGCGCCGCTTCACCGGCATCGTGCGGGGCCTGGTGGTCGATCCCGATCGGATGCGGAAGAACCTCGACCGGTCGCGGGGCGTGGTCTTCTCCGGCTCGGTCCTGCTGGCCCTGGCGAGCCGCGGGGTGTCGCGGGAGGACGCCTATGCGATGGTGCAGCGGAACGCGATGCGGTCGCACGACGAGGAAGTCGACTTCCGATCCCTGCTGCACGCGGATCCGGACGTGACGGCAGTGCTTTCCGGCGAGGAGATCGACGGCGCCTTCGACGTCGATGTGCAGCTCCGGCACGTCGACACGATCTTCGAGCGGGTGTTCGGCGCCCCGTCGCCGGGCGGGGCGGTTTCGCCGGGCGCTTCGGCGTCGGCTGCGGCCGGGGCGACGGCCGCGGCCGCCTCTCCGTCAGGGGCGACCCGATGAAGGCGCGGGTCTTCGTCACGCTCAAGCCGTCGATCCTGGACCCGCAGGGCAAGGCGATCCTGAGCGCGCTCCACGCGCTGGGCTACGACGCGGTGGAGGACGTGCGGCAGGGCAAGTTCTTCGAGATCGAGATCGCCGCGCCGGCGGCCGGGGAGGCGCCGGCGCTGGCAGCCGAGATGGCCCACCGCCTGCTGGCGAACCCGGTGATCGAGAGCTACCGGGTGGAGGTGGATGACCAGCCGCGCTAGCGCGCCCTCACGGGCGCGTCGGGAATCTGCGCTGGCACGAACCGCTCCAGGGCACGTTTCTGCGGCGCAGACTCCTGGGGGTCCGCAACGTGGAACGGCGCGGACCCCTCCAGGGTTCGCTGGGCGCCGAACGGAGCCGTCAGGGGACGATTCGCGGGCCGCCCTGGCTGAGCACGCCAGGCGCAGGGGCTGCGCGGGGAGCGGGCGGACATGAAGGTCGCGGTGGCCGTCTTCCCCGGCTCGAACTGCGATCACGACGCGTATCACGCCCTGAAGCACGTGATCGGCTGCGACGCCGCGTTCGTCTGGCACAAGGCGGCCGACCTCGGCGGCGCGGACGCCGTCGTGCTCCCGGGCGGCTTCTCGTACGGGGACTACCTGCGGAGCGGGGCCATCGCGCGCTTCTCGCCGATCATGACCCGCGTCGCGGAGTTCGCGGCGGCGGGCGGGCCCGTTCTCGGCATCTGCAACGGGTTCCAGGTGCTGCTCGAGGCGGGGCTCCTGCCGGGTGGGATGCGGCGCAACCGGGGGCTGAGGTTCCTCTGCGAGCAGGTGCACCTGCGCGTGGAGCGGACCGACACGCCGTTCACCGGGCGCGCGCGCGCCGGACAGGTGCTGCAGATGCCGATCGCGCACGGCGAGGGGAACTACTACGCCGACCCGGCCAGCCTGGAGCAGCTCGAGGCCGAGGGCAGGATCGTGTTCCGCTACACGGCGCCGGACGGCCGCCTGGACGAGCGCTGGAACGTGAACGGCTCCACGGCAGCGATCGCCGCCGTCTCGAACGCGCAGGGGAACGTCGTCGGGCTGATGCCCCATCCCGAGCGCGCGTGCGAGGCGGCGCTGGGGAGCGCCGACGGCCGTGTGGTGCTGGAGTCGCTGGTCGACGCGTGCGCGGCGAAGGCGGCAGCCGAGCCCCGCGACGGCGCCGCGGAGGGAGCCGAGCCCCGGGACGGCGCCGCGCCGACGGCGGCGGGGAACGGTGGAGCGGCGGCTCGCGGAGGAGCCGCGCGGCCGGGAGCGGGATGAGCGACACCAGCCGCGAAGTCGTCGATCGGGAGCAGGCGGCGGCGCACGGCCTGACGGAGGAGGAGTTCGCGCGCATCGTCTCGATCCTGGGGCGCCCGCCGAACCTCGTCGAGCTCGGCATCTTCTCGGTGATGTGGTCCGAGCACTGCAGCTACAAGAGCTCGCGCGTGCACCTGCGCCGACTGCCGACGGCGGGGCCGAACGTGCTGCAGGGGCCGGGCGAGAACGCCGGGGCCATCGCGATCGACGACGAGCTGGCCGCAGTCTTCAAGATCGAGTCCCACAACCACCCCTCGTTCATCGAGCCCTACCAGGGCGCCGCGACCGGCGTGGGCGGCATCATCCGCGACATCTTCACGATGGGCGCCCGGCCGATCGCGCTCCTCGACTCCCTGCGCTTCGGGCCGCTCGACGAGCCGCTCGCGCGGCGCATCCTCGAGGGCGTGGTGGCCGGCATCGCCGGCTACGGCAACAGCATCGGGGTGCCGACGGTCGGGGGCGAGGTCGGCTTCGACGAGAGCTACGCAGGCAACCCGCTGGTCAACGTCTTCTGCCTCGGCGTGGTGCGGCGGGACCAGCTAGTCAAGGGTCGCGCCGAGGGCGTCGGGAACTCCGTCTACTACGTCGGGGCGAAGACCGGCCGCGACGGCATCCACGGGGCGACCATGGCGTCGGCGGAGTTCGACGAGGCGTCGGCGGAGAAGCGCCCCAACGTGCAGGTCGGCGACCCGTTCCTGGAGAAGCTGCTGCTCGAGGCCTGCCTGGAGGCGTTGCGCAAGGACACGATCGTCGGGCTGCAGGACATGGGCGCGGCCGGGCTGACCTGCTCCGCCTGCGAGATGGGCGCGCGCGGCGGCGTCGGGATCGAGATCGACATCACCCACGTCCCGCAGCGGGAAGCGGGCATGACGCCGTACGAGATCATGCTGTCGGAGTCGCAGGAGCGGATGCTGTTCATCGTCCGGCGGGGCGGCGAGGCGGAGGTGGAGCGCGTCTTCGCGAAGTGGGACCTCGACGCGGTGCGCATCGGGACGGTGACCGGCGACGGCCTGCTGCGCGTTCGCCACCGCGGGGCGACGGTGGCGGAGATCCCCAACCGGCCGCTCGCCGACGAGGCGCCGCTCTACGACCGGCCGGCCCGCGAGCCGGAGGACCTCGCAGCTCGGCAGGTGCTCGACGCAGACGCGCTCGCGGCGCGGCCCGCCCCGCCCCCGGCGGAGGCGCTGCTCGCCCTGCTGGCGTCGCCGTCCGTGGCGAGCACGCGCTGGATCTCGCGCCAGTACGACCACATGGTGCGGACCAACACGCTGCTGCCCCCCGGCCGGGGGGCGGGAGTGGTCCGCGTCAAGGGCACGGGCCGGGCGCTCGCCTTCTCCCTCGACGGCAACGGCCGGTACTGCTACCTGGACCCGCACCGCGGCGCCGTGCTGGCGGCGGCGGAATCGGCGCGCAACGTCGCCTGCGCCGGCGCACGGCCCGTGGCGGCGACCAACTGCCTCAACTTCGGCAACCCGGAGCGGCCGGAGATCATGTGGGAGTTCGCGCGGGCGGTGGAGGGGCTGGGCGAAGCGTGCCGGGCGCTGGACGTGCCGATCACGGGCGGCAACGTCAGTCTCTACAACGAGACCGAGGGCCGGGCGATCGTCCCGACGCCGGTCGTCGGCGTGGTCGGCATCCTCGACGCGGCGGACCGCGTGCTCGGCGGCGTCTTCCGGCGCCCGGGAGCGGCGATCGTGCTGCTGGGCGCCCCGGGCGGCGCGACCCTGGGCGGCAGCGAGTACCTCAAGCGCATCCACGGCTGGACCCGCGGGATGCCGCCGGCGATCGATCTCGCGGCGGAGAAGGCGCTCGGCCGGCTTGTGACGGCCCTCGCCGCCGACGCCCTGCTCGACTCGGCGCACGACTGCGCGGAGGGCGGCCTGGCCGTGACGCTGGCCGAGTGCTGCTTCGCGAGCGGCGGCATCGGCGCGGAGATCACGCTCCCGATTCCCGCGGGCGGGGGCCGGCTGGCGCAAGCCGCGGCGCTCTTCGGCGAGGCGGCCACGCAGGTCCTCGTCTCCGTGGCGGAGGGCGACGCCGACACGGTGCTGGCGCGCGCGCGCGCCGCCGCGGTGCCGGCGCACGTGCTCGGACGCACCGGGGGCCCGCGCCTGCGCATCGCGGACGGCGGCGAAGCGCTCGTCGACCTGCCCCTGGCCGACGCGGAGCGGGCCTGGGAAACCGGGCTGTCGCGCCATTGGGAGTCTTCCGCGGCATAATTGGGGACGAGCCGTGTCTGACGGATTCCGCGACGCCTGCGGCGTGTTCGGCATCTTCGGGCATCAGCAGGCCGCCTCGATGACCTATCTGGGCCTGTACGCCCTGCAGCACCGCGGGCAGGAGAGCGCGGGCATCGCGGTCGCCGAGGACGGGCGCCTGCGGCTGACGCGGGCCATGGGCTACGTGTCCGACGTGTTCGACGAGCGGACGCTGGCCGACCTGACCGGGCCGGCCGCGATCGGCCACGTGCGCTACTCCACGTCCGGCGACAGCCGCATCGCCAACGCGCAGCCGATCCTGATCGACTGCGCCCACGGCCAGATCGCCCTCTGCCACAACGGGAACCTCGTCAACGCGGGCGAACTGCGCGCCGACCTGGTGCGGCGCGGGAGCATTTTCCAGACCGGCAGCGACACCGAGGTCGTGCTGCACCTCTATGCGAAGTCGAGGGCCACGTCGCCGGCCGACGCCATCGTCGAGTCGGTGTCGCAGGTGCGCGGCGCCTTCTCGCTCGTCATGCTCACCCCGGAGCACCTGATCGCGGTGCGCGACCCCCACGGGTTCCGTCCGCTCGCCCTCGGGCGGCTGGGCGACGCCCACGTGGTCTGCTCCGAGACCTGCGCCCTGGACCTGATCGGGGCGCGCTACGAGCGCGACGTCGCGCCGGGCGAGGTGCTGGTCATCGGCGCCGAGGGCGTGCGGTCGTTCCGGCCCTTCACGCCGGTCCCGGCGGCCCACTGCGTGTTCGAGCACGTGTACTTCTCCCGGCCCGACAGCTACGTGTTCGGGCAGAGCGTCAACGAGGTGCGGACGAACCTGGGGCGGCGGCTGGCGCGCGAGACGGCGGTCGAGGCGGACGCGGTGGTCCCGATTCCCGACTCCGGCCTGTGCGCGGCGATGGGCTACGCCGAGCAGTCCGGCATCCCGCTCAAGATGGGTCTCATCCGCAACCACTTCGTCGGGCGGACCTTCATCCAGCCGCAGCAGTCGATCCGGGCGTTCAAGGTGAAGGTCAAGCTGAACACCGTGCGCAGCATCCTCGACGGGCAGCGCGTGGTGCTGGTCGACGACTCCATCGTGCGCGGCACCACGAGCCGCAAGATCGTCTCGATGATCAAGGCGGCGGGCGCGGCCGAGGTGCACATGCGCATCAGTTGCCCGCCGACCGTGGCCCCCTGCTACTACGGCATCGACACCCCGCACCGCGACGAGCTGATCGCGGCGCGGCGCGGCGTCGACGAGATCCGCGCGTTCATGGGGGCCGACACCCTGGCCTACCTGAGCATCGACGGCCTGCGCGCGGCGGTCGGCCCGCAGAGCGGCGACTACTGCACGGCCTGCTACACGAAGGACTATCCGGTGAGTCCGCCGCGCGACGAGGAGGCCTACATGCAGATGGTGCTCAAGATGGCGAGCACCGCGGAGCCGCACGTCCCGGGCCGTTGATCCGGCCGCGCGGGCACAGAGATCCGGAGTTCCGAGGGCGGGCGGCGCTCGCGGCCGGAAGTCGCGGTCGGTTGTATGGACTACAAGTCGGCGGGCGTCGACATCGACAGCGCCGGCGCGCTCGTGGCGCGGGTCCGCGACCTTGCGCGCAGCACGTACACCGGCGGCGTGCTCTCGGACATCGGGGCGTTTGGCGGCGTGTTCCGGCCGGACCTCGCGGGCCTCGGCGATCCGGTCCTGGTGGCGAGCGCGGACGGCGTCGGCACCAAGCTGAAGGTGGCCTTCGCGGCCAGACGCCACGACACGGTCGGCATCGACCTCGTGAACCACTGCGTCAACGACGTGCTGGTGCAGGGCGCGCGGCCGCTCTTCTTCCTCGACTACCTGGCCACGGGCGTGCTGAGTCCGGACGTTTCGGCCGCCGTCATCGCCGGCGTGGCCGAGGGGTGCCGGGCGAACGACTGCGCGCTGCTCGGCGGGGAGACGGCCGAGATGCCGGGGATGTACGCGGCCGGCGAGTACGACCTGGCGGGCTTCGTGGTCGGGCTTGCGGATCGGCAGCGCCTCGTCGACGGGCGCCGCATCGTCCCGGGCGACGTGCTCATCGGCCTGCCGTCATCCGGCCTGCACACGAACGGCTACTCGCTGGCGCGGCGCATCCTCTTCGAGACGCTGGGGCTCGGCGTCGAAGCGGGCCTCGACGAGCTCGGGTGCACGGTCGGCGACGAGCTCCTCCAAGTCCACCGCTCGTACCTGCGGGCGGTGTGGCCGGCCGTCGAGGCGGGGCTCGTCAAGGGCCTGGCCCACATCACCGGCGGCGGCCTCACCGACAACGTCCCGCGCATCCTGCCCCCCGGCTGCACCGCGCATATCGACCGGGCGGCGTGGCGCGTGCCGCCGATCTTCACGTTCCTCCAGTCGCGGGGCGACGTCCCGACCGGGGACATGTACCGCACGTTCAACATGGGGATCGGGATGGTGATCGTCTGCGACCGTGCGGCGGAGCCGGAGCTGCTGGCCGCGCTGGCCGGGGCCGGGGAGGCCGAAGCGGTCCGCATCGGCAGGGTCCGGCCCGGGGAGCCGGGCGTGGCGTACGGCGGAGCGGGCGGGCGGCCATGAGCCCTCCGGCGAATCGGCGCATCGGAGTGCTCATCTCCGGCCGCGGCAGCAACCTGCAGGCCATCATCGACGCCGTCGCGGACGGCGTCCTCGATGCCCACATCGCGGTGGTCGTCTCGAACCGGGAGGGCGCGCCCGGCCTGGAGCGGGCCCGTCGGGCGGGCATCGCGACGCGCACCATCCGCCACACGGACTACGACTCGCGCGAGGCGTTCGACCTGGCCGTGGTGGCGGAGCTCGAGCGGCACGACGTGGGGCTCGTCTGCCTGGCCGGATTCATGCGCCTGCTGAGCACCGCCTTCATCCGCGCGTTCCCCGACGCCATCCTCAACATCCACCCGTCGCTGCTGCCTTCGTTCCCGGGGCTCGACGCGCAGCGACAGGCGTGGGAGCACGGCGTCGCCGTGAGCGGCGCCACGGTGCACATCGTCACCCCGGAGCTCGACGGCGGGCCGATCGTGCGGCAGGCGGTCGTGCCGGTCCGCGAGGGCGACACGGCGAGCTCCCTCGCAGCCCGCATTCTGGAGGCGGAGCACCGCATCTACCCGGAGGCGATCCGCGCGGTGCTCGATGGAGGCTGGCGCATCGAGGGGCGCCGCTTCGTCACCGGGAACCGCGGGGGCGTCCTGTAGAATCCCGGCGATGGTGCGTCGTGCCGACGCGGGCGGGAGACCGGCTGCGTCACGCTGTTCTTCTCCAGCGGGTGCAAGTCCCGCCTCGGTAAGGCGGAGCGCCAGAATAACTTGCCCCTTTGGCGGCCGTTTCTGCTATGGTCGGCGCTATGAACGCGGTAACGCAAGCGGTGCAAGGGAAGTTCAACGTGCTGAGGCCGCTGTTGGACGAACGCACGCGGCGCCTTTGGGCTGCGGCGGAAGCCCGCGCCATTGGACGCGGGGGGATTGCGCGGGTTGCAGAGGCGACCGGGCTGTCGCGCGGCACGGTTCGGGCCGGCGTGCGGGAACTGGATTCGGCCACGCCGCCGGAGCCGGGGGCGGGCGGGCCTCGGGTGCGCGCTCCGGGGGGCGGACGCAAGGCGCTGGTGGATCGCGATCCGGGCCTCGTGCAGGCGTTGGAGCGTCTGCTCGACCCGTTCACACGGGGAGACCCGCAGGGGCCGCTGCGCTGGACCTGCAGCAGCGCGGCGCGCTTGGCGGAGCAACTGGGGGCGGAAGGACATCGGGTCAGCGAGCGCACGGTGAACCGCCTGCTGCACGAGCTGGGCTATAGCTTGCAGGCCAACCGCAAGACGCTCGAAGGCCGTCAGCATCCGGACCGGGATGCGCAGTTCCGACGCATCGCGCGGCGCGTGCGGGCGTTCCAACGCCTGGGGCAGCCGGTGGCCTCGATCGACACGAAGAAGAAGGAATTGGTCGGTCGCTACCGCAACGGCGGCCGGGAATGGCGTCCGAAGGGGAAACCGGAGGAGGTGAAGGTTCATGACTTCATCGACCCGGAGCTCGGCAAGGCGATTCCCTACGGGGTCTACGACCTGACGGCGAACACGGGCTGGGTGAGCGTCGGCGTTGACCACGACACGGCGGAGTTCGCGGTGGAGACGGTGCGGCGCTGGTGGCTGCAGATGGGGCGTCACGCCTATCCGGCGGCCACACGGTTGCTGCTCACGGCGGACGGAGGCGGTTCCAACAGCAGCCGCAGCCGGCTGTGGAAGTTCGAGTTGCAGAAGCTGGCCGACGCGCTCGGGCTGCGGATCTCGGTGTGCCACTTTCCGCCGGGCACCAGCAAGTGGAACAAGATCGAGCACCGGATGTTCTGCCACATTACGGAGAACTGGCGTGGCCGACCGCTGGTGAGTCACGAGGTGGTGGTGAACGTGATCGGCGCGACGACTACGCAAGGCGGCCTGACCATCCGGTCGGAGCTGGACGAGGCCAGCTATCCAACCGGTCGGGGAGTCACGGACGAGGAGATGGACAGGCTGTCCATCAAGCGCGATGCGTTTCATGGCGAGTGGAACTACAGCCTGTTACCCCGGCCCGCGTAACGGACACTTTATTACGGCGAGAGTCCTAAGCGCCGGAGCGCCGAGTAGCAGACCCCAGGCACGACCGGAGACGGCCGTGGCCCGAGCGGGGTGTCAGAAGCCTCTTCGGAGGGAGCAAGTCCGCGGGCCGCAACATGAAGTGAAGCCTGCAGCCTCGACACATTCACAATCCGAGAGCCGAGCCGCTCATCTCACGGCGAAGGCCATGTCTCCCGCGCCCCGGTCCGGCGGTGTACGCGCGGGAGGTCTCGGCGGGGTATGGGGCGCAGCACGCGGACACGGAGAGGGACGGAACACGAGAGGCCCGTCTGCGCGGCCCGGGTCGGGGCAGCGCGGCCCGCATAAGCCGAAGGTGAAAGCGGGCGCGGCGCAGCGGGAGTCCGAGGGGGCCATAGTACTGCGGAGGGCCGTGCAGCAGAACGCGGCCGGAGGGAAGGGCCCCTGCGGTGGACACGGCGTGGGCGCAAGGACGCGCGAGGGCATGGCCGGCGAGACCGGACCCAACTCCCCCGGGAGGCGTCCGCCTCTCGACAAGTGCGCCAATTGCAACGACGCCTGTGGGCCGCGGCCAAGCGGTCCCCGAAGCGGCGCTTCCACGCCCTGATGGACCGGATCTGGAGGGATGACGTCCTCCGGGAGGCGTGGCGGCGTGTCAAGCGGAATCGTGGCTCGGCGGGTGTCGATTCCGAGACGCTGGCCGAGATTGAGCAGCGCGGTGTCGATGAGTTCCTGCGGGAACTCGGCGCGGCGTTGCGCGCGGGGACGTATCGGCCGCAGCTGGTCCTTCGGCGGTACATTCCCAAGGCCGATGGCCGACGACGACCGCTGGGGATACCGACGGTCCGTGACCGGGTGGCGCAGATGGCCGCGACGCTGGTGTTGAGCCCCATCTTCGAGGCGGATTTCCGCGATTCGTCGTATGGGTTTCGACCGAAGCGGAGCGCGACGCAGGCGCTGGAGGTCCTTCGCGTCCGCGGGGCGCGCGGGGGCAGCCACGTGCTGGACGCCGACATCTGCGACTACTTCAGCAGCATCGACCACGCGAAGTTGCTGACGCTGGTGCGCCAGCGGGTGTCGGACCGGCGAGTCCTTCGTCTGCTACGGCTGTGGCTGGCGGCGGGAGTGATGGACGAGGGGCGGGTGCATCGGACCCTGGCGGGGACTCCGCAGGGGGGCGTCATCTCGCCGCTCTTGTCGAACATCTTCCTGCATGTGCTCGACCGGGTCTGGGAGGACCGGTGGGCGCACCTGGGTACGCTGGTGCGTTACGCCGACGACTTCGTGGTGATGTGCGATACGAAGGCGGCGGTCGAGACGGCTCGGGAGCGGGTGGGCCTGGTGCTGGCCCGCCTCGGGCTGGAGCTGCATCCGGAGAAGACGCGGGTGGTCGACCTGACAGACGGCCGTGAAGGCTTCGATTTCCTGGGGTGTCATCTGCACAAGCGCATGAGCGGTCCCATCTGGGCCCGCAAGCGGCGACGGGTGTATTTCCTGCACCGCTGGCCGTCTCGACGTGCGATGAAGCAGGTGCGCGCCCGCGTGCGGGCGCTGACCCCTCGGGGCCGCTGCCACACGGACCTGCGTCTGGTCATCGCGGACGTGAACCGGGTCCTTCGCGGGTGGGGGCAGTATTTCCGGACCGGCAATGCGGCGACCCACTTCGTACAGCTCGACGACTACGTGGCTGGGCGTCTGCGCGGCTTGCTTCTCAAGCGTGCGGGGGCTCGTCTGGTGGCTGGTCGGGCGCGGGCTTGGCGTCGTCCGTTCTTCGAGGCCCTGGGGCTCGTCCGCCTGCGCGGCACGATTCGGTATCCGGGGGTGGTGCATGCTGCGACCTGAAGTCCACCTGGTAAGCCGTGTGCGGGAAATCCGCACGCACGGTTTGAACGGGGGTCTTGCTTTCAGCCGGTCGGTACCGCCGCCCGGTGCCCAGTGAGATCTACCAATGACGCCCGACGAACAGTACTCCTACCTGACCAAGGGCTGCGTCGACGTGGTGCGCGAGGGTGACCTGCGCAAGAAGCTCGATTCGTCCGCCGCGACCGGGCGCCCGCTGCACGTCAAGGTCGGCTTCGATCCGACGGCGCCCGATCTGCACCTGGGCCACACCGTGCTCATCCGCAAGATGAAGCACTTCCAGGACCTCGGCCATACCGTCGTCTTCGTCATCGGCGACTTCACGGGGCTCATCGGCGACCCGACGGGACGCACGAAGGCGCGACCGCCGCTGACGCGCGAGGAGATCGACGCCAACGCCGAGACGTACAAGGCGCAGGTCTTCAAGCTGCTCGACCCCGCCAGGACGGTCGTCGACTTCAACAGCCGCTGGCTCGGCGCGCTGGGCAGCGAGGGGCTGATCCGCCTCGCCGCGCGCTACAGCGTGGCCCAGATGCTGGAGCGCCGCGAGTTCCGGCAGCGCTACGACGAGGGCCGGCCGATCTCGATTCACGAGTTCCTCTACCCGCTGGCGCAGGCCTACGACTCGGTGCACCTCGAGACCGACGTCGAGCTCGGCGGCACCGATCAGCTCTTCAACCTCAACGTCGGGCGCGACATCATGCCGTCGTACGACCTGCCGGCCCAGGTCGTGCTGACGACGCCGCTCCTCGTCGGCCTCGACGGGGTCGAGAAGATGTCGAAGTCCGCCGGCAACTACGTCGGAATCACCGAGTCGCCCGACGACATGTTCGGCAAGCTGATGTCGATGGCCGATCCGCTGATGTGGCCCTACTACACGCTGCTGACCGACCGCTCGGACGCCGACGTGGCGGCCCTGCGGGCCGCGGTCGAGTCCGGCGCCCTCCATCCGAAACAGGCGAAGGTGGAGCTGGCCACGCTCATCGTCACCGACTTCCACGGCGCCGCCGCCGCCCGTGGCGCCGCGGCCGAGTTCGACCGCCGCTTCGCCCGCAAGTCGCTTCCCAGCTCGATTCCGGAGCACCCGCTGGCGGTGCCCGGGGACGGGTTGCGCCTGACCCGCGTCCTCGTCGACTGCGGGTTCGCCCCGTCCGCCGCCGCCGCCGGCCGCCTCATCCGCCAGGGCAGCGTCCGCGTCGACGGCCAGCGCATCGACGATCCGTGGCGGTCCGTGCCGCCCGGGGCAGCGCCGTTCGTGCTTCAGGTCGGCAAGCGACGCGTCGCGCGCGTCACCCCGAGCTCCCCGGGCCCCGCGTCCTCCCGCCCCTCCGACGCTCCCGCCGTCTCC
>CBDCCY010000004.1:0-1847500 GCA_965215155.1 Vicinamibacterales bacterium | reverse complement strand
TGGGGAAACCCACCCAGGGTAATGCCTGGGTATCCTCGGCTGAATTCATAGGCCGTGGAAGACAACGCAGGGAAGTGAACCATCTCAGTACCTGCAGGAAAAGAAAACAACAGTGATTCCGCCAGTAGCGGCGAGCGAACGCGGAACAGCCCAAACCGGTGTGCTTGCACGCCGGGGTTGTAGGGCCTGCTTGGCCGAGAGGCCGGCGAGTCACAAACCAGCCCTCTAGTCGAACGACTTGGAACGGTCGGCCAGAGACGGTGAGAGCCCGGTAGACGAAAGAGGGCTGGCTCGCTGGGCAGGTTCCTGAGTATCGCGGGACACGGGGAATCCCGCGAGAATCCGGGAGGACCATCTCCCAAGGCTAAATACTCCCTGGCGACCGATAGTGAACCAGTACCGTGAGGGAAAGGTGAAAAGAACCCCTGTTAGGGGAGTGAAATAGTACCTGAAACCGTATGCCTACAAGCAGTGGGAGGGCTATGTCCAGCGGCTTCGGCCGCCGGAAACGCCTGACCGCGTGCCTTTTGCATAATGAGCCGGCTAGTTACTCTTCGTGGCAAGGTTAAGCGCAAGCGAGCCGTAGCGAAAGCGAGTCCGAAATGGGCGTTCAGTCGCGGGGAGTAGACGCGAAACGAGGTGATCTACCCTTGGCCAGGGTGAAGCCCGGGTAACACCGGGTGGAGGCCCGAACCAGTGTCTGTTGAAAAAGGCTTGGATGAGCTGAGGGTAGGGGTGAAAGGCTAATCAAACCTCGTGATGGCCCGTTCTCCTCGAAATGCTTTTAGGAGCAGCCTCGGGAGGTCGGCGTCGGCGGTAGGGCACTGGATGGACTAGGGGGCCTACCAGCTTACTGAATCCAACCAAACTTCGAATGCCGACGACTCGCATCCCGGGAGTGAGACCGTGGGGGCTAAGCTTCATGGTCGAAAGGGAAACAGCCCAGCCTACCGGCTAAGGTCCCGAAATCTGTGCTAAGTGGGAAAGGAACTGGAGACGCCGAGACAACCAGGAGGTTGGCTTAGAAGCAGCCATCCTTTAAAGAAAGCGTAATAGCTCACTGGTCAAGCGGCTCTGGGCCGACAATGTAACGGGGCTCAAGCACAGTACCGAAGCCGTAGATTCAGCGGCCCCTCAGGGGGCCGCGAGTGGTAGAGGAGCGTTCTCTGGGCAGTGAAGGCGGATCGTGAGGACCGCTGGAGCGCAGAGAAGTGACCCTGCCGGCATAAGTAGCGATAAGAGTGGTGAGAATCCACTCCGCCGAAAGCCTAAGGTTTCCTGAGGAAGGTTCGTCCGCTCAGGGTCAGTCGGGTCCTAACGCGAGGCCGAAAGGCGTAGCGGATGGACATCCGGTCAACATTCCGGAACTACCTGGATGGCGTTATCACGATGGGGGGACGCAGGAGGTCAGCCCAGCCTACGACTGGAAGTGTAGGTTCAGGCATGTAGGGGGAGCCGTCAGGCAAATCCGGCGGTTCACATTCCCTGAGGTGCCATGGCGAGGCCGCAAGGCCGCAAAGTGGGTCATGCCACGCTGCCAAGAAAAGCCTCTAAGGAGTCATCCGGGTACCCGTACCGCAAACCGACACAGGTAGGCAGGGAGAACATCCCAAGGCGCGAGTGAGAACCCTCGTTTAGGAACTCGGCAAACTCGCCCCGTACCTTCGGAAGAAGGGGTGCTCCTTCTCGTGATCCGGCTCGCCCGGTGAGCGAAGAGGAGTTGCAATAAAGAGGCTCAGGCGACTGTTTACTAAAAACACAGGACTCTGCCAAGTCGAACAACGACGTATAGGGTCTGACGCCTGCCCGGTGCTGGAAGGTTAAAGGGAGGGGTTAGCCGCAAGGCGAAGCTCTGAACTGAAGCCCCAGTAAACGGCGGCCGTAACTATAACGGTCCTAAGGTAGCGAAATTCCTTGTCGGGTAAGTTCCGACCTGCACGAATGGCGCAACGATCTGAGCGCTGTCTCAACGAGGGACACTGCGAATTTGTGGTACCGGTGAAGACGCCGGTTGCCCGTGGCAAGACGGAAAGACCCCGTGCACCTTTACTACAACTTAGTAGTGAGTGCTGGCGTGTCATGCGCAGGATAGGTGGGAGACTTTGAACCGGGCCTTTTGGGGTCCGGGGAGTCGTCGGTGAGATACCACCCTTGGCTCGTCGGTGTTCTAACCTCGGCCTGTCATCCAGGTCAGGGACACTGCTAGGCGGGTAGTTTGACTGGGGCGGTCGCCTCCCAAAATGTAACGGAGGCGCGCGAAGGTTCGCTCAGGCTGTTTGGAAATCAGCCGGAGAGTGCAAAGGCAGAAGCGAGCTTGACTGCGAGACCTACAAGTCGAGCAGGTGGGAAACCAGGCCTTAGTGATCCTGTGGCTCCGCATGGAAGGGCCATAGCTCAACGGATAAAAGGTACGCCGGGGATAACAGGCTTATCTTGGCCAAGAGTTCACATCGACGCCAAGGTTTGGCACCTCGATGTCGGCTCATCGCATCCTGGAGCTGTAGCAGGTTCCAAGGGTTCGGCTGTTCGCCGATTAAAGCGGTACGTGAGCTGGGTTTAGAACGTCGCGAGACAGTTCGGTCCCTATCTGCCATGGGCGTAGGAGATTTGAGGGGGGCTGTCCTTAGTACGAGAGGACCGGGATGGACGGACCTCTAGTGTACCAGTTGTCGCGCCAGCGGCAGTGCTGGGTAGCTACGTCCGGAAGGGAGAAACGCTGAAAGCATCTAAGCGTGAAACCCTCCCCGAGATGAGATCTCCCTGGACCTTCGGGTCCCTGAAGGCTCCTGGAAGACCACCAGGTAATAGGCCAGATGTGTAAGGCCCGTGAGGGCTTGAGCTAACTGGTACTAATCAGCCGTGAGGCTTGACCATCTCTCACCTCGCGTCAGGCCCGGGAAGCTGCCGTTTGTAGGGTATTCAGTTGCGACCTCGTCGTTCGGCGGGACGTCCCGTCGAACGGCACGCGACCGTGGCGCCCGGCGAATGCCGGGGCCCGGTTGCGGTTCTTTGACAGCAATTTCCCGGTGGCGGCTCCAGCCGCCCCCGGGACCGGTTTCCCGGTGGTCATAGGAGAGGGGAAACACCTGTTCCCATGCCGAACACAGCAGTTAAGCCCTCCACCGCCGATGGTACTGCGGGGGCAACTTCGTGGGAGAGTAGGTCGCTGCCGGGATTGTTCGTCGCCCGGGACCGGCGCCGCCGGTCTCGGGCGTTCGTTTGTACATCGGTTTCGGCGTCGCCCTGACGCGGCGGCGCCGCACCCTGCCGGCGTCGGGGCGAGGGATTGCCGGCGGTCGCCCCGATCCCGAGGGAGACGCGTGACACCTACGCCGTTCGATCACGCTCTGGCCCAGAAGGCGCGCGGTCGATTCCGGTCCGCGCGGCGCAGCCTCGAACGAGCGGAAGCGACGGCGGGAGCCGGGTCCCGCGCCGCCTACCTCACCGCAAGCTCCGAGGTGCTGCAACTGACGGGCGACGGAGCGGCGGCAGCGTCCGCCGCCCGCCGCGTCCTCCGGTCTTCGAACGCGGCACCGGATTGCCGGGCGCGTTGTCACGCCGTGCTCGGGGTGGCGGCGGCGGAGCAGGGCGAACCCGCACGCAGCCTGAACCGCTTTCGGCGAGCGGTAGAGGCTGCGAACGCGGCCGACGATGCCGAGCTCGTCGGCTGGATCCGCCTCGACATCGTCGGCCATCTGGCGGACGTGCTCGGGGCCGCGGGGACGTCCCACCTGGTCGACGAGTGCACGCGATCGGCGGTCGCGGCCGCTCACCCGCACCTGCACGTCCGACTCCACCTCGCCCTTGCCGCGATCGACACGCGACAGGGCCGTCTCGAGACGGCCCTGTCGCACCTCGGCGTGGCGGAAGAACTCCTCGCCGCGGGCGAGAACCTGTGGCTGGCAGGGTTGCTGGCGCTGGCCCGGGCCGACGCCTGCGCCCTGGGCGCGGATCACGCGGCGGCGGCCCGCCACGGCCGCGAGGCCCTGGGCCACGCAACGCGTTCCGGGCACCTCGCAGCGCGCGTCGCAGCCATGGCTCGCCTCGCGCACGCCAAGCTGGCGGTCGGCAGCGTGCGCGAATCGGAAGCGCTCTGCGAAGAAGCCCTGGCCGTTCCGGGCGGCACGACGCGGACCCGGGTCGCTCTCCTGGACACGCTGGCCCGCATCAGCCTGCACCGGGCCCGGCCGGACGCCTGCCGCCGCCGTCTCGCGGAACTGGACGACGCGGTTCGCGGTCAGGCGAGCTTCCCGCCGTCGTCGGAGGTCCTGTCGTCGTTCCTCACCCGCGCGCGCCTCGCGTACGCCGACTCCGCCTGGCACGAGGCGCTCGCGATCTGCGAGAACGGGATCACGAGGGCGGACGAGTGCGGGGACCTGCCCCGCGGTCTCTCTCTGCGCTGTCTGAAGGCCGACGCCTGCCGGCGGGTGAACCGGGTCGACCTGGCGGCCCGCGCGCTCGCCGAGGCTCGCGAGATGGCGGACGGGGCGCCGCCGCCGCTGCTGGCCGAGCTGCAGCGCGCCCACGCATCCCTGCTCGCGACCGCCGCCCCCGGGAGTCGGGCGCGGCCGGTGGTCGAGAGCTCCCTGCGGGTCCTCTCCGCGATCGGCGGAGCCGACGCGCGGCGCGACGGCGTGGTCGGCTACCTGCATGTCGAGCGCCGCATCGGTTCGGGTCTGCGAAGCCGGCTCTCGGCCCGGCCCTGGGACGTGTCGCCGATCGTCCGCGGCACGTTGCCGGGTCGGACTCCCAGGCCGATTCCGCGGCGCGGCCCGCGGGCGATGCCCGACATCCTGGACCTCGAGCCGCTCGCGCACGTCGCCTCGCACCCGGCGCTGCGGGCGCAGGAACTGTTCATCCTCCTGCGCCGCAGCGGTTGCGCGCGCGCCCTGGCCATCGTCGCCACCCGCGACGGGCGCTCGCTGGAGCTTCGCGCTCACGAGGGCTGGTCGGCGGCCGCGGCCGTCGCGGCGGCGCGGCGGCCCGGACGCGTGACGATTCCCTGCGGCCGGGGTGCGGATGGCCAGTTGCGCGTCATCGCAGTGCCGCAGGACGACGTCCGGGCAGAGGCCGGCCTGCACGCCCTCCGGTCCCACACGGAGCGGCTCGTGGCGCTCGAGGCGCACCGGCGCGCGGAGGCCGGCCTCCCGTCTCCATGGCCACCCGAGCTGCCGGCGCCGGGCGAGGCGGGCGTCTTCGCGTCGCCGGCAATGCGCCGGCTCGTGGGGACAGCCCGGAAGGTCGCGGCAAGCACCTTGCCGGTTCTGATCAGCGGGGAGTCCGGCACCGGCAAGGAAGTGCTTGCGCGACTGATTCACCGGCATTCGGAACGCTCCCGGCGAGACTTCGTCCCGTTCAACTGCACGGGCCCTCCCCGCGACATGATCGACAGCCAGCTCTTCGGTCACCGCCGAGGCTCTTTCACGGGGGCCTACGAGAACGTGCCGGGCCTCGTCCGGGCCGCCGACGGGGGCACGCTCCTGCTCGACGAGGTGGGCGAGCTCGATCTGCAGACCCAACCCAAGTTGCTGCGCCTGCTGGAAAACTACGAGGTGCAGCCGCTCGGCGCCGCGCGCCCCGTCACCGTCGACGTGCGCGTCATCGCGGCCACGAACGCCGACCTCGCGGAGCGGGTGCGCGAGGGCCGATTCCGCGAGGACCTGTTCTTCCGACTGAACGCCGTCCGCCTGATCGTTCCGCCGCTGCGCGAGCGGCGCGACGACATCCCGCCGCTGGTGCACTACTTCCTGCGCCGCCACGGAGCCGACCACGGCCGGCCGCACCTCAAGCTGGCCGACCGGACGCTGCAGTGCCTCCTGCGGTGCGAGTGGCCGGGGAACGTGCGGCAGCTGTCGAACGAGATTCGACGGGTCGCGGCGCTCGCGGACGACCACACGACCATAACGCCCGAGCACCTGTCGGCCGAGGTGCGCCAGGCGGCGACGGAATCGGCCGTGTCGCCGTCCCCCGCGGCCGCCCGCGACCTGCAGGTGACTCTCGATCCGGACCAGACGCTCGCGGCAGCGACGGCGGCCGTCGAGCGGACGTTCATCCGCCGCGCGCTCGCGGTCACCGGCGGCCGAATCGACGATGCCGCGCGGCGCCTCGGCCTGTCGCGCAAGGGGTTCTTCCTCAAGCGGCGCCGGCTCGGCGTCGACGTCCCCGTCGCATAGCGACGCGCCGCCATGACCGCAGCCTCTCCGCCCGGGCCCCGGGAGGCAACGCTCGGTCAGGCTCTCGTCCCCGTGCTGTTCCTGATTGCGCTGCTGGGCGCCTCGGTCTACCTCTTCGGCGATTCGTCGTCGTCCGGGCCGAACCAGATTGCGCTCGTCCTCTCCGCCGGCGTGGCGGGCGTCATCGGCCTGGCCAACGGCCACCGCTGGACCGACGTCGAGGCCGGCATCAGCCGGGGGATCTCCGTCTCGATGGGCGCCGTGCTCATCCTGCTGGCCGTCGGGTCCCTGATCGGGACCTGGATCCTCGCGGGCGTCGTCCCCACGATGATCCACTACGGCCTCGCCCTGCTGGCGCCCTCGGTCTTCTATGCCGCCGCGTGCGTGATCTGCGCGGTGGTCGCCCTGGCCACCGGCAGCTCGTGGACGACGGCCGGCACCGTTGGCATCGCCCTCGTCGGCATCGCGACCGCGCAGGGGCTCAACCTCGGCCTGGCAGCCGGCGCGGTCATCTCCGGCGCGTACTTCGGCGACAAGATGTCTCCGCTGTCGGACACGACGAACCTCGCGCCGGCCGTCGCCGGCACCGACCTGTTCGTCCATATCCGGCACATGCTCTGGACGACCGCGCCGAGCATCGCCGCGGCCCTCGTCCTGTTCTCGATCGCGGGCGTGGCGGCGCCGGCGCCGGAGGCCGCGGACGAGCTTGCGGCGGTGCGCGCCGCGCTCGCGGAGAGCTTCGTGCTCGGCCCGCACCTGCTGTTGCCGATGGCGCTGGTACTGGCCCTGGTGATGCGGAGGGTGCCGGCTCTGCCGGCAATGCTGATCGGCGCTCTCACGGGCGGGCTCTTCGCCGCCGTCTTCCAGCGCGATGCCGTCCTGCGTTACGTCGGCCCGACCGAGCTCCCGGAGGCCGTCGCGCTCGTCCAGGGCGTCTGGCAGGCGCTCTACGCCGGCTACGTGCTCGATTCCGGCAACGCGGTCATCGACGACCTGGTCTCCCGCGGCGGAATGGCCAGCATGCTGACGACGGTGTGGCTGATCCTGACCGCGATGATGTTCGGCTCGGTCCTGGAGACCACCGGCATCCTGCGCGTGCTCGCCGGCCGCATGCTGGAGCGCGTGCGCGGGACGAGCGGGCTGATCCTGACCACGCTCGGCACGTCGTTCGGGATCAACGTGCTGGCGTCCGATCAGTACATCTCGATCGTGCTGCCCGGACGGATGTTCCGGAGCGAGTACGAGCGCCGCGGCCTCGACCCGAAGAACCTCTCCCGCACGCTCGAGGACGCCGGCACCCTGACGTCGCCGCTCATCCCCTGGAACACGTGCGGCGCGTTCATGGCGACCACGCTGGGAGTGCCGACGCTCACCTATGCCGCGTTCGCCTTCTTCAATCTCCTCAACCCGCTCGTGGCGGCGCTGTACGCCCTGTTGAACGTCGCGATCGCGCCCCGGCAGACGGCGGGCGCCGGCGGTCCGGAGTCGGCCGGCACGGCGTCCAGCCAGCCCGGCTCGAGGAAGGCCGGGGCCTGACGCCGCCGATATAATCGTCGTCGAGCCTCCCAGGAGCGCCTTGCGGTTCCCGAGTCACGCGCGCAGGGCAGCCGGCCGCGAGCCCGGCCGCCGCAGCAGCTTCCCGTTCGTGGTCGGCGGCATCCTCGCGGCGTTCATACCGCTGAACGCGGCCCTCTTCCAGCTGATCATGCTGCACGTCGAGGACCGCGCCTACTCGTGGATCACGGCCCTGTACTGGACCGTGGTCACGATGAGCACCCTCGGCTTCGGCGACATCGTCTTCTACAGCGACGCCGGGCGGCTGTTCAGCGCCTGGGTGCTGCTGAGCGGGATCCTGCTGCTGCTCGTGGCGCTGCCCTACGTGTCGATCGAGTTCCTGATCGAGCCGCTGCGGAGGGCGCAGGAGCTGTCGCGCGTGCCGCGGCGTGCGCCGTCCGGCGAGCACGGGCACGTGATCGTCAGCCGCTACGACCCGATCGCGGCCAGCCTCATCGGACGGCTGCGCACCGACGGCATCCCGTGCTACGTCCTCGAGCCCGATCCGGCCGAGGCGGCCCGCCTGTCGGACCGGGGGGTGCGAGTCGTGACCGGTGACCCCGAGAGCCGCGTGACCTACGAGCTGCTCGGCATCGAGCGGGCGCGGGCGGTGTTCGCGAACCACGAGGACACGACGAACACGAACATCACGCTGACGGTGCGGGAAGCCTCTTCGGACGTCCCCATCATCGCGCTCGCCGAGCACGAGGACTCGACGGACATTCTCGAGCTGAGCGGCTGCACGCACGTGCTCCCGCTCAAGGTGCGCCTGGGCGAGTACCTGGCGAACCGGGTCAGCGCAGGTCTCGGGAAGGCCGACATCGTCGGCGCCGTGAAGGGACTGCAGATCGCCGAGTTCTCGGCGCGCGACACGCCGCTGGCCGGCCAGACGGTGCGCGACACGCGCCTCCGGGAACGAACGGGGCTGAACATCGTCGGGCTGTGGCACCGCGGACGTCTCGTGCCCGCGTTCCCGGGGGTGCCGATAACCCGGGAGAGCATCGTGGTCGTGGTCGGCACGACGGACCAGTTGACCGCCCTCGACGGTCAGATCCGGGACCGGCCGTTCCTCGATGCCCCCATCCTGCTCGTCGGCGCGGGCACGGTCGGCATCGTCGCCGCCCGGGCCCTCAAGCAAAAGGGAATGCGGGTGCACGTGCTCGACCGGGACCCGCAGGCGCGAGAGCGGATGGTAGGAGTCGCCGACGAGGTGTTCGGGGGCGACGCCAACGACCGCGACGCGCTGACCCGGGCCGGCCTCGCCAGCGCCGCACAGGTGCTGCTCACGACGCACGACGATGCGATGAACGTCTACCTCGCCGTCTACTGCCGGCGTCTGAAGCCGGACCTGCGCATCGTGAGCCGCGTCACCCACGAACAGAACCTGGAGGCGATCCATCGCGCCGGCGCCGACTTCGTGCTCAGCTACTCGACCCTCGGCGCCGAGGCGGTGCTCTCGCTCATCGAGGGGCACGAGCTGGTCATCCTCGGGGAGGGGGTCGACCTCTTCGCGCTGCCCCTCCCCCGCTCCCTGCGGGGGAAGACGCTGGCCGCCACCGAGATCGGATCGCGTACCGGTCTCAGCGTCGTCGCGGTCGAGCAGGGCGGGCAGGTCGTCACCAACCTGCGTGCATCGATGACCCTGGAGGCGGGGGCCGAGCTCCTCATGCTCGGCAGCGTGCAGCAGCGGCGGGACTTCGCGGTCCGGTTCGGGCCATGAGCCGGTGCGGCGGCCCCCCGCGGCGCGGGAGCGCAGCATCCGCGGCGCCGGTCCCGGCCGACCGGTGAGAGACGTCGCGCCGGCGCGCCCTGACGGACGCGTCGGGAGTCCGCGCAGCCGCCGGGCTGCGGCGGCGCAGACTCCTACCAGGCCGGCCGGCGCGCCCCGGCGTACGCCGTCCGGTAGCCGATGACGAGGTGGACGCCGTAGGCGACGACGAACAGCACGCTCGTCGCCACGTGGGTCCAGATGGCGACCGCGATCAGGGCGGGAGTCGTCGCCACCTGGATGAGGTAGCCGGACAGCGTCATCACCAGGAAGGTCGCCGCCGACGTGAGGCCGGAACGCCGGTTCACCGGACTCGCCTGCAGCAGCTTCCGCAACGTGTGCGAGCGGAACGCCATGCCGAAGGACACGACGACGAGCGGCGCGGCCATCACGTGGATCGACAGCATCGCCGGCTCCCAGGGATGGTTGATGAGCGCGAACGGGTCGTCGGTCGTCATCAGGTACTTCATGCAGAAGTACGCCACGCCGCTCAGCGTGATGGCGGCGTGCATCGCGTTGAAGAACCAGCGCTCCACCCGGGGGACGCGCGCCCACCGCTCGAGGGCGGCGATCACGGGTGCCGCTCCCCCGCCCGCAGCACCCGATCGAGAGCCAGCACCCGGCGCACGGCCCCGTTGACCGCGCGGTTCGTCAGCGTGGCCCCCGCGATCGGCCGGATCGCGCGCTGGATCGCGAGATCGTCGTCGAGCGGCCGGCGGTCGTACTGCCGCAGCCAGGGCTCGGGCGCCACGTACTCCGGCGGCTCGAGGAACGCGGTGACGTCGATGCGGCGGACCCGGCCGTCAGGATCGACGGAGATGAGGAGGCTCTCACGCTTGGTCCGGACGATGTGCGTGTCGACGTAGGCCCGGCCGACGACGGCGCCGCCGCGCCGCGCCACGTAGCGCGCGTAGATGCGCCCCGGAACGTCCTGGCGCGACACGGCGGCCACCGCGTCGCGCTGCTCTTCCGTGAGATACACGCGATCCGCGGAGATCGCGGCCCCGGGGAAGACCGCGGCCAGCGCCTCCTCCCTGGAGATGCCGGGCTGACCGCCGGCGGCCGCCGCGGCCCCCAGGACGAGGCCGGCGGCCAGCAGACAAACCGCGGGCCGGCGGGGGTCCACCGACCGGCCCGCGGCCGCCCGGAGCCATCGCACGCAGTACCGAACGGGATGCATGACGCCCGGTACCACAGCCCCGGGCGGATCAGAATGCGTAACCCACGTTGACGTTGAACTGGTTGACACCACTGTCGGCGGGGTTGTTCACCCACATGTGATCGACCTTGATGACGATGCTCGGAATCGGCTTCAACTCGAGCCCGAAGGTCGTGTACGTGTTGTCCTTCGACGCGCTCCGCGTGAAGCCGGCCGCGACGGCCGCGTGCGTGTCGACCTTCTCGTAGCGGAGGTACGGCGTGAACGCCACGTCCCCGGTCGAGGCCACCTGCGACAGGAGGTCGTAGCCGACCTGCAGGTAGCCGCCCTGCATCTTCTCGGCGACACCGCTCGACCCGGTCAGCCCGAGCACCTGGTTGAGCTGCACGGTGTCGTCGAGCATCGCCTGCGCGAAGAGCGCGCGGACGTCGAAGCCGCGCATCTGCACCTGCGCGTGCACGTCGAAGATGCTCGTGCGGACCCCGTAGTTCCTGTCGTCGACGACGATGTCGCCCTGCCCGGAGCCCCCGGTATAGAAGCTGGCCCCGAAGAACATGCCCGGGGTCGGCGTGAAGTCGACCCGGCCCGTGACCGCCATGTCGTTCGCCTTCGCCTTGCCGCCCTTCTGCCGGCCGCCGCGCACGCCGCTCGACGAGAAGGCGGAGCCGTTGAAGCCGTTGACGGCGTAGAAGCGGAACGCGACCTTCTCGAACGCCCCGTAGATGCCGCCCCCGTTCTCCCGCCACGTGGTCGGGATGATGCTCTTCTCGGTCACGGGCCGCTCGGCTCCGATGAAGACGGTCGGCTCGTGGAACTCGTTGACCAGCCCCATCGGGATCAGCAGCATCCCGGCCCGCAACCCGATGTTGTCGGTGGCGAGGAAGTCGACGTACGCGAACTCCACGAAGATCTCCTTCGCGTGCTCGACCTCGATCTCCGAGTTGAAGAGGAAGCGATCGTTGAACCGGTAGCCGGCATAGAGGATTGCCCGCAGGAAGTCGAACTGGTCGGTCTTGCTGGAGGCGTAGTTCTCGTACAGCATCTCGCCGTACCCGGCGATCGACACCCCGGAGTCGATCTCGTAGGTGGCGGCCGCCGACGGCGCCAGACCCAGCGCGCGGGCCTGATCGATGGTCACCTCGCGGTCGGGCTCGCCGCTGCGGAGCCGCTCGAGCTCCTCGGCGAGGATCTCGACGCGGCGCTCGAGCTCCGCGACGTCGACCGCATCGTCCTGCCCCTCGCCCGCCTCGGACTCGGCTCGCCCCGTCTCCGCGTCCTCCGGCGCCGCCGGCACGGGGGCCGCGGGCCCGGTGCCGGCGGCCTCGTTGGGCCCGCCCTGCGCCAGGGCCGCCCCCGGCAGGGCGAGCCACGCGATCGCGACGATCGCCGGGAATCCCACGCGTAGCACTGACATCGCATTCCTCCATCTCGGCGCGGTTGCGCCGCGCGATGCCAGCCCCCTAGAATGGGTGTCTGGGCGCCGCACGCCGTGCAACCTCAGCCAGGGAAATCGCGGGCGAGCGTTCAGCCGGCCTGCCTGGTGTGACCGCACCGGGCGGGCCATCTCACTCTCTGACGCCGAGGCGGATCCCAATCCGGGTCTACCGTCCCGCAACGAGCGAAACCCGTCGAAGTGAGACTTGATCTCACTTCGACGGGGGGACCATATACCCGACCGATCCGGTCGGTCAAGAAAGTGAATCGATCTCACGGGCGGGACGTGCCCCCGTCCGACCGCGGCCCCCCGGGCAGATCAGGCGTGTGACGACGACCCCGCTCTCCTACCGCGGCATCCTCGTCTTCTGGCTGCCACTCGCGGGCACGTGGCTGATGATGGCCGCCGAGGGCCCGTACCTCGCGGCGATCATCGCGCGCCTGCCCGATGCCACGGTCAACCTGGCCGCGTTCGGAGTTGCGTTCGCCTTCGCCATCATCATCGAGTCGCCCGTCTTCATGTTGATGAGCGCGTCGACGGCGCTCGTCGAGGACGCGGCGAGCTACCGCGCGCTCCGCGGCTTCGCGTACCGGCTGGCGGCGGCGGTGACCGCGGCGCAGGTCGTCCTGCTGCTGCCGCCCGTATTCGGCGCGGTCGCCCACGCGCTGCGCCTGCCGGACGACGTGGCGGGCCTGACGCACGGCGCCCTCGCCATCCTGCTCCCCTGGCCCGGAGCCATCGCCTACCGCCGGTTCCGACAGGGGATCCTGATCCGCCACGGCCAGACCCGGCGCGTCGCGAGCGGCACGGTCATCCGACTGGTCGCGATGTCCGTGACTGCGTTCGTCGCGTTCCACGCCGCGAGCCTGCCGGGGGTCCACGTCGGCGCGCTCGCCCTGTCGGCCGGAGTCCTCACCGAAGCTCTCGCCAGCCGCTTCATGACCCGCACGCTCGTGTCCACGCTGCTCGACCGCCCGCGCCCTGCGGATCGGATGGGCCCCCTCCGCCCGGCGGCGCTGGCGGGCTTCTACGCTCCGCTCGGGCTCACCACCTTCGTCGCCCTCTCCGCCCAGCCGATCGTGACGTTCTTCATGGGGCAGGCGCGCTTCCCCGTGGAGTCGCTCGCCGTGCTGCCGGTGATTCACGGCCTGACGTTCGTCTTCCGCGCCCTCGGCCTCTCCTATCTCGAGGTGGTCATTGCGCTGCTCGGCCGCCGGCGCGAGCACTTCGAACGCCTGCGGGACTTCGCCTGCGTCCTCGCGCTGGGCGCCACCGGGGGGCTCATGGCGATCGCGTTCACGCCCCTGGCCCATGTCTGGTTCCACACGGTGTCCGGGCTCAGCCTGGCGCTCACCGGATTCGCGCTGCTGCCCATCCGCATCCTTGCCGTGTTCCCGGCGCTGTCGGTAATCCTGCACGTCGAGCGGGCCCTCCTCGTGCACGCCCGCCGCACGCGCCCGGCCACCTCGGCCACGGCACTCGAGGTCGCAGCCGTCAGCGCCGTCCTCGCCCTCGCCATCTACACGCTCGACCTCCCCGGCGCCGTCGCGGCGGCCGTCGCCCTGCTGACGGGCCGCCTCGTCGGCGTGGCCTGGTTGGTCCCGCCGTGCCTGCGCCTGCTGCGTTCGGAGCCGTCGCCGTGACATCGCGGGCGGTCGCCGCGGGCGCCGGGCGGTCGCCGCGGCGCCGGGCGATCGCCGCGGGCGCGGGGCGGTCGGCCGCGGCGCGGGCGCCCACCGGCGGAGCGCGGCCCGAAAGACCATCCGCAGCTGCCCCGAACGATATAATCGGCGCACGGAACCGGCGTCGTCACCGGCGGCACCACCTGGAAGGAAGGCACGCCATGACCCGCAGAGTCCTCCCCCTCGTTGCGCTGGCCGCGTGGCTCATCGGCGCTCCGGCCGTCGCCGGCGCCGCCGACTACCATCACATCCACCTGGTCGCGACCTCGGCCGCCGAGGCCAAGGAGTGGTACATGACCCACATGGGGTGTACCGACTACGGCCGGCACAACGCGTGCGCCGCGGGCGACACCCTGATCATCTTCTTCGAGCGCGAGCCGACCGGCCCGAGCGTCGGGAGCGGCGTCGACCACATCGGGTTCTCGTTCCCGGATCTCTCAGCGAAGATGGCGTCGTACGAGGCGGCGGGCGTCAAGATCCTCGAGCCGATGCGCGAGATCGACGGCCTCTTCAAGCTGGCGTTCGTCGAGGATCCGTGGGGTACGAAGATCGAGGTCGTCGAGGACACCGAGTGGCTCGGCTTCCACCACCTCCACCTGCGCTCCACGGACCGCACCGCCGCGCTCGACTGGTACGAGAACATCTTCGGGGGCGAGCGGGACAGCCTCAAGGGCCGCATCGCCGGCCTGCGCTACGGCACGGTCTGGCTGCTCATCTCGCAGCACGAGGGCGATCTGGCGCCGACCGACGGGCGCGCCTTCGACCACCTGGGCTGGCAGTTCCCCGACCTGCGGGCCGCCGCCGAGGAGATCCGGGCCAAGGGTGTCGAGTTCACGATGGAACCGCGCCCGTTCACCAACCCCCTCGGCGAGGACATGCTCATCTCGTTCGTCGTCGGACCCGACGGCGTCCGCATCGAGATCGTGCAGCCGCGGGCGTAGCGGCCGGGGGCCGCCGCGCTCGCAGCGCGCGAAGCCCACATGGAACGCGACGAGCTGGACCGGCGGCTCGCGAGCCTGCGCGACGAGTCCGAACCGCGGCGCAGGCGCCTGCTGGCCCTGGGGCTGCTCACGGCGCGGCTCGCCGCTCACCGGATCGAGCCGATTCTCGTCGGCGGCGGCGCACTGGAGTTCTATACGGCCGGCGGCTACGCGACCCACGACATGGACCTCGCGCTCCCCCACGGGGCGGAGGTGGACGTCGCGTTCGCAGAGATGGGGTTCCGGAAGGAGGGACGCTTCTGGTACCACGCCGACCTCGATCTGCTGTTCGAGGCCCCTGCCCCACCCGGCCTCCCGGGGGAGGATGCCCCGCGGACCGAGGTGGACGTCGATGGACTGCGCGTGGTGGTCATCGGCGTCGAGGACCTCATGCTCGACCGATTGCGCGCCTGGGTCCATCGGAAGAGCGACGAGGACGGCCGATGGACCCGGCGACTCGCACTGCTCTACGCGGACCGCCTGGACTGGGGGTACTTGCGAGAACGGACCAGCAGGGTCCCCGAGGAGGCGGGACGGCTGCAGGAGCTCGAGCGGGAGACTCAGGGCAGGTGATCGACTACGACCGGTTCCAGGAGGAGATCCGACGGCTCAAGCGCGCGCGGTGGGTACGGATCCTGGCCGGCGAGCCACCGGGTCGCGTGCCGGGACGCAGACCCCGCGATCCGGAGCAGGAGCGGATGCTGCGCAGGATGGACCGGGCGAGAATCGAGCGCGAGCGCCCGCAGTTGCTGCGGTCCCGGCCACGGCAGCAGCCGTCTCTTCCCGCCTCTCAGCGGACCGATCGGGCTCGGGCGCGGACCGGGTGACGCCGTCGCACGTGCACGTCGAGGCGCAGGCAGACCGGGCCGAGCCGGGATCCCCCCCGGGGACACCGCCCGGCGGCTTCGTCTTCGGCCGCCGGGGCCCGAGCGGACCGGCCATCCATGGTAGAACAGATAGCGTCACCATCCGGACACCGGATATCGCCCAAGGAGCAATCATGCGCATACCGTCCCCCGACAGCGACCGCCCGACACCGTCGCGCAGGCGATTCCTCGGGAGCGCCGGCCTCGCCGGTGGCGCCGCGCTGGCGAGCAGCGCCGTTCCCGGAGGCGCGTTCGCGGCGCAGCCGGAGAGCACGAGTCCGGGCGCGCGCTTCCGGCGGCTGCTCGGCGGCGACGACCCGCCCCGGTGCGTCAACTGCGGCGACGTCGCCACCGCCCGACTGGCCGAGATGCACGGCTTCGAGATCGTGATGACGGGCGGCAGCGCCCTGTCGCTCAGCAAGTACGGGATCGGCGACTTCGGCATGATCACGATGGACGACCTGGTCGAGTTCTGCGGCCGCGCGGCCGACCGGATCGACACGCCGATCATCGCCGACGCCGACGACGGGGGCGGGAACCCGCTGAACGTCTACCGCACCGTGCAGCGGATGGAGAAGGCCGGCGCGGCGTGCATCATGATCGAGGACCTCTACGGCGCGAAGCACCTCGCCGGCTACGACGAGGGCAAGATCCTGGCGCGCGAGGCAATGGTCGACAAGGTGCGGGCGGCGGTCGACGCGCGGCGCGACGACGACTTCGTGCTGCTGGTCCGCAGCGACGTCGTGGCCGACGGCGGGCCGCTCGAGGATGCCCTCGAGCGCGTCACGGCATATGCCGAGGCGGGCGGCGACCTCATCTTCGTGCCCGGCATCCCCCTCGATCAGTGCCGGCGCGCGGTCGAGATGGCGGGTCGCCCCATCCTGACCGGCGCCCCGTCGCTCGCCGCGGCCCGCGACGCCGGCGTCGGCGTCCTCTTCATCGGCGCGATGGGGGCGATCGCGGCGGGAGCCATGGACCGGGCGATGGCCGAGCTGATGCGCGACGGCGAGCTGGGCGAGACCGCAGCCCTCTCGCTGCCGGGCGAGCGGCGCCTGGAGCTGATCGGGAACGAGGCGGCGGCCGACCGCGCGCGCCGCTTCAACGCGCTTCGCGAAGACGGGCAGTAGGCATCGTTGTCCGCCCCCCGATGAACCGCGCGCAAGGGAGGTCCTCATGGTCTCGGTCGCGTCCCTCTGGCTGCCCGTGCTGGTCTCGGCCGTGCTGGTCTTCCTGGCCAGCTCGCTCTTTCACATGGTGCTGAAGTACCACCAGAGCGACGCCGGGCCGCTCCCCGACGAGGAAAAGGTCGCCGACGCGCTGCGGCCGCTCCGCATCCCGCCCGGCGACTACGCTCTGCCCTACGGCACGGGACCGGGGTCGCCCGAGCTGATCGAGAAGTTCAAGCAGGGTCCGGTCGCCATCCTCACGGTCATGCCGAACCGGCTGCCCGCGCTCGGCGTGAACCTGGCGCGCTGGTTCGGCTACTCGCTCCTCGTCGGGGCGCTCGCAGGCTACGTGGCCAGCCTCACGCTCGGACCGGGAGCGGAGTACTCGCTCGTCTTCCGCGTCGTCGGCACGGTGGCGTTCGCGGGGTACTCGCTGGCGATCCTGCAAGCCAGCATCTGGTGGTCGCGGAGCTGGAGCTACACCTTCAAGACGATGGCCGACGGGCTGGTCTTCGCGCTCCTGACCGCCGGCACGTTCGGCTGGCTCTGGCCGTAAACCGGCCGTTCGCCGTGCCGCGCTCGCGGCCCGCGCGGCCCTCGTGCCGGCGACCATCGGACGTTGCGGAGGACGGTGCCGCCAGGCGCTGGCGCGCCCGTCGACGTGCTACGACTTCGCCCCGGCCGCTGCGCGCCGCGTGCTGACCTCGCCGAGGGCGACGCTGCGCTGGAACGCCGCGAGCACGGCCTTCGACATGACCGTCCGGAAGCTCCCCTTCTCGAGCTGGTAGAGCGCGTCGGCGCTCGTCCCGCCGGGCGAGGTCACCCGGTTCCGCAGCTCCGCCGGATGGACCGGCTGCTGCTCGGCGTAGATCGCCGACCCGCGGATAGTCTGGACCACGAGCTCGCGCGCGTCGCTGCGGGAGAACCCGAGGTGCACGGCGGCGTCGATGAGCGCCTCCATCATCAGGAACACGTACGCCGGCCCGGAGCCGCTGATGGCGGTGGCCATGTCCAGGAACCGCTCGTCGTCGACGAAGAGGTGTCTTCCAAGGGCCCCCACGATGGCCCCGGCCTGTGCGCGCTGGGCCGCGGAGACCTCCGGCGTCGCCGTCCAGACGGTCATCCCCTCCCCGACCTGGGCCGGCGTGTTCGGCATCGTGCGGACGATGGCGGCGTGCCGCAGCCCGGACGCAATCGACGCGATGGTGGCGCCGGCGACGATCGACACCGCCAGCGCGCCCGGCCGCACTCTTCCCTGCAGCCCCTCGAGAACGGCCGGAAGCACCTGCGGCTTCACCGCGAGCACGACCACGTCCGCGCCCCGCGCCGCCTCGCCGTTGTCGAGGGTCGTGCGGATGCCGAACTGCTCGCGGATCGCGTCCAGGCGCTCTCCATGCCGGTCGCTGGCCGTGACGCGCCCGGCTTCGACGTCGTGCCGCCCGAGCAGGCCTCCGATCATCGCCGAGCCCATGGCTCCGGCGCCGATGAAGGCCAGGTTGACGTCGTTCAAGAGCGTTGTCGTCACGCTACTCCCATCCGCGCGCCCGATGGCGTCCCTGCGCTTCGGTATTCTAATGGGCGCGATGGACCCGCTCGCCCACACCCTCGTCGGGGCGACCCTCGCCGAGACGCGTCTCGGCCGCATGGGCCGCACGACGCTGGCCGCGCCCGCCCTCATCCTCGGCGCCAACGCCCCCGACATAGACGCCGTGACGATGTTCCTGGGCCGCGACGTGTCGCTCGGCTTCCGGCGCGGCTGGACCCACGGCGCCCTCGCGATGCTCGTCCTGCCGCTCGCCCTGACCGGGCTCCTCCTGCTCCTCGACCGGGCGGTCGCCGCCTGGCGGGGGCGCGAGCCGCGCGCGCGCGCCGGGCCGCTGCTGGCCCTGAGCTCGGTCGGGGTGCTTTCGCATCCGGCCCTCGACTGGCTGAATACCTACGGTGTCCGCCTCCTGATGCCGTTCGACGGCACCTGGTTCTACGGCGATGCGCTGTTCATCGTCGATCCCTGGGTGTGGCTGCTGGCCGCCACGCCGGTGGTGCTGGCCAACAGCGCCTCGCGTCTCGGCGCCGCAGCCTGGATCGTGCTCGGCATCGCCGCCACGTCGCTCGTCACCGGCTTCGCGGGCGCGCCGGCTCCCGCGCGCCTGCTCTGGTGCGTCGGCGTGGCCGCCATCGCGTGGCTCCGCCTCACCGGACGGTGGACGCGGCACGTGCCGCGCGTTGCGGCTGCCTGCGCGGTCGTGCTGGCGGTCTACGCCGTGCTGATGGCAGCGGCCTCCGCCGTCGCGGAGCGGCAGGTCGCGGCTCTGCTGGGTGCGCGGGCTCTCCCCGGAACGCCCGCGCCCAGCGGCCCGATCGAGGTCATGGCGAGCCCCGCCCCCGGGAATCCGTTGCGGCGGGACATCGTCGTCGCCGATGCGGAGCACTACCATTTCCTGGAGCTCGACTGGCTCGCCGATCCGCCGCTCCGCGCGGTCGGCGGGTCGATCCAGCGGGGGGAGCGGGACCCGGTCGTGGAGGCGGCCCTCACCGCACCGCACGCCTGGGGCCTGTCGACGTGGATGCGCTTCCCCGCGTTCCACGTCGAGGAGACAGGGGACGGCTACCGTGTGTCGATCTCCGACGTCCGCTACGCCCGCCGTCCCGGGGGCGGGTTCGGGGCCACGGTGGTCGACCTCGACCGCGAGTTGCGCGTGCGCCGGCCCGGCTTCCGGACGGGCGAGGCGGGCGCTGGCGCGACCTTGCGGTCGCCTCGGGAGTCTGCGCGCACACGATTTGCTCCAGGGCGCGGTTCCGCGGCGCAGACTCCTGGCGCGACCTTGCGGTCGCCCTGGGAGTCTGCGCGCACACGATTTGCTCCAGGGCGCGGTTCCGCGGCGCAGACTCCCAGTCAGGCGGCACGCGTGACCGGAGGTGACTGATGGCGGCTGCGCGACGAATCTCCGGCACCGGGGCAGCGATGGCGGCGCTCTTCCTGCTCGCCTGCGCGGGGCCGGAGCCGCCGGCGGCGGGGGCGGAGGGGCCGGGGCGCGGTCCGGCGAGCGCAACGGAGGACGGCGCGCTCTACTTCCCGCCGGCCGCCGGGACGTGGGAGTCGGTGACCCCGGCCGCGGCCGGCTGGGACCCCGCGCGTCTCGAGGCCGCCCTCGCGCTGGCCGCGGACCGTGCCTCCACCGGCGTCGTCATCCTGCACCGCGGCCGGATCATGGCGGAGCGCCACTGGACGCTGGACGACCCGTCCCCCGCGCACGCCAACGGCAGCCATCCCCGCACCGCGAACGGTCACGCCGTCGAGGACGTCGCCTCCGTGCAGAAGAGCGTCGTCGCGGTCCTGGTCGGCATGGCCCGGGCGCGCGGGCTGCTCGACCTCGACGACCCGGTCGCCGCGCACGAGCCGGGCTGGACGGCGGCGTCCCCCGAGCAGGAGTCGGCCGTGACCGTCCGCCACCTGCTGGCGATGACGACCGGCCTGACGCCGGAGCTCGCGTTCGAGGCCGCGCCCGGCACGACCTGGCGCTACAACACGCCGGCCTACCACCATCTGCTGCGCATCGTCGCCGGCGCCGCCGGCGACGAGCCCAACGCCGTCACCCGCGACTGGCTGACCGGCCCGCTGGGAATGGCCGACTCCCGGTGGGAGCCGCGGCCCTGGGCGCAGGCCGCCATCGGCACCGGGTTCGTGACCACGGCCCGCGACCTCGCTCGCTTCGGCCTTCTCGTCCTGGCGGGCGGAGTCTGGCGGGGGGAGACGATCGTCGAGGACACCGAGTACCTCGGCGAGATGCTGCGGCCCTCGCAGGCCCTCAACCCGGCCTACGGCCTGCTCTGGTGGGTCAACGGCCAGGCGTCGGCGCTCTCCTGGGCGCTGCCCCCGGAGGAGACGGCGGGACCGCTGATCCCGTCCGCCCCGCCCGACCTGGTCGCGGCCCAGGGCGCGCGGGACCGCAAGCTCTACGTCGTGCCGAGCCTGGACCTCGTGGTGGCGCGCCTCGGCGACAGCGGCTCCACCGACGCCTCGTCGTTCAACGACGCCTTCTGGTGGCTGCTCGCCCAGGCCGCGCCGCGCCCGTAGCAGGGCACGCCCGCAGCGCAGGAATGTCGCGCCGGCGGTGCGCCCCCGCGCGCCCGTAAGGGCGCGCGCGAAGGGCTATGATTGCCGCGTGCGAACCATGGCCGCGGCCGTCGTCGTCTGCCTGCTGAGCGCCGCCCCGGCCTCGGCCCAGCCCCGCCTGACGATGCAATGGCGGGCCCTGGCCGAGCGGCTGGTGACGCAGCTCGCTCCCGGACCCGGTGAGCGGATACTGCTCGTGGCGAGACCGGGGCAGTTCGACGCCCTGATTCCTCACCTCCGCTACGCGCTGGCGGAAGCCGAGGCCGTCGACCTCGGGGTCATCGACGTGGTTGCCGAGCCGTACCCCGAAGACTGGGACGCCGGCCGGCTCGCGCAGAGCTCGGAGGCCGCGCGGGCCGCCTGGCGCGAGATGCTCCGCGGCGTCGACGGCGCGATCATGCTGCCGGGCGCGCGTCCCGACCACGCGGTGTACGCCGCGCTCCAGGACCTGCTGCACGAGGGGATCGGCCGGACGATCCACTTCCACTGGACGCAGAACGGCAGCGCCTTTCCGGTCCCCGGCCAGCCGCTGCCGAGCCAGTCGGTCATCGACGCGACGTACCAGCGCGCCGTCCTCGAGACCGACTACGCGGCGCTGGCCGCCGCGCAGCGCCGCTTCGCCGCCGCCATGCGCGGCGCCGAGGTGCGGGTGACGACGCCCGGCGGCACCGACATCCGCTTCCGCATCGGGGACCGTCCGGTGAACTTCGGCGACGGCGACGCGTCGCAGGCGCGCACGGACCGGGGCGTGATCCTGATCGACCGGGAGATAGAGCTGCCGGCGGGCGCGATCCGGGTCGCGCCCATCGAGGAGACGGTGGGCGGGACCATCGTCTTTCCACCATCCCAATGGGACGGGCAGCCGGTCACGGGCCTGACCCTCACCATGGAGCGCGGCCGCGTCACCGGCGTCCGCGCGGCGTCGGGACAGACCGCCGCGGAGGCGGAGCTGGCCGGCGTCCCCGAGGAGGCGCGCGCGTTCCGGGAGTTCGCCCTCGGCTTCAATCCCCTGCTCGCCGTGCCGGAACGCGGTCCGTGGATCCCGTACTACGGGTACGGAGCCGGCGTCGTGCGCCTCTCGCTGGGCGACAACTCGGAGCTCGGCGGACAGGTCAGCGGCGGCTACGTGCGCTGGAACTTCTTCACCGACACCACCGTGACCGTCGGCGAGGACGTCTGGGTGCGCGACGGGCGGCTCGTCCGCTAGCCGCTACCGCACCGCAGGACCATGGCCCATCACGGCAAGCTCGCCATCCTCGCCGCCGGCGGACCCGCGCCCGGCATCAACAGCGTCATCAGCGCCGCCACCATCCGCAGCCGGCTCGAGCACGTCGACGTGATCGGGATCCGCGACGGCTTCGAGTGGATCATGCGCGGCGACATCGACCACGTGACGCCGCTCGACATCGAGCATGTCAGTCGCATCCACTTTCGGGGCGGGTCGCAGATCGGCATCTCGCGGGCCAACCCGACGCGGAAGGCGGAGCACCTGGAGAACACGATCGTCTCGCTCCTGCGGCTCGACGTGAGCCAGCTCATCACGATCGGCGGCGACGACACCGCCTACACCGCCATGAAGCTGGCCGAGCGCGGAGAGGGCCGCCTGCGCGTGGTGCACGTCCCCAAGACGATCGACAACGACCTGGACCTCCCCCCCTACGTCGATACGTTCGGCTTCGGCACCGCCCGCCACTACGGCGTCGAGATCGTCAAGAACCTGATGGTCGACGCCAAGACCACGTCGCGCTGGTACTTCGTGATCGCGATGGGGCGGAAGGCAGGCCACCTCGGCCTCGGGATCGGCAAGGCGGCCGGCGCCACCCTGACCCTCATCCTCGAGGAGTTCGCGGACCACCGGATCCGTCTCAAGTCCCTGGTCGACACGCTGGCCGGCGCGATCATCAAGCGGCTCAACCAGGGCCGCCGCGACGGCGTCGCCATCCTCGCCGAGGGAGTCGTGCTGGGCATCGACCCGGACGACCTGGCCGGGCTGGAGGAAGTGGAGCGCGACAGCCACGGGAACGTCCGGATCGCCGAGGTGAACATCGGCGAGATCCTGAAGGCGCAGGTGCAGGCGCGCCTGAAGACGCTGGGGTTGGCGCCGACCATCGTCGCCAAGAACATCGGCTACGAGCTGCGGTGCGCCGACCCCATCCCGTCCGACCTGGAGTACACGCGCGATCTCGGCTACTGCGCGGCGCGCTACGTGATGGCGGGCGGCAGCGCGGCGATGATCTCGATGCAGGGCGGCCGCTTCGTGCCGATTCCGTTCGAGCGCATGGTGGACCCGGAGACCGGGCGGGCGCGCGTACGCCTCGTGGACGTCAACTCGACCCGCTACCGGATCGCGCACCGCTACATGCTCCGGCTCCGGCGCGACGATTTCGAGGAGCCGCACGCGCTGGCGAAGCTCGCGGCGTGCGTGGGGCTCTCCCCCGACGCGTTCCGCCGCGAGTTCGAGTACCTCGTGGCCCAGGAACCGCCCCCCCTCGAGCTCGACCTCGCCCAGGGCTTCACGCTTGGCGGGGCGTGATCAGGGCGACGAGATGTTGCGCCGGGGCCTTCCCGCGGCCGTGCTGGTGGCGATGTCGTGGATCGGCCTCCACGCGGCGCAGCAGAACGCTCCGCCCGAGCCGGGCGCCGCCTCCGGGACCCAGGCGGGAGCGGCCGCTACAGCGCCGGCGACGCCCGCCGACGCGGCGGGCACGGGTCCGCCGGACACGGACCCGCCGGGCTCCGACCAGCCGGAGTCCGTCGAGGCAGACGAGGCCGCCGCCGACGTCGGCCCGCCGGAACCGCCGCCGGACGTGCTCGAGATCGGCGACGGACTCTACGTGCTGCCCTACTGCGGGAACGCCGTGGCGCGGGTCACGCCGCACGGGGTCGTGCTGGCCGGCCATCGACTGGCGGAGTACCGGGCCGAGATCGCGCGGCTGCTCGCCACGGTGACGGACCGGCGGGTGGCGTACGAGCTGACCACCCACCGCCGTGGCGGGGATGCCGGCTCCACCCCCGTCGCTCCGGGGGCGCGGCGCATCGCGCCGGCCCGCGCGGGCGCGCTCGAGTCCCCCGGCGAGCGCACGGCGGCGCCGGACATCGTCTTCAGCGCACGGCTCTCGCTCTTCCTCGGCGACGCGGAGGTCGCCCTGCACCACGTGGGAGGCGGACCGGCGGACGGTGCTGCCGTGGTGGTCTTCCCCGACCGCGGCGTCGTTCACGCCGGGAGCCTCATGGGGGACGGCGCTCCGCTCATCGACTTCGCGAGCGGGGGGAGCGCCGGGGGCTGGATCGAGTCCCTCGATGCCCTGCTCGCGCTCGCGTTCGACACCGTCGTCCCCGGCCAGGGAGGGCCGCTGCTGCAGAAGAGCGACGCCTTGACGTTCCGCGACCGCCTCGTCACGCTCCGCACGCGGGTCGAGCAGCTCGCACGGCGCGGGGTCGGGAAGGAGGACGTCGCGGACCACCTGCAGACGGCCGACCTGGGATGGCTGCTCGGCCTCGCCGGGGATTTCGTCCGGGATACGCTGCCGGGCCTGTATGACGAGGTCGCAGGCGGCCCGTGAAGCGGCTCGGCCGCTCACGACCGGCCGGCGATCTCCTTCGGGCGCCACAGGTTCACGAGACGGCCGCGCGTCGTGAGCCGGAGGCTCCTCCAGCCTCGGATCGGCAGGTCGATGTGGGCGAGGCCGGCCGTCGGCAGCGGCTCGACATAGCCGGTCAGGCTGACGATGAGCGCCTCCAGCCCCGGGTTGTGCCCGACAAGGAGGACGCAAGGGGAGCGGCCGCCCACCTCGCGCACGACGTCGACGATGGCGCCCGGATCGGCGAGATACAGCCTCCGGTCGAGCCGCGCGAGGCCTTCGTGCGCGCAACGCCGGGCCACCGCCTCTGCCGTCCGGCGCGCCCGCTTGGCCGTCGAGCTGACGATCAGATCGGGCCGCAGCCGGAGCTCCGCGAGCAGCGTGGCCATGCGCGGTGCGTCCCGCTTGCCGCGATTGTTCAGGGGCCGGTCGTGGTCGGACAGCTCCGGATGCTTCCAACTCGACTTCGCGTGCCGCAGCAGGAGGAGCGTTCTCATCTCGGTCGGGGTCGCGGACTCCTAGTGTCCAACGCCTGAAGTTCTTGACCAGTAGAATCGGCTCGTGGTACGGTCGGCCCGGAAGCGAGGAGGGCCGTGCCGAACCATTACACACGAGAGGTCCCGGAGGTCTCGGACGCACAGCGCGAGGAACTGGAGGGTTGGCTGCGCCGGCGCAATACCGCGCAGGCTCTGGCCCTGAGGGCACGCATCGTGCTGCAGAGCGCCGCGGGACGGAGCGACCAGGTCGTGGCGCAGGCTCTGGGCACGACGCGGGCCACGGTCGGCAAGTGGCGGCGGCGGTTCCTGCGCAACGGCTGCGACGGCTTGCTGGACGAACCACGGCCGGGCGCGCCGCGCCGGGTGTCGGACGAGGACGTCGAACGGGTCGTGGTCCGGACGCTGGAGACGACCCCACGGGGGGCGACGCATTGGAGCCGGGAGTCGATGGCCCGAGCCTGCGGGCTGAGCGCTTCGACCGTCGGCCGCGTGTGGCGCGCGTTCGCGCTCAAGCCCCATCGCAGCGAGACCTTCAAGCTGTCGCGAGACCCGTTGTTCATCGAGAAAGTGCGCGATATCGTGGGGCTGTACCTGCATCCGCCGGAGCGAGCGGTGGTGCTGTTTGTGGATGAGAAGTCGCAGATCCAGGCGTTGAACCGTACCCAGCCGGTGTTGCCGATGCGTCCGGGAGCACCGGAGCAGCGGACACACGACTATCGACGGCACGGCACGACCTCGTTGTTCGCGGCCCTGAACACCGCCACCGGCGAGGTGATCGGCAGGTGCTTTCGGAAGCACCGCTCGGTGGAGTTCAAGCGCTTCCTCGCCGTGATCGACAAGGCGGTGCCGCCCGACCTCGACATCCACCTGGTGCTGGACAACTACGGCACGCACAAGACGGCGATGATCCACGACTGGCTGGCACGGCGTCCTCGGTATCACCTGCACTTCACGCCCACGAGCGCATCGTGGCTCAACCAGGTAGAGCGTTGGTTCGCCGAGATCACCCGGCAGCAGATCCGGCGTGGAACCCATCGCAGCACCCAAGCACTCGAGGCGGCGATCAAGGAGTACCTGGCGGTCTACAACGAAGACCCCAAGCCCTTCGTCTGGACGAAGACCGCCGAGCAGATCCTGGAATCCCTGAAGCGTTACTGCTCACGTATTTCTGACGGTGCACACTAGCCCAAGTTTAACAGGGGTGAAATGAGGTCGTTTGGAATCAACGATTTACGGGGGCAGAACGGTTCGAGTGGCACTACAAACGTGCGTGAACCGGGAGGTTCGGGTCGTTCAGACGAGGGTCTTGCGGACGCCGGCGGGGTTGGGGTCGACGCCGAGAACGTCGTAGATGGCGCGCTGCTCGGGTTCGGGCTGTGTGGCGGTGCGCACGTGGAGGGTGCGTCCGTCGGGCCGGCGGAAGGTGGTGGTGACGCGCTGCTGGCCGTCGAGGACGTGGCGTAGCGACGTCCAACTGGCCTGCTCGCGATGCTCGCGCAGGCGGGTGCGGATGACCTGGACGAGCTGGTAGGCGATGACGGTGAGGAACAGATGGCCGTCGGCTCGCCGCGGCTTGCGGTGATAGATGGGACGCAGGCCGAGCTCGGACTTGAGGGAGCGGAAGACGGCTTCGACGTCGGTGAGGGTGGTGTAGGTGCGCCAGAGGGTCTCTTCGTCCCAGTCGGTCTCGCTGCTGCGCAGGCAGTAGACGCCGGGATGGGTGGCCATCGAGCCGTCCTTGGGGCGCCGGGTCCAGGTGACGGCGGCGGCCCGCTCGCCGGTCTCGTCGGCGGTGACGTCGATCTGGTAGTGGCCGGCGGCGCGGGAGTGCTTGGTCTTCAAGCGGCCGATGCGCTGCCAGACCTGGGCGATGCGCTTGTGGGCGCGGGGGCGGGCGAGCCCGTCGTTGAGCTTCGTGAGGGCGTCCTCGAAGCGGGCGGCGGCGCGCTCGACGATGCCGCGCTCCTTCGCGGCCCGCTGCTCGGAGTAGCAGTAGAGGCGGACCTCGTCGGGGTCGTCGGAGACGACCTTGTGCAACTGCACGGTCTGGTTGGACTGCGTCCGCAGGGACACGGCGGCGGTGGCGTCGAACTGGCGGTGGCGTTCGCGGCTGACGACGAGATAGCGGTAGCCGTTGTCGCGCAGCCAGGCGATGCAGCCTTCGGTGGCGACGCCGCGGTCCATGACCACGAGGGCGCCGGATGGCGCTTGGAGTGCTTCGAGCATGCCGGCCAGGGTGCGGTGTTCCCGAACGTTGCCGTCGAAGACCTGCGAGCGGCGGACGAAGCCGCTGGCGTCGAGCATCAGGCCGAGGGTGAGCAGCGGGCAGTCGCTGCGCTTCTCCTTCGAGTGGCCGCGCCGGGCCTGCGGTTGGTCGCTCGCCTCGCCTTCGAAGTAGGTGTTGGTCAGGTCGTAGAGGGTGACGGTCGGCTGCAGGTCGAACAGGCCCATCGCCCGGTCGAACAGGTGCGCCTCGATGGCCTCGCGGTGCTTTACCAACGCGTCCGAGGCGCGGTAGAGCTGCATGGCGCTGACGGTCTCGAAGTCGACGCCGAGCAACTCGCCGAGGCCGCTGCGCTGCTGCAGCCAACGGTGGGTCTCGCGCTCGGATGCCGGGTGGGCCAGGCGCCCGACGATGGCGCCGGCCGCCGCCGCGCGCAACGCGCCGTTGACGCCCAACTGTGCCAGCAAGGCCGGCAGCCCCACCTGCTCGAGGGCCCACAGGCCGACCTGCTCGACCCCGATGCTGCGGGGCCGGACCACGCGCAACGAGTCGATGTCGACGGCCTGGATGTCCGCCGTTGCGGCGTCCGGCCCGCCGGCGTCGGCACCGCGGGCGACCAACTGGGCGGCGATCCGCTGGGCTTCCTGGTCCACGGCGGGCGGGCAATCGGGCACCAGCGGCGCCTGTCCGGCCAGGACCTCGGCGACGCGGGTGCACAGGCGGGGCCAGTGGGGCGCGGGGATGTCGAAGTGGCGTCCGAGGTTGAGGAGGGTGCGCTGGCGCACGGAGTTGCCGAGGCGTTCGGACTGCACGAGGCGGTGGGAGAAGTAAGGGACGCCGTCGGCGGTTCGTCGGGTCTGGGTGCGCCGTACGAACATGGAGCCAGGATAGCGGGCGGCCCGGTCCGAATCAAGCTTCCTGTTACGATTATGGCACTACATTCAGAGTCTCCAGACCCCGATCCTTTAGAATCAATAAGTTACCGTCCCCGACAGGCGCGGATCCTGCGGATTTCGACAGAAATGTCGGCGATCTTGGTAAACTTGGGCTAGTGTACAACGCCTGAAGTTCTTGACCAGTAGAATCGGCTCGTGGTACGGTCGGCCCGGAAGCGAGGAGGGCCGTGCCGAACCATTACACACGAGAGGTCCCGGAGGTCTCGGACGCACAGCGCGAGGAACTGGAGGGTTGGCTGCGCCGGCGCAATACCGCGCAGGCTCTGGCCCTGAGGGCACGCATCGTGCTGCAGAGCGCCGCGGGACGGAGCGACCAGGTCGTGGCGCAGGCTCTGGGCACGACGCGGGCCACGGTCGGCAAGTGGCGGCGGCGGTTCCTGCGCAACGGCTGCGACGGCTTGCTGGACGAACCACGGCCGGGCGCGCCGCGCCGGGTGTCGGACGAGGACGTCGAACGGGTCGTGGTCCGGACGCTGGAGACGACCCCACGGGGGGCGACGCATTGGAGCCGGGAGTCGATGGCCCGAGCCTGCGGGCTGAGCGCTTCGACCGTCGGCCGCGTGTGGCGCGCGTTCGCGCTCAAGCCCCATCGCAGCGAGACCTTCAAGCTGTCGCGAGACCCGTTGTTCATCGAGAAAGTGCGCGATATCGTGGGGCTGTACCTGCATCCGCCGGAGCGAGCGGTGGTGCTGTGTGTGGATGAGAAGTCGCAGATCCAGGCGTTGAACCGTACCCAGCCGGTGTTGCCGATGCGTCCGGGAGCACCGGAGCAGCGGACACACGACTATCGACGGCACGGCACGACCTCGTTGTTCGCGGCCCTGAACACCGCCACCGGCGAGGTGATCGGCAGGTGCTTTCGGAAGCACCGCTCGGTGGAGTTCAAGCGCTTCCTCGCCGTGATCGACAAGGCGGTGCCGCCCGACCTCGACATCCACCTGGTGCTGGACAACTACGGCACGCACAAGACGGCGATGATCCACGACTGGCTGGCACGGCGTCCTCGGTATCACCTGCACTTCACGCCCACGAGCGCATCGTGGCTCAACCAGGTAGAGCGTTGGTTCGCCGAGATCACCCGGCAGCAGATCCGGCGTGGAACCCATCGCAGCACCCAAGCACTCGAGGCGGCGATCAAGGAGTACCTGGCGGTCTACAACGAAGACCCCAAGCCCTTCGTCTGGACGAAGACCGCCGAGCAGATCCTGGAATCCCTGAAGCGTTACTGCTCACGTATTTCTGACGGTGCACACTAGCCCACCATTCGTCGCCTGACGGCTCCGCTTGGTGCCCAACCAACCCTCCAGGAGTCCGCGCCGTTCTACGGCGCAGACTCCTAGTATGATCCCTGATACTCATGCTCCTGGTCCTGTTGCTTGACGCTTATACGCTGGTCATCTTCGGCGCCGTCATCGCCTCGTGGCTCCAGCTCCCACCCACGCATCCTATCGCGAGCATGCTGCGCGTGCTGACCGAGCCGCTGCTGGCGCCCATCCGGCAGCGGCTCCCCGCGATGGGCGGGATCGACTTCTCGCCGCTGGTGCTCCTCCTCGCAGTGCGGCTCGTGCGCGGCATCTTCCTGTCCGGCTTCTGAAGATCGGACTATGATGCGTCCGTACTGCCGGCGTCCGGCGCGGATCGCCGGTCCGGCTCAGGACACGTTCATCGAATCGCGGAGAGGTTGCACCATGCGCAGAGCACTAGCGGTTGGCCTCGTTCAGGCCGTGTGGGTCGCCGGGCTCCTCGGCGGCGGCGGATTCGCTGCGCCGGCGGCGGCCCAGGAGAACCCGTTCACCACCTCCGTCGACGTCCGGATGGGCGAGCGCCTCTTCCGGGCGCAGTGCGGCCGCTGCCACGGTCGTGACGCCACGGGCAACGACGAGACCGGGGCCCCCGATCTCACGACCGGGACCTTCGCGAACGCCAGCTCCGATGCCGGGCTCTTCGACGTGATCCGCGACGGCATCGACGGCACCGCGATGATCGGGATCAGCCCGCGCGCGTCGGACCAGACGGTCTGGCAGATCATCTCGTACGTCAACTCGCTGAACCTGGACCCCGAAGACTACGATCTGCCCGGCGACGTCCGCGCCGGACGCGAGATCTACACCGGCAAGGGGGACTGCGCGAGCTGCCACATGGTGAGCGGCGCGGGCGGCCGGCTCGGCCCGGACCTGACGACGGTGGCCAACCGCCGCGACCCGGACGAGCTGCGGTCGGACCTGCTCGCGCCGGACGAGGACGTCGCCCCGCGGTGGTGGACGATCCGGGTGACGCGCGCCGACGGCTCCGTCGTCGAGGGGCTGCGCATGAACGAGGACACGTTCACGGTCCGCATCATGGACGAGAACGAGAACCTCTGGCATTTCCTGAAGAGCGACGTACGGTCGACCGAGCGCGTCACGACCTCGACCATGCCCAGCTCGGACAACCTGACCTCGACCGAGGTGGACGACCTGGTCGCCTACCTCTTCTCGCTGCGGAGGGAAAGCTGATGCCGAAGCGCCTCGCACTCGTCCTCGCGTTCGCCGTCGCCTGTGCCGTAGCGGCGGGAACGGCCTCGGCCCAGGAGCAGCCGGCCGCGGATGCAGGCGCGGCCGCGCCGGCCTTCTCGCCCGTCACCTGGGAGCGGCTGCTGAACGCGGCCGACGAGCCGCAGAACTGGCTGATGTACTCCGCCACGTTCGACAGCCAGCGCCACAGCCGCCTCGAGCAGGTCCACACGCGGAACGTGGACCAGCTCGAGCTGAAGTGGGCCTACCAGATCCCCGAGATCGACCGGGCCGAGACGACGCCGCTCGTGGTCGACGGCGTGATGTTCGTCACCGAGGCGCCGAGCAACGCCGTCGCGCTCGACGCGGCGACCGGGCGGCAGTACTGGCGCTACGAGCACGAGTTGCCGGACGACCTGCGGATCTGCTGCGGGCGCAACAACCGGGGCGTCGCGATCCTGGGCGAGACGCTCTACATGAGCACCCTCGACGCCCATCTGGTCGCCATCGACGCCCGCACCGGCAACCTCGTCTGGAACCGAGAGGTGGCGGACCACCAGGCGGGATACAGCAAGACGGCGGCCCCGCTCATCGTCAAGGACCAGGTGGTCACCGGCATCGCGGGCGGCGAGTACGGCATCCGCGGCTTCCTGGACTCCTACGACGCGGAGTCCGGCGAGCAGGTGTGGCGCGCCTGGACGATCCCGGGACCGGATCACCCCGACAACCGGACCTGGGCCGGCGAATCCTGGCGCACGGGCGGCTCGCCCACCTGGATTACCGGCTCCTACGACCCGGAGCTCGACCTCGTCTACTGGGGCACCGGCAACCCGGGGCCCGACTGGAACGGCGACGTCCGGCTGGGCGACAACCTCTACGCCGACTCGGCCCTCGCCCTCGACGCCGACACCGGCGACCTGGCGTGGTACTTCCAGTTCACGCCGCACGACGTGCACGACTGGGACGCCATCCAGATCCCGATTCTCGGCGACATCATGTACGAGGGCGAGCTGCGCAAGGTCATGATGTGGGCCAACCGCAACGCGTTCTACTACACCCTCGACCGCGAGACGGGCGAGTTCCTCGTCGGCACCCCGTACGCCGAGCAGACGTGGGCCGAGGGGCTGGACGAGAACGGACGGCCGATCCGGGTCCCCAACACCGCGCCGACCCCGGAGGGTGTCGTCGTCTCGCCGCCGATCGGCGGCGGAACGAACTGGTGGTCGCCGGCGTTCAGCCCCCGGACGCAGCTCTTCTACGTCAACGCGTTCGACGGCGAGCAGGAGTACTTCACCCGCGAAGAGGAGTACGTCGAGGGCGAGACCTTCATGGGCGGCGGCGGCAACAACGTCCTGCCCATCGACCACTACCAGAGCTACATCCGCGCCATCGAGCCGGCCACCGGCAACATCCGCTGGGAGTACCCGATTGCGCCGCGCTCCACCTCGGGCCTGCTGTCGACCGAGGGCGACCTCGTGTTCGGCGGCACCGTCGACGGCTGGTTCTTCGCCCTCGACGCGGTGAGCGGCGAGGAGCTGTGGCACATCAACATCGGCTCCCGCGTCCACTCGGGGCCGATGACGTACGCCGTCGACGGCCGGCAGTACGTGTCGGTCGCGGCCGGCAACGTCGTCTTCACCTTCGGCCTCGACGACTGAGGCGCAGGCCCCGCAGCGCGATTCGATCCTGAGCGTCCTTCCGATCGCGACGGATGACGGCCCGGCGTCATCCGTCGCGCCACCGGTATATGGTGGAGGGCAGGAGGGTTTCATGACTCGGAATCGATTGCGGCTCATTGCAGCCTCGGACACGCTCGCCGGGGTCGCTGCGCGGCTCGCCGCGGCCGGGACCCTGGTCCTGCTATGGGCGGGTGCCGCTGCTGCCGTCCAGAACGACGCGCTCGCGCGCGCCGTCGAGGAAGCGCTCGACGACGAGCGGGCGCTGCGGCGGGTCGAGGTTTCCGCGGCGGGTGGCGAGGTCACGCTCACGGGCTCGCTCCGCAACTTCTGGGAGAAGAGCGAGGCGCTCCGCATCGCGTTCGACGTGGAGGGCGTCGAGACCGTCGTCAGCGAGATCGAGATCCCGGAGGCCGAGGACGATCAGGAGCTGGCCAACGAGGTCGGCCGGCAGATCACGCGCTACCCGTTCTACACGATGTGGGACGTGATCAACGGCCGGGTCGACGACGGCGTGGTTCGGCTGCGGGGGCTGGTGACCCCCGTCCGGGACAAGGCGGGCGAGCTGTTCGAGCGGATCGCCAAGATCGAGGGCGTCCAGGACGTCCAGATGGACATCCAGCCGCTGTCTCCGAGCAGCGGCGACGCCCGGATCCGCTCCATCATCGCCCGCCAGCTCGCCCGGAGCACCCACTTCGAGCGGTTCCGGACGATGCGCAACCCGCCGTTCCACATTATCGTGAACAACTCGATCGCGACCCTCGTGGGCTACGTCCAGGGCGAGATCGAGCGCCTCGAGCTGCAGCGGATCGTGGCCCAGACTCCCGGCGTCCTGCGCGTCCACAACCAGTTGCAGACGCAGTAGCGCCGTCGGGCGGCCTGCCGCCCGGAGACGGCGTCGCGCACTGCGAGGCGGGACAGCCGGCGCCGGGCACGACCCCGGCGCCGGCTGTCGTGCGGCGGGCCGCGTCTCCGCCGGCCGCGTCCCGGCCGGCCGCGTCTCCGCCGGCCGCGTCCCGGCCGGCCGCGTCTCCGCCGGCCGCGTCTCATCCGGCCGCGGCCGGGCTGCGGTCGCGGCTGGTCGGCGAGGCGGAGGGCGGCGAGACCTCGCGGGTGACCGGCGCGTCCGGCCGCAGCTCCACGATCTCGCCTTCGTGTCCGACGGTCAGGGGGCGGGTGCCCTTCAGAAGATAGGTGGCGCGCTCCGGCGTCAGGTCGATCTCGAGGCGTTGCCCGCGGATCTCGAGCGGAAAGCGCAGGACGCCGAGCTCCGGGGGTACCCGGGGCGCGAACGTGATGCGTCCTCCGTTGTCGCGCATTCCGGCGAATCCGTAGATCAGCGTCATCCAGAACCCGCCCATCGACGCGATGTGGCATCCGTCGCGGACGTTGCCGGCCACGTCCGCGAGGTCCATGAACCCGGCGTCGATCGAATACGTGAACGCCTTCTCCATCTCGCCCACCTCGGCCGCCACGATGCTCTCGATGGAGCACGAGAGCGACGAATCGCGCGTCGTCAGTCGGTCGTAGTAGACGAAGTTCCGCTGCTTCTGGGTCAGCGAGAACTGGTGTCCGAGGAGGAACATCGCGAGCACGACGTCGGCCTGCTTGACGACCCGGTGCCGGTAGATGACGAGGGGGTGATAGTGCAGCAGCAGCGGGTAGCGGTCGGCCGGCGTGTTGTCGAAGTCCCATTCCTCCTTGTCGGTGAACGCGTCGTCCTGCAGGTGCACGCCGCTCCGGTCGTCGTAGGGCAGGAACATCCGGTCCGCGGCGCGCCGCCATTCGTCGATCTCGGCCGGGTCGAGCCCGGTCTCCCGCACGAGCACCGCGAAGCGGCGCGGGTCCGCATCGCGTAGCGCGCCGATCGTCTCCGCCGCGTACCACAGGCCCTCGCGCGCCATCAGGTTCGTGTACAGGTTGTTGTTGACGACGGTGTTGTACTCGTCGGGACCGGTGACGCCGTTGATGCGGAACCTGCCGTCGCGGCGATCGAAGAAGCCGAGGTCGACCCACAGCCGGGCCGTCTCGATGAGCAACTCGGACCCCACCGCACGCAGGAACTCGCCGTCGCCGGTCACGTCGACGTACTTGCGGAGCGCATAGACGATGTCGGCGTTGATGTGGTACTGCGCGGTCCCCGCCGCGTAGTAGGCCGAGGCCTCGGTGCCGTTGATGGTGCGCCACGGGAAGAGCGCGCCCTTCTGATTGACCTGCCGCGCGCGTTGCCGCGCCAGGTCGAGATTGGCGTGGCGCAGCCGCAGCAGGTTCTGCGCGATGCGCGGCTTCGTGTAGGTGAGGAAGGGCAGGACGTAGATCTCGGTGTCCCAGAAGTAGTGCCCCTCGTAGCCGGGGCCGGTCAGGCCCTTGGCGGGCACGCCGACTCCCTCCGCCCGCGCGGTCGCCTGGCACATCTGGAAGAGGTTGAAGCGGATCACCTGCTGCCAGCGCCGCCGCCCGGACTGCACGACGTCGCTGCGATGCCAGAAGTCGTCGAGGAAGCGCCGCTGGCTGTCGAGCAGAGCCTGGAATCCATGGCGTACGGACCGGTCGAGGAGGCGTTCCGCCCGCTGGCAGAGCTCGCCGACCTGCGGCCGCCGCGACGAGTGGTAGGTGATGTACTTGACGACGCGGATCGGCACGCCGACCTGTCCGTCGATCGAGAAGACGACGCGTCCCCGGGGACCCTCCGCCTGCGCCTCTCCGGAATGCGGGCAGTCGGTCTGCACCTCGTGGTCGATGGCGCACGAGAGCGTCATGCCGCTCGACCGGGCGGAGTACCCGAGCACCACCCGCAGGTCGGCGGCGCGGCTGACGTGGCACGCCAGCACCTCGCACCCGAGCTGCCGGGAGCGCGGGTCGCCGGTGGGCGGGGACGCCCGCTGGCTGTCGGCGACCTCCGACACGATGACGACGGGGGCGTCGTTGGCGAGCAGCGTGACGTCGTAGGCGATCGCCGCCAGGTGACGGTGCTCGAGCGAGACGAGCCGCCGCGAGGTGATGGCCACCCGCTGGCCCGACGAGTGCGCCCAGATGAGCGTGCGGTCGAGGGTGCCGGCCCGCATGTCGAGGGCCCGCTCGAACCCTTCCAGCGTCGCCGTCGGCAGGTGGAACGGCTCGTCGTCGACGTACAGGCGAATGACCTTCGCGTCCGGCAGGTCGACGATCGTCTGCCCCTGCTTGGCGAAGCCGTACGCCTCCTCCCCGTACACGATCGGCCACGTCTCGTGAAAGCCGTTGAGGTACGTCCCGCTGTGCTCGACGGGAATGCCCTCGTCGCACGTGCCGCGCATGCCGAGGTAGCCGTTGGCGGTCGCGAAGAGCGCTTCGGCGGCGGCGAGGCGCTCTTCGTCGAAGCGCGTCTCGACCAGGCGCCACTCGTCGACGGGATAGATGTCCTCGGGCGGCTCGATGCGGGGAGCGCGGCGGGCCATCAGCGTTCCGCCCCGCCCGCCGCTCCCGGTCCGGGCGGGGTGGCCTGCTGCCCCAGCGTGTCGCCGAGATCCGTCACGACGACGTCGGCGCCGGCCCGCGCCAGCGCCTCGGCGCTGCCGGTCCGATCGATGGCGACGACGAGGGCGAACCCGCCGGCGCGGCCTGCCTCGACGCCCGCGATCGCATCTTCCACGACGACGCTCTGCGACGGCGCCGCCCCGAGGGCGCGCGCCGCGTGCAGGAAGGTGTCGGGGGCCGGCTTGCCGGCGAGGCCTCGCTCGTCCGCCACCACCCCGTCGACCCGCACCCCGAACAGCTCGCTCAGGCCGGCCGCGGCGAGTATCGCCTCACAGGTCCGGCTCGACGACACGACTCCCCTGCGCACCCCGCGGGCCAGCAGGTACCGGACGACGGCCACGGAGCCGGGGTAGGCGTCGACGCCCTCGGAGGCGAGGAGGTCGCTGAAGAGGCGCTGCTTCCGGTTGCCCAGCCCGCAGACCGTCTCCCGGTCCGGCGGATCGTCGGGCGAGCCGGCCGGCAGGTCGATGCGCCGGGCGGCCAGGAAGCCCCGGACGCCGTCGTAGCGCGGCAGGCCGTCCACGTGGAGCGCGTAGTCGCGAGGCAACTCGAAGGGCGTGGGAAGCTCGCCCGACCGGGTCGCCCGCATGGTCAGGAAGTCGTCGAACATCCGCTTCCAGGCCCTGGCGTGAAGCGCGGCCGTCGCGGTCAGCACGCCGTCGAGGTCGAAGAGGACCGCTTCGTACGTCTTCCAGTCAATCACCATGAGGCGCCGCGGGACGCTCCGCCGTTCCTCCTATCGGCGGAAGGGCCCGGCTCCAGAAGGCCGGCCCGTCCGGCGCGGGCTCCTCGCCCGCCATTCGTCGCCGCGACCGCAAGGTCGCGCTGCGGCCTCCTACCCGGCGGCGACCCCGACCGGGCAGCGCACGCCGGTGCCGCCCAGTCCACAGTAGCCGCCGGGGTTCTTGGCGAGGTACTGCTGGTGATAGGCCTCGGCATGGTAGAAGGGCGGCTCGGGACCGATGGTCGTGGTGATGGGCCCGTAGCCTGCCGCCGTCAGACCTTGCTGGTAGCCGTCGCGCGAGGCCGCCGCCGCTCGCCGCCCCGCCTCGTCGGGAGCGAGGATCACGGACCGGTACTGGGTCCCGACGTCGTTCCCCTGACGCATGCCCTGGGTGGGATCGTGGCTCTCCCAGAACAGCGCCAGCAGCTCGTCGAAGCTCACCGCAGCCGGGTCGTAGACGACGAGCACGACCTCGGCGTGACCCGTCCCGCCGCTGCACACCTCCTCGTAGGTCGGATGGGGCGTCACGCCGCCCGCGTACCCGACCGCCGTGGTGTAGACGCCTGCGCGCTGCCAGAACGCCCGCTCCGCCCCCCAGAAACAGCCCAGCCCGAACACCGCACGGCGCGTGCCCTCCGGAAACGGGGGGACGATCGGACGCCCGTGCACGAAGTGCGCGGTCGGAACCGGCAGCGGCTCGTCCCGGCCCGGCAGGGCCTCCGCGGCGCTCGGCAGACGCAGACTGGCGGGATTGGCGAACAGCATCGGCCCTCCTCACTACATCGCGGGGCGCGGCACCGTCCGCCCCTTCCTCCAGAGCATAGTGAACGCCGCGGCGCCGGCGCCACCCGGCGGACGGCCGCCGAGGACGTATCCGGCGACCGGGCCCCCGCCGGATGCGAAGGGGCGAACGGGACCGGCTCACTCGGATCCGGCGGGGGACGGGCGACCGGCGGACGGGACGGCGGTCTTCGACCGTCCTCGCGCGGACCCCCGGGCGCGGCAAGCGGCGGGCCCGCCGCTCGAGTCGCTTGGAATCGTTTGCCTAGTCGTTCGAAATGCTATTGAATCATCCCTCGTGTCTACGCGTCGCATCGCAGGGGGGATGCGGTCGTTCGCGCTGCTGGGGTTCGCCCTCGCGGCATCGGGTGGCTGCGGGGGGGGCGCAGGCGCCGGGGGCGGCGCAGGCGCCGGCGACAGCGGTCGGCCGGCGCTCCTGGTCTCCGCTGCAGCGAGCCTCTCCGAGGCCATCGGCGCAGTCGCCGAGCGCTACGAGGCAGAGCAGGACGTCCGTATCCGGCTGAACGTCGCGGGCTCGCAGATGCTTGCGGCGCAGATCATCGAGGGTGCGCCGGTCGACGTCTTCATCAGCGCCGACGTCCTGCAGATGGAGCGCGCCGCGGCCGCGGGACGCATCGACCCGGCGCAGCGGGTCGACCTGCTCTCGAACCAGCTCGTGGCCGTCGTTCCGTCCGACCGGGCGGGGACCGTGGCCGGGCCGCGCGACCTCGCGAACGCCTCGATCGCGCGCATCGCCCTCGGGGATCCGGAGGCCGTGCCGGCCGGCGTCTACGCCCGGCGTTACCTCGAGTCCGAGGGGCTGTGGGCGCCGCTCGCGGCGCGGATCGTCCCAGCCGGCAGCGTGCGGGCGGCCCTGCGCGCGGTCGAGGCGGGGACCGTCGACGCCGGGATCGTCTACCGCACGGACGCCGCGAGCTCCACCGGCGTGACCGTCGCGTTCGCCGTTCCCCCCGAGGCGGGCCCCACCATCGTCTACCCGGCCGCGGTTCTCCGCAACGCGCCCAACCCGGCCGGCGCGGCCCACTTTCTCGAGCACCTGCGGAGCGACGAGGCGCGGCGCCGCTTTGACGCGGCGGGCTTCATCGCCCTGCCGCCGGCAACGGAGAGCGGGCCGTGACGGCGGAACTGGTTCAGGTCACCGCGTTCACGGTGCTGATGGCCGCCGTCGCCACCGTCGTCATGCTGCCGCCCGGCGTCGCCGTCGCGTGGCTGCTCGCGCGGCGGGAGTTCCCGGGACGGACGGTGGTGGAAACCCTCGTCTCCCTGCCGCTGGTGGTCCCCCCGGTCGCGACCGGCCTGATCCTGCTGAAGCTCTTCGGGCGCCGCGGGCCGCTCGGCGCGCTGCTCGAGCCGCTCGGCATCGACGTCATCTTCACCTGGCGGGCGGTGGTGGTGGCGATGGCGGTCATGGGGCTGCCGCTCCTCGTGCGGGCGGCCCGCGCCGGCTTCGAGCAGGCGGACCGGCGCTACGAGGCGATCGCGGCCACCCTCGGCGCCCGGCCGTGGCGCGTCTTCTGGACGGTCAGCCTCCCGCTCGCCCGGCGCGGCGTGTTGGCCGGGACGGTGCTCGGCTTCTCGCGCGCCATCGGCGAGTTCGGCGCCACCATCATGCTGGCCGGCGCACTGCCCGGCGCCCGCACGCTCTCGGTCGCCATCTACCGCAACGCCGAGCTCGGACGCGACGCGGCGGCCATGACGCTGATCGCGGCCGCCGTGACCATCGGCTTCGCGGCGGTATACCTCTCGAACCGTCTCGGGACCGCGTCGTGAGCCGCGGCGAGGGCGACTCGGTCGTCATCGACATCCGGCTGCGCGCCGGCGCGTTCTCGCTCGACCTCGGCGAGACCATCGCCGCCCGCACGGTCGCGCTGTTCGGCCCGTCGGGGTCCGGCAAGACCACCACGCTGGATGCCGTGGCCGGCCTGCGGCGGCCCGACGCCGGCGTCATCCGCATCGGCCGCCACGTGCTGTTCGACTCGCGGCGCGGGGTCGACGTGCCGCCGTACGACCGGCGGGTCGGCTACGTGCCGCAGGACCTGGCGCTGTTTCCGCACCTCGACGTCCGGCGGAACGTCCTGTACGGCGCACAGGGCGGTGCGCGGGGACCGGGAGGGCGGGACGTCGGCGCCCCGGTGCTCGAGCTCCTCCAGATCGACACGCTGCTGCCGCGACCGGTCGCGGGCCTGTCGGGTGGCGAGCGGCAGCGGGTCGCCCTCGCGCGCGCCCTGATGACCGACCCCGACCTGCTGCTGCTGGACGAGCCGCTCGCGGCGCTCGACCTCGGCCTGCGCGATCGAATCCTCCCGTACCTGGAGCGCGTGCGCGACGAGATCGGCACGCCGATGGTCTACGTCTCGCATGCCGCGGACGAGGTGCGGCGGGTGGCCGACCACGTCGTCGTGCTCGAGGCCGGCCGCGCCGTCCGCTCGGGCGCCCCGGCCGAGGTGCTCGGGTGAGGTGCGCGCGGCCGACGCACTTCGGGCTCGCGTGCCATACGATCTAGTGATCGCAGGTGCCCCTATGTCTACCGCTCCCCCCGTGCTCGCGCCGGACGACGCCTTCAACCGCCGCCTGATCGGCCACGTCCATCCGCCGGGGCGGCGGAACCCGACGCCGGCCGACCGTTACAACCTGGTCGTCGTCGGGGCCGGCACGGCGGGTCTCGTGAACGCGGCCGCCGCGGCCGGGCTCGGCGCGCGGGTGGCGCTCGTCGAGCGGCACCTGATGGGCGGCGACTGCCTGAACGTCGGCTGCGTCCCCTCGAAGGGGATCCTCCGGGCGGCGCGGGCGTGGGCCGCGGCCCGCGACGGCGAGGAGTTCGGCCTGCGCCTCCCGGCCCGGATCGAGGGCGACTTCAGCGCCGTGATGGCTCGCATGCGGCAGCTCCGGGCCGACCTCGCGCCCGTCGACTCGGTCGAGCGCTTCAGCGGCCTCGGCGTCGACGTCTTCCTGGGTCAGGCGCGGTTCACGGGACGCGACCGACTCGCCGTCGGCGATGCGACGCTCCGTTTCGCGCGCGCCGCGATCTGCACCGGGGCGCGCGCCGCGGTGCCGCCCATCCCCGGTCTCGCCGAGGCCGGCTGCCTCACCAACGAGACCGTCTTTTCGCTTGCGGAGCTCCCGCGGCGGCTCGGCGTGATCGGCGCCGGACCGATCGGCTGCGAGCTCGCGCAGGCCTTCGCCCGCTTCGGCAGCGAGGTGACGTTGCTGGAGATTGCGCCGCGCATCCTGCCGCGCGAGGATCCCGACGCCGCGGAGGTGGTGCGGGCGCAGATGGTGCGCGACGGAGTGCGGTTCGCGGGCGACGCCGCCATCGAGGCCATCGAGGCAGTCCCCGCAGCCGGCGCCGCGGGTGACGGTGGGGGCGCGGGAGGCCGCGAGCGGCGGATTCGCTACGCCCAGGGCGAGTCGGCGCACGAGGTGACGGTCGACGAGATCCTCGTCGGCTCCGGCCGGACACCGAACGTCGAGGGGCTGGACCTGGAGGCGGCGGGGGTGGCCTACGACCGCACGGGAGTGACGGTCGACCGCTACCTGCGGACGAGCAACCCGCGCATATACGCCGCGGGGGACATCTGCTTTCCCTTCAAGTTCACCCACACCGCCGACGCCATGGCACAGATCGTGATCCAGAACGCCCTGTTCCCGCATCCGCTGGGCCTCGGACGGGCGTCGACGGACCGGCTGATCATCCCCTGGTGCACCTACACCGAGCCGGAGATTGCCCACGTCGGCCTGTACGAAGCGGACGCGCGGCAGCGGGGCATCGAGGTCGAGACGTTCACGCAGCCGCTGGCGGGCGTCGACCGCGCCGTGCTCGACGGCGAGGTCGCCGGGTTCGCCCGGGTGCACGTCCGCAAGGGGACGGACCGCATCCTCGGCGCCACGATCGTCGCCGCCGACGCGGGCAACCTGATCAGCGAGGTGACGGTCGCCATGAAGGCGGGCGCCGGCCTCGGCACGATCGGTGCGGCGATCCACCCGTATCCGACGCAGGCGGAGGCACTGCGCAAGGCCGCAATCCAGTTGCGCCGGGCCCGCTTCAGCGCCCGGCAGCGGTCCATCCTCCAGCGCTGGTTCGCCTGGACGCGCTGACCGCGTCGCTCAGCCTCCGAGGCCCAGCAGGCGCGGCAGGTCGGCGACCGAGTCGACGACGGCATCGGGCGCGGGGGCGCCCTCGACATCCGCCGGGCGGAACTTCCCGGTCCGCACCAGCACGCCGCGGGCGCCGGTCGCCATGGCGCCCCGCACGTCGCCGTCGATGTCATCGCCCGCCACCAGGAGGTCGGCCGCCTCCAGCCCCATCGACGCCGCGGCGCCCCGGAAGAACGCCGCGCTCGGCTTCCCGGCCACGGTAGCGGCGCAACCGCTGGCATACTCGATCGCCGCCACGAAGGGACCCGCGTCGAGCGTCAGTCCGTCCTCGGTGCGCCAGTAGCGGTTCTTCTGGATGGCGACGAGCCGCGCCCCGCCCGCCACCTGCCGGAACGCGCGGTTCAGCCGCTCGAAGGTCCAGCCGGTGCCGAGGTCGCCGACGACGACGGCATCGGGGGCGTCGTCGTCGACGGCGAAGTCGCCGAACTCGGCTGCGGTCGCCTCGGTGACGTGGGTCGCGATGCGCCGGATGCCGTGCGCCGCGAGCCACGCCGCCGCGACCCGCGGCGCCGTGACGATGTCGGCCGGCTCCACGGGGATGTCGAGGTCCCGCAGGCGCTCGACGAGCCCGTCGCGCGGCAGGCGCGTGGTGTTCGTCGCGAAGCGCAGCGGCAGGCCCGCGGCTCGGATGCGTTCGACCGCCTCGCCCGCGCCGGCGATCGTCCGGCCCGCCTGGTACACCGTCCCGTCGAGATCGAGCAGCACGCCGCGCGGCCGCGAGAACCGCCCCGCCGGCGTCATCCGCCGCCCCCGCCCGCGCCACCGCCGGCGGAACGCCGGTCGAGGGTACGGCCGAGGCGGCGCTCGAGCCCGACGAGGCACTCCCAGGTCATCACCGGCACCGTGACCCCCCAGACCGTCCGCTCGACCGACGCGTCGAGGTCGATCGCGGCGTCCACCCACGCCCCGGTTCCGGCGTCCCGCACCCGCGCCGCTTCCACGAGACTGACGGTGATGCGCGCCCCGGCGTGCTCCAGCCCGACCGCAATCCGATCCCACCTCTCGTCGCGGCGGCGCCAGGGCGGCTCGGCGACGTGCTCTTCCGTCTGTCGGAGGAGCCGCGGCAGGTCGGCCGCCGCCACGAAGACCTCGACGCCGGCCGGCGCGGGGAGCGCGGGGCCGCACGCAACCCGGGGGGGCGCCGCGCCATGCGCCGCCGCCGCCGCGTCGCCGGCGACCAGGAACTGGATGCGGGCATCGGCGAGCAACTCCGCCACCCAGCGGAGGGCTGCCCCCCCAGGCTCGACCGTGCGCGGCGTCGGTCTCCGAACGGGTTCCCGCGGGCGCGACCTGTCGGTGCGGTGCACGGTTCCCCTCACCACGGCGGTGCTCCGGCTCGCCGGCACCGCGGGAGCCATCAGAGCGGGAACGACATCCCCTCGCGCGCGACGTCCGCCGCCCCGGCCAGCGCGGGGTTGGTGTGGTTGAGGTGGATGAACCACACCTCCGCGGGAGTGCCCGCCAGCCGCTGCCGGGTGGCGGGCATCAGGGGATGCCGGATCTCGTCGAACGAGCGGCCTGCGATCTCGTCGGCGGAGCTGAACGTCCCGTCGAGAAACGCCAGGTCGACGTCGTCGACCAGGGCCCGGATGTCCCGGTCCCAGCGGTCCCAGCGATCGACGTCGGGGATGAAGAGCGCGGATGCGCGCGGACCGTCGATGCGGTACCCGACCGTGTCGGTGAACTCGTCCCGATGCGGAACCGTGAACGGCGTGACCTGCAGGCCGTCGCCGAGGGCGACGGTCCGGTCCGGCACGATGACGGTGAGCGCAATATGGCCGTCGTCGACGAGCAGGCTCCAGGGCCCGTTGGCCGTCAGGAAGTCGGCCATGCGGCGCGTCCCGTACACGGGCACGCCGGCCGCCGACAGCACCTCCTTGCCCAGGAACATCAACCCCGTATAGTGGCCGATGTGTGCGTGGGTCAGGAAGATCCCGTCCGGCGCGACCCCGCCGGTCAGCGCGTCGAGCTGGGCCGGCATGTCCGGGGTTGCGTCGAACAGGTAGGCGCGCCCGCTCGGCCGGTGGACGACGCCGAGGCTGGATACCTTCTCCGCCGGCCGCCGGCCGGCGCGGGCGTCGGCGCAGAAGTGACGCTGGCAGCCGAGATGCGGCATGCCGCCGTCCTGGGCGATGCCGAGCACCGTCAGCGTCCAGCCCGCGCCGGGGTCCTGCGCCGTCCGGGGCATCGCGTGCGCCACGATCAGAGACCCCGTCAACAGAGCGGCAGCCGCGCAGGCGGCGAACGCGGGGGCGCCGGGCACCGAGGCGACGGTCAGGCGGGCGTGTCGGCGCATCGCGTCTCCGCAAGGGTCACACAGGGGACGACCGCCGATCAAGAGGGCCGCCCGGCGGGCCCGCCGAGGGACGGTCGCGGCGGGGCGTCCGGAGGGCGAGCGAGCGCGGGAGCGCGTCTCGACAGGGCGCGCGCATCGGAGGTAGGATGCCTGCGGGAGAGTTGCACCGATGACAGTCTCGATCACCTACTGCATCCGTTGAAAGTACCTGCCGAGGGCCTCCAGTCTGGCGGCCGAGCTCAAGCAGGCGTTCGGGGTCGATTCGGAGCTCATCGAAGGCACCAACGGGGTCTTCGACGTAGTCGTGGACGGCGAGAAGGTCTTCTCCAAGCACGCCGAGCAGCGGTTCCCGGAACCGGGAGAGATCGTCGACACGCTACGGGCCATGAGCGCGGCGTAGCCTCGGCCGGCGACCCGTCCGGCCGGGCACGACACGGGAGGGATCCATGCCGAAGAGAGTCAGCCGTCGGGAGTTGCTGGCCGGCGCGGCCGGCGCGATGGGCGCCGCGGCGCTTCCGTCCGCCCGGGGAGCCGCAGCGGCCCAGGGCCGCGACACGACCCGCGTTCCCGGCGCCGCCGCCAGCGCGCGGGGTGCGCGTTCCCCGCACGAGACGGTCGTGCGCGACGCGCGCTTCGGCCTCGCGTCGCGCACGCCGCTCCAGGATCTCCACGGCACGATCACGCCGTCGGACCTCCACTTCGAGCGCCATCACGCCGGCATTCCGGCTGTCGACCCCGGCGACTACCAGCTCCTCGTCCACGGCATGGTCGAGCGCCCCACGATCTTCACGCTCGCCGAGCTCGAGCGCTTCCCGGCCACCTCGCGGATCTGCTTCCTCGAGTGCTCGGGCAACTATCCGACGAACGCCGGGCCGGAGACCAGGCCGGAGAGCGTCTGCGGCATGACGTCGACGACGGAGTGGACCGGCGTTGCGCTCGCGACGCTCTTCCGCGAAGTGGGGGCCAGCCCCGGCGCCACCTGGTTCCTCGCCGAGGGACAGGACGCCGCGGTCATGACGCGCAGCATCCCGATGGAGAAGGCGTGGGACGATGCCCTCATCGCCTACGCCCAGAACGGCGAGGCGCTGCGGCCTGCCCAGGGATATCCGGCGCGCCTCCTCCTGCCGGGCTGGGAGGGCAACTCCAACGTCAAGTGGCTCCGCCGCATCGAGCTCGCCGACCGTCCGTTCATGACCCGCGAGGAGACCTCGAAGTACACCGACCCGCTGGCGGACGGCACGGCCCGCCAGTTCAGCTTCGTCTTCGACGCCCGCTCCATCATCACCGCGCCCGCCTACCCCGACGTCGTCGAGCCGGGGTGGATCGAGATCCGCGGCATCGCGTGGTCGGGCCGGGGGACCATCGCGCGCGTCGACGTCAGCACCGACGGCGGCCGCACCTGGCAGGCGGCGCGCCTCCAGGAGCCGGTGCTGCGGCAGGCGCACACCCGCTTCCGCCACCTCTGGCGCTGGGACGGCGCCGAGACCGAGATCATGAGCCGCGCCGTCGACGACACCGGCTACGTCCAGCCGACGCGGGCGGCGCTGCGGGCCGCACGCGGGCGGCGAGCCCGGCGCTATCACCTGAACCCCATCACCGCCTGGCGCATCCGGGGGGGCGGGCAGGTCGAGTACCGGGTGGAGGAGCCATGGGACGCGTAGCCCGCCAGTCGTCGCCGCGACCGCAAGGTCGCGTTGCGGCCACCGGCTGGCGCTCGGCCATGCCTGCAGTCGTCCGCGCCGTCCCACGCCGCCGACGCCTGGCGCTGGCCGTGCTGGCCGCCCTGACGGCGGGAGTCTCTCTCCCGGGCGTCGGGGTGCCGCTGGCGGCGCAGACGGCAGCCGCCGCGGCGGAGCCGCAGCCGGAAAGATTCGGATTCGGCCGGCCGGCAACGCGCGAGGAGGTCGCCGCCTGGGACCTCGACGTCAGGCCGGACGGCACCGGTCTCCCGGAAGGCGAGGGCACGGCCGCGAGCGGCGCTCCGGTCTACGCCGCGCAGTGCGCCGTCTGCCACGGTGCGGCCGGCGAGGGCGGCATCGCGGACCGGCTGGTCGGCTACGACCCGGCGAGCACGCCGCCCTTCGGCCCGCGCTACGAGGCGTGGCGCGGGGACGGCGCCGACGTGCCGTTCTCGGTCGGCAACTATTGGCCCTACGCCACGACGCTCTACGACTACATCCTGCGCGCGATGCCGTCCGACTCCCCCGGCACGCTGGCCCCGGACGAAGTCTACGGCCTCGTCGCCTGGATCCTGGCCGAGAACGGCATCATCGCCCGCGACGCCGTGATGAACGCCGCCACGCTGCCGGCGGTCGAGATGCCGGCCCGCGACATCTTCGTTCCCCAGCCGCGCTGACCGCGCCTGCGCCTCCCCGATCGGGCCGCAGCTCACCGCTGCGTCGCCGGGTGAGAGGCTCTTCGACGCCGGGGCGGGCGCGTCCGAGAATGGGGGCCCAGGGAGCCAATCCATGCGGAGTCGGTTCGTACCGGCGGTTCTCGACAGGATTCTGAGGGCCGTTGCCCACGAGGCGCGGAATCTGCGCGGAGCCTTCTACCGCCGTGTAGCGCTGGACCCATCAGACGAACAATCCGTGGTGACCGAGTTCCATCGTCTCTACTACGACGCGCGGTTGTTCAACATGACGTGGCGCAACACCTGGTTCATGGGCCACGCCGTCCAGAAGTGCCCCCTCGACCTGTGGCTGTACCAGGAGATCATCCACAAGGTCCGGCCGGACGTGATCATCGAGACCGGGACCTTCGTCGGCGGTAGCGCCCTCTATCTCGCGTCGCTCTGCGACCTGCTGAACACGGGCCGTATCGTCACGATCGACATCGAGGATCGCCGCAGGCCGTCACACGAGCGCATTACGTATGTCAACGGGTCGTCCGTTGCGGCAGACGTGGTGGCAAGGGTCGAGGCGGAGGTTCGGACCGCTTCGACGGTGATGGTGATCCTCGACTCGGACCACAGCCGCGACCACGTATTGAAGGAGCTGGAGGCGTACAGTCCGTTCGTAACGAAGGGAAGCTACCTCATCGTGGAAGATACGAACCTCAACGGTCATCCCGTGTTGCCGGAGCACGGTCCAGGGCCGATGGAAGCGGTCGAGACGTTCCTTGCAGCGCACCCCGATTTCGCGCACGACACCGTGATGGACAAGTTCTACCTGACGTTCAACCCGCGCGGCTACCTGAAGCGAGAGGCACCGCCGGCCCGCGACATCGTCGTGCCGGAGGCGCGCTGACCGGCGCGTTGCGCGCCGAGCGGCACCCCGGCTGGTGACCCTCGCGCCCGGAGCGCCCTCGCCCGGGACCGAGCCGGCCTACGCCTCCGGCACCAGGTCGTAGCTCGTGCTGCGCCCGCCGCCGGGATTGCGGGCGAGGAGTCCCCGCTCGACCAGGAACGAGATGTCCCGCAGGGCCGTGTCCTGCGAGCACTTCGCCAGCTTCGCCCATTTCGAGGTCGTGAGGTGCCGCTCGAAACCATCCAGGATGCGGTCCAGGACCTGCCGCTGGCGCTCGTTGATCGGAAGGGCGCCCGCGAGCTGCCAGAACCGGGCCTTCGCCTGCACGGCAGAGAGCCGTGCGTCTGCCGCATCGATCGAGCGGCCGACGCAGCCGACGAACCACAGCAGCCACTCGGTGACGTCCGTCGTACCCCGCTGCGCGCGCTCCAGCGTGTCGTAGTAGGCTCTCCGCTCCGCGCGAATCTGCGACGACATGCTGTAGAAGCGCTGCGAGCTGCGCTCCGAGCGCGCCAGGGCCATGTCGGCGACCGCGCGCGCGATGCGCCCGTTGCCGTCGTCGAACGGGTGGACCGTCACGAGCCGGAAGTGCGCCAGGCCGGCCTCCAGCACCGGATCGGCATCCGACGGCGCCTCGAACCAGTCCAGGCACGCCCGCATCTCCGCGTCGAGCCTGGCGGCCGGCGGCGCCTCGAAGTGGACCCGTTCCCGCCCGACGGGGCCGGATACGACCTGCATGGGATCGGTGTCGCCTTCCCGCCACGCCCCGACGACGATCCGTCGCAAGCCGCTGCGACCGGTCGGGAACAGCGACGCATGCCAGTCGCAGAGCCGCTCGGCCGTCAGCGGCCTGTCGTAGCGGCTCGTCGCGTCCAGCATCATCTCGACCACGCCCTCGACGTCGCGGTCCGGCCGCACGAGTCCTGCGGCATCCAGGCCGAGGCGCCGCGCGACGGAGGACCGGACCTGGTCGGCGTCGAGCCTCTCCCCCTCGATGTCGCTGCTCTTCACGACATCGGCCACCAGCGTGCCGAGCACGGCTTCGCGCTGCAGATCGAAGCCCAGTGCCGCCATGCGGCCGACGAGCCGCCCCTGGCGGTACCGGACGTCGGCCAGCAGGCCCCCCAGCGCGTCCGGCTGCCAACGGAGCCGCGGCCAGTCGGGCTGCTCGTGGACGTATATTCTCCGCACCATCCGCGGCGATTGTAGCTGTGATTCACCGCGCCGTGGCTGTGGCTGTGGGTGGGACGAGCCGTCGGGCGACGCGTTCGCCTTGCAGGCGTCAGCGGACCCTGTGCTCGCCGGGTTATGGGACAACCCCGCCTATGCCGCGTACGACGACCTGTGACCGTGGCGCGATCATCCTCGTCAGATTGGTCTTCGCGGACGAAAAGGGCGCGAACCGGCGCCCGGCCTTGATTCTGAGCACGGAACCGTACCAGGCGGGACGACGAGAAGTAGTCGTGGCGGCAATCACCAGCAATATCGAACGGCTGCTCGTCGGCGATCACAGGACCGCGGCGTGGCGAGAGGCGGTCCTGCCGTTTCGTCCGTCGCGACTGGCATCCTGAGAACCATCAAGCGTGACATGATCGAAGGGACGCTCGGCGTGCTGTGCGCCGCCGGTCTCTCGCGGTCGACGCAACGCGAGGGCGTCGCTGGGACTCTGAGGCTCCTCACGCTGCAGATCATGCGCCGTCATCGCCTTTCCATCCCGACTGTGGCCCGCTCTCTCGAACCACCGGATAGCGTGGAACACCCCATCCGGCGTCCGGGTGCTCGATCATCACGTCGATGAAGTGCGGCACCAGAAACGACATGATTCGCGCACCGGGCTCCACCTGATGTCGGTTCACCGAACTGCTCCAGGTCGCACCGCCGTGAAGCAATTGGTTTCTCAGCGTATAGAGGCGATGGAAGAGCTCACGAAGAACAACCTTGGTTCTTACGTCCTTTGATCGCCTCCTCGGCGTCTCTCCTTGCCTCTTCCAGCTTCTTCTTCCAGTCCTTATGCTTCTTGGCTCCATTGCGATACCCCCAGTACGGCTCGAATACGAACTTGTTCTCCAGCATTGCCCTGATCGGGTGCAACAGATTGGCCCAGATCGTGTCGTAGATTACGCTGTCCGCATCCACGAATTCGACAACTCTGTCAAAGTAGACTTGCCTACTCTCCCGATCCCTCGTCTCCTCGCTTGATGAAGAACTCCGTCGGCCGTACGTTGCGTTGAAGGCTACCCAATAGAAGATGAAAGCGGCGTCGAGATCGCCCGCCCCGTATTCCTTCTCGGCGCGGCCGAGCCAACTGAGCGCGCGCCGCAGACGAAGGTTCAGGTCATCCAGAGGATGAGGCCGTTTCGCTGACTCTTGCGAGGGTCTGCGGTACCAACCGCGGCCCTTCCACTCGCGTTCCAGGTCGCTGGCGGACTTGCCGCGCACCGCCCTTGCAGTCCCCTACGCCAGTTCGGCCCCGGCGTCGGCAAGGAGCTCGCGCAGCACCTGCCGGTGGCACTGCGACTCGTCCTCACAGTAACAGCCGATGGACAGGCTGGTCACCTGCGAGAGAGCCGCGAACAGAGGAATCAGGTACTTGCGTTCCGGACTTCGCATCTCCGCGCGATAGCTCCGACGGAACCGCTCCCAGGAGATGGTACGGTCCCTCCACTTGCGCAGCAACTCGCTGCTCGGCGCCAGCTCGGGGAGCCTGACGTCGTACTCGTCTACTTCCTCCTTGCGCTTCCCGCGGGGTGGGCGTCTGACGGCTCCGACCCGAATGCGCTCCCCCCTCCGGCGCCGGTCGTACAGGCAGACGATGCGAATCACGCTCAGTAGCCCACGACCTGGCCGTCCTTGCGCGGGTCGGTCCCGCCGTGGAGCATGCCGGTCTCGGGGTGGATCAGGATGGCCTGGTAGCCGCCCATGCCGCCGCCACCCTGGCGGACGACGTGGTGGCCGCGGCGGCGGAGCTCGGCGATGACCTCATCCGAGACACCCGGCTCGACGGCGACGGTGCCGCCGGGCTGCAGGCTGGGGCTGTGGCGCACGCGCGCGGCGTCGCCCGCCTCCTGGAGGTTCATGCCGAAATCGATGATGTTCGACAGCACCTGCCAGTGGCCCTGGGGCTGCATCGGCCCCCCCATGACGCCGAACGGCATGAACGGCCTGCCGTCCTTGGTGACGAAACCGGGCATGTTGGTGTGCAGCGAACGCTTGTGCGGCGCGAGCGAGTTGAGGTGGCCCTCCTCGAGCGAGAAGCCGGAGCCGCGGTTCTGGAGCGCGAAGCCGAGATCGCCGGGGACGACCTTCGAGCCGAAGCTGCCGAAGATGCTCTCGATGAGGGAGACGGCGTTGCGGTCCTTGTCGACCACGGTCAGGTAGACCGTGTCGCTGTGCTCGAAGGGCTGCCCCGGCGTCACCTCGGTGGCCGCCCGCGCGGGGTCGATCAGCCTGCGGCGGGCATCAGCGTAGGCCTTGGAGATGAGCCCGGCCGTAGGCAACTCGTTGGCGTCGGCGTCCGCGACATAGGTGTTGCGGTCGGCCCAGACCAGCTTCTTCGCCTCGGTGTAGAGGTGGATCGCCTCGGCGGAGTTGTGTCCGAGCGCGGCGACGTCGTAGCCCTCCATGATGTTCAGGATCATCAGGGCGAGGATGCCGGAGCTGTTCGGCGGCACCTCCCAGACGTCGTAGCCGCGGTAGCTCGTGCTGACCGGCTCCACCCAGGCCGACGAGTGGTCCTCGAAGTCGGCCAGGGTGAAGTAGCCGCCGTTCGCCTCGCTGAAGGCGACGATGCGGCGCGCGATGTCGCCCTTGTAGAACGCGTCGCGCCCGCCCCGCGCGATCGCCTCGTAGGTGGCGGCGAGCCGCGGGTTCCGGAACACCTCCCCGATACGCGGCGGGCGGCCGTCCGGCAGGTAGGTGGCGGCGGAGTCGGGCCACTGCGACAGCGCAAGGGCCGCGCCGGCCCATTGCCCCTGGATGATCTCGCTCACGGGGAAGCCGTTCTGTGCGTACTCGATGGCCGGGGCGAGGACCTCGGCCAGCCCCATGGTCCCGAAGCGCTCGAGCAGCTCGTGCCAGGCGTCGACCGCGCCGGGCACCGTCCAGGTGAGCGGGCCGTTCCCCGGCATGCGCTCGTAGCCCTGCCGGACCAGCGTCTCGCGGCTGATCTCGTACGGCGCGCGGCCGGTCCCGTTCAGCCCGTAGAGGCGCTCGGTCTCGGCGTCCCAGACCAGGGCGAACAGGTCGCCGCCGACGCCGTTCATATGCGGCTCGACCAGCCCCAGCATGGCGTTGACGGCGACCGCGGCGTCGATGGCGTTGCCGCCCGCCTTGAGGATGTCGATGCCGACCTGCGCCGCGAGGGGCTGACTGGCCGCCACCATCCCGTGCGGGGCGACGACCTCCGAGCGGCTGCTGTGCGGGCTGCGGGCGGGACGGCTGTAGCCGTGGCCAAGGGCATCCTGCGCCTGGGCGCGCAGGGCCGCGCCGGCGCCGAGCATCGTGACTCCGACCATCGCGGCCACCGCCATGAGCGTAACCCGACCACTCCGCCGCGCCGGCCGACGAGTTCGCAGCTTCGACATCTCCACCCTCTTCCATCGGCCCGCCGCGAACGCGCGACGCCGCGGGGCCGCATCACGACGCGCCTGCCCGCCGATTGTAGCGGGGCGCAGACCCGGACGCGAGCCGCATCGACCGCTCCCCCGTGCGCCACGGGCCAGCCGTCGCGGGGCGGCGGCAACCTCGGAACGGCGGACCCTCGAACAGCCCCCGGCGGGCGCGGTCGCCGGCGACGGACGCGGGGGTTCCGGCAGGCCTGGAGGAAAGGACTCGTTCCGCGGCGGCAACGTGCCGGCGGTCAGTCAGCGGCGCCGGAGCCGGCCTTCGCCGACCGGGCGCCGAGCCGACGGCGCACCGCGCGGACGATGTGCGAGGCGGAGATGCCGTGGCGCTCGAGCAGCTCGTCGGGCCGGCCGCTGCGAGGGACCTCGCGGACCGCGAGCCGCTCCACCGCGATGCCGTCCCCCGCGAGCGCCTCACTCACGGCGTCGCCGAGCCCCCCGGCGGCGTAGTGGTCCTCGACGGTGAGGACCCGGCCCGCGGTAACGAGGGCCGCGCCGCGAAGCGTGTCCCGGTCGATCGGCTGCACCGAGTAGGCATCGACGACGCGCACCGCGATGCCCTCCGCGGCGAGATCGTCGTGCGCGCGCAACGCCTCGAACAGGGTGACGCCCGCCGCCACCACGGTCGCCGCGTCGTCCGGCGACTCGCGCACCACCTTCGATCCGCCAATCGGGAACTCGTCGGCGGCGGTGTAGATGACCGGCGTCTTGGGGCGGGTGGTCCGGATGTAGACCATCCCCTCATGACTCGCGGCGGCGGCCACGAGCCGCTCCGTGCTGACGCCGTCGCACGGGTAGAGCACCGCGCAGCCCGGGACGGCCCGCATCATGGCGAGGTCCTCGAGGGCCATCTGGGACGGGCCGTCCTCGCCGATCGACACGCCGGCGTGCGATCCGGCGATCTTCATGTTCGTCCGACCGATGCCGGCCATCCGCACGAAGTCCGCCGCCCGGGTCAGAAAGGCAGCGAACGTGGACGGGAAGGGAATCGCCCCCCGGCTCGCGAGCCCCATTGCCGCGCCGATCATCGCCTGCTCGGCGATGTAGGTCTCGAAGAAGCGATCGCGATGCGCGCGCTCGAACGTCTGGCTGAACGTCGAGTTGCTGACGTCCGCATCGAGCGCGACCACGCGCGGGTCGACGGCGGCGAGTGCGGCGAGGGCCGCGCCGTACGCCGTGCGCGTCGCAACGGAGCTGCCCGGCGCGTAGTCCGGAGGAGCCGGCGGCGCGGGGGCGGCCTCGACCGCCGGGCGGCCGGTCCGGCGCGGGGGCGGCGGCACGACGGGCGGGGGCGCCCCCGGCACGAGCCGGCGCTCGAGCTCGTCGATGGCCGCGTCGAGGGCGGCTCCCGCCGGGATCGGCTTGCCGTGCCAGCCGTCCTTCCCCTCGATCGCCGCTACGCCCCGCCCCTTGACCGTGCGGGCGAGGATCATCGACGGTCGCCCGGTGATCCGCGCCGCCTCCTCGAGCGCCTCGAGGATCGCCGCGACGTCGTGGCCGTCGACGACGATCGGGTGCCAGCCGAAGGCCCGCCACCGGTCGCGGTAGGCCTCCATGTCGTGGCCCCACTGCGTCGCGCGGCTCTGCCCGTACCCGTTGACGTCGGTGATGGCGCACAGGTTGTCGAGCCGGTGCCGGGCCGCCACCTGGGCCGCCTCCCACACCGATCCCTCCGCCGACTCGCCGTCGCCGATGAGCACGTACGTGCGGTAGCGGGACCCGATGCGACGGGCGTTCAGGGCGATGCCGACGGCGGCGCAGATGCCCTGACCCAGCGAGCCGGTTGCCACGTCGACGAACGGCAGCCGCGGCGTCGGATGCCCCTCGAGATCGCAGTCGATGCGCCGGAGGCGCAGCAGGTGTTCCGCGGGCACGAAGCCGGCCTCCGCCCAGGCCGCGTAGAGGAGCGGTGCCGCGTGGCCCTTCGACAGCACGAAACGGTCGTTGTCGTCGTCCTGCGGCCGGCGGGGGTCGAAGCGCATGTGCCCGAAGAACAGCGCCGCCACCAGGTCCGCGGCCGAGCAGCAACTCGACGGATGGCCGCTGCCCGCGGTACTCGTGGCGCGGACGGACTCGATCCGGAGCCGTGTGGCGACGTGCTGGAGGGCAGAGACCGGCGACGCGCGATCGGGGGACACGGCTACTCCTGGCGCCGGAAGTCTAGCACGCGAGCCGGGCGCGGCCGGGCATCCCGTCAGGGCGCCCCGCGGACCGGCGACCCCCACCAGGGAAGGACGGCAAGCAGCCGCGGCTCGTCCAGCTCGCCGCGGCTGATCCCGTCCAGCTCCCCGGCCACGCGCGACCACGGCTCGAGCGTCAGCCGCACGCGGTCGCCCGGGCCGAGCGACGCCGCCGCGGTCAGCTCGTTGTCGGCCATGCTGCGCACGTAGACGACCGCCTCGCGGCCGCGCGCGGCCGCGGGACCGGTCAGGATCTCGATCCCGTCGACCAGGATCGCGACGATGTGATCGCGGTACGGCACCGAGCCGGGGCGCGGCACGGGCCCGATCGCGCGCACCGTCGCCTGGACCGTCGCCCGGACGCCTTCCTCCGCGGACCAGAGCTCGCCCGTCATGGGAGTGGCCGCGGCGCCCAGGTCAACGGGGCGCCAGTCGCCCTGCGAGAGCTCCCGCGCCGCGAACTGGTAGACCACGACGCGCGTCCCCGCGAGCCGATCCGGGTCGCGGGCGAGCTCGGCCGCCAACAGCCGCCGGGGGGCGGCGGCGCCGTCGTCGTTCTGGCTGAGCCGGGCGACGGGCCGGCCCAGAGCGTGGCTCAGGTGCTCCGCGAGACCCGCCGACGTGCCCCAGCCGAGCGAGCCGAGGGAGTAGACGTTGGTGAAGCTGTCGCCGAGCAGCAGGACCTCCGCCTCCCGCACCGGCGTCCACGGCTCGCCCGCGGGCGTCTCCACCCGCACCGCGCGCACCGTCTCGGGCGGGAACCGCGGGGAGGCCGGGCCGAGGCCGAGCAGGCGTGCCGTGTCGCCCTGGTTCGTTACCGCGACCGGCCGCAGGCGATAGCCGCGGCGCGCCTCGGACAGCGCCGCCTCGCGCTCGACGAAGGTCGCGAGATCCGTCGCGACCCGCTGCACCGTTTCGGGACGCCAATGCGTGTCGGTCGCGAGATAGAGCGGGCCCGGGTCCTCGCCGCGCAGGGCCGCGAGGGTCCGCGCGACGTCGAACACCGCGACGCCCGCCGCCTCGAGCTCCGCCACCAGTTGCGGGTACGACCGGTTGGTGACGACCGCGGCGCGGCGCGCCGGCCCGAGGCCGTCGGCATCCACCGACGGCTTGACCGGGGTGGGCATCACGACCAGGCGCACGCCGCGGCCGCGGAGCGCGTCCCCGAGCGCGAGGAGGGCGGGCCGCGGATCGGGGTGGGGCGCCGGCCCCAGCGTGTCGGCCTCCGCCGCGCGCCGCGCGAGGTGGCCCGGCGACAGGAACCCCGGCCCCGTGACGTGGTCCAGATCCGGGCGGTAGTAGAGCCGTCCGCCGGACCCGACCTCGACCTGAGCGGTGCCCGCCCCCAGCCAGCCCGTCATCCCTCGCTGCACGAGCGGACGCACGTAGCGTCCCACGACCGACTCGTCCGCCAGCCGGTCCTCGATCTGCCGGACTCGCGCGAGGAGGGTCCGGTTCGCGGCCAGAGCCCTGTCGATCGCGCCCTCCCGCGGCGCGGCCGTCCCCGACGCGGCTACCGGCCCGCTCGCCATCTCGCGGTAGATGCGCGGATCGAGGACGAGCTGAAAGAGGTGCGGCAGGGCGAGCGCGATCACGAACCCGGCGACGAGCCCCCGCGCCACCCTCGGCGCCACCGCGGTCCGGCCGACCTCGGCCCGTGCCCGCGCGATCCGCTCCCGCTCCCCTCGCGACGGTCCGCTCCGGTGCCCAGTCCGCATCGCTCCTGCTCAGAAGATGAAGTAGATGAACGGGTTGTAGGCCTGGGTGGCCAGCACGCACGCCGCGGCGGCGAACAGCAGGGCCACGACCGCCGCCTTGGACGGCGTCAGCCGGCGCGTCCAGTCCCACGTCTGCGGTGCTGCCCAGGTGATGACGGCGGCGCATCCGAAGCTCGCCATCGAGTACGGCTCGTAGAGGACCTGTCCCAGGATGCGCGCGGCGTCGGTGAACGGCTCGAGGCCGAGCATGCTCCGCAGGTAGGCGAGGGCCGCGGGCAGGTCCGCGGCGCGGAAGAAGACCCAGCTCACGAGCACCAGACCGAAGGTGAGCCCCCGCCGCAGCGGGACGGGCAGCGCCCCGTACGGGCTCCTGCCGCCGCGAGCCCGTTCCGCCGCCAGCAGCACGCCGTGCAGGGCGCCCCAGACGACGAACGTCCAGGCACTCCCGTGCCACAGGCCGCCGAGGAGCATCACCACGGCCAGGTTCACGTAGGTGCGGCGGGGCCCGCGGCGACTGCCGCCGAGAGGCACGTACAGGTAGTCGCGGAGCCATGAGGACAGCGAGATGTGCCAGCGGCGCCAGAAGTCGGTGATCGACTCGGCGCGGTACGGCGAGTCGAAGTTCTTCGGATACACGAAGCCGAGCAGCAACCCCAGCCCGATGGCCATGTCGGAGTAGCCACTGAAGTCGAAGTAGATCTGGAACGCGTACGCGGTGACGCCGAACCAGGCGTCGAACGCCCCGATCGACCCGGCATCGAACGCGAGATCGGCGATCCGCCCGCACGGGTTGGCGAGCAGGACCTTCTTGGCGAGCCCGAGGCTGATGAACGCGACCCCCCGGGCGCACTTCGCCACCGTGTGGGTGCGGCTCGCGAGCTGTCCGGCGACCTCCGCGAAGCGGATGATGGGGCCGGCGACGAGCTGCGGGAACATCGACACGTAGCAGGCGAAATCGACGAAGCTGCGAAGCGCGGTGGCGTGGCCGCGCGCCACGTCGATCGTGTAGCTCATCGACTGGAAGGTGTAGAAGCTGATGCCGAGCGGCAGGGTCACCCGGAGGGCCGCGTCGAGATGGAGCCATGGCGCCCCGAGCCATGCCCCGGCAGCGTTTATCGTGTCGACGCCGAAGTTGAAGTACTTGAAGAAGCCGAGGAGCGTGAGGTTCGACGCCACCGACAGCGCGACGGCGACGCGGCGGCGACGCGCGCCGGCCCGGTCGCGGGGATCCACGGCCTCGATTGGCCGCGCCCAGCGCGCCGCGGTCCGCTCCCGCCGCGCCAGGCGGGCCAGCCAGACCGGCCCGCGGCCGGCCAGCGCGAGGCCGCAGCAGTAGTCGATCGCCGTCGACCCGAGCAGCAGGAGCACGAACAGCGGGTTCGCCCAGCCGTAGAAGACGTAGCTGAGGAACGCCAGACCCAGGTGCCGGGCGCGCGCGGGGAGCGCGTAGTAGAGGACGAGCGTGAGGGGCAGGAAGTAGAGCAGGAAGACGTGCGAGCTGAACACCATCGACCGGCGCGCCTCAGTCTACCGAAAAGCTAGCTAGGAGTCTGCGCCGCAGAAACGTGCCATGGAGCGGTTCGTACCAGCGCAGACTCCCAACGCGCCCGTGAGAGCGCGCCAGCCCGGAGGGCATCGCCCCGCGGCGCCCGAAGGAGACGACGTGGCCGACTCGATCCCACCCCCTGGCCGCCGCGAGACGGAGGCCGACTCGCGGAAGATCACCGACATCCAGGAGGAGCTGTTCGATCCCGGGCGCTCCAGGGCAGCGCGGTACGCGCAGCTCGTCGTGGGCCGGCCCGGGCTCCGGGCGCTGGTCAAGCACGAGGCCATCGTGACCCTGTCGAGCGCGCTGCCCGGCGCGCTCGGCCTCTTCCTGCGGTCGAAGCTCTACCCGCGGCTGCTGGGCCGGTGCGGCCGCAACGTCACCTTCGGCGCCAACGTCGTCCTGCGGCATCCGCACAAGATCCGCATCGGGAACGACGTCGTGATCGACGACGGCTGCTGCCTCGACGCGAAGGGCGACGCCAACCGCGGCATCGACATCGGGGACGGCGTCTTCGTCGGGCGCGGCACCATCCTGAGCTGCAAGAACGGCGACATCCTCATCGGCGATCACGCCAACATCGGCTTCAACTGCGAGATCTTCTCCGGTGGGCGCGTGCGCCTCGGCCGGCACACGCTCGTGGCCGCGTACACCTACCTGGTAGGCGGCGACCACACTTTCGGCCGGACCGACGTCGCGGTGCTCTACCAGGACCGCGTGGCCCGCGGCATCGAGGTCGACGACAACGTCTGGCTCGGGGCTCACGTCGTCGTCGCCGACGGCGCGACGATCGGGCGGGACGCCATCATCGGCGCCGGCGCCGTGGTCCGCGGCGCGATACCGTCCTTCGCCATCGCGGCGGGGGTCCCCGCCCGCGTCGTCCGCGACCGGCGGGAAGACTCCGAGGTGCGAGCAGGCGTCAGGGGCGGATCGGCACCACCGGCCAGCCGTCCCCCTCGGTGAGCTCCCGCGCCGCGAAGCACCAGACGACCATCCGCTTGCCGTCCCAGTACGCGGGGTCGCGCTGCGCGCGCCGCAGCAGGTTGACCCGCGCGGCGGTGGAGGCGGCGCCCCGGACGGCCACGAGATCGACCGCCGTCCCCAGTTCGAAGGCAAGCTGGTCGGGGAGGCCGGCGCCCGTCGCGTGCATGTCCTCGCCGGCATGGAAGACCAGGTTGTGGCTGTCGCCGAGCAGGACGATCTCGCCGGCGGGGTCGGGCGCGGCGGATGCCGCGGGGCGCCCCGCCCCCGACCGCCGCACCTCGCGAAGGCGCAGCCGCTCCCCCGCCGGCGGCGCATCGAGGCCGAGCGTCAGGTCGCCCGTGATGGTGGCGTCGCGCCACTCGGCTTCGTGCGGGGCGCGGGGAAGGTCGCCGGACCACGGCCGGGCGCGAACGGCGGCGGCGATTGCCCGCCCGGCGACGACGCAGCCGACGCCCGACCAGTGGGTGTCGTGCCGGCAGTAGACCGGGCCCTCGGGGTGGTCGCGCGCCGCGAGCAGCGGCTCGGTCAGGTCGAGCACGTCTACGCCCGCCTCGCGCAGGCGGGCGTAGAAGGCCTGGTGGTCCGGATCGAGCCGCGGCGGCGGCGACGCCATGTCCATCGACGGCGACAGCTCGTCGGCGTAGACGATGGACTTGGGGGGCACCGGCACGACGAGCAGGTCGACGCCGGCGGCGTCGAGGCGCGCCGCGAAGTCGAGAATGCCCGGCAGCGGATCGGCCGCGTCCGCCCGGCGCGCGCGGCTCACCTCGGCGGCCCGCGCCCCCCAGAATGCTCCGAGCGACACGTGGCGCAGCTCGGGGGCGAAGAACAGCCAGTCGCCGCGGCCGCGCACCGTGGTGACGCCGGACTCCTCGGCGCGGGCGGCCAGCGACCGCGCGACATCCCGGAAGGCTGCCGCCGGGTCGGCCGGGGCCGCCGGTCCGCAGGCCGCGCCGGCGGCGAGGGCGGCCGAGGCGAGCGCAGCGGCGGCGATGCGGGTCACGGCGCGAGGCCGGCCGACGCCACGTCGTAGAACAGCGGCAGCGTCAGGTCGGTCGTCTCCAGGATCAGCCGCTTCCCCTCGAGCTCCCGCCGCGCATCGTAGGCATCGAGGGTCAGGCGCAGCAGCTCCCCGGCCGCCCGCTCCGCGCCCGTCACCAGGCGAGCGTCCCGGATGACCCAGTGGGCGACCGCAATGACCGGCAGGTCGAGTTCTCCCTCGACCACCCGCAGCACGTCGTACTCGAGGGCGAGCAGGCCCTCGCGGTAGGGCGCGATCGACTGCGGCCTCGGAAGAGGCACTTGCTGCCGGACGCGGAGCTCCACGACCACGCGCGGCGCGTCGCCCGAGGCGGCGACGGCGGCCTCTCCCGGACCTGCCGGGGGCGCTGCCGACCGGACCGGCGGCGCGGGCCCGGTGCCGGGCTCTATCCAGGCGTCGGGGTAGAAGTCGGGATGGTCGTTGCGGGTCACGCGCCGCCACGAGGCGACCGAGGTCATGGTCTCGTCGAAGAAGCCGACGTGAATCTCCACCTGCTGCCCGCCGCCCCGAATCCTGTTGGCGCGGTTCCCGACCGTGTACGGGCCCGTCAGGACGATGGCCCGAGGGTCGTTGGTCCAGCGGGGGTGGTAGACCTCGTAGCCGCCGAAGACCGGATCGTCGTTGATCGGGACACCCCAGCGCTCGTCCGTGTCGAGATCGACGAGCGTCAGGTTCCGGTGGGCGCCGTCGAAGTACCAGAGCAACGGATCGGCGCCGGGCGAGAAGGCCGTCCAGCAGCCCTCCCCCAGTTTCCGCCAGGTCCCGGACGCCAGGTCGATTACCCCGACCGTCGGCCACGGAAGCAGCGCCGCGGCCGTCCGGCCGTCCGCAGCCACCTGGAAGCTGTCTCCCGATACCGGCTGCGCGTCCCAGACCACCTCCGACACGGCGGGCTCGTCCAGGCGGTGCCGACGGACCACACGGTATGACGGGTTGCCGCCCGGCGTTGCGTCGCCGCCGACATACGCCCAGATCGCCCCGTCCTCCGGGTCGGCCCACACGTCGAGGCCGAAGCCGTCGGCTATCCGCCGCAGTCCGGCGCCGTCCCAACGGATGGCGTACACGGCGTTCTGGTGACGCACCGTGAACACCACCGTCTCCCCGTCCGGCGTGATGAGCGGCTTGGCATAGCTCGCCGGCTCGTCGAGGAGGACACGTTCCCCTCGGCCATCCTCGGAGTCGCAGGCCATGAGCACGAGGTGCTCGCCGGCACTGTTGAAGTCCGTGCCGTCACCAACGTCGCGCGTCCAGGCCACCCGCAGGTGCGGGACGGGCTCGGCCGGCGACGCCGTCGCCGGCAGCGGTCCCAGGCACGGTGCTTCCGGAACGGACTCGGCGGAGACAACGCCGCTCGGAGCGTTCACGCCCGCGGGGCGGCCCGCTCGCTGCGTCGCCGTCGTCTCTGCGTCATCCAGACCGGCTCCCGGGGCGGAGCAACCGGCCAGCGCCAACGCGAGCGCCAACGGAAGCCATCTCGCCGGCGCCGCGCCGCCCTTCCTCGGCGGGAGGCGATGCGGCTCCCGACTCGCTCCCCTGTCGATCGGCATTGGTAGATCCTACTGGGCACCGGTCGGCGGAACCGACCGGCTGGAAGCAAGACCCCCGTTCAAACCGTGCGTGCGGATTTCCCGCACACGGCTTACCAGGTGAGCTTCAGGTCGCGGCATGCACCACCCCCGGATACCGAATCGTGCCGCGCAGGCGAGCAAGCCCCAAGGCTTCGAAGAACGGACGATGCCAGGCCAGCGCCCGACCAGCCGCGAGTCGCGACCCCGCGCGCTTGAGGAGCAAGCCGCGCAGGCGCCGTTCCACGTACTGGTCGAGCTGCACGAAGTGGTGCGCCGCATTCCCGGTTCGGAAATACTGCCCCCACCCGCGAAGGACCCGGTTCACGTCCGCGATGACCAGACGCAGGTCCGTGTGGCAGCGGCCTCGAGGGGTGAGCGCCCGCACGCGGGCTCGCACCTGCTTCATCGCACGCCGAGACGGCCAGCGGTGCAGGTAGTACACCCGTTGCCGCTTGCGAGCCCAGATGGGTCCGCTCATGCGCTTGTGCAGATGACACCCCAGGAAATCGAAGCCCTCACGACCGTCCGTCAGGTCGACCACCCGCGTCTTCTCCGGATGCAGTTCCAGCCCGAGCCGGGCCAGCACCAGACCCACGCGCTCTCGCGCCGCCTCGACCGACGACTTCGTGTCGCACATCACCACGAAGTCGTCCGCGTAGCGCACCAGCGTACCGAGGTGCGCCCACCGGTCCTCCCAGACCCGGTCGAGCACGTGCAGGAAGATGTTCGACAACAGCGGCGAGATGACGCCCCCCTGCGGAGTGCCCGCCAGGGTTCGATGCACCTGCCCGTCCTCCATCACCCCCGCCGCGAGCCACAGTCGCAGCAGCCGAAGGACACGCCGGTCCGAGACGCGCTGGCGCACCAGCGTCAGCAGCTTCTCGTGCTCGATGCTGCTGAAGTAGTCGCAGATGTCGGCATCCAGCACGTGGCTGCCCCCGCGCGCCCCGCGGACGCGAAGGACCTCCAGCGCCTGCGTCGCGCTCCGCTTCGGTCGAAACCCATACGACGAATCGCGGAAATCCGCCTCGAAGATGGGGCCCAACACCAGAGTCGCGGCCATCTGCGCCACCCGGTCGCGAACCGTCGGTATCCCGAGCGGTCGCCGTCGGCCATCAGCCTTGGGAATGTAGCGCCGCAGGACCAGCCGCGGCCGATACGTCCCCACCCGCAACGCCGTGCCGAGTTCCGCGAGGAACTCATCGACACCACGCTGCTCAATCTCAGCCAGCGTCTCCCTGTCGACGCCGGCCGAGCCACGATTCCGCTTGACGCGCCGCCACGCCTCCCGGAGGACGTCATCCCTCCAGATCCGGTCCATCAGGGCGTGGAAGCGCCGTTTCGGGGACCGCTTGGCCGCGGCCCACAGGCGTCGCTGCAATTGGCGCACTTTGTCGAGAGACATACGCCCCCCGGGGGAGTTGGGTCCGGTCTCGCCGGCCATGCCCTCGCGCGTCCTTGCACCCGCGCCGTGCCCACCGCAGGGGCCCTTCCCTCCGGCCGCGTTCTGCTGCACGGCCCTCCGCAGTACTATGGCCCCCTCGGAATCCCGCTGCGCCGCGCCCGCTTTCACCTTCGGCTTATGCGAGCCGCGTTGCCCCGACCCGGGCCGCGCAGACGGGCCTCTCGTGTTCCGTCCCTCTCCGTGTCCGCGTGCTGCGCCCCCTACCCCGCCGAGACCTCCCGCACGTACGCCGCCGGACCGGGGCGCGGGAGACGTGGCCTTCACCGTGACATGAGCGGCTCGGCTCTCGGGTTGTGAATCTGTCGAGGCTGCAGGCTTCACTTCATGTTGCGGCCCGCGGACTTGCTCCCTCCGAAGAGGCTCTTGACACCCCGCTCGGGCCACGGCCGTCTCCGGTCGTGCCTGGGGTCCGCTACTCGGCGCTCCGGCGCTTACCGAGGCGGGACTTGCACCCGCTGGAGAAGAACAGCGTGACGCAGCCGGTCTCCCGTCCGCGTCGTCACGACACACCACGCGTCCGATCGTAGACGCGCCGCACGTCGAGGCCGTCGTACCGGCCGCGAGGCTCGACGGTCGTCGTCACCAACAGGCGCTCTCCGCCGGGGTCGGCCTCGAGGACGTGGGTGAGCCTGGGAACGGACGGGAGGCGGATCTCCACCCGCAGCGCCGCGCCGTCCCAGCGAGCCTTGCGCGTGATCCGCAGGCCCGTCCCGGCGAGCCCGGCGTGGTCGCGGTCGTCGGGGACGAAGCGCACCGTGCGACCGTCGTCGTACCGCAGGACGATGTCCCGCGTGCGCTGGACGATGGTCATCCGGCGCGGCGCCGTCAGCAGGTCCGCGAACGCCTCCCGCACGGCGTCCGCCTGCCGCGGGTCGTCGTCCGTCTCCTCGGGCAGGTACGGTCGTCGATAGCGACCGTAGCGCCGGCCGAACTCGTCGTAGGGCGGCGCGAACCCGAAACGGTCGCGGGGCCGCCGCGGATGGCGCTCGCCGTCCGCGGTCGGAGGATGCCCGCGCGGATCGTCGCTCAGGTCGTAGTTGAGCCGCCAGTTGCCGGCGAGCTCGTCGGACTGCCCGGCGGGCACTGCCGCGGCCACCAGCAGCAGCCCGAGCACCGCCGCCAAGCGGCCGCCGGGCCCCCTTGTCGCCGGACACCGGGCACGGTATAAAGAGTGCCGCTTCGGACGAGTGCCTTCGAACATCGCTCGCACGGGATTCTATCCAAGGAGGGTTCGCATGTCTCGGACGGTAAGGACCGGTCTCGTATTCGCACTGGCGGCCGGCGTGTTCGGCGCGGGGCTGCTGTGGGCGCCCGGGGCCGCCGCGCAGAACGCCGCGCACAACCACATCGGCCACGTCATGGACAAGTGGAACGACACCCCCGACATGGCGGGCCTGCTGCCGGCCGCGATCGCCGAAGCGCGGATCGCCGCGCAACACGCCTCGCTGGCGGCCCGGGATCCGAGCAATCTCGACGCCATCAAGCTGCACACGGCGCACGTGCTGCACGCGGTCGACCCGAGCCAGATCGAGAACGGCCCCGGAGCGGGCTACGGCGTGCGCCGGGCCGCGGAAGGCGCCGCGAAGCACATCATGGCGGCCGCGAACTCGGACGGCGCTTCGGGGGCGGTGAAGGCCCACTCCGAGCACGTCGCGACCTCGGCCATGAACACGGTGACGCGGGCGGACGAGATCGTCATGCTCGCCCAGAAGATCGCGATGGCGGAGTCCGCCGACGACGCCGCGGCCCTCGTCGGCGAGCTGGACATGCTCGCCCAGCAACTCCTCGCCGGCGTCGACGCGAACGAGGACGGCCGGATCGGCTGGCAGGAAGGCGAGGGCGGACTCGAGGTCGCCGAGACGCACGGCAACCTGATGAAGCAGGCCGAAGGGCTGCAGTAGGCGCCCGCGCAGCGTAACGCAACGGCCCCGCGGCGGGGCGACCGCCGGCCGCGGGGCCGTTGCCGTGTACGCCTCCTCGCGGTCGGCGCAGCCGGCGGGCGTCGCGGCGCGTCCCGTCGACGGGGCGGGGCGGAGGGAGCCGGTCGGCACGGAGGGAGCCGGTCCGCACCGGAACGTCGGCTCGGGGCGCATCGTCCAAGTCACCGATGGGGAAGACCGCCGGTGGGCCGGCGCGTGACGCTGCGACGGTCAGACGGATGACGGGTCGATTCACACCGGTCCTTCTGCTCGGGAGCCTGCTGGCGACCCTCGGCGGTTGCTCGTCCGCGCCGTCCGCGTCCGGAGAGGCTCCGCCGGTGATCGTCGTGCACGGGCTGGGGCGCACGTCCGCGTCGATGGCGGTGCTGGCAACCCGCCTCGAACGCGCCGGCTTCGATGTCATCCGCTTCGGCTATCCATCGCGAAGCGAGCCGATGGAGGTGCTCGTCGAGCTCCTCGGCAACGCAGTGACCGCGTGTTGTGCGGACGCAGCGCAGACCACGCACTTCGTGACCCACTCGATGGGCGGCGTGCTGGTTCGGAGCTACCTCGCCCAGCAGCCCGAGCCGCACCGCGGGCGCGTCGTGATGCTGAGCCCCCCGAGCAGGGGCAGCGAGATCGTCGACGCCTTCGCCGACTCGCCCATGCTGAGGGCGCTTCTCGGACCCGCCGGCTCCAGGCTGGGGACGGACCCGTCCGCCCTCGTGCATCGGCTTCGTCCCATACGCTTCCGTCTCGGCATCATCACCGGCGATCGGAGCCTGAACCCGATCACGTCCTGGATCATCCCGGGGCCTGACGACGGCAAGGTCGGCGTCGATCGGGCGAGGCTCGACGGCGCCTCGTTCCTGGTGCTACCCGCGACACACACCTTCATCATGAACCGCGGCGATGTGGCCGAGGAGATCGCCCACTTCCTGCGCCGCGGGCGATTCCGGGAGGAAGAGCCGACGGCTGCGCCCCGGACCGCTCGGAGCGCCGGCGCGCGCATGCCCGGCCGGGCGCCCGCGCCGTAGCACGATTCCCGGCGAGAACGTCAGCCCGCGTCCGCGTAGGGCACGTCGAGGCGGTAGTGGGGGTGCGCCGCGAGGTACGCCTCCACGCGCTCGGCGCGCGTGACCGCGGAGGCGATGAACGCCACGGCCTTCGAGAGGCGCTCGTCCGGCTCGGCGCAACTGAGCCGCAGGAAGCCGCCCCCTGCGGCCCCGAAGCACTCGCCCCCGAGGCAGGCCACCCCCCGCGCGTCGTCGGCGCCCTCGAGCAGGAACAACGCCAACCCGTGGGACGTGATGCGGTAGCGGTTGCAGATGGCCGCCACCGACGGGAAGACGTAGAACGTCCCCCCCGGCATCAGGCACGAGACGTCGTCGATGGTGTTCAGCCCCGCGACGAGCAGCTCCACCTTGCGGCGAAAGTCGGCCATCCGCGAGTCCCGCACCGCGCCGTCCCCGGCGAGCGCCGCCATGCCGGCCCGCTGCGTGAACGGCGGCACGCACGAGAGCGACGTATTGGTGAGCGTGCCCAGCACCTCGATGGTCGCCGGGGAGCTGACCGCGAAGCCCAGCCGCCACCCGCTCATGCTGAACGACTTGCTGAAGGTGTAGGCCGCCACGCACTGTTCGAGCATGCCGGGTTCGGCGAGCAGCGTGTGGTGCCGGCCGCGCCAGACCATCGCGTCGTAGGGCTCGTCGCTGAAGACGGCGACGTCGCGCCCCCGGATGAGCGCGGCCAGGCCCGCGAGGTCCTCCGCCGTCGCCACCCCGCCGGTCGGGTTGTGCGGGCTGTTGAGGAAGATCGCCTTCGGCCGCGGGTCCTCGGCGAGGAAGCGCGCCACGTCGTCGAGGCTGGGCCGGAAGTCGTCCGCGGCCCGGAGCCGGGAGACGACCAACCGTCCGCCGCGGCGCTCGATGTTCGCCGGGTAGGTCGGGAAGTGCGGGCTGAAGACCAGGACGCCGTCTCCGGGATCGACGAACGCCTCGCAGAAGAACTGCTCGTAGATCTTGGCGCCCGGGCCGACGACGATGTGCTCGGCCGTCGTCTCGATGCCGTGCTCGCGGTTGACGTAGGCGGAGGCGGCCTCCCGGAACTCGGGCAGCCCGATCGATGGGCCGTAGTGCGTCTGCCCGTCCCGGATCGCCAGCAGCCCTGCCTCCTGGCCCTGCGGCGAGGTCGGGAACGGGCTGTCGCCGATCTCCAGCTCGATGACGTCCTTGCCGGCCGCCATCAGGCGCTTGGCGACGGCCAGGACCGTGAACGCGGTCTCGCCTTCGACCGCCGACGCGAACCGGGAGAATGTGGCTGGCATATGGGTCCACGCGCCTTGGAGCGCGCCTCGTCGGCACGACGCGCCGCGTGCCGGCGCGATCGCTCACTCGAAGATGGGGTCCGGGTGCTCGATGATCGCGCGCAGCTCCCGGAGGAAAGTTGCGCCGGTGGCGCCGTCGACGGCGCGATGGTCGGCCGACAGCGTCACCGCCATCGTCCGGCCCGCACGCACCTCCCCGTCGCACACGACCGGCCGCGACTCGACGGCGCCGATGCCCAGGATGCAGCTCTGCGGCGGGTTCAGAATCGGATACAGCCGCGAGACGCCGTACATGCCGAGGTTCGAGATCGTGAACGTGCCGCCGACGTACTCCGCCGGCTGCAGCCGCCCCTCGCGCGCGCGGACCGTGAGGTCGCGGAGCTCCGCCGCGACGGCCGAGAGCATCTTGCTCCCCGCGTCCCGCACGACGGGGGTCACCAGACCGGACGGCGTCGCCACCGCTACCGCTACGTCCGCCGTCTCGAAGACGCGGACGGCATCTCCGGCCCAGGCCGAGTTGGCGAGCGGCACCGTGGCGAGCGCAAGGGCGACGGCGCGCACCATGAGGTCGGTGAGCGTCAGGTCGACGACGGGCTCGCGCCCGTCTCCGCCGGCGACCGCCGCCGTCGCGCGCTCGTCCGCCCCGCCGCGGGGGGCCGCCTCCCCGGCCCCCGCGACTGCCGCGCGCGCCGCCCGCAGCCGCTCCAGGACGGCGTCGACGCCACAGTCGATCTCCAGGTAGAAGTGGGGCGCGGTCTGCTTGGACTGCGTCATGCGCGCCGCGGTCACCCGGCGAGCGGCGGTCAGCGGCTCGTCGCGGTGCGCGCCGGAGGGGAGAGCGGGGGCGGGCTCCTTCGCGGCGGGGACCACGGAGCCGGGCGCCGCTGCGGCCGGCAACGGCGAGGCCGGCACGGCGGCGCGAGCGCCGCGCGCGCGCTGCACGTCCGCCTTCCCGACCCGCCCGCCGGCGAGCGTTCCCGGAATCGCCGCCAGGTCGAGGCCGGCCAGCTCCGCCATCCGCCGGGCCAGGGGGGTGGCTGCCACGTCCCGCGCCGCGGCGGGGGCAGCCGCGTGCGGCGCGCGCTCGTCGCCCGAGACCGGCGCCTCGCCCACCGGAGCGGCCCCGGCCGGCGGGCGCCCGGCGGGCGCGCCGGCGGCCGGCGGCATCGCGGCTTCCACACGCGTCCCCGCCCCGGGCCGCGACGAGCCCGGGGCGTCGGCCCGGACCTCGGAGACCGGCGGGGCGGACGGCCCCGCGCGGCGCTCCGTCGCGGGTGCGGCGTCCATCGGCGACCGTTCCCGCAGCAGGGCCAGCACCGCGCCGACGGCGACGTCGGCCGTGCCGGCGGACACCTGAATCGCCTCGATCACGCCGCTGGCCGGCGCCTCGAGCTCCACCGTCGTCTTGTCGGTCTCGACCTCCGCGATGGGCTCGCCTTCCGCCACGTGGTCACCGACCTCCTTGAGCCACGCGGTGAGGGTGGCCGAGGACATCGACTCGGCCAGCTCCGGGAGGCGCACTTCAATCGGCATGGCGCGGGAGATTCTAGCAGTCGGCGGCCGCCGCCGGCCCCGCGGGGGCGCTTGTCTGCGCGCCGCGGGGTGAGGCATGCTAGGAGTCTGCGCCGCAGGAACTTGCCATGGAGAACTTCGTGCCCGCGCAGACTCCCGACGAGCCCGCCAGTGCGCGCCAGGAGTCTGCGCCGCAGAAACGTGCCATGGTGCGGTTCGTGCCAGCGCAGACTCCCAACGCGCCCGTGAGGCCGCGCTAGCGGGTGTCCATGGCTGCCCCGACACCCTCCCCCGGACCCACCGCACGCGCTCCCTCCGCGCCCGATCTGCGCTGCCTGCGCGCGCTCGAGCAGAAGGTGCTCTGGCTCTCGGTGTGGATGATCCACCACGCGAATCACCTGCGTCCGTCGCGCGACGGGCTGAAGGTGGGCGGGCACCAGGCGTCGTCGGCCTCGGTCGTGACGCTGCTGACGGCGCTCTACTTCGACGCGCTGCGACCGGCCGACAGGGTCGCCGTGAAGCCGCATGCGAGCCCGGTGTTCCACGCCATCCAGTACCTCCTCGGCCGGCAGTCGCAGGACCAGCTCGCGCGCTTCCGCGGATTCGGCGGCGCGCAGTCGTATCCGTCGCGCACCAAGGATGCCGACGATGTCGACTTCTCCACCGGTTCGGTCGGGCTCGGCGTGGCGATGACCAGCTTCGCGGCGCTGGTGCAGGACTACGTCCGGCTGAAGGGCCTCGGCCCGCCGCGCGAGCCCGGCCGCATGATCGCCCTCGCCGGGGACGCCGAGTTCGACGAGGGGAACATCTTCGAGGCGCTCGTCGAGTCGTGGAAACACGACGTGCGCAACGTCTGGTGGATCATCGACTACAACCGGCAGAGCCTCGACGCGGTCATGGTCGACCGGTTCTCGGACCGGCTGGAGACGACGTTCCGCAACCTCGACTGGCGTGTGGAGGTGCTGAAGTACGGCCGGCTGCTGCAGGCGGCGTTCGAGCGGCCGGGGGGGGAAGCGCTCCGCGACTGGATCGACTCCGCCGCCAACTCGCGCTACTCCGCGCTGGCCTACCAGGGCGGGGCGGCGTGGCGGAAGGAGCTGACGCGCGACCTGGGCGACACCCACGGCATCCGCGAGCTCCTCGACGAGCACGACGACGCGGCGCTCGGCCGGCTGATGACGAACCTCGGCGGTCACGACATGGCTACCGTGTGCGACGCGTTCGGGGCCGTGGACGACGACCGGCCCACCTGCTTCATCGCCTACACGATCAAGGGCTACGGCCTTCCGTTCGCGGGCCACAAGGACAACCACGCCGGCCTGATCACGCCGCAGCAGATCGTGGCGTTCCGGGAGCGCATGGGGATCGCCGACGGGCAGGAGTGGGACCGCTTCGCCGGCCTGGACGTGCCGGCCGGCGAGCTCCAGGCGTTCCTCGACGCGGCCGCGTTCCCCGGGACGGCCCCCCGCCGGCACCCGGCCTCCGCCGTCCGCGTGCCGGCGCGGCTCGAGCCCCCGGCAGGCGAGCGTCTCTCGACGCAGGACGCCTTCGGGCGGTTCCTGGCCGACCTGGCGCGGCGGCACCCCGATCTGGCGGACCGCGTCGTCACCGCGTCGCCCGACGTGACGGTGTCGACGAGCCTCGGCTCGTGGCTGAACCGCCGCCATATCTTCGGGCGTCACGAGCAGGGAGACCTCTTCAAGGACGAGCGGATCGTCTCGGCCCTCAACTGGGAAGTGTCGACCGCCGGCCAGCACATCGAGCTCGGCATCGCCGAGAACAACCTCTTCATCCTGCTCGCCGCCCTCGGGCTGAGCGGTCCGCTGTTCGGGGAGCGCCTGCTGCCCATCGGCACGGTCTACGATCCGTTCATCAGCCGCGGCCTCGACGCCCTCAACTACGCCTGCTACCAGGACGCGCGCTTCATCATCGTGGGGACGCCGTCGGGCGTCTCCCTGGCGTCGGAGGGCGGCGCCCACCAGTCGATCTACGAGCCGCTTCTCGGGTTGGCCCAGCCGGGGCTCACGTCGTTCGAGCCGGCGTACGCGGACGAGCTCTGCGAGGTCTTCCGCTGGAGCTTCGAGCACCTGCAGGCGGAGGATGGCGGCGCCGTCTACCTGCGCCTGTCGACCCGCCCGCTCGAACAGCCGCGGCGCGAGCTGACGGACGACCTCGCCCGGCAGATCATCGACGGGGCCTACTGGCTGACGCCGCCCGGACCGGGGGCGGAGGTCGCCCTGGTGGCCGGCGGCCCCGTGCTCCCGGAGGTGATCGACGCGCACCGGGCGCTACTCGAGGACATCCCGGGCGCGGGCCTGCTGGTCGTCACCTCCGTCGACCGGCTCTACCGCGGCTGGCTGGCGAGCCACCGCGCTCGGCCGGGAGGCGCGGCAGGCCTGGAGCCGGCTGGAGCCTCCCATGTCGAACGCCTGCTGTCGGTCCTGCCCGGCGACGCCGGGCTGGTGACGGTGCTCGACGGACACCCGGCCACGCTCTCCTGGCTCGCCTCCGTGCGCCGCCACCGCGTCGTGCCGCTCGGCGTCGACCGGTTCGGCCAGTCGGGCGACATCCCGGACCTCTACCGCGAGTACGGACTCGACCGCGACGCCATCGTCGACGCCGCGGCGCGTATCTGCCTCGCCCACCTGTCGGCCTGACGAGGCCGGGGAGTCCACGCAGCAGTACGTGCGACGCAGGAGTGTCACGCAGCTTGGACTCGCAACGGGCCCGTCGTTCGAGCGCCGGCGCCGGACGGCATGCGACCGTCCCGCCCGGCTGCCGGCCGCTGTAGTAGGATGCCCACGCCCCGACGGGGACGCCGGACGGCACGGGAGAAGACCCGCACGGGAGAAAACCAATGACCGATCCCCGCAAACGACCGCGCGGCTATACGCGGCGCGAAGCCCTCGGCCTGCTCGGCACGGCGGCGGCCGGCGCCGGAGCCGCATTGGGCCCCGGGCTCCGCGCGCTCCATGCGCAGCAGCGGTTCACGAGCGCCGAGCCGCCCGACTTTCCCGCGGGGGCGATCGTCCGGACCCTGCAGGGCGACGTGGACCCGGTCGAGCTGGCCGAGGGCGCGACGCTGTTCCACGAGCACGTCGGCCGCGCCGACATCGACCTCGCAGTCGAGGAGCTCGCCGCCTGCGCCTACGACGGGCTCGGCTGCATCGTCGACGCGGCGACCGGCCGGCGCACCGGGGAGCAGGTGGCGAACCTGAACGCCATCGCCGCCCGCAGCGAGGTGCGCATCGTGATGGCCGGGGGCTACTTCGAGGACATCGGCTTCGCCATCTACCCGGTGCGCGTAGCCGAGATGTCCGAGGACGAGCTGGTCGAGGAGCTCGTCGCCGACGCCGCCGCGCAACGCTGGGGCGCGTTCGGCGAGATCGCGTCATCCCTTGAAATGCGCCCGGTCGAGCGACGCGTTCACCGGGCGATCGCGCGCGCGCATCTGCGGACGGGGCTCCCGATCTTCACGCACACGCCGCACGAGAGCTGCCCGAGCTGCGCCATGGAGCAGCTCGACGTGATGGAGAGCGTCGGCGTCGACCTCCGCCGCGTCGTGATTGGCCACATGGCGACCATCCGTCCCGAGCACTATCCGCTCGCGACGCACTCCGCCGTGGCGCGGCGCGGGGCGTTCGTCGGCCTCGACACGCTGGGTCACGAGATGGGCCGCTCCGACATCCCGGCCGCCGCCAAGGTGCGCATGGTGCAGGACCTCATCGAGGCGGGCCTCGAGGACCACATCCTGCTCTCGTCCGACATGGGCAACGTTCGGCAGTTCAAGCGCTACTACGGCCACGGCTGGTCGTCGGTGCTGATGCAGTTCGTGCCGAAGCTCCGCTACGCCGGTGTCCCCGAGGAGACGATCCGCAAGATCCTGGTCGACAACCCGCGGCGCTTCCTCGCGTTCGTGCCGCCGGCGTAGGCCGGCGCGCGGTGCCGGGAAGGACGGAGCAGGAAGGACGGAGGGACGATGCGTTCACGGAGAGCCCGGCCTCGATTGGCGCTGACCATCGCGGCGGCCAGCCTGTCGATCGCCGGCCTCGTCGCGGCGTCGCACCCGGCCCGCGCGCAACCCGGACAGGAAGAGCCCGACTATCCCCACGCCTATCCGCGCGAGGGGGTGACGAAGCGCTTCGAGAACGAGCGGGTGATCATCTGGGAGGTGGTCTGGCTCGACGGCGTGGCGCAGCCCTACCACCGGCACCGCTACGACATGACCGGCGTGTTCCTGCGCTGGGGGCCGTTGCGCGTCACCCGCCCCGACGGCACGTTCACGCTGAGCGAGACGCCGTTCGAGGTCCCGAGCACCTTCCTGCTCCGCAAGGGGGTCACCCACAAGGAAGAAGGCACCGGGCAACCGGAGCGGCACTCCATCATGATCGACCTGAAGGACTACACGCCGCCGCCCCGCGAGGCGCGCACCGACGTCCGCCCTGCGTTCCCGCGGGACGGTGCGACCCTGGTGCTCGACGAGGACCGGGTGGCGGTCTGGGACGTGCAACTGACCGCGGGGGATGAGGTGCCGCTCCACGCCCACAACGCGGACACGGTCGCGGTCTTCCTCGCGGGAGGGACGGTCCGGTCGATCGACGAGGACGGCACGGCCAGCGATGCGGCGTACGCGCACAAGGACGTGCGCTTCTGGCCCGCCGGCCGCGTGCACCGCGAGGTCGTCGTCGACGGCGCGCCGCGCGCCTACCTGTTCGAGCTCAAGTATTGACAACCCGCGGTCGCGTGGACTACGAAGGCAGCCCGAAAACACAAGACGCCGTGGCAGCGCGGGAACCGGGGTGCGCTGCGCCCCAGCGAGATCGACTTGACGACCGCACGGAAGCTGCTCGCGGAAAGCGAAGCGAACGGCGACGCGCGGTACGCCGTGCACGACGGACGGGCGTACTGCGCTCGCCAGCATGGTCCGAACAAGTGGCACGGGTACCCCGTCGGTTGGAATAGCGTTCCGGAACGCCTTCGGCGCCAGTGGCTCGCAGACGGCCGCATGCGACGCCGCGACGTTCGCAGGTACTGGGACTGAGCCGTTGAACCATGAGCACGCGATGGGAGCACCTCGCCGGCGACACCGGCGAGTTCGCGCTGAAGCTGGCGTTTGGGCGGGATCCCGACGAGGGGCAGGCTGCAGGCCCGGATGTCGGCCTCTCGTGGGGGAGCTTCCAGATCTGGGTCGCGGGGCGGAACCTCTGCGCTCACCAGGAGCTGGACGAGCGCAGCGAGGCGGTCCACTGGTACCTCCTTCCTCTGATGGAGTGGTTCGAAGAGCACTGGAATCCGCTTCTGCACGAGGAGCGCCTTCCCGCCAGGAACGACGGCGACACCGCCTGGAAGTCGTTGCGCACGACGCGGTTCCCGCCCGGGGCGATCGAGGACGACGAGCAGGCAGCGTCCCGCTGGGAATCCGAGTGGCAGTCGTGGTGGGAACGCCATGCGCTGCGAGCGGCGAGCACTGGTGGGCTATTCCCCGACGTCATGGTGCGACGGGCTCGGGACCTCGTCGAGATCTCGTGGGGCCCGTCCCGCGGCGCGGGCATGCCGGAACACTTCGACTTCGCGGAATCCGAGCGCGGCTTCCGCCGACTGCCGCCACAGGTAGTGGCCGGACCGCTGCACGAAGTCCTCACGGGCGCGAGCCGGTACCTTCTGTCTCTGAATCCCGAATCGGAGCGGCGGAAGACGCTGAATACGCAGGTGGCAGCGCTGCGGGCGGCAGACCGCCAACGTGGCCGTCGCCTCATGTGGTTGGCCGGACTGGGCACGGACGAACACGCCGTTCACACGGGCTGGCAGCAGGTGAAGCGGTACCTTTCGGAGTTCGCCGAGGCTCCCCGTCAGGCAATGTTGGCGGCCACGGAATCGCCCCTGGCCGTCACGGGCTCCTGCCACGCCGCGCTGATGTTCGGTTCGCTGGCACCCACCGTCCGTAAGAGCGACGTGGTGGAGCTCGCCAACGCCATGGTCGAACTGCACGAGCCCCAGACGACTCCGCGCAAGATTGACGAGCTTCGCCGTTGCGTGCCGAGCGCGCAGCCCGCCCCGGCCTGGCATCAGGCGTACGAACTGGCCGAGGAGCTTCACGAGGAACTCCGGCCCGAGTTCAACGAGAGCAACGTCGATGTGGACATCGAGGAGATCCTCGAACGACTCGGTGTCACGACCTTGGATCGAGACCTGTCGGACCAGTCAATCCGAGGCGTCGCGATAGCCGGCGCGCAGCATCGCCCCGGCGTACTCGTCAACGCGGGCCACCGTGCGAACCAGCATCCTGTCGGTCGCCGCTTCACGCTGGCTCACGAACTGTGCCACCTGTTGTTCGATGGGGACGTCGGCGCGCCGCTGGCGGTCGCGAGCGGTCCCTGGGCGCCTCGTGACGTCGAACGGCGGGCGAACGCCTTCGCGGCGATGTTCCTGATGCCCCACCGGCTCGTGCGCCGAGCGGTATCGATGCTGCCGGGACCGGTAACGTCACGGAACGACGTGTTCACGGTGGCGAACCGACTTCGTACCGGCTTCCCCGCGACCCTCTGGCACTTGAGCAACCTCGGGTACGTGGATCCGGTCACCCGGGAGCGGATCGAGCAGGACGGCGGCCGGGCCCAACCATAGTCGAGTCCTTGACGAAGACCATCGCCTCGTTCGCCGCTGCGTTGATGCTGGCGGTCTGGAGCGTCGCGTGCGACGCGCCAGATGTTGGCGACGGTGCGGACTACCTCATGCCCGAGCTCCGCGCCGCGGTCGAGCAGCTCAAGCTCGAAGTGGCGGCGCGGCCCACGGACGAGACGACGGTGGCCGAGCGCGCGCGGATTCTCGCCGACTGGGTCGATGCCTACGCCCTCGGCGGCGGCGAGGTGAGGATCGAGGGGCCGCGGGTGCGGCTCCAGGCGACGAACCCGCCCACCGGTCAGGCGGCGCTCGCGCAGGGTGCGATCGTCGACCGGCTGGTGCGGCAGTTCACGCTGCACGACGAGCCGGGCGCGCTCGGCGAGCTGACGGCGGACTCGCTCGGGCCCTTCGAGGCGCGCAGCTACGAGACCCTGCGGCAGACCTGGACGGTCGGAACGCACCCCGTGGCAACCGGGGGCGGCTTCTGGGTGGCGCGGCACTTCAGCGTCAACGCCGGCCCGTTCCAGACGGACGACCCCGCCGGGGACGGCTACGTGACGATCGCGACGAGCGACGCGGACGCGGCGTTCGAGACCGACGTCTACCTGGCCCGCGGCCCCCACGGCGGATTCCGCGCACCCGAGCCGGCGCTCGTCTTCCGTCTGGCCTCGGGGCAGCTCGATTCCGGCGAGACGGTGACGATCACCTACGGCGACCGGAGCGGGGGCGGGCCGGGCCTGCTGATGACCAGCACGTCGAGCGCGCGGATGCCGCTGCCGCTCTACGTCGACCTCGACGCGTCGGGCGAGTGGCGACCCCTCCCCCTGCTGCCGTTCGTCGTCAGCGGGACGGACGTCGCGGGAGTCCACGGCTTCGCGCCGAGCATCGTCGCGCCGGGCGAGCCGTTCGAGCTCTCGGTCCGCGCGGAGGACGCGTTCTACAACCGCGCCACCGGCGGCATCCCCGCGTTCGAGGTGCGGGTCGACGGCGACGTGCGCGCCACGACGCCGGCGGGAACGGATCCGATCACGGTGGTGGAGCTGACGCTGGACGAGGCGGGGCCGCACTGGATCGAGATCCGTTCCGAGGACGGCGCCATCCGGGGCACGGCGAATCCCGTCCTCGTGGTCGAGGATCCGGCGCGCCGCATCTACTGGGGCGACACGCACGGCCACTCGGGCTATGCGGAAGGGATCGGCACCCTCGACTTCTTCATGACCTTTGCGCGCGACGACGCGCGGCTCGACTTCGTCACCCATTCCGAGCACGACACCGCGCTCGACGATGCCGAGTGGGAGCTCTCGAGGCGCACCGTGCAGGCGTTCCACGAACCGGGCCGCTTCATCCCATACCTCGGCTGGGAGTGGACGCGGCCCGCCCGGTTCGGCGGCCACCACAACGTTCTGTTCCGCACCCCGGAGGGGCGGGAGCGGGTGTCGGCGCTGGAGCACGCGACGCTGTCCGCGCTCTACCAGGGCCTGCACGACCGCTACGACCCGGACGACGTGCTCGTGATCCCGCACGCGCACAACCCGGGCGACTACCGGCAGTCCGACCCGCGGCTGGAGCCGCTGGTCGAGATGATGTCGATGCACGGGGCGTTCGAGTGGTTCGCGCAGGAGTACCTCTCGCACGGCCACCGGGTGGGGCTGGTGGCAGCGTCGGACGACCACCTGTCGCACCCCGGCTATTCGGCGCCGAATCGCGACACGCTCGCCCAGCGCGGCGGCCTCGCGGCGGTCATGGCGCCCGAGCGGAGCCGCGACGCAATCTTCGACGCCATGAAGGAGCGGCGGACGTACGCGACGACCGGGGAGCGGATCATCCTCGACGTGACGGTCAACGGCGTGCCGATGGGCCAGCGCGCCGAGTACGCCGACGAACGCGAGATCGAGGTCCGCGTCATCGGCACGGCCCCCATCGACACCGTCACGCTGCTCCGGAACGGCGAGCCGATCCGGACCGGGCGCTATTCGGAGGTCGGCCGGCGCGGCCGGCAGAACCGGACCGAGGAATGGCTGCTGTCGTTCGCGTCCGACGCGGCGCCGGTCCATCCGGGCGACGCGCCGCGCGGCTGGCGCCACTGGCGGGGCGAGCTGCGAGTGGAGGGGGCCGCGCTCGCCGCCGTCGCCGGGACCGACTTCGTCAACCCCACCACGCAGTTCCTGGAACGCGACGGCAACGGCGCCCGCTTCGCCACCCATACGCGCGGCGACGCCAGCTCGATCCGGATGACGCTCTCCGATTTCCGCCCCGATGCGGGCGTGCGGCTGGTCCTCGAGGACACGCGCGAGACCGGCTCCGCCCCGCCGTTCTTCCGTCCGCCAGCCGAAATCGCCGGCTTCCGCACGCGGCTGCCGCTGCACGCCAGCGGCGTGGAACGGACGCGCCCGGCCGACGGCTACCCCGGCGACCGCATCACGCTGCGCCGCATCGCCCGCGACGGTCCGCGCGACGTGACACTCGGTCACACCGACGACGACGACCCGCGCCAGGGCGACTACTACTACGTCCGCGTCCGGCAGGTGAACGACGCGATGGCGTGGTCCAGCCCCGTCTGGGTGGGCGGCTACCCGTCGCGCTAGGGTGAGCAGGTCGCGAGCGCCAGACGGTGCCCGGCAAGCGCAAACGCGGCAGTCGCAAGGGCAACCGGTCGACACCGGCGCGTGCGCCGCGCGTCGCCCCCCGCCGTCTGCTGGAGCAGGCGCGGGAGGTCCTCGGGAGCGGTGACGGCCGCAAGGCGCTCGACCTGCTTCGGCAGGCGCGGGACCGCGACCCGAACCTGACGGAGCTTCCACTGCTCGCCTGCTGCGCATGCGCCCGGCGCGCCCGACAGCTTGCGGCCAAGGGCATGGACAGGGAAGCGGCCGCCATGCGCGCCCAGGCGGATCGGCACCGAGCCTCGCTCTCCCTGCCGTTGCTGTCGGAGGACGACTGGGTGTTGTACGTCCGGACCGTGCAGGACGCCGACGCGCTGGCGGCCTGCGCCGAACACCTCGCGGACGGACCGCCGATGCCGCGGGTGGAGCGGGCGCTGGCGGATGCGCTCGTCATCCGGCGTTGCTGGGAGGGCCTCGACGCGCTCGACGCGGACCACCCGCTGCGGCGGGACGCCGGCACGGTCCGGTCGGGCATCGACGCCATGGACGCGGGCGAGTGGGCGCAGGCCGCGAGCCTGTTGCAGGGGGTGCCCCGGCGCTCCCCGTTCGCACCGTGGCGCCTGTTCTGCAAGGCGATGGTGTCCTTCGATGCCGGCGACGACGACGATCTGCGCCGAGCCCTCGATCACCTGCCGGCGGACTTCGCCCTCGGCAGAACCGTCGCCGCATGCCGTCGGATCGCCGACGGCGGCAGCGGCGGCCGTGCGGGCACACGGGGGGAGCTGGGAAGCGACGGAGGGCGGGTGGCCACCCTGGCGGACGAGGTGAGGCGAGCCCTACGCAAGGGCAACGTCCGCGCGCTCGGGGCGGCCATCGAGCGGCTGGCCGACGCGCTCTACCCCGAGGATCCGCTCGCGGCCCGGATCGACCTGTTGGAGATCGCCACGCTGGCCGCGGTCCGCGGCACGTTCTCCGTGCCGGCGCTCGAGGATCTCGCACAGCGGCTCGTGCCGGCGGATCGCGTGAACAGCGTGCTGGCCCGCCTCTTCCTGCTGGGGCAGCAAGTGACGCCCCAGTTGTGGAATCCGACCCCGGCCGTCGTGCTGATCCAGGAGCTGCCGGCCGAGTTCCCGCGGGCGGAGGATCACGGCCTCGCCCGGGCGTGCGTCCTCGAATCGCTGGCGCGGACGGGCCGGGCTGCGATCGATCCCGAGTCGCTCCCCCTCGTGAAGCGATCGCTCCTGACCGCGCTGCTGGGCCGACCCGTCGAGGACCCCGCGACGATCCTCAGCGACCTGATGGCGGAGAGTCTCGAGGCCTATCCGGACAATCGCGACGGCCACCTCTTTCTCCTGGACCTGCTGCGGGAGCAGGGTGCCGACAAGCTGCAGCGCACGCGCGTTCTGCTGGACATGGCGGAGCGGTTCCCGGACGATCCGGGGCCCTGGCTGGAGCTGGCCGGCCTGCAGTACTCGAGGAACGCCTACCGTCGGGCCGAGAGCGCGCTCGCAGAGGCCCGCCGGCGGGCCCCCCACGACGACCGGCTCGTGGATCTGCAGGCCGTCGGCTTCCTCAAGTCCGCGGACCAGAGCCGCAAGAGCGGCCGGCTCGCGCTCGCGGAGCGGGACCTCCAGCGCGCCGAGGACCTCGGACGCGGCATCCTCGGGCTCGTGCTGCCCGCGAAGCGGCTCCTGCTGGCGATGGTGTCCGGCAAGGTCAGGGCCACCACGATGGTCGCCCGGCACCTGGAGCCTCTCCCGCCGGCGGCCCAGCTTCGGACGCTGGCCCTGCTGATCCGCGACCTGGACGACAATCGCCACGTCCGGAACGTCGGACCGGAGCCGGCCGACGCCCTGCGGCGACTGCTGGGGCGCAAGGCCGATCTCGTCGCCGAGTGCACCCCGGACGAGATCGCCCACCTGCTCGAGCCGCTGCCCGTCGAGCTGGACGTCCTCTACGACGACCGGCAGCTCGCACCCATCTTCGCCGCCTGGTGGCCCTCGATGCTCCGGCGGGTGGACGGGGAGAAGCTCCCGGCCGTCCTCGACGTCGTGCTGAGCTGCGGCGGGCACGCCCGGGCGCGCGCCGAGCTCGAGCGGCGGCTGCGCGGCGTCCGCAAGCCCGAGCGCGATCCCGAGCTCGAGCTTCACCTGGCCGTGCTCCGGTACGCCGGCGGCAGCGACCACGATTCCCGGCGCTTCAAGGACCTCCTGAACCGGGTGGACCCGGCCGCGCGCGCCCGGCTCCGGCCCGTCGCCAATCGGCTCGCCCGCCACGTGCAGGGACCGTTGCGCCAGGCACTGCTGACGTTCGATTTCGAGCCGCTCGACGTGGCGCCGCTCGCGTTCGGCCCCGGACTTCCGTCCATCGGCGAGATCCTGTCGATGCTCGATGCCGGAGACCTGGAGATCGACGACCTGCTGCCCGAACCGTCCGGACCGAGACCGAGGCAACCGGCCGACCCGGCCGACCCGCGGCTGACCGAACGGTTCCGGAAGAGAATGATGGAGAGTGCGGCCTCGCCGGGCAGCGCGCGGCAGGCAGCGATGTTCGACCGGGAGCTGTTCGACGATCTGGACGCGCTGGAGGAGATGATCGACAAGAACGACCTCCGCGGCGAGCCGCCGCCGGTGTTGAAGGAAGTGGCCGGCAACCTCCGGGCCGAACCGACGATGCGGCGGGAGCTGGAACGGATCGGGCGCGACTGCGATGCCGCCGGCGTTCGCGACCGGCTGTCGCCGGAGCTGCACGCCCTGTTGTTCCCGCGTGCGAGCCGGAAGGGCCGCTAGGAGTCTGCGCCGCAGAACGTGCCATGGAGCGGTTCGTGCCAACGCAGACTCCCAACGCGCCCGTGAGGGCGCGCTAGACCATGCTGATTCCCTATCTGGTGCTGGGACTCGCCCCGTCGGCGACGGCGGAGGAGATCCGCAAGCGGTACCTGGAGCTGGTGCGCGCGCACCGGCCCGGCCGCCAACCCGAGCGTCTCCAGCGCATCACGGCCGCCTACGAGGCCCTGAAGGACGACCGCGCGCGCGTCCGGACGGCGCTGTTCGGGGCAGCCGGTTACGCCGACTTCGAGCTGGCGCTCGACGCGCTGGTGGAGGCCCGTCCGGAGCGCCGCCGGGCACCCGGCCTGCAGGCCCTGCTCGCGGCGGAAGACGAACCGCATGCTTGAACCGGACGGAGACTGGAAGCGGCAGGCCCTGGAGGACTTCCGGCGGTGGCTCGACGCCGCGGGTGACGACGTCGCGGGACCCGGTGAACCGGAAACGGTCGATTGCGACCTGCGCGACCTGTTCGCCGAGATCGCCGCGCTGCGGCAGGAGGTCCGGCTGCAGAACCGGGAGCAGGCCCGGGCGAGCCGGGGGCTGGCGGCCGCGGCGGAGCGGTACGAGAAGGCGGCCCGCGCGACGGAGCGCGGCGACGAGGCGCTGGCCGCGCTGGAAGAGCGCGCCTCCAGAACGGCCGAGGACCGCTGTCTCGCCGCGACCCTGGAGGTGCGCGACGCGCTGGTGCGCGGTCAGGACGCCGCGGTCCGGCTGCGGGACCGGAGACGGCTGTTCCGGCGCCCGCCGCGGGGTGTCGCCGGCGTCGCCGAGGGCTACGAGCTGGCGCTCCGGCGCTTCGACCGGATGCTCTCCCGGTTCGAGGTCCGCCGCGTGGAGACCGTGGGCCAGCCCTTCGACGGGCGGGTCATGCACGCGGTGGAGGCGCGCCGCGTCGCGGGGATGGAGGACGGGCGGGTGGTCGAGGAGCTGCGGAGCGGATTCGTGCGGGGCGACGACGTGCTGCGCCTCGCGGACGTCGCGGTGAACCGCCGGCACGGCCGGGAGTGAAGCCGATGGGAACGGGAGCGAGCGACAACGACGCCATCATCGGCATCGATCTCGGCACCACGAACTCCGAGGTGGCGATCATCGACGGCGGCAGGCCCGTGATCGTGCGGGACGGCGACGACGCGATCCTCCCCTCCTGCGTGGGGCTCGACGACGCCGGCACGGTCATCGTCGGGCGCCAGGCCCGCAACCAGGCCGCGGCCGCTCCCGAGCGCACGGTGCTGTCGATCAAGCGCCTGATGGGCTCCTGGACCAGCGTGCGGATGGGGACGGACGCCTACAGCCCCCAGGAGATCTCGGCCTTCATCCTCAAGGCGCTCAAGGCGCGGGCGGACCGCGCGCTCGGCCGGGAGGTGCGCAAGGCCGTCATCACCGTCCCGGCCTACTTCACCGACGCCCAGCGGCAGGCGACACGGGAGGCCGGCGAGATCGCGGGCCTGACGGTGGTGCGGATCATCAACGAGCCCACGGCCGCCGCGCTCAGCTACGAGAGCGGCACCACGGGGCGCCGCACGCTCCTGGTCTACGACCTCGGCGGCGGGACGTTCGACGTCTCGGTGGTACGGATCGAGGAAGGCGTGGTCGAGGTCCTGGCCACCGCCGGCGACAACCAGCTCGGCGGCGACGACTTCGACGCGCTCCTCCTCGAGCGCCTCAACGCCCACATCGAGACCCAGCTCGGGATGGCGCAGGCCCGCGAGGACCGCCTCCTGCAGGCGCGGCTGCGGCAGGCGGCCGAACGCGCCAAGATCGAGCTGTCGGATCAACCCCGGGTCCGCGTCGAGGAGGACCACGTCGGCACGGTGGGCGGCGAGGCCCGCCACCTTGCGTGCGAGCTGAGCCGCGCCGACTTCGAGCGCGACCTCGAACCGTTCGTCGACCGCTCCCTCCAGGCCGTGACGACGGCGCTCCAGGACGCCGGCGTGCGCCCGAGCCAGCTCGACCGCGTGCTGCTGGTGGGCGGCTCCACCCGCATTCCGCGGATCGCGGCCGTTCTCGCGGAGCGACTCGGACAGGAACCGCACGGAGAAGTGGATCCCGACCTGTGCGTCGCGCTCGGGGCCGGCGTGCAGGCGGGGATCGAGATGGGGCACGACATGCAGGCCGTGCTGGTCGACATCACGCCCTACACCTTCGGAACGCGCGCGGCGGGCGAGCTCCACGGCATGCCGTACGCGCACCAGTTCGTCCCCCTCATCCGGCGCAACAGCAAGCTGCCGGCCACGCGCACGGAGGTCTTCTACACCATGTTCGAGGACCAGGAGGAGGTGGACATCAAGGTGTACCAGGGCGAGGATCCGGACGCCCTGAAGAACGTGGAGATCGGCACCTTCCTGTTCAGCGGCCTGAACCGGCAGCGGGACGCCCACGAGCAGGGTCTGCTCTTCACCTACAGCCTCGACCTCGACGGTCTGCTGCACGTCCACGCCCGGGAGCGCGCGACCGGGCGCGAGATCCGCGGGGTGGTGGAGAACGCCATGGGGCGCTCCACCGACGAGGCGCTCGGCGCCGCCCGCGAACGGGTGTCGGCGCTGTGGGAAGAAGCGGGCGAGGACGGCCCGCGGGGAGTCGGAGAAGCAGCCGAGAGCGGAGAAGGACAGGCGGCGCCTGCCGTCCCCGCGGACGTGGCGCGCGCGGTCGAGGAGACGCTGGCGCGGGCCGAGCGCGCCCTCGACGCCGCGCCGGCCGAGGATCGGGAGGAGATGATCGACCTGATGGAGGATCTGCGGGACGCCGTCCGCGAGAGCCGCGCCGATCAGGCATCCGAACTGCGGCGCAAGCTCGACGAGATGCTCTTCTATCTCGAGTAGCCGGCATGGATCGCTGTCCGACCTGCGGGGCCCGGCACGCCGGCGGGCCCTCCTGTCACCGCTGCCGGACCGACCTGCGACAGGTGCTGGCCGTGGAACGCGCCGCGGCCGGTTGCCGTCGCGAGGCCCTCGCCGCACTCGACCGCGGGGACCGCGCCGCCGCCCGCGAGCGCGCCGCCCGCGCCTGCGCGCTCCACCGATCCCCCGAGAGCCTCAGCGCGGCGGCGCTCGCCGCCCTGGCGGACCGGGACTTCGCGGCCGCGGTGCGGTTGTGGCGAGCGGCGCGGGCCGCCGCCGGCGCGCGCGGCGTCGCGTCGGATGCCTGAGCCTGCTGCACGCACCGCGCCGGGTGCAGCGCGCGCCGGTCCGACTCCCGACCTCGGTTCGGCCCGCCGCTCCAGCCTTCCGGAACCGAGCCGCCTGCGGTACCCTCGGCACATCCGATGCCCTGGCTGCTCCGCGTCGCCACTGGCCCGCGCGCACTCCTGGCGGTGGTCGCTGCTCTGACAGGCGCGGGCCTGCTGTTCGGCACCGGCCCGTTCCCGCGCGTGCGGGCGCTGGCGCCGGGCGGCAGGCTGCCCGAAGAGCAGGTCGGGTACCCGCCCGAGAAGCTGGCGGCGTTTCTCGAGGCGATCGGCCCGGAGGGGCGGGCCGACTACATCCTGTTCCAGCGCCTCGACATCCTGACGCCGCTGCTGTTGGGCGGCGCCGCGGCGATGGTGATCGCCTGGCTGCTCCGGCGCGGCGGCGCCGACGCCGCCGGTTGGACCACCCGCCTGCCGTACCTGCCGGTGCTCTTCCTGCTGGTCGAAGTGGCGGAGGACTTCGCGCTCGCGCGTGCGGCGCGGCTGTATCCGGCGGCCTCGGCCCTGACCCCGGCCCTGCCCGTGCTGACCGGCGCCAAGTTCGCGGTGATGCTCCTGACGGGCGCCGTCATCCTCTGGTGCGGTCGGCGGCTTGCCAGGCGCATGCCCGCCTCCCGGTAGTCTGCGCCGGCGAACGGCGCGGGCTCTCGCAGGAACGGCTGGGCAGGAATCGAAGCGGCGGGCGAGCGCCTTCCGGGCCAGGTGCCTACTCGCCGCCGATACCGGTGATCACGTAGCCGCCCGAACGCTCGTCGCGATCGAGATCGAGCAGACCGCGCGACTGCGCTTCCTCGAGCAGGTCGTTGAACGACCGGAAGCCGTAGGCCGACTCGTTGAAGCCGGGGCGCCGCCGCTTCAGGGTCTGCTTGATCATCGATCCCCACAGCTTGGCCTGGTCCCCGCGCTCGCCGTAGATCGCCTCCGCCGTCTGCACGACGAGGTCCAGTCCCTTCTGGGCGGGATCGTCCGCCGCCGCCGGAGCCGGCTTCTTCTCCGCCTTGTCCGCCGAGGCGCCCCCCTTGCCGCGGGCCCGGCTGCGCGACCGCCGGCGGGCCGGCTGCTTCTCCGCCACCAGGTCGTCGTAGAAGATGAACTCGTCGCAGTTGTTCACCAGGAGGTCGGAGGTCGCGTTCTTCACGCCGACCCCGATCACCGACTTCGCGTTCTCGCGCAGCTTGCTCACCAGGGGTGAGAAGTCGGAGTCGCCGGAGACGATGACGAACGTGTCGATGTGCTCCTTCGTGTAGCAGAGGTCGAGGGCGTCGACGACCATCCGGATGTCGGCCGAGTTCTTCCCCGACTGCCGCGCGTGCGGGATCTCGATCAGCTCGAACGCCGCCTCGTGCATCGTCGGCTTGTGCTCCTTGTAGCGCTGCCAGTCGCAGTAGGCCTTCTTGGCGACGATGCTCCCCTTGAGCAGCAGCCGCTCGACGATCGGCCGGATGTCGAAGTGCGTCAGCTTGGCGTCCCGCACGCCGAGCGCGATGTTCTCGAAGTCGCAGAAGACTGCGAGGTTGCTGTCACCGGTCACGTACTCTCCTTTGCTCGCTGGGCGAGGCAGTGCCGCGCGGTGCGTGCGCCAGCCTGCCGCCAACCCCTTGTGTGAATCATACGCGGCCCAACGAACCCACCACGGTTCCGGGTGGGCTGGTAGAGTTCCACGCGTGGGGACGTCGTCGACGTGGGCCACGCCTGGGTTCACGCGTAGCGAGGTGGATCGCGCCGGTCGAATCCTGACTGGAGACCACGCCCTGGCGGACCCCCTCGCGATCGGTCGCGCTCTCGACGTCCTCTACAACTGGCGGTCATCGCACAGCTTCCCGTTGAACACGCTCCAGATGCTGCTCAGGAACCGCGTCAAGCGCATGGACGTGCCCGGCGTCATCGTCGCGCAACGTCTGAAGCGAACCCCGTCCATCGTCGCCAAGCTCCTGCGCTTCGCCTCGATGAAGCTCTCCCGCATGCAGGACATCGGGGGTGCTCGCGCCGTCCTGCCGACGGTTGCCGAAGTCGACGACCTGCGCGACCGCTATCGGCAACAGGACCGGCGCTCCACGCACACCTTCGTCGCCGAGAAGGACTACATACGGCAGCCCAAGTCGTCCGGCTATCGCGGCATTCACCTCGTGTACCGATACGGCAGCCTCGGGAACCCGGCGTACAACGGGCTGCAGGTGGAGATCCAACTGCGCACGCGATTGCAGCACGCGTGGGCGACGGCGGTGGAGACGGTCGGCACTTTCCTCGGTCAGTCCCTGAAGTCGAGTGAGGGCCCCGAGAGCTGGCTACGGTTCTTCGAACTGGCGGGATCGGTCTTCGCACAGGAAGAAGGCGGCCCAACCGCGCCCAATGTCCCCGTTGACCTCGCCACGCTCCTGGCGAGAACGAGAACGGCCGCGAAGAACACCAGAGTGGCGTCACGCCTTCAGGCGTTCGGTGCCGCCCTCGATGTCGTGGGCGAGGAGGACGTACCTGCCCGTGGGTACGTCCTCCTCGTTCTCGACCTCGACCCGGATCCGCCTTCCCTCACCATCCGGTCGTACCCCCGCCATCGCCTGACCGTGGGGATGCGGGATTACCAGGAGCAGGAGAAGCGCCTCGCGGGGGCGCACGGGGACGTCGTGCTCGTCGCATCGGACTCTCTCGCCTCCCTGCGGCGCGCCTTCCCCAATTACTTCGGTGATACGCGGACGTTCGTCAAGGAGATGCGGCGCCTCATCAGGGCGTGAAGTGGAAGAAGCCGGGCCAACCCCTGCAAGGAACCGGCTCCCGCAAGGGCTTCGGATCGCGGAGCAGGTATCCGTACCGGCCCTCGAACCACTCACTCTCGTGCTGCACGGCGCAGCCGAACATGTGCACCGAGCCGATGACCGCTCCGAGGCCGCGGCTGACGTGCCGGTGATAGTCGTCGAGCATCTCCGAGAAGGAGACGCCGAAGTGCTTCGCCACCCTGCCGACGATCTCGTCGACACAGCCGGTCATCTCGGTCCGGCCGGCATGGATATGAAGTCTCCCTATGTACATTCGCTTCTGCTCGCGGTTCTCGACGTCCTTCGCGCCCTTGATGATCGCCCACGCATACGGCTGGCGCACGGTCAGGCACGTAAGCGTTCGGCGAAGCCGGTATGGGCCTGCGGGGCCAGTGCGATCTTCCCCGCTCGACAACCTTGGTGCACGGCCTCTCCCGCTTCTCGCTCTCGCGGCCCCGCAACGCCCGACAGCACCTCCCGGGTCGCGAGATCGCCGCGTAGAGCCGGACATCTCGTCCAGCAGCCCGGTTGCACCCCGCGGCCGAGGCGGCGCGGTCTCCACGAAGGTCTCGATCAGCACGGGGGTCGACCAGAAGAACCGGGCCCCGTCGCTGTCCGACGACGGGGGCCGGGCTGCCGCATACCGGCTTCGCCGAACGGTTACGTCAGGCACTTCCATTCCCGGCGGTCCAAGCGCTTGACCATGACTCGCCTCCTCCCCCGCGGGGTACGAGGTTCAGCCTCGGATCCACATCCGGAAGCCGAGCTTTCGGTACAGGCCGGACGCCGCGCCCTTCAGCTCGCGGTCGAACTTCTCCAGGCTGCTGACCTGAAGGAAGGACGCGTCCTGCAGCCGCCCCAGCAAGAGCATTTCGAACGCAGCGGACTCCAGCCAGTCAACCCCTTCCTTGTACCCGCAAACAGCGAGCGCCTCAGTACGAGCGCGGAACTTCGTCAGCTCGCGACCGTGCACGGCGGCGGTGCCGCAGGAGCCGAAGTGGATGACGCGTCCCCGGCAGCGACCCTCAAGCCGCTCCGCGAGATCGTCCAATGTGATTGAGCCGTGGCGGCCCTCGCCGACCGTGATCTCACCAGGGGCGCCGTGGAATCCGAGGTAGAGAATCGGGTAGGTATCTCCGACCTTCGCCTGCCCCCACTTCTTCAGGTAGAAGTCGAACTCCTCGCGCGTTCCGACGTCGAAGTGCAGGTACGACACTCGGTGCTTTGTCGTTTCCAGTAGGCGCAGGACGTGCTCCAAGCTGGATCTGTCCCTGATTCCATCCCACGACGCCGTCTCCAGGCAGAACACACCCTTCTTCTGGTCCTTCTTCTTCGCCATCCGTCAAGTCCCGTCGCGGATCCCGTGGCGGTCGGCTCAACCTGACCGACTGTTCCCGCATCTTCCCGCGGCCTCAAGCAGATGCGGGCCGGGCGTGCAAGCTGTGCTCGCCCGGCCCGCCATCCGCTTCCGCTTGAGGCTCAGTGTACGACCGCCTGGTACGTGAGATTCCGCGAGATGCCCTGCACCTCGCGGACGGCGGCGCCGCGGTGCTGGATCATGCCGACGAAGGTCAGGTCGGTCTTCGGGTCGATCCAGAACCAGGTGCCGGCCGCGCCGCCCCAGTAGTAGGTGCCCTTGGCGTAGGGCTCGCCGGCGGCGGCGGGGTCGTGCACGGTGGCGAAGTCGAGGCCGAAGCCCTGGCCGGGGCGCATGGTGGGCAGCGCCTGGGGCGAGAGGAAGTTGGTGCGCATCAGCTCGACGGTGCGCGGGGCGAGCAGGCGCACGCCGTCCAGCTCGCCGTCGTTGAGCAGCATCTGCGTGAAGCGCAGGTAGTCGTCGGCCGTGCCCCAGAGGCCGCCGCCGCCGGACGGGCCGGCCGGCATCGCGGTCCGGGTGGGGCCGCCCATCGCCGACAGCGCGAGGCCGCCGTCCTCCGCCTCCTCGTGGATGCGCGCGACGCGGTCGAGCTGGTCCTCGGGGACGAAGAAGCCGGTGTCGACCATGCCGAGGGGGTCGAAGATGCGCTCCTCGAAGAACTCCGGGAGCGGCTGGCCGGAGAGCTTCTCGACGAGGTAGCCCTGCACGTCGACGCCGATGCTGTAGTACCAGCGCGTCCCCGGCTGGGCGAGGAGCGGCAGGTTCGAGAGCTTGTCGATCATCGTCTGGAGCGTGGCGTCGGCGTTGAGCACGTTGTGCTCGCGGTAGAGACGATCGACGTAGTTCGCCGTCCCGAGCCCATAGGCGAGGCCCCCGCCGTGCGACATCAGCTCGGCCATCGTCATCGGGCGCTCCGCGTCTACCACCCGCGGCGAGCCGTCGGCGTTGGAGCCGACGTGCACCTTGAGGTCCGCGAACCCCGGGATGTAGCGCGACACCGGGTCGTTCAGCCGCCACTTGCCTTCCTCGTGCAGCATCATCAGGGCCGCGCCCGTGATCGGCTTCGTCATCGAGTAGATGCGGAAGATCGAATCGCGCGCCATCGGCGTTCCGCTCTCGACGTCCTGCACGCCGGCGACGTGGGAGTGGACCAGCTTCCCGCCGCGCGCCAGGAGCGTCACCACGCCCGCAAGCTCCCCGTCGTCGACCATCTGCTGCATGCCGGCCGCCAGGCGCTCCAGCCGCTTGGCGGAAACGCCCACGTCCGCCGGGGCGGCCGCCTCGAGATCGCGGGCCGCGGCCGACTCGGCCGCGACGGGGGCGAGCGGTGCGAGCCCCGCCGGCAGCGCCGCCGCCACCGCGAACGTCGCCAGGAGCACCAGCGCCAACCGCCAACGCGTCACTGTTGATTCCACTTCGTCACCTCTCTGCTCCGTGTTCGGTCTGTTCCGTGTTCGGTTCACGAGCGCCCGGTGGACGAGCCGGGCAAGGCGCTCCGCCGACAGGCCGACTCCGCCGGGTCGACGGCCGGGAGACCGACGGCGCGCCCGACCTCCGCGACTCTGCCCGGCGCCACCGAAGGGTCGCGCTAGCCGAGCTGCGGTCGCGTTGGGAGTCTCCGCGGGGGCGGCGCGCAGCATCCGCAGGTCCTGCAGCGCAGACTCCTAGAGCCTACTCCACGTGGTGGCGCCCCGGGAGCGGCGCGGGCCGGCGCGCCGGCCCGACCTGCGAGGTTCGCTCGGGCGGCTGGACGGCCTGCCGCGGCTGCGACAGAATGCCGACTGCGGGGGGCCTGAGGCACAACCGAATGAACAGGATGAAGACGATGAACATGCTGCGGCAGGGCGCGCGCGGGCGTCTCGTGCGGAGCGCCCGCGGGCGAGCGGTCGGACCGGTCGTGGCCGTTGCCGTCGGCCTGGCGGTCGCCGCGGGGGCGCCGCCGGACGCCGCGGAGGCGGCAGCGTCGGAGCTCGTGCAGGAATCGGCTGTCACGGCGTTCACCGGGGCACGGGTCATCGTCGGCGACGGGAGCGACCCGATCGAGAACGCCACGTTCGTCGTCGAGGGCGAGCGCTTCGTCGCCGTCGGACCGTCCGGCGACGTGGAGGTACCGGCGGGCGCCGAACGCGTCGACCTGACGGGACGAACCGTCATTCCGGCGCTCATCGACACCCACGTGCATCTCTCGCGAACGCGGGCCGAGCTGATCGAGGACCTGCGGCGGCGGGCCTACTACGGCGTCGGCGCCGCGATGAGCCTCGGGCAGGACACGGGCGAGGACGTCTACCAGGTCCGCGGCGAGACCATTCCCGGCGCGGCGCGCTACCGGACCGCGGGGCGGGGGATCACGAGGCCCGAGCCGGGGCGCTCCGACATCCCGTTCTGGATCACGACCGAGGACGAAGCGCGGGCCGCGGTGCGGGAGCTGGCGGCGCTCGAGGTCGACATCGTCAAGATCTGGGTCGACGACCGCAACGGCCGCTACGAGAAGCTGACGCCCGCCCTGTACACGGCCGTCATCGACGAGGCTCACCGCCATGACCTGCGCGCGACGGCGCACATCTTCACGCTCGAGGACGCCAAGGGGGTGCTGCGCGCGGGCGTCGACGCGTTCGCGCACGGAGTCCGGGACCGGGACGTGGACGAGGAGTTCGTCGAGCTCGTCAAGGCCCGGCCGCATGTGGTCCTGGTCCCGAACCTGCCGGGCCGGGGCGTCGCGGAGGACCTCGGCTGGCTGAGCGGGACCATCCCGGCCGGCGAGCTCGCGGAGATCCAGGCCCGCTTCACCGACCGGCCGGAGGCGCAGGCGGGCTTCGCCATCCAGGCGCGCAACCTGGCGCGCCTCAGCGCCGAGGGCATGCGCATCGCGTTCGGCACGGACGGCAACGCCGGCTGGAGCCCCCACGTCGAGATGGCCGACATGGTAGCGTCCGGCATGACGCCCCATGAGGTCATCGTGGCCGCGACCTCCACCTCCGCCGCTTTCCTGCGCCTCGAGGACGCCGGAACGGTGACGGCCCGCCGGAGCGCCGACTTCGTCGTGCTCGCGGCGAATCCGCTCGACGACATCACCAACACCCGCCGCATCGAAGCCGTCTACCTGCGCGGAGCCGCCGTCGATCGGGCTGCGCTCAGCCAACGGTGGGTCGGGGGCGCAGTTCGCTAGGAGCGCCCCGACCGGCGCGTCGCAGGCTCCTGGGGCGACAGAAATGTGGCCCCCAGATTCCCTTTGCAATCCGTGGCGTCTCAAGGTAGTCTGCCCCGTTCGTGGTTGCCAGCCTGCTCGCTTCACCCGCATCGAGAGCCGACGAGACCCTGTAGGACGCCCCTCCGTCTCAGGTGGTTCCGCAACGATGAGTGCTGACGCGCTCGGCTAGGCGTATTGGAGAGAAGGAGTCCGTGAATGGGTCGACGACTGTACGTAGGTAACATCCCCTTTTCGGCCGGCGAAGCCGACCTCCGGGATCTGTTTGCGCAGGTGGGCGAGATCGATTCCGTGTACGTGGTGACCGACCGCGACACGGGCCGCCCGCGCGGGTTCGCCTTCGTCGAGATGGCGAATGACGAAGACGCCCAGAAGGCGATCAGCAGCCTGGATCAGACCGAGTTCCAGGGCCGGCGTCTGGCCGTGAACGAAGCCCGCCCGCGTGCTCCGCGCCCCATGGACTCCGGCTCCGGGGCAGGTCCGATGGACAGCGGCTACGGCGGCGGGCGGCGCGAGCCGCGCTGGTAGGCGGCGCGAGCCGCGCCGGCAGGCCGTCCGGCCCGGCTTGCCCTCCGAAAGAAGCCGGCTCTTCCCCCCCATGACGCCGGGCTACGCGATGGGGCCCCGGCGCCCCCAGCTACCCGGGCGCCGGGGCCCTGCGCCCGCAGCCCTCGACGATCCGGCAGGTGCTTGCGACGGGGTCGAGGCCGTCGAAGCGGCGGGCGACCTCGCCACACTGCCGCGAGACGGCGGCCGATTCCAGCAGAGCGCGCAACTCGCGCGCGACGGCGGCACCGCTGAAGCGATTCGGCGGCAGCCAGCGGCCCACGCCGAGCCGCTCGAGCCGCGCCGCGTTGTCGGGCTGATCGAACGTCATCGGCATCACGAGTTGCGGCCGCCCGGCGGCCAGGGCCTGCGCCGCGGTGCCGATGCCGCCGTGGTGCACGAGCGCGGCGGCTCGCGGCAGCACGGCGCTGAACGGCGCGTAGTCGGCGTGCGTCACGCCGGCAGGGAGCGGCGCGGGGAGATGTTCGGTGTAGCGGGTCAGCAACACCCCCCGCCGCTCCAGCCGCCGGCACGCCTCGCAGGCTGCCGCAAAGAACCGACGGGCCTGGCGGTTCCCGGAACCGGGGGCGAAGACGATCGGTCGATCGTTCGCAGTCCGGGCCCCGTCCAGGAACGCGTCGAGGTCCGGCGGGACCGCGGTTGCCCCTCGCTCGTCGTAGAGCGGAAAGCCGGTCAGCGCGGCTTGCGGCGGCCAGTCGGGCTGCGGCGCCGCGAACCAGTCGGGAAAGAGCCCGACGACGCACTGGGGCGAGTGCCACCAGCTGCTGACGATGTGCCGCACGGGCGAGAGGCCCAGCTCCCGGCGAAACCGGTTCACGGGCGGCGCCAGCACCCGATCCGCCAGTCGGTCGCCGATCGCGAGCAGGGCCCGCTTGAGCGGCCGCGGCAACGTGTTGATCGCACCGAGGCCGCGCGCCATCACGGGCGACTCGTGCACGCTCCAGATGCTCGTCGGCGCCAGGTGGGCCGTCACCAGGGGAACACCCAGGGAGTCGTGCGCGACGCGGGCGCCGAACGCGAGGGCGTGGGCCAGCACCACGAGATCGCCCCGATCCGCCTCCCGCTCGATGAGCCGGTAGAGCGGCGCGATGCCGAACGCCACACCGGCCGCGACGACGCCGAGGCCGTGGACGCGGTGCCAGAGGTTGGGCTCCGCAGTGATGGCGTCGAACTGCTCGGCCGTCCCGATCGGCTCCAGGTCGAGCCCGACCCGCTCGATGAGCGGTGCGAAGTACGCGTTGGTGACGACGGTGACGTCGTGGCCGCGCGCCTGGAGTTCCAGGGCGATACGGACGAACGGATGCACGTCGCCCGCGCTCCCGACCGGGACGACGAGCACCCTCACCGCGTCCCTCGCGACGGCGACGGAACTGCGCTCCGAGCTGCGGCCGACCCTGTCAGCTCGCGCGCTCGACCGGGGCCGCGACCGGGTCGAGGTGCTTGTCGATGATCGCCTGGAGCCGCCCCTTGTCCGCGAGACCGACGACCGACTCGACCACCTCGCCGCCCTTGAAGAGCAGCAGCGTCGGGATCGACCGCACGCCGTACTGACCCGCCGTGGCCGGGTTGGCGTCGACGTTCAGCTTGCCGACCGTCACCCGCCCCTGGTAGTCGGAGGCCAGCTCCTCGACCGTCGGCGCGATCATGCGGCAGGGGCCGCACCACTCGGCCCAGAAATCGACGAGCACCGGCTTCGGGGACTGGATGACGGACTCTGCGAAGTTGCCGTCGGTCAGTTCGTGTGTGCTTCCTGACATGCGTGTTTCCCTGTCTGAGTGTCGGGTTCCGAGTTCAGCCTTCCATCTTAACCCGTCCGGCGCGGTCACGGGATCGGCGCGGGGGCCGCGGAGGGATCGCGGGAGCCGCCGGGAACGCGCTACCCGTGGGTCCGCTCGAACTCCCGCATGAAGTCGACCAGGGCGGACACACCCGCCTCGGGGAACGCGTTGTAGATCGATGCGCGCTGTCCACCGACCGACCGGTGCCCCTTGAGGCCCGCGAGCCCGGCGTCCGCCGCCTGGCGGACGAAGCGCTGGTCGAGCTCCGGCGTCGGGAGCCGGAAGGTCACGTTCATGCGCGAGCGGCTCCCCGGCTCGGCCGTTCCCCGGTAGAACGCCGAGCCGTCGATGGCTTCGTAGATCGCCCGCGCCTTGCGCTCGTTGCGGCGCGCCATCTCGTCGAGCCCGCCCGCGTCGCGGATCCAGGCCGTGACGAGCGCCACGAAGTAGATGGCGAACACCGGCGGCGTGTTGTGAAGCGAGCGGCTGTCCGCGAACGTGTCGTACCGCAGGAGGGTCGGCAGCCCGTCCGGCGCGCGCCGCACCAGGTCCTCCCGCACGATGACGACGGTCACTCCGGCCGGTCCCAGGTTCTTCTGCGCCCCGGCATAGATGAGCCCGTGCCGCGCCACGTCGACGGGCCGGCTCAGGATGTCGGACGACGCGTCGACCACGAGGGGCGCATCGCCGACGTCCGGCATCTCGGGCCACTCCGTACCGGCGATCGTGTTGTTCGACGTCAGGTGCACGTAGGCGGCGCCGGGGGTCAGCGCCAGCTCCGACCTCGCGGGCACGCGCGTGAAGCCGTCCGGCTCGGTCGTCGCGGCAATGTGGACGGTCCCGAACCGGCGGGCCTCGGCCGCCGCCTTGCGCGCCCACGAACCGGTGACGACGTAGTCGGCCGCCGCCCCGCCCCCCAGCAGGTTCATCGGCACCATCGCGAACTGCTGCGTGGCGCCGCCCTGCAGGAACAGCACGTGGTAACCCTCGGGCACCCCCGCGAGCGTGCGGATGTTGGTCTCCGCCGCCGTCAGGATCTCCTCGAACGCCGCCGAACGGTGGCTGATCTCCAGCACCGACATGCCCGCCCCGGGCAGCGCGAGCAGGTGCTCCTGCGCCTCACGGAGCACCGGCTCGGGCAGCACGGCCGGCCCGGCTCCGAAGTTGTAGACGCGCTCGGCGGGTCCGGTCATCGGTTCCCTGGTTCATTGGTCGCCCCGCCGTGCGGGGGGCGAGGATCGAGGCCGGTTCCGGCGATGCGGTGAATCAGCAGCCCGTCGCGCAGCTTCGGCTCGAACCACGTCGACTTGGGCGGCATCATCTCGCCCGCGTCGGAGACGGCCAGCAGCTCGGAGGGAGCGACCGGCGCGAGCGAGAACGCGACGGCCGCGGCACCGCCGTCGACCGCCGCCTCGAGCGCTGCGGTGCCGCCGGCCCCGCCCACGAACTCGATGCGCGGGTCGCTGCGCACGTCGGCAATCCCGAGCAGCGGGTCGAGCAGACGGTCGTGCAGCCGCGCCACGTCGAGCCCGGCCGCCTCCTCCCGGACACCCGCCGCCTCCCGCCCCGGCCCCAGATCCAGGCGGTACCAGCGCCCGGCCAGGTACATGTCCACCTGCCCCGCGGGGGGCGCCGCGGTCGCGGGCGGCGGCGCCGCGCGCACCGCGAAGCGGGCTCGCACGGCTTCGAGGAACGCCTGGGGCGACCGCTCTCCGAGGCGGCGCACCGTCCGGTTGTACGGCAGGATGCGGGTCTCGGTATCCGGGAAGGCCGCCGCGAGGAAGAAGTGCGCGGCCGCCTCGGGGTCGTCGGCGACGGCCGGGCCGAGCTGGCCGCGCGCGCGGGCGGCGCTCGCCACCCGGTGGTGGCCGTCGGCGATGTAGAGGGCCGGAACGCCCGCGAAGGCAGCGACCAGCGCGGCCGTATCCGCCGGGCCGAGCCGCCATACCGCATGCTGCACGCCGTCCGGGGCGGAGACCTCGAGGAGGGGCGGGCCTCCGGCTCCCCGCCGCACCACCGCGCCCACCGCCTCGTCGGCGCGGTAGGCCAGGAAGACGATGCCGGTCTGCGCACCGAGCGCCAGCATGTGGCGCGTGCGGTCGTCCTCCTTGTCGGAGCGCGTCCCCTCGTGCCGCTTGACGACGTTCCGGTCGTACTCCGCGAGCGAGAAGCAGCCCGCCACGCCGGTCTGCTCGTGGCGGCCCGCCCGCAGCCGGTACAGGTAGAGCGATGGCGCCTCCTCGTCGACGAGCGGCGCCTGCCGGGCCAGCGCCGCGAGGTTGGCGGCGGCACGCCGGTAGACCGCGGCGGAGTACGGGTCGGTCCCGGCCGGCAGGTCGATCTCCGCGCGCGACACGCGGAGGAAGCTCAGGGGATTCCCGGCCGCCTGCTCACGCGCCTCTGCCGCGCTCACGACGTCGTAGGGTACCGAGGCAACGGCAGCGGCCGCTTCGGGAACCGGACGCAGCGCACGAAACGGGCGGATGATTGCCACGAGCTGACGGTTCCGGCCCAGCCCGTCAGGCGCGCTAGAGCGCCCCTTCGCCGGTGGACGCGGCGGGAGGCAGCGCGGCCTGCATCCGGCCGCGCGCCGCGTCCCGCACCTCTTCGAACGCCGAAAGATGCTCGTCGGGCACGGGGTCGCCCGGCGGCAGGTTGCGGTGCTCGAGGAGCGGATTGACGAAGGTGCCGTTCTTCCGGATGCGGTAGTCGAGATGCGGTCCGGTCGAGAGCCCGGTGGAACCGACGCGGCCGATGATCTGGCCCTGCGTGACGCGCGCGCCCCGCCGGATGCCCGGCGCGAACGCCGACAGGTGCAGGTAGTACGTCTCGTAGCCGTTGGTGTGCCGCAGGCGCACCATGTTGCCCGAGCCGCCGCTGCGGCCCGCCGAGACGACCCTGCCGCTGGCGACGGCGATGACCGGCGTGCCGGTCGGCGCCCCGTAGTCGACCCCGAGGTGCGGCCGGTGTCCGCCCAGCACGGGATGCAGCCGGCGGTACGAGAAGCGGGACGTGATCCGCGGCTCGAAGCGGAACGGGGAACGGAGGAACAGCCGCTTGAGCGACCGCCCCTCGGCGTCGAAGTACTGCGCCTCCGTCTCGCCGGGCACGTGGAAGCGGAACGCGCGGACCATCCGGCCGTCGTTGACGAACTCGGCCGCGAGCACCTCGCCGTAGCTGGAGAACTGCTCCTCGCGGTAGACCTTCTCGAACAGCACGTCGAAACGGTCGCCGCGCCGGAGGTCGTTGTTGAAGTCGATCTCGCCGCTGAAGATCTCCGCCATCTGAATGGCCAGCAGCACGTTCTCGCCGCCGCCGTTGATGGCCGCGACCAGCGACGGGTGCGACGCGTCGATGGCGCCGCGCAGAGCCGCTTCCTCGCGGGTCTTGGCGTACGGAACGAGTTCCGCGCAGTACTCGGCGCACGCCGCGTTGCGGCCGGTGACGCGGAGGAAGGCGTCCTCGTCGACGTGGTACTCGAAGCGCCGAAAAGCGTCGTCGTTGCCGATCACGAAACGGTACTCGTTGCCGCTCCGGAGCCGCCGTGGATCGAAGACGGTGCGGACCGCGTCGACGAAGGTGCTCGCGGCGTTGCGGTCGAACTCGTGCGCCTCGAGGAGGTCCGCGAGCGTCGACCGGCGAGGCACGACCTCCTCGACGATGCGGTAGTCCGGCGCGAGGAAGATGTCGGCGGCGTCCATGGCGAGGGCCGCCGGGCGGGGCGCCGCCGGAACCGCCGTCCCGCATGCTGTTGCCAGGATCGCGGCGCCCGCCAGGGCCAGGAGCCGCGCAAGCCGCGTGCGCATGGGGTGCGAGTCTAGCACGGCGCTGCCGGCGCGCCTCTCCGCGCGGCCCCTCACTCGCCCTTCTCCCGCGCGGCCCGCAGGTCCGCCAGCCGCCTGGCCACATGGTCGGCGTGCCCGGCCGCGCGCACCTTCTTCCAGTGGTGGGCCACCCTGCCTTCGGGATCGATCAGCACGGTGGAGCGAATGACGCCCACCGACTTGCGGCCGTACAGCACCTTCTCGCCCCATGCGCCGTAGCGTTCCATCGTCTCGTGCGTCGGGTCCGACAGCAGCGTGAGGTCGAGGGAGTGCTTCTCGATGAACCTCCGGTGGGCGGCGGGGCTGTCGGGACTGCAGCCGAGCACGACCGCGTCGAGGCCGCGGAACCGCTCGCTGCCCGCCGTGAACTCGCAGGCCTCCTTCGTGCAGCCCGGCGTGTCGTCGCGCGGATAGAAGTAGAGCACCACCCATTGCCCCCGCAGGCTGTCCAGGCTCACGCGCTCGTCGCGCTGGTCGTCCAGGTGGAACGGGGGCGGCGCCGCACCGACTTCGATCATCGTTCTTCCTCCCCTGGATCCGCTTTCGTCAGAGGGACGGCGGTCACATCCGCTCTCGCATGCGGATGCGGATCGGGGCGTCCCGCTCGCTGCGGGGCTCCACCACTCCCACCACCGCCGCGTGCTCGTAGCCGAGGGCGCGGAGCTCCGCGAGGCAGGTCTCCGCCGCGTTCCGCGGCACGCTCGCCAACAGGCCGCCGGCCGTCTGCGGGTCGAAGACGATCGGGAACCGCGGGTCGGACGCGGCGGAGTCGACGTTGGCGACGGCGCGGCGCAACCGCACGTTGTGCGGCTGCAGCGAGCTGAGCAACCCCGCCGCGACCGTCTCGCGCGCCCCGTCGAGGATCGGGATCGCGTCGAGCGCGAGCCGCGCATCGACGCCGGAGGCCTTCGTCATCTCCACGAGATGGCCGAGGACGCCGAAGCCGGTCACGTCCGTGCAGGCCGTGGCCGCGTGGCGGCGCAGCGACGCGGACGCCTCCCGGTTGGTCTGCAGCATCGTACGGATGGCGCCGTCGATCCAGCGCGCCCTCGCCCGGCGCCGCATGTCGGCCGCGAACAGGGTGCCCGTGCCGACCGGCTTCGTCAGCAGCAGGCGGTCGCCCGGGCGCATGCCTCCCTTGCGCAGCAGCGCCCCCCGCTCCGCGACCCCGCTCACCGCGAACCCCAGCATCAACTCCGCCCCCTCCGTCGTGTGCCCGCCGACGAGCGCGGCGCCGGCGGCGTTCAGCTCCGCCACCGCCCCCGCGAGCAGGTCGTCGAGCAGCGCTTCGGTCTTGGCCTCGGACCCGTACGGCACGGTGACGATCGCCAGCGCGGAGCGCGGCTCGGCCCCCATCGCGTACAGGTCGCTCAGGCAATGGTTGGCGGTGATCCGCCCGAACAGCCAGGGGTCGTCGACGAGGGCGCGGAAGGCGTCGACCGTCTGCACCACCACCTTGCCGGGCGGAACCTCCTCCACCGCGGCGTCGTCGGGGGCGTCGAGACCGACGACCACCTCGTCGCGCCGGAGCGGGGCCAGGCGCGCCAGGACGCGGTCCAGCACGGTGGCGCCGACCTTCGACCCGCAGCCGCCGCAGCGCATCGCGGCGACCGAGAGGTCGCGCACGACCTCCGGCGGAGCCAGCCTCCGGAGATGGGCTTCGTCGGCCCGCCTCGCGCCGGTCTCCATCTCGGGCAGCCGGTTGAAGCGGTCCATGAACCGCCGGTCGATCCGGTCCTTCCAGCGCCAGACCCACGCGCCCTCGCACGACCAGCGCCCGCGCGACGCTACCGCGTAGCGGTCGCCGGTGCTGATCAGGCTCAGGAACCGCCGCTGCGGCCGGAACGGCCGGGCCGGCTCTCCCTGCAGTGCCCGGCGGAGGTTGGCCTCCAGCGGCCGGCCGTGACGGACGGCGAACACGCCGGCCTTCTCTCGCGGGTGACCAACCACCGCCGCGACGTCGCCGGCCGCGAACACGCCGGGATGCGAGGTCGCTTCCAGCGTCGGCGCGACGCGGATGCAGCCCAGCTCGTCGACGTCGAGGCCCGACTCGCCCGGCCAGCGCGGCGCGGCCGCCGCGGTGGCCCAGATCACCTCGTCGACCTCGACCGCGGCGCCCCCCTCGACCACGACGCGGCCCGCCTCGACCCGGACCACCCGGCGCCCGAGATGGACGTTCACGCCCCGCTGGCGCAGCACCCGCGCGAAGCGGGCGCGCGCACCCCGGTTGTGGGTCGGCAGCACGTGCCCGGCGGCGCTGAAGAGATGGAACGCGGGAGCGGGGAACGGTGGGCCGGCGGCGGCCAGGCGACCGAGCGCATGCTGGATCGCGAGGGTCAGCTCGACGCCCGCCGCGCCCGCGCCCACGACGGCGAGCCGCAGGCGGGCGGCGCTGGCGCGCACGCGCGCCTGGAGCTGCTCCCAGCGCGCGACGAGCGACCCGATCGGCTTGACCGGGACGGCGTGGTCGGCGGCGCCCCCGACGTCGAGCGCCGGCGTGATGCCGATGTTGATCGACACGACGTCGTAGGCGACGGGCGGCCGGCCGCGGCACAGGACCCTGCGTCCGGCGAGATCGAGGCCCGTGGCCGCGTCGTGGAACAGCCGGGCCCCGGCGAAGCGCGCGAGCGGCCCGAGATCGATGTGCGCCTCGTCGAACTCGTAGTGGCCGGCAATCAGGCCGGGCAGCATGCCGGAGTACGGGGCGTGCAGATCGCGGGCGATGACCGTGACGCGCACGCCGGGCATGGGACGCATGCCGAAGCGCCGCAGCGCGATGACGTGGCTGTGGCCGCCCCCGACCAGCACCAGGTCCTTGAGGACCGGCGTGGGGGAAGGGCCGGTCATGCCGCGGCGCCGGCCGCGCGCGTCAGCAGGCGTGCCGCGCCGTCCTCGAAGCGCCGCGGATCCGGCAGCAGGCTGAGCACGACGAACGCCTCGCGCGGGAAGTCGTAGAGGTAGCCCGGATGCACTACGACGCGGTCGTGCTCGAGCAGGTCGAGGACCAGGGACTCTTCGGATCGCGTAGCCGGCACCTGCACGACAGCGTACCACCCCCCGTCGACGCGGAGCAGCGTGTGGGCCGGATGCTCCGCGATCCGGCGGCGGAGCACGGCGCGGTTGCGCCGGACGCGCGCCGCGATGCTCCTCGCCACCGCGTCGCCGTCCGCGAGCAACCGCCCCGCTGCAAGCTGCACCGGCGCGGCGACCGACAGGTACGCGTCGTTGACGAAGTCGAGGGCGCGGAGCGCGCGCGCCGCCGGGCGGAGCGGGCCGTCCACGACGATCCACGCCAGCTTGAGCTGCGGCAGCCCCACCTCCTTCGAGAGCCCTCCGAGGCCGAACGTCAGCACGCCGTCCATCCGACCGAGCACGCTTCGTCCTTGCGCCTCGCCGTCGAGCGCGTAGCGCAGGAAGACCTCGTCGGCGATCAGCGACAGCCCGTGCCTCCGGCAGACGGCGCGGACCAGCGCGCGATCCGCTGCCGACAGGAACGAGCCGGTCGGGTTGTTCGGATTGACGACGACAAGGGCGCGGGTGCGGGGCGTCACCTGACGCTCGAGGGCATCGCCGTCGATCTCCCAGGTGCCGTGGTAGACGAGGGGATACGGCCGCGGTGTGACGCCGTCGAGTCGCGTCAGGTGGTCGAGGAGCGGATACCCGGGCCGCGGCACCAACACCTCGTCGTCCGGATCGCACAGGAGCGTGAACAGCCGCGAGTAGGCCTCCGAGGTCCCGGCCGCCAGCACGACCCGCGAGGCATCGACCCGCACGCCCTGGCGGCCCAGGTGGCGGGCCACTGCCCTCCGGGCCACGGCCAGCCCCCGCGGTTGCGGATCGTAGACGAGGCCGGATTCGCCCGCGAGCGCGTCCAGGATGCCGGGCGGATAGTCGAGGCCGACGCGCGTGGGATTCGACTCGGTCAGGTCGATGACGGCGCCGGCGCGGGCGCGCAGCCGGGCGAGCGTGCGCGACATGCGATTCTGCCGCCAGCGCGCGGGCACTCGTGCCGCCAGCATCCCGGAGGGAGCATACCGGCCCCGAGCCTGCGCACCGAGCGGCCGCAGCCCGGGCGGGTTCGCGACCTGCCCCCAGCCGAGCCCGGGCACCTGAAGTCTTGGAGTTTTGCGGTGGGTGCTATAGATTCAGAGGATTCCGGCCTGCAAGGGCATTCATTCGCGGAGGCGGACGGCCCATGAGTCGTGGCAAGCGCATCGTTCTGACGGCTCCGTTCACGGAGATGATCGACCACGCGGGGTACTTCATCCAGATGGGGATGGCGTCGATTCCGATCTGGATGGAATGGGTGATGGACCGCAAGTACCCCGAGTGGCGCAACGTCAAGCGGTTCGAAGACGGCTCGGCCCAGGCCGCCCCGGCCGGCCTGCGGGTCCTCGAGCGGGTGATGGCGCAGGAGTTCGGGGCCGAGAACGTCGTCGTCTGCTACCCGGACGACATCGACCGCTTCATCGGCCCCGACACGAAGATCGTCGCCCTGTCGACCCACAACCCGCTCGGCGTGACCTTCGCCGCGGGCGTCTACACGTCCATCTTCGGGAGCTCCCGCGAGCCGATCAACTCGCACTACGCGAAGCTGCTCTTCGAGCGCATCCGGGACAATCCGCATCGCGCCGCGTTCCGGGTGCTGCTCGGCGGGTCCGGGGCGTGGCAGATCACGCAGACCAACTCGTACGAGCGCCTCGGGATCGACTGCGTGATCGACGGCCGGAGCGAGTCGGCCGAGACGATCGCCCTCTTCCACAGGGCCATCGAGGGCGGCGACCTGCCGCAGCACGTGGAGGTCTCCCATCCGACGGACGGGCTCTCGCTGCTCTTCCCGGACAAGCCGACGACGTTCGGCGTGGTCGAGATGACGACCGGCTGCGGGCGCCGCTGCCAGTTCTGCGTGCCCGACCTGAACCCGCAGATCGACTTGCCGAAGGAGGGCATCCTGGAGGCGGTACGGGCCAACGTCTCCAACGGCAACCGGCAGATCTCGCTGGCGACGGAGGACATGTTCATCTGGGGGCAGGTCCGGACCGACACGCCGTTCTTCTTCCCCAACCGGGAGGCCCTCGTCGACCTCTACCGCGAGGTGGTGGACACGCCGGGCGTCGAGCAGCACGTCCTGAGCCACTCGACGATGGCCCCGGCCGTGGTCGATCCGGTGCTCATCGAGCAGCTCACGGACATCCTGCTGCCGAAGAGTCCGATCCACCTGAAGCGCCTCAGCTCGCACCCGGAAGGCAAGGCGATCGTGCCGTTGATCGGGATGGAGACCGGGTCGGTGCGCATGGCGAAGCAGGTGATGCCGAGCAAGGGCGTGCCGTTCCCGATCGACGACTGGCAGAGCGTCATGATTCGCGGCCTGGAGATCCTCAACGCGAACAACTGGTTCCCGATGCTGACGCTGATGGTCGGCAACCCCGGGGAGACGGACGAGGACGTCATGGCGACGCTCGACATGATCTACGAGATGGAGCGCCGCGGGCTCTTCGGCTTCCTGGTGCCCTCCGTGTTCACCCCGCTCGAGGGGACCCGGATGGAGCACGACACCGGCGTCACGGAGACGCGCAACCTGACGCGGCTGCAGTGGCAGCTCATCATGCGCTGCTGGAAGATGAACATGCGCCCCGGGCTCTACAGCTGGTGGGGGCCGCTGTCGTTCAAGATCGGCGGCGTCGCGCTCTGGGCGACCCGACTGCGCAAGACCAACGGCCGGCACTTCACCTGGCCGATGATGATGTTCTGCAGCGCGCTGCCCGAGAACCTCCTGTACTCCACGGGGCGACTGTACAAGGGGCAGCCGATCCGTGTGAAGACGCGGGCGGAGCTGCTCGCGGCGATCAAGCCGGGCTATTGGAAGTACCTGCGCGAGGACGCGGGAGACATCCCGCGCGCACCGTCGGCGCCGGCCGCACCGCCCGTCGAGCGGGAGCTCGTGCCGGCCTAGGAGGGGCGCGCTGGCCCCGCCGAGGATGGAGGGCAGGTGTCCAGGACTTGCAGCGGCGACGGGCCGGTCGGTCTGGGTCTGGCGATCGTCCTGCTAGGCACTACACCCGCTCCGTCCGTCGCGCAGGACGCCGCGGCGGCACCGGCAGCGTGGCTGACGCCGCCACAGGCGATCGTCGACATCCTCGACGCCCCGCGGACGCCGGACGCCCTGGTCAGCCCGAACCGGGACGTCGTCGCCCTGATCGAGCGGCGCTCCATGCCGGGCATCGCCGAGCTCGCGCGGCCGATGCACCGGCTGGCCGGACATCGAATCGATCCGCGCAACAGCGCCCCGTGGCGGAATCCGGGGGTCACGTCGATCACGCTGCAGCCCCTCGATCCCGACGGGGAGGCGGCACGCGTGGTCGCGCCGCGGGGCACGACGCTCGGCTGGGCGCGCTTCGCCCCCGACGGCCGCCACCTGTCCTACGCGGTACTGCGCGACACGGGAGTCGAGCAGTGGGTCGTCGACGTCGCCACGGGCGTGCCGCGACCGCTCACGAGCGCGTCGCTCAACGCCACCTGGGGCGAGCCGTGCGCGTGGCTGGACGACAGCAGCGGCGTCCTTTGCCGGTTCCGGATGTCGGCCCGCGGCTCGCCGCCGGAACCTCCCCGTGCCCCGGAGGGGCCGATCGTCCGCGAGAGCGACGGCCGCCCGGCGCCGGTGCGGACCTACCAGGACCTGCTGCGCGACCCGCACGACGACGCGCTGTTCAGCTATCACTTCACCAACCAGATCGGGACGGTCGCACTGGCCACCGGTCGCCGCACGGACATCGGCCGCCCGGGGCTCTTCGCGCGGGTCGCGGGCGCGCCCGACGACCGACACCTGCTGGTCGAGCGGATCGAGCCGCCGTTCCCGCGGACGGTGCCGGCGTCCCGGTTCGCGCGGGCGATAGAGATCTGGACGCACGACGGGAAGGTCGTCGAGATCGCGCGGCGTCCGGTCGCGGACACCGTTCCCATCGGCGGCGTCCCGACCGGACCTCGCGGGCACCGGTGGAACCCGACACGGCCGGCGACGGTCGTCTGGATCGAGGCGCTCGACGGCGGCGACCCGCGGCGGGAGGTCGCGCAACGGGACCGCGTCCGCTCGCTCGCGGCGCCGTTCGACGAGGCCCCGGACGAGCTGCTGCGGGCGGAATTCCGCGTCACGGGCGTCGCGTGGACCGAGGACGGCACGGCTCTGGTCGACACGGCGGACCGGGCCACCCGCTGGCGGCGCACGTGGTTGCTGCGACCGGGCGCGGGCGACCCGCGGCGCGTCTTCGACCGCAGCGCCGAGGACGCCTATGCCGACCCCGGGACGCCTCTGCGGCGGCCCGGCGGTGCGCCGGCGGGACCCATCCTCCAGCACGGCGACCACGTCTATCTGACGGGCCGCGGAGCGTCACCGCAGGGCGACCACCCGTTCCTCGATCGGCTCGACGTGACCACGCTCGGCCGCGAACGGTTGTTCGCCTCGCCCCCGGGCCGCTACGAACGCGCGCTGGCCGTGCTCGCGGCGGACGGCGGGATGCTCCTCACCCGCCGCGAGAGCCGCTCGGAGCCGCCGAACTACTTCGTTCGCGACGTCGCGGCGGGTACCGAGCGCGCCGTGACGCAGTACGTCGATCCGGCTCCCCTGCTGCGCCGCGTGCGGCGCCAGCGCCTGACGTACACGCGCGCCGACGGCGTCGCCCTGTCGGCCACCCTCTACCTGCCGCCGGACTACCGCGACGGAGAGCGTCGCCCGCTGCTGCTGTGGGCCTATCCGCGGGAGTACACGAGCACGGCCGCCGCCGGTCAGGTGCGCGGTTCGTCGGAGCGCTTCCTCGACGTTCGCGGCGCCTCGCATCTGCTGTTGCTGGCCGCGGGCTACGCGATCCTCGACGGACCCGCCATGCCGATCGTCGGCGGCGGCGAGACCGCGAACGACACCTACGTCGAGCAGCTCGTGGCGAGCGCCGCGGCGGCGATCGACGCCGTCGTCGATCTCGGCGTCGCCGACCGCGATCGGATCGCGGTCGGCGGACACAGCTACGGCGCCTTCATGACGGCCAACCTGCTCGCCCACTCCGACCTGTTCCAGGCGGGGATCGCGCGCAGCGGCGCCTACAACCGGACGCTGACCCCCTTCGGCTTCCAGAACGAGCGGCGCACGTTCTGGGAAGCGCCCGAGGTCTACGGCGCGATGTCGCCCTTCTTCCACGCCCCGGCGGTCGACGAGCCGCTCCTGCTGACCCACGGCGCGGTCGACGACAACTCCGGCACGTTCCCCATCCAGTCCGAGCGCTTCTACGCCGCGCTCGCCGGGCACGGCGCGACCGTGCGCCACGTCACGCTGCCGCACGAGTCGCACGGCTACGTCGCGCGGGAATCCGTCCTGCACGTCGTTGCCGAGATGCTGCGGTGGTGCGACGTGCACCTCGGCGGCGGCGGCGCGACGGAGGTCCGGGTGTCGCCGGGCACCCGGCACACCTCCGGCCGGGTACTGCTACGCTGAACCCGTGCGCCAAGCCCAGGGCTCGATCGTCTGTGCCGGATGCAACAACCTGGTCGGCATCAACGAGGAGCGCTGCCCGTTCTGCGGCGCGTGGCGGCCGGGTCTCTTCGGGTGGGCGCCGGTGCTGCGCGCCGTCGTCGGCAACCGCCTCGACCTGATCCCGCTGATGGTCGGCACGTGCGCCACCCTCTACGCGGTGGCGCTGCTGCTCCAGCCGGAGGCGATCTTCGAAGGCGGCGGGTTCCTGTCCCTGCTCTCCCCCGGGGGGCGCGCGCTCTACATGCTCGGGATGACCGGCGGGGTCGCCTGGCAGTTGGGATGGTGGTGGACGCTCCTGACCGCCATCTACCTGCACGGCAACCTGCTGCACATCTTCTTCAACGTGATGTGGATCCGGAACCTGGGCCCCGCGGCGGCCGAGGCCTTCGGCCCGGCCCGTATGTTCGTGCTGTTCAACGTTGCGGGGGCCTCGGGTTTCCTCGTGTCGAACGTGATGTCGGGCGCGCCGACCATCGGCGCGTCGGGTGCCATCTTCGGACTGCTGGCGGCGCTGATCGTGTACGGGAGGAAGCGCGGCAGCTCGCTGATGACGCGCCAGCTCTGGCAGTGGGCGATCATCCTCGGCATCTTCGGGTTCCTGATGCCGGGCATCAACAACTGGGCGCACGGCGGCGGTTTCGCCGGCGGCTGGGTCGCCGCCCACCTGATGGGGTTCATCGACGAGCGGCGGGAGAGCACCGCGCTGCTGATCACGTCGCTGGTGCTCATTGCCGTCACGGCCGTCGGCGTCGGACTGTCGTTCGTCACGGTGACTCGCATCCTGCTCCCCAACTAGGCGTCTGCGCCGTGGCACGGCGCGGACGCCCGGGCAGCGTAGCGCGAGCAGACGGAGGAGGGAGACATGGCCAAGTGGCTTCGTGCGGCGAGCGGTTGCGCGGCGGCGGCGCTCCTGGCGGCGGGTCTGACCGGCGCCGGCGGCCCGGCGGCGGCGCAGGGCGACGACATCGGCGGCGTCGTGACGAGTGCCGCCGGCCCGGAGGCGGGCGTCTGGGTCATCGCCGAGACGGACGACCTCGATACCGGGTTCCGGAAGATCGTCGTGACCGACGACGACGGGCGCTTCCTGGTGCCCGATCTCCCGGACGCCTCCTACGAGGTGTGGGTGCGCGGCTACGGCCTGACCGACTCCGCGAAGACCCCGGCCCGGCCCGGGGACGATCTCGACCTGACGGCGACGGTCGCCGCGGACGCGCACGAGGCCGCGCAGATCTACCCGGCCAGCTACTGGTACTCGCTGCTCGAGGTGCCTCCCGCAAGCGACTTCCCGGGCACCGGACCGCGGGGCAACGGCATCGGCGTCGCCATGCGGACGCAGGCCGACTGGGTCGATCGGCTGAAGGACGGCTGCCAGCTCTGCCACCAGCTCGGCAACCAGGCCACGCGCGAGATGCCGATGCTCGATCTCGACGACTTCGACTCGACCACGGATGCGTGGGAGTACCGGCTCCGGGCCGGCGGGGCGGGCCCCGCCATGGCGGTCGAGATCAACCGCATGGGCCGGCCGCGCGCGCTGCAGCTCTACGCGGAGTGGAGCGACCGGATCGCGGACGGCCAGCTTCCCCCGGTCCCGCCCCGGCCGCAGGGGAAGGAGCGCAACCTCGTCCTCAGCATGTGGGCCTGGGGCCACCCCCGCGGCATGGTCCACGACGAAATCTCGACCGACAAACGCAACCCGTTCCTGAACGCCAATGGCCCGATCTACGGCGTCGGCGGAGCGGGTCTCGTGATCACCGACCCGCGCACGCACCAGTCGGTGCGCATGGACCTGCCCACGCGCATCGAGCGGCCCCGGCGGGGCGACTCCTACCAGGGGTCGTCGACGGCGATACCGTCCCTCTACTGGGGCGACGAGCCGGTCGACCTGCAGAGCCGGAGCGCCCACAACCCGATGCTGGACGGGCAGGGGCGCCTCTGGATCACGCAGTACGTCCGGCCCAACGACGTGCCGGGCTGGTGCCTGGAAGGCTCCGACCACCCCTCGGCGCGCTACTACCCGATCCAGCACCGCGACGAGTCGCGGCAGCTCTCCTACTACGACCCGGAGACCGGCGAGTTCGAGCTGATCGACACCTGCTACTTCACGCACCACCTGCAGTTCGCCGACGACGAGGACGACACGCTCTGGCTGAGCGGGTCGACCGAGGCGGTCGGCTGGCTGAACACCCGGCTCTACGACGAGACGGGAGACGAGCAGGTGTCGCAGGGCTGGTGCCCGACCGTGATCGACACCAACGGCGACGGCCGCATCACGAAGCCGTGGAACGAGCCGGACTGGAACGGAGACGTCGAGATCGACCCGCAGCGCGACACCCGGATCGGCAGCCTCGACAAGTTCAAGCGCGCCTACGGGGTCATCCCCCATCCGGACGGCTCGGTCTGGATCACCCGGCGCTTCGACGTGCCGGGGCGGCTGATCCGGCTCGACCTCGGCGACAACCCGCCCGAGACGTGCATCTCGGAGGTCTACGAACCGCCGTACGATCCCGAAGGCGACCCGAACGCGTGGGGCTTCGGCCCGCGCGGCATCGACGTCGACCGCAATGGGCTGATCTGGACGGCGCTCGGCGGCAGCGGGCACCTCGCCAGCTTCGACCGCAGCAAGTGCACGGTGCGGAACGGGCCGACCGCCACCGGCCAGCACTGCCGCGAGGGCTGGACGCTGTATTCCACGCCGGGGCCCCGGCTGCAGGGCGTGGAGGGCTCGGCCAATGCCGACTACCACTACTACAACTGGGTCGATCAGTTCGACACGCTCGGGCTCGGGGCGAACGTCCCGATCGCCAACGGCACGTCGTCCGACTCGCTGCTCGCGCTCGAGCCCGACAGCGGCGAGTGGGTCGTGATGCGGGTGCCCTACCCGCTCGGCTTCTACAGCCGCGGGCTCGACGGACGGATCGACGACCCGGATGCCGGCTGGAAGGGACGCGGCGTCTGGTCCAGCTTCAACACCGGCTCCCCGTTCCACCTCGAGGGAGGCAAGGGAGCGACGAGCGAGATCGTGCGGTTCCAGATGCGGCCGCACCCGCTTGCGCGGTAGGAAGACGGCGGGCGCGACCAGCCTGAACGACCGACGCGAGTACGGCCGTGGTCGCGCCCGCCCGCCCATCCATGCGAGCGCCGGATGCGACAGCACGCAGGGGCGCGACCGAATCGAGTCTGTTACGTCGTTGCGTCGGGTGAGTCGGCAGTCCTCGATGGCGAGCGGCCCCCTGCCGACTGTGGTCACTCGGATGCCGATTCCGTTCGAATTCGTCGTGGGAGAGTCCCCGGTATCGCAACAGGCCCGCCGCCGGAAGCGCGTGAGGGAGTGGACCCAGAGAGTGCGGGCTGCCGCCACGCGTAGGTGGTACGCAGAGCCTCCGGTCGTCGGAGCCGTAGCCGTGACCATCACCTACTGAAGGCTCACCGCTCGACGTCGACAACATTCCGAAGCCGATCCTGGACGCGTTGAAGGGCTTGGTCTATGCGGACGATTCCCAGGTTTCTGACCTGCTTTGCCGCAAGAGACATCGGAATGAGGAATTGCGGATCCGGAAGCCCTCGGCGCACCTTCTGGAGTCCCTCGCCGATGCCGGACCATTGCTGCATGTCGCGGTGGCCCAGGTGGTCATAGGAGAGGTCGTCTTGTGATGGCGGGAGCATCGAACGCCGAGCATCTCCTCGCCCGCAAGACGGCGGAAGAGTATCGCAGCAAAGGATACGAGGTCACGCTCGACGCTCCCTTGGACTTCTTCCCGGGGTATCGCGCAGATCTGCTTGCCAGGAAGGCCGGCGAAGTGACCGTGATCGAGGTCAAGTCCCGATCGTCGCTGGCGGCAGATTCCCGGATTCGAGAGCTGGCGCGAGTTGTGGATGCGAAGCCCGGATGGAGTTTCGAGCTGCTGCTGGTGGCCGAGCCGGAGAAGCTGGACTCGCCCGAAGGCGCGTCCGTTCGACCGCGAGCGGATTCTGCACAGACTGGAGGACGCCGACAGGGCGCTGGCGTCGGGCGAGTCAGAATCCGCGCTCCTGCTCGCCTGGTCGGCGGTCGAGGCCGCAACTCGGATGCTGGTTGCGGAGCGCGAAGGATCGGCTCCGGACATCAACGCGCCCGAGTACTTCCTTGATCAGGCAGTCTTTCTCGGGTTCATCTCCCATGAGGAGTACCGACGGCTGGTCAAGGTGAAGCAGTACAGAAACGCCATCGCTCACGCCTTCACTCATGACGCATTCGGTGTCGAACTGGTAAGGGATGCTGTCGAGATCGTGCGCCGAATGACGGCCGATCTAGACCAGCTCCGAAACCCCGCCACCCCGACCGGACCGCCGGCACGACTTCGCCCCGGGACAAGCGGGGAACGCTCTGCGATCCCGCAGCCTTCCTGGATGTTCGACAGCTTCCGGGAACACATCAGGGACGACAAGGCTCGAGCCGCCTACGACCGCTTCCTCCATCGACCCTTGTTCGAGCTGCTGCCGCGTTGGGCCGGTAAGCCCGGAACGAAGCGCAGCGTGAGCTTCACCCGTTCGGGCAAACCCAAGGGAGGCTACTACTCCTTCATCGTGAACCGGGGCTCGCTGCTGTTCTACGTCCGGAGGCCGGCGTTGTGTGAGGCGTGGACGAGGCAACGGGCCGAACTGCAAGACCACTTCGGCGGTCGGTTTCGCGAGAACCCGGCCGGCGAGTGGACCGTCGACGTCCGAACCGTAGACGACGTGCACTACCTGGAGACTGCGTCCTGCCGGACGCCCTATCCGATGCGTCACGGCGACAATTGAGTTGGCGTGCGACGCGCCGAGCACCTGCGCGGCACTGTCGTTGACGGCGATGCGCCGTCAGGTTGAGCTCTTCCTCCGAGCGCCTCGCCGCACGGTCGACCCTGTGAGCAACCGGCAACCTCACGCGTTGCTCGCGCGCCAGTCGTTCCGGCGCCCGGTCATGCCTTGCGAGCCTCCTCGGCAAGACGCTCGACGTACGCCGCGTAGGCTTCGAGATCGGCGCGGACCTGGTTGCGGCAGGCCAGGTACTTCGATCGGACCAGATCCAGGCGCTCCCAGTCGTAGTCGAACGCGAAGTAGTAGCGCTTGAAGTGTCGGAAGCGGCGCAGCTCGGAGAGCGCCGCGCGGGTGGCGTCGGAGATGACCCGCTCCCGGACACCGGGAACGGTCCAGGTCATGGCCCTCAGGAGCTGCTCGTGCCAGCGGGCGTCGTCGAGGGCGTTCTCGAAGAACTGACTGATGCGCAGGAACGCGGTCTCCAGACACGTGTAGAAGGACACCAGCACGTCGCTGACGACGATCGCGTTCTCCACGGACCGCCGCGCGGAATGCGGCTGGCGCTGGTACTCGTCATGGAAGCGGTCTATCCGCTCGAGCACCGGCAGGGTTGACCGGAGCTCGGCCGCGAGCGCCGCCAAGCGGTCAGCGGACGCCATGGACCAGGCGGCCCGACGTGCGGATCAGGTGGGCGTACTCCGGCTGGATGCGCTCCAGCTCGACGATGTGCAGCGGTAGCCCCGTCAGCTCCTCGGCACGCGCATGGAGCTGGAACAGCCGCTCCGCGGAACCGAGACCCTCGACCGCGATGTCGATGTCGGAGCGCTGCGAGAAGTGGCGGCGGTGCAGCAACGATCCCCACTGCCAGATGCGGCGCGGGCCGAACTCGCGGGCGATCATCGCCACGATGCGATCGAAGTCGGCCCACGCCGCGCGGAAGCGCGCGTCCAGCTCGCGCTGGCGGACAGCTTCGCGTCGCCGGAGGAACGCGACGGTTTCCGCGGGATCGACACCCACCTCGCGCTCTCCCTGGCCGGCCACGGGCAGCGGTGAAGGAACCGACGGGCGCGAACCCACCATCCCCCCAAGGCTAGCGCACGCGCGCTGTGCCATCAATCGGGAGCCGGCTGCCGCGCTCGGTAGTCGGGGCCCGCACTCCCGAACGCCGGCGCGCAGACGGCTGGCCGCCGTTCAGGCGGCGGGAGACGACCGGCGACACCATGGCGCGCTTGATGTCGGCGGGGGCCGTCCGCTGCACGTAGCGGAAACCGCATCCCCGGCGCGGCGCCCCCGCGGCCTCACGACTGGCGCTCGTCCGCCGGCCGCCGGCGCCGGCGGCGTCCCCGGCGGCGTGCGGAGCGCCGCCGGCGGCGCGGCCCCGGGCCCTGCGCGGCCAGGTCCTCCCAGCGCTCGACCGCCGCGGGGTCCTGCCCGTGGATCCGGAGCCAGGTGAGCGCGTCAGGGAAGGAGTCGCGGGCCAGGATGCCGCGCGCCGCGCGGATCGGCAGGCCGGGGTCCGTCAGTTTCGGCTGCAGCAGCAGGACGTGGCGCAGGCGCTCGACGTCGCGGCGCGGGACGGGCAGGTCGCCCAGCGACAGGCGCGGCGTGCGGTCCTCCCGCGACCGCGGCGCGAGGTCGATCTCCTGCACCGGGGCCGCGAGGCTGCCGAGCAGGATCGCGTTCGAGAGCGTGTCGGGCGCGGCCTCGAAGCCCGCCCGGTAGGCGTCGAGAGCGAGCAGCGAACGCCGCAGGCGGCGCGAGTTGCGGCAGCGTTCCACCTCCGGCGCCAGGTGCTGCAGGAGCCCGCGCCGCGACAGCGAGCCGAAGGTCCGGGCCCCGAGGCCGCTCCGCAGGATCTTGTAGAGCTCCTCGAGGAGCCGGGCCGGCGCCGCCTGCGCGATCAGGCCGTGGTGCTCCGCGATGGCCTCGCGGACCGGCGCGTCGAGACGAAAGCCCAGCCGAGCGCCGAAGGTCACCGCCCGCAGCATGCGCACCGGGTCCTCGTGGAAGCGCTCGCCCGGGTCGCCGATGCAGCGGATGAGGCGCCGCCGCAGGTCCCGCATGCCGCCGACGTAATCGATAATCGCGAAGGTCGCAATGTCGTAGAAGAGGGCGTTGACCGTGAAGTCGCGGCGAAAAGCGTCCTCCTCCGGCGTGCCGAAGGTGTTGTCCCGGCGCACGGGGGCCCGCCGCCGGGCGGCCCCACCTTCGGCCGCGTCCCGCCCCGACGCGGCGGCAGGGACGTCCGGCCCCGCCCCGCCCGCCGGTGCGTCCGGCCCCGGCGCGGCAGCCGCCTCCACCTGTCGGCGGAACGTGGCCACCTCGATCGTCTTGTCCCCGAACTTCACGTGGGCGAGACGGAAGCGCCGGCCGATGATCCAGCAGTTGCGGAAGATGCGCTTCACCTCGTGCGGGTGCGCGGAGGTGCCGATGTCGAAATCCTTGGGCGGCCGGTCGAGCAGCAGGTCGCGGACGCCGCCTCCGACGAGGTACGCCGTGTGATTGAACCTGCGCAGGCGGTAGAGCACGCGCAGCGCGTCCGGGTCGATGCGCGTCCGCGATATGGGGTGATCTGCGCGCGAGACGATGGTGGGTGCGACCACGACGCTCCGCTAGCGCGACCTTGCGGTCGCGTTGGGAGTCTGCGCTGACACCAATGGCTCCATGGCGCGTTCTGCGGCGCAGACTCCTAGCGCCGCCAAACCCGTCGCAGGCTCCGTGTTCGGCCCCAGCCCCACCCCCCTAGGAGCTTGCGCCGCGGAACTCCACTGCGTTGCTTTCTGCGGCGCAAGCTCCTAGCCCTTCGCGTCCTTCCAGGTCCGACCGACGCCGACGTCGACCGTCAGCGGCACCGAGAGTTCCGCGGCTCCCTCCATCCGCTCGCGCACGAGCGCCGCGATCTCGCCGGCGCGGGCCTCCGGCACCTCCAGCAGCAGCTCGTCGTGCACGGTCAGGATCATCGGGCTGTCCGCGGGGAGGACCCGGTGCAGGTCGATCATCGCGCGCTTAAGGATGTCCGCCGCCGTGCCCTGGATCGGCAGGTTGACGGTGACGCGCTCGGCCGCGCTCCGGATCTGGCCGTTGCGGCTCGACAGCTCGGGCACGCGTCGCCGGCGGCCGAACATCGTGGTGACGACGCCGGTCTCGCGGGCGTCGGCAATGGTCCGGTCGAGGAACGCGCGGACGGCCGGGAAGCCGGCGAAGTAGGCGTCGATGAATGCCTGGGCCTCGGCCGGCGCTACGCCGATGTCCCTCGCGAGCGTGAAGGCGGTCTTCCCGTAGAGCAGCGCGTAGTTGATGATCTTGGCGCGTCGCCGCAGCTCGTGCGGGTCGAGCCCGCTCTCGGGGCCGAACACGCTGACCGCGGTTCGGTCGTGAATGTCCTCCTCGCGCTTGAACGCGTCCGTCAGGTTCTCGTCGCCGGACAGGTGGGCCAGCACCCGCAGCTCGATCTGCGAGTAGTCGGCCGAGATCAGCAGTGCGCCCGGGGGGGCGACGAACGCGCTGCGGATCTCCCGGCCGACCGCCGTTCGGATCGGGATGTTCTGCAGGTTGGGGTCGCTGCTGCTGAGGCGGCCGGTGGCCGCGACGGCCTGGTTGAACGACGTGTGCAGTCGGCCGGTCTCGGGATCCACGAGTTGCGGGAGCGCATCGAGATAGGTCCCCTTCAACTTCTGCAGGGAGCGCCATTCGAGCACCTGGCGAGGCAGGTCGTGGACCAGCGCCAGCTCCTCGAGGACGTCGACCGAGGTCGACGCCACGCGGGTCTTCCCGGTCCGCCGCCGGGCCGGAAGCTGGAGCTTGTCGAACAGGATGGCCGAGAGCTGCTTCGGCGAGTTGATGTTGAACGTCTCGCCGGCCAGCTCGTGAATCGCGGCCTGCCGGGTCGCGAGCTCCTGCTCCAGGCGGGCGGCCTGGGCGGCCAGGACCTTCGTGTCGACGAGCACCCCGGTGCGCTCGATATCGACGAGCACCGGCACGAGAGGCAGCTCCATCTCGCGGTACAGGGCGTCGAGCCCCTCCGCGACCAGGCCCTCCGCGAGTCGGTCGGCGATCTGCAGCGGCAGATCGCTCCGCTCGCCCGCGAGCTCGAGCACCGCCTCGGCCGGCACGTCGGCGAAGCTGCGCGCCTGCGCCCCCTTGCCGATGACCGCCTCGTCCGTGATGGCGCGGTAGCCGACGAGCTCCAGTGCGAGCTCTCCGAGGGTGTGCGCCGACTTCGTCGCGTCGATGAGGTAGCTCGCCAGCAGCGTGTCGAGGTCGAGCCCGGCGAGGGGCGCGTCGTGCCGGGCGAGCACGAGGGCCGCGGTCTTCAGGTCGTGCCCCACCTTGCGGATCGCGGAATCGCCGAGGAGCGGCGCCAGCCGCGCCAGCACCGTCCCGCGATCGAGGTCGCTCCCGGCGCCCCCGAGCGCGCGATGCCCGAACGGTACGTAGCGGGCGTGACGCGGGCCGGCCGAAAGCGCGATCCCCGCGATGTCGGCGCGCATGGGGCGCTCCGAATCGACCAGCAGCGCCATGCCCGCGCGGCCCGTCCCGGCGACGGCGCCGGCCAGCGCGTCGATCTCCTCCATCGTCCGCACGATGGCGTAGTCCTTCTCCACCGTCGCGGCGGTCGGCGCGTAGTCGGCGAGGAGCGACCGGAACCCGAGCGCGGAGAAGAGCTCCAGGCACCGCTCGCGGGACGGGCCCCGGTACTGCAGCGCGGAGCGGTCGAACGGCACCGGGACGTCGGTGTGGATGCGGACGAGGTCCCGGCTGCGGAGCGCGTCGCCGGCATGCTTCTCGAGCGCCGTCCGGTAGCGGGTCGGCGAGACCGCGGCCACGTCCGCCAGCATCGCGTCGAGCGTCCCGTGGGCGGTGATGAGATCGCGGGCTCCCTTCTCGCCGATCCCGGGGACGCCCTTGACATTGTCGACCGCGTCGCCCATGAGCGACAGGACGTCGACGACCTGCGAGGGCGCAACGCCGAACTTCTCCTGCACGCCGCCGGCGTCGAACCACGCTCCGTCATCGCGCGGATTGAACACGCGAATGCCGTCGCGCACGAGCTGATAGAAGTCCTTGTCGCCGGTGACGATGGCGACGTCGAGCTCCTCCCCGCGCGCCTTCTCCGCCAGCGTGCCGATGACGTCGTCCGCCTCGTACTCCGCGTGGGTCAGGATCGGGACGCCGAGCGCCTCGCAGGCCTTGTGGACCCAGGGGACCTGCTCGGCGAGATCCGGCGGCATCGGCGCACGGTTGGCCTTGTAGTCGGCGGCCAGCTCGCTGCGGAACGTGGGGCCCCGGACGTCGAACGCGGCCGCGATCAGCTCCGGCTCGTGGTTCGCGATCAGCTTGCGGAGCATGGTGACGAACCCGTAGACGGCGTTCGTCGACTTGCCGTCCGGCCCCGTCAGCCCACGGATCGCGTGATACGCCCGGTACATCTGGGAGCTGCCGTCGATGAGGAAGAGGCGCGCCTTCTCGGCCATCGGGCGCCTGGAGTGTAACACCCGCCCCGCGGGCCGACCGCACGCGTCGGCCGGGCTCCCGCGAGCCGACGCCGACCCCGCGGGCGCCCCCCGGCGCGACCGGAAGGGGCGCGAGGGCGGCCGCGCCGGGCCGGGGAGCGCCGGCCGGTGGAGGCTCCGGGGCGCCGGCCTGCGCGATGCCGCGAGGGCGGCCGCGCCGGGCCGGGAGCGGCTGCGCGACCTACGGTGCCGCGACGTACCCGCGGCGCGCCCGGACGCGCATCCGGGGGTCGCTCACCTCCACCTCGATGGTGTGCCAGCGCCCGTCGGCGTGGCCGGGAGCGGCGTAGCCGAGGAAGTACTGCCGGCTCAGCTCGTCGGCCACCCCCGCCGTCGCCGGTTCGAGGTCGCGCGGATCGCGAATGATCTCGGTTCGCCCACCGCTGTCGTCGGTGAGGTCGCGGAGCGCCGACACGTTGACCCGGGCGTCGTCGCCGACCGCCACCCGGCCGCGGGGCCATGGGACCGGCGCCGGGAAGGGCGGACGGCCGCGGCCTCCGGGCAACGGGAACGGAAGCTGCACTGGCGGCTGCCGCGGCGCGGGTCCCCGCCGCCCCCGTCCGAACAGCGACGGGCTGTCGCCGTCGATGCCGATGGCGTAGACGAGCACGTCGGTCTCCCGGAGCCGGCGCCGGAGCCGTTCGGGATCGGTCTCGCTGTTCGTGTCGTTCCCGTCCGAGATGACGACGACCGCCTTCTTTCGGTGGCGGCCCTCCTCGGCCAGGCTCACGGCCTCGGCCACCGCGTCGTACAGCGCGGTGCCGCCGGTGGGCCGGATGCCCCCGATGGCGCGGCTCAACCGGTTGCGGTCCCGCGTCCAGCCGTGCACCAGGCGGGGCTGGTAACTGAAGCGGTAGAGGAACACCTCGTCGTCCGGGCCCAGCAGGTCGTAGAGGAAGCGATCGAGCGCGGCGTGCGCCGCGCGCATCTTCTCGCCCTCCATGCTGCCGCTCGTATCGAGCACGATTCCGAGACTGACCGGCACCCGCTCGCGGCTGAAGTGAGTGATCGGTTGCGGCGCGCCGTCGTCGTAGATGCGAAAGTCGTCGCGCTCGAGGTCGGGGACGAAGCGTCCGCGACGGTCGGTGACGGTGGCGGTGACGTTGATGAGGGCCACACCGGTCCGGAAGCGGAACGCGGGCCGGTCTCCGTCCCGTTGCTGCCCCTGACCGGCCGCTGCCCCGGGCGAGCCGAGCCCGATCCCGAACGCAAGAGCGAGGCCGGCGAGCAGCGCCGCCGCCGGCGCGCGCTTCACGACGCACCCCCGGCGCCGTCGAGCTCCTCGCTGGCCGCGCCGACGCCCTGCGCGGAGGCGCGGAGGTCGACGTGCGGAACGGTGACGTCCCCGCGCAGGAAGCTGATGCGATAGCGGGTGACGCTGGCCGCGGGCACCTCGACCGTGAACCGCGACTCGGCTCCCGGTGCGAGCGACGGCAGGTCGACCCGCCGGCTGGCGACGGTGGCGCCGGCGGCGTCGAGCGCCGTCGCGAGCACCGCGACCGGTCCCGACGCGGACGCGTCCGCGACGCGCATGGACCCGCGGATGGCGAGCATGGCCCCGGCCGGCTCGTGCTCCAGGGCGAGCAGCTCGATCGGCGGCATCGCCGCCTGCGCCGCGGGCGCCCCGGACGCACCGGACGCACCGGACGCCGACCCTTCGCCGCCAGCCTCCCGCAGCCCGATAACCGTGACCAGCACGACGGCCAGCACGAGGCCGGCCGCGGCCGCCAGGCCGGCGACCTGCGCCGGCCGGCCGGTCGCCCCGGCATCCTCCGGCGGGCCGAGACCCGCGGGAAGCGGCGGCGCGGCACGGTCACCGTCGAGCGCAGCGACGAGGGCCGCGATGCGGGCCTCGGAACGCTGCCGCTCGTCGCGCAGCAGCCGCCACGTCACAGTGCCCATTCCCAGCGTCATCAGCAGCGAGACGACGGCAAGCACGGCCAGCGCGAGTTCCATGGGCCGGGCCCTCCTCCTCACAACAAGCGGAACGACATCGCCACCTCGACCAGCACGCTGACCGGCATCCCGCGGCGCCGGGCGGGATGGAAGCGCCACTGGCGCATGGCCCGGAGCGCGCGTTCGTCGAGGCCGAAGCCCAGGCCGCGTACGACCCGCGCCTCACCGACGGAGCCGTCCGCCAGCACGATCACCTCGAGCAGCACGTCGCCCTCGATCGCCTCCCGCCGCGCGGCCTCCGTGTACTCCGGCCTGACTTCCCGCAGCAGGCGCGGGGGCTCGATGCCGCTGCCCGGCCGGTAGGGGCCGCCGCCCGTGCCGGCGCCGAAGCCGGGCCCCACCCCCGCGCCCGCACCGGACCCCGCCCCGCGTCCGGCGCCGCCGCCGGCGCCGCCGAGCGTCCCCGGCGCACCGGCCGCCGGCGCGCGCGCGGCCAGCAGCCCGCGTACATTGCGTTCGCCGGCCGGCAGGGAGACAAGGGGCGCCACGACGTGGGGCAGCGCTTCATGGTCCAGCGGGCGGCGCGCGGGCCGGGGCGGGGCGGCTCGCGGCGGGACCGGGCTGTCGACGCGCGCCCGCCCTTGCCGTTCCGCGCGCGGGGCGGGCAGGGGCTGGCGCAGGCCACCTCCCCCTCCCCCGCCGCCGGGTCCCGGCTCCGCTACGAAGACCAGGCGCGCCAGGGCCGCAGGCGACCCGCCGGAGTCCTCGAACGGAGGTCGCACGCCAAGCGAGCCGAGAACGGCGGCGGCGAGCAGCACGTGGCAGGCGGCCGAGAGCGCGGCCGACCAGCGCCGGTGCTCCGCTCCGCCCGCCCGTGCCAGAAGCGCGCTCCCGAAGATGCGGCCGCCGGACCGACCGAGGCCTTCCCGCAGGCGCCGAGCCACCCGCAACGCATCGTGCCCGGCCACCAGGCCGCCGCCGATCGTCGCGACTTCGCCGACGGCGATCAGGAGCCGCACCTCCGCCTCCGGCACGCGGGCGGCGCGCGCGATCTCCGCGGCAGAGAAGACGTCGGTCACGGCGCGCTCGCCGTCGGGCCAGGTCCTCACGGCATGACTCCCTGCGCCGGCAAACTGCAAGACGTACGCCGAGCGGGCGACCAGCGGCCGAGCCGCGCCGGCGCGGCCCCGCAGGCCGGGCACCCTGGGTCAGGCGTCCGGATTCGGGGACCGCGTGCGCTCGCGGGAGGACACTACTTGGTCCCCTCGATGAAGCTCCTGCCGCTGTGCTCGGCAAGCACGCGAACCACGCGGAAGCCCTCGGCGGCAAGGGCCGCCGCCGCTCCGCCGGCGGCGCGGTAGCCCGGATCGAGCGACCGTTGCGAGAAGACGGCACCGAGACCGCCGCGCGCGGCCCGCTCGATGACCAGGCAGCGCCCTCCCGGACGGAGCACGCGAAGCACCTGCTGCAGGCAGACGACCCGTTCGCTGATGTGCAGGCTTCCGATCATGTCGGCGAGAACCACGACGTCGAACGCGTCCGCGTCGTACGGCAGCGCCCCGAACGGAGCCACCCGCACGTCGACGAGGACGCCCGCGGCCGCCGCCGCGCGGCCGATGCGCCCCGCCGCCGCCTCGTCGGCGCTGACGGAGCAGGCCTCCCCGCTGATGCCCACCGCCCCGGCGAGCACGGCGATCAGCTCTCCGTCGTTGCCCAGTTGGAGCACCCGGGAACCCAGCTTGAGACCGGCCATCGAGAGGTCGAGGTCCCGAGGACCCCCGCTTTTCTTCAGCTTGAACAGCGGCATCGAGCGGCTCTCCACCTGCGTGAGTCGGCCGACTCGCGCGCCGCGGCGGCGCAGGCCGGCCCAGCACGCCATGATATAGTGATCGCCCGTGACAATCCCGGACGACATCGCGCCTCCGCGCGGTCGGCTCGGGGTCCTCCTGGTCGGCCTCGGCGCGGTGAGCACCACCTTCATCGCCGGCGTCCATGCCATTCGACGAGGGCTCGCTGCGCCGACGGGTTCGTTGACCCAGTTGGGCACCATCCGACTCGGGAAGCGAACCGCGGGACGCTCGCCACTCATCCGGGACTTCGTGCCGCTGGCGGCTCTCGACGACCTCGTCTTCGGCGGCTGGGACATCTTCGAGGACAACGCGTACGAGGCGGCGCGCAAGGCGCAGGTCCTCCAGCCCGACCTGCTGGAGCGGGTGCGGCCGGACATGGAGACGATCGCGCCCATGCCGGCCGTGTTCGACCGGCATTACGTGAAGAAGCTGGACGGTCCGAACGTCAAGTCGGGCCGCAGCAAGCGGGAGCTCGCCGAGCAGGTCGTCGCCGACATACGACGGTTCAGAGCCGAGCACCAGCTCGACCGGCTCGTGATGATCTGGTGCGGCAGCACCGAGATCTTCCTCGAGGAGACCCCGGTCCACGCGTCGCTCGAGGCGCTCGAGCGCGGCCTCGAGTCGTCGGACGCGGCCATTCCGTCGAGCATGATCTACGCGTACGCGGCCATCACCGAGGGCATCCCGTACGCGAACGCGGCGCCCAACCTGAGCGCCGACGTTCCCGCCCTCGAGGCGCTCGCGCAGGCCACCGGGGCGCCTCTTGCCGGCAAGGACCTCAAGACCGGCCAGACACTGATGAAGACGATGATCGCGCCGGGGCTCAAGGCGCGGCTCCTCGGCATCAACGGCTGGTACTCGACGAACATCCTCGGCAACCGGGACGGCGAGGTGCTCGACGATCCGGAGTCGTTCAAGACGAAGGAGGAGAGCAAGAAGTCCGTGCTCGATCACATCCTGCAGCCGGAGCTCTACCCCGGCCTGTACGACGACCTGCACCATGTCGTGCGCATCAACTACTACCCGCCGCGAGGGGACAACAAGGAAGGCTGGGACAACATCGACCTCCTCGGGTGGCTCGACTACCCGATGCAGCTCAAGATCAACTTCCTCTGCCGCGACAGCATCCTCGCGGCGCCGATCGTCCTCGATCTCGTGCTCCTTCTCGACCTGGCGAAGCGGGTCGGCATGAACGGCATCCAGGAGTGGCTGTCGTTCTACTTCAAGAGCCCCATCCACGCGCGGGGGCTCTATCCGGAGCACGACCTGTTCATCCAGTTGATGAAGCTCAAGAACACCCTGCGGTATCTCCGCGGGGAAGAACTGATCACCCATCTGGGTCTGGAGTACTACGACTAGGCGCCAGGTGCGTCACATCATGACCGACACTCCGAACCGCGGTCGCCTGCAGGCAATCCTGATCGGCGGGACGTTCGCCGGCGTGCTGTCGGCCCTCCCGCTCATCGAGCTGGGCAACCTCTGCTGCTGCCTGTGGCTGGTCGGCGGCGGCGGCGTGGCGTCGTACCTGGCGCAGCAGAGCCAGCCCTTCCCGATCACGCCGGGCGACGGCGCGGTCGTCGGCTTCCTGGCGGGGGTGGTCGGGGCGTTCGTCTCGGTGCTGGTGGCCATCCCGATCCAACTGCTGACGGCGCCCTTCCGCGAGGGCATGACCGACATGCTCGACATCTCCGACGTGCCGCCGGAGGTGATCGAGCTGATGGAGCAGGTGAGCAGCGGACCCGGAGCCATCGTGTTCGGCTTCGTGATCACGCTGGCCGCCGGGATGATCTTCTCGACGCTCGGCGGCCTGCTCGGCGCGATCCTGTTCCGCCGGCAGGGCCCTCCCCCGGGCGCGGCCGACATCGTGCCGCCGGTGCCTCCGCCCGGCCCCTGAGGCGAACGGGGGCGGGTCGCGCGCTCCGGGAAGCGCGGTCGGCCGGCCCCGGCACGGCAGGCGCCGCCCTCCCGGACGCACGGAACGCGTGGGGTCGGCGATCCGTCAACGACGGGAAGACGCGGCGCGTCGGCTCCGGAACGGTTCGGGCCTGCAGCGGAGACCTGCGAGATGGCGCTGATCAAGACCGAGAATCTGTGGAAGACCTACCACATGGGAACGGAATCCGTGCACGCGCTGCGCGCCGTCTCCCTCGAGGTCGAGCGAGGCGAGTTCCTGGCCATCATGGGGCCGTCGGGTTCCGGCAAGTCGACGCTGATGAACCTCATCGGCTGCCTCGACACGCCGACCGAGGGGACGTACCTGATCAACGGGCGGCCGGTCAGCGGGATGAACGACGACGAGCTCGCCCGGATCCGCAACCGCGAGATCGGTTTCGTGTTCCAGACCTTCAACCTGCTCCCCCGCGCGTCGGCGCTCCACAACGTGGAGCTGCCACTCATCTACGCGGGGGTCCCCGCGGCCGAGCGGAAGGAGCAGGCGGTGGCGGCGCTCCACCTCGTGGAGCTCGACGACCGGATGGACCACCGTCCGAACGAGCTGTCCGGCGGGCAGCGCCAGCGCGTCGCGATCGCCCGCGCGCTCGTCAACAATCCCTCCATCCTGCTCGCGGACGAGCCGACCGGCAACCTCGACACGAAGACCGGTGTCGAGATCATGGCGGTCTTCGAGGGGCTGCACCGGGCCGGCAACACGATCATCCTGATTACCCACGAGGCCGAGGTGGCGCGCCACGCGCACCGGGTGATCCACATCCGGGACGGGCAGATCGAGCGGGATGAGCGGACGACGCGGGTGCCGGCGCCGGCGGCGCGGACATCGGCGGAAGCCCCGCCCGCCGCCCGCGCTCAGCGTGTCTCCTGATACTCCCCGAAGACGGCGCGCAGCGCGTCGGCGATCTCGCCGACCGTGGCACGCGCCTCGACCGCGGCGATGATCGAAGGCACCAGGTTCGTCGTGCCCCGCGCCGCGGCCTGCACCGCGGCGAGCGCGGCCTGCGCGGCGGCCCGGTCGCGAGCGGAGCGGAGCGCGGCGACGCGAGCCGCCTGGTCCGCCTCCACGGCGGGGTCGATGCGATGCACGTCGATGGCATTGCCGTCGTCGGTCGCGAACCGGTTGATCCCCACGACGACGCTCTCGCCGCTCTCGATTGCCTGCTGGGCGCGGTAGGCGGCGTCCTGGATCTCCCGCTGGATGAAGCCGGACTCGATGGCGTCGAGGGCGCCTCCCTGCTGGTCGATCCGTTCGAGGATGGCCACCGCCTCCGCCTCGAGCCGGTCCGTCAGGCGCTCGACGGCCCAGGATCCGGCAACCGGATCGACTGTGTTGGTGACGCCGGTCTCCGCGGCGATGATCTGCTGGGTCCGGAGCGCGATCCGGGCCGCCTCCTCCGTCGGCAGCCCGAGCGCCTCGTCGCGGCCGTTGCAGTGCAGCGACTGCGTGCCGCCGAGCACCGCGGCCAGCGCCTGCAGGGCGACCCGCACGATGTTGTTGTCCGGCTGTTGCGGCGTAAGCGTGCTGCCGGCGGTCTGCGTGTGGAAGCGAAGCTGCTGTGCGCGCGGCTCGGTGGCGCCGAAGCGGTCGCGCATGATCCGCGCCCACAGCCGGCGGGCGGCGCGGTACTTCGCGACCTCCTCGAGGAAGTCGTTGTGGGCGTTGAAGAAGAAGGAGAGGCGGCGGCCGAACGAGTTGACGTCGAGGCCCGCGTCGCGCGCCGCCTGCACGTAGGCGGTCGCGTGCGCGAAGGTGAAGGCGATCTCCTGGGCCGCGGTCGAGCCCGCCTCGCGGATGTGGTACCCGCTGATCGAGATCGGATGCCACGCCGGGAGCTCTCGGTCGCAGAAGGCGACGATGTCGGTGACGATCCGCAGCGACGCCCGCGGGGGATAGATGTACGTGCCGCGTGCGACGTACTCCTTCAGGACGTCGTTCTGCAGGGTCCCGGCGATCGACCGCGCGGGCGCCCCCTGGCGGCGGGCGGTCGCTACGTAGAGGGCGAGCAGGATGATCGCGGTAGCGTTGATGGTCATCGACGTCGACACGCGGTCGAGCGGGATGCCGTCGAACAGCCGGACCATGTCCTCGATGGAGTCGATGGCCACCCCGACGCGGCCGACCTCGCCCGCCGCGAGCGGGTGGTCCGAGTCGTAGCCGATCTGCGTCGGCAGGTCGAAGGCGACGCTCAGGCCGCTCACGCCCTGATCGAGCAGGTACCGGTAGCGGCGGTTGGACTCGGCGGCGGTGCCGAACCCCGCGTACTGGCGCATCGACCAGTAGCGGCCGCGGTACATCGTCGGGTAGATCCCGCGCGTGTACGGAAACTCGCCCGGCCGTCCCAGGCGGTCGCCGGGCGGCGCGGAGGCGGCGGCGTCGGGGCCGAAGACCTTGGACTCCATCGAACCGGACAGATTGTAGCCGCTACGCCGCGGATTCCGGATCCACCCAGGTCCGCAGATCGCGGCCGGTCATCTCCGGCGGCACGGGAACGCCGGCGAGGGCGAGCAGCGTCGGGGCCACGTCGCGCAGCGAGCCGTCCCGCAGGCCGTGCCCCCGCCCCGCGAGGGTACGGTCGATCAGCAGGACCGGGACGGGATTGCGGGTGTGCGCGGTGTGCGGCTGGTCGCGCTTCCGGTCCCACATCTGCTCTGCGTTGCCGTGGTCCGCGGTCAGGACGATGCAGCCGCCCGCCGCGTCGACCGCGCGCACGATGCGCGCCAGGCAGGCGTCGAGGGTGGACACGGCGGCCACCGCGGCGTCGAGGTTGCCGGTGTGCCCCACCATGTCGGCGTTCGCGAAGTTGCAGATGACCACGTCGTGCCGCCCCGCGTCGACGTCCGCGATCAGGGCGTCGGTGATGCCGGTCGCGCTCATCTCGGGCTGCAGATCGTAGGTCGGCACCTTCGGCGACGGGACGAGGATGCGGTCTTCTCCGGCGTAGGGCCGTTCCTCGCCGCCGTTGAAGAAGTAGGTGACATGCGCGTACTTCTCCGTCTCGGCCAACCGCAGGTTGGATCGGCCGTGCGCGGTCAGGACCTCCGCCACCGTGCCGGACAGTTCCTCCGGCCCGAACGCCGTCGGAAGCTCGAGCGTCGCGTCGTACTCGGTCATCGTCGTGACGGCCAGCCGCGGGTGAACCGCGCGTTCGAAGCCGTCGAAGGCGGCGTCGCCCAGCGCGCGCGTCATCTGCCGGGCCCGGTCGGCGCGGTAGTTGAAGAACACCACCGAGTCGTCGTTCCGGACAGGGCCGACGGGCTGCCCATCCTCCGCGACCACCACCCCGGGCTCGATGAACTCGTCCGTCACGCCGGCGCGGTACGACTCGGCGATCAGCGTTCCTGCGTCGCGAGCCTCGCGCCCCCGCCCGAGGACGATGGCGTCGTACGCGCGCGCGGTCCGGTCCCAGCGCCGGTCGCGGTCCATCGCGTAGTAGCGTCCGGTGACCGACGCCACACGCGCGCCCGTGCCGGCCGCCGCGCGCCCGACCTCGCCGACGTATTCGCGCCCGCCGGTGGGCGCGGTGTCGCGGCCGTCCGTGATCGCGTGCACGAACACGCGGGACACCTCGAGCCGCTCCGCCATGTCGAGGAGCGCCAGCAGGTGCCGCTGGTGGCTGTGCACGCCGCCGTCCGACACGAGCCCGACGAGGTGCAGGGCGTGCCGGTCTCCGGCGCAGCGGGTCATCGCGGCGGCGAGGGCGGGGTTCCGGAAGAAGTCGCCGCAGCCGATGCTCCGGTCGATGCGCGTCAGGTCCTGATAGACCACGCGCCCGGCCCCGAGGTTCATGTGTCCCACCTCGGAGTTCCCCATCTGGCCGGCGGGGAGGCCGACCGCCTCGCCGCTCGTGACGAGGGTGCCGTGCGGGCAGCGGTCCAGCAACTCCCGATAGACCGGCGTACGCGCCAGGTGGATGGCGTTTCGGTCGCGGCTCTCGGTCAGGCCCCAGCCGTCGAAGACGACCAGTACGACAGGGCGGCGCGGTCTGTTCATCGGCGGCTGCGACGGGTCGGCTACCGTGGCCCCGGCAGGCAATCATAGCACGCGAGAGCGACGCCGCTCTCCGTAACTCATTGAATCATTGGCACTTAAATCGTTCGGCCCGGATTGACTTGGAGGCGGCGGCCGCTCTATGATCAGGCGTTCACTTCGTACTGCTCACTCTGACGCGGGAGATCAACTCCGATGCACCCCAATGTCCGGCGCGTGTCCCGGCACTCCCTGATGGCGGCCTCGTGCGTCGCGGTCGCCATGCTGCTGGCCGCCGCGCCGGTCGCGGCCCAGGACCTCGAAGACTGGCAAGAGGACGAGCTGCGAACGCTATGCGACGTCGTCCGGAGAGCGCGCGCCGGCGAGATCGTGGCCCTGGAAGACCCCTTCCAGCTGGACCCCACGTTCATCAAGGCCACGGACGGCGAGACCTACGTGCCGTTCACGCTGACGATCGACCCGGGCGCGGTCGGCGACATGGTGGCGATCTACCTGTACGTGGACGAGCATCGAGACGGCCCGGTGGAGCAGGGCGACGAGGATTGCCCGCAGGGGGTCTTTGCAGACGCCTATTTCGTTGACGCGCCGGAGTCCGACGGGGCGGTGCGGATCAGCCGCGCGTTCAACGCTCAGGGCGGAGCGTACGACGTCTACGTGGCGATTCGCGACAGCGCCGGGGAGGATGGCGACCGCGACGACGATCCGACCGTCCTGCTGCTCCGGGAAGAGATCGAGGTGCCCGACTTCTGGAGCCCCGACCTGCAGATCAGCACGATCTTCGTCGCCGAGTCGATCACGCCGCTCAACGCGCCGCTGACCCCGGAGCAACAGATCGTGAGGCCCTATGCGCTGGGCGCGTTCGAGATCCTCCCCAAGTTCGACCTGAGCTTCGAGCGCGACGAGCAGTTCGCTCCCCTGTTCTTCGTCTACAACGCCGGGGTGCAGGACGGCGCGAAGCCGAACGTGACCGTCGAGTTCGACTTCCACCAGCAGACGGAGGACGGCGAGCAGTTCTTCAACCGCACGAGCCCGCAGGAGTTCAACGGGCAGACGCTGCCCCCGGACTTCGACCTGACCATCGGCCATCAGATCGTGGCCGGGCAGCAGATTCCGCTTTCGATCTTCCCGGCGGGCGACTACCGCCTCGAGGTCAAGGTGACGGACAACACCTCCGGGGCGGAAGTCATCCACAACATCGCCTTCAGCGTGGGAGCGTAGCCGGAGGAAGTCCGTGCCCCAGAGACCACGGCGGTCGACCGGCGCCGTGCCGCGCGAGCGGGCAGCCCACGGGCAGCGCGCGGCGGGGCCGACCCTGGCGACCTGGGGCATCGTGCAGCTCATCACCGTAGCCGGCGCCCTGCTGGCGACGAGCGCGGTGACGGTCGCCGGTCCGGCGGACGGCGCGGGGGACGTCAGCGGTGTCGTGACGGACCGCGCCGGGGCGCCGCTCGGCCGCGTCCTCGTCTCGGCGTCCGGGCCGTCGGGCACCACGCTCGTGCTGGGCGACGGAACCGGCGAGTTCGCGTTCCAGGCGCTCGCCCCCGGCAGATACCTGGTGCGAGCCCACCGAGAAGGATTCACCGCATCGCGGCGGGTGGTCGACGTCCGGGCCGACTCCGACACGTTCCTGGGCGAGATGCAACTGCTGCGTGCGCCCGCCCGCCCGCCCGCGCCGCAGATCCGCGTGGCAGGGGCCGGACTCGGCGCCCCCGCCGGTCCGTCGGCGGAGGGCGGCGGGCAGGCCTCGGCCCCCACCAGCCCGTTCGGCCCGGGGAGAGACGAGACAACGGCGACGGCGTCGTCGGGCGGCGTCGAGGCGCAGTTCCGGCGGCTGCGCCGGGGTCGTCGCAGCGTCCTCAAGAGCCGCGGGTGGGAGCCGGCCCCGGATGCCCAGGTCGAGCTCGACCGCCGCGACCTGGTGCTCGGTCGCGGGCCGGTGACCGACTTCGTCAGCGGGTTGCCGGTTTCGGGCGAGGTTCAGTTCCTCACGCGGGCTACGCTCGACGGACCGCTCCGGTGGCGGTCGGCCACCGGCGTGCCGCCCGGACAGATCGCCTATTTCTCGGTCACTCCGGTGACGGAGGGCGACGCGGCGTGGGCGGTTCGGGGCGCGGTCAACATGACCGCGGGCAACGCCTCGGCATGGGCCGTATCGGGGCGCGTCGCGGGGAACCCGCGCGAGGATCACGACCTCGACCTGAGGCTGTCCTACAGCCGGCAGCAGTACGCCAGCTCGGGGCAGCCCGCGCGGCCTCTCGGGGCGGACGGGCGTGGACGTCCGGGCCGTGAAGTCGCGAGCGTTCGCGCGTTCGACACCTGGACGTTGTCGCCTCGCGTCGAGCTGCGCTACGGGGCGGACCTCGCGGGCTACGGCTACCTGGAGGACGGCCGGCTGTTCAGCCCCCAGGCCCACCTGACCGTCTCTCCCATCGCTCGCACCCGCGTGCGCCTGGGCCTGTCGCGCCGGATGACCGCGCCGGGGGCGGAGCAGTTCCTGCCGCCCGGTTCGGGGGTCTGGCTCCCACCGGAACGCACGTTCACATCGTTGTCGGGCGTCGACCCGCTCCGGGCCGAGCGGACCCGGCACGTCGAGGTCGGGCTGGAGCGCGATATCGGCCGCGCCTCCACGCTCGGCGTACGCCGCTTCCGGCAGGACGTCGCCGGCCAGCTCGTCACGTTCTTCGGGGTGACCAGCTCGTCGTTCCTTGACGCGTTCGCCGCTCCGGGCGGCCATTATCGGCTGGCCAACCTGAACGGCCTGCTGGCGGACGGATGGGGCGTCCGGTTCACCCACGGCGACAGCGAGCGACTCCGCGCGGCGATCGACTACACCGTCGTCCGCGCGAAGTGGTTCTCCGGGGTCGGCTTCGGAAGCACGGCTACCCACGCCGACCTGCTCGCCGGCAGCGGGGACCGGTTTCACGACGTGACGACCACGGTCGAGGCCGCCGTGCCGGAGACCGCAACTCGCGTGTTCGCAATGTGCCGTCTCAGCGGCGCGTTCGCCCGCATGGTGGGCGACGACCTGACGTCGGGTGTCCATGCGCGATTCGACGTGCAGGTGACGCAGCAACTCCCGTTCTCGCCTTTCGGCGCCAGCACGTGGGAGCTTCTCGTCGCCTTGCGCAGCCTGTTCCACGATCCGGCGTTCGGTGCGTCGACCTACGACGAGTTGCTCGTGGTCGATCCGCCACCGCAGCTCGTCGGCGGGCTCGTCGTGCACTTCTAGAGGCTGGGGCCCCGCGCGGGCCCGCCCCTCGAGCCGGTTCCCGCGCGCCGCCTCATGCGCGCCGGGAGCGGACACTGACGATTCAAGAATTTGTCAGTGCGATCCACATTGTTGGGCGGGCTCGGCGCGCCCCGCCGCCGGCCGGGGAAGTCCGCCCGGCGTGCGGCCGTCCAGCCATCCGGCTCGAAGGCACTCGTTTTGCATTCGTTGCCGTCGTACTGGTGGTGTGCGTAGATGACGGTGGCTGAGCACGACGCAGCACGACGGCGCATCGGAACGGTGACCCGCGTGCTCCTGGGCGTCGGCGTCGTCGCGGTGCTCGGCTGCCTGGCGGTCGCCAACGTCGCCGTGCAAGCCACGTGGCGGGCCGTCGACGACGGCGTGCGCTGGGAGGAGCGCCCGGAGGGCCTCGTCGCCGGCGCCGTGGAGCCCGGAACGGCAGGGGCCCGCGCCGGAGTCCGACCGGGCGATGTGCTGCTCGCGATCGACGACGAGCCGGTCGAGAGGCACGCCGACCTGCGCCCGCTCCTGCGCGTGGGCGCCGACCGCGAGGCCTCGCTGCGCTACACCGTACTGCGGCTTCGCGAGTCGCGGGCCTATCGGATGGCGGTCGAGCGGGTGCCCGCCGTCAACCTTCCCGTCTACCTCGCCCTGGCCGGGGTCGGGCTGTTCGGCCTGCTGATCGGGGCGGCCGTGCGCATCCGGCGGCCAGGCCAGCAGGCGACCCTGCACTTCTTCTGGCTGACGGTCGCCTTCTTCGGGGTGTTCGGTTTCTCGTTCAGCGGCCGTCTGGACCGACTCGACTGGGTGTTCTTCTGGGCGGACGAGGTCTCGATCCTGCTGCTTGCGCCGCTCTTCCTGCACTTCGCGCTGGTCTTCCCCGAGCGTTCGTCCGGATGGATGCGCCGGCTGGGCGGCATCCGGCTGCTCTCGGCCGTGTACGCGCCGGCGCTCCTGCTCGGCGTCGCGCAGGCAGCGGCCGTGCTGCAGACCGACGGGAGCGGAGCGGTCACGGGCACCGTGGAGACCGTCTGGGAGCTCCAGCACCTCTACCTGGCAGCCTGCATCCTCGGCGGCCTCGCCGCGATGGTCACGGCGCTCCGGCGCGTCACGTCGGCCACTGCGCGGCGCCAGCTCCGGTGGGTCGTATCCGGCGCCGTGCTCGGCGGGCTGCCGTTCACCTGCGCGTACGCCGTCCCCTACGCGCTGGGATTCGCGCCGGCGGCAGGCCTCGAGCTGACCGCCGTGCCGCTCGCCCTGGTCCCGCTCGCCTTCGCTTCCGCAATCGTCCATTACCGGCTTCGCGACGTCGAGGTGATCGTCAAGCGGAACCTCGGCTACGCGGCGGTGGTCGCCGCCATGGCGACCCTCTATGTGGCGCTCAACCAGCTCTGGTCGGAGGTGGTGATCGAGGACACCGACGGCCACGAGTCGCTCATCGCGCTGCTGACGGCGGCGGTCGTCGTGCTGCTTGCCGGCCCCGTGAAGAGGGCCATCCAGACGCTCGTCGACCGCGCCTACTACCGCGATCGGTTCGACTATCGACGAGCGCTGGTGCGGTTCGCGCGCGACCTCAACGCCGATCTCGATCTCGAGCGCCTGAGCGAGAGACTCGTGAGCCAGGTTTCCCAGTCGCTGGGGGTCGACCGGATGGCGCTGCTGCTGAGCCGCGATCTCCCATCGCAGGGGGCAGCCGCTCCGGCCGGGGACTTCCGGCCCATTCGGTGGATCGGCTTCGACCGGCCGCTGCCCCTGCTGCCGCACGCCTCGGCCATCGGGCGGCGCCTCGTGGCCCAGCACACCGCCCTGCTCGACGACCCGGCCACGATCCCGAAGTACCCGGGCGAGGAGGTGGCCGCGTGGCGCGACCGCGGCCTCTACTACTTCGTCCCCTGCATCGCGGAAGGCGCGACCATCGCGGCGATGGCGCTCGGGCGCAAGGAGAGCGGCGGACCGCTCAGCAGCGAGGACATCACGCTGCTCGGCGCCGTGGCCGGCCAGGTGGCGATGGCGGTCGCCAACGGTCGCCTGTACGGCCAGCTGCAGTCGAAGGCGCGCGAGCTGGACCGGATGCGGCAGTTCAGCGAGCGCATCGTCGACTCGCTCAGCGACGGGCTGATCGTGCTCGACGTCGAGGATCGGGTCGTGCGCTGGAACACCCGCGCCGAGCAGCTCTACGGCGTGTCGCGCGAGACCGCGGTAGGGGCTCGAATCGACGACCTGTTCGACGTCGACTTCGTCCGTCGGCTGCGGCAGGCGCGGGCGGAGACGCCGGCTCGCGGCGTGCTGTACCGCGTGCCCCTCGTCTCACGGCACGACCCGCCGCGGCCGTTGCTCGTGAACGCAGCGACCGCGCCGCTCCAGGCACCGGACGGCGGCCAGGGCGGCACGACCGTGATCGTCGAGGACATCACCTCGCGCGTACAACTCGAGGAGCAGCTCCAGATCTCGGAGAAGATGGCTTCCGTCGGCCTGCTCGCGGCCGGCGTGGCGCACGAGGTGAACACGCCGCTGACGGGGATCTCGAGCTTCACGCAGATGCTGCTCGACGGGGCGGATCCTGCCGATCCACGCACCCGACTCCTGGAGAAGATCGAGCGGCAGACGTTCCGGGCTGCCAAGATCGTCAACGGGCTGCTGAACCTGGCCCGCCCGTCGGACGCGAAGGGCCCCCTGGACCTGAACGCCGTGATCAACGACGTGCTCGGTCTGCTCGAGCACCAGCTCGAGACCGGCAACATACGGATTCGACGGATGCTGGCGGAGGCACCGCCCGTCGTGCAGGGGATCGAGTTCAAGATCCAGCAGGTCTTCCTCAATCTGTTCCTCAACGCGCGCGACTCGATGCCCGCCGGGGGCTGGCTCACCATCAGCACCCGCCAGGCGGACGGTCAGGCCGTCGTCGAGGTGGGAGACACCGGCGCGGGAATCGCGGCCGAGCACCTCTCACGCATCTACGACCCCTTCTTCACCACCAAGGCCGCCGGGCAGGGTACGGGTCTGGGGCTCTCCATCACCTACGGTGTCGTTCAGGAACACCACGGGACGATCGAGTGCGACAGCCAGCCCGGGCGAGGGACGCGATTCCGGATCCACCTGCCGCTCGCGGACCGGCGGCGCTCGGGGGCAGCGGCCACGGGGAGCGGGTGACCCGCAGCGCCCCGCCAGGAGTCCGCGCCGCAGACGGCCGCGGACTCCTGTAGGCTTGGCGGGGCGCCGGGGGGAGCCGTCACACGAAGATTGGCGGCCAGACTCCGGAAGCACGGTGGCTAAGGTCTGAGCGTGCGGAAAGCGTCCATTCTGGTCGTCGACGACGAGGAGATCATGCGCGAGATCCTCGAGTCGCTGCTCGTCGGGGAAGGCTGCCGCGTCCGATTGGCACGCTCGGGCGAGGAAGGCGTCGCGGCGGCGCAGGCGGAGTCGTTCGACGCCGCGATCGTCGACGTAATGATGCCCGGCATCGACGGCCTCGAGACACTGGGTGAGATCCGCCGCCTCGACAACCGACTGCCGGTCATCATGCTCACCGCGTACGGGACCTCGGGCAACACGCGAGAGGCGTTCAAGCGCGGCGCGTTCGATTTCCTCGAGAAGCCGTTCAAGCACGACGAAGTGCTGGCCGTCGTACGCAACGCGGTAGCCCGGCGGCAGCGTACCGCCGGGAGTGGCGCGGCGCAGCCGGACCTGCAGGGAGGCGCCCAGCGCTTCCACAATCTGATAGGACGCAGCCCGCGGATGCGGCAGGTCTTCGACCTCATCGCCCGCGCGGCGCCGAGCCGCACGACGATCCTGATCCATGGCGAGAGCGGCACGGGGAAGGAGCTGGTCGCACGGGCCATCCACCACGACTCGCCTCGATCCGGCCGGCCCTTCATCCCCGTGAACTCCGGGAGCCTCCCGCCCGACCTCCTGGAGTCGAACCTGTTCGGGCATGTCAAGGGCGCCTTCACAGGCGCCGTGGCACCCAAGAAGGGCCTGTTCGAGCTTGCGGATCGGGGCAGCATCTTCCTGGACGAGATCGGGACCGTGCCGCTCGAGACACAGGCCAAGCTCCTGCGGGTCATCCAGGAGCGTGAGTTCATGCGGCTGGGCGGCGTCGACACCATCAAGGTCGACGTCCGAATCATCGCCGCGACGAACGTCGATCTGAAGCGGCTCGTCGACGACGGGACCTTCCGGGAGGATCTTTTCTATCGGCTGAACGTGATCGTGGTCGAGCTGCCGCCGCTGCGCGAGCGACGGGAGGACGTGCCCGTGCTCGCGCACAGCTTCCTCGAGAAGTACGGCCGCCAGAACGACAGGACGGGCCTCGAGCTGACGGCCGATGCGCTCGCGCTCCTCCAGCACTACCACTGGCCGGGCAACGTCCGAGAGCTCGAGAACGTAATCGAGCGCGCCGTCGTGCTCGCGTCCGGATCCGAGATCGGCACCAACCTCATCCCCGACACCGTGCGCAACGCACCCGCCTTCGAGCTGCCCGACGTCGACCTGCCGCCCGACGGGCTGCCGTTCAAGAAGGTGGTCGAGGGGGTGGAGGCGCGGCTCATCACGCAGGCGCTCGAAGCCGCGGGAGGGGTGCAGAAGCGTGCGGCGGAGCTGCTGCAGGTGAAGCCGAGCACGCTGAACGAGATGATCAAGCGGAGCGGCATCCGCCCTCGACGGAAGCGACCGGGCAGCGGGCCGTCGCCGCGGCTCGAAGCCGGCGCGCCCGCCTCGCCCCCGGGCTCGGCCGTCGCATCTCCCGAGCGCGACCCCGACAAGCGGACCTAGCGAGCCCTGACGGGCGCGTTGGGAGTCTGCGCTGGCACGGAGTCCCCAATGGCAGGTTCTGCGGCGCAGACTCCTAGCCTAGCGGGTCCCGGACGGGCGCCGGCCGCGGGATCGGCCGCGTCCGCGCGATGGCGTCCGCCGCCCGCTCGACCGCGGACTCCGCGCCGCCGCGCGGCCCCCGGCGGCCGCGATCAGCCGCTCGTACTTGCCGAGGACGACATCCCACGAGTAGTGCGTCCTCACGTACGCGCGTCCATTTCGGCCCATGGCCCTCCGGACCTCTGCGTTGTCGACCAGCAGCCGGAGGCACGCTACGAACTCCTCCTGATCGGCGTAGTAGAGGCCGGCGTTGCTGCGCTGGCAATGGTCCGTCAGGACGTCGCTCCTGGCGTTGGCGAGCACCGGCGTGCCGCACGCGAAGGCCTCGAGCGCGAGCAGCGAGAGGCTCTCGTACGGCGAAGGGACCACCACCACCGTCGCCGCCTCGAGCGCCTCCAGCCGCTCCGCTTCCGGGAGCATGCCCGCGAAGCGGACGTACGGCTCCGGCGGGATCGGCATGAGCTTCACCCCCATCAGGGCGAGCAGCGCGTCGCCGCGCGCTGCGGCGTAGGCGCCGAAGTACTCGATCAGCTCCTCGCAGCCCTTCCCGCGGTCGATTCGCCCCCCGAAGAGCGCAAAGGGGGTCATCAGCCGGTGACGGCGCCGGAAGGCCGCTCCTGCCGACAGCGGGGACCGCAGTCGGTCGTCGTCCTCCGCCGCGGGCCCGTCCTCGTCGGAATCGGCGAGGAACGGCGGCAGATCGACGCCACAACCCGCAATCTCTTCCGCGCCGGCCTCGAAGTCGAACCGCGACCGCAGGAAGGCGCGCTCGACGCCGGTGTTGAAGGCTACGGCGCGCGGCAGCCGGAAGACCTCGCGGTACAGGTCGAGGCGGATCGCGGGCTCGTCGTGCGCCGTGGGCACGAGGACGCTGCGGCCGGGATCGACGCGCAGTCCAAGGACCGTCGGGGCGTAGAGGTAGGTGAAGAAGACGAGGGCGTCGTACGACGCGTGGCGCTGCTCGAGATGCTCGACGAGGGCCGGGCACCAGGGCCCCTGCTGCTTCAGCCACTCCTCCTCGTCGTCGGTGCTGTGAGGGTGGGAGAAGATCCAGTCGGAGTACGCATTGAAGCTCTCGATGTCCCGCGTCCGATCGTTGGCGAATCGCCGCACCGTGACGCCGCGCACACGATCGGTCCCTTCTCGATACTCGTTGGCCCAGGTGACGTAGTCGCGCGCGCAGGTCGTCAGCACCTCGACGTCGTGGCGGGCGGAGAGGCGCTCCGCGACGAGCCGGCAGTGGTACTCGGAACCGCCGAGGATTTCCGTGCCGTAGCGCTGGACAATGAGGGCGATCTTCACGGCTGATCCGAGGGGGCGCGGCGCCGGGGCGCGACCCGACGCGGAACGGCCGACTGGCGCGTGGTCAGCACACCTCCTCCAGCATCCGATCGAGCGCCCGTTCGATGCGGGCCGGCGCGAAATCGAGCAGCCGCCGGCGCTGCCCGGCCACGACGGCCTCCCGCAGGTCGCCATCGTACACGAGGCAGCCGAGCAGCTCCGCCGCGTACTCGAGGTCCTTGGGCGCGAAACAGATGCCCGCCCCTCCAAGCGTCTCCGGGACCGCGCCCGCCGCGTAGGCCAGCACCGGCACGTCTGCCGCCATCGCCTCGACCAGCGGAACGCAGAACCCCTCGTGCTCGCTGAGGGATACGTAGACGTCCGCATGGCGGTAGTAGCACGCCAGCTCGTCGTCCGGAACCGGCCCGGTGAAAAGGAATCGCTCGCGCGGCATCCGGTAGGCGGCGATCAGCGCGCGGATCGTGGCATGGTAGCGAGGCACCACGTCGGAGCGGCCGGCGAAGATCACCCTGACGTGCGGATCGACGTAGCGCTTGTAGTGCTCGGCGAGCCGGACGTAGTCCTCGATTCTCTTGTTCGGCGCGAGGCGCCCGACGAACAGGATGTTGGTCAGCTCGTCGTCCAGGATGTCGTCGAGCACCGGCTGAGGCCGCGCGTTCGTGAGGCGCTCGGTGTCGACCGCGATCGGCAGCACGCCCGTCGGCGCGAACCCGAGCGCGGCGAGCTCGCACCGGTTGAACTCCGAGTCGCCGAGCGCGAGATCGACGCGGCCGACCAGGCCGGCGAGCTCCTGCCGGCCGACGGCGGCGACGCGGAACAGGGCCGGGTCGTACGGGGCGAAGAAGCGGGCGGGAGTGACGTTGTGGTACTGCAGCACGCGCCGGCCCGACAGCGACGCGAATGCCTCCGTCATCGGCGACGGCAGCGCGAAGTGCAGGATGGTGACATCGCCCGCGTGCGCCGCCGGGTCGCTGAACGGACGGACATCACCGCGCAGGTCGCCGTCGATCGTCAGCGCGAAGAGGCCCGTGCGATGGCCGCGGCGCCGCAGCATGTCGCGCACCCGGCGGGCGCTGTCGCCGACTGCATCGCCGCGATGCGCCGCGGGCACCCACTGGTTTATCACCATGGCGACTCCCAGCGCTCCGACCCCGGCTCCTTCGGCAGTGCGCCGTAGAGGGAGGGGCGCTCCTGGCGCAACTCGTCGAGGGCCTCGGAACGCTCGACCTGACGCCAGAAGTCCCCGGCGACCCGGGCGGGCGCAGAGCGCGGCGCGCGGACCACCCGGTCGACGAACGCGAGCAGGGTCGACCCGAAGTCTGCGCTCAGGTAGCGGTCGAGCGCCGCGTCCTGCGAGCGGACGATCTCCTCCTCCAGCGCCGGGTCCGACACCACGGCGTGCAGCAGCGCCGCCACGTGACGGGGGTCCTTGTAGTCGTAGAGCACCCCGCTGCCGTCCATCGTCGCCGGCACGGCGGCGGCGGCGAACGCGACGACCGGAATGCGCTTGTAGAACGACTCGACGAGAGGCACGCAGAATCCCTCGTGCTCGCTGGCCGAGAGGAAGACGTCGGCGACATCGTAGAGCGCCGTCAACTGCTCGTTGGACACGTGGCCGATGATGTGCACATCGGGAACGCGCAGGCGGGCGATGAGCTCGCCCACGGAGCCCAGGTAGGCCTTGAAGCCGTCGAACGCTCCGACGAGGAGCAGCCGGCACCGGGGATTGTAGATCCGGCGGTAGGCGTGGAAGAACCGCACGAGATCGTCTATGCACTTGTGGGGCATGAGGCGGCCGACGAAGAGGATGTTCGTCCGGCCGTCGTCGAAGCCCCGCGCGAGCAGCCGGTCCGGGGCCCCGTCGAGATGGGTGAAGTCCGGCACTACCGGCAGAACGCCGGTCCGGGGGAATCCCATCGCCGCCAGCTCCGCGCGGTTGAACTCGGAATCGCCGACCGCGAGGCCGCATCGGGGAACGTAGGCGCGCAGCTCGCGCCGCCCCTCGAAGCACGACCGGGTGAGCGGTGTGCGCAGGCCGACGAAGTGCTCCGGCGGCGTGATGTTGTGATACACGAGGAGCATGCGGTCGGGCAGGGCGAACGCCAATCGGGACGCCCGCGACCCCAAGGAGAAATGATGAATCAGGACGTTGTCCGCCGCGCTCTCGGCGAGGAGCTCCCGGTAGTCGCGCGTGGCGTCCTCGAGGCGCGGGTCGGCCGTCTGCACGTAGATGTGGGATCGGTAGCCGGCCTGGCGCAGCACGCGCCGGATGCCGAGCACCTCGTTGCCGATGGCGTCTCCGTAGCCCAGCGTGGCGAGTACCTGGTGCACCGCAACGGGGTGGCCACGCTCCATGGGATCAGCCTCGCTCCCGGCCCGCTCTCCGCCGACTCGGCGCTCGGCGGGCGGGGCCGGGGCGCGGGTCGAGCACCGGACCGGTCGGAAGCGCTTCGACGACCTCACGCGCCGGGGGCCGGTTGCGCCGCCTGCGCCTGAGCCACGAGGGAAGGTCCTCTATGCGTCGCGCGGTCCCCGCCCCATCCTCTTCCCGCAGCCGTTCCAGCATCGAGAGGTACTTCCGTTCGATGGTCCTCCACGTGTAGTGCCGCTCGAAGTAGGCGCGGCCGTTCGCGGCCAGCCCCGCCTGCAGGACCGGGTGCGTCTCGATGACGTTGAGCGCCTCGGCGAACTCCGGGTACGAGGTGTAGTAGAGACCCCCATTGGCGCGCACGACCTGCCCGCGGAGAACGTCGCAGGCCCCGTTGACCAGCACCGGGAGCCGCATTGCCCACGCCTCGAGCGTCACCATCGAGAGGCTCTCGAGGTAGGACGGCATCACCAGCAGGTCGGCCGCCGCCAGCGCGTCGAACTTCTCCTCGTCGCTGACGAAGCCGAGGTGGTGAATGCGCGGGTGCGAAGGAACGTCGATGAGGGCGCTTCCGACGAGGACCAGCCGAAGATCGTCGGATACGTGGGCGGCGTAGCGCTGGAAAAAGTCGAACAGCTCTGCGCAGCCCTTGTTCTCGTCGATGCGGCCCACGTACAGCGCCAGGCGGCCCCGGATGCCCGTGCGGCTGCGGAACCGACGCGCGCTGCCCCGGGCAGGAATATCGGAGCCGACCCCGACGACGACCCCCGGCACGTCGTGATTCGCCGACACGCCCTGAATCAGGGCGCGCTCTTCCGGCGAGTTGTACATGAGCGCCCGGACGCCGCGAAAGACGGGTCCGAAGACCGAGAGCCCGAGGGCCGGGTCGCGCTCTGCGGTGGGGACGAGGACGGCCTTGGGGAACGCGGCGCGAATGCCGTGGTATGCGTGGTAGTACCGATAGCTGAAGAAGATGAGGTAGTCGTAGGTCGAGGCGGTCCGACGGAGCCCGCGCACGAGCGCCGGACTGGTGGGTCCCTCGGACCGCAGCCAGCGGAGCTCGTCGTCGAGCGAGTGCACGCGTTCGAAGACGCGCGCCGAGCGACGGCCGAACTCCCGCGGATCGCGCTCCCGCTGCACCGGAAAGCGGTGCACGACCAGGCCGTTCACCTCGTCGGCGCCGGGCGGGAACTCGTTGCGCCACGAGATGTAGTCGCGAGCACAGGTGGTGAGAACCTCGACCTCCGCATGCCGGCTGAGGCGCTCCGCGATGTACCTTGCGTGGAGCTCCGCCCCGCCGGCGAGGTCGGCGCCGTAGCGCTGAACGATGACCGCGAGTCTCACCGCGCCGCTGGATCGCCCGGAAGGGGGGCGCCGTTCCGCGCCCCGTTCGCCTCGGACTGCGTCTCCGCCGTGACCTCGGCGCGGTGCTCGCGGGCTACCGGACCGGCCGTCGGCTCCGGAGCCGCGCCATCAGCTCCCGCCCGCTCCGGCTCGGGATCCCCGTCGGCGGGACGCTCGGCGGCCGTTTCGGTGGCCACCTCCTCGCCGGCGCCGCCCGCCTCCGACTCCGATGCGCCCGCCGGCTTGGCGGCGGAGCGTCGCCGCCCGCGCCGGCGGCGTCGCTTCCGCCTGTCCGCAACCGCCGTCTCGTCGCCCGCACCGTCGCCGTCCCCTGCCGGCGCGATCTGCGAGCGGTACTCCACCACGCTCTCGAGGGCCCGCGCCCGCCGCTCGTCGAAGTCCAGTCGTCCCGCGATCGACTCGACCTGCATCTTGTGATTCTTCACGTCGATCGACAGGCGGGTCATCTCCACCACGAGGTTGTTCAGCAGCTCGTAGGTGAGCGCATCCAACTCGGCGCGCGCCTTCAGCTTGGCCGCGATCTGCTCGGAGCGCTCCATCATCCAGTCGATCTGCGCGTTGATCTGCTGCTGGGTATGAAGCGCGTGGACTATGGGCGTCGGATTGAAGAAGAGTTTGAGCACGGGCCGCAGGAGGCGGCGAATGCCGTACAGGACGCGCCCGACCACGCCGCGCGAAGACCGGTAGATGGTGTCGCCGTCGAACTCGAACAGCGGGGGACGGGGCGGCACGCCGCCCACGCCGCCCGGAGCCTCCGCTGCGCGTCGTCGGTAGTGGTCGAGCAGGTCCGAGCGGACGTTCTTGGGGTCGAGGAACTGCTCGAGCTTTGCGGCGGCCAGTTCCCGGACCTGCTGCTCGGTGTAGTCGACGCCGCGTTTCTCGCGGATTCGAGCCCGGATCTGCTCCATGAGCTGCTCGACGTCGATCGACTCGGAACGGATGTTGAACTCGGACATCGTGTGGCCCAAGCGCCGGGGTAGCGCCGTTGACGGGCGCGGGTGTCATGTCGCGAGGCCTGAGCCGTCGAAACCGACGGGCGGCTCACGCCGCCGCTCCCGCGGATCATGCCGAGCAGGGCCTTGACGACCGGGCGGTGCGCCTGTTCCTGCCAGCGCGCACCGAAGCGCACGCGTGCTCGGAATCGTACGCGGAGGTCAGGAGAAGCTCTGCAGTGCGTCCTGCTCCGTTTCGAAGACGTCGAACACGGTGAGCAGCTTCGTGATGGCGAGCAGGTCCTCGATGCGCTTGGTGACGTTCATCAGCTTGAGGCTGCCATCGTGCTGCTTGACGGTCGTGTAGGTTCGAACGACCTGTCCGAGGCCGCCGCTGTCGATGTAGGGAACGTCCGCCAGGTTCAGGATCAGCTTGGTGTGGCCCTGCTGCACCAGACTATTGATCTTGTCCTTGAGCAACTCGTCGCCATCACCGATGGTCAGCTTCCCCTTGAGATCCAGAATCATCACGTTGCCCGTCGGGCGCTCTTCAATCGTCATTCCTGCCTTCCCCCGCCGACGCGCGCCCTGACGGGCGCGTTGGGAATCCGCACTGGCGCGAGACTCCTGCGTCGCACGTTTCCACGGCGCAGACTCCTCGGCCACCGGAGCCCGACGCCACCGCGCCCCGCCAACTCGGGCCTGCCACCGCCGCGACCGTACCACGGGCGTCGGGGAGTGTCAAGAAACCCCTTGTAATCAAGCGCTTACTCGGACCCGGGGGACGCGTTCCGCGATGACGAAACCGGGCCGGCGCAGGCGCGGAATGACGTCACTCGGCCTCCCGGCGCATCTTCTTCCGCGAGCGTTTCCGCGCGAGCGCCTGCTTCGCCCGGCGCTTGTCGCCAGGCTTCAGATAGAAGGAGTGCTTCTTGATGTCCTTGATGATGTCTTCCTGCTGGACCTTGCGCTTGAAGCGGCGCAACGCCCCCTCGATGGATTCGCCTTCCTGCACTCTGACTTCGGCCACTCCCGCTGCAACTCCCTTCCGCCGCCCGTCCTCGGCCCGCAGACCGGCGTCGGCGACGAATTCGACATGTTACGCTACGGCCGGTCGCGAGCCAGTCATCGTAGGTCCAAAGCCGGCGCGGCGTCAAACCCGCCCCGAACCGGCGGGCTCGCGGGCCGTCCGCAGGAGATGAGGACCCTGGTGATCGGAGGCGGCGCGCGCGAGCACGCCATCGTGGCCGCCCTCGGCCGCGACGGCGAGTGCAGCGAGGTACTCTGCGCCCCGGGCAACGCGGGGATCGCGGCGGAGCCCAGGACGCGCTGCGTTGCGGCCGATGTCGGGGACCCGCAGGCGTTGCTCGCGCTCGCGGAGGCCGAGGCCGTCGACTTCACGATCGTCGGTCCGGAACTGCCGCTGGCCCGAGGCGCCGGAGACGCCTTCGCCGCCGCCGGCCGGGAGCTCTTCGGACCGTCGCGCGCCGCGGCGCAGCTCGAGTCCAGCAAGGCATTCGCCAAGGCGTTCCTGGAGCGCCACGGCATTCCGACCGCGCGTCACGCAGTCTGCGCATCGGAGGATGAGGCCCGCGACGCCGTAGCCGGCGACCGCTTCGGGTTCCCGGTCGTCATCAAGGCGGACGGGCTGGCGGCAGGCAAGGGGGTGACCGTCGCCGCGGACCGCGCGGCGGCGGAGGCCGCCGTGCGCGAGGCGATGGTCGAGCGGCGTTTCGGCGCGGCCGGCGCACGCGTGGTCGTCGAGGAGTGTCTGGCCGGACCCGAGGTGTCGTTCTTCATCGTCTCCGACGGCCGTCGGGCGCTGCCGCTTCCTGCGGCCCAGGACTACAAGCGGGTCGCCGACGGCGATCGGGGACCCAATACCGGCGGCATGGGCGCGTTCGCTCCGGCCCCGCTGCTGACCCCGTCGCTCGAGCAGCAGGTGATGCGCGAGATCGTGACCCCGACCATCGAGGGCATGCGGGCCGAGGGCCGCGAGTACCGCGGCGTGCTCTATGTCGGGCTGATGCTGACGGCCGCCGGACCGAAGGTGATCGAGTTCAACGTCCGCCTCGGCGACCCGGAAGCGCAGGTCGTGCTGCCGATGATCGAGGGCGGCCTGATCGGCGTGCTCCGGGCCGCGGCGCGGGGCGACCTGGAGGGCTCCGCGTGGCGGGCGACCGCCGATCCGCACGTCGGCGTGGTGGTCGCCTCGGGCGGTTATCCGGGTGCCTACGCCAGGGGTCGAGTCATCGCCGGCCTCGACGCGGCAGCGGCGGTTCCCGGCGTCCGGATCGTGCACGCCGGCACGGCCCGGCAGGGTGGCGAGGTCGTGACCGCGGGCGGCCGGGTGCTGACCGTGGTCGGGCGGGGCAGGACGTTCGCGCAGGCGATCGACCGCGCGTACGAGGCGGTCGACTGCATCTCGTTCGACGGCAGCTTCGCGCGACGGGACATCGGACGCGCGGCGCGCGAGGCCGACGGGTAGGACTCCCAACGTGCCCGTCAGGGCGCGCGGCGAAAGCAGGCAGGAGCAGGAATGGCGAATCGACGAGTGCAGATTCTGATGGGGTCCGATTCCGACGCGGGCGTCATGCAGCGCGCGGTGGAGGTCCTCGACGAGCTCGGCGTGCCCTCGCACATGACCGTGGCGTCCGCGCATCGCTCCCCGGAGCGCGTGCGGCGCCTGATCGACGAGGCGCCCGCCCGCGGGGTGGCGGTCTTCATCGTCGGAGCCGGGGCGGCGGCCCACCTCGCGGGCGTAGTGGCCGCGCACTCGACCCTGCCGGTGATCGGCGTGCCGATCGACTCGTCGCCGCTCCGGGGCTGGGACGCCCTGCTGGCGACGGTCCAGATGCCGCCCGGCGTGCCCGTCGCCACGGTCTCGGTGGGCAAGGCGGGCGCCGTGAATGCGGCGGTGCTGGCGGCCCAGATTCTGGCGACCGGCGACGCCCGCCTCGCCGAGACGCTGGCGGGCTACAAGCGCCGACTGGCGGACAAGGTCGAGCAGGCGGCTGCGCGTGTGGAGGGCCCGGCGCCGGTCGAGGGCGGCAGCGCGCCCTGACGGCGCGCGCCTGCACGTCCCTTCGGTTCAGCGCCGAAGCCGCGCTTCACACCGCGGGGAGGCGCCAGCCCTGATCCCGCGCCGCGGCGGCGAGCGCGGCGGCGGCCGCGGCGCGATGGTCCGCCTGCCACGGGGGCCCCAGCGTCGCCCGCAAGCCCTTCAGAAAGGCGACTACTTCGCCCTCGCCGGCGCCGAGCGCCCGGGCGGCGGCCTCCGTCTCGGTGCCGCGCGCACACGTCGCGACCTGGAGGTCGCAGCGCCGCGCGGCGCCGGACAGCGCATCGACGTACATTTCGGAGTCGGCGATCAGCGTCGCCGGCCTCGAATCGAGGATCTCGTCCAGCGTCGGAGGCAGAGGGCGCAGCGCCCGGTGGGCCAGCACCTGGAGCCGGCAGTGCGGACCTACCGACTGCCGGAGGTCTCGCAGGGCGGCCGCCGCTCGGACGTCGATCGCTGCCCGCACGCGGCCGATCAGCTCGGCCGCCGCGGGGCGATCGAGCGTCTGCGCCTCGTGGTGGTAGGGCGCGCTCGGCAGGCCGTCGCCGATCAGCGCCACCGTGCGGCGGTCGACCACGACCGGGACGCCGTCCCGACCGGCCAGGGTCACCAGGATCGCGCGGCCGTAGTGCACGACGGCACCGACCGCACCCACCGGGTTCGCCATCGGCGTCAATCCTCGAACAGCATGAGCAGCAGCGCCTTCTGGGTGTGCAGGCGGTTCTCCGCCTGGTCGAACACGACGGATGCGGCGCTGTCCATGACGCCGTCGGTCACCTCCTCGCCGCGGTGGGCGGGGAGGCAGTGGAGGAAGCACGCGTCCGGCCTGGCGTGCGCCATCAGCGCGCCATTCACCTGGTACGGGCCGAACAGGCGCCGGCGCAGGGCGACCTCGGCCTCGCGCCCCATCGACGTCCATACGTCCGTGTAGACCGCATCGACGTCGCGCACCGCGGCAGCCGGGTCGCGGAAGCGCCTGAGCTCCGCTCCGTCGCAGGCCACCCGCGCTACGTCTGCGTCGACCGACTCCGGAAGCTCGAACCCCTCCGGCGACGCGATGTGCATCGTGATGCCGAGCATCGAGGCGGCCTGCGCGAACGACGTGGCGACGTTGCCGCCGTCGCCGACGAACGCGACCCTGCGTCCGCGGGTGTCGCCCCAGCGCTCCTTCAACGTCAGGCAGTCCGCGAGCGCCTGGCACGGGTGCTCCTCGTCGCTGAGCGCATTGATGACGCGAAAGTCGGTCGTGGCCAGGGCCAGGTCCGTCAAGCGGCGCTGCGCGTAGGTCCGCACCACTGCCCCGGCGACCCAGCGCTCGAGGCTGCGGCCCACGTCGGCGAGCGACTCCCGCTTCCCGAGCGCGACGTCCGCATCGGGATCGATGAAGTCCCCGCCGAGTTCGCGTATCGCGATCTCGAACGTGGACCGCGTGCGCAGCGACGGTTTCTCGAACAGCAGCGCCAGGTATGTTCCCTCGAGCGCAGCCGACGTGGCGGCCTCGCGCCCGAGGTGCCGGTCGCGCTTCAGGGCGGCGGCCAGGGCGAGATTGTGCTCGAGGTCGGCGGGCTGGAAGTCCAGCACGGAGAGATAGCAGCGACCCTCGAGGGCCCCGCTCCCGGCCTCCCGCGCACCCGCGGGTTCGGAGGCGGCGACATCGTCCGGCGGCGGCCCGGCGGCCGCCGTGGCACGAGCTCCCGCCACGGGCTTGGTCATGTCCTGTAGTCGGCGTTGATGCGGACGTACTCCGCGCTGAGATCACACGTCCAGACAGTGGCCGCGCCGCTGCCGCCCGTGCCGAGATCGACCGCGACCTCCACCTCGGGCGACCGCAGATGCGCGGCGGCCGCGGCCTCGCGGTCGTCGAACACCGTCGCGTCGGCGAAGAGCTCCGCCGGACCGATCCGCACGCGCGCGCGCGCCTCGTCGAACGCGACGCCGGCACGACCGGCCACGGCGAGCAGTCGCCCCCAGTTGGGGTCCCCGCCGTGCAGCGCCGTCTTGACGAGCAGGGAGTTGGCGATGAGCCGCGCGGTGCGGCGCGCGTCCGCAGCCGACTGCGCGCCGGCCACCCGCACCTCGACCAGGCGCGTGGCTCCCTCCCCACCGCGAACGATGTCCTTCGCCAGGTCGGCGCAGAGGCCGCGCAGTGCTCCGACGAACACCGGATACAGCGCCGCGTCGATCGCTACGCCGCTCGCTCCGCTGGCCAGCAGAAAGACCGTGTCGTTGGTCGACGACTCGCCGTCGACGGTGATCGCGTTGAACGTGTCGTCCGCCGCTTCGACGAGCGCGCGGCGCAGCAGGGCCGGGTCGAGCTCGGCATCCGTCGTCAGGAAGCCGAGCATCGTCGCCATGAACGGCTCGATCATCCCGGCGCCCTTGACCATGCCGCCGATGGAGAACGTGCCGGCCGCCGTCGTGGCGCGTACCGCGCGCTCCTTGGGACTGCGGTCGGTCGTCATGATCGCCTCGGCGGCGGCCCGGTGCCCGTCGCGCGCGAGCCGGCGGGCGGCCTCCTCGACGCCGCGCCCCACCTTCGCGACGTCGAGCCGCATGCCGATCACGCCCGTCGACGCGACGAGGACGAGTGACGGGTCGCAGCCGACCGCCTTCGCGGTCGCCGCCACCATCTCTCGAGCGGCCGCCATCCCGTGGTCGCCGGTACAGGCGTTCGCGCACTTGCTGTTGACGACGACGGCGCGGGCGCGGCTTCCCGACTGCGTGAGCTGCGCCTGCGACACGAGAACGGGCGCCGCCACGGCCCGGTTCGTGGTGAAGATCCCGGCGGCGCTGGCCGGCTCCGCCTCTTCAGAGACGAGCAGCGCCAGATCGAGGCCGGCCGACTTGAGCCCGCAGGCAACGCCGGCCGCCCGGAAGCCCCGGGGAGCCGTGACCCCGCCCTCGATCGGCTCGACGCGAACCCGCACCTCGCTCATTGCGCTCTCGCCTCCGACGGCGCCGCGAGGTTCAGCACCACCGCGTACTGGCCGCACCGGCGGAACCACTCGCAGCGGTGGCAGTCGGTCGCGATCTTCTCGGGGACCCACGTGTGCGGCACGATGGAGAATCCCGCGCGGACGAAGGGTCGCGCCCGATGCGTGAAGGCGCACACGGTCGGGAAGCCCTGGCGGCGCGCGTCGTCGACGAGCGCCCGCAGCAGGCGCCGTCCGAGGCCGGCGCCGCGGTGCGCCCTGTCGACGACCAGCGAGCGGACCTCGCCGACCGCCGGGCTCAGCCGCGCGAGCTCGCCGCAGCCCACGATCCGGTCGCCCGCCGCCGCGACCAGAAAGCGCGGCACGTGCAGCTCGACCTCGCCCAGCGGGCGCGCCAGCAGGTGTCCCGCAACCCGATTGTCCATGATGAGCCGATGCACGCCTTCCGCGTCGACTGCGGTCGCCGCCCGCAACATGACGGCGCCGGCGATGCGGTCATCCGCCGAGTGCGGCGGGGCATCCATGGTGCTCGCAATCATCGCAGCCTCGTCGCGCGGCCAACTCCCAGCCCACCATTCGTCGCCTGACGGCTCCGCCTGGTGCCCAACCAACCCTCCAGGAGTCCGCGCCGTTCTACGGCGCAGACTCCTGGCCCACCATTCGTCGCCTGACGGCTCCGCCTGGTGCCCAACCAACCCTCCAGGAGTCCGCGCCGTTCTACGGCGCAGACTCCTGGCCCGTGTGGGCGCCCGCGGCATCGGCAAAGGCCTGACGCAGGCGCTCGAGCGCCTCGTCGATGTCGGCGTCGCCGATCGTCAGCGGCGGGAGCAGCCGGATCACCGTTCCGGCGGTACGGTTGATCAGCAGACCCCGCTCCAGGGCCGCGGCAACCATGCGGTCGGCGACGTCGGACGTCACGTCGACCCCCCACATCAGGCCGGCGCCACGCACCTCCCCGATGGCCGCACTCCCCTCGGCGATGGCCTCGAGGCCGTCTCTCATCCGCACCCCGGCCGCCGCGACGCGGTCGATGAGACCGCCTTCGAGGGCGTCGAGAAAGACCGACGCGGCACGGCACGCGAGCAGGTTGCCGCCGTACGTGCTCCCGTGATCGCCGAACGCCACCGCATCGGCCACCCGCTCGCTCAGCAGGGCGGCTCCGACCGGCACGCCGGCGCCGAGCGCCTTGCCCAACGCCATCAGATCCGGCGCCAGCCCCAGCGCAGCCGAGCAGAACGCCTGCCCCGTACGCCCGAGCCCGCTCTGCACCTCGTCCGCGATCAGGAGCGTTCCCGTCGCCGCGCAGCGGTCGGCGAGGGCGGCGGCGGTTGCCGGCGGAATGGGTCGTACGCCGCCCTCGCCCTGTATCGGCTCGACGATCACCGCGGCGGTCCGATCCGTGACCGCCGCCTCGAGAGCCGCCGCATCGTGCGGGGAGGCGAAGCTCACGTCCGGGACGAGCGGCTGGAAGGGCGTCCGGTAGGCGGCGCCCGAGGTCACCGAGAGCGAGCCGAACGTCCGCCCGTGAAACGAACCGTCGAAGGCGACGATGCCGGTCCGGTCGGTCTCGCCGCGCGTGTGCCAGTAGCGGCGCGCGAACTTCAGGCAGGCCTCGACCGCCTCGGTGCCGCTGTTGCAGAAGAACGTGCGCGCGAGCCCCGAGAGGCGGGCGAGCCGCCGCGCCACCTCGCCCTGCAGCGGATGGAAGTAGAGGTTGGACGTGTGCAGCAGCTCGCCGGCCTGGTCGGCGATCGCCCGCGCCAGCCCCTCGTGCGCATGGCCGAGCGAGGCGACGCCGATTCCCGAGAGGAGGTCGAGGTACTCGCGGCCGTTGTCGTCCACCACCCGGCAGCCCCGACCGCGGACCAGCACGACCGGAATCCGGCGGTACACCTGCAAGACGTGGGCGGCCTCGGCCGCGCGCACTTCGTCGCCGAGTCTGCTCATTGCCCTAATGCCTCGCCGCCTGCCTTCGATCGCTCCGGACGGCCGCCCCCCCACGGGACGTCCCGACGGTGGTTCCGGCGCTCGCATCGAACGCCCGCCGCCGGCCGTCGACGATCACGACCTCGCGGACGCCGCCCCGCCGGGCGGCGCGGCACGCGATCAACTTCGCGATCATGCCGGCGCTCGCCTGCCCCCCTCCGATGAGAACGTCGATGTCCGCATCGTCGACCGCGGACAGCGTTCGCCCGTCCGCGTCCAGGACCCCCGCCGTGCCGCCGGCGATCACGAGGCGGGGCGACCGGAGGCCGGCCGCGAGGTGCCCGGCCAGCGTATCGGCGTTCACGTTCAACAACTGTCCCGCCGCGCTCGCCCCGATGCTGGCGACGACGGGAAGATGGCCGGCCGCACAGAGATCGAGCACGAGCTCTGTACGGGGCTCACCCACCGGTTGGCCGACGAAGCCGAGGTCCACGCGCTCCCCGCTCGCGGCGCGGTAGCGGCTTGCGCGCCGCACGCGCGCCATCCGTCCGTCGGCGGCGGTCAGCCCCACGGCGCTGGCGCCGGCGGCGTTCAGCGCGGCGACCAGACGCGTGTTGATCCGGCCGGCCAGGACGCCGACGACCACGTCCAGGGCCGGCCCGTCGGTGATGCGCAGGCCGTCGACCGCCCGGGCCGCAACGCCGCGACGCGCCAGATCCGCGCTGACCTCGCGCCCGCCGCCGTGGACGACGACGAGCGGACCGCCCGCCGCGAGGCGCGCGAGGCGGCGGGCGACGCGCCGCAGGCCGGCCGGCTCCTCCAGGAGCTCGCCGCCCAGCTTCACGACCACCGGACCGCGGCCCCGGCCCTTCGTCACGGGATCAACCCCGCCCGCTCGTCGAGGCCGTGCGCCACGTTGAAGCACTGCAGGGCCTGCCCCGCGGCGCCCTTCCCCAGGTTGTCCAGGCACGCGACCAGGACGATCCGCCCGGCATCCACCCGCCAGCCGATGTCGCAGAAGTTCGTGTGCGCCACGTGCTTGATCTCGGGCAGCCGATCGGCGCACAACCGCACGAACGGCCGGTCGGCGTACGCCGCCTCGAACGCCTCCCCGATCTCGTCTGCCGTCGCCCCGGGCCGCACGCGGGTGTAGATCGTCTCGAGGATGCCGCGGTCGAGGGGCACCAGATGGGGCACGAAGGTGACGGCCCGCCCGAGCTCCTGCTCGATCTCCGCCGCGTGCCGGTGGGCGAAGACCCCGTAGGCGGCGACGCTTCCGTGCACCTCGGAGAAGTGCGTCCGCTCGCTCGGCTTCTTGCCGGCGCCCGAGATCCCCGACTTCGCGTCGATGTGGACGTCGGCCCCGGGCGGGACGAGCCCGGCGGCGACGAGCGGCTTGAGCGCCAGCAGCGCCGCCGTCGGATAACAGCCCGGACACGCCACGAAGCGGGTGTCCGCGAGCGGCGTCCGGTTCCACTCCGCGAGGCCGTACACGGCCGGCGGCTCGACCTCGGGCGTCCGCGGGTACCACCGCCCGCGGGCCGCGGCGTCGCGGAGGCGAAACGCGCCCGACAGGTCGAACACCCGCACCCCGCGGGACAGCAGCGCGGGCGCGACCTCCGCGCTCGCGGTGTCGGGCAGCCCAAGAAAGACGGCATCGGCCGCCTCGGCGAGCCGGTCGAGCGAGAACGCCTCGATGCTGCCCCCCCACAGCCCCCGCAGCCCCGGCAGCTCGCGCGAGCCGTCGCCGCCGGCCGAGGCCATGGCGACGACAGGCTCCGCGTGCGGATGGGCGGCGGCCAGCCGCAGGACCTCCTGCCCGCTGTAGCCGGTCGCTCCGGCGATTCCGATGCGCACCCTGGACATGAATAGTTATTCTCGCTACCGTATAGCTATGCATACCTGGGCCGGCCGCGTCAAGCGGCGGCGGCCCGATTCATGGCAGGCGGGGCCGGAAACGGCGCAGTTGATTCCGGCCGCCGCCCCTTGTATGCTTATTCGCGCTCCTGCATAAGTATGAAGCGCTACCGCCAGTCGGTCATTCTCGAGCTCGTCACACGCGAGCCGATCTGCAGCCAGGACGATCTGAGCCGGCGCCTGCGCACGCGCGGCTTCCATGCGACGCAGGCGACGATCTCACGGGACATCAAGGACCTGCAGCTCGTCAAGCGGGCGGCCGACGGCGCATACGAGCGCACGGAATCGACGGCCGGCGGTCGGCCCGGCGCCGAGGCCACGGTCCGGCGCGCGGTGGGTGAATACCTGCGGCGCGTCGACCAGGTGCAGCAACTGCTGGTGCTCAGGACCGATCCCGGCGGTGCGCAACCCCTGGCGCTGGCCATCGATCGAGCCGAGCTGCCTGAGGTGGTGGGGACGGTCGCGGGCGACGACACGATACTGCTGATCACGCGGCACGCGCGCGCCGGCCGCGAGGTGACGCGGCTGTTCGAGGGCTGGGCCCGGGGCTGACGCGGGTCGGCGCGGAGGCGAAGAGACATGGAACGGATCGTGCTCGCATACTCGGGCGGCCTGGATACGTCGGTTGCCGTCAAGTGGCTCGCCGATCGCTACGACGCCGAGATCGTGGCGGTCACCATCGACCTCGGGCAGGGCAAGGAGCTCGACGACGTCCGCGAGCGCGCGCTGGCGGTAGGGGCGGTGCGGGCCCACGTGGTCGACGCGCGCGAGGAGTTCGTGCGCGACTACATCCTGCCCGCGCTCCAGGCCGGCGCCGTCTACGAGGGGCACTACCCGCTGGCCACCGCGCTCGGCCGGCCGCTGATCGCGAGGAAGCTGGTCGAGATCGCGGAGATGGAGGACGCCGGGTCGATCGCCCACGGCTGCACCGGCAAGGGCAACGACCAGGTGCGCATGGACGTGTCGGCGCGCGCGCTCAACCCCTCCCTGGCGGTGGTGGCGCCGGCGCGCGTGTGGGGCATGACGCGCCCCGAGGAGATCGAGTACGCCCGCACCCACGGCATCCCGGTTCCGGCCTCGGTGGAGAGCCCCTACAGCACGGACGCCAACCTGTGGGGCCGGTCCATCGAGTGCGGCGTGCTCGAAGATCCGTGGACGGAGCCGCCGGAGGACATCTACGCGCTGACCCGCTCGCCGGCCGAGGCCCCGGACGACCCCGCCTACGTCGAGGTGGACTTCGAGCGCGGGGTGCCGACCGCGGTCAACGGCGTCGCGATGCCGCTCACGGAGCTCGTCAACTCGCTCGAGACGATCGCCGGCGCGCACGGCGTCGGCCGGATCGACATGGTGGAGAACCGGCTCGTCGGGATCAAGTCGCGGGAGATCTATGAAGCGCCGGCCGCCGTCGTGCTGCACGCGGCGCACCGGGCGCTCGAGGCGCTCGTCGTCCCGCGCGACCTCGACCGCCTGAAGACCGACCTGGCGCGCCGCTATGCCGACCTCGTCTACGACGGCCTCTGGTTCACCCCGCTCCGCGAAGCGCTCGACGCGTTCACCGCCAAGGTGCAGGAGCGGGTGACCGGCACAGTGCGGCTCAGGCTCTTCAAGGGCGACTGCCGCGTCGCCGGCCGGAAGTCGCCGCTGGCGCTCTACGAGCCCGCGCTCGCCACCTATGACGAAGGCGACCGCTTCGACCACGAGGCGGCCGAGGGCTTCATCAAGATCTGGGGTCTGCCCGTGGAGACCGCGGCCAGCCGGGCGCCGGGGCGCGTCGCGACGGCCGCGGGCGTCTCGCGCGGCGAGTGACGTCCGGCCCCGGCCGCGCGACCGCCTGCCGCCCGCGATGACCGACTCGCAGCACCTCTGGTCCGGCCGCTTCGCCGGGGCCCCCGACGAGGAGGTCTTTCGGTTCCAGGCGTCGCTCGCTTTCGACCGGCAGTTGTTCGAGGACGACGTCGAAGGGAGCATTGCGTGGTCGGAGGCGCTCGAGGGCGCCGGGGTGCTCGCCGCCGCGGAGGCCGCAGCCATCCGCGCGGCCCTGCGCGACATTCGCGAGGCCGGGCGCCGGGACCCGGCCTTCGTGTCGGGGACGGACGAGGACGTGCACGCCTTCGTCGAGCGGCAGCTCGTGGAGCGGCTCGGCGACGTCGCCCGCCGCCTGCACACGGGCCGGTCGCGAAACGAGCAGGTGTCGCTCGACCTGCGGCTCTACCTGCGCCGGCGCCTGCCGGTGCTGCAGGGCGCGGTGGTGGATCTGGTGTCGGCGCTGGCCGCGCAGGCGGACGGGGCCGGGCCGGTGCTCATGCCGTCCTACACGCACCTCCGGCGCGCCCAGCCGGTGCTGGCGGCGCACTTCTTCCTCGCCCACGCGGCGGCGCTGCGCCGCGACCACGCACGCCTCGGAGCGGCCCGCCGCGAGGCCGACGGGATGCCCCTCGGGTCCGGCGCCATCGCGGGCACGAGCTACTCGATCGACACCGCGGCACTGGCCCGTCGGCTCGGCTTCTCGCGCGTCGTCGCGAACAGCATCGACGCGGCCGCGGATCGCGACTTCGCGTCGACGGCGCTCCACGCCTGCGCGCTCGCCATGGTGCATCTCAGCCGCATCGCGGAGGACGTCATCGTCTTCAGCAGCGAGGAGTTCGGCTACCTGGAGATCGCCGACCGCGTGGCGACCGGCAGCAGCCTGATGCCGCAGAAGAAGAATCCCGACCCGCTGGAGCTCGTGCGCGGCAAGACGGGCCGCGCCATCGGCCGCCTCGCCGGCTGGCTCGCGGCGATGAAGGGCCTGCCCAGCGGCTACAACAAGGATCTCCAGGAGGACAAGGAAGCGATCTTCGACGCCGAGGCGACGCTGCTGGGGTCGCTGCGGGCGACCACCGCCGTGATCGCGAGCCTGACCCTGCGGCCCGCGCGGACCGAGCCCGCGGCCGGCGGCATGCTCCTGGCGACCGACGTGGCGGATTACCTGGTGGCGCGGGGAGTGCCGTTCCGCCGGGCGCACGAGGTCGTCGGCGGCATCGTGCGCGACCTGCTGGCCAGCGGCCGCGACTTCGCGTCTCTGACGGCGGAGGAGTGGCGCGGCTACGACGAGCGCTTCGGCGACGAGGCGGGAGCGCGCGTCACGGGCCGCGCGTCGGTCGAGGCACGGAGAACGCCGCAGTCCACACACCCCGACGCGGTACGCGAGGCCCTCGCCGACGTCCGCGCCTGGGTCGCGGCCGAGCGGCCCTGATCGCAGTCCGGCGCGGGTTGCCTGCCCCCTTGCGCCTCTGCTAAGCTCTGGGCTCCACACGCACGACCTTGCTCCCGCCTCTTGTGCCGCATAGTCTGGATACGAGTACGGAATCGTTCGGGAGATTCTGATGCAGCAGCGCCGGACACGCGTGGGAGACACGGTGGACGACGACCGTCCACGCGACGAAGCCGTGACCGCACGCACTGGCGTGGCCGTCGATGACAGCGGCGAGCGCGCCAGCGTGGCTCGCGGCCAGACGTGCGACGCGGAGCACGCACCTTCGGCCCCGGCCGAGCCGCCCACATCGCCGGCCGACGCTGCCCGCGACGACGGTCCCGTGCGCCGCCCGCTGATTCGCGCCACGTTGCAGCTTCCCGAGGGTACGCCCGCCACGCCGCGCCAGCCGCCGGTGTTCACGATGCACGAGCGGCAGTCGCCCGGTCAGGCGCGCGGCAAGCCCGGGCGGGCGTTCTCCGGCAACGGACGCGTCCGGGAGAAGGACGGCAACACTACGCGCATGAAGGGCCGCCGGAACGGGCCCGCCCGCGCCCTGAAGGACGGCCAGCCGGCGGGAGGTCAGCCCGGCAACTCGTGGCGGCCGGGCGACCCGGCTCGGCAGGACGGACGCCCCGGCGGACGTTCGCGATCGCCCTCCGGGCGCCGGGGCCGGGGTCGCTCGCGGTAGGAGTCTGCGCCGTAGAACCTGCCATGAAGGACTACGTGCCCGCGCAGACTCCCGACGCGGCCGTGAGGGCGCGCCAGGAGTCTGCGCCGCAGGAACGTGCCATGGAGGACTCCGTGCCCGCGCAGACTCCCAATGCGCCCGTGAGGGCGTGCCAGGAGTCTGCGCCGCAGGAACGTGCCATGGAGGACTCCGTGCCCGCGCAGACTCCCAATGCGCCCGTGAGGGCGCGCTAGCCCCTCCCGCATGGCTGACCTGACCGGCGCGCGCGGCCTCGTGGTCGGTGTGGCCAACAAGCGGTCTCTGGCCTGGGCCATCGCGAAGGCCGCCGACGCCGCCGGCGCGCGCCTCACCCTGAGCTACGCGACGGATCGCTTCGAGAAGAACGCCCGCGCCCTGGCCGACACCCTCCGCCAGCCCAGCCGCCTGGTGCGGTGCGACGTCACCCGCGACGACGAGGTCGCGGCGCTGATGGCGGAGACCGACTCGCACCTCGACGGCCTGGACTTTCTCGTGCACGCGATCGCCTTCGCGTCCCGCGATGCGATCACGGAGCCCTTCGTGCGGACGACGCGCGGCGACTTCGCGCAGTCGCTCGACATCAGCGCCTACTCGCTCGTCGTGCTCGCGCGCGCGGCGGCGCCGCTGATGGAGCGCCGCGGCGGCGGCAGCATCCTCACCCTCAGCTACCTGGGCAGCGAGCGCGTGTTCCCGCACTACAACGTGATGGGGGTCGCGAAGGCCGCTCTCGAGGCCAACGTGCGGTACCTCGCGTCCGATCTCGGGCCCGCCAACATCCGGGTGAATGCGGTGTCCGCGGGCCCCATCAAGACCCTCGCCGCGTCGGGCATCCCGGGTTTCAGCCGCATTCTGGACCACTACCGCGAGCGGGCTCCGCTCGGCCGCACGGTCGATGCGGCCGAGGTGGCCGCCGCCGCCCTGTTCCTGCTCGGGCCGGGCGCCCGCGGCATCACCGGCGAGGTGCTGCGCGTCGACGCGGGCTACCACGTCACCGGGATGTAGCCCGCTCGGCCGCGACCGAGAGCACGCGGCCGGAGCCGCGGCCGGAATGCCGGTCGGCCGGCTCCCATTCACCCGTCGGGATCGATCCAGTCCGGACGGCGGCCACCCAGCGCGAAGGCCACGAGCGCCGCGCCGGTCGCGCCGCAGAGCAGCCCCAGGCCGTCGGAGAGCCAGCTCTCCCACCCATAGTCGGCCCATCGCAGCCACGCCGCGGGGGCAACGAGGGCGAGACCGGAGGCGACCGCGACCCGCCGGTCGAACGCGAGCCGAAGCAACGCGCCGCGCACACGCCGCAGCGCCGCTCGCGCCCCCCCGCACCGGATCCGGCGCGGAGCGTCGGCGCGGGTCGGGTCGGAGCGCTCGACGGCCATCGTCCTGGAATGCCTGCGCCGGGAACGGCTCCAGCCCGCCCCGCTGCAGCGAGGGAGCCGCCCGACCCGGGCCGCCGAGGGGGCGGCCGCGACTGCCGGACAGGGAGCAGACGAATGCTACAGTAGCGGCCGCCATGCCGCACCGCAGCCCCGGGATTCCGCAACGCGACGGCGCCGGCTTCCTGGGCGGCGAGCCGATCCGCTACTACCGGCCGCGCGGGAGCGCCGACGTCCGCCGGCTGATCGACGAGGGGTTCCAGGCCTTCAACGCCGGGCGGCTCTCCGAAGCCTGCCGGCTCTTCAGCGAGCGGATGCTCGATCCGTCCCACGGCACGACGATCGGCCTCACCATGGCCGGCGCGCTCACGCCCGCCGGGCTCGGCGGCTGCGTCATCGAGCTCATGGAGCGCGGCCTTGTCGATTTCGTCATCAGCACCGGGGCCAACCTGTACCACGACCTGCACTTCGCCCTCAACTTCACGCTGCGGCGCGGCTCGCCGTTCCTCGACGACGTCGAGCTCTACGACGCCGGCGTCATCCGCATCTACGACGTGCTCTTCCCGGCGACGGTGCTGCTGGAGACCGACGCCTACGTGCGTGACTTCCTGGTCCGCGGCGGGTTCGACGGTCCGACGTCGAGCGCCGAGTTCCACTACCGGCTCGGGCGCGACCTGCTCGACCGCAGACCCGGATGCGAGGAGCACTCCCTGGTGGCGAGCGCGGCGGCGGCCGGCGTCCCCATCTACACGTCGTCGCCGGGTGACAGCTCCATCGGCATGAATCTCGCCTACCACGAGCTGCTCGGCGGCAGCCGGTTCATGATCGATCCGAACCGGGACGTCAACGAGATCTGCGCCATCATCCTGGCCGGAGAAAAGAACGGCGCCGTCATCCTGGGCGGCGGATCGCCCAAGAACTTCTACCTGCAGGGGCAGCCGACCCTGTGGGAGGTGTACGGCATCCCCAAGGGGGGCAACGACTACTTCATCCAGTTCACGACCGACCAGGTGGTCTGGGGCGGCCTGTCGGGCGCGACGCCGGCCGAGGCCGTGAGCTGGGGGAAGGTGAACCCGGGAAGCCTGCCGGACACCGTCGTCGCCTACTGCGACACGACCATCGCGCTGCCGCTGTTCACGGAGTACGCGGTCGGGTGCGCCCACGGCCGTCGCGAGCGGAAGTCGCTGGTCGACCGGCGGGAGACGCTGCTGGCCGCGCTCGAGAGCCGGGCGCGGGACGCCGCCCGCCAAACCGACGCCTGACTCACGTCCCGGTCCGGAGGTCACGCGGACGGAAGGCGTAGTCCGCCGGGTCAGCCAGCCCTGCCTCGTCGAAGGCCTGGAGGCGCTCGCGGCACTTGCTGCAACGCCCGCAGTGGACGGCCGACGATCCGTCCGGCACCGGGCTCATGCAGGAAAGCGTCAGCTCGAACGGCACCCCGAGCGACCGCCCCAGCGCGACGACCTCGGCCTTGCCGAGCGCGCGGAGCGGCGCCGCGATCCGCACGTCGTGCGCGAGCCCGAGCGACAGGGCGCGCTCCATCGCGGCGAAGAACACGGGCGTGGCGTCCGGGAACGGGTTGCCGCGCAGCAGGCCCAGCGCCAGGCGGCCGATGCCGTTGACGGCGCACCAGGTGGCGGCCTTGGCCAGCAGCGTGACGTTGCGCCCCACCAGGTACACCTCCTCGTCCGCCGTGGCGTACGCCGGCGGCGTGCCCCGGAGCGCCCAGTGCGTGCGCGCGTAGGTATCGCCGATCGGGCAGTCGAGCCGCGCGAGCGGGCCGAGCCGCCCGGCAAAGGGGGGCGCCGCCAGCACCTGCTCTGCGCACCGGCGCTCGGCCCCCTCCCAGGCCAGGGAGCTGCTGACGTAGATCGGGCGGACGTGGGCCGGGCTGCCGCCCGAGGCGAGGGCAGCCTCGTGCTCGTGGGCGAGCAGGACGACGCTGTCCAGGCCGCCCGAGCAGAGGACGGCGGTGGGAGAGCCGGACGCGGATCCGGAAGCACCGGCGCGCATCGCGGAGGATCGTAGACGATGCCGGGGCTTGACAGCGGGAGCACGCGTTTTGAATAATCAAAAACCAAGTGCTTCCCGTGGCGAAACGTGAAATTCTAGTGTGCGAAATCGTCCTCGCGGCCCTGCTCTGGGGCGGGCCGGCGGCCGGCGCGGTGGCGAGAGCCGACGATGCGGCCGCGCGGGAAGAGACCCCGCCCTCCGAGCCGACGGAGGGTACGCAGCCAGGAGCGCGCCCCGCGAATGCGAACGCGGCTGCCCCCGCCGCCGCGTCGAGCGGGCTCCGGGCGCCAGGCGCCTCCGGGCAAGGCGCCGCCCCTACGGAGACCGTCGCCTCCCGGACCGGGCCGATCTCCGGCTACATGGACTTTCACATCAACGACGCGCAGCACGCCGACCCCGTCCTCGACTTCCACCGCTTCGTGCTCCTCATCAGCCATCGCTTCTCCGAGCGGGTCCACTTCGTCTCGGAGATCGAGCTCGAGCACGCGGTCGTGTCGCCGGAGACCGGCGGGGAGCTCGAGCTCGAACAGGCCTACGTCGACTTCCGCATCTCCCGCCCCTTCAACGTTCGCGCCGGAATGGTGCTCGCCCCGGTCGGCATCATCAACGAACGCCACGAGCCTCCGGTCTTCCACGGCGTCGAGCGGCCGCTCGTCGAGACGGTGATCATCCCGACTACGTGGTTCGGCGCCGGGGCGGGGATCCACGGCGAGGTGCGCGGCGGCCTCCGCTACCGCGCGTACGCGATGGAGACGCTCGACGCCACCCGCTTCAGCGCCGACGAGGGGCTGCGGGAAGGACGCCAGAAGGGCGCCGAATCGAACGCGCGGCACGTCGCGGCCACCGGGCGCATCGAGTATGTCGGCACGCCGGGCCTGACCCTCGGCGCGAGCTTCTGGCGCGGCAGGACCGGCTTCGCCGCTCCGCGCGTGGACTCGGGCCTTACGCTGGCCGAGGTCGACGGCCGCTACCGCCTGGGCGAGGTCGGCGTGCGCGGACTCTACGCCCACGCGTTTCTCGAAGGGACGGGCCCGCTGAATCGGGCGGTGCAGCGAACCACCGGCATCAACCCGAACGTCGCCCGCGAGATGCGCGGCTTCTACCTCGAGGGCTCGTGGTTCGTCGTCCCGCGGCCCGCGCCACGGGAGGTGGCCGTCTTCGTCCGCTACGAGAACCTCGACACCCAGTTCCGGATGCCCCGGGGGCACGAGCCGCTTCCGGCCTTCGATCGCGCGGCCTGGATCGCCGGCGTCACCTACTTCCCGGACCCCGATGTCGCGGTCAAGGTCGACTACACGGTGGTTCGCAACCGGAGCGCGGTGGTCGACGCGCCGAACTCCTTCAACATCGGGCTGGGGTGGTGGTTCTGATGCGCGCGCGCAAGGCGCCGCGCACTCCGAGGAGCGCCCGATCCGCGCTCGGGCTCCTGCTCGCGGGTGCGGCCGCGCTCGCCGCCGCGGGTCCGCTCGCGGCGCAGCACGCCGCGCTGCCCGGCGATCCGCTGCCCGGGCTGACGCCGGCCGAGTTCGAGGAGTTCCAGCTCGGCCTCGAGGACTTCCTGGAGGTCGAGACGGCCGGGGAGGGGCTCGGCCCCGCCTACAACGGCACGAGCTGCGCTGCCTGTCACATCGTGCCCGCCGTCGGCGGCATCGCACCGATGACGACGACGCGCGTCGGTCTTCTCGACGCCGCGGGCGCGTTTCGCGAGGTCGAGCCGGCGTTCGGGACCCTATTCCAGAGCTTCTCGATCCCGCCCCACGAGTGCCAGACGGTCATCCCGGCCGAGGCAAGCGTCATCGCGACGCGGATCCCGATTCCGCTGTTCGGCGCCGGGCTCGTCGAGGCGATTCCCGACTCCGCGCTCGAGGCGCGGGCGGATCCGCTCGATCTCGACCGCGACGGGATCAGCGGGCGCGCTCCGCTGGTTCCCGACCGGACCACCGGACAGCTGCGGGTCGGCCGCTTCGGGTGGAAGTCGCAGCAGGGCTCGCTGATGGACTTCGGGGCCGAGGCGTACCGCAACGAGCTGGGCATCACGAACGACCTCTTTCCCCGCGAGCTGACCTTCCGGCTCGCCCCGCAGCAACTGGCGCGCTGCGACGCCGTCCCCGACCCCGAGGACATCGCCGATCCCGCCACCGGGCGCCGCGGCATCGACAACCTCGCGGCGTTCCTGCGGCTGCTGGCGCCGCCGGCGCGGGGGCCGATCACGCTTGCGGCGCAGCGCGGGCGCCAGGTGTTCGACGCCATCGGTTGCGCTGCCTGCCACACCCCGGCGCTCGCGACGGGCCCGAGCAGCCACCCGGCGTTCGACCGCCGGACCGTTCCGCTCTTCTCCGACCTGCTGCTGCACGACGTCGGCACCGGCGACGGCATTCGGCAGGCAGGGGCGGAGCCGGAGGAGATCCGCACCCCGGCGCTCTGGGGGCTCCGCTTCCGGCGGCCGCTCCTGCACGACGGCAGCGCAGCCACGGTCGTCGAGGCCATCCGCCGCCACGGCGGGGAGGCGGCGCTGGCGCGGGCCGGATTCGACCGCCTGGCGGAGGGCGAGCGGGAAGCGTTGCTTGCCTTTCTCGGGTCGCTGTAGGCGGCCGAGCTTCGCGGTCGGGCCGGGCACCGGGACGGCGGCTCCGTCGCGAGAGGCGGCCCGGCGCACGTCCAGGGCGGCGCCGCGTCATCCGGGAGGCGGGGGCGGAGCGACCAGCAGCTTGGCCGCCGCGCGCATGCCGATGACGATGGACCGGTCGCCGGCGCCGCGCACCAGAACGTGGTCGGCCGCGGCGTCCCGGCTCTCGACACGGATGGTCTCCCCGGGCGTCAGGTGGCTCTGCTCGAGAAAACGCAGGAACGCGGTGTCCTGGTCGGTCACGCGCGCGAGCACCACCGCGGTGTCGATCGGACAGGTGAGCAGCGTCTGGTACCGCGGCGTGGCCATCGCGCCGTCCTGGTCCGGGATCGGATCCCCGTGGGGATCGACGGCGGGCCGTCCCAGCATCTCGTCGATCCGATCGATCAGGCGGTCGGAAGCGGCGTGCTCCAGCCGCTCGGCCTCGTCGTGGACGTCCGCCCAGCTCATCCCGACCACCTCGACCAGGAACAGCTCCATCAACCGGTGGCGGCGCAGCACCAGCGCAGCCAGCTTCTGACCGGCCGCGGTGAGGCGGACGCCGGCGTACGGCTCGTAGCGGACCAGGCCGGACTCGGCGAGGGTCTTCACCATGGTCGTGGCCGTACCCGGGACGACGTGCAACGCGCTCGCGAGCCTGCCCATGGGCACGAGACGCGTCCCGTCCTCCTCGGCCATCTCGGCCTGGTAGATCGCCTTCAGGTAATTCTCGACCGTGCTCGACGGTAGCGCCATGGTCCTGACCCGCCGGCCTGCCGCTTGACTTCGCCGCGCGGCTCGGCCACAATCAATTTTTGATTCATCAAACTTCCAATTGTCAAGCCTCAAATTCACGGTCGACGTGCTGACATGGTAGATCCGGCACTGGCGCTCCTGTTCTTCTGCGGCCTCTGCATCGTCGTGGCCGGCCTCGTGTGGCCCACTCGGGGCCTGTTGCCCCGCTGGCTGCGGATGTCGCAGCTCGGCGAGCGGGTGCGCCTGGAGGATGCCCTCAAGCACGTCCTCACGTGCCGGCAGACCGGGCAGGGCTGCTCCGTCGACAGCGTGGCCGGTCGGCTGGGGCTCTCTCCCGCGCGCGCGACGGCGCTCCTGTCGAGCCTCGTGCGCATGGGGCTCATCCGGATGGAGCCGGACGGCCCCGCCCTGACCCGCGAAGGGTCCCGCTCCGCAGTCAGCCTGGTGCGCACGCACCGCCTGTGGGAACGCTACCTCGCCGACCGGACCGGCGTGCCGGCGGCGGAGTGGCACGAGCAGGCGGAGCGAATGGAGCACACCCTCTCGGCGGAGCAGACCGACGCGCTCGAGGCGCGCCTGGGGCACCCGAACTGGGACCCGCACGGCGACCCGATCCCCGATGCGTCGGGCGAGCTCCCGCCGGCTCCCGGTGTCAGCCTGGCCGAGGTCGATCCCGGCCGTGCCGTCGAGATCGTCCACCTGGAGGACGAGCCGCGCGAGACGTACGATGCGTTGCTCGACGACGGTCTGGTCCTCGGCGGCCGGCTGGAGGTCCTCGGCCGGGACGCAGGGGGCATCCGGGTCCGCGCCGCTGGACGCGAGTGGACGCTGGACCTCGTCGCGAGCCGCAACGTCAGCGTGCGCAGGCTCGCCGCAGGAGAGCGCGCGGAGCCGGCGTCGATGACGCTGGATGCGGCGCGCATCGGCGAGCCGGTGCGGGTGGTGGAAATCTCGCGCGCGTGCCAGGGCCCCGAGCGGCGCCGGCTCCTCGACCTCGGACTGGTGCGCGGCACGGAGATTACCGCCCGCTTCGCGAGCGCCGCGGGCGACCCGGTGGCCTACACGATTCGCGGCGCCCTGGTCGCCCTTCGCCGCCGTCAGGCGTCCTGGATCGCGGTCGAGCCCACGACCGATCGGCCCCTGGAGGTGACGTGATGAGCGCCGCCCCCCCGGGTTCCTGCGGCGGGTCCGCGCAGCACCGCACCGACAGCCTGCTTCGCCTCGGCCTCAACCCCGACAAGTGGGACGTCCTGGTCGCGCTGGCCGGCAACCCCAACGTGGGCAAGAGCACGGTCTTCAACGCCCTGACGGGCCTCCGGCAACACACCGGCAACTGGCCCGGCAAGACGATCACGCGCGCCGAAGGGGCGTTCGCCCACGAGGGCCAGCGGGTGAAGATCGTCGACCTGCCCGGCACCTATTCCCTGCAGGCCGGGAGCACGGACGAGGAGGTGGCACGCGACTTCATCCTGTTCGGGCGGCCCGACGTCACGGTCGTCGTGGTGGACGCCACCCGTCTCGAGAGGAACCTGAACCTCGCGCTCCAGATCCTCGACATCACGGACCGCGTCGTCGTCTACCTGAACCTGGTGGACGAGGCCCGGCGGCACGGCATCGCGGTGGACGCGGCGCGACTCGAGAAGGAGCTCGGCGTACCGGTGGTCAGCGGCATCGCCCGGAGCGGGGTGGGCATCGACGAGCTCCTCTCGGCCGCCTTCCGCATCGCGACCGGCGCGGCCCGCACGCGGCCGTACCGTGTCGAGCAGCTTCCGGCCGGGGCCGAGGCGACGGTGACCGGGCTGACCAGAGAGATCGAGGCGGCGTTCCCAAGGGTGCCGAACGCGCGGTGGGTGGCGCTGCGGCTGCTGAACGCGGACGACGCGGTGGTCGAGGTGGTGCGCTCGGGCGAGCTCGGGCAACTCGGCGACTCCCGCGCCGGCGGCGACGGCGGGGGCGACGGGGGCGGGGGCGACCGGCCGCCGCCACCGCCGGCCGAGCGCGAGCGGGTCCTGCGGACGGCGCGCCGCCTGCGCTGGGAGCTGCCGGCCGACTTCCACGACTCGCTCACGGAGCGCCTCTACACGGCGGCGCAGCGGATTGCCGACGGCGCGCAGATGCGGGGGCTCAGGAAGGCCGGCTTCGACCTCGACCGCACTCTCGACCGCCTGCTCACGAGCCGCTGGCTCGGTTTCCCGTGCATGCTGGCCATCCTCGCCACCGTGTTCTGGATCACGATCGAGGGCGCGAACGTGCCGTCCGGAATGCTGGCGTCGCTGCTCATCGACACCGTGCACCCCTGGCTGAAGGGCCTCGGGGACGCGGTGGGCAGCCCCTGGTGGCTGAGCGGCTTCCTCTTCGACGGGGTCTACCTGGCGACGGCGTGGGTGGTCGCGGTCATGCTGCCGCCGATGGCCATCTTCTTCCCGCTCTTCACGTTGCTCGAGGACTTCGGCTACCTGCCCCGGGTGGCCTTCAACCTCGACGCGCTCTTCCGCTCGGCCGGCGCGCACGGCAAGCAGGCCCTGACCATGTGCATGGGGTTCGGCTGCAACGCGGCGGGCGTTGTGTCGACGCGGGTCATCGACAGCCCCCGCGAACGGCTGATCGCCATTCTCACGAACAACTTCTCGCTCTGCAACGGACGCTGGCCGACGCAGATCCTGATCGCGACCATCTTCATCGGCGCGCTCGCGCCGGCCCGCTTCTCGGGCCTCGTCTCCGCCGCGGCGGTCATCGCCATCGCCGTGCTCGGCATCGTCACGATGTTCGCGGCGTCGTGGTTCCTGTCGCGCACGATGCTGCGCGGGGAGGCGACCAGCTTCAGCCTGGAGCTCCCGCCCTACCGGCCGCCGCGGGTGCTGCAGACGCTCTACACGTCGGTGATCGACCGCACCCTCATCGTGCTGTGGCGCGCGGTCGTCTTCGCGGTGCCGGCCGGCGCCGTGATCTGGCTCGTGTCCAATGTCGAGCTCGGCGGCGCCAGCCTCGCCGAGCACGCGGTGTCCTCGCTCGACCCGATCGGGCTGCTCATCGGGCTGAACGGCGTCATCCTGCTCGCCTACGTCGTCGCCATTCCGGCGAACGAGATCGTCATTCCCACGGTGCTGATGCTGACGGTGCTCACCGTCGATCTGGCCGGCGCCGGCTCCGGGGCCGGCGTGATGTTCGAGCTCGAGAGCATCGCGGCCACCGGCGAGATTCTCCGCGCCGGCGGCTGGACGCTGCTGACCGCCGTCAACCTGATGCTGTTCAGCCTGCTCCACAACCCGTGCTCGACGACCCTCTACACGATCTACCGGGAGACCCGGAGCGCGGGGTGGACGACGCTGGCCGCCGTGCTGCCGGTCGCCATCGGCGTCACCGTCTGCTTCCTCGTCACGCAGATCTGGCGGCTCGTGGCGACCGCCTGAACCAGGCGCGGAGTGCGTCCGGTGCCGGGAGTCTCCGCCGCGGAGCGTGCGGCGCCCCGGGGGGCGTCGGCGCAGACCCCCAACGCGCCCGTCACGGCGCGCCAGCGCTTCGGCACGCCCTTCGCATATCCGGCGCGGTGTACGATGGCGCCCATGCGGGACGCGCAGCCGCGCTTCGGCCATGCCGATCTTCTGGCCCTGCCGGAGGACGGGCGCCGCGGAGACACCGTGCGCTCCGGGCTGCTCCCCGGCCTGGCCTTCCGTGCCGGCCGCCTCTTCCCGTTCGCGTAACGTCGATCTGCCAGGTAGAAGCGCGCGCCATGGAGATCGACAGCCAGCGCTGGTCGGGTGAGGGCGACTTCACGCGCCGGCTCGTCGACTGGCTGGCCGAGCAGCCGGCCATCAGCCTGTTGCGCGTCGAGGATGCACCTGCCTCGCGCGCCGACGTGGAGTACAACTTCATCAGCAACGAGATCTACGTGCGCTTCGCGACCCGGACGCGCACGGAGAGGCACCGGGCGTGGGGGTTCATCCCCGTGCGGCGGGAGGTGGCCGAGCCGCTGATGACGTTCGACCGGCTGGAAGCGGCGCTCGAGGCCGACCCCGAGCTCGGAGCGCCCGACTACGCCGACGAGGGGATGATCCAGTACCTGCACACCGAGCGCGTGATCCCGCCCTACCAGACCCGCGGCTACAAGCTGGTCGAGCTGGTCCGCATCTACGAGGCGGGCGCCGCGCCGCGCGCCGACTGACACCATGGCCGCGCCTCTCCTGCCGGAGACCGCCGACATCGTGCGGCGCGTGAGGCGCGCCGTCGCGGGCGCCCGGTCAGCGGCGGTCCGGCGGCGCGAACAGGTCACCGCGGCGGAGGTCGAGGGGCGAGCGGTGCTCGACGGCCTCGTTGCGCCCCTGTTCAAGAAGGTGGCGTCGGTGCTGGCGGCCGAGGGCCATCGTTTCGCGGTGTCGACGCCCGCCGGCGCCGTCCGCCTCGCGCGGGGCACATCGGGCCAGGACTTCGTGGAGCTCGCGCTCGACACGTCGCGCACCCCGCCGGCGCTCGTGGGCCGGGCGGCGTGGGCGTGGGGCCAGCGCGTCCGCCAGGAGGAGCGCGTCGTCGCCACGCATCCCGACATCGGACTCCTCACCGCGGACGCCGTGCTGGACTACCTGCTCGAAGCCATCGCGCCGCTGGTGGAGCGCTGACCGTCGTCAGGCGCGGACGAGCAGCAGGCGCTCGAGCGCCCCGTCCCAGGTCATGGCGGCCCCCTGCCGCCGCGCCGCGGCGCCGAGACGCTCCGCGAGCGGCGGGTCGTCCATCAGGACGCCGAGGGCGGCGGCCAGGGCCTGGGGATCCGGCGTCACGACAAACCCGTTCACGCCATCGGCGACGAGCTCCGCGGGGCCTCCGCTGTCGGTGCAGGTGACGACCGCCTTGGCCGACGCGAACGCCTCGACCGTCACCAGCCCGTAGTCCTCCTGCGCGGCCGGGAAGCAGACGGCGCGGCAGCGGGCCAGGTGATCGAGCAGCTCCGCCTCGGGGACCGTCCCGCGCAGCGTCACCCGACCGCCGAGGCCGTGCTCCGCGATGCGCGCCGCGAGCGATGCGCGGTCCTCGCCGTCGCCGAGGATGACGCAGCGCACCGATGAAGCGGCCGGCTCGCGGAGCGCAGCGATCACGAGGTCGACACGCTTGAGGGGCGTGAGCCGCGAGACCACCAGGACATAGTCGCCGTAGCCGTGGCAGCGGTAGGGACGGGGGGGAGCCGGGGGGTGGACGACGTCCGCGTCGATGCCACCCCAGCGCGCGAGGCGCGCCCGGATGGTCCGCGACTGCGCGTAGAGGCGGGTGACGTTGCGGGTGAGCAGGTAGCGATCCGCCGCGTGCACGATCCGCCGGCGCACCCCTTCCTTGAGCCGCCCCCGCGCGGAGAGCGACCCGTGGAAGCGCGGCCACTGGTCGTAGTACTCGCGCATGCGGTGGTTGATCCAGCAGACGTGCCGCTCGTGCCGCACCGCGTAGCTCGGGAAGCGGAGGCTGATGACCTGGTCGATCCCCCCGCCGTCGTGGGCCCGGCCGACGTCGGTCAGCCAGGTCGCCAGGTACGCCGCCCCCTGGCGTCCGAAGCGGTTCTGCGGGGTCAGCATCATCGTCGCCTCGTGGCCGCGCGCGGTCAGCGCGTCGACGAGCGCGCGGGCGATGACCAGGTGTCCGCCCTCGGCGAAGGGAGGGTGGGAGGTGACGACCGCGATCCGGGCCATGGGCGCGAGCATACGGCACGGGCGCCGGGAGATCCGCGGGTCGGCCGCGCGCCCGCCCCTCGGCGACGCCGGCAGATCCCTGACGGTCGCCGGCCCGCGCGCGAACGGCGTCGATGCCGGGCCGGCGAACGGCCGGCCGAGTCCCGGCGCCCGCGAACGCATTCGGGGCACGTTCACCGCGGACGGCTCGGCTGCGGATCAGACGGCTCCCGCCTCCTGGAAGCGCTCGATTTCCGCGTCCCCGTATCCGAGCTCGCCGAGCACGTCGCGGGTGTGCTGCCCGAGCACCGGGGGCGGCGTGCGGACGGCCCCGGGCGTGTCTCCGAGCTTGACCGGCACGCCGAGTTGCCGGATGGCACCGGCTACGGGATGCTCGCTGGCGATGACCATCGCCCGTTCGACGATCTGCGGGTCCGAGAAGACCTCCGCCAGATCGCGCACGCCGCCGCACGGAACGCCGGCCGCCTTGAGCTCGGTCAGCCACTCCGCCGCCGGCCGCGTCCGCAGCCGCTCGACGAGGAGCGCGTGGAGCTCGGCGCGCGCCGACACGCGGTCCCGGTTGGTCCGGAAGCGCGGGTCGTCGGCCAGGGCGTCGAGACCGAGGACCCCGCAGAAACTCCGCCAGAGCTGGTCGTTGCCGGCCGCGACCACCAGGTCGCCGTCGGCCGCCTCCAGCGTCTCGTACGGCGTGATCGTCGGGTGCCGGTTACCGAGCCGTTCCGGCGCGGTCCCCGTGGCGAAGTAGATGCCGGCCTGGTAGGTGAGCAGTGCGGCGACGGCGTCGAGCATCCCGACGTCGACGAGCTGCCCGCGGCCGGTGCGGTGGCGGGCGAGAAGCGCCACCGCGACCCCGAAGGCCGAGAACATGCCCGACGCGATGTCCGCGATGGCCACGCCGAGCCGATACCCCGGGCCGTCGTCGGAGCCGGTGATGCTCATCAGCCCCCCCTCGCCCTGCAGGACGGCGTCGTAGCCCGGCTCGCGCCGCCGCGGACCGGTCTGGCCGAAGCCGGATATCGAGCAGTAGACGAGGGCGGGGTGGCGGGCCGCAAGGTCTCGGTAGCCCAGCCCCATGCGGTCGAGCGTGCCGGGCCGGAAGTTCTCGACCAGGACGTCGGCGCGGGCGATCAGCGCATCGAGGATGCGGCGGCCGTCCGGGTGCTTGAGGTTGAGCGTCACGCTCTCCTTGTTCCGGTTGATGCTGAGGAAGTAGGCGCTCTCCCCCTCCTGGAACGGCGGACCCCAGGCCCGGGTGTCGTCACCCTTGCCGGGCTGCTCGACCTTGATGACGCGGGCGCCCATGTCGGCCAGCATCATGGTGCAGTAGGGACCGGACAGGACGCGGGTCAGGTCGAGCACCGTCACGCCGTCGAGGGCCCCGGGGGCGGGGGCGGCGGCATCGGGCCGGGCGTTCGTGGTCTCGGTTTCGGCTTCGGTCATGGTCGGCGGAGCGACACGAGGTCCGCGAGCAGCGCGTAGGCCGTATGGGCCGGCCCCGACGCGGACTTGGTGATCTGAATGGTGCCCAGGAGATCGGTCTCGAGCGAGAGCCCCTTGGCGGTGTCGTCGAGGCGCGCGAGCGGGTCGTCTCCCGGCAGCTCGACCGGGCGCACCGCCGCCGCGACGCGGCCGTTCCGCCGGGCGGCGGACGCGACCAGCTTGACGGCGCGTCCCGCGGCGCGCGCCGCCCGCGCGGAAGCCGGGTCGACGGCGCGCAGCCCCGTGCGGGCGACGTCGTGGGGCGTCAGGTCGGCGTCGAGCAGCACGTTGGCCAGGATGGCCGTCTTCGCGGCCGCGTCCCAACCGTCGACGTCGTGCGAGGCGTCGGCCTCCGCGATGCCGGCCGACTGCATCTCCGCCACCGCCTCGTCCAGGGAACGGCCGCGGTCGATCGCGGACAGGACGTGGTTGGTCGTCGTGTTGACGATGCCGCGGAAGGCCCGGACGGCGATGCCCGGCAGCGTGTCGCGGACGAGGCTGAAGACCGGCAGGCCGTCGAGCACGGCGCCCTCGAACCGGAAGCGGGCGCGGGAGGCGGCGGCCCGCGCGCGGAGCTCCCGCCACGCGAACGCCGCGGGCCCCTTGTTCGCCGTGACGACGTCCGCCCCGGCGGCGAGCGCGGCCCGCACGTGATCGACGCCCGGCTGGCCGTCGGCCGTCCCGTACGGAGTGTTCTCGACCACGACCAGCCGGCGGCCGGCGGTGGCCCCGGAGTCCGCCCCGGCGGCGCGCGCCACGAGCTCGAGAGCATCGGCGGGCGGCGGCCCGCACGCCGGATCGTGCAACGGAGCCAGGGCGCGCCCGCGCGCGGCGGCGGGCGCGTCGAGTCCGGCGGGAGCGAGCGCGCAGCCGTGCCGCGCCGTCGCCACGCCCACGACCCGCGTCGCGAACGGCAGGCGGGCGCGCCGCGCCTCCAGCAGCTCGACGAACCGCCTCGCCACGCCGCCGAAGCCCAGCAGGACCAGGTCCACGCGCTCCGTCGCCGGCATCTTCGGCTAGGAGTCTGCGCCGCGGAACGGCGCGGACTCGTGGAGGGTTGGTTGGGCGCCAGGCGCAGCCGGCAGGCGACGCATGGTGGCTAGGCCGGCTGCGGCAGGCGGGCGAGCAGGTGACCGAGCCGGTCCAGGCCGGCTCGGAGCGCCGGCTCCTCCCCGCCGAACCCGATCCGGAGGTAGCCGTCGAGGCCGAAGTGCGCGCCGGGCGCTACGAGCACGCTCGCGGTCTCCCGGAGCCGCGTGACGATCTCCTCCGACCGCACCGCCTGCGGATAGCCGACGAACACGATGGCGCCGGCCTCCGGCGCGACATGCGCCAGCCCCGTGCCGGTCGCGGCGATCCAGTCGCGGACGATGGCGTAGTGCTCCCCGATGCGGCGCTGCCCGCGCGCCAGCAGCCGGGCCCGCATGTCGGAGGAGAGGGCCAGGCGCGCGAGCCGGTCGCTCAGGGCGGCTGGGGCGATCGTCGTGAAGTCGCGCCGGCTCCAGAGCTCCGCGGCCAGGGAGGGCGGAGCGACGACCCAGCCGATCCGCAGGCCCGCCAGACCGTAGGCCTTCGACAGCCCGCCCGTGACGAGCGCGCGGTCGTAGCGGCCCCAGGCCGACGCGGTCAGGCGGCCGTCGCGCTCGGCGCAGCGGTAGACCTCGTCCGAGAGGACCCAGGCGCCGTGCCGCGCCGCCGCGGCGCACACCGCGTCGACCTCGTCCGCGGTCAGGCGCGCTCCGGTCGGGTTGTTCGGATTGCAGAGCACGACGAGCCGCGTGCGCTCGGTGACGAGATCGCCGAGCGCATCGAGCGCGGGGGCCCAGCGGGCGCCTTCGCCGTCATCCTCCAGGCGCAGGGGCCACCGGCGCACCTGCGCGCCATGGGACGCGGCGAGGAGGTGGGTCTGCAGGTAGTTCGGGTGCAGCACCACGACCTCGTCGCCGGGCTCGACGAGGCGCCAGCAGGCGAGGAAGTTCGCCTCCGCGCTGCCGGCCGTGATCAGCACGTGATCGGCCGACGCGCCGGGGTGGTCCGCCGCGACCAGCTCGCGCAACGCGGCCGTGCCGTTGGTCTGCGGATAGCCGAGCGGCTCGCGGAGCAGGCGGCCGAGATCATCGGCCCGCAGCAACTCGTCGAGGCGCAGGGGCTCGACGCCGCTCTCCGACAGGTTGATCTCGACCTCGTGCTCGTAGAGGGACTGGAGTCGCTCGAGGGCGAAAGGCTCGACGGTCACGCGGCCGATCTTAGCAGTCCGCCCGGACCCTCGGCTCCCCCGCCGCTCCGCCCCTCGCGCAGCGCGCGCGGGGAGGCTCCGCGGGCCGCTGCCGGGGCGCCGCGCACGCGTCCCCCGCCCCCCCGAGTGAGGTAGGATCGGGAGGTCATGGATGATCACGGGCGCCGCGTCTACGACTCGATTCTCGGTCTCCTGTCCGGCCCCGACAACCCCACCCCGCTCGTCCGCCTGAACCGCGTAACGCCCTTCGAGCACACTCGCGTCTACGGCAAGCTGGAGTGGTACAACCCGTTCGGCGCGGTCAAGGATCGCGTGGCGGCCAACCTCGTCGCCGACGGCGAGGCGCGGCGGACGGTGCAGGCGGACCAGAAGCTGGTGGAGCCGACGTCGGGCAACACCGGCATGGCGCTGGCCATGATTGCCAACGCCCGGGGCTACTCGCTGACGACCCCGCTGTCGAGCGAGATTCCGCTCGAGAAGCGCACCATGCTGCGCTTCTTCGGGGCGGACGTGATGGAGCTCGACGACACCCTGTGTCCGGCCCCGGGCGCGCCCGAGGGCGCGATCGCGAAGGCGATGGAGATCGCGGATCGGCCCGACTTCCACATGCTGAACCAGTACGCCAACGAGGCGAACCCCGAGGCGCACTACAAGACCACGGGGCCCGAGATCTGGCGCCAGACCGAAGGCAAGGTGACGCATTTCGTCTCGGGGCTCGGCACCTGCGGCACGATCACCGGCACGGGGCGCTTCCTCAAGGAGCAGCGGGCCGGCGTCCAGGTGCTCGGCGTCCACCCGAGCGAGGGCCACGACATTCCCGGCGTCCGCAGCCTCCGTCAGCTCCAGCAGACGAAGCTCTTCTTCCCGGAGGAGTACGACGGCCTGGTCGAGGTGGACAACCGGGAAGCGTTCGACCTCTGCCTGCGGCTGAACCGGGAGGAGAGCATCACGGCCGGGCCGAGCTCGGCGATGGCGCTCGCCGGGGCGTTTCGCCTCGTGCCGGACGAGCCGGGCAACATCGCAGTCGTGATCTTCTGCGACAGCGCGTTCAAGTACGCGTCGTCGGTCGTCAAGCACCTGCCGGGGCTCGCGGCGCAGGAAGCGAAGAAGGCGGCGCCGCGCAGCCCGCTGCTCGACACGATGGTAGAGAACGTCCGCGGCAACGCCGCGCTGACCGTCGACGTCGAGACGGCCCACGCGGAGCTCCAGAACGGCCGGCCGTTCGTGCTCGACGTGCGCCCGCGCGAGCAGTACCGGGAGGCGCACGTTCCGGGCGCGGTCAACCTGCCGCTCGCGGAGCTCGGCTCGGGCGAGGTCGACCGGTCCGTGCTGCCGGAGGATCGCAACGCGCCGATCCTGAGCGTCTGCCAGCGCGGGAACGCCTCGCTCTCCGGCTTGCTGTACTTGAAGTCGCTCGGCTACCGCAACGTGCGGAGCATCACCGGCGGGACGCTCGCGTGGCGCGAGAAGGGCTTCGCGACGGACTCGGAGGACGCGTCCGACTGACCGCGACGGCGCGGAACCGACCGATGCTGACGCTCAGCGCTGGAGCCGACCGGGGCATACGCCGGCACGGCCGGGAGACGTACCCCTACGAGTGCTGCGGTGCGCTCATCGGCAGCGCCGGGCGGGTGGTCGAGGCGCTCGCGCTGCCGAACGCGGCCGAGGAGCAGGCACGGCGGCGGTTCCGCATCCGACCGGTCGACTACCTGGCGGCCGAGCGCCGGGCAGACGAGATCGGGGCCGGCCTGCTCGGCTTCTACCACTCCCATCCGGACCACCCGGCGCGGCCGTCCCGCTACGATCTGGAGCACGCGTGGCCGGGGTTCGCGTACGTGATCGTCGCCGTCGCCGGAGGCGATCCGGCGGCCCTGACCGCCTGGCGATTGCGGGAGGACCGGTCGGCGTTCGAGGAGGAGACCGTCGCCGTAGCTCCGGACAGCGGCAACGAGGACCAGACAGGCGAGACACCATGCCCACCAGGATTCTGATTCCGACGCCGCTGCGCGGCTACGCGGACCAGCAGGAAGTGGTCGAGGCCGAGGGGGCCACGGTCGGCGAGTTGCTGGCGAACATGACGGCGGAGTATGGCGGCCTCCGCAAGCACCTCTACAACGAGGACGGCAGGCTGCGGAGCTTCGTCGCCATCTACGTGAACGACGACGACATCCGCTTCCTCGACAAGGAAGCGACGCCGCTCAAGGACGGTGACACCGTCAGCATCATCCCGTCCGTCGCCGGCGGAGCCGGGAGGCGGGCATGACCGTCGCCGCACCGACGCCGACCCTGAGCAACCAGGAGGTTGCCCGCTACAGCCGCCACCTGATCATGCCCGAGGTGGGCATGGACGGGCAGCTCAAGCTGAAGGCGGCGAGCGTGCTCTGCATCGGGGCGGGGGGGCTCGGCTCACCGGTGGCGATGTACCTCGCCGCGGCGGGCGTCGGGCGGATCGGCCTCGTCGACTTCGACGTGGTCGACTACAGCAACCTGCAGCGGCAGATCATCCACGGCACGCCCGACGTCGGCCGCCGCAAGCTCGACTCGGCCCGCGACTCGCTCCGCGCCATCAACCCCGAGGTGGAGGTACCGCTTCACGAGGTAGCGCTCTCGTCGGCCAACGCGCTCGATCTGCTCGGGGGCTACGACGTCATCGTCGACGGCACCGACAACTTCCCGACCCGCTACCTCGTCAACGACGCCTGCGTGCTCCTGGGCAAGCCGAACGCCTACGGCAGCATCTTCCGCTTCGAGGGACAGGCCTCCGTCTTCGCGGCCAAGGACGGGCCCTGCTACCGGTGCCTCTATCCGGAGCCGCCGCCGCCCGGCCTCGTGCCGAGCTGCGCCGAGGGGGGGGTGCTCGGAATCCTCCCCGGAGTCATCGGCACGATCCAGGCAACCGAGGCCGTCAAGCTGATCATCGGGAACGGCGAGCCGCTCATCGGCCGCTTCCTGGTCTACGACGCGCTCCGCATGCGCTTCCGCGAGCTGAAGCTCCGCCGGGACCCCGACTGCCCGGTCTGCGGCGACCAGCCGACCGTCACGGAGCTCATCGACTACGAACAGTTCTGCGGCGTCGCCCCTGCGACCGCCCCGAGCGCCGAGTCGCAGGCCAACGGCGACGGCGCCGACAACGCCGACGACGAGGCGACGGTCGAGCAGCTCAAGGCGCGCATCGACCGTGCCGACGGCGTCTTCATCCTCGACGTCCGCGAGCCGCAGGAGTTCCAGATCTGCCGCATCCCGGGCTCGACCCTGATCCCGCTCGGCGATCTGCCGAAGCGCCTCGACGAGCTCGAGGGCCGCCGCGAGATGATCGTCCACTGCAAGTCGGGCGTCCGCAGTGCGAAGGCGGTGAAGCTGCTGCGCGAGGCGGGGTTCACGGAGGCAAGGAACCTCCGCGGCGGCATCCTGCGCTGGATCGACGCCGTCGACCCGTCGCTGCCGAAGTACTGATGTCTCCCAATGGCGCCCTCGGGGGTCCACGCCGGCGTCGGCCGCACGGGCTGCACGGGCCGCTGCGATCGAGGTGGCTGTCGGCGCTGATCGGGGTCTTGCTGCTCGGGGCGGGAATCGCCGTCGCGCGCTCGGTCGGGCCGGAGCGGGTCGTCGTGTCGGTGCTCGCCGAGCGGTTCTCCTTCACGCCGTCCGAGATTCGGGTCCCGGTCGGGGTGACGCTCGAGCTTCGCGTGCGCAGCGACGACACGATGCACGGCTTTCGCATCGCGGGCCGCGGCGTGAACGTGGCGGTCCCGAAACGCCGGCAGGGAGAGGCGGTCGTGGAGTTCGACGCCCGAACGGCCGGACGGTACCGCTTCGAGTGCTCCCGACTGTGCGGCGCGGGCCACCAGTTCATGCACGGCGAGATCGTCGTCGTCGATCCGGACGCGAACGACTGACCGACGCCGCGCCCGTCGGTACCGGCGCCTGCTCGGCCTCGACCTCCCGCCACGGCAGTCGGCGTTCCTCTGGGGATCTCGCAAGACCGCCAAGTCGACGCTTCTCGCCGACCGCTTTCCGGAATCCGCACGCTTCGATCTCCTGGAGACCCGGCAGCTTCTCGCGTTCACCTGCGAGCCCTGGCTGTTCGGCGAGCGGGTGATGGCGCTCGACGCCGAGCGCCGGGCGCGGCCCATCCTCGTCGACGAGGTGCAGCGGGTTCCCGCCCTCCTCGACCTCTTCTGAAGGACGGCGCGGCTCCTGCGCCGTCCGGTTGGCTGGTGGGGCAGGCCGCGCTAGAATGGCTGGGAAGTCTCTCTGTCGCGGCGGGGCAGATGCTGCGATTCTCGAAGAAGGCGGACTACGCGCTCATCGCGCTCAAGGACCTCGCGTCGCGTCCGGGCCGCTCGTCGAGCGCGCGGGAGATCGCCGGCCGCTACGACATTCCCGTCGAGCTGATGGCGAAGGTCCTGCAGCGTCTCGCGCGCATGGAGGTGGTGGCCTCCCACCAGGGGACGCGCGGCGGCTACCATCTCGCTCGCGACGCGGCGCGGATCTCCGTCGCCGAGGTCATCCAGGCGATCGACGGCCCGGTCCTCGTGACCGCCTGCTCGGACGAGGACGAGACGTGCGATCAGTACGCCAAGTGCAACGTGCGCGATCCGCTGTGGCGCCTGAAGGACCGGATCGTGCAATCGCTCGCCGCCTTCACGATCGACGAGCTCGCGAGCGACGACGCACCGGATCCCCTGCCGGTCACGGTCACCCGGCGTCCCGCCGAGACAGTCTATCCGGCCCCGTCCCCGGCCGACCGGTGACGTCGACTCCGACGCAGCCGCTCCGCGGCGCGGAGGTCAGATGCTCTCGCTGCCCATCTACATGGATCACCACGCCACGACCCCGGTCGACCCGCGGGTCGTCGAGGCGATGGTGCCCTTCTTCACCGACACCTTCGGGAATCCGTCCAGCCGACACCACGCGTTCGGGTGGGCGGCGCGCGACGCGGTGGCAGCCGCCCGCCGGCAGGTGGCCGACCTGATCGGCGCCGACCCGCGGGAGATCCACTTCACGAGCGGCGCCACCGAGTCCGACAACCTCGCCGTCCGGGGAGTCGCCACGGCGGAGCCGCGGCGCCCGCTGCACGTCGTCACCATGACGACCGAGCACCACGCCGTGCTCGATCCGTGCCGCCGGCTCGAGCGCGAGGGCGTCGAGGTGAGCCGCGTGGAGCCGCGGGGCGACGGGACCTGCGACGTCGCCGACATCGAGCGCGCGCTCCGGCCCGAGACGCGCCTCGTGTCGGTGATGATGGCCAACAACGAGATCGGCGTCCTGCAGCCGATCGCGGAGGTCGCCGCGCTGACGCGCCCGCGCGGCATCCTGCTGCACACCGATGCGGCGCAGGCGGTCGGCAAGGTGCCGGTGGACGTCGGGGGCCTCGGCGTCGACCTGCTGTCGCTGACGGCCCACAAGATGTGCGGGCCGAAGGGCATCGGGGCGCTCTACGTGCGCCGCTGCCGGCCGCGGCTGGCCATCGCGCCGCTCTTCGACGGCGGCGGGCACGAGCAGGGGCTGCGCTCCGGCACCCTGAACGTGCCGGGCATCGTCGGACTCGGCGCAGCGGCCGCGCTCTGCGGCGACGATCTCGCGCCGGAGGCCCGTCGCGTGGGGGCGCTGCGGAACCGCCTGCTCGACGGCCTCCGGGCGAGGCTCGACGGCGTGACGGTCAACGGCTCGCTGGCGGCCCGGCTCCCGCACAACCTGAACGTGAGCTTCGACGGGCTCGAGGGCGAGTCGCTGCTCGTCGGCCTCGACGACGTCGCGGTCTCGTCGGGCGCGGCATGCACGTCGGTGAATCCGGAGCCGTCGCACGTCCTGCGCGCCATCGGCGTCCCCGATCATCTGGCCCGCGCGTCGCTGCGCTTCGGGCTCGGCCGGACGACGACGGAGGCGGAGGTCGACTACGTCATCGAGAAGGTGAGCAGCCTCGTGCTGCGGCTGCGCGAGCTCTCCCCCGTCGCCGGCGCGCTCTGACAGCCCGGGAGCGGTCGGGATCGGATAGACTGGGGTTGCTCAGCGATGATCGAAGTGACCGACGCGGCGGCAAGACGAATTCGAGACGCGATGGCCAGCGAGGGGCAGGCCGGAGGGGGTCTTCGCGTCGGCGTCAAGGCGGGCGGCTGCTCCGGCCTCAGCTACGTCTTCAAGTGGGAGACGGCGGCTCGCCCGGGCGACGAGGTGTTCGACGCCGGGCACGAGATGAAGATCTTCGTGGACCCGAAGAGCTACCGGTACCTGCGCGGCACGGTGCTCGACTGCGACCCCAACATGCTCGGCCAGTCCCTGGTCTTCCGCAACCCCAACGCGAAGAGTGCGTGCGGCTGCGGCTTGTCGTTCGAGATCTAGGAGCGTGCGCCGCAGAACGCAATCACGCAGTACTGCGCCGCACGCTACGGGGGCGGTGGCGGCTGGGGCCAGACACGGAGCCCTGTGACGGGTTTGGCGTAGGCAGCGGCGCGTCCCGGCGACCGCTTCACGGTCCGTGCTGCCCGGCATGCCCGAGACTCCTCCCAGCACGTCGGACAGCTCGCGACGACCGCTCGTGGTCGTCTCCAACCGCGAGCCCTACCAGCATTCGCGCGCACCGGACGGCCGCATCACCTGGGCGCCGACGACGGGCGGAGTGGCGGTGGCCCTCGACGCGCTCATGCGGGAGCGGGGCGGCGTCTGGATCGCCCACGGCTCGGGCGATGCGGATCGGGACGTCGTCGACGCCGGGGACTGCGTGGCGGTGCCGCCCGACAGCCCGGGCTACACGCTCCGCCGCATCTGGCTGTCGCCCGCAGAGGAATCGCAGTACTACGAGGGCTTCGCGAACGAGGGGCTCTGGCCACTGTGCCACGAGGCTCACGTGCGGCCCATCTTCCGCACGCCCGACTGGGACACCTACCAGACGGTCAACGGCCATTTCGCCGAGGTCATCGAGTCGGAGCTGCCTGACCGCTCCGCGCCGGTGTTCATCCAGGACTACCACCTGGCCCTCGTCGCGGCGAAGCTCCGCCAGCGCGAGCCCGGCGTCAAGACGGCGCTCTTCTGGCACATCCCCTGGCCGAGCCCCGACCGGCTGCGCATCTGCCCCTGGCGGCGGGACCTGATCGCGGGTCTGCTCGGGAACGACCTGATCGCGTTCCAGATCGACCGCGACCGCCGCAACTTCCTGGCCGCCGCGCGCGAGGCCCTCGGCCTCGAGGTGACGCGCAACACGGTGCGCATGGGCAACCGGATCGTCGCCGTGAAGGCGGTCCCCATCGGCGTCGACTACGACCGCATCCAGCAGATCGCACGGGACCCGGCGAGCGAGGCCGAGATGTCCCGGCTGCGGCACGAGCTCGGCCTCGATACGCCGATCGTCGGAGTGGGCGTCGACCGGCTCGACTACACCAAGGGCGTGCTCGAACGGCTCGACGCCCTCGAGCTGCTGCTCGAGCGGCGCCCCGATCTGCGGGACCGGATCACCTTCGTCCAGATCGGCGTCCCGTCCCGATCGACCCTCCCTAGCTACGTCGACGTCGTCGAAGCGATCGACCGCAAGGTGGCGGACATCAACGCGCGCCATGGCTCCGGCCGGGGCACCATTCGCTACCGGAAGTCGGCCCTCCGCATCCGGCGCCTCGTGGCCCTCTATCGCCTGGCCAACTTCTGCGTCGTCAGCTCGCTCCACGACGGCATGAACCTGGTGGCCAAGGAGTTCGTCGCGGCGCGCGAGGACGAGGGCGGGGTGCTGGTCCTGAGCGAGATGGCAGGTGCGGCGCAGCAGCTCCACGACGCGTTGCTCATCAATCCGTACGACGTCGAGGGCTTCGCCTCGGCCATCGAGCAGGCGATCGACATGTCGGACGAGGAGCGGCGGCGGCGGATGCGTGCGATGCGGCGCGTCGTCGCCGGCCGCAACGTCTTCGGGTGGGCGTCCGACATCCTCGAGGGGCTTGCGCGCCTGAACCCCCGGTCGCTGCCGCCTGTGCCGGGGCGAGCGCCGGGCGGCTTCGAGCGCAAGAGCGTGACCCGCGCCCGGCTGCCGAGCGAGGTCAAGCCCGCCTGACTCCTGGCGCCGCCAGACCCGTCGCGAGGCTCCGTGTCCGGCCCCAACCCCACCGTCCCAGGAGCTTGCGCCGCGGAACTCCACTTCGTTGCTTTCTGCGGCGCAAGCTCCTAGACTGCCGGCATGGCGGCCCGAGGGGTGAGCCGGTTGCTGTCGCACAGCATGCGCGCGTACTACCTGCCGCTCGCGGCCGGGGTGCTGCTGGCCTCCAGCGCGTTCATGCCGTGGACGCTCATCGGCAACCAGCGGCTGGGGGGCGTGCCCGACGTCCCCGGCCTGTGGGTGCTGGGGCTCGGCGTGCTCGCCGTCGTGCTGGCCGGGCTGAGCGTGCTGACGCGCAAGAACTCGCGGCATCCGCTGCTGCTGGTGGGGCTGGCGGCCTTCGCCATCGTGCTGGTCACCGAGCGCCTCATGGAGCGGTCGGTGGCCGATCAGATCTGGGCCCGGTCGCAGGCCCGCGCCATCGTGGCGGGCCAGTCGGGATCGGTTCCACGCCCCGATCCGACCATGGCCCCGGGCGCCTACCTGGGACTGAGCGCGGCCTCGGTCATCGCCCTCTTCGGAATGACGATCGTCATCAAGCGGGTCGCCAGACCCTACGCCGAACCGGACGACGACGACGCCTGACGCGGCGGCCGGACCCGGCGCCACACCCCAGATGCGCATCACCGTTGCCCACAGCCCCGATTCCGACGACGCCTTCATGTTCTATGGCTTCGCGTGCGGAGCCATCGCAACCGATGGATTCGAGATCGACCAGGTCCTGGCGGACATCGAGAGCCTGAACCGGGCCGCGTTCGAGGGCACGTACGAGGTGACGGCGGTGTCGTTCCATGCCTACGCGCACCTGTTCGACCGCTACGCGCTCCTGCCGCACGGCGCCAGCATGGGCGATCGCTACGGGCCGATCGTGGTCGCCAGGCCCGACGGACCTTCATCCCTGGACACCGCCACGGTGGCCATTCCGGGCGAGCTGACGACGGCCCATCTCGCGCTCCAGCTCTTCCACCCCGGCGTCGCCTACCGGGTGATGCCCTTCGATGCCATCCAGCCGGCGGTGGTGGACGGCTCCGTGGAGGCGGGTCTCCTCATCCACGAGGGGCAGTTGACGTACCGGGACGACGGCCTGCGCTGCATCGCGGACCTGGGCGTCTGGTGGGCGGACCGGACCGGCGGCCTGCCGCTGCCCCTCGGCTGCAACGTCATCCGGCGCGATCTCGGCGCGGACACGATGCGCGCGGTCTCGCGGCTGCTGCACGCGAGCATCGCGCATGCGCTCGACAACCGGACCGAGGCGGTATCCTACGCGCTCGACTTCGGGCGGGGGCTCGACCCGGAGCGGACCGACCGCTTCGTCGGGATGTACGTGAACGATCTCACGCTCGACTACGGGGACCGCGGCCGCGCCGCGGTGGAGAGGCTGTTCGCCGACGCCCTCGACCGGCAACTGATTCCCCGCGCCGTCCCGGTCGAGTTCGTCGGGTAGGAGTCTGCCCCGGTTGCTCGCCCTGCTCGCCGTGACGTACGATCATGGCGCTCGGGTCGGGCAGCCGCCCCGGATCGGTACGCCCCCCGGCCTCGAGGAAGCACCTACCGATGTACACACGGCTTCGAGCGGGCGGGCTTGGCGACATCGCGGCGAAGCTCGACGAGCGAGTTCGCCTGGACCTCGACGACGGAATCCGCCTGTTCGAGGCTCCCGACCTGCTCGGCGTGGGATGGCTCGCGAACCGCGAGCGTGAGCGGCGCCATCGCGGGAACACGTTCTTCAACCACAACATCCGGCTGGAGGCGACCAACGTCTGCGTGGCGAGCTGCCTGTTCTGCGCCTTCGCGCGCCTGCAGCCCGGCGACGACGGCGCCTACACGATGAGTCTCGAGCAGGCGTGGAGCAAGCTGCGCGAGCGCGCCGGACAGTCGCTGACCGAGGTGCACGTCGTCAACGGGCTGCACCCCGAACTGCCGTGGGACTACTACCTGGAGCTGCTGCGGGGCTTCAAGCGGATCCGGCCGGACATCCACCTCAAGTGCTTCACGGCCGTCGAGATCGCCTTCTTCTCCGAGCTCTACGGGATGACCGACGAGCAGGTGCTCCGCGACCTCCTCGACGCCGGCCTCGACTCGCTGCCCGGGGGCGGCGCCGAGGTGTTCGCCGAGCGCGTGCGGCGCAAGATCTGCCACGACAAGGCGGATGCCGACCGCTACCTGGCGATCCATCGTCTGGCCCACCGGCTCGGCATGCCGACGAACGTCACGATGCTCTACGGCCATATCGAGACCCGCGAGGAGCGCGTCGACCACATGCTGCGCGCCCGGGCGCTGCAGGACGAGACGGAGGGATTCCAGGCCTTCATCCCGCTGGCCTTCCATCCCGACAACAACCGGATGGAGAAGCTGCCGCCGCCCACCGCGGCCGACACGCTGCGCGTGCATGCCGTTGCCCGCCTCATGCTCGACAACGTGCCGCACATCAAGGCCTTCTGGATCGCGACCGGCGTGGACGTGGCGCAGACCGCGCTCTGGTTCGGCGTGGACGATCTCGACGGGACGGTGCAGGAAGAGCGCATCTACCACATGGCGGGCGCGCCGACCCCCGAGGCGATGACGCCGGACGAGATCGCCCGCCTGATTCGGAGCGCCGGCCGGGATCCGGTCGAGCGCGACACCTTCTACAACGTCGTCTCGCGCCCCGCCTGAGCGTGGACCGGGGGCGGGGAATCCACTAGACTCACGGGTTGCACCGCCTCCGCGACCGGGAGGATCCGCGACGCCGGGGCCTGCCGCGCCCCGGACCGTCCGGCGTCGCGAGCCCGGCGCTGCGGCGACGTCTTCTTTATCCATGGAGAACCCGACCGATGGCCCATGAGCTGCCCCCGCTGCCCTACGACTTCAACGCGCTGGAACCGCACATCGACGAGCAGACGATGCGGATCCACCACGGCAAGCACCACGCCACCTACGTGTCGAAGCTGAACGGGGCGTTGGAGAAGCACCCCGAGCTGGCGGGCAAGGGCGTGGACGAGCTGATCGGCGACCTCGACAGCGTGCCGGCGGACATCCGCACCGCGGTTCGCAACAACGGCGGCGGACACTCCAACCACAGCCTGTTCTGGCAGGTGATGAGCCCGACCGGGGGCGGCCAACCGACCGGCGCGGTGGCGGCCGCGATCAATGCGTCGTTCGGGTCGTACGACGCGCTGAAGGCCGAGATCTCGGCCGCCGGCGCAGCACGGTTCGGGAGCGGCTGGGCGTGGGTGATCAACGACGGCGGTACGCTGCGCGTGGCGAGTACCCCCAACCAGGACAGCCCGCTGATGGAAGGCAGGACGCCGATCCTGGGCGTCGACGTCTGGGAGCACGCCTACTACCTGAAGTACCAGAACCGCCGGCCGGACTACATCGCGGCCTGGTTCAACACCATCGACTGGGCCGAGGTGAACCGGCGACTCGGTTAGGGAGTCGGCGCCGCAAGCGCGCGCATGTCTTCCGTTCTCTTTCTCTTCCTGACGCACCTCGGGATCGGAATCTCGGTCTCCCTGCTGCTCGTCGGGCAGGCGGCCGGCGTGAAGTTCTTCCGATTCAACGCCGGCCTGGCCGCGATCCTCCTGCTGATCGCGCTCGCCTTCCGACCCGAAGTGCCGGATCCTACGGCGGCCGACCGCGTGGCGCTGGCCGCGCTCGTCGCGGCCACCGGGGCGCTGCTCATCTACTGGGCCACGATTGGACGGGTCCTTGCCCGATTCCGGCCGGTCTGGCTCGCAATCGCGAACGGGGGCGGCGCGGTGGCCCTCGTGGCGCAGGCGGTCTCCTGGACGGCGGCGGAGATGGGACCGGCGGCCGGCGGCCTCACGGTGGCCAGCTTCGTCTCCTCGGCGGCTCTGCTCGGGGGAGCGTGCACCGCCATGATCCTGGGCCACTGGTACCTCGTGCTGCCCTCGATGGACGTGTCGCTGCTCCAGCGGGTGGTGAAGTTCCACATCGCCTCCGCGGTGGTGCGGGTCGTCGTCGTCGGCGCCGTCGTGGCCGCGGCCCTCGCGAGCTGGCAGTCGCCGAGCGGCGCGGGCTTCGACCGCTACCTCGTCTCCATCGAGGCCGTCTTCCTCTGGCAGCGCGTCCTGTTCGGGCTGGCCGGCCCGATCGTCCTCGCCTGGCTGACGTGGGAGACGGCCAAGATCCAGTCGACGCAATCGGCGACCGGCATCCTGTACGTCGACTTCTTCACGGTCATCGTCGGCGAGGTGCTGGCGAAGTACCTCCTCGTGCTGCAGCGGGTGCCGCTGTGAAGCTGACCTTCGTCTGCCCCGATTGCGGCAGCCGGCTCCCGGTCGCGGCCGCCGACGCCCCGGACGCCGTCGCCTGCGGCCGCTGCCGCCGGACCATGACCCTGTCGGTCAGCGAGAGGCTCCGCGCCGACACCGAGGTCGACCGTTGTCCGGTCTGTGAGGGCGGGGACTTCTACGTGCGGAAGGACTTCAACCCGCAGCTCGGGCTGACGGTCATCATCGTCGGGGCCCTCGTGAGCGCCGGGTTCTACTGGTACGGGATGGACCTCGTCGCGTACGGGGTGCTGGGGGCGGCGGCCCTGCTCGACCTCGTCGTCTACGGCCGCCTGCGGGACCTCACGGTCTGCTACCGGTGCCACGCGGAGTTCCGCGGGGCGTACCGCCGGACCGCGCCCTTCTTCGACCTGCACACGGCGGACGAGCTGGAACTGGAATGGGCCCGTCGGCTCGGAAAGAGCTGAGTCGGCCGCGACGCTCCGGGCGCCGCGGCCGACCGCGCCGGCACCGCCCGGACGGCGACCGCCTGCTGCCTCAGGCCGGCGCACCGGGGCCGAAGAGCGCGACCTCGACGGGCTCGCCCTCCTCGATCACGTCCGTACGCAGGGGGATCTCCACGTACCCGTCCGCCTGCGACATGCTGGTGATGTCCCCGGACGCCTTGAACGCGCCGACCGCCGCGCCGTCCACGATCCGCACGGTGTAGAACTGGTGCCGGCCGGGCGCCGACACGAAGCGATGCGCCGCGGGCACCCTGACCGTACGCATGCGGTGCGGCGGAAGGCGCGCCACCAGCCGCAGGAACGGCACCAGCAGCAGGTAGGCGTTCGACAGGCACGACGTCGGGTATCCGGGCATGCCGAGCACCGGCGTCCCGCCGATGTGCCCGAACGCGGTCGGCTTCCCCGGCTTGACCGCGATGCCGTGGAACGCGACCGCGCCCTTCTGGCGCATGACGTCCAGCGTCAGGTCGCGCTCGCCGACCGAGCTGCCGCCCGAGAACACCAGGGTGTCGGCGCCCCGCGCGATGATGTCGGCGACGGCGGACCCGAGCGCCGGCAGCGAGTCGGCCGTGATCGGGTACGGGACCGGAACGCCCCCGTGCTCCGCGACCACCGCGCCGAGCGTGAAGCGGTTGATGTCGTAGATCTGCCCCGCTCGGAGCGGCTGCCCCGGCTCGACGATCTCGTTGCCGGTCGAGACGAGCCCGACCCGCGGCCGGTCGTAGACGGTGACATCCGCCATGCCGAGCGCGGCAATCGAGCCGACCCGGCTCGGCGTCAGCAGATCGCCCGCGCGCAGCAGAGTCTGGCCCGCTTCGATGTCGGCCGCCCGCCGTCCGACATGCTGGCGCGGGTGGACGGGCGCGAAGACACGGACCTCGGCTCCGTCGCGCGCGGTCTCCTCGACCATGACGACGGCGTCGGCCCCGTCCGGCAGCGGGGCGCCGGTCGCGATCTGGATGCACTCGCCCGCACCGAGACGATGGGCCGCCACCATCCCGGTGTGGACCGATTCGATGCAGCGGAGACGCGCCGGGTCCTGCCGGCCGGCACCGAACGTGTCGGACGCCACGACCGCGTAACCGTCCATCGCCGCGCGATCGAACGGCGGAACGTCGCGCTCCGCCACGAGGTCGGCGGCCAGCACGCGACCGGCGGCCTCCGGCAGCCCGACCTGCACGGTGCGGTCGAGTGGCCGCGCCGCCTCGCACACGATGCGAAGCGCGTCCTCGAACGGGATCGTCTTCCGAAAGGGGCGCATCGCCGTGCCGCCCGAACCGCCGCTCATCGGCGTGCCTCCCGGACGAGGTGGCCGAGCTCGGGGAGGATCAGCCGCGTCATGGCCAGGCGCACGGCGTTCTCGGAGCCGGGCAGGCTGATGACGATGGTGCCCCTGGCGAGACCGGCGCAGGCGCGGCTGAGCATCGCGGCCGGTCCGATCTCCTCGAAGCTCAGGGCGCGGAACAGCTCGCCGAAGCCGTCGATCCGCTTGTCGAGCAGGCCCGCGATCACCTCGTAGGTGCCGTCCCTCCGGGTGATACCGGTGCCGCCGCTCGTGATGACGACGTCGGTGTCCGACGCACCAATCGCGCCTTCCACGGCTCCGCGGACCCGGTCCGCGTCGTCCGGCACGATCGTCTTTCCCGCCACGTCGTGGCCCGCCCCCGCGAGGAGCTCCACGATGGCCCGGCCGCTGCGGTCGGTCTCCTCCGTGCGGGTGTCGCTGACGGTCACCACGAAGCAACACGTGCGTGCCGGCGCGTCGGCCCGGTGGGCGACATGGCTCACGCGGGGGATTATAGCCACGCCATGCGCGGCCGGAAGCCGCGCCCGGAAGCGTGGGCGGCGGGTGGGGCGCGGTCGCCCGCCCCGGTGGGGGCGTGGGCGGGCGGGAGTCCGCCGGTGGCGGGGTCCAGGCTGCAGCCGTGCTCGGGTATACTGGAGTGCTCCGGCCCGCACGGAACGCGCCCTTAGCTCAGCTGGATAGAGCGTCTGGCTACGAACCCGTTCGGGATTGCGCCGAAACCCCAACAAACCCCGGCCTTGTTGGGAAAACGTAGCCCTAAAGGGGACTGAAATGGCCAGAAAAGGACTCTCGGGGACAGAAACGGCTGGCAGTACGGCTGGCAGTACTCGGTACGAAGAACGAGGGTCGGCCACCGGTCGGATGGCCGGTCGAACGGACTGATCTTCACTGGCCCACCGTAGCGTATAGCGCCCCACGCCGCAACGAGGCCGCGCGCGGCTTCACGATCCAAGCGCATCGGCCAAAACCCGCTCCGAAGTCGACATCTACAACAAGCGAGCACGCGAACTCGATCGCAGATCGCGTGCGACAGCTCCTGTCCCAGGCCCTGTGCGGCGCCGAGCGCGAACCGCAGCGTGCGGGCCGCTTCTTCGCGCGGTCCCTCCGACATGCTCCGGGTCACGTAGGTCGTGATCGCCTCGTGCCCCTGCATTGACATGAAGCCGCTGAGGAGCAACGTGACCGCAACGAACAGCGACAGGATGCCGAAGCCTTCCGGTCCGCTGCCGCCGCGCGACAAGCCCGGGCCAGGTTCTGCCGGATTCGCCAGCAGGGCGACGCCGGCGAGCACGCCCTGGCGCAGCACCTTTTTCGGGTGAGAACGCCGATTCTTCGTCACCCATCTGGTCCGGTTCGCCGTCGGGGGCGGCGCCGCGGAGAAACGAACTGGAAGGGCCGCCGGGCGAGCCGCAACGCGGGCACGCACCAGCCGCCCTTGAGGCCGTTGCAGCGCCATGCCCGCGCCAACTCGGGTTTCGCCTTCAGAACCTCGAAGATCGATCGGTTCGAGCGGCCGCCTGACGCCATGTGCACCAGCACGCGGTCCAGGCGCTTCACGCCGAGACCGTGCCTGAGAAGCAGACGCAGCATCAGCTCGTAGTCGGCGGCGACCGGAAAGTCCAGGTCGAACGCGCCGTACTGCTCGTAGACGCGCCGGCGCACGAAGAACGTCGGATGCGGGGGGGCCCAGCCCAAGAGCCAGTTCACCTTTCGGCAGGCCTCGACCGCCAGTGTCTGACGACCCTGTCCGTGCCGTCCGTGTACGCCAAGTGCCCGTAGCAGGCGTCGACGGCTTCGTCGCCGAACGCGGCCAGGACATCGCGAAAGACAAACGGGTCGCTGTACCGGTCGTCGGCGCAAAGAACACCGACCACGCCGCCCGTGGCCCTGCCGATGCCCTTGTTCATGGCGTCGTAGATGCCGTCGTCGGGCTCGCTCACCAACACCGCGATTCTGTCCTCGTAACGCTTCAGCAGATCGAGCGTCCCGTCCGTGGAGCCGCCGTCGATGACGATCAGCTCGGCCTCGTGTCGGTGTCGCTGGGACAGGATGGAGCCGAGCGCCCGGCCGACGCTGAGGTCGTTCAGTACGGGCGTCACGATGGATATCCTAACGAGAAACTAATCTAACGGTGCGGGTATGGGCTCAGGCTGCCTTCACTTCGACCTCCACGCCGAGGTCGTGCAGACGCCGGAGGAGCCGCTGGGTAATGCGGTGTTTGTCGCGATTCTCCAGGTACCGAGCGCCCAGGTCGTGGTAGTCCTTCCCGTCGCGAAGCATGAAGTAGGCGGCGGTCAGCATGGAGGCGGCGACCGCCACGATCGCCTTCTTCGGGCCGCGCCGGCCCTTGAGGCGCCGGAATTGCGATTGCAGGTGGCTCCCCTTCTTCCGGGTCGCCGCCCACGCGGCCTGGACGAGTGTCGTCTTCAACCAAGGCGTCGCATGACGGAGCCGGGTCGAGCGGCGCTTGCCCGCACTCTCGTCGAGGCGCGGACACAGACCCGCCCACGAGACCAGATGGCCCGCAGTGGGAAACCGGTCCATGTCCACGCCGATCTCGGCGATGATCGCCCGCGCGACCGTCTCACTGACCCCGGGCATCGTCGTCAGCCGGTCGGCCGCTTCGCGAAAAGGGCGCAGCACCTCGTCAGCCTGCCGCTCCACGTTCTCCACGGCCGCACGCAGCGCACCGATCTGCGTCAGGTGCAGTTGCAGCAGGAAACGATGATGGACCGTCACCCGGCCGTGAACCGCGGCGACGATGTCCGCGCGGCTGGCCTTCAGGCGCACGTCGGTGCAATCGGCCAGCCGCTCGGGATCGGTCTCCCCGGCGATCAGCGCCGCGAGGATTGCCCGGCCGCTGGCGCCCAGGATGTCGGTGACCACGCGCGTGAGCTTCACGTTCGCGTCTTCCAGCGTCTTCTGCAGCCGCTGGGTGTGCCGGGCGATCTCGCCGACGAGTTGCTTGCGGGTCCGCGTCAGGTCGCGCAGTTCCTGAATCGGGGCCGGCGGCACGAAGCTGCCCTCGATCAGCCCGTGGGCCAGCAGGTCGGCGATCCAGGCCGCGTCCTTCCGGTCGCTCTTGCGGCCCGGGACGTTCCGGATGTGCCGCGCGTTGGCCAGCACCAGCGTGAACGACTCCTCGTCTTCGAGGATGTGCCATACCGGCTTCCAGTACACCCCGGTCGCCTCCATCGCCACGTGCGTGCAGCCGGCCTCTTTCAGCCACGCCGACAGGGCGAGCAGGCCCGCCGTCGTCGTCGCGAACTCGCGGTGCTCGGTCGTGGCCGTCCGACCGGCCGCCACGCGCACGCACGCGGTCACTTGCCGCGAGTGGACATCCAACCCGGCGCACCGGGAATACAAGATTCGCATCCGCTACCTCCTGTAAATCGCAGGGGCGCTGGCGTGGAGTCCGCAGGTACGAAATCTAACGGGCGCGCTCCCCGGATCCGCCGGGCTCGCAATGTGGGGTGCTCGCGGGACTCCCGGTCCAACTCACAGACGGGCTCTCGGCACCATTGGAGAAACCGACCTCTGTGCCAGCGTAACCCTCCACACAATACCCCTGTTTCATGCATCTGCGGGTCCGGCGCGCCGCCGGGTGGCAAACTCATGGGAGGCTCCGAAAAGGCCCGGGCCGCACCTCCCGCGCCGAACGGACCGCTTCCCCGGCGGCTTCCGCTCCAGCTTTCGCGATTGGGCGGCCGAACAGACCGACCACCCGCGGGAGGTGATCGAAGCGGCACTGGCGCACACGGTCCCGAACAAGGTCGAGGCCGCGTACGCACGGTCGACGCTCCTCGACCGGCGGCGGGCGCTGATGCGCGACTGGGCGACCTTTCTGGCCCGCGGCCAGCCCACCATCCGTCGCCTCGCGGCTCCGTCCGGTGCCCAACCAACCCGCTAGGAATCCGCGCCGTTCTACGGCGCAGACTCCTAGCGGCCCCTCGGCGGCGCGTCAGTCGGGAGAGGCTCAGTCGGCGGGGCTGGGCGCCGGGAGGATGACCCGCTCGATCGTCAGGAGTCGCTGCTCGACCTTGCCGAACGCGACCTCCACGGCGCGCAGGCGGTCGTCGAAACGATCCAGCCGCTCATGCACGGCGCGGACGTCACCACGTACGTCCCGGACGTCGGCTCGTACGTCCCGGACGTCGGCTCGTACACCGCCCACCAGCGTCAGGACGATGGCGATCACGGCAACGGCAGATCCGACCACGGACGCGACCGTCGTCACCAGGAGCGTCTTCGTGTCGTTGCTCATGACCCAACCACGGTACCATACAGGCACAGCGCGGCACCAGCACGAGCATTGACGGTCACCAGAAGAGACGACGACTGCGAGAGCCGGAGGATTCGGTTCGGCGATCCGAACGGTCTTTTGCCAATCCAGCGTCAACCGGTCTCTTGGAGGGCGCCGGACGGAGCCGGCGCCTCGAAGACCGTGAACGGCGCCGGGCGGCGAACCGCTCCAGGAAACGGCCCTGGCGCACACGGTCCCGAACAAGGTCGAGGCCGCGTACGCGCGGTCGACGCTCCTCGACCGGCGGCGAGCGCTGATGCGCGACTGGGCGACCTTTCTGGCCCGCGGCCAGCCCACCATCCGTCGCCTCGCGGCTCCGTCCGGTGCCCAACCAAACCACTCAAGGAATCCGCGCCGTTCTACGGCGCAGACTCCTAGTGTCCTGCCCGACAATTGCGTTTACGCAATTGTCGGGCGTGTGGTCGCGGCAAGGCAGGCGGCCGCCACCGTTTTTCGGGCGATATCGGGCCTCTCCCGCCAGAGAGGGTGACACGAACGCTCGCTATCATGTAAAGGCATTTCTCAGGCGCGACACTAGCGGCCCCTCGGCGGCGCGTCAGTCGGGAGAGGCTCAGTCGGCGGGTCTGGGCGCCGGGAGGATGACCCGCTCGATCGTCAGGAGTCGCTGCTCGACCTTGCCGAACGCGACCTCCACGGCGCGCAGGCGGTCGTCGAAACGATCCAGCCGCTCATGCACGGCGCGGACGTCAGCACGTACGTCCCGGACGTCGGCTCGTACACCGCCCACCAGCGTCAGGACGATAGCGATCACGGCAACGGCAGATCCGACCACGGACGCGACCGTCGTCACCAGGAGCGTCTTCGTGTCGTTGCTCATGACCCAACCACGGTACCATACAGGCACAGCGCGGCACCAGCACGAGCGTTGTGACGGTCACCAGAAGAGACGACGACTGCGAGAGCCGGAGGATTCGGCGCCGGACGGAGCCGGCGCCTCGAGGACCGTGAACGGCGCCGGGCGGCGGACCGCTCCAGGACGCCGTGAGCGACGCCTCCCCGGCGCCCGCCGGGACCGCCGCCCGGTACGACAGCACGTCCGTCGCGAAGGCCGGGCTGAGCCCACCGCCTCCGACCGGCCGACAGCGCGAGACCCACCAGCGCGTCCTCCGGCTCCTCCACCACCGGGGGCGACGTGCCGTCCTCGTCGTTGGTGATGGTCAGGGTCAGGTGGTCCGAAGGGCTGCCCGAGTGTCCTGCGCCGTAAACGTAGGACCTGACGCCGACGACACGGATATGGACATCCGGAAGGCCGGTGGCGCTGAAGCTGGCGCCGGACGGCGGCACGACCGAGCTGTACGTGCTGGTGTTCGATAACGACCCCGACTCGGAGACGTACGGCGGCTCGACTGGCCGTCGGAGTCTCGGACGGCCTCCGCGGGTGCATCCGCGCGGCGGCGACTGAGGAGCCCGGTCCGTGCCCGTGCTAGGATCGAGCTTGTCAGACTTGTCGGTTCGGGATGGTCGGCCTTATGCTCAGCCTGTTCGTCACCGCCGTTTCGCCTGTCACGCTGCCGTCGACTTGGCTGCTCGGTCTGATCGGCGTCCTGCTCGCGATCATTGTCTGGTTCCTGAAGCGGATCATCACCGACAACGACAAAGCCCACCAGGAACTCGGGGCAAGGATCAATCGCGTGGACAGCAAGGTCGACCGCGTGGACGGCAAGGTCGACAGGCTCGCCGCCGACGTTGCCGACGTGCGAGAGTCCATAGGGCGGATCGAAGGCCACTTGCTCAACCGCCCCGCCGGCAAGGCGTGATCCTCGGCGCGCCGGCCGGCCCCGGTCCCCAACCGCAAGCTCGCCCGCTCCGGCGGCGAGACCGACACTCCCGCCCGCGCCCCGCGCCCGCGGTGTGCGGACGACGTGAGCACACCGCATCGAGCTCAAGGGCCGCTTCATGCGTCGGACCCACGCCGTCCCGAGGACCCGAGCGCCGGAGACGACATGAGCACCGTCCATCACCGGCTGAGCGACCGTCCCGTCGCGTCCGACCGGCGTGTGGATCGTGCCGGCCCTATGGAAAACGCGTGCGATGCGCCCTGCAACCACGACGACGTCGTCGAAAGATCTTCACCGGCTCGGTCCCGGTTCCCGCTCGTGTTCCTGCGCCCTGGTGCGGAACGCCCAGTCCAGAAACTCGCTCGCCCGATTCTTTGAGCTTCTCGTCCGGGAACAGCTCCTTGTAGATCCGGATCGCCTCTTCCGGACCCTTCAGCCCCAAGCGCTTGCACAGCACCGCGATGTCCTCCCGGTCCTTGCCCCGCGCCGCCAGCAGCTTCATCGCCAGCAGGTGCTTGGACGACGCGCCGGTCACCGTCAGGTGCCGAGACTGGTACACCGTCTCCGCCCGTCCATCCGCCGCCCTGGGGATGGCCGTCGTCGCCTGGTCGTTGAGCCACGCGTCGCCCAGGCCGTGCCGGCGGCCGACCTTCCGAACGGCTTCCACCAGCCGGGAGTGCCCGGTGTCGATCCGCGCATCCACGTCTCTCGTCGTCCGTTCCCGGTCGAACGCCAAGCTCATCGCGGCCCCGCCGACGATGTAGATCTGCGCTCGCGTCCGGCTGAACCGCAACTCGGCCGACAGCTCGTCGAACAGCTTGACGATTCTCTCCCGGTCAAGGGGTCCACCTCATACTTGTTCTCCCCCTCGACTATCGAGATCCCGCGGGTCCGGTATCGCCCCGTGCCGCAGGAACGCGGCCGGCGCGTACATCAGCGACTCCATCCGGGCCGACCGGATCGGGGACAGGACCCAGGTCGTCTCGAGGAACCGTTCCGGCTCGTCGACCCACGCCGGGCGCTCGTGGCCGTGCAGCCACGCCACGTGCTCCACCCCGCGGCAAGCAACGCGTCCCACTTCGTGTGCGTCAGCGGCACCCGCTCCGCCACAGCCTTCCGCTGCTCCGCCACGCCCAGGATGTTGAAGTCCCGTGGCAGGCCGCACACGATCCACCGCTCGATATCCGGCTCCGGCCATCCTTCGCGGATGCCCTCGATGTAGTCGCTCACCGCGGACCGCCGCGCGGCCGTCTCCCGCGATTCTTGCAAGCCCGTCATCAAGTCCACCGTAACCCACCCGCGGCCGTGGAGCGTCAGAACGGGATGCCGGCCGGCCATTTGCCCAAGGCCGGCCGCCCCCCCGCCTGGGCGGGCCGTCGGACCCGGAGGGGCATGTCTGCTGTGCCACGCCCCTCCGGTCCGACGGACGGGTCGTTCCCGGTGAAGGAGTCCTCCAGGAAGGGTGCAACGCCCCGCCTGGAGCCGTCACGCCCCGGTCCGCCGCGGGCGCGCTCGCGCGGCGGACCGGGCGACGTCTCAAGGTCGGCGGACCGATCGACCCCCGCCTGGGGACAACTCCTCCCATTGTCCCGCCGGCGTCTCCGGGTCCGCTCGCGACGGAGAGAGTGCAACCATGGCCCGATCGGCCGGGATCTCGTCCCACCAACCGCGCCACCGGATGGAGATCCGCCGGCGCCAGCCGCTGCGGCCGGCGCCGTCCTCGCGTCCGTTGGTCCCTGCTCTCCCGCGTCGCGTCGCCCACGACGCCGGTGCTCCGCCACCGCGCCGAAGCACGGCAGCGTCGAGCGCGGCCCGATGCCGCTTCCTGCTTCGACGTCCACGTGCCCGGCACCCCGTGAGGTGCCGGGGCTTTCCGCCGACTCCACAGGCGTTCCCGAGGTTCGGCCGCCGGCCGGCCTACCCGTCCGACGTGGCGCCGGCGCCGCCGGTGCCCGTGCTGTCGCAGACCGCCGCCGCTTGGCGAGCGACCTGCACCGCGCCGCAGCCGCGGCACGTCCAGAGTCCCGACTCCGGCCGATCCGGCCCGCGCGGTCCGGTCCGAGCGCCACAGGCCGCGCAGTCCGTCGCGGGCACTGCGTCGACGGCGACGAGTCGGCCCCCGTGCTCGGGCAACTTGTACTCGAGCTGGCGGCGAACCTCGGTCCACAGTCCGTCGCCGAGCGCCTGATTCGCACCGCGCCTCCCCGCCCCCCCGCCGGGCGGCCGGCGCTCGGAGGCGATCTTCTGCACGCCCACGATGGTCGCTCGGGCGGCGAGCGATCGCGTGAAGACGTGCCGCTGCGCCCCCAGGCGCCGGCCGATGCGCCCGCGGAACGCGTTGAGCCGTTGCACCGCCTTGATTCTGTTCCTGCTGATCGAGACGCGGACGGCCCGTCCGCCGCGCACGGCTCGCATGCGGCCGTGCTCCGCCTCGTTCCCGCGGCGCGACAGCGTACGCTCCAATCGGCGCAGCCGGCGCCGCTCCGCATCCGTCATCACGTCCGTGCGCAGCCTCGCCCCGTCCGATGCCGCCGCCGTCTTCACGCCGACCTGCAGTCCGACGACGCCCGCGGGAGGCCGCTGTCGCTGTCGGTCCAGATTCCGCACTATCGCAATGTGCCAGCGGCCGTGCTCGTAGCTGACCGTCGCGGACACGACGGCGTGCTTCGGGTAGCGGGGTGCGTGCGCAAGCCGCAGCGGGCCGAGCTTCTGGACCTCGGCGAACGGGCCTTCGAACCGCACGGATTGGTTGTGAAGGTAGAAGGAGGGTGGTTCCGAGCGTCGCTTCCGTCGCGGTCTCCCGGCGCGGCCCGCGAAGTAGTTGCGCCAGGCGTGGTCCACGTCGCGAACGGCCCGGTTGCGGGTGAGAGCGAGGGGTTCCTGCGCCCAGCTCGGCAGCCGGCCGGCCTGGCGCAGGACCGTGAACAGGTGAACGAGCCCGTTGGCGGACGGCTTCGGCGGCATGGCGGCGGGGTCGGTCGAGGCTTCGTGCGCCTCCCGGTAATCGGCGTACTGCCGCCGCCACTCCGACAACGCCCAGTTGTACGTCAGCCGGGCGCACTCCGCCCACCGGGCCAACCGGCGATGCTGCGACGGGGTTACGCGAAGGGCCACCTTGTCGGCGATCATGGGCGTGAAACTCCGTCCGGAGGAGGGGCCCACGCCCCCTGGCTGTCCGCGAACGCGAGCCCGGCGAGCGCCTGCAGGCCCGACCGGCGTGACGCGCAACGCGACCCTGTCTGCGATCACGGGGCGCCCCCTCTCCGTCTCTTCGCAGACGAGCCCCGCGGTCAGCCGCGCTGCGGCAGCGCGCGGGGCGGAGCCGGCGCCAGCACGATGACGGGCTCTGGACGGGTGAGGCACCAAACCGCCGCAGCGGGCAGCGCCAGGGCCCAGCCCCGGACGAGACCCACGTGGGGATCGAAGCCGTAGTGGTGGGCCAGTTCATCGACCGGGACGCCGAACAGAGCCTGCACGAGCACCACCCCGCATAGGCCAGCCACTCCGCGCCGCCACGACCGGACGCCGCCCGCCACCGCGACCCACAGCGCCGTGAACAGCCCGACCTGGAACGCTGGCACGATCGCCCATGCCCCCTGCTCGTCCGCGAACGCGTGCCCCGCGTGCCCGGCGAGCCCCTGCACGCCCTCGACCGCCCCGCCGACAACGGCGCCGAGGACCGGCGCCGCCGCGAACGCCGACGCCGCGCCCAGCCCCACTGCCGCAGCCGCGCGCGCCGCGCGCCGCCGGCCCGCGCCCGCGGTGTGGACCGCCGCCACCACGACCAGTAGGACCGCCACCAGCGTCTGAGAGAACGCGTGGATGGCCACCGCATAAGAACCGACGACCGCCGAAGGGATGGCCAGCACCAGCAGCCGCGAGACGCCCAGCGCGAAGAACACGGCCGGCGTCGCCGCCAGCATCGCCGTCCGCCGACCCCACCCCATCGGCGCGGAGAGCGCCGCCGCCACGTACAAGGGAATGAGCGGCGTGAAGATGCACTCCTGTGTGACGATGAACCCGCCGTGCGCCGTCCGGATCATCGCCCCCGACACCATTGTCGCCGTCCCCGCCGCCGCCAGGATGGCCCCACCCGTCACAGCGATCCACCCCGCGACGACATCGACGAACGCACTCTCGTAGAAGAACGGCGCGGTCGCGAAGTAGGCCACCACCAGCAGCGCCGCCAGCAGCAGGAAGCGGCGTGCGCCAGCGCCGAGCGCCAGACCGCCGAACGACGCCACTTCAGCGCCGGCTTCCGTCCCGTCCCCTCGCGGACCGTCAGCGGCGTCGAGATCCTGCCGGCCCATCCAAGCGTAGACGAACCCGGCCGCGACGAGGATCAGAACGCCGGGCCAGACGTAAACGTGCAGCAGGTCCAGCAGCGCCTTGTTCTCCGCCACCAGCGACAGGTTGCCCAGCCGCATGATGTTCACGGCCGTAATCACCGTGAAGCCCACCGCCGCCCCGCGCAGGCGCGCCCCCCAGGTCGCCGGGAACGCGAGCATCGCCCCCGCGCATAGCGCCAGCGGGTCCCCGCCGCTGCAGCTCGCGTCCGCGTAGACCAGGTCCGACGGCGCGCCCGTGAGCTGGTCCGCCACCCGCTGCTGCACCTCCGCGAACGGCGTCAGCAGTGTTCGCTCCACCCACGGCAGACGCATCAGGCCGAACAGCCCCACGAACCACGCCCCCGTGACCAGCGTGAAACGGAGCATGGCGTTCCCCTCCATCTCGCCGGGCTCCGGGGCGGCCGCCTCGACCGCGGCCTCCGTCGCCGGCTCGACTGCGGGCACCGGCTTCGGCCTGTCGCTACTCTCCATCCGTCGCTCCTTCGCCGCTCGCCAAGGGTTGGGAAGATCGTCGGAAAAGAAAACGGCCGGCGCCCCTGCCGCAACGGTTGGGACGCCGGCCGTAGCCTCAACGAGAGCGCACGCAGCCTAGCGGGTGATCTGCTGCTGCACCAGACCGGCGTGCAGCTGCCGCCGACGCAGGCGCGCACGGCCCGCCGCCAGCAGACCCGCGCCGAGGGCCACGGCTCCGAAGATCGGAAGCGCAGGCACCGCGCCCCCAGCCGTGGGGGTAGCCCTTTCCGCCTCATTCCCGTCCTCATCGCCGGGAGCCCAGTTGCCCTTTCCCTTGGCATCGTTTATCGCCCGTACCTGCACGTCATACGTGATGTCGTTCTCGAGATAAGGGATCTCGTACTTCAGCTCGGTCAGCTTTTTCTCGTCGTCGGGCGGGTACATCAGCCAGCCCCCCGCCAAGTCGTCGACTGTCTGGCTCTCCCGCCAGCGAACCTCGTAGCGGTCGATCTTGATGGTCGTCGACTGTCCGGCAGGGCGAGCCGGCGCTCTCCACGACACCATCAACTTCGTGTCCCCAGACATCACCTCGACATCACGCACATCCGAAGGAGTTGGCGCGTTACCGGTCTTTGCGGTGTCCGCGGCCGGGATGTCCTCAACCTCCGCGTGCTTCAAAGGAGTGTTGTAGTGCAGCACATTGACAACGTAATCCGTGGCTGGATCCAACCCACCCAGCTCGTACGTGAAACTCGTTTCGAGTTCGGGGTCCCCCGACACCGTCCCGTCCGTCGGCACATCCACGTCTACTTCCTCCGCGCCGGCGAGATCCGATTCGGTGTTCAGGAGCGCCGCGCTCTTGCCCTCTGTGTAGTAGACGAGAAACCCCAGATCGTCGTAGGAGGAGTCCGACAACACGACATCGGTGCTCGAAGCGGCTTTGCCGTGGTTGAACACCCACTTGACGATCAACTTGTCGTGAGTGCCCGTCTTGGGCTCTACGGCTACGCCGGACACTACGTCGTCGTCCTGGTCCTGAGCCTGAGCCGCGGGGGCAAGCAATGCCAATGGGACCAGAAACACCCCCACCCGAAACAGCGTACGCCATGTCCTCAACATCGTCATGATCCTCCACTCCCCCGTCATCAAGGCGGTGGGCTCTGCAGGCCCCCCAATAGACGGGCCCCGCAGAGCCCGGCGCCCGCACCATGCGAGCCTTCCCGCACCAAGGGAGTCGACCGCCCCGGGAGCGAGCGCTGGCCAGCGAGCCGTCCACCGGCCAACATGCAGTGTACCAGTCCGTGTCCGCGGGCCCCGCAGAGCCCGTCGCCCGCACCATGCGAGCCTTCCCGCACCAAGGGAGTCTAGCCTCCCCCCCGAGCGAGCACTGACCAGCGATCCCCACCGGCCAGCGTGAACCCTACCAGCATTTATCGGCCGGTGCAAGCACGACAGTAGAGCACCGCCCAAAAAATGCCCGAACGGGGCTGGGCGGGCGGGTTGCTGCCAGAAAAGCCTGCAACTATCGGCCCACATCAAGCCGAAACCGTAGCACCGCCAGCGGCGGCGCGTCAAGCCGCGCCCGGATCGCGTGAGGGCCAGCCGTGGCCGCCATCGTGGCAGACGGTATCGTCGGCCAGCACACCATCGGCGCGTGCTCACCGGCGTCAAGGCTGCGTCGCTGCCGCTCCGCCACCCGCTGCGCGGGGCTGGCGGCCTGGACGCCGGCTCCGCGCGCTCTCCACGCGGGCAACTGTCCGACGATGCCGGACCTCGACCCCGCTACGCCGGACCGTGGTGTACCCGGCAGCCCCGGTCAACCACACGCGAGAAGCCCGCAATCCCGTCGCCGAACCCGCCACGACGGTCAACGGCAGGACGCCAATCAGGACATCCCGGCTTCCAGTCGATGACACGGACCCGGAACCCAGGCGCGAGACACCGACATCAGGCGCATGATGGGATCGAACGCGAGGACATCGAACGAGAGCGCCGGGAGACGAGACGATCCGGGCGGGGAAGAGACGGTCCGCCGCTCGATCATGAAGACTCGAAAGAGCTGGCTCCTGACACCGGATTGGGCGTCAGGAGCCAGCTCCATGTGCTACATGGAGCTGGCGAGGGGAGGCTGCGCCCCCCTTCGAACCCCACCGCCCGGCGTCCCCAGGTCGCCCGCCCGCGAGCGACGGGCCTCGCCTTTCCGCCGTCGCCAGATCGGCGCCAGCGCAGCGCGTAGCCTCCACGCCGGCCCGCGTCAACGGCTTCGCCGTCCTCCGCTGCGCTCCGGCCCTCCGGACTTCCCACCGTTTTTCAAGCGTTTTCGGTGTTCTCTTTGATGAGGCCCTCGCTTCGCTCGGAGCGCGTCTACCGCGCGCACGGTCACCCGCGGCCGTCAACGCCTTCGCCGTCCTCCGCTCCGCTCCGGCCCTTTCAGGGTGACTGCCGCAGCCGACCGTGCAGGAAGCTCTTGCGGGCCAGCCGGAAGGCTGGCCCTCGTTCAACACGAAGGAGCGCAGCGCGTGAGCGCCGCTCCGTTGTCGCGGAGGATCGGTTCAGCCAGCCGCGACCCCGGCACGGTCCGGGTCGAAACAGGTGCCGTCACGGAGCATTGCGCAAGCGACGTTCAACAGGCGATCAGCAACCGAGCGGAGGGCGCGACCGTGACTGTGGCCGCGAGCGCGCAACGCCCGGTACTTGCCGTGGCTGACCGGATCGAGCTGCACGGCGACGCGAGACCAATGGAAGACAGCGTCCCGGAGTCGGCCGTGCGCCGCCAAGCGACGCTGCACGAGCAAGCTCCTACCCGAGCGCTTCGTGACCGGAGCCACCCCGCACAGGCAGCGAAGCGCGTGGTAGTCGCGCCGCCGCACCGCGTCGCTGCCCTCGGCAAGCAGCGGGGCCAGCACCCGGGTGCCGACGCCGGGCAGCGACCGCAGGACCGCCGCGTCAGGCGCCTCGGCCGGCGACTCTGGGTCGTCCTCCGCGGATGTGTCGGGGCCATCCACCGGAGCAGCCTCGGCGAGCTTCTGCACCAGTCGGTCGAGCTGCTGGTCCGCGTGATGAAGCTGGCGGTTGAGCAGGGCGAGGCGTCAACGAGCAACCGCACATGCGTGGTGGCGGCCTCGACCGTGCCGGGCGCCAGCTTGACGGCCGGTTCCCGCAGCCGCTCACGCAGCGTCGTGGCATCGATCCGCTTGATGCGGTGCTGCTTCAACACCTTGGTCAAAGTCACCCCGCGAGCCCGCTGGCCCGCCCGCGGCGTCGGCAGGTGACGCCACAGGTCGAGCGCCCACGGCGCCGCAACGTCATCACCCACCGCGGCGAGGAACTGCGGGTAGTAGCGCCAGAGCTGCTGCCGCATCCGACTTGCCAGGCGTACGCGTTCCCGCGTCAGCTCCTCGCCCACGCGCGACCACTCGCGCAACTCGACGATTGCCGGGTCCGCCGGCTCCAGCCGTCGCAGGCAGTCCCGGTCGGTACGCAGCGCCGAGGCCAGTACCCGCGCGTCCCGCCGGTCGTCCTTCGCGCCCGATGGCGACATGCGGTCCCGGAAGCGGCCGAGCTGCTTCGGGTTGATCGAGTAGACGGCGAAGTCGTGCTCCATCAGGCTCTCGACGACCGGCCCGCGCGGCACCTCGATCGCCACGCCGACTTCTTCCGCCGTCGACGCGAACGACAGCAACCACTTCGCCATCGCCGTCAAGCCGGCCCCGCTGTGCCGGAAGGGCCGCTCCGCGACCACCTTGCCGGCCACGTCGACGACGCACGCATGATGCGTCTGCGAACCCCAATCGACCCCGACGAACCATGCCAACTCCACTTGGACCTCCCTTCAAGTCCGGGTCGAGCGGGCGCGCCATCGATGCCTGCCGGTCCCTGTACTGGCGCTCTTCGGCGCAAACTTCCCACTGGGCATCCATCGATGGCCGACCGCCAGGGCACAAGTCCGACAGAGGTGCTTGATGCACTGGGTGACACGTGGTAGCTCCTGGCGACCTGCCCGACTTCACGCGATCATCCGCGCGAGGTCATCCAGAACGGTACAGGGTGACACGGGCCGGCGCTCCGGCTTCTTGGCCCGTTACGGCCGGCCGGAGTCCGGCCGGCCTCGGGTCCAGCCGAGTCCTTGAGTGACGGCGCTCATGGGTCGGCCCGGCCGCCGGACCCGACGACATACGCGGCCCAGTCGTACATCAGCCGCCGACGCTCGAACAGGTCCGATCTCGCGTAGGCCGCCCCGACCTCGTCGCGGACGACATGGGCCAGCGCCGCCTCGATGATCTCCCGCGGGTGGGTCGGTCGGTCTCCCCGGCCGCCCAGTCCCGGAACGCACCGAATGTCCGACATTGGGCTGGCGAGGGGCTCCGCCCCTCGACCCCCGCGCGGAGATCGGCGCCCCGCGCCAAGGTCGAAGCCCGCGGCTCCGGGGGTTGCCGTCGCGGCCGGCGACGGCGCTACCAAGCGGGACGGGCCGAGTGGTGCCGGGCCGCCGGCGAGGTAGTCCGGCACCGGTCGTCCGTGAGCCGCCGCCGCCCGAACAGGTCCGTCTCGCGTATGGCCGCCTCGACCTTGTCGCGGACGACGCGGGCCAGCGCCGCCTCGGTGACCTCTCGCGTGTGGGTCGGTCTCCTGTTCCTGGCTGCGCGTGGCGGCGGGCGGTTTCGGAGAGTAGCGCAGCTCTCCTTCTGGAGGTCACCGATCCGGACGGCGGTCCCGGAAAGTTGAGCGGACGATTGCTGTGGTTCCAACCCTCGCGCCGCTTGCCGTCAAGCGGCGTCTCGGTCGCGCCGCCCGGCCAGGAAGCCCGAGCGAAGCCTCGAGCCGAGCCATGCGCTCGCGGTTCTCGCCGAGTTCGCGGTTGACCTGATCAGGCCGAGGGAGGCTGACGGTCGGCCCCTCCGTGCGTGTCCGAGAAGCGGGAGCCGGCAGCGAACACTGGCCGTCCCACTGATGCTGCACATGCTGGCGACGAACATCATCCGGGAGTTCGACGCAGGCGCCCGGCCCGCCGGGGGGGGACGCGGTGCCGGTTCAGCACGCCCGTCAGACGGAAGCCCAACGGGACAGGCGGCGGACGCGAGCGGGTCTGGAGTGGGCGGTTCCGGAACGCCCCCCCGCTCGTGTCCTAGACTCCCGATCCCCGGCAGTCACTCCAGAATCGGAAGCCTGAGACGGAACCTAGCGGAAGTTTCAGCGGCCATTTGCCCTGAACCCATAGAGTCTAAAGGCTTTACGGGGTTTCTGGCGGCTCGCATCCAGCGAAATGTAGCCATGTAATAGCAGGCACAATCGGCTGTTATTGCCTTGTATCTGCAGCAATATTGCGGGATAATGGTATCCATGTATATCGAGAGCGTCCCCAACCGCTCCTCGCCGCCCGCCATCCTCCTCCGAGAGTCCTTCCGCGACGGCGGCCGCGTCCAGAAGCGAACCCTCGCCAACCTCTCCAAGCTCCCCGCCGCCGCCATCGACGCCCTCCGCCGCATCCTCCGCGGAGAGCAACTCGTCAGTCCCGACGACGCCTTCACTTGCCTCCGCAGCCTCCCCCACGGCCATGTCGCCGCCGTGCTCGCCACCATCCGCAAGCTCGCAATCCCCGCCCTGCTCGCCCGAAGCCCCGGACGCGTCCGCGACCTCGTCCTCGCACTGCTCGTCGCCCGCGTCATCGACGCGCAGTCGAAGCTCGCCACCGCCCGCGCCCTGAACCCCGAAAGCGCCGTCTCCACCCTCGGGGAAATGCTCGACCTCGGCACCGTCGACCCGAAGGAGCTGTACGCCGCGATGGACTGGCTCGTCGAGCGTCAGGCGGCCATCGAGCAGCGCCTCGCCAAGCGCCATCTCCAGGAACACACCCTGGTGCTCTACGACCTGACCTCCAGCTACGTCGAGGGAACCCACTGCGAACTCGCCCGGCGCGGCCACAGCCGCGACCGCAAGAAGGGCACGCTCCAGATCGTCTTCGGTCTGCTCTGCACCGCCGCCGGGTGTCCGGTCGCCGTCGAGGTCTTCGAGGGCTCGACCAGCGACCCCAACACCGTTGCCGCGCAGGTCGACAAGATCCGCACCCGCTTCGGCCTCCACCGCGTGGTGCTCGTCGGTGACCGCGGGATGCTGACCGCGGCCCGCATCCGCGAGGACCTCGCCGACGTCGACGGGCTGCGCTGGATCACGACGCTGCGCGCGCCGACCATCCGCAAGCTGGTCGCCGCCGGCACCGTCACGCCTTCGCTGTTCGACGAACGCGACCTGGCCGAGGTCACCAGCGAGGAGTTTCCCGGCGAGCGGCTGATCGTCTGCCGCAATCCGCTGCTCGCCGCTGAGCGGCACCGCAAGCGACAGGAACTACTGGCTGCCACCGAGAAGGAACTCGAACCCATCGTGGCCGCCACCCGGCGCCGCAACGACCCCCTGCGCGGCGCAGCCGACATCGGCATCCGCGTCGGCAAGGTCATCAATCACTACAAGGTCGCCAAGCACTTCGTCACCACCATCACCGACGAGTCTTTCACCTTTCGCCGCGACGAAGACAAGATCGCCGACGAGCAGCAACTCGACGGGCTCTACATCGTCCGTTCCAACGTCGAGCCCGAACAGTTCGATGCCGCCCAGACCGTTCGCGCCTACAAGGACCTGGCGACGGTCGAGCGCGCCTTTCGGTCCCTCAAGACGGTCGACCTGAAGGTGCGGCCGATCCACCACCGCCGCGCCGACCGGGTCCGGGCCCACGTCCTGTTGTGCATGCTCGCCTACTACGTCGAGTGGCACCTGCGCCAAGCCCTCAAGCCGCTCCTGTTCGACGACCACGACCCGGCCGCTGCCGAACAACAGCGCGCCTCGGTGGTCCAGAAGGCCAAGCGCTCGCCGGCGGCACGCGCCAAAGCCGCCCGCAAACGCACCGACTACGACCTCCCCGTGCACAGCTTCCGAACCCTGCTCGCCGACCTCGGCACCCTGACCGCCAACACCATGCAGGTGGCCGACGGCGACGCCACCTTCACCATGCTCACCGAGCCGACGCCGGTGCAGAAACGCTGCTTCGAGCTGCTGGGAGTGACCCCACGAATGTAGCCAGTAGCCAACACCCGCGAAATCGATAACTCACATGCCCACAGGGACTTATGCGCGATCAGCCTCGAAACTTCCGCCTAGCACCGCCGGAAGACGCGGGTCAAGCCTCGGGCTTGTCGCGGGAACGCGTGGCCCGCCGTGCGTCCGTGGCTGGACTCGGCGACGGCACGGGCTGCGAGCCGGCTCGCGAGGCGAGCGAGCGGATCGCGGCGCAGTAGACCCCGACGAGATCGCGGAAACGAGGCCGGGGCGATGGCCTCCTCGCCCTTGAGCACAGGCGCTAACGCCAACCGCTAACGCTGGCACATTCAGCAGCGTGGTCCTTGCCCGAGCCCATGCCCCAGGGAGGCCCGGGTTGAGGAGCACACCCGCGGCGCGCGACGGGGTCGGGTTGGTCCCGGCCGGCGTGTTGAGGCAGAGACCTGCCGGGCTTGAATTGAAGACTCACGCCGCCACAACTCACTGCACGCTACCGGCCGGGCCCGAGGTCACGTTGGCGGTCGCCGGTGTCCGTCGGATTGGCGACTCGTTCCGAACGGCCTACCTCCTGGTGCGCAGCGTCATGAGCAATCGGCGCGACGGTACGCACTCCCGAGACCAGCGGGGTCCGTCTCAGATCGCGGTGTTCGGGCATCTCGACGGCACCGCCGCTCGAACGCTCGGGCTCCGTCTTCTCGCCTCGCAGGCTTCGCTCGCGTTCACGCGCCATCAGCCAATCCGCGATGCGTTGCGCATCGACGGCCGCGGCGCGGATCTCCTTCGGGTCGTTCTCCAACGCCTTGATCCACGAACTGACGTACGCGGTGCGGTACAGTGCCGCGGCTCGTGCCCCACGCCGAGCTCTTGCCGGTCCTCATCGCCGCGAGCTCCGCTCGCAGCTCCTCTCGCGCGTAGGTCTCCGAGCCGAACCCATCGTGGTCGTTGAGCGTCGACCGGTTCAGCCGGCTGGGGTGGCCGGTCGCGTGCCCCAGCTCGGGCAGCGCCGTGTGCGTGCAGGATGACTGCGACGCGAACTCGCTCCATTCCGGCAGCACGATCTGATCCTCCGACGGGCGGTAGAAGGCCCGGTCCCCGGCGACGTGATCGATCCGGACCCCGCTGCCCGCATCACCGCTTCCGCGCGCTCGTGCCCACTCCGGAGCCGCCGTAGCGAGCGAGCGCAGGTTGAGGCCCTCCGTCTGCTCGACGTTGAAGACGTAGTGAAGCTTGACGTTGCGCGACCTGCTGCAGCCCAACGAGGGCTGGGCGTCCTGGGAGGAGTGGTTCGAGGTCGCCGGGCACCCGGCCGCACCGCACCGCCGCGCCGCCTCGGCCTCGACAGCTACGTATACGTGCTGGAAGGTGCCGCCGCCGGCAGCGGCATCGCGCTCGGCTGGCGCCACTACATCGAGCGGCTCCTGGAAGCCGGCACGCTGGTTGCGCTCGGCGACGGGTCCGTCGAGTTCTACGGCACCTGCTACGGCGTGCTCACCGAGGAGGGACGCCGCAAGCCGGTCGCGCGCAGGTGCCTCGCCTATTTCGACTTGGACCGAACACCAAGCAGCTTCGCGGGTCTTCGGTTAGCGGGTTCCGGATCGAAGCGTCAATGTTTTGACTTGTACAATTTTCCGGATTATGGCATAACGGTGGCGTGACGTCCGCCGACCGGAAATCGCCCCCACCTCGAACTGCGGAGCTTCCCACCGACCTCGAACGGCTTCGCGGAGAGTTGGCGCGGCGGGAGCGCGACACCGAGAACCTGCGGCGCGAGAAGGGCCGGTTGCAGCGCAAGAGCAACCGACTGCAGCGGGAGAATGACCACCTGAAGCAAGAGAACGAGCGCCTGAAACGGCAATTGGACGAGGCCCGTCGGGCGGGTCGCCGGCAGGCCGCGCCGTTCGCCAAGGACCGGCCGCAGGGTCGCGGGAGGCATCCCGGACGCCGAGCCGGTGCGGAGTATGGCCGCCATGGCTGCCGCCGGCGTCCGGCGCAGGTCGACGAGACCCACGCGGCGCCGATTCCGAGGGAATGTCCGGACTGCGGCGGCGCGGTCGAAAGGACCCGCGAGGCGTCGCAGTATCAGGAAGACCTGCCGGTGGTGCGCCCGGTGGTGCGGCGCTTTGCCATCGAGGTTGGTCACTGCACGCGGTGTCAGCGGCGGGTGCAGGGCCGCCACGAGCTGCAGACCTCGGACGCGCTGGGGGCGGCGGGCGTGCAGCTCGGTCCCGCGGTCGTGGCGCTGGTGGTCGAGCTGCACACGGAGATGGGGGTGCCGCTGGCGAAGGTCGCGCACCTGCTGCGGACCACGTTCGGGCTGCAGGTGACGCCGGGCGGGCTGGCCCACGTGCTGCACCGGGCGGCCCGTGCCGCCGCGCCGGCCTACACGGAACTGTGCGAGCAGGTCCGCAACGCGCCCGTGGTCACGCCGGACGAGACGGGCTGGCGCGTCGGCGGCGAGCGCCATTGGCTGTGGACGTTCGTCACGCCGGAGACGACGGTCTACGCCATCTGCCCCGGCCGCGGGTTCGCCGATGCCGCCACGGTGCTGGGGACCGACTACGTCGGCGTGCTCGTGCGCGACGGATGGGCGCCGTATCGCTGCTACGACGGCCTGCACCAAACGTGTCTGAACCACTATGCCGATGTCAGGATTATTCCGATGTTGGTGCAGACGCCCCTGTTGTTGGCGGCATCTGCACCAAACTGATCGGCATAATCACAGCCCTTCGAGAAAGGCCAGGAGCGCGTCGGATGGTTGATAGCGGCCCCCGCGGACTTCGGCTGGGGTGGTCCTTGCGAGCGCCCGTTCCTTCAGGGCGAGGTCGGCATGGATGTAGATGTCGGTGGTGCGGACGTGTTCGTGTCCGAGCCACAGGGCGATGACGGTGTTGTCGACCCCGGCGTGCAGCAACCGCATGGCTGCGGTGTGACGCAGCGTGTGCGGGGTGACGGTCTTCTCGCGGAGCGATGGGCAGGCGTGGGCCGCAGCAGCCACGTGCGTCGTGACGCGTTGCGCGAGGGCGTCTCGGCTGAGCGGTTTGCCTGTCCGCGTAGGGAAGACTGGTGCCTCTGGTGAGCTGGCGCATTCGGCCAGCCAGGCACGCAGGGCGGCGGCCACCGGCTTGGTGAGCGGAGTGACCCGGTGCTTGCGCCCTTTTCCAAGGCAGTGGACGTGCGCACCTCGCGCCAAGTGCAGGTCCGTGCAGCGCAGGCCGGTGAGTTCGGCGGCGCGCAATCCGGTCTGGATCGCGAGCGCGAGGAGAGTGTGGTCGCGGCGCCCGGTCCACGTGGTGCGGTCGGGGGCGGCGAGCAGGGCGTCGACTTCGAGGTCGGACAGGAAGGTCACGAGCCCACGTGGACCGCGCGTGGGGGGCATCGCGAGTACGCGGGCAATGACGGCTGCCTGCTCGGGATGCTCCAGTGCGGCATAGCGGAACAGGGCATGAATGGCCGACAACCGCGCGTTGCGGGTGCGCGCGGTGTTCGCGCGGTCGTGCTCGAGGTGGGCCAGGAATCGTCCGATGAGGGGTGCGTCGAGATCGCCGAGTTCCAGGTCCGAGGGGGCCTTGGCGAGGTGGACCGCGGCAAAGCGGACGAGCATCCGCCACGCGTCGCGGTAGGCAGCGACCGTGTGCGGGCTGGCGTGGCGCTGGTGCACGAGCCGCTCGGTGAAGAACGCCTGGAGCGTGGGAGCAAGGGCGCTCATGCTGAGGCCCCCAGATGGCGTTCGAGGCGGTCTGAGGCCAACTGCATCAATGCCGGTGCCGCCGACAGGTACCAGTATGTGTACTTGGGGTCGGCGTGCCCGAGATAGGTGGCCAGGAGCGCGATTCGCGCCGCCGGATTCTGGCCCTGTCGGTAGGCGTCGAGCAGCGTGCACGTCGCGAACCGATGTCGGATGTCGTGCAGCCGTGGCCGACAGGCGGCTGCGTGCGGCCGGAGGCCCGCGCGCTGGACCAGGGTGCGGAACGTCTGCTGTACATTGCGGCACAGCAGCCTCGTGCCCGCGGTAGAAACGAACAGCGCGGCGGTGTCCCGGGCCGCCAGCCGGTCCGCGCGGAGCAGATACTGCTGGACCGCGGCGCTGGCTGTGGGGTGCAGCGGAAGTGCACGGGACTTGTCGAATTTGCCGTGGCGGACGGTGATCAGCCCCTGCTCGGCGTCGAAATCGTGCCGATCGAGCGCGATGGCTTCACCGACGCGCATCCCGGTCACGACCAGCAGACCGATCAGGGTCCGATACGTTGCGGCCCGATGCCCGGTGCGCAGCCCCGATGTGGCGACCAGCAGGGCCGCGATGTCTTCGTCGGTGTAGGGGTACGGCGTGGCGCGCTGGGCGCGCGCCTGCAACAGGTCGGCGGGCGGTATCTCGGTTGCCGGGTCGATCGTGCGCACGAAGGTCGCGAAGCCGCGGACGACGGTGAGTCGGCTGGCCCACCACGCCCTCGGGTCCTTCCCGGCGGGGAGTGTCGCCCAGGCGAGGGCGGTCTCGGTGCGCAGGCGCGTCTCCCCGCGGTCTTCGAGATAGGTCAGGAATTGCGCGAGGAGCTTCTCCGCGCGCGCCAAGCGGTAGCCCAGCGCCCGGCGCATCGTCAGATAGTCGGCCAGGGCTTGACGCAGGAAGGTCATGCTGCACCTCCAGGCCACGCGCGTGCGATCGTGCGCAGGGCGTCATGGTCGACCTTCGCGTAGATCGCCGTGGTCTGCAGGCGGGCGTGACGCAGGAAGTGCTGGATCTCGGACAGGGGGGCGCCCGCTCGGAGCAGTTGCGTTGCCGCGAAATGACGCAACCGATGTGCGTGGACGACGCCGAGGCCGGCTCGCTGCGCGGCGGCGGCCACAATCTGCGTGACCCCGGTCGGGCTCAACGGGCCCAGAGGCGCGACCAGGCGGACGAAGACGGTGCGCCCCTGCGCCCGGGTCGGCCGTTGGCGGAGATATGCGGCCACCGCGTTGCCCACATCGGTCGGGAGAGGCATGCGCTCGGCCCGATTCCCCTTGCCGTGTACGACGACCTCGCCGGCGCGCCAGTGCACGTCGTCGAGACGCAGGGTCGCCACTTCGGCGGCCCGCAGGCCGAGGCGGGCCAGCGTGGTGATGACCGCAAAGTCGCGGCGCCCTCCCAGCGTCCGGGGGTCGCACGCGGCGAGCAGTCGCCGGACGTGGTCGGGCTCGAGGCGCGGCGGAAGCGCCACCAGTCGTCGGCCGGCTACCGACGGGACGGCCGTCGCCAGCGAACGCTGGACCACCCCGGTGACATGCAGGAAGACCAGCAGCGAGCGCAGTGCGGTCGACGTCAGTTGCGCGGCCCGGCGGGATTGCTCGGCACAGCGCGCCACCATGAACGCAGTCACGTCGGCCTCACCGAGTTGCTCGAGGTCCAGCCCGAGGCCGTCGGCCGAGATGCAGCCGCGCAGAAAGGGGCGGACCGCATCGACGTAGCCCTGGGCGGTGGCTTCGCCCAGACCCCGTTCCACGGTGAGGTAGTGCCGGTAGAGCACCAGGGTCTTGTCCACGGGCCCTGTCGGGATGGGCGTCGTCGCAGGCGGGATCGCGCCACGAGCCCGGAGGTACGTCAGCAACGGGCGCAGCGCCTTGCCCGTCAGATGCCTCTTGTAGCCGGCCTTCTGCCGTGCTTGCAGAAACTGCTGCGTTCGCTCTGGCAGGTCGCCGATGTCGAGGCCTCTTGCCTGCAGCCACCGGCTGACGGCCGACGCCAGAGACAACTGCGTCCGCAGCGAGCGCGGTGTGTAGCCTTGCTGCGCAAGCTCCGTCGCGAAGCCCGCCGCGAACGGCTTGAGCGAACCAGCGATGGCGACGACGGGAACGCGTGACGGATCACTCATGAGAGCCTCCTCTCTCGTGGGTCGTGAGAGAAGAGTCTCCGTCCGTCAGCGCGCGGTGATTATCCGGATCGTCTCGTCGAAGACGCCCTGCACGACCGGGACATCAGGGCGGACATCGGAATAATCCCGACATCGGCATAGTGATTCTTATTCCGATATCGGAATAAGGCGCACCTGTTACAACGCTGCAAGCAGCTCCGGGAGGACTATCCGAACAGTCCCTGGGCGGGCGACGTGGCGGCGGTCCTGCGGGCCGGTCTCGACCTGCGGGACCGCTGCAACGCGGGAGCGCTGAGCGAGCACGGGATGGCCACGGCCCGCGGCCGACTCACGGCCCGGCTCGGGCGGCTGGTCGACGCCCCGCCGCCGCTGGACGACGCCGAGCGTTTCGCGGCGCACCTGGCCACCGAATTCCCGGCTGTGTTCCTATTCTTGTGGGACCCTTCGCTCGACGCCACCAACTGGCGCGCCGAACAGGCCCTCCGGCCCGCCGTGGTCATCCGCAAGGTGTGCGGCGGCAACCGCACCCGCCACGGCGCCGACACCCAGCAGGTCCTGGCCAGCGTCGTGCGCACCGCGCGCCAACGCGGCCTCGACCTGCCTCCGCTGATCGCCGCGATGTTGCGCGCGGTCGAGCCCGTTGTCCCCGAGCTCCTCGGCCTTCCGCCGCCGCTCCCGTAGGCCGGCAACGTCCGACATACGACCTCGACGGGCGACCGGTCCCCGTGGCGCCCCGCCGCAGGAGGCGGACGACCGCACCGCCCGCGGCAGCCCGCGGTCGCCACCGGACTTCACGGAGAAATCGGCGCCGATGCTCCCGCGCGCCGGCTTGGCGTTCGGTGTCCGTGGCATCGCGACGGGGGAGGCAAGCCGCGCGAACACACTGTCGGTTCCAGCCACCGCGTCGACGCGCTGAAACCTCCGCACTCCAAGTCCACTCTCAGCCCGTGTCTATTGGGAAATCACCCGCTAACCGAATACTTCCTGCCTACTCGGTCTGGCAGGCCCTGGAGGCGAGCCGGTGAGCGTGTGCCGTCGAACGCCGATTCCTGCCGCCGGCTGTCGCTGGCCCCGTCCAGCGGACTACCCATATCCGGGCCGGCGACGGAAACCCGGTTGGGGAACGAGGGACGGGTTGAGGGGATGCAAGCCGTGCGTGAAACCGTAACCGAATAATAGCTTGGAGTTGTTCACGCCGGCCACGTGTCCAGTCCGGCCGCCAGAGCAGCGTCACGAAGCTGTCGGTCGAACGTGGCGAAGAGCGCATCCGCTCCGAGAGCGGCGATCGTCTCCTTGCATGTCAGCGCAGCGGCAAGTTGAATCGCATCGTACGCTCGCAGCCCGTGGTCCCAAACCAAGGTATCGGCACGCGCCGCGAGCGCATCCGTCACAGGCATTCTCCAGAAGTCCGGCCACTCGTGCAGGAACCTGCGGTGCGCGCGCCGCCCACCGTCGTCGTCCAGGACACGGCGACGCACGGCCTTGGCGATCGCGGCCGGCACTTCGGTACGGGTGACGAGCGACGTTACGACGGCGTCCGCCCTTGCCATCGCGGTGATCACCTCGTCAGAACCCGGTTCCGCCACATACCGCTTGAGGAGTGCGCTGGTGTCCAGATAGAGGAAGGTCACCCGCGGTTCTCGATGGCAATCTCGCTCACGCTGCCTGCACCGCGAACGCGAACATCCGGTTTCGTCACGGGCAACCGGCGGCCACTCCACAGGAACACGCCGGTCGCCCTCAACGCTGCGAGCCGCTTCTCGTTCGACTCCGTCTCCGGAACGATACGTGCCACTTGACGTCCATGGTCGGTGACGACAACGGTGGCCCCGGCCTCTACATCTCGGATGTACTCGCTCAGCTTGGACTTGAGATCGCGAATGCCGACACGTCGTTCTCGCATGTTCAGACCACCTCTAGCTGGCGCACTTGGTCACCCGGTCTCGTCAGGCGACCCGGTTGATGCCACGACCATCGACAGGAATGATACCTCCGATTCTCCGCAACGCTGGCATGGTCGAGTCTCCGCCGTTCAGGCCCTGATCGGGGGTAGTGGCGAGCGTGGTTCGTGCATCCGGTTCGACGGCCATCGCTCTCGTCGGGTGGGCCAGCAACCGGTTCATGCCGGCACCCTCCGAGACCGCCACGTCCGTCCGGTGGTGATCATCGGCTTCACCCGGCTGGTCGCGGTCACGGCGGTCTCCAGCGCGGCGCAACAGGCTATGGCGCCGTTCAAGCCGCCGTAGGCCGCTAGCGCGGCTTCATCGAGCGTCGCAATGGCCGCCCGGACCGACGCGATCTCCTCGTCACGACGCACCTGCACTGCGACTCGCGCCGCCGCGGCCTCGCAGTGCGCGTCGACGACAGCAGGTGTGGATACCCAGCCGTCGAGCACCTGTCCCGCGGCCGCGAGACGGTCGGCGTTCCGGCCCGCGACGACGACTTCGACGGCGCGGCCCGCCGCCAGCAGCGCCGCCCACAACCCGGCATGCTGCCCGCCCCAGGTCCGCAGGGCGCTCTGCGTCTCCTCCTCCGGCTGGACCAACACGAACGTCGCCCGCTCGGCGTCGAGCGCCAGCGGCAGCCTGTGGACGAAAGGCCGGCGGCGGGAGCCGTCCGCGCCGGCGTACACCCGGCCCGGCCACACGTCCTTCGGCACCCCCGCGGCCTTGAACGCCGCCACCTTCTCGCCGTCGGCCGGCAGCCACGGCGCGTCGAGGTGGTCGATCACGTAGTCGAGCGCCAGCAGCCGGCGCAACGCCACGACCGGAGTCACGTCGCGCCGAGGGCGAAGGTGCTCCACGCCCAACGCCCGGTAGAGTTCGCGGTCCACGATCCGGCACAGCTTCAGGCCGGACGCCTTCCAGCGCTCCTCGACCGCCGCCTTGCCGCACCGCCGCACGAAGCGGCGGGCCAGTTCCGGATGCGACTGCCCGATGAAGGCGAGGTACTGCGGCCGGAGGAACACGCCGCCGTGCAGGCACGCCAGCGCGAGCCACTCGGCGTCGCGTCCGGTCCAGCCCGGCGCCCCGAGCGAGCGCAACCGGTCCCCGAGATTGGGGTGCCCAGCCGCGGCTCCGTCCCGCGTCCCCTCACCACGCTTCGCCTCGCTGTCGCTTGGCGGACCGTCGCGTCGCGCGGCTCCTTCGGCCTCATCCTGCCGTTCCGCCGACGCGGCGGGTTCAGGCGCTGCCCGGTCAGCGCCGGGGCCGTGGACAACAGCAACGGTGCGCTCCGCGTCCAGCTCTCCCCGGCCGTCAGCGACTGTCTCGCTGGCGCGGCCTGAATCCCGACCGCCCACATCGGCGCATTCGCCACCGGCCGCCCCTGCGGGTGCAGCTCCGACCGACACAGCTCGACGACCGTCGTCGGGCGACGCTTCCCCCTCCCCCGAACCCCCACCCTCTGAGTGGACGTCGGCCGTCAGCCACGAGCTGTCAGCCGTTTGGCTGCCGCGCGCGTGAGACGGACAAGCCCCCGAACCAGCCCCGGAATCTTCCGAAACCAGCCCCGGACCGCTCCGGGAATCCTCCGGCATCGCTGCCGGGCCGCATCCGGAATCGTGCGGAATCTCCGTCGAAGTTCTGCGGAACACCCTCCGGAGCAGCGCGGAGGTCGCGCCGCGCAACGTCGATGGCGCGAGCTGGTCCCCGCCGTCCTCCCGCCGAGCCACCGACCGCGCGGCCACATCCACGGGACGGTCCTCGAAATCGGTCATCGCCCGGCTCCTCCGAATGGCGCGCCCAACCAGACGCACACCGAGCGCCTCCGCCGACCGTGCCGACTCGACAGCATGGAGTCAGTTTACCTGACTGTCAATGGCCGCACAATGGCCATGCTCTCGTGTGTTGCCCAGCCCCCGAGGTCGCGTCGATGGCGCGCTGTTCAGCAACGTTTATTGCCGTATGTCCGGGCATCTGGCGGTCCAATCCGGTCCCACGGTGTGCGCTCGTGGCTGACTTTGCAATAATAAATTATTATTGTTCGCGTGCAGATGGACGTCATCGGCGAGCGCCTCCGCGAGACCCGCAAGCTGCGCGGTCTCACCCAGTTGCAGCTCGCGCACCGCACCGGCATCGCGCGGCACCTGATCTCGATGGTCGAGCACGGCAAGTCGGGCCTGTCGCCGGCCAACCTGTCGGCCGCCGCCCAGGCACTGCGCGTCTCGGTCGACTACCTGTTCGGGCTCACCGACGACCCGACGCCCGCCGCCCAGCTCGCCTCGCGGGTCCGGGCGCTCGAAGACGACAGCGCCCGCGCCGGGGCGCTCGACGAGGGCGACTTCGTCGGCGTCTGGGAGGTGGCCACCGCCGCGGGCGGCGGGGCCGAGGTCGACCGCGAGCGGGTCATCGGCCGCATCAAGTTCCGGCGGGCGTGGCTCACGAGCCATGGCCTCGCCGCCGGCGACTGCCGCATCATCCAGGTGCTCGGGGAGTCGATGGAGCCCACCCTGGTGGACGGCTGCTCGATCCTCGTCAACCACGCCAGCCGGCGGCGGCGCGAAGGCGGCATCTACGTGGTCCGAACCGCCGACGGCTTGATCGTCAAGCGCGCCGGCAAGGAAGCGGACGGGAGCTGGCTGCTCGTCAGCGACCACCCCGACAAGCGGGCGTGGCCGACGCTGCCCTGGCCCGACGACGCGGCCGTGCTCGGCGAGGTCCGCTGGACCGCGCGGACGTTTCTGTGAGGGAGAGAGTCTATGGAACCGATCGTCAGTGAGATCGAGGGCGTCCGACCCGATGCGGCGGAGTGGGCGATGGCCGTGCCGGTGGCGAAGCCGCGGCAAGCCGGGGAGCGGGGAGCATCGAAGGCCGGCGCCGGCAAGCCAGCCGCACGCCGCCGCGTGCGGGTCGCCGAGGGCATCTACCGGGACCGGCACGGACTGGCCGCCACGGTCAAGGTCAACGGCATCCAGCGCGAGGTCCGTTTCCCGCCCGGCACGCCGCTCAGGACCATTCGGGCGAAGCGTGACGAGCTGCGGGCCAGCCTGCGGACACTCCCGGCAGGCGGCCGGCACACCCTCAGCCACGACGCCGGGCGGTACCTCGAACAGGTGGAGAGCACCCTGATCAGCTTCGGCGACCGCCGCCGCGAACTGCTGGCGTGGCTGCCGCGGTTCGGGCACCTGCGAACGACGGCGCTCCCGGCGCACCTGCCGATGCTCAACGCCCAGCTTCACGAGTGGCGCCGGACGCTCGCCGCCTCGACCTGCAACCACCGCCGCCACGCCCTGACGAACCTCGTCCGCGTGCTCTACGGCCGCCGCGCCTCGTTCGACCTGCTCGACCTCGTCCGCTTCGCCCCGCCGCCCCCGAAGCCCCGCTGGGTCGACCGCCGCCACATCGCTGCGGTTCTGGCGGAGATCCCGGCCGGATCCGTTATCGGCGTGCGGCTGGAGCTGATGCACTGGACCGGGATGCGGCCGTCGCAGATGGGCAGACTCCGCGCGGATGACTTCCGGCTCGACGAGCCGATCCCCTACGTGGCGGTTCCGCGAGGGAAGGGCGGCCGGATCGCCGCCGTCCCGCTGGTGCCGGAGGGCGTCGCCGCCGCGCGCGCCTTCCTCGATGCCGAAGCCTTCGGGCCGTGGCCCCGCAGCAGCGTCAACCGGGCGCTCGCCCGAGCAGCGCGCAAGGCCGGCCGGCCGGTGTTCACCACCTACCAGATCCGGCACTCGTTCGCAGCCGGCCTGCGCCGGGCCGGGACGGACGTGGCGGACATCCAGGACCTCTATGGACACACCCGGCCCGAGACGACCATGATCTATGCGCCACCGGAGCTGGCGAAGCATCTGGCGGCGCTCGAACGGCTGCGCAGCGACGACGCGGAGGGCGGGCCGAAACCGGCTGGCCAGCCCGTTCTGGCTGGCACTAACGGCTGGCAGGGTAACGCGTGACGCACATAAATGGATGTGACTAAGCTGGTTACGGCGTTCGTCGTTAGCGTGATACCGGACTGGGAGGCCGGCGCCTACAGCCCGCGGACGAACATGATGTACATGCCGCTCCGCAACGCCTGCGCGCGGATGGCGGCGCTCGACGACGGCGCCCGCTCGCTCTACAGCCTCAGCATGCGCAACGAGCTGGCGCCGGGCACCGACCAGCTCGGTTCGGTGTGGGCCATCTCGGCCGAGACCGGCGTGACGGCCTGGACCCACCAGCAGCGCACCGCCACCATGTCGCTCGCGGCGACGGCCGGAGGCCTCGTCTTCGTGGGCGACGTCAACGGGCGCTTCAAGGCCCTCGACGACGAGACCGGCGAGGTGCTGTGGGAGGTCAACCTCGGCTCGCCCGTCAGCGGGTTCCCCGTTACCTACGCGGTCGACGGGCGGCAGTACGTGGTGGCCGGCACCGGCACCGGCGGCAATGCCTCCCGCTGGACGGCGATGACGCCCGAGATCCGACCGAGCGACGGCAACAACATCTTCGTGTTCGCGCTACCGGAGTAGCGTCAGTGCTGGTTGCCGTGCGGCTCGCACCAGGCAACCTGCCCGACGATCCGATCGCGGTCGGCCAGGGGGTGCGACAGGTACGCCGGGTTGTCGTTCGTCACGAACCAGTGGCGCCCGGTCCGGCGCAGGCGCCGCACGACGAGTCCGGAGTCGATCCGGAGGACGAACAGCCCGTCATCCTCGGGCGTCCGCCGTCCGGTGTCGACCGCGACCAGGTCGCCGTCCTGAATCGTCGGTTCCATGGCGTCCCCTACGGCCCGGAAGCACATCAGCCGCTCCGGTTGGGCCCAATCGGCCAGCGCCTCCGTGGCGACGGCTATCGAGACCTCGGGCGACTTGTCCAGGGCAACCTTGGCCGCCGATGCGCCCGGCGGGGCGCCGGCGACCAGCGGGATCACCACGACAGGTTCCTCCGGGCGCACTCCCCCTGCCGACGCGTAGCCGCCGGAGATCAGCTCGGGGAGCACGGCCGCGGCCGTTGCCGCCTGCTCCACGAGGCCCTGCACGACGCCGATCCCCTCGCGGAGCTTCGACGCCATCGTATCCTTGTCGATGACCTGGATCGCGTCCGCGACGTCGGCCTCCTTCGGCAGGTGGAGCGCCTTGGCGATCTCCGGCGGGAGGCTCGGCCGGCTGAGCCTCCGCCGGCGGGCGGGGCCGATGTAGAACTCCAGACCCAGGACGGACGACATCAGCTCCAGCGTCGTGCTGCGCGCCGCGCGCCCCTGGAGCAGGCTTCGAAGCTGGCCGAGAGGAATCCCGGTCCGGGCGGAGAAAGGCCTGAGTCCCTCCTTCTCCACCCGCTCCTGAACGGCTCTCCGCAGGTAGTCGACGCCGTAACGTGTCACCGGCGACACGATACACGAAAATGTCCCCGTGCGAAAATGGCCGTTGCGCGGCCGTGTTCCATGTGGCATGCTAGTGCGCTATGAATAACACGGCAGGGCGATTGGTCGCCCTCTGCGACCTCTTCGCCGAGCGGACCGGCCGGAGCGTATCCACCGTGTCCCGGCAGGCCACGGGCAGCGGGGACACCATCGCCCGGTTGCGTCGCGGCCGCGCCATCACGACGCGCCGCGCGGAGCGTGCCTTCCAGTTCCTCTCCGAGCACTGGCCGGATCCGGTCGAGTGGCCCGCCCACATTCCGCGGCCGGCTCCGCCACGGGCGGCCGGTGCGCCGCGGGCGGCGGGCGCATAGCGGCGGCAACGCCCGGACGCGGCCGCCGGGGCGTGCGAGCGCCGCGGTCGGCGGCCGGCCGGTCACCGACCGCGGAGTATCGCAACCGCTCGCGGCGGCCCGTGCGACCGACTATAATTCGGACGTGTCCGTGTCGAGCCCCGTTCCGCCGGCCGCGGCGCCCACCGCGTTGCGGATCCAGCCTCTCACGCCGGCCATCGGTGCGGAGGTCTCGGGCATCGACCTGTCGCGGCCGCTCGACGACGCGACGCTGGCCGCGTTGCGGGACGCCTGGGCACGGCACCTGGTCCTGTTCTTTCGCGATCAGGAGCTGGCGTTCGAGCAGCACAAGGCCCTCGGCCGCCGCTTCGGCGAGCTGCACATCCATCCCGCGGCCCCGAAGGACGCCGAGCATCCCGAGATCCTCGTCGTGCACGGCGACGACAAGGTCGAGTTCGTGGCCGGGAGCGTGTGGCACTCCGATGTCTCGTGCGACGTCGAGCCGCCGATGGCGAGCATCCTGCGCATCGTGCAGGTGCCGTCCTCGGGCGGCGACACGCTCTTCGCCAGCATGTACGCGGCCTACGAGGGACTGTCGGACCGCATGCAGCGGATGCTGTGCGGGCTGACGGCGGTGCACGAAGGAGAGCAGTACTACCGCGGGCGCTACGGCGCCGGCGACCTCCGGGACGATCGCTACCCGTCGGCCGAGCACCCGGTCGTCCGCACGCACCCGGTCACCGGGCGCCCCGCGCTCTACGTGAACGAGGGTTTCACGACGCGCATCAAGGAGCTGCCGCTGGCCGAGAGCGATGCCCTGCTGGCGTTCCTGTTCCGCCACTGCGCGCGACCCGACTACCACTGCCGCTTTCAGTGGCGCGCGAACTCCGTCGCCTTCTGGGACAACCGCTGCGCGCAGCACCTCGCGATCTGGGACTACTATCCCCAGACGCGCCACGGCTACCGCGTGACGATCCAGGGCGACGCGCCGTTCTACGCCCCCGACCGGCGGCCGTGAACGCGGCCGCCCGGGGAGACTACGCGGGCCGCAGTCGAGGAGAGAGGAAGATGAGCCCACGCAGTGTTGCCGCGCTGGCGGCGGTCATCGTGCTCGTCGGGATGGCGCCCGTCTCGGCGTTCGGGCAGGGGCAGTCGGAGGGCGCGGCGGACGCGGAGCCGGCGTGGACGATGCCGCGCCTTCCGGACGGCCAGCCCGACCTCCAGGGGTACTGGACCACCCAGACCTTCACGCCGCTGGAGCGGCCGGAGTACCTCGCCGACCGGGAGTTCTTCACCGAGGAGGAGGCCGCGGAGCTGAACGAGCAGCTCACGGCGGAGGGGGTCGATCCGTCGGCGCGCGACGCGGTGGCGATCGAGGACTACGAGGCGCGCGAGAGGCGGCTCTACCAGGTGAACCGCGACCGGACCTACGTCCACTACGACAACGAGATCTGGTTGCGCACGCCGGTCCCGAAGGGACTGTCGAGCCGCCGGACGTCACTCATAACGGATCCGCCCAACGGCAGGATCCCGCCCCTGACGCCGGAGGCCGAGGCGCGCCTGGAGGCCGAGGCCGAGGCGCGTCGCTCGCCGAGCGCGTTCGACAGCCACCTGACGCGGCCCCTGCCGGAGCGCTGCATCGTCTGGCGCCACGAGGGTCCGCCGAACCTGCCGCCGGCCTACAACGACATCCACCAGATCTTCCAGACCCCGGACTACATCGTGGTCTTCACCGAGCTGACCACCAACCCGCCGCGCATCATCCCGCTCGACGGCAGGCCGCACGTCCCCGACGCGGTGCGCCACTTCGCGGGCGATTCGCGCGGACGGTGGGAGGGCGACACGCTGGTCGTCGAGACCACGAACTTCAACGCGCGCCGCCGCTTCCAGGGCGCCACAGAGGCGATGCGGGTGGTGGAGCGCTTCACGCGCGTCGCCGACGACCGGATCACCTACGAGTTCACGGTCGAGGATCCGAAAACCTGGACCCGCCCCTGGAGCGCCGAGGTCCCGATGGTGACCACCGAGGGCCCGATGTACGAGTACGCCTGCCACGAGGGGAACCACGACATCCGCCACATCCTCGAGATCTACCGGAACCTCGAGCGGCAGGCGGCCGAGGCGGAGGCGGCGGAGTCGGGGTCGGGGTCGAAGTAGCCGCGCGTTCCTGCGCCGCGAGCGGCAGGGGGAGAGCCGTGAACGCGATTCGTCTCTTCGCATGCGCGTCGGCGCTCGCCCTCTCGGCCGCGGCGCCGGTCGCCGTGGCGCAGGAGGTCGAGCACGGCGTGTCGCCGCTCGTTCTCCCGTGGGAGGCGGCCGACTGGGGGCCGCCGTCCGACCGTCCCGGCTTTCCGGCCGGCCTGCGGAACGCGCCCATCGCGACCGATCCCGCCACCGGCGGCCCGACCTACCTCGCGCGGTTCCCCGCGGGCTCGGAGTTCGCCATGCACTGGCACACGTACACCGAGACGGTGGTCGTGCTGGAGGGTGCGGTCGACATCGTGATGAACGGCACCCGCTACACGGCCACCGCGGGGAGCTACGTGATCATTCCGGGGAAGGCGCACCACGCGTGGCACACCCACCCGGATGCCGACGCGGTGCTGCTCGCGCGCCGCGACGGCCCGGCCGACTTCCACTTCGTCGAGCCGTAGCCCCACCGCCCGGAGCCCGATCGGGCACGTCCCTTTGGGCACCGTCGGGATCCCGCTACAGCTCGCACCCTGGGTGCACCGCCCGGGACCGCGGCAACGGGAGCCACGTATTCCCTTCGCCGGAGTGACGGCCGGCGTCTGGCTACCGCAGCCGGATCGTCATGTTGGGGCCGTCGGCCGGCGCGTCGTCGAACCAGCGTGCGGTCACGGTCTTCGTCTCGGTGTAGAAGCGGACCGCCTGCTTGCCGTAGACGTGCTGATCGCCGAAGAAGGAGTCCTTCCACCCGGTGAACGAGAAGAACGGCAGGGGCACGGGGATGGGGACGTTGATGCCCACCTGGCCCACCTCGACCTCGCGCTGGAAGCGGCGCGCCGCGCCGCCCGAAGACGTGAACAGCGAGACGCCGTTGCCGTACGGATTGGCGTTCACCAGGTCGAGCGCCTCGTCCAGCGTCGCCACCTCGGAGGTGACCAGCACGGGACCGAAGATCTCGTCGGAGTAGATCGACATGTCGGGCCGGACGCCGCAGAAGAGCGTCGGACCGACCCAGTTGCCGTCGGGGTAGCCGGCCACGATGCACTCGCTCCCGTCCAGCAGGCAGCTCGCGCCTTCCGACTTGCCGCGTTCTATGTAGCCCAGTATCCGTTCCCGCGCTGCGCGCGTGATCTGCGGGCCATAGGCCGCGCCGTCGTCGTCCCATCGTCCCGGACGGACCGCGGCCATCGCGTCGCGCAGGTCCCCGAGCCAGTCCGCGGCGGCGCCGACGAGCACGGCGGCGCTGACCGCCATGCAGCGCTGGCCGGCGGCGCCGCAGGCCGCGCCGACCAGGCTCGCGATGGCCTGCCGCTTGTCGGCGTCGGGCAGGACCACCAGGTGGTTCTTGGCGCCGGCGAGGGCCTGCACGCGCTTGCCGTTGGCGGCGGCGGTGGCATAGATGGTCCTGGCCACGGGCGCCGATCCGACGAAGCTGACCGCGCGGACGTCGGGATGCGCGAGCAGCGCCTCGACCTGCTCCCTGCCGCCGTGGATCACCTGCACGAGCCCGTCGGGGGCGCCCGCCTCCGCCAGCAGCTCCATCAGGCGGTTGGGCACCGTCGGATCCTGCTCGGAGGGCTTCAGCACGAAGGTGTTGCCGCAGGCCACCGCGAGCGGGAACATCCAGAGCGGCACCATGGCGGGGAAGTTGAACGGAGTGATGCCGGCGCACACCCCGACCGGCTGGACGAGGCTGTAGGTGTCGATGCCGCGCGCGACGTTCTCGACCGTCTCGCCCATCATCAGGGAGGCGATGCTGCAGGCGTGCTCCACCACCTCGATCCCGCGCCAGACCTCGCCCCGCGCGTCCTCCCAGGTCTTGCCGGTGTCGCGGCACAGCAACCGCGCAATGTCGTCCTGGTTCTTCTTGAGGATGTCCTGGTAGGCGAACAGGAGCCGCGCCCGCTCGGGCGTCGGCACCTCGCGCCAGGTGCGGAAGGCCGCCCGGGCCCCCTGCACCGCGCGGTCCACCTCGCCGGCGGTGGCGAAAGGCACCTCGCACAGCACCTCCTGCGTGGCGGGGTCGGTCACGTCGATGCCGCCGGCGCAACTGTCGACGAAGCGGCCGTTCACGAAGAGCTTGAGCTTGTTCATGGGTCGGTCGGAAGGGTCGGGGTCGCAGCGGGGCGGCGCGCGGAATCGCCGTCGTACGCCCGTCGCACCTCGTCCACGATGATGTCGAGTCCGCGCTCGATGCGCTCCCAGTCGTCCGCGTAGCTGATGCGGATGCACTCGCGCTTGTGCGGCCAGTCGTCGTCCTCGAGGCCCGGGAAGAAGTAGTGGCCGGAGACCACGATGACGCCGCGGGCCTTGAGCCGCTCGTAGAGCGCGCCGTTCGTGATGGGCAGGTCCCGCATCCAGAGCCACAGGAAGAACGCGCCCTCGGGCTTGTGGATGCGGACGTCGTACGCGTCGAGCCCCGCGCGGAGCCTGTCGACGGCGCGCGCCGCGCGCTCGGCGTAGTGCGGCCGGATGACGTCGCGGACCAGGGCCAGCACCTCGCGGCTCGCGACGAGATCGGCGGCGAGGGCGGGGCCGACCCCGCCCGGCGAAAGGCACAGGATGGCCGTCGCGGCGACGAGCGCCTCGATGATGGCCTCGTTCGCGATCACGATGCCGGTGCGAAACGCCGGCAGCCCCAGCTTCGACAGGCTCAGGCAGACGACGGTCTGCTCGTCCCAGACCGGCGCGGCCGGCCCGAAGACGATGCCGGGGAACGGCAGCCCGTACGCGTTGTCCAGGATGAGGGGCACGCCGCGGGCGCGGGCCACCGCGCGCAGGCGCTCGACCTCCGCGTCGGTGACGACGTTGCCGGTCGGGTTGGTGGGACGGGAGAGGCAGATGGCGCCGACTCCGGCCACCTCGTCCAGCCCATCGAAGTCCACGCCGTACTTGAACAGCTTGTCCCCGAGCTCGAGGATGGTCGAGCGGCGGGCGGTGAGCACCCCCGGCGCGAAGCCGATGTCCGCGTAGCCGATGTACTCCGGGGAGAGCGGCAGCAGGATGCGGCGCGACGGCGCTCCGTCGCTCATCGGTCCGGCTAGGAGGTTGAACAGGGCGACGAACGCGGACTGGCTGCCGTTGGTCAGGGCGATGTTGCGCTCGGTGACGTTCCAGCCCAGCTCGTCCCGGAGGAGGTCCGCCAACGCGCGGGCGAAGCCCCGATCCCCGTCGGGGCCGCCGTACGCGCCGATCGCGCGCTCGAACGCGCGGTCACGCTCGAGCAGCTCGCGCATGCGGCGGCGATAGACGGCCTCCGCGGCCGGGATCAGGCTCGGATTCCCGCCGCCGAGGTTCATGATGCCGCCCCCGGCCGACGCGATGTCGCCGAGGTCGTCCATGAGCGACCTCGTGCCGGAGTCGCTCATCAGCCGCCGCCCGAACGCCGACAGCTCCATGCCCCGTGGACTCGTCACCCGACCAGCGGCTCGAAGTCCTCGTCCGTCATCGGCTCGTGGCTGCCCCAGTTGCCCTTCAGCTCGATCAGCAGGCGCTGCCGGGAGGGCGCCTCGAGCGGGTTGAGCCGGATGACCTGTGCGAAGCACTTTCCCGGGCCCTCCGCGATCGCCATCATCAGGTCCTTCACGAGGTAGCGGGGCGCCCACCCGATCATGTGATAGTCCCGCGTCTGAATCTGTACCGCAAGGGGGGCGGCATCGTTCGTCAGCTCGAGCGACACGTGGAGCCCCTCGTAGGGCACGAGGCGCTTGAGTCGGTTCTGTGCGGCCTCGTTCGCGTACCGCCAGCCGTGGAGGAAGAAACGGCACCGGAACCCGCCGTCGGCGCCCTTGTCGATCTTCGGGAACACCTCGAAGGTGTCCGTGACCAGGTGGCCGCCGTCCGCGGCGAGAATCTCGAGCGGGTCGGCCTCCGCGCGCAGATCGAGATGCGCCAGGTAGTCGGCGAAGTCGGGCCGCCCCCGCCTCATGATCCGGTTCCTGAACAGGGGAAAGAGCTCCTTGGACCGGTAGTCGCCCCGCAGGCTCGGAAAGTCGGTCGTCAGGGGGAACCCGACCTCCTCCTGCGCCCGTTCCGCTCCTCCCGTGTAGCGGAACCGAAAGTCCGAGCCCTGGACGTCGGCATCCAGCCGGCCCACGGGAAACCACTGCCGGCTGTTCTTGTCCTGCCACGCCAGGAAGAGCGTCCTCGCTGCCATCAGCTCCCGTCCCGCTCTGCGATCCGGTGTCGGTCGCCCCAACGATGAGCTGCGCGCACCTGACCCTCGTCAACGCCGCAGGAGCTCGGACGGCCGGTGGAGCACGTAGCGGACGAGACGGCGGCGGCTGACCTCGCCCGCGTAGATGTTGCCGTCGAAGTCGACCCCGAGGAACTCGATGCCGGCGCCGACGTCCTCGTCGTGCTGGGGGATGAAGTGCGTCACCCAGGCCTGATCCGTACGCAGAGCGCCGATGCGGATGCCCTTCTCCCAGCCGAGGTTGCTGCGCCAGTTGTCGGGCGGTCCCTGCCGGACCATGCCGGACAGGCCGTCGCCGGCGTAGAGGATGTCGTTGCTGTCGATGAAGAGGCCGCTCGGCTTGCCGTAATGGGTCCAGATGTGGAGCAGGTTGCCGTCCGAGTCGAAGACCTGGACGCGGCTGTTGCCCCGGTCGGCCACGTAGACCCGCCCGCGCGAGTCCATCTTGATGTCGTGCGGATCGCTGAAGCGGGCCGCCTCCTTGCTTTCCGACCCGACGCCGCCCCCGATCGCCAGCACGAACGTGCCGTCGGCGGAGAACTTGACGATCCGGTTGTTGCCCCCACGGTGCCCGTCCGACACCCAGATGTCGCCGTTCGGAGCGACGACCACGCCCGACGGGCCGTTGAAGTGGTGCTCGTCGTCCCCCCAGACCGCGGCCTCGCCGAGGCGCATCACGACCTCGCCTTGCTGGTTCAGCTTCAGGACCTGGTGCCCGATGCCCATCCGCTCGCCGGGCGTCGCGCGCGAGTCGCCGTGCGATCCGCCTTCGGTCACCCAGAGGAAACCCTCGTGGTCCAGGAAGAAGCCGTGCGGGAAACCGAAGAGCCCCGCGCCGAAGCTGTCGACGAGGTTGCCCTCGAGATCGAACTTCAGGATCGGATCGAGGTCCGAGCCGGCGCACTGGTTGGCGCCGCAACGGTCCAGGATCCAGAGGTGCTCGCCGTCCGGGTCGGGGAAGACGCCGCTGACGGTGCCGAGGACGCGCCCCTCGGGGAGCCGCTCCCAGCCGAAGGTCGCGCGGTACGGATTGGTGGTCGACGACTGGGCTCGCACCGCCGTGCCCGCGTCGGTGAGCAGGCAGACCCCGGCGGCGAGCACGACCCCGGCCGCGAGCATCGAAGCACGACGAGGGTCTTCCGCAGAATCTGTGGGTAAGAACGGAGGCTGGTAGTCCTCGTCAGACAAGAGGCAGCGTGCCCGTGTGCTCGCCGCCGTCAAGGCGCTTCGCTCCGCTCCGCCCCCGCTGCGCGGGGCTGACGGCCTGGACGCCGGCTCCGCGCACGAGCGCCCCGGCTCTCGTCTGACGAGGACCAAATGCCCGACGCCCGTATCGGGAGGGCGATGGCCCGTCCCGAAGCACAGAACGCAGCCTCGACATCGGAAACGCATCCCGTTCCGGAATCCGCGACAATTGGTGTTGCAGCAGCCAAGCGACGCGGAAGGGGAACGGGATGCAACTCAAGAGTATCTTGAATCGGGTCCAGAAGCACCCGTCGTTCATCTACGAGACGGTGCGGCTGGTGGAGCACCCGCAGTTGACCCTCGAGGTTCGGGTGCGGCCTCGCGCCGGGACCCGCGCGACGTGCTCGCAGTGCAGGCGCCGGGCCCCGGGCTACGACACGCAGGCGGTCCGGCGCTTCGACTTCGTGCCCCTGTGGCACATCCCCGTGGTCTTCCTCTACGCGATGCGCCGCGTCGACTGCCCGCGCTGCGGCGTACGGGTCGAGGCGCTGCCGTGGGCCACCGGCAAGCACCGACTGACCGACGCCTACGCCTGGTTCCTCGCCGGGTGGGCCAGGCGTCTGTCGTGGCAGGAGATCGCCGCGGCGTTCCCCACGTCCTGGGACACCGTCTATCGGGCCGTGCGCATGGCGGTCGACTGGGGCCTCGCGCACCGCGACCTCACGAACATCGAGGCCATCGGCGTCGACGAGCTCTCCCGCCGCCGCGGGCAACGCTACCTGACGCTGGTCTATCAGATCGACGGTCACTGCAAGCGCCTGCTGTGGGTCGGCCGCGAACGCAAGGCCGCGACGTTGGAGGGCTTCTTCGACTGGTTCGGCCCCGCACGCAGCGCGGCGCTGTATTTCGTCTGCTCGGACATGTGGAAGCCCTACCTGAAGGTGGTTGCCGAGCGCGCCGGCCAGGCCGTGCAGGTGCTCGACCGCTTCCACATCATGAGCCATTTCTCGCAAGCGATCGACGAGGTGCGCGCGGCGGAGGCCCGGAAGCTCGCCGCCGCGGGCCGGGCGCCGGTGCTCAAGCGCAGCCGCTGGCTCCTGCTCAAGCGTCCGGAGAATCTCAGCGACGAGCAGCGGGGCCGGCTTGCGGAGCTGGTGCGTCGCAACCTGCGCACGGTTCGCGCCTACCTGCTCAAGGAGGACTTTCAAGCGCTGTGGGGCTACGTGTCGCCGTACTGGGCCGGCCGGTTCCTCGACCGCTGGTGCACTCGGACGATGCGCTCGCGGCTCGACCCGATGAAGGAGGTGGCCCGCATGCTGCGCTCGCACCGCGACCTGATCCTGAACTGGTTCCGGGCCCGAGGGCAGTTCTCCAGTGGCATTGTCGAAGGCTTCAACGGGAAGGCCAGAGTGATCACCAAACGGGCGTATGGCTTCCGCACCTCCGCGGCACTGGAAGTCGCTTTGTATCATGCACTTGGCGACCTGCCCGAACCAGAACTCACCCACAGATTCTGCTGACGAGGCCACGACGATTCCCTCTCCGCATCGGCCTTCTCCTTCCGGGCCGCGGCGCCCGACGGCCCCCCGGCATGTCCTCCGGGAGCCCCAATAGTAGCGTCCCTCGACGCGTCGAGGGGAACGAGCGTGGACTGCGGCGCCGCCTCGTCCGGATACCGGACGGATCGGCGCTGCCGGCGAGTTGCGCTCGAAGCAAGTGGCGTCGCGAGACGCAGCGCACGGGCGCCCGGCGTAAGATTCGTCGACCGGCGTTCACCCGAGGTCAGGAGGGGACATGCCCGCATACACGTCGCTCGCTCGCCAGCCGTTGTCGTTGGTCCTTGCGTGCGCTGCCGCCGGTGTCCTCCTGGCTCCGCCCGCCGCAGCGCAGGTCGAGCGCATCGACCCCGTGACCGACGCGGAGCTGCAAGATCCGAGCCCCGACGACTGGCTGATGTGGCGCCGGACGCTCGACGGGTGGGGCTACAGCCCCCTCGACCGCATCGACCGGCAGAACGTGGGCGCGCTCCGCATGGTGTGGTCCCGCGCCCTCACCGGCGGGCGGCAGCAGGGAACGCCCCTCGTGCACGACGGCGTGATGTACATGCCGAACCCCAATGACGTCATCCAGGCGATCGACGCGGTCTCCGGCGACCTGCTCTGGGAGCACCGCCGGGAGGTGCCCGACGACATCTCCGACTACATCTTCGGCCTGTCGGAGAACAACCGCAACCTGGCCATCCACGGCACGTTCATCCTCGACACGAGCGTCGACGACCACGTGTTCGCGCTCGACGCGGCCACCGGACGGCTGGCGTGGGAGACGCAGATCGTCGACTACCGCGTCGACCCCGCGATGCAGACCTCGGGGCCGATCGTCGCCGGCGGGAAGGTGATCTCCGGGCGAAGCTGCATGCCGATGGCCGGTCCGGAGGCCTGCGTCATCACGGCGCACGACGCGGGCACCGGGGAGGAGCTGTGGCGCACGCCGCTGATCCCGGCCCCCGGCGAGCCGGGCGACGAGTCGTGGGGCGGCGTGCCGTACGAGGAGCGGAGGCACGTCGGCGCCTGGATGGTGCCGAGCTTCGACCCCGACCTGAACCTGATATACGTCGGGACGTCCGTCACGTCGCCGGCTCCGAAGTTCCTGCTCGGCGGCACCGGCAACCAGCACCTCTACCACAACTCGACCCTGGCCCTCGATGCGGACACGGGCGCGATCCGCTGGTACTACCAGCACCTCAACGGACACCCGGAGTCCGCAGTTGTCCGTCATCATGCAGAAAACCACATAAATTACTGACTAGTAATCGCTTATGATTCGTTTCGCTGGCCTGAGCCGGTCAGGAGGTCTCGCGAGGTCCGCCAGAATCCTGTGTATGATATGGGAATGGAAAGCGGATACATCGCGGCGGACAGACCCCGCAGAACCAAGCCCCGAGGCCGGCACCCCGACAAGGCGCTGTCGGCCGCCTTCATCCGTTCCGCCCCGCCCGGCCGCCACTGCGATGGGCAGGGGCTCTACCTCGTCGTCCAGCCCACCGGCACCCGCAGCTGGGTCCAGCGGCTCGTCATCCGAGGCCGGAAACGCGAACTCGGACTCGGCAGCACCGCCCTGGTATCACTGGCCGAGGCGCGGGAGCGGGCACTGTCGAACCGCAAGCTCGCCCGCGAGGGCGGCGATCCGCTCGCCGAGAACCAACGGATCTAGATCGTCCGCTGGTGTTCACTGCCGTGCCAGTAAGTCCATAAATCTCTGAGTGGTAATCGTTATTGCACATTTCGGGCGCGCCGAACCGGCCGCGCCGTCCCTCGACATCCCGCCACTTCTCGCCTATAATGGTGGAATGGATATTGACACCAGCACGCCCGCCACCCCACGCCGCACCAAGCGCCGAGGACGCCATCCCCGCAACGCCCTCACCGCCCCCTTCATCCGCTCCGCGCCGCCCGGACGACACGCCGACGGACAGGGCCTGTACCTCTTCGTACAGCCCACCGGGGCGCGCAGCTGGACCCAGCGCCTCGTCATCCGCGGCCGGCGCCGCGAACTCGGACTCGGCAGCGTCGATCTCGTCTCGCTAGTGTGCACCGTCAGAAATACGTGAGCAGTAACGCTTCAGGGATTCCGATCTGCTCGGCGGTCTTCGTCCAGACGAAGGGCTTGGGGTCTTCGTTGTAGACCGCCAGGTACTCCTTGATCGCCGCCTCGAGTGCTTGGGTGCTGCGATGGGTTCCACGCCGGATCTGCTGCCGGGTGATCTCGGCGAACCAACGCTCTACCTGGTTGAGCCACGATGCGCTCGTGGGCGTGAAGTGCAGGTGATACCGAGGACGCCGTGCCAGCCAGTCGTGGATCATCGCCGTCTTGTGCGTGCCGTAGTTGTCCAGCACCAGGTGGATGTCGAGGTCGGGCGGCACCGCCTTGTCGATCACGGCGAGGAAGCGCTTGAACTCCACCGAGCGGTGCTTCCGAAAGCACCTGCCGATCACCTCGCCGGTGGCGGTGTTCAGGGCCGCGAACAACGAGGTCGTGCCGTGCCGTCGATAGTCGTGTGTCCGCTGCTCCGGTGCTCCCGGACGCATCGGCAACACCGGCTGGGTACGGTTCAACGCCTGGATCTGCGACTTCTCATCCACAAACAGCACCACCGCTCGCTCCGGCGGATGCAGGTACAGCCCCACGATATCGCGCACTTTCTCGATGAACAACGGGTCTCGCGACAGCTTGAAGGTCTCGCTGCGATGGGGCTTGAGCGCGAACGCGCGCCACACGCGGCCGACGGTCGAAGCGCTCAGCCCGCAGGCTCGGGCCATCGACTCCCGGCTCCAATGCGTCGCCCCCCGTGGGGTCGTCTCCAGCGTCCGGACCACGACCCGTTCGACGTCCTCGTCCGACACCCGGCGCGGCGCGCCCGGCCGTGGTTCGTCCAGCAAGCCGTCGCAGCCGTTGCGCAGGAACCGCCGCCGCCACTTGCCGACCGTGGCCCGCGTCGTGCCCAGAGCCTGCGCCACGACCTGGTCGCTCTCGCCGACTACCGAGCGCACCGAGGTGGGGGTCGATACCGGCTCTCTCGGGCTTGCGAACGTCAGCAGGTCCTGCAGCATCCGGTTCAACGCGGCGATGCGATCGTCGATGTCGTCGAGGATCTTCCGATCGCGGCTGTCGGCGGGCAGCCGCGAGCCGACGACCTGGAGCGCCCCGCTGATGCCCGCGAGCGGGTTCTTGACCTCGTGCGCCACGACCGCCGACATTTGCCCCAGCCGGGCCAGGGTCTCCCGTTGGCGCAGGCGTGCCTCGGCGGCCTTTCGTTCCGTTACCTCGTAGCGGATCGCCATGTACTGGTAGGGCTGGCCCTGCGCGTTGAGGAAGGGCACGATCGTGGTGTCGACCCAGTAGATGGCTCCGTCCTTGGCGCGGTTCCGGATCTCGCCGCGCCAGATACGGCCCGCCGCGATCGTGTTCCACAGGTCCCGGAAGAAATCCGCACCGTGGTATCCGGAGTTGACGATGCGATGGTCCTTGCCGACAAGCTCCTCGCGCGAGTACTTCGAGATCTCGCAGAATCTGTCGTTGACCGCAGTGATGGCGCCGCCGAGGTCGGTCGTGGCGACGATCGCCGACTGATCGAGGGCGAACTTCACGTCGCCGAGCTCCTTCAGGAGGCGTTCCCGGCTCTTCCGGTTCTGCTCCCGGTCGGTGACGTCCAGGCCGGAGAGGATCATGCCGGCCACCATGCCGTCGGCCAGTCGGATCGGCGCCGGGTGCCATGCCACCAGGCGCTCGCCGCGCGTCCGGCTGACCACGGGACTCTCGAAGTGGCCCGCCTCCTCGTCGCCGGCCATGGTCCGCCTGAAGAGCGTTCGCATGGTCGTCCTGACGGAAGCCGGCACGAACGTGTCGAACCAGTTGGTACCCAGGATGTCGGCCTCGTCCCGGCCGAGCAACTCGCAGCCGGCCCGGTTGATGTGCGACACCCTCCCGCGGTTGCTCAGGGTCAACAGCATCGTCTGCGACACGTCGAGGTAGTCGTCGAGCTCGACGGCCACGAAGATCGGCGGCACGCGTCCAGCGACGTGACTCACGGACCAACCATCCCGGCGGAGCCGGCACGCAGGCGGATCGACATCGACGTGGCCTCATGCTAGTGTCCAACGCCGGAAGTTCTTGAACAGTAGAATCGGCTCGTGGTACGGTCGGCCCGGAAGCGAGGAGGGCCGTGCCGAACCATTACACACGAGAGGTCCCGGAGGTCTCGGACGCACAGCGCGAGGAACTGGAGGGTTGGCTGCGCCGGCGCAATACCGCGCAGGCTCTGGCCCTGAGGGCACGCATCGTGCTGCAGAGCGCCGCGGGACGGAGCGACCAGGTCGTGGCGCAGGCTCTGGGCACGACGCGGGCCACGGTCGGCAAGTGGCGGCGGCGGTTCCTGCGCAACGGCTGCGACGGCTTGCTGGACGAACCACGGCCGGGCGCGCCGCGCCGGGTGTCGGACGAGGACGTCGAACGGGTCGTGGTCCGGACGCTGGAGACGACCCCACGGGGGGCGACGCATTGGAGCCGGGAGTCGATGGCCCGAGCCTGCGGGCTGAGCGCTTCGACCGTCGGCCGCGTGTGGCGCGCGTTCGCGCTCAAGCCCCATCGCAGCGAGACCTTCAAGCTGTCGCGAGACCCGTTGTTCATCGAGAAAGTGCGCGATATCGTGGGGCTGTACCTGCATCCGCCGGAGCGAGCGGTGGTGCTGTGTGTGGATGAGAAGTCGCAGATCCAGGCGTTGAACCGTACCCAGCCGGTGTTGCCGATGCGTCCGGGAGCACCGGAGCAGCGGACACACGACTATCGACGGCACGGCACGACCTCGTTGTTCGCGGCCCTGAACACCGCCACCGGCGAGGTGATCGGCAGGTGCTTTCGGAAGCACCGCTCGGTGGAGTTCAAGCGCTTCCTCGCCGTGATCGACAAGGCGGTGCCGCCCGACCTCGACATCCACCTGGTGCTGGACAACTACGGCACGCACAAGACGGCGATGATCCACGACTGGCTGGCACGGCGTCCTCGGTATCACCTGCACTTCACGCCCACGAGCGCATCGTGGCTCAACCAGGTAGAGCGTTGGTTCGCCGAGATCACCCGGCAGCAGATCCGGCGTGGAACCCATCGCAGCACCCAAGCACTCGAGGCGGCGATCAAGGAGTACCTGGCGGTCTACAACGAACAGCAGAGACCCCGCGGAACGGCCACCGCGAGGGGAGGCGGTTTCACCGGGTACCGAGTGAGTGTCGGGCGCCTCGCCGGCGGCGGCGGCGGCGCGGTCCGAACCGGATCGGATCGTGCATCGGAGATCCGCACTTCAGGGCCGCGATCGAACGCGTGACCGAGGTGCTTGCGCCGATGGAAAGGCACACGGCGTCCACACTCTGCCAGCGATGAGCAAGGCGACGATACTGATCGCCGACGACGAGCGGTTGATCCGCTGGTCGCTCGCCGAGCGCCTGTCGGCCGAGGGATACGGGACGGTCGAAGCGGAATCGGGACGGCAGACGCTCGCGCGGTTCGATGACGCCGTCGACCTCGTGCTCCTCGACTACCGTCTCGGCGACACCGACGGCCTCCACGTTCTGGAGGCGCTGCGTCGGCGGGACCCCGACGTCCTCGTCATCGTTCTCACCGCGTATTCCGACGTCGAGACGGCCGTCGCCGTCATGAAGCAGGGCGCCTACCACTACGTCACCAAGCCGTTCAACCTGGACGAGATCGCGCTGCTGGTGGGCAAGGCGCTCGAGACCACCCGGCTTCGGCGGAAGCTGCGAGCGATCCGTGCAAGCCAGCGGGAGCCGTACAGCCTCGACCGCATCATCGGCGACTCCCCCGCCGTCGTCGAGGTCAAGAAGCTGCTCGGCAAGGTCGCGTCGAGCCCGGCTTCGACGGTGCTCCTCACCGGGGAGAGCGGCACGGGGAAGGACCTGGCCGCGAAGGTGATTCACTACACCAGCGCGCGGGCCGCGCGGCCGTTCGTGAACATCACCTGCTCGGCATTGACCGAGAGCCTGCTCGAGAGCCAGCTCTTCGGCCACGAGCGGGGAGCCTTCACGGACGCGAAGCAGCAGAAGCGCGGCCTGCTGGAGTCGGCCGACGGCGGGACCGTCTTCCTCGACGAGATCGGGGAAATGGCGCTGCCGCTCCAATCCAAGCTCCTGCGGTTCCTCGAGGAGAAGACCTTCAAGCGCGTCGGCGGCGCCGCGGACATCGGCGTGGACGTGCGCATCATCGCGGCCACCAACCAGAACCTGGAGCAACGGGTGCGCGACGCCGCGTTCCGGGAGGATCTCTTCTACCGCCTCGACGTACTGCCCGTGAGGTTGCCGCCGCTGCGCGACCGGGCCGACGACGTCCCGGTACTCGTCAGGTTCTTCGTCGACGGATTCAACCGCGAGTTCCGCAAGCGCGTGGCGGACATCGACCCCCAGGCAATCGAGGCGCTGCAGCGTCATGCGTGGCCCGGCAACGTGCGCGAGCTGCGGAACGTGGTCGAACGCGCCGTGCTGCTGAGCGAGGACAGTCGGCTGACCGAGAGAGACTTCCCGCTGCTCCGTCCGAGGGGAGGATCGCCCAGCGGATTCACGCTTCCGGCGGGGGGAACGAACCTGGAGGCCGTCGAGCGCGACCTGGTCCTGCAGGCCCTGGAACGGACCAACTGGAACCAGACCCGCGCCGCCACGCTGCTCGGACTCAACCGGGACCAGATCCGCTGTCGGATAGAGAAGTTCACGCTCCGCCGGTAGGTCCTGTCGCGGCGCGATTCCCTCCCGGGTTCGCGAAGCGGTCCGCCTGCATCCGTGCTGGGCAGGGTTCTCGGCTTCGCGACGCGGGAGCCTGCCGACGGGCGGCCCGGCGCCGCGCGGTACGCACCGCGAGCGCGGCCACGACTCCGAAGGCTGCGAAGGGGGCGGCGAGCAGGACGAGGATGCCGGAGCGGAACGCCGCCGCGAGCGTGCGCCCCTCTTCGGACGCCAGCGCGGTACGGCACATGACGCACTGTGCCTCGACCCGCGCCGGCCACTCCAGAGCGGCCGCGGCGCAGCAGACCAGCGTGATCGCGGCAAGCCGGAGCACCGTGCCGGCCTCGCTGGCGGCGGGGCGCATCGGCTACCCGCCCATCCCCGCGATGCGGATGGCGTCGGGCAGGATCAGCCCGAACAGAATGACGGCATTCAGCAGCAGGCCGACCACGATCTCGGGCGTCATGCCCGGTACCGCGTCCTGCTTCACGCGCAGACTCGGGACGAAGAAGCTGTGAATGACGTCGGTCGAACGCAGCCGGATGACGACGGCGCGATCGACCGGAGCGCAGACCTTCCCAGGCAGCCGCGCTGGCCACTACCCGGCGCACAGGTCGGACGGTGCGGGATTCTCCACGCCCGCGGATGATTGCGCAACCAGGCCCAGGTCGGTCAGGCGTTGTGCCAGCGCCGGCGCGCCCGCTATCGCTGCCGCCAGCGGCGATACGCTCCGCCCGCGAGCAGGGTCGCCAGTGCCAGCAGTGCCAACGGTGGGGCGACGGGCGTGGGTAGCGCGGGATAGTAACCGGAGCCGAGGAGCAGCTTTTCCCCTGCGAGATCGAGCGCTACTGCGTAGCTCACCTTCGGCGAGCCTTCTTCTTCATCCCCCTGCACGTCGGGATTGTCGAAGAGGTACTCCACGAAACCGCCGCCGGCCTCCGCTGCGGCGATGAGCTCCCGGACGTAATACACCCCGTTCCGGTCCTTGTTGTCGTACAGGTTCCTTCCTTCCAGGCTCTGGTTGGCGGCGTGGAACCGCATGACCCCCTGGGTATTGGCCACGAAGATGTAGATGGAGCCCATGTGCCACTCACCCGCGGGCCGGAACATGCGATCGAAGAAGGCGTATGCGTTGGGCGAGTTCGTGACCTCGCTCTCCGTCAAGGCGGCGGCTCGCTCGACGAACGTTCTCAGCGTCGAGCGCTCCACGACGTCGCTGGCCGTCACGTGGGCGAACGACGGTGTGACGGCGCCCAGGAACGGCACGATCACCAGCGCGAACGACACGAGCAGAATGGACGGAACGCGTAGCGTAGGCATGTTCGGTCACCCGTTGCGAGAGCAGAATCTGATTGACTGACGGGCGGAACGTACCACGCCGGGCCGGCGGGACGCAACCATCGATCCGGCGCCGACGGCCGGCGGGCGCACGTCTGATCCGGCGACGAAAAGAGACGAGGCCGACCCGGGCTCTCGTCCCGGGTCGGCCCTTCCAACGCATCGCCGGCGTTCGCGTGCCCTCAGGGGTGCGTGGCAGTCTGCGCGCGCGAGAAACCTCTTGCGTCGCCTGTTCTGCGGCGCAGACTCCCGGGCTGCCGCTACTTGCCCTCGGCCGCCATCGCCTCCGCCTCCTCGGCCCGGGCGCCGGCGAGGATGTTCTCCAGCCCGTAGTTCCCCTCGTGGCAGGCGTACTCGTAGAGCGGCTGGTCGTTGAAGGTCATCGGTACCTGGTAGCTCCAGGGCCGCGTCCAGACCGTCGGGTCGTCGATCGTCGCCTCGTACATCAGGACGCCCGGCTCGACGCGGGTGAAGCGCTCGGTGAGGTGCAGGTTCGCATCCGTGCGCCCCGACGAGAAGCTCGTCTCGCGGAGGAACGAGACGGTCTCCACCACGAGGGTGTCGCCCTCCCAGCGTCCGCGGGAGTCGCCCGTCCACTGCGGCAGATCGACGTGCTCCCGGCCGTCGAGTGGTACGAAGCGCACGTTGTGGTTCATCTCGTTGAGGAGCGCGACGAAGTCCTCCGTCTGGAAGATCTGCACGTTGTTGTTGTAGCCGCCCGGCGTCATCGGCGGGCCGGCGTTGAAGCCGGTGATGCAGCGGAGTTGCAGGCCGTTGGCGCCGAGGTCCTCGACCCAGCCGCCCGGGGTCGGGGCGTGGGTCACGACGCCTTCGCGCGCGGCCCGGAGAGCCGCCTGCTTCGCCTCGGCTTCCGGCGTGAACGGCGGCATCCTGCCGTCGGGCGGGTCGACGATCAACGAAGTACGGCGCGTCCCGACCGTCGTCGTGCCCCGGTCCAGCCAGAAGTTGTTGTAGAACCCGGGGGCGCCGTTCTCCCCGCTGTCGACGCTCTCGGTCACCGTCGTGCGCTGGGCCGGCCGCTCCAGCAACTCCTGGTTGCGGGCGAGGGTCTCCTGCTCGAGGCGCGCCGCTTCTTCCTCGGTCAGGAACTCCTGATCCGCGAGGTCTTCGGGACGCTCCATCGGCGTGATCGAGCGGAAGTCCCACACGCCCCCGATATCCGGGGCGCCCCAGGGCGTCCGCGGGACCTCCGACTGGCCTGCGGCGAGCGCCGGGGCGAAAGCCACGACCGCGGCCGCGGCACACAGGACGGCGAGGTTGCGATGCCTCATCTCTTCCTCCTTCTGCTTGCCTTCATCGTCTCGTGCTCGCTCGGCGCGTGCGTGCGATGCGCTCGCGAGCAACCCTCGTACGGGCAGCCCCGACCGGTACCGGCATCCCCGACCTCGCAGGGGCTCGGCACCGGGCCGGACTACGGCTGACCGGCTTCCGCTGCCTCCCGCTCCTCCGCTCGCGCGCCGCGCAGGATGTTCAGCAGGCCGTAGTTCCCTTCGTGGCAGGCGTACTCGAAGACCGGTGCGTCCGACCGCGTCATCGGCACGGCGACCGTGAACGGGCGCGTGTAGGTCGCCGGATCGTCGACGGTGAACTCGTAGAGCAGCGTGTCGGCGTCGACGCGCGTGAAGCGCTCGACGAGGTGCAGCGTCTCCCCGGTCCCGACCCCGCTGATGACCGACGTGTTGAACCCGGCCGTCCGGTCGCTGAAGTTGGTCGTGGTGACGACCAGCGTGTCGCCCTCCCAGTGACCGCGCGAGCTCCCCATCCACTGCCGGACGCCGTCCGGGAGTTGCGGGCGCCCGTCCAGGGGAATGACGCGGGCGTCGTGGACCATCTCGTTGAGGATCGCGACGTGGTCCGGGCCCTGGAAGAGCTGCATGTAGTCGTTGTAGAAGCCGCTCGGAAGCATCGGCGGCCCGGTGTTGAACCCGAGAATGCACCGCTCGGCCAGGCCGCGATCCTCCGGGCCGTCGTATCCGACGCCGCCCGCGCGGAAGCGGACGGGGCGCGCCTCGGGGGGCGCGACCACGCTCCCGTCGTCCGGGACCATCTCGCCCTGCGGGACCCCGGCCCGGAGGGCCGGGAGTCGACCGTTCGGCGGATCGACGACGAGCGACGTCCGGCGGTCACCGACCACCTCGGTCCCCGGGTCGAACCAGAACTGGTTGTAGCCCCCCGGGCAGCCCGGCGGCGGCGGCGCGTCCACCCGCCCGGCGGCCGTCTCCTGCTCGAACGCGGCCGCCTCCTCCGCGGTCAGGAACGCCTGGTCGGCCAGCTCCTCGGGACGCTCCAGAGGCGTGATTGTGCTGAAGTTCCACACGCCCTGCAGATCGGGTTGCCCGTCCGGCGTTCGGGGCGGGGCAGCCTCCTGCCCGGCGGCCGCGGGTGCCCCGCCCGTCAGGGCGAGAGCGACGGCGACCAGAGCGACGATGCCGGTCCCTCGACGTGTCATCCTCAACCTCCCTCGGACGCGATCGATGGCGATGCACTGACGTCTACGGGCGATGCACTGACGGCTACGATAGTCGCGCGGCCCGGCCGGCGCAACCGCGATCGGCTCGCCGGGCCTACTGCTCACCGGGGTGGTAGCGGCTCTCCAGGTTGGCCTCGATCTCCTCCATCGTGAACCACGACGGCTTGAACTCCCCCGCGACGAACAGCGGCGCCTGATTGAAGAAGTGCGGGGACGACGGGTCGCCGCTCTGGCCGTAGGGCACGACGGTCCGGGCGCGGATCGGATCGCTGAACTCCATCACGGCGACGTAGGTGTTCCCGAACGTGGCGTAGCGGCGGCGCGCGCCCGGCGGTCGCTCCGACGACGCGGTCAGGATCGATCCGACGAGGTCGGCGTCGGCGGCCGGCAGCGGCAGGCTCGGCGCGCCGTCGTCGTACGATCGCCCGGCGCGAAAGTGCGGGCGCTGGTGGCGGTTGATGTCGCCCCAGCTCGTCCGCCACGTGCCGTGGCGCGCGGTCAGGTCCGCGACGGCGGCCTCGAGCGCGGCGATGCGCGGCCAGCCTCCGTCCCGGCCGGCGCCGGCCGCGTCGTCCGCTGCCGCACGGTCCTCGTTCGCTGCCTTCTCCGCATTCGCCGCCTGCTCTTCGTTAGCCGCTCGGACCTCGTTCGCCGCCTGCTCCTCGTTCGCCGCACGGTCCTCGGCGGCGGCGAGCGTCTCCTCCCGCCAGCGGACGAAGAGCGTCGTCGCCACGGAGCGCGCCGCCCCGCGCCGGTCCCATGCCCGCAGCAGGCGCAGCGGCTCGTCGAGCGCGCCGGCGCGGGCCGGGTCCGCGGCGGCCAGGCGCTTCCATTCGTCGAACAGGCCGGGGAGCTCCTCGTCGGCGGTCAGGAAGTGGTTGTCGGTGGCCAGGGCCGTCCAGCGGTCGAACGTGAGCCCGCTCTCCGCCGCCAGCAGGCGCCGCGACTGGCGCGCGCGGGCCCCGTTGCCGTCGGCGTCGATGAGCGGACGCAGGGTCCGGGGACCGGCCTCCCGGACGAGGTAGGGCGGGAACGCCGAGGGATCGGGATTGTCGCCGGGCGCGGAGGCGTGGAACGGGGTGGCGTTGGCGTTCTGCAGCCAGCCGCTCGCCGGGTTCGCGATCTGCGGGGTCTCCGCCACGGAGAGCGTCCCCTGCCACTCCGTGGCGGGGTCCGAGCCGTCGACCGGGCGCTCCCAGTCGAAGCGCGGGTCCTTGCGCGGATGGGCGCCGCCGTAGAGGTAGAAGATGTTCCCGTCGACGTCGGCGTACACGAAGTTGTGGTAGACGAGCCGCCCGAGCTCGAAGGCGGCCTTGAACTCGGCGAGGTTGCGGGCCTTCGCGATCGCGTAGTAGAGCGGGAAGAGGCTGCCGCCGTCCTGGTTCGCGCGCCGGATGGCGTAGTGCTCGCCCGGTGCGACCTCGAAGACCGGCCCGTGGTGGCTCCGGCGGAACGTGGTCCGGCGCTCCTCGACTCCGTTCGCCGTCCGCACGCGGATCGTGTCCACCCATTCTTCGGCGCGGCGGTAGCCGTCGTCGTAGCGGTAGGCGAGCGGGTCGTCCGGGTCGTCGAACGTGAGCCGGTAGACGTCGACCACATCGGGGTAGTTGACCGTGACCGTCCAGCCGATCCGCTCGTTGCGGCCGACGAACGGCAGGCCGACCATCGCGTAGCCCGTGATGCCGGACGCGTTCAGCCCGTCATCGCTTCTGACGTGGAACTCGTAGGGCACGTTGAACCGCATGTGGGTGTTGGAGAACAGCATCGCGTGGCCGCTCGCGGTGCGCGACGGGCCGACCGCCCAGGCGTTGGAGCCGTTCGTTGGGCCGGCCGGGGTGCGGAAGGCGATCTGCTCCGCCGCGCCGGCCAGCCACGGGCCCGCGTCGAGGCGGTAGAAGGCAAAGACGTACCACGGCTCGAAGCGGTCGAGCACCTGCCACCGCACCTCCGGATTGCGGAGCAGGAAGTAGTTCACGCCGTCCGCGTAGGCGTCGGCCATCGCGCGGATCTTCGGCGGGGCGGTCTCGTATTCGGCTCGCGCGAGGTCGGGGATGCGGTAGGCCCGGACGAGTCGGTCGTCGTCGACCGCCTCCACGCCGTCGAGCTCGGCGCGGCGGCCGAGGGCATCGAGGAAGAACGGCTCGTCCTCCGGGAGCTGGTCCTCGGCGCGCGCGTAGGCGGCGCCGAACATGGCGCTCTCGTCGGTGGCGCCCACGATGTGGGGCACGCCCCAGGTGTCGCGGTAAATGGTGACGGCGCGGGCCAGCGCCTCCATGCGGCGGAGTTCGGCGGGATTCGCGTCGCGGCCGCGCGTCTCGGCGCCCGCGGCCTGCGCGCCGCTCGCGGCCGCCGCTCCGGACGCGGCCGCTCCGGACGCCGCCGCCGCTCCGGATGCCGCCGCCGCGGCGGCCGTCCCGGCAGCTGCCTCTGCGCCGTTTCCGCCCGCTGCCGGCTGGCCGATGCCGTCCGCCGGGGCCGTGCCGAGCAACAGACACGTGGCGAGGGCGATTCGCCGAACCTGACTCCGCATGGGCATCCTCAGGGCACCGGGCCGCTGCTTCGCCGCGCCTTGCCTGCCTGCGTCCGTGACCGTATCGTAGCAGGGGCGAGCCGGCGGTCTCGAGCCGTGCTGTCGAGGGAGCGAGGAGGCGTATCGTGCCAACTGGAAGCGAGTGGTCGCGGCGAGGATTCCTGAAGCGGGCAGGCGCCGGTGCGGGGGCGGTCGCGTTCGCCCCGGGGGCGATGGGAGCGGCGGCCGCGCAGTCGCCGGCGTCTGCGCGCGGCCTGACCGCGACGCCGCGCTCCGTCCACCCGACGCTCAACCGGCGCGCGCGCGGGTGGCTGCGCTTCCTGTGGGAGAAGACCACCACGGCGGACGATTGGGGCGGCGACGGCATGCCCCACCCGTGGTGGGACCGCTACTCGAATCCGGTCGTGACCAGCTATCCGCGCTTCGACCTGCAGGACTCGTCGTACGCGCTGCTCGTCATGGCCGACCAGACGCCGGCGTGGCGCGAGGTCTACACGCGCATCGCCGACGGGCTGGCGACCCGCTATCCGACCTACTGGGGCGCCATCGACTGGCTGACCCAGATCGGCGACGATCCCCGGCGCGCGAACTACCCCGACGCCGTGATGCAGGGGATCCCGGAGCGGCTCAGGGGCAACTACAACCGCATCGGGTGGACCGCGAACGGCGTGGAGCCGTGGGGCCTCTCGCCCGATCCGATCGGCTCCGAGGGCAACCTCTTCTTCCGCGGCTGGTTCAACCTGGTCCTGTCCATCTGCAAGTACGTCTCGGGCGACGACAAGTACGAGCGGCCGTTCCCGGTGACCGGCTACGGAGACGTGCAGTTCGAGTGGGACCACCACCGCATCGCGGAGTTCCTCGAAGGGCAGTACCGCGAGCGTCCCGAGGGCCCGCACTGCGAGAACACCAAGATCTGGGTGCCCTGCAACTCTGCCGCGGGGCTCGGGCTCTACCTCTACGACCGGGTCTACGGGCGCGACCGGCACCGGCCGGTCGAGGGGTGGCTGGAGTACGCCAAGGACAACTACATGAGCGTCGGCTCCGACGGCGGGCTGGAGTGGATCGCGAACTACTACGACCCCATCGTCAACCACATGTCGACGGCCGGGGCCGCGGCCGGGGTCTTCGACGGCATGCTGCTCCTGCCGCAGGACCGCGAGCTGACCGAGTTCCTCTACGAGGCGGCCGCCAACGCGCTCGGCTGGAACGACCCGAGCGTCCCGGTCCAACCCTCGCCGGCGGGAACGCTGCTGGCGCGCGAGTTCGGGGACCACACGTCGCTCGAGCGCCTCCGCGCCGCGGCCGAGCTGGCCTTCGAGCCGAAGTACTTCGGCGACGACGACGCGATGTTCGGCTGGTGGTTCGGGCTGAACGAGGGCTTCCCGCGCGGGCAGCTCAGCGCCCAGATGATGCTGGCCGAGGTCGGAGAGGCCGACGCCTGGGGCCGCGCCCTCGAGGCGCCGCACCTGGACAAGTACGCGGCGCCGACGGTGGAAGGCGTCGACTTCCCGTCGCTCGGCCTGTACCAGGCGTGGAACGACACCGACGGCGGCGCGCTCAACGTCGGGACCTACGCCGCCGCCCCGGATCGCCGCGGCACGGAGACGAGCTGGCGGGTCACGAACCTGCCCGACCCCGACGACGTCTACATCCTCTGCGACGGCCAGCCGTTCACCCGCTTCGCGGTCGATGGGCCCGGGTCGATCCGCATCGACGGGACGATAGACCAGCGCCACTACCAGATCTTCACCGGCTACCGCGGGGAGAGCGCCGAGCAGGCGGATGCCCGGCGTCGTGGCCAGCGCCAGCAGGCGGCCAGCGCGTCCGCGGCGGGAGCGGCGCTCGCGGCGCGCGGCGGGGCCAGGAAGAGCGAGGCCGCAGGCCGCGGCAACGGGCGCGTGCGGGAAGCGAGCACCAGCCTCGCGTCGGGCGATGGTCCGACCTGCGCCTGCTGCGTCGCATGAGGTGCGGCCGGCGGTCGGAGCAGGCGTCTCTTGCGACGGCGAGCCGTTCACCCACTCGCCGCGGAGCACCCGGGAACCGCGAAGAACGACGAGGCTAGGTTCGCCTCGTGCGATAGGCGACGACGCCCTCTTCCCGCGTGTGATGATGGGGACACGGCCAAGGTCGAGAGTCACTCCGCCGATGCCAAGGACTGACACGACGTCGGCGCCCGCGGTCGCGACGCCACCGGGCGCCCCCGGGCGCCCCCGGGGGACGGCACGTGCGCCCGCGCTCGTGCACGGCGTCCGACTTGGGCGGCCCGAGTTCGAGCGCCGGTACGCCCTGCGGCCCGATCTCAAGAAGGCGGAGCTGATCGAGGGAATCGTCCGCATGCCGTCGCCGGTCAGTCTGGCGCATTCCGGACCGCACGCGATGATCCAGGGCGTGCTCCTCGTGTACAGCGCGCTCACGCCGGGAGTCCGTTGCGACGACAACGCCACGGTGCGACTCGATCCGGACAACGAACCGCAGCCGGACGTGCTGCTGCGCATCGAGCCGGACGCGGGCGGGCAGTCCCGGGTGAGCGCTGACGACTACATCGAGGGGGCGCCGGAACTGGTGATCGAAGTCGCGGCAGGCAGCACGTCGATCGACCTGCACGACAAGTTGCGCGCCTATCGGCGCAACGGCGTGCGGGAGTACGTGGTCTGGCGCACGCAGGATCGGCGCATCGACTGCTTCGAGCTGGCGGACGGCGACTACCGGCCACTGCCCGCCGACCGTGACGGGGTCGTCGGCAGTCGCGTCTTCCCCGGCCTGCGAATCGCCGTGACGGCACTGCTGGACGGGAATCTGGCGGAGGCGCTGGCGACTGCGAACCGGGGCATCGGCTCGCCCGAGCACCGACGTTTCGTCGCCGCGCTGGCCGGCACGCCGTAGCCGACGCCCAGGGAGCCGCGTTCGATGCGGGCTCCGAGCGTCCGTGGTGGGGTTCCGTGGCCACGGCCGCTGCAGAGGGTTGCTTGCACGGCGGCGCAGCCGTGTCTATGATAACGGGTTGACCGGTGCGCGGTACCGTCCGCGCGGTTCCCCGGCTCGGGCCGGGACACGCGGGGTGGACGACGCGCCTCGACCTTCACAACGCGATCGATGGAGGAGATTCCCATGATTCAGCGGTGTCTCGTCGCCGGCCTCGCGCTGGCCGCGCTCGTCCTGCTGGCGCCCGCCGGCAGCCATGCCCAGGAAGAGGGCTGGACCGTGCCGCGCACCGCGGACGGGCAGCCCGATCTGCAGGGGGTGTGGGACTTCCGCACCCTGACCCCGTTGCAGCGCCCGGCCAACCGCGCCGAGGCGACGCTGACGGCGGAGGAAGCGGCCGAGATCGAGGCCCGTTCGGTCGCGGCGGCCGCGGCGGCCGACCAGCCGAGCGAGGTCCGCACCGAGCCGCTGCCGGCCGGGCAGGACGTCGGCGGCTACAACGCCTTCTGGTTCGACCGGGGGGCGGGCGTGGTGGACGACCGGCGGACGTCGCTCATCATCGATCCGCCGAACGGGCGGGTCCCGGCGCTGCGCCAGGGCGCGCGCCACCAGATCGGCTCGCTCGGCGAGGACCTCGCGAGCGCGCGCCCGATCCTCTACCGCGCGGGCGGAGCGGGCGTCGACGGTCCCGAGGACCGCGGCCTCGCGGAGCGCTGCCTCCTCGGCTTCAACTCCGGTCCCCCGATGCTGCCGGGCGGCTACAACCAGAACATGCAGCTCTTCCAGACGCCCGACCACGTCGTGATCCTCAACGAGATGGTGCACGACTCGCGCATCATCCCGATTGACGGGCGCCCGCATCTGCCGGACGACATGCGCCAGTGGATGGGCGATTCGCGCGGCTACTGGGACGGCGACACGCTGGTGGTGGAGACGACCAACTTCACCGACCGCACGGCCAGCTTCAACCCCAGCGTCATGGAAGCGATGGGGACGGGCGAGAACATGCGGCTCATCGAGCGCTTGCGGCGCGTCGACGACGAGACCCTGAGCTACGAGTACACGGTCTACGACCCGTCGACGTTCGTGCAGCCGGTCACCGCCCAGATCCCGATGAAGCGGGGCGCCGCGCCGCTCTTCGAGTACGCCTGCCACGAGGGCAACTACGGCCTGCTCAACATCCTGCGCGGCGCGCGCGATGATGAAGCGGCCCAGGCGGCGGCGCAGCAGTAGCCGACGCGCGCCCTACGGGCGCGCTGGGAGTCTGCGCGGGCACGGAATCGCCCCGGCCACGTCCTACGGCGCAGACTCCTGGCCGGGCTTTCGCCGTCAGGGGCGGTCGACCGCGGGCGCCCGGTGGGGCGTCCTCGCGAGATCCGGCGCCCGCTGAATCCGCGGGCGTTGCGCGACGTGCGGATGCGGGGCAACCTGGAGGAGGGGGGCTTACCCCTCCTCCGTTCCTACCTTCGCTGCCGCGCCGTCGTCGTCACGCACACCCGACGCCGGCCACGAAGCCGACGGGAGGAGACGATCCCGGCCTCCCCCCGCCGGCTCCTCAGTTGTTCCCTTCGCGCTGCGCCGCGTAGTAGCGGTCGAAGAAGTCGAGCCGCTCCTTGCGGATGCCCTGCTCCACGTCGATGGTGTCGCCGATATGGAGCGCCGCGTCCTCCTCGGGGTCGTACGCGGGCCACTCGGGCAGCCCGTCGGAATTGGGATTGCCGGTCGCGGCCATGTTGACCCAGTAGGAGGCCAGGATGTCGGAGAGCAGCCGGTCCGTGTCGGTGTAGTCCCGGTTGGCGTACGGGTGCGGGCTGACCCCGAAGTTGTCGAACACGTACGGGATCTCCGCCGTGTGGTACGCGCCGTAGAGATCGGCGTCGGGCGCCGGCGGGATGCGGCTGAAGAAGTACAGGTAGGCGGGCGACGAGACGGTCTCCATCAGGCGGGCCCAGGTCCGCATCTCCCAGCCGAACGTGGCGTCGGTCCCGCCCGCCATGAATGCCTGCTGCGCCTCCTCGTCGGTCGAGGCCGGGAAGGTCTCGAAGAAGGCGTCGGCGTGCTCGCCGTACTGCTCGCGCGTCGTCTCGCGGAACTGCTCCAGCGTCTCCGCCCCCGCCGTCCCGCCGAGGATCGACATCTCGTCGGCGTTCGAGCCGACGATGACCGGCACGTCGTGCTGCTCACCGGCGGCGAAGATGTTGTAGACGGTGTCCGGGAAGACCCAGCCGTCGACCGTCGCCGCCGATACGACCAGCTCCGGCGCGACCGCGAGGATCTCGTCGGTGGTCGCCGCGCGCATCGCCTCCAGCGACGGCGTCACGCCGTCCCCGAGCAGCGCCTCGACGAGGCGCTCGCCGGCCGCCTCGATGTCGGCCTTCGCCTGGGCCTTGCCCATCGATCCGAAGCTGCCGCCGCTCTCGCCGATCGCGGCGTGGAAGAGGCCGCGCGCGAGCGGCGTCGCCATCATGTGGTTGACGCTCCACGAGCCGGCCGACTCGCCGAAGATCAGCACTCGCGACGGGTCGCCGCCGAACGCCGCGATGTTGCGCTGGATCCAGCCGAGCGCGGCCACCTGGTCGAGGGTCCCGTAGTTGCCCGACGCGCCCTGCTCGGACTCCGCGCTCAGCAGCGGATGCGCGAGGTAGCCGAGCGCCGCGAGGCGGTAGTTGATGGTCACGAGCACCACGCCGCGCTGTGCCAGGCGCGTCCCGTCGTAGGTGATGTCCGCGCTGTTGCCGATCGCCAGGCCTCCGCCGTGGATCCAGACCATGACCGGCGCCGCGTCGTCCGGCTCGGCCGCGGTCCAGACGTTGAGATAGAGGCAGTCCTCGCTCATGCGGTCGACGCCGGCGTTGTAGAACGTCTGCACCTCGACGGGAATCTCGTTCTGGATGCACGCCGGCGCCGCCTCGGTCGCGTCGCGCACGCCGTCCCAGGCCGCGGCCGGCTGCGGGGGACGCCAGCGGAGGTCGCCCACCGGCGGCGCCGCGAACGGGACGCCGCGGAAGACCATTACTTCCTCACCGATGGGCGACGGGGCACCGGCGAGCTGCCCGCCCTCGACGGTGACGGTCGCGGCCGGCTGGGCCGCCGCCGGCGCACCGGTCGCCGGCAGCAGAAGGAAGACGACGGCGAGGCCGGTCGCGAGCGCGCCGGCCGTCAGGTTGCGCATCATTGGATCACCTCGTAATGGTGTTGCCTCGCATCCACTCGGGTCTGTTGCTTCGGGTCCGCCAAGCGTGTGCCGCAGAAACGTGCGATTGCGGCACTGCCTCGCGCCCACGTCAGACTCCCAACGCGACCGCAAGGTCGCGCTACTTGACGATGGCCTGGTAGATCAGGTTGCGCGACAGGCCCTGGATCTCGCCAATCTCCTCGCCCTGGTGCTGGATCATGCCGACGAAGACCAGATCGGTCGCCGGATCGATCCAGAACCACGTGCCGGCCGCGCCGCTCCAGTAGTACGATCCCTCGCGGCTCGGCTCGCCGGCCGCGGCGGAGTCGAGCACGACGGCGAAGTCCATCCCGAAGCCGAGGCCTGGCGTCATCGTCGCCTCCGCCTCCGGCGACAGGTGGCTGGTCCGCATCATCTCGACCGTGCGCGGGGCCAGGATGCGCTCGCCGTTCAGCTCGCCGTCGTTGGCCAGCATCTGCGCGAACCGCGCGTAGTCCTCCGCGGTCGAGAAGAGCCCGGCCCCGCCGAGCGGCAGGATCGGCGGCTCGGTCGCGTCCGTTCCCAGCAGCCCGAACATCTGCGGGTTCGGCTGCAGCTTGCCGTTCTCGTCGATGGCGTGGATCGTCGCCAGGCGGTCGATCTTCTCCTCCGGCACGTAGAAGGCGGTGTCGGACATGCCGAGCGGCTCGAAGATCCGCTCGCGGAAGAAGTCGGCGAGCGGCTGCCCGGAGAGCTTCTCGACCAGGTAGCCCTGCACGTCGACCGAGATGCTGTAGATCCACTGCGTCCCGGGGTGGACCATCAGCGGAATCTCGCCCAGCTTGTCGATCATCGTCTGGAGGGGCTTCTCCAGGTCGAAGATGTCGACCGCCCCGTAGCGCTGGTCGACGGGGTGCGGGCCGAAGCCGTAGGAGAGGCCGCCGGCGTGGCTCATGACGTGCCGCATGGTCATCGGCGACGCGGGATCCTCGACGGCCAGCTCGTCGCCCTCGCCTTCCGACCCGTCGCCCGCGTAGACCTTGAGATCGGCCCACTCGGGGATGTACTTCGAGACGGGATCGTCGAGCCGCCACTTGCCCTCCTCGTGGAGGATCATCATGGCGACGCCCGTCACCGGCTTCGTCATCGAGTAGATGCGGAAGATGGAGTCGGTGTCGAGCGGCTCGCCGCTGGCCGTGCTCTTCACGCCGGCCGCGCTCAGGTGGGCGGTCTTGCCGTGGCGCGCCACGAGGGTGACGACGCCGGAGAGGCGCCCCTCGTCCACGAACGCGCGCATGCCGGCCTCGAGCCGGTCCAATCTCTTGGGGTCGATGCCGACCGATTCGGGCTTCGCGGCCTTCAGGTCGCGGTCCGACTCCGCGGCCGCCGCTGCTCCGCCCGGGGCGGCGACGGTGGCGAGCGCGAAGACGGCGACGAGCACGAGCGACACGAAACGCAGCCTGGAACTCACTACCACGATTGCACCTCCAGATTGGTCTGCGGTCAGTCCGGCAACGTGTACGCGAGCAGACGGGCGGGCACGTTGGCGCCGCCCACGGCGACGACGACGTACTGCCGCCCGTCGTGCAGGTAGGTCATCGGCGTGCCCGTCTGCGGGGCGGGCATGTAGACCTCGCCGACGTTCTCGCCGGTCGCCTTGTCGTAGGCGCGCAGCATGGCGCCGCGCCGCCCGTCCGGAGTCGTGAAGAAGCCGCGGTCGATGGCGTTCCGCCCACCCTCGCCGGAGATCACCAGGGTCTTCGTCGTCAATGTCCCGACCGGGCCCTTGCGCCCCGTGCGGGGAATGTCCACGCCCCGCAGCGCCGGGTGGCGCCGGACCGAATCCGGCGTCTCTCCGTGCGGCACCTGCCACGCGATGCTGCCGGTGTTCAGGTCGATGGCCGTGATGCGCCCCCACGGCGGCTTCATCAGCGGCAGCCCCTGGACGGTCTGGCCCGGACCGCGCGCGGGCCCGTTGATGAAGGCCATGTCCGAGCGCTCCGGATTGGACTGCATCGCGAGCACGCGGCTCAGCGTCTGCGAGAACAGATAGAGGATGCCGGTCTCGGGATCGTAGGAGCCGCCCGGCCAGTTTGCCCCGTTGGGGACGAAGAGGGTGCCGAACTTGTCGCCCGCGCCGCGCCGGATGGGCGGCGTGAAGACGGGGCCGGTGCGGTACTGCTGCGCGATGCGGAGCGCCTCGGCGTGGAGCTCGGGCGTGAAGTCGATGAGCTCGTCGAGTTCGAAGCCTTGCCGCTCGAAGGGCGGAGGCCGGGTCGGGAACGGCTGCGTCGGCGAATAGGTCTCGCCGGGGAGGTCCCCGGCGGGTACGGGCCGTTCTTCAATCGGCCAGACCGGCTCGCCGGTCACGCGGTCGAAGACGTAGACCCAGCCCTGCTTCGTCGGCTGCGCGATGGCCTTGATGTCGCGCCCGTCGACCGTGATGTCGGCCAGGATCGGCGCGCAGGGGACGTCGTAGTCCCAGACCGGGTGGTGCACGAACTGGAAGTGCCAGAGGCGCTCGCCGGTCTCGACGTCGACCGCGACCAGGCTTTCGGCGAACAGGTTGTCCCCCGGCCGGTGGCCGCCGTAGTAGTCGCCGGTCGGGATCTCGACCGGCAGGTACGCGATGCCGAGCTCGGCGTCGACCGTCATCTGCGTCCAGACGCCGGTGTTGCCGGTGTACTCCCAGGAGCCGTCCTCCCACGTCTCGTGGCCGAACTCGCCCGGCTGGGGGATGGTGTGGAAGATCCAGCGCCGCTCGCCGGTCCGGGCGTCGAAGCCGCGCACGTAGCCCTTCGCGTTGCGCCGGCTCGGCGGCGTGCCGCCGGGGCGGCTCGCAGCGCCTACGATCACGACGTCGCCGGCGACGACGGGCGCGCCGTTCCAGGCGAGCTCGCTCGTGATCGGATCGAGATCCTGGTCGTTGTTGCGCTTGAGGTCGACGACGCCTGCCTCTCCGAAGCCGGGGACCGGGCGCCCGGTGGCCGCGTCGAGGGCGACGAGCTGGTAGCCGATCGTGACGAAGTAGATCCGCTCGTCGCCCGCGCCGTCCGTCCAGTAGCCGACGCCGCGACCGGAGAGCCGTCGCACGGAGCGCTCCGCCCGCTCTCCTTCGTCGAGGCGGTACATCCAGAGGTGCTCCCCCGTGCCCGCGTCGAGGGCCACGACGGCGCGCCGGCTGCCGGCCGTCGTGTAGAGGACGCCGTCGACCACCAGCGGCGTGGACTGCAGGTTGAAGTCGGGGCTCGGGCCGAGGTTGTCGGTGCGGTAGGTCCAGGCGACGACGAGGTCGTCGAAGTTGCCGGCGTCGATCTCGTCGAGCGGTGCGTAGCGGGTCGCACCGAGGTCGCCCGCCCACGTGCGCCACTCGCCGCCGGTCGCGCCGTGCTGCCCCGCGGCGGGAACGGCGGCGAGGAGCACCGCCGTCGTCGCCAACGCCGCGGCTCGGAACGCGGAGCGGGCCCGGATCGGACGGGAACGTCGCGTAGTCGCGGATCGCATCGGATCGCTCCGTCGTCGAGTGGCCCCGAATCTCCGGAATCGACGGCCGCGCCGCGGTGAGCGTGCCCGGACATCATACCCGCGGGCGGCGCAATCCGCGCACGCAGGCGGCACCTCCGAGCCGGCTCTAGAGGCCGAGGAGGGCGGCCGCGCGATCCGTGGCCCCGCCCGGCTCCGTAGGGTGATATCACTATGATATGATTCAGAAATCACCCGGGAGGGATCATGATTCAGGAGAAGCCTTTCGCCGCCGCCTCGGGCTGGCTCGTGCTGTTCGCGTTGATCGTTGCGCTGGCGGCGGACATCACGTCGTTCGTCATCGACGTTGCCACGGACCAGCAGGTGTCGCTGGCCGGGCTGGCGTACATCCTCGCGCTCCCGGTCATCGCCTTTCTCTTTGCGGGCCTCTTCGTCGTCAATCCGAACCAGGCGCGCGTGCTGCTGCTGTTCGGGCGCTACGTCGGCACGGCCCGCGACCCCGGGCTGCGCTGGGCCAACCCGCTGTACGCGCTCTCCGGGCGGCGCTCGGTCTCGCTGCGCGTCCGCAACTTCGAGACGGCGCGCTCCAAGGTGAACGACACGGAGGGCAATCCCATCGAGATCGCCGCGGTGGTCGTGTGGAAGGTGGTCGACACGGCCGAGGCGGTCTTCGAGGTGGACGACTACGTCCACTACGTCAACGTCCAGAGCGAGTCCGCGGTCCGCAACCTGGCCACCCGCTACCCGTACGACGCGCACGAGGAAGCGCAGACGTCGCTGCGCGGCAACACGGAGGAGATCGCCGGGCAGTTGCAGACCGAGATCCAGGGGCGGCTGCACAAGGCCGGCGTCGAGGTGCTCGAGGCGCGCATCACGCACCTCGCCTACGCGCCGGAGATCGCCTCGGCAATGCTGCAGCGACAGCAGGCGGGCGCCATCATCGCTGCCCGCAGCCGCATCGTCGACGGCGCGGTCAGCATGGTGCAGATGGCGCTCGACAGCCTCTCGAACCGCAACATCGTCGAGCTCGACGAGGAGCGGAAGGCAGCCATGGTCAGCAACCTGCTGGTCGTGCTGTGCGGCGACAAGGCGACGCAGCCCGTCGTCAACACCGGTACGCTGCACCAGTAGCCGACTGGGGCGGAGGGGCGGCCGGGCCGCGCGGTCCCCCTCCGCTGGGTGCCTCGAGCCTTCGCGATGGTCACACGCAAGCCGTTTCTGTTGCGCACCGAACCGGAGGTGCTCGAGGCGCTGCAGCGGTGGGCTGCCGACGAGTTGCGGAGCGTCAACGGCCAGATCGACTTCCTCCTCCGTCGCGCCCTGCAGCGGGCAGGCCGCCTCCCGGAGCGGGGCGGCGACTCGAAGGGCCCGTCCGGGGACGGGGGGAGCGCCGGCCCTCCCCGCGCGGGCGACGAGTCGCACTAGGCCGACTCGCGCCGGTGGCGGGCCGGGTCGGTTCACGCTAAGATGCCGGCACGCTTCACTTTCGGGTCGGGAGGACCACGATGCGAACCACCAGATTCGCTCTGCTCGCGGCGTTCGCCCTCATCCTCGGCGTGTCGTTCGCCTGCGGGGGGAGCGAACCCGCCGAGCCGCCGGCGGAGGAGATGGAGGCCGCGAACCCGAACGACCGCTTCGCCGGCGCCTGGTCGCTGGTGCGGAGCGAGCGGCGCGACGCCGCCGGCGAGCTGATCGGCGAGCCGCTCGAGAACCGCGTGGGCTACATCATGTACGACCCGGCCGGGTACATGGGCGTCGCCCTGATGCAGCCCGACCGGGAGCCGTACTCCGCGGACGGGCCGACGGCCGGGGAGGCGCTCGCGCAGATGGGCAGCTACGCGTCATACTTCGGGCGCTTCACCGTCAACGAGGCCGAGGGGTACGTGACCCACCACCTCGAAGGGAGCCTGAACCCGGACGGCGCCGGCTCCGACTACCAGCGGTTCTTCACCTTCGAGGGGGACAACCTGGTTCTCCAGCCTCCGGCCAGCGAGGACGGCGCGAGGTCGTTCATCACCTGGGAACGGCTCCCCGCGATTCCCGAGGCGGAGCTGACCGACACGCACCGGCGGCTCTTCGGGGCCTACCGCGTGGAGTCGATCTCGCGCGAGACGACCGACGGCGAGCCGATCGAGGTCGATCAGTACGAGACCGCCTACATCATGTACGCCCCGTCCGGACACATGTCCGTGCACCTGATGCGCCCCGGCCGGATGCCGTACGCCGGCGACGGGCCGACGGCCGACGAGGCTCTGGCGACCGTCCTGAGCTACGGCAGCTACTTCGGACCGTTCTCGGTGAACGAGGAGGAGAGTTACCTCGTGCACCACCGCATCGGCAACGAGGACCCGGGGCAGAGCGGCACCGACGCGCAGCGCTTCTACGAGCTCACGGACACGCACCTCGCGCTGCGGCCGCCGGTGGGCGTCGACGACGAGGGTCGCGAGGGGCAGAGCACCATCCTCTGGGCGCGGCTCGACTGACGAGGGACGCCGGGACCGGGCTGCGGGCGCGCGCTGGCGGGCGCTCCTGGGCGCATTGGGCGTCCGCTCCGGCGCAACAGGCTGCAGCGCGCGTTCTGCGACGCAGACTCAGGGGCTCGCATGGGCCCGCGAGCTGGCGCGGCGGCGGTGCCGGACGCGCCTCCCGGGTGGCGTCCGCGCGCCGATTGACGGGCCGTGATCGTTCAGGGGAAGATGCGCCGCGTGCACCATCGGCCGGGCGCTCGCGAGGGGCGCCGGCCCCCGTTTCGAACCCAGCTATCCCGGGAGACCGTGAAGGACATGACCATCCACTGCAGCATCCGAGCCCTTCGCCGCGCGGCCCTCGTCCCGGCCGCGATCCTGCTCTTCGCGCCGCCGATCCACGGTCAGGAGCCGATCGTGGTCAGCGGCATGGCCACCCCCGAGTCCGCGGTCCACGACCCGGAGGCGGACGTCTACCTCGTCTCGAACATCAACGGCGGCCCGGGCGACGTTGATGACAACGGGTTCATCACGCGCCTCTCGCCGGACGGCACCATCACGCACCTGAAGTGGATCGACGGGGAGGATCCCGAAGTCACGCTTCACGCCCCGAAGGGGAGCGCCATCCACGGCGATCGCTTCTACGTGGCGGATATCGACACCGTCCGCTCGTTCGACCGGACCACGGGCGCCCCGGTCGACGCGTGGGAGGTGCCCGGCGCCACGTTCCTGAACGACGTCGCGGTCGGTGCCGACGGCTCTGTCTACGTCACCGACACCGGTATCTCGTTTGGCCCGGACGGCATCAACCCTACCGGCACGGCCGCCGTCTACCGCTTCGACGCCGACGGGCAGCGGGAGGCCATCGCCCAGGGTGACGCGCTGGCGCTCCCGAACGGCGTCGTCGAGGCGCCGCAGGGCCTGGTGCTGGCCCCGATCGGCTCGAACGTCGTCTCCACCATCGGCGAGGACGGGAGCCTCACGGCCCTGGCCGAGTTGCCGCAGGGGCAACTCGACGGCGTGGTCGTTGCTGCGGACGGTTCCCTGCTGGTGTCGAGCATCGGCGCCAACGCGGTCTACCGGATCGCTCCGGACGGCGCCGTCTCCGAGATCATCTCGGATACACCGGCCGCCGACATCGGGATCGACGTGGGCCGCAGCCGGGTGCTGATCCCGCAGCTCAACGACGCCCAGCTCGTCATCTACCCCGTCGCCCTCGACTGACGTCAGGACCTCGCTGCGTGTCCCGGCGGCACGATGGCCCGTCCGCCGCCGGGACATGGCAGCACGAGGGATGCCTCAGCTTCCTTCGATCAGCCTCGTGAGAGCCGGCGTCCGACCCAGGAGCCGGACGTAGAGCGCGAGCTGGCCGCGGTGGTATTCCTCGTGGGCGATACCGTGCTGCAGCCAGGCGAGGCGCGTCCCGGACTCGCCGTCGAAGCGGCGGATCGTCTGCAGCATCCCCACCTCGCCCACCTGCCGGAGCCGGCGCGCCCCTGCCGCGTGCGTCGATCGCAGGAGTTGAACGAGCCCGCGCTTGTCGGCGGGGCGCTTCGACGCCGGCGTGCCGTAGGCCTCCATGAACTCTCCGAAGCTCATGCGGGTGAAGTCGCCGTCGGGGTTGGAGAGCTCCACGCACCACATCAACGCGGTGTCCGCAATGTGCTGCGCGATCTCGGCGACGGAGCGGGCGCCCGGCTCGGGGCGGAAGTCGATCTGGCCGGAAGGGACGCTCCGGAGCTCGGCGATGACGCCGCGCCGCGCGTCGTCCCAGGCTTCGAGCGCTTCGTCGAGCAGTGACGCGGTCGGCATGATTCGCCCTCCGAGGATCACCCGGTTGGGACTGCTCTCCGGTAGCGGAGCTCGCGCCACGAGGCGTAGGGCCGTTCGAGGAAGACCTTCGACTCGCCGTCGGGGCGGAACCCCAGTGTCTCGTAGAATCTCCGGGCACGCGCGTTGGTTTCCAGCACCCAGACCAGGACCTCGGAGAACCCGCGCGTGCGAGCTTCGGCCACCGCCCGCTCGCCCAGTCGGCGCCCCGTGCCGCGCCGCCACTCGGAGGGGAGCACGTAGAAGCTCGCGATCTCGCCGCACGGGCCGGCGGCGCCGGTGCTGGCGGCCCCCGCGCCGGTGACGGCCGCGGCCCCAGCGGTACGACTCTCGTCCGGCGCCGGGTGCAGGGTGCAGAAGCCGGTGAGCGTCGTGTCGGCGAGCGACACGAAGGTGCTCGTCCGCTCGCGCTCGATCCAGCGACGCCACGCGCGGGCGCGCGGGGCGGCGTCCGCGGGCGGCAGCAGGATGGATGTCAGGTGCCCGGGGAGCAAGTCGGCGGCGGAAGCTCGCAGGCTCGAGACGTGCACGCCCGCGATGGCCGCCGCGTCGTCCGGCGAGGCGGCGCGGATGGTTGCGCTCATGTGTCCAGCTCGTCCAGGGCGGGGCGCTACTCTGTCGGCTCGAGTCGGTTGGCCGGCAGCCACGCGTCTGCCGCCGTCGACATCGGCGGGGAATCCCGCCGAGCGGGGGGTAGTATACGCCTGTCCGGGGACGCTTACCGGGCGGCGCGCTCCCGTCGAGCTCCGGGGTTCCCGGCGCGACTCCCGCGGAGGCCGTGCGGGTGTCGTCGGTCCGGGGTCTGCGACGTAGAGCGTGCGATGCACCCAACGCCCCTCAGGGCGCTCGCGTCGCCGACAGGCTCACTCTGATGTCCAGTCCGGTCGGCGGTCGCGGGTCTGCACCGCGGCCGCTCACACGCCGTGACGCCCTCCGCTGGGGAGGGCGCGCGCTGCTGGCTGCCGTGGCTGCGCCGGCCTGCGCCGCCCGTCGCGCGCCCGCCGGTGCGCGGGCGGACGGCGGCCCTCCCCTGGCACCGGTCGACGTTGCGTGGGACCGCATCATTCGGCGCGTCGTCGGCCTGCGCCCGTTCCGCCCGGCCGGCTTCGTGCTGCGGGCCGAGCGGCAGGACGAGCAGCTCGTCGTCCACAACTACGGCCACGGCGGCGGCGGGATCACGCTGTCGTGGGGCACGGCGGAGCTCGCGGTCCGGGAGGCCGAGGCCGGCGCCATCGGGCAGGAGCGCCGGGCCGCGGTGCTCGGCTGCGGGGTGGTGGGGCTGGCTACGGCCCGGCTGCTGCAGCGCCGCGGCTGGGCGGTCACGATCTACGCGCGAGACCTCCCGCCCCGCACGACGTCGAACGTCGCCGGCGGGCAATGGACCCCGTCGTCGGTCTTCGACCGCAGCGCGGCGACCCCCGCCTTCGTCGAGCAGTTCGCGCGCGCGAGCCGGATCGCCTATCGCTACTACCAGGACTTCGTCGGCGCCGGCTACGGCGTCCGCTGGATCGACAACTACTACCTTGCCGACCAGCCGGGCTCGAGCTGGCTGGTCGATCTGCTGCCCGACGTCTACGCGAGCGTGACCGACCTTCAGCCGCACGAGCACCCCTTCGCCGCGCGCGCCGCGAACCGCATCCGGACGATGCTGATCGAGCCGGCCATCTACCTGAATGCCCTGCTGCGCGACTTTCGCATCGCCGGCGGGACGGTCGTGGTGGGCGAGTTGCGTGACCGGCGACAGGTGGCGGAGCGCGTTTCCGAGCGCGTCGTCGTCAACTGCACCGGTCTCGGCGCGGCCTCGCTGTTCGGCGACGGTCAGCTCGTGCCGGCCAAGGGCCAGCTCACGATTCTCTTTCCGCAACCCGAGGTCGACTACATCGTCGTGCAGGGCGGGCTGTACATGTTCCCCCGCTCGGACGGGATTCTCCTCGGCGGCACCTTCGAACGCGGCAACGCCAGTCTCGACCTCGACGCGGCGGCGGAGAAGCGCATCGTGGAGGGTCACCGGCGCCTGTTCGCGGGCATGCGCACGGCGCCGGAGGCCCGCCGGCGTCCCCACCGCTGAGGGCAGCGCGGTCCGGGAGGGCATCGAGTCGATGACGGGCGGCCCCGGCTACCGGTCTGCGCTCGCGCGCATCCATCACGAGGCGTTCGGCGGCCATGCCGACGCCTGCGCGCCGGGCATCCTGGCCCGCCTGGCGCCCATCCGCGAGCGCGGCGGCGCGGTGCTCGAGCTCGGCTGCGGCTCCGGGGCGCTGACACGCCACCTGGTGGCCGCCGGTCATCGCGTCCTCGCGACCGATGCTTCGCCCGCGATGGTGGCGCTTGCCCGCGAGGCGGTGCCCGGCGCGGAGGAGGTTCGGCGGCTGACGCTGCCGCACGATCCGCTCCCCGAGGCGGACGCCGTGGTCGCCGTGGGCCACGTGCTGAGCTACCTGCCGGACGCCCCCTCCGTGGAACGCGCATTGCGGGCCATCGCCCGCGTTCTGCGTCCGGGCGGCGTGCTGGCCGTGGATCTGCTCGACCGCGGTTATCGCTCGGCGCGGGCCCGCCGGGCCCCGGCGGCGACGGTCACGAGCGAGTGGGCGGTGTTCGCCGGGGTGGCGTTCCCCGACCCCGGGACCTGTATCCGCGACATCACGACGTTCGTGCGCGCAGCGGACGGTACCTGGCAGCGTGACGACGAGCGTCACGCAAATGTTCTCGTCGACGCGGCCGAGATGGCGCGGAGGCTCGCCGCGGAGGGTCTGGAGGAGGTGGAGGTCGCTCGCGGGTTCGACGCAGGGCAGCGGCTGGAGGACGGTCTGGTCGCGATCACCGGCGTGGGCGGCGGCGCTTGCCGGCGCCGCCCACCGGATTCGGCGCCGCAACGGTAACGGATCCGGCGCGAAGGCGGTAGAATCGCCTGTCGGGTCGACGGTCCGGTCCCAGCGAATCGTAGCCGAGAGAGGATCGCGGAGCGGGAACGGCGGCAGAGAGAGAAAGGACAGCGCCATGGCTTCATCGCGACGGCGATTCCTGATGCACGCGGCGGCGGCCGGCGGTGCGGTGTTGGCGCGGCCGGCGAGCGCCCTCGCCGGATCGGCCGCCGTCGGGACGGAGGCGTCCGCGACCCCCGCGGTCGAGGCCTTCTCGCCGCCCGAGCTCCTCAAGCGCCATCTGGCGAAGGAACGGGAGCGCGCGCGTGCGCGGGCGGCTGCCCCCGCGGCTCCCGCCTCCCCTGCGGCGGCGGCCGCCCAGGGCGGCCCCGACTACGGCGCGCTCTACCGCAGCCGGCGCAACTGGGGCCGCTGGGGAGACGACGACCAGGTCGGCGCCGTCAACCTGATCACGGCCGAGAAGCGCGCGGCGGCGGCGGGGCTGGTCCGGACCGGGCGCACCGTCTCGCTGAGCCGCGTCTTCGAGCCGCCGCAGCACTTCATGCAGAAGGACTCGCTGGCCGGCCTCGGCGGCTTCGTGGTCGACTACCTCGGCTTCATCTACCACGGCGGCGTCGTCACCCATATCGATGCGCTCTGCCACATCTGGGACGAGGACGGCATGTGGCAGGGGCGCGACCCCGACGTCGAGGTGACGACGCAGGGCGCCAACTTCGGGTCGATCACGCACTGGAGCAACGGCATCATCACCCGGGGCGTCCTGCTCGACGTGCCGCGCCACCGGGGGGAGCCGCACGTTACGGTCGAGAACCCCGTGATGGGGGAGGAGCTCGAGGCGATCGCCAGCGCGCAGGGCGTTACCGTGGAGCCCGGTGACGCGCTCCTGGTGCACAGCGGCTGGCAGTCGTACACCGACAGCGCGCCCGGCGAGGCGCTCGGCGGCCCGGGCCTCCACCCGAGCTGCGCGGAGTTCATCCGCGACCACGACGTGGCACTCCTCGGCTGGGACCTCATGGACGCCGGGCTCGGCACGACCGACGTCGCCTGGCCGGTGCACGGTGTCCTCTTCCACTACGGCGTCGCGCTGCTCGACAACGCGAGGCTGGAGCCGATTGCCGAGGCGTGCGCCGAGGAGGGCCGGCACGAGTTCCTGTTCATGGCGCTGCCCCTCAACGTGGCGCGGGGGACCGGTAGCCCGGCCAACCCGGTGGCGATGTTCTAGGAGCGTGGGAGTCTGCGCCGCCGAACCTGCGATGCAGGACGTTGCGCCCGCGCAGCCTCCAAACGCGCCCGTCAGGGCGCGCTTGCGCCGCAGAACCCAGCGGGCGCGTGCGGCGGCGGAAGGCCGGCAGGACGAAGCGAGGAAGGGCATGAGAACGGAAGTCATGCGGCGGGTACACGCGGTAGGGCGGATGCCTCCGGCGGTTTGCGCGGGGCGGGTCGCCCGGACGCTCACGCTGGGAGCGGCCTTGCTGCTCACCTGGCCGGCGGGAGCCGCCGCGCAGTCGTCGGCGGGCGAGCTCCCGGCGGAGCCCCCGTCTGCCGCGGCCGAAGCAGCCGCCGACTGGACGCCGCCCCGAACCGCATGGGGCGCGCCCGACCTGCAGGGCGTCTGGGACTACCGGACGTTGACCCCGTTGCAGCGCCCGCGCGAGTTCGCGGATCGCGAGACGCTGACGGCGGAGGAGGCCGCCGCCTACGAGGAGCGGCAGGGCGAGTTGCTCGACGACTACGACCGCGCGCCGAGCGTGCACGCCAAGTGGTGGCTCGACTACGGGCGCGAGCTGACCGACGACCGGCGTACTTCGCTGCTCGTCGACCCGCCCGACGGGCGCCTCCCGGCCGTCACCGACGAGGCCCGTCAGCGCGCCGCCGCGCGCGCCGAGCGCCGTCGCGCGCGGCCGGATCACGCGGTGGAGGATCGGGGCCTCACCGAGCGTTGCCTGACCTTCGGCCTGCCGCGCCTGCCGGGCGCCTACAACAACAACGTCCAGATCCTGCAGACGCCGACCCACGTCGCCATCGTCAACGAGATGATCCACGACGCGCGCCTCGTGCCGCTCGACGGGCGCCCGCATCTCGCGGACGCGGTGCCGCAGTGGCACGGCGACTCGCGCGGCCGCTACGAGGGGGACACCTTCGTCGTCGAGACGGTCGGCTTCTCGCCCAAGAGCGCCTTCCGCGGATCGACGGCAGGCCTGCGCCTCCTCGAGCGGTTCACGCGCGTCGGGCCCGACACCGTCCACTACGCGGTCACCCTGTCGGATCCGGCCACCTGGACGCGCGACTGGACGGCCCTGGTGCCGATGACGAAGACCGACCAGGCGCTCTACGAGTACGCCTGCCACGAGGGCAACCACGGCCTGCGCAACATCCTGCACAACGCGCGCTACGCGGATGACCCCGACTACGCGAGCAAGCTGTCGCTGCCGGCGCCCCGGCAGTAGCGAGGGAACGATGCGGACCGCCAGACCATTCGTAGTGAGCGGACTGACCGCCGCCGCTGTCGCCGGCTTCGCCGCGGCGGCTGGCGCGCAGACCGAGCCCGTCACCTTCACCGACCACATCCGGCCGATCATGGAGCGGAGCTGCTGGAACTGCCACGGCGAGGCGGCGCAGCTCTCCGATCTGGACCTGAGCACCCGCGAGGGCGCTCTCGCGGGCGGCGCGCAGGGGCCCGCGATCGTCCCCGGCCGGGCGGAGGACAGCCGACTGTTCCGCATGGTGGCCGGTCTCGATCAGCCGTCGATGCCGATGACCGGCGATCCGCTGACCGACGCGGAGCTCGCGGCGATTCGCGACTGGATTGATGACGGAGCGCACTGGGATACGGAGGCGGTGACCAGCGCCGACGACGCGCTCGCGGCACTCGAGAACGACGAGCTCCCGCCGGGGGCTCGCGACTACTGGGCGTTCCGTCAACCGCAGCGGGCGCCCGTGCCGGCGTCGCCGGAGTTCGACCACCCGGTCGACCGCTTTCTCGCTGCGGCGCGCGAGGACGCCGGCGTTGCCGCCGCGCCCCGCGCCGACCGCCTGACGCTGCTGCGCCGCGCCTACCTCGACCTCATCGGCCTGCCGCCGACACCCGACCAGATTGACGCCTTCCTGGCCGACACGGAGCGGGGCGCCTGGGAGCGGTTGATCGACGAGCTGCTGGAGTCGCCCCACTACGGGGAGCGCTGGGGCCGGCACTGGATGGACGTGGCGCGCTACGCCGACACCGACGGGTTCGAGCAGGACTACGTCCGCCCGAACGCCTGGCGCTACCGCGACTACGTCATCGACGCGTTCAACGACGACAAGCCGTACAACCAGTTCCTGCGCGAGCAGATCGCGGGCGACGAGCTCGATCACGTCACCGACGAGACGCGCATCGCCACCGGTTTCCTGCGGGCCGGCCCGCGGGTCAACTTCCGCGAGTAGGACAACCCGGAGCGGCGGCACGACTACCTGGACGACGTGCTGGCGACGGTCGGCCGCGGCGTCCTCGGGATGACGGTCCACTGCGCCCGCTGCCACGACCACAAGTTCGACCCCATCCTGCAGAAGGACTACTACAGCCTGCAGGCGTCGATCTTCGGCTACGTCGAGATCGACTATCCGCTGCTCGACCGTCCCGAGGCGGACGCCTACTTCGACGCGATGCGCGCGATCGACGATCGGCAGCAACCGCTGCGCGACCGGGTCGACGCCATCGAGGCTCCCTACCGCGAGGAGCTCCGCGCGAAGATGATCCGCGAGCGCTTCCCGGAGAACGTGCAGGCGGCGGCCTTCAAGCCGGAGGCCGAGCGCACGCCCGGCGAGCAGCTCCTCGCCGCGCAGGTGCTCACGCTCAATCCGCCCCGGCGGCAAGTGGCCGCGGCGTTGAGCCCGGAGGACAAGGCGCGCGTGGACGGGTTGCGCGGGGAGATCGCCGCGCTCGAGGACCAGCGGCCGCCCGCGCCGGCGATGGCCCACATCGTCACCGACGGCGACTACCGCTTCGCGCCGGACGGCCCCGGCGACAACGTCATCGGCTGCCCGGAGTGCCGGACACCTCCCGGCGTCGAGGGGACGTACCTCTGGGAGGAGGGGGGCAAGGACTACGAGGCGCCGCCCAACTACTTCCTGATTCGCGGCGACCCGTTCAGCCCCGGCTCGGAGATGGCGCCGGGCTTCCTGACCGCCGCCACCTACGGCGATCCCCCGACGGAGATTCCGCGCCCCGACGGGCGCACGTCCGGGCGGCGCTTGGCCCTCGCCGAGTGGATCGCGTCGCGCGACAACCCGCTCACCGCGCGGGTCGCCGTCAACCGGATCTGGCATCACCACTTCGGGCGGGGCATCGTCCGCACGCTGGACAACCTGGGACGGATGGGCGACGTGCCGACGCACCCGGAGCTCCTCGACTGGCTGGCGGTGGAGTTCATGGACCGCGGCTGGAGCATCAAGGAGATGCACCGGCTGCTGATGACGTCGGAGGCGTACCGCATGGCGTCCTCGTTCCCCCACGAGGCGAGCGCCGCGGCCGACCCCGAGAACAACCTGCTGTGGCGCTACCGCCCGCAGCGCATCGAGGCGGAGATCCTGCGCGACGCCATCATGACCGCCAGCGGCGGCATCGACCTGACGGTCGGCGGACCGCCGGTCTTCCCGCACATCCCGTCCGACATCCTGTTCCAGTCGGACGGCAAGGGCTTCTGGTGCGGCAACCCGGATCCGGGCCGGCGGATCACGGCGCCGGCCACCGGCATCTGGTGCGAGGAGCCGGACCGCCCGGAGGTCTGGCGCCGCAGCGTCTACGTTTTCCGGCGGCGCTCGCTCGGCTTCCCGTTCTTCGACACCTTCGACCTGCCGGATCAGAACCAGACCGCGGCGGCGCGCAACGTCTCGACGGTGTCGACGCAGGCGCTGACGCTGATGAACAACCCGTTCGTCCTGAACCAGGCCGAGCTGTTCGCCGCGCGCCTCGAGCGCGAGGCGCCGGGCGACGTGGACGCGCAGATCGAGCGCGCGTACCTGATCGCGCTGACGCGGAAGCCGACCGGGGCGGAGCTTGCGATCGCCCGCGACCTCGTCGCCGGGCAGTCGCTGGTCGACTTCACGCACGTGATGATGAACCTGAACGAGTTCCTGTACCTGAGGTAGCGAGATAGCCCGAGGTAACGACGATGTCCGATAACCACCATCACTGTCGGAAGCGGACGTTCTGGTCGCGGCGCGACTTCCTGTTCCAGTCGGGGGGCGGCATCGCCGGCGTGGCGCTGGCCGACCTTCTGACCCGGCAGGGCCTGCTGGCGGCCGGCGCGGCGCAGTCCGACACATGCGAGGCGCCCATCCCGGGCAACCCCTTCGCGCCGAAGGCGCCGCACTTCGAGCCGCGGGCCAAGGCGGTCATCTCGCTCTTCATGAGCGGCGGCGTAAGCCAGGTCGACACCTTCGACCCGAAGCCGGCACTGAAGCAGTACGCCGGGCAGCCGATGGCCGAGTCGGTGGTCGTCCGCCAGGGGCACCCCGGCCCGCTGATGCCGAGCCCGTTCGAGTTCCAGCGGCACGGCGAGAGCGGCATCGACGTCTCGGAGATCTTCCCGCACCTCGCCGGCAAGGTGGACGAGATGGCGTTCATCCGGTCGCTCTACGGCCGCTCGAACGACCACATCCAGGCCACCTACGAGATGCAGAGCGGGCAGATCCGCATGGGGTTCCCCAGCGTCGGGTCGTGGGTCACCTACGGCCTCGGCTCGGAGGCGGCGAGCCTGCCCGCCTATGTGGTGATGAACGACCACCGCGGCGGCCCGCTCGGCGGCCCCAACGACTGGAGCTCCGGGTTCATGCCGGCCACCTACCAGGGGACGCTGTTCCGCGCCGTCGGCGACCCGATCGTCGACCTCGCCCCGCCCGAGGGGATGACGGCGGACCAGCAGCGCGCGCGTCTCGACACGCTGGCCCGGCTGAACGACATCGATCTGGCGAGGAACCCGGGCAACTCGGAGCTCGCCGCCCGCATCTCGTCCTACGAGCTCGCCTACCGGATGCAGGGCTGCGCGCCCGAGGCGGTCGACACGTCGGCCGAGTCTGCGGCGACCAAGAGGCTCTACGGCCTCGACGACCCGATCACCGAGCCCTTCGGCCGTCAGTGCCTGATGGCGCGCCGGCTGGTGGAGCGCGGCGTGCGCTTCGTGCAGCTCTTCCACGGCGGCATCGGCCAGCAGAACACCGACACCTGGGACGCGCACAGCAACCTGGTGGAGAACCACACGCTGCACGCCAAGGAGACCGATCTTCCGATCGCCGGCCTGCTGACGGATCTGAAGTCCCGCGGCATGCTCGACTCGACGCTCCTCGTCTGGCACGCCGAGTTCGGCCGCATGCCGATCTCGCAGCGCGGCGTCGGCCGCGACCACAACCCGGGCACCATGACCGGCTGGATGGCCGGAGCCGGCATCCAGGGCGGCCAGGTCATCGGCGCCAGCGACGAGTTCGGCTACAAGGCGGCCGAGCAGCGCGTCTCGCCGCACGACCTCCACGCGACGATTCTGCACCTGCTGGGCATCGACCACGAGCGGCTGACGTACCGCTACAACGGCCGCGACATGCGCCTGACCGACGTCCACGGGGTGCCGATTCCGCAGATCATCGCGTAGGGGGCGACGCACTAACTGTTTGCTGCGGTCTGAGAACCAACGGCAAAGACAGACCTCGACGCCTGATTCGTGCTCGTACGGTCCAGTTTGCCCCGTGCAGTCGCCCTCGCGCGCACGCCCTCGCTACGGTCGGAGGCTTACATCGCACGATACGCCGTGTCTCCACGTACTCGAGTGACGCGCCACAATCGCAGTGTGGGTTCCTACCAACGACTGAGGGGGGAGAGAAACAGCGAATGGAAGCTCTGGAATTCCGTGAGATCGCCAACCTCATCAACCACAGTCAAACTACTGAGATCGTCTCTAAACCTCGCAAGAGGGGCTTGAACTGGTCGCTCCATAGCGGATCCCACAGAGTGCACGGCTCCCAGTATCCCTTCCAAGTCATCTATCTGGGGTCTGCGTGCACCCAAGAGCAAGTCGATCAAGCACGCGCCGCGGCAATGTCAGGCCGTGTTATGGATACACACGTCGTATTTGCGCCGTCTCTTGTTCGGCGCCATCGAAAGCACCACGACCTCTTTGAGGGCCACGCGGGTGTCAAGGGCGTGTGGGATACCAAGAGCTATCTCCGTTCCTTTATCAATGACGAGCTCGATCTCTATCGCGAGCAACTAATCAAGGAGAAACCGGAGCACTACATTCAGCCACGCGTTCGAACGCCGAGCGGCTTCGTTAAGAAACTGCCGGACCCCTTGGAGTCGGTCTTGCTCGCGAGAGGGGAGTACGAGGACGATAGTACGGGAATCCTCGGAGTATTCGGTTAGCGGGTGATTTCCCAATAGACACGGGCTGAGAGTGGACTTGGAGTGCGGAGGTTTCAGCGCGTCGACGCGGTGGCTGGAACCGACAGTGTGTTCGCGCGGCTTGCCTCCCCCGTCGCGATGCCACGGACACCGAACGCCAAGCCGGCGCGCGGGAGCATCGGCGCCGATTTCTCCGTGAAGTCCGGTGGCGACCGCGGGCTGCCGCGGGCGGTGCGGTCGTCCGCCTCCTGCGGCGGGGCGCCACGGGGACCGGTCGCCCGTCGAGGTCGTATGTCGGACGTTGCCGGCCTACGGGAGCGGCGGCGGAAGGCCGAGGAGCTCGGGGACAACGGGCTCGACCGCGCGCAACATCGCGGCGATCAGCGGAGGCAGGTCGAGGCCGCGTTGGCGCGCGGTGCGCACGACGCTGGCCAGGACCTGCTGGGTGTCGGCGCCGTGGCGGGTGCGGTTGCCGCCGCACACCTTGCGGATGACCACGGCGGGCCGGAGGGCCTGTTCGGCGCGCCAGTTGGTGGCGTCGAGCGAAGGGTCCCACAAGAATAGGAACACAGCCGGGAATTCGGTGGCCAGGTGCGCCGCGAAACGCTCGGCGTCGTCCAGCGGCGGCGGGGCGTCGACCAGCCGCCCGAGCCGGGCCGTGAGTCGGCCGCGGGCCGTGGCCATCCCGTGCTCGCTCAGCGCTCCCGCGTTGCAGCGGTCCCGCAGGTCGAGACCGGCCCGCAGGACCGCCGCCACGTCGCCCGCCCAGGGACTGTTCGGATAGTCCTCCCGGAGCTGCTTGCAGCGTTGTAACAGGTGCGCCTTATTCCGATATCGGAATAAGGCGCACTATGCCGATGTCGGGATTATTCCGATGTTGGTGCAGACGCCCCTGTTGTTGGCGGCATCTGCACCAAACTGATCGGCATAATCACAGCCCTTCGAGAAAGGCCAGGAGCGCGTCGGATGGTTGATAGCGGCCCCCGCGGACTTCGGCTGGGGTGGTCCTTGCGAGCGCCCGTTCCTTCAGGGCGAGGTCGGCATGGATGTAGATGTCGGTGGTGCGGACGTGTTCGTGTCCGAGCCACAGGGCGATGACGGTGTTGTCGACCCCGGCGTGCAGCAACCGCATGGCTGCGGTGTGACGCAGCGTGTGCGGGGTGACGGTCTTCTCGCGGAGCGATGGGCAGGCGTGGGCCGCAGCAGCCACGTGCGTCGTGACGCGTTGCGCGAGGGCGTCTCGGCTGAGCGGTTTGCCTGTCCGCGTAGGGAAGACTGGTGCCTCTGGTGAGCTGGCGCATTCGGCCAGCCAGGCACGCAGGGCGGCGGCCACCGGCTTGGTGAGCGGAGTGACCCGGTGCTTGCGCCCTTTTCCAAGGCAGTGGACGTGCGCACCTCGCGCCAAGTGCAGGTCCGTGCAGCGCAGGCCGGTGAGTTCGGCGGCGCGCAATCCGGTCTGGATCGCGAGCGCGAGGAGAGTGTGGTCGCGGCGCCCGGTCCACGTGGTGCGGTCGGGGGCGGCGAGCAGGGCGTCGACTTCGAGGTCGGACAGGAAGGTCACGAGCCCACGTGGACCGCGCGTGGGGGGCATCGCGAGTACGCGGGCAATGACGGCTGCCTGCTCGGGATGCTCCAGTGCGGCATAGCGGAACAGGGCATGAATGGCCGACAACCGCGCGTTGCGGGTGCGCGCGGTGTTCGCGCGGTCGTGCTCGAGGTGGGCCAGGAATCGTCCGATGAGGGGTGCGTCGAGATCGCCGAGTTCCAGGTCCGAGGGGGCCTTGGCGAGGTGGACCGCGGCAAAGCGGACGAGCATCCGCCACGCGTCGCGGTAGGCAGCGACCGTGTGCGGGCTGGCGTGGCGCTGGTGCACGAGCCGCTCGGTGAAGAACGCCTGGAGCGTGGGAGCAAGGGCGCTCATGCTGAGGCCCCCAGATGGCGTTCGAGGCGGTCTGAGGCCAACTGCATCAATGCCGGTGCCGCCGACAGGTACCAGTATGTGTACTTGGGGTCGGCGTGCCCGAGATAGGTGGCCAGGAGCGCGATTCGCGCCGCCGGATTCTGGCCCTGTCGGTAGGCGTCGAGCAGCGTGCACGTCGCGAACCGATGTCGGATGTCGTGCAGCCGTGGCCGACAGGCGGCTGCGTGCGGCCGGAGGCCCGCGCGCTGGACCAGGGTGCGGAACGTCTGCTGTACATTGCGGCACAGCAGCCTCGTGCCCGCGGTAGAAACGAACAGCGCGGCGGTGTCCCGGGCCGCCAGCCGGTCCGCGCGGAGCAGATACTGCTGGACCGCGGCGCTGGCTGTGGGGTGCAGCGGAAGTGCACGGGACTTGTCGAATTTGCCGTGGCGGACGGTGATCAGCCCCTGCTCGGCGTCGAAATCGTGCCGATCGAGCGCGATGGCTTCACCGACGCGCATCCCGGTCACGACCAGCAGACCGATCAGGGTCCGATACGTTGCGGCCCGATGCCCGGTGCGCAGCCCCGATGTGGCGACCAGCAGGGCCGCGATGTCTTCGTCGGTGTAGGGGTACGGCGTGGCGCGCTGGGCGCGCGCCTGCAACAGGTCGGCGGGCGGTATCTCGGTTGCCGGGTCGATCGTGCGCACGAAGGTCGCGAAGCCGCGGACGACGGTGAGTCGGCTGGCCCACCACGCCCTCGGGTCCTTCCCGGCGGGGAGTGTCGCCCAGGCGAGGGCGGTCTCGGTGCGCAGGCGCGTCTCCCCGCGGTCTTCGAGATAGGTCAGGAATTGCGCGAGGAGCTTCTCCGCGCGCGCCAAGCGGTAGCCCAGCGCCCGGCGCATCGTCAGATAGTCGGCCAGGGCTTGACGCAGGAAGGTCATGCTGCACCTCCAGGCCACGCGCGTGCGATCGTGCGCAGGGCGTCATGGTCGACCTTCGCGTAGATCGCCGTGGTCTGCAGGCGGGCGTGACGCAGGAAGTGCTGGATCTCGGACAGGGGGGCGCCCGCTCGGAGCAGTTGCGTTGCCGCGAAATGACGCAACCGATGTGCGTGGACGACGCCGAGGCCGGCTCGCTGCGCGGCGGCGGCCACAATCTGCGTGACCCCGGTCGGGCTCAACGGGCCCAGAGGCGCGACCAGGCGGACGAAGACGGTGCGCCCCTGCGCCCGGGTCGGCCGTTGGCGGAGATATGCGGCCACCGCGTTGCCCACATCGGTCGGGAGAGGCATGCGCTCGGCCCGATTCCCCTTGCCGTGTACGACGACCTCGCCGGCGCGCCAGTGCACGTCGTCGAGACGCAGGGTCGCCACTTCGGCGGCCCGCAGGCCGAGGCGGGCCAGCGTGGTGATGACCGCAAAGTCGCGGCGCCCTCCCAGCGTCCGGGGGTCGCACGCGGCGAGCAGTCGCCGGACGTGGTCGGGCTCGAGGCGCGGCGGAAGCGCCACCAGTCGTCGGCCGGCTACCGACGGGACGGCCGTCGCCAGCGAACGCTGGACCACCCCGGTGACATGCAGGAAGACCAGCAGCGAGCGCAGTGCGGTCGACGTCAGTTGCGCGGCCCGGCGGGATTGCTCGGCACAGCGCGCCACCATGAACGCAGTCACGTCGGCCTCACCGAGTTGCTCGAGGTCCAGCCCGAGGCCGTCGGCCGAGATGCAGCCGCGCAGAAAGGGGCGGACCGCATCGACGTAGCCCTGGGCGGTGGCTTCGCCCAGACCCCGTTCCACGGTGAGGTAGTGCCGGTAGAGCACCAGGGTCTTGTCCACGGGCCCTGTCGGGATGGGCGTCGTCGCAGGCGGGATCGCGCCACGAGCCCGGAGGTACGTCAGCAACGGGCGCAGCGCCTTGCCCGTCAGATGCCTCTTGTAGCCGGCCTTCTGCCGTGCTTGCAGAAACTGCTGCGTTCGCTCTGGCAGGTCGCCGATGTCGAGGCCTCTTGCCTGCAGCCACCGGCTGACGGCCGACGCCAGAGACAACTGCGTCCGCAGCGAGCGCGGTGTGTAGCCTTGCTGCGCAAGCTCCGTCGCGAAGCCCGCCGCGAACGGCTTGAGCGAACCAGCGATGGCGACGACGGGAACGCGTGACGGATCACTCATGAGAGCCTCCTCTCTCGTGGGTCGTGAGAGAAGAGTCTCCGTCCGTCAGCGCGCGGTGATTATCCGGATCGTCTCGTCGAAGACGCCCTGCACGACCGGGACATCAGGGCGGACATCGGAATAATCCCGACATCGGCATAGTGGTTCAGACACGTTTGGTGCAGGCCGTCGTAGCAGCGATACGGCGCCCATCCGTCGCGCACGAGCACGCCGACGTAGTCGGTCCCCAGCACCGTGGCGGCATCGGCGAACCCGCGGCCGGGGCAGATGGCGTAGACCGTCGTCTCCGGCGTGACGAACGTCCACAGCCAATGGCGCTCGCCGCCGACGCGCCAGCCCGTCTCGTCCGGCGTGACCACGGGCGCGTTGCGGACCTGCTCGCACAGTTCCGTGTAGGCCGGCGCGGCGGCACGGGCCGCCCGGTGCAGCACGTGGGCCAGCCCGCCCGGCGTCACCTGCAGCCCGAACGTGGTCCGCAGCAGGTGCGCGACCTTCGCCAGCGGCACCCCCATCTCCGTGTGCAGCTCGACCAACAGCGCCACGACCGCGGGACCGAGCTGCACGCCCGCCGCCCCCAGCGCGTCCGAGGTCTGCAGCTCGTGGCGGCCCTGCACCCGCCGCTGACACCGCGTGCAGTGACCAACCTCGATGGCAAAGCGCCGCACCACCGGGCGCACCACCGGCAGGTCTTCCTGATACTGCGACGCCTCGCGGGTCCTTTCGACCGCGCCGCCGCAGTCCGGACATTCCCTCGGAATCGGCGCCGCGTGGGTCTCGTCGACCTGCGCCGGACGCCGGCGGCAGCCATGGCGGCCATACTCCGCACCGGCTCGGCGTCCGGGATGCCTCCCGCGACCCTGCGGCCGGTCCTTGGCGAACGGCGCGGCCTGCCGGCGACCCGCCCGACGGGCCTCGTCCAATTGCCGTTTCAGGCGCTCGTTCTCTTGCTTCAGGTGGTCATTCTCCCGCTGCAGTCGGTTGCTCTTGCGCTGCAACCGGCCCTTCTCGCGCCGCAGGTTCTCGGTGTCGCGCTCCCGCCGCGCCAACTCTCCGCGAAGCCGTTCGAGGTCGGTGGGAAGCTCCGCAGTTCGAGGTGGGGGCGATTTCCGGTCGGCGGACGTCACGCCACCGTTATGCCATAATCCGGAAAATTGTACAAGTCAAAACATTGACGCTTCGATCCGGAACCCGCTAACCGAAGACTCCTCGGAGTCCTGCTAGCCGAACCTGGGCAGGGAAAGACATGTACGACGCAACACTTGGCAACAAGGTTGATCGCCGGACGAGATGTCGTACCCATATACATAGACTCGTCGCAGTGGGACTCGCTGTCAATCGCAGATCTGGAGTCGCTCGACAAGACGCTGACCCATTGTTTCCGACACTTCGGTTCTTCAATCAGCTGGCTAGAAGAACACGAGGACGAATTTGTGAGAGTCACCCTCAAGGCTGGGGTGTTCGCGATCATTCTGGACGGCTTCGACGAGTACATCCTGTGGAATAAGGGGAAGGTCAAGGCGGCGGAAGTACTTCTTGCGCTCGGTGAGTTGGCCAAGGAAACGGGTGCCGGAATAGTCATTACATCGCGCACCTCCTTCTGGGAGTCGAGCCTTTCTGAATCGGAGCCAGGAGTAATCGAGCAAGCCAACGCGAAGGAGTTTGTTCTCGAGCCCTTTGATCACCAACACGCGCGCGACTACTTCAGTACCAGGCTGGAGGGTGAAAGGCCGTTCCTTGCGATGGCGGTGTTCGAGAAGCTGCGGGAGTTCGACAAGGATTTCATAGGGCGCGGCTTCGTGCTCAGTCTCATCGCTGATTTCGCTGAAAGAAGCGAAGATGACTCCGGCGCGACAGTGAGGCGGGGCGTGGAGTCGACCCCCACCCTTGACTGGTTGCTCCGGTCGCTGTGCGAGAGAGAAGAACTGAGACAACAGCTTCCGTTGGACGCGGCTGAGCAGTTGCGTGTTTTCCGCTCCCTTGCGCTGGAGGCTGTTCGAGGCCACGCCCTGGAAACAGCGTCAGTCGAGGTTGCGATGAGTGAGGTGCAGCCGGCACTTGACGGGCAGGAGTTGGCCGATACGGTCGCAAAGATCAAGCAGCACCCGCTGATCCGATGGCGCGCTGCCGACGATAAGTGGACATGGCAAGAAGAACAGATCGAAGTAATGCTACTAGCAGACTATCTTTGCCAGATCGCCCCCCGTGAGCACGATAGGTTGGTTGACTTTTGCGAACACGCGAAGCTCCACGCTTCGCGACGGAATGACATAGCCGCCGCCGTGGTGGGGGTTGCGTTGACCGGTCGACGGATGGCGGACGATGAGTTGGCAGGGATGGTGAGAGAGCTCGTGAGTACGACTGCAGTGCGAGGCGGGCCCTGTAGGTCTAGAGAAGGGTGCGGTTTGGGGGTAGCGATCGCACTTAGGGCGGTAGATAAGGCTATACGTCAAGGAGGGTCTCGGGAAGAGAGAAGGCGGAAACTGGAATACTACTGCGGCGATGAGCCGTTTCGAGGATTGCTCGTGACCGGTACGGTGGCAGCGATGGACTTTAGGGGTGTCGTTTTTCATCAATGCTACTTTGATCAGGTGGTGTGGGCACGGTGCAGACTCGACGGCAGTACCGTGTTCGACCGGTGTCGATTTGTCGGCGGAGAGGCTTTCAATTGCCAGGGATTTGGCCTAGCTTCCTTTGGGAATGCGGAGCTGGATCCGGACGCGCGGGCGTGGATCGGTTCCATGCAGGTCGCGGACGGAAAGAAGAAGTACTCTGAGAGTGACTTGAAGGCGGACATGAAGGCCGTTCTCAATAGGTTTGGTGGAAAAGGTGGAGTTGGGCTCAAGAGGGTGGCACGCCGCAGCTTTGCGCGAGGGACGTTTAGAAGTTCGCCACAGTGCGAGAGGATTCTGGAGGAGCTCATGGGTGTTGTGCTAGAAGAGCATGGGATTGGGATTGGGACGGCCGCGACACGGTATGGCATTCGAAAAGAAACGACTCACGCCGTTCGGTTCTATTTGGATAACAACGTGTTTATTGGGCCCGTGCAAAGGGCCTACGAGAGCCTGTTGGGGCGACTGAACCTGTAGCGAGCGGCGGGTCGGGTGTTGGGGCAGTTGGGGTCGATGTGGCGGGACTCCAGTACGTGGACGAGCGCGGCCGGGAGCGGAGTCTGATAGGCGGTGGTCTGCGGCGGACTGCGCAGGTATTTTCTCACGTCTTCGATTAGCGGGTTCCGGGCCGAAGCGTCAATATTTTGACTTGTACAATTTTGGGAATTATGGCATAACGGTGGCGTGACGGCCGCCGACCGGAAATCGCCCCCACCTCGGACAGCGGAACGTCCTACCGACCTCGAACGGCTTCGCGAAGAGTTGACGCGGCGCGAGCGCGACGCGAAGAGGCTGCAACGCAAGAGCGACCGTCTGCAACGGGAGAATGACCGCCTGAAACAACAGGTGGAGCGCCTGAAACGACAATTGGACGAGGCACGCCGGGCGGGTCGCCGCCAAGCGGCACCGTTCGCCAAGGACCGGCCGCAAGGTAGCGGCGGGCATCCCGGACGGCGAGCCGGTGCGGAGTATGGCCGCCACGGTTGCCGCCGGCGCCCGGCGCAGGTCGACGAGACCCACGCGGCGCCGATTCCGAGGGAATGTCCGGACTGCGGCGGCGCGGTCGCAGTGACCCGCGAGGCGTCGCAGTATCAGGAAGACCTGCCGGTGGTGCGCCCGGTCGTGCGGCGCTTCGCCATCGAGGTCGGCCACTGCACGCAGTGTCGGCGGCGGGTGCAGGGCCACCACGAGCTGCAGACCTCCGACGCGCTGGGGGCGGCGGGCGTGCAACTCGGACCCGCGGTCGTGGCGCTGGTGGTCGAGCTGCACACGGAGATGGGGGTGCCGCTGGCGAAGGTCGCGCACGTGCTGCGGACCACGTTCGGGCTGCAGGTGACACCGGGCGGGCTCGCCCACGTGCTGCACCGGGCGGCCCGCGCCGCCGCGCCGGCCTACACGGAGCTGTGCGAGCAGGTCCGCACCGCCCCCGTGGTCACGCCGGACGAGACGGGCTGGCGCGTCGGCGGCGAGCGCCACTGGCTGTGGACGTTCGTCACCCCGGAGACGACGGTCTACGCCATCTGTCCCGGCCGCGGGTTCGACGACGCCGCCACGGTGCTGGGGACCGACTACCTCGGCGTGCTCGTGCGTGACGGGTGGGCGCCGTATCGCTGCTACGACGGCCTGCACCAGACGTGTCTGGCGCACTATGCCGATGTCGGGATTATTCCGATGTTGGTGCAGACGCCCCTGTTGTTGGCGGCATCTGCACCAAACTGATCGGCATAATCACAGCCCTTCGAGAAAGGCCAGGAGCGCGTCGGATGGTTGATAGCGGCCCCCGCGGACTTCGGCTGGGGTGGTCCTTGCGAGCGCCCGTTCCTTCAGGGCGAGGTCGGCATGGATGTAGATGTCGGTGGTGCGGACGTGTTCGTGTCCGAGCCACAGGGCGATGACGGTGTTGTCGACCCCGGCGTGCAGCAACCGCATGGCTGCGGTGTGACGCAGCGTGTGCGGGGTGACGGTCTTCTCGCGGAGCGATGGGCAGGCGTGGGCCGCAGCAGCCACGTGCGTCGTGACGCGTTGCGCGAGGGCGTCTCGGCTGAGCGGTTTGCCTGTCCGCGTAGGGAAGACTGGTGCCTCTGGTGAGCTGGCGCATTCGGCCAGCCAGGCACGCAGGGCGGCGGCCACCGGCTTGGTGAGCGGAGTGACCCGGTGCTTGCGCCCTTTTCCAAGGCAGTGGACGTGCGCACCTCGCGCCAAGTGCAGGTCCGTGCAGCGCAGGCCGGTGAGTTCGGCGGCGCGCAATCCGGTCTGGATCGCGAGCGCGAGGAGAGTGTGGTCGCGGCGCCCGGTCCACGTGGTGCGGTCGGGGGCGGCGAGCAGGGCGTCGACTTCGAGGTCGGACAGGAAGGTCACGAGCCCACGTGGACCGCGCGTGGGGGGCATCGCGAGTACGCGGGCAATGACGGCTGCCTGCTCGGGATGCTCCAGTGCGGCATAGCGGAACAGGGCATGAATGGCCGACAACCGCGCGTTGCGGGTGCGCGCGGTGTTCGCGCGGTCGTGCTCGAGGTGGGCCAGGAATCGTCCGATGAGGGGTGCGTCGAGATCGCCGAGTTCCAGGTCCGAGGGGGCCTTGGCGAGGTGGACCGCGGCAAAGCGGACGAGCATCCGCCACGCGTCGCGGTAGGCAGCGACCGTGTGCGGGCTGGCGTGGCGCTGGTGCACGAGCCGCTCGGTGAAGAACGCCTGGAGCGTGGGAGCAAGGGCGCTCATGCTGAGGCCCCCAGATGGCGTTCGAGGCGGTCTGAGGCCAACTGCATCAATGCCGGTGCCGCCGACAGGTACCAGTATGTGTACTTGGGGTCGGCGTGCCCGAGATAGGTGGCCAGGAGCGCGATTCGCGCCGCCGGATTCTGGCCCTGTCGGTAGGCGTCGAGCAGCGTGCACGTCGCGAACCGATGTCGGATGTCGTGCAGCCGTGGCCGACAGGCGGCTGCGTGCGGCCGGAGGCCCGCGCGCTGGACCAGGGTGCGGAACGTCTGCTGTACATTGCGGCACAGCAGCCTCGTGCCCGCGGTAGAAACGAACAGCGCGGCGGTGTCCCGGGCCGCCAGCCGGTCCGCGCGGAGCAGATACTGCTGGACCGCGGCGCTGGCTGTGGGGTGCAGCGGAAGTGCACGGGACTTGTCGAATTTGCCGTGGCGGACGGTGATCAGCCCCTGCTCGGCGTCGAAATCGTGCCGATCGAGCGCGATGGCTTCACCGACGCGCATCCCGGTCACGACCAGCAGACCGATCAGGGTCCGATACGTTGCGGCCCGATGCCCGGTGCGCAGCCCCGATGTGGCGACCAGCAGGGCCGCGATGTCTTCGTCGGTGTAGGGGTACGGCGTGGCGCGCTGGGCGCGCGCCTGCAACAGGTCGGCGGGCGGTATCTCGGTTGCCGGGTCGATCGTGCGCACGAAGGTCGCGAAGCCGCGGACGACGGTGAGTCGGCTGGCCCACCACGCCCTCGGGTCCTTCCCGGCGGGGAGTGTCGCCCAGGCGAGGGCGGTCTCGGTGCGCAGGCGCGTCTCCCCGCGGTCTTCGAGATAGGTCAGGAATTGCGCGAGGAGCTTCTCCGCGCGCGCCAAGCGGTAGCCCAGCGCCCGGCGCATCGTCAGATAGTCGGCCAGGGCTTGACGCAGGAAGGTCATGCTGCACCTCCAGGCCACGCGCGTGCGATCGTGCGCAGGGCGTCATGGTCGACCTTCGCGTAGATCGCCGTGGTCTGCAGGCGGGCGTGACGCAGGAAGTGCTGGATCTCGGACAGGGGGGCGCCCGCTCGGAGCAGTTGCGTTGCCGCGAAATGACGCAACCGATGTGCGTGGACGACGCCGAGGCCGGCTCGCTGCGCGGCGGCGGCCACAATCTGCGTGACCCCGGTCGGGCTCAACGGGCCCAGAGGCGCGACCAGGCGGACGAAGACGGTGCGCCCCTGCGCCCGGGTCGGCCGTTGGCGGAGATATGCGGCCACCGCGTTGCCCACATCGGTCGGGAGAGGCATGCGCTCGGCCCGATTCCCCTTGCCGTGTACGACGACCTCGCCGGCGCGCCAGTGCACGTCGTCGAGACGCAGGGTCGCCACTTCGGCGGCCCGCAGGCCGAGGCGGGCCAGCGTGGTGATGACCGCAAAGTCGCGGCGCCCTCCCAGCGTCCGGGGGTCGCACGCGGCGAGCAGTCGCCGGACGTGGTCGGGCTCGAGGCGCGGCGGAAGCGCCACCAGTCGTCGGCCGGCTACCGACGGGACGGCCGTCGCCAGCGAACGCTGGACCACCCCGGTGACATGCAGGAAGACCAGCAGCGAGCGCAGTGCGGTCGACGTCAGTTGCGCGGCCCGGCGGGATTGCTCGGCACAGCGCGCCACCATGAACGCAGTCACGTCGGCCTCACCGAGTTGCTCGAGGTCCAGCCCGAGGCCGTCGGCCGAGATGCAGCCGCGCAGAAAGGGGCGGACCGCATCGACGTAGCCCTGGGCGGTGGCTTCGCCCAGACCCCGTTCCACGGTGAGGTAGTGCCGGTAGAGCACCAGGGTCTTGTCCACGGGCCCTGTCGGGATGGGCGTCGTCGCAGGCGGGATCGCGCCACGAGCCCGGAGGTACGTCAGCAACGGGCGCAGCGCCTTGCCCGTCAGATGCCTCTTGTAGCCGGCCTTCTGCCGTGCTTGCAGAAACTGCTGCGTTCGCTCTGGCAGGTCGCCGATGTCGAGGCCTCTTGCCTGCAGCCACCGGCTGACGGCCGACGCCAGAGACAACTGCGTCCGCAGCGAGCGCGGTGTGTAGCCTTGCTGCGCAAGCTCCGTCGCGAAGCCCGCCGCGAACGGCTTGAGCGAACCAGCGATGGCGACGACGGGAACGCGTGACGGATCACTCATGAGAGCCTCCTCTCTCGTGGGTCGTGAGAGAAGAGTCTCCGTCCGTCAGCGCGCGGTGATTATCCGGATCGTCTCGTCGAAGACGCCCTGCACGACCGGGACATCAGGGCGGACATCGGAATAATCCCGACATCGGCATAGTGATTCTTATTCCGATATCGGAATAAGGCGCACCTGTTACAACGCTGCAAGCAGCTCCGGGAGGACTATCCGAACAGTCCCTGGGCGGGCGACGTGGCGGCGGTCCTGCGGGCCGGTCTCGACCTGCGGGACCGCTGCAACGCGGGAGCGCTGAGCGAGCACGGGATGGCCACGGCCCGCGGCCGACTCACGGCCCGGCTCGGGCGGCTGGTCGACGCCCCGCCGCCGCTGGACGACGCCGAGCGTTTCGCGGCGCACCTGGCCACCGAATTCCCGGCCGTGTTCCTGTTCTTGTGGGACCCTTCGCTCGACGCCACCAACTGGCGCGCCGAACAGGCCCTCCGGCCCGCCGTGGTCATCCGCAAGGTGTGCGGCGGCAACCGCACCCGCCACGGGGCCGACACCCAGCAGGTCCTGGCCAGCGTCGTGCGCACCGCCCGCCAACGCGGTCTCGACCTGCCTCCGCTGATCACCATGATGTTGCGCGCCGTCGAGCCCGTTGTCCCCGAGCTCCTCGGCCTTCCGCCGCCGCCCGCGTAGGCGGGCAACGTCCGAACCTACGACCGCGACGTGCGACCCGTCCCCGCGGCGCCCCGCGGCAGAAGGGGACGACCGCACCGCCCTCGGTCACCACCGGACTTCACGGAGGAGGCCCGACGCCGATGCTCCTGCACGCCGGCTGGTGCTCGGTGTCCCGTGACATTGCGACCGGAAAGGCCACCCGCGCGAACATACTGTCCGTTCCAGCAACCTCGTCGAGGCGCTGACACCTTCTCACTTCAAGTCCACTTTCGCCCCGTGTCTATTGGGAGATCACCCGCTAACCGAATACTTTCTCACTATGCGGTGCTCCTTGGCCTATTGCTGGCGGCGATGTCGGACAATGCAGCCGGGCAGCCCGGCGCGGAACGCGCTGAGGCGGCCGCCAGGGCACTTCATCGGAGTCAGGAAGCAGGAACGACCCCATCGTCTGTGACGTGGAAGGCGGACAGTCAGGACACGGGGGGCGAACCGGTGGTCCAGGCCCCAGCGCACTCCCCCGGTACACAGGTGACGCCGGAGGAGCCTCCCGAGCCGTTGCAGTTCGAGGAGGACGTCGTGGTCGTGGTCGGCAGCCGGGCGCCGCCGCGCTCGGTGACGGAGTCGATGGCGCCGATCGACGCCATCCCGTTCGAGGACCTCGCCAGCCAGGGCGAGACGGACGTCGGAGATCAGCTCCGGGCGATCGTGCCGTCGTACAACGTCAACCCGCAGCCGGTGGGCGACGCGGCGCGCATCATCCGGCCGGCCAACCTGCGCGGGCTGGCCCCCGACCACACGCTGGTGCTGGTCAACGGCAAGCGGCGCCACCGCGGGGCCGTCATCACCTGGATCGGGAACGGCGTGTCCGACGGCGCCCAGGGTCCGGACATCTCGACCATACCCGCCATTGCCTTGCGGCGGGTGGAGGTGCTGCGCGACGGTGCCTCGGCGCAGTACGGATCCGACGCCATCGCCGGCGTGCTGAACTTCCTCCTGAAGGACGCGCCGTCCGGCGGCAGCCTCGAGCTCCACAGCGGCGGCTACGGCGCCGGCGACGGCGGCGCCTACACGGTGAGCGGCAACGTGGGCCTGCCCCTCGGGCGGACCGGGTTCGCCAACCTGAGCCTGGAGTACGGCAACAGCGCGCCGACCAGCCGCAGCGTGCAGCGCGACGACGCGGCGCGCCTCGTCGCGGCCGGCAACACCGCGGTCGCCGACCCGGCCCAGATCTCCGGGGCGCCGCGCATCGACGACAACCTCAAGCTGTGGGGCAACTTCGGCCACCTGTTCGCGAGCGGCGTGCAGGCCTACGGCCACGCCAACTACGCCAGCCGGACGGTGACCGGCGGCTTTTTCTTCCGCAATCCGAACACGCGGGCCGCGGTGTTCAGCGTCGACCGGGGCCGGAGCCTGCTGATTGGCGACGCGCTCGACGCGGCGGACGGCGTCGCGGACGGCTCCGCGGGCTGTCCGACCGTGCGCATCGCCGACGACCGGCCGGACGCGGACGCCCTGTCGCGAGTCGCCGCGGACCCGAATTGCTTCTCGTTCCAGGATCTGTTCCCGGGCGGGTTCACGCCGCAGTTCGGCGGCGACGTGCTCGACGTCTCGGTGGCGGGCGGACTGCGCGGGCAACTTCCGGGCGGCGCTCTCTGGGACGCGAGCGTCAATGCCGGATCGAGCGAGGCCGACTTCTTCATCTTCGACACCGTCAACGCGTCGCTCGGCCCGGCCACGCCGACCGAGTTCGACCCCGGCCTCTACCGGCAGGACGAGGTGGGCGCGAACCTGGACCTCAGCTACGGCCTCACGGAGCGCATCAATCTGGCCGGCGGCGCGGAGTGGCGCGACGAGCGCTTCACGATCGGCCTCGGCGAGCCCGCGTCGTGGCAGATCGGCCCCTACGCGCCGCAGGGCTTCAGCGCGGGGTCGAACGGTTTCCCCGGGTTCAGCCCCATCGCGGCCGGCGCCTGGAGCCGCGCCCACGTGGCCGCCTACGGCGACGTCGAGGTGCGCGGCATGGACGAGGCCTGGACCGCGGGCGGCGCGCTGCGCCTGGAGAACTACGAGGACTTCGGCGCCACGCTCAACGGCAAGCTCTCCGGCCGTTACCGGCTTGGCGGCGCCGCGGCGCTGCGGGCCAGCATCAGCAGCGGCTTCCGCGCCCCGACGCCGGGGCAGCAGAACGCGTTCAACGTGTCGACCGAGTTCGACCGCGAGCTGATGGACCTGGTCAACAACGGCACCATCCCGTCGACGTCGGCCGTCGCCCGCCTGCGCGGCGGCGCGGCGCTCGAGCCGGAGCGGTCGGTCAACCACGCCGCGGGCGCGGTCATCGACGCGGGACCGTTCAGCCTGACCGCCGACTACTTCCGCATCCGCCTGTCCGACCGGCTGGCGCTGACGCAGCTCTTCGCTCTGCACCCGGCCGAGGTGGACGGACTGATCGCCGAGGGGGTGACCAGCGCGCGCAACCTGCAGAACTTCCGCTTCTTCACGAACCACTTCGAGACGCTGACGCAGGGGGTGGACCTGGTCGCCACCTACACGCCGCCGGCCCTGGAGGGGCGCACGCGGCTCGGGTTCCTCTTCAACCGGACCGCCACCCGCGTCACCCGCTTCGATCCGGAGGTGCTCGACGACGCCCGGATCCGCGAGCTGCAGGAAGCGATTCCGGGCCTGCGCTGGAACGCGACCGTCCGGCAGGCCGCCGGCCGCTGGCGATTGCTGGGCCGCGTGAGCTACTACGACGAGTGGTTCGATTCCCGCGACTTCTACGTCTACCACGGCGACACGGTGCTCGACCTGGAAGCCGAGTATCCGCTCAGCCCCTCGGTGACGCTGGTCTTCGGCGGCCGGAACGCCCTGGGCCGCAACCCGGAGGAGAACCCCCGCGCCGGCGAGCGTGGCAATCGCTACAGCGTGAACACGCCGTTCGACCTCAACGGGGGCTTCTACTACGTCCGGATCCGGCGCGAATGGGGCGGGTAGGAGACTGCGCCGCAGGAGGTGCGACGGCAGGCGTCTCGCACGAGCGCGGACTCCCGACGCGCCCGTCAGGGCGGGCAGCGGCGCGTCGCGGTCAGCGCGCGGCGAGAGATTCGATGAGCGCCACGCCGCCGAGCCGGTCCATCTGGTTGCGGATCCAGCGCTGGCGGGCGCGGACGTAGCGCGACGGGCGGTCGGCGCGCAGGCGGGCCGGGTTGGGGAGGACGGCGGCCAGCCGCGCCGCCTCGTCGGCCCCCAGCTCCGCGGGGCGCTTGTCGAAGAAGCGCTCGCTCGCGGCGGTGATCCCGAAGAGGCCGTCCCCGAACTCGGCGATGTTGAGGTAGACCTCCAGGATGCGCCGCTTGCTCCAGCACAGCTCCAGGAGCACGGTGAGCGCGGCTTCCAGCCCCTTGCGAACCGCGCTGCGCCCCGGCCAGAGGAAGAGGTTCTTGACCGTCTGCTGCGAGATGGTGCTGGCGCCGCGCAGCCGCTCGCCCCGCATCGCGTCGTCGAGGGCCGCCCGGATGGCGTCGACGTCGAACCCGTGGTGATCCGGGAAGCGCTGATCCTCGGCCGCGATCACGGCGAGACCGGCGAAGGGCGCGATGTCGTCCCAGGCCGTCCAGCGGTAGCCCGTCCCGGTCCAGTCGGGCGTCTCCGCGTGCGCCTGGGCGCTCTGCACCATGAACGCCGTGGTCGGCGGCGGGACCCAGCGCAGCAGCAGCACTACGAGCAGCGGGACGGCGAGGCTCAGGACGCCGACAGCGAGTCCCATCCGGCGCAGCCGCCTCGCCCACGACCGCTTCACCGGGCGGCGGGTGCGGCGGCGGCCGTATCGCGACCGCCCGGTGCCGGTGCCGGCCCCTCTGCGCGACCGGTCGGCCTTCACTCCGCCAGCCTTGCCAGGCCGCCCTGCACGTCGCGATGGCCCTGGCCAAGCAACCACAGGCTGCCGCTCAGCGGCTCGACCTGCGCGAGGAACTCCGCCGCTGTCATTCCAGGCATCCTCCCCCGGCTCGCGAAGAACCGGCCGTAGTCCTCGAGCACCTGCCGCCGGACGTCCGCGTAGGCCTCGAGCCCCTCGTACACACGAGACACCTCGATCACCCAGCCGTAGTCGAAGTACGGAGCGGCCTGGCTTCCCTGCGCCGCCCGCCATGCCGCGGTGGATACGCGGGGAAGTTGGAGACTGAGGTCCAGGTCGAAGTCGATCACGGACTTGGCCCGCGCCGTCTGGAGCGCCCGCTCCACGTTCTCCGTCAGGGTCGTGAGTGCGGGCCGCGTGCGCCGGAACTCCTCCAGGTTCTCGGCGGTCTCCGTCTCGACTGCGCTCCGCGCCACGGCCGCGAACTGGCGAAGCTGCCGCACCTCCCGCCACTCCTCGACCCCGAACGCCGCGAAGACGGCGAACACCACCATCACCGCCTCGACCGTGACCTCCGGCAGCTTCCGGCGCAGGGCCGCGATTCCGTCACTCATGGAGCCTTGCCTCATCTTATCGGCTGCCCGCGGGATCGGCGTGCGGCTGACGCGCGGCGTCGAACCGCCCGCCGCGGCGCCCTTGACTCGTGACCAGGGCAGGCGGCACGATGAACTCTGGTGGGCAAACCAACGATGCGGGCGTGGGTACCCCGACCGCTACCGCAGAATGGTGAACCAGTGACGTTGGAAATCGTGTCGATCCTGCTCACGGGCGTCGGAGTGCTCATTGGCGTCTGGCGCATCCAGGCCCACTACGAGAGCCGCAACGACAGAGCCCATGCGGACCTCGGCCGCCGCATCGACGGTCTCGGCACCCGCCTCGACGCGCTCGGCGACCAGGTCGCCAAGGTCGCTGCCGACGTAGCCTATCTCCGCGGCCGGCAGGACGAGCGCGACCGCACCGCCAAGACCTAGGAGTCTGCGCCGCAGAAACGTGCCATGGAGCGGTTCGTGCCAGCGCAGACTCCCAACGCGCCCGTGAGGGCGCGCTTGCGCCGCCGAACCCGTCGCAGGCTCCCTGTTCGGCCCCAGCCCCCACCGCCCCAGGAGCTTGCGCCGCGGAACTCCACTGCGCTGCATTTCTGCGGCGCAAGCTCCTAGACGCCCCGACGGACGCGGCCTCAGCCCCAGCAGGTCCACGGCTCCCACCTCCCGACCCAGCCCTGTGTCCCTGGACGGCCGGCCGCGAGGTGCAAGGGGAATCCTGCGTCAGAATCATGTAAATCGTGTGATTCGATCATAGAATCTGACTATGTGGGTGGATCGGCAGATCGAGCCGCTCCTGCGCCAGCGGGCTGCGACGCGCCCGGTCGTCGTGCTCACCGGCGCCCGCCAGACCGGGAAGACGAGCCTGATGCGCCGGCTGTTCCCGGATCACGGCTTCGTGACCCTCGACCTCCCGAGCGAGGCCGAGCAGGCGGAACGCGACCCGGCGACGTTCCTGGCGCGCCACCCGCCACCGGTGGTCATCGACGAGGTGCAGTACGCGCCCGGCCTGTTCCGGCACCTGAAGGCGGCGGTGGATCAGGAGCGGGGTCGCGCCGGCGCCTTCCTCCTCACCGGATCCCAGCCGCTCGGCCTGATGCAGTCGGTCTCGGACTCGCTCGCGGGCCGCGCCGCCGTCGTAGAGCTAGAGCCGCTTTCGTTCGCGGAGGCGAAGGCCGCGCATCCCGGCCTCACGGTCGGGCAGTTCCTGGTGCGCGGGGGCTTCCCGGAGCTGTACGCCAACCCGGAGATCGACTCAGAGGGCTACCTGCGCTCCTACGTCGCCACCTACCTGGAGCGGGACCTCCGGCAGCTTCTGCAGGTGGCGCGCCTGCGGGACTTCGAGCGCTTCCTGCGCGCCGCGGCGCTCCGGTCGGCCCAGCTGCTCAACCGCACCGATCTCGCGCGCGACGCCGGCATCGCCGGCTCGACCGCCGGCGCCTGGCTCTCGGCGCTGGAGGCATCGCACCAGATCATGCTGCTGGAGCCCTGGTTCGCGAACCGGACGAAGGGGCTCGTCAAGCGCCCGAAGCTGTACGTGCGCGACGCCGGCCTGGCCGCCTTTCTGTGCGGCGTCCACACCACGGATGCTCTGGCCGCTTCTCCGCTGGCCGGCCCCTTCTGGGAGACGCTCGTCTGTTCCGAGATCCGCCGCGCCCAGATGAACGGGCGCGGCGCCTGGAGCTTCCACTTCTGGGGTGACCGCACGCGCGAGGTCGACTTCCTGCTGCACCGCGCCGGGGAGTTCCACCTTGCAGATGCCAAGTGGACCGAACACCCGGACGCCCGGGACGCCGCGAGCCTGCGTCGCATCGCGCGTGAGCTTCCGGACGGTGCCCTGCGGTCGATGTCGATCTTCTGCCGCGCCCCGAACTCGTATCCCCTGCGTGCCGCCGCCAGCGCCCGCGCTGTGCCGCTCGACAGCCCGGAGGCGTTGGTCGACTGGACGTAGACGCGGTCAGGGAGTGTCCACGAGTCGAACGTTGACCGGCGGCTGATCGTTCCGTAGGCTGGATCGGTGGTGCGTCGTGCCGACGCGGGCGGGAGACCGGCTGCGTCACGCTGTTCTTCTCCAGCGGGTGCAAGTCCCGCCTCGGTAAGCGCCGGAGCGCCGAGTAGCAGACCCCAGGCACGACCGGAGACGGCCGTGGCCCGAGCGGGGTGTCAGAAGCCTCTTCGGAGGGAGCAAGTCCGCGGGCCGCAACATGAAGTGAAGCCTGCAGCCTCGACACATTCACAATCCGAGAGCCGAGCCGCTCATCTCACGGCGAAGGCCATGTCTCCCGCGCCCCGGTCCGGCGGTGTACGCGCGGGAGGTCTCGGCGGGGTATGGGGCGCAGCACGCGGACACGGAGAGGGACGGAACACGAGAGGCCCGTCTGCGCGGCCCGGGTCGGGGCAGCGCGGCCCGCATAAGCCGAAGGTGAAAGCGGGCGCGGCGCAGCGGGAGTCCGAGGGGGCCATAGTACTGCGGAGGGCCGTGCAGCAGAACGCGGCCGGAGGGAAGGGCCCCTGCGGTGGACACGGCGTGGGCGCAAGGACGCGCGAGGGCATGGCCGGCGAGACCGGACCCAACTCCCCCGGGAGGCGTCCGCCTCTCGACCAAGTGCGCCAATTGCAACGACGCCTGTGGGCCGCGGCCAAGCGGTCCCCGAAGCGGCGCTTCCACGCCCTGATGGACCGGATCTGGAGGGATGACGTCCTCCGGGAGGCGTGGCGGCGTGTCAAGCGGAATCGTGGCTCGGCGGGTGTCGATTCCGAGACGCTGGCCGAGATTGAGCAGCGCGGTGTCGATGAGTTCCTGCGGGAACTCGGCGCGGCGTTGCGCGCGGGGACGTACCGGCCGCAGCTGGTCCTTCGGCGGTACATTCCCAAGGCCGATGGCCGACGACGACCGCTGGGGATACCGACGGTCCGTGACCGGGTGGCGCAGATGGCCGCGACGCTGGTGTTGAGCCCATCTTCGAGGCGGATTTCCGCGATTCGTCGTATGGGTTTCGACCGAAGCGGAGCGCGACGCAGGCGCTGGAGGTCCTTCGCGTCCGCGGGGCGCGCGGGGGCTGCCACGTGCTGGACGCCGACATCTGCGACTACTTCAGCAGCATCGACCACGCGAAGTTGCTGACGCTGGTGCGCCAGCGGGTGTCGGACCGGCGAGTCCTTCGTCTGCTACGGCTGTGGCTGGCGGCGGGAGTGATGGACGAGGGGCGGGTGCATCGGACCCTGGCGGGGACTCCGCAGGGGGGCGTCATCTCGCCGCTCTTGTCGAACATCTTCCTGCATGTGCTCGACCGGGTCTGGGAGGACCGGTGGGCGCACCTGGGTACGCTGGTGCGTTACGCCGACGACTTCGTGGTGATGTGCGATACGAAGGCGGCGGTCGAGACGGCTCGGGAGCGGGTGGGCCTGGTGCTGGCCCGCCTCGGGCTGGAGCTGCATCCGGAGAAGACGCGGGTGGTCGACCTGACAGACGGCCGTGAAGGCTTCGATTTCCTGGGGTGTCATCTGCACAAGCGCATGAGCGGTCCCATCTGGGCCCGCAAGCGGCGACGGGTGTATTTCCTGCACCGCTGGCCGTCTCGACGTGCGATGAAGCAGGTGCGCGCCCGCGTGCGGGCGCTGACCCCTCGGGGCCGCTGCCACACGGACCTGCGTCTGGTCATCGCGGACGTGAACCGGGTCCTTCGCGGGTGGGGGCAGTATTTCCGGACCGGCAATGCGGCGACCCACTTCGTACAGCTCGACGACTACGTGGCTGGGCGTCTGCGCGGCTTGCTTCTCAAGCGTGCGGGGGCTCGTCTGGTGGCTGGTCGGGCGCGGGCTTGGCGTCGTCCGTTCTTCGAGGCCCTGGGGCTCGTCCGCCTGCGCGGCACGATTCGGTATCCGGGGGTGGTGCATGCTGCGACCTGAAGTCCACCTGGTAAGCCGTGTGCGGGAAATCCGCACGCACGGTTTGAACGGGGGTCTTGCTTTCAGCCGGTCGGTACCGCCGCCCGGTGCCCAGTGAGATCTACCAATGACGTACTTTCCCGGTCTTTGTTTACCGGGTTGCCGCGTGAGATCCAATTTCTTGGATTGTACTTTTGGCGGCAATATGGCATAAGTCTTGTGTGGGCAACGCGCACCGGGGCGATACGAGCGAACGGCCGCTCGGCCGGCTCAACGATGTCGAGCAGCTTCGCACGGAATTGACCCGGCGCGAGCGCGAGTTGCGACGCGAGAACCGCCGCCAGAAGCGCCAGATCGACGGCTTGCAACGAGACAAGGGCGACCTGCAACGGCAGGTCGAACACCTGCGGCGCGAGAACGAACGCTTGAGACGGGAGTTGGCCGCGGCGCAGCGAGCGGGTCGCCGTCAGGCAGCCCCCTTTGCCAAGGACCGGCCGCAGGGTCGCGGGCGCCGTCCCGGCCGGCGGGCCGGTGCAGACTACGGCCGGCAAGGCCGCCGCCGGCGCCCGACGCACGTTGACGAGACCCACGCGGCGCCGGTGCCGGCGGCGTGTCCGGACTGCGGCGGCGCGGTCACGGTGACCCGCGTGGCGTCGCAGTATCAGGAAGAGTTGCCCGTGGTGCGCCCCGTCGTGCGTCGCTTCGACATCGAGGTCGGGCACTGCTCGCAGTGTCAGCGGCGCGTGCAGGGCCGCCACGTGCTGCAGACCTCCGACGCGTTGGGCGCGGCCGGCGTGCAGCTCGGTCCCGGCGTCGTCGCGCTGGTCGTTGAGCTGCACACGGAACTGGGGGTGCCGCTGGCCAAGGTGGCCCACCTGCTGCGAACGACCTTTGGCTTGCACGTCACCCCGGGCGGTCTCGCGCACCTGCTGCACCGGGCCGGCCGCGCCGCCGCGCCGGCCTACGCCGAGTTGTGCGCGCAGGTGCGCAATGCGCCGGTGGTCACGCCGGACGAAACCGGCTGGCGCGTCGGTGCCGTCCGCCACTGGCTGTGGGCGTTCGTCACCCCGCAGACGACGGTCTACGCCATCTGCTCCGGCCGTGGGTTCAATGACGCCGCCACCGTGCTGGGGACCGACTACGCCAACGTGCTCGTACGCGACGGATGGGCAGCCTATCGGCGCTTCGGCGGACTGCACCAAACGTGTCTGAATCACTATGCCGATGTCGGGATTATTCCGATGTCCGCCCTGATGTCCCGGTCGTGCAGGGCGTCTTCGACGAGACGATCCGGATAATCACCGCGCGCTGACGGACGGAGACTCTTCTCTCACGACCCACGAGAGAGGAGGCTCTCATGAGTGATCCGTCACGCGTTCCCGTCGTCGCCATCGCTGGTTCGCTCAAGCCGTTCGCGGCGGGCTTCGCGACGGAGCTTGCGCAGCAAGGCTACACACCGCGCTCGCTGCGGACGCAGTTGTCTCTGGCGTCGGCCGTCAGCCGGTGGCTGCAGGCAAGAGGCCTCGACATCGGCGACCTGCCAGAGCGAACGCAGCAGTTTCTGCAAGCACGGCAGAAGGCCGGCTACAAGAGGCATCTGACGGGCAAGGCGCTGCGCCCGTTGCTGACGTACCTCCGGGCTCGTGGCGCGATCCCGCCTGCGACGACGCCCATCCCGACAGGGCCCGTGGACAAGACCCTGGTGCTCTACCGGCACTACCTCACCGTGGAACGGGGTCTGGGCGAAGCCACCGCCCAGGGCTACGTCGATGCGGTCCGCCCCTTTCTGCGCGGCTGCATCTCGGCCGACGGCCTCGGGCTGGACCTCGAGCAACTCGGTGAGGCCGACGTGACTGCGTTCATGGTGGCGCGCTGTGCCGAGCAATCCCGCCGGGCCGCGCAACTGACGTCGACCGCACTGCGCTCGCTGCTGGTCTTCCTGCATGTCACCGGGGTGGTCCAGCGTTCGCTGGCGACGGCCGTCCCGTCGGTAGCCGGCCGACGACTGGTGGCGCTTCCGCCGCGCCTCGAGCCCGACCACGTCCGGCGACTGCTCGCCGCGTGCGACCCCCGGACGCTGGGAGGGCGCCGCGACTTTGCGGTCATCACCACGCTGGCCCGCCTCGGCCTGCGGGCCGCCGAAGTGGCGACCCTGCGTCTCGACGACGTGCACTGGCGCGCCGGCGAGGTCGTCGTACACGGCAAGGGGAATCGGGCCGAGCGCATGCCTCTCCCGACCGATGTGGGCAACGCGGTGGCCGCATATCTCCGCCAACGGCCGACCCGGGCGCAGGGGCGCACCGTCTTCGTCCGCCTGGTCGCGCCTCTGGGCCCGTTGAGCCCGACCGGGGTCACGCAGATTGTGGCCGCCGCCGCGCAGCGAGCCGGCCTCGGCGTCGTCCACGCACATCGGTTGCGTCATTTCGCGGCAACGCAACTGCTCCGAGCGGGCGCCCCCCTGTCCGAGATCCAGCACTTCCTGCGTCACGCCCGCCTGCAGACCACGGCGATCTACGCGAAGGTCGACCATGACGCCCTGCGCACGATCGCACGCGCGTGGCCTGGAGGTGCAGCATGACCTTCCTGCGTCAAGCCCTGGCCGACTATCTGACGATGCGCCGGGCGCTGGGCTACCGCTTGGCGCGCGCGGAGAAGCTCCTCGCGCAATTCCTGACCTATCTCGAAGACCGCGGGGAGACGCGCCTGCGCACCGAGACCGCCCTCGCCTGGGCGACACTCCCCGCCGGGAAGGACCCGAGGGCGTGGTGGGCCAGCCGACTCACCGTCGTCCGCGGCTTCGCGACCTTCGTGCGCACGATCGACCCGGCAACCGAGATACCGCCCGCCGACCTGTTGCAGGCGCGCGCCCAGCGCGCCACGCCGTACCCCTACACCGACGAAGACATCGCGGCCCTGCTGGTCGCCACATCGGGGCTGCGCACCGGGCATCGGGCCGCAACGTATCGGACCCTGATCGGTCTGCTGGTCGTGACCGGGATGCGCGTCGGTGAAGCCATCGCGCTCGATCGGCACGATTTCGACGCCGAGCAGGGGCTGATCACCGTCCGCCACGGCAAATTCGACAAGTCCCGTGCACTTCCGCTGCACCCCACAGCCAGCGCCGCGGTCCAGCAGTATCTGCTCCGCGCGGACCGGCTGGCGGCCCGGGACACCGCCGCGCTGTTCGTTTCTACCGCGGGCACGAGGCTGCTGTGCCGCAATGTACAGCAGACGTTCCGCACCCTGGTCCAGCGCGCGGGCCTCCGGCCGCACGCAGCCGCCTGTCGGCCACGGCTGCACGACATCCGACATCGGTTCGCGACGTGCACGCTGCTCGACGCCTACCGACAGGGCCAGAATCCGGCGGCGCGAATCGCGCTCCTGGCCACCTATCTCGGGCACGCCGACCCCAAGTACACATACTGGTACCTGTCGGCGGCACCGGCATTGATGCAGTTGGCCTCAGACCGCCTCGAACGCCATCTGGGGGCCTCAGCATGAGCGCCCTTGCTCCCACGCTCCAGGCGTTCTTCACCGAGCGGCTCGTGCACCAGCGCCACGCCAGCCCGCACACGGTCGCTGCCTACCGCGACGCGTGGCGGATGCTCGTCCGCTTTGCCGCGGTCCACCTCGCCAAGGCCCCCTCGGACCTGGAACTCGGCGATCTCGACGCACCCCTCATCGGACGATTCCTGGCCCACCTCGAGCACGACCGCGCGAACACCGCGCGCACCCGCAACGCGCGGTTGTCGGCCATTCATGCCCTGTTCCGCTATGCCGCACTGGAGCATCCCGAGCAGGCAGCCGTCATTGCCCGCGTACTCGCGATGCCCCCCACGCGCGGTCCACGTGGGCTCGTGACCTTCCTGTCCGACCTCGAAGTCGACGCCCTGCTCGCCGCCCCCGACCGCACCACGTGGACCGGGCGCCGCGACCACACTCTCCTCGCGCTCGCGATCCAGACCGGATTGCGCGCCGCCGAACTCACCGGCCTGCGCTGCACGGACCTGCACTTGGCGCGAGGTGCGCACGTCCACTGCCTTGGAAAAGGGCGCAAGCACCGGGTCACTCCGCTCACCAAGCCGGTGGCCGCCGCCCTGCGTGCCTGGCTGGCCGAATGCGCCAGCTCACCAGAGGCACCAGTCTTCCCTACGCGGACAGGCAAACCGCTCAGCCGAGACGCCCTCGCGCAACGCGTCACGACGCACGTGGCTGCTGCGGCCCACGCCTGCCCATCGCTCCGCGAGAAGACCGTCACCCCGCACACGCTGCGTCACACCGCAGCCATGCGGTTGCTGCACGCCGGGGTCGACAACACCGTCATCGCCCTGTGGCTCGGACACGAACACGTCCGCACCACCGACATCTACATCCATGCCGACCTCGCCCTGAAGGAACGGGCGCTCGCAAGGACCACCCCAGCCGAAGTCCGCGGGGGCCGCTATCAACCATCCGACGCGCTCCTGGCCTTTCTCGAAGGGCTGTGATTATGCCGATCAGTTTGGTGCAGATGCCGCCAACAACAGGGGCGTCTGCACCAACATCGGAATAATCCCGACATCGGCATAGTGCGCCTTATTCCGATATCGGAATAAGGCGCACCTGCTTCAACGCTGCAAGCAGCTCCGGCTGGCGTATCCCGACAGTCGCTGGGCCGGCGACGTGCAGGCGACTCTGCGGGCCGGCCTTGACCTGCGCGACCGCTGCCACGCGGGCGAGCTGAGCGAACATGGGATGGCAACTGCCCGCGGCCGACTCATCGCCCGCCTCGGCCGGCTGGTCGACGCACCGCCGCCGCTCGACGACGCCGAGCGCTTCGCGAAGCACTTGGCCACCGAATTCCCGGCCGTGTTCCTCTTCCTGTCGGACCCCTCGCTTGACGCCACCAACTGGCGCGCCGAGCAGGCCATCCGGCCCGCCGTGGTCATCCGCAAGGTGTGCGGCGGCAACCGCACCCGCAAGGGCGCCGACACGCAGCAGACCCTCGCCAGCGTGGTGCGCACGGCCCGGCAACGCATCCTCGACCTGCCCGCGCTGATCGCCGCAATGTTGCGCGCCCCCAAACCGGTTGTCCCCGAGCTGCTCGGGCTGCCGCCGCCGCCCGCGTAGGTGGGCACCGTCCGAACGACCACGTGGCACGACCGGTCCTTGCGGCCGCACCCGCCGCGACGGGCAGCGTGCCGGCTCCTCTGCGCCCCGTTGCCGCCGGTTCTCGCCGACAAGCCGACACCGGTGCGCGGCGTCCAACATCCCACCACGGCGCCGCCAGGGGGTGACGCACCGGTGGGAACCCCACTGCCGTTCCAAGCAACCTCGTCGCAGCACTGGCAGCACTGGAAGCTTTCTACGCTCAAGGCCATTCTCAGCCCGTGTTCATTGGCCGATCACCCGGTAAACGAATACCTTTCCCGATTTGACCCGTGAGGACATTCGGGCCTGCCTCGCATTCGCGGCTGACCGTGAACGACAAATCGTCGCGGGGGGCGGTGTGCGGATGCCCTTCGCGGTCCGCGATCCCAACGCCACCACTGTCAGGGCGATGAAGGACGTGGCGGACGGGAAAGGACGGCGATTCGGGAGTGCCGCGGAGCTATTCCGCGATCTCTTCCGGGAGTGACCCAGACGGCGGGCCTCGGCGGATGAGCCAGAGCTTGCGTTGCCGTGCCCTCATGCGCGGTTCCGCGCCCCCGCCAGCCTGGCGACGAATGCTGCGTGCTCCGGCGAACCGATCCCCTTCTGCACCTCTGCCAGTGCGCCGGCGAGGTCGCCGTTCAGCAGGGCACCGGCGGAGAGCCGCAGACCGGGGAATACGCGGCTGCCGACGACGTCGGCTTCGTCCCGCGGGAGAACGCGGTACTCGCCGTCGGCGAGCTCGAACCAGTCGATCTGCCGCTCTTGGGTCCGCCAGGCGACGTACTCCTGCACGCCGTTGCGCCGATAGGCGCGCAGCTTGTCGTGCAGGTCGATGGACGCGCTGCTGGCCGCTACCTCGACGACCAGCTCGGGGGCGCCTTCGATGTAGTCGTCGTCGCTCACCTGCGAACGGCCGCCCGCTTTCGACTCGAGGCGCAGAAGGATGTCGGGCTGCGGCTCGTTGTCGAGGTCGAGACGGACGGTCGCGTTGTCGTATCCACGGACCCCGGGAGTCGACGCCGCATACACGAGCAGCACGGTCTGGATCATGGCGTGCGGCTCGGCGTGCGCCGTGCTGACAGGCGAAGGCATGTAGACGGCACCCTCGATGAGCTGCGCCTTCTTGAGTTCCGGCCGCGCCGCGTAGCGGCGCTCGAATTCACACCGGGTGAGCCGGTCGCCGTTCTCGAGCGTGGGGGCCGGCGTTCCCGCGGGGGGGCGCGGCGCGACGCTGGGCTTTGCCATTACCGACTGCGCTCCTCAGCGCGAAGTAGCACCCATCATCATCGCCCAGTCCACCGCAGACGCCACCAAGGCCCGATCGCCGGGGCCACCGGATGGTGCCGGCCGGATTCCGCCGAGGCCCGCGACCCCCCACCGAGGACGAGTTCCGGCTGCCCCGGGGTGCACGATCACGGCGCCTCGCCTCCGTTCGGCTACTGCGAGTACGTGATCCGATAGATGGCGCCAGCCGTGTCGTCGCTGACGAGGAGCGCCCCGTCCGGCATCACCTGCACGTCGACCGGGCGGCCCCACCAGGTGTTGTCGGCCTCGAGCCAGCCTTCCGTGAAGACCTGGTAGTCGGTCACCTGGTCGCCGTCGAGGGTCGCGACCGTCAGCCGGTAGCCCGTGTGGCCCGCCTCGGGCGTCCGGTTCCACGAGCCGTGCTCGGCGATGAAGATGCGGTGCCGGTAGTCGGCGGGGAACATGTCGCCGGTGTAGAAGCGCATGCCGAGCGAGGCGACGTGGGGCCCGAGCGTGCGCGCCGGCAGGCGGAACTCGCTGCAGGGGCGGGTGTTGAACTCCGGGTCCTGGATGTCGCCCTGGTGGCAGTGGGGGAACCCGAAGTGCAGGCCGGGCTCCGGCGCGTGGTTGAGCGTGTCGAAGGGCTGCCCGTCGCCCATCCAGTCGCGCCCGTTGTTGGTGAACCAGAGCTCGTCCGTCTCCGGGTGCCAGGCAAAGCCGACCGTGTTGCGCACCCCGCGAGCGTAGATCTGCACGTCCGTGCCGTCGGGGTTCATGCTGGTGATGGTGGCGTAGATCGGCGTCGTCTCCTCGTGGTCGCACACGTTGCACGGGGCGCCGACGGGTACGTACAGCCGCCCGTCGGGACCGAACGCGATGAACTTCCAGCCGTGCGCCCGATCCGTCGGGAACCCGTCGTTCACCACCGCCGGCTCGGGCGGCGTCGTCAGGTTGGTCTCGATGTCGTCGTAGCGCAGCACGCGGTTGACCTCCGCGACGTAGAGCGCGCCGTCGCGGAACGCCACGCCGTTCGGCATGTTGAGGCCGCTGTCCAGCGTCAGCACCCGGTCGGCCTGCTGGTCGCCGTCGTCGTCGCGCACCGCGTAGACGTTGCCGGCCCGGCGCGTGCTGACGAAGAGCGTGCCGCTCGGGCTGAGCGACATCTGCCGCGCGTTCGGAACGTCGGGCGCGTAGACCTCGATCGCGAACCCGGGCGGCAGGGTCAGCTTGTCGATCGGCGGCGCGGCGTCGTTCTGGGCGGCCGCGGGAGCGACGGCCGCTGCGGCGAAGGCGAGGGCGAACAGTGCGGGTGCCAGGTGTCGGGTCTTCATCGTGTCCTCAGTGCGCCTCCGAGCCGCGAGCGCCCATCGGGGGAACTCCGTCGATCACGTCCGGTGAGGCGCTCACGAACCGTTCCAGATCCGCGCCGGGTCAGTACCGGAAGAGGTACTGGATCTTCGTGAAGACGGCGCGGTTCGTCCGTTGCATCGTCAGCAGCGTGGGGAAGAGCTGTTCCTCGAGGCCGTCGCCGTTGATGTCGCCGTACAGCCGGTCGGCCTGCTGGTAGTGGTCGTCGTAGCCGAGGTAGAAGGCGGTGCCGGCGTCCACCCGGTACGTGAACAGCCAGTTCAGGGCGAACTTGCGGTCGAAGGTGTTGTACTCGGAGATGTTGCGGAGCAGCAACCGGTCGGTGAACTGGTAGGTGCTGAGGGCGCGCAGGATCTTGACGTCGAAGATGGGCTCGGCGCCGCCGCTGCGCAGGTCGATTGAGGTGGTCCCGGTCGTTTGGACCATTCGAGGGCTTCGTTAAGGTGTATTCCGGTTGCGAACCGCGCCCTCGTCGTCTGTCTGGTATCTGATCATAGATGATGATGAGCTGTGGGAATCTTGCGGCCTCATGAGTGAGTCCGCGAAGCGCGGCGGCGAGCCCCGGGAGGGGGTCCGGGGGAGGGGACGAAAGCGCCGCGGCGACTGGCGCACGAAGCACCTGCGGGCCTGCCTGCTCTGCGGTCGGGTATGGCGTCCTGGACGACGCCGGACCTGTCCCGTCTGCCACGTCGACCGCTCACCGCCGGAGTCGTGCTCGGTTTCGGACCGAAGATGCCGAGCGTGTTCTCGGCCGTGGTCGAGCTCGTTGATCCCCTGCTCGATGCCGAACATGCGGTGCACGAAGGGGGGCCGCCTTCGGAGGCTTCCCTCTCCTTGCAGCACCGTAACGTAACGGCGACGGGACGCTGGCAGCGCCGCCTGACGGCGAGGGCTGTCAGCTCCAGGCCGGCGGTCGAGCACCCTGTGCGTCTTCTCGCCGAGCCGGCAGCCTTCGCCCTGGATGCCGAGCGGCGTCACCTGGACCATCCGCCGGTCGAGCGCGTCCAAAGCGCTGCACGCCGCTGACATGTTCACGCTGCACGCTCCTCGCCGTAGGCCTCGGCCGGCGTGCGACCCCCGAGTGCCGAGTGCGGACGTACGTCGCTGTAGAACGTCATCCAGGCCCCGACCACCCGCTCGGCCTCGAACCCGTCGACCAACTCGTGCAGGTACACCGCTTCGTACTTCAGCGACCGCCACAGCCGCTCGATAAAGACGTTGTCCAGGCACCGCCCGCGGCCGTCCATCGAGCAACGCGCCCCCGCCGCCAGCACCCGCTCGGTGAACGCCGCGCTGGTAAACTGCGCTCCCTGATCGGTGTTGAAGATCTCGGGCGTGCCCGTCCGAAGCGCCGCTTCCAGCGCCTCGATGCAGAAGCCGGTGTCCATCGTGTTCGACAGTCGCCAGGCCAGCACGTGACGGCTGGCCCAGTCCATGACCGCGACCAGGTACAGGAAGCCCGCCGTCACCGGGATGTAGGTGATGTCGGCGCACCAGACCTGGTCCGGGCGCTCTATCGTCAGCTCTCGAAGCAGATACGGATAGATGCGGTGACCCGGCTGCGCGGCGCTCGTGCGCGGCTTGCGGTAGACCGCTTCCAGCCCCATCAGACACATCAGCCGGCGGACCCGGCGCCGCCCCACCGACACGCCCTCGCGTCCCAGGTGGCGCGCCATCTGCCGGCTACCGTAGAACGGGTACTGCAGCGACAATTCGTCCATCCGCCGCATCAAGGCCAAGTTCTCCGCGCGCTCTTCCCGCGGCGTGTAGTACACCGACGAGCGGTTGATGCCGAGCAACGCGCACTGGCGCCGGATGCTCAACTCGCCGCCCCGCTCGACCAGTTCCAGGCGTGCGGCGCGGCTCAGCGTTGCAAGCCGCGCAGAAAAAAATCCCGCTCCACCGTCAACTCGCCGATCTTCGCGTGCAAGTCCCGGATCGTCGCCTCGTGCTCGGAGTCGCGAGATGCTCTGCCGCCAGCGAAGACATCCTCCAGCCCGTCGACCGCCTGGCGCTTCCACGCGCCCACCTGGTTCGGATGAACCTCGTGCTTGGCCGCGATCGCCTGCACCGTGCGGTCCCCGCGCAGCGCCTCGAGCGCCACGCGTTTCTTGAAGTTCGCGGTGAACTGCCGCCGTCGTCTCGTCGTCATCCCAGTGCCTCCTCCAGGCTCTGGAATACACCTTAGCCAGTGGTCCGAAAAAGCGGGACCACCTCAGATGAAGTCGCTCACGCTGAGGTTCAGCTCGGACTGGAAGCGCGAGGCCGGCCGCACGGAGGCGAAGAAGCTGCCGCTGCCCCCCTTGCCGAGGTACGGATTCTCCTGGTACTTCACCTCGTCGCCGCGCCGGTAGTAGCCGCCGAACGACAGCCGCCGGCTGGTGTTGACCTGCCCCCCCATCGATACCGCCCGCTTGTGGAAGTCCGTGCCGAGATAGTGCTCCATCTCGTCGCGGAGCTCGACGTTGACGCTGATGTTGCGCGCGAAGGTGGCGTTGAAACCGGCGCGGTAGTCCTCGTCCTGCAGCAGGCCGTCGAAGCTGTGGTTCCGGGAGTAGCCGATGCTCGGCCCCCAACTGAGCACCCAGCTCTCGGGCCAGAACGTGTAGCCGATGCGGCTGAACACCTGCTGCATGTCGGTGCGCCGGACGAAGCCGACGTCGTGCCGGAAGTCGGGCGACAGCGTGTAGGCGGAGACCCATCCGCTCCAGTGGCGGCTGTTCAACCGGTAGTTCAGGTCGAACATCTGGCCCTGCCGGTCGATGCCGTCGAGGTCGCGGTGGTCGGTCTGGACCGCCTTGAAGCCGAAGCCCTGCGTGTTCCCCAGGCGGAAGTCGCCGTCCACGGCGGCCAGCGTGCTGTGGGTGTCCATGAACCCACGGTGCGTGAAGAACGCGCCCACGTGCGATTCGGCGTACAGGTCGTAGCGGGCGCGCGCGACGAGGTTGTTCGCCTTCTGGCCGTACGCCGCGTCGCCGGGGGCGACCCGCCCCGGGGCCTCGTCGTTGGCGACGATCAGGCCGAGCGTCGTGTCGCCGACCTTCCCGGTCAGCTTCGCGCCGAACTCCGGGTCGACGATCGTCCGCGTATGGACGAAGGTCACGGGACCGAACATCTGGAAGATCTCCGCCCCTTCCAGGAAGAACGGCCGCAGCTCCGGATAGCGGAGCGCGAAGCGCTGGTTCACCTCGATCTGCGGCAGGTCGGACTCGATCTGGGAGAAGTCGGGGTTGTACGTCAGGTCCGCCGTCAGGTTCGACGTGATGCCGTACTTGACGTTCAGGCCGCCCTCGGGCGCCACGTCCTTCGTGGCGAACGTCGCGCCGTCGAGCGAGCCGTGCTGGATGGCGGTGAACGTCGGCAGCACCTCGATGTTGCGGCTCATCGAGAGGTTGGTCATTCCTTCGAGCACGCCAACCTGGGTCAGGAAGCCCGACACGTTGCGCGTGATCGGCGCCCAGACCTGGTTCTCGTCCTTACCGCGCACCTCGCGCACGATCTGGAAGCCCCAGCGGTGCGGGAGGTCGCGGTCGCGCTGCGGGTAGCGGAGGCTCTTGAACGGGATGGCCATCTCGGCGGTGAAGCCGTCGTCGACGATCCGGCCCCCGCTGGAGAAGAGCGCGTCCCAGGAGGAGTCGCCGGTCGGTATGCGGCTCCCGCTCCAGGAGTAGCTTCCCGTGCGCCGGCGCCGCCCGCCCATGCTCCAGCCGCGCGAGTTGACGATCGCGTCGCCCTGGACGCCGTAGCCGTTCACGGAGAACCGGTAGGCTCGCTGCTGGTCGAGAAACGTGTCGAAGAAGATGGCGATGTTGTCGTCGTCGATCGTCTGGTCGCGGTCGACGCGATTGGCGCGCATCAGGCTCCGGTCCTCGTAGTGCGCGTGCACCGCGACGTAGAAGTTCTGGCTGTCGTAGGCGATCCAGACGTCGGTCGCCTCCGTCGCCGGGGCTCCCTCCACCGGGTTCTGCTGCACGAAGTCGGTGATGTGGAGGGCCTCCCGCCAGACCGCGTCGTCGAGCCGGCCGTCGATGCGCGGCCGCTCCCGGACCCGCGGCGGTCGCGCCGTCGGACGCCCGGTCAGGATCCCGACGTCCCGCGCGACCCCGAACCCGGCGGCCGAGGTTCGCGCGGCGCCGAAGGCGACCTCGCCGTTGACGTCGGTGGGAACGGGCCCTGCGGCCGCCGGGGCGGGTGGCGGCCCCGTCCGGGCCGCAGGCCTCGCCGCCAGGGCCGGGGGCGGCGCAACCGCGGCCGCCGGCCGCCGAACCGGGGGCAGCGGGCCGTCGCCGTTCCCGTTGCCCCCGCCGCCGTTCCCGTCGCGGTAGCCGTTCCCATTGCCGTTGCCGCTTCCGTAGCGGGTCCCGTTTCCGAATCCGCCCCGGAACCCGGTGCTCCCGCTCGCGTTCCCGTTCCCGGCGACCCGCGCCGCCCCGCGCACCGGTGGCGCTAGCGGCGAGCCTGCGGTCGGCGCGAGCCCTGCACCTCCCAGCGAGGAGAGAGCGGAGCCGATCTCCGCGACGATCCGATCCTGGAGAGTGAAGATCTCCGCGTGGTCGCCGTCGACCGTGATGTCGGTCTCCAGCATCCCTGTATCGACGTCGACGATGCGCGCGGTGATCTGCAGCCCGCCGCCGGTCCGCTCGTACGAGCCGGTCAGTATCCAGGCCGCCCCCAGCCGCCGGCTGGCGTCGCGCACGATGCGCTCCGGGTCCGCCGGGAGGTCGCCGTCGCCGTAAGCCTGCAGCTCCTCGCCGATTGCGGTGACGAGCGCCCCGCTCTCCAGGACGGAGACGGCGTCGACCCGCTCGAGGCCCGCGACCGCGGTCTCCACGATGCCGTCGCCGATCCAGTCGTCCGCCGCGTCACCGGAGAGGTTGACGAACGAGGCGATGGCGAGCGTGCGGCTCCGGACGGCCCGCGGCCCGCCTTCCGGGGCCGTCTGGGCCTCCGCCCAGGCCCGTGCGGGCGGGGCGCCGGCGACGGCTGCAAGGGCGGCGACAAGCGCGATCGCATGGCGCACGTTCAGCCTCCCGGCCACGCTGAATCTCGACATGATTGACCGTCCATCATAGTCGATACGTCGATCTCCCGCCGGTCCGACGGACGGTCCCGCCGCGACCGGCCCGCGCCGCGGGACGCGCCGGGCCGCCGACCGCCGGCCACCCGTCAGGCCAGCCGGTCCACGATGGCGCGGGCCATCGCCGTGCAGCTCAGGGCCGAGTTCCCGCCGGCGGCGATGTCGGCCGTTCGGCAACCGTCGGCGAGCGCGGCGCCGATGGCGCGCTCGATGGAGTCGGCCTCGGCGGCCAGGCCGAGCGCGTGGCGGAGCAGCAGGGCGGCCGAGGCGACGGCGCCGATCGGGTTCGCGGCGTCGCGGCCGGCGATGTCCGGCGCCGAGCCGTGGACGGGTTCGAAGAGCCCGCCCGCGCCGCCGACGCTCGCCGACGGCAGGAGCCCGAGCGACCCGACGACGGCGCCCGCCTCGTCGGACAGGATGTCGCCGAAGAGGTTGCCGGCGAGCAGGACGTCGAACGAGCCGGGGTCGGAGACGAGGCGCATGGCGCACGAATCGACGAGCTGGTGCTCGAGGCGGACATCCGGATAGCGGGGCGCCACCGCGGTGACCACCTCGCGCCAGAGCCGGGAGCTCTCGAGCACGTTCGCCTTGTCGACCGAGGTAACCAGCTTGCGCCGGCCTCGCGCGCTCTCGAACGCCACGACCGCGATGCGCTCGATCTCGGCCGTGCCGTAGCGCATCGTGTCGAACGCCTCGGCCCGGTCGGCGCTGCGGCCGCGGGGCTCTCCGAAGTAGATCCCTCCGATCAACTCGCGCACGATCAGCATGTCGACGTCGCGAAGACGCTCCGGGCGGAGGGCTCCGCCGCCCTCCAGCCCCGGCCAGACGCGCGCCGGCCGCAGGTTCGCGTAGACGCCGAGCGCCCGGCGCAGCTCCAGCAACCCGGTCTCGGGGCGGCGCTCTCGGGGGCCGTCGCTGAAGGCGGGGTCGCCCACCGCGCCCAGCAGCACGGCGTCGGCGGCACGGCAGGCGCGGAGCGTAGCCTCCGGCAGCGGCGGGTCACCGGCGCGGAGCGCCGCGGCGCCGAACGGCGAGCGGGTCAGCGTGAAGGCGTGACCGTGCCGCGCGGCCACGGCGTCGAGCACGCCGGCGGCGGCGTGGGTGACTTCGGGGCCGATGCCGTCTCCGGGCAGCAGGGCGATGGTGGCGTTCATGCCGGTGCGGCGACGGCCTGAACGCGTCCGACGATCGCCGCCACGTCGTCGTCGCTGACCGACTTCTGGCGGTCGGCGAGCGCGATCACCTCGCGATAGACGCGATCGATCTCGAACCGGCTCAGTTCGTAGCCCAGGTCCTCGCACCGCTTCCGGACCGCGTGCCGCCCGGAGTGCTTGCCGAGCACGAGGGTCGACTCCACGCCGACGTCCTCGGGCGTCATGATCTCGTAGGTCCGCCGATCCTTGATCACGCCGTCCTGGTGGATGCCGGCCTCGTGGGCGAACGCGTTCCGTCCGACGATCGCCTTGTTGGCCTGCACGGGCTCTCCGGTCAGCTGCGCCAGCAGGCGGCTCGTGCGGACCAGCTCCGTCGAGCGGACCTGCGTGGCGTACGGCAGCCGGTCGGGCTTGACGCGCGTCGCCATCACGATCTCTTCCAGCGACGCGTTGCCGGCCCGCTCGCCGATGCCGTTGATGGTGCACTCGATCTGCCGCACGCCGGCCCGGAGCGCCGCGAGGGAGTTGGCCACCGCCAGCCCGAGGTCGTCGTGGCAGTGGGCGCTGAAGACCACCCCCTCGGCGCCGGCCACGGCGGCGCGCACCTCGCCGAAGAACTCCTCGATCTCCTCGGGCGTGCAGTAGCCGACGGTGTCCGGGAGATTGATGGTCGTTGCACCCGCGGCGATGGCCGTCTCGACGACCCGGCAGAGGAAGGGGATGTCGCTCCGCGTGGCGTCCTCGGCCGAGAACTCGACATCGTCCGTGTAGCCGCGCGCCTGGGTCACGCCGTCGGTCACCGCCCGGAGGCAGTCGTCGCGGCCGATCCGCAGCTTGCGCTCGAGGTGCAGGTCGGAGGTCGCGATGAACGTGTGGATGCGGGACCGCGCCGCCGGTCGGAGCGATTCGCCGGCCCGCTCGATGTCGGCCGGGTTGCAGCGGGCGAGGGCCGCGATCACCGGACCCCGGATCTCCTGCGCAACGAGGCGCACCGCGTGTGCGTCGTCGTCCGACGCAATCGGAAAGCCGGCCTCGATGATGTCGACCCCGAGCGTGGCAATCTGCCGGGCGAGCTGCAGCTTCTCGTCCGTGTTCATGGAGAAGCCGGGCGACTGCTCGCCGTCCCGCAGCGTCGTGTCGAAGATGATCAGGTTGTCGACTGCCACCGTGCCTCCTGTCCCGCCAGGACGGTCCGTCCGTCCCCCACTGGATCGCTCGCCACGCTATCCATTTGACCCGCAGGCCGCGAAGTAAGTCAAGGTTATAGTTCTTACGTCAAGATAACGCATCTTTATATCCAGTCCAGGGGTCGAAAGGGACCCTTCAGGTTCCCCTGGCGCCACTTCGGCCCGGCCCGGCCGCCCCGCGGCGCTCCCGATTCGGACGTTTAACGACGATTTAACGGGGCGGTCACGGAGCCGATATACCGCGCCGATATCGTGCCCATGCTCGTGTTCGGCGGGTTGTGCGCGCCGGCCCCTTGCCTTGCTCTCACACTCGGAACTCCGGAGGACGGAAACAGATGCGCAGGATGGTATGGCCGGTGCTGGCGTCGGGGCTCGCGATCGCGCTCCCGGCGCCGGTGCTGGCTCAGGAGACCGGCGTCGTTGCAGGAGAGGTCATCGACCAGAACCTCGCGATCACGCTCCCCGGGGTGCCGGTCGAGGTGGTCGGGTCGGGGGAGATCGCGTACACCGATCTCGACGGCCGGTATCGGTTCGAGTTGCCGGCAGGGCAGCACGAGCTGCGGATCGTCATGGCCGGCTACGCCGAGCAGAACGTGACGGTCGAGGTCGTCGAGGGACAACGGAGCTCCGTTCAGGTGGCGCTCGCCTCCAACGTGTTCGCGGAAGAGGTGACGGTGAGCGCTCCCACCCTCGAGGCCGCTTCCTCCACCGCCGCCGCCCAGCTCATGATGCGGATGCGGGCGCCGTCCGTGCAGGACAACATCGGCGCAATCGAGATGTCGGCGAACAACGACTCGAACGCCGCCGACGCGATGCAGCGGGTCACCGGCGTCTCGGTGGTCGAGGGGCAGTCGGTCTTCGTCCGCGGCCTCGGAGAGCGCTACAGCAACACGACGCTGGCCGGCGCGATGCTGCCGACCACCGAACCGGACCGCCGCGTCGTGCCGCTCGACCTCTTTCCCACGGGCCTCATCGACAGCGTGCAGGTCAGCAAGACCTACACGCCCGACAAGCCGTCGCAGTTCGCCGGCGGGCTGGTGGAGATCGTGCCCCTGAAGCTGCCGGATTCCACGTCGTTCGAGATCTCGGCCGGGGGCGGTTGGAACAGCCTCACCACCGGCACGATGGGGCTCGGGTATGCCGGCGGCGGGCGGGACTGGGCGGGGTTCGACGACGGCACGCGGTCCCTGCCGGCGGGGTTCCCGACCCGCAAGGTGACCCGCGGCGGCCGCTTCTCGGGCACGCTCGGCTATTCGAAGGAAGACCTCGAGCGGCTCGGCGAGCAGTTCGGCAACGTCTGGGATCCGGTCGCGGAGTCGCTTCCCCTCGACCAGTCGTACAGCGCACTGTTCGGCGGCCGCTTCGGGAAGCTCGGCATCGTCGCCACCTTCCGCCACTCCCAGGGCTCGCAGTACACGGAGGAGCAGCAGACCTTCTACAAGGTAGGGAGCGGCAACGCCATCGAGCGCTTCAACGGCCCCTACGACTTCCGGATCACCGAGCGCTCGGGGACGGTCGGCGGCGTCGGCAACATCGCGTACCAGTTCACGCCCAACCAGCGGATCTCGTTCGACAACTTCTATACGCATGTCGGCACGAACGAGACCCGCATGTTCCAGGGCTACAACGACGACGCCGGCAACGACATCCGGAACCAGCGCCTGTGGTGGGTCGAGGAGCAGATCGCCAGCCACCACCTCGGCGGCGAGCACCTGTTCCCCGCGCTCTCGAACAGCCGCTTCGACTGGAAGGTCGCGTTCTCGCGCGCCGACCGCGAGGAGCCGGACCTGCGCGAGGTGCTCTACGAGTCCGACCCCGCCCGGCAGGCTTTCGTTCTCGCCGACGAGTCGCAGAGCGGCCTCCGGCAGTTCAACGACCTCGCCGACGACACCGTCGAGGCGAACGTCAACTGGAGCTCGCTGTTCGAGCAGTGGAGCGGCTTCGCCTCGCAGGTCAAGTTCGGCGGCAGCTACATCGACCGGAGCCGCGATTTCCAGTCGCGCCGGCTGCGCTTCGTGCCCCGCAACCTCATCGGCGGCGAGGTCAGCGGGGCCCGGGATCTCTCGCACCGCCTCGGCTACGGCGTGTCGCGGGGCCGCAGCATCGATCTCTCGCGGCCGGCGGAGGAGCTCTTCACCGCCGCCAACATCGGCGACATATTCGAGCTGAAGGAGGAGACGCGCGGCACCGACCGCTACGACGCGGCGCAGGAGGTCGGCTCGTTCTACGGGATGATCGACCTGCCGCTCTCGGCGTCGACGCGCCTCGTGACCGGCGCGCGCATCGAGCAGTTCCAGCAGGACGTCGAGACGCTCGATCCGTTCGCCGGGACTATCGACCAGCAGACGGCCGACGTGCAGCGGGCGTCGCTCGACGAGACCGACATCTTCCCCGCCGTCAACCTCGTCTACGCCGTACGCCCCGATCAGAACGTCCGGATCGGCTACAGCCAGACGGTCAACCGGCCGGAGTTCCGGGAGGTCTCGCCGTTCGAGTTCACCGACGTGGTGGGCGGCCGGGCCATCGTCGGCAACCCCAACCTCAACCAGTCGCTGATCCAGAACGTCGACCTGCGCTGGGAGTGGTTCCCGGGGGCCGAGGAGGTGCTGTCGGCCAGCTTCTTCTACAAGCAGTTCGACGATCCGATCGAGCGGATCGTCGAGCCGACCGCGCAGTTGCGGACGTCGTTCGCCAACGCCGACACGGCGACGAATCTCGGCCTCGAGCTGGAGGCGCGCTCCCTCATCGGACCCTACGTTCTGGTGGGCGCCAACTACACCTACGTCGACTCCGAGGTCTCGCTCTCGCCGGCGGCGCGCCAGGTGCAGACCTCCTTGACGCGCCCGCTCGCCGGCACGTCGCCGAACCTGTTCAACGGCCTGCTCGAAGTGCGGGGCATGGGCTACTCCGGCCGGCTTCTCTTCAACTACTTCGACGACCGGATCAGCGACGTCGGCTCGTTGGGGCTGCCCGACATCATCGAGAAGGCGCGCCATTCGCTCGACTTCATCTTCGCGAAGCGGTTCGACCGGGCGAGCCTCAGGGTCGCGTTCACGAACCTGACCGACCAGGCTTACGAGTTCACGCAGGGCGGCGCCGGCCCGACGCAGCGCATCTTCAACCTGGGACGCTCGATGAGCTTCGGCGTCACCTATCACCCGTAGCGCCCGAGCCTCGGAGGTAGCGACGAGTGCGAGCGATTCAACAGCAGGAACCAGGTAAGCCGGAAGCAGGATCCGTGATGACCGGGAACCATCGAACAGCGGAGGAGCGATCAGCGATGACTGGGATTGCGATGCGGCGGCTGGCCCGCCGTGCCCTTGCGGCGGGGGCCCTGGCCGTAGCCGCGGTGTGGAGCGGAACGTCCGTCTCTTCGCAGGCGAACATCACCTGCGAGCCGGGCGACGACATGCAGCGCTGCATCGTCAGCGGCCGGATTACGAGCGACACCACCTTCACCGCGGACTCGCTCTGGCTGCTCGACGGCGCCGTCTTCGTCGACGAGCCGGCCCGCCTGACGATAGAGGCCGGCACGCAGATCTTCGGCCGCTCCGAGACCAACGGCACGTTGATCATCTCGCAGGGCGCGCAGATCCTGGCGAACGGGACGGCGGAGGCGCCGATCGTCATGACCAGCGACGTCGAGGTGGGCGAGCGCGCGCGCGCGGACTGGGGCGGCCTGATCATCAACGGCCGAGCGCCCCTCAACGTCCCCGGCGGCCAGGGCGAGGGCGAAGGCGACACCGGCATCTACGGCGGCGACGATCCCAACGACGACAGCGGGCATCTGTACTATGTCCGCGTCGAGTTCGCCGGCACCGAGTTCAGCCCCGACAACGAGCTGAACGGCATCGCGTTCCAGGGCGTCGGCCGCATGACCGAGGTCGACCATATCATGGTCAAGTTCAACAAGGACGACGGCCTGGAGTTCTTCGGCGGCACCGTGGAGGTGAAGCACGTCATCTGCTTCGCCATCGCCGACGACAGCTTCGACTGGACGGACGGCTGGCAGGGCAAGGGCCAGTTCATGATCGCCATGCAGATGGGCGACGACGCCGACAACGGCTTCGAGTCCGACAACAACGGCGACAACAACGACCTGACGCCCCGCTCCAACCCGACTCTCTACAATGTGACGCTGATCGGCGACCCGTACGACTTCCCGGGCGACGAGAGCGACATCGGCATGCTGCTCCGCGAGGGGACCGCGGCGACGATCCGCAACTTCATCATCACGGGGTTCAAGGAGGCCGCGATCGACATCGACCACCCGGCCACGTTCGCCCAGGTGAACCAGGGCAACCTGACGCTCGAGAGCGGGCTCGTCTATGGCAACTGCATCGTGGAGGGGTGCCAGGGCGAGTTCAAGCCGGACGACGACGACGCGGAGGCGACCCTCGGGACGGTGGACTTCGTGACCGGCGCGCCGAACGTGCACTTCATGGACCCGGTCCTCGGCGCCCCGTCCTACCTCTGCGCGTTCTGCCCCTTCGACCTGATCGATCCGACCCGGAATTTCGCGCCCCGCGGCACGTCGCCGGCCGTCACCGGCATGGTCCGGCCGTCGGTGCCGCCGAACGACGGGTTCTTCGACGTCGCGAACTTCATCGGAGCCGTCGGCCCCGCCGGATCGGGACAGGACGACTGGTTCATGGGATGGACCGACTTCGCGCTCAACTAGGAGTCTGCGCCGCGGGAACGTGCCACGCGGGACTGCGTGCCCGCGGAGACTCCCAACGTGACCGCAAGGTCGCGCCAGCGCGCCGTGGCGGGCGCGTCGAGAGTCTGCGCCGGCGCGAGACTCCGGCGCCGCCCGCCCTGCGGCGCAGATTCCCGGCGCGCCCGGACGGGAACGGAGGTCTCGCCCTCCCGGGCGGGGCCGCCATTCGTTCCCGGCCCGCCGCGTCCGCGGCGGTCGCGGCTGCCCTCCTCGTCTGCCTCGTCGCCGGGGGTTGCGCCCCCGGCGGCCGCACGTCCGCTCCGTCCCCGCTGCACCACACCTTCGCCTCGCCCGACGCGCTCGGCCGGGCCGTGCTGGCCGCGCTGGCCGACGGGGACGCCGACTACCTCGCGAGTCTGGCCCTGTCCGAGCTGGAGTTCCGGACCGTCGTCTGGCCGGAGTTGCCGTCGAGCCGGCCGGAGCGAGGGCTCCCGTTCGACTACGTGTGGGGCGATCTCAACCAGAAGAGCACGAACGCGCTGCGGCGCCTCGTGGCGCGCCACGGCGGACGGCGCTACACGCTGCGCGCGGTCGCCTTCCGGGGCGAGACCACGCCGTACGAGACCTACCGCGTGCACCGGGCGGCGATCCTCGACCTGCTGGACGAAGAGGGCAACGAGCTGACCCTGCCGCTCTTCGGGTCGATCCTCGAGCGCGACGGCGAGTTCAAGCTGTTCAGCTACGTCGTCGACTGAGCGCGCCGATCCGCCGGCCCCGTTCGCCCGCCCGTCCCGTCGCACAGGTGGGGCACGGGTGCGTCCGGGGCAGCGCCCGGCGTTCCCTGCGCGAGACGTCGCCACGCGTGCGGTATGCTGGCGGACGCAGCGAACCCATAAGCCGCGGTTATGGCCGAGGGCGCGGGCATTCGGCCGCGCGTGGCGCGACCGTGCCGCGGTCGACCCGGTTCTGGACGGATGCGGCTCGGGGAGGGGTGCGGGTGGACGTCGCCGAGTTGCAGGTCTTTCTCACCGTCGCCGCCGAGCGGAGCTTCTCGCGCGCGGCCGAACGGCTGCATCGCACGCAGCCCGCTGTCAGCCAGGCTGTGCGGCGCCTCGAGGAGGGAATCGGCGAGCGGCTCTTCGACCGCTCGTCCAAGGGCGGGCGCCTGACCGAGGCAGGGGAGCTCCTGCTCGGCTACGCGCAGCGACTGGTGCAGCTCAAGGCCGAGGCCGAAGGCGCCGTGCGCGAGCTGCAGGAGCTGCGCCGCGGGCGCGTGCTGATCGGTGCGAACGAAGGCGCCGTGCACGTCCTGCTGCCGATCGTCGAGCGCTTCCGCACGGAGCACCCGGAGGCGCGGGTGGAGGTGCGGCGCTCGTCCGCCCGCCAGATCCCGAGCGAGGTGCTCGGCCGCGGGCTGGACTTCGGGGTGCTGACCTTCCCCGCGCGCGAGCGGGGGCTCCGCTCGCTGCCGCTGGGGGACGACGAGCTGGCGATGCTGATCCACCCGGGGCATCCGCTCGCCCGGCGCAGCAGCGTGACGATGGAGGAGGTCGGCCGCCAGACCGTGATCGCCCACAACGAGGCGTCGCCGGCGCGCGAGCGCGTGCTGCGCCTCTACGAGCAGCGGCACACCGCCATCAACATCCAGATTGCGCTTCCCAGCCTCGACGGCATCAAGCGGGCCGTCGAGATGGGGCTCGGCGTGGCCCTGCTCCCGAAGCGTTGCGCCCTGGCCGAGATCGCCCGCGGTCAACTCGCCGCCGTCCGCGTGTCGCAGCTCCGGCTGCCGCGGCAGGTGCGGCTGGTGTACCGGCGGTCGGGGGAGATGTCGCAGGCCGCGGAGGCGTTCGTCGATGCCGCGCGCGCCGTGGCCCGAGAGGGCTGAGACGGCCAGCTTCAAGCCGACTCTACATCGAACGACGCGAGGGTCCGAGCTCTCCTTGACGACCGGCGTCCTGGTTCAACCGAATCAGAGTCAAGGCAGGGCGAGTCTCCTATATCCTGTAAGCCATTGATAATAAGCTGCTTACTACCGGTGGGCTGGCTGTCGTTCCCTCGTCTCTTCCCACTTTCTGGGCGGGAATCCACGAGACCATTCCAGCCGTCTACGAACCTACGAACTACGAACCTACGAACCCTACGAACCATCGGAGAGCTCAAGCCGTCGTCCCACAAGTCCGACTGTTGGCCCGGGAGCAGCCGGTGGCTGGAGAGAGTCACTGGCTACCGTCGCACTCCTTGCGGTCCGAGTCCGCGTCTCGGTCGGTCGTGCCGAGCCCGTTCTCCGCGGTCACCGGTTGACGCTCTGGCAATCCGTCGGAGTTCGCCAATGAGCCTTCAGTGACCTGCGTGGGCGTCGTGTGCGCCTCCGGTACGGGTATGGCCGGAGCGGGCGGCGGGCTCGGAGCTTGAGCGACGGTCACGAGCCACAGGAACAGCAACACCTCGTTCGCCGCACCACCAACGGCTTCACGGAGGGTCGTCGTCCCCGGATTCCCGAGGACGTTATCAACCGTCAACAGCACCTGGAACACATCCCACGCGCGTCTAGTGCGCCCGGCCTTGGCCGGCGTGCCATCGTCAACGTGATCCCGCGCGTCGGCCGGCGCATTCGCGCCATCGGTGGCTCGACGATCGAACCGGTCCGCATCGTCAGCCGGGTCATCCGGTGGCTCTTCGGGCCACGTCAAGCCATCGAAGTCGATGCTGTGGGCCGCTGTGAGCATCTCCTTGACGGCCCCCAGGTCGACGCCGTAGGCCCCGGCGAGGTTCGCTCTCATCGCCTCTAGATCGACGCTCTGTGCCGCGGCCAAGCTCGCCTTGGCGGCCTCGAGATCGACGCCGAGGCCCTCAGCGAAGCGCGCCCTCATCGCCTCAAGGTGGATGCCGTACGCTGCTGCGAGGCTCGCCTTCACGGCCTCAAGGTCGATGTTGTAGTTCGCCGCGAGGCTCTGCCACACCGCCTCAAGGCGGATGCCGTAGCTGATGTCGATGTTCGCCCTGAGAGCCTCCATGTTTGCGGCAATGTCCCCGATGCTTGCCTTTGCGGCCTCGGCAAGGTCCGTGCCGTAGATCGAGGCAAGGTCACCTCTGACCCCAAGGTCGAGATCACGCGCCGCGGCGAGGCTTTGCTCCACGCTGTCGTTCAGAGCCCTCACGTGCTCAACCGCCCTCGCTGCGGATTCGTACTGCGGACGGAGTGCCTCCATCTGCTCGCGCATGGCGAGCACGCTGTTGAGGAACGCGGGGTCATGGAAGATGTTGGACATTGTGACCGCCGGCCACGTGGGGCGAGGGATCGTTACAGCAACACCGTACCTCGTTCGGCTCGGCAACGCAAAGAACCCCGCATGGTCAGGCCGGGACACATCAGAAACCGACCTCTAGGAGCCCCGTCTCCTCACGCGACGCCGCGTGCCAGGCTTCGCAGCCGCCGCAGCAAGCGGGATTCGCATACGCTCGTACGACGCGAACAGGTACTCCACGCGTTCGCGCTCCGAGGTGAAGCGCTTCCGGCGGTAGAAGCGGTCAACGGCCCGATCCAGCGCCTGATGCGCCGTTCTGAGGTTGGGCGGCATCAGGTCGGGGTCGTAGAGTTCCGCCAGCGTCGCGTCCGGGTGCGCGGCGCGTGCATCGAGCACGGCCTGCGCGAGCGGTTCCAGCGCCGACATGTCCGAGTTCTCAAAGCCGGCCGGCGACGGGAACGTGTTGTAGACGACGCCGACGGAATACATGTAGTCGCTCTTCATCCGCCCCGTCACGGCCCGCATCCAGGCCATGTGCATCGCGGAGGTGAGCAACGCGAAGTCGGCAAGGGTCGCGTCAGGCAGCAGTCGAAGCTTGTCGCTCGGGATGGTCGGCGGCTCCAGCCAACCGATGGGGACGTATTCGCGCCGCTCCGAACTCACCTGCGGGATCACCAGAAACGGCGCCGTCGGCAGGACATTCACGTGGTAGACGGTGGGCGTCTCGGCGAGTTGCTGTGTCGGCCTACTCTTGCTGTCCGCTCGGTAGGCGCGAACGGCGGCGATGCGTTCTCGGACATGCGGCAGCCGCGCCAGCACGGCCGGAGAGGCGTCGTGCAGCGCGAGAATCCACCGCTCCCCGCCCTGGAGGTACTCGCGAGCGCCGACGAAGGGCCGCAGAAGCGTCGCCGCCTCCGGCTCGGCCTCCAGAAAGACGGACATCTCCTCGGCCTTGAAGATGTAGTGCCCGTCGTCGAGGGGCTTGGAGCCGGTGATCAGTTGGCGCAATCCGTTCACTGGACTGCCTTCCTCGCGGACGACGAGGTGCGGATTGGCGAGCGAGCCGCCGTCGAACAGGTACGGCGTGATCACGGCGTGGATGCCTTCGAGCGGCTCCCCGTTGATGTCTTCGTAGGCGAACAGTCGTCTGTCGGCCGGGGTGTGGCCGGCCGCGTCCAGCCCGATGATGACCACGTGGACGTGCGCCTTGCCGCGTGCGTCCGATCCCCACGCGAAGGTCCGATGCGCGAAGGCGATCTCCAGCCGGCGATGGTCCAGCAGCAGCGGCCAGAGTTGCGCCACCTGCGTGCCCTGCGTGATCGAGTTGGTCGCCACGAAACCGATCCGCGGCGGTGCGCCGCCGTCCGGCTGGGTCCGCCGCACGTAGTCCCCGGCACGGATGAACCACGCGGCCACGTAGTCGAGCGTCCCGCCGCTGCCGCCGAGGGCGGCGACGCGCCGCACCTGCGCCCGCTGCTCGGGCGACTGGAACTTGGCCCCGCCGAACGGCGGATTACCAAAGACGTACGAGCACTCCTCCGGGGGCAGCACGTCGGCCCAGTCGATCTCCAGCGCGTCGGCGTTGCGGATGTGCGGCGACTTCTCGATCGGGATCCGGGCGTAGGTCTGGCCGAACTCCAGGCTCAGCCGGTTGTTCATGATGTGGTCCATCATCCACAACGCGGTCGCGGCGATGCGGGCCGGGAACTCGCCGATCTCGATGCCGTAGAACTGGTCCACCTCGACGACCGACTGGACGGCGAGCGCCAGTTGTGTGGCTGTAGCCCTGTCCACCATACTATGAAATCTGATGTAGTCCAGCACCGTTCGGAATTGTACATAAGTTACTGAATAATCATCGATTACCACTCATTCACGGGCTTGACGAGGGCCGTTACAGTCCGGTACGATCCACAGGTATCCGCCATTCACTGAGGGGAATACTGGCAGAGATGGAACTCCCGACACGACCCCGGACCACCAAGCCCAACGGCCGGCAGCCGCACCACGCCCTGACGACCGCCTTCGTCCGCAACGTAGCACAGGCCGGGCGCTACTGTGACGGCGACGGCTTGTACCTCGACGTGCAGCCGACCGGCACCCGCAGCTGGGTACAGCGGCTCGTCATCCGCGGACGCCGCCGCGAACTCGGGCTCGGCGGCTTCCCGCTCGTCCCGCTCAAGGACGCCCGCGCCCAGGCGCTCGCCAACCGCAGGCTCGCCCGCGCCGGAGGCGATCCGCTCGCCGAGAAGCGGCGCCTCAAGAGCATGCCTACCTTCGCCGCCGCCGCCGAGGCGGTCCTGGCGCAGATGCGGCCCGGCTGGCGCAACCCCAAGCACGGCAAGGACTGGCTGTCGAGCATGGAACGCTTCGCCTTCCCCCGGCTCGGCAAGCTGCCCGTCTCCGAGGTGACGAGCGCCGACGTGGTCGAGGCGCTGCAGGCCGTCTGGCACGAGCGGCCGGCGACGGCGCGGCGGGTTCGCCAGCGCATCAGCACCGTCATGGAGTGGGCCGTCGCGTTGAACTACCGCGACGACAACCCGTGCAGCCGGATCGGCCCGATCCTCGGACCGCAGCAGGCTCTCGTCCGGCACATGCCGGCGCTCCCGCATCGCGACGTGGCGGCGACGGTCGAGACGGTGCGGGCGTCGGGCGCGGCTCCCGTCGTCAAGCTGGCGTTCGAGTTTCTCGTGCTCACAGCGGCTCGGTCCGGCGAGGTGCGCGGCGCCGAGTGGACGGAGATCGACACCGAGGAGCACGTCTGGACCGTCCCGGCCACGCGGACCAAGGCGAAGCGGGAGCACCGTGTTCCCCTGACTCGCCGCGCCGAACAGGTCCTCGACGCGGCGCGGACGCTCAGCAACGGGAACGCGCTCGTCTTCCCGAGCCCGCGCGGCAAGCGGTTCAACGACATGGCCCTGTCGGGACTGCTCAGGACGCTGGAGGTCCCCGCCGTGCCTCACGGCTTCCGGTCCACGTTCCGCGATTGGGCCGCCGAGGAGACGAACCACCCGCGCGAGGTCGTCGAGGCGGCGCTGGCCCACGTCATGCAGAACAAGGTCGAGGCCGCCTACGCCCGGTCGGACCTGTTCGAGCGGCGGCGCCGGCTGATGGACGACTGGTCGGCCTACGTCGCCGGCAGTGCAGGGAACGCCGGCTGATGATCGCTCATCTCCGGGGCCGGGAGGACGCTCTCGTCCGTAGCGGCTGGACCCGCCGCGAAGCCGAGTGGCTGGCGCTGGTCTGCCTGCACAGCGGCGTGTTCCTCCGCTCCCAGTACCTCGCCTTCATCGGCCGGACGAATCCGGCGCTCGCCAACCGCTTCGTCCGCCGGTGCCGCAAGCACGCCGTCGAACAGCCGTGGCACGGCTCCCGGCTCCGCATCTGCCGGATCGCGGCCCGGCGCATCTACCGGGCGCTCGGCGCGGAGCACGTCCGGCACCGCCGCCCCGCCGCGCCGGAGGTCGTCTTGCGGCGTCTGCTGTCGCTCGACTACGTGCTCGAACACCGGCATGCCGCGTGGCTCCCGACCGAGGACGAGAAGGTGAATGCGCTGACCGCGGCGGGGATCTCGAAGCAGGTGTTGCCGCACCGGCTCTACCAGGGCGCGGTCGGGGCGCAGCAGCGCTACTTCCCCCACAAGCTGCCCGTGGCTCTCGACGGCGGGCGGGCGACGTTCCTGTTCGTGGAGACGGACGAGGACGAGACGGTGAGCGCGGTCCGCACGTGGGGCTCGCAGCACTCGGCGCTGTGGACGGCGCTTCTCGCGGCCGGCCGCGCTGTCAAGGTGGTCGTCGTGGGCCGTGACCCGGTGCGGCTGGCGGCGGCCGGGCGGGTGCTCGACAAGTGGGCGGCGACGCCGCCCGAGTCCGTGATGATGTCCTACGACGCGGCGGCGGCGGAGTTGGCCGCGATCAAGGAGGCGATCGCGACGAGCGACTGGACCGCGCTGGACGCGTACGGCGGGCTGAACCCCGCGATCCAGCGGGCGTGCGGCCTCGACGCCGCGTGCGCTGGGGGCCGGAGGTCGAGGGCGGCGATCACGGCTGGCCGGACGTGGCGCTCGACGCGGGTGCCGGAATGGACCCCCGGCCGCCGCGCCGCCGAGGCTGCCTGACGAGACGAACCACGCCGGCGGCCGACGTGTCAAGCCTTGCGGCTCCTCCACTTCGTTCCGGCTCTTCGAGTGACACGCCGGCCACCGGCGCGGTCTTGAGCGCTTACGGCCGAACGCGGGCGTCCGGCCCTCGACGGACCGGAGCCCACTACGTCCTCGAACCCGCCGCCGAACACGCCAGCCCCGAGCCGGGTACAGCCGATCCAGCGACGCCGGATCCGGGCAGCGGAACCGACAGCAAGCCTCATGCCACCGATCCAGATCGGGACGGCGGCGGTCACGGCGATCGCCGGGAATCAGCAGGCGGCGGTCGTGACGGAGATCAGGTATAGGATGGGAGTCGAGGTCACGGAGCGGGACGGGGACGGAGACGGGCAACCGAACGAGGCTGTGATCAGCCCTGCCGCCCGATCACAACAAGACGGAGGCCCGAACTTACACCAGATATGCCGCACGAGAGGTGTAAGCAGCCCCGGAGTCTCAAATTACACCCCCAGTCACACCTGAGCTTACAACCCCGCACCCGATAAGTCCTTGCATATCAACCACATCCCACCACAACACACCACCCCCACGTGCAGAGAAAAGAGACAGGGGGAAGGTAGGGGAGCGACCCTATCGAAAACCTGCGGTTTTCGGCCCCGGCAGGTGTTCCTCCGTCACACCCACCGCGCCGGGTCGCTCCCCAACGCAAGAGTCCCTGCGGGAAGGCTCTTCGGCGGCCAGCGTCGGCCGCTGCCCGCCGCACGGTATACTGTCGTTCGTCGCGACGATGTTGACGGTCGGTCAGATCAGGCAAGTCCGATGTTCGATTCACTCACCATCGCTCGGCAGTTGACTGACGCCGGGATCGACCGTGGCCACGCCGACGCACTGGCCGACGCCATACGGCAGGCCGCCGAGCACGGCGAGCACGTCACGCCGGAGAGGTTCGACGCCGGCATCGCCGAACTGCGGGCCGAGGTCACCGCGCTGGAATCGAGGATCTACCGCGCAATGCTCGTTCAGGCCGGGGCCATCGTCGGAGCGCTGGTCGGTATCGCTGGAATCGTCGTCGGCGCCCTCCGGCTGCTCGGCTGACACCTTCGGACGCTGCGGTTCGCACGTCCGTCGTTCGAGCCGGTGGGCGAACCGGCAGCGCGCGCATGAGCCAAACCACCGAGGCCTTCTCCCGCGTCAAGATCGACGACCTGCTCAAGGACGCCGGCTGGAACCTCACCGACGGCGCGAGCGTCCTGTTCGAGCATGCGCTGCCGGACGGCTCGCGGGCCGACTACGCGATGTGCGACCGCTCAGGACGGCCGATGGCGGCGGTCGAGGCCAAGCGCGCCAGCATCAGTCCCGTCGAGGCGCAGGACCAGGGACGGCACTACGCCGAGCAACTCGGCGTGCCGTTCGTGTTCCTGTCGAACGGCGAGGAAGTCTGGTTCCTGGACCGCGAGACGGATGCCCACGCGCGGAAGATCGCCACCTTCTACTCCCAGGACGACCTGGAACGGCGGATCGCCGCCCGCAGGAACCGGCTGGACCTGTCGAGCATTGAGATCGACCGGCGGATAGTCGATCGTGAGTACCAGACCGCATGCATCGAGGCCCTGTCCGCCGAAGTCTCGCGCGGCCGGCGCAAGCTGCTCGTCGAGATGGCGACCGGGACCGGCAAGACCCGCACGGCGGCAGCGTTCGTTAAGCGCCTGTTCGAGGCCGGCATCGTGACCCGCGTCCTGTTCCTGGTGGACCGCATCGCACTGGCCGGGCAGGCCGAGGACGCCTTCAACGACCATCTGGGCGACTACCCCTGCCATGTGCTCCGGCCGGGCCGGAACTTCGACACGTCGAAGCGGATCACGATCGCCACCTTGCAGACGATGATCACCGAGTACCGAAGTCTGTCGTCGGGATACTTCGATCTGGTGATCACCGACGAGTGCCACCGTTCGATCTACGGCAAGTGGAGCGGCGTGCTCCGGCACTTCGACTGCATCCAGATCGGCCTGACCGCCACGCCCTGCACGGCCGAGGCGGATACGCTGCCTGACCCCGAGGACGGCCATTTCGTGCGCGACACGCTGCGGTTCTTCGAACTCCAGGAGCCGACCTTCCGCTACACGCTTCGCGAGGCCATCGGTGACGGGCACTTGGTCCCGTACCGCATCTACAAGGCGATGACGGTCAAGACGGCCGCCGAGGACGGGTTCGAGGTGGCGCGCAAGGATCTCGACTGGACGGCGATGGACCCGGCGGCGCGGGCCGAACTCGAGAAGCTGTTCGAGCAGTCCGACCCCATCACCGTGGACCCGCGGGCGTTGGAGCGGATGTTCACGATCCCGGAACGCAACCGCGCCATCGTCCGGGAGTTCCGCGACGCCCATGAGAAGGGGTTCATGGGCAAGGACGGCATCCGGCGCTGGCCGACATGGGGCAAGACGATCGTGTTCGCCGTGACGAAGCGCCACGCGGAGACGCTGGCGGCGATGCTTGACGAGCACTTCGCCGACCTGAAGCCGCATCCCGCGACGCGCTACGCCGACTTCGTGGTCAGCGATATCGGTGGCGGGCCGGCCCCGGATGCGAGCGCCATCATCAAGCGGTTCAAGGAAGAGGAGTTCCCGAAGATCCTGGTCAGCGTCAACATGCTCGATACCGGATTCGACTGCCCGGAGGTGGTCGGTCTGGTCATGGCGCGGTTCACGACAAGCGCGATCCTCTACCGGCAGATGCGCGGGCGCGGCACGCGCAAGGCCCCTCACATCGGCAAGACCGACTTCACGATCTTCGACTTCGTGGGCGTGACGGAGTTCCACGGCGACGACGATGAGGAGATCGGCGGCGGCGAAGCGCCGGGACCGAAGCCGCCCGGACCCGGCGAACCGCGCATGCTGCTGACGCTCGACGTGGACGACCAGATCGATCCCGCGAGCCGCGACTGGCTGGCTCTGGACGAGCACGGCCAGATCGTGCGGACCCCGGAGCATGAGACACGCGCGGCCGAGGTGGGCCTGCGCTTCGAGGAATGGCGCGGCGGCCAGCCGTTCAACGCGGAGCAGACTCGTTGGGCGAATCTGATCGGCAGCCGGATCCGGGCCGATGCGATGCACATGGACGCCTTCGGCGACTACGACTTCGACGAGCACCCCTTCGCAGGACTGGGCGGCTTCGAGCAGGCGCGTCGGGTGTTCGGCGGGCAGTCCGCCCTCGACCGCCTGATCGCGGGGTTCAACGCGGTCGTGTTCGGGCAGGCTGGCGCGACCGATCCTCCCGGCGGCGACGAACGGGCCGCGCCGTGACGCTTCCGCCATGCCGCTGACACCGGAGCTTCGCCGCGCCATCGACCGGATCCGGGATTACCTCTTCGCCGGGGGCTACCCCGACCCGGCCCAGAACGCCGAGCAGCTCAGCTTCCTGATCTACTTCTACATGTTCGAGGCGGCGGATGCGGCGCGGGTCCGCGCGGCACGCCGCCCCGGCGCCAAGCCGTACGCCGGCGCCTTCGTCGGCGAATGGACGCTGCGGAATCCGCCCAACGCCCGCCAACCTGGTTCCGGGACGGTCCCGCGCGAGATGCTGCGTTGGTCCGACTGGGCGAACGCGCTGAACGGCCAACGGCTCGTGTCGTGGGTGCGCGAGGAGGTCTTCCCCTTCCACGCAGGAATCGCGGCCGAGGGCGTCACCGACTTCATGGCGGATGCTCGGCTCGTGATCGACGAACCGACGGTGCTCTCGCAGGTTGTCAGCCACGTGAACGACCTCCACCTTGAACAGGTGGACGCCGACACCAAGGGCGACCTGTTCGAGCACGTGTTGCGCCAGATCCGCCAGGCCGGCGAGTTGGGGCAATTCCGCACGCCCCGCCACGTCATCCGCGCCATGGTCCAGCTCGTCGATCCCCGTCTCGGCGAAACGGTCCATGACCCGGCCGCCGGCACGGCGGGTTTTCTGGTCGGCGCGTACGATCACATCCGGCTCGCCAACTCGTCGGACGCCGGCATCGAGGAGATCGAGGCGGACGGCAAGACCGTCCGGCGCGGCCTCGGTGACACCTTGAGCCGCGCTGCGGTGCGCCGACTGCACGAAGCGACGCTGTTCGGCCACGACGTGGACCCGCGGATGGTCCGGCTCGCCACGATGAACCTGTCCCTGCGCGGACTGGACAGGGTGCGCATCCTTCGGCGGGACGCGCTGACCCGCTCGCTGGACCGCACGACCAAGGCGGACCTCGGCCTGCCGGTGCAGGGATTCGATGTCGTGCTCGCCAACCCGCCGTTCTCCGGGCGGCTGGACCCAGACCGGATCGTCGAGGACGTGAAGATCGGCAGGACGCGGCAGACCGAACTGCTGTTCCTCCAATACATGCTGAATCACCTGAAGGACGGCGGCCGGTGCGGTGTCGTGGTGCCCGAGGGCGTCCTGTTCGGCTCGACCGGTGCGCACCGGGAGTTGCGCCGCAAGCTGGTCGAGAACAACCGCGTCGAGGCGGTGCTGTCGCTGCCGGGCGGCGTGTTCAACCCGTATTCCGGCGTCAAGACCTCGGTGCTGGTCTTCCGCAAGGGCGACGCGACCGAGCGGGTGCTGTTCCTCCACGCCGACAACGACGGCTTCAAGCTCGACGCCAACCACGACACGCCGATCGATGAGGACGACCTACCCGGCCTGGTCTCCGCGTTCCGGGACCGAGCGGCGCGGTGGACGGCGTGGAGCGACCGAGACCCGGAGACGGACTGGACCGAGAACTGGTGGTTCGCCGAGGCGGACGCGATCCGTGCGGCCGACTTCAACCTGAGCGCCGGGCGGTATCGGCCGCAGAACCGGACCAAGGTGGACCATCGCGATCCGCTGGAGATCCTCGACGAACTGAAGGCCATCGAGAACGAGATCCTCGGCGAGATCGACGACTTGGCCGCGGCAGTGCGGGAGGCGGTTGAGCGATGACCCCGCCCATCGTACCCCTGGGCGAACTCTGTGACATGGATCGCCGAGGACTTCGACCGGACGACCCCGAGGCGTTGCGGCTTCCGCTGCTCGGTGTCGAGAACGTCGGCTCCCACACCGGCGCCCTGAACCTCGATGCCGGCTCCCGCGTTGGCAACGGAAGGAGCACATCGTTTCGCTTCGACGAGCGTCACGTGCTCTACGCGAAGCTCCGTCCCTACCTGAACAAGGTGGCTACGCCAAGGTTCGCCGGCCGATGCTCCACGGAACTGGTCCCGTTGCTCCCGCGGCTCGGCGTCGATCGCGATTTTCTCGCGCATCTGCTTCGGCGCAAGGAGACCGTCGCGTTCGTCATGGCCTCGGTCACGGGATCGCGCATGCCCCGCGCCGATATGAGCGTCCTCATGTCCATGCACGTCCCGCTCCCACCGCTGGAGCACCAGCGGCGGATCGTGGACATCCTGAACCGGGCCGCGAGGATCGAGGCGCTGCGGGCGCGGTCAGCCGAGCGGTTGCGGGAGTTCCGGCCGGCGCTGTTCGTCAGGATGTTCGGGGAACGAAACGAGATTCGCGCCCGGTTTTCTTGCCGGCCTCTCCGCGAGGTGGCCACGATAGCGTCGGGGGCGACGAAGGGGCGGAAGATCGATCCCGCCGACGCAATCGACGTGCCCTACCTTCGCGTAGCGAACGTTCAGGACGGCTTCCTGGCTCTCAGCGAGATCAAGACCATCACGATCCGGCGGGGCGAGCAGCGGCGGTACGCGCTGGCTCCGGGAGACCTCGTCATGACCGAGGGCGGCGACCAGGACAAGCTGGGGCGAGCCGCCATCTGGCACGGCGAACTCTCGTACTGCGCGCACCAGAATCACGTTTTTCGCGTTCGCCCGCACGTTGAAGCTGTCTTGACCGATTATCTTCGGGACGTCGCGGGCAGCGAATACGGTAAGGCGTACTTCCTGTCGGTTGCCAAGAGGACGACGGGGATCGCTAGCATCAACAAGGCGCAACTCGGCGGTTTTCCGGTGCCCGTTCCGCCGTTGGCCCTCCAGCGCCGATACGCTGAGACGGTTGAAGCGGCAGGTGCCGTCGCTCGCGTTGGTGAGACCAGCGCGAGAACCGCCGCGGATCTGATGGCGTCCCTGATGTCCGAGTTGGTGATCGGCTGTGGCTCTCCCGCCTTCGGCGGATCACGGAAACGGTCTCTTCAAGGTGGGGTTGGCGTAGGACACGGTGCCTCGGACCCGGCAACTCCAGCGCCCCGCGCCGGAATCTCGCATGTGAACCTGTGCGCACCGAACTTTCGCGAAGGCGGCTGATGCGGAGCATTGGTCGGCTATCGGTCTGGCCGGCCCAGCGGAAATAACCCGTGTACAAACTCCGGTTAGGGTGAGGCCAACTCCGGTTCCGGCACGAGCCCGACAACGTGTCGGGAGACGATCAGTCCTTTCTTGAACCGACGCAAGAAATCCATGCCAATGAGGATTTCCGGCGAATGGAATTCGATGATCACGATGCCCACTTCGGACTCGCCGAGCAGCGTTGCTTCTGCCTGGGCCGTAAGCTTGGCGGCCGTCGATCCGTCAGCGAGCGTCACCGAAGTTGTGCCTTCCAGGGGGAGCGCCAATGCGATGGCAGCCGACAGGGGAAGCTGCACGAACCCGGTGAATCCTGTGTCGATGATGCCAGTGTACTCGACTCCCGGAGGCTCATGCCGGACGCCGCGCAGGTGGAACGCCAGACAGGCGTTCCCCTGCTCGTCATAGTGGCCAAGACCAGTTTGGGTCATGACCCGTGGAGAAGCTGACCTTGAAGGCACTCGGCGCGCCGATCCGGATCAGGTGGAAGATTCCGTGCGGCGCATCCTTGCGTGCCAATTGGAACGCATCCTCGGAAAACTCCGCGATGTAGTGTTGCCCGCTCTTGACGTCCACCACCATAAAGTGGCCTGCGTGTGCCTTCTTGATCGCGTCATCAAGCCCGTTGTAGATCTCCACCGCTCTTTCTGAGATTCTCTGGGGTGAACTCCGTTCGCGCAGAGTTTCTGCCATCATCGCCTCCTTCCCCCTGTGCGCCAGAGCGGGTCGTCGATGCGACTGAACGGCTCCTTGCGATGCTGCCTCCCTTGCGTCTCACACCGCGCCAGCGGGAGCGTACGGGCCAGAAGAGATGAGCCTGTCAACACTCGCCCCCGGAGCCCGACCGCGCCCCCCCCTCGACATCGGCTGGCCATCACACGCTGGCGACCTCGCCCGTACGAGCCTCGACACTCGGACAGACAACACCAATGCGTGTCGGGCACAGTCAACCGAAGCCAGCGCCGGTCAGCCAGCGCTCCAGGCACCTTGGACACAGCATATCCTACCATGAACCTGTCGCAGCAACCGTACAACCGATGGTCTCGGCCTGACTGGACGCGACGACGCCCTTGCACTTCGCTAATTCTTCGCCTCAACGTTGAGGGAGGGATGCTTCCGATCTCAGTCGGTCTACGAGTCTACGAAGGGTGTCCCTCGTTCAACACGGTCCGATTAACAAGGTGGGGTGCAACGAGGGGAACGAGCAGGCCGTAGATTCATAAACCATTTATTATCAGTGCTTTACTGGATTTCAAGACCGGAAGCCCTGGAAGCGATCTCCCGCAGCACGTCGATCTCCAGCGTCCGAAGCTCGCGATAAGCGATGATCAGGAAGTTGCCGCAGCCACAGGCCGGGTCGAACAGCCGTAGCGAGCCGAGCTTGTCCCGGAACTTCCGCAGATCGGCAACGGCGCGACCGTCGCGGCGAGCCTGCAACCTCTGGAACTCGGCCCGCAGGTCGTCGAGGAACAGCGGCTCGATGACCTTCAGGATGTTCTTCTCGGTCGTGTAGTGCGCCCCCTGGGCGCGACGTTCGGCGGGTTCCATGACCGACTGGAACAGCGCGCCGAAGATGGCCGGCGAGATCGCCGTCCAGTCGAACTGCCCCGCGTCGAGCAGCGCCGAGCGCATGGCCGAGTCGAAGGCCGGCGGGCGCAGCCGGCCGGCGAACAGCTCTCCGTTCACGTGCGGGAAACGGGCCAGGTCCTCGTCGAGCGCCCGCTGCCGCCGGCTGACTGGCGTGTTCAGGACCTCGAAGAGCTGCATGAGCCACGCGCCGAGGTCCGCGCCGTCCGGAGCCGTCCGTTCCTCGATGAACTGGAGGAAGATGTCGCGCGGCTCGAAGATCCCGGTGTCGTCGGCGAACAGGCAGAAGACGGTCCGCACCAGGAACAACTCGAGGTCGTGACCCTCGTAGCCGGACGCCTTCAGCGCGTCGTGCAGCCGCGCGATCAACTCGGACGCCTCGATGTTGACCGGATCCTGGTCGCGGAACGTCCGGCGCTGCACGCCGATGATGAACCCGAACTTCTCGACATGCCGCGGCAGGTCGGTGAGCGCGAAGCGGGTCTCCTCGCCCTCATCCCGGTCGAGCAGCTCGAAGGTCTGGAAGTCGCTGAGGAGCTGGTAGCGGGGGCGGTCGCGTTCCGACAGGGCGTCGAAGTACGTGCCGGCCTGATCACGCGCGGCGGCCAGGTCGCGCCCGGCGCTCTTCTGTTCGACCAGCAGGACACCGGGCCAGAACAGATCGATGAAGCCGGCGGTGTTGTCGAGCCGCTGGACGTGCTCTTCGTACCGCGCCACGGTGCGCCGCCGGACGCCGAAGATGTCGAAGAACTCGTTGTAGAAGCTCTGCGTCTCGCCCTTCTCGTAGGTCTCGTCAGCCCACTCGCGGGCGAAGTCCGCGGCCCGCGTTCGGATCTCGTTCCACGAAAGCCTCATCCTGCCGCCGTCAGTCGGTAGGGGGTCAACCCAGGAGGCGCAGGATCGCGACCACGCCGCCGAGGATCGCGAGCGTCTGCGCCAGCATCGCACCGGCGAAACGCCACGTCAGCCGAGCCTCAAGGGCCGCCAGATCCGCCCGCTGCACTTCACGCAGATGGTCGAGGTCAGAGCGAGTGGACAACTCGCGGCCGTGGTCGGCGGCGGCGTTCTGAGCGACATCGACCACGGCGACGGCAAGCGTCTCGTCCGCGCCGGCGGCGGTCAGCATCCTCACGGCCGCGTGGGTGTCCATCGGAGACAGCGTATCACGGCCCCGGCGAGAGTCCGCCGAGCGGAACCACCCCGTCGGGCGGCGCGTCAAGCCTTGCGGCTCCTGCACTTCGTTCCGGCCTTTCAGGTGACCCGCCGCCCGCCGGGGTGGTGGTGGGCAGCTATGGGCCGCAAGCGACGCTTGCGGCCCACCATGGCCGCACTCGTCAGTCCGCCGTCAGACGCGGCAGTTCCGTCCCGACGAGGCGACCGACGGCCGTTCAGGATCTCGTTCCGGGCCCACCTGCGGCGCCTCTGAACGAGCAGAAACGAGCAGAAACCAGCAAGTCGAGCGGTTTCTTCACTTTTTTTGGCGAGCAGAAAGCGGCTCAGCACGTCAGAACACGTCAGAAAACGTCACTCAATCTCACATCCCCTTCCCAGTCGGTGCTACTGGTTCCCAGGACGTCCATATGCAATAAATTATTGCTACACAACAACTTACATAACTCCCGTGCTACGCTCGGCCGTAGTGATGCACAGCGAACCAACCACGTCGGTTCCGCCCGTTGGCGGGCCGTAACCACAGGAGGAAGACATGACGACGAGACTGCTCACGCTCCGCGACGTGATGGCCCTGACGGCGCTGTCCCGCTCGGCCGTCTACGCGCTGATGGCCGAGTCGCGGTTCCCCAAGCCGCTCCGGGTCGGCAGCCGCGCCGTCCGCTGGGTCGAGCAGGAAGTGGCCGACTTCATCGCCAGCCGGCCCCGCGGCGGCTCCGAGCGTCCGGCCGCGTAGCCGACACGACCTGCCCGACCGTCTGGCAATGGTCAGGCGGTAGGGCTTGGGCTGGGTGACACGCGCCTTCCATCGTCCAAACCCCAACGGCGTGGAAGTCGGGAACCCGGCCACGAGAATCGAACCCGACCTCGAAAACGGAATCCCTCGGTCCATGAAACCGTATCGCCTCGGACCACCGGACCCGACACCCGCGAGCGCGGAACCAGGACAACGACGGACCACAGCGCCAGGACCACCCACCGCGCCCGAGACGAGAACCAGCGCGGCGAACGGGACCACGACAACGCCGGGTCCGGGAATGAGAACAACGGCGGCTGACGGGAACGGGCGACCTCAAGTCAGAGGAACCGGCCGCACTTGAGAATCTGGGCTGCTCACCAGATCCGAAATGACCAGCTCGCGAACGACGGGAACGGCGGACGGGAAAAGCTGGCTCATCACATCTGGATGCGATGAGCCAGCCGACCCAATGTGCGTACATTGGGGCTGGCGAGGGGGGGCTGCGCGCCCCCTTCGAACCCCCGGCATCCCGCGGCCCTGTGGGACTCGCGAGAAAGCGGCGGGCCGTGCCCGCGCTCCTTCCTGGCGGTGCGCCGATGCGTGACCGCCGCACCGTCCGAGTGCACGCCCGCGTGTCGCCGGCCGAGCTGGCCGACTGGCGGGCGAAGGCGGCGGCCGCCGGCGTGCCGCTGTCCGACCTGCTGCGGCAGGCGATGGCCCGGACGCGCACCTGGACCGCGGCGGCAGCCGACGCCGAGCGCGAGCGCACCCGGCAGGTCGCGCGCATCGGCAGCAACCTGAACCAGCTCGCCCGCTGGGCCAACCGCCACGCCTCGGCGGTCGAGGCCGTCGAGGTGATCGCCAACCTCGTCGCGTTCGAGCGCGAGCTGCGCAAGCTCGCCCGCATCGGCCGAGACGGCGATGCACATTAAGTGCCTCCGGCGCGGCACCGGCTCGGCCGGCAAGGCGGCCAGCTACCTGGTCGGCGAACGCGACGCGATGGGCCGTGAGCGTGAAGGCATCGAGGTGCTCCGGGGAGACCCGGACATGGTGGCCGCCGTCGCCGACTCGCTGGAGTTCGAGCACAAGTACCGCTCGATCGTGATCGCGTGGGCGCCGGAGGACCGGCCGACCGACCCGCAGATCAACGCCGTCCTCGACCAGTTCGAGAAGACGGCCTGGGCGGGGCTGGAGCCGGACCGCTACGCGTGGACGGCGGTCCTGCACCGCGAGCACGGCGGCGGCGTCCACGTGCATGTCCTCACGGCACGCTGCGACCTGGAGACGGGCAAGAGCCTCAACATCGCGCCGCCCGGCTGGCAGACGACCTTCGACCCGCTGCGCGACGCCTTGAACCACGAGCACGGCTGGAGCCGGCCGGACGACCCGGCGCGGGCGAGGACCCAGCAGCCCGGACACCGCGCCTACATCGAGGCGGCGAACCTGCGGGCCGGTCTGGAGCACGAGGCCGACCCGCGCGAGCTGATACGGGACTACCTGGTGCAGCGCGTCGAGCACGGCGTCGTGCAGAGCCGCGCCGACGTGGTATCCGCCCTCGAAGACGCAGGACTCGACGTGCCGCGCCAGGGCAAGGACTACGTGACCGCCCGCGACCCGGAGAGCGGGAAGCGGTGGCGGCTGAAGGGAGCGTTGTACGAGCATGACTTCAACCCCGAACGAGTTGACATCCCGGCTCCGCCGCCGGCTGGAGGCGGACCACCGGGAGATCGAGGAGACGGCGGCGAGCGAGCTGCGGCGGCTCGGCGGGAGCTTGAGCGCCGTCGTCGACGGCGCGCTGCGTACCATCGAAGCCGATACGGCGGGGGCGGTCGGACGGCTGAGCGCCCTGCTGCCGCGCGCGTGGATCCTGCCGCTGGTGGTCGGGCTGAGCCTTTCGCTCGGCATTGTCGGCGGGAGCTGGGCAGGGACGCGCTGGCTGTGGACGACCATCGAGCAGCAGATCGAGGCGCTGGCGGTGCTCCGCGTGGACATCGAGGAGGCCCGCGCGACGCTGGCGCGGATCGAGGAGACGACGTGGGGGCTGGAGCTGACGGAAATCGACGGCGAGCGGTTCGTGGTGCTGCCGGCCGGCGCGCTGGACTCTCGGCCCTGGACCGTGGGCGGGCGGCCTGCCTTGAAGCTGTCGAGCGAGTGAGGGAGCTCCATGACCGAGCTGGAACGGCAGTTGACGGCCGCCTTGGAGAAGTTGTCCGGGCAATTCGAGACGGAACAGCGGCGGCACTCCGGGCAGGTCGAAGCCTTGCAGCAGCGCTTCGAGCAGCAGGCCGCGGAGAACGAGACCTTGCGGCGGCGAATCGAGCAGCTCTCGGGGCAACTGAGATGCTTGGACGCGGACTACAGGACGCTCGCCGAGACGTTGCGCGGGCCGTGGAACTGATGCAGCAGCGCGGACCGGAGCGGGATCACGGTCCCAGCCGCTGAGGCCAAGCGCCGTTCGCGGCCGGGCGTATCACCGGCCGTTGCGGCCGAGGTACTCCGACCAATCGTCCATGAGCAGCCGTCGCCGCTCGAACAGGTCCGACCGCGCGTAGGCGGCTTCCACCTTGTTCTGGACGACATGGGCGAGCGCCGCCTCGATGACCTCCCGCGGATGGTCGGTCATTTCCGCCGCCCAGTCCCGGAACGACGACCGGAAGCCATGAGGAACAGCCGCGATCCGAAGGTCGTTGAGCATCTTGAGCAGCGTCGACGCCGATATCGGCCGCCCGCTCCGCATCGGGAACACGTGCGGATTGCCGTCGCCGAGCTTCCGCGCCGCGTCGAGTATCTCCAGCGCCCGGCCGCCCAGCGGGACGCGGTGCTCGCGCTTCGCCTTCATCCGCTGCGCCGACAGGGTCCACACTTGGTCCGTGGTGTCGATCTCGGCCCATTGTGCGCCACGTACCTCGCCCGACCGCGTGGCGGTCAGCACCAAGAACTCGAACGCCAGCTTGACGGCAGGCTGCGCGGACCCCGCCCGCACCGTCTCGATGGCCGCGGCCACGTCCTGGTGGGGCAACGCCTGCCGATGCGTCACGATGTCGTTCTGCGGACCGAGCACCGGCAGCACCCGATCGCACGGGTTGTCGTTCCGCATGTCCAGGGCCACGGCCCATGCCAGCACCGACCGGATGCGCTGGCGCACGGCGCGGGCCGTCTCCGCCTTCACGTGCCAGATGGGCGTGAGGATCTCCAGCACGTCGGCCGTGTTGACCTCGGACACGGGCCGGCTGCCGATGCGGGGGAACGCATACCGTTCCATGCTCCGCCACCAGGTCTGCGCGTGCCACCGGCCGCGCCAGCCGCCGCGCTTCTGTTCGAGCACGCGTTGGGCGGCTTCGGCGAAGGTGGGAACGCCCTGGACGCGGCGCCTGTCGGTGAGAGGATCGCCGCCCGACCGGGCCAGCATGCGGTTGGCGAGGGCCTGCTCGCGGGCCTTGGCGAGCGGGACGAGCGTGGCGGCGCCGAGTCCGAGTTCCCGGCGCCGGCCGCGGATGACGAGCCGCTGGACCCAGCTTCGGGTCCCGGTCGGCTGGACGAACAGGTACAAGCCGTTCCCGTCAGCGTGCCTTCCTGGCGGGGCGGAACGGACGAAGGCGGCCGAGAGGGCCTTGTCGGGATGGCGACCTCGGCGCTTGGTTCTGCGGGGAGTCGGGGCGGGGTTGGCTACAACATCCATTCCTCCATTATATACGGGATTGAGCTGGATTCCGCCACACGTCCTGACCCGGACAGTGCGTGCATAAGAATCATAACCTATTACCTGTCAGCAGTTTATGGTCTATTCTAGACGGACTAGCACGCTGGCGGACTGCCATTGGTTGTTAAGGCAGGGCGAAGACGAACAGCGTGTTGCCGGTGCTCGGGCGCAGCTCCGGGGTCAGTCGGTTGAATGCGCCCGAGGTCAGCGAGCGGCCGGTGCTGACCGCGACGTACTGGCGCCCCTCGTGGGCGTACGTGACGGGGAAGCCGGTGACCGGCGAGCCGATGTTGATCTCCCAGAGGACCTCGCCGGTCTCGTGGTCGAGGGCGCGGAAGCGGCCGTTGTAGTCGCCGCCGAAGACGAGGCCGCCGCCGGTGGCCATGAGCGAGCTGGTGGCCGCGCGCTGCTCGTGGATCCACAACAGCTCGCCGGTCTCGGCCGAGATGGCCTGGACGGTGCCGACCCGGTCGGTGCCGGGGGCGATCTCGGTGCGGACGCCGAGGCCGTAGAGGGAGCCGTCGTTGGTGGCCATGATGCGCGCGCAGGCGTTGCGCAGCGGGAAGTACATGGCGTTGGTGAGGGGGCTGTAGGCGCCCGCCTCCCAGTCCTTGCCGCCGGTGAGGGTCGGGCACGCGAAGACCTCCTGGCCCTCCTGGCGGAACACGACCTCCTGGTTCTCGGAGACGGCGCCCGTGGCTCCGTCGATGCCGCCCACCACGTTCTGGGCCACCGTGGGCCGCGCCCACAGGAACTCGCCGGTCGCACGGTCGAGGGTGTAGACGATGCCTGTCTTGCCGGGGATGCCGGTCATGACCCGCCGCACCTCGCCGGGCTGCAGCCGCGGGTTGATCCACTCGACCGCGTTCGGGTCCGGCGTGACCGCGGTGTCGACCAGGATGCGCTCGAACGGGTGGTCGAGGTCCCAACTGTCGTTGAGGTGCTGGTAGTACCAGACGATCCCGCCGGTGTCGGCGTCGAGGGCGAGGGTCGAGTTGTGGTAGAGGTGCTTCAGGTCGGCGCCGCCGATGAGGAACTTGGGGGCCGGCGAGGTCACCGAGGTGCCGATGTAGACGAGGTTCAGCTCGGGGTCGTAGCTCGGCACCATCCACGCGCCGACGTGCTTGCGCTCCTCGAACGGCACCCCGCCCCAGGTCTCGTCGCCCGGCTCGCCCGGGGCCGGGATGGTGCGCCGCCGCCAGAGCTCCTCGCCGGTCTCGGCGTCGTGGGCGACGATGACGCAGGCGTTTGGCCCGCCCCGCGGGGTGCAGCCGCGGCCCGAGACGATCTTGCCCCCGGCGATGATGGGGCCCGAGCTCTGGTTGGCGGGGTTCACGCGGTAGTCGAGAATCTCGGTCTCCCAGGCCAGCTCGCCGGTCGCGGCGTCGAGGGCGAACACGTAGTCGTCGCCGCTCGTGTCGATGATGCGGGTGCCGTAGATGGCGAGGTTGCGGTTGAGGTCGGTGAGGGCGCCGAGCATGTAGTCGCGGAGGTCGTCTGGCACGTCGCGCCGGTACTCCCAGCGGAGGTCGCCGGTGGCGGCGTCGATGGCCTGGATGACGTCGCGCGGGTTCGGCATGTACATCACGCCGTCGTGGACGAGCGGCGTGCCCTGCTGCAGCCCGGGTCCGAGGCCCCGCGACCAGACCATGCGCAGGTCGCCGACGTTGCCGCGGTCGATCTGGTCGAGGGGGCTGTAGCCCCGGCCGTCGAGCGTGCGCCGCCACATCAGCCAGTCGTCGGCCGGCGGATCCTGCAGGATCGCGTCGGTGACGGGGGCGATTCCGGTGTCCTGGCCGTGCGCCGGCCCTTCCGCCGTCGGGAACAGAGCCGCGGTGAGCGCGAGAACTCGGGCGGCGTATCGGAAGTGTGAAGGTGGCATTCTCGACCTCCCAGTACGTTCCGGCCGGGCGTCGCCGGCACGTCACCGGCGTGTAGCCGGACGACGGCGGCGCAGTGCCGCCGCCCGGCCGGCTCCAAGCCGATTCTACGTCGAACGACGCGAGCGTCCGGGTCTCGAAGCTGCACTCGACGGGATCGGCGCGCCGCGGCGTCGACGGTCTCAGAAGCCGGCGACGTAGGGCAGCCGGGCCGAGACCGCGCGCACCGCGTCGAAGTCGTCGAGCAGCAGGGCCGTCGCGTCCCAGCGGCCGGTCAGGAGGGCCTCGCGGACGGCGTCCGGGATGCGGACCGGCACCGTGTGGCCCGCCGCCTCGATGGAGCGGCCGGAGACGCTCAGGGTCAGGCGCGCCCGCGGGTCCCGTTCTGCGGCGCTCATCAGGTGCTCGACGCCGGCTGCGTCCGCGGTGGCGCAGGCGAGGCCGATCGTGGTGGCGTTCCCGAGGAAGATCTCCGAGAAGGACTCGCCGACGCAGGCTTCGATGCCCCAGCGCTTGAGCGCCTGCGGGGCGTGCTCGCGCGACGAGCCGGAGCCGAAGTTCTCGTTCACGACGAGGATCGACGCACCGGCGTAGGCGGAGTTCTCGAACGGATGGTCCGGCATGGAGGCCCGGTCGTCCTCGAAGACGTGCTCGCCGAGCCCCTCGAACGTGATCGCCTTGAGATAACGGGCCGGAATGATCCGGTCGGTGTCGATGTTGTTCCCGCGTAACGGGATGGCCGTCCCGGCCACCAAGTCGATGCGGCGGTTGGAGGATGACGACGACATGCCCGCGGCCTCCGCCCTCACCCCAGCATCCGCCGCACGTCGGTCACCTCGCCGCTGACGGCGGCGGCGGCGACCATGGCGGGGCTCATCAGCAAGGTGCGGCCGGTGGGGCTGCCCTGCCGCCCCTTGAAGTTGCGGTTCGACGACGAGGCGCACACCTCGCGGCCGTTCAGGCGGTCGGGATTCATGGCGAGGCACATCGAGCAGCCTGCGCCGCGCCATTCGAAGCCCGCCTCGCGGAACACCTCGTGCAGTCCCTCGGACTCGGCCGCCTGCCGGACCGCCTTCGAGCCGGGGACGGCCAGCGCCCGAACGTGCGGGGCGACCCGCTGCCCGCGCACGACCCGCGCCGCTTCGCGCAGGTCGGTCAGGCGCGAGTTGGTGCACGAGCCGACGAAGGCGACGTCCACCCTGGTGCCGGCGATCGGGGCCCCCGCGTCGAAGCCCATGAACTCCAGCGCCTCGCCCAGGGCGTCCGCCTCGGCACGCTCGGCGGTCGCCGCCCCGGGATCCGGAATGCGTTCGGAAACCCCCACCGACTGGCCGGGGTTGATGCCCCAGGTGACCCGCGGCTCGATGGCGTCGCCGTCGATCGTGACCTCGTCGTCGTAGGGCGCGCCGGCGTCGGAGGCCATCGACGCCCACCACTCCTTCGCGCGCTCGAACGCGTCGCCCGCCGGCGCGAACGGCCGCCCGGCCAGGTAGCGGAACGTCGTCTCGTCCGGGTTGACGTAGCCGGCGCGCGCCCCGCCCTCGATGGACATGTTGCAGACGGTCATCCGCTCGTCCATCGACATGCCCTCGATGGCCGGGCCGCCGTACTCGTAGGCGAAGCCGACGCCTCCCTTGACCCCGAGGCGCGCGATGATCTCCAGGATGACGTCCTTCGCATAGACGCCGCGGCCGAGCGCGCCGGTCACGGTGATGCGCCGCACCTTCAGCGGATCGATGGCCAGGCACTGCGACGCCAGCACGTCCCGCACCTGCGAGGTGCCGATCCCGAACGCCACCGCCCCGAACGCCCCGTGCGTCGAGGTGTGGCTGTCGCCGCAGGCGATCGTCATGCCGGGCTGCGTCAGCCCGAGCTCGGGCCCGATGACGTGGACGATCCCCTGCCGCTCGGACCCGAGGTCCGCGAAGCGGATGCCGAACTCGCGGCAGTTGCGCTCGAGCGCGGCCATCATCTGCTCGGCCAGCTCGTCGGCGAACGGCCGCCGCTGGTCCCGCGTCGGCACGATGTGATCGACCGTTGCGTAGGTGCGCTCCGGAAACGCCATCCCGGCGCCGCGAGCCCGCAGCATGTCGAACGCCTGCGGCGTCGTCACCTCGTGGATCAGGTGCAGCCCGATGAAGAGCTGCGTCTGCCCGGTCGGCAGGCGCCGGACGGTGTGGAGATCCCAGACCTTCTGGAGCAGCGTTCGGCTCATGTCACAAGGGCGCGTCGGGTCCGCCGCGCGGCGGGTATTCTACATCGACCATTCCGGCCTCAGAGCGGCAGCCACCTGCGTCAGCGAGCCCCACGGCCTCACCCGCGGGCAGGCCCGCGTCGTCGCCAGCGTCGCTCTCGATCTCCGCATCGGCCAGATCGTCGACGCGCCCAACGTGGGCATGACGGCCCTCCTGCCGCTGGACATCTTCACATCCCCCAGACGGTGATCGTTCGGCCGCGGGCCGACTCCTCGCGCCGGAAGATCCGGTCCTCCCACGATCTGTCGGCACGCCGGTCGAACACTACGAGATGACCCGCGGGTGCCGCGCAGCGGAGCATGTACCCAATCGTCTGCCGCACGCCTTCCTCGATGGTGCGCTCGAGGCCCTTGTGCACCACCTTGCATTCGATCACGAATCTGTCACGTTCGGCGTCCGGCGCGGGGGCCGGCCCGCGCGGCCAGATGATCAGCAGGTCGGTGCGTCCACGCCCGAGGCCGTACTCGCGCTCGATTCGGCCGCCGCTGTTGACGACTCGCCGCAGGAACGCCTGCAGGATGAGCTGCGGGCCGGCCTCCGCGTAGTCGAAGCGGCCCAGCCAGTGCTCCGAGCGCTCGCGGAAGAACGCCTGGAACGCGCCGAGCAGACGGTCGACGTCGAGGCCGCCGTCGTCATCCACGTACCAGGCTGCGTCCTGTATCAGCTTCGCCTGCATGACCGCGGTGAGCTCGCGCGGCACGACCTCGGCGTAGATGGGATTGGCTATGCGCGGTGGGTCATCGCGGGCGATCAGGCCGAGGTCTCGGACGTACTCCAGGTCGCTGGCCGAGGAATCGTCCTCGCTGGTCCCGCTCAACAACGGCTCGACGACGCGGCGGACGCGGTCTTCCCGCAGCTTGTCGGCGAGCTGGTCGAGGTGGACCTGCCTGCTGAGGACGAGGTGCTCCTGGGCTCGCAGGACGTCGTGGTCGGTGATCGCCCGGGAGTGGTCGCGCCCGGCGGGGTCGTCGAAGCAGACGCGCCGGCTGAGCGCGTTGACGAGCCACGGCTGGCCCTGGGTCTGCCGCCAGACCGTGTCGAGCGCCGCCGGCGTGAAGGACTGGCCGGTCTCACGCGTGTGCTGGTCCAGCAACGATCGAACTTCCGTCTCGGTGAAGTCACCCAGGCGCAGCGACTCGGCCCGCACGTTGAAGGCGCTGCCGCCGGCGATCGCCGTGTTCTCGGCGCTCGACTGGATTCGATAGTCCCGCACGTCCCGCACGCCGCACAGGACCACGCTCTGCGGGAAGCTCGCGGGGCGCCGGTCGTAGCGGCCGCGGAGTTGCCTCAGCACGGCGATGAGGGTGTCGCCGATCAGGCTGTCGATCTCGTCGATGAGCAGGACGACCGGGGTGGAGGCGGATTCGCACCAGCGGGTCAGCGCCTCCGCGAGCGCCCCTTCGCCGAACGTCGCCAGGATGTCGGACCACTCGGAGTACAGGAACTCATCGCCCCCCGAACGGGCCCGGGAGGCCAGTTCGCCCAGGATGACTCGCATCGCGCGCCCCACGTCCTCGCGCATGGCCTGGGCGGCTTCCACGTTCACGTACACGCAACGAAACTCGCCCTCCGCACCGCTGTTGAGCAGGTCGTGCAACGCCAGCAGGGCGGATGTCTTGCCGGTCTGCCGCGGCGCATGCAGCACGAAGTACCGCCGGTCCGCGATCAGCTCCAGGACCGCAGCGAGGTCGACCCGCTCGAGCGGCGGGATGCAGTAGTGACGTTGCGGGACGACCGGGCCCTCCGTGTTGAACTTCCGCACGAATCGAGTATGACACCCGCGGGCTGCGGTGGTCGCTCCAACGACGAGCGCCAGTGCCGCGCGCGTCGCCGGGAGCCGGCGCCCACGTGCCCGCCACAATTCCGCGGCGGCGGGTGGCCGGCCCGGCCGCCCCGGCCGGCGGGCACTTCCCGTCGCGCCGCCCCGCGGTGTCGGCGCACGGCAGCGTGGTTGACACGCCGTTCCCCGGCACCAACAATCGGCGCATGCCGATGAGTTCCGCTGAGCATGGTGTTGTCGCCGCGATCCTGCTCGCCCTGTTGGCATCTGCCGCGCCTCCGCCGGCCGCGGCGCAGGGGGAGATCGTCGTGGTCGGCGGCGAGGGGCGCCACTGCGGTGAGGACCCGCAGTGCTTCAACCGGCTGCATCCAGCGATCCCGATGGCGGCCCGCGCGCGGCCGGGGCAGACCATCGTCTTCCGCGTGCGGAACGCCAGCGACTTCGACCTCGATCCGGCGAGCACCTACGAGGACCCGCGGGCCGGAGACTCGCAGATCGGGACGGTGCACCCGCTGGCGGGGCCGGTCCACATCGAGGGGGCCGAGCCGGGCGACGTGCTGGCGGTGACGCTGCTCGACGTTGCGCCGGGCCGCTTCGGCTACACGTCGGTCAGCCCGATCGGCTTCATCTCCGACCACGTCACGGGGGCGTTCCGCGCCAACTGGCGCCTCGACCGAACGGAGGCGGTGAGCGACGACCTGCCCGGCGTGCGCGTTCCGAACGCCAGCTTCCCCGGCATCGTCACCGTGCTGCCGGGTCCGAACGAGCTCGCCGCGATGCTCGCGCGCGAAGCCGAGCTCCGCGCGGTCGGCGGGGCCGGCTTCCCGCCGTATCCCGTGCATGCGTCACCGGCGTCGGTCTGCGGCCCCGACGGCTCGCACCCCGCCGAGTGCCTGCGCACGCTTCCGCCGCGCGAGCACGGCGGCAACCTCGACATCCGTTACCTGCAGGTCGGCGTGACGCTGTACCTGCCCTGCTACGTCGAGGGCTGCGGGCTCGCCATCGGCGACCCGCACTTCGCGCAGGGCGACGGCGAGGTATCGGGCACGGCGATCGAGATGGACGCCGACTTCACGGTGACCACCCGGCTCATCGAGGAGGGTCCGGCGCTCCGTCGCGGGCCTCACTTCGAGGGGCCGGTCCGCGTGCTCGACATCCCGTCTCGCCGTTTCTACGCCACGACCGGATTTCCGCTCAAGGCCCCGGGCGAGGTCCCGCCCGACATGCGCTACCTGGGGGCTTCGGAACGCATCGGCGCTCTTGCGAACCTCTCCAAGGATGTCTCGCTGGCTGCGCGCAACGCCCTGCTCGAGATGATCGACTACATCAGCGAGACCTACGGCCTGACCCGCGAGCAGGCCTACGTGGTCGCCAGCGTAGCCGTCGACCTCCGCATCGGCCAGCTCGTCGACGCGCCCAACGTCGGCGTGACGGCCCTCCTGCCGCTGGACATCTTCAGTGGCCGTTGAGGGGCACGGTCGGAGCAGGCTGAGCCTGCGGCACACACGCCTTCCGCACGAGGACATCCTTGTGATCGTCGATTCCATTCACTTCAGAGGGCACACGTGCTTCAAGACCGGGTGGTCCGGCTTCGGCACCGTCAAGCCGATCAACGTCATCATCGGGAGGAACAACTCGGGGAAGTCGCATCTTCTTGATCTCGTCGAGACGTTGTGCTCGGGCATGTTCAACCAACACGGGTGGCAGTACCGCTGCGTGGGTACGATAGACAGGGGCCTCGTCAGCAGAATCTGTGGGTGAGTTCTGGTTCGGGCAGGTCGCCAAGTGCATGATACAAAGCGACTTCCAGTGCCGCGGAGGTGCGGAAGCCATACGCCCGTTTGGTGATCACTCTGGCCTTCCCGTTGAAGCCTTCGACAATGCCACTGGAGAACTGCCCTCGGGCCCGGAACCAGTTCAGGATCAGGTCGCGGTGCGAGCGCAGCATGCGGGCCACCTCCTTCATCGGGTCGAGCCGCGAGCGCATCGTCCGAGTGCACCAGCGGTCGAGGAACCGGCCGGCCCAGTACGGCGACACGTAGCCCCACAGCGCTTGAAAGTCCTCCTTGAGCAGGTAGGCGCGAACCGTGCGCAGGTTGCGACGCACCAGCTCCGCAAGCCGGCCCCGCTGCTCGTCGCTGAGATTCTCCGGACGCTTGAGCAGGAGCCAGCGGCTGCGCTTGAGCACCGGCGCCCGGCCCGCGGCGGCGAGCTTCCGGGCCTCCGCCGCGCGCACCTCGTCGATCGCTTGCGAGAAATGGCTCATGATGTGGAAGCGGTCGAGCACCTGCACGGCCTGGCCGGCGCGCTCGGCAACCACCTTCAGGTAGGGCTTCCACATGTCCGAGCAGACGAAATACAGCGCCGCGCTGCGTGCGGGGCCGAACCAGTCGAAGAAGCCCTCCAACGTCGCGGCCTTGCGTTCGCGGCCGACCCACAGCAGGCGCTTGCAGTGACCGTCGATCTGATAGACCAGCGTCAGGTAGCGTTGCCCGCGGCGGCGGGAGAGCTCGTCGACGCCGATGGCCTCGATGTTCGTGAGGTCGCGGTGCGCGAGGCCCCAGTCGACCGCCATGCGCACGGCCCGATAGACGGTGTCCCAGGACGTGGGGAACGCCGCGGCGACCTCCTGCCACGACAGACGCCTGGCCCACCCGGCGAGGAACCAGGCGTAGGCGTCGGTCAGTCGGTGCTTGCCGGTGGCCCACGGCAGCGCCTCGACCCGTACGCCGCAGCGCGGGCAGTCGACGCGGCGCATCGCGTAGAGGAAGACCACGGGGATGTGCCACAGGGGCACGAAGTCGAAGCGCCGGACCGCCTGCGTGTCGTAGCCCGGGGCCCGGCGCCTGCACTGCGAGCACGTCGCGCGGGTCCCGGCGCGAGGCCGCACCCGAACCTCGAGGGTCAACTGCGGGTGCTCCACCAGCCGCACCGTCTCGTAGATGAACGACGGGTGCTTCTGGACCCGATTCAAGATACTCTTGAGTTGCATCCCGTTCCCCTTCCGCGTCGCTTGGCTGCTGCAACACCAATTGTCGCGGATTCCGGAACGGGATGCGTTTCCGATGTCGAGGCTGCGTTCTGTGCTTCGGGACGGGCCATCGCCCTCCCGATACGGGCGTCGGGCATTTGGTCCTCGTCAGACGAGAGCCGGGGCGCTCGTGCGCGGAGCCGGCGTCCAGGCCGTCAGCCCCGCGCAGCGGGGGCGGAGCGGAGCGAAGCGCCTTGACGGCGGCGAGCACACGGGCACGCTGCCTCTTGTCTGACGAGGACTACCAGCCTCCGTTCTTACCCACAGATTCTGCGGAAGACCCAGACAGGGCTTCCTTGGAGCATGCGTTTCCGTCGCAGCTCGTGGCCGATGAACCGCGCGGGTTGACACCGAAATCCAAGTGAAGGAACACGACGAGAACGGGGCCAGTGACGGCGGCAATCGTTGGGAGATGTACCTGGGTGAACCAGGGAAAGGACTGGTCCCGTTGAGCCGGTCCGGAAGCGGGTTGAAGACCGTGCTTCTTGTACTGCTGAATCTGCTGGTCGTCCCGGAGCTGGGCGATGACGAACGAGACAAGTCGCGTTTCGTGTTTGCGTTCGAAGAGCTGGAGAACAATCTGCACCCGGCGCTGCTGCGGCGACTATTTCAGTACCTGGAGCAATACGCGCTTGAGGAACAGGCGACCATCTTTCTTACAACCCACTCAAGTACAGCCCCGGATTTCTTTGGAACGTCCAAGAACGCACAGATCATTCGTGTATCCCATGACGGCGAGTCGGCTCATGCCGAACCGATTCGAGCCCACTTCGATCGTCTGGGAGTTGGATAACCGGTGCCAGAGAGATCGAGAACTACGTGCCGGGCGCCGTTCTGGGCCAGGCATTGAACAAGTCGCGTCTCCCCGATCCGGGGCAGTTCGAGAGCTTCTTCCCACGCGCAAGGTACCGGCGGCAGTCCTACGTCGAGGGGAGGCTCAAAGAGAAGCACCGAGACAAGATGGACCTGGCCATCTCGGTGGCTCCGCACATGACGAGAACGATGATGGAGTCCCGTTTCGACTGGCTCGAGCAGATGGAGAAGATCGTCGAGTGCATCGAGTCCTGGAATGGGCTAAGGTCATGAACCGCCGATTCGGGATCAAGCGCGTGACCCGTATCAGATGCTGCGAAGCGAGCGAGCGCGCTTCGTGCTGGACGCCGACGCTTCGCCCTCGCACCAGCGGTTCAATACCTCGGCGAGCGAACCTTCGCCGAACGTGTCCAGGATGTCCGGCCACCTGTCGTACAGGAGCTCATCGCCTACCGCCCGCGACGCAAGCTCACCCAGGATGACCCGCATGGCGCGCCCAACGTCCTCGCGCATGGCGTGGGCGGCTTCCACGTTCACGTACACGCAGCGGTAGTCGTCCTCGCCGCCGCTGTTGAGCAGATCGCACTCGCGCTACTCGCCGGCTCTCGCGAGCACGGCGGCGACGAGGCGCGAGGATAGACGATACCCCGCGTTCGCCATATCGGCGAGGATCGGCCCCACGGCGTCCACCGCTCCCTGAGCCTTGGCGGACAGGAGCACGCCCGCGACCCCGGTGATCTGGACGCCGCGCCGCTGGGCGATGCGGCGTCCCGCGGCGTCATCGATGAGCAGGAATCGCATATCGAGCTGTTCAGCCGACGCTATCGCTTCGGCCTCGCCGGGATCGAGGACGCGCCGGAGCTCGATGATCGCGCGGTCGCCGACGACGGGCTCCACGGCGAGCCAGTCGGCGCTCAGGGCGCCTGCGAGTCGCCTCGCGCCGGGACGATCGGATCCGATAGCGAGCTCATCGTGCACGGCCGGCGGTATCACTACTCGACGGTACAGACGACGCAGCAGATCGAGGTGTGCGGCGCGAGCGAGGGCGATCAGGGGACCGGTGTCGGCAACTACCGGCCTCACGACGCGACTTGTACCTCGTCATCCAGTTCTTCCGGCGGGTAGTCGACCGCGGGAATCCCGGCCTCGCCCAGCAGGGCGATGAACTCCTCCAGGGGGATCCCGGCCACCCGGGCAGCCTGCGCGAGGCTCACTTGCCGCTGCTCGAAGAGCCGCAGTGCAAGGGCGCGGTGAACGCCGATCTCCAGAAGCCGCTCGTCGAACGGCACGGCCAGGATGGCGGGCCGACCGTGCTTCGTGATGAGTGCGAGACGACCGTCTGCGGCGTCCCGAAGCAACTCGCCGGAACGCTGCCGCACGTCCCGGACGCTGAACACGCTTGGCGCGTCAGTCATGACTGTCCATCTGCACTCACAAACCGTAGCACAAACGGGGCCGGTCGTGACTCCGGGGCCGGTCTTTGCTCTCACCGCGGACGCGCGCGCCGGCGGAGTTCGGCGGTGAGGTCTGCGTAGCCGCGGACGCCGGTCTCGGTCATCGCCCGCGCCGCGAGGCCGGTGACGTTGGCCACCGCGAAGCTCAGGCCCTTCAGGTTGCGCTCGGGGTCGACGCCGGGGATCGGGCGCGGATAGCCACAGGTGCGGAAGACAGGCGTGGCGTCGTCGCCGTCGGCCGTGTGCGCGCCGCGGGGGCACGACCAGTCGAGCTCGGCGCGGACGACGCCCTCGACGCCGAGCGAGCCGGGCAGCCAGTCGATGCCGCTGTCGGAGCCGGCTGCCACGACGACGGTCCCCGCCGCGTGCGCCCGGCCCACGGCGTCGGCCAGCGTCGGAGCGCTGGCGCCGTCCGCGGTGCCGAGGCTCAGGTTCACCAGCGGCAGGGCGTGTTCGGCGGCCCAGGCGATGGCCGCGACGAGCGCCTCGACCGAGGCGTCGAGCCGGCGGTCGAAGACCCTGAGTGGGCATATCCGGACGCCGGGGGCGAGGTCGTGGATCGCGGCGGCGACGGCCGTGCCGTGGCCCAGGCGGTCGATGCAGTCGGGGCTCGCACGACCGCGCGGGTCGAAGGCGGCGCCGGGCGTAACGGCCCCGATGTGCGGGTGATCCGCGTGAACGCCGCTGTCGATCACGCCGACGACGAGTGGTGGGCGACCGGCGGCCCGGGAGGGCGACGTCACGCCCTTCCCTTGCTGGTCCAGCCGGACCCGGTGGTGTTCACGGGACCGCCGCCTCCTCCACTTCCTCGTGCTGTGCCGCGACAGGTCGCGCGTCGGACCGGAAGAGGCGCGCGAAGAAGCCGTTCCGCGCGAGCAGCTCGTCGGGCGGACCCACCTCGGCGACGCGAGCCCCGTCGAGGGCCACGACGCGGTCCGCGCGGCGGGCGAGCTCCAGGCGGTGGGTGATGACGACCGTCGTGCGCGCCCGCATCAGCGACTCGTAGCCGCCGACGACCCGCCCCTCCGTCACCGGATCGAGCGCCGCCGTCGCCTCGTCGAGCACCAGCACCCGTGGATCGGCGAGGAACGCCCGGGCGATGGCGACGCGCTGCCGCTCGCCGGCCGAGAGCGCCGAGCCGCGTTCTCCGACCACCGTATTCAGGCCCTCCGGCAGGCCGCGGACGAGATCGTCGAGGCCGGCGGCACGCACTGCCGCCGCCACGTCGTCATCGTCCGCCGCGGGCCGTGCGTAGCGCACGTTCTCCCGGAGCGACGTGTGGAAGACGAACGGCGCCTGATCGACGAGCGCCACGTGCCGGCGGACGAACCCCAGGGGCAGCGTCCGGAGATCGCGACCGTCCAGCCGTACCGTGCCCCGATCCGGATCGAGCAGCCGCAGCAGCAGGTCGGCCACGGTCGACTTGCCCGCGCCGCTCCGGCCGACGACGGCCACCGTCTCCCCCGGCGCGATCGCGAACGACACGCCCTCCAGGGTGGGGGCGCCGCGGTCGAAGGAGAAGCTCACCTCATCGAAGGCGACGGCGCCGCGAACCTTCCCCGGATCCTCGGTCCTCGGATCCTCGGCCACCTCGACCGGCGCGTCCGCGATCTCGTGCACGCGCCCCAGCGAGACCTTGGCCGTGGCGAGGCTGGCGTAGAGCCCCATCAGCGCCTGCACGGGGCCCATCAGGCGCATCTGGTAGGTCATGAACGCGCCGAGCGTCCCGAGGCTGAGCGTGCCCCCGAGGTAGCGGAAGCCGCCATAGAGGAAGACCACGCCCATGCCGGCGGAGAGGATCACGCCCGGCAACCCGCCGGCCAGGTAGGTCACCCGCTGCATCGACATGAGCGCGCCGATGAACGCCTGGTTGCGAGCCTCGAACCGGGCCGCCTCGCGGTCCTGCGCGTTCGACGTGACGACCAGGCGCATCGCCGACAGGGTCTCGATGAGGAAGCTCCCGATGTCCGCGCTCCGCTCGCGGAACGCCGCGACGCGGCCCTCGAGCCGGCGGCGGTAGAGGACGAGGGCCCAGATGCTCAGCGGGAGAACCGCGAGTCCGGCCAGGAACAGGCGGACGTCGAGCCAGATCATCATCCCGGCCGAGCCGGCCAGGAACAGGAGGTTGCCGATCCAGGACAGGGCCGCCTCGGCCGCGACCCGCTGGATCTCGCCGATGTCGTTGTTGAGCCGCGACACGATGTCGCCCATCCGGGTGCGGGCGTAGAAGCGCGGCGACAGCCGTTGCAGGTGGCGGTAGAGGTCGATCCGCATGTCGAACAGGATCTCCGCCGACACCCGCGTGTAGCGCAGCCCGCTGGCCACGTTGAGGAGGAAGCCGAGCGCCGTCAGGCCGACGAACGCGGCGACGATCCGGACCAGGAGCGCCGCGTCGCCGGCCAGCAACGCGTCGTCGATGAGCGCGCGGGAGAGGAGCGGGACGAGAAGGGCGGTGCCGGTGCTCGCCAGGCTCAGGACGACCACGGGCACGAGGCGCCGCCAGTACGGCGCGACGTAGGCGAGCGCGCGCCGGAACTGCGGGTCGAGCATCGGTACCGGTCGCCGCGGCGCAGGCGCCCCGGGGCGCTTCCGGGACGCGGTCAGCGGTCAGCGGTCAGCGGGCACCGGTCTTCGGCCACCGGTCACCGGGCATCGGTCAGGGCGCCGCCGGCATCACGACGAGGCCCGACGTCATGTCGCCGTCGAGCGTCAGCGTGTGGAGGTGGTCGAACGAGTCGGCGTCGTAGTAGTCGATGGTGTTCCCGGCGGACGAGATGTAGAGCACTTCGCCGTTCGTGCTGACGTCGAGCGCCATCCGGGGCCGGCCTTCGATCCGGCGGCGGTCTCCGATGCGGCGCTCGTCGAGGTGGAACGTCCAGAACTCGTAGTGGTCGATGCTGCTCGACAGCCCGTAGGCCATCCGGCGTCCCGGCGCCAGCGCGAACTGGATCGGCCGCGAGGGGCCGAGCGTGTAGAAGTCGACCACCTCGCGGTTCGGGAGGTCGATGCGGGCCACCCCCATCAGGTCGCGATCCTGCGCGTCGTCGTGCACCGTGAACAGGTTGGTGAAGAAGCCGGGCTCCTCGTACACCAGGTCGTCGTCGAAGCTGAACTGCATCCGGCCCATGCCGGGCTCGATCGGCTCGCGGAGCGACCAGCGGTCGACCTCGTCGAACGTGTCGGCCTCGAGGATCAGGATGTCCTCGCGGTCGAAGAAGTAGAGGTACTCCCCGTCCGGCGAGAAGAGCATGCGCGAGCCGAACGAGGCCGCGCCGGTGGGCCAGGGCAACTCGCGCAGGACCTCGTGCGTGGCGAGGTCGACCTCCAGCAGCCGGTACGGCTCCACCTCGTAGCGGTCGATCAGCTTCACCGCGGCGTCGACGTGGAGGATGGCGGTCGCGCCGTCGGGCGCGACGCGGAACGAGCGGATGCGCACCTTCCGGTTCCCCTCGCTGAGGGTGAACGAGTCGGTGACCTCCCGCGCGTCCACGTCGACCGTGGTCATGTGCTCGAAGGTCGTGTCGACGAAGTGGAACCGGCTCCGGTCCGCGGACGCGACCAGCGCGCGCGGCGGGCCGTGCGGCACCGCGATCTCGTCCACGACGCTCGCGGTGGCCTCGTCGATCACGAGGATGCGGCTCGGAAACGCGGCGAGGTAGAGCGTGCCGTCGCCCGCGGAGAGCTCCGGGGCGCCCCCCGACCCTGCCGTCGCACCGGGCTCCCCGGGGGGCTGGGCCGTCGCCGGCGCCGTGAACGCAAGCGTGACCCCGAGCAACAGCAGGAGAAGGGCTCGCGGCGCGGCGAGCGGCCGCCCACCGAGAGCCTGCGTCGTGGAACCGCGCGTGCTCTTGCCGGCCTGCTTCGGCCGCACGCCGAGCCGCAGGCGACGATTCGCCGGGCTACGGGAATATGAGGTCAACCTTCCGCCAGTCCTTCTGCGCCGCCGCGCACTTGCTGGTCCAATCCGGCGCATGATTCAACTGGTCCGGCACCTGCGCCGGCCAGAAACAGCCGAGGTGGCAGTCGAACAGGTCGCGCTCGACCGGCTGGCACAGCCCCGCCGTGCCGCCATCGCTGTCGACCTCCCACCCCGGATAGAAGACGAAGCTGCAGCCCATCGGGATGTGCGGGCCCTCCGCCTTCGGCGGCTGCGCCGGACCGTCCTGCAAGGCGACGACCCGGCCGTCGGCCTGCGCGGCGCGGCGGCGGGCCTCGGCCGCCTCGTACGCGATGCGGGCCGCCTTCTGGTTAACGGGCCTCAGATGCGTCATCGTTCACCTCGGTCGCCGGGGCGCCCGGCGGGTCGAACTGCCGCAGGAACGCCGGGTTCCGTTCGGCGATCTCGCCGTAGATCTCCAGGCAGGTCTCGGTCCAGCCGCGGATCCACTCGCAGTAGTGGAGGTTCGGGGCCTCCGTGGTGCCGTAGCGCGTGTGCGCCTCGTGGTAGCAGCCGCCGGCGCAGAGCGGACGCGCCCAGCACGTCCGGCAGTCGGTCTTGCGGTCGATGTGGTGGGCGTCGAGGAAGGCCTCCTGCGCCGCGCCGTCCACGCCGTCGCGCACCGTCCCCAGCTTGTGGTCGTCGGAGCCGGCGAAGCGGTGGCAGAGCGCCACGTCGCCGTTGGTCGCCACCCCCATCAGTCCCAGCCCGGCCCCGCACGGGAGCGCCTTGCTGGCGCCCTTGTGCAGCTCCTCGATCGTGTCGCGCACGTTGCTGAAGCCGTGCCGGCGGCCCTCGAGCGCCGCCTCCAGGAACTCATGCCCCAGCGCCCGGAATTGCGCCAGCATCGACTCGAAGCCGGTCTCGCCGATGGCGTGGGCGCGCCCCGGCGAGGTGGTGACGGGTGCGAAGCCGACTTCCCAGAAGCCGATCTCGTCGGTCAGGTGCCGGTAGATGCGGGTGATGTCGAGGACGTCGGAGGTCAGCGTCACGCGCGCCCCGATCGGGCGCGAGCGGTGCCGCTTGAGCAGCTCCCGGACCTTGGGGGCCACCACGTCGTAGCTCCCGCGGCCGTCGTGGAACACCCGGAACTTGTCCTGCATCTCCTTCGGGCCATCGATGGAGATGGTCACCCCGACGTCGTTGTCGGCCAGGAACTCGATGACCTCGGGACGGAGCAGCGTCCCGTTGGTGGTCAGGCTGAACTCGACGCGCTTGCCGGCCTCCGCGGCGCGAGCCCGCGCGTAGGGGATGGTCTTCTCCAGCACCGCGAAGTTGAGGAGCGTCTCGCCGCCGAAGAACGTCAGCCGCACCACCGGGCTGTTGCCGGAGCGCTCGATCATGAAGTCGACGCTCTCGCGCGCCGTCTCCTCGCTCATCAGCTTCGGCATCCCGCCCGCGGTCGGCTCGGCGATCTTGTCCTCGCCGTACTCGTAGCAGTACGCGCAGCTCAGGTTGCAGCGGTTGGTGACGTTGACGACGAGGGTCGAGAGCGGGATGGGCGTCAGCGGAATGATGTTGGGGGCGGGCTCCGGTGGCGGCTCGGCCGGGCGGGCGGGGTCGACCGGCAGGATCGCGCGGGCCCCGGCCAGCTCGGCGAGCGTCGCGTCGACGTCCGCCGGCTCGAAGCGATCCGCGAGGCGCGCCATGAGCTCCGCGGGCGCCAGTTGCTGCCCGCGCAGCGTGTCGACCACCGCGGCCGACGTGTCGTCGAGCGCGAACACCGCGGCGCTCGGCACCAGGTAGAGGAAGTGCCGGCCCGCGGCCTCGAACGGGTGACACTCGCCCAGCGCGATCTCGGTCATGGTCCCTCCGCCCCGCGGCGCAGGTAGACCGGCACCGACACCACCAGGTGCGTGCGGGCGCGCAGCGGAGACTCCAGCGCCACTCCCGCGGGGCCCGTGCTCACCGTCGCCACGACCCACACGTCTCCGACGTTGTTCCGTTCGCCGCTCCGCTCGGGATTCGGACCGTCGAGGGCCGGCTCGAAGATGCCCTGCCCGTCGATGCTGCCGACGAACTCGGTGTCGTCGTCCCCGAAGGTTACGGCGTACTCTTCGATCGTCCAGTCGGCGTCGACCATGCCGAGGTCGAGGTCGTCGTCGGTCTCCGCCTCACCGTCCGGGCCGTCGTGCCACGCGCGGGCCTCGAAGCGCTCGTACTGCTTCGGGATCGCCCCGCCCCCGACGCGCGCGAGGCCGGTCCTGGGCGCAACCGTAATCCGATGCACCTCGTCGAAGACGACGACGGCATCCGGCAGGGCGGCCTCGCCGATGAAGAGATCGCGCGGCCCCGCGCGCGCATCGGGCGCCACCTGCACCCGGACCGTCGCCCGCCCGGGTGACGCGTTGCTGACGGCGGTCACCGTCAGGCCCGTCCCGAGGTCCACCGACGCCGCTTCCAGAGCCTCCGGCAGGTTCGCGCCGAAGAGATCGAGGGTCACCTCGCCGCCGGCGATCGGGACGGCCGGCGGCCAGACGCCGGTGAGCACCGGGCGAGAGCCGGCGCGGTGCAACGTCACGTCCAGGCCCAGCTCGTCGTAGACACCGGTGAACCAGCGTCCGGTCATCGACTCGCGGTCGCGCGACAGGCTCAGCACTTCCCGCAACGGGGGCTGACCGGAGCTCGAGCTGCTGGTGCTACCCCGCCACTGGAAGCCGGTGAAGACCCGTGCCTGACCTGCGCGTGTGACGTCCCGGCCGCGCGCCGGGTAGGTGTAGCGCGTGGTCGTCCGGAACTGGTCCGGCGCGTCCGGGTTCGCGGTCACCGTCACCTCGCCGTAGACCGGCCCCTGTCCGCGCTCGCGGCCGACCAGCGCCCAGGCCCCGTCCAGCCGGGGCGCGGTGCGCATGTTCGCGGCCCACCGCGTCCACTCCGGGGTGTCGAGCGGGAACACCTCGGCGAGGTGCGCCACGGCTCGCTCGACCGCGGAGAGGCCGTCGCCCTCTTCCGACCCGTCCGATTCCATCGGGCGCATGAACGACTGAAAGTCGGTGAACGGGTACAGCGCGCGGTGCATCGCCGTCAGCAGGTCCCACTCTTCCCGCGTGCGCCGCTGGTTCAGCACGCGGCCCATCGAGTGGCAGCGGTTGCAGGTGATCTGCGTCTCGGGGTCGGCCGCGTAGTAGTAGTCGATGTTGTCGCGGCGCTCCGAGTGGAACGCGCCCTCCACGGCCTCCTCCGGAGCCAGGCCGTGGTAGGTGGCGAGGTAGGCGACCGCCTCGCGCGCGTCCTCCGGCTCGATCTGCAGGTCGTTCAGCAGCACCATGCGCCGCACCGTCTGCTGCCAGCCCTCGGGGGTCGTTCGCTGGTACGAGATGCGGCTCATGCGCCGCTCCTCGTCCGCGCGATGACAGTCTCCGCAGACGCGATGCACGAGGTCGCTCGTGACGGGAATGCCGCCTTCCGGGAGAGGGGTGTCCGATGCTTCCTGCGCCGCCGAAGCGGCCGCGCCGCCGGCGATCAGCACCGCCGCCAGGACGGGAGCGGCCGACGGGCGAAGTCGCCGCGCGGCCGCGGCGGACCGTATCCAGGCTTGTATCCGCATGTGGTGGCTCACCTTGTACCACAGAATCCCGCCGGGGGTCGAACGCAGCGTCCGTGGAGCCCGCGGAGCGGCGAGGGGCGCGAGCAGCGGTCAGGCGCCGATCCGGATCGCTGGACCGCCCGCTCACGCGTCGTTTCGCAGCAGCCCCCTTCCGAGCAGCACGGACAGGGCGCCGAGAAAGTCGGGAAGCTCCACGGGCGTATGCGATCGACGATAGGAGGCGTAGAGATCCGGCACCTGCGCATGGTCGCCGGCCATCGCGACGAGCGCCGGCAGGTCGATGCCCCGGAGGTGACGGATGGCGATGGTCCCGGCCCTCCCGGCGTCGAGCGAGAGGCTGGGAGCCGCCACGATCTCCCGCCCCACCACCGCCGCCACGGTCGTGGGGCGAGCCGCCGAGGTCGGCCGCAGCCGGATCGAGGGCGCGCGCCGGAGTGCCTCGAACGCGGCCCGAACGGTAGGGTCGTCGCGAAAGGCCGCAGCCGCGTCGTCTTCTTCTCCGCCTTCCAACGCTGCGCCGGGGCCAACGGCATCCGCCCGGTCGGTCCAGAAGGGATGCAGCTCGCGGCGCGAGACCTGGGCGAAGAACGCGGCCGTCTGCCGGCGGTAGCTGTCCCAGATCTGCCGCTCGCGCCCGGCGTGGAAGTCCCGCGCGAGGACCGCGCGTTCCGGGTGCCGGAGACAGGTGTTGGTCACGACGGCGGCCAACCACCCCGACGCCATCGCCTTCTTGACCCCGAACGACGAGAGCGGATCGATGAACGTCGCGGCGTCGCCCACGAGGAGGAAGCCGGGGCCCCCGAAGCGGCGGGCACCGTACTGCGACGCGTCGCACGCCCACGGCGAGCCCTCGAGCGCCGCCCCGCCCGTGAGCCGGGCCAGGTGGGTCGTCTTGCCGACCTCCGCGAGATAGCGCGCCCGCAGCGACTCGGAGCGGTCGGCCTGCGTCGTGCGCGGGTCGACCATCACCGTGACGTAGCGCTGATGGGGTGAGACCGGCACGGACCATGCCCAGCCGTCGGCGTAGGCCTCGACCACCGTCTGCGCGTCGTCGCTCGAAACCGCGTCGCCGCCCGGGACCGCGTCGCTGCTCGGGACCGCGTCGCCTCCCGGGACCGCGTCGGCGCCCGGGACCGCGTCGCCTCCATCACCCGGCGCACAGGCCGGGAGCGGCCATCGATCGCGCCGCCGCCAGACGCCCACGAGCGCCAGCGTCGTTTCTCGGGTCTGCACGCGAGTCCGATGACGGCGCGCGACGACGCCGGCGCGCCCGGAACAGTCGAGGACGAAGCGGGCGTGCGCGGTGACCGCGCGTCCCCGCTCGTCGCGGCCGTGGAGCGCCACCGCCGCCGCGGGCCGGCTCGCGTCGTCCGCGCCGACCCCGCGCACCGCGGCCGGGCGCGGCTTCGCTCCGCCTCCTTCGGCGGCGGCCGGCCGGTCCTCGTCCGGAACGGTGACGTCGCGTACCGTCACCCCGGTCCGCACCATCGCTCCGGCGCGTCGCGCCTCGGTTCGCAGGACGCGGTCGAAGTCGCGCCGCAGCACCTGGAGCCCGCGTTCGCCGCCGCCGAACGTCGCGGCGCGCGGCCGGGCGCCCTCCCAGCAGACCGTGTTGCCTCCGGTCGTGAGGAACCCCGCGGCCTCGACCGCTTCCCGGACGCCGACGGCATCGAACACCTTGCGGCAACTCGGGGGCAGCGACTCGGCGAGGGAGGGGTGGCCGGAGTCGGACTTCGTCAGCAGCAGGACGGCGTGCCCCCAGGCCGCCAGCAGGCGCGCGGCGGATGCGCCCGCGGGTCCGCCGCCGATGACGGCCACGTCGATCGGCGCGCGAGCCTCCCGCTCGACGTGCGCTCCTGCGCTGCCGCTCGTCGTCGGCTTGCGGCCGATCAGCCGGCACCTGCCCTTCGGTTCATCCTGCGCCGCGGATTGCACGCACGCCGCCCAGCCGCCGATACGCGAGAGGAGGGGGCCATTCGATGACGCTCAGCCAGAAGCAGCGCGACCTCTGCACCGAGAGCCGGTGGGACTTCTCCGGTCTCCGCGCCATCTTCCTCAATTGCACGCTCAAGCGCACGCCGGAGGTGTCGCACACGCAGGGCCTGATCGACATCTCCGCCGCCATCCTGGAGGCGAACGGGGTCTCCACGGAGGTCATCCGCCCGGTCGACCACGACCTCGCGCACGGCGTCTGGCCGGACATGACCGAGCACGGCTGGGATCACGACGACTGGCCCCCCATCCTCGAGAAGGTGATGGCCGCCGACATCCTCGTCGTGACGTCGCCGATCTGGCTGGGCGAGAAGTCGTCGGTGTGCACGCAGGTCATCGAGCGCCTCTACGCGGCCTCGCACCTCCTCAACGAGGCTGGCCAGTACGCCTACTACGGGCGCGTGGCCGGCTGCCTGATCACGGGCAACGAGGACGGCGCCAAGCACTGCGCCATGAACATTCTGTACTCGCTGCAGCACCTGGGCTACGTGATCCCGCCGCAGGCGGACGCCGCGTGGCTGGGCGAGGCGGGTCCGGGGCCGTCCTACCTCGACGAGGGCTCCGGCGGACCGCAGAACGACTTCACCAACCGCAACACCACCTTCATGACCTGGAACCTGCTGCACCTGGCGCGGCTCCTGAAGGACGCGGGCGGCATCCCGGCCCACGGCAACCAGCGCTCCTCCTGGGACGCCGGCTGCCGCTTCGACTTCCCCAATCCGGACTACCGGTGACCGTCCCTGGCGCAGGCGCGGTTGCGAATTACCGGCACGCCGGCGCATGAACCGCGGGCGCTCGCGGTCCGCGTCATGCGTCGACGCGCTCCAATCGGTAGCCGGTCGGCAACGCTTCGTTCCAGGAACGGATGTTGAAGACCCGGCAGTCCTCCACGATCCGGCGCCTCCAACGATCGGGTACAGCTTTCGCAACCGGGAGCTTCCTGCTGAGGTCGTCGGATCTGCTGGAGAGCGCCGGATCCGCCAGCCTCTCGATCGCTACGACGATCCAGTAGTGGATGGGTTTGTCGACTTGCTCGCACGCCCACTCGTAGAGGAGAGAGTCGCGGAACTTGCGCACAAGGTCTGTGTCCAACTCCGTATCCAGGAAACGCCTGATGAAGCCCTCGCTCCGGTCCGCCGGTGCTTCCGGATGCTCCGGGTCTTTGACCTCGAGGAACAGCATCCTGTCGCGCATCTCGACGACGAAGTCCACGGCCTTCATGTGGCGATGGAGCAGGCCGTGCGTCGCCGGGTCGTCGAGCTTCCTCCAGTGCACGACGCGTGGCAGCGTGATTCGCAGATTCCCCTCCACCAGCGTCGTCATCGCGCCGACCCTCCCAGGCTGATTCGAACTTCCCGGTTGTAGAGGTCGGTGAACGCCTCGGCGATCGTGTTGGGATGGATGTCGAGGTACGTGGCGGCTGCCCGGCAACAGATCTCGCCCTGCTCGTGATAGAGGGAGTGGAACGTGATGCTGTCCTGATCGGTTCTGCGCAGGTCCAGCTCCTTGAGAATTGCGTAGTCGTGCGTCGCAATGAAGACCTGGATTCCGAGACGTTGGAGCTGGATGAGGATATCGACGAGCGGCCCGAAGATCTTCGGGTTGAGATTGGTCTCCGGTTCATCCCAGAAGAGCACCGAGCCCTGAAGCAGCGTTCCATTCTGAATCAGGAGCCAGAGCAGGCCGAGCTTCCGCATGCCCTCGGCGAGGAGGGTAAACTCCAGATTGCCCTGCCGGTTTCGGAGGAAGAACTCCTCGTCCTTGACTGTGACCTTCCCGGCAATCGTCTTCTGCAAGGCACTGAGTAGCCGTCTGCGCTCCGGGCCGGGCGCACCGCGCGGCAGGGGCAGATGGGCGCGGTCGAGGATGTCAGAGTAGATCTCTTCGAAGTGGACCTCGCGTTGCGAGTACAGGGAACGGAACCCCGGTGAGTTCGCGAGCATCTCCTTGACGGGGATGTAGACGCTCTGGATCGGGTTGCTCGCCCAGGCCACCGCGCCGGTGATGGTGGCAGAGTCCAGAACCGTCGCGTGGTTCGAGAACGACGCCCTGAGCTTCATCTCATCGCGATAGACCTCCACCGAGCACCTTGAGCTTCCCTGCTGTCGCCGGACCAGGCGCCCCAGGGATCGGCCCGAGGGCAGGAAGAGACGCACCAGCTTTTGGGCGAAGGGGGCACGTGTCTTGCTGACATCGCAAGCGGCGTAGGCGACCTTCATCAGATGCGTCTTGCCCGTTCCGTTGGCTCCCACGATGACGTTGATGCCAGGCGATGGGAGGAAATCGAGCCGCCGGAAGGCTGTGAAGCGCTCGAACTTGAGCCGGCTGATTGCCATCCATTCCCCCGGGCCGGGCGGTGGTTGTCGTTCGCCAACTCCGGCTGGCCGCCCCATGCCGGAATCGTCCGCGTCCGCCGTGCTGCCCCGTTCGCACGATTGCAGGGAGCAGAGAAACTGACCCCCCGAATCGTACCCGACGGTCACGCGGATGCGTGTCGTAGCTCGGCGGGAGCGGCCGAGCCGACAGCAGGATCGAGGTCTTCTCGAGGTCGGCTGACCGTGGGACGACGTCGTGGAGCGCGAGGCTGCTTCCGCCGAGCCCTGGATTCTGATTCAATAGGCGGATTCGCTGCTCGGCGGGAGCTGGCTCTCGCTTGACGGTGTTCTGATGCTCTACCTGCTCCGCACCGCGTCTGTCGTCGCCGCTTTCCTGCTCGCTCCGGCCGCGGGCTGGGCGCAGTCCGCGGCGCCGCTCACGGCCTGGGGGGCGCCGGACCTGCAGGGGGTCTGGAACCACGGGACGGCCACCCCGCTGGAGCGTCCCGAGCGGTACGCGGGACGGGAACGGCTGACCGCGGCCGAGATCGCCGAAGTCAACGCGGCCCAGCGATCGGCCGAAGGGGTCGGGGCCCGGCGCGTCGTCTGGTGGGAGCGGGGCCTGTCCGACGGGCGCACCTCGATGATCGTCGATCCGCCCGACGGGCGCATGCCGCTGACGCCCGCGGCGGCGGCGGAGCTCCGCGCCCGCCCGCCGGCGGGGGCCGCGGGACCGGAGGACCGCAACCTCGGCGAGCGCTGCATCTCGAGCGGCGTGCCGCGGCTCGGCGGCCCCTACAGCCAGAACGTCCACATCGCGCAGACGCCCGACCATGTCCTGCTGCTGCACGAGATGATCCACGAGTTCCGCATCGTCCCGCTCGACGGCCGACCCCACCTCCCGGAGTCCGTCCGGCAGTGGCTCGGCGACGCCCGCGGCTGGTGGGAGGGGGACACGCTGGTGGTCGAGACCACCAACATTCGGGACGACCAGCGCTTCCGGGGCCTGTCGCAGGGCTCGATGCGGCTCGTCGAACGCTTCACGCGGGTGGACGGCGGCACGCTGCGCTACGAGGTGACGTTCGAGGACCCGCAGCTCTGGACGCAGCCGTGGACGGCGGAGTTGCTGATGCCGCCGACCGACGGCCCGATGTTCGAGTACGCCTGCCACGAGGGGAACGACGGGATGACCGCGCTCCTCGACATCGCGCGCGGGGAGGAAGCCGCGGCGGGCGGCGAGTCCGGATCGCGATAGAGGTCTGCGCCGTGGAGCGGCGCGGACTCCCGGAGGCCCGGTTGGGCGCCGAGCGGAGGCCGTAGCGCGACCTTTGGCGGTCGCGTTCGGCGACGAACGGCGGGCGAGGAGGGAGCATCTTGACGGGCAGTTTCCGTTCCGTGCCGGGGCGACGCTGGACGTGCCGGGCGGTGGCCGGGGCCGGAGCAGCCGTCCTGTCCGCGCTGCCCGCGGGGGCGGCCGGCCAGGCGCCGACCATCGACGAGGTGATGGAGCGGGCCGCCACCCGGGTCGCGGCGGTCATCGAGGACATGGCGACGGTCGTGATGGAGGAGGACTACAACCAGGTCTATTTCTCCACGGAGCGGCGCAGCGGCCCGGCCCGCAGCCGTCTGCGCTCCGACTTCCTCCAGGTGCGGCTGGCCGGCTCCGAGGAGCTGACCGGGTTCCGCGACGTCATCGAGTACAACGGGCAGCGGGTGCGGGACCGCGAGAACCGCCTGGCGGAGCTGTTCCTCAGCAGCCACGAGACCGCGATGGACCAGCTCCGGCGCATCTCCGAGGAGAACGCCCGCTACAACGTCGGGTCGACGCACCGGACCTTCAACGTCCCGACCTTCGGCCTGTTCGGCCTCCACCCCGCCAACACGGGGCGCTTCGACTTCGAGAAGCGGGGGGAGGGCTGCGGCGGCATCGACGAGGCGTGGGAGGTCCGCTTCGAGGAAGTCGCGTCGCCGACGATGACGCGAGGCTTCAACGGCATCGACCTCCCGGCCCGGGGGCGCGTGTGCGTGGATCCCGAGACCGGCGACGTGCACGAGACCGAGATCGAGCTGCGGCACCCGTCGGTCGAGGGGCGGCCGGAGACCGAGGCGCAGGCCACGGTGACGTTCGGTCGGGAGCCCGAGACCGGACTGTGGGTGCCGGTCGAGATGCGCGAGCGCTACGAGGAGCGCGGCGGGGGGCGGATGAACGGCACCGCACGCTACTCCGACTTCCGGCGCTTCGCAGTCGCGGTGGACGAGGACTGGACCGAGGAACCGGAGCCGGAGTAGACGGGCCGGCCGTCCCGCGGGGCGGCGGTCCGCGCGCGGCGGCGGCCCGCGTCCGCGGAGCACCGGCCGTCGTGGACCCGGGCCGGGGGCTGGAAGTGGAGCAGAGGGCATGCAGGAACGGCAGGATGTGACCCGGGGCGTTCGCCCCGGCGTGCCCCGGCGCGGGCCGGTGCTGCCCGGCCGGCTCGTGGCGGTCGTGGTCTTCGCGGCCGTGGTCTTCGCGGCCGTGCTCCGGGCGATCGTGCCGTTGGCGGGCGGCGCCGAGGAGGGTGGCCGGGGCCTCATCGAGGCCGTCCGGGCCGACGACGCCAAGGCGGTCGTCGCCTTCCTCGAGCGGGGAGCCGACGCGCGCGCCGCGCAGCCCGACGGCGCCACCGCGCTCCACTGGGCGAGCTACCGGGACGCGGTCGGTCTCGCCGACCTTCTCATCGCCGCCGGTGCCGACCTCGACGCGGCGAACGACTACGGCGTCACTCCGCTCGCGCTCGCCTGCGAGAACGGCTCGGCGCACATGGTGCGCCGGCTGCTGGCGGCCGGTGCGGATCCGAATGCCGCCCGCACGACGGGTGAGACGCCGCTCATGACCTGCGCTCGGACCGGCGGCGTCGCCGCGGCGGAGGCACTGCTGGCGGCCGGTGCGGATCCGAACTCCGCGGAGTCGTGGCGGGGGCAGACGGCGCTGATGTGGGCGGCCGGGGAGGGGCACACCCTGGTGGCGCGCACCCTCGTCGCGCACGGAGCCGACGTCCGGGCGCGTTCCGCCGCAGGCTTCACGCCGCTCCTGATCGCGGCCCGCGAGGACCGGCCGGCGCTGGCGCGGTTGCTCCTCGACGCGGGCGCCGACGTGAACGCGGAGGCCCCGGACGGCCTGACGCCGCTCCTCGTGGCGACGCTGCGGGGGCACGCCGCGCTGGCCATCTCGCTGCTGGGGCGGGGAGCCGACCCCAACGCCCGCGGCGCGGGCTACACGGCCCTCCACTGGGCGGCCGGCTCCTGGCACACGGAGCTGACCGGCAGCCTGCGCGGCATTGCCACGGAGCGCGACGAGGAGTGGCGGTCGCTCAACGGGCTCCGGGCGGGCCGCCTCGCGCTCGTCGATGCCCTGCTCGCGCACGGTGCGGATCCCGACGCGCGGCTTGCGGCGCACCCCCCGCAGTTCGGCTTCGCCAGCCAGCGCTTCCGCGTCAGCCTGACGGGCGCCACGCCCTTCCTGCTCGCCGCCATGGACGGGAACCTCGCCGTGATGCGGGCGTTGGCGGCGGCGGGAGCCGACCTGCACCTGCCGACGGAGCAGGGGACGACGCCCCTGATGATGGCGTCCGGCCTGGGGCGGGTCCCGGCCGAGACCCGCGTCACGGAAGGGGCGAGCCTGGAGGCGGTCCGGTTCCTGCTGGAGCGCGGAGCGGACATTAACGCGGCCAACGGTGACGGCCGCACCGCGCTGCACGGGGCCGCCCATGTGCGTTCCGATGCGCTCGTGCAACTCCTGGCCGATCACGGGGCGGCGGTCCGGGCCGGCGACCGGCGCGGCATCACGCCGCTGATGATTGCGGAAGGCGGAGGGCACATCCTCCTGCCGGGTCTCGGCGGCGGGAGCACGGCGGACCTGCTCCGGGCGCTCGGCGGGGGCGAGGGCGGAGCCGACCTCATCGGCCGCTTCGACGAGGGGCCCATCCGCTAGGGGCATGAGGTGCGAGGAGTCTCGGCCAGCGAGACTCCCCTACGCGCGCGTCCGGCGCGCAGCGGCCGGAGGGTGACGATGGCGATGTCGATCGAGCGGGCCGGCGCACTGGTCGCATCCCGATCCGCGCACGTGGCGAACCGCCTCGGGCGCAGGCTGGCGGTCGTCGCGGCGCTCGGTCTGTTGACGGCCGCTCCCGCGGACGCCCGGCCTGCGACGGCACAGGAGGAGCTCCGCGCGGCCCGCGGGCCGGCGCCGACCGGTCCCGCCGGCCCGGATTCCCCGGAGACCTACCGCGCCCTCCTGGACCGCTACTGCATCGCCTGCCACAACGAGCGAACGCTGACCGGCAACCTCGCGCTCGACACCGTGGACGTCGCGCACGTCGGAGAGGCGGCCGGGACCTGGGAGAAGGTCCTCGAGAAGCTGCGGACACGCGCGATGCCACCGCCCCGCCGTCCGCGGCCGGACGAGGAGACCTACGATCGCTTCGCGGCGTGGCTGGAGTCGGGGCTCGACCGGGCCGCCGGCGCCCGCCCGAATCCGGGGCGGCCGACCATCCACCGGTTGAACCGGCTCGAGTACGCGAACGCGATCCGCGATCTCCTGGGCCTGACGGTGGACGTCAGCACGATGCTGCCGGCCGACGACCTCGCCTACGGCTTCGACAACAACGCCGACATCCTCACGATCGCACCCGGCATGCTGGAGCGCTACATGTCGGCGGCCCGGAGGATCGGCCGTCTGGCCGTCGGCGACTCCGCCATCGAGACCGACGTCGTCCGCTATCCGGTCTCGTCGCTGCTGGTTCAGCGCGACCGGATGAGCGAGGAGATGCCCTTCGGGTCGCGGGGCGGCGCCGCGCTCACCCATCACTTCCCGCTCGACGGGGAGTACGTCGTCCGGCTGACGCTGCTGGGCAACCGCGGGCGACGGGAGCCGCAGGAGATCGACGTTCGCATCGACGGTGTTCGGGCGGCCCTGCTGCGAGCAGGCAGGGTGGGCGGCGGAGCGACGCGGGGGATGCCGACCGGCGACGGCTCGCTGGCCGTGCGCGTGCCGGTCCGCGCCGGCACGCGCGTCGTCAGCGTGTCGTTCCTGAAGCGTACGGCGGTGACGGAAGGGGTGGCGCCCGACCGCCTGCCGGTCTGGACCTTCAGTACCGGGCGCGGCTACGTCGAGCCGATGGCGCTCGAGAGCGTCGGCATCGAGGGGCCCTACCGTCCCCAGCCGGCGGATCGTGCCGCCCGTGCCGGGAGGGGGACGGCGGAGACGGCCAGCCGGGAGCGCATCTTCACCTGTCGGCCGGCCGGCCCCCGGGACGAGGCGGCGTGCGCGGACGAGATCCTCGCCGTCCTGGCGCGCCGGGCGTTCCGCCGCCCGGTGACCGCCGACGACCTCGACGTGCTCCAGACCTTCTACGGGGAGGGACGGCGCGCGGGGGGCTTCGAAGGGGGGATCCAGCGGGCCATCGAAAGCCTGCTCGTCGATCCGGAGTTCCTCTTCCGCATCGAGCGCGACCCCGAGGACGCGGCGTCGGGAACACCCTATCTACTGAGCGACGTGGAGCTCGCCTCTCGCCTGTCGTTCTTCCTCTGGAGCAGCATTCCCGACGACGAGCTCCTCGATCTCGCCGCGGCGGGCCGGCTCCGCGACCCCGCCGTCCTGGCGCAGCAGGTGCGGCGGATGCTGGCCGACGAGCGATCGCGCGTGCTGGTCGGCAGCTTCGCCGCGCAGTGGCTCCATCTGCGGCGGATGCGCACGGTGACGCCGGACGTGCTGGCGTTTCCGGGATTCGACGACAACCTGCGCGACGCGCTCGTGCAGGAGACGGAGCTGTTCGTCGAGAGCCAGATGCGCGAGGACCGCAGCGTCGTCGATCTCCTGACGGCCGACCACACCTTCGTCAACGAGCGGCTTGCGCGCCACTACGGGATTCCGGGCGTGTATGGCTCGCGCTTCCGCCGCGTGGCGCTCGGCGACGGCGCGCGGCGAGGGCTGCTGGGGCACGGGAGCATCCTCACCGTGACCTCGCTCGCTACCCGCACGTCGCCGGTGGTGCGCGGCAAGTGGGTGCTCGAAAATATCCTCGGCACGCCGCCCCCGCCCCCGCCGCCCGACGTGCCCGATCTTCCGGAGCGCGAGGCGGGCGAGGCGCCCCGCTCGATGCGCGCGCGGCTCGAGGCCCACCGGGCGAATCCGGTCTGCTCGGCCTGCCACGCGCGCATGGACCCGCTGGGGTTCGCGCTCGAGCACTTCGACGCCGTCGGGAAGTGGCGCACGGCGGAGGGCGGCGTCCCGATCGACGCATCGGGCGCGCTGCCGGACGGCACGACGTTCGACGGGCTGCCGGGCCTGCGCGACGTGCTGCTCGCGCGCCAGGACGAGTTCGTGACCACGGTGGCGGAGAAGCTGCTGACCTACGCCCTCGGGCGCGGGATCGAGCACTATGATCGACCGGCCATCCGGGCCATCGTGCGGGACGCGGCGGCGGACGGCTACCGCTGGTCGTCGCTGGTGCTCGGCGTCGCCCGGAGCCTGCCGTTTCAGATGAGGAGAGCGGAGTCATGATGATCACCAGGAAGGCGTTGCCCCGGCGCACCGTGTTGCGCGGGCTCGGGACGGCCGTCGCGCTGCCGCTGCTCGACGGCATGGTGCCGGCGCTGACGGCGATGGGCCGGACCGCGGCCCGGCCGAGGCCCCGCCTGGGGGTGGTCTACGTGCCGCACGGCGCGGTGATGCGCAACTGGACGCCGGCCACGGAGGGGGCCGGCTTCGAGCTCTCGCCGATCCTCCAGCCGCTCTCCCGCTTCCGGGAGCGGCTGCTCGTCCTGACCGGTCTCGACCATGCTCCCGCGGCGCAGATGCCGGGGGACCCCGCGGGGGGCCACGGGCGCATCACGGGCGCCTTCCTGACCGGTGTGCACGCCAAGCCGACCGAGGGCGCCGACTTCGAGGCGGGCCGCTCGGTCGACCAGATCGCGGCGGCCGAGCTCGGCCGGGAGACGCAGCTCGCGTCGCTCCAGGTGGGCATCGGGCTGCCGGAGTTCGGCGGCGCCTGCGACGCCGGCTTCAGTTGCGCCTACATCAGCACGCTGAGCTGGAGCACGCCGACCACGCCGCTGCCGATGGAGAGCAATCCGCGCGCCCTCTTCGAGCGCCTGTTCGGCGACGGCGCCAGCACGGATCCGGCCGCGCGCCGCGAGCGGATCAAGCGCGATCGGAGCATCCTCGACGCCGTCACGCGCAAGGTGGCCCGGCTCCGCAAGGGGCTCGGCGCCGCGGACCGCGCGAAGCTCTCGGACTACCTGACCGCGGTGCGGGACGTGGAGCGCCGCATCGAGCGGATCGAGGCCGATGCCGACCGCGAGCTGCCGGTGGTGGAGCGGCCATCGGCCAGCATCCCGGCCTCGTTCGAGGACTACGTGAAGCTGATGTTCGACCTGCAGGCGCTGGCCTACCAGGCCGACCTGACGCGCGTCATCACGTTCCTGATGACGCCCGAGCTCACGGCCCAGACCTATCCGCAGATCGGCGTGCCGGATCCGCACCACGCCCTGTCGCACCACGAGAACAACCCCGAGAGCCTCGCCAAGCTGACGCGCGTGGGCACCTATCACACGGAGCTGCTGTCGTACTACCTGGGACGGCTGCAGGCGACGCCGGACGGTGACGGGACGCTGCTGGATCAGGTGGCGCTGCTCTACGGGAGCGGAATGAGCAACAGCAACCTCCACAACATCCAGAACCTCCCGATCCTGCTGGCGGGAGGAGGGGCGGGGCAGCTCCGCAGCGGCCGGCACCTGCGGTACGCGGAGGGGACGCCCCTGACCAACCTCTACATGTCGATTCTGGGCCTCGCCGGCGTGCCCGTCGAGCGGGTCGGCGACAGCACGGGCAAGCTGCGGCACCTGACGGGGGTCTGAGCCGGGTTGCGGGCGGCAGCGCGCGGGGGGGATACTGTAGGGCGTCGTACGGACGTTTCCGAGGGAAGGGGTGGGTCGATGAACGCGAAGCATCTCCGTCGGCTGGCGATCGCCGCCGGTCTCGTTGGTTTCCTGATGCCGGCTGGGGCCGGCGCCCAGTCGTCGGCAACCACCGGCACCGCGACGGACGCCGCCGAGGTGACGTTCGCGAAGGACATCGCGCCGATCCTCCAGCGCAGTTGCCAGACCTGTCATCGGCCGGCGTCCGTGGCGCCGATGTCGCTCCTCACATACGAGGAGGTGCGTCCCTGGGCGCGGGCCATGAAGATGCGCACGGGTCTTCGGAACAAGCGGGGCGCGATGCCGCCCTGGTTCATCGAGCGTGACCTGGGGATTCAGGAGTACAAGAACGACATCTCGCTGAGCGAGGAGGAGATCGAGACGATCGCGGTCTGGGCCGACAGCGGCGCACCGCTCGGCGACCCCGCCGACCTGCCGCCGCCCCTCGAGTTCCGGGCCGAGAACGAGTGGGAGATCGGCGAGCCGGATCTGATCGTCGAGTCGCCGTCGGTCGTCGTGCCCGCCGCGGCGCCCGACAAGTGGACCTCGCTCGGCACGATCCCGATCGGCCTCGAGGAGGACCGCTACGTGGCGGCGGTCGAGGTCAAGGAGTTCAACGACATTCCGCCGGACGGCACCGGCGACACCGTCGGCGGGCGCTACGTGTTCCACCACATGACGTACGGCGCCGTCGCCCCGGAGGGCTCCGACCTGTCGTCGTCGACGCGGTTCCCGGTCCACGAGGTGGGCCGCAACGCCGACATCTTCCCGGACAACGCGGGACGGCTGCTGCGCGCCGGGTCGTCGCTCGACCTCGAGACCGCCCACCTCCACTCGAACGGCCGCGAGACGCGCGCCCACCTCAAGTTCGGGTTCAAGCTCCACCCGAAGGGCTACAAGCCGGAGATCGCGCACGCGCGCACGCTGATCGGCAACGGCGTCGACATCGACATCAAGCCGAACCAGGCCGACCAGGAGCTGCACGCCTACCGCGTGCTCGACACGCACACCCGGCTCGTCTCGTTCGAGCCGCACCAGCACGCCCCCGGCATGCGCATGTGCCTCGAGGCCATCTGGGGCCACAACATCGAGACGCTGGCCTGCGTCGGCTACGACCACAACTGGGTCAAGCAGTACATCTTCGACCACGACTACGCCCCGCTGCTGCCGAAGGGGACGATCCTGCACATCATCGGCTGGCTCGACACCACCGACGCCAACCGCAACGTCGCGGATCCTCGGAACTGGTCGGGCGGCGGGCGCCGGTCCGTGGCCAACATGTTCATCGACCTCGGCGAGGCGCTCGAGCTGACCGACGAGCAGTTCGAGCGGGAGATGGCCGAGCGGCGGGAGCGGCTGGGACTGACTCCGAACGACCACCTCATCGGCTGCCCGCTCTGCCTGGTCGAGTTCCCGTCGCAGGCGGAAGTGGTGGCGAACGAGGGCGGCCAGTAGGGGAACGAGCTCGGGGAGCGAAGCGACGGTGATTACGCAGCGGACGGCAGGAATGGCGCATCGGCCGGGGATGACGGCGCGTCGGACACGGTGGATTCGGGCGGCGCTGGCGCTGGCGGTCGTGGCGGGATTGGCGGCCGCCGCCGGCGCCCAGACCCGGTTCACCTACTCGCGGGGGCAGAGCGTCTCTCCCGCCTACGAGGGGTGGTGGCCGAACGACGACGGCACCTACACGATGTTCTTCGGCTACATGAACTCGAACTGGGTGCAGGAGCTCGACGTGCCGATCGGGCCGGACAACAGCATCGAGCCGGGCGGGCCGGACCGGGGGCAGCCCACGCACTTCTATCCGCGGCGCAACATGTTCCTGTTCACGGTCGACGTGCCGGCGGACTTCGGCGACCGGGAGATCGTCTGGACGCTGACCACCAACGGGAAGACCGAGCGCGCCTACGGGAGCCTGCGCACCGACTACCTGCTCGACCGGCAGACCATCGCCACCGAGATGGGGGCGAACTTCGGGCGCATCCGGGACGAGTGGCGCACCAACGAGTTCCCGTCCCTCAGCCTGGCCGTCGATCAGCCGCGGACCGTTCGCGTCGGGCAGCCGCTGCGGCTCGTGACGTTCGTGAGCGACGACGGCGAGCCGGCGGGCAACTACAGGCCGCCGCAGCCGGAGCCGGGCAAGCCGCACCCGGCCTACACTCCGCCCCGGCAGATCGTCCCCGGCAACCCGCCCGGCGTGCGGTTCGCCTGGATCGTCTACCGGGGCGACGCGTCGAAAGTGACCTTCGGACCGACGCAACTGAAGATGTGGCAGGACACGCGCGTGTACTCGAACTCGCCGTGGTCGCCGCCCTACATCCTCCCCGCGGTGCCGGAGGACGGGCGGTGGGACGTGGAGGCGACTTTCGAGGAGCCGGGGACGTACGTCCTCCGCGGCATCGCGGGGGACGGAGCGTTGCGCACCAGCGAGAATCTCACGGTCACCGTGACCCGTTGATCCCGCCGCGCCGGGCGCGCCCGACCGTCGGTTCCGTGCCGCGCTGGCTCGCGGCGTGTTGGGGGACGGTTCGAAGCGCGGCGTCGCAACCGGAGGAGAGGAAGATGCACAGCAGGGCCTCTCGTCGCCTCGTCCGGTGGGGACTTCCACTTCTCGCCCTGGCCGTGGGCGTTTCCGCGGCCGCCGCTCAGGACCGCCGGTTGGTCGGCGCCGCAGCGGCGCAGGACGCGCGCGCGGTGCGAGCGCTGCTCGACGAAGGGGTCGACGTCGACGCGCGCCGCGCCGACGGGGCCACGGCGATCCTCTGGGCCGCGCACTGGGACGATCTGGAGACCGTCCGGCTGCTGCTCCGGGCCGGGGCCAGCGTCGACGCGGCCGACGACCACGGCGTGACGCCGCTGCATCGGGCCGCCGAGAACGCGAGTCCCGCCATGACCGACGCGCTGCTCGCCGCGGGCGCCGACGCGAACGCCAGCCAGACGAGCGGCCTGACGCCCCTGATGACCGCGGCCCGCACCGGCAACGCGCAGGTGGTTCGCCGCCTGCTCGGGGGCGGGGCGCGGGTCAACGACGCCACGTCCGAGACCGGGAGCACGGCGGTGATGTGGGCCGTGGCCGAGGGGCACGCCGACACCGTGCGCGTGTTGCTCGATGCCGGGGCCGACGCGCGCGCGTCGACCGTCAAGGGTTTCACGCCGCTCCTGTTCGCGGCGCGGAACGGCGACATCCCGATGGCGCGCACCCTGCTGGCGGCGGGCGTCGACATCGACCACACCGGAGCGGACGGGACGCACGCACTGCCCTACGCGATCATCCTCGGCCACGACGCCTTCGCCCATTTCCTGCTGGAGGAGGGTGCCGACGCGAACGCGACGATGGGCGGCGTCAGCGCCCTGCACGCGACCGTGGGCCGAGTCGACACCTGGCTGGGCGACTGGAACCGGCGGCACGGCGGCAGCGACCGCTACCGCACGATCGGGCGGCGGGCCATCGAGCCGACCCGCGCCCTTCCGCTGGTCGAAGCGCTGCTCGCGCGCGGCGCGGACCCGAACGCCGGAACCACCACCTCCGGCATGTTCATGAGCTACATCGGCTATCCGCGGAAGGGCGCCTTCGAGCCGTTCGCCTGCGGGACCGGCGACCTGCGGGGCGCGACGCCCCTCTGGGTCGCCGCCTACTGGGCGAACTCGCGCGTGCGGGACATCCGCGCCGGCCGGGGCGATGCCCCCACGTCCGCCCAGGTCGCCGCCAGCGACGCCAGCGCCGAGATCCTCCGCGTGCTCCTCGCGGCGGGGGCCGACCTGCGCCGGACGACCGCCGACGGCACGACGCCGCTCATGGTCGGGGCAGGCCTCGGCCGGTCGACCTACACGCCGCGCGAGCCGCGCGGGGGCCGGTCGCTGGGGGCGGAGAAGGCGGTCCGCGTCCTGCTCGACGCCGGGGCCGACATCAATGCCGTCAACGAGGCGGACTTCACGGCGCTGCACGGCGCCGCGTTCCGCGGGCTGAACGAGGTGATCACCTACCTCGTCGAGCAGGGCGCCGACATCGACGCGCGCGATTTCCGGGGCCGCACCGCCTACCGCATGGCCGAAGGCGCCAAGCAGTCGTTCCAGTTCCAGAGCTGGCCGGAAACCGCGGCGCTCATCGCCGAGCTCGGCGCCAACACCCGGCTGGGCATTCCCGGCACGGTGCAGGAGCGGCTGCGCGACGTGCCCGCCGCCGCGAACGACAACTGACCGGGCGCCCCGTGACGCGTTCGCCATCGACTGCCCCTGCGCGCCCGTTGACGGCGTGCCGCGGGTACCGTTCCGGCGGCCGGCGTTGCGCTTAGCGATAGCGAGCAGGGAGATGTTGCGGATGAAGGCGCTTCGCCAGGTGCGTGTCTTCGCTGTGGCGGGCTTCACCGCTGCGGTCCTCGCGTCCGAGGTCGTCGTGGCGCAGCCGGCGCCCCAGGAGGCTGTGGATCCCTTCGCGGCCCCGCCCCTGCGCGGTCTGCCGGATCGCCCGCGGATTCTGGAGTCGGACGGGCAGCTCTTCCGCGTCGTTCCGATCGCAGGACTCACCCGGCCCTGGGCGCTCGCGATCCTGCCGAACGGGGACATCCTGGTCACGGAGCGCGGGGGGCGCCTGCGCATCATCCGCGACGGCGTACTCGACCCGGAGTCGATCGCCGGCGTGCCCGAGGTCAACACCGGGGCGATCAACGCGGGGCTGATGGACATCGCGCTGCACCCGCGCTTCGCCGAGAACCGGCTCGTCTACTTCACCTACTCCAAGCCGATGCCGGGCGGCCCGTTCGAGGACTTCCAGGGCATGCGCGACGCGGCGACGGTCACGCTGGCCCGCGCGCGGTTCGACGGCGGCAGCGCACTGGCCGACGTCGAGGACATCTTCGTCGCCGACGCCTGGGCGCAGGGCACGTCCGGCTCGCGCCTCGCCTTCGGGCGCGACGGACGGATCGTCATGACGGTCGGGATGCCGACGCGGCACCGCATCGGCAACGCCGACGACGCGCAGAACCCCGCCAACCACGCCGGCAAGGTGCTGCGCCTGAACGACGACGGCTCCGTGCCGTTCGACAACCCCTTCGTCGACCAGGAGGGCCACCGCCCCGAGATCTACGCCTTGGGCATCCGCAACGCCCTCGGCCTCTACATGCATCCCGATACGGGGGCGATCTGGGAGACGGAGAACGGGCCGATGGGGGGCGACGAGCTCAATGTCATCGAGGCCGGCCGCAACTACGGCTGGCCGGTCGTCTCCTATGGCACGGACTACACCGGGAACAAGATCGGCGGACTCTCGGGCACGACGTCGGAGCATCCCTGGGCTCCGGGCATGGAGGAGCCCTTCATGTTCTGGAACCCCTCGCCGGCGCTCGCGGGGCTGACCTTCTACACCGGCGACGCCTTCCCGACCTGGAAGGGCAACATCTTCATCGCCGCGATGGGCAGCGGTAACCTGGGCTCCCGCCAGCTCCACCGCATCGTCCTCGGCCAGACCGGGGGGACGCAGCGCCGCGGCAACCGCACCTTGCTGGTGGAGCTCGAGCAGCGCCTCCGCGACGTGCGCCAGGGGCCGGACGGTCTGCTGTACCTCACCACCGACGAGGTCGCGGGCGCCGTCCTGCGCATCGAGCCGGTCGAAGACGCGCCCTGAGGCGTTGTGCAGGCGCCCCGCCGGAATCAGGCGCGGGGACTTGGACGCGGTCGCCGGCGCGACGCGTCCGGCAGTTCCCGTACGACCGACTGCAGCTCGTTGAACGCCCTCGAGCTTGCGCTTCCCGCAGCCCTTCGGCTAGGTTACATGTAACCCAGGAGCAACTACCACGCCACGAGAAACGCCGGGGAACGCCCGCTCGATCGACAAGGCCAGAGCCTATCGCGAACGAATGCGCGCACGCGGGTTCAGGCCGATCCAGTTCTGGGTGCCCGATACCAGAACGGCGGACTTCCGCGCCGAGGCTCATCACCAGTCCCGCGCCGTGGCCCACAGCGCGCGAGAACGCGGAGACCAGGCGTTCATCGACGCGATCTCGGACCACGGGGCGGAATGACGCGCGGCGAGATCTGGACAGTGTCGGGCGCCGGCTACGCCGGCAAACCACGGCCCGCCGTCATCGTTCAGGACGACCGGTTCGACGCCACCGCATCCGTCACGGTCTGCGTCTTCACGACGGACGAGACGGAAGCGCCCTTGTTCAGGCTTCCGATCGCTCCAAGCGCAAGCAACGGTCTGCACACCATGTCCCGCGTGATGGTGGACAAGATCACGACGGTCAGCTGGAAGCGACTCGGGGAGCGCATCGGCCGCCTGGAGGGCGCACAGATGATGCGTCTCAACCGAACGATTCTGGTCTTCCTCGGTCTCGCGTGAACCCGCACCCCAAGTTCGATTTGCGTGCGCGGGGCCGGCCTCGCAGGTAGTGGCGGCGCCGACCCGCCGCCATCTCTACCCGCGCGGCGGGATCTGCTGCAGCGTCCACGTGTTGCCGTCGGGGTCGCGGAACTCCGCGTAGAGGATGCCTCCCATGTCGACGACGTCCTCCACGTCGACGCCGCGCCCGATGAGTGCGTCGCGCGTCGCGCGGATGTCGTCGACCACCAGGTGCAGGCCGCGGAGACAGCCGGACGGCATGACGATCCCCGGCAGGCCCTCGCCCAGCACGATGGAGCAGGCCGATCCCGGAGGCGTGAGCTGCACCACGCGGACCGACGGGGCCGGCCGGACGTCGTGGTCGAGGTGAAAACCGACCTTCTCCGTGTAGAACGTCTTCGCCCGGTCGATGTCCGATACCGGAACGGGCACGAGCTCGAGCTTCATCGAAGCCATGTTCTGTCTCCGTCGGGCGACGAGCGTACCACGCCGCCGCGCCCGCCGAGGCGCCGCCCCTCGATTGCCCGCGTCATGACACGGAAGGGGGCGAATCCTCCCGAACTCGGCCGACGCACGGCCCATGGAATGACGCAACGAAGCATAATGCTGCATGCCATAATAATCCATGCGCTTCATCGACCGGGCCGACGAGATGCGCCGCCTGGATGCCGTGCTCGTCGAGCCGGGGGCCTTGGGCGTCATCTGGGGTCGGCGTCGGGTGGGGAAGACCCGCCTGCTGATCGAGTGGTCGCGGCGCCATGAGGGCCTGTACGCGGCGGCCGAGCCGTCGGCCCCCGCGGTCCAGCGGCGGTACCTGGCGGCTGCCGTCAACCGGCGGTTTCCAGGTTTCGCTGACGTCGAGTACCCCGACTGGCGCTCGTTCCTGCTGCGCCTGGCGCGGGAGGCGACCGGCAGCGGCTGGCCCGGGCCGTTCGTGCTGGACGAGCTGCCCTACTTGGTCGCGTCCGACGCGACGCTGACCGGCGTGTTGCAGGCGTGGGTCGACACGACGCCCGGGCGGCCCACTCTGGTCGTGAGCGGGTCGAGTCAGCGGATGGTGCACGGAGCAGTCCTGGCCGCCGACGCTCCTCTCTACGGCCGCGCGCGGGAGGCGTTCGCGGTACGCCCGCTCAAGCCGGGCTACCTCGCGGACCCGTTTCCCGGCGCCGACCCCGAGCATCTTCCTGCGTTCCACGCGTTGTGGGGCGGCATGCCGCGCTACTGGGAGCTCGCCGAGCCGTTCGGTCTCGACATCGAGGGAGCGGTCGACACGCTGGTGCTCGACCCGGCCGGCCCGCTGCACCCGGAGCCGGACCGACTGCTGCTGGAGGAGACCCCGCCGGCGACCTCGCTACGCCCATTGCTGGACGTCATCGGCGCCGGCGCGCACCGGGTCAGCGAGATCGCGGGTCGGCTCGGTTGGCCCGCCTCCAGCCTGTCACGTCCGTTGGCGGCGCTCACCGAGATGGGCCTGCTGCGCCGGGAGACGCCGTTCGGAAGCGAGCCCCGCTCGGGCAAGCGCAGTCTCTACCGCATCGACGACCCGTTCCTGCGGATGTGGTTCCGCGTCGTCGCGCCCGTGCGGACCGCCCTCGCACAGGCGCCGCGCGAGACGCGGCTAGAGTACTGGCGGCGTCACCGGGCCGGTCTCGAAGCTCAGGCCTGGGAGGAGCTGTGCCGCCTGGCGGTCCCGTTCCTGCACCGCGCGGACTGTTCCGTGGCGGGTCTTGGCCCCTGGGAGCCGGCCCAGCGGTACTGGCGGCGAAGCGAGCCGGAGTACGACGTGGTGGCGCGGTCGGTGGACGGCCGGCGCCTGCTCGTCGGCGAGGCGAAGTCGACGCCGCAGCCGCTGCCGGCGGCTGCGTTGCGCTTCCGCCCCCGCGCACCGCCTGTCCCGGGCGCCGCCGGCCTGGAGGTCGTTCCCGTGGTGTTCGCGCCACGGGCGAGGCCGACGCCGGGGGAGGAAGGCGGCGTGCACGTGGTGAACGCGCGCACGGTGTTCGGCGTGCTGCGATGACGGGACGTGCTCCAGCAGTCACCGGAGGCGAGTCGTCCAAGGCCGGTTCCGCGGTCGGCCGCAGCAACTCGGAGGACGGCCTCGAGCGGCCGCCAACGTGGTCGCCGGCCAGCAGCGGCATCGCGGGCCCGGACTCAACGAGGAGGACTCGGAGCGCTGCGCTCGCGTCGACGCAGTTCATCGGGATCCTCGCGGACGGCGCGGAGCGACGACTGGATATCGATGTGCCGCTCGATGGTGGGGATCCGCAGCGCGCCCCAGTCCTGAGTCCCGGGCCGAAGCCGGCCCTCGTGCACCAGGCGGTCACGCCAGGAGAGCGGCTCCCCGTGGGAGTTGAGCTCGGTGGCCTTGATGGACTGCACGACCACATTCTGGGACCACCATGGTCTGATCACAAGGACGGAGGGCGGACGTCTACTCCGCGACGGAGGGCGGACGTCTACTCCGCGAGCGGCAGCGCGAACGCTACGAGCTCCGAGACGGCGCCGAGCGTCCGCAACGCGCTGGCGGCGGGGAAGTCGCGACCGGAGGCCGGCAAGCCGGCGGCAGAACAAGCGATTACGGCAGCAGGTCGGCCACGGCGATCGCCGCGGCGGGCCGGGCGAGCGGCGCGACCGTCTCGCCGGCGCCGAGGGACAGCACGGTGCGATAGCCATCGCCGGCCGGATCCCGATAGATCTCCAGGCGAGCGTCCGGCAGGGCGACAATCCAGTACTCAGGGATGCCGCAGCGCGCATAGGGCCGCTGCTTGACACTGCGGTCGCGCCCCAGGGAGTCGTCCGATACCTCCACCACCAGCCGCGCCGTCGACGGATGCGCTGAAGGCTAACCAAGGCTGGCCGGTGGTTGGCTACGGTGGGAACTACGGCAGCGGGGCGGCGCTTCAACCCGCTCGCACCGCGGCTCTATCCGAGTCTCTCCCGAAACTGCTTGAATCGGTGCTCAAGGAACCGACGATCCGGCCAGTCTTCCGGAGCCTGCGGAAGCGTGAGCATTGCTCCGTCGATGCCCTTGATGTTCGCCAGCAGGTCGCCGTCGCGTTGCTTCTGTAGAGGCGACGCCACGTGGACGCGATAATCGGGATCGACGCCAATCAAGTGAGAATCGAACGCGACGTGGTGGAGTGCGGACATGCAAATGCCGTTCTGAACCGAAGGCACTCCCCCCTCGGCATCGGGCACGATATGGGCCCCGACCAGCAACTCGCGTACCGGCAGCCCGCTGAACGCACATCTCCAGCAGTACGCCGCCTTCGTGCGGGCGCTGAACCACGCTTGGTGGTTCCTGATCCGCGCCTCGGTCACGGAGTACGAGACTTCGATGTGCTCTCGGACGGCGGCGGCCGAGCTCATCGCGCCAGCGGCCGCGAAGTCGGCCGTTGCCAGCAGAACGCATCCTTCCTTCTGTCGGTAGTCCTCGACCCAGACGGGGAAAATCGGTTGGTACACGGCCGGCGAGATTCCTATGAAGTAGATAAGCGGTGCCCTCCGTTGCATCGCGGCAAGGAGCGCCCGGTTGGATGCATCCTCTCGTCCGCCACGCGAGAGATCATAACGAACCAGACCGGTCGGCCCGTCCAGGCTTGCCGCGCTGAAGTCCTGATCGCGATACCACGGCGACCGGCCGGATCGCGGCACCGTCGTCTTGATGCTGAGGGCAGCGCTCATCTGGCGTGGCTTGAAGATCCCCTTCGCCCGATTGGCGAACCGCACCGTTTCGCCGCCCGTCCGGAAGCCCGGACTGATGGCGTCCCAGGGAATCTGTCCGCCGTGTTGCCGCGAGAGTTTCTCGATGGCGGCGAACGCTGCGCTGCGTACGCGTCGGTCAGGGTCGATCGCCGGACTCCGACCGGCGCTGGCAACGATTGGGTCCATCGTCAGCTGTTCGACCTCTCGAGTCGGTAGTGTCTCAGTTTGGAAACAGAGACACTACGCTCGGGTCGGTGGCGTTGACGCCCTGACGCGTGCGCACCTCGTGAGCCAGCGTCGGCGGTCAGCCGCAGCAGCGTCGGCGATCCATCTCGCGGCATCGTACGTACACCCCGAGCCGTGGTTGGAGGCACGAGCCGGGCCGGCACGCAAGTCCCATGCCCAGCACGGGCCACCAGCATAGCGCAACGATGTCGAGCTATCCCGTGAAGCTGACGGCGGAGGGTGACCGCGTGCTCGTGGATTTCCCCGATCTTCCCGAAGCGCACACCTGGGGCGAGGATCGGGACGAGGCGCTCGCTCGCGCGGTCGATGCGCTGACGACGATCGTCGGCGCCCGCATGCGAGATCGGCAGCCGGTTCCCCGGCCGTCGACGCGGAGCCGGGGTCCTACGGTTCGCCTTCCACCGCTGGCGGTAGCCAAGGTCGAGCTCTACAACGCGATGGTCGAGCAGGGAGTGAACAGGGCCGAACTGGGCCGGCGCCTAAACTGGCATCTCCCGAGGGTCGACCGGGTACTCGACGTCGGGCACACTTCGCGCATCGACGAGATCGAACACGCGCTCGCGGCCGTCGGGAAGCGGATCGAGCTGCGCGTCGTCTGACGCGTTGGCGTCGATCCCCGTCGGCGGACCGTGCTTCCGGTCAGGCCGCGCGGCCCGATTCGCGTGTGGCCGCCCGTCACTCTGCGACCGGCAGGGCGAACGCCACCAGCTCCGGAACCTCCCCGCCGACGGTCAAGGCGATGTACTGCCGGCCCTCGTGGAGGTAGGTCATCGGGGTGCCGATGGCGCCGCCCGGCAGATCGACGGAGCCGACGATCTCGCCGGTCGCCTTGTCGCGGGCCACGAGGCGCGGGCCGTCGTCGTTCGCGGTGCCGCCGGCAGTCAGGGCGCTGATGAGCAGCGTCTTCGTGAGGACGGGGCCGCCGCGGCCGTCTCCGCCGAGCGGCGGGAGGTCGAGGTCGCGCAGCCGGGGGTGGTTGCGGAGGCGGTTGCCGTCGCCGTTGGGCTGCATCCAGGCATGCTCGCCGGTGTTGAGGTCGATGGCGGTCATCCGCGTGTAGGGCGGCCTGAACAGCGGCAGCCCCTGCGGCATCAACGAGGGCGTGTCGAAGCCGCCCTGCGTATAGGCGAGGTTCGCGCCCTCGTCGTCCGGCGTGTAGTACTTCAGGATGGAGTAGGCGTTGATGGACGGGACGTAGAGTATTCCCGTCTCCGGGTCGACGGCCGAGCCTCCCCAGTTGGCGCCGCCGAACAGCGCCGGGCGCTGGATCGTCCCCTGCAGCCCGCCCTCGACCGAGAGCATGGGCGGCGAGTAGACGCCCCCGAGGCGGTGGTTGCGCACCGCCTCGACCGCCATCGCGCGGAGCTCGGGCGTGAAGTCGACGAGCTGCTCGATGGACGATCCCTGCTCCTCGAACGGCGGCGGCTTCGTCGGGAAGGGCTGGGTCGGCGCGAGCACCTCGCCGACGAGGTCGGTGTCGGTCTCCACCGGGCGCTCCTCGATCGGCCACACCGGCTCGCCGGTCACGCGGTCGAAGACGTAGGTGAAGCCCTGCTTGCTCACCTGGGCGATCGCCTGGATCTCGCGGCCGTCGACGGTGACGTCCACCAGGTTCGGGTGCGTCGGGAAGTCGTAGTCCCAGACCCCGTGGTGGACGGCCTGAAAGTGCCACATGCGCTGGCCGGTCTCGATGTCGAGCGCCACCAGGCTCTCGGCGAACAGGTTGTCTCCCGGCCGGTGGCCGCCGTAGTAGTCGTTCGTCGGCGTGCCGGTCGGCAGGTAGATGTAGCCCAGCTCCTCGTCGACGCTGAACGTCGACCAGACGTTGGTGCCCCCGGAATAGCGCCACGACTCGTTGCCCCAGGTGTCCGCTCCGAAGTCGTCGGCCAGCGGCACGGTGCGGAACGTCCACCGGGTCGCGCCGGTCCGCGCGTCGATGCCGCGGACCCAGCCCGGCGGCTGCTCCCTCGTGATCGGCTGGTCCGAGATCGAGGTCGGCGTCACGACGACGCCGCGGGCCACGATGGGCGGCGAGTTGATGCCGATCCACGGGTGGCCCTGGTTATCGGTCGTCTCCCGGCCCGCCCGCGGGATCCCCGCCGCGAGGTCGACGCGCCCGTTGTCGCCGAAGCCGCGCGCCGGCTCGCCGGTCGCCGCGTCCACGGCCAGCAGGTAGCCGTCCGGCGTGCCGTAGTAGATGCGCTCCTCCTGTCCGTCCGTCCAGTAGGCCAGTCCGCGCGAGCTGTAGTTGCCGGCGTTGATCGAGTACCGCGTGCCGCAGATCGCGTCGGGGTCGTACACCCACCGGGTCTCGCCGGTGCCGGCGTCGATCGCGGCCGCCAGCCGGAGCGGCGTCACGACGTAGACGACGCCGCCGACCATGAGCGGCGTCGCCTTGAAGCTGAGGATGCTCAGGTCGGGGTGGATCTCGCGCAGCGCGTCGAGGTCCAGGTCCCCGTCCGCCGAGCGCCACCGCCACGCGATCTCCAGGTCCGCGAAGTTCGAGGCGTCGATCTGGTCGAGGGGCGAGTACTTGGTGCCGCCGAGGTCGCCGCCGTAGCTGCGCCACTCGCCGTCGGTAGCGCCGTGCTGCGCGTAGGCGGCGGTCGGCGCGGCGGCGATCGCGCCGGCCGCAAGACAGCAGAGCGCGACGCGGAACGTCATGCAGATCGAAGTAGACACAGCGCGGTCCTCCTGCGGCGCGCTCGGCCGGCCCGTTTCGGCGGCCGAGCGGCGGTCAAACGGGGCTGGCGCCCGAGGGTGTCGCCAACAGCGGGATCCTGGGTCCCGGTCAATAGCGGAACAGGTACGAGACCTTGGTGAAGAAGGCGCGGTTCGTCCGCTCGAACGCGCGCGTCGGGAAGAGCACGGCGTCGAGCAGCGACCCGCGCAGGTAGCGGTCGTCGTAGCCGAGGAACGCCACCGTGCCGGCGTTGATGCGGTACGTCAGCAGGAGGTTGTTCCCGAGCGTTCCGTTCAGCGTGTTGTGCTCGGCGATGTGCCGGAGCAGCAGGCGGTTGGTGAACTGGTAGTTCGCCCGCCAGCGGTAGATCTGCACGTCGAAGACGGTCGCGCCGTAGGGGTCGAGGAAGCGGCTGAACAGCGTCTGCAGGTCCGCGCGGAGCCGCGGCGTGGGCCGCAGGTAGAAGGCCAGGCTGCCCCCGGAGGAGCGGCCGAGGAACGGGTCGTCGCTGAAGTAGATCCCGTCGCCGCCGTTCAAGCCGCCCACGACCGACAGCACCCGCCCGCTCACCACGCCGAAGAAGGAGTAGTTGGTCTTGCGGAAGTCGATGCCTCCGTAGCGCTCCAGGTCGCGGTTGACGCCGCCGGTCAGGCGCACGCTGCGGACGAACTCGAAGGTGACGTCGCCGCGGAACTGCTCGTCCTCGAGGACGCCCAGGTGGCTGTAGTTGCGGAGGTAGGTGAAGCTGGGTTCCCAGTTGATCAGCCGGCCCTCCGGCCACCAGCGGTAGCCGACGTTGGCGTCGGTCCGGCGGATGTCCACCCGCGGGATGAACCCCGTGCCGGTGCGGACGCCGGGCTCGATGCTGCTGTGGGCGAGGCTGTAGGTGAGGTTGCGCGCCTGCCGCGCGAAGTCGACCTCGAGGATCGCCCCGCCGAGCTCGCCGTCGACGGCGTTCCGGTGCTCGGAGCCGGCGGCGGTGAAGCTCACGCTGTGGGTCCGGTCGAGCCGGAACCGGCCGTCGACCCCGCCGACGCGGGTGTAGTCGTCCCCGTGCTCCCGCGTGGTGGCGATCGCGCCGACGTAGGACTCCGGATAGAGGTCGTAGCGCGCGCGGCCGATGAACGACTGCGCGAAGCTCCCGAAGGCCGGGTCCGACACGTCGTCGAGCCGTCCGGCGGCCTCGTCGTCGGCGACGAACACGCCCAGCGTCATGTCGCCGACCTTGCCGGTGAGCTTCGCCCCGTAGCGCGGGTCGACGATCGTGCGCGTGTGCACGAGGTTCACCGGCGTGGCCGCGGCGAAGATCTCCTGCCCCTCCAGGAAGAACGGCCGCTGCTCGGGGTAGAAGAGCGCGAAGCGCTGGTTCACCTCGACCTGCGGCCGGTCCGACTCGATCTGCGAGAAGTCGGGGTTGTAGGTCAGGTCGAGCGTCAGGTTGGAGGTGACCCCGTACTTGACGCCCACGCCGATCTCGCCCAGCGGGTCCTGGTTGCGGAATCCGCCGGAGCCGGCGTCGAACGAGCCGACCTGGAGGCCCGTGAACGTGGGCAGGAACTCCAGGTTGCGGCTCGTCGACAGGTCGGTCAGCCCCTCCAGCATCCCCATCTGGGTCAACTGGCCGGCGATGTCGCGCGAGACGGGCGACCAGACGAGCGATTCGGACTTCTCGCGGATGTTACGGCTGATCTGGAAGCCCCAGCGGTGCGACCGGCCAGCCGCCCGCGCGGGGTAGCGGAGGCTCTTGAAGGGGATGGCCATCTCCGCCGTCCAGCCGTCCTCGACGAGGCCCCCGCCGGCCTCGAACAGCGCGTCCCAGGAACGGTCGCCGCGGATGCCGAAGCCGGCCTGGAAGCTCCCGCCGCCCCCGCCCCCGCCGCCGCTCGAGCGCCCGACGCTGCTGCGGCTGCGCGACGCGCTCCCGCCGGCGTTGACGATCGAGTCGCCCGGCACGCCGTAGCCGTTCACCGAAAACTGGTAGGCGCGCTGCTGGTCGAGGAACGGGTCGAACAGCACCGCCATGCGGTCGTCGCCCATCGACTGGTCGCGCTCCGCCCGGTTCGCCCGGATGATGCCGGGGTCCGAGTAGTGGGCGTAGAAGGCGAGGTAGAGGTGGTCGCGGTCGTAGGCGATCCACACCTCGGTCCGCTCGGTGGCGGGAGCGCCTTCCACCGGGCTCGTCTGCACGAAGTCGGTGATCGGCTCGACGGACCGCCACACCGCATCGTCCAGCCGCCCGTCGATGCGGGGCGGCTGGTTCGTCCGCGCCGCCATCGCACGGGGCCGTCCGCCGATGGTGAATCCGCTCCGCCCGGTCCCCTGCCGCGCGCCGAACACTCGGGGCGCCGGCGCCGCGGGTGCCGTGGCGGCGGACCTGTCCCCGTTGCCCTGACGGGAGCCACCGCCGTCCGCGCCGCCAGCGTCCGGGGTGTCCGCGGCGCCCCAGGCGTCCGCGCCGCTCCTGGCGCCCCAGGCGTCCGCGCCGCTCCTGGCGCCCCAGGCGTCCGTGCCGCCGCCAGCGTCCGCGGCGCCCCTGGCGTCCGCGGCGCCCCTGGCGTCCGCGCCCGTGGCGGCGGGCTCGAACGCCAGCGACCCGGTGACGGAGGCCGCCGACGGGCCGTTCACCGCGGCCAGACCGTCCGCCAGCGTCGACACGAGACGGTCCTGCAGAGCGAAGAGATCGCCCACCGGACCGTCGATCCGGGCACGGTGAGCGACCGCGCCAGTCACGACGTCGACGACCTCGGCGGTGAGGTGGACCTGATCGCCGAAGCGTTCGTACGTGCCCTCGACCTGCACTCGGGCGCGCGGACCCGGGCAGCCGGCAGGATACGGTCCACTGTCCCCGTTCTCGTTTCCGCTTCCATTGCCGGCAGCCGCCGGCGCGGCGGCCCGACCGCGGCCGTCCCGCCCGACGGCGGACGCCGCGCACGACGTCACCGTCCAGCCCCGTGCCCGGAGGTCGGTCGCGACGGTCTCGGCGATGCCGTCACCGATCCAGTCGTCGTCGGTCTGCCGGCTCAGGTTGAGGAAGGGGACGACGGCGACGTCGAGCGAGTGGAGACCCACTGCCGGCACCGCCTCAACGGGCGCGAGCGCTCCTTGGGACGCGGCCGCGAGCTGGGCTCCGAGCCCGGCCTGGACCCCGAGCCCGGCCGCGCAGGCCAAGCTCAGCCCCGCGCGTCGAAAGGCGCGCGTCCCCCCGGAGCGCCGGTGGGACCGGACTGACCGCTCGGAGGCGCGGGGCAATAGCGTCAGCGCCAATCGGCCTCGTCTGCGCCTTCCGCCGGCTCGTCCTGCGCGCCGAGCTCGTGCAGCACGGTCGCGGTATTGCCGCTCGGGTCGCGTCCCAGAACGATGAGCCTCCGCGTTCTCGCCGCCGCCGCGCTCTTCGCGAGCGCCAGCGGCGTTCGCCCGGCCGCGTTCTTGACGTCCAGATCGGCGCCGTGCTCCGCGAGGAAGCGGACCACGGTGGTGTAGTTGCGGGAGGCCGCGGTGTGCAGCGCCGTGTCGCCGTTCCAGTCGGTGGCGTTGACGTCGGCCCCGAGCTCCACGGCGACCTGCGCCGTCTCCAGCGCGTGACGCTCCTCCAGGTCCGGGTCGGGACGTGCGCCGCCCGAGAGGCGGAAGCGGTTGCGGGTGCTCGTTCCCCGGACGGCGGCCATCAGGGGCGTTGCGAAGCCGCCGGCCACGAAGGGCGGCCCGACGCCGCCCGCGCGCCTCAGGACGGGGCGCCAGAGCTCTCGCGTCGTCGTCCGGGGGTCGGCGCCGGCCGCCACCAGGTCGCGCATCATTGCCGGATCGCGGAAGTAGGTGGCAAGCCAGTACGGCGTGGCGCTGACGAGCGACGGGTTCAGCGCCCAGTCCTGGCTGGCCCGACGGAGCGGCGTGCCCTGCTCGAGGCGGGCGTTGGGGTCGGCGCCGTGTTCGAGGAGCTGTTCCACGAGCCGCCGGTCGCCGCGCAGGATGGCGGCATGCAGGGCGGTGTACCCCGCGCCGGCCGCATTCGCGTCGGCTCCCCGGTCGAGAAGGAACGCGGAGAACGCGCCCTGGCCGCTGTGGGTCGCCACGACCAGGGGGCTGGCCCCGGTCGGGGCCGGCTGGTCGATGTCGGCGCCGGCGTCGAGCAGCAGCCTCGCCGCCTCCACGTCGCCGCCGCGCGCCGCGAAGAGGAGCGGCGTGAAGCCGCCGCGGTTCCACATGACCCCCTCGTCGTACTGGCCGGCGTTGGTCGAGTCCGCGTACATCAGGCGCGGACGCGTGATGGACCGGGCCGCGACGTCCGCCCCGTGGTCCAGCAGCGCCGCGACGATGGGATGGTGGCCCTGGGCAACCGCCCACATGAGCGCGGTCTGGCCGCGCGAATGCTCCACCGCGTTCACGTCGGCCCCGGCGGCCAGGAGGAGCCGCACCGCGTCGGGATTGCCGGTTCGGGAGGCGGTCATCAGCGGGGTCTCGCCTTCCCGCAGCGCGGCGTTCGGCTGTGCCCCCGCATCCAGCAGGCGGCCGACCATCGCCGGGCTCCCGTTTCCGGCGGCGAGCCAGAGCGCCGTGGCGCCGAGCTCGTTGGCGGCGTCGACGTCCGCGCCGGCCCCGATCAACAGGTCCGTGGTGTCGAGGTCGTCGCGATACGCCGCCCAATGGAGGGCGGTCGCGCCGTCCGCCTGCACGGCGTCGGGGTCGGCTCCGGCGGCGAGCAACGCGCGGACCGCGTCGGCGTCCCGGGCCCTGGCCGCTTCTATCAGCGACGTGCCGTCGGCACCCGCCAGGGCGGGTGCGGCGGCCGAGCCAAGCGCTCCGACCAGCACGACCAGCCGGGCTGCCCGACCCACGATGGCGTGTGCGCGCATGACGTGGACTGCCTCCTTCGGGGCCGCAGACGCTCTTCGCCCGCCCCGCCAACGTACCAACGATCTCGCTATCTCGCCCACCGTTCGTCGCCGCGAACGCAAGGTCGCGTTGCGGCCTCCGCCCGGTGCGCAACCGATCCTCCAGAAGTCGGCACCGTTCTGCGGCGCGAACTCCTGCCGGGTGGTCGATGGTATCGCAGGCCGTCCACGTTGACAACGGACCGCGGATGCGACCAGACTATGCGGTCACGCAGTTCATCCGGGGCGCCGCGCGGCTCCGACCGGGGGTCGCCGTGTGTCCCGTGTTGCTCGGACGCAAGAGGAGGCAGGCTGGTGCGAAGACGGAGCTGCGCGCTCGCGGCGGTTGGCTTCACGCTGGCGTTCGCCGTCCTTGCGCACGCGCAGGCCGCGCCGGTCGCGGGCGCGGCCGAGCCCGCCGGCTCCGCAGAGCCCGCCCATGCGGCGGTTTCGCCGCAGCGCGCCCTGCTCGACCGCTACTGCGTGACCTGCCACAACGGCGACTTCGTGCGCGGCACGGATGAGCCGCGGTCGCTGCTCGTCTCCCAGCTCCGCGCCGTCGGCCTGGCCCTCGACGACGTCGACATCGACAACGTGGCCGAGGACCCGGAGGTCTGGGAGGCGGTGGTCCGCAAGCTGCGCGTCGGCGCCATGCCGCCCCAGCCGCGGCCACGGCCGGACAAGGAGACCTACGACGGCTTCCGGCGCTGGCTCGAGGACCAGCTCGACGCCGCGGCGGCCGCGAGCCCGAATCCGGGGCGGACGCATGCCTTCCACCGCCTGAACCAGACCGAGTACCGCAACGTGATCCGCGACCTGCTCGACCTCGACGTCGATGTCGGCGAGTGGATTCCGGCGGATGCTCCGGACCGCCACGGCTTCGACAACAACGCCGGGATGCTCTCGCTCTCGCCGGCCCTGCTCGACCGCTACGTGTCGGCGGCGCGCAAGATCAGCCGGCTGGCGATCGGCCGGCCGCCCGCGGGCGGCGCGGTCATCCGGACCTACGACGTTCCGCTGAACCTCATCCAGGACGACCGCCAGAACGAGGACCTGCCGTTCGGCTCGCGCGGCGGGGCGGCCATCCGGCACCACTTCCCGGTCGACGGCGAATACGTCATCCGGGCGCGGCTGCAGACGAACTACGTCGGCTACGTGCGCGGCGTCGACCAGGCGCACGAGATCGACTTCCGGCTCGACGGCCGGCGCATCCGGCAGTTCACCTTCGGCGGCGAGGCGCCGGGGACGCCGTCCCCCATCAGCTTCGCCGGCAACATCCGCGGCACCGACGACTGGGAGTCGTACACGCTGCACGCCGACGACGGCCTCGAGGTCCGCGTGCACGTGGAAGCCGGGCCGCACGTGATCGGGATCACGTTCCCGCGCGAGACGTGGGAGCCCGACGGCGTGCTGCAGCCGCGGCAGACCGGCTTCGCGCTCGCGATCAACGACATGCCGGACGGCAATCCGGCGCTGAGCAGCGTGCAGATCAGCGGCCCCTACGCCGTCGACGGACCGGGGGACACGCCGACCCGGCGCCGCGTCTTCACCTGCACGCCGGCGACGCCGGCCGAGGAGCCCGCGTGCGCACGGGAGATCCTGTCGACGCTGGCGCGCCGCGCCTACCGGCGGCCGGTGACGGAGACCGACGTCCGCACGCTCCTCGACTTCCACGAGGCCGGTCGCCGCGACGGCAGCTTCGACGACGGCATCGGCTTCGCGCTCGAGCGGCTGCTCGCCGACCCGGACTTCCTCTACCGCATCGAGCGCGACCCGGTGGACATGGCTCCGGGGGCGTCGTACCCCGTGAGCGACGTCGAGCTCGCCTCGCGGCTGTCGTTCTTCCTCTGGAGCAGCATCCCCGACGACGAGCTGCTCGACCGCGCGGAGAACGGCACGCTCAGCGACCCGGCCGTGCTGGAGCGGCAGGTGCGCCGGATGCTGGCCGACTCGCGCGCGAAGGCGCTCGTCGAGAACTTCGCGGGGCAGTGGCTGCACCTGCGCAACATGGAGAGCGTGTACCCCGATCCGCTGGAGTTCCCGGAGTTCGACGAGAACCTGCGCGAGGCGTACCAGGCGGAGACGGAGCTCTTCATCGAGCAGCAGTTGCGCGACGACGCAAGCATGCTCGACCTGCTGCGGGCCGACTACACGTTCGTCAACGAACGGCTGGCGCGGCACTACGGGATTCCGAACATCTACGGGAACCGGTTCCGCAAGGTGACCTTCGCGCCGGGCGAGCGGGCCGGGCTTCTGAGCCACGGCAGCCTAATGACCGTGACCTCGTACCCCAACCGGACATCGCCGGTCCTGCGGGGCAAGTGGGTGCTCGAGAACCTGCTCGGCGCCCCGCCGCCGGAGCCGCCGCCCGACGTGCCGACGCTGGAGGAGGAGAACGCCGACGGCGAGCCGCTCTCGATGCGGGAGGCGCTCGTGCTCCACCGCGAGAACCCGGCCTGCGCGGTGTGCCACGCCCCGATGGACCCGATCGGGTTCTCGCTGGAGAACTTCAACGCGATCGGCGAGTGGCGGCCGACCAGCGAGGCCGGAACGCCGATCGACGCCTCGGGGACGCTGCCGGACGGGGCGGCGTTCGAGGGGCCGACCGGACTGCGGGATCTCCTGCTGGACAGGCCCGCCGACTTCGTCGGAACGGTCACCGAAAAGCTGATGATGTATGCGCTGGGCCGGGGCCTGGAGTACTACGACGCCCCGACGGTGCGGCGGATCGTGCGGGAGGCGGCCGCCGACGACTACCGGTGGTCGTCCGTCATTCTCGGAATCGTGAAGAGCACTGCATTCCAGATGCGGAGGTCTGACTCATGATGGTTACCAGGAAGGCGATTCCACGCCGCACCGTGCTGCGCGGCATCGGCGCGACGCTGGCTCTGCCGTTGCTCGACGGCATGGTTCCGGCGTTCGCGGCCATTCGGAACAGCGCGGCCCGGCCGGTGCGCCGCTTCGGCGTCGTCTACGTGCCGAACGGGATGGCGATGAAGCACTGGACGCCGGCAGCGGAGGGCGCAGGTTTCGAGACGACCCGCCTGCTGCAGCAGATCGCGCCGTACCGCGACCAGATGTCCGTGCTGACGGGCCTGAACGGCGTCGCCAGCAACGCGGGGGTCCACGCCAGCGCGGCCACGCGCTTCCTGACCGGCGTCACGCCGGCCCGGACCGAGTCGAACCTGCGCGCCGGCATCTCCGTCGACCAGCTGATCGCGCGGGAGTTCGCGAAGGAGACGCAGCTCGCCTCCCTGGAGATCGCGCTCGACAGCCGCGACGTGTCCGGGTCGTGCGATGTCGGCTTCAGTTGCACGTACACGAACACGATCTCGTGGCGCAACGAGACGACGCCGCTCCTCGGCGAGAACAACCCCCGCGCCGTCTTCGAGCAGCTCTTCGGCGATTCCGGCTCCACCGACCCGGCCGCGCGTCTGGCGCGCATCCGCAAGGACCGCAGCATCCTCGACTCGGTGAGCGCGAAGGTCGATTCGCTGCAGCGCGAGCTCGGGCCGAACGACCGGCTGCGCGTGACCGAGTACCTGGATGCCGTGCGCGACATCGAGCGCCGCATCCAGAAGGCCGAGGAGCAGAGCGACCGGGAGCTGCCCGAGGTCGATCAGCCGGCCGGCATCCCGGCGACCTACGCCGAGCACGCGCGCATCATGTTCGACCTGATGCTGCTCGCGTACCAAACGGACCTGACCCGCGTGAGCACCTACATGATGGCGCGCGAGATCAGCGGGCGGACCTATCCGGAGATCGGCGTTCCGGACTCGCACCACCCGACGTCCCATCACCGCGACGACCCGACGCTCTACGAGAAGATCGCGAAGATCAACGAGTTCCACCTGTCGCTCTTCGCCTACTTCCTCGAGAAGGCGCGGGCCACGCCGGACGGCGACGGCAACCTGCTCGACAACATGATGATGCTCTACGGCGCGGGCATGTCCGACAGCAACCGCCACGACAACAAGGGGCTGCCCCTGGTGCTCGTCGGCGGCGGGTCGGGCCAGCTCAGGCCGGGCGGCCGGCACCTCCGCTACGCGGAGAAGACGCCGGCGACGAACCTGCACCTCACCATCCTCGACAAGATGGGGGTGCCGGTCGACAAGATGAGCGACAGCACCGGCAAGCTCAATCTTCTGCCGGTGGCGTAGGCCGTACGCGCTTCGCAGGGGCACTCGCGTTCCGTCGCGCTTGCCCGGCAGGAGCGCTCCACTGCGGGAGCGCTTCCGGCGAAGCGCCCGGCGGAGGGAGATCGACCCGGAAGGCCCGGCACGAAGCCGGGCCTTCTTTCTTGGTCCCGTTTCGTTCCCGTCGTCCGGCTACTTCTTCCCTGCGGAGCAGTGCCCGCCATCCAGCCGCGCGAGGAGATCCACGACGTCGTCGTCATCGGCTCCGGGGCCGGCGGCGCAACGGTGGCGCACGTGCTCACCGGACTCGGTGTCCGCGTGACGCTGCTCGAGGCGGGCCCGATGCTCGACCCCTACCGGGAGTTCAAGGAGCACCACTGGCCGTACGAGTACGAGCACCGCGGGGCCGAGCCCGGGGGGCGGCGCTACTTCGGCGAGGGGAAGCCGTTCGGCTTCTTCTCGACCACCAGCGGCGGCTGGGAGCTCGACGGCGAGCCGTACACCGTCGCCGACGACACGGACGACTTCTGGTGGTTCCGCTCCCGCATCGTCGGCGGACGGACCAACCACTACGGGCGGATGACGTTCCGCTTCTCGGACTACGACTTCGCGCCGCGGGATCGGGACGGGCTGGGGTGGAACTGGCCCATCACGTACGAGGACATCGCGCCGTACTACGATCGGGCCGAGGCGTTCATCGGCGTCACCGGCAGCCGCGAAGGCCTCCGCAGCGCGCCGGACGGGGTGTTCCACGACCCGCCGCCACCCAAGGCGCACGAGCTGCTCATCCAGCGGGCGAGCCACAAGCTGGGGATCCCGTGCATTCCCAACCGGCGCGCGGTCATCACCCGCCCGTTGAACGGCCGTCCGGCCTGCCACTACTGCGGACAGTGCGGCCGCGGCTGCCTGACCGCGTCGAACTACTCGGCGAGCCAGGTGCAGATTCTGCCGGCCCTCGCAACCGGCCGGCTCAACCTCATCGACCAGGCGATGGCGCGGGAGGTCACCACCGACGGGGACGGACGGGTCACCGGCGTCGTCTACGTCGACAAGCGGACGGGGGAGGAGCGCCGGGTCCGGAGCCGCGTGATCGTCCTGGCCGCGAGCGCCTGCGAGTCGGCCCGGCTGCTTCTCAATTCGAAGCCGAGCGACTTCCCCGCCGGGGTCGCCAACCACTCCGGCGTGGTCGGCCGCTACCTGATGGACACGGTCGGTTTCGGACTCGGCGGCTACGTTCCGGCCCTGGAGGGAGTGCCACGCTACGACAGCGACGGGGCGGGCGGCGCCCATCTCTACATGCCGTGGTGGGGCTGGGACGACCAGGAGCGGCTGGGCTTCCCGCGCGGCTACCACATCGAGATCGGCGGCGGCTACGGGATGCCCGGCATCGGGTCTTTCCAGCGGCCCGCCCGGCGCGCCGGCTACGGCGCGGCCCTGAAGGAGCGTGCGCGGCGCGAGTACGGAACGCGAGTCAGCTTTGCAGGCCGCGGCGAGATGATCCCGAACGACGCCAGCTTCTGCGAGATCGACCCGACTGTCGTCGACCGCTGGGGCATCCCCGTCCTGCGCTTCCACTTCCAATGGGGCGAGCACGAGATCCGACAGGCCCGGCACATGCGCGAGACGTTCACGGAGCTCATCGCGCTCCTGGGCGGGGAGCCTGACCTCCCCGCGCGCCGCGACGCGTCCGGGATCTCCATCGGCGGCAGCATCATCCACGAGGTGGGCACGGTCCGCATGGGGGACGACCCCGAGACATCCGCCCTCAACGGCTTCTGCCAGGCGCACGGTGCGAAGAACCTCTTCGTCTGCGACGGGGCGTCGTTCGTCAGCAACCCCGACAAGAACCCGACGCTGACGATCAACGCGCTCGCCTGGCGGGCGTCCGACTACCTGGCGGACGAGATGAGGCAGGGGAACCTGTGACGCTCTCGCGCCGGGAGGTGCTCCGGCAGTTGGCCGTCGCCGCGACGTCGGCGGCGGCAGGCGGGTTCAACCTCGAGGCGGCGCGGGTGGTGCATGCCTTCGCGGCCGAGGAACGCGCCCAGCCGAGCGGCTATGCACCGCGTCTGCTGACCGCGCACGAGTACGCGACGGTAAGCCGCCTGGCTGAGCTGGTGGTGCCGGCCGACGCGGGCGGCGGGAGCGCCGTCGACGCGGGGGCGCCGGAGTTCATCGATCTGCTCTGCAGCGAGAACGAGCGGCTCGCGGAGATCTACCGCGGTGGCCTGGCCTGGCTGGACGAGGCGATGGGCGGCGCCGGAGACGACGGGTTCGTTGGAGCGCCGGCCGAGGCGCAGACCGCGATGCTGGACGCCCTCGTCGCCGCCGAGCGGGGCAACGGTCCCCGCGACCTCGAGCCGGGCGTGCGCTTCTTCGTCTGGCTGCGCCGCATGGCTGTCGACGCGTACTACACGAGCCCGATCGGGATCCGCGACGTGGGCTACCAGGGCAATCGCGTCGTGTCGGCCTACGAGACCCCGCGCCCGGCGGTGGAGTTCATCGACCGGGCGGCCGACGACCTCGGCCTCTAGGAGCCGCGCCGTCGGAACGGCGCGGACTGCCGGAGGCGGGTCGCGGCTGCCCGGGTGGGCGGCCCTCCGGGCCCGCGGGCTCCCCGGCGGAGGGGCCGCGAGTTGCTACAATGAAGTGTCTTCTGCGGCGCCGGCGCGCGCCCTATTCGACACCTGACTACGGAGGCGCCAATGGCAAATCGAGGACGCCCGACCCAGACCAAGCGGCAACGTGAGCGGGCTCGGCACGAACGCGCCAAGATGAAGGAGGCCCGCCGGGCGGAAACACGGGCTCGCCGCGCCGAGGCTCCGCCGAGGCCCAGCGACCACGACCCGGACATCGCCGGCGTGGTGCCCGGTCCGCAGGCCCCACCCGATTGGCAGCGCGAGTTCTTCGAGGAAGAGGAGCGCGCGCGGCAGGAAGCCGAGAAGGCGCTCCAGCAGGGCGAGTAGGCGCGATGCCCCTGCGCACCAGGAGTCTGCGCCGCAGAACGTGCCATGGAGCGGTTCGTGCCCGCGCAGACTCCCAACGCGCCCGCCAAGGCGCGCTCGGAGTCTGCGCCGCAGGAACGTGCCATGGAGCGGCTCGTGCCCGCGCAGACTCCCAACGCGCCCGCCAAGGCGCGCTCGGAGTCTGCGCCGCAGAATCTGCCATTGAGGACCCCGTGCCCGCGCAGACTCCCAACGCGCCCGCGAGGGCGCGCTAGCGCCTCGCGACGTTCCGCATCCACGCGCCCGCGTTGCGGCCGAGCCGTCCCAGGCTGCGGCGCGCCCCGTCCAGCCAGCCTTCGCCGCGGACGCGCACGGGGATGCGCCGGGACGTCGCGCGGGGCGTGATGTTGCGCGGCGTCGGCCAGGGCGTCACATTGCGCTCGATCCGGGGCGGCTCGGCCCGGCGGAACGGGTCCGTACCGCGCCAGACCCAGATCCGCAGCGCCCGGATGTAGATGATCTGTCGCATGTGAGGTTCCTCCGGCTGCGCGCCGGGCACGGAAGCCGAGGGCGCCGGCCCGGTGGCCGGCGCCCTCCCGCCGAAGAGTCCGTTTACGCGGTCGGCTGGGTAGCCCCGCTCGCGATCTCGATGCGCCGGGGCTTCGCCGCCGCGGCGATCGGCAGCGTGATCTCGAGCATCCCGTGCTCGAACGTCGCGCCGACGCGATCCGTGTCGACGTGGTCGGGCAGCGTGAAGCTGCGCTCGAAGCGGCCGTAGCCGAACTCCGAGAGGTGCCGCTCCGTCTGCTCCTCCCCCTGCAGGCTCCGCTCACCGGTGATCGTCAGCACGTCACGTTGCAGGTCGACGTGCACGTCCTTCGGATCGATTCCGGGCAGCGCCATCCGCATCTTCCAGCCGCCGTTGTCCGAGGTGACCTCGGTAGCCGGCACCCAGGCGCGGTCGCGCTCCCCAGGGAGATGATCCCACGACAACCCGAACGCCCGCTCCAGGTCGCGGTGCAGGCTGTTCATCTCCGCCAACGGGCTCCAACGAGTCAGGCTCAACATTCTCCCTTCCTCCTTCTGTCGGGCCAGCGGCCCATCCGATTCCCGACGATACACAGGGATTCGCGTTCGAGTCAAGTAATCTGCTTGTATATCACTCACTTTTAGCTTACGGGTCGGCGCGTAGGAAATTTCCCTCACGGGTCAGCGATGATCAGGCGGAGGTCTATCGCAGCAAGGTCTATCGGCGTAGAGGGCCGGCAGCCACCGAGCGGGGGTGGGGAGGTGGGGAGCGGAAGAGCCGGATCGAGCGCTCAGCCGGGGTCGCGGTCGTCCCAGCGCAGGAGGGCGTCGATGGCGTCGACCGAGATGGGATGGTAGCCGGGTCGTGCCCGCCGATAGATGGCGAGCGCGCGGTCACGCCCGGCCGCCGTCGCCGCGAGGGCCTCGTACAACGGAGCGATCAGCTTGCGGCGGCCGATACCCAGCAGGTATTGCTCCAGCCGGTCGTCGGCCCGCCGGTAGCCGGCGCGGACGGCCGCCAGCAGCCACTGGTGGGCGATCTCGGCGTTGCCCGAACCGGTGAGCCCGAACGCGTCGTCGAGCGCCGCCATCCTGGCAACGCTGAGATCGGAGGACGCCGCGCTCAGGAAGTGGAGCCACTCCTGGGTGGTCCACGCGGCGGTCTCGATATCGCCGGCGCGTTGCCTGCCGTCCGTCCACGCCGCGAGCTGGCGCTCGACCTCTCCGAACGCGTCCGACGCCGGCCGCGGGGCGTCCGCCGGCAGCCCCGGCTGGTCGATCCACGCCTCCAGCCGCACGGGCGCCCCTTCGTCCGGCTGGGCGTCCAGCAGGTGCCGCCGCACGTAGGCGACGAAATCCGCCGTGGTGACGCTCCGGAACGCGAAATGATCGAAGTAGCCGCGCAGGAACTCGTCGAAGCGCGCCCGCCCGGCCCGTTCCTCCAGGTGCCGCAGCAGGAGCGCGCCCTTCTCGTAGGGCACCTGCGTCATCCCCTCGTCGGGGTCGCGGCCGGCGAGGTCGACGTGCAGGAGCTCGTCGGGGTCGTCGAGCCGGTCGAGCTCCGCCAGCAGGACGTCGCGGCCGAGCACGGCCTCCATCTCCGCCCGTCGCGTCCCGTACACCTCCTCGACTATGCGGCGCTCGATGTAGGTGGTGACCCCCTCGTTGAGCCAGAAGTCGCGCCACGTGGCGTTCGTCACCAGGTTGCCGGACCACGAGTGGGCCAGCTCGTGGGCGACCAGCGAGACGAGGCTCCGGTCGCCGGCCAGGATGGTCGGGGTGGCGAACGTCAGGCGGGGGTTCTCCATTCCCCCGAACGGGAAGCTCGGCGGCAGCACCAGCAGGTCGTAGCGCTCCCAGCGGTAGGGACCGTAGAGCCGCTCGGTGGCCGCGATCATCGCCTCCGTGTCCGCGAACTCGTCGGCCGCGGCCTCGACGACCGACGGCTCGGCGTAGACGCCGGCGCGCGGACCGAGCGGCGCGAACGCAAGCTCGCCGACCGCGAGCGCGATGAGATAGGACGGGATCGGCTGCCGCATGTCGAGCCGGTAGTCGCCGTCCGCTGCTGCGTCGGGATCGTTCGCGGCGCTCATGACCGCGCGCAGCCCGGGCGGCGTGCGTATCCGGGCGCCGTAGGTGACCCGCACGCCGGGACTGTCCTGGAGCGGGATCCAGCTTCGGGCGTGGATCGCCTGCGACTGCGTGAACAGGAACGGGTGTCGCCCGCCGGCGGTCTGCTCCGCGCCCAGCCATTGCAGGGCGGAAGCCTCGGGGCTGGTGCGGTAGGTCACGCGGACGCGCGTAGTGGCCGGCGGCAGCTCGATGCGGAGCGGCGCGCCGAGCACGGGGTCCGCGTCACCGAGGACGTAGGTGGTGGCCTCGAAGCCCCCGTTGGGCGACCACGCTTCGACGCTGCCGATCTCGAGGTCGCGCGTGTCGACGACGAGGGCGCCGGCCTCCGCGTCGACGCGGTCGAACGAGAGCATCGCCGACCCGGCCAGCGTCCGATCGTCGAACGAGACATCGAGGTCGAGCTCGACGTGCGCCACGCGAACGGCGTCCGCGTTCGCGTAGGAGTGGCGGTCCCGCCGATCGGGATCGGCCGCCGTCTCGTCCGGCGGGGCGGGAGCGGCGCAGGCCATCAGCCCGACGGCCGCGACGGCCGCCCAGCGAGCACGGTACCGGAAGCCGAACGGGGAAGGGTGCACCGGCGCCGTCCCGTGCGACCTACCACGGCATGCGGCGGTTCGTGTATCGCCGCCCGCGGCCGGCGACCTCCGCCCCCGGATTCGAGCCGATGCGCACGCCTTCGTCGATCATCTGCTCGATGTCGTCGGCCCCCACCCGGTTCAGGAAGGGGATGCCCGCCTGCTGCGTCGCCGCGAGGACCCGGGCGCGCGCGTCGGCCAGGAGCCGCGGCGCATCGGCCCGGCCGACGTTGAACGACAGGCTCATGTCGCCCGGCCCCCATTCGGCGAAGCCGACGCCGGGGACCGCCGTGCTCGCCTCGGCGTTGTCGAGCGCGTGCCGGTCCTCGATCTTGAGGCCGATCAGCAGCTCGCCCTCGGGGTTGAGCGGCCACGCGTCGGCGCGGCGCTGGTACTCGGCGTTGGTGAGGCCCCAGATGCGGGCCGCGAACCCCTGTCCCCCGTTCCCGCGCAGTCCCTCGTCGACGCCCTTGGCCTCCGGCGCATGCGGGTAGCGGGCGGCCTGGACCAGCACGCGAACCACCTCGGGCGAGCGGGCGTGCGCGAGGAGGACGCCGTGGACGCCGGCGCCGAGCACCTGCTCGACCATCCAGTAGTTCGCCCACATGACCTGCTCGTTGATGCCGCCGAACGGCAGCACGGCAACGACCGCCGGCGTCCGGTGCCCGCTCCGGGTGGGGCCGCCGTCGACGAGGCCCTGCATGAAGGCGCGTAGCGCGTTCATGTCGAAGGGGCTGTGCTCCATGTTGTAGGTGATGTAGTCGGCCCAGGTCTGGGCCAGCGCCTTCCCCTCCTCGTAGCCGCCGGAGTTCACCTGCGTGTAGTAGATCGGCTGGTCCTGCTCGAGGAGCTCGATCGCCTTGTTGATCCGCGTCGGCTCGTAGGAGGCGTCGCCGCCGTGGACGTCGCCTGCCGTGCCCGACTGGGCGGCCGCGTAGCTCGCTCCGGCGCGGGTCTCGCCGCCCGTGGCCACGAGCGCCGCGCCTCCGGCGGCAACGGTGGCGACACTCACTGCGATCCGGAAGGCGCCCGTGTTCATGATCCTGTCCCCCCTCGTCCCGCGGCCGTCTCCATCGCCTCTCGCACGCGGCCCTGCCGGCTGGCTGGTTGCCGGCCGGCGGCGAGCCTGCCCGGCATCATACAACTCTCGTCGGCGAGCGGCCCGCCGCCGTGCCTGTTGCGGTCTTCCCCCGCGTCGGCGCCGACGTCGTCGCGCAGGACGGACGGAGAGCGTCAGTACACGTCCAGATCGCGGCCGTAGAAGACCGGCCCGTCGAACCGGGTCCTGACCTCGGCGACCATCTGCTCGGGGGTGTCGCCGGCCAGGTGGAGCTGGTGGTACAGGACCACCATCCCGACGTTCGCCCGCGCGGCGATCTCGCCCACCTTCGTCGCCGAGGTGTGGAAGGTGCCGTGGTAGCGGCGCGTGCCGAGGTTGCGGCGGAAGAAGGCGGCCGAGGTGTATGCCTCGTGCAGCAGGACGTCGGCGTCGCGGGCGATCTCGACCAGCCCGTCGAACGGGCCGGTGTCGCCCGACACCACGACGGTGCGGTCGACGGTGACGAACTTGTAGCCGTAGGCGTGCTCCCACGTGCCGTGGGGGACCGCGAACGCTTCCACCGAGACCAGGTCGTCCTCGTACACGACGCCACGGTCCATCGTGATCTCGTGCGCCTCCACGCGCACGCCCGCCGGATCGAGCATCTCCGCCCCGCGGACGCGCACCCGGATGTCCTCGCGGTAGGCCTCGAGGATGTTCTCGGACATCGCAGCGAGTCCGGGCGGCCCGTAGACGTGCAGCGGCTGCCAGCGCCCGAGCACCCACGGGGTGAGAATGAGGTCCGGGTAGCCCGCCGTGTGATCGGAATGGAGGTGCGTCAGGAAGGCGAGGCGCAGGTTCTGCACGCGCAGGCCCGCCACGCCGTTCACGTACGCTGCGGTGGCGCGGCGCACGACCCCGGGGCCGAAGTCGATCAGGTAGGGGGTGTCGTCGACGACGATCGCGGTGGCCGGGCCGGAGCGGTCGGGCTCTGCGCCCGGGGTCCCCGTGCCGAGCAGCACGACCCGGGTCCGTCCCGCCGGCGCGACCCCCTGGCCGCCGCCGGCGGCCGAGCCCGCGGTCGGGACCGCGGCCTCGGTGCCGGCGCCGCCCGCGGCGACCTCCGTGCCCGACGCGCCGCACCCGGCCAGCACGCCGGCCGCAACCAGCCAGAAGAGCCGCAGGCCCGTATCCTGCCGCCGCATCACACCATCATAGCGTTCGCTACAATCAGCAGATGGTGTGTCGTGACGACGCGGACGGGAGACCGGCTGCGTCACGCTGTTCTTCTCCAGCGGGTGCAAGTCCCGCCTCGGTAAGCGCCGGAGCGCCGAGTAGCGGACCCCAGGCACGACCGGAGACGGCCGTGGCCCGAGCGGGGTGTCAAGAGCCTCTTCGGAGGGAGCAAGTCCGCGGGCCGCAACATGAAGTGAAGCCTGCAGCCTCGACAGATTCACAACCCGAGAGCCGAGCCGCTCATGTCACGGTGAAGGCCACGTCTCCCGCGCCCCGGTCCGGCGGCGTACGTGCGGGAGGTCTCGGCGGGGTAGGGGGCGCAGCACGCGGACACGGAGAGGGACGGAACACGAGAGGCCCGTCTGCGCGGCCCGGGTCGGGGCAACGCGGCTCGCATAAGCCGAAGGTGAAAGCGGGCGCGGCGCAGCGGGATTCCGAGGGGGCCATAGTACTGCGGAGGGCCGTGCAGCAGAACGCGGCCGGAGGGAAGGGCCCCTGCGGTGGGCACGGCGCGGGTGCAAGGACGCGCGAGGGCATGGCCGGCGAGACCGGACCCAACTCCCCCGGGGGGCGTATGTCTCTCGACAAAGTGCGCCAATTGCAGCGACGCCTGTGGGCCGCGGCCAAGCGGTCCCCGAAACGGCGCTTCCACGCCCTGATGGACCGGATCTGGAGGGATGACGTCCTCCGGGAGGCGTGGCGGCGCGTCAAGCGGAATCGTGGCTCGGCCGGCGTCGACAGGGAGACGCTGGCTGAGATTGAGCAGCGTGGTGTCGATGAGTTCCTCGCGGAACTCGGCACGGCGTTGCGGGTGGGGACGTATCGGCCGCGGCTGGTCCTGCGGCGCTACATTCCCAAGGCTGATGGCCGACGGCGACCGCTCGGGATACCGACGGTTCGCGACCGGGTGGCGCAGATGGCCGCGACTCTGGTGTTGGGCCCCATCTTCGAGGCGGATTTCCGCGATTCGTCGTATGGGTTTCGACCGAAGCGGAGCGCGACGCAGGCGCTGGAGGTCCTTCGCGTCCGCGGGGCGCGCGGGGGCAGCCACGTGCTGGATGCCGACATCTGCGACTACTTCAGCAGCATCGAGCACGAGAAGCTGCTGACGCTGGTGCGCCAGCGCGTCTCGGACCGGCGTGTCCTTCGGCTGCTGCGACTGTGGCTCGCGGCGGGGGTGATGGAGGACGGGCAGGTGCATCGAACCCTGGCGGGCACTCCGCAGGGGGGCGTCATCTCGCCGCTGTTGTCGAACATCTTCCTGCACGTGCTCGACCGGGTCTGGGAGGACCGGTGGGCGCACCTCGGTACGCTGGTGCGCTACGCGGACGACTTCGTGGTGATGTGCGACACGAAGTCGTCGGTCGAGGCGGCGCGAGAGCGCGTGGGTCTGGTGCTGGCCCGGCTCGGGCTGGAACTGCATCCGGAGAAGACGCGGGTGGTCGACCTGACGGACGGTCGTGAGGGCTTCGATTTCCTGGGGTGTCATCTGCACAAGCGCATGAGCGGACCCATCTGGGCTCGCAAGCGGCAACGGGTGTACTACCTGCACCGCTGGCCGTCTCGGCGTGCGATGAAGCAGGTGCGAGCCCGCGTGCGGGCGCTCACCCCTCGAGGCCGCTGCCACACGGACCTGCGTCTGGTCATCGCGGACGTGAACCGGGTCCTTCGCGGGTGGGGGCAGTATTTCCGAACCGGGAATGCGGCGCACCACTTCGTGCAGCTCGACCAGTACGTGGAACGGCGCCTGCGCGGCTTGCTCCTCAAGCGCGCGGGGTCGCGACTCGCGGCTGGTCGGGCGCTGGCCTGGCATCGTCCGTTCTTCGAAGCCTTGGGGCTTGCTCGCCTGCGCGGCACGATTCGGTATCCGGGGGTGGTGCATGCCGCGACCTGAAGCTCACCTGGTAAGCCGTGTGCGGGAAATCCGCACGCACGGTTTGAACGGGGGTCTTGCTTCCAGCCGGTCGGTTCCGCCGACCGGTGCCCAGTAGGATCTACCAATGCCAGATCGCACGAACGACGCGCCGCTCGACCGGGTCATCGACTTCATCAACGCCAACCGCGATCGCTACGTCGAGGAGCTGACGGAGTACCTGGCCATTCCCAGCATCAGCGCACTCCCCGATCACGCGGCCGAGGTCGCCCGGTGCGCGGAGTGGACGGCGGCGGCGCTCTCGCGCGCCGGGCTCGAGAACGTGCGGCAGATCGAGACCCCCGGCAATCCGGTCGTCTACGGCGACTGGCTGCACGCCGACGGCGCGCCGACCATCCTGTTCTACGGCCACTACGACGTGCAGCCGGTCGACCCGCTCGACGAGTGGGAGAGCCCGCCGTTCGAGGCCGCGGTCCGGCAGGGCGAGATCTACGCGCGCGGCGCCGCGGACGACAAGGGGCAGGTCTTCATGCACGTCAAGGCGATCGAGGCGTGCCTGACGCAGTCCGGCCGGCTGCCCGTCAACCTCAAGGTGATCCTCGAGGGCGAGGAGGAGATCGGCAGCAAGCATCTCGAGGGGTTCATCCGGGACCACGAGGCGGAGCTCGCCGCTGACGTCGTGGTCATCTCCGACACTCCGATGTTCGACCGGGGCGTGCCGTCGATCTGCTATGGCCTGCGCGGCATCACGTACTGCCAGATCGACCTCCGCGGCACCAAGGGCGACCTGCACTCCGGCTCTTTCGGCGGCGCGGTGGCCAACCCCGCGTTCGTGCTCGCCCAGATCCTCAACCAGATGAAGGACCGCAGCGGGCGCGTCCGGATCCCCGGCTTCTACGACGACGTGCGCCCCCTGACCGACGCCGAGCGGGCCGAGTTCGCGAAGCTCCCGTTCGACGAGCGGCGCTATCGACACGAGATTGGAGCGCCGAAGCTCGCGGGCGAGACCGGCTACACGACGCTGGAGCGCCTCTGGGGACGGCCGACCTTCGAGGTCAACGGCCTGCTCTCCGGGTTCACGGGCGACGGCGCCAAGACCGTCATTCCGGCCGTGGCGATGGCCAAGGTGAGCATGCGGCTCGTCCCGGATCAGGATCCGGTGAAGATCGCCGAGCTGTTCGAGGCCCACGTGCGGAAGGTCGCCCCGAGGTCGGTCGCGGTCGACGTCAAGCGCATGCACGCCGGCCGGCCGTGGATGACCGGCTTCGACAACCCGTTCGTGCAGGCGGCCGGCCGCGCCATCGAGCAGGGCTTCGGGCGCACGCCGGTCTTCAACCGGGAAGGAGGGTCGATCCCGGTGGTGGCGACCTTCGAGGAGGTGCTGGGCCTGCCGTCGGTGCTCTTCGGCGTCGGGCTGCCGGACGAGAACGCGCACGCCCCGAACGAGAAGCTCGACCTCGGCAATTTCCACAACGGCATCATCGCCTCGGCCGCCCTCTACCGGGAGGTCGGGGCCCTGGCCTGACGGCTCGCTCTTCGGGGCCCTGGCCTGACGGCTCGCTCTTCGGGGTCCGACCGTCGCAGTGTTCGGCGGGACCGCCGCCCCGTCGGCGCCGTGGCCTGACGGCTCTCTCGGCCTCGCCCGCTGTCTCGGCGTGCGCCGGCGACGCCCGGCCGGCGCGCGCTACAATTCCGCGTGCCTCCCGTCTTCTCGCACCGCATCGAGGTGCGGTTCCGCGACTGCGACTCGTTCCGCCACGTCAACAACGCCGTCTACCTCACGTACTTCGAGCAGGCCCGGATCGTGATGGGCGAGACGCTCGGATGGCGCCGCGTTCTCGAAGAGGCGGGCGTCAGCCTCATCCTCGCCCACGCCTCCTGCGACTACAAGGCACAGCTCGTCTTCGGCGACGAGGTGGAGATCCGCGCCTCGGTCGTCGGGATCGGCCGTCGCAGCTTTACCAGCCAGTTCGATGCCCACCGCGTGCGCGACGACGCGCTTGCGGCACGGGGCCGGTCGGTCCAGGCGGTGTTCGACTACGCGACCGGCAAGACGGCGTCCATTCCGGACACGCTGCGCGAGAAGCTCGAGGCGATGCTGACGACCGCGCCGGCCGGCGCGTGACGCAGCTCCCTCCAACGAAAGGAGTCGCCATGTCGAAGCGCACGGGATCATCGAGCCGTCGGCCTGCGCCCGTCGCGTTCGCGGGGTCGCCGTTCACCGAGACGCCGTTCGGCCCCGGTTCCATCGCGATGCCCGGCATCGACCGGCGCACCCTGCTCGGCCGCACGCTCGGCGCCGCGGCGGCCGGGTCGCTGCTCGGAGCGGTCGCGGCGCCCGGCGCGACGGAAGCTGCCCCGGCCCAGCCCGCCGGGGCCTCGTCGCCCGGGATCCTCCTGCCGGACGGCATGCGGCGCATCGTCACGGGTCATGACGCGGAGGGCAGGTCGTACGTCGTCAGGGACGAGCGAGTCTCGGGCTGGAACTTCCCGAACGTGTTCCGGACGACCGGGGACGATCCGTTCGGCGCCGGACCGGAGCCGGTTCCGCGGGAGCTCTACCCGACCGACTCGCCGCAGCTCGAGCCGGACGTGGGCGGTGCGAACTTCCACTTCGTGACCCTGCCGCCGACGCCGCCGGACGCGCCGCTCGGCTGGCACCGGACGGAGACCGTCGACATGAACGTGCTGCTGGGCGGCGAGCTCGTCCTGGTGCTCGACCGGGAAGAGGTGACCGTGCATCCCGGCGACGTCGTCATCCAGCGCAACACGATGCACGCGTGGCGCAACCCGACGAGCGAGCCGGTCTACTGGGTCGCGGTGCTCGTCCCGATTCGCCAGCGGACATGATTCCAGGGAAGGTGAGAACGATGGGGAACCGATACCACGGCGGGGTGCTGGCGGGCGTGCTCGCCGCCGGCGGGTTGTTGGTGGCGCTCGGGGCCGCGCCGGCGGCTGCGCCGGCCGCCGAACAGGGCGACGACGGGGCGGAGATCCGGCCGTTCGAAATCTCGGTTGCGGATGCGGTGCTCGACGATCTGCGCCTCCGCCTGGCCCGGACGCGGTTCCCCGACCAGGTGGGCGACCCCTGGGTCTACGGGACCGATGTCGCCTACCTGCGGCAGCTCGTCGACTACTGGCGGGACGAGTACGACTGGCGGGTGCAGGAACGGGGGCTGAACGCCCTCGACAACTACAAGACGCGCATCGACGGCCTCGACATCCACTTCGTCCACCAGCGCTCGCCGGAGCCGGACGCGCTGCCGATCATGATCACGCACGGCTGGCCGGGGTCGGTGGTCGAGTTCCTGAAGGTCATCGGGCCGCTGACCGACCCGGTGGCGCACGGCGGGAACGCCGCCGACGCGTTCCATGTCGTCGCCCCGTCGATGCCCGGCTACGGCTTCTCGGACAAGCCGCGCGAGCCCGGCATGGGGCCGGAGCAGATTGCGGACATCAACGCGCAGTTGATGGCGCGCCTCGGCTACGAGCGCTACGGCGCGCAGGGGGGCGACTGGGGCGCCGCCGTCAGCACCTGGCTGGCGGCCAAGTACGCCTCGAACGTGGCGGGGCTGCACCTGAACATGGCCTTCGCCGGGCCTCCCGCCGACTCCGACGACCCGACCGGCGGGGCGACGCCGGAAGAGCTCGCCCGGATGCAGGCCCGCACGGCGGAGCTGGCCGACGGGTTCGCGTACAGCGCCATCCAGGGCACCAAGCCCCAGACGCTCGGCTACGGCCTCAACGACTCGCCGGCCGGGCTGGCGGGGTGGATCGTCGAGAAGTTCCAGAGCTGGTGCGACTGCAGCGGCGACCCGGAGACGATCTTCACGAAGGACGAGCTGCTCACCAACATCATGCTGTACTGGGTGACCGGCACCGCGACGTCGGCGGCGCGGCTCTACTACGAGTCGTCGAACCAGGCGACCGAAGGGCTGCTGTTCATGCCGGGCGGGCGCATCGAGGTGCCGACCGGCGTGGCGCTGTTCCCGCAGGAGCTCATCCTGCCGCCGCGGGCCTGGGTGGAGCGGCAGTTCAACCTGACGCACTGGACGGAGATGCCGCGGGGCGGGCACTTCGCGGCGTTCGAGCAGCCGGAGCTGTTCGTCGAGGACCTGCGGACCTTCTACCGCGACCTCCGGTAGCGGCCGCCTGCCGTACGAACGAAGGGCCGGCGCTCCTCGCAGGGGGCGCCGGCCCGCGTTCCTAGTGCGACCCGCCTCCCGCCGCCCGCTCCTCGGCGCGCGCTCCGCTCAGCACGTTGACGATGCTGTAGTTGCCCTCGTGGCAGGCGTACTCGTAGAGCGGCCCCTGGGTGACCCCGCGCGACGCCTGGTTGGTCGTCAGCGGCACCCGCACCGTCCACGGGCGGGTGAACTTCGCCGGGTCGCTCATGGTGAACTCGTACTCGAGCGTGTCCTCGTCGATGCGCGTGAAGCGCTCCACGAGTTGCATCGTCTCGGTCGGCATGCGCCATGTCGCCGCCCACCGCTCGCTGGTGCCGTCGGCGAAGTGGGTCGACTCCACGACCAGCGTGTCGCCCTCCCAGTGCCCGCGGATCTCGCCGTTCCACTGGCGGATGCCACGCCGCGACCCTTCCGCGTCCAGGGGGATGATGCGCCGTTCGCGGAACATCTCGTGCACGATCACCACGTGGTCCGGCGTCTGCAGGATCTGGTGGTTCGGGTTGTAGCCCATCCAGAACATCGGCACGCCGTCGCCGAGGCAGCGCTCTCCGGTGTCGACGTCGACCCAGGAGTTGCGGGCGCCGTTGACGCGGTAGTCCACCTGGAGCCGCTCGCGCTCCTGCATCTCCGGCGTGTAGGGAACGCGCGCGTCGGGCGGGTCGACGATGAGCGCCGTCCGCCGGTCGGGGACGGTGCGCATTCCGGGGTCGAACCAGATCTGGTTGTAGGTGCCCGGGTCGCCCTCCCGCGGCGTCCGCTCGACGAACCGCGACTCGTCCGCCCGGAGCTCCAGCGCCGCCGCCTCCTCCTCCGTCAGGTAGACCTGTCCCGCGAGCTGCGCCGGCCGCTCCAGGGGAGTCAGGGTCGACCCGACCCACACACCCTGCAAGTCCGGATCGCCCCACGCCGTGCGCAGGGTCTCCTGTCCGCTGGCGGCTGCCGGCGCCAGCAGCAACGCCAGCGCCGGCAGCAGCGCGAGCGGCGCTGCCACAACGGTCCGTCGACGGCTCGTGCGATAGCTGATCATCGGGTGCCTCCCGTCTCGGCGGCCGCCTCCCGCTCCCTCGCGCGCTCCCCGCTCAGGACGTTGGCGATGCTGTAATTCCCCTCGTGGCAGGCGTACTCGAAGAGCGGCCCGTCGGCCGTCCGCATCGGCAGCTCGCCGGACCAGGGGCGCGTCCAGCGCGAGGGATCCTCAACCGTGAACCGGTACTGGATGGTGTCGTCGGCGACGCGCGTGAAGCGCTCCACGATGCGGAGGCCGCCGCCCGCGCCCCCGGTCGCGGCCCGGATGCGGACCGGGTCGTTGCCGAACGCCGAGCCCTCGTCCGTCGTGGCGAGGTTGGTCGTCTCGACGACGAGCGTGTCGCCCTCCCAGCGCCCGCGCATCTCGCCCAGCCACTGCGGGACCTGGGGCCCGAGCCGCGGGCGGCCGTCGAGCGGGATGATCCGCGTGTCGTGGATCATCTCGACGTGGATCACCACATGGTCGGGCGTCTGCAGGAAGAGGTAGTTGTTGTTGTAGCCGGTGGGGAACATCGGCGGCCCCACCGACCAGAGCATGCAGCGGTCGTTGAGGTCCATGTCGGTCCAGGTGTCGGCGGGACCGCGCATCCCACGCGCCGCGGCGCGGGCGTCCTCCCGGCTCTGTGCCTCGGGCGTCAGGGGCGGCACGCGGCCGTCCGGCGGATCGACGATGATGGACGTGCGGCCGGTCGATGCCGTGCCCCGGTCCAGCCAGAAGTTGTTGTAGAACCCCGGCGCACCGTCGACGCCGACGTCGACGCTCGCCGTGGCCTCGGTCCGCTGGGCAGGCCGGTTCAGGAGCTCGCGGTTCCGCTCCACGACCTCGCGCTCGAGGGTTGCGGCCTCCTCCGCGGTGAGGAACTCCTGGCCGGCGAGCTCCGCCGGCCGCTCGATGGGGGTGATCGTCTTGTTCGTGTAGGCGCCCTGCAGGTCGGGATCGCCCCACGGGGTCCGCGGCGGCGTCCAGTCCGCCGTAGCGGCCTGGCCGGCCGCGGCCTGCCCGGCGGCAGCGGCCGGCGCCACCAGGCCGGCGGTGACGGTGGCGGCAACGACTACGACAAGTGCTCTACCGCGCATGGTTCCTCCCTTTGCCGGTACCCGCGGGTCCTGTTGCGCGCGCTCCATGCCGTGACCGCGTTCGCTGCTGCGGCTGCGGTTCGCTCCCGCCGGCGCGCTCGCCGCGCGAGCGCCGCCAAACCCGTCGCAGGCTCCGTGTTCGGCCCCTGCCCCCACCGCCCCAGGAGCCTGCGCCGCAACACTCACGCCGTTGCGTTCTGCGGCGCAAGCTCCCAGGTCTCTACCGCGCGTCCGCGGCGGCCGCCTCCCGATCCTCCGCGCGTCCGGCGCTCAGGCTGTTGGCCAGACCGTAGTTCCCCTCGTGGCACGCGTACTCGAAGAGGTCGTACGTCGCGTCCTTGTTCAGAGGCATGGCGACCTGCCACGAGCTGGTGTAGATGTCGGGGTCGTGGATCGTGACCTCGTAGTCGATGGTGTCCGCATCCCGGATCGTGAACCGCTCGACGACGTGCAGCGCCTCCGTCCGCGGCAGGCCGCGCGCGCCGCGCGTCGCGATGTTGGTGGCGATGGCGCCCTTGTCGTTGTAGTTGGTCACCTCGACCACCAGGGTGTTTCCCTCCCAGCGGCCGCGGGAGTCGCCGTTCCACAGGCGGACGCCGGAGGGCACGTGCGGGCGGCCGTCGAGCGGAATGATGCGCGCCTCGTGGATCATCTCGTAGAGGATGACGACGTGGCCGGGCGTCTGCAGGATGCGGTAGCCCGCCCCGTATCCGGGCGGGAAGATCCCGCCCGGGACGCCGCGCGTGATGCACCGCTCCCACGGCGTGTGGTTCATGTAGGAATCGGTCAGGTGGATCAGGTTGTAGTCGCGGCGCGCGCGGGCCTCGTCGCGGACCGGGATCCGCCCGTCGGGCGGGTCGACGACCATCGACCTGCGCCGCGCGTTGCGGGGCGCGCTGCCCGGTCCGTCGGCGAAGCCGCTCACTTCGCGGCGGGGCTGCGGCTCGGAGGGCGGCATGCGCGGCGGCTGGTTCGTGCCGGGGAACCAGAACGCGAGCGGAGCCAGCCGCTCGATGTCCGCCTCGTCGGGCGCCTCGAACGGCGTCGGGTCGAAGTTGGTCCAGACGCCCTGGATGTCGGGCTGTCCGTCCGCGGTCCGCGGTTCTTCGGACTGGGCCCGGGCCGGGCTGGTGCCCAACGCGAGCGCGAGCCCGAGGGTTGCGGCGACGAGGGGGCCGGCGAATGTGGGCAGTCGCATGGGATTTCGTCTCTCCAGTGCCCATGATGGACCGGGGCGCCCCGGCGTGCAAGACCTCGGGCGGAGCCGGACGGGGAGGGGAGAGGAGGAACGGGTCGGCGGGTTGTCCGGGCGGGATACGATGCCCGCGGGTTGCCCGGCCGGCGTGCGGCACGCCGGGACGTTGCCTGTGACGAGGTGCAAGTGAGGAAGAGCGTCCTGTTCCTGTGCGTCGCCAACTCCGCGCGCAGCCAGATGGCGGAAGGGCTGGCGAGGGCGCGCTTCGGTTCGGGCGTGCCGGTCGAGAGCGCGGGGTCGCAGCCGTCGCGGGTCAACCCCCTTGCGGTGGCGGCGATGGCCGAGATCGGCATCGACATCTCGGGTCACCGGTCGACCGGCGTCGCGGATGTCGATCCGGCGCGGGTCGGCACGGTGGTGACCCTCTGCGCGGACGAGGTCTGCCCGGCGTTCCCGGGCGCCGCGCGCCGCCTGCACTGGCCGCTCCCGGACCCGGCCGGGGCCGCGGGCACCGAGGAGGAGCGCAAGCAGCGCTTCCGGGAGGTGCGCGACGAGATCGCACGCCGGTTGGCGACGCTCGACGCCACGCCCGACGCGTAGGAATCCTCGCGCCGCGGCGCGGGCTCCCGCAGGTTGGGCCGGGCGGGAATCGGGGCCTGCAGGCGACGTGCTCCGGCCGGCTCGCCGTGTAAGATCGAGGAGGCGTGGCGGCCCGGGGCCCGCCCGCCTTCGCGCGCGGGCCGGGCCGCTCTGAAGCCATGTTCCTGCCACTCGGCGACGAGCCGAATCCCCGCGGCGCTCCCGTCGTCACCTACAGCCTCATCGGCGTCAACGTGGCCGTCTACTGCTTCGTGACGCTGCCGCTGAGCGCCGTGCGCCCCGACTTCGACGATCCGCGCGTGGCGGAGTACGTGCAGCTCTTCGCCCGCTACCTCTCGCGCATGTCGCTCGAGGACTTCCTGCGGCAGATCACGGCCTACGACCTCGTCGTCTTCAGCTACGGGTACCGTCCCGCGGCGCCCGAGCTGACCGCGCTCTTCACGTCGATGTTCCTGCACGGGGGCCTGATGCACCTGGCGGGGAACATGCTCTTCCTCTGGATCTACGGCGACAACGTGGAGCACCGGCTCGGCCCCGCGCGCTTCCTGCTCGCCTACCTGGCGACCGGGCTGGCCGCGACGCTGGTGCACTCCGTGCTCGACGCGCGCTCGGTCGTGCCGGTCGTCGGCGCATCGGGCGCCATCTCCGGCGTGCTCGGCTTCTACTTCATCTGGTTCCCCCGGAACCGTGTGCGGCTGCTGGTGATGTTCCCGCTCATGCACATCTTCTACGCGCCGGCGCGCCTGGTGCTGGGGATCTACCTCATCATCCAGAACCTCTTCCCGTTCCTCGCCAGCCGCGGCATCGAGGATGGGGGAGGCGTTGCCTACGGCGCTCACATCGGCGGCTTCCTGGCGGGCCTGGGATCGGCGTGGTGGGCGGAGCGCCGCGGCGTCCAGGCCGGCCCGCGCGAGTATCGCCGCGCCCCGGCGCCCGGCGCCTCCGGCACTGCCGTAGCCTCCGTCCGCGAGGAGATCGCGCGCCTGATGAGCGGCGGCCGGTACGATGAAGCCGCCGACGCGTACTTCCAGGTCCCGTCCGAGGCGAGCCGGCGGGCGCTGGCGCCGGACGACTCGATCTCGCTCAGCAACTGGCTGGCCAACCATGGGCACCCCGCCGCTGCGCTGGTCGTGTACCAGCGACACCTCCGGGACTACCCGCTCGGGCCGTACGCCGCCGAGGCCCACCTCGGCGCCGGCCTGGTGCAGCTCCACGCGCAGCACCAGCCGGCGGCCGCCTACCAGCACCTGGTGGCCGTCTTCGACTGCGACCCCCACCCGCAGACCGCGCAACACGCGCGGGCCGCGCTGGCCGACATCGCGGAGCGCCAGAAGTTCCGCGTCGGGCGCCCGCACTGAGCCTGCGCCCGGGACGGGCGCGTTGGGCGTCTCCCCCGTCGTCAGGAACGGCGGTCACGTCGTCGGGATGCCTGCGCCCGGGACGGGCGCGTTGGGCGTCTCGCCCCGTCGTCAGGAACGGCGGTCACGTCGTCGGGATGCCTGCGCCCGGGACGGGCGCGTTGGGCGTCTCGCCGGCGCGAAACTCCTGCGGCGCGGGCCCTCAGCGAAGATCGTCGCGCGTGATCGGCTCGGTGAGATAGGCGATGAGCTCACGCCGCCACCAGGCGCCGCCGGCGCCCTCGGACCGCGTCGTGAAGCGATAGTCGTACAGGACGAGGCGGACGAACCGGGGCGGTTCGTCGGCGAACGGGTTGGAGTCGTCCAGGAGGGCGAGCACGGCCGGCGACTCCTCGAGCAGGTGTTGCGCCAGCGGCAGGAGCCAGTGCGCCTCGGCGCGCGGGCCGAGCGCCGCGAACCACATCTGCCAGTCGAGACGCGGCATGTGCGGCTGCACGAAGCCCGGCGCCCGCTGCAGGTCGCCTGCCTTCCAGCGGAACGGGTACTCGGTCCACGCGACGCCGTCGGCGCTGCCCTCGACGACGATCTCGGGACGCTCGATGGTCATGGTCCGGAACAGGCCGTAGCCGTTCACCGAGCGGAACGGCGCGACCCACCCGAACAGGTCCGCCGACCATGCCGGCATCGGGTCCGGCCGGCGGATCTCACGGACGAAGGTGTAGGCGCTCAGAAGCGCCATCGTCACGGCGGCGCCCGCCAGCCCCGTCCTTCGCCAGCGCGGCGGGACCAGGCGCGCGGAGGGTGACGGCCCGGGACCGGGCACGCCGAGGCCGGGCACGCCGCGCGCGATGGTCGCGTCGTCGAGCAGCGCCAGGTAGAGCACCACCGTCAGGAGGTTGAAGAAGCCGTAGTTTCCGGTCAGCGCGATCAGCGCCTGCAGCAGGCAGAGCAGGGCGACGCCGGTGACGCGAACCCGCCGAAACCGCGGCGGGAGGAGGATGACGAAGGGGGCCGCAAGCTCGATGGTGAACATCACGCCGGTCGAGAGCGTCGCGATCCACGCCGGCGCCTGGTGCGCGTACCAGCCCACCCATGTCGGAATGGGCTGCGTCTCGTAGTGGTGGCGGAGCGCCGTCAGCCCCCACCACGTCTCGTCGCCGCTCAGCAGTTTGGTGATCCCGGAGAGGAAGGTCAGCTTGAACGCGAGCCCCCACACCAGCCACCGCGCGGCGGCGCCGGGCTCGGGGCCGGCTCCCAGGTGGAGGCGCCATCCCGCCGGCGCGTACAGCACGGCGAGGAAGCCCGCCTCGAGCAGCAGCACGTCCCATTGGAACGAAAGGAAGCCCTGGCCCGCGACCGTGAGCGAGAGGTAGCAGAGCCAGAGCGCCGCGAACGTCGCGATCGGCGCGAGGCCCGCGACGGCGGCCGCCGACAGGGCGATGCCGGCCCAGCAGAGTCCCAGGAGCAGCGCGTCGCCCGGCCAGAGCCAGAGCAGCGTCGGCAGGCGGAAGTACGCCTCGGCTCCCTGGACCTCGTGTACGCGCTCCAGGTACGCGGCGGCGGGGAGGAGGCCGTCCGAGCCGACCAGGCCCGGGAGCTGCGGGGCGAGGGACAGGAACGCGATGCCGTAGACGAAGCCGAGGAGCCGGAGGAACAGGTCACGGGAAAGCGCGAAGCGCGGCCGTTCGGAAGCAGGCATCAGCCCTCCCGCCCATCAAGGAGCCGGAGGCTGAGAGACTACAGGATCCAAGCCCGCCCGCACCCGACCGTCCCCCCCAAGGAGGCGAGGGCCTCTCAAGATGGGGGGGGAATCCGTCCGCCACCGAGCCAAGATCCCGCGAGATGAGGAGGGATTCGAGTTCGACCGGACGCCCGCCCGTTCGCGACCGCCCCGAGGTCCTCTCAAGATGAGGGGGGAATCCGTCCGCCACCGAGCCAAGATCCCGCGAGATGAGGAGGGATTCGAGTTCGACCGGACGCCCGCCCGTTCGCGACCGCCCCGAGGTCCTCCAAGATGAGGGGGAATCCGTCCGCCACCGAGCCAAGATCCCGCGAGATGAGGAGGGATTCGAGTTCGACCGGACGCCCGCCCGTTCGCGACCGCCCCGAGGTCCTCCAAGATGGGGGGGAATCCGTCCGCCACCGAGCCAAGATCCCGCGAGATGAGGAGGGATTCGAGTTCGACCGGACGCCCGCCCGTTCGCGACCGCCCCGAGGTCCTCCAAGATGGGGGGGGAATCCGTCCGCCACCGAGCCAAGATCCCGCGAGATGAGGAGGGATTCGAGTTCGACCGGACGCCCGCCCGTTCGCGACCGCCCCGAGGTCCTCCAAGATGGGGGGGGGAATCCGTCCGCCACCGAGCCAAGATCCCGCGAGATGAGGAGGGATTCGAGTTCGACCGGACGCCCGCCCGTTCGCGACCGCCCCGAGGTCCTCCAAGATGAGGGGGAATCCGTCCGCCACCGAGCCAAGATCCCCCAAGTGAGGGGGATTCGAGCCCAAACGGGCGCCAGCCCGTTTGCGACCGAATCCCTGCCTCCCGGCCATTACGAAGCCGAAGGCTGAGAGATGGCTGGGAGGCAGGGATTCGAACCCCGATTCCACGGTCCAGAGCCGCGTGTCCTACCGTTGAACGACCTCCCAGCAGCGGCCGCGGCGGGACGAAGTCACCAATTATACATCGCCCCGCGGCACAGTCATGCCCCCGGGGACGTCCACCGAGCTACCCGACGTCGAGAAGAAGGCGCCATGCCGGCACCACGTCGATGGACCCGGCGTCCACCCGAATCGTCTCCTCTTCGTCGCGGGTCACGATCGTTCCGCTACGCGCGCCGAGTTCGGCCTTCGCACGATGGAGTGCGTTCGTTTCCCGCCGGCGCGTCCGCGGATCGGCCAGCGTTTCGCAGACCTGAACCAGGCTGCGCGATCCGTCCGGCTGCTGCGCCACGAAATCCAGACCGCACCCATTCGGACCCTTGAAGTAGCCGATCCTCGGCGTCGACCGCCGCAGCGCCGTGAACACGACGTTCTCGAGCAGATGACCGGCATTGACGAGGACGCCGGAGCCGACCGACCGCACCAGCGCGTGGTCGACGCAGTAGGTCTTATTCGGATTCGTCCTCGCGCGGGCCGGAGAGGCGTCGAAGACGGGGACTGCGAACAGGAAGAACGCGTCCTCGAACCACGCCACGTAGTCGGAGACGCCTGGTGGACGAGCGCCGGGCGCGCATCGAGCGGTCGCTCCCCGAACGGCTCGACCGGATCGCCCGCGGCGGCGACCACCGGACGGCCGAGCGGATCGCCTGACGGCAGCACGTGGGCTGGAAGGGGCGTGCGGGCGACGCCGGGGCGGTCGCGGAGCTCGCCCGGGTCAAGGACGAGGAGCGCCGCTTCGCCGCCGACAAGGACCGCCGCCTGCGGCAGGTGAAGCTGGAACCGCCCCTCGTCGGGGGCCGGCGACTGGAGATGGTCGCGCACGCCCTGGTGCTGCCCGCGGGCGATGCCGGGGAGCGCGACCATCACGGCGCCCGGTTGGAGGAGGTCGCCATGCGGGTCGCCCAGGCGCACGAGGAGACGTCCGGCGCCACCGTTCACGACGTCTGGCGTCCGGAGCGCGCGCGCCACGCCGGGTTGGGGGGCTGGCCGGGCTTCGACCTACTCTCGGTGGCCCCGACGGGAGACCGCCGCGCCATCGAGGTGAAGGGCCGCGCGGGCGCCGGCGACGTCGTCTACGACTGCGCCACCCCCCGGGCCGCGACTGGTGCGCGTCCGCGACCCGTTCGGGAAGCTGCCCGTGAGGAGCCGGGTATCCTCAGGTCATGCCATCCCGGCGTCCGCGGTGCGGGCGGCGGCGGAGACGAGCGGCCCCAGGCTTGAGGCGTGACGGTTTCGAAGCGCATTCTGATCATCGCCGGCCCGAACGGTGCGGGCAAGAGCACGTTTGCCACGGAGTTCCTGCCACGCGAGGCGAGCTGTCCGATCTTCGTCAATGCAGACCTCATCTCCGCCGGTCTCAGCCCGTTTCGACCGGACCTCGTCGCGGTCCGGGCGGGCAGGATCATGCTCAGCCGGATTCACGAGCATGTGGCGCGCGGCGAGAGCTTCGCGTTCGAAACCACGCTCAGCGGACGCAGCTACGCCAAGTTCATTCCACGCTGGCAGCGGCTGGGCTACCGGGTTACGCTGTTCTTCCTGCGGTTGCCGACGGCCGAAGCGGCTGTCGCCCGTGTTCGACAGCGCGTGATCGAGGGCGGACACGCCGTACCGGAGCAGGTTGTTCGGCGCCGTTTCCACGCCGGCTGGCGAAATTGGGAGCACATCTACAGGGGTCTCGTGGACGAGTGGGCCGAGTACGATACCTCGGGAGACCCGCCGGTGCTACTGGCTAAGGAGAGCCGACCGTGAACTCGTTGGATTCTGCAGTCCGGAGACAGGCCAACCCTCGGTGGAGTGAGTTGCTCGCCGGCGCGGATTCGGCCCTGCGCCGAGCTGCGCGGCGCGCTCAGCGCCGGGCGCGTGAGACCGCCGACGGCACCAGCGGTCTGACGGAGGGCGCACAGTCGGAAGTCGCGCACGCTACGATGAAGTGTCTCCCGCACGATCCTGTGCAGTTCGACCTGCTCGATCTCCTCGATGCTGTTGGGCGAACACACGGCATATCGATCGACAGCGTCGACGGCAAAGGCCGGATTCTCGATCTTGTCAGCATGGCAGCGCTGCAGGAATCTCCCGCGACAAGACTGCACGGTCGACGGGTCGAGGCTATGTTCGGCTACGTAGCGGCAGCAATCGGTAGGTGTTCCCTGGTAAAGAAGGAAGACAGCCGACCGGCATTTGCTGGGAATCCAAACCTCAGGATCCCCGACTATCGCGTAGTGACCGACAACGGCCAACAGTTCCTCGTCGAGGTGAAGAACTGCCACAGCAGCAGACGAGAGCCACGTGTCGCGTTCACGACGGATTATCTTTCCCGGCTTCAGGGCTATGCTGCATTGGTGCGTACCGAACTCCGGCTGGCGATATACTGGTCGAGGTTGAGAATGTGGACGATGGTCTCGCCGGCGGACTTGCGTCTCTACGGTTCTGCTTGGAGGATCACCTTGCGTGAAGCCATCATGCAGAACACGATGGCTGTACTCGGTGACATGCACGTGGGGACGACTCCGCCTCTCGTCTGCCGACTTCTGGAGAACCCCGATAGACCCCCGAAGATCGACGCAAACGGTCGCGTGAATTTCACGATTCGCCGGGTGGAAATTGAATGCGCCGGCCAACTGGTGACCGAGCGAAGTGAGAAGAACCTGGCGTTTCAGTTGATGCTCTTCGGTGAATGGCCCGCCAGCGAAAGGCTGTCAGTCGACGACGACCGACTCCTTGGTGTCGAGTATGTCGCGGAGCCGAGTGCCCGTACGCCAGGGCAGGGTTTCGAATTGATCGGTACGCTTAGCCGAATGGCGTCGAGACGGTACGATGAGTTGACGGCGCCGAGCGGACGCATCGAGCGGCTTGCGCCCAATGTGCTTGAACCGGGAACGCTCACGCCGGCAATTCCGGCCGGCTATGTAGGTCAGCAGTTGCCACTGTGGATACTCATTCAACAAGCCTCTGGGCAGGAGCGAGAATAGGGCGAACCCGGTTGGCTGATGCCTCTAGTGGTCCGTCACATTACAGTGCTCGGACCTGAGTTTACAGCGAGCATCGTCGACCTTCATCTGCCGGTGGACGCCGCGTTGGGTGCCATTGACGTAGCTGGACCACGCCGACACCTCGTCGTGCAGCGTCTCGAGGTCGCCGAGGCGGCGTCCGCGCAGGCATTGGCGCGTCATGGCACTGAGCTCGTTCTTCGCACCGATGTTCTGGTGGCCGCGGTTCGCAGCGCTGCCGGCGCGTCGAGAAGGCTCGTCAAGCTGGCGCTCGACGAGCGCTATCTGCTGCTGGCTTCCGTGCCGCTCCTGGTGGCGTACGAGGCAGTCCTTACCCGTCCCGAGCACGTGAACGCGGCCGGACTGTCGGTCGCTGACGTGCAAGCGTTGGTTGATGCGGTAGCGATCATCGCCCGGCCCGTCAGACTGTCGTACCTGTGGCGTCCAATGCTGTCCGACCCGAGGGATGACAAGGTCATGGAGACGGCGGTGAGAAGCGGCACGAGCTTCGCCATGCCCGTGCTGAGGCCGGCGGATGGGCTCCGCCGACTCACGGAGCGACCATGAAGAAGAGCAACGTCGCCTATGGCTGCAGCCCGCTTTGTTGGAGGAGCTGCGCAAGCTCGCCAAGGCGGAGGGCGTGGCCGTGAACCAGTTGATCAACGTCGCTGTTGCCGAGAAGCTGTCCGCGCTGCGAACCGAGCGCTACCTCGCCGAGCGGGCCGCCAGAGGCGACGTCTCGGTCGCACGTCGCATCCTCGAGCGGGCCGGCGTTGGTCAGCCACCCGCGCCGGGCGACGCGATGCCGTAGGGCCGAGCCTGCTCACACCCGCCCGTCAGTCCGCCGCACCGCGGCTGGCCGCCCCCGGACCCGACGCATCCTCGATCACGAACTCCGCCCCCTTCTCGGCGATCATGACGGTGGGCGCATTGGTGTTGCCCGAGGTGATCCGCGGCATTACCGAGGCGTCGATGACGCGCAGGCCGGCGACGCCGCGCACGGCGAGCCGGTCGTCGACGACGGCGAGGGGGTCGCTCCCCATCTTGCAGGTGCCGACGGGATGGAAGATCGTCGTGCCGAGGTCCCGGGCGGCGTCGGCCAGCGCCTCGTCGCTCTCGACGTCGAGACCCGGTTTCCACTCCTCGGGCTCGAACCGCGCCAGGGCCGGCGCGGCCATGATGCGCCGGGTGAACCGCAGGCCGGCCACCGCGACCTGGAGGTCCTCGTCCGTGGAGAGGTAGTTCAGGGTGATGGCCGGCGCCTGCAGCGGATCGGGGCCCTTGATGCGAACGTGGCCGCGGCTGGTGGGCTGGAGGTTGGCGACCGACGGGGTGATCGCGTTGAACTTGTGCAGCGGGTCGCCGAACTTGTCGAGGGAGAGCGGCTGCACGTGCCACTCGATGTTCGCCGACGCCCGCGACGGGTCGCTGCGGGCGAAGGCGCCGAGCTGCGACGGGGGCATCGTCAGCGGGCCGGTCTTGAACAGCAGGTACTCCAGGCCCATCGCCGCCTTGCCGAACAGCGAGTTCACCCGCCGGTTCAGGGTGACGGTGTTCCTCACCTTGTAGATGGTGCGGATCTGCAGGTGGTCGTGGAGGTTCTCCCCGACCCCCGGCAGATCGTGGGCCACCTCGATGCCGTGCGCCTGGAGCAGCGCGCCGGGCCCGATGCCCGAGAGCTGCAGGATCTGCGGCGAGCCGATGGCCCCGGCGGCCAGGATCACCTCGCGCCGCGCCGCGAGCCGCTCGCCCGTCACCAGCTCTATCCCGGTCGCGCGCGGGCCGGCATCGCCGGCATCGACCGTGATGCGGCGCACCTGGGCATCCGTCCGGACGGTCAGGTTGGGCCGGTGCAGGACCGGACGCAGGAACGCCTTGGTGCCGCTCCAGCGGCGGCCGGCGCGCTGGTTCATCTGGAAGTAGGCGTTGCCGAAGCTGTCGCCGCGGTTGAACTCGGCGATCCTGGGGATGCCGCACTCGGCGGCCGCGTCGCGCCAGGCGTCCAGGATCTCCCAGCTCACCCGCCGCTCCTCGACCCGCATCTCGCCGCCGACCCCGTGGCATTCGTCGGCGCCGTGCTGGTAGTCCTCCGAGCGCTTGAACACCGGCAGGACGTCGTCCCACGCCCAGCCGCGGTTGCCGAGCGACGCCCAGTGGTCGTAGTCGCTCCGCTGCCCCCGCATGTAGATCATCGCGTTGATCGACGAGCACCCGCCGAGCACCCGGCCGCGGGCGTACAGGATGGTCCGGCCGTTCAGGCCGGGGTCGGGCTCGATCCGGTAGCACCAGTCCGTGCGCGGGTTGCCGATGGTGTAGAGGTAGCCGACGGGAATGTCGATCCAGAAGTAGTCGTCCTTGCCCCCCGCCTCGAGCAGCAGCACGCTGGCGCCGGAATCGGCCGACAGCCGGTTGGCGAGCACGCAGCCTGCCGTGCCCGCGCCGACGATCACGTAGTCGTAGGTCACGCGGCGATCCTACACGGGGCGATCCGCGCCCCGGGAGCCCGCGCTACTCCTCGATGAAGCGGTAGCCGACGCCGAAGACGGTCTCGATCTGGCGGCCGGCCTCGCCGAGCTTGGAGCGGAGGCGGCCGACGTGGACATCCACGGTGCGGGAGCCGACCGGGTCGTAGCCGGGCCAGACGCGGTCGATGAGCTGGGCCCGGGTGAGGACGCGGTTGCGGGCGGAGACGAGGCACTCGAGCAGCTCGAGCTCGCGGCGCGTGAGGCGCACCGGGCGGCCGTCCACGGTCACCGCCACGCCGGGGAAGTTGGCGCGCAGGTGCTTGCCGTCGTAGATGCCGTCGGAAGGGTCCGGCCGCGACGTGCGGCGGAGAACGGCGCGCACGCGGGCGGCGAGCTCCTTGAGGCCGAACGGCTTCGTGACGTAGTCGTCCGCTCCGAGGTCGAGCGCCTGCACGCGGTCCGCCTCGCTGTGGCGCGCGGTCACCGCGATGATCGGGATGTTCCCCCGCTCCGCCCGCGACCGGATGCGGCGGCAGACCTCGAAGCCGTCGACATCGGGGAGGTTGATGTCGAGGATGATGATGTCCGGCGGGTCGACCTCGACCGCGCGCAGCGCCGCCTGCCCCGTGGCCGCCATCTCGACCCTCGGCTGTCCCTCGCGCTGGAAGGCGTGCCGGATCAGGAGCGCGATGTCGAGGTCGTCCTCTACGACGAGGATGTGCGTCGAGTCGTCGAGCGAAGGCACCGCCATCGGGATACCGGAGCGCATCCCAACGTAGATGCCCGGCGTGTCCTGGCAGTGACGGCGCCGTTAACGGTGGGTTAAACCGGCGGCCTGTGCGCCGAGGCCGGTGGGCGGACGCCGGCCCCGAGCGCGGGGCGTGCGCACGGGGCCGGCCACCGGCCGTCAGTCGTAATCGGCGGCGGCGAGCGAGAAGGCGACGATCTCCTCGTCGTTGCGCATGTAGATGTGCCGGTTGGCGTAGGCCGGGTGTACCCAGCTCACGTTGCGCAGCTCGCGGCGGTTGCCGGGCGGCGACGTCGGGGTGATGAGGGCCGTGCGGCTGATCTCCTCATAGCCCGTCGGGTGGAGGCGGGCGATGATCAGCTCGCCCCGGTCGTTGTTCATGAAGATGCGGTTGCCGTTCTTCACCATGAAGCCCGACACCCAACGGCGCCGCTCGACGGTCGCCTCCTGCGTCTCCCAGATGCGCTCGCCCGTGCTCGCGTCGAGGCAGCGGAGCTGCCCGTAGCTGCAGATGCCGTAGATGTACCCGCCGTCGATGATCGGCGTGGCCAGCACTGCGTGCAGCCCCTCGGTGCGGATCTCGCTGTTGCTCGACCCCTTCCAGGCAATGGTGGCGTCGGGGCGGTCCTGGTTGAGGGTCAGCATCATCGGGCCGTCGTAGAAGGTGCTGAAGAAGAGCTGCGACCCGACCTGGACCGGCACCGCAACCGTCATCGCTCCGCCGACGACGTACGGCTGCCGCCAGTAGACCTCGCCGGTCACGGGATCGAGCGAGGCGACCTCTTCCGGATCCCAGACGATGAGCTGGCGCGCCCCGCCCGCCTCGATGATGATCGGCTGGGCTACGCCGAGGTCGGCCTCGCTCGGCAGCGAGCGCCAGATCTCCTCCCCGGTCATCTTGTCGAGCGCCACGACCCGCGCGTCGGGCGGTCCGCCGACGAAGCAGATGAGCCGTTCGTCGTCGACCAGCGGGGCGCTGGCGAAGCCCCAGTCGAAGCCCCACCGCATGCGGTCGACGCCGTAGTCCTCGCTGTAGGACTTGCGCCAGAGGATCTCGCCCGTGTCGGTCTTGAAAGCCGAGAGCACCCCGTCCCGCCCGAGGACGTAGACGCGGTCCCCGTCGACGGTCGGCGTCGCGCCCGGGCCGATCTCCCACTGGATCCCGGCGTAGTCGGCGTCCCACTCCTGGACCCACAGGACCTCGCCGGTTGCCTCGTCGAGGGCGAGCGCGCGCTCGGTCCCGCGCATCCCGTCGGTCGGCTCGTAGTCGGTCACGAAGACGCGCCCGTCGGCCACCGCCGGGCCCCCGTAGCCCCGCTTCACGGGTGTCCGCCAGAGCGCCTTGAGCCCCTCCTCCGGGAACGTCTCGACGATTCCCGACTCGAGCCAGACGCCGCGGCGGCCGGCGCCCCGGAACTCCGGCCAGTCCTCGGCCGCGGCGATGCCCGCGGCCCCGACCACGATTGCGATACTCGCGAGCGCTGCCGTCAGCTTCGATGTCATCGGTCCTCTGCCTCTCACCGGTGCCTCTCACCGGGCCGCGAGCTCGGCGTAGATCGCCTCGACGTTGGCCTGGGCGTGCTCCATCCCGTAGTCGCCGTACCGCTCGGGGAGCTCGAGCGTCGCGGCTGCCTCGTCGGCGCTCCTGCCGGCACGGTAGGCCCCCTCGACGGCGGCCAGGAAGTCGCGGTTGAACTCCGCGTACTCCGCCACGTCAGCCCAGGTCATCCAGCCCGTCCACGGGCGCCGGCGTCCTTCCTCGCGCCGCCCGCGTCCGGCATACGTGGAGGGGAACGCGTCGCGGCCGGTGATGACCCGCTCCACCCCGTCGATGGTCGCCACCGCGCGCGCCAGCGTCTCCGGGAACGCCACGCCGCTTCCGCCGTTGCCGGTGTCGATCTCCGGTGTCGCCTTGGACGGGAACAGGTCTCCGAGGAAGGCGACGCCCTTCTGCGGAAAGACGACGACGGTGTCCCCGCCCGTGTGGGCCGGTCCGAAGTGGTACAGCTCGATGCGGTCGAGGTCGTCGAGCAGCGAGTGGCGGTCGCCGAAGGTCGTGACGGTCACCCCGTCGGGCACGGCCTCGGCGATGGCGGCCGCCGACCGCTCGTGCGTGACGACCTCTACCAGGTCGGGGTATTCGCTGAGGCTTCCCGCGCTGTCGCCGTGCGGGTGGGTCAGCACGATCGTCGTGACCGGCAGGTCGGTCACGCCGTAGACCGCCTCCCGCACGGCCGCGCCCCAGCCGGGGCTCTTCGCGTCGATCAGCACGACCCCGCCGTTGATCTCGTCGATGAGCGCCAGCGCGTTGGCGCCGCCGTCCGACAGGTGGTAGAGGGTGTCCCTCACGTTGAGGGTGTCGATCCGGACGATGCGCTCCTCCTCCTGCGCCGCGGCACCCGAGCCGCCGAGCGCAAGAGCCAGCACCACCACGCCGGTCGCCGCGCGTTGCCGGACCCCCCGCCTCATGCCGACCTCCCTGAGAAGGTGAACCTGCCCCCGAGCGAGGGGCCCGTCGACGGCGCGATCATACCGTGGCCCGCGCGGCGCGCAACAGCGCCCACACCCCCTCGACGCGCACCGGGTGGGGTTCCCACGGCCGCTCCGGCCGGCTGCGCGTCCGGCTCCGCCAGGTCGGGCGTGCTCTCCGCGGCGGAAGCCACGCCGCAGGCTCACGGCCTGCGCAGGATGCCCCGGCGGGCGATCTCGGCCAGCGGCTTCCGGTCGTTCCGCGGCCCCTCGCGTTCCTGAAGCGCCGCTGGCAGCGCCTCGCGCGGGCCGAGCCGGCCGGCGACGAGGCCGCACATGACGGCGTACGACTCGCGGTCGACGCCGAGCCGCTCGTGGGCGGCCTCGCGGTCGATGCCGGCCATCGCGTGGGTGCAGATGTCGAGCGCGCGCGCCTGCAGGGCCAGCGACATCCACGCCGCTCCGGCGTCGAACTGCGCGGTGGGCGGCTCGCGGCCGTCCGGCGTGCGGACGTTGGCGAAGACGAAGCCGACGAGCGGCGCCTTCGACGCCCAGGCGCGGTTTCGCGGATTGAGGATGGAATCGAAGACCGGCCGGTCCGGGCCGTCGGTCTCGTAGAGGAAGAGCCACGGCTGGACGTTGGACGACGACGGGGCCCAGCGGGCGGCCTCGAACAGCGACGCGATGTCGGCGTCGCTCAGGGGCTCGGGGGCGAACGACCGCGGAGACCAGCGGTCGATGAACAGTGGGTCGACGCGGGCTTCGGCAACTCGGGGATTGGTGTGTCGGGTCATCGGTCTGCGCTCGGGACGGTCACGTGCGGATCGTATTGGATCGGGAGTGCGCAACCGCGGGCGGGCCGGTGGATCGACCTGCCGGAATCGCGCCCGGCGCGGCTCGCGGTCGCCGGCCGCTCGCTCTTGCAGGGCCGCGACCCGCCCACTACGATCCGACCGATGGGCTCGTGGCTCGCCTTCAGCCCCGTCGCGGCCTTCGCCCTGTGGTGCGCACTCGGCCTCCTCGTGCTGGTGCGCGCCGTCCGCAGGCGCCGCCGCGTGTCGCAGGGCGTGGCGATTCCGCCTGTGCCGCGGGGGATCGCGTTGCTCCGCTCGCCGTGGACGGGCGCCTTCTGGCTGGTGCTCGGCCTGCTCGGCCTGGTCCTGTGGCGCCCGGCGATCGGCTGGCAGGCGGACGGCTCGGCGTACTGGACCGACGTCGGCGTGCCCGCCCTCGAAGAGGTCGTGCGCGGGGAGATCGTCGACTGGGTACGCGAGGAGCGGCCCATCGGCGTTGCGGTCGGCCTCGTGACGCCGGACGGCATCGCGCGGGCGACCTACGGGGACGCGCGCCTGCGGCCGGGCGGACCGCCGCTCCGCGAAGCGACGTTCGAGATCGGATCGATCACCAAGACGTTCACCGGCGTCCTGTTGGCGTCGCTGGTCGACCGGGGCGTCGTCAGCCTGGACGACCGATTGCAGGAGCTCCTGCCCGCCGGCATCGACCTGCCGCCGGAGCAGCAGTCCATCACCCTCGCCCACCTCGCCACACACACCGCGGGGCTCCCGAGAGTGCCGCCGGGGATGGCGGATCTCAGCGTGCTCGCGCGCGCCGTACTGGGCCTGAATCCCTACGAGGGCTACACCACGGACGACCTCCTGCGCGCGCTCGAGGTCACCGAGCTCCGGTCTAGCCCGGGGGAACACTCGGACTACTCCAACTTCGGGTTCGGTCTGCTCGGGTGGATTCTCGGTCGCGAGGCCGCCCTGGGGTATGCCGGCGCGATCCGGGACCTGGTCCATGGGCCGCTGGCGTTGCCGGGCATCGAGATCGGACCGGGCGACGGAGCGCAGTGGCGCACGGCGGTCGGCTACCGGAGCCGGCAGCGTATCGGGCCCGTGCGGCTCGGGCTCGCGGCAGAGCCCTGGGACCTGCCGGAGGCGTTCGAGGGCGCAGGGGCGGTGCGGAGCACCCTGGAGGGGATGGTCGGGTATCTCGCCGCCAACATGCGGAGGGACTCCCACCCCGTCTACTCGGCGATCCGCGCCGCGCACCGGGAGCACTTCCGAATCTCGCCGCGGCGCAGCATCGGGCTCGCGTGGGTGCGCGACCGGCGCCCGGACCTCGACCGGCAGACGGTGATCTGGCACAACGGCGGCACCGGCGGCTTCCGGAGCTTCCTGGGCTTCACGGAGGACGGGCGCTTCGGAGTCGTCGTGCTGGCGAACGCGCTCGCAGCGGTCGATCCCCTCGGGCTCAGGCTCCTGCAGGCGGCCGCCGGCGTCGACCATGCGGACTGAGTGGAGCGGAACCGCCGGGGGCCCGGAACGGCCGGGCACTCGGCGGCGAACGACGGGACCGGCACTACCGGCATTTGGCGCTACCAGGCGCGCGCCGGCGACGGCGAGCGCGAGGAGGGCAGGAATGAGGACGCCGCACACGAGCGTCGGGTGGCGGATCGGAGCGGGAGCCTGCGGCCTGCTGCTGGCCACGGCGGTTGCCGCGGCGGCCGGTCAGGCGCCGGGGGAGGGAGCGGGACGGGATCTGCAGGGGGTCTGGGACTTCCGCAGCGCCATTCCCTTCGAGCGCCCCGACGAGCTGGCCGGACGCGCGACGTTGAGCCCCGAGGAGGCGGCCGCGTTCGCGCAGGAGCGGGTGGACGCGCAGAACGTCGACCTGTGGCGCGACGAGAACGGCCGGCTGCCGGTCTCCGGCGGCTACAACAACTTCTGGTACGACCGCGGCACCACGCTGGGCGACGAGCGCCGGACGTCGCTGGTGGTCGATCCACCGGACGGCAAGATCCCGGCGCGCAGCGCCGAGGCGGAGGCGCGCGGCGAGCGGCAGGGGGAGCTGCGCGCCCGCGACGCGTTCGGGCCCGAGGACCGCGGGGCGTTCGAGCGCTGCATCATGGGATTCAACTCCGGCCCACCGATGAACCCCAGCGCCTACAACAACAACATGCAGTTGTTCCAGACCGGCGACCACGTCGTGATCCTGAACGAGATGGTGCACGACGCCCGCGTCGTCCCCTGGACGGCTCCCCGCACCTGCCCGACCACGTGCGCCAGTGGAAGGGCGACCCGCGCGGCCGCTGGGAGGGCGACACCCTGGTCGTCGAGACCCGCAACTTCACGACCAAGACCAGCTTCCGCGGTTCGGGCCCCGACATGCGCCTGGTCGAGCGCTTCACCCGCCTCGACGCCGATCGCCTCCTCTACGAGTACACCGTCGACGACCCCGCGTCGTTCGCCCGGCCGTGGTCGGTGCGGGTGATCATGCGGCGCTCGGACAGCCCGCTCTTCGAGTACGCCTGCCACGAGGGCAACTACGGCATGGAGAACCTGCTCGTCTCGGCGCGCGTCCGGGACCGGCAGCGGGAGCAGCGGTAGCCGCGCCGGCGGGCAGTTCACCGCGCGGCGGACCGGAACGAGACGACCATCGCCGTCACGTCGTCGTGCTGCGGGGCGTTGCCGGTGAACTGCCGTACGGCGGCGAGGATGTGCTGCAGGCGTCGTTCCGCGTCGCCCTCCGCGGTGGCGAGGCAGGCGAGGAGGCGCTCGTCCCCGAACTCCTCCTCCGCCTCGTTCATCGCTTCCGAGACGCCGTCGCTGAACAGCACGAGGTGGTCGCCCGGCCCGAGGGCCTGGGAGCCTTCCAGGAACGGGACGTCATCGAACACGCCCAGCACCATCCCGCCGACGTCGAGCCGGGCGACGCTCCCGTCGGCCCGCGCGAGGACGGGCGGATTGTGACCGGCGTTGCAGTACGCGAGGCTTCCGTCCGGGCGGAGCACACCGTAGAAGAGCGTGACGAAGCGCCCCTGGATCCCCGGCGGGCGACCGCTGCGTTCACCGCGGCCACCGTGGACGCAGGCCCGGCGCCCGCGTCCGCCTGGGCGACCAGCGATCCCTGCATCAGCGCCGCGAGGAGGGCCGCCGGCGGCCCCTTGCCGGCGACGTCGCCCAGCACGAAGCCGAGCGCGCCGTCCGCCGGGTCGATGTAGTCGAAGAAGTCGCCGCCGATCGCCCGGCACGGCTCCGCCGCCGCTGCGGCATCGAAGAACGAGCCGGCGCGATGCGTGTTCGGCAGCAGCGCCCGCTGGATGGCCGACGCGGTCCGCATCTCCTGCTCGAGCGTTGCGAGGTGGCCGACCGCCTTCGACAGCAACCCCCAGCCGGCATCGCCTGCGAGCCGCGCCCGGCCGGCGCCGGTCACCTGGTAGAACTTCGCGTCGCGGCCGTCCTGCGCCGGTCTCCAGTCGCCCGCGATCAACCGTCGGGCCTCCAGCCGATGGAGCGCCGGATAGAGCGACGCCCGCGGGAAGCGAACCACCTCGGCCGAGAGCTGCTCGAGCCGCTGCATGATGCCGAAGCCGTGCATGGGTCCGGCCGCGACAGCCTGCAGCACCAGCATGTCGAGCGAGGCCTGCGGCAGGGAAGGTGCGGCGGACGCCATCCGGCCCGGATCCTACTACCGCCGGGCGCCCGACCCGGCGCGCAAGGGCCGGCGGCTCACGCCGCGCGTGTACGGGCTATTCCGACTTGAGCAGCATCGTCGTCGGGGTACGGACCGCCCGGACGGCCGGCGTGAGGCAGGCGGCGACCGCCACGCCGAGGACGACCAGCGTCGCCGAGGCAAGCACGGTCCAGTCGTGCGGCGCCACCTCGTAGAGCAGTGCCGCCATCGCCCGCCCGGCCACGACGCCGGCGGCCAGACCGGCGGCCGCGCCCAGAACCACGGGGCGCATCCCGTGGCCGAGCGCCATCCCGAACACGCGCGCGGTCGTGGCGCCGAGCGCCAGACGGACGGCAATCTCGGTGCGCCGCCGCTCAACCGCCGACGCCACGACGCCGTAGACCCCCAGACCGACCAGCAGCAGTCCCGCCAGGGCGAACCCGACCGTCAGCGCGAGCTGGAAGCGGCGCCCGGCGACGGCGTCCGACAGCACGCGTTCCATCGTGCGGATGTTGTGAACCGGCAGCGCGGGGTCGACCGCCTCGACCGCCTCGGTGACGGCGGCGACCAGAGCCAGTGGATCGGTCTCCGTGCGCACGACGAGCGTGACCTGCCGCTGCGGAAGCATCCAGTACGGGACGTACGCAACGAGCCCGGCGTCGTTCTCCAGATCGACGACCCGGGCGTCGGCGACCGTGCCGACGACCTCGAAGGGCTCGCCGCCGTTGTGGACGAGCCGCCCGAGCGGGTCCTCGCCCGGCCACAGGGTCCGGGCGGCGTGCTCGCTGAGCACGATGGGCCGGCGCGCTCGATCATCCTCGGTGAACATGCGGCCGCGGGTGACGGCGATCCCCATGGCCCGCGGATAGTCGGGGCTCACGATGCGGAAGTTCGCGAGCGGCCATTCCGCGGGCGGGCGCGTGTCGTCCATCCGGGTCAGCGTGTCGATGTACGCGTTGCCCTCCAGCGGAAGGCGCTGCACGAGTCCGACCGCGCGCATCCCCGGCATGCTCTCCAGCCGCCGCAGTATCTCGCCATGGACGCGCGTCATGTCGCCGCCGTCCGGGTATCGGAGGCGCGAGAGCTGCAGGTCGGCAGCGAGTACCCGATCGACGGCGAATCCGCGCTCGACCTGCATCACGCGCACGAAGCTGGCGAGCAGCAGCCCGGTCACAACGATCAGGCCGATGCCGAGCCCCGCCTGCAGGCCGATGAGCAGGCCCGGCGCGGTGCGGCGCCGTCGCGCCGCGGTCTCACGCACCGTCAGGGCCTCCATGGGGGCCACGCGACCCGCATGCCACGCCGGTGCGACGGCGCACAGCACGCCGCAAGCCACCGTCACGCCGAACGAGGTGGCGAGCACTGTCCCGTCGACGGTCACCTCCTCGAGCCGCGGAAGATCGACCGGCGCCGCCGCGACCAGGGCGCGCAGCGCGCCACGGGCCATCAGCACGCCGCCGAGGCCGCCGGCCAGGGCGACCAGCAGGCTCTCGCGCAGCGCGCGTCGCGTCGCGTCGCCCGGCGGCGCACCCAGGGCTCGCCGGAGCGCGAGGTCGCGGCGGCGTTCGAGCCAGCGGGCGCCGAACAGGTTCGACACGTTCGCACAGGCCACCAGCAGCACCGCGACGACGGCCCCGAGCAGGAACCAGAGAGGACGGCGCGCGGGACCGACCACCTGGTCCACCAGCGGCAGCACCCGCACCCTCGGGTGGATCGGAGCAGCGGCGTACACTCCCTCCAGAATGCCGTCCAGCTCGGCGGTCGCCTGGGCCGCGGTCACGTCCGGCGGCAGGCGCAGGAGCGTCGGATAGTCGAAGGCGCGCGAGCGGAGTTGCGCCTCGGTCCAGGCAAGCGGCTCGAAGAACTCCGGCCGGCCCGACGGGCCGCCCGCGACGGGCACCAGATCCGCGAACCGCGGAAGCCGGAACGTGGCTGGCAGGACCCCGACGACCTCGACCGGCTGGTCGTCGAGCGCGACGACGCGGCCGAGCACTGCCGGATCGCCGCCGTACCGGCGCTGCCACAACCCGTGTGTCAGTACCGCCACGCGCGCATCAGCGGCGCCATCACTCTCGCGGACCCGGAACAGCCGGCCGAGCAGCGGCTGGACCCCCAGCAGCTCGAAGAAGCCGGGTGAGACGCGCGCACCGGGGAGCGGCTCCGGCGAGCCTGCTCCGGTGACGACCACGTTGACGGGCTGAAGCGCCGCCAGCTCTCGGCAGGTCACCTCGCACGCGCGCTGCCAGGCGTCTATCGACAGGGCGTTGACGGAGAACACCGGGAACTGGTCCGCCACCTCGGGAATCACGATCTGCACCGTCATCAACCGGTCGGGCTCCCGGTAGCCGAGCGGCGACAGGAGGATGCCGTCGACGAACGAGTAGATCGCCGTGGTGGCGCCGATGCCGAGACTCAGCGTCGCCACCGTCACCACCGTGAACAGCGGGCTGCGGCGCAGCGAGCGCAGCGTCAGTCCATGGTCGCGCAGCATGTCGGACAGGGGCCGGACGCCGCGTGCGTCCCGCACCGCCTCCTGGATGGGGGTCATCGCGCCCAGGCGCAGGTGGGCCCGCCGGCGCGCCTCGCGGGTGTCCATGCCGGCGGCGAGGTTCTTCTCCGTCTCCATGTCGAGGTGGAAGCGGAGCTCCTGCTGCATCTCTGCGTCTTCGCGCCCGCCGCGCAGGAGACTCCGGAGCCGTCGCAGCCATTCGGTGAGCATTCCCATCATGCGGTCCAGTTCGGCACGCCGTTTCTCCTTTTGTGCATCTGTAGGAATCGTGCCGCGCCTTCTTCAGAATGTCAAGAGAAGAGCGTTATCACCCCTCGCGGGGAAGTCGCGTCGGGCCTCTACCGGCCCTCTCGCCAGACCGGAACGGCATGGAAGCCGAGCGCGCGGAGCGTCGCGATCTCGACCGAGCGCCGACTGACCGCGGTGAACATCGTGGGCAGCGCACCGAACACCGAGCCGAGCGCCATGATGCCGGCGATCAGATAGGCGAACGCGTCGATGAGCGCGGCGCGCGACTCCGACTGCGCGGCGAAGAACTCCCGCTCGGGGAGCAGCGTGCCGGTGAGACGAGGATCGGCGGCCAGCCGCCGGTTCAAACGCCGTTGCGTCGGCGGTCGGATCCAGCTTCACGCGGGCGACGCTGACCGTCGAGGTTCGACGAAAGACGCTCTGCGCGATCGACCGATCCATCCGGATCTCCGACTCGACCGCCGTCACCAACCCCGACGTGAGGTTCCGCGCGAGGTTCATGGGAACGATCAACGGTCCCAGGTCGATCGCGAACTCGGCAGGAAGCACCGCCATGTAGGAGTGACGGGCAGACACGACCGCGCAGACGGTGCAGAACGCGACCAGCGCGATCAACCGCACGTTGCGGTTCGCGGCGCCAGGACCAGGTGACGGATCGCGAGCACCACGAGGAAGGCGATGTTGGCTCCGTCGATGGCGGCGTAGAGAAGGTGCGGGTCCATGCGCCAGAGTACCCGGTCGGCGGATTGCGGTCCGCCCGTCCTGGCCGCGGGGCGGCCTACCCCGCTCGACCTCGCCCCGTTCCGCGATGAAGGCGCGGTGGTCGGTCGGCGGCTCGAACGCGTCGACGGAAACTGACCCGACGCAGTCCTCCGAGGACATCCGAGGACGGAGGGTCGGAAGGACCTGCCCAAGCGATCGACGCGTGGAACATGTTCCCGGCGGGACGACGTATCATCGGATCGAGATTGTCGTGCGATCGACGATGACATCCACAGCGGCGCGCATCGCCCCTCGGGCTCTGCTCACTGCTGGCCGCATGCGGGGAACCTCCCCCACCACCTGCCCCGGTCATCCAGGATGCTGCTTTCGTCGGCGTGAGCGTCCTATCCATGGCAGATGGGACGGCGGCGATACCTGATCGAACGGTGCTCGTCTCCAGGGGAAGCATCCTCAGCATGGGCGACCGGGACGAGGTCGCCGTGCCTGAGACGTTCACTGTCGTCGGCGGTTCCGGCCAGTACCTCATGCCGGGTCTCGCGGACATGCACGTCCATCTGGAGTACTTCGACGATCCGGGAGTGCTGGATCTGTTCCTCGCGAACGGCGTCACGACCGTGCGCAACATGGACGGCCGGCCGTACATCCTGGAGTGGCGTGACCGCATTGCGCGGGGCGAGTGGCGGGGTCCCACGATACACACCGCCGGGCCGATTCTCGATGGCGATCCGCCCCGGCGCGACGACAACCTGGCCATCGGCTCCGTCGACGACGCACGGCGGGCCGTGCGCGAGCAGGCATCGGCCGGGTACGACTTTCTCAAGGTCTATACGAATCTCTCGGCCGAGGCCTTCGCGGCCATTCTGGAGGCGGCCGAGGAGAACGGGTTACCGGTGTCGGGTCACGTGCCGCGTGGTGTCACCGTCGAGGCCTTCGTCGCCTCCGGCATCCGCTCGGTAGAGCACGTGACGGAGTTGGGCGACATCGTCGAGGCGGCAGACTCCCCGTTCCGTAACGGCTGGCACTGGTCGAAGCTGTACCTCGGAATGCCTGTGGACCCGGCTGGTCTCAGCGGCGCCGCCATGCGGGCGGCTGACGCCGGGGTGTGGGTCGTCCCGACGATGGTGCAGGCGGACCGGGCGATTGCGCCACGCCCGACGGTCGACACGTGGCTTGCAGCCAATGAGGTGGCCTACGTCGACGGCGGACGCCGCCGTTTCTGGGAGTCGTCGGTGACGCGTCAGCTCTCCCGGATGGATGCGGCGGACTGGGCGCTGGTGGAGGCGGGTCGGTCGAACCGCCTGTCGGTCGTCGGCGCGCTCAACTCGGCCGGTGTGAGCCTGCTGGCCGGCACGGATACGCCGAATCCGTTCGTCGTGCCTGGCTTCTCCCTGCACCACGAACTGGCCAACCTCGAAGCGGCAGGGATCGACCGCGCGCGAATCCTCGCGCTCGCCACGCTTGGAGCCGCGAAGTTCTTGGGGATCGACGACGACGTGGGCACGGTCGAAGTTGGCAAGCGCGCGGACCTTCTTCTGCTCGACGCAAGTCCACTCGATTCGCTCGACGCCCTCCGGAGTCCGGCCGGAGTGATGGTACGGGGTGCGTGGCTTCCACGCGAGGCGCTGACTGGCATGCTCGAGTCGATCCGATCACGTGGAGGGCTGTAGCGGTGACCCGTGGCTGTGCGTTGAAACGCCTGCAACAGAGTCGCTGACGGCAGCCTGCTCGACGCGGCCCCCGAGCGGCATGGTGACCGGTTCGATGCCTCCACGGCAGAGGAACGGCATCGAGATGTTCCGCCGGAGGCCGCGTCCGGCCTAGCGGAGGTCCGCCGCCAGGTCCCGGATGAGCCGCCGAGCGCGCAGATCACGAGAGCGCTGTTCCCCGCTCGCGTCGACCTGTCCCCCGCTCACCCCAACGGCCTTGTGTTCCCTCGTCCGTCATGGTTCGCTGGAGCCACCTCGAGTCCGTCACGAGGTTGAGGAGCAAGACTTGTGAAGACGAGGCCAGCAGAGTGCGCGACCGCGTTGGTTCTCCTGTGGGCCGCCGGGTGCGCCGTCGATCGAGCCAGTCCTGGAAGCGACACGACTCCGGTGTCGGCGGGGCTGACGGCCGCGGGCTCCGAGGCGCGACTCCGTCCGTCGGTGCTGTCGAACGCCGACGCGGCCGATGAAGGAAGTTGGCAGTACTACGGCGGCGATGCCGGCGGCTCGCGGTACTCGTCGCTCGACGAAATCGATCGCGACAACGTGACGCGTCTCGAGGCGGCATGGCAGTACCGGACCGGCGACTACTCCGACGGTTCCGGCGGAATGCGGGAGTCGAAGTTCGAGGCCACACCCGTCCTGTTCGACGGCAAGCTGATCTTCAGCACGCCCTTCAACCGGATCATCGGCCTCGACCCGGCGACGGGAAGGGAGCTGTGGACGTACGACCCGGAGATCGACCTCTACCAACCGTACTCCGAATCCCTCGTGTCACGCGGCGTCGCCGCCTGGCAGGACGAGCCGCCCGGAGCCGCCCAACGGTGTGGGAGGCGTATTCTGTTCGCTACCCTCGATGCACGGCTCATCGCCGTCGACGCGGACGACGGAACGCCCTGCCTCGGATTCGGGAGTGGTGGCTACGTCGACCTGGCGGCCGGCGTCGGCCCCGTGGAAGTCGGCGAGTACCAAGTGACCTCTCCGCCGGTCGTCCTTGGACACGTCGTCATCGTCGGCTCAGCCATCGGAGACAATCGGCGAGTTCGGGTCGAGCGAGGCACCGTTCGCGGATTCGATGCCCGATCGGGAGACCTGATCTGGTCCTTCGATCCGATCCCGAGGAGCGCCGAGCAGCCGGGGTGGGATTCCTGGTCGCCCGACGCTGCCGCCATTACCGGTGCGGCCAACGCGTGGTCGGTCATGTCTGCCGATCCCGCACGCGACCTCGTCTTCGTTCCGACGGGGAGCCCGGCGCCCGACTTCTACGGCGGCGAGCGGCCTGGCGACAACCTGTTCGCCAACAGTGTCGTCGCACTGCGGGGCTCTACAGGCGAGGTCGTCTGGCACTTCCAGGTCGTGCACCACGACGTCTGGGACTACGACGTGGCCTCGCAACCGGTACTGACGACGGTGCAGCGGGCCGAACCCGTGCCCGCGGTCATCGTCAACACCAAGATGGGTCATGTCTTTGTACTGGACCGCGCCACCGGCGAACCGTTGTTTCCGGTCGAGGAACGCCCCGTGCCCGGTGGCGGTGTTCCCGGTGAGGTTCTGTCACCCACCCAACCGTTTCCGCTGTTGCCTCCCCCTCTGCATCCCTCGACTCTGACCGCTGCCGATTTCGCCGGCCTTGACGAAGCAGATCGGGCGAGTTGTCTCGCACAGCTCGCGGCGCTGCGGCACGACGGCCCGTTCACGCCGCCGAGTCTCGAGGGCACCCTGCTCTACCCCGGATACGGAGGCGCGGTCAATTGGGGGAGCGCCGCGGTGGACCCCCGACGCTCGGTCATGTTCGTCAACATCAACCATGTCCCGTTCTGGGTACGCCTCCACCCCAGGCATGAGTACGCACGCCGAGCCGCTGCATCCGGCCGTGCCGGCTCGTGGTGGTGCGGTATCTGCCGATGCTGCCCTCGACATCCGAGCCCGGCGCAGTTCACGGCACAGGACGGTACCCCGTACGGCATGAGCCGTTCACTGCTCCGCGCCGAGTCTGGCCGCGCCTGTCTGGCGGAGGGCAAGACGATGGCCGTCGACCTGAACGCGGGCCGTGTCGTCTGGGAGGCATCGTCGACCTCTGCGATTCTGGGCGGAGCCATCGCGACGGCCGGCGGCCTGGTCTTCGTGTCCGGCGCGACCGACCGCACCCTTCGCGCCCTGGACAGTGATTCCGGCGCCGAGCTGTGGCGAGCCGAGCTTCCGGCGGCGGCGCAGGCAACTCCCATGACGTACAGGGCGCCGGGGAATGGGCGCCAGTACGTCGTGGTGGCGGCCGGGGATCCGGGCGAGGATGCCGATCCCGTCGGGGACGCGCTTGTCGCCTTCCGGCTTCCGTAGTCCTCCGTGGAGAGATCATCGCCTCGATGTGACGCGCACGCCGTGACGCTCGAGGAGCTTTGCTATGATGAGAGGATGCCTCGCCGCGCCGTACGCTGGTCCGTGTACTTTGCCTTCTGGCCTCGTCAGCAGAATCTGTGGGTGAGTTCTGGTTCGGGCAGGTCGCCAAGTGCATGATACAAAGCGACTTCCAGTGCCGCGGAGGTGCGGAAGCCATACGCCCGTTTGGTGATCACTCTGGCCTTCCCGTTGAAGCCTTCGACAATGCCACTGGAGAACTGCCCTCGGGCCCGGAACCAGTTCAGGATCAGGTCGCGGTGCGAGCGCAGCATGCGGGCCACCTCCTTCATCGGGTCGAGCCGCGAGCGCATCGTCCGAGTGCACCAGCGGTCGAGGAACCGGCCGGCCCAGTACGGCGACACGTAGCCCCACAGCGCTTGAAAGTCCTCCTTGAGCAGGTAGGCGCGAACCGTGCGCAGGTTGCGACGCACCAGCTCCGCAAGCCGGCCCCGCTGCTCGTCGCTGAGATTCTCCGGACGCTTGAGCAGGAGCCAGCGGCTGCGCTTGAGCACCGGCGCCCGGCCCGCGGCGGCGAGCTTCCGGGCCTCCGCCGCGCGCACCTCGTCGATCGCTTGCGAGAAATGGCTCATGATGTGGAAGCGGTCGAGCACCTGCACGGCCTGGCCGGCGCGCTCGGCAACCACCTTCAGGTAGGGCTTCCACATGTCCGAGCAGACGAAATACAGCGCCGCGCTGCGTGCGGGGCCGAACCAGTCGAAGAAGCCCTCCAACGTCGCGGCCTTGCGTTCGCGGCCGACCCACAGCAGGCGCTTGCAGTGACCGTCGATCTGATAGACCAGCGTCAGGTAGCGTTGCCCGCGGCGGCGGGAGAGCTCGTCGACGCCGATGGCCTCGATGTTCGTGAGGTCGCGGTGCGCGAGGCCCCAGTCGACCGCCATGCGCACGGCCCGATAGACGGTGTCCCAGGACGTGGGGAACGCCGCGGCGACCTCCTGCCACGACAGACGCCTGGCCCACCCGGCGAGGAACCAGGCGTAGGCGTCGGTCAGTCGGTGCTTGCCGGTGGCCCACGGCAGCGCCTCGACCCGTACGCCGCAGCGCGGGCAGTCGACGCGGCGCATCGCGTAGAGGAAGACCACGGGGATGTGCCACAGGGGCACGAAGTCGAAGCGCCGGACCGCCTGCGTGTCGTAGCCCGGGGCCCGGCGCCTGCACTGCGAGCACGTCGCGCGGGTCCCGGCGCGAGGCCGCACCCGAACCTCGAGGGTCAACTGCGGGTGCTCCACCAGCCGCACCGTCTCGTAGATGAACGACGGGTGCTTCTGGACCCGATTCAAGATACTCTTGAGTTGCATCCCGTTCCCCTTCCGCGTCGCTTGGCTGCTGCAACACCAATTGTCGCGGATTCCGGAACGGGATGCGTTTCCGATGTCGAGGCTGCGTTCTGTGCTTCGGGACGGGCCATCGCCCTCCCGATACGGGCGTCGGGCATTTGGTCCTCGTCAGACGAGAGCCGGGGCGCTCGTGCGCGGAGCCGGCGTCCAGGCCGTCAGCCCCGCGCAGCGGGGGCGGAGCGGAGCGAAGCGCCTTGACGGCGGCGAGCACACGGGCACGCTGCCTCTTGTCTGACGAGGACTACCAGCCTCCGTTCTTACCCACAGATTCTGCGGAAGACCCGCCTTCTGGAGCGTGTTGGGTCTGCTCGGCGCCGGTGCCGCTGTGATCGAGACCGCGCGCATCGATCCATCCATCCCGACGTGGGAGCCCATCGTCTGGTCGATGACCAGCCTCTATGCCGTCGGCCTGGTCTGCCCGCTCGTGGTCGCCGGCACGCTTCGTATTCCGTTTTCTCGTCAAGATTGGGCGCTGGCCGCCGCAGGTCACATCGTGCTTCTGGCGGCCTTCTCCCTCGCCCACACCGGTGGGATGGTGGCAATGCGTGAGGGCGTGTACTGGATGATGGACCGGGACTACGACTTTGCGCGCGGCGGCCTCGTCAGTCAACTGCTCTTCGAGTTTCTCCAGGACGTTCCGCTCTACGGGACGATTGTGATGTGCACGTTGGGGTTCGACTACTACGATCGGCATCGCGAGGGCGAGTTGCAGGCTGAGCATCTGCGGCGCAGCCTCGCCGAAGCCAGACTGGCCAATCTCCGTGGTCAACTCAACCCGCACTTCCTGTTCAACACGCTCAACACCATCTCCTCCGTGATGTACGAGAGCGCCGAGCGCGCCGACACGATGCTTCGCAAGCTGAGCGACCTGTTGCGTACGGCTCTCGATTCTTCGTTCCGGGCGACGATTCCGTTGTTCGAGGAAGTGCAGTCATTGAGAACCTACCTCGAGATCATGCAGAGCCGGTTCGGGACCGCCGTGGAAGTCACCGTCGATGTCGATCGCGACGCGGGAGGCGTCCTCGTTCCGAGCTTCCTGCTGCAGCCGCTCGCGGAGAACGCCTTCGAGCACGGACTCGCCGGCCGGCGGACGGGCGGGAAGCTGGACGTCCGCGGACGCTTGCATGGTGACAGCCTCGCGCTGACAGTCCAGGACAATGGCCCAGGCGTCGAGCCAGCCGACGACGAAGGGTCTCGGGGTACGGGTCTGCGGAACACAGCGGCTCGACTGAGGCTGGTGTACGGCGACCGCCACCGCTTCGATCTGACGAACCGGGAAAACGGGGGCCTGCGAGTGACGATCGAGGTTCCGGCTCGCAGGGGGGAGTCGTCGGATTGATGGACGGGATCCGCGCAGTTGTCGTGGATGACGAGGTTCCAGCCCGGCGCAAGGTGGCCGGCCTGTTGGAGACCCACAGCGACTTCACCCTGGTCGGTGGCGCCGGGGACGGTCGGGAGGCGGTGCATCTGCTGCGTCGAGAGCGTCCGGACGTAGCGTTTCTGGACATTCAGATGCCCGGGTTGAACGGATTCGACGTCCTGGCGGAGCTGCGGGGCGACGAGCGTCCTCACGTCGTCTTCACCACGGCGTACGACGAGTACGCGCTCCGAGCGTTCGAAGTGCACGCGTCCGACTACCTGCTCAAACCGTTCGATCCGGAACGCTTCACGCAGGCCCTGGATCGGATCCGTGCGAGCCTCAAGGAGAAGTCCGAGGGCGACGTAGGCGAGCGCCTCGCCGGACTGCTGGAGGCGATCGCGAAGAAGCAGCGATACCGGTCACGCATCGGGGTCCGCGCCGGCAATCAGCTGCAGGTCATACCGGTCAGCAGGATCGACTGGATCGAGGCCGCCGGCAACTACGTGGAGCTGCACGTCGGCCGGGAGACTCATCTCATGCGGGAGAGCCTGGCCGGCATGGTAGAGCGGCTCGACCCGCTGTGCTTTGCCCGCATTCACCGCTCCGTGATCGTCAACGTCGACCGTGTGCGGACGGTCCGGCCCTGGTCTAACAACGATTATCAGGTCGTGCTGGCCGACGGAGGCGAGCTGCGACTCAGCCGCCGCTATCGGGAGAACCTCTTCGACCTGATCGCGTTCACTGGTCGATGATTCGCGGGCGGCATCGGCGCGGGGGAGCCAGGCGTGATGAAGTACGCGGCGTTCGCGGTCGGATTGGCCCTCGGCCTCACCCTCCCGGCCGGATTCGGCACCTTGCGAACCGGGTGTCCACCGACGCCTGGCCGATCGAGATTCAAGGATGCTGCTTCGCAGCCGGCGATTCCCGAGCACGGGTCGCTGCCGCGCAACATCATCATGTCTCTTGCCGATGGGCTGGGTTTCCCTCACCTCACAGCCGCCGAGGTGGTCCTGGGAGCATCGGAGCGCGCACCGTGTGGGATCGCTTCGACGCCGCCGGGTGGACGCGGAGCCACCCGACTTCCGGTTCCCTGACGGATTCGGCGGCGTCTGCGGCGGCTGTCGCCACCGGGTACCGTACCTACTACGGTGGCATCGGGGTGGCGCATCTTGGACCATGTCGCGCGGCGCCTCACCGAGGGTCCGCGCCTGGCGTCGCCGACGACACCGACGACCAGCCAGGGATCCTCGTCGTCGCGCGGCTGCACCAGCCGACCGACGGCGTCGCCGTCCTCCCAGAAGCGCCGGGCCATGGCTTCGCCTCGGCGTGCCGGCGCCCGGCGGGGTCAGCTCGTCTCGTGGTATCGGTCTGTAATTGGGGGACTCCTTCCGACGTAGTACACAACGGGGCTGCGCGAGTTCCAACGATGGTGCTCCCGGAGTGCGTCCTCCTGACGCCGCGTCAGCTGTGGCGGCCCAGGGTGTCTCGGTTCGGAGGGTTCGCAGCGATGGTCGACAGTCGCGCCTCGCGTATCGCGGCGGTAGCGAGTGGTCTGTTCGTCGTGGCGGTTGGACCCGCGGAGGCGCAGTTCAGGGCGGCCGCGGAGGTCTTCAGCGGCTACCAGCTCCGGCATGCCGGCGGCTCAGGCGTTGTCCCGCGAGGCTGGTTCGTGGCGGGCGGTCCGTATGCTGCTGACGGACTTGCCGTTATCGGAGAGGTCGCGACATGACGGCGCACGGCGTCGGCCGGCGCGCGATAGGCCCTGCAGTGCAAGCGGGCGGCGGCATCGACATCCACTTCACGGCCCGATCCGCGGTTCGCCTTGAGGGATTGGCATCCGGACCCTGACCCGCGAGCCGTGTTGTCGGCCACATGCATGATGCCCCGGACCTCGACGCTCTGTTTCGGGCGCACGGAACTCGCGTCCGGCAGACCTGCCGGTACCTGCTCGGCTCTTCCGACGAGGCCGACGACGCCGTGCAGGAGGTCTTTCTCCGCGTGCGGCAGCGTTACCATCAGTTCGATCAGGCGCGGCCGTTCGAGAGCTGGATCGTCGGCGTGGCGAGTCACTGTTGCGTCGATCGCCTCCGGCGCCGCAGCCGGGAGTCCCGGCTGCTTGTTGCGGACGACGTCGAGCGGGACTCGCTCCCCTCCGAGTTGCGCAGCCCGCTCGACGCCCTGCTCGCGCAGGAACGCGGTGGGGAGCTGCGTCAGGCCGTGGCGGACCTGCCGGACAAGTACCGTGTTCCCGTGGTGCTCGCCTACTTCAACGAGCTCGGCTACTCGGAGATCGCGCGGCTGCTCGGCATCGAACGCAGTCACGTCGCCGTGCTCCTGTTCCGCGCCAGGCAGCGGCTTCGGCGCACGTTGACCGCACCAGACAGGTACTCCCGATGAAGTGCCCCAGCGACTTGACGATCATGATGCGCGCGGACGAAGAGCTCGATGAGCCCGAGTCGGTGCAGGTCGATGAGCACATCGGCGGTTGCGCGCGCTGCCGGGAGCTGCTGTTCGCGATGCGCGCCGAGCGCCATGTGCTGGCGGCTGCCCTTCACGAGGCCGTCGCCGACCGGCGGGCGGCAGCAGGAGCGGATGCGATCGCGGTGCGCCGTTGGTCGGACGCCGGTTCGCTCGGCGCCGCGGTGTTCCTGGTGGTGGCGCTGGCGGTGGCGACCCTGTCGCACGGGTCATCGTTCCCGGGGGGGCTCAGTCCGTTCCATCCTTCCGTTCTGGCGACATGGCTGTTCACCGGCGTGACGTTCCTGCTGTTCGAAGGCGTTGGGGTCGTCTCGTCGATCGCCCGGGTGGTCGGTCCTCCCACGGCGGCGATCGGTTCGCTGGTCGTCGTGGTGACGCTGACGCGCGCCGTTCGTCGCCCGGCGGCGACGGGCCTCTGGCTCGTCATGGTCGGGATGATGTCAGCCTCAGGCGAGGCCTTCGTCGTTCGAGAGTCGGATCGTGTCGTCGTGGTTCCCGCGGACGAGACTGTCGATGACACGCTCGTCGCAACCGGAGAGCGCATCATCGTCGAGGGAACGGTGGTCGGTGACCTTGTGGCGGTGGCGGCGGAACGCCTGGAGATCCGGGGCGTCGTAAGGGGCAACGTGCTGGCCGCCGGGCGCTACGTCGACGTGGATGGGGAGGTTGGCGGGTCGGTGTTCGCTTCCTGCGAGGCCGTCCTCGTGCGGGGTAGGGTGCGCGGCAATCTCTACGCGTTGGCGCGACAGGCCCGCGTGCTGGAGGGTGGCCGCATCGGTGGCAGCGTCGCAAGCTACGGTGAGACGGCGACCATCGAGGGCATCGTTGAGCGGAGCGTCCGCGCCGCCGGTGGTCACGTCGAGATCGCCGGCAGGGTGCGGCGCGGCGTCAGCGCGGCGGCCGAACGTGTCACCGTGGGCCCCCATGCCGGCATCGGGGGAAGCGTGATGGCGCGCGTCCCCGAAGCCGCCGCCCTGCGGATCGACCCTGGCGCCGCGCTCAGTCGACCCCCGGTCGTCGTTCGGAACGACGAGACCTCGTTGGGGAGGTACCTGACCGCATCGTTCTATGTCAGGGAAGTCCTGTGGCTGCTCGCAGCTCTGGTGACGGGGGGCACGTTGTTCCGGTTGAGTCCGGGTGCGGCTGACCTCCGGTTCGAATCGCCGATTGCGGCCCTCAAGGCGCTCTGCCTGGGGTGTCTGTGCGTGCTCGCGATTCCGGCTGTCGCCGTCGTCGGGATTGCCCTCGTCGGCCTGCCGGTGGCCGCGGCTGCGCTCGGCTTCCTGGCCGTAGGGCTCTACCTGGCCAAGATCGTCGTCGCGATGTCCCTCGGACGCGCCTTCGTGGGCGTGAACGGGCCGGGAGGAGTGCCAGCGGCACTGGTGGTCGGCCTGACGACGGTCCTCGTCGCGGTCAACCTGCCGTTCGTGGGCTGGATCGTCAACGTGACGCTGACGCTGATCGGTGCCGGAGCCCTGTCTGGCTGGATCCTGGGCGCGTTGCGAGCAGGGGTGCGCCGCGCCGACGCCATGGCACCGGATGGGCCGTGAGGCGCCATACGTCGCGCCGCCCCGTAATGAATGGCTGATCCGGATCGTAACAACAGGCAGAGGCCCAAGTTGCCTGCGTCGGAGTGATTGACGGTCCGGAGCCATGAGGACGACGAACGGTGCGCTGGTTGACGTCCGCAACGTCCACAAGGTGTTCCGCCGCGGAGCGGAGCAGATCGACGTGCTGCGCGGCGTCGATCTCCAGATCCCGCAGGGCGACTTCCTGGCCCTGATGGGGCCGTCGGGGTCCGGCAAGACGACCCTGCTCAACCTGATGGGCGGCCTCGACACGCCGACGGAGGGCTCGATCGCCGTCGCCGGGGACCGCATCGACAGTCTCTCGGGCGGCCGCCTGGCGCGCTGGCGTTCCCGCCACATCGGCTTCGTCTTCCAGCTCTACCACCTGCTGCCGGTGCTGACGGCCGAGAAGAACGTCGAGCTGCCGCTGCTCCTGACGCCGCTGTCGCGCGCCGACCGGCGGCACCACGTGGCGACGGCGCTCGCCGTGGTCGGCCTTCAGGACCGCGCGAAGCACTATCCCCGGCAGCTCTCGGGCGGCCAGGAGCAGCGGGTGGGCATCGCGCGCGCCATCGTGACGGACCCGACGCTGCTGCTCTGCGACGAGCCGACGGGCGACCTCGACCGGCAGGCGGGCGACGAGATCCTCGACCTGCTGCAGGCCCTGAACGCCCAGCACGGGAAGACCATCGTCATGGTCACGCACGACGCCCGCGCCGCGGCGCGGGCGCGGCGCACGCTCCACCTGTCCCAGGGGACGCTCACCACGGAGGCCTCCGCGTGAAGTTCCTGCCCCTCGTCTGGCGCAACCTGCTCCGCCGCAAGGTCCGCACGCTGTTCACGCTGCTGTCGATCATGGTGGCGTTCGTGCTCTTCGGCTACCTGTCGGCCATCCGCGTCGCGTTCGGCATGGGCGTCGACGTGGCCGGCGCCGACCGCATGCTGGTCATCCACAAGGTGTCGCTCATCCAGCCGCTGCCGGAGAGCTACCTGGGGCGCATCGCGGCGACGGCCGGGGTGGAGGACGTCAGCCACATGACCTGGTTCGGCGGCATCTACCAGGACCCGCGCAACTTCTTCGCGCAGTTCGCGGTCGAGCCGGAGAGCTACCTGCGCCTCTACCCCGAGCTCGGGCTGACCGACGAGGAGCGCCGGCGGTGGATCGCGAACCGGACCGGAGCCGTCGTCGATCGGGAGACCGCGGAACGCTTCGGCTGGTCTGTGGGCGACCGCATCCCGCTGCAGGGGACGATCTGGCGCACGCGCAGCGGGCGGACGTGGGAGTTCACCATCGACGGGATCATCGAAGGGTCGACCGGCAGTGCCGCACAGTTCCTGTTCCACTACGAGTACTTGGCCGAAGCCAACGTCCGCGGGCGCGGTTCCGTCGGCCAGTACGTCATTCGGGTGGACGACCCGTCGCGCTCGGTGGAGATCGCGGCCGCCATCGACGGCCGCTTCGCCAACTCGCCGGCCGAGACCCGCACGACGACAGGCGTTCCTGCAGGGCATGGCGGACCAGCTCGGGAACGTGGGGGCGATGCTGACGGCCATCCTGGGCGCGGTGTTCTTCACGCTGCTGCTGATCACGACCAACACGATGGCGCAGGCGATCCGGGAGCGGACCAGCGAGTTGGCGGTGCTCAAGACGCTCGGCTTCACGAACGGCCGGGTCCTGGCGCTGGTACTGCTCGAGGCGGGGCTGCTTGCCCTCCTGGGCGGCGCAGCCGGTCTCGGCCTGGTCTCCCTGATCCTCAGCGGGGGCGACCCGAGCGGCGGCTTCCTGCCCGGGTTCGCAATCCCGCCGCGTGACCTCGTCGTCGGCGCCGGCCTCGTCGTCGCGCTGGGCGCCGTCTCGGCCACCTGGCCCGGGCTGCAGGCGACCCGGCTGCAGGTCGTCGACGGACTCGGGAGGTGAGCGATGGGTGGTCTCAACCGGACCATCGTCATCACGACGCTCTCGCTTCGAACGCTGCGTCAGCGTGCCGGCGCCTCGGCGGTGGCGGCGGTGGGGGTGGCGGGGGTCGTCCTGGTCTTCGTGGCCGTGCTCTCGATCGCCGAGGGGTTCCGGGGCGCGCTGGCCGGCGCCGGCTCGCCCGACACCGCGATCATCATGCGGGGCGGGAGCGACAGCGAGCTGAGCAGCGCCCTGGCCCTGGCCGACACGCGCATCATCAAGGACGCGGCCGGCGTGCGGCGCGCCGACAGCGGCCCGGTCGCCTCGGCCGAGCTGTTCGTCGTCGTCGACCTGCTGAAGCGGAGCACCGCCACCGTGGCCAACGTGCCCTTGCGCGGCGTCGAGCCGGCGGCCTTCGGGGTCCGGGACGAAGTGCGCCTCGTCGAGGGCCGCATGTTCCGCCCGGGCACCAACGAGGTCATCGTCGGGCGGATGGCCACCACGCAGTTCCTCGGGCTGGAGCTTGGCTCCGTGCCGCGCTGGGGCGAGAGCGAGTGGGAGGTGGTCGGCGTCTTCGAGGCCGACGGCACCATCTCCGAGTCCGAGATCTGGTGCGACGCGCGCGTGCTGCAGCCCGCTTACCGCCGCGGCGACACGTTCCAGTCGGTGCTGGCGCGCCTGGAGTCGGCCGACGTCTTCGACCGCTTCCGGACCACGCTGACCGCCGACCCGCGGCTCGACGTCATGGTCGAGCGGGGGGACGCCTACTACCGGGAGCGGTCCGAGCTGGTCCACGCGCTCATCACGGGACTCGGCACCATCGTCGCAGCCCTGATGGGGATCGGCGCCGTCTTCGGCGCCGTCAACACGATGTACAACGCGGTCGCCGCACGCACGCGCGAGATCGCGACGCTGCGCGCGCTGGGCTTCAGCAGCTTCTCCGTCGCCTTCTCCGTGCTTGTGGAATCCGCGCTGCTCAGCGTGATCGGCGGCGTCCTGGGGGGCGCGATCGCCTACGGCGCGTTCCACGGCTACCAGACTGCGACGTACAACTGGCAGACCTTCTCGCAGGTGGCGTTCGCCTTCGACGTCACGCCCGCCCTCCTGGTCCAGGGCGGCCTCTACGCCCTCGTCATGGGCTTCCTCGGCGGGCTGTTCCCGGCCGTCCGCGCCGCCCGTGTGCCGATCGTCGTGGCCTTGCGCCAGCCTTAGTTAGCGCAGTGCGGATCAAGGAGGTGACGGGATCGGTCGAGTGCTCCATTGGGTCAATTGAAACCTCCGGCGGGTACAACGACGAGAGCCAGGGCGTCCACGGTGGTATGTGCAACGATGTTGGCCAGCAGGTCCTTGCGCCAAGCGAAGAACGCGACGAAGACGCCTCCCGTGACCAGGTAGAGCAGCACCGGCCCCCAACCCCAGTTCGGAAGGTGCAAGAAGGCCATGGCGGTCACGGCGAGCGCTCCGGCGAGCCATGCGCTACCGGTGAGGCGAGCGAGCCGTGTGTAGGCGTACCCGATGAACAGCGTGTCCTCCACGATCCCAGCCGTCACGACCTGGACGATTCTCACGCCGACGGCAGCCTCCATTGCCCGGCTCATACCCGAGTCGAACCCCGGAAGGCCGAGGGCCTCCACCGCCCATATCAGCGGCGGCATGAGGAGGAGTCGTACCACGGCCGCCAAGAGAAGGCCCCAGAGCACCGACGACCAGTGGAGTGGCCGCAGGTTCATGGACGCGAGGGGTTGCCGTTCCCAGCGGAGTACGATCACGACGATCAGACCGAGCAGCAGCCAGAGGTACAGCTGTCCGAGGACCGCCGTGAGCGGGCGGTCCGGTGGCCCCAACAGTCGTCCGATCGGGCCGCCGAGCACCAGGAGTACGCCACCCCACGCCACGCCGAGCCCCGCGAGCGTTGAGACGACGGGACGGCCTTGCCAGACGGTGCGCCGCAGGTGCTCCAAGTGAGCCCTCCTGCCTACCTCGCTGTGAGAATGGCAGTGTTGGCAGCGGCGGCCGCTGCTTCAGTCGAACCGGAGCGCCGCCACCGGATCAATGCCGGCCGCGCGGCGCGCCGGGCCGACGCAGGCGACGACCGTCGCTGCAGCCAGCACGGCTACCACCATCGCCAACGTCACGGGGTCGCGCGGAGACGTCTGCACCAGCAAGCTCTCGAGCAGGCGACCGACCACGAGCGCGCCGGCCGCCCCCAGGATGAACCCCGCGCCAACCTGCGCGAGCCCGCGGCGCATGACGACCCAGATCACCTGTCCGGGCCGTGCGCCGAGCGCCATGCGGATGCCGATCTCCTGCGTCCGCTGCGTGACCGAGTACGCCGTGACCGCGTAGATCCCGACCGCCGAAAGGACCAGCGCGATCGCCGAGAAGATGCCGAACAGGCCGCTGAACAGCAGGTACGTCCAGCGCCGGTCCTGGAGCCGGGCGGACATCGACTGCGCGCTGAACACCGGCAGTTCCGGGTCGATGGCCTGCACCGCCACACGGAGCTGCGGAACGAAGCTGGCGGGGTCGCCCGCCGTCAGGAGCTGCACGGCGAGCGATCCTTCCTGCGCCGCGGGGCCGCCGGTGTACAGGCGGTACGGCAGATAGACCACCGGATCGGGGTCGGGCTCCTGGAGTGCGATCTGCCGCACGCTGGGGCTCACCCCGACGATGGTCAGCCACGGGCCGGGCGGCTGGCCCTGCGCCTGCAGGCGGATCCGCCGCCCGAGCAGGTCGTCGCCGGGGAAGAACCGCGCCGCAAACCGCGCGTTCACCACCACCGACTCCGCCCCGTCGCGGCCGTCCTCCACTGTCAGCGGCCGCCCGCGCGTCAGCGAGACGCCAAGCGACTCGAAGTACCGCGCGCCGACGCCAAGCATCGTCACCGTGGGAGCGGGCGTGCCGTCGGGCGACGGCCTCCCATCGATCTCCAGCGAGCGCTGCAGCCCGCCGAAGAGGGGGAATGTGGTCGCGACGCTCGCCGCACGGACCCCGGGCATCGCCTCCAGGCGCCGCTGAAGCTGTTCGACGAACCGCAGCCGATCCTCCGGCTCCGGGTACTTCCGGGCGACCAGGGTGACTCTTCCGGTCAGCACCCGCGCGGGATCGAACCCGAGATCGATCCCATGGAACTCCTGGAAGCTGCGAATCATCAGGCCCGCCCCCGCCAGCAGGACAACCGCCAGCGTCACCTCGACGACGACCATCACAGCAGCCAGGCGGCGGGCGCGCATCCCGCCGGCCCCGGTGCGGCCCCCTTCCTGCAGCAGCTCGCCGACCGGCGTCCTGGTGACATGCAGCGCCGGCGCGAGCCCGAAAAGCACGCTCGCCCCGACGCACGCCAGGACGAGGAACGTGACGATCGCGCCATCGAGGTGGAAGGTCATCCAGAACGGCTTGCCGACGTCGGCCGTCGCGATGTCGAGCAACCGGATGCCGCCGGCGGCCAGTCCCAGGCCGGCAGCGCCGCCCGCCGCACCGAGCACGAGACTCTCCACCAGCAACTGCCGGACGATCCGCCATCGCGTGGCACCCTGCGCGACCCGGATCGCCATCTCGCGCGCCCTGCGCCCGGAGCGCGCGAGTAGCAGGTTGGCGACATTGGCGCAGGCGATGAGCAGGACGAACGCCACCGCGCCCATCAAAGTCGGGATGGTCAGCTCGACGTCGGAGGGGTTCGCCCAGTCGTTGAAGGTCTGAACGACGGCGTCCGTGTGCTCGTTCGTGTCGGGATACTGTTGGCGGAGCCGTCCCGCCAGCGCCCGCACCTCCGCATGGGCCGCGGCGAGATCGACGTCGGGGGCCAGTCGGCCGACGGTCGACAGCATCCGGTTGTCGCGGCGGTCCAGGGCGTCGGTCGGCTGCAATGGCCGCCACGCGTCGGAGTTCAGCGGGAACCGCATCCCTTCCGGCATGACGCCGACAATCGTCGACGGCTCGTCGTTGACCCGCACGACCCGGCCGAGCACTCCGGGGTCGCCCGCATAGCGGTCCTGCCAGACGTGATAACCGAGGATGACCGTCCGGTCCGCCCCCCGTTCCCCTTCCTCGGGCAGGAAGTCCCGGCCGAGCAGCACCGGCTGGCCGAGCAGACGGAACGTATTCGGCGAGACCAGGGATCCCGTCACCCGCTCGGGGGGATGATCGGCGTCGCTCAGGTTCGCGGATCCGCCGGCCGTGAAGGCCGCCAGTCCGCTGAGCGAGGAGGCCGCCCCGCGGTAGTCCTCGAAGTCCGGGAGCGAAACGCCGCCGGTGTTTCCGCGGACGCTGTCGCGGGACGAGACGTTGATGATCTTCCCCGGCGCGTCGAACGGCAGGCCGCGGATGAACACGGCATGCACGATCGCGAACACGGTGGCGTTGGCCCCGATGCCGAGGCCGAGCGCCGCCACCGCCATGAAGGTCAGCGACCGGTCCTTGCCCAGGCGCCGGAGAGCGTAGCGGAAGTCCTGCCAGGCCATCCTGCAGGCAACTACGTGCGAAGCGCGGCGAGGTTCCCGCGGTCAGGGCCCTGGCGAGAGGCGCTGTGCACGGTCAAGGCAACGGGTACCGGGCGCGGAACACGCGGTGCGGCGGGATCGTCCTACCTGCGGTAGGCCCCTCCGTTCCGGAGTCGACGATCCTTGCGGCTAACGCAACTCGGGACATGGACACCCGGAATCATGAACACACTCCTGCAGGACCTCCGGTACGCCATCCGCGCGCTCGTGCACAGCCCCGGCTTCACGCTGGCCGCCGTCGCGGCGTTGGCGCTCGGAATCGGCGCGACGACCGCCGTCTTCTCCATCGTGAACACCGTCCTGCTGAAGCCGGCGCCCTTCCCCGACGCGGATCGGATCGTGTGGCTGCAGGTGGTCTCCCCGCAGGGCCGGAACCAGGGCGGGTCGCCGGCCAAGTTCGCGTACTGGCGCACCCGGACCGACGTTCTCCAGGACGTCGCCGCCTTCCGGAGCGGCCGCATCAACGACACCGGCGGAGAAGTGCCCGCGCAGTTGCGCTGGGCCCAGGTCTCGGCCGACTACTTCCGGCTGTTCGGCGCGCCGATCGTCCAGGGCCGCGCCTTCGCGGCCGAGGAGGACCTGCCCAACGGACCGAAGGTGGCGCTCATCAGCGAACGCGTGTGGGAACGCCGCTTCGACCGCGATCCCGGGGTCATCGGCCGCAGCCTCTCGCTGAGCGCGGAGCCGCACGTCGTCGTCGGCGTGGTGGGTGGCCGCTTCGACTTCCGCGACTTCGGAGTGGCGCCAGACGTCTGGACGCCGTTCCAGCTCGATCCGAACGCCACCGATCAGGGGCACTACTTCGCCGTCGCCGGCCGGCTGAAGCCGGGTGTCTCGCTCGCGCAGGCGCAGACCGCGCTGGAACAGGCGACCGTGGCGTACCAGGAGCGCTTCCCCGACGTCATCCCGGACGAGGCAGTCTTCGGCGCCGAGCCGATCCGGGAGATGCTGGTCCGGGACGCCCGGACCCTGCTGCTGGTGCTCCTCGGCGCGGTCGGCTTCGTCCTGCTGATCGCCTGCGCCAACGTGGCCAACCTGCAGCTCGTGCGGGCGATCGGCCGCAAGCGCGAGATCGTGCTGCGGACCGCCCTCGGCGCCGGTCGCGGGCGGATCATCCGGCAGTTGCTGACCGAGAGCATCGTGGTCTCCGTCCTGGGCGGCGGGCTCGGATTCGCCCTCGGCGTCGCCGGGGTCCGGGCGCTGCTGTCGGTCAGCACCGTCGGGTTGCCCCGGATCGGCTCGGACGGGGCGTTGCTCGCCATCGACTGGCGCGTGCTGCTGTTTGCGGCCATCGTTTCCGTCGGGACCGGGGTGCTGTTCGGGCTGATCCCCGCACTCCAGGGGTCGCGGGCCGATCTGGGCGCGACCCTGAAGGAAGGCGGCGGGCGCACGGGCACGGGGTTCCGCCAGAACCGGACACGCGCGGTGCTCGTGGTCGGCGAGGTCGCGCTGGCGCTGGTCCTGCTGATGGGCTCCGCCCTGCTGATCCGCACGTCGGTGGCGCTCAGCGCCGTCGATCCCGGCTTCGACGCCGTCAACGTGCTGACGATGCGCACGTCGCTGACCGGGCCGCGCTTCGCGACCGCCGCCGGCGTCGAGTCGTTGCTGCGGCAAGGCGTCGACCGCGTGCGGGCGCTGCCTGGGGTCGAGCACGCCGCCGCCACCTGCTGTATCCCGCTGGAAGGAGGTTTTGGGCTGCCGTTCGTCATCTCCGGGCGGCCGCTCGAAGACGGGCCGTTCCACGGCGGGGGCGGGTGGACGACGGTGTCGGACGGCTTCTTCGAGGTGTTCCGGATTGCGACCCGTCGCGGCCGGGTCTTCACGGATCGCGACGGCAGCGGAGCGCCGCCGGTGGTGGTGATCAACGAGACGATGGCGGACCAGTACTGGCCCGATGACGATCCGCTCATGGCCCGGATCGTGATCGGCCGGGGCGTCATGCAGGAGTTCGCCGACGAGCCGGAACGGCAGATCATCGGGGTGGTGGCCGACGTTCGTGACGGGGGCCTCAACAGCGATCCGCAGCCCATGATGTACGTGCCGCAGGCGCAGTTGCCGGACTCCGTCAGCGCCCTCGCGCTCGAGATCGCGCCGCTGGGCTGGATCGCCCGGACCCGGACCAGCCCGCGCGCGCTCAGCGCGGCCATCCAGGAAGAGCTCCGCCTGGCCACCGGCCTGCCCGTGTCGGACGTGCGGACGATGGACGAGGTAGTGTCCCGGTCCACGGCCCGACAGCGATTCAACATGCTGCTGATGACGGTCTTCGCCGCCGCGGCGCTGCTGCTGGCCGCTATCGGCGTCTACGGCCTGATGGCGTACTCGGTCGAGCAGCGGACGCAGGAAATCGGGGTCCGCCTGGCTCTCGGCGCCGGGATCGGCCAGCTATGGAGAATGATCGTGCTGCAGGGGATGCGGCTCGTCACGGCCGGCGTCGTCATCGGCGTGGCAGCCGCCTGGGGGTTGACCCGCCTCATCGCCAGCTTCCTCTTCGGGGTCGCGGCGTCGGACCTGGCCACGTTCGTCGCCGTGCCGGCCGTGCTCGCCGCCGTCGCGCTCGGCGCCGTGGCGCTGCCGGCCCGCCGCGCCAGCCGGATCGATCCGGTGCTCGCATTGCGCGCGGAATAGCGCGATTGCCGGGGGGCGCAGGACGGGGGGCATCCGCCGGAGGTCGGAAGCCTCCGCACGGGTTCGGTCGCCGCGGGCGCGCCCGGGCTGCGGGACGTTCCTCACGGTGCCCTTCCTCCGCTTCGACCGGCCCCTTGCCCACACTTACTCCTCGACACGCAGGACCGCCGCAGGGTCGATCCTGAGGGCGCGCGCGACCGGCAGGCCGACGGCGACGACTGCCACCAGCGCGAGACAAGCCGCCGCCCCTGCGAGCGCGACCGGGTCCACGCCGCTGGGGCGAGAGAACTGCGACTGAAGCAGCGGCGAGACACCACTTCCCAGTCCCGCTCCGACGACGACGCCGACCGTCACCAGCTTCACGCTCGTGCTCCCGGCGACGAGCCGGATGATCTGCAACGGCCGGGCCCCGAGCGCGACACGGAGACCGATCTCCGGGGCGCGCTGCGCCACGACGTAGCTCAGCGTGCCGAAGAGCCCGATGCACGCGAGCAGCAGGCCGCCGGCCCCGACGAACCCGCTGACGACGGCCGCAATCCACGCGGGCAACAGCGCCGTCTCGACCGTTTCCGTCATCGTCGCCACGTTCACGACGGGCACGCCCGGGTCGATTCGGCCAATGCCCTCTCGTGCCGCTTCGGTTGATACGCCCCGGATGTGAAACGTGACCTGAGGGGAGTAGACGTCCTCCATGGACTCGAACACGACGGGAACCGCATCCTCTCGAAACGACACGAACTGGCCGTCTTCGACCACGCCGACCACGGTCGACCACGGGGAACCGGTGGAACGTGCGGGATCGCCCCGTCGGTGACGAAGGAACGCATCCAGGGTCAGTCGGCGCAGTCGCCTGCCGACGGCATTCTGCCCGGGCCAGAACCGATCCGCGAACGCCTGGTTGACGAGCACCGCGTTTCGTTCCCCGGGTTCGAGGTCTCGACCGCGAAGGAGGGGCACGCCCATCAAGCGAACGTAACCGGGACTGACGACGTTCTCCAACACGCGTCGGAGATACGTGCGACCGCGGTCTTCGGAGTACCCGGCTGCCTCCAGATCGACCGTGACGAGCGCCAGCCCATCGGAGTCGTAGCCGAGCGGGACGGCGTACGCAGTTACGATGCTGCGCGCGAATGCTCCCGCGATGATCAGGAGAAGGACGGCGGCGGTCGCCTGCATCGCGGTCAGGCTGTTGCGCAGCCTCGTCTGCGAGAACCTCCCGAGACGCGGCTTGGCTTGAGTTGCGTACAGGGCCGGAAGGAACCCGACGAGGAGGCCGACGCTCGATGACACGGCCAGCGACGCCGCGAGCAGGCCCCAGCCGGGATCGATGTCCAGTTGCAGCGGGAGGGGCAGGGGCAGGTCCGCCACCTGCGGCGTGACGAACCTGATGGCGACGGCCGCCGCCGTGAAACCCAGGGCCCCCGCGACCAGACCGAGACCGAGGCTCTCCACGGCCATCTGTCGGATCAGTCTCGACCGGCTCGCGCCCAGGGACTGCCGTGTCGACATCTCACGGCGGCGCACCGACGCGTCGGCGAGCAGGAGGCCCGAGATGTTGGCGCAGACGATGAGCAGGAGCGTGCCGACCAGCCCGGTCAGCACGGCCAGCGGCCCGAACGCGGAAAAGGGCAGGCGTGCATCGTTCGCCTCTCTTACCGTCAGGGCCAGCGGCTGTCCGGAGAGGTTCGTCCACTCCTCGGGGTATGCCTGATGGAGACGTCGACCGACGACCGCCATGCGCGTCCCTGCCTCGTCGATCGTGACTCCGTCGTGCAGTCGACCGACTATGGAGTAGCCACGGGAGGCGCGGCGTTCCTGTCGGGCGTCATCATCCCGTACCGATTGCTCGAAGGCCGCGGGCAGCCAGACGTCGACGCGGAAGATGCCTTGCGCGGTGGCCAGCTCGGCCGGCGCCACCCCCACGACGGTGAAGGGCGACCCGTTGATGACCAACGCACGGCCCAGCACCGAAGGGTCGCCGCTGAACTCGGCAAGCCATGTTCGATTGCCGATGACCGCGACGGGGCTGGTCTCGGACGGCTCGAACCCGCGCCCGAGGACCGGACTCAATCCCATCGTATGGAAGTAGTTGGGTTCCACGATGCGGGCGGACATGACCCGGGTCTCTCCGTCGAACCGTACGCCAACAGGAGTGACGGACGTGGCGGTGACGTGCTCGAAAACGTCAGGCGTGGACTCACGTATATCGAGAACGTCCGGATAGGAATTCGGGCCCGGTCGGCCGCTCGAGAAGTGGCTGGTGGACACCACGGCCAGCCGGTGCGGGTCCGCGCCGGGCGAGGGCTGCAGGAGCAGGGCGTCGACCAGCGAGAAAACGACGGTGTTCGCGCCGATGCCGATGGCCAGCACCGCGATCGCAACCCCGGCGAGAACCGGGCGCGCGCGCAGGCGACGGAATCCGAACTGGAAGTCCCGCCACAGGTCGTCGAGAGCTCGGAAGCGGTGCACATCGCGGCAGCGTTCCTTGATCGTCATCATCTCCAGGCCTCCCAGACGGGCCAGCGCCGCGCGGCGCGCTTCCTTGGGAGCCATGCCGCGGCGGATGTTCTGGTCAACGTCCAACTCCAGGTACGCCTGGAGCTCTGCATCGAGCTCGCGTTCGATGGACCCGCGCCGGAACAGGTTCAGCACGCGAACGACGAAGACCCGCAAGCGGCTCATGACGACTCCTCCCGCGACAGTGCAAGGGCCTGGTGGCAAGGAATGGACATCAGGCTCCTTCCGGGACATGGAGATGATTCTCGTGTTGGGTCAACGTCCTGCGGGCAGAGAGGTTCCGGACGTCAGACGGGATTCGGGGGCCTGGGCGCCGGGCGGTGTCGCACCGCCGACCACGGCGATGCCGGCAGCGCCGAGGGAAGCGCGCTGCGCCCGGTCGAAATCGATGAGCGCCCGCTGGTAGTCGAGAATCGCGCGCAACTCGGCATCCCGTGCGCAGCGAGATCGCGTTGCGACTGCAGGACGTAGAAGTTCGTCGACAGGCCGGTCTCGAACTTGCTTTCCTCCGCCTGGAGCTGTTCTTCCGCCAGTTCCCGCGATGCCGTCGCGGCCTCGATGCGCTCCTGGATGGACTCGATGCGAACCGCCGCGGCGGTGATCTCGCTGGCAATCCGAAGCTCGATGCGGCGAATCTGGATCCGGTTCTGCTGCAGCTCCCGGCGAGCCCGCTCGTGGGCGGCGCGATCCGCGCTCCGGCCGAGCGGGTAGCTCATCCGGAGCTGGACGCCCCATACCGGGTAGTCCGCGCCGCCGATGCTGCGCAGCGCGTCGCCGTAGCCGCCCGGGAGCACGCCGCCGGCGCCGCCGAAGATGTCCTCGAAGCTCTTCCCGGCGGGGACAATCCGAGGGCCACCCTGACCCGTCAGTTGGTAGTTGCCGATGAGGTCGAGCGCAGGCAGGGTGCTGTCGCGGAGATTGGCGAACGTCGCTTCGTTGATGTCGAGCTGCCGCCGCGCGCGGGAGATGTCGGTGCGGCGATCGAGCGCCGCCTGGATGGCCTGCTGCAGGTCGATCGGCGTCGACTCGATCCGTGGCTGGTCGGTCGGGTCGATCTCCGCGTTCCACAGCGGATCGGAGGTATCCGCCACGAGGAGCTCCTTCAAGGCCAGCTCGTTGGTGCGCTGCGTCTCGACCGCTTGCGCCAGCGACTGGCGTCGCGCCGCGGCCTCGGACTCCGCCTGGACTACGTCGATCAGGGCCATCGTGCCGACCTCGACCCGGAACCGGTTGTCCGCCACGAACTGCTCGGCCAGCGCCAGCGACTGCCGCTGCACTTCCGTGGCGGCGCGCGCATAGACGAGATCCCAGTAGGCGAGGCCGACGTCGGCGAGGGTGTTGACGACGGTCTCTTCGAGGTCGATGTCCGAGATGTCCCGGTTGATGCGCGAGACGACGAGCTGCGTGCGCCGGGCATCGGTACGGAACCCGCGCAGCAGCGGCTGCGTGTACTGCAGCGTCATGGTCGCGCCGAAGCTCGGGTTGAAAGTCGAGAAGATGTTGGTCGACTCCTCGCGCGTGCTGTCCCAGGTGACGTCGTAGCGGCCGCCGCCCCACTTGACCTCCTGGCCGATTCCCAGGTCGTAGGCGCCTTGATCGGTGACGATGGACCGCCCGCCGAGCCCGCCGCCGTCGAACACGAAGCGGTTGGGGACAGTCGACTGGTTCAAGTCGAAGCCGGAGGACGCGAAGGGCAGGAACGCCGCGCCGGCGGCGGCGACCTGCATGTCCTGCACGAGCGGATGAATGCGTTGGACAGCGATGTCGAGGTTCTGCTCGAGAGCGCGCTGGACGGCAGCGTCCAGCGTGAGCTCGAAGCGGCGGGCCGGCTGCCCGGCCTGACCGGTCCGGGGTGCGGCTCCGGTAACTCGCGCACCGGCAAGGGTGTCGAGGCCTTGGCCGCAGGTTGGGCGCGCCGCGGCCGCAATCATCAGACCGGCCATCAGGGGCGCGAACGCGAAGGCACGAGCCCGAGTCGACAAGATCACCCTCCAGTCCGGGGGTCCGACGCGGCACGAAAGCTGGTTCTGGCTCATCGCGGGACGCCTCCGGTCGCAGTGACGCTCTCTCAGGGCGGGTCTTGCTCCCACGCGACACGGGAGACGGCCTATTCGATACGCACGCGGTCGAACCCGTCCCAGGTCGACGTGTCGGACAAGACCACGCGGTCGCCCGGCTGGAGGCCCTCCAGCACCTCGATGGTGTTGACCGAGGCGCGGCCGAGGCTCACGCGCGTTCGGGACGCGTGGGTGCCGTCCTCCTCCATCTTGAACAGGCTGACGACGCTCTGCTCCTGCCCGAACACGGGCCGGCCGACGAAGAGGATGTCGCCCATCCGTTCCAGCTCGATCGTGCCGTCGACCGTCAGGTCCGGGCGGGCGCCGCGCGGCAGCTCCCCGTCGAGAGCGACGTCGACCGTCACCGTCCCGTCCTCCACCGACGGGTCGATGCGAGTGACGCGCCCCGGGATGACACCGTTACGGGTGTCGATGGCCGCCGGCTGGCCGATCTGGACGTCCCTGGCCTCGGTCTCCGCGACACGCAGCTCGGCCTTCAGCGCCGTCGGATCGCCCACCCGCGCCAGGTTCGTGCCGGCGCTGATGCGCTGCCCTTCCTCGAGCGGCACCTGCTGCAGGACGCCGGACGTGCCGGCCCGCACGCGCAGGGCGGCAACCTGCTGCCGCCGCAGCTCGTACAGCGTCCGCAGGCGGTCCACCTCGGCCCGCTCGACTACGAGCTGCACATCGACGGTGTCGGTGGCCATCCGCAGCCGTTCCTGCTCGAGCGCGTAGCGCGTCTCGTTCTCCTGCTCGTCCGACTGCGACTGCTGGAGCTGGATCGACGAGACGAGGCCCCGCGTGTGGAGCCGGCCGTCGGCAGTGGCCTGCAGCCGGGCCGACTTGAGTTGTGCTTCGGTGGTCGCGAGCGTCGCCCGCTGGTCGAGGAGGTCGCGCTCCACCTCCACCTGCCGGTTGCGGTGCCGCGCTTCCGCCGCCTCGAAGTTGAGCCGCGCCTCGATCGCGGACTGCTCCAGCTCGGGATTGCTCAGCTCGAGAATCACGGTGTCGGGCACGACCCCGGCGCCGGGCCGGATGACGATCCGCTCGACGGTGCCGTCGGTGGTGGCCGGGATCCAGCGGATCTGCTCGGGAACCAGCGTACCGGCGCCGCGCACCTGGCGCGTCATCGGACCCCGCTGCACCGTATCGAGGTAGACGGAGTCGCGGTCGACCCGAGGCGCCGCCGGGTCCAGGCGCGAGACGCCGACCGGGAGGACGACGATCACAATGACGGCCGTCGCGGCGGACAGCGCCTGGTGGAGCTTCTTCCTGCGTGCGGCGTCGGGTCGGGAGATGTCCATGGCTACCTCGCGATGGCGACTCGGTTCGTTGTCCAGGCGTCTTCCGGGCTGCTCCTATCGAGTTCCGATAGCGTAAGCGGCGTCCTATCGGATGTCAATACGTGTGCGCGGTTGCGGGTGTTCCGATGGCCTACCGCGCCGCCGATCGCGTCGTTCGTCGCGAAGAGCGCAGCCGCTCCGCTGACCCGCCGCCGCGGTTCGGGAAGCCGAGAGCAAGGTCGAGGACCACGGCCTCGGCTTCCTTGCAAGCTTAGGAGAGCGTGTACTACGCTCTCCTAACGGCATTAGGAGACAAGACAATGCCGTCGCGCGCCACGTTGCTGCCCGGGACGCTCGACGTCCTGGTTCTCAAGGCCGTCTCGCTCGGACACCTCCACGGGTACGGCGTGCTGCTGCGCATCGAGCAGATCACGCGGGGTGCGCTCGTCGTCGAGCAGGGCGCGCTCTATCCGGCGCTCTACCGCCTCGAGCAGCAAGGGTTGCTGGCGACGGCGTGGGGCGTGTCGGACAACAACCGCCGGGCCAAGTTCTACCGGCTGACGCCTGCGGGCCGCCGCCGGCTCGAGGCTCAGCGGGAGAGCTGGCAGCGGCTGTCCGATGCGATGTCGGCGGCGCTCGACACCCGGCCGGGCGAGGTGTGACGACATGTGGACTCGCCTGCGGCTCGGACTTGCCGCACTCCTCGGGCGCACGCGATTCGAGCGCGCGCTGGCCGATGAGCTGGCGTTTCACGTCCAGGCGCGTGCCGAGGAGTGGGAGCGGCGGGGGCTGTCGCCGTCGGCGGCGCGCCGACGGGCGCTGATCGAGTTGGGGAGTCCGGAGCGCATCAAGGAAGAGGTGCGGGACGTCAGGATCGGCAGGTGGCTGCAGGTGCTCCTGCAGGATCTCGACTACGGGTTCCGCGTGCTGCGAGCCCATCCCGGGATCACGGCCATCGGCGTGGCGTCGCTGGCGTTCGGCATGGCCGTCTGCATCTACTCCTTCTCGCGCGTCCACGCCGACATTCTGGCGCCGCTCCCGGGAGCCCGGGATCCGGATGCGCTCGTTGCCGTCGACGCGCGGTTGTCGTATCCGGCTTTCGAGCGTATCCGCGAGCTGGACGACATCATCGACGCGGCGACGGCGTACCTGGGGCCGGCGCCGTTCAGCGTCGCCGTCGACGGCGAGCAAGGCGCCGAGCGCGCCTTCGGCCACCTGGTCTCGCCCGAGTACTTCGAGGTGCTTGGCGTCGCGCCCGCCGCCGGTCGCCTCCTTGCCCGCGGGACCGAACGGGCGGGCTCGGAGCCGGTAGTCGTCGTCAGCGAACGGTTCTGGAGGCGCCGGCTCGATGCCGATCCGCGTGCCGTGGGGAGCACGCTGCAGGTGAACGGGAAGAGCGTGACGCTCGCCGGCATAGCCGCGGGGGGATTCAGGGGCGTCTTCCCGGCGAGTCCGGCGGAGATCTTCGTACCGGTAGCCGTCGGCGGCGCGCTTGCGCCGGAGCTGGAAGGGGACGTTCTAGCGGACGAAGCGGCCGAGCGGTTCCAGGTGGTCGCGCGGCTGGCGAGCGGCGTGTCGCTGCAGACGGCCGAAGCGGCGCTCGACACGGCGGCGCGGGCGCAGGACGTGCCGCAGCCCGACGCCGGCGAGCGCCGCCGCGCGGGACGGCAGGTGCGGCTGTTCTCAGCGGGCCGCGTCGTTCGAATCGAACCGACGCAGTTGCGGCTCATGCTCGGCCTCAGCGCGCTGCTCGTCGGGCTTGTGCTGTCGCTTGCCTGCGCGAACCTGGCCGGACTGCTCTTGGCGCGCGCCGGCGAGCGGCGCCGCGAGATGGCGGTTCGCCTCGCGCTGGGCGCCGGCCGTTGGCGGCTGATTCGGCAGTTGCTGACCGAGAGCGTGCTGCTGGCCTTGGGCGGCGGCGCGGCGGGGCTCTTCTTCTCCTACTGGCTGCTGCGCGTCACCAATTCGATCAGCCCGCTGAGCCCGTTCCCGTACGAGATGAACGTCAGCTTCGGTCCGCTGGTCTGGTTCTTCGCGGTGGCGATCGCCGTAGCGACCGGGATGGGGCTGGGACTGGCGCCGGCCTTCGCCGCGACCCGCGGAGCGCGCGACGCCATCATGCGGTCCGTGCAGAGAAGACCGACAGCGCCGTTGCTCCGTTATCGCCGGTTCGGTGTGAGGAACCTGTTCGTCACGTACCAGGTAGCGGTGGCCCTCATGCTGCTGGTAACCGTCGGCCAGTTGGCCGGCGGTTACCAGCAGTTGAGCGGCGTCGAACCCCGGGTTCGACACCGCCGGCCTGACACTGTTCGCCGTGGATCCGGCGCGTGACGGTTACACCCCGGCGCAAACCGCGGCGCTGCTCGCCAAGTTGCCGGACCTGCTCGCCGCTCTCCCCGAGCTGCGCTCGGCGTCGGTCGCCGCGCGCCCCCCGTTGGCAGCCGCGGTAGCCGGCGCCATGTCCGGCGTCCGCGTGTCGACTTCGACAGAGGAGGGCGACGTTCAGCGCACGTTCCATTCCATCGCGTTCGAGCGCGTCGGCGGGCCCTACTTCGAGACGCTCGGCATCCCCCTCCTCCGGGGTCGCACGTTCACGGAGGGCGACTTCACAGGCGGCGCGGAGGACCCCCGCGAACGCGAGACACCGGTAGTCATCAATCAGACGGCCGAGCAGCAGATCTTCGGAGCCGAAACGGCGATCGGACGCCGGTTGTGGGCGAACCACGATGCCCGAAGCTACGTCGTGGTCGGCGTGGTCCCCGACGTCAGGCCCTCGTTGCTCACCGCGAGCCCGATGGCGACGGCCTTCGTACCGATGCCCGTCGCGCGCTTCCGCAGCGCCGCGATCCAGGGGACAACCGTGCTGGTCCGCGGAACGTCCGATCGGGGCGCGATGTCCGCCGTCCGCGACGAGTTGAGGCGGACCGAGCCGCGGCTCACCATCTTCGACGCTCGTACGATGGACGAACACCTCGAGCGATTCGAGCGCTCGCTCCGGACCGCTGTCGGCCCGCTCGCCGGTCTGAGCCTGTTCGGTCTCGCGCTCGCCACCATCGGTCTCACCGGCGTCACGTCCTACGCGGTCGCCCGCAGGCGCGGCGAGATCGGGATCCGGCTGGCGCTCGGCGCCGAGCGCCTCCATGTCCTGTGGCTCGTCCTCCGCGAAGGCACGTTCCTGGTCGTCACGGGTGCGGTCCTCGGTGCCGCGGGGGCGTTCGCGCTCTCTCGTGCGCTGTCCGCCCTGGACCCCGATCTCGCACAGGTCCTGGGTGCGTATGTCGGAGATCCCGTTCTGCTCGTGGGAGCGCCGATGCTGCTCGTCGCGGTGGCACTGCTCGCCTGTGCCGTGCCTGCCTGGCGGGCGATCAGGATCGACCCGGCCTCGACCTTGCGAGCGGAGTGACGGGATTGGCGTCTTCCACTTCCTGTACACCTGCGGATTCCGGTGAACGGGACCTCAGCCTCGGGTTGACGGCGAGGCCCGGCCTCATCCCACCCGCAGGGCGTCCGCGGGGGCGACGCGTCTGGCCCGTCTCGCCGGCAGCCAGCAGGAGGCTACGGAGACAACTGGGACGGCGACGAAGGAGCCAAGTCGTTGGGCGTCACCTGCATTCCCCGAGTCGCCAATCCTTCGATCATCTGCAGCAGCTCGTAAGTGATTGATTTCAAACGCTTTGCCTGGGCCGTTGTCAGACTTGGGCTAGAGGTGCCGGACCAGCGTCGGCAGGCCCTTGAAGCGGTCGAGCCAGCCGCCTTCGCACGCAAGCCGTTGTCGCAGGGGACCGCGACCGCCCGCGCGGCCAGTCGTCCGCGCTCGCCGCCGTTCTGTCGATCGCGCTGCCCGCCTAGTCGTGACGCAGCGCGACCAGCGGATCGAGCCGGGCCGCGCGCTGTGCGGGCCGGACGCACGCCGCCACCGAAACCGCGGCGAGAAGGGCAGCGACGGCCGACTGGGTGACGGGATCGGTCGGCGGCGTCTCCACCAACCAGCTCTCGAAAAGCCGGCCGACGGTCAGCGCGCCCCAGATGCCGGCGGCGAACCCGACGGCCACCGGGGCGAGGCCGCGCCGCAACACCATCCAGCCCACCTGGCCAGCCCGGGCACCCAGCGCCATCGCACCCCGATCTCGTGCGTGCGCTGGGCCGCGGCGCAGGCGGTCACGCCGTACAGGCCGACCGCGGACAGGACCAGCGCGATCCACGCGAACGAGGCCAGGAGCCAGCCGATGAGGCGCGGCAGGAGCATCGTGTTCCCGAGGACGACGTCCATCGTGTGGACGCGGAGCGGAACGTCCGCATCGAGCTCACGGACGGCGCCGATGGCCGCCGCGGCCTGACGCTCGTCACGCGCGAGGACCTGCGTGAACGCGAGCGGCTCCGCGCGGTACGAGAGATAGGCGACCGGGATGGCGGGCGCCGCGCCGAAGCTCTGCCTCACCGTCGGCGACACGCCGACGATGGTCAGCCACGGCCCAGCGTCGGCCGGCGCGCCGCGCGGGGGCAGGCGAATCCGCCGGCCGAGCGGATCCTCGTTCGCGAAGAACGTCTCGGCGAAGAGCCGGTTGACGATGGCCGTCTCGTTGCCGGCGGTTCCGTCGCGGTCGCTGAACGCCCGGCCGCGCCGGAGGCCGAGGTCCAGCTTCTCGAAGTAGTCGTTCGAGACGGTGACGACGCCCACCTTCGGGGGAGTGCCATCGCCGGCGACGGGGCGTCCGTCGACTGCGAGTTCGCGACGCGGCGCCGGGACGAACGGGGGCGCGCTTGCCCGGGCGGCAGCCAGGCCGGGGGCGCTGGAGCCGATCCGCTCGTCGAACCCGAAAGGACGCAGGGCGCTGCTCCGCCGACCGGTAGCGCGTTTCCGGCAGGAACAGCTGGATCGCGGTCATTCCGTCGGGGTCGACAACGCGGTCGGCGCTCGCGAGAGTCAGGAGGCTGCGCGCCATCAACCCGGCGCCGGCCAGCAGCACCAGTGTCAGAGCCACCTCGGCCGTCACCAGCCACGCCATCCACCCGGCGCTCCCGACGGCCGGAGGTCGGGCCGCGGACCCCGCTGGTCGACACGTCCACAACGTTGGCGCGCGACGCGTGGGGGGCGGGCGCCAGCCCGAACGCCGGCACGGTCGACAGGCGGGCCAGGGCCAGGAACGCCGTCACGCGGCCATCGACGGGGAACTCGATCCAGAAGGGAGCCCCCAGCGGTGCGATGCTCAGCGAGAGCAGCCGGGCCGCGAGTGCCGCGAGCCCGAGACCGAGCAGGCCTGGGAGCCCCGCGAGGACACTGCTCTCGGCCAGCAACTGCCGCACGATGCGTCCCCGCCTCGCGCCGAGCGAGACCCGCATGCCGACCTCGCGAGAGCGGCGGGCGGCCCGCGCGAGCAGCAGGCTGGCCGCGTTGGCCCACGCAACGAGGAGCACGAGCACCGACGCCGCCAGCACCGCGTTCAACGCCGGTTGGTGCTGCGGATGGAAGTCCGTGCCCATGCCCGCGTCGGAGACGTTCATCGGAGGCTCGCTGTACGCAGCGATGTCCCGGAAGCTCGTCGTCGCGTCGCGCCAGTCGCGGAAATCGAGGTACGAGACGCCCTGTTCCGCCCCGGTCTCATCGCGCATCGCCAGCGCCGTGACGCGCTGCTGGTCGTCGACCGGGAGGGCCCCGGAGCAGCAGGCCGTTGTAGGCCGTGAACGCTGCGCTCGAGATGCCGAGACCCAGCCCGAGCGCAAGCACGGCTCCCGCCGCGACCCAGGGCTCCCTCAGCATCAGGCGCGCCGCGAACCCGCAGGTCCTGCCACGTCTCGTCGATCCACCGTGTCCCGCGCACGTCGCGGCACAGCTCCTTGATCTGGTCGAGGCCCCCCGAACTCGAGGCGCGCGCGCCGGCGCGCTTCGGCCTCCGGCACGCCGGCCCGGACATGGTCGGCCACCTGCCGTTCGATGTGGTCGCGCAGCTCGCCGTCCAGCTCTCCCTCGAGCCGGTCACGGCGGCGCAGCCGCCGCCAGCTCACCGCGCCCCTCCGCCCGCGGCCCCGAGGATCAGGCCCACGGCCTCGGCGAGGCGCTCCCAGCTCTCGGTCTGCTCCTGCAACCGGGCCCGGCCCTTGGGCGTCAGCCGGTAGAACCTGGCGTCCCGCCCGGTGTCGGACGGCCCCCACTCTGCCGCCAGGAACTTCCGCTGCTCCAGCCGGTGGAGCGCGGGATAGAGCGACCCCTGCGGCACCTGGAGCACGTCGCGCGACATCTGCTTGATCCGCTGCGCGATGCCGTAGCCGTGAATCGGCCCGGCGGCCGCCACCTGCAGCACCAGCAGGTCGAGGGTTCCCTGCGGCAGTTCGGTCTTGGGGGCGTTCATGGTTGGATGCTTCTGACTTCTACATGCAGCAGGCCGATATGTAGAAGGTCAAGGCACCCGGCTTCCATCGGCCTCGACGGCGGCGACTGGCGCTGTGTAGACAGCCTATGAAACGTTTAAGTAGAATGCCTACACAATCATGCGCCCGCTGAACAATGGCGTCCAGTTCCTCCATGGCACAGCTGGACCTGCTCGTCGTCCGCACACTCATCCACCGTCCGGCGCGGGGAGGCGCGGGCCACGCGATCGCCAAGCGCATCCAGCGCGCGTCGGAGGTCGCTCTGGAAACGTGGGAGCAACTGTCGGTCGTGATGGCGGGGGGCCTTCGGCCGGCGGACTAGCCGGGTGGGTTTGGGACGCGACATGCTGCATCGGTTCTACTTCCATCTGCGCTCGCTCTGGTGCTGGCGTCGGCAGGACGCGGAACTCGACGAGGAGATCCGGTTTCATCTGGCCGAAGAGGCGGACGAGCGAATGGCCGGGGGGCTGTCTCCGGAGGACGCGCGGTTGGCCGCACGTCGCGAGTTTGGCAACGTCACGCTGGTCCGCGAGCTGACGCGCGACACCTGGGGCTGGGGTGCAGCCGAGCGCCTCTGGCGCGATCTTCGGTTCGGCGGACGGATGCTCGCACGCCGTTGGCGACTGAGTACGACGATCGCGCTCACGATTGCCGTGACCGTTGGTGCGAGCATCACGATCCTGAGTGTCGTCACGCCCGTGCTCCTCAAGCCCCTGCCGTTCCCCGATGCGGAGAGGCTGTACCGCATCGAACCGCGAGACGCCAACGGAAGGCGTGTCTGGGTCTCTTTGCCCACGTTCACAGACTGGCAGAATCGCCTTCGCGATGCACGCGTCGCGGGGTACTCGGTGTTGGACTTCAGCGTGTTCGGCGAAGAGGGATCGGAGCCGATTCTGGCCGCCCGCGTCACGGACGACCTGCTCCACATGCTCCATGTGCGAATGACCCTCGGTCGCACGTTCGATGACGAGGAATACCTGGCCGGCAGTCCGCGCGGCGTGATTCTTTCGCACGGCTTCTGGCAACGGCGCTACGGCGCCGACCCAACGATCATTGGTCGGTCCATCGAGTTGGTCGCCCCTCCATTCATCCAAGACGAGGGTGCCGATTACCGCGTGGTCGGCGTGCTGGCGCCGGAGTTCTGGTTGTTCTCCAACCGGCTGGAGATTGTCGTGCCGTTGCGGTCTCCGCTCGAACCGCCGGTCGACAGGCACCGGGGTGCTCTCGAAACCGTGCTGGCGAAGTTCGAGCCGGGCGTCACGCAGGAGGCCGCCGCCGCGCGGGTGTCGGACATGGTACGTGCCCTCGCCCGGCAGTACGGGGCCGCGGAGCGCGTCGCGTCGGCTGCCGCCAGCCAACGCCCAGGCGGCCCACTACCGTATCTTCCGATCGGGGCTGCTGATCGCGCTCGTTTCGGCGATCCTGATGTTCGTCCTGGCCATCGTCAACGTCGCGGGAACGATGCTTGCGTTGACCGTGGCCAGACGGCGGGAATACGCGGTCCGCGCCGCGCTGGGCGTCTCGCGATTCGGACTGCTCCGACAGGCGCTCGCGGAAGGGCTGTTTCTGGGCGCGGTCGGCGGTGTCCTGGGACTGTGCTTCGGGATGTCCGGCACGGCGGTGCTTCGAACGGTGGTGCCCGGCCCGCTTGCGGCCCGCATTCCAGCCGCCGCGGACGCGATTGCCGTGGACGTCCGGGTCGGCGCCCTGGCGGCGGGCGCGGTGCTGCTCATGGCGCTGCTGTGCGGCCTGACTGCCTTTGCGGCCAGCGGCGGTGCGCGGCTCGAGTCGACCCTGCGCGAGGCGTCGCGGTCCACCGCTGGCGGGGCGAGATACAGCAGGGTGCGGACGGCGATCCTCGCTCCCCAGCTCGCCCTGGCCGTGGTGCTGGTCGTCACCACCGGCGCCCTGTCCGTCTCGCTCGTGCGGCTCCAATCGGTCGACATGGGTTTGAACACGGATCGGCTCGCAGCGGTCTGGCTCAACCTGGACGCCCGGCGGTACCAATCCGCGCCGCAGCGCGCGGCCTTCTTTGAACGTGCGATCGACCGCGTTCGCGCGATCCCGGACGTCGCGGCGGTGAGCGGGATTGATCTGCCCTTTCATCAAGACTGGCAGAAGACACCGATCACGCGCGCCGAGGACGGGAACGGAGAGCGTTCGTACCTGGAGGACGTCTTCGCGCGAGCCATTACGCCGGAGTACTTCCGGATGCATGGGATTCGCATCCTGGCGGGGAGAAGCTTCGCGCCATTGGACGCGGAGGGCGCCCGGCCGGTGGCGATTGTCAGCCGTACCCTTGCGGAGCGCCTCTGGCCCGACCGCGACGCGCTGGGGCGGGAGTTGCGTGCAGGTCGCGCAGACTCCTGGGAACCCTGGCTCACCGTCGTGGGGGTCGCGGCAGACGTGCGGCGCGTTCCTCACGAGCCTCCGACCGCGACGCTGTACAGGCCGGTGCGCCAGCAGACGCCGTCGTGGCTCTATCTGATGATGCGTACAAGGACCGCGGAACCGGCCGGTCTTGCCGCCAGCGTGCGGCAGGCGGTATGGGCGGAAGACTCCCGCCAGCCCGTTGAAGGACCCTGGGTGATCGCCGGGTGGGTGCGTGAAATGACGGGGCTGCTGCGCTTCACTGCTCTCATCGGCCTGACTCTTGCCTCACTGGGAGTCCTGCTCGCCCTGACAGGCGTCTACGGCCTGACCGCGGATCTCAGCCGGCGCGCCATGCGGGAAATCGGCATCCGCGGCGTTGGGTGCGACAAGGGCGGACGTTGTCCGACCTTACCTGTTACGTGCGGCCCGCCGCGATGCCTGTTCGGGAGCGGCCCATGGGGCTCCAATGCCTCGCGCCGTGGGCTATGCTGGCGCGCATGTCACTCGCAGGCCGCCGCTGGTCCAAGGGGCGCCGCTACGCCCGCTACGCCCGCTACTACGTGCCCGTCGGCAAACTCCGACTCGTTGACCCGGAGACGGGCCGCGAGCCGGAACCGCGCCGGGGGCGGACGTGACCGGGACCCGCTGGAGCCGTCCGAAGTTCACCCGGGAGGCAGCAACCCGATTGTGGCTGCACCGCCAGGGGTTCGACCGGCCCCGTGGGTCGACTTCACTCGGCGCCGCGGCCTTCGTTGACCACCTGGAACGGACGGGCGCCCTCCAACTCGACAGCGTGAACGTCGTGGACCGGGCCCATTACCTGACCCTCTGGAGCCGGTTCGGCTCATACGACCGCTCGAAGGTGGATCGGTGGGTGTACGGAGATCGCCTCGCGTACGAGTACTGGGGACACGAAGCCTCGATCCTGCCCATCTCCCATCTCCCGCTCGGGCGGCGGCGCATGCGACGATTCCCTCCCGCGAGCTGGTCGGGGCGCGCATGGTGGAACGAATACGCGACCTCGACGGCGTCGAAGCGGCGAGTGCTGCGGCGGCTGCGCGCGGAGGGGCCTCTGGAGATCGCCGACTTCCAGCCGCAGCCGGCCGGGGGCAAGACGAAGACGGACTCGTTTGCGTGGCGCCCGAAGGAGAACAAGCGCTCGCTCGATCTGCTATGGCACGACGGTCGGGTCGCCGTGAGCGGGCGGCGGCACTTCCGGTGCATCTACGATGTGGCGGAGTGCGTCTACCCCGACGGGCCGGTCGCGTCGCTGACCGAGTACCATGACAGCTGGCTCCTGATCGGCCTCTCAGGGTGCGGAATCGCGCCGGAACGACACCTCGTCAACTACTTCACCGGGCCGGAACTCAACGCGGCGGAGCGGTGCCGGGTCATCGCCCGTAACCTGCGGAAGAAGCGGATCGTCGAGGTGGACGTGAAGGGACTGCGGGGGCCCTGCTACGCCCTGCCCGAACACCTCGAGGCGATCGACGATCTGCCCGGGCCGACCGGGACCACGCTGATCTGCCCCTTCGATTCCCTTCTCTGGCAGCGACAGCGGGCGGCCGAACTTCTCGACTTCGAGTACGCCGTCGAAATCTACGTCCCCGCCGCGAAGCGGAAGTACGGCTACTACGTGTTGCCGATCCTTCACGACGGACGCCTCGTAGGACGACTCGACCCGAAGCTCCACCGCGACCGCAGCCTGCTCGAGATCCGGGCGCTCCACCTGGAGCCCGACTGCGCAATGACCGCGGACTTCGGTGCCAAACTGGACGATGGGATCGCCGATCTCGCGAACTTCCTCGGTGCCACGGACATCCGAATGCCCTCCGTGTAGAGACGCGGGAGGTATGCCTGAACGCCAGCAGTAGAGACCGGCTCCGCGCGAAGCCGCTGAGCCAGAGGTCGCCCTCTCAAGGTCAGGTCAGACCGGACCTCGGATTCCGCTTCGCGAGCCATTATCGATGTCCGGCCATCATCATTGCGGCGACCACCATGACCGTCCCGGCACGCTGCATCAGAGCTTCCCGCCATGTCCCCAAGTCCTCCTTCCCTACGGGAATGCGTCAGATGCCACGAATCAGGCTCGCGGACGCCAATCCGTCAACCGGTGCGGTCAGAAGCCCAGCGACAGCGCCACCCCGCGGCGGTCGCGTGACAGGAGGGGCGAGACCGTCACGCGCCGCTCGGACTTGACGGAGTAGATGACGCGGTTGCCCTGGATGCTGGCGTCCACCACGGCACCGATGCCGGCGCCGGCGGCCGAAGCAATCGAGAATCCAATCAGCTCGGCGGTGGGATGGCCCTCGTCGACCGCCATCGCGATCCCCGCCGCCGCTGCACCGGAGAGCAGGCCCCACAGCGTGCCGTTCTTGAGCGAGTCCCGATGCCGTTGCCGGATGACCGAGACCTCGGCCTCGCTCAGGTCGACCCGAAGTCCCTGGACACGCAGGGAGAGGGCGGACGTGGACATGTCGACGACCTGCCCTTCGACCACCCGCCCCACCGTGTCCGTCACCGTGACACGGTCTCCCGCATTGAGGACGTGCGAGAGTCGATGGAACGGGAACGTCTGTGCCTCCGAAACCGACGCCGTACCGATAACAGCCGCGAGAACGAGTGAGAAGCGAGTCATCGTGTCCTCCCTTGCCGTGACTGACGCGTTCACCGGGGGATTGCGCCAATCGGTTGTAGAAGGGCTCACGACGGGTCGATCGGAGTGCGAGTCGAGGTGAGGGGCTGGGCGCTCGATAGCGTTCGGTGCCCGCGTCAGTCCGCGGGCTCGAACTCGCTCCACTGCGTCGTCGTGTTCTGGCCGGAATTCCTCCCAGCGTCGCTGCTGCTCGCGCCGGCCGCGCGCGTCGATCGGTTCGCCGTTCCGGGCCGTCACTTGTCGCACCGGCCGGCGCTCAGTCGGCCCGGAGCGCCACCATGGGACTGACCCGGCTGGCGCGGCGGGCCGGCAGGTAGGCGGCCAGGACGGCCGCGGCGCCGGGGACCAGCGGCACGCCGACGAAGGTCAGCGGGTCGAGCGCGTCAACCTCGAACAGCAGCCCGCCCAGCAGGTAGGTGCCACGACGGCGAGTGCCAGCCCGAGCGCACCGCCGATGACCACCAGCTTGAGGCCGCCCGCGACGAGCAGCCCCACGACGCGCGGGCCGTCGGCGCCGAGCGCCTTCCGGATGCCGATCTCGCGCGTCCGCCGGGCGACACCGTAGCTGACCACCCCGTAGAGGCCGACCGCGGCGAGCGCCAGCGCCAGCACCCCGAACGCGGACAGGACAAAGGCGGAGAGCCGCTGGGGCAGCCGCATCAGCGCCAGGTGAACCGGTTCGCCGGCGTCAGGAAGGTCATCAGGGCGGCAGGCTCGTGGCCGATGCCCGGGTCGACCGACTGCGCCCGCTGAAAGCTGCGAAGGAACAGGCCGGCGCCGACGAGCAGCAACAGCGAAATCGTGAGTTGCGTGACGACCAGCGCGTTGCGCCACCGGAGCTGACCGGGCCGGCCGCCCCCGGCGCTCTCGCTTCGGAGGGCGCCCGCCACGTCCGGCCGCGTGCTCTGCTGCGCCGGCACCAGACCGAGCAGGGCGCCGGCCACGACGGAGACGCCGAACGCGAACGCGAACGCGAGGACGTTCCCGTCAGGACGGAGATCCAGCGTGACCGGCGTCGGCAGGGGAAGGTCCGCGGTGACCAGCAGTTCGAGCAGCCAGACCGCCAGCCCGACACCGGCGCCCCCGGCCAGCGGGCTCAGCAGCGTCGTCTCGATCAGGAGACGCCGCACGAGCGACCACCGCGACGCTCCCAGCACCAGGCGCACTGCGACCTCCTTGCGCCGGTCGACGGCGCGCGCGAGCAGGAAGCTGGCGAGGTTGGTGCACGCCAGCAACAGTACGAGCCCGACGACCACCATCAACAGCCACGCCGCCCCCCGACGTAGCTGTCCAGCGGCGGGAAGAGAGCCGCGAGGACGGCCCACCCGACAAACAGCAGAGTAATCGTGCGGTCCAGAACCGCGCTGTCCCGTATCCGCTGCTGCGGGGTCGTCAGCGACGTGACCGCAACGTTGGGGTCGATTGACGCCAGGAGCACGGGAACCGCACGGAGCAGTTCGGGCGGCGGCAGCGTGGTTCGCAGGTACAACGTCAGCGACGACACGCTGCCTTCCTGACGATACGGAAGGTACGGGAAGGGTTGCTCGGGAAGCCGAACGTCCTGGTGCTTCGTATTCGCGGACCAGCCCGACGATCTCCGCGTCCGGCTCGACATCCGGTCCGCCCCACCCGCGTGCGGACCACGTCCATCGGTCGTCACGATCGCACTGCGACCGGTGACCAATGACCGCCCGCGCCGCCGGCGCGGGCCGAAGGCCCTCGCTTCGCGCGAAGCACGTCCAGCTCGCGCACGCTCACTGGCGACAGCCAAGCCGGACCTGAAGGCAGCTTCGAGAGCCGGGGACGGAATCGGATCCGACCAGGCGCCGCCATCGCTCGTCTCTAGTGTGAGGCACTGCTTTCAGGAACTGGAGGAAGCCGGATGCGCATCGGAGTCGACGCCAAGATCGTGGCCGCCATCACCCTGGCAATCCTCGTGCCGCCGCAATCCGCCTCGTCTCAGCCAGGAGGAGCCACAGCGTTCGTCAACGTGGCTCTCGTCCCCATGGACCGTGAACGGGTCTTGCCGGGCCAAACCGTCGTCGTGCGCGCCGGACGAATCGACGAAATCGGACCGGCTGATGAGGTCGATGTGCCTGGCGACGCCACGGTCGTAGACGGCCGCGGTCGGTACCTGATGCCCGGGCTGGCGGACATGCACGCTCATCTGCCTACGCCGCCAACGTCTCAGGCCGTCGTTGACTCCGTGCTCTTCCTGTTCTTGGCGAACGGTGTGACCGCAGTTCGGGGCATGATGGGCCATCTGTCGCATGTAGGTCTTCGCGATCGCGTGGCGAGGGAAGAGGTCCTTGGTCCCAACCTCTACGTCGCTGGACCCCCGCTGGACAGTCGCTCCGTTCCGGATGCTGGGACCGCCAGTGCCGTTGTACGCCAGCAAGCGCTCGAGGGGTTCGATTTCGTCAAGGTCATCGACGTGAGTGCCGAAATCTACAGATCCATCATCGAGACTGCAGACGATGTGGGTATCCCGGTTGTCGGACACGTCCCTCGGGCGGTGGGGATCCATGGCGCACTTGAGGCAGGGCAGCTCACCGTTGAGCATCTGGATGGCTACGTCGAGGCCGCGGAAGCTGACGATTCTCCGATTCGTGATGCTGACTTCCTGACCCGGTCGCGGCAGCTCCCGCTAGCCGTCGACGCGACCAAGCTCCTGGACCTTGTCAGGGCGACTCGCGATAGCGGGGCCTGGAACGTTCCGACGCTCGGACTCTACGAGGCGTTTCTCGCACGCGACCGTGGCGAGGCCCTCAAGGACCAGCACCCCGAGGTGCGCTATGTGCCTCCCGAACTGGTCGAGGAGTGGGTCACGCGGAAGAACGAGTTCCTCGACAACCCGGCCAGGAATGTAATGGGCTTTGCAGTCACCGGTCCGGGCGTCCCTCGGCTCCTGGAGCTCCGCAAGGAACTGGTCAAGGCCCTGCATGACGGTGGAGCCAGGCTCATGCTCGGGACCGACGCGCTTCAGTTGTTCATGGTGCCGGGGTTCTCCGTCCATCGCGAGATGGTGTTGCTGGTCGACAGCGGGTTGTCCCCGTATCAGGTACTCGAACTGGGGACCCGGACCGTGGCCGAGCATCTTGGCCAACTGTCCGAGTTCGGAACGATCGCGGAGGGCAAGCGCGCGGACCTCCTCCTGCTCACGTCCAATCCACTCGACGACATCCGTAGCGTGTCCGGACGCGTCGGCGTGATGGTTCGAGGCACATGGGTTACGGAGGCCGAGATCCAAGGCCGCCTTGAGCTGATCGCTGAGTCTTCACGGGGTGGGCTCAGATGGACGACGGCCTCGCAGACGAGCGCAGGCCGGTGATCTCGCAACGCCGACGAGCCCGTGCAGCGCATCGCCAAGCCCTCTCGCCCGGCGCCCGACGCCACCGACAGCTCCCGCCGACGATCCGCAACGAGATTCCACGTGGCCCTCGGGCTCGCCGAGCACTAGGATGAGGGGCCGGGACTATCAGGGCCGCGACGGACCACCTCCGGATCGACGGAACGCCAGACCGGGAACGCTACTCTGCGCGCAGAGCGTCCATCGGATGCAGTCGGGCCGCCCGACGTCCCGGCAGCCAACAGGCGACCAGGGCCACTGCCGCCAGCACGAGCGGGGCGGCGAGGAAGGTCAGTGGGTCGACGGCGGAGACACCGAACAGAAGGCTCTCCAGGAGGCGAGCGGAGGCGGCGGCCACCAGGAGGCCGAGGACGGTTCCGACCGCTATGAGTCCGGCCCCCTGCCGGACGACGAGGGCAAGCACGTCGTAGCGCCGTGCGCCGAGGGCCATCCGGACCCCGATTTCCCGCTGCCGCTCGGACACGGTGCGGCTGAGCAGGCCGTAGAGCCCGGCCGCCGCGACGAACAGCGCGAGCGCCGCGAAGAACGCGACGAAGAGCGAGTACACGCGCGGCTGGGCGACGGCGCCCGACAGCCGCGCGTCCATCGTCGTCACGTCGTCGAGCGGGGCCCGCGGATGCACGTCGGCGACCGCTTCCCGCAGGAAGGGGAGGCTCGCGACGGGATCCCCGCTCGCGCGTACGGAGACGAACGGATCGCTCAGGTTCAGGACCGAGGCAGTCTCGCTCTGGGACACGGACACATGGATCTCTCCCCTGGACTGCGTCGCAGCCAGGTCCTGGTACTCGACGTCGGCGACCACCCCGACCACCGTCCAGGGTTCGTCGTCTCGGCCGAACAGCAGGCGCTGGCCGACCGCGGGAGCCCGGTCGAGGTGCTCACGAACGAGCGTCTCGTTCACCACCACGACCCTCGGGGCGCCAGCCGCGTCGAGCCGCGTGAGGGCGCGGCCGCTCAGGAGGCGCAGCCGCAGCGTCCGAAAGTAGCCGGCACTGACCGTCTGCACCCAGACCTCCGGCACCTCGGGGCCGTCCGCCGGCTCGGGCCGGCCGGCGACACGCAGTCGTGCCACCCCGCGCCCGCCGCCGAAGGGGATGCCCGATGAGACTCCGACCGCCTCGATGGCCGTCAGCCGCTCCATCTCGGTCAACCGGTCCAGCAGCGCGGCGTAGAAGCGCCGGCTCGACGCTCTGCGCTCGGCCATCGCCTCGATGGTCATGGGCCCGGCGAGGAACGGGTTGTCGATGCCGGGATTGCCGACCCGAGCGGTCAGCACGTTGGCGGGGTCGTATCCAGGATCGACGGAGACGAGCTGCACGAAGCTGCGGAGCAGCAGGCCGGCGCCGACCAGCAGCACTAGGGCGAGCGCGACCTGTACCGTCGCGAGTACCGCCCGCGCACGGTTCGCCCGCAGGAGGGGGAAGCCGCCGGCGGCCCGCGCATTGCCCTCGTTGAGAATGCGCACCAGAGGGAGCCGCGACCACTGGAACGCCGGCACCGCGCCGACGGCCAGTCCCGCCAGGACCGACAGCAGCGCGGTGAACGCGAACACCACGCCGTCCACGTCAACTTCGTGGAGGCGCGAGAGGTCCGGCGGGGCCAGCGCCGGCACGGCCCGGAGGACCGCTGCCGCCGTCACCAGGCCCAGGGCCCCGCCGCCCGCCCCGAGCACCACGCTCTCGGTGAGGAGCTCGCGGGCGATACGCCCGCGCCCCGCGCCGAGGGCGCCGCGCACGGCGAGCTCGCGCTGCCGCGCGATCCCCCGCGCGAGCAGCAGCCCGGCCACGTTGACGCAGGCGATCAGCAGCACCAAGACCGCACCGGCGCTCAGCACCTGCAGCGCCGGTCGGTGCTCGCGCATCATTTCCTCCTGCAGGGGGACGACGCGCGCCACGAAGTCGCGGGAGCGGTCCGGCGGTCGACCCTCGCCGGTCCGACCGTCGCCGGTGTCCGGCGGCCGCAGGAGGGTCTCGACCTCGGCCGCAGCCTGCTCCGGGGAGACTCCGCGGCGGAGGCGCCTGAGGGCCGAGAAGGCGAACGAGAGGGTGAGGGTGCGGCCCTCCGCATCCGGGACCGGGGCGGAGGACCACATGACCATCGGCGTCCAGACTTCCTCCTCGGGGCTCGGAAACGCGAATCCCTCGGCGAGCACGCCGGCCACGGTGTACGGCTCGCCATCCAGCTCGATCGGCGCGCCCGCGATGTCCGGGTCCGACGCGAACCGGTTGGTCCAGGCGCGGTGGCTCAGGAGGGCGACCCGGGGCGCGCCTTCGCGTGCCTCCTCGGCGGCAAGGAGCCGGCCGAGATGGGGGGTGGCCCGCAGGAGCGGGAAGAGAGAGGGCGAGACCATCGCTCCGCGCAGGGTGACGGGGCCGTCCGGACCGTTCCAGATGACGTTGCGCGGTGCGTAGCCCGCGACGTGCTCGAAGGAGTCCGCCTCTTGCTGGAGCCTCGGCAGGGTGCTGTTGGTGAGCCACCCGATCGACCCCGGCTGCGTGGCGCTCCGGTACCCCACCCGCACGATCGCGGCGGCGTCCGGATACGGCAGCGGCCGCAGCAGCAGGCCATATGGGATGCTGAACATCGCGGTGTTGGCGCCGATGCCCAATGCGAGGAGGAGCACCACGGTGGCCGCGAACCCGGGACTCCGCCCGAGGCCGCGGGCGGCATGCCGCAGGTCCCGCCCCAGGTCGTCCAGCCAGCGCCAACCCCACACGACTCGCGCGCGCTCTCGGGTCAGGGTCGGGTTGCCCAGCGTCCGACGCGCCGCTCGCCGGGCGTCGGAATCCCGGGCGCCGGCTTCGCGCTGCCGCACGCGCTCCAGATCCAGGTGGAGTCGGGGTTCCTCCTCGACGTCGGCATCGGCCTGCCGCCGACCCAGGTACGGCAGGAGCCGGCACGGCCAGTGCGGCCACGTCATCACGTCCCTCCATCCGCGTCGGCGGGCCGCATGACGCGCCCGACCGCGGCGACCATCCGCTCCCAGCGCGTCGCCTCCCGCGCGAGTTGCCGGTGGCCGGAACGGGTCAGGGCGTAGAACTTCGGCTCGCCGGTTGTTTGCCGACGTGCCCCACGTCCCGGTGATCCAACCGCGCTTCAGCGGGCGGTGTAGCGCCGGATACAGCGATCCGTGGTCGATCTGAAGCACCTCGTTCGACGTCCGCTCCATGGTCGTGGCGATCTGATGCCCGCGGGCACGACCCTGACGGACACGGGCGAGCCGATGAGGCCTCGCTTCGCGCGTCTACTCGGAGCGAAGGACTTCCATCGGGGCGATGCGGGTCGCGCGTCGCGCCGGCACGTAGCATGCCAGGAATGCCGCGGCGATCAGCGCGAGCGGCGCCGCAACGAACGTCAGCGGGTCGTCGGCAGCGACGCCGACGAGGAAGGCCTGCAGAATGCGACTGCCGGCAGCGGCGGCCGCGAGACCGACGATGGCGCCCATCGCCACGAGTGCCGCCCCCTGCCGCATCACCAGCGCCCGGACGGCGCCGCGGTGGGCGCCCAGCGCCATCCGGATCGCAATCTCCCCGCGCCTCTGCGCCACGGTGTAGCTGAGCAGGCCGTAGACGCCCAGCGCCGCCAGAAGGACGGCAAGCGCCGCGAAGCCGACGAGTACGGCGTAGAAGCGGGGCTCGGCGACGGCGGCGGACAGCCGCGCGTTCAGGGACATCACCGACGCGACCGAGGCGCCGGGGCGTGCCCCGGCCACCGCCTCGCGGAGGAACGGGATCGCGGCAGCCGGATCGCCCGTTGTCCGCATCGCGACGAACGGCGAGTTGTAGGCGAACGTCGGCACGTAGTCGATCTGCTGCACCGAAGCGAAGGCCTCCGCTGCGGACCCGGCCAGCGCAAGACCCCGGTAGTTGGCGTCCTCCACGACCCCGACGATCGCCCACGGTTCATCGTCACTGCGAATGCCTGTGAAGCGGACGCGTTGCCCGACCGCCGCCTCCCCGGCAAGCACCTGCCGCGCGAAGGTCTCGTTGACCAGCAGGACCCGTGGGGCGCCCGCACCGTCCCCGCGCGTGAAGCGGCGCCCGCTCACGAGGCGCAGTCGCAGCACGTCGAAGTAGTCCGGACTCACCAACCGCAGGAGGGACGGCGGATGCTCGCCCTGTTCGGCGGAGACCGGACGGCCGATGGCGTGGACCGTCTGCAGCTGGCTGCCTCCTCCCGCGAGCGGAAGGGCGGACGTCACTCCGGCCGCTACCACCTGCGGCAATCCCGACAGCCGGTCGATGGCCTCTGCCAGCTCTCCGTAGAAGCGTCGCCTCGCCACCTCTCGCTCGTCCGGGTCCATGTCGCTGCGAATGGCCGGGTCCCGCGTACCGGCGGTGATCACGTTGGTCGGGTCGTAGCCTCGATCGGCGGTAATCAGTCCGACGAAACTGCGCAGCAGGAGACCCGCCCCCACCAGCAGGGCCAGGGCGAGGGCCATCTGTCCCGCCGCCAGCACCGCTCGCGCCCGGTTGGCCCGCAGCAGGCCGAAGCCGCCCGCGGCCCGCACGCTCCCCTCGACGACGGTGCGCAGCAGGTCTCTCCCGGCCCCCTGGAGGGCGGACACGAGGCCGAAGCCCACCCCCATCACCACCGACAGCCCGAAGGTGAACGCGAACACCGCGCCGTCGAGTCCAACCTCGTCGAGCCGCGCGACGTTGCCCGGCACGAGGGCCGGCACGACGCGCAGCACCAGGGCCGCGGCCGCCAATCCGAGCGCGCCGCCGGCCAGGCTCAGCACCACGCACTCGGTCACGAGCTGACGCGCAAGCCGGCCCCGTCCCGCGCCCAGCGCCGCGCAGACGGCCACCGTCTGCCGGCGCGTCACGCTCCGCGCGAGCAGCAGCCCGGCCACGTTGGCGAAGGCGATCAGCAGGACGAGCGCGGTGACCGAGGTGAGCGCGGCCAGGGCGGGGCGATACTCGCCGACCATCTCCTCCTGCAGCGGAATCACCCGGACCACCGGCGGCGGCGAATCCTCCGGCGCCCATCCGCTCCTCGCCCCCTGCGGCACCCCGGGGCTCCTGTCCATGGTCTGCAGAATGGCACGCACCTCGGTCGCCGCCCGCTCGGCCGACACTCCTGCACGCAGCCGTCCCAGCACGTTGGCGCTCCATTCGTCCGGCCGCAGCCCGTAGGGCGTCCAGAGCTCCTCCCGGGGAGTCGGGAAATGGAATCCCTCCGCCAGGACCCCCACCACGGTGCGGCGCTCGTTGTTGACGGTGACGACCGTGCCGACGACCTCCGGATTCGCGCCGAAGCGCCGGACCCACGCGCGGTGGCTCAACAGCACGACCCCGTCGGCGCCGGGACGCGCTTCGTCGTCCGTGAAGAGACGGCCCAGCGCCGGCGTCGCGCCGAGCAGCCGCTGGAGGGCCGGGGAAAGCGGCGCCCCCCGTGGAAGACTGCCGTCCGGGCTCGTCCACTCGAAGGTGAACCCGCCGTACGCGGCGATCTGCTCGAACGACCCGGCCGCTTCCTCAATCCGCTCGATCTCGCGGGTGCTCAGGAAGAGGGGCCCTCCCGGCATCCCTCGAGGCTCTCGACCGACGCGCACGATGCGCTCGCCGCCCGGATACGGCAGCGGCCGGAGCAGCATTCCGTAAACGATGCTGAACATCGCCGTGTTGGCGCCGATGCCGAGCGCCAACACGATCACCACCGTGGCCGAGAGGCCCGGGCTGCGACGCAGTCCGCGAACCGCGTGGCGCACGTCGCGAGCCAGATCGTCCAGCCAGCGCCGCCACGTCATCGCGTCACTCGGTCCGCGTGCAGGCGCGTCGGCTGGCGATCCGGCGGGGGCGGATGTCGGCCCGGGTCCACCCGAGGACTCTACGACGGATTGCGGGACACGATGAGCAGCGGCGCTGCCGCAGCCGGCGTACCGTCGCGGAACACGACCGGCTCGAAGCGGAACGTCTCGACGTGGGCAGCCAGCCGGTCCGATTCCGTGGACGCCTCCGGGGCCTCGGTCAGAGCCGTGCGCGAATCGCGGAACAGGCGGAACCCGATCGACGTTTTCCCTGCGCGTCGACCGACACGAGGAACGACAGGATCCGGGATTGGCGATAAGGGTGCAGGAGGCGCGGTGGCGCGGGTCCTATCGCGCGACGGCGGCGCGCGCACCCAGGGTGAAGCTCCAGTCCGAGTGGACGGCATGCCGCGGTTGCCAGGTCGCGCCGGTGCGGATCCGCTCGTACTGATACCCGCCGCGCACCGAGTGGCCGGAGGCAAAGCTCCAGCGGACACCCATTCTCGACCGCGACCGCACGAAGCCCGTGCGCTCGAAGGCCAACGACTGGTAGAGCCACGGCGACAACCGCGTCCGAGGGCGCTCGACCTCGACTTGCTGGCGGTAGCGGTTGAAATCCGGGACATCGGGCGGGCCGACATGACGTTCGTACAGGGTCGTGCCTTCCACCCGGAAGCCCCGTCGCAGGAGGGGATACGTCAGGCCGGCGCGCAGGCGGTGATCCCAGCGGAAGCCGAAGCCGGTCCACGTGCGGTCTCGCAGGACGTAGCCGAGCGTCACGCTCACGAGGTCGGTCAGCACGAGATCCACGTCGGTCTCGGCCCGCCGGTCGTACAGGGTTCCCAGCGCGTCCCGCACGCGCGCAACACCTCCGGCGGTCCATGTGATCCTGTCCGATTGGTAGAGCCGGAACTCGACGTCCGTCCACGACTCCACGTCGTCGCCGGCCAGCGGGCGCGCGGCGAGCAGCGGCAGGACCAGTACCGCGACGTGCAGCGCCGCAACCCTGCGCATCGACGTGCAGGTTCGCACGGGTTCGGGTCCGTCGCCAAGCGAGGGATGGTCGTGACCCTCGTCGGACCGAGTGCCGTTTCTGTCGCGCCTTGAGCCGAGACTTCCAGGCGGCAGGGCCGCGGCGCGGGCGGGCGAAGGCAGGAGCACTGGCGAAGCAGTCTCGCGCGCGCTCCGGACCGGTGACGGGGATCATGCTCGCAGCCGACCGGCCGTCGTCTCGGATCCGAATACGGTTCATCGGGTGCGGCATCGTGGCCGCTTCCCTGGCGATTGCGACTGGCCCGCCCCCGTTCTCGCGCACATTCATGCCTTGACAGGTCACCAAACCGGGATGGTCCGAGCAGGGCCGGTCGGTTCCCGCTCCGGACTGGGGTGATTCCACGGACCGGGAGAGCGGGGTCTTTAGTAGCTGCGCACGCGGAACCCAGGAGCGCTCCCTTCAGAAGCGCAACGCTGTGACGTCCGCCCCACCGAGGCGACCATCGTCATCGGGGCCGGTGAGACGTCCGGAATACTGAGGCACGCACGCGCGGCGGCACAGCACGCGAGGAACTCTTCACTCTCGGCAAGTGCGTCGGCAATCCGTTGAGCCGATTCCCGGTCTGTTCGCGCATTCGGTGAGTGAAGGAGAGAGAGTCGGGAAACTGACGTGAATTCGCGTGTCTTGAAGAGGAGATGGTCATGACATCGAGGGTACGGACCGCGGCCGCGATAACAGTCGGGACGGTGCTGCTGCTCAGTCTTCCGGTCGGAGCCGCGGCTGCCGACAAAGGAGGTGCACCGTCGCAGTTGACCTGGAAAGGGCAGCCCCTGAGCCGCGTCGTGCGCATCGACCCGATGGCGCCTTTGGCCGCGTTCGAACCGGGACCCGGGAGCTTCGATGCACAAGCGGGCGATGAACAACAGACGGACGATGGCGGGGACCGGGGCGGCAGCAGGCGCAAGAGCGTGTTGATCGGTGGCGCCGCTGGAGTTGGCGCCGGTCTGTTCATGGGCGGGGCGGCCTGTTCCAACGAGGGAGGCTGGGGCTGTCCGTACACAGGTTTGGGCGGCCTCGTTGGATTCGCGATTGGCGCCGGGTCGGGGCAGTCCTTGGCAACTAGTGGACCGAAATGAGGAACGTGACGGGTCTTCCGGGCATCGTGTGGGTAGGTGAAGGCCCGACCCACGGGTCGGTTTCCGACCGGCCCGACAACCCTCACTGTCGTAGTGAGGCGAGCCGAGATGGATTCACGACGTCCGGGGGAGTCCCGAGCAATCCGGGTCAGAATGAGGGACTCAGTCGTAGGACGACGACGATGGCATCGGCTGTACAAGGGAGTCGCCAAGGCATCTTGGTGGAGGGACAGAGCGACGAACCTCATGACGAACTGTCGTGCCCGGCGCGGCGGCGCCTGCGGGCGCAGGAGGCACGACTCGGTCAGCAGTTGCGTGACGAGTTGGCGCCGCGTCGCGCGGAGCGAGAGCCGTACCGCCATCTCGGACGCCCGAACGGCGGACCGCGCCAGCAGCAGGTTCGCGACGTTGGCGCACGCGATCAGGAGAACCACGGCGGTGACACCGAAGAGGAGAAGCCGGCGTTCCTCGAGCGGCCCTCGCGGCCGCCGAGGCCCAGGCGCGCATGCATCGTCAGTGGCACGAACACCATGGCTGGCATGTGGAGGGCCGTGCCGCGGAAACCGGCCGGGGCCACGCCGACGATGGTCATCGGCTCGCCGTTGGCCCCGGGGCTTCGAGATTCACCGGCGTTCCGGCTCGACGACGGGCAGCGGACGCGGCAGGGAATCCGGTCCTGGAGCTGACCGTCGCGCCGGATGCCCTGCCGTCCGCCCTCCTGCGAACGGTTGCCGCCGAGCGATGGCCGACGCTGGACGCACCCTCCTCTCACATGGAAGGACCGTGTGCATGAGCGAAGGGGCATATCAGGTTTACGAGGAGGCCCTGCACGAGCAGCGCTCGCGCAATGAGGCGCGTCGGATCCGCACTCGTGTTGACGAGGCACGGCGCAGCCCACATTCTGCGGCCATTCGCTGGCCGTTCGACTACTTCCGAATGCCCTTGACGCCGGGCCTCGTGAAGGCAGGTCCGTTGTCACGATTCGACTCCGCCGAGATCCCACAAAGGTCGTGTTCGAGCACGACGGTGCTCCCTTCACTTCAGAAGAAGTCGCGGCCCTGCTCTCCGGCGGTTCCAGCAAGGAATTCCGGTCCGCAACCACCACCGGACGCTTCGGGACGGGCTTCTTGGTGACTCACGTCCTTGCGGAACGCACGCGCCTGCTGGGCCTGTTGCAGCCGTCCCGCCACTCAGACTGCAGTTGGCGCTGATAGCCGAGTTCCGATGATGCCCGAGTCACGACACCGACCGGATCGCCCGCGAGGGGGCCACACCCGGCCGGCCGGTCGGCCGTGCGGAAACGGGGCGCGAGAAGCACGAGGCTGGCCGATTCCCCGGCATGGCCCGCGCCTCGCCCGTGCGCGCCTCCCCCGTGTGTGGGACGGCGATGCCCTCGTCCGGCCGGGCGGGGGGAGACCATGACGTTGAACGGCAGGATACTGATTGCGGGCGGCGACCCCACGGCGGTGCGGGTCCTGACGGACAGACTGCACGGGCTGGGCCACACGGTGTGCTGGGCCGGGCCCGCCGGGGACGAGGGGGGCGAGCTGGCCGTGGATCCGCCTCCCGATCTGGCGTTGGTCGATCTCGATCCGCCGGCCGGCGGCCTCGAGGCCGGTGCCCGCATGGGGAGCCTCGGCGTTCCGGTCGTGTATCTAGTGTGCACCGTCAGAAATACGTGAGCAGTAACGCTTCAGGGATTCCGATCTGCTCGGCGGTCTTCGTCCAGACGAAGGGCTTGGGGTCTTCGTTGTAGACCGCCAGGTACTCCTTGATCGCCGCCTCGAGTGCTTGGGTGCTGCGATGGGTTCCACGCCGGATCTGCTGCCGGGTGATCTCGGCGAACCAACGCTCTACCTGGTTGAGCCACGATGCGCTCGTGGGCGTGAAGTGCAGGTGATACCGAGGACGCCGTGCCAGCCAGTCGTGGATCATCGCCGTCTTGTGCGTGCCGTAGTTGTCCAGCACCAGGTGGATGTCGAGGTCGGGCGGCACCGCCTTGTCGATCACGGCGAGGAAGCGCTTGAACTCCACCGAGCGGTGCTTCCGAAAGCACCTGCCGATCACCTCGCCGGTGGCGGTGTTCAGGGCCGCGAACAACGAGGTCGTGCCGTGCCGTCGATAGTCGTGTGTCCGCTGCTCCGGTGCTCCCGGACGCATCGGCAACACCGGCTGGGTACGGTTCAACGCCTGGATCTGCGACTTCTCATCCACACACAGCACCACCGCTCGCTCCGGCGGATGCAGGTACAGCCCCACGATATCGCGCACTTTCTCGATGAACAACGGGTCTCGCGACAGCTTGAAGGTCTCGCTGCGATGGGGCTTGAGCGCGAACGCGCGCCACACGCGGCCGACGGTCGAAGCGCTCAGCCCGCAGGCTCGGGCCATCGACTCCCGGCTCCAATGCGTCGCCCCCCGTGGGGTCGTCTCCAGCGTCCGGACCACGACCCGTTCGACGTCCTCGTCCGACACCCGGCGCGGCGCGCCCGGCCGTGGTTCGTCCAGCAAGCCGTCGCAGCCGTTGCGCAGGAACCGCCGCCGCCACTTGCCGACCGTGGCCCGCGTCGTGCCCAGAGCCTGCGCCACGACCTGGTCGCTCCGTCCCGCGGCGCTCTGCAGCACGATGCGTGCCCTCAGGGCCAGAGCCTGCGCGGTATTGCGCCGGCGCAGCCAACCCTCCAGTTCCTCGCGCTGTGCGTCCGAGACCTCCGGGACCTCTCGTGTGTAATGGTTCGGCACGGCCCTCCTCGCTTCCGGGCCGACCGTACCACGAGCCGATTCTACTGGTCAAGAACTTCAGGCGTTGGACACTAGTCGGCGAGCTCGCCGAGCCGCTGCTGCAACGGGCGCGCGAGACCGGGCCGTTCGGCTACGTGGTGAAGCCGCCCGACGACCGGCAACTGCGCCTGAGCATCGACGCCGCGCTGTCGAGGCATGCGGCGGGCCGGAAGGAACGGGAGCGCTACGACACGGAGGTCTCGGCGCTGCAGGACCGCAACGACCTCCTCGAGGCGGTGATCGACAACATGGCGGACGCGGTCATGGTGACCGACCGGGACGGGCGGTTCGTGTTGAGCAATCGCGCCGTCGCGGCGGTGTTCGGCTCCGGTCCGGGGCAACTGAGGGATCTCGCCCAGGCGTTTCGCGAATACGAGATCTTCGAGGCGGACGAGCGCACCCCGATCCCGTGGGAGCGGTCGCCGCTCCCGCTGGCCATTCGAGGGGGCTCTTCGGACGAGGTGCATGTGTTCGCTCGGCATCCGGACCACGGCGGCCGCCACATCTCCGCCAGCGGGCGACCGCTTCGTGACTCTCGCGGCGGCGTTCAGGGCGGCGTCGTCACTCTCCGGGACATCACCGCGCAGACGATGGCCGAGCGCGAGCTGGCGCACACCCTCGAGCTTCTGCGAGAGCAGGCCGATCTGATGGAGCGCGTGCTCGACAGCATGAGTGACGGCGTGGTCGTCCTGGACCAGGAAGGGCACCACCGGCTGGTCAACCCGCGGGCTCGACGCCTTGCCAGCATCGGACTGCGGGACCGGCACTTCGATCAATTCGCCAAAACGGCCGGTATTCGCCATGCGGACGACTCTCCGTACCGGCCGGCGGATCACCCGTCGGCGCGAGTGCTGCGCGGGGAGACGTTCGACCGCATGGAGGTCGGCGTGGCCGTCGAGGGCCAGCAGGGCCGGGTCTACGTCGAAGTCACCGGCCGGCCGCTGGCGAATCCGGACGGCACGGGGCGCGGAGGGGTCATCGTCTTCCGCGAGGTGACGGAGGACAAGCAGCGGGAGAAGAGGCTCAAGGAGCTCGCCGAGAGCATGCTCGAACAGAAACAGGCGATGGAGACGGTCTTGTCCAGCATCAGCGACGGCGTGGTAGCGGCCGACGAGCACGGGAAGTTGACGGTATTCAACCCGAGCGCGGAGCGCCTCGTCGGCATCGGGCCGACGACGGCCAGCCCGAGCGAATGGTCCGCCACCTACGGCCTGTTTCGCAGCGATCGGACGACGCCCTTCGCCCCGAAGGATCTGCCGCTGGTGCGCGCCCTGCGCGGCGAGTCGTCGGACAACGTGGAGATGTTCGTCCGGAATGCGAAGAACTCCGACGGGGTCTACGTGAGCGTCGACGGCAGGCCGCTGCAGGACACGGCCGGGAAGAACAAGGGCGGCGTCGTCGTGTTCCGCGACGTCACGCAACTGAGGGAGACGCAGGAGCGGTTGCAGCAGACGGCCATCGAGCTGGGGCAACGGAACCGCTTCATGGAGACGGTGTTCACCAGCATCAGCGACGGCGTGGTGACGGCCGCCGCGAACGGACGGTTGACCTGGGCCAACGCGGCGGCCCGGCGGATCGTCGGCATGGGGCGCACCGACGCCGGCCCCAGCCAGTGGTCCGAGACCTACGGCACCTTCTTTCCCGACGAGAAGACGCTCTTTCCTGCGGATCGCCTGCCGCTGGCGCGCGCCATCCGCGGCGAGTCGTCGGACGAAATCGAGCTGTTCATCCGCAATCCGCACGTGCCGGACGGCGTCTACATCAGCGTCAGCGGGAGACCGATGCGAGACGCGGCCGGCAATCTGACGGGCGGCGTCATCGTGTTCCGCGACGTGACGCAGCGGGTCCGATCGCGCGACGCCCTGAAGGAGGCGTTCGCTCAGGGGCGCCTGGAGATCATCGACACGGTGCTCCACAACATCGGCAACGCCATCAACAGCGTGGCGACCGGCGTGGACACCCTGCACCGGCACGCCCGGGCCGACGATCTGCTGCATCGGTTCACGGCCCTGGCCGATGCGGTCTCGGCGCATGGGGACGACTGGATCGACTGGTTGCGCGACGACCCTCAAGGCCGGAAGGTGCGGCCGTTCCTGCTCGCGCTCGTCGAGGACTTCCGGCGCCGGAACGAGTCGTTGCGCCGGACGGCGGCGCGCGTGTCGAGTCGGGTGGGCCACATCGTCGAAATCATCCGCACCCAGGAGTCCTTCGCGACCGCCGCGGGGACGCGCGAGGCCGTCAACCTGCGGTTGGCGATCAACGACGCCGTCAGGGTGCTGGAGGACTCGCTGGCGAAGCGAGGCATCTCCGTCGCCGTCGAGTGCGCCCTCGCGCCGGTCGAGGTCGTGGTGCTGGAGAGCAAGTTCCATCAGTTGCTGGTCAATCTCCTCAAGAACGCGATGGAGGCGATAGACGCGCTCACGGACGCCGACGGCGGGCGCGCGATCGAGCCGAGCATCCGGGTCGTCGCCCGCAAGCGGGCGCAGTGTCTCGTGGTCGACGTCATCGATAACGGCATCGGCATCGATGCGGACGACTTGTCGAGAATCTTCACGGCCGGGTACACGACGAAGGAGAGGGGCAGCGGGCTCGGCCTGCACTCGGCCGCGAACTACGCGATCGGGACTGGCGGGAGCATCGAGCCCCTGAGCGAGGGCTTCGGGCGCGGGACGACGATACGGGTGACGCTGCGGTTGCCCGACCCCCGCGCCTCCGCGGGGAGTCAGGCGTGAGCGCGCCGGCGGGCGGACCAGCCGCAGATTCACGACGACCTTCGCGAGATGCGGCGGGGCGAGTCCACGAACGACGTCGCTGACGTACGGCTGGGGCATCCCTACCGCGAGCGCCGCGTGAGCCCGTCACGTCGCGCGCGAGCTCATCTCCTCCCATCGCAACCCTCCGGATCGCTACCTGTCGAACTCCGTTCGTGGTCGAATTGTCAGCGGTCACGTAGAACTGACCGAATCTCGACACCTGTCGGTCGTTCTGGTCCGTCGTTGGGTTCTTCAGGTTGAGAGTCCCAACAACAACAATTGAGGCTGTGGGCGCTTGTGCGAAACCGCGTCTGCGCGGTTTTGCAAGCTCTTGTGGGCGCGTTCTTTGCGTCCACAGGAGCGGCAGCGTCCACAGCCGCGGCGCTGGCCGCCGGCGGGGGCGTTCGGGTAGCGTACGCGGCGGACTCAGGCGTGGGGTGAGGGCCCGGAGTGCCATCCGGGGCCCTCGTGACCGTCTCGAGCTCCGACAGACCGAGCCAGTCCCTGCTGTTGTGCCACGGATTCGGCGCGCTGTCCAGTCGGAGCCCGCCCTGCGCGCTCCGACGCCGTGGACGACCCGCTCCGCCAGCGCACCTGCCGCCAGTGCGACCGCCTCTTCGCCATCTGCGCTGCCTGCGACCGGGGGCACGCCTACTGCTCGGCGCCGTGTCGGGCGCTCGGTCGTCGCCGCTCGGTGCAGGCGGCGCGGGCTCGGCATCAGCGCACGCCCGAAGGACGCCTCGACCACCGCGACCGGCAGCGCGCCTACCGCGGCCGGCGACGCCGCGTGACGGATCAGACTTCCCTCGCACCCCGCCCGTCGGACAGACTCGCCGTCCCTGACGTCGCCCCGGCGCCGGCCCCCGTGCCCACGCGGTGCATGGTCTGCGGCCGGTCGAGCCGGTGGCTGATGGAGCCGCGGGAGCCCCGCGGCGACCGGAGAAGGAGGGACGATGATCACGCCCGCGCAGCGCGCCGAGATCCGGCGCCTGTACTACGGCGAGCACTGGAAGATGGGGACCATCGCGGTCCAGCTCGGCCTCCACCGTGAGACCGTCCGCGCCGCGGTCGAGCACGAGGCGGGAGGCGTCGGACGCGGCGTGTGCCGCCCCAGCGCCCTCGACCCGTATCTGCCGTTCATCCGCAACACCCTGGCCACCTACCCCCGCCTGCGCGCCACCCGCGTCCACGAGATGGTGCGCCAGCGCGGCTACGCCGGCTCCGTGATCCAGGTCCGCCGCCTCGTGCGCCGCCTGCGGCCCGAGTCCGGTCGCACTGCCTACCGCCGCGTCGTCACGCTGGTCGCCGAGCAGGCACAGGTCGACTGGGGCACCTTCGGCAAGGTCCGCGTCGGACGCGGCACCCGCGCCGTCTCCGGCTTCGTCATGGTCCTCGGCTACTCGCGCGCCCTCGCCGCGCTCTTCACCCTCGACCAGACCCTTGAGAGCTTCCTCCGCGGGCACGTCGAGGCCTTCGACGCCCTGGGCGGCGTCACCCGCACCCTCGTGATCGATTGTGTGTCGCGGAACACAATCGTAGTTGTGTGCCCGTTCGCGATCTGTGGCCGACACCAGCGTGGATCGCCGGTTGGGTAGGGCTGTCGCGCGACTGCTGGGCACATAACGGTGGGCTCGTCAGCACGGGATGATCACCGAGCGCCGAGAGCGCGAGGAGGTTGTCCATGCTGGAACGGTTTTTCGTCCGCCCGCAGACCGTCGATCGCATCCGGTCATCCTGGCTTGGTGCTGCCATCGAGCAGTACGTCACCTGGCTTCTGGAGCGTGGTCACGCACCGAGGGTTCTCGGTCATCGCGTGCCGCTCCTGCTCCATTTCGCGACGTTCACCTACGACCGCGGAGCGAGGTGCTACGCAGACCTTCCACCGGCGGTTCAACCGTTTGTGGAGCACTGGATCACCCGCCCGGATCACCGGCGGGCCCCGGGACCAGCTCGCCCACGATTGGCGCAGGAGATCCGCCGGCCGATCGAGCAGATGCTCCGACTGGTTGTCCCCGGATTCGTCGGCACGCGCCGCCCCCTGCTGGGGGAACCGTTCATCGACCGGGCGCCGGAGTTCTTCGCCTACCTACGCGACGAGCGCGGGCTCCGCGCCGCCTCGATCCGACAGTACGGCCATCATCTTCGCCGGTTCGCCGCGTACCTGCACGAGCGTGGCCTCGACGACCTGCAGGCCCTGTCGCCGGTGGTCATCAGCGGGTTTCTGACCGACCGCAGCCGGCATCTCTCCCGGTCGGGCGTCGTGTCGCGGTGCGTCGTGCTGCGCGTGTTCTTGCGTTACCTCAACCGCGAGGGGCTCGTCGGACGCGACTTGAGTCATGCGGTCGACAGCCCGCGGGTCTACCGTCTCGCCACCGTGCCGCGGTCGATTCAGTGGGATGAGGTCCGGCGCATGCTGGAGGTCGTGGACCGCCGCACCGTCGTGGGACGCCGCGACTACGCGATGCTTCTCCTGCTCGTCACCTACGGCCTGCGGGCGCGGGAAGTCGCTGCGCTCACCCTCGACGACATCGACTGGTCTCATGATCGCCTTCGCATCCCGGAGCGGAAGGCCGGCCACTCGACGGCCTACCCGCTCTCCCCGCTCGTGGGCGAGGCCGTCGTCGACTATCTGCAGTCCGGCCGACCGACGACGCCTTCTCGCCGCGTGTTCTTCCGAGTCCTCCCGCCGTGCAAGCCCATCGAGCACAGCGCGGTGTCCTGCCGCGTCACCTACTACCTGAAGCAGGCGGGGATCGTCGTTCCACGGCCCGGCTCCCACACGCTGCGCCACACCTGCGTACAGCGCCTCGTCGATGCGGGCTGGCCCCTGAAATCCATCGGCGACTACGTCGGGCATCGGAGCCCCGCCTCCACGGAAATCTACAGCAAGGTCGCCATCGAGACCCTGCGTGAGGTCGCCTGCGGCGATGGCGACGAGGAGGTCGTATGAGCCGCCTCTGGACCGGATTTCGGAGCGTCTTCGCCGACGGGATGCGGGCCTTTCTCGCGTACAAGCGTGCGCTCGGGCGCCACTACCGCGCCGAGGAGAGCGCCTTGCGGTTGCTCGATCGCTTCCTCGTAGAGCATCGTGTCAGCGCTGTCGATGATGTCACGCCCTCGTTGATCGACGACTTCCTCGTCTCGCGTCCCCGGCCGGCGCCGCGCAGTTACAACCACCTGCACGGGTCCTTGGTCCGGTTCTTCGACTGGATGATTCACCAAGAGCGTCTGCAGCACTCCCCGGTGCGCTCGAAACCGCGCCGCGGGACACGTGTGCGGCTGCCGTTTCTCCTTGATCCCGCAGCCGCCCGGCGTCTCTTCGACGTGGCAGGCCGGTTGCCGGACAATCGCTCTACGACCTGTCGCGGGTCGAGCTTCCGGACCATCTTCACCCTGCTCTACGGCCTGGGCCTGCGGGTGGGGGAAGTCTCACGGTTGCGCGTCGGCGACATCGACGCCACCCGGCGCCTGCTTCACATTCGGAACACGAAGTTTGCCAAGAGCCGTCTGGTTCCGTTCGGCCCGCGAATCGGCTCCCTGCTCACCGCGCATCTCGCGCAGCATCCGCACCGGCAGCTCCTCTCCGCCGAGGTGCCCGTCTTCGCGCGGCGTAACGGACGGCCGATCAGCGCCACGACCATCAGCCTCACGTTCCATCAGCTCGTGCCGCAACTGGATCTGGCCATCCCGGACGGCGCCGTCGGCCCGCGGGTCCACGACCTGCGGCATGCGTTCGCGACCCGCACGCTGCTGCGCTGGTACCGGAATGGAATCGACCCTCGCTCGCGGCTGTCGTCTCTCGCCACGTTTCTCGGACACGTGGACCCGGCGTCCACGGCCGTCTATCTCACGATGACGCCGGAACTCCTGAGCCATGCGAACGAGCGGTTTCGCACGTGGGCCGAGCTCGTCCTCGAGGAGGTGCCACGATGACGCTTGGTGCGCTGCTGCACGCGTTCCTCGTGGATGAACTGCCGCTCCAGAAGGGCTTCCGACCTGCCTCGACCAAGGCCTACCGGGACGGCCTACGGCTCTTCCTGACGTTCGTAGCCGCGGACCGGTCGTGTCGCCTGACGCAGCTCACGCCCGAGGACATGACCGCCGAGCGGGTCCAGCGTTTCCTGCTGCATCTGGAGCAGGAGCGGCACAATCACCGGCGCACCCGAAACCATCGACTCACGATCCTGAGGGCCTTCTTCGAGTTTCTCGCGCAGCGGTGCCCCGAACGCCTCGCCGCCTCCCAGCGGGTCGCGGCGATCGCCGTCAAGCGCACCGCGCCGGCCGAGACCTGTTTCCTCGAGCGCGAGGAGATCGCGCAGCTCTTCCGCCGAATGTCGTCCGTCGGCCCCTTCGCCCTCCGCGACCGTGCCCTCTTGCTGCTGCTCTACAACACCGGCGCTCGCGTGCAGGAGATCGCCGACCTGCGCATCGGGGACCTCGACCTGCAGGACCAGCCCAGTGTCCGGCTCCACGGCAAGGGCGACAAGTGGCGCAGCTGCCCCCTCTGGCCGCAGACCGCTCAGCTCCTGCGCGACGTGCTCCAGAACAGACCGCCGCAGCCGTCGGCCAAGATGCCCGTCTTCGTCTCGCGCGGCGACCGTGCCCTGACCCGCTTCGGCATCTACAAGATCGTCCGCCGACACACACGTCACCTGGACGGTCGCCGCCCAGCGACCGGCCGGCACATCAGCCCGCACGTCTTTCGACACACGGCCGCCGTCCATCTGCTGGAAGCCGGAGTCGACGTCAACGTGATCCGCGCCTGGCTCGGTCACGTCCGCCTTGACACTACCAACCGCTACGCCGAGATCACGACCCGGACCAAGCTCGAGGCCCTCCAACTCTGCGAGCCCGACGCAACCCCTACGGATTCACCCCGCCGAAGTGCTGTTTGGCGCGACGACCAGGCCCTGCTGTCCTGGCTCGCTTCGCTGTGAACCGTTATGTGGTCGCGCGCTCGAGGTCCGCCCATGAGATCCGGCGCCATCCCGGCGCCGGGCCACAGATCACGAATGGGCACACAACTACGACAACCTGCGCAGCGCCGTGCTCGACCGCCGCGGCACCGCCGTGCAGTTTCACCCCCGCCTGCTCGAGCTCGCCGGCCACTACCACTTCGCGCCCCGCCCCTGCACGCCCGGACGCGGAAACGAGAAGTTTCAGGCTTCATACTACGCACCTTCCCGTACCTGCGATACAAGCTTGGGGTGCTGCCGCCGGTCGCGCAACCGTTTCCCGGGATGGGCGACGGGCAGCGGTCCGGTCGGCGGTTCGAAGAGTATCGTGCCCTTGTCGTCGGCGCGCACGGCGCGCAGCACGCCCTCGTGCGCGAAGCGCTTGGCGGTGGCCGGATGCACATCGAGCAGCTCGGCCATCTGCGGAGCGGTCAGCCAGCCAGCCCCGATCAGGTGCTCGGCGTAACTGTCGATGTCGTACGCCTCGCGCAGCATGCGGACCCGCGGGCGGCTGAATGGCAGCCCGGTCCCGGTTCGGAGCCAGCGGCCGTTGAGCGTGTCGGCGATCTGCTCGTCGGTCTGTTCGGTGGCCAGCGCGCGGACCTGTTCGACGACCGCGGCCGGAGTACGACGCAGGTCTTTGGTTAGCGGGTCCGGGCCGAGGTGTCAATATTTTGACTTGTACAATTTTTCGAATTATGGCATAACGGTGGCGTGACGGCCGCCGACCGGAAATCGCCCCCACCTCGAACTGCGGAGCCCACCGACCTCGAACGGCTTCGCGGAGAGTTGGCGCGGCGGGAGCGCGACACCGAGAACCTGCGGCGCGAGAAGGGCCAGTTGCAGCGCAAGAGCAATCGCCTGCAACGCGAGAATGATCGCCTGAAGCAACAGGTGGAGCGCCTGAAACGGCAATTGGACGAGGCACGCCGGGCGGGTCGTCGCCAGGCGGCGCCGTTCGCCAAGGACCGGCCGCAAGGTCGCGGCAATCCTCCCGGACGGCGAGCCGGTGCGGAGTATGGCCGCCACGGCTTCCGACGTGATATGCCGGTAACGTATTGATACTGAGCACCTTAGCCTGTGTTCGCGCTGTCGTTTCCCTCGTTGTATCCCACGTTCTGCATGGGTTCTCGGAGGACCGCCGACGCCGCCCGTGGACCCTCCAGGACTGGCCGTCACCCCGCATCCGGCAAGCGTCCTGGTCCGATGGTCGCCGCTCAGGCGTCCTTCCTCGGCGTCCTGCGCCAATTCGAAGCGTGCTCGTCGAAGTACGCACTGAGAGCCTCATACCGCGCCGCCAGCTTTGCATTCCCGGTATCCCGGAAGTGCCGATGCTGCGTGCGAACGTTTTCGTACGCCCGCGGAAACTGGTCGCGAAACTCGGGCACTTCGCGAGATCGCTCAAGCATCGTCTGGCCCAAACCATCAACGACGGTATGGCCGTCGGTATCCTCCCGCAGCATCGCCAGACACAGATCGGCAACGCTGGCAGCCATCCTGGAACCGACGTCGGAGGCGTCCTCGTTACGCTTGACGGCATCCAAGAAGTTCACGCAAGTCGGTCCGACGACGATGCGCGGGCATCCCGCAACGCGAGATTCGAGACGATAGGCTGCCGCAAGACCCTGGCCATAGATCTCGCCGGGCTCTATATCAATCCCCGTACCGATTTCCATACCACCTCGGATGGGATGATTCGTGCTGAGCGCAGCGAGCCACACGCTGCCGGCCGCCAAGAGCGACCGGTAGACATCGAATACGCGAGCAGCCGGATGTCGGTCCCACGCCAGCGGAACCGCAACGAAGATGGTATCCGATACGCCCCACAGCAGGACGTTACTGGCCATTGCAGCCCGCATCTCGGACCGTTGGGGTTCCGGTAGAGAGTCCGCACGGCCAGCGGACCGAGCGGTGGCCTCAAAGAACATCCTAAACATGCGTCTGAATCCGAGTACGACACCCGCAGTGTCCTTGAGGTTGTCGAGCACGCGCGGTCGTTCGGCGGGATCGTCGCGTAGCGGTATTCCAGTTTGTTCGTCGAGCCTCCGACTCTGTCCAAGAACGTCGTAAACACCGATCATGTAATGCCCGTACGTGGCTTCATCGCCCATGCCCACTGTCGGCGTTCCCCGTCCTCGCGCCCTGCGTGCGGGCCGCGAGACGTACTCACGGCCCGAAGCCTCCTCCCTAGCACGTATGTCTCGGAAGATCGCCTCAACATCGTGTCCGCACCGGGCCGAATGCTCGTCTCGCACGGCCCGGAGTTCGTCGATGATCGGATCGGTCTGCGTCGTCTTCATGGCGCGGTCTCCAGGAGTTCACTGGGCGTGCAGATGACCGGCGGGTCGTAGCCTGCCTTGCGGCATACGTCTTCGATTCGGGATCGCATAGCGGCGTTCGCGATGTGCCGAAAGTTCCACGTCACCAGATAGTCGATGCCGTTCGTGACGGCGATGGCGATGTGCGCGGCATCGTCACCAGCTGAGCGCGGCACCGCGCCGAGGTCCAGCAGGTTCCCGGCGAGTGTCGTAGCGTTTCGGCTTGCGCGAAGACGCGGGATCGTCGCGAGAATTTCGAGGCGGGCGCGCGCGGCATCCGGGTCACCTGTGCCGGCCTCGGCGACGACAAGCTCGGAGGCGAACAGCATGAACCTGGTCCGGGCAGTCCGCCACCATCGGCGTGTGACATTCTGGTAGGTCGCGACCACGACATCACGAGAAGATCGGGCAGCGAGGTAGCTGACGACCGATGTCTCGACGTACGCGCTGGGATTCAACGCCAGCCTTGTGTCATCCGTCACGGAACGGCATCCTCGTCTGCGGGCTGGTCGCGAACGGTCGTCAGTATGGCCGCGAGCCGTCGGGCAATATCCGTGAAGCGCTGCACCTCGCTGGGCGTCAATGCACGATCCAGGACGCCACGTTCACGGTAGGACAGCCACTTCTTGAGTACCTGATAGCCGCCGAGCTTGAAGCCCCAGACGGCCGCCGGGACATTCCGCCAGAATGCGTTTCGGTTCAGGTAGATGTCGAAGGTCGTTGGGCCGAACCACGGAACTGCATAGTCGAGCGCGGCACGTTCGGACGGCGTGTAGGCGCGTTCGACAACCCGGCCTTGGCCGGGCATCACGGCATCAGCCGATCCTGAATGGCCCCATCCGGCAGTCACCGCGAAGTCCTCGCCAGCCATGTGGCGGCCGTCCGCGGTGGCCGGCACGGCGATGACGGCTATTCCAGGAGGCAGGGTGCCGTCGGTGACTCCGGAAACGGGCGCGTCCGGGTCGAGGAGACGAGCAAGCTCACGGCCCCGCGCCGCCGAGCGGGCCAGCGCCGCCGCCACATCGTCGCTCTCGTTGTCACTCCAACCGGGAAGCGGGATGCGTGGCCATTCCATGCGCAGCGCCCCGGCGTTGGCCGCGCGGTAGGCCGGATCGTGCAGCGTGGCGAGGACGTGGTGGAACAGGTCTTCGACGCTCGCACCGAGCCGGTCGAGGTAGCGCTGCGCCGCGCCGGACACGTTCGGGCGCGGCGTAGCGCCGGCATCGGCGCCCCATGCGTCGTCGCGGAGCCATGCAGGGAACATGCTGGCGCTCCACTCGATCACGTGGAGCGCCGCCAGATCTGGCGTGACAACGGCCTGCGGTTCGACCGCGTCTCTCCGAAGGCGAGGTACTTCGGAGAGCCACAGATTCCCCTCGAACACGTGCGGCTTGTAGTCGGCGCGCTTCTCGTCGAGCAGCTTGGTGTCCCGCTCCCAGTACAGCCAGCGCGTGTCGAACGGCCGGTATGCGAACCGGACAAATCCGGCCTCGTCAGGACCGCCGCGGGCGATCAGGGCGGTGCGCGTCGCGCGGGAATCGAATCGAGCCGTGCTCTTCATCACGCTGGGGTAGCGTCGCGCGATCTCCTCGTGGCCCAGGGTGGGGTCGAAGTAGTCGGCGACTCGCGCCCGCAGCCGGTCGAGATCGACATCGACCAAGAACCCGTCCCGGCTCGTCTTGACGCCGGGGAACGACACCGGGAACAGGTCGGGCAGCGCCGGCCAGTCGAACCACTCATCGCTCACCGCCGTTCGCAGGAACGGCAGGCCGAGGCGCAGGACGGGCTTGATCTCGTCGTATAGCGCATCCGGTTCTGCGTCCGCCGTCGCGATCAGTTGTTCCGGTTTGGCCTGCCCCCATAGATGCCGGAACCCGATCTCTCCAGTCGACGTGTCGTCGGCCTTGCGGATCAGCGTCGCAATGGCGGTGCCGACCTGGATGCCGACCGGATCGCCGTCCGTCGAGAAGATGCTCGGGTCGGGGGAACCGTCCGGCGCGACCTTGCCGGTCTTGTACTTGTCGCCGTTCAGACAGTCGATGCGGATCGCGTCGAACGCCTCAAGATACCGCTCCCGCATGCCGGTGAACGACAGCCCGTCGAGCCAGGAATAGTTGGAGATGAAGCAGACCACGCCTCGGCCGGTCCTCTCCGCGATCCGCCGCTCCGCCATGCGGAAGAAGCGGATGTAGAGGTCGTTCAGCCCCTGACCCTCCGGCGACCGGACGCGCTTCGTCCTGCGATAGGCGTCGGACAGTTCCCGTTCCTCATCCACCGCCATGCCGGCGAAGCCGTTGTAGGGCGGATTGCCGAGGATCACGAGGATTGGCCGCTCCTGCTTCACCCGCTCCGCCCGGTCGCGTTCCTCCTCAAGCTCCGGGAAGGGCAGCGGTTTGTTGGTGCGTGGCTCCCAACCGGTCAGCGCGTTCGTGAGGTAGACGCCGGCACGCTCCGTTCCGTCGTCGGCCAGCGGCGCGTCGAGCTCCTGCATGGTGAGGCCGACCTGAAGATGGGCGACGACGAAGGGCGCCGGCATGATCTCGAAGCCGAACACCCGCTCCATCGCCGCCTGTCTCACCCGCGAACCGACGAGCGCACCCAGCCCGCGGCCGTCGAGATTGGCCGCGATGTGCCGCAGCACCTCCGCCAGGTACGCCCCGGTGCCGCAGCACGGGTCGAGCACGTAGACGTTCTCGGCCGCCAGGCCGTCGGCGATGCCAAGATCGTCCTTGAGCGCCCGGTCCACCCGCGCCACCATGTAGCGCACGACCTCCGAGGGCGTGTACCAGACGCCGAGCTGCTTCCGCAGGTCGGGATCGAACGCTTCGAGGAACGGTTCGTAGAAGTACGGCACCGCCTCGCCCTCGTTGAAGCGGGCGAAGAAGGCGGTGCGATCCACCCGGTCGAGAGCGGCGGCGGTCCAGTCCAGAACCTCGGTCAGACCAAGTGGTTGCAGGTGGCCCGGATCGGCGATTTGCCGAAAAAGCGCCCGGAGCACGGGCGCGCGGAGATGCCAGACGGCTTCGCGCCAGCGGAACCGAGCAGCGTCGGGACTGCCGGTGAACAGTGGTCCGGGCCCGGGCTTCGCGGCGTCAGTACGCGCCCACAGCACCCACGCGGAGAAGATGCTGTAGAACAGCGTCTGCACCAGCGTCGAGCGGAAGAACCGCCGGCCCCGGTCGCCCTCGAACCGGACCCCGAGCGCTTCCTCAAGGGCCGAGCGTACCGCGGCAAGCTGCGGCGCGCCGCCCGCCGCTTCGACGCGGGCGAGGCCGTCGCGCGCGTACGAGGCGAGCAGCCACGCCAAATCCTTCGGTTCCGCCAGCGTCGCTCGGTGCGACAGCGCCCGCGCCAGGTACTCGCCAAGGCTTGCGCCCGCCTCGCGGGCGAACGCACGGGGTTTTTCCAGACGGCGAAGGAACTCGTCGCCGCTGGCGGCCAGCCGAAGGGTTTCGAGCGTTGCGGGCTTGCCGTCTGCGTCCTCGCCCACCAACACGAAACTGCGAGCATTCGTCACGAGCACCAGCCGGTAGCGCTCCCAGTAGCGGCTGGCCTGACCGCTCGCCGCCGTGAGCCATGCGTCGTCTTCCGGGGACTTCACCTCGACCACGCCTCGCTCCGGGGTCTGCCCCTCGCGCGGCGCGCCCTTCTGCACCTGCCTCGCGGCGTAGAGGCCGAAGTCGGGATGGCCCGCGCCCTGGTCGGCCAGTTCCTGAACGCAGAACACCTTTGGCCTGAGCGTCGCGCCGACCGCGGTCAGGAGATTGTCGAGCGGTCCATACAGCGACCGCTCCTGGGTCGCGCCCCCGGACGCCCGGACTCGTCGCAGGTCGGCGAAGTAGCCTTCGGCCGCTGCTGCCAGCTTCCTGGTCGTTCCGCTCATCGTCCCGGTCGTCGCCTGACGCAACGCATGTACTATTGTCGCATCGGATCGCAATCGGCGGCTCGTGGAGCGGTCGGTCCGCGGGTCGGGCGCTCCATTGCTGGCCGACGATGACTGCCGCGGACGACGCGATGCGATGCGGAGGATCTCAACGGAGTGGTGCAGGCATCCGGTGCGACGCTCGTGGCGGCGGGGTTGGCCTTCCTGCCAAGGAAGATTTCAAGGGGAGCGACCCGGCGGCAGGTGTGACGGAGGAACACCTGCCGGGGCCGAAGACCGCAGGTCTGAGGCAGGGTCGCTCCCCTACCTCCCCCCTGTCCCTTTTCTCTGTACGCGGGGGTGGTGCGTTGGGGTGGGATGTGGTTGATATGGAAGGACTTATCGGGTACGGGGGTGTAAGCTCAAGTGTGACTGGGGGTGTAATTTGAGGGTCTGGGGCTGCTTACACCTCTCGTCCGGCATATCTGGTGTAAGTTCGGGCCTCCGTCTTGCTGTGATCGGGCGGCAGGGCTGATCACAGCCTCGTCCCGTTGCCTGTCGTCGTCCCCGGTCCCGCTCCGTGACCTCGACGCCCATCCCGTACCTGATCTTCCGTCAGGTTCGCCGTCTGCTGATTCCCGTTGATCGCCGTGATCGCCGCCCCCGCAGCCCGGTACGTGGCACGACTTTTGCTTTCGCCGCCTCGTGCTCCCGCACCCGATCCCGTCGTTCGTCTCTTCTGATGAGGATGTCACAGTTCCTCCCCGTGGCCGAGCGTCCGACTGCCATACCTGGGTAGATTCCGACATGGACGCCAACATCGCCATCGCACAAGCCCGCGGCTTGCGCCGGGTGGCTGCCGATCTCGACCGCGTTTGGGACGACTACCTGACGGGCAATCGGACCCCCGCCGACGACAAGGACGCGAAGTTCCCCGCCGAGGAGTTCCTCGGGAGCATGCTCGCCGCGCCCGTCGTGCGCGCTCTGGCGGCAGAGCTGGCCTTGAAGGCCGTCGCGATCAAGACGACAGGGACGTACAAGTGGGGGCACGACCTCCTCAAGCTGTTCGACGCGCTGGACCAGGAGACTCAAACGGCCATCGAGCAGCAGCGCAAGGGCGTGATCGAGCGGGTTGTGCACGGGTCTGTGCGGTCCATCCTCGCCAAGCACAAGGACGACTTCACAGCTTCGCGATATGTCGGGGAGATGCCGCCCGGCTCGAAGCCGACGTTTGCGTATGGGGTCGACTTGGACGTGGCCCTTCAAGACCTGATCGCCGTGTTCGAGGAACTGCCCAGCGCCTCGCTCTAGAGGCAAGGTCCGTGCCGGGTTAGTGGCACCGGATTTGGACTGTGACACTACCCGTCGTTCGGTGGCCGCTGTGGCACAAGTACGCGATCCCGCGGTCCGGGCGAGACGTGTCGTCGGCTCCGGGAGGGAGCGGTTCGGGGACGCGGTGGGAGTCCGGGTCCGTTCGCCGGGCCGGACGCCTGCGTTCGGCCATAAGCGCACAACACCGCGCCGGTGGCCGGCGTGTCACCCAACGGGCCGGAACGAAGTGGAGGAGACGCGCAGAGCGCGGCTTGACACGTCGTCTCTATGCTTGGCGTCACCGGCAACGTTCCAGAGCGCCCGGAATCGTCCGTAACAGTCTGAATAATAGCCGTTTACCCGTTTCACGCCGGTCTTGACGAGGTGCCCGCCGTCCGCTAGAATCCTGCCACTTCCGCGACTGAATGAGGGGAATATAGGCAGGTATGACGCTCCCAGCTCGACCCCGGAAACGCAAACCCAAGGGCCGCCATCCCGACAAGGCCCTCTCTACCGCCTTCGTCCGAAACGTCGCCCAGGCCGGACGATACTGTGACGGTCAGGGCCTCTACCTCGACGTCCAGCCCACCGGCAGCCGCAGTTGGATCCAGCGTATCGCAATCCGCGGGCGACGCCGCGAACTGGGACTCGGCGGCTTCCCGCTCGTCTCGCTCGCCGAGGCCCGCGAGAGAGCCTTCGCCAACCGCAAGCTCGCTCGCGACGGCGGCGATCCGCTCGCCGACAAGCGCCGCGCCAAGGGCATGCCCACCTTCGCCGAGGCCGCCGAGCGGGTCTGGCAGGACAAGCAGGCCGGCTGGCGCAGTTCCGGCCACGTCTGGCACTGGAAGGCGAGCCTCGAGACCTACGCCTTCCCGCGCATCGGCCGGATGCCCGTCTCGGACGTGACCAGCGCCGACGTGCTGGAGGTCCTCACGCCGATCTGGCACGTGAAGGCGCCGACGGCCCGGCGCGTGCGGCAGCGCATCCGCGCGGTCATGGAGTGGGCCATCGCCATGCAGATGAGGACCGATAACCCCTGCGACCGGCTCGAACCCGTGCTCGGGGTCCAGCAGGCCGTCGTCGAGCACATGCGCGCGTTGCCCCACCGTGAGGCGGCGGCGGCGATCGCGGCCGTGCGGGCGTCGCGGGCGACGCTGGCCGGCAAGCTGGCGGTCGAGTTTCTCGTCCTCACGGCCGCGCGTTCCGGCGAGGTCCGCGGGGCGCAGTGGCCCGAGATGGACACGACGGACCACGTGTGGACCGTCCCCGCCGCCCGCATGAAGACGCTCCGCGCACATCGCGTGCCGCTGTGCGGCCGCGCCATCGAGATCGTCGACGCGGCGCGGACGCTCGGCAACGGCGGCAACCCGCTGGTGTTCCCCGGCCGATGGGGCAGGCAGCTCGACGGCACGACGCTGACCCGGATCCTCAGGGACTGCAACATCCCGGCCGTGGCCCATGGCTTCCGGTCGACGTTCCGGGACTGGGCGGCCGAGGAGACCGACCATCCGCGGGAGGTCATCGAGGCGGCGCTGGCCCACGTGGTCCCCAACAAGGTCGAGGCGGCCTACGCGCGGTCGGACCTGTTCGAGCGGCGGCGGCTCTTGATGGAAGACTGGGCCGAGTACGTCGTCGTCGAGAAGTAGTGAGGGGGAATCGAACTCGGCGTGGCGGCCGACTGAAGGTCTCAGACGCGTTTCCGCTCCAGGTAGTCGATGGCCGCCCGCATCTCCTTGGCGTTCCACGACTTCCAGTCGTCGCTCTGCGGCAATCCGAGTTCACCCGTGGTGCGCCCGGCGGCCACCATCCGGACGGCCAGCCGCTCGTCCCCGCACTCCCGACACACAGCGAGGAACCTGATCGTCAGGGAGACCGACGGCACCTCCTCTGCTTGCCACCCCTCGTCCCCGCCGGCGGCCGGCGTCCGGCCGGGCCGTCCGCCGGCCGCCTGGGCGTACGTCTGCGGTTCCAGAGGTGTTCCGGCGGTATCGCCGGCTGGCTCGTACCGGATGATCTGTCCGGTGCGGTACGACGTCATCCGGATCAGGCCGCATGCCTCGCATGCTTCGGCTTGGCAGTCCTCGGTCGAGTGCTCGCGTGCGAGCTGCCACGCGTGCCCGCTGGCTCTGTCGGGGCACGGGGGGACCCGCAGCTTCTGCGCCATCTGTCCTGGCCGTGCGGACCCGCCAGGCTCCGGAAACGCGATTCACGGAACCGCGGGTCCTGGTTCGCCAAGTCCCGTTGTGACGGCACCTTGTTCCGTCGCCGCTCGGCGGCATTACCAGCCGATGCTGGCCGTGGCGAGCCGGGTGCCTCGCGTTCTCGCGCCGTGGCGCGGTAGACCGACGAGTCGCACCCGACTCCAGTGCCCCGACGAGGCGGGCGCCGAGCGGCAGCCCGTGGCCGACCTCGGCGTTGACTTGCCCGCCGACTGTACACCGGGTGCGGGCCCATGCCGTAGACTCGCGCGGTCAGCCCCAGGGGGCTTGACGGTGTCGGGTCCAATCTCGTACCGGAGTCGAGGGGCGGAGCCCATCGCCAGCGCCCTTGTGCTCTGATCGTACCGTCCGTCTGCGCGTCGCCGCCCGGTTCTCCTCGTCGCTCTCCCGGATCTCCTCGTGTTCGCCGGCGCCGCTCGGTGCTTTCCGCTCGATCTCCCGTGCGCCGGATCTCCTTCCGCGGTCTCGCGCTCCCGCCTGACCCGTTGCTCGGCGCGGAGGCGGCGTATAGGCTGAGCCAACCGGGCTACAGAAGATGGGCAGCGACCGCGGCCAGCGACTCGGCCTTGGGAACGCGGAGCCTCTGCGAGACCCGGCTCCGGCTGGCCGCCGACCGCGTCGCACGGCGATTCCTGAGCGCCGGCGAGGTGGAGTTCGGGTGGTCGAGCTGGCGGGAGACCCTGCGGACGACATTGCCGGGTGAAACGGTGCCTGAGTCGGGCGAGCCGATCTGCGAGGTGTTCCGCGTCGAGGTCCGCGAGTGGAAGCGCGATTGAGGCGGTACGGGGAAGCCTCGCCTGCGGCTACCTGCCGGCTTCCGATCCAGCTTCCGGGACTGGGCGGTCGGGCGGTCGAGGGGACCGACCATCCGCGGGAGGTCGTCGAGGCGGCGCTGGGCGCACGCGGTCCGCAACCCGGTCGAGGCGGCCTACGCGCGGGTCGGACCTGTTCGAGCGGCGGCGGCTGCTCATGGACGAATGGGCGCGGTACGTCGCCGGGGGCGGCGGCCCGGTCGCGTCCTGAGCACCGTCAGTCAGGGGCTCGGCTGGACCCGAGGCCGGCCGGACTCCGGCCGGCCGTACCGGCCAGGATGCCGGAGCGCCGGCCCGCGTCACCCGCAGGGCCGGAGCGGAGCGGAGGACGGCGAAGCCGTTGACGCGGGCCGGCGTGGAGGCTACGCGCCTCGCTGGCGCCAGCCGACGCCGACGGAATCGCGAGCCCCGTCGCTCGCCTGCGCGGGCGACCTGGGCCGCGGGGTGGCCGGGGGTTCGAAGGGGGCGCGCAGCGCCCCCTCGCCAGCCCAATGTCGGACATTGGGTATGCTGGCTCCTGCCACCTACAGGGCAGGAGCCAGCTCTTTCGACGTGAGGCTTGCCAGGGACGAAGCCAAGCGAGTCGCCTATGCGCTCCTGCTGGCGGCGGACGGCATCAGGCCGAGTCTTGAAGAAGGAGAGGATGACTGAACGGCCGGCGAGGACGGCATTGGCCGCGACCGTTCCGCTCCTGCTGATCACTGCCGCTGTCAGTTCCGCCCAACCGACAGCTCGGGCGGGTTTGGTGCCGGTCGAAGGCGCCCGATGGATACTCGAAGGGCTGGCTCCGCCGCGGGAGCGGGTGTGTCTCCAGCAGGGCGTCTACATTCTCGCCGCTCGTGTCGACGTTGGCGGAGCGGGCTTCTTGCGGGTGGATCGGGAGGTTCTGCGCGAAGCGGACACGGAGCCGCTGCTGGTCTTCGAGTGGGGTTTCGACCGGCTACCGGACGATGCGCCACGATGGGCATGGACGGCCATCGACGTTCGCGGTCGGCAGACGTGCTTCGTCCTGGCGGGAGTCGGCCTCGACGGCGGGCTGCGGGCGGAGGTGTACGAGGTTCGGGTTACGGTCGACTGGTGACCGGGCTGGGAAGCCGTCCAGCCGCCGAGCCCCAGCCGGTCGTCACAGACCATCGGCCGACTGACAGACTCCAGCTACATGGTGGCCGAGACTCCCAAACGTTGCGGCCGGATTCGTCCGCGGATGACTTTGGCAGCCTAGTGGATTCCCGTTCAGAAAGAGGGACTAAACGAGGAATCATGGTCTTTCCGTTTCCATTGCAGGTTTCTGAGTGACGCCCGCAGACCGCCGGCCGGAGGACTCGACGCCGCGCTGACCGTGCGGTGCCGAGGGCCGGGCTGCCACGACGGCGGCCGGCGCGTCAAGCCTTCGGCTCCTCCGCTTCGCTACGGCCGTGCCGGTGACACGCCGGCCACCGTCGCGGACGAGGCTGGTTATGACGGACGCTGGCGTCCGTCCCGTTGACAACGGGACCAGCATCGACCACGCTCCGGGCCGCGCCGCTCCCCATCGGCGCCCCGTACAGCAACCGGGTCCGTCAGCGGTAGAAACTGGGACCGCAGCGTGAGGGAGACCGCGACGGGCCGGGCGCACAAGGGAACACACACGCCAGGGAAAGCAAACGGCATGGTACGGTATCGGGCGGAACACGGCGCGGAAAGATGGCAGCGTACCAAACTGGCCCGACAGAGAACCAAGTACCGGCGTACGAGATCGGCGCACAGGACAAGGAGCCGAGGAACACGGAAGCACGGTGAGGAACAGAAACGAGGGTGAGAGTGTGATCCAACCTGTCGCCTGATCACGACTCTGGCCGAGGCGAACTTACACCGATAGTGCCGCAGTAAGGGTGTAAGGAGGATAGACGGTCGAACTTACACGCCCAGTCACACCTGAGCTTACACCGGAGACGCTTCAGGATTTCGTGTGGGTGAGCAAACCGTCCGGGTATAGGTCGAGCCCTCCGAGATGGAAGTAGATCGCGTTGCGGAAGCGCTGGCGGTTGCGATAGCCGCAGCCGAGCCGCTTGATCCACTGGATCTTGGCGTTCGTCGCCTCCGAGCGGGCGTTCGTCACGTTCGTCAGCACGGCGTCGATCACCCCGTCCCAGTGCCGCTTGACCATCCGGGCGACCTTCTTGATCGGCTCCAGCCGACTGCGAATCGCCCACGCGTACCAGCGGCGCCACATCCGCTCCGCCCAACCTCGCGAGCGGTAGTCCCACAGACGCATCGCGAGTTCCTTGATCGCCCACGCCCGCGCCACCCGCAACGAGCTCCGGCGCAACGGCGTGAACGCCCGGCGTTGCCGCTGCGTCATGTTCCCGCGGCGCGTCAGCCACAGGTAGCGCGTCTTCACCAACCGGTCGTCGCCCTGTTGCTGCAGGGCGCGGTTCTCCGACCGTCGAACCTTGTCGACCGCCGCCCCCAGGTGCTGCGCCACGTGGAACTTGTCGAACGCAATCAGCGCCTCCGTGTGCTCGCGCACCGACCGGATGTAGGCCGGCCACATGTCCATCGCCACCATCTGGATGCGCCCGCAGCCGGCTTCGCCCACCGCGTCGAAATAGCCGTCGAGGGCGGCGGCGGCGCGGCCGTCCGCCACGTACAGCACCCGCGGCTCCGACGTCGTCAGGTCGTTGACCACCGTCACATACTCGTGCCGCCGTTGGAACGACGTCTCGTCGACCCCCACCGCCTGCGCCGCGGCGGCCGGGCGCCGCGACAATCCTCGCCGAACCGCCCGCGCCTGGATCCCCGCGACCTGGTCCCAGCTCAACCGGCACTGCCGCGCCACCGCCGCGAAGCTGGCCACCTTCAGCCAGTCGATCACCATCGCCTCGAACAGCGCCGTGAACCGCGACTGCGCTTCCGCCCACGGGACCCGGACCTGCTGCACTCCGTGCTCGGCACAGCGGACCCGCGGTACCTCCGCCCGGACCAGCGTTCGGTACTGCATCGTGTCCAGATGGCGCCACACCCGCGGACGTCGGTCGTAGCCCGGACAGGCGGCGCCGCAGGCCGGGCAGACCAGCGCCTCGCCCGCGAACTCCACGCCCACTTCGACGTCGCCCTGGTCGAGGGCCAGTCGCACGTCGCGCACGCGCCACGGCCGCTCGATGCCCAACAGCTTCTCGTAGAGAGTCGTCTCGGTCATGCGGCCAGTCTACCGACTGGCCGGCCGAATTCGGCCGGCCATGACCCGCACCGAGCCGGCGCGAGCGGCGAGTCATCCGCAGGACCGGAGCGGAGCGGAGGAGGTGCGAAGCACCTTGACTCGCCGGGAGCAGAGGCTATTTCTCCGCCTCACCTACCCACTCGATTTCCCCAAGACCCACACCGGAGAACCAGGCAAGTCCTTTCATATCAACAGATTCCAACACCGCAAACCCGCCCCCACGTACAGGCAAAGGGCAGGGTGGGAGTAGGGGAGCGACCACGGCAAATCTGGCGATTTGCGGACCCGGCCGGTGTTCCTCCGTCACACCCGCCGGGTCGTGGTCGCTCCCCTACAAATTGTCCTTCCAGGAAGGGTCCAGCGCCTGCGACGCCACCGCACGCCCGCCCCGGCGTCTGTCCTGCGGCTACGATGACAGCGCATCGGTCCTCGCCCCAGGAGAGGAGCACGCCGCCGGTCCGGTCTACTCCGGATCCCGGTTGATCAGCTCCTTCAGCTCCTTGCCGGGCTTGAAGAAGGCGATGCGCTTCGACGGCACGTTCACCCGGTCGCCGGTTCTGGGGTTGCGGCCCCGACGCGGCTCGCGGCGCCGGAGGCGGAAGCTGCCGAAGCCGCGCAACTCGACCTTCTCATCTTGGTGCAGCGCCTCCGCGATGCTGCTGAACAGGTTGTCCACGACGATCTCGGCGCGCTTCTTCGTGAGGCCGGCGGCATCGGCCACCTGCCCCGCGAGCGCCGCCCTCGTCAGGGTGCCGTTGGTCCCGGACCGTCTACTCATCGGGAGGATGCCGCTGCCCACCAAGCCGACCGAACGACTCACTGCCGCACGGGAGTCGGCCACGCACCACAACGCTTGGACCGTGCGCGAGGAACGCCGGACCCGGTGGGTCATCGAACACGAGCCATGCTACCACGGTGCCCGGACCACCCCGCGCCGTTGGAGGGTGGTCCTCGTCGACGGTGATCGCCGCCGTCAGGTGCCGTGCCGCACAACGGCTGGACGTTGCCGTCGAAATGCCCGCTGTGCTCTGATGCAGAGTCGCAGCCGCGCTCTGCGGAGGCAAGGAGTGACATCGTGACAGCCGACGCCACGCCCGACCGCGAATCCCGATCCTCCGACGAGATCTTCCGGTTGCTGAGCGTGGAGTTCAGCCGGAACGTCGTGACACGCGCCCTGCAGCATCGCGCCGCAGCCAAGGGTGTCCGCAAGCAACTGAACGCCCGTGTCCGCCGTCTCCAACTGGACGGCTTCCGCGACGCGAGCCGGGCACCCCACCAGCGACTCCTGCGGCCCATCCTGGACGCCATCGAACGGGGCGACCATCCACTGGCCCGCGCCGTGCTCAACACCTGGATGGACTCCCACGAAGCGCTGCGCAACGCCGCCGCCGCACACCTCGCCGACCGAGGAATGCCCGCACCAGACCCTCCCGACGCGTGTTTCGAGTCCTCCTGGACGACGGACGAGTGGCTGCGCGAACGCCGCGCCCTGACGGCGGACGACGGCGCCCTCGACACCGAGGACGTAGGGCTCATGCTGTGTCTGGTCTCGCGGCGGTTCCCCGCGCCTCCGCCGTTGGAGTCGCCGTACTTCAGCGGCTGGATCGACCAACCGCTGCTCCTGCCGCCGGACGCGCCCGACTGGGCGGAAGTTGACGCCTTCACGAAATGGGTGCGGGACGTTCGCCGGGCGAAGCACCGCGAACTGTTCCGCTGGCGCACGGACGCGATCGCGCACATCTGCGACGACGCTCGGACGCGGTTCGATGAAGACCTGCGATATCTCGACGTGGATCCGGCTCCCTGGCCGAACACCGTCCGGGAGCGGCCTCGGCTGGCCGGCCCGGCGCACGCGTTGGTGATAGCGCTGCGAGACGCGCTGGAGGCGTACCAGCCGGTTCGCCCTCAGGGGGCGTCACGGGACGAGGAACTCCAGCGTTCTAAGACCCGCCTCCTACGCGAAGACGACATTCTCGGCCTCGTGGCGGAGTGGGAAGAACTCACGGCTGGACCCGACCCGGCGGAGGAACCCGCGCCGGAGGCGGACGCCGAAGGCGGCCAGCCAGCCGCCGACCCGGCCGGCACGGTCGCCGCAGGCCAGCAGGCGGCGTCCGATTCCCTCCAGGCCGAGCACGAGCAGGTTCAACACGAGATGGCGTCGCTCCGCGACGAGAGCGACCGCCTCCGGGAAGAGAACCGGGGTCTCCAAACGGAGAAGGCGCAGCGTGACCAGGAGGTCGACAGGCTCAAGGACGAGTTGTCGCGGAGCCGCAGGACGGAGGAGCACTGGAGACGAGCCTACGTGGACGAGAAGCGCCGGTCGCGGGCGCCGGGGGACGACGACCCGATCGCGGTGGACAGCGTCCGCGAGGCCATCGTCCTGGCTCAGGAGACGTTCCCGGACCGGCTGTTGGTCAAGCTCAATTCCAAGTCCGACCAGGACACGTCGTTCGAGAGTCCGGGTGAAGTCTTCGACGTTCTGGCCTGGCTTGCTACCGCGTACGGCGAGGCGCCGCCGGACCTCATCGCGGAAGCCTGCCCCGGCTGGTTCTACAAGCCGAGTCAGTCCGAGACGACCATGGGAAGGTTCCGGGACTGGTACCAGACCCGCGTCGACGGCACCACCTGGGAACTGTCGAGCCATGTCGGCAAGGGAAGCAGCCGCGACCCGCGGCGCACCATTCGCATCGCCTTCGCGCGGGACGAGGAGAACGGTCGCGTCATCGTCGGATTCGTCGGTGTGCACCAACGGAACCGCCAGTCGTGAGCCATCGCCGATGTGCCGACCGACACGTCGAGTCCCGATCGGTCCTCGACCGGTGTCCGAGGTGCTCTGGAATCCGCTTCGGAACGGGGGATGCAACGAGGGGAACTCGCGAGCCGCGCTCTGGTAACTTGCTGTCTACAAACGGGTTACGTGTATTCCTCCACAGACACGTCGGCTGCCGGTGTGGTTCGTCTCGTCAGGCAGCCTCGCCGGCGCGGTGGCCGCGGGTCCATGCCGGCACCCGCGTCGAGCGCCACGTCCGGCCAGCCGTGATCGCCGCCCGCGACTTCCGGCCTCCGGCGCACGCGGCGTCGAGGCCACACGCGCGCCGGATCGCGGGGTTCAGCCCGCCGTACGCGTCCAGCGCGGCCCAATCGCTCGTCGCGATCGCCTTCTTGATTGCAGCCAGCTCCGCCGCCGCCTCCTGCTGCGACATCCTCACGGAATCGGGAGGCGTCGCCGCCCACTGGTCGAGCACGCGCCGGGCCGCTGCCAAGCGTACCGGGTCGCGGCCCACGACGACCACCTCGACGGCGAGGCCGGCCGCGAGAAGCGCCGTCCACAGCGCCGCGTGCTGCGAGCCCCACGTGCGGACCGCGCTCACCGTCTCGTCCTCGTCGGTCTGCACGAACAGGAACGTCGCCCGCTCTCCGTCGAGAGCCACCGGCAGCTTGTGGGGGAAGTAGCGGTACTGCGCCCCGACCGCGCCCTGGTAGAGCCGGTGCGGCAACACCTGCTTCGAGATCCCCGCCGCGGTCAGCGCGTTCACCTTCTCGTCCTCGGTCGGGAGCCACGCGGCGTGCGGATGTTCGAGCACGTAGTCGAGCGACAGCAGCCGGCGCAGCACGACCTCCGGCGCGGCCGGCCGGCGGTGCCGGACGTGCTCCGCGCCGAGCGCACGGTAGATGCGCCGGGCCGCGATCCGGCAGATGCGGAGCCGGGAGCCGTTCCACGGCTGTTCGACGGCGTGCTTGCGGCAGCGGCGGACGAAGCGGTTGGCGAGCGCCGGATTCGTCCGGCCGATGAAGGCGAGGTACTGGGAGCGGAGGAACACGCCGCTGTGCAGGCAGACCAGCGCCAGCCACTCGGCTTCGCGGCGGGTCCAGCCGGACCGGACGAGAACGTCCGCGCGGCCCCGAAGATGGGCAATCATCAGCTGGCGTTCCCCGCACTGCCGGCGACGTAGGCGGACCAGTCGTCCATCAACCGCCGCCGCCGCTCGAACAGGTCGGACCGGGCGTAGGCCGCCTCGACCTTGTTCTGCACGACGTGGGCCAGCGCCGCCTCGACGACCTCGCGCGGGTGGTTTGTCTCCTCGGCCGCCCAATCCCGGAACGTGGACCGGAAGCCGTGCACCACGGCTGGGATCCGAAGACGCTGGAGCGGCTTCCGCAGCGTCCTGTTGGCGAGCACCTTGCCACCCTTGCCCGGAAACACCAGCGGATACCGGCCGGCACCGAGCGTCCGCGCGGCGTCGAGGATCTCGAGCGCCCGCCGACAGAGCGGGACCCGATGGTCGCGCTTCATCTTCATCCGGGATGCCGGGACGGTCCAGACGTGGCCCGCCACGTCCACCTCGTCCCATCGCGCCCCGCAGACCTCGCCCGAGCGCGCCGCGGTGAGCACGAGGAACTCGAACCCCAGCCTCACGAAAGGCGACCCCGCCGACGAGGCGCGGACGGCCGCCACGGCCGCGGGGACCTCCCGGTGCGGCAGCGCTCGCATGTGCTGCACGACCGCGAGCTGCGCGCCGAGCACCCGGCCCACTCGGTCGCAAGGGTTATCGGTCCGGAACTCCATGACCACGGCCCACTCCAGCACGGCGGCGACCCGCTGCCGGACGGACTTGGCGGTCGCCGCCCGCGTGTGCCAGATGGGCGTCAGGATGGCCAGCACGTCGGCGCTGTTGACCTCGGCGACGGGCCGGGCGCCGATGTGCGGGAAGGCGTAGCGGGCCAGGCTGTTGCGCCACTGCCGGTGTTCGCTGGCGTTGCGCCAGCCGGGCCGCTTCTGCTCGATGAGGCGTTCGGCGGCCTCGGCGAAGGTCGGCATGCCCTGGAGGCGGCGGCGGTCGGCGAGCGGGTCGCCGCCGGAGCGGGCGAGCTTTCGGTTGGCGAGGGCCTGCTCGCGGGCCTCGGCTAGCGAGACGAGATCGACGCTGCCGAGTCCGAGTTCGCGGCGCCGGCCGCGGATGACGAGGCGCTGGGTCCAGCTGCGCGCCCCGGTGGGCTGTACGAAGAGGTACAGGCCCTGTCCGTCGGCGTGTCGTCCGGGCGGCGCGGAGCGGATGAAGGGGGCGGTGAGGGCGTTTCGGGGATGGCGTCCTCGGCGCTTGGTGCGGCGGGGGGTGGCGGGCGTGCTGGTGTCAACATCCATTCCACCATTGTAGGCGAGAAGTGGCGGGATGTCGAGGGACGGCGCGGCCGGTTCGGCGCGCCCGAAGTGTGCAATAAACGATTACCACTCAGATATTTATGGACTTACTGGCACGGCAGTGAACACCAGCGGACGATCTAGAGCCGTTGGTTCTCGGCGAGCGGATCGCCTCCGGCGCGGGCGAGCCTGCGGTTGGCGAGCGCTTGGGCGCGGGCGTCCTTGAGCGGGACGAGCGGGAAGCCGCCGAGCCCGAGTTCGCGGCGCCGGCCGCGGATGACGAGCCGCTGTACCCAACTGCGCGTGCCGGTCGGCTGCACGTCGAGGTAGAGGCCATCGCCATCACACAAACGGGCTATTGGAGTCCGCTGACGTTCAGCGAGGTCCGAAACTGACCTTAAGTATTTGATTAGTAATAACTTATTATTCTTCACGCAGAACTGTCCCGGTCAGGACGTCGCGTGTAATCCGCCGACTTCCTGTATATCATTGGGGAATGGATTATGTGACCCGCGACGCCCCGACACCCAGGAAGACCAAGCCCAAGGGCCGACACCCCCACCACGCGCTCTCCGCCGCCTTCGTCCGTACCGCGCCCGTCGGGCGGCACGCTGACGGCAACGGGTTGTACCTCTACGTGCAGCCGACCGGCACCCGAAGCTGGATCCAGCGCCTCGTCATCCGGGGCCGGAAACACGAACTCGGGCTCGGCAGCGTCCATCTGGTCACGCTCGCCGAGGCCCGCGAGAAGGCGCTCGCCAACCGCAAGCTCGCCCGCGCGGGCGGCGACCCGCTCGCCGAGCGGCGCCGCGTCCAGGGCATGCCCACCTTCGCCGAGGCCGCCGCCACCGTGGTCGAGGCGAAGCGGGCCGGCTGGCGCAGTCCCAGGCAGGCGACCGAGTGGCTCCGCAGTCTCGAGCGCTACGTCTTCCCGCGCATCGGCAGCCGGCCCGTCTCGGAGGTCGACAGCGCCGACGTGCTCCAGGTCCTCACGCCCATCTGGCACGTGAAGATGCAGACCGCCCGGACCGTGCGGCAGCGCATCCGGGCCGTGCTGGAGTGGGCCGTGGCAATGGAGATGCGCAAAGACAATCCCTGTGACCGCATCCTGCCGGTCCTCGGTGCGCAGCACGAGGTCGTGCAGCACAGGCAGGCGCTGCCGCACGGGCAGGTCGCGGCGGCCATCGCGACGATGCACACGTCGCGGACGATGCCAGCCGTCAAGTTGGCGTTCGAGTTTCTGGTCCTGACCGCCGGGCGGTCGGGCGAGGTGCGCGGGGCGCTGTGGGCCGAGATGGACACCGAGGCCCGCGTGTGGACGATCCCGGCCGAGCGGATGAAGATGAAGCGCGGCCACCGGGTGCCCCTGTGCGGGCGTGCGCTGGAGATCCTCGATGCGGCACGGGGACTCGGCGACGGCGGTAGCCCGCTGGTGTTCCCCGGCCGCAGCGGCAAGCAGCTCGACGAGAAGCGGATGCTGCGGGTGCTCCAGTGGCACCGCGTCGCCGCCGTTCCGCACGGCTTCAGGTCGTCGTTCCGGGACTGGGCGGCCGAGGAGACGGACCACCCGCGCGAGGTCATCGAGGCGGCGCTGGCCCACATCGTGCGGAACCCGGTCGAGGCGGCCTATGCGCGGTCGGACCTGTTCGAGCGCCGGCGGCGGCTCATGAACGACTGGGAAGCCTATCTGGCTGGAGAGCGCCGGGCGGCGCACGGGGACCGTCAGGAGCCGAGTGCCACGACGGCGTCCGGCGCGTCAAGCCCGCGCACGCACGGGCTCCTCCGCTCCGCTCCGGCCCTTGCGGGTGACGCACCGGCCGCCGTCGCGGACGAGGCTGGTTGTTGGACGGACGCGGCCGTCCGTCCCGAGAACGGGACCGGCCTCGACCACGATCCCGACCCCGCCGCACATGCCCACGACCCTGCCCGCCAGACAGGACCACCGGGAACGGTACGGACCGGCGTGAGGCGCGGAAAGACGGCAGCGGACCGGACGGGCTCGACAGGGATCCAGGTACCGGACGCAGGAGATCGGAGCGCAGGACAGTGAGGAGGGCAGAACGGGAGCACGATGGAGACGGGGGGCGAGGGCAAGCGTGTGATCGGATCCGCCGCCTGATCACACCATGACCGAGGCGAAGGTTACAGGAGAGGTGCCGCAGCAAGGGTGTAACAGGACCGGCGTGACCAACTTACACCCCCAGTCACACCTCCAGTCACACCCCGGATCACACTTGGAATCCTCTAAACCCTTGACACCATTGACCGTAATGACCACGTACGATCCAGGCACGGGGTCAGGAAAGGGGTCAGGGTGAGAGAGGGGAGCGACCCACCGAAAACCTGGCGGTTTTCGGACCCGGCACGTGTTCCTGCGTCACACCTGCCGGGTCGGGTCGCTCCCCTCTGAATTGTCCGTCCCGGAAGGGTGTCACCGCTCGGGCGGCCGCGGCTGACGGCCGGCCGAGAGTCCGCCGCCGGGCACGCCGACCCGGTCGGTGACGAAAGATCGCGCACGGCCGCCGGCAGAGAGCGGGCCGCACCGTTGAGGCAGGCCGGCGGCTGGTTGTACGCTATCAGGCGATCGGGGGGCGGGTGTCGGCTCGCGAGTCGGGATTCGTGCGACGGAGATCACGGCATGGCGCGACGACGGTCGGGGAAGCAGGCAGGCGACGCGGGCGCAACCCCGAGCGGCGGGGCCACCATCGGCCATGAAGCCGAACTGTGGTCGATGGCCGACGCCCTGCGCGGCTCGATGGACGCCGCCGAGTACAAGCACGTCGTCCTCGGCCTGATCTTCATCAAGTACATTTCTGACGCCTTCGAGGAACGCCGTTCGGCGGTGCTCGCCGAGTGGGGTGAGGACGCCGCCGAGGACCGGGACGAGTACATCGCCGAGAATGTCTTCTGGGTGCCGGCCGAGGCCCGCTGGTCTCATCTCCGGGCGCAGGCGCGGCAGACGACTGTCGGGCTGACCGTCGATCAGGCGATGGCGACCATCGAGCGCGACAACCCCGCCCTCAAGGACGTGCTGCCGCGGGACTACGCCCGCCCAGCGCTCGACAAGCGGCGGCTCGGCCAGTTGATCGACCTCGTCAGCAACATCCAGGTGGGCGACGAGGACGCGCAGTCCCGCGACGTGCTCGGCCGCGTCTATGAGTACTTCCTCTCGCAGTTCGCGAGCGCTGAGGGCAAGAAGGGCGGCGAGTTCTACACCCCGCGCTGCGTCGTCAAGGTGCTGGTCGAGATGCTGGAACCGTACCGGGGCCGGGTCTACGACCCGTGCTGCGGCTCGTCGGGGATGTTCGTGCAGTCGGTCGCGTTCATCCGCGCGCACGCCAGCGGCAACGGGAACGGCGGCAGGGCCAGGGCCGACATCAGCATCTACGGCCAGGAATCGAACTACACGACGTGGCGGCTCGCGAAGATGAACCTCGCGATCCGGGGTATCGAGGGGCAGATTGCCCACGGAGACAGCTTCCACAACGACCGCCACCCGGACCTGAAGGCCGACTTCATCCTCGCCAACCCGCCGTTCAACGTCTCGGACTGGGGCGGAGAGCGTCTGGCCGAGGACAAGCGCTGGTACTACGGCGTGCCGCCGAAGGGCAACGCCAACTTCGCGTGGGTGCAGCACATCGTGCACCATCTGGCCCCGGCCGGCGTCGCCGGCTTCGTGCTCGCCAACGGGTCGATGTCGTCGAGCCAGTCGGGCGAGGGGGAGATCCGAAAGAACCTGATCGAGGCGGACCTGGTGGACTGCATGGTCGCGCTGCCGGGGCAGCTCTTCTACTCGACGCAGATCCCGGCCTGCCTCTGGTTCCTGGCGCGACGCCGCCCCCGGCGAGGCGAGATCCTGTTCATCGACGCCCGCAAGTTGGGCCGGATGGTCGACCGGACGCACCTCGAGCTGACCGACGAGGACGTCGCCCGCATCGCGGGCGCCTACCACGCCTGGCGCGACGGCGCGGACGCCTACGAGGACCTGCCCGGCTTCTGCAAGAGCGCCCCGCTCGACGAGGTTCGCCGCCACGGTCACGTCTTGACTCCCGGCCGCTACGTCGGCGCCGAGCCGCAGCCGGACGACGGCGAGCCGTTCGAGACGAAGATGGCTCGGCTGGTCGCGGAGCTGCAAGCGCAACAGGCCGAGGGGGCGCGGCTCGATGCCGCCATCGCCGAGAACCTGAACGCATTGGGCTTCGGAGGCAAGGGCTCGTGAGCAATGCTGACGAGCGGCGCTGGCAGCAGCGGCTCGACAACTTCGGGACGGCTCTCGCGCAGTTGACGAGCGCCTGCGAGCGCGAGCGGTACGACGACCTGGAACGGGCCGGCCTGATCAAGACGTTCGAGTTCTGCTTCGAGCTGTCGTGGAACGTCCTCAAAGACGTGCTCTTCTACGAAGGGCATGAAGTGAAGGTGCCACGGGCGGCGATCCGCAAGAGCTTCGAGGTCGACTACATCGACGAGAACGACTGCGAGACGTTGCTGGACGCCCTGGACAAGCGCAACCTGTTGAGCCACACGTACTGGAGCGATGTGGCTCGGGAAGCCGAGGCCCTGATCAAGGAACGCTACTACCCGGTCCTGCTGCGACTGTACCGAGCTCTGGACGCCAAGCGGACGCCATGACGGACGGTCTCAAGGACGCACATCGAGAGGCGATCATCGCCACGCTAGTGTGCACCGTCAGAAATACGTGAGCAGTAACGCTTCAGGGATTCCAGGATCTGCTCGGCGGTCTTCGTCCAGACGAAGGGCTTGGGGTCTTCGTTGTAGACCGCCAGGTACTCCTTGATCGCCGCCTCGAGTGCTTGGGTGCTGCGATGGGTTCCACGCCGGATCTGCTGCCGGGTGATCTCGGCGAACCAACGCTCTACCTGGTTGAGCCACGATGCGCTCGTGGGCGTGAAGTGCAGGTGATACCGAGGACGCCGTGCCAGCCAGTCGTGGATCATCGCCGTCTTGTGCGTGCCGTAGTTGTCCAGCACCAGGTGGATGTCGAGGTCGGGCGGCACCGCCTTGTCGATCACGGCGAGGAAGCGCTTGAACTCCACCGAGCGGTGCTTCCGAAAGCACCTGCCGATCACCTCGCCGGTGGCGGTGTTCAGGGCCGCGAACAACGAGGTCGTGCCGTGCCGTCGATAGTCGTGTGTCCGCTGCTCCGGTGCTCCCGGACGCATCGGCAACACCGGCTGGGTACGGTTCAACGCCTGGATCTGCGACTTCTCATCCACACACAGCACCACCGCTCGCTCCGGCGGATGCAGGTACAGCCCCACGATATCGCGCACTTTCTCGATGAACAACGGGTCTCGCGACAGCTTGAAGGTCTCGCTGCGATGGGGCTTGAGCGCGAACGCGCGCCACACGCGGCCGACGGTCGAAGCGCTCAGCCCGCAGGCTCGGGCCATCGACTCCCGGCTCCAATGCGTCGCCCCCCGTGGGGTCGTCTCCAGCGTCCGGACCACGACCCGTTCGACGTCCTCGTCCGACACCCGGCGCGGCGCGCCCGGCCGTGGTTCGTCCAGCAAGCCGTCGCAGCCGTTGCGCAGGAACCGCCGCCGCCACTTGCCGACCGTGGCCCGCGTCGTGCCCAGAGCCTGCGCCACGACCTGGTCGCTCCGTCCCGCGGCGCTCTGCAGCACGATGCGTGCCCTCAGGGCCAGAGCCTGCGCGGTATTGCGCCGGCGCAGCCAACCCTCCAGTTCCTCGCGCTGTGCGTCCGAGACCTCCGGGACCTCTCGTGTGTAATGGTTCGGCACGGCCCTCCTCGCTTCCGGGCCGACCGTACCACGAACCGATTCTACTGGTCAAGAACTTCAGGCGTTGGACACTAGCGGCCAACGACCGCGTGGAGCGGGCGGTGTTGTTCGGATCCAGAGCCACCGGAACGAACACCGTGTCGTCCGATGTGGACATCGCACTGTTCGGCGACCGACTGACGCTCACGGACCAAGCTCGGCTCGCCGCAGCCCTGGACGAGATTCCGATGGCGCAATCGGTCGATCTGTTGCTGTACGGCTCAATACGAAACGGGTCGCTCCAAGAGCATATTCGGAACCAAGGCGTCGAGTGGTTTGCGCGCCCGATGAGAAGGTGCAGCGATCGCGCGGCGGCGCCGTCGCCTGACGCACGCGATTCGGCACTCTCGCAAGAGTGGTCAACGATGCCGTTCACGGACGCGTTCCTGATCAACCCTACGGTTCCCATTGAACGAGGTAGCCCAACTCCGTTCGTGGACATGGCCGCGATCGATCCGGGCCGTCGCGCTGTGCACTCAATGGAAGTCCGGGAGTTTCGAGGCAGCGGATCGAGGTTCCAGCACGGCGATACGCTGATGGCGCGGATCACGCCGTGCCTAGAGAACGGCAAGATCGCACGCTACTACGCCAGCTCCGACCTGAATACTGGACACGGATCAACGGAGTTCATCGTCGTACGTGGCCGGTCGGAGGTTACCGATTCCCGGTACGCGTTCTACGTCGCGCGGTCTGATCTGGTTCGGGGCTATGCGATAGGCCAGATGACGGGTACGTCAGGACGCCAACGCGTGCCGGCCGAATCACTCGCGCACTTGGATGTGGCGGTGCCGCCGCTGTCCGAGCAGCGCGCCATCGCCCACATCCTCGGCACGCTGGACGACAAGATCGAGCTGAACCGTCGGATGAACGCGACGCTGGAGGCGATGGCGCGGGCGCTGTTCCGGTCCTGGTTCGTCGATTTCGACCCGGTGCGGGCCAAAATGGAGGGCCGCGACACCGGGCTGCCGAAGGACATCGCCGACCTGTTCCCCGACCGGCTGGTGGACTCCGAGCTGGGCGAGATGCCAGAGGACTGGGATATCGGGCACCTTTCGGAGCATTTCCAGGCGGTGAAGGGTGTGAGCTACAAGGGCAGTGGTCTCGGCCGCGGCGGAATGCCGCGGCACAACCTGAACTCGGTTCATGAGGGCGGTGGATATAAGCATGAAGGCATCAAGTTTTATTCGGAAAAATACGCAGATCGCCACGTCGTTCGCCCCGGAGACGTGATCGTCGCGAACACGGAGCAAGGCCATGACCGTCTGCTCATCGGATACGCAGCCATCGTCCCCAGGCTGTTCGGAGATCGTGGAATTGCCAGCCACCACGTGTACCGACTACGGGCTCGAAGCAACGGACGGCTATCGGCACCATTCCTGCATCTGCTACTGAATTCGCCGTGGATGCACGACTTGGTGAGCCGTTACGCGAACGGAACGACGGTCAACATGCTCCCGATAGACGCAGTGCAGAAACCGATGGTCTTGGTGCCTCCGAGGGCGCTGATCGAGGCTTTCGACGCGCTGGCATTGCGCCTGGAGCATCGGCGTGAACGAGCAGTGCAGGAGTCCGGCACCCTCGGTGTCCTGCGAGACGCACTGCTGCCGAAGTTGGTCTCCGGGGAACTGCGCGTGAACGGTCGCGGGCGGACGCACCGAGCCGACGAGCGGTCGATTGCCACGGCGGGAGCGAGCGCATGACACGTGGGGAGCCGATCTCGTGAGCGACGCCACGCTGTCGGAATCCACCGTCGAGGACGCTGCCCTCTCCTGGCTGGAAGGGGTCGGCTGGACCGTTGCGCACGGCTCCGACATCGCTCCGGAGACGCCGAATGCGGAGCGCGACGACTACGGCGAGGTCGTCCTGGAAGAGCGTTTGCGGTCTGCGCTCGCGCGGCTCAATCCCGACCTTCCCGCCGACGCGGTCGATGACGCCCAACGCAGACTGGTCCGTCCCGCAGGGGCGACGCTGGAAGCTCGCAACCGCGCCTTCCATCGCATGCTCGTCGATGGCGTCACGGTGGAATACGTCGACGGCGGCGGCGCGGTCCGGGGCGGGCAGGTCCGCCCGGTCGACTTCGACGTGCCGGAGGCGAACGACTGGCTCGCGGTCAGCCAGTTCACCGTCGTCGAGGACAGGCACGAGCGCCGGCCCGACATCGTGCTGTTCGTCAACGGACTTCCGCTGGGCGTCATCGAGCTGAAGAACCCGGCCGACGAGAGCGCGACGGTCCGCTCCGCGTTCCAGCAGCTTCAGACCTACAAGGCGGAGGTCCCCTCGCTGTTCGCGTTCAACACGGCGCTCGTCGTGTCGGACGGCCTGGCGGCGCGCATCGGGACGCTGACCGCCCCGTGGGAGTGGTTCAAGCCGTGGCGGACGGTCACGGGCGAGACGCTGGCCGACTCGAAGCTGCCGCAGTTGCAGGTGCTCGTCGAGGGGGTCTGCGCTCCCGGCCGGCTGCTGGCCCTCGTCCGCGACTTCACCGTGTTCGAGGACGACGGCAGCGGGGCGCTCGCGAAGAAGATGGCGGGCTACCACCAGTTTCACGCCGTGGAGACCGCCGTCGCCGAGACGTTGCGCGCGGCCCGGTTGCAGCAGGACGTGGACACGCGACGCGAGTTGCCCGAACGCGACCGTTCCGGCCGGAGGGGCGGGGTTCCGGGCGACCGGCGCATCGGCGTGGTCTGGCACACGCAGGGGTCGGGCAAGAGCCTGACGATGGCGTTCTACGCCGGCCGCCTCGTTCGCGATCCCGCGATGGAGAACCCCACCATCGTCGTGCTGACGGACCGCAACGACCTCGACGACCAGCTCTTCGGCACGTTCGCCCGCTGCGCCGATCTGCTGTGCCAGCCCCCCCGGTGCAGGCCGAGAGCCGCGCCGACCTGCGGGTCAGGCTCGCGGTGCAGGCGGGCGGCGTCGTGTTCACGACGGTCCAGAAGTTCTTCCCCGACGAGAAGGGCGACCGGCATCCCCTGCTCTCCGGGCGCCGCAACATCGTAGTCATCGCCGACGAGGCGCACCGGAGCCAGTACGACTTCATCGACGGGTTCGCCCGCCACATGCGCGACGCCCTGCCGAACGCCTCGTTCATCGGCTTCACGGGCACGCCGATCGAGCTGGCCGACGCCAACACCCGCGCCGTGTTCGGCGACCACATCAGCATCTACGACATCCAGCGCGCAGTCGAGGATGGGGCGACGGTGCCGATCTACTACGAGAGCCGACTCGCGAGGCTGGCGCTCGACGAGCACGAGAAGCCGCACATCGACCCCGGCTTCGAGGAGGCGACCGAGGGCGAGGAGGTCGACCGCCGCGAGAAGCTGAAGACGAAGTGGGCGCAGCTCGAAGCCATCGTCGGTGCCGAGAAGCGCATCGCGCTCGTGGCGCAGGACGTCGTCGAGCACTTCGACCGCCGCCTGGAGGCGATGGACGGCAAGGCGATGGTGGTCTGCATGAGCCGGCGCATCTGCATCGACCTCTACCGCGAGCTGGTGCGCTTGCGTCCTGACTGGCACGACGACAGCGACACCTCGGGCGCCCTGAAGATCGTGATGACCGGCTCCGCATCGGACCCGCCCGACTGGCAGGCGCACATCCGCAACAAGGCTCGCCGCGAGGAGCTGGCGAAGCGGTTCCGCGACCCCGCCGACCCGCTCCGAATGGTGCTCGTGCGCGACATGTGGCTGACCGGCTTCGACGCCCCGAGCCTGCACACGATGTACGTGGACAAGCCGATGCGCGGCCACGGGCTGATGCAGGCCATCGCGCGGGTCAACCGCGTGTTCCGGGACAAGCCGGGCGGACTCGTCGTCGACTACCTCGGACTGGCCCACGAGCTGAAGCGGGCGCTGGCGACCTACACCGAGAGCGGCGGCACGGGACAGACGGCGCTGGACCAGGAGCAGGCGGTCCGGGCGATGCTGGAGAAGTACGAGGTCTGCTGCGGCCTGTTCCACGGGTTCGACCGGACCGCGTGGATCGGCGGCTCGCCGGCACAACGGCTCGGCCTGCTGCCGGCCGCGCAGGAGCACATCCTCGCGCAGGAGAACGGCAAGGACCGCTGCCTGAGCGCCGTGCGGGCGCTCTCGCAGGCGTTCGCACTGGCCGTGCCGCATCCCGAGGCGATCCGCATCCGCGACGACGTGGCGTTCTTCCAGTCGGTTCGCGCGGCGCTGTCCAAGCGTGACGGCTCCGAGCGGAAGACCGGCGAGGAGCTGGACCACGCGGTGCGCCAGATCGTCTCGCGGGCCGTGGCCCCGGACGGCGTGCTGGACATCTTCGCCGCCGCCGGGCTGGACAAACCGGACGTGTCGATCCTGTCCGAGGAGTTCCTGGCCGAGGTCCGCGGCATGCGCCAGCGCAACCTCGCCGTCGAGCTGCTGCGGAAGCTGCTGAAGGGCGAGCTGGCCACGCGGCGGCGGAAGAACGTGGTGCAGGCGCGTTCGTTCGCCGAGATGCTGGAGCAGACCATCCGCCGCTACCAGAACCGCGCCGTCGAGGCCGCGCAGGTGATCGAGGAGCTGATCGCCTTGGCCCGCGACCTGCGCGAGGCGAACGCCCGCGGCGAGGCGCTCGGGCTATCCGACGACGAGCTGGCGTTCTACGACGCGCTCGGCGTCAACGACAGCGCGGTGCAGGTGCTCGGCGACGAGACGCTGCGCGGCATCGCCCGCGAGCTGGTCGAGACGGTACGGAACCACGTGGCCATCGACTGGACACGGCGCGAGAACGTCCGCGCCAGACTCCGCGTTCTCGTGAAGCGCGTCCTGCGGAAGCACGGCTATCCGCCGGACAAGCAGGAGTCGGCGACGCGAACGGTGCTGGAGCAGGCCGAGGTGCTGTCCGCCGGCTGGGCGGCGTGACTCGACGGGCGGCGGATCGGCCAGTCGAGCGGGCGCCCGCAACGGCGGCACGGTTCGGTCGATTCTGAACGGGAACCGAAGGCCCCGCGGGTTGATCGGGTAAACCAACCGGAACTCGTCCGGGGATCCGGGGAATCCGGGGACATTGAGGACTCCGGGGGTCCGGGGGTCCGGGGATCCGGGGAATCCGGGGATCCGGGGAATCCGGGCCTCCGGGGCTCCGGGGACTCCGGGGAGTCCGCTGACGGCCGACCGTCCGGGGACGACTTCGTTGGTCCGGTGTATTCCGGCTCACAAGGTAGGGTACACCGTGGGGGTGAACCCCGACCTATCGCCAGTAACCCATTGAGTGTGAGTGGTTTACGCGCTTTTCGTGGCGGTCATCACAGTAGCGCCCGGCCTGTGCTACGTTTCGGACGAAGGCGGTCGAGAGCGCGTGGTGCGGCTGCCGGCCGCTGGGCTTGGTGGTCCGGGGTCGTGTCGGGAGTTCCATGGCCTACCAGTATTCCCCTCACTGAATGGCGGATACTGGCGGATCGTATCGGACGCAACCGGCCCTCGTCAAGCCGGTGGATAGGTGGTAATCATTTATAATTCAGGCGTTTACGGACCATTCAGGACGACAACGGACGGCGGCGGATTTCCTAGTATGGTGGACAGGGCTGCCGCCGGCGTCCGGCGCAGGTCGACGAGACCCACGCGGCGCCGATTCCGAGGGAATGTCCGGACTGCGGCGGCGCGGTCGAAAGGACCCGCGAGGCGTCGCAGTATCAGGAAGACCTGCCGGTGGTGCGCCCGGTGGTGCGGCGCTTTGCCATCGAGGTTGGTCACTGCACGCGGTGTCAGCGGCGGGTGCAGGGCCGCCACGAGCTGCAGACCTCGGACGCGCTGGGGGCGGCGGGCGTGCAGCTCGGTCCCGCGGTCGTGGCGCTGGTGGTCGAGCTGCACACGGAGATGGGGGTGCCGCTGGCGAAGGTCGCGCACCTGCTGCGGACCACGTTCGGGCTGCAGGTGACGCCGGGCGGGCTGGCCCACGTGCTGCACCGGGCGGCCCGTGCCGCCGCGCCGGCCTACACGGAACTGTGCGAGCAGGTCCGCAACGCGCCCGTGGTCACGCCGGACGAGACGGGCTGGCGCGTCGGCGGCGAGCGCCATTGGCTGTGGACGTTCGTCACGCCGGAGACGACGGTCTACGCCATCTGCCCCGGCCGCGGGTTCGCCGATGCCGCCACGGTGCTGGGGACCGACTACGTCGGCGTGCTCGTGCGCGACGGATGGGCGCCGTATCGCTGCTACGACGGCCTGCACCAGACGTGTCTGGCGCACTATGCCGATGTCGGGATTATTCCGATGTCCGCCCTGATGTCCCGGTCGTGCAGGGCGTCTTCGACGAGACGATCCGGATAATCACCGCGCGCTGACGGACGGAGACTCTTCTCTCACGACCCACGAGAGAGGAGGCTCTCATGAGTGATCCGTCACGCGTTCCCGTCGTCGCCATCGCTGGTTCGCTCAAGCCGTTCGCGGCGGGCTTCGCGACGGAGCTTGCGCAGCAAGGCTACACACCGCGCTCGCTGCGGACGCAGTTGTCTCTGGCGTCGGCCGTCAGCCGGTGGCTGCAGGCAAGAGGCCTCGACATCGGCGACCTGCCAGAGCGAACGCAGCAGTTTCTGCAAGCACGGCAGAAGGCCGGCTACAAGAGGCATCTGACGGGCAAGGCGCTGCGCCCGTTGCTGACGTACCTCCGGGCTCGTGGCGCGATCCCGCCTGCGACGACGCCCATCCCGACAGGGCCCGTGGACAAGACCCTGGTGCTCTACCGGCACTACCTCACCGTGGAACGGGGTCTGGGCGAAGCCACCGCCCAGGGCTACGTCGATGCGGTCCGCCCCTTTCTGCGCGGCTGCATCTCGGCCGACGGCCTCGGGCTGGACCTCGAGCAACTCGGTGAGGCCGACGTGACTGCGTTCATGGTGGCGCGCTGTGCCGAGCAATCCCGCCGGGCCGCGCAACTGACGTCGACCGCACTGCGCTCGCTGCTGGTCTTCCTGCATGTCACCGGGGTGGTCCAGCGTTCGCTGGCGACGGCCGTCCCGTCGGTAGCCGGCCGACGACTGGTGGCGCTTCCGCCGCGCCTCGAGCCCGACCACGTCCGGCGACTGCTCGCCGCGTGCGACCCCCGGACGCTGGGAGGGCGCCGCGACTTTGCGGTCATCACCACGCTGGCCCGCCTCGGCCTGCGGGCCGCCGAAGTGGCGACCCTGCGTCTCGACGACGTGCACTGGCGCGCCGGCGAGGTCGTCGTACACGGCAAGGGGAATCGGGCCGAGCGCATGCCTCTCCCGACCGATGTGGGCAACGCGGTGGCCGCATATCTCCGCCAACGGCCGACCCGGGCGCAGGGGCGCACCGTCTTCGTCCGCCTGGTCGCGCCTCTGGGCCCGTTGAGCCCGACCGGGGTCACGCAGATTGTGGCCGCCGCCGCGCAGCGAGCCGGCCTCGGCGTCGTCCACGCACATCGGTTGCGTCATTTCGCGGCAACGCAACTGCTCCGAGCGGGCGCCCCCCTGTCCGAGATCCAGCACTTCCTGCGTCACGCCCGCCTGCAGACCACGGCGATCTACGCGAAGGTCGACCATGACGCCCTGCGCACGATCGCACGCGCGTGGCCTGGAGGTGCAGCATGACCTTCCTGCGTCAAGCCCTGGCCGACTATCTGACGATGCGCCGGGCGCTGGGCTACCGCTTGGCGCGCGCGGAGAAGCTCCTCGCGCAATTCCTGACCTATCTCGAAGACCGCGGGGAGACGCGCCTGCGCACCGAGACCGCCCTCGCCTGGGCGACACTCCCCGCCGGGAAGGACCCGAGGGCGTGGTGGGCCAGCCGACTCACCGTCGTCCGCGGCTTCGCGACCTTCGTGCGCACGATCGACCCGGCAACCGAGATACCGCCCGCCGACCTGTTGCAGGCGCGCGCCCAGCGCGCCACGCCGTACCCCTACACCGACGAAGACATCGCGGCCCTGCTGGTCGCCACATCGGGGCTGCGCACCGGGCATCGGGCCGCAACGTATCGGACCCTGATCGGTCTGCTGGTCGTGACCGGGATGCGCGTCGGTGAAGCCATCGCGCTCGATCGGCACGATTTCGACGCCGAGCAGGGGCTGATCACCGTCCGCCACGGCAAATTCGACAAGTCCCGTGCACTTCCGCTGCACCCCACAGCCAGCGCCGCGGTCCAGCAGTATCTGCTCCGCGCGGACCGGCTGGCGGCCCGGGACACCGCCGCGCTGTTCGTTTCTACCGCGGGCACGAGGCTGCTGTGCCGCAATGTACAGCAGACGTTCCGCACCCTGGTCCAGCGCGCGGGCCTCCGGCCGCACGCAGCCGCCTGTCGGCCACGGCTGCACGACATCCGACATCGGTTCGCGACGTGCACGCTGCTCGACGCCTACCGACAGGGCCAGAATCCGGCGGCGCGAATCGCGCTCCTGGCCACCTATCTCGGGCACGCCGACCCCAAGTACACATACTGGTACCTGTCGGCGGCACCGGCATTGATGCAGTTGGCCTCAGACCGCCTCGAACGCCATCTGGGGGCCTCAGCATGAGCGCCCTTGCTCCCACGCTCCAGGCGTTCTTCACCGAGCGGCTCGTGCACCAGCGCCACGCCAGCCCGCACACGGTCGCTGCCTACCGCGACGCGTGGCGGATGCTCGTCCGCTTTGCCGCGGTCCACCTCGCCAAGGCCCCCTCGGACCTGGAACTCGGCGATCTCGACGCACCCCTCATCGGACGATTCCTGGCCCACCTCGAGCACGACCGCGCGAACACCGCGCGCACCCGCAACGCGCGGTTGTCGGCCATTCATGCCCTGTTCCGCTATGCCGCACTGGAGCATCCCGAGCAGGCAGCCGTCATTGCCCGCGTACTCGCGATGCCCCCCACGCGCGGTCCACGTGGGCTCGTGACCTTCCTGTCCGACCTCGAAGTCGACGCCCTGCTCGCCGCCCCCGACCGCACCACGTGGACCGGGCGCCGCGACCACACTCTCCTCGCGCTCGCGATCCAGACCGGATTGCGCGCCGCCGAACTCACCGGCCTGCGCTGCACGGACCTGCACTTGGCGCGAGGTGCGCACGTCCACTGCCTTGGAAAAGGGCGCAAGCACCGGGTCACTCCGCTCACCAAGCCGGTGGCCGCCGCCCTGCGTGCCTGGCTGGCCGAATGCGCCAGCTCACCAGAGGCACCAGTCTTCCCTACGCGGACAGGCAAACCGCTCAGCCGAGACGCCCTCGCGCAACGCGTCACGACGCACGTGGCTGCTGCGGCCCACGCCTGCCCATCGCTCCGCGAGAAGACCGTCACCCCGCACACGCTGCGTCACACCGCAGCCATGCGGTTGCTGCACGCCGGGGTCGACAACACCGTCATCGCCCTGTGGCTCGGACACGAACACGTCCGCACCACCGACATCTACATCCATGCCGACCTCGCCCTGAAGGAACGGGCGCTCGCAAGGACCACCCCAGCCGAAGTCCGCGGGGGCCGCTATCAACCATCCGACGCGCTCCTGGCCTTTCTCGAAGGGCTGTGATTATGCCGATCAGTTTGGTGCAGATGCCGCCAACAACAGGGGCGTCTGCACCAACATCGGAATAATCCCGACATCGGCATAGTGCGCCTTATTCCGATATCGGAATAAGGCGCACCTGTTACAACGCTGCAAGCAGCTCCGGGAGGACTATCCGAACAGTCCCTGGGCGGGCGACGTGGCGGCGGTCCTGCGGGCCGGTCTCGACCTGCGGGACCGCTGCAACGCGGGAGCGCTGAGCGAGCACGGGATGGCCACGGCCCGCGGCCGACTCACGGCCCGGCTCGGGCGGCTGGTCGACGCCCCGCCGCCGCTGGACGACGCCGAGCGCTTCGCGGCGCACCTGGCCAACGAATTCCCGGCCGTGTTCCTGTTCTTGTGGGACCCCTCGCTCGACGCCACCAACTGGCGCGCCGAACAGGCCCTCCGGCCCGCCGTGGTCATTCGCAAGGTGTGCGGCGGCAACCGCACCCGCCATGGCGCCGACACCCAGCAGGTGCTGGCCAGCGTCGTGCGCACCGCGCGCCAACGCGGCCTTGACCTGCCTCCGCTGATCGCCGCGATGCTGCGCGCCGTCGAGCCCGTTGTCCCCGAGCTCCTCGGCCTTCCGCCGCCGCCCCCGTAGGCGGGCAACGTCCCAACACACGACCTCGACGACCGGCCGCCACGGCGCGCCGCCGCAGAAGGCGACGCCCGTACCGCCCTCGGTCGCCCGCACTTCACGGAACCGACGCCGACGCTCTCGCGCGCCGGCTGCCGTTCGTCATCCCGTGCCATCGCGATCGGGGAGGCAACCCACAAACACACACTGTCGGTTCCAGCAACCTCGTTGAGGCACTGAACCTCCTCACCCCAAGTCCACTTTCAGCCTGTGTCTATTGGAAGATCACCCGCTAACCAAATACCGACGCAGATCCGGCGCCGCGAGGGGCAGTGGGCACTCGATCCGGCGGGTCGCGCCGCCCCGCCAGCGAATGGAGACTCGGATCACGTCGTCGCGCAGCAGGGTGACATCCTCGATCAGCAGCCGCAGCATCCTCTTGCGGTCGCGCGCCGGGGTGCGCGGGTCATGCCAGACGCGCGGCAGGTCGGCGACCAATGCCGCCACCCGCTCCTTCATCTCGGGAGTGACCGGCGGCGTCCGGGTCTTGTCCGCACCTGCGTACGCCTCCTCGGCCGCGGCCAACCGCTGCAGCTTCTCGTTCCAGTGCCGTTCCAGGTTGTCGGCCACGAGCCGATTCTCCGGCCGTACGAGCAGAAACTGCCGCTGCGCCAGCTCGGCGTCCTCTCGCAGCCGGGCAATGTGCGCCCGCTTGGCGCGGTCGAGCTCGGCGGCCCGGGACCGCAGCTCCTCGAACACCTCGAGCGCGACGTCGATCGACGCGGGGGTGACGGTCTCGAGCACCAGCTCGCTGACCGCGCGGTCGATCCCCGCGCCCATCAGGCTCTGGCACGGCGGCTCTGCCCGCGCTATCGTGCGGCGCTGACAGGCATAGAGCGGCCGCGGGTGACCGCCAGACACGATGTAGCGGACCGTCATGCGGCCGCCGCACCGGCCGCAGATGACGAGCCCCTGCAGCAGGGCCACGCCCTCGCGCGGCGCGCTGCGCCGGTCTGCGCCGCAGCTCTGGGCGCAGGCGCGCAACGTCTCCTGATTCGCTTCGAATTGCTTCCAGGTGATGTAGCCGGGGTGCGCGTCAGGCAAGAAGACCTTCCACTCATCGCGGGGAAGTCGTCGATTCCGCACCTGCCCGGCGAGGCGGAGCTTGCGCTGCCGGGTCCGGCCATAGACGTACGCTCCGGCGTAGCGCGGATTGTGCAGGATCGCGAGCACACGGTCACGCTCCAACTCGCCGAAGACCAGCGCCCCGGGACGGGGTCCCTTGGTGACCCGCCGCGGCCACGCGATCTGCTGCTCCTGAAAGTAGCGCACCACTGCGCCGGCCGAGCCGGTGCGATCGAAGGTGTCGAAGACGAGGCGGACGGCGCCCTGCACCTGCTCGTCGGGGTCGAGCATGAGCTTGCCGCTGGCGTCGAAGACCATGCCCAGCGGGGCCCGCATCCACAGCTCGCCGCGGCGCGCCTTGTTCAATTGTCCCCCGACCAGGCGCGCGCGCAGCACATGCAGCTCCGCTTCTGACACGGTACCTTTGAGTCCGAGCAGCAGGCGGTCGTTGAAGTGGGCCGGGTCGTAGAGCCCGTCTTCATCGAGAATGAGCGTCTCGCTCAGCGCGCAGATCTCCAGCAGGCGATGCCAATCGCTGGAGTTGCGAGCGAGCCGCGAGACCTCCAGCCCCATGACCATGCCGACGCGACCGAGGCCGACGTCGGCGACGATGCGTTGGAACCCGGTCCGCTCGGCCGCCGACGCGCCCGACAGACCGAGGTCCTCATCGATGACCACGATCCGCTCGGCGGCCCAGCCCAGCGCCAGGGCCCGCCGCTTCAGGGCGTACTGGCGGGCAGTGCTCTCCTGATGGTCTTGCACCTGCTGCAGGGAGGACTGCCGCACGTAGAGACAGGCGAGGCGACGAAGATGGTCCGCCGTGACCGCGGTCGATTCACTCATGGGGAAACGCCCTCCGCAATGCGGCCGAGCACCAGGCTCGCCAACACACGCGCCATCTCGGAACGGACGGGCGGCGCCAGGTCGAGGCCGCCGCTTTCGGCCGGCGGCGACTCGACCGGCGGCACGCAGAGGGTCGCGACGGCCTTCAGCCACGCCGGCATGCCGCGGCTCATCAACAGCGCCACCCCGTAGCCCCGGCGGGAGAACGCGACATCGGTGGCGGCGTCCTGCCGCGCGACCTCGTACTGCCGGCGCACCTGCTCGACGTCGAGGCGTGACGCGGTCATGGGGCCTTCTGCGGGCGCGGTTTTTTTTTGCGCCGCGCCACCGCCCGGTCGAGCGAGCGGGCGTGAACCGAGATGCCGAACCGCCGCGCCACGGCCGCCGTCAGCGGCTCGTCCGGTCGCACGTCTTCGCCCGCGCGCCAGCGCTCGATGTAGTCGACAACCGCGTCGGTGCACTTGTGAGCCCCCTTCGGCCCCGGACGCTTGGGCACCAACCCGGGGATTCCGTGCGCCGCGAACGCCGCCGCGGTCAGGTAGAACGTCTGGCGGCTGACCCCGAAGCGCGCGGCGACCTCCGTCACCGGCCGTCCATCGACCTGGTGGCGGCGCAGCATCTCGTACTTGACTTGCACGCGGTCGCGCGGGTCGAAGAACGGATGGCTCACAAAGGCGTCGTCGCGGACGGCCTCCGGGTGCGGATGCAGGGCTCCTGCCTCGCGCAGGGCCTGCGTCTTGGCGTCCGGCGGCAGCTTGGGAGGACGGCGCATCGCGTGATGTCCAATAGATTATGGCTATGCACCCGGGCGACGTCAAGGAGTAACCGACCCGAAACCCAAGATCACGCCGCTTCATTTGTGCATGTGTGCAGCGCACTCCCTGCCGATGACGTCCCGTCGGATCACTCCCAGTGGATGAAATCCATGTGACATCATGGACGGAATCTCCGTGACGCTCCCGCCGCTCATGTCTGGACCCTCTCGCGCACCATCTCGGCGAGCCGCAGCAGGTCCTCGAGTCGAAATGGCGCACGCCCGCGCGCCGCCACTACCGCGGGGTCCGGTGGCGCAAAGTCCGTCCAGCCCACGGGAATCGACCAGACCGTGCCGTCGGGCCGTTGCACCGTTACCCGGTCTTCTCCCCACAGGGACTTCGTCACCACGAAGGGGAAGCGGGCGCCCCGAAGCGGATGGAACGGGTGCGTGATCCGAATCTGTGGTGCTTCAGCAGCACCAGGAGCATTCTGCAGCTTTGAAGAAGGGCAAGGTCGAGCGCCAGATCCAATACCTGCGCCACGCCTTCTTCGCCGCCCGGCCCTTCCGAGACCTCGACGACATCAACGCCCAGTTCCGCCGCTGGCGCGACCTCGTCGCCCACCAGCGCCGCCACCCCGACCAACCCGACCGCACCGTCGCCGACGTCTGGGCCGCCGAGAAGCCCCGCCTGCTGCCCCTGCCCGCGCATCCCTTCGAGACCGACCTCGTCCGCGCAGTCCGCTCCGGGAAGACCCCCTACATCCGTTTCGACCGCAACACCTACTCGATTCCCCACACCCACGTCCGGAAGCCGCTCACGCTCGTGGCCGGCGCCACCCGCGTCCGCATCCTCGACGGGCAGACCGAGCTCGCCCGCCATCGCCGCAGCTACGACACCGGACAGACCATCGAGGCCCCCGAGCACCTCGAAGGCCTCCTCGCCGCCACCCGCCAGGCCAACGCACACACCACCCGCGACCGCCTCCGCGTCGCCGTCCCCGCCTCCGCCACGCTCTTCGAACGCCTCGCCGAGCGCGGCGAGCCGCTGCGCCCGCACGCCACCCGCCTCCTCGCGCTGCTCGACGACTACGGGCCGCAGGAGCTCGCCGCCGCCATCGCCGTCGCCCTCCAACGCGACGCCCTCGGCGCCGGCTCCATCGCCCACATCCTCGAGACCCGACGCCGACAGCGCGGGCTCCCTCCGCCCCTCCGGCTCACGCTCCCCGACCGCCCCGGACTGCGAGACCTCGACGTCCGCGCCCATGACCTGGAGCCCTACGATGCCCTCGGACAACGCACCCCTGACGACGACCCTCGCGACTGACCTCCGACGACTTGGCCTCCTCCGCACCGCCGACGACCTCAACGACCGCATCGCAGAGGCCACCCGCAAGCGCTGGAGCCCCACCGTCCTCCTCGAACGCCTCGTCGCCGACGAGCTCGAAGACCGTCAGCGCCGCAGCGTCGAACGCCGACTCACCCGCGCGCGCCTCGGTCGCTTCAAGCCTCTTGCCGACTGGGACTGGGACTGGCCCACCGCCCTCGACCGCTCCGTCCTCGAACGCATCCTCACCCTCGACTTCCTCACCCGCGGCGAGAACGTCATCCTGGTCGGTGCCCAAGGCCTCGGGAAGACCATGCTCGCCAAGAACATCGGCCTCGTCAGCAGAATCTGTGGGTGAGTTCTGGTTCGGGCAGGTCGCCAAGTGCATGATACAAAGCGACTTCCAGTGCCGCGGAGGTGCGGAAGCCATACGCCCGTTTGGTGATCACTCTGGCCTTCCCGTTGAAGCCTTCGACAATGCCACTGGAGAACTGCCCTCGGGCCCGGAACCAGTTCAGGATCAGGTCGCGGTGCGAGCGCAGCATGCGGGCCACCTCCTTCATCGGGTCGAGCCGCGAGCGCATCGTCCGAGTGCACCAGCGGTCGAGGAACCGGCCGGCCCAGTACGGCGACACGTAGCCCCACAGCGCTTGAAAGTCCTCCTTGAGCAGGTAGGCGCGAACCGTGCGCAGGTTGCGACGCACCAGCTCCGCAAGCCGGCCCCGCTGCTCGTCGCTGAGATTCTCCGGACGCTTGAGCAGGAGCCAGCGGCTGCGCTTGAGCACCGGCGCCCGGCCCGCGGCGGCGAGCTTCCGGGCCTCCGCCGCGCGCACCTCGTCGATCGCTTGCGAGAAATGGCTCATGATGTGGAAGCGGTCGAGCACCTGCACGGCCTGGCCGGCGCGCTCGGCAACCACCTTCAGGTAGGGCTTCCACATGTCCGAGCAGACGAAATACAGCGCCGCGCTGCGTGCGGGGCCGAACCAGTCGAAGAAGCCCTCCAACGTCGCGGCCTTGCGTTCGCGGCCGACCCACAGCAGGCGCTTGCAGTGACCGTCGATCTGATAGACCAGCGTCAGGTAGCGTTGCCCGCGGCGGCGGGAGAGCTCGTCGACGCCGATGGCCTCGATGTTCGTGAGGTCGCGGTGCGCGAGGCCCCAGTCGACCGCCATGCGCACGGCCCGATAGACGGTGTCCCAGGACGTGGGGAACGCCGCGGCGACCTCCTGCCACGACAGACGCCTGGCCCACCCGGCGAGGAACCAGGCGTAGGCGTCGGTCAGTCGGTGCTTGCCGGTGGCCCACGGCAGCGCCTCGACCCGTACGCCGCAGCGCGGGCAGTCGACGCGGCGCATCGCGTAGAGGAAGACCACGGGGATGTGCCACAGGGGCACGAAGTCGAAGCGCCGGACCGCCTGCGTGTCGTAGCCCGGGGCCCGGCGCCTGCACTGCGAGCACGTCGCGCGGGTCCCGGCGCGAGGCCGCACCCGAACCTCGAGGGTCAACTGCGGGTGCTCCACCAGCCGCACCGTCTCGTAGATGAACGACGGGTGCTTCTGGACCCGATTCAAGATACTCTTGAGTTGCATCCCGTTCCCCTTCCGCGTCGCTTGGCTGCTGCAACACCAATTGTCGCGGATTCCGGAACGGGATGCGTTTCCGATGTCGAGGCTGCGTTCTGTGCTTCGGGACGGGCCATCGCCCTCCCGATACGGGCGTCGGGCATTTGGTCCTCGTCAGACGAGAGCCGGGGCGCTCGTGCGCGGAGCCGGCGTCCAGGCCGTCAGCCCCGCGCAGCGGGGGCGGAGCGGAGCGAAGCGCCTTGACGGCGGCGAGCACACGGGCACGCTGCCTCTTGTCTGACGAGGACTACCAGCCTCCGTTCTTACCCACAGATTCTGCGGAAGACCCGAACATCGCCCACCAGGCCATCCTCGCCGGTCACTCCGCTCTCTTCACCACCGCCGCCGACCTGCTCCTCGACCTCAACGGCCAGGAGACCGCCCGCGCCCTCGAACGCCGACTCCGTCACTACACCCGGCCCGCACTCCTCGTCATCGACTAATGTTGAGGGATCGGTAATGTGGAGTCGCCGCGGCCACGTCGCGTACGCCGGGACGCTTCGGTCGCCGCACTCCACATTACCGACCCCCCTGCCTCAGAGCGCTTCGAGCCATTCGAGCACGGACGCGTCTGTGCGCCACGGAGCCGGCCCGGAGGTGTCCAGGGCGGTGGGGCGCGCCTTCGCGAGCGCGTCGCGTTTCATGTCGAGGTCGACGGTCGCGTACCGATGCGTGGTCGTGACGCTGGCGTGGCCGAGCCAGTGACTGATCGTGACGATGTCGACGCCGGCGCGGAGGAGGTGAACAGCCGTACTGTGGCGCATGCTGTGGGGATGCAGTCGCTTGCCGCGCAGGGCCGGCACGATGGCCTGCGCGCGGGTGCAGTACTTCTGCAGCAGGTAGCGGACGCCGAATCGCGTCAGCCGTGCCCCGCGATGATTGCGGAAGACCGGCGCATCGGATTGGGGCTCGCGATCGCGTTCGGTCAGCAGGGCGCGCAACAGGTCGGCGGTCTGGGGCCACAACGGGCAGACCCGTTCTTTCCGCCCCTTGCCGTGCAGGTGGACTTGCGCGGGTGTGTTCAGCCGCAGGTCGGCGACGCGCAGGGCGACGATCTCCCCGACCCGCGCGCCGGTATTGAACATGGTAGCGAGCAGCGCGTAGTCCCGGCGGCCGTCGACGGTGCCGCGATCAACGACGCCGAGAATGGCTTCGATCTCGTCGTGCTCGAAGTACTCCACGGGGCGGCTGGCGGTCCGCTTGAACGGGACGGCGAGGACGCGTTGACAGTGTGCGAGTCGTGCGGGGTACTCCATGGCGCAGTACCGGAAGAAGGCGTGGATCGCGGCGAGGCGCACGTTACGGGTCGCGACGCTGTTGTGCCGGTCGAGCTCCAGGTACTGAAGAAACGCGAGGACCGCCTGGGGCCCGAGGTCGTCCAGGTCCAGCTGGAGGACGGACCTTCGCGTCTGGGTTGCGATGAAGCGTAGCAGCAGCACGAAGCTGTCCCGATAGCTCTGGACGGTGTGGGGACTTGTCCCTCGCACCCGGGGCAGGTGGTCGGCGAAGAACGCCCGGAGGGCTCGCGCCAGGTCATTCGGGCCGCCGGCGGTCATCGCACACCTCCGGCGCCGGTGGGTCCCGTGATCAGGGTGCCGCAGTGGTCGGCGAATCGCGCACTGGCTGCGCTCGCGAGGGGCTCGACGAACTGGAGGTAGTACGCGGTCGAGAGGATCGAGACGTGCCCCATGTAGGCCGCCAGGAAGGGCAGCTTCGCTTGGACGTCCAGGCCGGCGTGGTACCACCGGAGTAGCGCGTTGACGGCGAATCCGTGGCGGAAGTCGTGCGTGCGTGGCAGTCGACCGGTCGCGGTCCGGATGCCGGCCCGCCGGAACAGAGCTCGCATGGCGCCGCCGAGGCCGCCACCGCTGTAGCCGCCGGCGGTGTGCGGACTGCGATGCCAGAGCAGCGGGCTGTCCTCCCCGGTGGGCAGTCGCCGCCGGCCGCGAATCCCGATCAGGTGCTCGACCTCGCGGGCCGTATCGGCCGACACCGGCACGAGGCGCGACTTGTAGAACTTGGATTCGCGGATCGCCAGCGTGCGCTGCGGCGGGTCGTAGTCTCCCACGGTCAACCGCGTCAGCTCCCCGCGTCGCAGCCCCGTGGTGGACAGCAACACGATCGCAACGCGCAAGTTCTCCGGACAGAGTGGAGAAAGGGGAGGTCGGGCCAGCGTGCGCGCGGCGGCCAGCAACCGGAGTATCTGGCTGTCGGTGAAGATATGCGGCCGGATGGCCTGGTGCACCGGCGGGAACAGCCGCTCGTCCGGAACGAAGCAGCCGCGTTCGTTGCGTCGTCGATACAAGCACAGGTTTCGCACGACCCGCATGCGGGCCCGACGCGTGCCGGAAGCCAAGTGCTGCAGGGTGAGACACCAGGCGGCGAACGTCTCGGCGACGAGATCGACGCGCCGGACGGCGAGGAACCGATCCAGGTGCGCCAGCACCCACTCCTCCACGGCGTACTGCCGTCCCAGTGCTCGCTTCAGCGTCAGGTAGCTCCTGATGGTGGCGGACAAGACGGAGCTGAACGGCGTCATGACGCCACTCCCGGCGCACTGCGGTCAGCCGCGGCCGGCAGAGGCAACGCGACGTCGCGGAGGTCATCGACCGCCAGGCGGAGATACACGCACGTGCTTTCCAGGGTGCGATGCCCGAGGAGGTCCCCGATCGTCTTGAGCGACAGGCCGGACCGCAACAGGTGCACCGCGTACGAGTGCCGCACGCAATGGGCGCCCTGAAACGGAATGGCCAGACCGCTTCGCTTCGACCAGGCCTGGAAGGCCTCGGTGACCGCCGTCGGCTTGAGGACGCCGGCCGGCGTACGGCAACGGAGAAACAGCTCGCGATAGCTGCGCGGCGGCGCGCCTCGGAACGGGACGCGCTGGCGGCGCACGTTGAGTGCCGCACGTCCGTGGCGCAGGTAGTCGAGCAGCGCGGTCCCGACCTCGTCGGTGAGCGGCAGCCAGAGCGCACCGCGTGTCTTCCGTTGCGGGATGCGCAGCCGCCCCGCCCGCCACTCCACGTCGTCGAACGTGAGCGTCACGACCTCGCACGCGCGCAGGCCGTAGGTGGCCATGAGGAGGAACATCGCGTAGTCGCGGAGCCCCATCGGGCTCGAGCGATCAATCGACTGGAGGAGCGCCCGAACCGTGTCCCAGGGCAGCGCCCGTGGGAGCTGCTCGCCGCGATACACGCGAGGCGTGTCGATCTGCGTGTCGAGCCCGGTCGGGATCTCGCCGCCAGAGGCAAGGAACCGAAGGAAGGCGCGGAGGTGGCCCACCACGTGCTGCAGGGACGCACGCGATTGCCGGAGGCCGACGGCGCACAGGAAGGTGTCGAGATCCTGGCGCTCGAGCGCGGCAAGCCGCGTAGGGTGCGTCTCGTAGTCCATGTGCGCCAGAAACTCCCCAGCCGTGCGGCCATGGTGCGTCAGGGTCGACGGTGCGAACCCACGTACCTGCCGCAGATAGGTCTGGTACGTGGAGACTCGCTGCTCGACCCGAGTCAACGGGGGTGCCGGATACAACGACAGCTCGGACTCGCAGTACCGTGCCATCTGCCGCACCAGCACTGCCAAGTCGGGGTCTTCCTGCGAATCCGTGGGAGCGCAGGCCCACAACTGAGCGCGCGTCAGGGTCGTCAGCGACCGGATCCCGCGTTGCTGCAGACGGCGGACGAGGCGCGGCGCCGCACGGAAATGCTCGCCGGCGCGATCGGTCGAGTAGCCCTGCTGCAAGAGCCACGTGCCGTATCCGTCGAGGACCGGACCGATGATCGCCAACGACGTGTACCGCCGGTGCACCCTGGGATACAGATCGACCAGCATCGGGACCTCCAAGGAACGCGGTGCCGGGATTGGCACGGCCCCGAGGCTACGCGGGTAATGTGGAGTCCTGGAGAGAAGAGCTTCCGCGCCGTCGGAGGGAGGAGCGGCGACTCCACATTACCGATCCCTCAACATTAATCGACGAATGTTGAGCTCAACATTCATCGACGAACTGGGATATCTCGCCTACGACGCCCGCGCCGCCGACCTCCTCTTCCAGCTCGTCAGCCGCCGCTACGAGCACCGCTCTCTGCTCATCACCACCAACCTGCCCTTCAAGCACTGGGACACCGTCTTCCCCAACGCCTCCTGCGCCGTCGCCCTCATCGACCGCCTCACCCACCACGTCGAGATCCTCCTCGTCGAGGGCCAGAGCTTCCGCCGACGCGAGGCAGAACTCACGCAGCAGCAGCGCAGCCGACCGTCCCGACGACGAACCTCGACCAACCGCAGTCCCGCGCGTCGATGAGATCCGTCGACACCGGTTCAGAAAAGCTCACTTCCTCGCGATCGCCAACACGAATTGAGGTCGTCAGGGATAATCCGGGCCAAGAGGAGTCCACGATGCCCAACGACGTCGCCCATTTCGCGATCCACGCCGACGATTGTCAACGCGCCAAGAGGTTCTACGAGGAGGTGTTCGGCTGGACGTTCGAGCCGTGGGGACCGCCGGACTTCTGGCGCGTCCACACGAGCCCGGGAGGGATCCACGGCGCGCTGCAGAAGCGCCGCGCACCCGTGACGGGGACCGGGGTCACGGCGTTCGAGTGCACGATCGCGGTGGAAGACGTGGCGGCAACCGCCGCAGCCATCGAAACCCACGGCGGCCAGCTCACTGCGCAGCCGTTCGAGATCGAACACGTGGGGACTCTCGTGATGTTCAGGGACACGGAGGGGAACACGGTCGGCGCGATGCAGTACCTACCCGGCGTTCGTTAGCACCAGAATCCCGAGCACCTGGCCAGCGTCCCGGTAGACGACCAACAGAAGGCACTTCGCTTCTACACGGAAACGCTTGGCTTCCAGTTGAAGCACAACATTCCCCTGGGAGAACATGCCTGGATCACTGTCGTATCCGCGGAAGCCCCGGAAGGGACGCAGTTGGTGCTCGAGCCTGACGGCCATCCCGCGGTGCGCCCGTTCAAGAGGGCGCTCGTGGAGGACGGCATCCCCTGGACCTCCTTCGCGGTCGACGACGTCAAAGCCGAACACGAGCGTCTCACGGCCAGAGGTGTGCGATTCGTACAGCCGCCGACGGACCTCGGGACCGTCATCGCCGCGGTATTCGACGATTCGTGCGGCAACTTGATCCAGATCGCGGAGGAGAAGCGCCAACCGTAACGATCTCGAGCGGTCGCGCCAATCGACTTGGGCGGGGGCGGGCGGCACGGCTGCCGCCCCGAAGGCCGCGCTGGGCCCGCGGGCCGGGACGCCGGCCGCCCCCGGGGGCCGGTCTTCCGCGAAGGAGGCCGCTCGCCGGAATCCGGCTCGGCGCGCAGCGGCCAGTCGTTTCTCGAAATGGTCGAGCTGCTTCGGGCGGTCGTTCTCACGCCGCAAGCGCTCGTTGCCGCTCCCGTGCTAGACTCACGCCTGCAGGCGCGCAGGGGCGCCTGTTCCGCCGAAAGACTGCTCACCCTGCCTGCCTAGGCGAGAAGCGCCTTCGCACTCAGCCAACCTCGGGGCTCGCCGGAGCGGAGCGTGGCCCGGCATCGGAGGACGAGGATGGCAGGTGTGGTTTCTGACCTGAAGGCGCAGGCGCGCATTCTCCATCGACGGATCGCTTCGGAAGACCCGGGGGCAGTGGCTCGGGTGCGTACGTTGGCGGAGTTCGCCGACGACGATGTCCACGCGGCAGCCGCGCGGATTCGCCGTCGCCATTGCCTGGCGACTTTGGCGCGCGAGTTGGGCTTCCGCGGCTGGCCGCACGCGGTCGCCGTGCTTCGCGGCACGGACACGTCGGACTTCGGTACCCTCCTCTACCCCTCGGGAGCCGAGGTGCACTGGAACATCTGGAGCGCGTCGTACGCGCAGGCGGCGGCCATTCGCGCGGACCACGGAGGCTACCTGCTGGCCTACCAGCGGCACTTCTTCATCACCGACCGGCACTTCATCGCGACGCTGGGGCTCGACCCGGACGACCCCGATTGGGAGCGTATCAATCGCGACTGGGTGAAGCCGACGAGACCGGATGCGCGAGAACGGTTGTACCGGAAGCTGATTCTGGGCCGCACGCGGCCGTAGCGAACGTCGCGGCTTCGCCCGGCTGCGAGCTGGCGCGCCCTCACGGGCGCGTTGGGAGTCTGCGCTGGCACGAACCGCTCCATGGCGCGTTTCTGCGGCGCAGACTCCTAGCGACCCCGCACCTCGTCGATTCGCAGGAGCAACGATGACGGTATCGGTCGACGGTGCAGAACTGTACAGCACGGTCCGCGGCAGCGGACCGGCCTGCCTGGTCCTGAGCGCGATCGGCACGGCGCCCTATGAGCGCCAGATGGCCCCGCAGTTGCTGGACCACCTGACGATGGTGTACGTGGACCTGCGAGGAGGGGGACGGTCGACCGGCCGCGCCAGTGACCTGACGTTCGACCGAATCGCCGAGGACGTCGATGCGATTCGCGCCGTGCTCGGCGTCGACCGCGTCGCCGTGCTGGGCCACTCCATCCTCGGCATGCTGGCGCTGGAGTGCGGTCGCCGCCTGCCGGACCGGGTCTCGCACGTCATCACGGTCGGCACGCCGCCTTACGGTGACATGAACGCGTTGGGTGCCCGGAGCGCCGCGTCGTTCGAGGCCGACGCTGACGACGCTCGCAAGAGGCGGTTGCGGGAGAACCTGGCCGCATTGCCGCCCGACCCTTCCCCGGGGCAGATCCTGCTGGCCCAGACCCCGATGCGCTTCCACGATCCCACCGTTGACGCGGCGCCGCTCTTCGCCGGCGCGGTCTCGCGCCCGGAGCTGCTGATGCACATCGCGGGCACGCTGGCCCCGAAGTGGAACGTCACCGCCGATCCCGCCACGCTGAAGGCGCCCGTGCTGCTCACTCACGGCCGCTCGGACTACGCCGTGCCCCACGCGCTGTGGGACGGCATCCCGGCCACGCTGCCCGACGCCACCTTTCATCTCTTCGAGGCGAGCGGGCACCAGCCCTTCCTGGAGGAACCCGAGCGGTTCGCCGCCGTCGTCACCGCGTGGCTCGCCAGCCGGGCTTCGCCGAGCCTTGCCTGACGCTACGGCATCGCCCCGGTCTCCTTCGCGGAAGCGGACAGGTTGACATGCCTGGAGCGAGCCGCGAAGCTGGCGTACTCGTCGGCGCCGGGATCGCCGAGCTGGCCCTCTGACTGGCGTACTCGTCGGCGCCGGGGATTGCCGAGCCGGCCCTCTGAGCGGGATGCCTATCGACAGGAGGACAACATGCTCGCCTCGCAGAAGTCCGTCGTGGTACTGGTCGCCGTCGGGCTCGGGTCGATGTGGGCCGCACCGGCCACGGCCCAGACGCCGGACGAGGTCCCCCGCACGTCATGGGGCGCCCCGGACCTGGGTGGCGTCTGGGACTACCGAAGCGTGACGCCGCTCGAGCGCCCCGAGCAGTTTGCCGACAAGCCGGTGCTGACGGAGGAGGAAGCGGCCGCCGTCGAACGGGAACGGGCCGAGTGGGTGGAGAGGATCGACGCGGCCGAGAACGCATCCGTCCCCGGCAACGACATCCACACCCGCGTCTTTCTGGACTTCGGCACGCAGACGGTGGCGGACCGCCGCTCGTCCCTCATCATCGACCCTCCCAACGGTCGGAGGCCCCCGATGACGCCGGAAGGCGAGAGCCGGCCTCGCAACGCCGGTTCGTTCGGGAATCACCCGCTGGAGTCGATCGAGGACTTCAGCCTCTCCGACCGCTGCATGGCCGCGCTCGGCGTGCCGCTCAATCCTCTCCCGTACAACAGCTACGTGCAACTGTTCCAGACCGAGGACCACCTGGTGATGCTGGTCGAGATGATGCACACGACGCGGTTCATCCCCATCGTCGATCGTCCGCACGGGACGCTCCGGCAGCGGAGGGGCGAGTCGCGGGGCCATTGGGAGGGCGACACGCTCGTGGTCGAGACGACCAACTTCGAGCACTCGGTAGCGGGCGCCAGCCGCGACGCCACCCTGATCGAGCGTTTCCGGCGCGCCAGCCCGGAGATCCTCGAGTACGAATACACCATCGACGACCCGGCGACCTGGACCGCGCCCTGGACCGCGCTGCAGACGCTGAGGAAGCACCCGCAGCCGATCTTCGAGTACGCGTGTCACGAGGGGAACTACGGCTTGACGAACATGCTCCGGATCGCGCGACGAGCGGAAGAAACGGGCGGACAGCCCGGGCGCTGACGGTGCGAGCCGGTTCCCGGGACGGCAGCGCGAGCGATCCTGGGAACCGAGCTCCTGAGAACAGCGCGACGAGCGGCCCCGGCTCAGATGGCCGAGGTCGCGCGCGGTCCGGTTCAGGATGGGGAGTGTGGAGTTGCTGCGCGACCCCCTGGAGCGAGTCGCGGGTGATTCCTACTCGTCCGACATCCCCCTGAACGCGAGCCTCTGCATTCCCGCGCCCGTCGCCGCCAGGTAGAGATTGCCCTGGGAATCGGTCGCGATGTGGTGGCCGGTGCCCAGGATGCCCTCCGGGCGGAGCGTGCCGAGGATGTCGAGCGTCGCGCGGTCGACGACGACGATGCCGTCGTCGCCGCCGACGTAGAGGAACTGCTGCTCCGGGTCCGCGGACAGGGCCAGATTGCGCGCGAAGGGCGCGTCGGGAGTGACCACCTGCCCGACGAACGTGCCGTCGAGCCCGAACGCCTGCACGCGGCGGTGCTCGCGGTCGGCCGCGTACACCATGCCGTCGTTCGACACCCGGATGGCGTGCAGGACGTTGAAGTGCGAAGGACCCGGGTCCGAGAAGCTGGTCGGGCTGGCCACCTGACACTGGTCGTCTTCGACCGGCGCGTCGCCGAAGGCTCCCCACATCCGCTTGAAGGCGCCGGTCTCCGCGTCGAACACGGCGACCCGCCGGTTGCCGTAGCCGTCGGCCACGAACAGCTCGTTGGTCGGCGGATGGACCTGCTGGTCCGCGGGCCGGTGGAGGTTCATCGTGTCGGCGTTGCCCCGGCTCCCGTCGCTGCGGCCGATCTGCATGACGAACGCGCCGTCCTGCGTGAACTTCAGCATCTGGTCGTCGTTGACGGGTGCGACCCGGGGCACGCCGTTGGTGGGGCAGTTGTTGCCGCCCAGCCAGACGAAGCCCTCGTGGTCGATGTGCAGGCCGTGCTCCCGCTGCGGCCACTCGTAGCCGTCGCCCGGCCCGCCCCACGCCCTGATGAAGTTGCCGTCGCTGTCGAAGACGACGATGGGCGGCGCCGCCATCGCGTCGTCCTCGGCCGGGAGCGTGAGCGGGCGATGCAGGACCCATACATTGTCCTGCGCGTCGACGGCGATGCTGGACGCAGCGCCCAGCTTCATTCCCGCCGGCACGGTGGGCCACGCCCCGTCCACCTCGAACACCGGCAGGATGCGACCCTGGGCCATTGCAGTGCCGTTGGCCGGCGCCGAACCGGACAGCCATGCCGGCGCCACGATGGCGACGGCGAGCGCGACCAGGGCCGCAAGAACTGCGCGACGCAGCCGTCTGCTCTGCATCATCAGCCTCCCCTCGCAAGATGAGGGCGACGACTCCTGCACGGCGCTTGCGGCGACCGGCGCTGGGTTCCGAGCGACTCCCAGGGCGTGTCGGGAATGCCTCTCCGGGCTACTGGCCGCCGCCCGCGGAAGCAGGAAGTGCGCTGCCGGCGCGGGCGGCCTGGAGTTGCGCCTCCGTTCGGAACTGGATGCGGGCCGCGCGGCTCGCTTCCCGGTAGACGACCCACACGTCCGGGCCGCCGGCGTCGTCGACCGCGATGTGGCGCAGCTCGGCCCCGAGGCTGGGGAGCCTGAAGATCGTGTACTCCTCGGTGCCGGGATCGAACCTCGCGACCGCGTCGTCCGACGACAGGTTCGTCCACACCATGTGGTTCCGGTCGACCACCGTCGCATACGGATGCGCGCCGACCGGCAGGTGGTAGTACGTCGCCTCCAGCGTGTTGATGTCGATCCTGGCCAGGTTGGAGCCCCACCAGTTCGCCACCCACACCGTGTCGCCCGCGGGATCGGCCGCGAGCCGGCGCGGCGCCTGACCGCCGGGGTTGTAGACGCTGCCGGAGAAGCGCATCGCGCCGATGCGGTGGAAGAAGTCGCGGTCGGCCGGCGTCAGCAGTTGCTCGCGGTCCAGCGCACCGGGCGGCCGCATCGGCACCTCGTTCACCTCGCCGGTCGTGCCGTTCGCGTGTCCGACGATGTCCATGTTGAACTGCGCCCACCAGCCGTTCCCGAGGCGGTCGGCGGCGGTGCCGTAGGTCTGGCCGTCGCCGATGGTCCTGTTCTGGTAGTACGTGAACTCGCGGGTGTCGGGATCGAACTTCAGGGCGCCGTGGCGGTTGCCGACCCAGATGTTGCCCTGCCCGTCTTCCTGCAGGCTCCCGCCGACGCCGAGCGGCCGCGGCGGCGTGTAGAGCTCGAACTCCTCCGTCTTCGGGTCCACCCGGCCGAGGCTGCCCTGCGTGTCGAACCACAGCAGGCCGTTGCGCGCCTTCGTGATGCCATGCGAGCGCCGGGCCCGCCTCCCGTCGGGCGCGGTCACCTTGTAGCCGGTGATCTGGCCGGTTCGCGGATCGAGCCTGGCGAGCGTCCGGAAGTCGTTCGGCACCGAGTCGGTGATCCAGACGTTGCCGTCGTCGTCGACGGCCGCGTCGTGCATGCCGCCGCCCCCGCGCATCCCCGACGGGATGCCCTCGGACCAGTCGCTGCCGTCGATCGACGTGCGCTCCGTCGGCAGTTCCGCAATGGGGATGTCGTACTCCGTGACGACGTGGCGCGCGGCCTCACCGGTGGGGCGGGGCTGGAGCTCGAACGTCAGGGGCGGCGACTCCGGGCCGCGGGCCTTCGTGAGATACGCCGCCAGTTCGTCCCGGTAGTACTCGATCGTGATCGACGGCCGGCCGTTGGAGCCGCGCCAGCCGTGGTAGCTGACGTTCGCCATCAGGTCGATCATGGCGCGCCAGCCGCGCTCGTCGAACCGGTTCTGCAGCACCAGGCCGGCCTGGTGGCACTCCGTGCACGTGACCCGGAACAGCTCCTTCAGCCGGCGGTCCTCGCGCGTCGCGCCGGGCAGCGCTTCCAGCCACTCCACGCCCGAGAGCTGGTGGGTGAAGTCGGCGGCGGCCGCGAGCGTGAAGTCCTGCGCCATTCCTCGCGCGGGGTCGAGGACCACCTGCGCGCTCGCGCGCTCGTAGCCCACGGCCTGCGCCCAGACCTGGTACTGCCCACCCTCGAGCGGAGGCTCCAGCGCGGGGAAGTAGTACCGGCCGTCCTCGTCCGTGAAGACGGAGGTCGTGACGGATGCGCCCTCCGCCCGCGCGGAAACCGCCACGCCGGGCATCGGCTCGCCGCTCCCCGCGGTGACGGTGCCGGCAAGTGGTGTCGGCGCAACGGCCTGCGCCGCCGCGGGCGCCGCCGCCAGCGCCAACAGGCAGATACCGATGAGCGCGGGTGCCAGTACGACGGACCGTCGGGCTTCGAGCATGTCGCCTCCTCCGCGCATCACTCCGGCGCCACGGTGTTCAGGTACGCGATCACCGCGCCGATCTGTTCCTCCGACAGCGTGTACCGCCAGCCCGGCATCCTCGAAGACCCGAACCCGATGATGGTGCGGACCCGGTCCTCGCCCCGGTCGCGAACGGTCTGGCGGCTGAGCAGCGGGGCGAAGCTCTCCGGATAGGAGGGCTGCCCCAGCGGGTCGTGGCAGATCGCGCAGCGCTGCACGAACAGCTTCCAGCCCGCCAGCGCATCGGGCGCGAGCTCCGGCGGCCTGACGACCTCCGCCATGTCGTACTCGGTGCGCACGATCTCCGGCGTGGACACCTGGGTCTCCCGGAGCGGATCCTGCGCCAGCAGGCCGAGCGCGATCAGCGTGAACGAGAGCACAGTCGGCATGGACGATCACATCCTATCCGCGCGGGCGCCACGCAACAACCCGAACCCGGCCGGCGCCGGAAACCGGCGGCTGCTCCATCGCGCTACTCGTGCCGCAGAGCGGCCATCGGGTCGATGCGGGACGCCCGCTGCGCGGGGACGAATCCGGCGCCGAGCGCGACGGCGGCCAGCGCCAGCACCGCGGCGGCAATGACCGTGGGCGTCGGACCCTCGATCTCATAGAGCAGCGACTGCGCCAGCCGGCCGGTGCCGAACGCTGCGGCCAGCCCGACCGCACCGGCGACCAGCGTCATGCTCCCGACCTGCCCCAGCACCATTGCCCGCACGCTCGTCGCATTCGCGCCGAGCGCCATCCGCAGACCGAACTCGCGCGTGCGCTGGGCTACCGTGTACGCCAGCACTCCGTAGAGACCCACCGCCGCCAGGAGGGTCGCCAGTCCCGCGAAGGCGGCCGACAGCACCGTGATGACGCGGTCCTCGAACGCGGCTTCCGCCACCTGCCGGCGGAGCGTCGCGAGATTCGTGATGGGCAGGGCGGGGTCCAGGCCTGCCACCAGCACCGGGATCGTGCGGAGCATGCCCTCCGGTGGCAGGCTGCTCCGCGCGTAGAACGTAACCGAGCCGAGCCTCTCCGCCTGACGATGCGGAACATAGAGGATAGGCGGAGCCGGAGTCTTGACGTGGCTGTACCGCGTGTCGCCGACCAGACCGACGATCTCGGTATCCAGTTCGACGTCGAGCCCGCCGCGCCCCAGGCGTCTGCCCATGGCGTCTCGCCCGAGATTGAACTTGCGCGCGAACGCCTCGTTGACGACGGCGACCCTCGGGGCTTCCAGGAAGTCCGAGTCGGTGAACGTTCGACCGGCCAGCACCGGTATCCCGAGGGTCCGGAAGTAGTCCGTGCCGACCTGATTGAAGCGCGTGATGCGATCCGTGTCCGGTCCGGCCTCGAATCCCTCCACCATGACGCCGGTGCCCCAACTGTCCCCGCCGAGTACCGCAATCGAGGCCGCCGTAGTCGCCGTCACGCCCGGCTGGGCGGCCAGCTCCGCCTCGAGTCGCTCGTAGAAGGCCCGCGCCCGTTCGTCCCCATAGCCGTTGAGCCCGGTCCACACACGGAAGGTCACGACAGCGTCCGTTCGGATGCCGAGGTCGACGCCGCTGACGTTCCGCAGGCTCTGGATGAAGATCCCGGCCACTACCAGCAGCATCGTGGCCAGGGCGAACTGCACCGTGACCAGTCCGCGCCGGAAGCCGGACGCCGAACGGGCGCCGCCCGGCTGCCCGGAGTCAGCCTTGAGCGCGGAGGTCAATGCCGCCCGCGTGCCATGGAACGCCGGGAACATGCCGAAGAGCATACCGGTCGCAAGCGCGACTGCCCCGGTAAACGGAACCGCGTAGGGGTCGAGCGTCAACTGCAGGATCTCCACCACCTGCGCTGGCAGGAGCACGCCGATGAAGCGCAGCGTCCAGTGCGCGACGACCAGCCCCGCCGCACCGCCGAGAAGGGCCAGGAGGCACGACTCGGTCAGCAGCTGCGTCACGAGGTGGCGTCGCGTTGCGCCGAGCGCGAGCCGCACGGACATGTCGGATGCGCGAGCGGCGGAACGCGCCAGCAGCAGGTTCGCGATGTTGGCGCACGCGATCAGGAGGACGGCGGCGGTGACGCCGAGAAGGAGCAGCAGGGGCACGCCGACGCTGTCCTGCATTCCGCTCTGTCCTCGCCGTCCGTCCCGGATCGGCAACGGCTTCGCGATGAAGCGTGCCAGGGTCTCGTCGCTCAGGTCCGTCTGGAGCAGTGCCTCCACGTCCATCAGAATGCTCCGGTACAGGGGTGCGACGGCGGCGCGGGCCTGCTCGATGGACACCTCCGGCTTCAGGCGGGCGAACAGGTAGAGCCAGTAGTTGCGGCGATCCTCGAAGCGGCCCTCGCCGGTGCCGGTGCTCAACCGCCCGTGCATCGTGAGCGGGACGAAGACCATCGACGGCATGTTGAACGCCGTGCCGCGGAAACCCGGTGGGCCCACACCGACGATGGTCAGCGGCTCGCCGTTGACCACCAGCAGGTCTCCGAGCACGTCCCGGGCTCCGCCGAGCTGCGACTGCCAGAACTCGTGGCTCAGGACGGCGACCGGGTGCCCGCCGACCGGCTCGTCGACTTCCGGACCGAACAGGCGCCCCAACGCCGGCACGAGGTCCAGCGTCCGGAAGTACGAGCCCGAGACCTGCATGCCCTGGACGATGTCGGGGTTGCGCCCCTGATGGGCAACGCTGGCGCCGAAGCCACGATGCGCAACGACGTCCGTGAAGACGGTCTGCTCCCGCTGCAGATCACGGAACATCGGGTAGCTGAACACCTCGTCGCAGCCGCCCTGCCCGTTGCAGCTTGGCGAGCCGGGCTTCGGTCCGGGGGCCTCCAGATTCACCAGGCGTTCCGACTCGACGACGGGCAGCGGACGCAGCAGGAACTGGCTGTAGAGGGAGAAGATCGCGGCGTTCGACCCGATGCCGAGGGCAAGCGACACGACCGCCACGCTCGTGACCACCGGGGTCTTGACGAGCATGCGCAGCGCCAGCCGGATGTTGGTCATGCCGTGCTCCAGCCCCGTGAGCCACGCCCAGTTCCGGCCGTCGCGCAGCGCTTCCTTGTGCGCCTCCACGCCGCCGAAGGTCACCCGCGCGCGCCGTCGCGCCTCCCGGGGATCCAGCCCCGCGTCCTGCACGAGCCGCTGCGTCTCCATCTCGACATGGAAGCCGATCTCCTCGTTCATGCGACGTTCGGCGTCGTCGCGGGCGAACAGGAGACGCAGGCGGAAGCGGGCGCCGTCCAACCAACTCATGGCACCGTCCCCTCAGCTACTGCTCAGCACGGAATCGAGGCCGGCCGCGAAGCGCCGCCAACTGTCGATCTCGCGGTCGAGCGCGCGGCGCCCGGTGGCGGTCAGCCGGTAGTAGCGCGCGCGCCGGTGGTTGTCCGTCGTGCCCCAGGCGCTCCGAATCAGCCCCTGCTTCTCGAGCCGCTGGAGGGCCGGGTAGAGCGAGCCCTGGTTGACCTCCAGCACTCCGGCCGAGACCTGTTGGACCCGTTGACCGATTCCCCAGCCGTGCATCGGCTGGAGCGAGAGCGTCTTCAGGATCACCAGGTCGATCGATCCGCGAAGGCCGTCTGCCTGGGGCCGAGGGGTCACGTTCACCTCCGTGGAGCCTTCCTGTCGCTGTCGAGAGGACCGTAGATCGCTACTCCTGTCGCTGTCAACAGGAGTTTGGCCCGGACGGCGAGCCGAAACACCGCCCACCCGCGCACTACCCGGTAGAGGCTGCCGCGCACGGCGGCGCGAAGGGGGTGTGATGGCGAGGATGCGGACGTGTGTAGGCGGAATCGCCCTCCTGGCGGTGACAGCGGCGTCGGCGCCGGCCGACGCGCAGAGCGAGCCGCGGTTCGAGGTCGCGGCCGGTGTGCAGTTCGGCGTGCAGGACCCGGAACGCCCCGTGACACCGGGTCGAGTCCTGTCCGGTGCGTTCGAGGCGCTCGGGCAGAAGGTCGTCGTGGAGGGTGCGTGGCATCGGGAGACCTACCTCAATCTCTGGCCCCACTTCCACGAGGACGCCCTGACCGAGGAGCTCACCCGCGCCACGCATCGCTCGCGCTACTCGATGATCATGGCCGGCATCCGGTCGGGGAGCGGCACGGGGCGTCTGTCGCTCCACTACCAGCTCCTCTTCGGTGGATTCGCGGCGCGGTTCCGCACGGACTACGAGTACCCGGCGTCGATCGACGTCGAAGCGGAGAACGCCGCCTGCGGAGGCTACATCGACGGCGTGCTCGTCCACCCGTGCACCTACGTGCCGTACCCCGAGTTCGACGAAGAGCGCGTCTCCGGCTTCGTGGCGCAACCGGGCATCGGCCTCGACGTGAACCTGTGGCGGCGGCTCACGCTCCGGTTCGGGGCCGACGTGCCGATATTCGCGGGCGCCGATTACGTCGTCGCGCGGTCCCGGCTCAGCGCCCGCATGGTGGTCGGGTTCTGACGCGCGGGAGCGACGGCGACGCCCGGCTTGGAAGCGGCATGGGACCGAAGCTGCACCGCGACCGGATCGACCCGGAGGTCAAGTAGAATCGCCGAAAGGGTCCTTGACGGCGACGACGCGCCCGGGCCGCCGGGTGCCGGCCGACCGGGTTGTGGTTCGGAGTGGAGGACGTGGTCATGAACGGGCTCGCGAGAACGCTGGCGGTTGCTCTCGTCGTGACAGTCGGCTGTTGCTGTCTCGTCGCGGAGCGTGCCTGGGGACAGGGTCCGGAGGGTAGCCTGCTCCTGCGGGCCATGGAGGAGGAGCTGCAGCGCTCGATGAGCGAGTTGAGCGAGAGGGCCGACCCGCCTCCCTACTTCCTCAGCTACTCGGTTACCGAGTCCGAGCAGACGACGCTCGCCTCGTCATACGGGGCGTTGCGCTCGACTACGTCCAGGCGGTCGCGGCTCCTCGATATCGATGTGCGGGTCGGCGACTATGAACTCGACAACACCCGCGAGGTCCGCGGGGCGCTGCCGTTCGGTCGGCTGCCGGACTTCAGCGGGCCGGTGGCCATTCCCCTCGACGATGACGTCGATGCCATCAAGAGCATCCTCTGGCTGCACACCGACCGAAGGTACAAGGCGGCGGCGGATCAACTCGTCAAGGTCGCGGCCAATCGGGCGGTGACGGTCGACGAGGAGGACGCCTCGGGCGACTTCTCCAGGGAATCACCGGAGGTGGCCGTCGGCGCGCTCGCCTCCATCACGATCGACGTGGAGCCATGGATCGAGCGCCTGAAGGAGTATTCGGCCCTTCTGGATTCGTACCCCGAGGTCCACGAGTCGAACGCCACGCTGACGGCCGTCGCGACCAACAAGTACCTCGTCAACAGCGAGGGCACCAGGGTGCAGCACGGCACGGTTCAGGTACGCGTCACCCTGTACGCGGCGACCAGCGCGGACGACGGCATGGAACTCTACCGGTACGAGTCGTTCGATGCCCACACGCCCGACCGGCTCGCGGGAGACGCGACGATCCGGCGAGCCATCGACCGGATGGCGTCCGATCTGCTCGCACTCCGTGACGCGCCGGAGATCGAGCCCTACGCCGGGCCGGCGATCCTCTCCGGTCGTGCCGCGGCCGTCTTCTTCCACGAGATCTTCGGTCATCGGATCGAAGGGCACAGGCAGAAGAGCGACGCCGAGGGCCAGACGTTCACCAAGAGGGTCGGCGAGCGGATCCTGCCGGAGTTCGTTTCCGTATACAGCGATCCGACACGGGAACGGGCGGGCGACACCGACCTGGTCGGGCACTACCGGATAGACGATGAGGGCGTGAGGGCACGTCGCGTGACGGTCGTGGAGAACGGGGTTCTGCGGAACTTCCTCATGTCGCGCTCGCCCGTGGAGGGGTTCGCGCAATCCAACGGGCACGGGAGAAGGCAGCCGGGGCTGGCCCCGGTCGGGCGGCAGAGCAACCTGATCGTCGAGTCCTCCCAGGCCGTGTCGGACTCGGAGCTGCGGGAGTTGCTGGTGGAGGAGATCGAGCGGCAGGGCAAGGAGTTCGGCCTGCTGTTCACCGACATCGCGGGCGGCTTTACGTTCACCGGGCGCATGGGTCCGCAGGTGTTCCAGGTGACGCCGATCATGGTCTACCGGGTGTACGCCGACGGCCGGCCGGACGAGCTGGTCCGCGGCGCCGATCTGATCGGCACTCCCCTGATCTCGTTCGCCGGGATCATCGCCACGGGAACCGAGCGGGAAGTCTTCAACGGTTTCTGTGGCGCCGAATCGGGAATGGTCCCGGTCTCGGGGGTTGCCCCTGCCATTCTCACGGCGCAGATCGAGATACAGAAGAAGCCCAAGGCCGCCGACAGGCCACCGCTGCTGCCTCGACCGCAAGGAGAGGGCAGCTGATGACTGGCCCAGGCATCCGGTCGGCGTGTTTCTGCACATGGGTCCTGCTCCTCTCCCTCTGGGCCCATCCCGCGGGCGGAGAGGAACAGACGGCGGGAGAGCAGGCGGGTGCTGCGCAGGAGTCCGACGTTCTGCTGCGCGCGATGCGGGATGAGCTCCTGCGTTCTGCCGACACGCTCCGGCTGGAGGAACTGGAGCGCCCGTACTTCATCGAGTACGCGGTGGTCGACACGCGTTCGACCGTTCTCGAAGCGACCTTCGGAGCGAGCGTGCGCAGCGACCGGACGCACGCGCGGTCGCTGCGCGTCGACGTCCGCGTCGGGAGCCGTGAGCTCGACAACAGCGAGTTCGTCGCCGTGCCGTCCTTCATCCAGTTCGGCGGTTTCTTCCCCCGGAGTCTCGTGCGGGAAGACGACTACGACGCCCTGCGCCACGACCTCTGGCTGGCGACCGATGCCGCGTACAAGGAGGCGTTGGAGCAGCTCGCGCGAAAGCGGGCCTTCCTTCAGAACCGGGTCCAGGACGAACCGACGCCCGACCTTTCGGTCGAGGCAGCGTCCGTGCTGGTCGAGCCCCTTGCGCAGTCCCCGGTGGATGTCGAGGCATGGCAGGAGCGGGTGCGGGTGTTGTCCGAGGTATTCCGGGAGTACCCGGCGATCGACGAGTCCGGCGTGACGCTGCGCGTCGAGGAGAGCAACAAGTACCTCGTCAACAGCGATGGCAGCGTGGTCCGGCAGCCGGCGACGCTCGCAGTTCTCCATGCACGCGCGGCCACGCGGGCGCCGGACGGGATGCGGCTGAAGCACTTCGTTCCGTTCTACGAGCGCGCCGTCGACGCTCTGCCGGCGGGAGCGGAAATGGAGGCGGCCGTCAGAGGCATGGCAAGCGAGTTGACGGCACTGGCTGCGGCACCCGTTCTCGATGACTACTACGGTCCGGTCCTGGTCTCCGGGCAGGCCTCTCCCGAGCTCTTCGCGCAGCTTCTCGGCGACCAACTGTCCGGCCATCGACCGCCGCTCCTCGAGGACGAGCGCATGGCGGCGATGATGCCGACCAGCGGCCTCGCCAACCGCTTGAACCGCCGGGTGCTGCCGGCATCCTTCGACGTGATGGACGATCCGACGCAGGCGGCCTTCGCCGGCGAGTCGCTCATCGGGAGCTACGCCCTCGATGACCAGGGCGTGCGTTCTCAACCGGTGGCGCTCATCGAAGGCGGTGTCCTGAGAACGTTGCTGATGTCGCGTCGACCACGCAGGGAGATCCCCCAATCCAACGGGCACGGCCGCGCCGGGGCGTTCGGCCCGGCGACCGCCCAGCCCGGCAACCTCTTCGTTCGGGCCGAGGGCGCGCTGAGTGCTGGCGAGCTGAAGGAGGAGCTGATCGACATGGCACGCGACGCCGGCCTCGACCACGGCCTTCTGATCCGCGTTCTCGACGACCCCGGGATCACCGGGTCAGACCTGTCGAGCCCGTCGAGCATCATGTTCCTGATGCAGGGTGGGAGGCCCGGGCCCCAGCTCACGAGCCCCATCCTCGCGTACAAGGTGTACGTCGAGGACGGCAGGGAAGAGCTGGTGCGCGGTCTCGGGTTTCGGGATGTGTCGGTGCGGAGCCTGCGGGACATCGTAGCGAGCGGCGAGGATCGCTACGTCAACAATCGGCTCCTGAGGCCAGGCGCAGGCGGGATGTTTCAAACCCTTGGCATCTTCATGCCGCCTGCGTTCGGTGGGCCCCTTGGCCAAGGCATCCCGTCGGCTGTCGTGGCGCCGCCCGTGCTGTTCGAGGAGCTCGAGATGGAGCGCATTGGCGGGCCGCAGCAAGCCCCCATCCTCATGGAGCATCCATACTTCAGCCAGGAGCAGCAGTGACGCCCCGAGCCGTTCCTGCGCACGAATCGCCGCACTGCGCTCGGCCCCCGGTGGCGCCCCTGGCGGCTCCGCCGAGCCCCTGACCGAGCCTCCGGGAGGCGCTCCGTTCCGACGGCGCAGTCTCCCTACTCCGCGCGCAGCGCCGCGAGCCGATCGGTGGCGGCCGCCCGCCGTGCGGGGACCGGGCGGCCGCGGCAGCCACGGCCAGCTACGTCGTGCGGACGCCCGGAGACGCGGCGGCCGCGATCCCGGCGTCGGGTCTTGCTCTCGTGATTGTCATCGGCGGTACGTGGGATGGCGCCGATCGGTTTCTACCGTCGGGCTCGGGAAGCTCGCGCGTGTCTCCTCGACCATGCGTTCCGGGTGCGAGTGCTGCTCGAGGCCCCACACGAGACGGTTGGCGGTCTCCCTCAGCTTTCCGCCCTCGCCTCTTCGCATCGCACTGATCGTCCCGATCGTCACCTTGAGGACGTCTCTCGCCGGAGCGTTGTCGTCTGTCGGCCAGCAAGCCAGCAGGCCCGCCTGCATGAGGCGTTCGTGTCCTTGTCGGGACTCGGCCCACGACCACAGCACCTGGTCGGCCTGGAATACGACGTCCTGGGCCGGGAATCCCATCCGCTCGCCGTTCTCGCGCGCCCAGCGGTTGACCTCGGCGCGGTCGATGGTCCGCTCGTCGCTGGTGAGCAGCATCCGTCCTCCAGCCGCCATCGTCTCCGCGACGATCCGCGCGTCGCTGGAGGATGGGATCCGGTCCGCGCCACGTCCCTGCGGGAAGCCTCGGGGATCGATCTCGTTCAGGATCCGCTCGACGAGTCCGGCCTGCTCCTCGTCGAGCTTCACGACGCCGTACGGGCTGTTCCTTGGGCTGCGGAACTGCTGAGCCCACCATCTTTGCGTTCCCAGCGCTGGCGCAGTTCTGGCGCGGCCGTCGTCCGTTCGCGAAGGTCGCGTTCAGCCCCGGTCTCGCGCTCGCTCCTCCGGTCCCAGGTGCGTTCGCCCGTCAGCTCGCCGGCTACTTCCGGCGTCGTGAAGACCTGCTTGCCCTCGAGCGCCCACCAGCCCGCGTGCAGCTTCCGCTGCGTCGGCCGCCAGAGCTCGCTGCTGTCGACGACGATCACCGCTTGCTCCGCGCCAGCGCCTCGATGGCGGTCTCAATCATACGTGCCGTGACCGGCGCGATCCCCACACCCCCGTACGGGTGCATGGGCGTCCCGGAGCTGGGTGACGTCTGCGACTACCGAAGCGTGACGCCGCTCAGAGTGAACGGTGCGTCACCCGCCAATCTCAGCGAACAAACTCAGCTCCCTCTCGTTACTTATCGGTGAGCTTCAGTGGTAGTGGCGACGCCATCCGTGATCTGACGGCGGTAGGCGGCTGCCGCGATGACGCCGGGGAGTATCGTCTACGTCAACTGTCGTGGCGGGTGTAGGTCGCCGACGGCGTCTGCTCCGCTCGCTCGGCCCGGATGGGGAGACGGGAGTTGCCCGTCAGCGGATCTGGATGCTGCCGGAACCCGTGCGCAGGGTGACCAACGGTCCTCCACTCCGGACCCGGCCCTGGAGACGCCCGCGCCGCATCTCGTGCACCGCGACCGGATGGTCGCTGCGCACGGCGCCGGAGCGGGTGCGCGCATCGAGCTCGAAGGCGGCCTCGTCCGACAAGTCGACCTCGATGCCGCCAGACCCGGACGTGAGGTGCCACGCGCCCCCGGGCGCGCCCGCCGCCCGGATCGGGCCGCTCCCGGTCCGGGCGCGCAGCGCCGCGCCGAACCGCTCGACACGGATGGCCCCGGACCCGGTCCGGACGTCTACATCGCCGCCGACGGCGACGATCTCCACGCTGCCGGAACCGGCCTCGACCGTCGCGTCTCCGCCAACGTCCGACACGCGCGTGCCGCCGGACCCGGTCCTCGCCGTGACCGGGCCGGCCACGCCCTCGATCCAGACGTCGCCGGACCCGGTTCGCGCCCGGACGCGGGTGTTCGCGGGGACGACGACCTCGTAGCTGACGCCGACCTGCCGGCGCAGCGAGGACCGCAGGTGCCCGACGCGGAGGACGGCGCCCGTCAGCTCGATCGGCGGATCGGCCTGGAGGGCCCGGACGCGCTCCGCGACGACGTCCGCGCCGTCCGGCGTCCAGCGGTCGGCGTAGCCCCGGATGCGGCCGGAGACCCGCACCCGGCCCGGCTCGCCGGCGGTGACGGCGATGCGCCCGCTCCCGGTCCGGACGTCCAGCACGAGCGTGTCGCCGTCCACCGCGAACGCGCGCTCGAAACTCCCGTCGATCGTCTCCGCGGCGGCCGAGATCACGCAGAGGCTCCACAGCACGGCGGCTGTGGTCGCTCGGGCCGCAGCCCGCTGTGCATGCAATCTCTTCGTCGGCATCTTCTTCCTCCTCCGAGCGGTGTCCGGCGAGGAATCTGCGCCGCAGAACGAACGGCGCAGGAGTCTCGCGCTCGCGCAGACGCCCGACGCGCCCGTCAGGGCGCGCTCGCCCGCCGTCTCCACGGCGCAGACTCCTACTCCGCGCGCAGTGCCGCGAGCGGATCGGTGGCGGCCGCCCGGCGCGCGGGGGACCAGGCGGCCGCGGCGGCCACGGCCAGCAGCAACGACGAAACGCCGGCCAGGGTCGGGAGGTCGAACGGCGTTACGTCCACGAGCAGGCCGGCCAGCGAGCGGGACACGGGTATCGACGCCAGCAGGCCGACCGCGACGCCCGCACCGGCCAGGCCGACCGCACCTCGGACCACCATCCAGCGGACGTCGCGGGGCGCCGCGCCGAGCGCCAGGCGGAGGCCGACCTCGTGCGTCCGTTGTGCCGTGGCGACCGCAATCACGCCGTAGATGCCCAGCGTGGCGAGCGCCAGCGCGACGATGCCGAACAGCGCGACGAGGATCGTCGTGAACCGCCGCGCGGCCAGCGTGTCGGAGAGGAGCTGATCGACCGTCGCGACGCTGTAGAAGGTCTCCAGCGGCTCGGCGGCCCAGATGACGTCCTGAATCGCCGGGACCGCTGCCGCCGGGTCTCCGGCCGTGCGCACGACGTAGGTCATCGAGCCATCGGCGTACTGCGCATGCGGGAGGAAGACCTCCGGGCGCGGGAGGCTCTCGAACCCGCGCGGCCGGACGGTGCCGACGACGCCGACGATCTCCGCCGTGTGGGCTTCCCCGGAGAGCTGCACGGTCACCCGCTGGTCGAGCGGGTCCGACTCCGGCCAATGCAGTCGGGCCAGGGTCTCGTTGATGACGGCCACCGCCGGCCCCTCGCCGTCGTCGCGGGCATCGAACCACCGGCCGGCCCGGAGCGGGATGCGCAGCGTCTCGAAGTAGCCGGGGGTGGCCAGCGAGACGACCGTCGCCGGTTCCTCGCCGGGCGGAGGAGGCGGCCGGTCGTGCAACGTCAACCGGCTCTCCCGCGTGACGTCGGCCAGCGCGAGCGGCAGCGACGAGACGGCGGCGGCCTCGGCCACGCCGGGCAGCGCGCGGATGTCATCCAGCGTCTGGCGAAAGAAGTTGGCGGCACCCGCAAGCCGCGCGTCAGTGACCGCGCCACGGCCGTCGGGGTAGTGGAACACCTGCAGCGCCACCGTGTTCGCCGGGGTGAAGCCGAGGTCGACGTTCACCACCCGGGCGAAGCTCTGTACCAGCAGGCCCGCCCCGACGAGCAGCACCAGCGCCAGCGCGACCTCGGCCGCGACCAGCCCGCGGCGCAGTCGGGCGCCGCCCGCGCCGGTGCGCTGCTCCCGGAGGAGGCCGTGCGCACTCTGGCGGAGCACGTGCACCGCGGGCGCGCTTCCGAACGCGAGCGCGGTCACGACGACGAGGCCGGCAGCGAAGGCCAGGAGCCGTCCGTTGACCGCGATCTCCGCGGCGCGCGGCACGTCGGCTGGCATCAGCCCGACAATCAGGTCGAGCGCCCATCCGGCCAGCAGCAGGCCCCCGAGGCCGCCGAGGGCGGAGACCACCGCGCTCTCCGTCAGCAGTTGGCGCAGCAGGCGCCCGCGCCCCCCGCCCACCGCCGTGCGGACGGCGAACTCCGATGCGCGCCGCGCGCCGTGCGCCAGCATCAGGTTCGCGACGTTGATGCAGGCGATCAGCAGGACCAGGGCCACGAGGCCCTGGAGCAGCAGGAGCGTCGGCCGCACGGCCTCCACCTGGCGCGCCTGGAGCGGGATGACGCGCGCCCCGACGCCGCCGTTCGTCCGCGGATGGTCGGCCGCCAGCCGGGCCGCGACGGTGTCCATCTCCGCCTGGGCCTCCGACACCGACACGCCCCGGCGCAGCCGCGCCACGACATGCCACCAGCCGTCGCCGCGGCTGAACGTCTCCCACTCGGCGATCGCCTTCGGCACGAAGATGTCGCGCGCACCGCGGCCGCGCTCCAGGCCGACCTCGAAGTCCGGTGCGAGCACCCCGACGACGGTGTACGGCTCGCCCTCCAGGATCAGGGACTGGCCGATGATGCCGGCGTCCCGGCCGAAGCGCCGCTGCCAGAGACCGTCCGTCAGGACGACGACGCCGCTCCCCGGCCGGTACTCCTCGGGCCGGAACGTGCGGCCGCGCGCCGCATCGGCGCCCAGCAGCGTGAAGAAGCCCTCGGTGACCGCCCAGGCGTAGAGCACCTCGGGTCGCCCGGTGCCGGTGACGTCGAACGAGTAGGGCTCGATCGCCGCGACGTGCTCGAACGACGTCGCCTGTGCCCGCCAGTCGAGGAAGTTCGCCGGCGCCGGCTCGGCCGGCCGGCCGCTGTCGGGGTCGGTCTGCCACAGAGTCACGAGGCGCCCGGGGTCGGGGAACGGCGGCGGCTGCAGGAGCACGGCGTCGACGACCGAGAAGACCGTCGTGGTCGCGCCGATTCCGAGCGTCAGGGTCAGGACCGTGGCGGCGGTGAAGCCGGGATTGCGGAGGAGAAGGCGCAGGCCGTGGCGGACGTCCTGGAGCGCCTGTTCGGGCAGGGCGCCGAAGCGCACGCTCCGGACGCGGTCCCGCGCCGAGGCCAGACCGCCCAGCGCGGCCAGGGCCTGCCGCCGCGCCTGGGCGGGCGGTGTGCCGCGCGCACACCGGGCCGCGATCTCCCGTTCGACGTGGTCGCGCAGCTCGTCGTCCAGCTCGCGGTCCGCGCGGCCGCGGTCGAGCAGCGCCCGGCAGCGGACGCGCCATGCGTACACCCAGCGCAATAGCGGCATGGCTCAAGCCTCCGTCAGCCGCACGACCTGCGTGATCGCCCCGGAGAGCCGCTCCCAGTTCGCGCGCTCCTCCCGCAGGTACCCGCGGCCGGGCGGCGTGAGCGCGTAGACCTTGGCGCGCCGCTTGTTCTCGGTGACCTGCCACTCGGCGGTGACCCAGCCCTGCTGCTCCAGCTTGTGCAGGGCGGGGTAGAGCGAGCCGTCGCTCACCTGCAGCGTGTCGTTCGACGCCTGCCGCAGGCGCTGTCCGATCGCCCACCCGCTCCGCGGCTCCAGCTCCAGGATCTTGAGGATCAACAGGTCCAGCGTGCCCTGAACCAGTTTCGGCGGTTTGCTCATTTGGCTCCCCTCGTGCTCCCCTCGGGCTCCCCTCGCTTACCGTGACAACGTAGCACGGCTCATCTCGGTAAGCAAGGGGAGATAGGACCGACCCTTACCTTGACAGTCTATGGGACTGCAGATTACGTTGGATGCATAGACAGCCTTTGGTCATGAAGTCGATGCAAGGGAGGCGCAACCGGATGACGGACCGCAACCCCGAGATGTTGCGAGGGACGGTGGAGCTGCTGATCCTGACCGCGCTCAGTCGGGGCCGCCTCCATGGTTTCGGCATCGCCCGCTGGCTCGAGGCGACGTCGGACGATGAGCTGCAGCTCGAGGAGGGTTCCCTCTATCCGGCGCTGCACCGCATGGAGCGCCGCGGGTGGCTCGAGTCGGAATGGGGGGTATCGGAGCGCAACCGACAGGTAAAGCTCTACCGGCTGACGCGCCGCGGTCGCGCCCGGCTGCGGAGCGAGACCGAGGGATGGACGGCGTTCGCCGCGGCCATCGGCAAGGTGCTGCAGGCCGCGGAGGTGGGAGCATGAGTCCGCGCCATAGCGCGGCGCCGACTCCTGCAGGCCGGCTGGGCGGGAATCGGAGCCGCGGGCGACGGTTTCCGGGCGGGGCTCGCACTCCGATGTGGCGACGGCATCTCCGGTTCTGGGGGACGGACGTACGAGCCGACGTCGACGCCGAACTCGCGTTCCACGTCGATGAGCTCGTCGACCGGCTTGTGAGGGAAGGCCGCGACCCGCCCGAGGCGCGGGCGGAGGCCGCCCGGCGCTTCGGCGACTATGCGGCCGTTCACGCCGCGTGCGTCGATATCGACCGGCGGTGGGAGCGGCAGCGGCGCTGGCGGCAACTCTTCGCGGACCTCGGGCAGGACGTTCGACTGGGCGTCCGCGCGCTCGCGAGAAGCCCCGCGTTCACCCTCTCCGCGATCCTCATCCTCGGTCTCGGCCTCGGCGCGGTGACCGCGATCGGCAGCGTGATCAACGCCGTGTTCCTCCGGCCGCTGCCGTTCCCGGAAGCGGATCGGATCGTGAACGTCGTGCGCTACGGGCCGTCGGGGCCGGTTGCCGTTCAGCCGCAGGCCGCCGTCGCCCTTCTTCGCGACCGGAGCCGCGCCTTCTCGGTTCTGGCCGGCGTCGGCGTGAGCCCGGGCGTGAACCTGGTCAGCGACCACGGCTCCACGTTCATCCGCAAGCTGGCGGTGACCGCGGGCTACTTCCGCGTTCTCGGAGTCGAGCCCCGGCTGGGGCGCGCCTTCTCGCGCGACGACGAGATCGGCCCGGCGACGGTGGTTCTCAGCCACGGGGTCTGGGCCGGCCACTTCGGCGGCGACCCCGGCCTCCTCGGGGCGGAGGTGCGTCTCGGCGGCGGTCCGCACACGGTCATCGGCATCATGCCGCCCGACTTCCGGTCGTTCCAGGAAGCCGACGCGTGGACGCCCTTCCGCCCCGATCCGCGCGCCTTCGATCAGAACTACCAGCTTATCGGACGGCTCGCGCCGGACTGGACGGCGCCCCAGGCCGATGCGGAAGTCCAGGCCGTCGCCGCCGACATCCTGAGCGACCTGAACGCCGAGCCGCCCGGCGAGGTGAGCCTGCCCGAATCCGTGCGGGTCGGCGCCCAGCTCCGCCGAGAGGCGCTGGTCGACGCCACCGCGGGAGCGGTGTGGCCGCTGGCGGCCACGGTGGGCGTCGTGCTGTTGATCGTCTGTGCCAACGCGGCGGGGCTGCAGTTGGCGCGGGCGGTCGGGCGACGGCGGGAGCTGGCGGTCCGGGCCGCACTGGGGGGGCGGCGAGGTCGGCTGCTCCGACAGTTGTTGACGGAGAGCGTGCTGCTGTCCACGATCGCCGGCGCGGTCGGGGTGCTGGCCGCGGTGTGGGGCGTGCGGGGGCTCGTTGCGCAGCAGCCGCAGTTCGCGATCTGGGACGTCACCGTGGACGTGCCGGTGCTGTGCGGAGCGCTCGGGGCAGCGGTCGCCACCGGCGTGGCATTCGGGTTGCTGCCCGGTCTGCTGGCGGCAGGCGCCCACCCCGCGGACGCGCTCCACTGAGGCCAGTCGCGCACCGTGACCTCGGGCCGTGCCTCGTGGCTCCGGCGGTCGCTCGTGGTCGCCGAGGTCGCCCTGTCCACGGTTCTGCTGGCGGCGGCCGCGGTGTTCCTGCGTACGTTCGTAACGCTCAGCACGTCCGATCTCGGGTTCGAGCCCGGGAACGTGCTCACCGCCCGCGCGTCGTTGGCGGGCCCGGCCTACCAGTCGCCCGACGCGGTAGCGGCGCTCTATCGCGCCACGCTGGCGGACCTGCGGCGGCTGCCCGGCGTGGAAGCCGCAGCGGCGACGAACAACCTGCCGGTCGAACGCGGCCTGAATCTCGTGCTGCGGCGCGTGCCGGAGAACGTGCTCGTATCCACCCCCGTCGACTGGCGCTATGTCGCGGGAGACTACCTGCGCGTCCTGCGCATCCCGCTCGTTGCCGGTCGGGCCTTCGGCGAGGCCGACCACCGCGCCGGCGGGGCGCCGGTTGCGCTCGTCAACGAGGCGTTCGCCCGGCGCTTCGAGGGCGGGCGTTCCGTGCTCGGGACGCGGTTGCAGATGACCGCCATCGAGGTCGACGATTACGTGCGCGAGGTCGTCGGCATCGTGGGCGACGTACGCACGCGGGGCGTCACCGCGACCAACCCGACGGTCTTCGTGCCGGTCGAGCAGGTGCCCGGCGAGCTCCTCGGCGGCGTCCACGGGTTCTTCCAGGTGCACTGGCGGTCCGCACGCGAGACGGCGGAACGAGCCTGACCCCGCCCATCGAGCGGGTGATCCGGGAGGCGGATCCGCTGCTCGCGATCACCGCGTTGCGGACGATGGACGAGGTCGTGGGAGGCGCTCTCTCTCGGGCGCGCTCCGGCATGGCGCTGCTCAGCGTGTCTGCCGGCGCGGCGCTGGCGTTGGCGGCGGTCGGGCTCTACGGGGTCGTCGCGTTCACGGTCGCGCAGCGCAGACGGGAGATCGGCATTCGTCTCGCGCTCGGCGCCTCCGGCAGGCAGATAGCGACGCGCTTCGCCCGAGGCGGGGGAGCGCTCGTCGCCGTCGGAGGCGTCCTCGGCGCGGGAGCATCCGTGCCCTTCACCGCGGTGCTGCGGCAGTTGAACGCCGATGCCTCGCCCCTCGACCCGCTGACCCTGGCCGCCGTCGTGCTGGTCCTGGCCGGGGTCGGCGTCGTCGCGACCGTCGTGCCGGCGCGCCGGGCGACGCAGGTCGACCCGCTGTCGACGCTGCGTGCCGAGTGAGGGGCAGCAAGCGGGTCTCGTGCTGGCGTGTGCGCGCCCAGCGGGTTCGTGGCCGCCGCCGCACCGCGCTACTTCCTGCGGCAGGTGCCGGCGTTCGCGGGTGCCGGCGTCATCCGGGACTGACAGGTCAGGCCGGCAGCCGCCGCGCGGCGTCGGCGTCGCGGTGCTCGAACGCCGACGCCATGCGATCGAGGTCCCGTCGAGCGACCCCGAACCCGCGCGCGACATCGCGCCACCTCGCGACAGCGGTGGCCACCTCCGAAGCGATCGCACGCGCGTCCTCCCTGTCCAGGCCGTAGAGCTCCGCCGTCCGCAGCGCGAGGTCGAGGGAGGCTGTCGGGTCATCGGCGTGGATCGCCGTGGAGAGCACTCGCGGGCGGACGTCGACGGGGACGGGATTGAGGTCGTACGCGGGGCCGAGGCGCCAACCCCGGTGATCGGCGTAGAGGAATCCGTGATTGCGCAGGTGGTCGTCCGTGTTCGAGATCAGCACGTTGAAGACGACGCGTCGCCAGAGCTGTTGCAGGTCTTCCCGCGGGGCCGCACCGTGCCGCCGCAGCGCGTCGGCGATGTCCGGGTAGGAGCGCGGCTCGCGCTCGGCCGCGCCCAGCATGCTCATGGCGGACAGGAAGGGCACCCGGTGACCGGCGCGCCGGTCGAAGCGCTGGACGATCAGCACCGGCTGCCCGGCGATCCGCTCGAGGCGCCGTGACGGCACGTCGATGCCGCTCCGCTCCGCGAGCGCCAGGGCGACGGTCTCCCACAGCACGACGTTCACCTCGTCCCGGACATGGGGGAACTTCGCGAGAGCGAGGCGCCCGCCGGGCTCCCGAACGGACGCCTTCGGGCGGGCGCCCCCGAGCGAGGAGCCGGGTCCGAGGAGCAGGCGGAGATCCTCGTCGCCCTCCACGTCACCGCCCACGCGGTCGGCAGCGGCCAGCAGGCGCGGCAACTCGACGAGCGGCGGGATGCGAAGGCCGCCCGACTCGGCGAGAAACGGCCCGTCCGGATCCATGGCAAACCGGAGCGCACCCTGGCGGGCTTCATCATCGACCCGCAGCAGGACCTCCACCTCCGACAACGTCCGCGGGGTGCGGCGCTCGCGCTCGGCCCGCCGGCGTTCCGCGCGCCGCATCAGAAGGCGTCCCCAGCGATCGGGGGTGGAGTCCCCGATGGCGCCGAACAACGCCCGCCCGGCAGGGGTGTGAAAGGGGCCGGCGGTCAGCGCAAGCGCCGGTTCGAGGGCGAAGCGCTCCGGATGGCCGAGCCACTCGGCGTCGTATTCGAAGGACGCGCTCTCCCGCCCTCCGCGGCTTCGCCACCACAGGCGGCCAACGGAGGTCGGCGTTCCCTGGAGGTCGACGAAGACGAGGACTTCCCGATCCATCAGCCGGAGGACCGCGGAGCCGGGGGGCGTCGCGCACGGATGCGCTTGGGCAGCGCCTCGGCTTCGAGATCCAGCCCTACGGCGTCGTGTCGCACGTCGGCCAGCTCGGCGACGCGGCCCTCCAGGCCCAGGACGAACAGCACCGTGGCATAGATGCCGAGGGAGACCCCCGGATCTCCCTTCTCGACCTTGCTCAACGTCGTGCGGCTGATGAGCGCCCGCTCCGCCATCGTTGCCGTGGGGATGCGCCGCCGGCGCCGGGCGTCGCGCAGATCCTCCCCGACCTTGGTGAGGGCGCGCTTGACCGGCAGCGGGAGCGGACTCGCGCGGCGGCGCATAATGTTCACTATACGCTACGTAAAGTCTGTTTGCAGCTCGTTTCGTGAACTGTGAGAGAGACGCGGCTTGGCGCTGTCGGAAACACCGAGCGGCATCGCGAGATCCGCCGGCGCCTCCAGGTTGCGCGTCCTACAGCTCCGCCACCTTGCTCGCCTTCCAGGTCCTCAGCGTGGCGGCCGTCACCCGCTCGCCGGTCTCATAGTGGATCTTCTGCGCCAGGGTGATGTCCCGCAGTAGCCGGGCGATGAACGGGCGGAGGATCACGCGGTCGAGAGTGCCCCATGGGCCTCGCCGGAGTGAGTAGCGTACTTGGTTGACCAGCCACGTGCGGCCGCCGCGGTCGACCAGGCCGTAGTCGAAGAGGAACGCACGGAAGGGCAGGGGAGGGCCGCGGTCGCCGCGGTGCAGACGCAGGGTGAGCCCCGCGGTCTCGCGCCACTCGGTCACCGTCTCGTCCAGCGTCAGGATGCCGGCCGCGCGGACGCGGCGGCGGGTCCCTGCCCCTTCGCGCTGACGGCCCGTGAACGCGGCGCCGGTCAGCCCCGGCACGTACAGGTGCGGAGCCGAGAGGTCGCGCAGCCGCCGCCAGGCGGTGGCGCCGTCGAGGTTGACGGGGAGCTCGGCGCGGACGGTGGGCACGGGATCATGGTAGTACGTCTTCGTTCCATGGCCATCGAGGTCACCTACCGCAAGCGGATCCCGTACCCGTTCGCCCGGGTGCTGTCCCAGTACTTCGACCTCGAGCACATCGAGACCGTCCACCCGACGACGCTGGGCAGCTACCGCGCGATCGAGGTCGCCGGCAACCGGATCGTCTTCGAGCAGCGCTGGCCGTCCTGGCTCGGCCTGCGGCTGCGGAGCGTCGTCGAGCAGTTCTGGCTGCCCCCGAACCGGATCCGCATCCGGTTTCGCCGCGGCTTCCTGCGGGGCGTAGGCGTGGACACGATGCTGAAGGACCACGGGGAGGAGACCGCCATCGAGGAGGTCTACCGGGTGCCGCTGGTCCCAGGTTGGACGTGGCTCCGACCGTGGATGGTGCGGGTCGTCGAGCGCGGGGCGGGCCGCATCTGGGAGGAGGACCTGGCGGTCGAGTTGTGCCACGGGGGCTGGCCGGGCGTGCCCGGCGCGGATGACCGGCCTCGTCCGGCGTCGCTGCCCGCCGCGGAGTCGCGGTCCGCCGCGGCGTCGCTGCCCGCCGCGGAGTCGCGGTCCGCCGCGGCGTCGCTGCCCGCCGCGGCGTCGCTGCCCGCCGCGGCGTCGCTGCCCGCCGTGGCGCCACCGGTCTCGGCGCCCGTGCCCGTCGACGCCCCGCCCCGCCTGCAGACTCCGCCCGCGGCGAACGGCACCGGTCGCTGGATCCGGGTGGCGGAGCGTGCCGACGTTGCGGACGGGCGACCCACGAGGGTCGCGGCCGACGGGGCGGAGATCGTCGTCGTGCGCCACGCCGGGCGCCTGCACGCCCTCGGCAACCGCTGCACGCACACCGACGGGCCCCTCGCGCTGGGGTGGATCGAGGGCGACCGGGTGGTCTGCCCCTGGCACGGGGCTCGCTTCCGTCTCGCCGACGGACATCCGTGCGCAGGCCCCGCCGACCGGCCCGTCGCCACCTACCCCGTCCGGGAGGAGGGCGGCGGGGTGTTCGTGCAGGTCGACGGATGCGCCGGGGCCGGCTCGCGCGAGACGGTCGCCGGTGCGGGTCTATAGTAGACGGGCTCGCGGCCTCGAGGCGGCGTTGGCGTCGCCGGGCGAGCGGGCGGTCGTCGCCGCACGGGCCTCGCCGTGCTGCGGATGTCGCCGCGGCCGGCGACGCCAGGGCCGCGACTGCCGCATCGGCGGGGCGGCTGCTCGGCAACCGGCCGATTCAAGGAGGGGCGTCGTGATCAGACGAGCATTCGCACTCATGGTTCTGGGCGGCCTGCTGCTCGCCCTGCCGGCGCCGCCGGCCGACGCGCGCGTGGTCCGCATCGAGGTCGAGCGGACGACGCCCTACGCCGGCGGGCAGGAGTTCGGCGACGCCGGCGCGTTCGAGCGCCTCGACGGCACGGTCCACATGGAGGTCGACCCGCACGATCCGCTGAACGCGGTCATCGTCAACCTCGATCGCGCCCCCCGCAACGAGCGCGGGCTCGTCGAGTTCAGCGCGCCGTTCTTCATCATCAAGCCGGTCGACATGGCGCGCGGCAACCAGAAGCTCCTGTACGGCATCAACAACCGCGGGAACGCCATCGAGCTCGGCTTCCAGACCTTCCCGTCGCTGCCGTTCGGGGCCGACCCGGAGTCCGGCGACGGCCTGTTCTTCCGCCTCGGCTACACCCTCGTCGATGCCGGCTGGGCGGGCGACATCGTGACCACGCCGACCCGGCTCGGCGCGAACCTGCCGCTCGCGGTGCAGGCCGACGGCAGCCCGATCGTCTCGCGCATCCGGATCGAGTACTCCACCGACCTGGCGCAGGCGGCAGCGGGCGGCGACCTCTACACCGTGCCCCTCAAGGGGAACGACCGCTTCGTGAGCTACGAGACCGCCGACACGAACACGGCGCACTCGACGCTGACGGTCCGCGACGCCGTCGACGGCGCGCGCCGGCCGATTGCGGCCGACGGCTGGGCGTTCGGAACCTGTCCCTCCGGCGAGGGGTCGCTCGCGGCCTCGACCACCGACATCTGCCTGTTCGGCGGGTTCGACCGCGACAAGACGTACGAGTTGATCTACCCGGCCAAGAACCCGTGGGTGATGGGGCTGGGCTACGCGGTAACGCGCGACGTTGCCTCGTTCCTGCGCCACGAGACGGCGGACGACGCGGGGACGCCCAACCCGCTGGCGGCGAGCGCGGACGCCACCGGCATCCGGCGCGCCTACGGGCTCGGCATCTCGTCGACCGGGATGTACCTGCGCGACTGGCTCTACCTCGGCTTCAACGAGGACGAGGCGCACCGCCGCGTGTTCGACGCGGTCCGCATCCACATCCCCGGCTCGCACCGGCTGTTCGCCAACGTCGAGTTCTCCGATCCCAACATCTACTCCCGCCAGGACCGGACGCCCGACTTCACCTCGACGTCGGTTCCGCCGCTCACCTACGCGGTGACCACCGACCCGGTGACGAACGTCCGGGACGGCATCCTGAAGCGGCCCGCCACCGACCCGCTCGTCTTCCACGTCGATACGAGCAACGAGTTCTGGCAGATGAAGGCGTCGCTCAACGTCCACGACGGCCACGGCAACCCCGTGCCGATTCCCGACAACGTCCGCCTGTACCTGCTGGCCAGCCATCCGCACGGCGGGGCCACCGGGGTGGGAGTGGTGCCGTCCGACCGCGGGGCGTGCGCGCACGTGGCGAACACCAACCGGAGCGCGGCGCCCGCGATGCGTGCGCTGCTCGTGGCGCTCGACGAGTGGGCCGATCAGGGCATCGAGCCGCCCCCGAGCAACTACCCCGACGTGCGGCGCGGCACGCTGGCGACCGTCGACGAGGCGGCGCGGACGTTCCCCGCCATCCCCGGCGTCAGCTTCCCGACCACGGTCAACGGACTCGACGCGCTCGGCTACGGCCCGACGTTCGGCTCGGGGGGCGGCCGGCAGACCGTCCTGCCGCCGGCGCGCGGCGGCTCGTACCAGGTGCTCGTGCCGACGACGGACCGCGACGGGCACGACATCGCCGGCATCCGCACCGTCGACATCGCCGTGCCCGTCGGCACCAACACCGGCTGGAACCTGTACGCCGCCGGCCCGCGCGGCCGCGATCTCTGCTCGCTGACCGGCGCGTTCTTCCCGTTCGCGCAGACGCGCGCGGAGCGCATGGCCAGCGGCGACCCGCGCCTGTCGCTCGAGGAGCGCTACGGCGACCACGCCGGCTTCGTGGCCGCCGTGCAGCGCGCCGCCGACGAGTCGATCGCGCGCCGGCTCCTGCTGCCGGAGGACGCCGAGGTGCTCGTGCGAATGGCGGAGGAGAGCGACATCCTGAAGTAGCGCGCGCCCCTGGGGCGCGTTGGGAGTCTGGGCTCGGGGAGACTTCCGCGTTTGCACGTCTGTGCGGCGCAGGCTCCCGGCGCGGTCTGGCGGGCGCCCCGCTGCGTACTCCCTGCGTCGCAAGCTCCGTGGAGAGGGACTCATGAGAGCAGCGCTGAATCAGATTGCCGTCCTCGTCGCGGTGGCGGCCGTCGCGGCGTGCGGCGCCCAGCCGACGACTCCCGCCGAGCCCGCGGACGTCGCGATCGTCGGGGCGCAGTTGATCGACGGCACGGGCGGCGAGCCGGTCGCCGACTCCGTGATCCTGATCCGCGGCGACCGCGTCGTCGCGGCCGGGACGCGGGCCGACACCGGGGTGCCGGCGGGAGCGGAGATCGTCGACGGCGCCGGGAAGACCGTCATCCCGGGGCTGGTCGACATGCACGGCCACTACTTCGGCGACCGGGCCGCGATCGAGCGGCAGTTTCGGACGCAGCTCTACTTCGGAGTCACCACGGCGCGGAGCATCGGCGCCGACGACGCCGACAACGTCGTGCTGATGCTGGAGGCCCACGCGGGCCGGCCCGACGCGCCGCGCGTGTTCACGGCGGGTCGCGGGTTCACCGCCCCGGACGGCTTCAACGCGGCCCTCGCCCAGCAGCCGAACACAGAAGAAGACGCGCGCCAGATGGTTCGCCAACTGGCCGGGCAGGGCGTCCACTTCGTCAAGATGTGGGTCAACGCGGTGCCGGAGCCGGGCGTCAAGATTGCGCCGGAGATCCGCACCGCGATCGTCGAGGAGGCGATCGCGAACGGCCTCGTGCCGGTGGCCCACATCGACGACGAGGCCGACGGCCGGCAGCTCGTCGAAGCCGGGCTGCGCGACTTCCTGCATTCGACGGTGCTGACCTTCGGCCCCGGCGCGGGAGGTCCGGTGGACGATCCGGAGCCGTCGGCCGAGTTCATTCAGATGTGCCTCGACAACGGCGTGGCGTTCACGCCCACGCTGTCGATCATCCAGAACAACTGGCACTTCGCCGAGCGCCCCGAGCTGCTGGAGGATCCGGAGCTGCGCGCGGCGTTCGACCCCGACGCGCTGGCGCGCTGGGACGACCCGGAGGCGCGGGCGGAGGTGGTCGAGGCGCCGGACTTCGAGGACCGCAAGGCGGCGTTCCGGCAGGTGCAGGACTTCGTGAAGACCATGCACGACGCCGGCGTCCGCGTTTCGCTGGGCACGGACGCCGGCACGCCCAACGTGCCGATGGGCTGGGGCGTTCACCACGAGCTGGAGCTGTACGTCGAGGCGGGGCTGACGCCGATGCAGGCGCTGGTCGCGGCGACGGCGACGGGCGCGAGCCTGACGCCGCCGGTCGGCGAGGCGGAGTTCGGGACGATCGAGGTGGGGAAGATCGCCGACCTCGTTGTGCTCGCAGCCGACCCGCTGGCCGACATCCGCAACACCCTCGCCATCGATCGGGTGATGAAGGCGGGCGAGTGGGTGGATCGCGACGCGCTGCTGCCGCCGGCCCCGTAGGCGCCGGTCACGTTCACGCACCGCGCGGCGAGCGCGGGGTTGTCGCGACGTAGAACGCCGGCGCGCTCGCCGTAGGCGCGGCGCCGCCGCGGGCACCCCGAGCCCCTCGGCCTCGCCGGTCACGGAGTTCCCCTGTTCCGTTGCGGCGCGCCGTTATCGCTTCACGGATCCGCCGCCTGAGCCGGCGCGGACGTGGTCCGGCGGTGCCGCCGACCCGTCCTGCGATGTGACGGATGGGGCTCGCGTCCGTAGCAGCAGGTTCTCGGCGAGCGCCCGGAAGTCGCTAAACGCGTCGCGAGCGGCGGCGGCGTGACTGCCGAGGGCGCCGTCTCCCGCCGACAGGGAGAAGATCGGCTTGCGCGCGTCCAGTGCGAGCGGAACCAGGTTGCGGTAGTGCTTCATGGTGGCGATGCAATGCTCGTCGTCCCGCGGGTCCATTGCTCCTGCGGGAGACGCTTCACCCAGCACGCTCCGGGAATACTCGGCTGGCATCTGTCGTGCCCACCGGTCGTAGGCCTTCACCGGACGCTCAGCCGGACTCCGTGCTGCTGAATCAGGTAACCGATGGGCTGCATGTTGCCGCCAGGCAGGGCGAAGTCCGGATCGGCCCAGTTGTCGCGCCGCCTCTTCCAGTCGAGCCGCCAGCGGCGCAGGGTGGGCCCGAGATTGCGCAGCCCCTGGCGGGAGAACAGGTCGGCGGCTAGCGGCACGGCGACGAAGTCCGTGGCGATCAGGGCGGACCGGTTGATGGCGCCCAGGCTCGGGCCGACATCGACCAGCACGATACTCGCGCCCGACTGCTCGGCGCCCATCTGCACGACCTGCCAGAACGCCGTGACCACGCGAAACGCCCGGTACAGATTGGTGCTTCCCTGGCAGTTCGGCCATTCCGCGGACAGCAGATCCTCGAATCCAGACAGGGCCAGGTCGCCGGGTAGCAGGTAGAGTCTGTCCGCTGGTCGTCGGAGCTCCGGGTCCCGTATGTCCCCGACCTGGGTGAGCGGCGCTATGCACTGGTGAATCGTCCGGCCGGACGTGGACGCCTGGTCGTTCCAGAGATCCGCAAGCGTGTCCTCGTCCAGAAACGCCGCCGTCAGGTTGGCCTGGGGATCGAGATCGACCACCAGCACCGTATGGTCCAGCTCCGACAGCATCCAAGCCGCGTGGTAGACCAGGGAGGTCTTCCCCACGCCGCCCTTGTTGTTGAAGAACGTCAGGACGGGCGTCATGATGTGCGGGCCCTCACGGTGCAGTGCACCCAGTTCGGCTCGACACGGAAGTCGGGCTCCGGCTGGCCGTTGTTCAGGAGGGCGCGCCGCGCCGTCGGGATGCCCGCTCCGTAGCGTTGCGCCGGTCCGAGTACCCGCATCGCCTCCGCCAGAACCTGGTTGCGGTAGTCCACGATGCCCGGCTGTCCGAAGTTCTCGACCGTGAGGGCGCCGTAGGGGCCGCCCGGACTCGTGATCTCGATACGGTCGTCGAACCAGTAGACATGGATCGGCGCATTCGTGCCTTCGTACGTCCGGTGCATGACGGCGTTGCGAACGAGTTGCTGCAGCGCCGCCATGGGATACGCCGGCGTCCGCACTTCAACGGGTCCCGACGTGAAGTCGACCGCGGTCCGATTGTGCGCCAGCGGCTTGTCGTCCAGACCGCGCACCAGGTGGGCTATCGGCCCGCCGCAGCGCCCGTCGTCGACTACGGGGTCGGCGAGGTCCGTACCGGCGATACGAAGAAACTGCGCGAAGGCCGCAGGCAGGAAGTCCTGGGGGTTCTTGCCCAGGACGAGGATGCCGGCGATCGTCGGCCTGGGGTCGTCGACGCCGGCGATCATCTTGAGGGCCGCGAGACGTTCCTCGGTGCTCCGATCATTCTCGGCCAGTGCGGTCGCGTCGACCGCCAGCGGGAGGTACTTTTCCTCGAAGCGCCGCACATCGAGATCAGCGACAGTCGCGGTGGGAACTGGTTGCACATCGAAGTGGGGGTCGCGATGCCGCCGCTTCTCGTTCAGAATCCGTTCGTCCTGGGCGCTGGCGATGGCTCGTCGCGGCCCGACACGGATCCAGATCCGTCCGCGATGCCGCACCGGCGGCGTGTCCGACGGCATGACGGTGACCACGGCGATGAACGCCCCATGCAACTCGTGCCGTTCCACCGTAAGCGTCGGCGGCGGCACGATGTTGCCGTCCGTCTTCACGTCGGCGAGTTGCAGCAGCAGTTCGTCCGTGATGTCCAGGCCGACGGGTGCCCCGGCGTCGTCTGCGCCCACGAAGACGACGCCGGGGCGCCGATGATCCGGCAGGTCGTTGGCGAAGGCGCAGACCGCCTGCCGGATCTTGCGGGGGTTGTCCCCCCGCAACGACTCCTTGCGCTCCACCAGATCGGACTCGAGGTCCGCCAGCATCGCTTCGAGCTGGCGATGCGCGTAGGAGGCAGTCATCGGAACGAGGGACGCGGCTCATCGTAGCATCGCGATACCTTGCTCGGCGTGGCGCCGCCGGCGCTGTCGACGCCCGCGGGTGAGTCGCCAGACCCGGGTCTCGGAGCCCGTCTACGGCCGCTCGACGAACCGGTACCCGACGCCGCGCACGGTCAGCAGGTGGCGCGGGCGCGCCGGCTCCGGCTCGAGGTAGCGCCGGAGCCGGGCGACGAAGTTGTCGACCGTGCGAGTGTCGGTGTCCTGGCGCACGCCCCAGACCTCCTCCAGGAGCGTCTTGCGGGAGATGGTCTCGCCCTCGTGCTGCACGAGGTAGCGCAGGAGGGTCGCCTCCATCACGGTGAGCGGCCGGTCCGGCGCCCCGTCGCCGCCGCGCACCACCTGGTTGCGGAAGTCGATGCGCCTGCTGCCGACGCGGAACTCGTCGAGCTCCGGCTCCTGTCCGGCGTCGCCGCCGCCGCGCAGCCACAGGCGGCGACGGAGCAGACCGTCGATGCGGGCGAGGAGAATCGACAGGTCGAACGGCTTGGGCAGGTAGTCGTCGGCGCCCGCCTCGAACCCGTGCAGCACGTCGTCGGTGCCCGAGCGCGCGGTGAGCAGCATCACCGGCACGAACTGCCGCGCCGCGCGGAGCCGCCGCACCACCTCGAACCCGTCGAGACCGGGCAGCATGACGTCGAGAAGGACGACGTCGAAGCGGCCGGCGTCGGGGTCGGCGCCGACGAGGCGCTCGAGGGCGACCGCGCCGTTCTCCTCGACCTCGGCCGAGTGCCCTTCCGCCTCCAGGTTCAGCTTGAGGCCGGCGGCGAGATGCTCCTCGTCCTCGACGATGAGAACGCGGCTCATGAGGAGGCCTTGAGCGGCAGCTCGAGCGTGAAGGTGCTGCCGCGATCCGCCCCCCGGCTCTCGGCGTAGGCCCGTCCGCCGTGGCGTCGCGCCACCGCGAGGACGATCGACAGCCCGACGCCGGTGCCGCGCACGCGCGACCGGAGGGCGGCCGGCAGCCGGTAAAAGCGCCGGAAGATGCGCTTCAGCTCGTGGCCGGTGATGCCGATCCCCTGGTCGCGCACGGTGACCGCCACCCGCCGGGCGCTGATGCGGGCCACCTCCACCGCGACGCGGACCCGCGCCCCCGAGTACTTGATCGCGTTGTCGACGAGGTTGGTGATCGCGGCGGCCAGCTCCTCGCGGTCGCCCTGCACGACCAGCGTCCCGAGAGGTGCGCGGCGCACGTACTCGACCTCGCCGTTCACGAAATGATGCCGCTTGCCGGCGAGCGACACGCATTCGCCGACGATCTCGGTCAGGTCGACGTCGGTCGGGTTCTCGACGCGGCGGGTGTTTCCCGTCTTGCCGGCGAGCAGGATCTGGTCGATGGTCCGCTGCAGGCGGTCCGAGTCGTCGAGCATCGTGTCGATGACCTCGGTCCGCTTGCCGGCCGGCAGCTCGCGCTGGCGGAGCGTCTGCAGGTAGAGCTTGATGCTCGCGAGGGGCGTCTTCAACTCGTGCGTCACCGCGTGGATGAACGCGTCGTGCTGCTCGCTGCGCCGGATCTCGCGAATCAGGAACGCGGTGTTCAGCGCCAGGCCGCCGACCAGCACGACGAAGCTGAGCACTCCGAGGAGCAGGAGCAGCCCGGTCCGCCAGTTGACGACGATGAAGCCGATGTTGAGCGCGACAGCGACCGCGATCAGGGCGCTGCCGAGCAGCGCCACGAGGACGATCGACCGGGTGCGGCTGCCGCCGAAGCGTTGCATGCGCAACAGAGCATACCCAATGGTGCCTTGGTTGCGGTGCCCGCCGAGCCGCCGGCGCTACAGCAACCCGCTTCGCGCGTCGGCCGCCCCGCCCCGGCCTACGCTGCGCTCTCCGCGGCCAGCGACTTGTTCGCGATCTGGCTGGCGGTCGGCACCTGTACGTCCCAGGCGAGCCGCAGCCAGGTCATGAGCCGGATCTGCATCCAGGTCAGATCGATCTCGCGCCACGTCATCCCGTGGCGGGCGGACGTCGGGTGTGCATGGTGGTTGTTGTGCCACCCTTCGCCGAACGTGAGGAGCGCCACCCAGAGCGAGTTCCGGGAATCGTCGCGCGTGTCGAAGCGGCGCTTGCCCCAGAGATGCGTGGCGGAGTTCACCAGCCACGTGCAGTGCAGACCGAACACTACGCGCAGGAACACGCCCCACAGCAGCCAGGGCAGGCCGCCGATCGCCAGCAGGATCAGGCCGAGGGCCACCAGCGGCACCCAGTGCCAGCGGGTCAGCACGCGGTAGAAGCGGTCCTTCATCAGGTCGGGCGCGTACTTGCCCAGGACCTCGGTGTCGCCGTGCAGCTCCTCGCCGAAGATGGTCCAGAGCATGTGCGACCACCACTTGCCGTCGCGCGGCGTGTGCGGGTCGCCGGGCCGGTCGGAGTTCTGGTGGTGGATGCGGTGCATCGCGGTCCAGAAGATCGGCCCGCCCTGCAGCGTCATCGTCGCGCAGAGCGCGAAGAAGTACTCGACAATCTTCGGGGTCTTGTAGGAGCGGTGGGTGTGGAGCCGGTGATAGCCGAGCCCGATGCCCCACCCGATGCAGATCCAGTGCAGCACCACGGCCACGGCCACGGCCTGCCAGGTGGTGTAGAACAGCGCCACGACCGCCAGCACGTGAAACACGGTGAACGCCGAGGTGGTTCCCCAGCTGATGCCTTCCCTGCTCGCGAAGTCGATCTCCCTCGTCTGCAATGGCAACTCCCGCGTTGAGGCCCGGCACAGGTGTCTGGGCCGACGGCCGTAGACACTATCAGCCCGTGCCCCGCGGGAGGCCCGCAGCCTTGTAATTGTTGTGTAATTCCGCGTGATCCCGCTCCGATTCTCAGGCAATCAGATCCGACGGGTCGGCGGCTGCGGCGCCGGTGCCCTGCAACCTGACGACCGCCTGGCGATCGAAGCTCGCGAACACGGTTCCACCCAGTGCCTTGCCCTGATGCGCGATGACGCCGTCGGCGAAGTCGCCGCCGGCCCGCAACGCCGTCAGACCGGCTTCGACCGCCGGCACGTCGGTCGTGACCGCGGCGATCTCGGTGATCGACTGGATTGCCGTCGCAACGTCGTTCGCGTCTCTGCCGTAGGCGCGCTTCAACACCCAGGCGATCTCGCAGAATACGGGAATGGGAACTGCGATGATCGTCGCTTGAAGCAACAGCGTCCGCGCCGCCGCGGCCTGCTCCGCGTCATCGTCCACGATCGTGCGCACGAGGATGTTCGTGTCGGCCGTGATCGTCACACCTCTCCCGCCCATCCCGCGGCCGCGGTTTCGTTCAGCTCCTCGACGGAGCGCGCTGGCGTTGCCGTTCCTGCCAGCATGCCGAAGATGGTCGTCACCGACTTTCCTGGTTTCGCCCTGACCTGCATCCGTCCGTCCTGCAAGAGGTCGACGTCGACCCTGTCACCGGGTCGCACCCCGAGATGCTCGAGCACCTCCTTGCGCAGCGTGATCTGACCCTTGGCCGTCACCGTCAGCGTGATGGGCATGTGCTGGTCTCCATCTATCGGAACGACAGTAAGGCATTGTAGCCTTTCCGCGCGGTCAGCGAATCTCATCCCGACAGCCGGTGCTTCCGGGCAGCCCGACCGGGCGTTCGATCGGCTCGTGGAAAGCCGAGGACGCCGATGACCGCCTGCAGCGGTCTTGACCTCCGCCGACCGCGCCGCGAGAATCGGGCCGAATCCCCGGCCTCAGCAAGGAGCGAATCGATGATGACGCGCACCGCCCGGCCGCTCGCGGTTCTGGTCACGGTCTTCCTGCTCGCCGCCGCCGGGACGGCCGGGGCCCAGTCGGACGCCGCCGGAGAGCCTCCGCGCACGCACGCCGGCCGACCGGATCTGCAGGCCGTCTGGCACTTCAACACCACCACGCCGCTCCAGCGCCCCGAACGGCTGGGGAGCCAGTCGCACTACACGGAGGAGGAGCATGCGGCCCTGGCCGCGCGCACCGCCGCGTTCCGCCCGTGGGACCAGCCGCCCCCCGAGGGCAGCGTCGGCTCCTACAACCAGTTCTGGTGGGACCACGGCGGGCCGGTGGCCGACCGGCGGACCTCGCTGATCGTCGATCCGCCGGACGGTCGCCTGCCCCCGCTGACCCCCGATGCCATCCGCCAGGTCGGCTCCGTCGAGCACCACGTGCCCGGCACGCTCCCGGTCCGCTACCGGATCGGGGGCCTCGGCGCCGACGGGCCGGAGGAGCGCGGGCTCGCCGCGCGGTGCCTCGTGGGCTACAACGTCGGGCCGCCGCTGTTGCCCGGGGGCTACAACAACAACCTCCAGATCTTTCAGGCGGAGGACCACGTCGTGATCCTCACCGAGATGGTGCACGACGCCCGCATCGTGCCGCTCGACGGCCGGCCGCACGCGCCCGAGGCGGTGCGGCTCTGGAACGGCGACCCGCGCGGGCATTGGGACGGAGACACGCTGGTCGTCGAGTCCACCAACTTCAGCGCCAAGCGGGCCAGCTTCGAGCCGGGAGCGACCGTGGCGCTCGGCACCGGTGAGACCCTGCGCCTGATCGAGCGGTTCACCCGGGTGGACGCCGACACGCTGCTCTACGAGTACACCGTCGACGACCCCGCGACCTTCACCGCGCCGTTCACCGCGGCCATCCCGCTGCTACGGAGCTCGGACCCGATCTTCGAGTACGCATGCCACGAGGGAAACTACGGCATGGCCAACATGTTGCGGGTGGGGCGGGCCGAAGACGCGGCAGCGGACGCGGCCGGCGCGCGATGACGGGCATCCGTTTCGTTTCGAGCACCGCGACCGGCAGATGGAGGTCGCCCTGTTGCCGGGCCGCACCCCGAGATGCTCGCGCACTGAGGGCCGCGTCATGACCGTCACGATCCTTCTCCGGATTCGCCTCCGTCATCCGCTCGCGGTGCTGCTGGCCGCTGCTGTCGTCGCACCGGCCGCCGCCCAGACCTTCGACGGCGAGGCCGACCCGCAGCCGGCCGAAGCCGATCTGGCCATCGTCGGCGGCCTGCTCATCGACGGGCACGAAGGGCCGCCGCTGCCGGGCGCGGTCGTGCTCGTGGAGGGGAACCGCATCGTCGCCGTCGGCAGCCGGGACGAGCTGACCGTGCCGGACGGCGCCGAGGTGGTCGACGCCCGCGGCATGACGATCCTGCCCGGCCTCATCGACGCCCACGTGCACCTGGACATACTCGGCCATTCCGACTACCAGCACTGGCACGGCCGGTACCGCGACGGGCGCTACGCCGAGATCATGGCCGTCTCGACCCGGCAGCTCCTCCTGAGCGGCGTCACCACGGTGGTCGATCTGGCCGGGCAGCCGGATGCCCTCGGCCAGGTCAAGGCGCGCATCGACAGCGGCGACCTGCCGGGGCCCCGCATCGTGGCCAGCATGGGGTGGATCACGAACTGGTCCGACGAGCAGGTGGCCCGGCATCACCGCCGATCGCACACGGTCAACGTGCGGACGGTGGACGAGGCGCGCGCCGCGGCCCGGTCCGCGATCGCCCAGGGCGCCGGAATCATCAAGGTGCATACCGGGCTGACCGAGGCCCAGCTCCGGGCCATCCGCGAGGAGGCCGACGCGGCCGGCATCCGTATCACCGGCCATGTCGGGACGCGCGACGACCTGCTCATGCGGATCCGGGTGGGCCAGGACGGCATCGAGCACCTGTCGCTCGGGGCCGGCGCCGGCCCTGGCATCGCGCCCGCGGTGCTCCAGGGCCTGGTGGACCACGGCACCTGGGTCATCCCCACCATGATCCAGACGGCGATACAGGGCCGCGCCGTCGAGTGGCCCGACTGGCGGGACAACCCGCGGGCCCGCGCCCTGACGCCACCCGCGATCTGGTCCGACATCCGGCGCAGCATCGAGAACCCGCGCCGGTTCGGCTACTTCGGGGGCGCCCTCCGGGTGCGGCGCATCGACGAAATGGGGGCGAAGCTGCGCCAGCTCCGGGACGCCGGTGTCCGCGTGCTCGTCGGCACCGACAGCGGCACCCCGCTCAACTTCCATACCGACGCCGTCTGGCAGGAGATGGACCTGATGGTGTCGTACGGCTTCCCGCCGCGGGAGGTGCTCGCCATGGCGACACGCCGCACCGCCGAGTACCTGGGCCGCGGCGACGAGTTGGGCACCGTCACCCGGGGCAAGCTCGCCGACCTGATCGTGGTCGACGGCAATCCGCTGCTGAGCATGCGGGACCTGCGGAACGTGGTCACGGTGGTGAAGGACGGCCGCGTCCACGCGCCTTGAGCACGGCGGCGCCCAGGAGTCGAGTCTACGCGCCCAACCCGGGCCACGCGCCGGGCAGGGAGAGACCGCGCGGAGGAGCACGGAACCGCGGGCGGGCGACCATGCGGGAGTTGACCATGAAGACACGCGCGCTGCGACTGGCGGCGCTACCGGCGCTGGCGGTGGCGGCGCTGGGGTCGACCGCGGACGCGCGGGCCCAGGCCCCCGACCCCTACGACGTCGTGCTGCACGCCGGCGACGTCCTGGTGCCGATGCGCGACGGCGTCCGGCTCGCCACCGACGTCTACCGGCCGGCCCGCGGAAACGTTCCCGTCGAGACGCCTTTCCCGGTCCTGCTGCAGCGCACGCCCTACGGCAAGGAGGGGAGCGGGCTCGTCGACCGCGCGGCCTACTTCGTCCGCCACGGCTACGTCGTCGTGCTGCAGGACACCCGGGGCCGCTACGAGTCCGAGGGCACGTTCTCGAAGTACCACGACTTCGACGCCACCGACGGCTACGATACCGTCGAGTGGATCGCCGCGCTGCCCTACACGACCGGCGGCGTCGGCATGTTCGGCACTTCCTACGGCGCCCACACCCAGGCCGATGCGGCCAAGATGAACCCGCCGCACCTCGGGGCCCTGCTTCTCAACCAGGGCGGCATCTCCGACCCCTGGCTGCACAAGGTGCGCAACCACGGCGCGTTCGAGTTGGGGCAACAGCTCGGCTGGGCCTTCGATCAGCTCCGCCTGTCGCCCGACCCGGTCGTGCGGGCGGCCTTCGAGGCCGAGGAGGTGGCCGACTGGTTCGCGGCGATGCCGCTACGGCGCGGCCTCAGCCCCCTGGCGGCGGCGCCCGAGTTCGAGGACTACGTGCTCGACCAGCTCACCCGCGCCGACCACGACCGGCCGGACGCCGACGTTCGGCACTGGACGCGCCTCGGCGTGAACTGGAGCGCCTACTACGGACGCACCGCCGACGTCCCGATGCTGCACGTCGCCGGCTGGTACGACCCCTATATCGGCAGCATGTTCGAGAACTTCGTCGGGCTGACGGAGGCGAAGACCTCGCCCATCCATCTCCTCGTCGGCCCCTGGACACACGGCGCCAACACGCGGTCGTACGCCGGCGACGTCGAGTTCGGGCCCGACGCGGCCATCCTCGATTTCGCGACCCGGTTCCACCGGCAGTGGTTCGACCGCCACCTCAAGCAGGCCGCCACCGGAGTCGACGACTGGGCACCGATCCGCCTCTTCGTCATGGGCACCGGCGATGGCCATCGCGATGGCAACGGTCGGCTGGTTCACGGCGGCTACTGGCGGGACGCCCCGGCCTGGCCCCTGCCGGAGGCCGAGCCCACGGCCTACCACTTCCACGCCGACGGCACCCTGAGTCCGAGCGAGCCGCTCGACGCGCCGCAGACCACGTACACCTACGACCCCGAGCACCCCGTGCCCACCGTCGGCGGGTCGTTCTCCGGCGTGCTGAAGCGCGGCGCCTATGACCAGCGCGAGCGCGAGTTCAAGCGCCTCGGGGGCGGCTCGGAGAACGGCTTCTACGGCTCGCGGCCCCCGTACCTCCCGCTCAAGACACGGCCCGACGTGGTGGTGTTCCAGACCAAGCCGCTGGAGGCCCCGGTCGAGGTCGTCGGCCCCATCCGCGTCACCTTGTATGCGTCGTCGACCGCCGTCGACACCGACTTCACGGTGAAGCTGGTCGACGTCTATCCGCCGAGCGAGGACTTTCCGACCGGTTTCGAGATGAACCTCACCGACGGCATACTGCGGGCGCGCTACCGGAACGACCCGAGCCGCCCGGAGTTGATGACGCCGGGGGAGGTCTACGAGCTCACCATCGAGCCGTATCCGACCGCGAACCGTTTCAAGCCCGGTCACCGCATCCGTATCGACATATCGAGCAGCAACTTCCCGCGCTTCGACGTCAACCCCAACACCGGGGAGCCGCTCGGAATGCACCGCCGCACGGTGCCCGCGGACAACTCCATCTACCACGAGACGGTCTACCCGTCCCACGTCGTGCTCCCGCTGGTGGCGGTCACACCGGAGTGATCTCCTCCTGCTGCGCTAAGCTACGGGTCCGGTCGAGCCTCAAGCAAAGGAGTTGCCGGTGAGCGCCAACCGTGCCCGTGACGGAGCCCGCCTCGTGCGGCTGTCGTCGATGCTCGCGCTCGTCTCCTTGCTCGCGGTTGCCGCGGCCGGCGCCCAGGTGCCCGCGGGGACGCCGGGCGACGTGGGGTTGTCCGCCAAGCGTCTCGAGCGGATCGGCGGGATGATCCAGCGCGCCATCGATACGAAGCAGATATCGGGCGCGGTCACCGTCGTCGCGCGGCGCGGCCGGGTCGCCCACTTCGAGGCGCGCGGCCTCATGGACATCGAGGCGAACGCCCCGATGCGGAAGGACACCATCTTCCCGATCGCCTCGATGACGAAGCCGGTGACCGCCGTCGCCATCCTGATGCTCGTGGAGGAGGGGAAGGTCCGCCTGGCGGATCCGGTGTCCCGCTTCATTCCGGAGTTCAAGGACACGAAGGTCGCGATGCCGCGATCGGACGCCGTGGGCGAGGGAGGCGACATCTACACGGTGCCCGCGAAGCGCGAGGTCACGGTGCACGATCTGATCACCCACACGTCGGGTCTGGGCAGCTTCGGCGCGGCAAGCGAGGCGACGGCGCGCGTCGCGCCTCGCGATCTGACCGGCACCGTCGCGGACTGGGCGGCTGCGCTCGGAGCGGCCCCCCTCGACTTCCAGCCGGGCACCCGCTGGGCGTACAGCGGCCTGGCGGGGATCGACACGCTGGGGCGCATCGTGGAGGTCGCCTCGGGGCTGACGTTCGACGAGTTCCTGCGGCAGCGGGTCTTCGAGCCGCTGGGGATGAAGGACACCGCCTTCAACGTGCCGGAACACGAGAAGCAGCGCGTCGTGACGCTCTACGTTCGCACCCCCGACGGCCTCGAGCTCCGCCCGGCGCTGCCGGAATGGCTGGCCACGACGACGTTGCACGGGGGTGGCGGCGGTCTCTGGTCGACGGCCGAAGACTACCTGCAGTTCGCCCAGATGCTGGTCAACGGCGGGGAGCTGAACGGCACGCGGCTGCTGGGCTCCCGGACCGTCGACCTCATGGCGTCGAATCACGTCGGCGACCTCTACGAGAAGGCGGGGAGCCCCGGGATGGGGTTCGGACTGACCGTGGACGTCGTGCTCGACGGCGTCGCGGCCCGCGGGGACCACCGCTCGACGGGCAGCTTCGGTTGGGTGGGTGCCTTCGGCACTACCTACTGGGTCGATCCCAGGGAGGACCTGACCGCGGTCCTGATGGTGCAGACGCCCGGCGGTCCGCTCCGGGCCGACTTCCAGAACGCCGTGATGCAGGCGATCGTCGACTGACGCCAACGCGGATATCGTCCTCTTCGGCGCCGGTCGCCCGGTCGCGGCGGTTCCGCCGCGCTCGACGGACGGCCGCACGCGCCCGAGGCGGTGCGCCTCCCGAACGGCGGTGCGGCGGGGCGCGATGACGGGGGAGGGCCGATGCGCTGGATGCTAGTGACCGGCGGGGCGGCCGTGCTGCTCTATGGCGCCTTCGTCCTGCTGACGCAGCTTGCCAACCGCTCGGTGACGCGCGAGCTGCGCGACCTGCCGCAGGGCGAACGCGCGAGGAAGGTGATGCTGCTGACCCTGCCGAGCGGCCGCACCATCCCGGTCAACTACCTGCGGGAAGCGGACGTCGTCTACGCGGGATCGGACGGCCGGTGGTGGCGGGAACTCCGGGGCGACGGGGCGCCGGTCCTTCTCGAAATCTGCGGGGAGGCGCTCAGGCGACATGCCCGGGCGATCGAGAACGACTCCGCGCGCACCCAGGATGTGTTCGCGCGGCTGCGACCGACCGTTCCCTCGTGGCTGCCCGACTGGCTGAACGGCGTGCTCGTGGAGATCCGACTCGACGTCGAGCCAACCGCGAAGGGACCCCGAGACCTCGGGCCGAGCTCGGATTCGGATCCGGCTGACCTCGATCCATCTCGCCGAGGCGGTCCGACGCGCTCGCTCCTTCGGTGATAGCCGAGGACATCGAGCGCCTCCTCGTCGAGCTCGTCGGCGTGCGCGTCGATGATGCTCCTGTCGCGTTCATCCAGCGCCGATCGCGTTCGTGCGGCGAGACTCTGCCGCAGGAGGCGTTCGATGACCTGGGACCGGCTCTCTCCGTTCTGCGCAAGGGCCTCGACGGCCGCAACTACTTCCCGGTCGAGTGTGATGGATGTCTTTACCTTCATACCACGATCATGCTCCCCCTCCCGCATGCGATAAGCTACGGGTCCGGTCGAGCCTCAAGCAAAGGAGTTGCCCGTGCCCACCAGGAAGTTCCGTGACGGAGCCCGCCTCGTGCCCCGGTTGTCGCTCGTTGTCGTCGTCGCATCCCTGCTCGCGGTCGCCCCGACCGCAGCCCAGGTGCCCGCGGGAGCGCCGGACGACGTGGGGTTGTCCGCCAAGCGTCTCGAGCGGATCGGCGGGATGATCCAGCGCGCCATCGATACGAAGCAGATCTCGGGCGCGGTCACCGTGGTCGCGCGGCGCGGCCGGGTCGCCCACTTCGAGGCGCACGGCCTCATGGACATCGAGGCGAACGCCCCGATGCGGAAGGACACCATCTTCCCGATCGCCTCGATGACGAAGCCGGTGACCGCCGTCGCCATCCTGATGCTCGTCGAAGAGGGGAAGGTCCGCCTGTCGGATCCGGTGTCCCGCTTCATTCCGGAGTTCAAGGACACGAAGGTCGCCATGCCGCGATCGGACGCCGCGGGCGGGGAAGGCGACATCTACACCGTGCCCGCGAAGCGCGAGGTCACGGTGCACGACCTGATCACCCACACGTCGGGCCTCGGTAGCGGCGGCGCGGCGAGCGAGGCGACGGCGCGCATCGCGCCACGCGACCTGACCGGCACCGTCGCCGACTGGACGGCGGCGCTCGGAGCGGCCCCCCTCGATTTCCAGCCCGGCACGCGCTGGGCGTACAGCGGGCTGGCGGGGATCGACACGCTTGGGCGCATCGTGGAGGTCGCCTCGGGGCTGACGTTCGACGAGTTCCTGCGGCAGCGGGTCTTCGAGCCCCTGGGAATGAAGGACACTACCTTCAACGTGCCCGAGGACAAGAAGCACCGCGTCGTGACGCTCTACAGCCGCACCCCCGAGGGCCTCGAGCTCCGCCCGGTGCCGGCATGGGTGGGCACGACGACGTTGCACGGGGGTGGCGGCGGTCTCTGGTCGACGGCCGAAGACTACCTGCACTTCGCCCAGATGCTGGTCAACGGCGGGGAGCTGAACGGTACGCGGCTCCTGGGCTCGCGGACCGTGGACCTCATGGCGTCGAATCACGTCGGTGACCTGTACGAGAAGGCAGGGAGCGTCGGCGGCGGCCCCGGGAAGGGCTTCGGGTTGACCGTCGACGTCGTGCTCGACGGCGTCGACGCCCGCGGCGACCACCGGTCCACCGGCAGCTTCGGCTGGGGCGGCGCGTTCGGTACCACGTACTGGGTCGATCCCAAGGAGGATCTGACCGCGGTCCTGATGGTGCAGACGCCCGGCGGTCCCCTCCGGGCCGACTTCCAGAACGCCGTGATGCAGGCGATCGTCGACTAGGAGCAGGGGATCGTCCGTGGACTGTCGGGGGGGACACATCGTGCCCCCCGACAGTCCCGGACGTCAGTCCGCTCCGCGAACCCGACCGAGGCCGACGCCGGCGCCGACGCTCACCAGGACGACCAGCCCGCCCAGGACGAGCAGCGGAACCCCCGTCCGCCGAGCGACGTCGCCCGGTGCCTCGTCCTCGAAGCGGAACGTCGGCACGTCGGGCAGGACGCTGGCGCTCATCCGCTCGTCGGCCAGGATCGCCGGCACGAAGAACTGCTGCCACCGTTCGGCGAAGGCGCGCACCTGCGACCGAAAGCGGGCGAAGCGCGCGTCTCCGGTCCCCGCCGCGTCGATGAGCACCTCCTGCGCCAGGAGCGCCGGCGAGAGGAAGCGATAGCGGCGCACCAGCGCGAGCTGCTCCGCCCGGCGCGCATCGTGCGCCGCCGTCACCTCTTCGAGGCGACTGTTCACGGCGTCCGTGGCGGCCCAGGCGAGCGCCCCCAGGCCGGGCTCCTCTGCCACCACGCCGCTGGCCATCTCCGGATGGTCCTCCAGGTACCGCGCGAGGAGCTCGCTGCGCTGGTTCACGGCATCGTTCGAGGCTTCGCGCTGGGCCGTGATCATCTCGACGCGAGACGGCAGCGGGTGCAGCAGGCCGGCCGCGATGTTGATGGCGGCCGGCAGCACCACCACGAGGACGAGCCACGCGCCCACCAGCACCGTGGCGTTCCAGGCAGAGGACCGCCGCAGGCTGTTCACCCACGCCGCGAGGGCGAACCAGAACAGGGCGTACAGGACCACCGTCGCGCACCAGAGGAGCACGCGGCCGGACGATGCGAGGGCGCCCGTGGCGAGGATTCCGAGCAGCGAGACGCCCGCGGCCAGCCCGACCACCAGGAGCGCCCGGAACGCCAGCTTCGCCCCCACCACGTCGCGGGCCGACACGGGCTGCGACAGCGTCAGGGCCAGGGTCCCCTGCTCGCGCTCCTCCGAGAGCACGTTGAAGCTGAGGGCCAGCACGAGCAGCGGCAGCAGGTACACCGTCACGAAGGCGAGGTCGAAGCGGCCCACCATCAGGTTCAGGGGGTTCTCGACCTCGCCGTTCTGCTGGAACGACGATTCGTTGGTGTAGATGCTGACGTCGTAGTAGTACGGCAGGAGGTCGCTCTGGCCCACCGCCAGGGCAGCCAGGGGGCCCGGTTCCAGCGCCGCGGTGTGGGCCCCGCGGGCGCCGCCCAGGACGTTCGGCGCGCGCGGATCGCTGAAGGGCGAGGACGGCTGTCCCCCGTTCGCGATGTCGGCCAGCTCCTGCTCCAGGGCGCGCGTGCGCTCGGCATTTCCGGTCCGCGCAGCTTCGACCGTCCGCTCCTGGAAACGCTCCCAGGCCATGCCGTTGGCCAGCGCGTAGACGAAGAGGGCGGCGAAGACCACGAGCGCGATGCGCAGCGCCCGGTCGGCCGCGAGCAGGCGCCACTCGTTCCGCAGGACGGTCCGCAGGGTCACGGCTACGCCACCTCCGCGCGCCGCGCGCTCGCCGTCGCGGCCAGAACCGCGCCGGCCAGCCACAACCCCAGCACCAGGAGCGACAGGATCCGGTTGTTCAGGACCCAGCCCAGCGTCGGAGCGTCGTACCGCAGGGGCGGCACGTCGGCCCACAACTCGGGCCCGGCGGTGTACGAGAAGTCGCCGCTGAGGGAGTTCTCCGTCAGGTCGCCGTTCATCTGCTCCATCAGATCCCGGCGGTAGGCCTCCGCGGCCGTCGCGAAGTGCCGGTGCTGCTCCACGTCGGTCCCGGCCAGCCCCATCGAGAGCGTGCGGACCGCGAGCAGCGGCGCCGCCACCGCAAGCGCCTCGTGTACGAGCCCCTGGCGTTCGAAGGTGTCCCACAACGCGCCGTAGTTGCGGTCGAAGATCCGGTTCCCGAATTCCTCGCTCTCCTGCAGGAAGACCCCCACCTCGTTCACCGGCAGATCCGCGACCTGCTCCACGCCGTACTGCGCGAGCAGGCGCTGGTTCGACGCCTCCCGGTCCGGACGCTCGATGCCCTCGACGCCGGTGGCCATCTCACGCTGCAGCGTCTGCGCGAACTCGACCGCGGACGGCGTCGGGTGGATCCACTTGGAAAGGTCCACCGCCGCGCGCGGCGCCACGAGCCCGTTCACCACCCAGATCGCGAGCAGGGCGACCAGCGCCGTGCGCGCCGAGCGGGCCCGGGCCGACACGGCCAGGGACAGCCCCACGAAGGCGGCGAAGTAGGCCAGGTAGACGCCGGCCAGGACGGTGCCCCGGGCCAGCGCGGATGCGGCCGGACCCGGGCTCCCCACGACGAGGGCCGCGGCCCCCACGATGGCCGCCGGCACGAGCAGGAGCGCGAGCGCCCCGGCGACGCCCAGGGCCTTGCCCAGGGCCAGATTGGACCGGCCGACGCCTGTCGCCAGGAGCTGGCGCAGCGTGCCCTGTTCCCGTTCGCCCGCGAGCGCGCCGAAGGTCAGCAGGATGATGAGCAGCGGCACCAGGAGTTGCAGGACCTGCGCCGCCGTCAGCGCGCCGATGCGCTGGGCGGCCGTCGCGTCCTGGGCCGGGCGCATGAGGAAGTCGTTCTGCCGGTGCGCCTCCAGCCACACCGACGTGCCCGTGTAGGGGTCCACGCCCTCGTCGACGAACGACAGGGCCAGACGGGGCTTGAACGCGTAGATCCCATAGTGCGCCGCCGAATGGGGGTTCTTCTCGCCCTGCGACTCCCAGTGCTCGCGGGCGGTGGCCTGGGCGGCCGCGAGCTCCTGCTGCGCCTGGCGCGACTGGACCCAGCCGTGTCCCAGCGAGACCAGGAGCAGCGCTCCCACCAGCGCCGCGCACCAGCGGAAGCGGCCGTCCCGAACCACGTCGGTGAACTCCTTGCGGACGATGTGCTTGATCATCGGTAGCTCCACTATTCGTGCATGTGCTCCAGGTAGATCCGCTCGAGATCGGCGTGGCCGATCTCGTCCGTGCTCAGTTCCCTGACCAGGCGCCCGTGCCGCATGATGCCGACCCGGGTGCCGGACTCCTTGGCGCGAAACAGGTCGTGGGTCGCCATGAGCACCGCGACGCCGCGATCCTTGAGGCTCGCCAGCAGCTCGGAGAACTCGTTCGACGCCTGGGGGTCGAGACCGGACGTTGGCTCGTCGAGCAGCAGCGCGTCGGCCTCCTTGGCGATGGCGATGGCGACGCCGACCTTCTGCCGCATGCCCTTGGAGTACTCGGACACGCGGCGGCGGACCGCGGCGGGCGGCAGGCCGGCGCCAACCAGGATGTCGCTGAGCCGCTGCGGGGCCAGCGATCCTCGCCCTCCCAGCGCGGCGAAGTACTCCAGGTTCTCGAGGCCGCTGAGGTTGCGGTACAGCATCACCTGCTCGGGGATGTAGGCCAGGCGACGCTTCGACTCCAGGGGTTCGGCGGCGACGTCGAGGCCGGTCACGTGCACGCTCCCGCTCGTCGGCTCGACGAACCCCAGGAAGAGGTGAATGGTCGTCGTCTTGCCGGCGCCGTTCGGGCCCAGCAGACAGTAGATCTCGGACGGTCCGATGCGAAGGTCGAGACCGGTGACGGCTTCCACATCGCCGTACCGCTTCGACAACGCACGGGCTTCGAGAACGGGCGTCGACGCGTCGTCCGGACGCGCGGACGGCGCGTCGCTCGTCATGACTTGGACCATGGATCGTCAGCAGGGTCCCGGACGGTCACCGGGACTCCTTCCTCCAAAATGAAGAAGCGAGACGCCGCCGGCGCGCCTGCGGCGCGTCGACGCGACTACGGAACCGGAAAAGCTACGGGTGCCGGCGAGTCGTCAGGCGGGAGGCGCCCGGGAGTCGTGCCCCTGTATCTCGGCAGTGCGGGCGCACCCCTGCGCGTCGGAAAGGACGCTGCCGCCCGCCTCGGGATCGGGGTCCTCGTGGACGCTGGACGCGATGGGCGGTGAAGCCTGGACGTGGCACAGAACGCACGTGTCGTCCCGTCCCTCGGCTTCGTCGTGGAAGTGAGGCGTTGTCGCGAGCGCCAGCAGCAGGAGCGCGGCAACCGCGCCCAGCCGCACCAGCGTCGACCGACTCTGCCACATCGGAGCCTTCTATCGCGTTTGTGCAGCGCCTGTCAAGCCGCCGCCGCCGTCGCAGAGGGCCGTTAGCGCGCGGCCGCCCGCCGGGAGGGAAGTGCCGACGGGCGGCCAGGCGCACGGACGGGGCCCCAGGGCCCCGACCCTCTAGTGGAACCGCACGGCGTAGCTCACCCGGACTCGGCGGCCCATCTCGGGCGCCCGGTCCTTGATGTACGAAGTGTGGTTCCGATACAGCACGTTCGTCAGGTTGCCGGCCGTGAACGACACGATGTGCGCCGTCCGCTGCCGCGGCCAGACGTACGACCCCCGCACGTCGATGACGGCGTAGCCGTCCGTTGGCGTTTCCCCGTGGAAGACGTTGCCCTGCCGCCCCGCGAACGTCAGTCGCGGGCTCAGCGTGAACCCGCCGTACGGCACGTCTAGTCGCAGCGTGCCGCGGAGCGGCGGAATGCGCGGCAACGCCTCGTCGGTTGCCGTCAACCTCGCGTCGACGCGCCCGAGGCCGAGCGTGGCCCAGGCCTGCCCGGCGAGCCGGATGCCGGCCTGCGCGTCGAATCCGACGAAGCGGCCGTCGCCCTGCATGATGTCGAACACCGGCAGGTTGTCGGCCACCTCCTCGCTGCGGTGGCCGAAGATGAAGTTGCGGATGTCGTACACGAAGAAGTTCAGGTCGCCGCGGACGCGTTCGCTCTGGTGCCGCAGGCTCAGGTCGAGGCCGAGGGTGGACTCGGGGTCGAGGTCCGGGTTGCCGACGTCGAAGGAGAGCGTCCCGACGTGGGGGCCGAAGTTGTAGAGCTCCTCGATCGCCGGGGCGCGATGCGAACGGGTCAGGTTGGCGACGAAAGCGTTGCCGGCCCCGAGGTCCGCGTGGAGCCCGATCGACGCCGACGCACCTGTGAACCTGCGGTCGCGGGCCTCGGGCGCCCGGAGAGCGTGCTCCTCGTCGCCGTGATCATCGTGGTCGTCGTGCGCGTCGTGATCATCGTGGTCGTCGTGCGCATCGTGATCATCGTGGTCGTCGTGATCATCGTGATCGTCGTGCGCATCGTGCCCGTGTCCTCCGGTGCGCTCCGCCGTCCGGTAGTCGTCATGGTCGACGCGACCGCCGAACTGCAGGCGAAACCGCCCCAGGCTCAGCTCCTCGTAGGCGAAGGCCGCGAACGACGTGAGATCGGTCCGCGGCGCCAGGGCCTCCGCACCCGCGGCCTCGAAGTCGCGGAACCGCGTCCAGGCGCCGAACCGCCCCGACAGAAGGGCCGTCTGGCGCTGGTTCAGGTCGGCGCGGACGATGTAGGTGCGGTTGTCGTAGCGGGTGCCGACGCGCTCGCTGCCGCCCTCGATCTCCAGCTCGTCGTGGTTCCAGTCGATGACGTTCAGGCTGAGTTGCACACCCTCGACGACGCGGTTGGAGAGGTCCTGCAGACCGATGTCGAAGCGCAACGCCTGACGCTGCCAGTCGAGGTCGATGTCGGTCTCCCCGTGGTGTTCGTCCTCCGGTCCGCCGTGTTCGTCCTGGTGTTCGCCGTGTTCGTCCTCGTGGTGTCCGTGGAACTCGCCGGCGACCGGCACGCCGTAGCGGCCGTCGCCCAGCGTCACGCCGGCGCTCGTGTAGAACCGGTTGCGCGACCAGCCGACGCCGGCCCGCACGCCGGTCGACTCGGTGGCGGAGTTCTCGACGATCCCCGCGGGCGTGGTGTAGTCCTCGGTGCGCCGTGTGGACCCGGCGGCCCAGTAGTGCACACCGTTCCCAGCGTGCTGCAATGCCGCGTTGGCACCTGCCTGGGCGTTCGCGCTCCCCAGATCGGCGCCGAACTGTCCCCGCGTGCCCTCGAGCCGCGACCCGCGGTAACTCTCGTGCGGCGTGATCACGTTGACCAGCCCGCCGACCGCGTTCGAGCCGTACAGCAACGTCGCCGGCCCGCGCACGATTTCGATTCGCTCCGCGCCGTTGGGGTCGACCGCGACGCCGTGGTCGCCCGACTCGCCCGAAAGGTCCCCGGTGCGAATTCCGTCCTCCAGGATCAGCACCCGGTCGCCGTCGAACCCGCGGATGATCGGCCGGTTCGCTCCGGGCCCGAAGCTGCGGATCGCGATGCCCGGCTCGTGCTCGAGGGCGGAGGCCAGATCGCCGGCCGACTCCCGGGCGACGTCGAACGCCTCGAGCGTGGAGACGGCATTGAAGGCCTCGAGCGCCGTCTCGGTGCCGCCCGCCGAGGCGGTCACTGTCACCTCCTCGCGCACGGGCGAGAGGGCCAGCACGAAGGCCGCCGTCGCGGCCTCGCGGGGTTCGACGATCACCGTCCGACGGCCTGCCGTCAGGTGTTCCCGCTGCGCCACGACCTCGTACTCGCCGGGCGGCACGCCGTAGATCTCGAACCTTCCCTGTTCGTCGGTCAGCCCGAAGGCACCGGAGCCGACGACGAGGATCACCGCCCCGCGGACGGAGCCCCCGGTCGCCTCGAGCGTCACCGTGCCGCGTACGACGCCAGTCTCCTGGGCCAGCAGCGGCGTTGACGCGGCGGCCGCAACCACGGCCGCCCCCATGCATGTCGCAATCGATCCGCGCATTCCTACCTCCCTCGTCGTGAGCCCTGTGGTTCGTCTGTCCGTTGCCCTCCTGCACCACCGGCGCGCGCCGGGCCGAGCCCGAGCACCGGGATGCCTCCCGGCGACGCCGGCGGGTCGCGACCCTGGGCCGGGGCCGGGAGACACGGTGGCCGCACCGGGGCGCGCGATCATGCACGCGGGACGCCGGCGGTTCCGCTGGCCAAGGCGGTGCGACAGGGCGAACGGAGCGTGTGGAGAGGGCTACGCGGGAGGGCCGCGGGCGGGCAGGCGGGGGGAATGACCGGGTGCGATCCAACCGCCGTCCACCTCCGGTTCGTGCGGTGCCGGGACGCCCGCGATTCCGATCTGCGGGGATCCGGAGAGGTCGGCGGCGGGCTGGTGCCGGAGCTGGCAGACCGCGCAGTCCTGGTCGACTGCGTGCTCTTCGTGACAGATGACCTCGGCGACCGTGACGCCGGCCAGCGCGATCGTCAGGGCGACGATCCAGGTGCGCCAGCCGACGCTGCGGCGTGCGAGGCCCGTGTGCACGGATCCGGCCATTGGCTTTCGAACCTAGCAGAGTTTGCCCGGGGCGGCAAGGAGGGAAAGCTTGACTCCGGCTCGTCTTTCCCTCTTGAATAAGCGGATGGTGTCGCGGAAGCGGACTGCGGCCTGGGCCGTGGCTCTGCTCCTCGTGCTCGCGTTCGCGCCGGCCGGCATCGTGCTCCACGAGCACGATGGGCAGGCCGCCGATCACGCGGACTGCGACGCCTGTCACTTCCGGCACCTGTCGGGAGTCGAGTCCGACGGCGCGCCCGCGCCGTCGGCGCCGGATCTCGTCGCCCGCGCCGTGGTCTCCGCCGCCGTGGACGGTGAACGGGGCGTGGCGCTCGGCATCCGTACGACGCGCGGGCCACCCGCGTAGCTGCCTCGTCGCCCGCCGCTCCGACATCCCGTACTCGCATCGACACCGGTGGTGGGATCGGCGCCCGTGCACGCCCGGACGCCGGTGCGCGCATCCGCGCTCCCGAGATCCAACCGCCCGAACTAAAGGAGAAGCACCATGTCACGCCCGTGCAGAAGCAGGACCGTCTCGCGATGGATGACCGTCACCGCAACGCTGGCCGTGTGCGCCGCCGCTCCCGCGACCGCCGGGGCGCAGGCGCAGGACGCGGCGGATCCGCCCTTCATGGCCGGTGAGCCGCTCGACCTGTCGTCGAACGCCAAGACCTTCGGCGGCTTTCGCTTCGCCGAGAGCATGGCCTACGACGAGGCGCGCGACTTGTACGTTGCGGTCAACGCCGGGATCGCCCAGGACGTGATCCCGAACGACGGTTACATCTCCCTGATCAACCCCGACGGCACGACCCACACGCTGAAGTGGATCGGCGTCAACCGGAACGGCCTGACGCTGAATCATCCGCTCGGCAGCGACATCGTCAACGGCTTGCTGTACGTGGCCGACATCAACGTCGTGCGCTGGTTCGACATGGAGACCGGCGAGCCGCGGGGCAGCGTCGTCGTGGAGGACGCGCAGCGCTTCAACGACATCGAGGTTGCCGAGGACGGCACCATCTGGGCCACGCAGACCGGGACCGAGGAGAGCAGCACCTGGCGGGTCTACCGAATCGCGCCGGACGGAGAAGCGTCGGTCGTCGTCGAGGGAGCGCCGCTGGCCCGGCCCAACGGCATCGCGTTCGACCCGGACGGCAACGTCGTCGTCGTGAACATCAACGACAACGCGGTGCTCACGTTCTCGTCCTCCGGCGAGCTCCTCGGGACGGAGCACGCGGTCGACGGCGGCAACGACGGGCTGGTCGTTCTGGACGACGGCACGAAGTACGTCTCCAGCGTCCGGATCGGCACGGTGTCGCGCATCCGTCCCGGAGAGGCGGCCGAGATCGTGGCGACGGGCATCCCGAGCGCCGCCTCGATGGCCTACGACTCCAAGCGGAACCGTCTGCTCATCCCGATGAACAACTGGAACGCCATCACCATCGTCGAGCTCGACTGACCCGATCGACAGGAACGGACTCAAGGTGACCCGATGACTGCCACGACAGGACCGACACGAGCGCGGACGGTGCGGACGCGACTGGCCGAACTGTGGTCTCACCGCAAGCGGATCGCGGCGGCCCTGATCGCGGCCGCGGTGCTCTGGGGCGGGTTCGCCGCCTATCAGCGCTACTTCGCGGTGACGCGGGTCGCCTTCGTCAACTTCCCCGGCTTCCAGCTCGCCCGCATCGAGCGTGCGCGCCAGAGCGGAGCGGTGCGCGTCGAGTCGCTCGACATGGGGGCGCTGGACCGCGCCGCCGGCTATCCGGTGGTCTACGTGTTCGGGCGCGGCCTGCAGCTCGACCAGACGCAGCTCGAGCACCTGCGCGAGGCCGGCCGCGGCGGGACGCGCCTGTTCGTGCAGGGGGCCACGAACCCGGCCCTCGACGTCACCAACCTGCGCGGTCCGCTGCTCGACGCGGCCAACGGCTACCTCGAGTTCGGCGGCGCCGAGAACTACGCCCGGCTGCTCAACTTCTCGCGCGTCGAGCTCGACGGGAAGTCGTTCCGCTCCGACCCGGTCGAACCACCGGTCGAGCGGTCCATGGACGTCCTGTTCCACCTCGATGACGACCTGACGTTCGAGACCGTCGACGCGTTCGACGCGTACTACGACGCGCAGGGTCTCCTCAAGCCGGACGCCCCGAAGATCGCCCTGCTCACGAGCGTGCCCGGCCCGTTCAACGCCAACCGGGATCACGTCGATGCCTTCATCAGGGCGCTCGAAGGCCGCGCCTGGAACGTCTACCCGATTGCCGCCGTCGAGCAGCGCCTCGATTTCCTCCAGCGCATCGACCCCGATCTCGTGGTGCTGATGCCCCACGGGCGGCTCACCCTCGGCCGCGCCGACGAGGCGATCGCGTGGCTGCGGGAGCGCGACATCCCCATGCTGACGCCCCTGTCCGTGTTCCAGAACCACGACGATTGGGTGACCGACCAGCAGGGAATGGCGGGCGCCCTGCTCACGATGAGCGTCGTCCTGCCGGAGCTCGACGGCGGCATCGCGCCCTACGCGGTGGCGGCGCAGTTCACCGACGCGGACGGCTACGAGATCTTCGACGCGGTGCCGGGGCGGCTCGACACCTTCTGCGACCTCGTCGAGCGCTGGCTGGCGCTGCGGGAGAAGCCCAACCGCGACAAGCGCGTGGCCATCTACTACTACAAGGGACCCGGCAAGAACGCGATGAACGCAGGCAGCCTGGAGGTGGCGCCGAGCCTGCTGAACCTGCTGCGCTCGCTGCGCGACGCCGGCTACACGGTCGAGGGGCTCCCCGAGACCGACGACGAGTTCTGGGAGCTCGTCCAGGCGAAGGGGCCGGTGCTCGGACCCTACGCCCGGGGCGCGTTCGAGGAGTACGTGGCCACCGGAGAGCCGGCCCTGGTGCCGGCGGCCGAGTACGCCGCGTGGGTGGCCGAGGACCTCGAGCCGGGCATGCGCGACGCCGTCGTCGAGCAGTACGGCCCCGCCCCCGGCGAGTACATGACGGTCGGCGAGGGTGAGGAGACCGCGCTGGCCGTCGCCCGCGTCGAGTTCGGCAACGTCGTCATCCTGCCGCAGCCGCTGCCGGGTGCCGGCGACGACACGTTTCGCCTCGTCCACGGCGCGCGGAAGGCGCCGCCGCATCCCTACGTGGCCTCCTACCTGTGGACCCGCAACGCCTTCGGGGCCGACGCCGTCATGCACTTCGGCACGCACGGCAGCCTGGAGTTCACGCCGTGGAAGCAGATCGCGCTTTCGACCTTCGACTGGTCGGACGCCCTCGTCGGCGGGCTCCCGCACGTCTACGTCTACGTCATGAGCAACGTCGGGGAGGGGATCATCGCCAAGCGCCGCTCCTACGCCACGACGGTTACCCACCTGACGCCGCCGTTCATGGAGGGCGGGCTGTACGAGGGCCTGCGTCCGCTGCGGGACCGCCTCGACAGCTATCGCAACGCGGCCGACGGCCCGGTGCGGGCGGAGCACGCGCGCACGATCCGGCGCCTGGCGACGGAGATGAGCCTGCACGTCGACCTCGGCCTGGACCCCGATGCGGCGTGGTCGGCGGACGAGATGTTCCGCCTGAGCAACCACGTCGAGACCATCGACGGCGAGAAGGTCGCGCAGGGGCTCTACACCCTCGGCAGCGCCTTCACCGCTACCGAGGTCGACTCGACGGCGGAGCTGATGGCGATCGATCCCATCGCCTACGCCCTGGCCCGCATCGACACCGTCAAGGGCGCCGTCGAAGCCGACGATCTCGAGGACGAGGTGTTCTTCGACCGGCGCTATCGGCAGCGCGCGCGCGGAGCCTATGCCCGTCGAGTCGCGGGCAGGGACGCCGGCGCGGTGCTGGCCGACCTGGTGGCGGACGCCGATCTGCAGCACGCCCACGCCTGGCGCGAGGCGGCCCGCCGGCCTTCGGACGACGACATCATTCGCGGCTTCATCTCGATGGGTGCGGGCACCCGCAGCCGGCCGGGGGCGACGGCGTCGAAAGCCCGCGCGGGCGAGCTCGAGGACCTCGTGGCGCGCATCCTGCCGCATCCGCGCAAGGTCGAGTTCGTCGAGCGGCTGCAGTCGGAGCAGGAGTTCGCCCGGACGTCGCAACTGCTCGATCCGGTGCAGCGCGAGCGCGCGAAGACCATCGCCGCCGTCATCCCGCCGATGGCCGAGGCCATCGAGATCGCCGAGGACCCGGACGTGTTCGCCCTGATCGAGGCCATGCAGGACGCGGCGCTTCGCGAGCGGACGTTCGCGCTGCTTAAGGACCCGGGGCTCGTCGACCGCGTGGAGGAGGAGAAGCGGCGGCTGGCGGAGGAACGCCTGGCCCTGGCCCTCGACGCGCCGCAGGTCGAGGCCCTCGAGCGCGCCTGGCGCCACGAAGCGGCCGGCGGGCTGGCGGCCGCGCCCAGCGAGGACATCGAGCGGACGCTCTCGGCGGTGGCCTTCTATCGCGAGCACCGCGCAGCGTTGGGCGGCCAGCTTCGGGCCGTCGACGCCCCCGCGGCGGATCGGCTGCGGAAGGTCCTCGACGACGCGGCGTTCGACCGGCGCCTCGACGCCGCGGTCGGGGCGGCGGAGGTCGAGCTGGAGGCGCGTGCGGCCCGCGACGCGGAGCTCGCCCGCGCCGTCCTGACGCTGGAGGCGAGCGTGACCGGCATCGACCGGCACCGCGAAGGCCTGCGCGACAGCTCGGACCTCGAGCTCGGGAGCGTGGCGCGCGCCCTCGCCGGGGGCTACGTCGATCCTTCGCCCGGGGGTGACCCCATCGTCAACCCCGACGCCGTCCCCACGGGTCGCAACCTCTTCTCCATCGACGCCGAGAAGACGCCGTCGCCGGAGGCGTGGACGGTGGGGCGCGGTCTGGCGGAGGCGCTCCTCGAGGAGCACCGGAGCCGGCACGACGCGTATCCCCGGAAGGTCGCGTTCACGCTCTGGCCGAGCGACTTCATCGGCACCGAGGGCGCCACCATCGGCCAGATCTTCTACCTGCTGGGCGTCGAGCCGGTCTGGGATCCGTTCGGGCGGGTCGCCGACCTGCGCCTGATGCCGGCGGCCGACCTCGGCCGGCCCCGCATCGACGTCGTCGTGCAGACCGCCGGCCAGCTCCGGGACCTCGCCGCCTCGCGCCTCGCCCTCATCAACCGCGCCGTCGCGATGGCGGCAGAGGCGCGCGATGCGGACGCGCACGCCAACTTCGTCCACGCGGGGCGCCTGCGGGCGGAAGAGGTGATGAAGGAGAAGGGCCTGTCGCCCGCGGACGCGCGCCGCTACTCGACGCTGCGAGTCTTCGGCGGCGTGAACGGCAACTACGGCACCGCCATCATGGAGATGGTCGAGCGGGGCGACCGCTGGGAGGACGACGCCGAGGTTGCCGGCCAGTACCTGCGCAACATGGGCGCGGTCTACGACGAGGGCGAGCTCTGGAGCTTCTACGCCGAGGGCATCTTCGAGGCGGCGCTCGCGGACACCGAGATCGTCGTGCAGCCGCGGGAGAGCCACACCTGGGGCGCGCTCAGCCTGGACCACGTGTACGAGTTCATGGGCGGGCTGAGCATGGCCGTCCGCCACGTGACGGGCCGGGACGCCGACGCCTACTTCAACGACTTCCGCAACGCGCAGCGGCCGCGGGTGACGGACCTCACCGAGACGGTCTGGACCGAGGCACGGTCGACGCTGCTGAACCCGGCCTACATCGGCGAGCTGCAGGAGGGCGGCGCCTCGTCGGCCGAGCAGTTCGCCGAGACCTTCCGCAACACGTACGGGTGGAACGTGATGAAGCCGGCCGCGATCGACGACGCCTTGTGGGACGAGTTGTACGAGGTCTACGTCGACGACCGCCATGACCTCGGCGTCGAGGCGTTCTTCCGGCGCGAGAACCCGTACGCGCTGCAGGAGATGACGGCGGTGATGCTGGAAACGGTGCGCAAGGGGCTCTGGGATGCCACGCCGCAGCAGGTCGCCGTGCTGGCGGAGCTGCACACGCGCCTGGTGGAGGAGTTCGAAGCGGGGTGCAGCGGCTTCGTCTGCGACAACGCGGCGCTGGCGTCGTTCATCGCGGAATCGGCCCCGGCGGAGCTCGCGGCCGCGTACCGCAGCGAGCTGCAGCGCAACCTGACGACGAGCGTGGAGCTGGCGGAGGCGAGCGTGGTCCTGGCGGAGCAGGACGCGGAGCCGCGGCCGGCCGATGCGGCGGCCAGCGGGCCGAGCCCGTCGCGCGCGGCCTGGCTGGGCGTGGTCGTGGTCGCGGTCCTGTTCGCGGCGGCGCTGCTCGTCCTGCGGAGGCGGAGCACGACCTGACGTGGCCGTGCCGGACGTCGGCGTGACCCGACCCGCCGCGGGCGCGCCGACATCGGCGTGACGCGACCTGACGTGGCCGCGCGGACATCGGCGTGACCCGACTACGAGCGTTCGGAAACTGGGAGACGACCATGCGACGCACTTCAATGGCAAGCGCCACACTGGCCCTCGCCCTGGCAGCCGGAGGAGGTCCCGGCGCCGGTACGACGGCGTACGCGCAGCCGTCCTTGCAGAATCCCCTGGCGCCGGCCGCTCGGCCCGAGACCGCGCCGCCCCTTCCGCACGCCTCTTCCGATCCCTCCGCGGCTTGGGTCGGCGACGTGCTCTACGTGCATTCGGGAGAGCAGCCGCCCGCTTCCCGCGACGCCGCGGGCACCGGGCAGGCGGCGCTCTACGCTCTCGCGCCGGGTGACGCGTCCTGGTCGACGGTCTGGACCGGCCCTCCGGCACGCGGGGCCGCGCTCGTCAGTGACGGCGAAGACCTCTACCGCGTGGGCGGCGCCGAGATCGCGGGCGCCCGTCGCGCCCGCCCCGACCTGGAGCGGTGGGACGGGGTGGGCGGTCGGTGGGTAGATCTGACGCCGATGCCGTCGGGCAGGACGGACCATGCGGCGGTCGTCGTCGGACGCGAGCTCTGGGTGATCGGCGGGTGGGCGCCCTCGGCTGTCGTCGAGGCTCCGGGCGCTCGTCGTGGCCGGCCCGCGGTGCGGGCAGAGGACTGGCGTGACGACGTGCTCGTCGCCGACCTCGACCGGGACCCCGTGGCCTGGACCGTGGTCGAGGCGGAGGCCCCGCGCCTGCATTCGCTCGCCGCGGTCGTCCACGGCGATGCCATCTGGATCGCCGGCGGCATCAGTCCTCGGGGGCGGGTGCTCGAAGTGTATCGGCTGGACCTGCGGACCGGGACTCTGGCGCCGGCGCCCGGTGGACCGGTGCCCGCAGCCCGCGGGGCCGTCGGCGTGGGCATCGCCGCGACCGGCGGGAACCTGTACCTGAGCGACTCGAACCAACTTTTCCGTCTCGACGCCGGCGCGGACGCCTGGGAGACGCTCGCCTACGCCATCGAGCCGGATCGCGCGTACCACGCGCTCGTCGGGGGACCCGGGGTGCTGCACATCGCGGGCGGCGCGGCGCACGGCCGGATCAACGCGGAGGTGGACCGGATCGAGGTGGCCTCGCTCCGGCTGAGCGACGTCGTCGACGTGCGGCGGCGCCCGGAGGGCGCGGTCGACGCCCCGTCCGGGCAAGCCCGCCGTTCGGCGGCTGCGGCTCCGCTCGGAGCCCGGCGCTGGCCCGGCTTTCGGGGACCGGCGTTCGGTCACAGCCCGGCCCGCGACCTCCCGCTGACCTGGTCGGACGAGGAGAACGTCGCGTGGCGGCACGCGGTCGGGGGCTACGGGCAGTCGAGCCCGGTGGTCTGGGACGGCCTCGTGTTCGTCACCGCCATCGACGGCCCGCGGCGCGAGACGCAGATCGTCGAGGCCGTCGACGCGGAGGCCGGGGTGCTGCGGTGGCGCCACACCCTGGCATCGAGCCAGCCCGTCCCGGTCACGCCCGTCGTGGCGAAGGGCGCACCGACCCCCTGGGTCGACGCCGAGCGCGTCTACTACCTGTTCGAGAGCGGCGACCTGGGCGCCCTCGGTCACGACGGCGAGCCGGTCTGGTCGCGGTCGCTGAAGGCGGACTACGGCGAGATCAGGGGCTACGGCCTGGGCAGCTCGCTCGCGGGCAACGACGAGGCGCTGTTCGTGCTGGTCGCCCACGAGGGGCCCTCGTACCTGCTGGCCGTCGACCCCGCCACCGGCGAGACGCGCTGGAAGGCGGACCGACCTGCGAGGTCCGCCTGGACCACGCCGGTCGTCGTGCCCCGGGGCGGCGGCGAGCTCGTCGTGGTCAGCATCGACGGCGCGGTCGAGGCGTACGATGCGGAGACCGGCGAGCGCGTCTGGTGGATCGACGACCTGTCGGGCAACCGGCTCTCGTCACCCGTCGTCGCCGGAGGGCGCCTCGTCGTGCCCTCGGTGGACTCGCGGTCCACGCTCGCCGTGCCGATCGAGCACCGCGGGCCCCTGGCGGGCGACAAGGTCCTCTGGCGCGGCCGGGGCGTGACGGCGGGCATGTCGTCGCCGGTCGTGACGGGCGGGGCGGTCTGCCTGATCAACTCGCTGGGCGTCATCCGCTGCGTGGAGCAGCGCTCCGGCCGGTCGCGGTGGGCGGCCCGCCTGCCGTCGCCGGCGTGGGCGACGTCGATCGTCAACGGGGATCGCGTCTACGTGTTCGGGGTCGACGGCGTGGCGACGATCCTCGCCGCGGACGTGGCCGAGCCCCTCGAGCTGGCCAGGAACTCGCTGACGGTCCCGGATCGCGTGTACGGGGTCGCCGCCGTCGACGGCGCTCTGCTCGTCAGGACGGGCCGCGAGCTGATCCGCATCGGGCGCGGCGGTGGAACGGGGGACTGACACGGCGAATCCGGTCGCGAAGGCGGGAGCAATGAAGAAGCCGAAGCCGAAGCCGAGCCGGGCCATCGCATCCGCGGCGCTGTCGCTGGCGTGCTTCCTGCTGTCGGTCGGCCTTGTCTCTCCCGGGCACGACGACGGGAGCCTCGACGGTCACGACCACGACTGCGTCATCTGCTGTCTCCGCGACCACTCCTTCCTGGCGCCGGCGGCGGCGCCCGAGCTCGCGGCGCCGTCCCCGCTGGCGCCTGTCGCCGCGTCGACCCGCCACGGGCACGGCTTCGGGACCGCGCTCGACCCCGGCCTCACCCGCGGACCTCCCGCGTAGCACCTCCCCTCGCCACGTCGACCCGGACGCCTCTTGCGAGCGCGTCCGCGAGTCGGCATTTCGGATTGTGGGAATCGGCGGCTCGTCGGCCGGCGGGTCCGGCGCGCGACCGCCGCGGAGGTGCGACGTGAGATTGGGTGCGGGTAGTCGGATTGCCTTTCCTGTCGTTTCGGCCGTGCTCGTCGCGGCGGGGTTGTTCGGAACAGGTCCCGTGTTCGGATTCGGACAGGGCGGCTCCATCCAGGGAATCGTCGTGGCCGAGGACGGCGGCGTGCCGCTTCCGGCCGCGCGCGTGGTCCTCGACGGTACCGGGATGGCGGCCACCACGGAGGCGGACGGCACGTTCGCCATCGACGGCGTCCCCGCCGGCATCTACGGGCTGACCGTGACGCGGGAGGCCTTTGCGCCGCTCACGTCGCCGGTGACGGTGGCGGGCGGCCAGCTCGTGCGACTGACCATCGAGCTCCCCGTGCTGGAGTTCGAGGAGACCGTCGTGGTGACCGCCACCCAGACCGAGCGGGCGCTCTCCGAGGTCGCGGCCAGCGTCACCATACTCGAGGCGGAGGCCATCGAGGCATCCCCGGCCCGCAACCTGCAGGACCTCCTGCGCCGGACTCCGGGCATCGACTTCGTGGAGCGGTCGGGCATGGCCGCGCGGTCCAATTCGATGCTCGTGGTGCGGGGCGTTCCGGGCACCAAGCGGGCGCTCTTCCTGGTGGACGGGCTGCCCGCCAACGACCTCGGCACGGGCACGCTGGCCGAGCTGAACCTGGTCCAGGTGCAATCCGTCGAGCAGGTAGAGGTGGTCCGCGGGCCGTTCTCGAGCCTGTACGGCGCCAACGCCTTCGCCGGGGCCATCAATGCCATCACCCGGCCCGGCGTCGGAGCTCCGACCGCCGACTTCTTCGCGAGCGGCGGGAACGCCGGCTACCACCAGTACGGCGCGTCCACCCGGGGAGAGTCGGGACCCGTCGGCTACTCGTTCACGGCCGATCGCCGCCGCATCGACAACGTCTACAACCGCGAGACGCGCGTCAGCGGTTCCCGGACCATTCCGCTGCGCAACGTCGGGTACGAGGACGTGCGCCTGAGCGGCAGGCTGGACTTCGCCCCCGCCGAGGCGTGGAGGGTGTCGCTGCTGCCGCGGATCTCGCGCTACACCACCGGGCTCGACGTCACGGGGCGCCTCCCGTCGGCCGTCGACGAGAACCGGACGGCCAACTCGGTGAACCTCGGCGGCACCATCCGGCATCGAGGCGCCGGCCCGGTGTCCGCGCAGGTCAAAGTCAGTCAGCGCATCTCGCGCCAGCGCATCTTCCAGGAGAACTACACGCGCACCCCCACCCTCCAGACGACCGTCGTCGGGCTCCCCGGCTCGCTGAGCGAATCGGTGGAGCGTGGCGCGCACCCGTTCGCGGCGCTCACCGAGCGGGATACGGCGATCCAGAGCCTGCTGGTCGAGCCGCAGTTCACGTGGACGCCGAGCCTGAGTCACTCCGTCGTGTTCGGGGCCACCTACGTCACCGACCGGGGGACGTTCGGGGACAGTCTCATCATCGACCGCGCGAACCTGCTCGGCTCGGACGCGGACCTCGCCGCGGAAGCCGCGGGGCTGCAGGCCGACCTGCTCGCCGGCGGCGCCCTCAACCCGTCCGTCAGCATCGTCCGCGACCCGCCGCTCGGGGAGGTGTTCCCGCTGTCGGACGGATCCCAAGAGCGATTCAACCTCGCGGCGGCCTACGTGCAGGACGAATGGGACGTGACGGAGAAGTTGCGGCTGGTTCCCGGCGCGCGGCTCGACTACCACTCCCGGTTCGGGACCGTCGGTTCCCCGAAGGTCGCGCTGCTGTACGCGATCACGCCGAACGCGCGCGTCCGCACGTCGGCCGGCCGCGCGTTTCGGGCGCCGAGCCTCTCGGAGCTGTTCGGCAACGTCGTCTTCCACGGCACCACGCCCGGCTTCCCGAACCCGAACCTCCGGCCGGAGTACATCACGTCGTTCGACGGCGGCATCCAGTACGAGCCCAGCCGTGCGTTCCGGACGGAGGCCAACGTCTTCCACAACGACATGACGGACCTCGTCCAGCTCATCGCCTCGGCGGACCGCAGCTACTTCGACTGGGTCAACGTCGCCGAGGCGCGCTCGACGGGCGTCGAGCTGGTGGCGAACGGGGAGGCCGCCGGCTGGCTCAACTACTACGCGAACTACACGTTCACGAACAGCGAGGACCTGGCGACGGGCAATCCCCTGTCCCGCGTTCCGCGGCACAAGGTCAACATGGGAATGCAGGTCGGCGCCTCGCTGGGCACCTGGCGTCTGACCGGGTCGATCGATCAACGGTGGGTCGACGAGCGCTTCCAGACGTCGCGAGGCCGGCCGGTCTGGCTCGACCAGTACACCCGCACGGACCTGGGGCTCTACATCCGCCCGAACGACGACCTGCGAGTGGGTGTGCAGGTGCTGAACCTGATGGACGCCTACTACGAGGAGTCCCTCGGGGCCCCGACGGCGGCCCGGCTCTTCTCGGTGAGCCTGACGGTGACCCCCTTCTAGGATGCGGGCTGTGGGCCGGATGCTGCACCACCCGGCGAAATGGGCATGACCACACTCGATGACCTGCGTGCTGCCCTTCGCCAGTGGACGGGGCGACCTCTGTTCGCGCTCCTCGTTACCGCGATGCTCGGGCTGAGCCTCGGCCTTGCCACTGTGGCATTCAGCCTGTTCGACGCGGTTCTGCTGCGGCCGTTGCCCTACGCCGACAGCGACCGCCTGGTTCGCGTCTTCACGTTCAACCGGGAGGCGCCGCAGTCGTTGCATGGCGTCTCCCTCCCGGACTTCGAGGACTGGCAACGGCAGGTGCAGGGTTTCTCTCCGATCGCGGCGTGGGCTTCATTCCCGACACACCTCGCCGGACGCGGCCCGGCGCGGATGGTCAGGACCACTTTTGCCACACCCCACTTGTTCGACACGCTCGGCGTTCGGCCGATCCTGGGCCGCACGTTTCGCAACGACGAGAACGTGCACGGAGGCGACCTCCGCAAGGTCGTGCTGGGGTACGGACTGTGGCAGGACGCCTTCGGCGGCTCGTCGGACGTCATCGGCCGGCAGGTCCGGATGCGCGGCCTCCCGCACGAGGTGATTGGCGTGCTGCCGCCGGGGTTCGATTATCCCGATCGCACCCAGGCGTGGATGCCGCTCATGAGCCGCTACGCCATCACGGAAGTCTGGTGGAAACGGCGGGACCTGTACTTGCACGGCGTGATCGCCCGCCGGCGGCCCGACGTGACCATCGCGCAGGCGCAGGCCGACATGGACGCCATCGCCCGCCGGCTGGCGGAGGAGCATCCCGCCACGAATCGCGACACGCGTGTCCGTGTGCGGCAGCTTCGCGAGGCCGAGATCGGGCAGCTCGGATCGCAGCTCTCCGGCGTCACGGCGGCGGCGGTGCTGCTCTTCCTGCTCGGGTGCGTGAACGTGAGCGGCCTGTTCGTGGCGCGCGCTGCCGGCCGCGCGCAGGAGGTCGCGGTGCGTACCGCGCTCGGCGTCGAACCCGGGCACCTGATGCGCCAACACGTCGTCGAGGGCCTGCTGTACGGGCTTCTTGGAGGCGTGGCGGGCTTCGCCGTCGCCGCCGCCGCCATTCCGGCTCTGTACGCCCTCATCCCGGTGGATCTCCCCGCATGGATGCAGTTCCGCCTCGATCGCCGCACCATCGCGTTCGCCGCGAGCGCCGGCGTGGGAACCGGACTTGTCATCAGCACGACATCGTTCGCCTGGCACATGCGCCCCGATCTTTCCGACGTGCTGCGGCAGGGAGACAAGGGAGGTCTCGAACCGTCGTCCCGATTGCGCCGGCAATTGATAGTGGTGCAGGTCGCGCTCTCGGTTGCGCTCCTGGTCGGCACGGGACTGACGGTGCGGTCGCTGCTGCACCTCGGTCGGGTTGACACGGGTGTTCGCACCGACGGTGTGCTCGTCGCGTCGGTGACGGGCGACATTGTGCCGGGCTCCACCCGCGAGGAGTTCATCGCCCGTCACGCGCGCGGGTTTCGGCAAATGCGCGACGCGCTGGGGATGTTGCCCGGCGTCCAGGCCGTGACCGCCGCCACCAGGATTCCGTTCCTGAACGCGCCCGAAGAGCGCCCGGTCTACGAGCTCTATTCGCGCCGGCGGGATACGCCGGCGACGGCGTATCGCGGCGCCGTGCGAACGTCGAATGCCATGCCGGAGTACTTCGCAGGGCTCGGCGTGCCCATTCTCGACGGGCGCGACTTCGCGGATAGCGACACGCTTGAGACACCTCCGGTGGCGATTCTCAGCCGGCGGGCGGGCGAGCTCCTTTTTCCAGGCGAGCATCCCCTGGGGCAACAAATGCGGTGGGGCGTCGATCCGTACTTCTGGACGACCGTCATCGGCATCGTCCCGAACACGACATGGCATCAGGCCGATGACGGCGGCATCGAGATCTATTTCCACCACGGGCAGTTTCCCGCGGAGACGATGCGCTTCCTGATCTCCACGAGAAGCGACCCGGCGCTGCTGGCGACCTCGGTGCGCCGCACGCTGGAATCGGTCAACCCGAACTTCGTCGTCGAGCGCGTCGTACCCTTCGATCGCGTCGCCTACGAGGCGGTCTGGCAACGCCGCCTGTGGACGTTCCTGTTCCTCGTGTTCGGGACGGTGGCCGTCGTCTTCACGAGCGCAGGGCTGTTCGCGGTCATGAGCTATCTCGTCACCCAACGCACCCGGGAGTTCGGCGTACGGACGGCACTGGGCGCGACCCGCTCCGATATCGTCGCCACCGTCCTCCGCCACGGGGCAGGCATCGCGGCCGTCGGCACGGTATGCGGCCTGCTCGTCGCGCTTGCGATGGGCAGCTATCTCGAAGCGCTGCTGTTCCGGGTGTCCCGCTTCGACCTTGTGACATTCCTGAGTGTCCCCATCGTCATCGGCGTGGTCACGCTGATCGCGTGTGCGCTGCCGGCATGGCGCGCGTCGCGCGTGGACCCGCTGATCGCACTTCGAGGAGCAGCGCGATGATGGAAGCGACGAGACGGACGGGCGCGCTACTGCGTCTCTTCGGACCGGAGGCGCGCCGAAGGACGATTCTGCTGGCCGTCCTCGCGCTGGCGGTGGTCGGAACCGCGGCCGGACTATACCGGCACTACCTCGCCCCCACCCGGATCGCGTTCGTCAACTTCCGCGGCGTCCAGCTCGCCCGCCTGGAGAGGGCGCGCGGAGACCAGGCGATCCGCATCGAGCCGCTCGCCCTGGATGCCCTCGATCGCGCGGCATCCTATCCGGCCGTGTACGTGCACGGGCGCGGCCTGGAGCTGAAGGAGACGCACATCGAGCAGCTTCGGGAGGCGGGGCGGCGCGGTGCGCGTCTCTTCGTGCGCGGCGTGTCGAATCCCCAGCACGACGTCACCAACCTCGAGGGCCGGCAGCTCGAGCACGTCAGCGGCTACTTCCGGTTCGGGGGCACGGAGAACTACGCCCGGCTGCTGAACTTCTCCCGCGTCGAGCTCGACGGCAAGGCGTTCCGCTCGGATCCGGTGCTGCCCCCCGCGGAGCGGGCCATGGACGTCCTCTTCCACCTCGACGACCGCCTGACGTTCGAGACGGTCGCCGGCTTTCGCGCCTACTACGAGGAGCAGGGCCTGGCCAAGCCCGGCGCCCCGACCATCGCCCTGCTCACCAGCGTGCCCGGTCCCTTCAACGCGAACCGCGATCACGTAGATGCCATCATCAGGGCCCTCGAAGCACGCCGTTGGAATGTCGTTCCGGTCGCCAGCAATCAGAAGCGGCTCGACTTCCTGCAGGAGATCGAGCCGGACCTCGTGGTCCTGATGCCGCACGGCCGCCTCTCGCGGGGACGTTCCCGCGACGCGATCGCGTGGCTCCGGGAGCGGAACATCCCGCTGCTGACGGCCCTGTCCGTCTTCCAGAACCACGACGAGTGGGTCGCCGACCAGCAGGGGATGGCCGGAGGACTGCTGACCCTCAGCGTCGTGCTGCCCGAGCTCGACGGCGGCGTGGCGCCCTACGCCGTCGCCGCGGAGTTCGAGGACGAGCACGGCTACGAGATCTTCGACGTGGTGCCCGAGCGGCTCGAGGTCTTCTGCGACCTCGTCGAACGCTGGCTGGCGCTGAAGACCAAGCCCAACCGCGACAAGCGCGTGGCGATCTACTACTACAAGGGTCCCGGCAAGAACGCGATGACGGCCAGCAACATGGAGGTGGTGCCGAGCCTCCTGAACCTGCTGCGCACGCTTCGCGACGCCGGCTACACGGTCGAGGGCCTGCCGGAAACCGAGGACGCCTTCTGGGAGCTCATCCAGTCCAGTGGGCCCGTGCTCGGGCCGTATGCGCGCGGGGCCTTCGAGGAGTACGTGGCCAAGGGGGATCCGGCCCTGGTGTCCGCCACCCAGTATGCGGAATGGACCGGAGAGCACCTCGAGCCGGCGATGCGGGAAGCGGTGGCCGCGGCGTACGGACCCGCCCCGGGCGAGTACATGACGGTCGGCGGCGGCCGAGGCGAAGATGACGACGACACCGCCATCGCGGTCGCCCGCGTTCAATTCGGCAACGTGGTGGTCCTGCCGCAGCCGCTGCCGGGGGTGGGCGACGACACGTTCCGCCTCGTGCACGGGACGCTCGAGGCGCCGCCGCATCCCTACGTGGCGTCGTACCTGTGGACGCGGCGCGCGTTCGAGGCCGACGCCGTGATCCACTTCGGCACCCACGGCAGCCTGGAGTTCCGGCCCTGGAAGCAGATCGCGCTGTCTTCCCACGACTGGTCGGACGCGCTCATCGGCGGGATACCGCACGTCTATCTCTACATCATGAGCAACGTGGGCGAGGGGATCATCGCCAAGCGGCGCTCCTACGCGGCCACGGTCACGCACCTGACGCCGCCCTTCATGGAGGGCGGCCTCTACGAGGGGCTGCGTCCGCTGCGCGACCGGCTCGACCGCTACCGCAACGCGGCGGACGGTCCGGTGCGGGCGGAGCACGCCCGGACCATACGGCGTCTGGCCGTGGACATGGACCTGCACGTGGACCTCGGCCTCGACCCCGAGACGGCCTGGTCGGACGACGACTACTTCCGGCTGAGCAACCACGTGGAGACCATCGACGGAGCCAAGGTCGTGCAGGGCTTCTACACGCTGGGGCACGCGTTCTCCGACGAGGAGGTCCACGGAACGGCGGAGCTGATGGCGATCGATCCCATCGCCTACGGCCTGGCCCGCATCGACATCGCCAAGGGCAGGGCCAAGAGTGGCGTGGTGGACGACGCCGTCCTCTTCGAGCGCCGCTACCGGCAGCCCGCGCGGCGCGCCTACGCGCGGCGGGCGGCTGGAGCGGGTGCCGAAGCGGTGCTGTCCGACCTCGTCTCCCCGGCCGACCTCGTCTCCGCGGCTGGCCGCGTCTCCCCGGCCGACCGCGAGCAGGCTCACGGGGATCCGGAGCTCGCTGCGGCGGTACTCGCGCTCGAGGCCGGCGTCGCCGGCGTCGATCGGTACCGGCGCGGCCTGCGCGACAGCTCGGACCTCGAGCTCGAGAGCATGGTGCGCGCCCTCGGCGGCGGCTACGTCGAGCCGTCGCCGGGCGGTGATCCCATCGTCAACCCCGACGCCGTTCCCACCGGGCGCAACCTCTTCTCCATCGACGCCGAGAAGACGCCCTCGCCGGAGGCATGGAGGGTAGGACGCCGACTGGCCGAGTCCCTCGTCGACGAGCACCGGCGGCGGCACGACGCGTATCCCCGGAAGGTCGCGTTCACGCTGTGGCCGACCGACTTCATCGGCACGGAGGGAGCCACCATCGGCCAGGTCTTCTACCTGCTCGGCGTCGAGCCGGTCTGGGACCCGCGCGGGCGGGTCGCCGATCTGCGCCTGATCCCCTCGGCCGACCTCGGCCGGCCCCGCATCGACGTCGTCGTGCAGACCGCGGGCCAGCTCCGGGACCTCGCCGCCTCGCGCCTCGCCCTCATCAACCGCGCCGTCGCGATGGCGGCCGATGCGCGCGACGAGGAGGCGCACGACAACTTCGTCCACGCGGGGCGGCTGCGCGCCGAGGAGGTGATGAAGGAGAAGGGCCTGTCGCCCGCGGACGCGCGCCGCTACTCGACGCTGCGGGTCTTCGGGGGCGTGAACGGCAACTACGGGACCGCAATCATGGAGATGGTCGAGCGAGGCGACCGGTGGGAAGAAGACGCCGAGGTCGCGGGCCAGTACCTGCGCAACATGGGCGCCGTCTACGACGAGGGCGAGCTCTGGAGCTTCTACGCCGAGGGCATCTTCGAGGCGGCGCTGGCCGATACGGAGATCGTCGTGCAGCCCCGCCAGAGTCACACCTGGGGCGCCCTGAGCCTGGACCACGTATACGAGTTCATGGGCGGACTCAGCCTCGCCGTCCGCCATGTGACCGGCAGGGACGCGGACGCCTACTTCAACGACTTCCGCAACATGAACCGGCCGCGGGTGACGGACCTCACCGAGACGGTCTGGACCGAGGCGCGGTCGACGCTGCTGAACCCGGCCTACATAGGCGAGCTGCAGGAGGGCGGCGCCTCGTCGGCTGAGCACTTCGCGGAGACGTTCCGCAACACCTACGGGTGGAATGTGATGAAGCCGGCGGCGATCGACGACGCGCTGTGGAACGAGTTGTACGAAGTCTACGTCGACGACCGCTACGACCTCGGGGTCGAGGCGTTCTTCCGGCGCGAGAACCCATACGCGCTCCAGGAGATGACGGCGGTGATGCTGGAGACCGTGCGCAAGGGGCTCTGGGACGCGTCCCCGCAGCAGGTCGCCGTGCTGGCGGAGCTGCACACGCGCCTGGTGGAGGAGTTCGAAGCGGGGTGCAGCGGCTTCATCTGCGACAACGCGGCGCTGGCGTCGTTCATCGCGGAGCAGGCCCCGGCAGAGCTCGCCGCCGCGTATCGCAGCGAGCTGCAGCGCAACCTGACGACGAGCGTGGAGCTGGCGGAGGCGAGCGTGGTCCTGGCGGAGCAGGACGCGGAGCCCCGGCCGCCGGATGCGCCGGTGAGTGCCCCGACCCCGGCGCGCGCGGCCTGGCTGGGCGCGGTCCTCGTCGCGGTCCTGTTCGCGGTCGCGTTGCTCGCCCTGCGGAGAAGGAGAACGAGCTAGCGCGACCTTGCGGTCGCGTCGGGAGTCTGCGCGGGCACGCAGTCCTGCGTGGCACGTTTCTGCGGCGCAGACTCCCAGGAGACCGGCACAGTGGAAGCGGTACTCGACATCGCCGCCGGAACGGGCATCGTCCTCCTCCTGCTGGCGACGGCGTTCATCGAGCGCGCCTGGGGGAGGTTGCTCACCGCCGCGCTGGTCGCGGCGTTTGCCTATGCCGTGTACCCGATCGTCCTGCGCCAGAGCCTGCCCGCCTTCCTGGGGAGCCTGGACGGCACCGACGTCCAGACGCTGGCGGCCATCCTGGCGTTCGACGGGGTCGTCGGGTGCGCCGGGGCCACGCTGCTGCTGCGGGCGCGGCACGCGCCGCCGTTCGACCGGGTGCGGCGGTGGGTGCGGCTGGCGGCGTACCAGGTCGGCGTCATCCCGGTGCCCGCGCTGTTCTACCTGGAGATGAAGGTGTTCGACGCGGCGTCGGAATGGTCGTTCGAGACGACCGCCATGGTCCTGTGCCTGGCCATCGTCGCGGCGGGTACGGCGGGAAGCGAGGCGATCCGCCGGCTGCTCCCGGATGTCGATCTCCGAGTGGAGTTGCGCCTGCTCGTGCACGTCGGCCAGGTCATGCTGGCGGCCGCACTGACCGCGTACGCCCTGCAGGGCGGGGTGGAGAGCAACGCGACGGCGCTCGAAGCCGGACCCCACGCCGTCGTCGCCGGGGTCGCGGCCCTCGGCATGCTCGTCGGCTACTGGAGCCATCGCCGGCGCCTGCGCCGCCTCGCGAATTGAGCCCATGGAGCTGTTGACGCGCGCGCTCTACCTGCTCTCGACCGGACTGCTCGTCCCGGTCATCGTCCTGCTGCTGATCCTCTTCGCCCGCGCGTTGCTGCTCGCGGGGCGCACCTACGGCGCCTGGCTGTCGCGGCTCCGGTTCCGGTCCGCCCTGCGGCCGCTGCTCGATCGGCTCGACCACGACAACGTGGAGGCGCTGCTCCGCGACGCCGACCTGCCCCCCGAGCCGCGCTGGAAGCCGGCCCTCGGGCGTCTCCTCGCCCACGGCCGGTCGGCGGCGCAACGCGACAAGGCGCTCGCCGACTTCGAGGCGGGTTGCGAGCAGGACCTCGCGGCGGCGCGGACGATGGCCCGGCTGGGCCCGATGCTCGGCCTGATGGGCACGCTCATCCCGATGGGGCCGGCGCTCGTCGGGCTGGCCGCGGGCGACATCGCGGCGATGGCGGAGAACCTGCAAGTGGCCTTCTCCACCACCGTCGTGGGCCTTTTCGTGGGCGGCATCGGCTTCGCCGTCCAGCAGGCGAAGCAGCGTTGGCACAGCGAGGCCCTCAACGATCTCGAGTTCGTGAGCGGGCTCATCGGCGAAGGAACACCCACGCGCGAACCAGGAGGTTCGGATGACCGGCAGGAGACGGCGGAGGAGACTCGGCACCTCGCTTCATGACGACGCCGACCCGCTCGGCGCCATCGCCAACCTGTTCGACGTGGCCATGGTCTTCGCCGTGGCGCTGATGGTGGCCATGGTCAGCCGCTGGCAGCTCACGGAGTTCCTCACGCAGGAGGACTTCACGATGGTGAAGAACCCGGGCACGGCGGAGATGGAGATCATCACGCAGGAGGCCGGCGAGGTCACCCGCTACCGGGCCGAGGACGTGGACGACGCCGCGGGCCGCCGCGGCCGGCGGGTCGGGGTCGCCTACCAGCTCGAGAGCGGGGAGATCATCTACGTGCCCGAAGCACCGTGAAGCGCCCATTCGCCTGCGCAAGAGCGCAGGCTGATGCGAAGGAGAGGTGATGTCGACGCAAACGACGCATCGGTTCGTGCCGGCGGCCTCACGAGGTTGGCTCAAGCACTTTGAACTGTCGTGGCGGGCATTGCGGCGCGCGCCTTCGTTCAGCCTGCCGGCCGTGGTGACCATTGCGCTGGGAATCGGCGCTGCCACCGCGGTCTTCAGCCTGGTCTACGCGATACTCCTCCGTCCATTCCCCTATCCGGACGCGGACCGCCTGGTGCGAGTGTTCACCGTGGCGGAGGGCGAGCAGGGGGCGGAGCGGGACTGCTCGTTGCTCGATATCGAAGAGTACAACCGGCGTTCGAGCCTCCTGGAGAACATCGGCGGGTACACGCTCTTCGATTCGCAGATCGAGGGCGGCGGGTTGGCGGAGCCCATCGTCATCGCGCAGTTGAACCAGGAGGTCATGCACGCGGTGGGAGTGCAACCGGTCCTGGGTCGGCTCTTCACCGCAGAGGAAGATCGCAAGGGCGGACCGGTGAACAAGGCGCTGCTCGGCCATGGGCTGTGGCAACGTCGTTACGGTGGTGCGCCCGACGCGCTGGGGCAGATGATCCGGCTGCCGATGGGCGAGTTCGAAGTGGTCGGGGTGATGCCCGCGGGATACGGGTATCCGCACCGGACGACGCTGTGGCTCACGATGGAGAGCTGGTACGCGCTGGGGCTGGACAGCTATCGCGAGAAGCAGCGTGATCAACGGTGGTACCCGACCGTCGCCCGCCTCGCGCCCGGCGTGTCCCTCGAGCAGGCGCAGGCCGAGATGGGCGCCGTGGCCCGGCAGCTCGCGGCGGAGTTTCCCACCACCAACCAGGACGTCGGTGTTCGTCTCGTGCCGCTCCGCGACGCCGAGGTGGGCGAGGTGCGTCCCTACTTGATGCTGCTGACCGGCGGTGTGTCGCTGGTTCTGCTGATCTGCATCTTCAACGTTGCGAATCTGCTGCTCGCACGAGCCCTCACGCAGCACAAGCAGCACGTGCTGCAGGCGGCGCTGGGGGCGGGACGGTTCGAGCTGACGAAGGGATTCCTGGCCGAGAGCCTGCTGCTCGTTTCCGTCGGGGGGGCTGGCGGCGCGGCCATCGCGTGGGTGGCCGTCCGCGCGTTCCAGACGCTGCTGCCCGACTCGCTGCCGATGTGGATGCGCATCGCGGTCGACCCGTATGTGCTGGCATTCTGCTTCGCGGTGACGGTGCTCAGCGGGTTGGTCCTCGGGGTCGCGCCTGCGGTAATGGGTTCGCGGGTGAATCTCACGGAGGCGCTGAAGGACGGGACGCGGGGGAGCTCGGGCGATTCCTGGCGACGTTCGGCGCTCGTCGTTACGGAAGTGGCCGCCTCGCTGCTGCTGTTGCTGGGCGCGGGGCTCTTGATGAAGACGTTCGTGCAGATGCAGAACGCGGATCACGGTTTCGAGGCCGAGAATCTGATCGTGGCCAACGTGCGCAACAGCCTGTTCTCGCAAGCGCCGCGCGCGGAACGGGCGGCGCTTCTCGCGGCGTATCACGAGCGCGTGCTGGCGCGACTGCAGGCCATCGCCGGAGTCGACAGCGCGGCGGTCACCAACACGCTCCCCTACGCGGGCGGAGCGTTGCGGCAGGGGCGGCTTCGGGTTCAAGGCCGAGCGGAGGAGGAAACGCAGTTTCTGCTGCCGACGACCGGAGCCGATGTCTCGTGGGACTACTTCGAGGCGATGCGGATTCCCTTGACGGCAGGTCGGTTCTTCGAGCGCACCGACGCGAGCGACAACGCTCCGGTGGTCATCGTCAACGAGGTCGGCGCGAGAGCGCTCTTCGGGGAGCGGAACCCGATCGGGCAGATGCTGCAGTGGGGAGACACGGTGGGGCCGTCGAACCCCTACTGCCGCGTCGTCGGGGTGGTAGGTGACGTCAAGCATGAGGGCGCGGAGCGTGACGCGATCGAACTGTACTACCCGTTCACGCAGTGGCCGGTGGGCGGCGGCTACTACGTCTTGCGCACGCGTCTGGACCAGACCGCGGTATCGAGGGCAATTCGAGACGCGGTGTCGAAGGAGGACCGGAACGCGGCCATCGTTTCGATTCGCAGCATGACCGAGCGAATCGACGACGCGCTGTGGCAGCGCCGGCTGTGGGGCGTTCTGTTCTCGGTGTTCGCGGCGTTGGCGCTGTTGCTGGCCAGCGTCGGGTTGTACGGATTGCTGAGCTACTCGGTTTCCGCGCGCGCGCGGGAGATCGGGATCCGGTTGGCGCTCGGGGCCACGACCGCGGGCGTACGGGTCCTGGTCGTTCGACGCGGAATGGCGTTGGTCCTGCTCGGACTCGCCATCGGACTGGTGCTTTCGGCGGGAGCTCTCCGAACGATCGCTCACCTGTTGGTCGATGTTGCGGTGTTCGACTGGGCCATCTACGCGTCGGTGGCCGGCTGTCTGGCCGCAGCCGGACTGATGGCGTCGCTATGGCCGGCCGTTCGCGCTTCGCGGCTCGACCCCGCGCAGTCGCTGAGGAGCGAATAGACCCGCATCACGTCCGCGCTCGCACCGTGCAGTGCACCCAGCTCGGATCCACGCGGAACTCCGGCTCGGGATGTCCGGCGGCGCGCAGGAGCCGGCGCGCTGCCGGTATGCCGAAGCCGTACCGTTGCACCAGGCCGAGCACCCGCATCGCCTCGGCGAGGATCGGATTCCGGTAGTCGACCACGCCCGGCTGCCCGAAGTTCGCGGCGTTGACCGCACCGTACGCACCACCGGGGCTGCCGATCTCGATGCGGTCGTCGAACCAGTACACGTGGGTGGGCGCATTCGTGCCCTCGTAGGTCCGGTGCATGACGGCGTTGCGGACGAGCTGTTGCACGGCATCCAGGGGATAGGTCGAATCCCGAATCTCGACCGGTCCCGACAGGAAGTCGACGGATGTGCGATTGTGTGCGATGAGTTTGTCGTCGAGCCGGCGGACGACGTCCTCGATGACGCCCTGGCAGACCTCCGTGTCCGTGACCGGGTCGCCGAACTCCGTGCCTGCGACCCGCAGGAACTGTGCGTACGCGCCGGGAAGAAAGTCCTGCGGTCGCTTGCCGAGGACGAGAACGCCCCCCACGGTCGGGACCGCGTCGTCGACCGACACGATCATCTTGGCGGCGGCGAGGCGCTCTTCCACGCTGCGGTCGTTGCTGGCCAGCGTCTCCGCATCGACGGCCGAGGGGAGGTACTCCTCCTCGAACCGCCGCAGGCTCAAGTCGGCGAGACGAGCCGCAGGTGCCCTCCGTGCGTCGAAGTGCGGATCTCTGTGGCGTCGCTTCTCGCTGAGGATGCGTTCGTCCTGCGCGCTGGCGACGGCGCGCCGCGGACCGACCCGTATCCAGATCCGCCCCTGGTAGCGAACGGGCGGCGAGTCCGACGGCCGTACCGTCACCACCGCCACCCGAACGCCGGCCAGCGTGCGCGGTTCCACCACCATGGTGGGAGGCGGCACGATGTTCCCGTCGGTCTTGATGTCGGCGAGCTGCCGCAGGAGCTCGTCCGACACGTCCCCGCCCACCGCTCGACCCTCGTCGTCCACCCCGACCAGGACGACACCGGGCCTGCGACGGTCCGGAAGATCGTTGGCGAATGCGCAGACCGCCTGTCGGATCTTGACGGGCGCGTCGCCACGGAGCGATTCTTTACGCTCCACGATGTCGGACTCGAGGTCCACCATCATGGCCGTCAGCTCTTCCTCCGAATACGAAGCGATCTCGACCATCGTCTTGCTCATGCCGCCGCCCGTCGCCTACGGCAACGCCAGGGCCACCAGCTCCGCCGGTTCGCCACGGGCGCTGATCGCCAGCGCGATGTACTGCTTGCCGTCGATCATGTAGGTCATGGGGATGCCGCTCTGGCGCTTCGGGAGCTCCATCTCCCAGACCGTCTCTCCCGTCCGCTTGTCGTAGGCGTAGAACATCTCGCCGCCGGCCCAAGTGGGGGTGGCGAAGAGTCCTCCTCCTTCTCCGGCGAAGACCAGGGACCCGGTGACGAGGATGCCGCTCCGCTCCGGCTTGCCGGTCCGGGGAACGTCCACCCCGCTCAGGGCCGGATGGTCCCGGACGCAGTCGGGCGTGTCGCCGTTCGGGATCATCCAGAGGTGGTCGCCGGTGTTCAGGTCGATGGCCGTGATGCGTCCCCACGGCGGCTTGATGAGGGGCAGGCCCAGCGGCCCGATCTCGTTGCACCCCTGTCGCGCCCGGCCGCGCCGCCCGGCGAAGCCGCCGACGAAGTCCATGGTCGAGCGGTCGGGGTCGTTCACGAGCCCCGCCGCGGTCGGGCTGGTGACCGAGGCGACGTAGAGCACTCCCGTCTCCGCGTCCACCGCTCCGCCCTGCCAGTTCGCGCCGCCCGTCATCTGCGGCAGCATCAGCAGCGCGCGCCGGCCCTCCGCCCCCGCGAGGATCGGCGGGGTGTAGAGCGGGCCGAGCTGGTACTCCGACGCGATGCGGCGCGCCTCGGCGGCGAGCTCCGGCGTGAAGTCGAGCAGGTCGTCGCCCGACACTCCCTGGCGATCAAACGGGGCGGGCCGGGTGGGGAAGGGCTGGGTCGCCGCGGCCTGCTCGCCGGGCACGGTCGAGGCGGGCACGGGGCGCTCCTCGATCGGCCACACGGGCTCGCCCGTGACCCGGTCGAACACGTAGGTGAACGCCTGCTTGGTCACCTGCGCCACGGCCTTGATCTCGCGGCCGTCGACGGTAATGTCGACCAGCGTGGGGGCGGTGGGGATGTCGTAGTCCCAGATGCCGTGGTGGATGAGCTGGTAGTGCCAGACCCGCTCGCCCGTGCGAGCGTCCAGGCAGACCAGGCTCTCCGCGAACAGGTTGTCGCCGGGCCGGTGGCCGCCGTAGAGGTCGTTCGTAGGGGTCTCGACCGGAAGGTAGACGTAGCCGAGCTCCGGGTCGGCAGACATCGGGGCCCACACGCCGGTGTTGCCGCTGTAGCGCCAGGAGTCGTTCTCCCACGTGTCGTTGCCGAACTCGCCCGGCTGGGGGATGGTGTGGAAGATCCACAACTGCTCGCCGGTGCGCACGTCGAAGCCGCGGACGAAGCCGGCGGGGAAGTCGGGTGACGGAGCCGTGGCGCGGAGCGCCGCCCCGACCACGATGACGTCGCCGACGACGAGAGCGGGCGAGTTGAGGCCGATCTGCCCGTCCTCGACGGGTGGGCGGTCGAGTCCGTCGTTGATGCCCTGGTAGAGGTCGACGACGCCGGCGTCGCCGAAGCCGGGAATCGGGTAGCCGGTTGCGGCGTCGAGGGCCACGAGGTGATAGCCCTTGGTGACGTGGATGATGCGGTCGTCGCCCTCCCCGTCCGTCCAGTAGGCCACTCCCCGGCCGGAGCTGGCTCGCACGGGGGCCACGTCGCCGCGCTCGCCCTCGTCGAGGCGGTACATCCACAGCGTCTCGCCGGTGGCCCCGTCGATGGCCACGACGTTGCGGCGCCAGCCGGCGCTCGTGTAGAGCACCCCGCCGACCATCAGCGGCGTCGCCTGGTAGTTGAAGTCGAGCCGCGGCCCGAAGTTGTCCGTGCGCCAACGCCACGCGATCTCCAGGTCCGCGACGTTGTCGCGGTCGATCTGGTCGAGCGCCGAGTACTTCGTGCTGCCGCTGTCGCCGCCGTAGTAGCGCCATTCACCGTCCCGCGCGCCCTGCTGCGCCGAGGCGGCGGCGCCGACGCCGAGCAGCAAGGCGACGACGACGAGAACTCTCCCCGCAGGCCGATTCGTCGATGTCGACATGTAGTGCTCCTGTCCTCCAAAGGGGCGGACCATGCGCCCCCCCAACCGCGGCCGACGTGCTGGCTCCGGCCAGACGCGCGCGTCGCGCGACCTTGGTCGAGAGTCTGCGCTGACACGAATGGCTCCATGACGCGTTCCGGCCGCAGACTCCTACTCCGGCAACGCAAAGACGTACAGCGCGTTCCCCGCCTCCGGCTGGAAGATCTCCGGCGCGAGTTGCGCCGTGAGGCCCCGGAATGCGCCGCCCAGCGAGGCCGGTACCGCGACGAACTGCCGGCCGGCCGCCTCGTAGGTGATCGGGTAGCCGTGCGCCGCGGCCCCGAGGCGAATCTCCCAGAGAACCTCCCCCGTCCGGACGTCGAACGCTCGATAGTAGCGGTCGGCATCGCCCGCGAAGACGAGGCCGCCGGCCGTCGTGAGGGTCGACGTCAGGAAGGGGGCGCGCTGCTCCCGACTCCACAGCTCCTCCATCGTCCGGACGTCGTAGGCGGCCAGCTTGCCCACGTTGCCGTTCGAGCCGGGCATTTCGCGATACTCGGACCGGCCGGCCGCGCCGCCGCCGCCCTCGACGAACTCCACCTCGCGGCCGGTCAGGTACATGCAGGCCTGGTGGAGCGGGATGACGAGCGCGCCCGCCCCCGGATGGTACGCCGACGCCTGCCAGTTGTGGCCGCCGAGCAGGCTGGGGCAGGCCGGCACGCGATCGCCGACGCGGGCGTCACGGATGTCCTGCCGGTAGGTGAGCTCGCCGGTGGTCCGGTCGATCGACTCGAATATGTCCTGGAAGACCGTCTCGCGCAGGTCGACCAGCGCGCCCGTCCGCCGGTCGAGCTTCCAGAGGATGCCGTCCTTCCCGATGGTGAAGAGCCACTGCTGGTCGCCGGCATCGACCAGCACCCGCTCGTAGACGATGTCGAGATCGAGCGTCTCGCCCGGTGCGTGCTGGAAGTACCACTGCACCTGCCCCGTGCGCGGGTCGAGGGCCAGCGTCGAGTTGGTGTAGAGCGCGTCCTGCCGCGTCGTCATGCCGCGGCTCGCCGCCACCCACGGCTTGGCCTGCGCCGTCCCGATGTAGAAGAGGCCGAGGTCCGGATCGTAGCTCCCCGGGATCCACGAGTCGCCGCCTGCCCGCAGGTAGGGGGGCGTGTCGCCCCACGAGGCGTCATTGGGGTCGCCCGGCAGCGCGATCGTCGACGTCCGCCACAGCTCCTCGCCGGTGTGCGGGTCGTGGCCGGTGATGAAGCAGGTCTGCTCCTTGTAGCGGCTGCAGCCGTTGGTGCCGGTGACGACGACGCCGTTGGCGACGATCGGGCCGGCGTTCTGGCGGAAGCCCTGCGTGTAGTCCGCCTTGACGGCGCGCCACACCTCGGCGCCCGTCCGGGCGTCGAGGGCGACCAGCGCCGCATCGTGCGTGGCCAGGTAGACCTGGTCGCCGTAGAGCGCCAGCGTGCGGGTCGCGGCACGCTGCGGAGCATCCTCCGGCAGCGGCGACCGGTACTGCCAGATGACGTCGCCGGTGGCTGCGTCCATCGCCTGCACGACGTTCCCCGGACTGGCCAGGAACATCACGCCGTCGTGCACCAGCGGCGTCGTCTGGTGGTTCCCGTCCCGGATCGACAGCACCCAGGCCAGCCGCAGTTGGTCGACGTTCTCCCGCGTCACCTGATCCAGGGGGCTGTAGCCATGGCTGTCGCGCGTCCGCCGCCAGCTCAGCCAGTCGCCGGGCGGCGGATCCGCGAGCAGCGCATCGGTGACCGGGCTCAAGTCGTGCGGCACCTCGCGGTTGACGAAGCGCGCCGGACGCCGCCGGGGCCGCTCGCCCGCCTCCGCCGCGCGCCGCGCCTCGGCCACGTCCGCGGCATCGCCGATGGGGACCTCCGCGCCGGCCGTCAGCGGGGCGTCGCCGGGCCGGGCGCCGTTCGCATCCAGGAGGTACGCCACCAGGTCCAGGTAGACCGCATCGCCGAGCGAGCCCCCGAGTCCCGGCGGCATTCCGTCCCGCACGTAGGCGAACAGCTCGTCCGTCGTCCGTCCCGCCCAGCCGTTCAGGAAGTCCACCCCCCGCAGCGCCGGCGCTTCCGCCCCGTCCAGCGTCAGCCCGTGGCACTCCCCGCACTGCCGCGCATACACCGTCCACCCGGCCGCGGCCTGCTCCGCCGTGAAGCCACCGTCTTCCATCGCCGGCTCCGCTCCCGACGGTTGCGCCGCAGCCTGCGGCTGCGCCGCCGTGACGACTCCCGGCGCGACGTTCCACCCGAGAGTCGAGACGGTCATCACGATCAGCCCCGCGACCGCCATCCGGGCCGCCACGCCGGCGTGGCTCCGTGCCCACCGCCGCTCTCCGCCGGCGACGCGAGCTCTCTTCGACATGGTCGCCACTCCTCGCTACCGTCAGACACGCGACCGAAGGCCCCGTGGTCGCCCGTGCCGTCCTTATATCACCCGAGGCCACCCGCCGCGGCGACTTGCCACCCCGCACCGGCCGCGGCGGACGTCGCCCCGATACGACCGACGGCGCCATGGCGCGATCTGCCGCGCAGGCTCCTGGCGGGTCACACCTTGCTCGCGCCCTCCAGGCGGGCCATCTTCCGGTCGAACGTGCCGACGGGGACATGGCCCGCCTTGCGGGCGGACTCGACGATGAGGCAATCGGAAAACTCGATCGAGCGCTCGCGTTCGAACGTCGAGTGCGCCTTCCTGACGACATCCTCGTCCTGCAACGCCAGGCGGTCGTGCTCGATCAGCATCCCGACCACGACTCCGATCCGCCGGCGGTTCAATCCGTAGACCGACTTCAGGACCCAGACGGCCTCTGCGAGCACCGGCAGCGCGATCCACGCGCCCTGAGCCACGAAGGCCTCGGCCCGGGCCACCTGTTGCGGATCGTCTCGCACGATCAGGCCGACGAGGACGCTTGTGTCAACGGCGCGCATGGGTGCGTCGCAGATGGGCTCGAATGCCCGTTTCCATGTCCTCGACGCTCCGGCGGGCCGGAGGGCCGCCGAACACGGCCTTGTGAATGTCCAGCGAGGAGTACTTCGATGCCCGCCGCACGACCACCTCTTCCCCGCGCTCGCACCACTCGACCTTCGAGCCCGGCGTCAGTCCCAGCTTGCGGCGGATCCGGGCGGGGATCGACACCTGCCCCTGGGACGTGATCTTGGATTCAATTCGTTCCATGCGCTGCTCCCAATCGGTCGACTCCGTCATTGTCGTACGCATTACCCTGGTAAGGCAAGGTCGCCGCCCTGCCTGGCTCGCCGATGTCGGACGCGGTGTGAGATGATGGCGCCTGGATTCAGACATGAAGAAGCTGCCAATTGCGATGCTCTGGGCCGGGGTCATCCTCGGCGCCTCCGCGGTCCACGGGCAGGACGGCGATCCCGGCGCGTGGGACCCACAGGCCGCGGCGGCCTACCTCGACCAGCGCGTGGAATGGTGGTCGGGGTGGGAGACGGCGGCGCGCGAGCGCGGCACGTTCTGCGTCTCCTGCCACACGACGGGCCCCTACGGCCTCGCCCGGCCGATGCTGCGGCCGGCCGACGGTGCGAGCGAGGCGTCGCCGCCCGAGCGCGCGCTGCTGGACAGCGTCGCGACGCGGGTGATCGGTTGGACCGAGATGGCGCCGTTCTACCCGGACGAGCGGTACGGCGTGCCGAAGACCAGCGAGTCGCGCGGAACGGAGGCCATCCTCAATGCGCTCGTCCTCGCTCGCCGCGACGCCCGGAACGGCGCGCTGAGCGACCTTGCGCTGCGGGCCTTCGACAACCTCTGGGCGCTCCAGGAGACGAGCGGCGACGCCGAGGGCGCGTGGCCCTGGCTGCACTTCAACCTGGCGCCGTGGGAGTCGGACGAGGGGCCATACCACGGCGCGGCGCTGGCCGCGGTCGCGGTCGGGCTCGCGCCGGCGGGGTACGCGTCCCGCCCCGATGTCCGGGAGCGCACGACGCACCTCGGCGACTACCTGCGGCGCCGACTCGACGTGCAACCCCCATTCAACCGCGTCATGGCGCTCTGGGCCGCCGGCGCACTGCCGGGTCTGCTGCCGGACGCGCAGCAGCAGGCCATCGTCGACGACATCGCCGGCCTGCAGCGGGAGGACGGCGGCTGGAGCCTGTCGTCACTGGGATCGTGGAAGCGGCGGGACGAGACGCCCGTGGACAAAGGGAGCGACGGCTACGCCACGGGACTCGTCACGCTCGCCCTGCAGGAGGCCGGCCTCCCGCGCGGGCACGACGCGGTGGCGGGCGGCCTGGCCTGGCTCGGCCGCCACCAGGACGCGGACGGGTCGTGGCCCGCGTCCTCACTCAACCGGCAGCACGATCCGGCGTCGGACCGCGGCCGTTTCATGCGGGACGCCGCGACTGCTTACGCCGTGCTGGCGCTGACCGCGGGCGACCGTCCCTGAGTGGACTCTTCGATGGGACCAGTGCCAGGAAGCAGGGCCCGTGTCTACGCGGAGTGATTCTGTGCTGCGGTACCCCGCAGAGCGTGGCAGTGCGTCTTGACCGCGTCCCCGGCAGGAACCGCCGTGCCTGAAGGGGTGCGACCCGGCCGCGGCAGAGTCGACGCGTGAGCCCGGTCGACGCGCTGATCGTCGTCGCCTTCGTCGTCTACGCCGTCGCGGTCGGCCTCCGGAACCGGCGGCAGGCGTCGAAGAACCTGGAAGAGTACTTCCTCGCGGGCCGTTCCCTGCCCGGCTGGAAGGCCGGGCTCAGCATGGCGGCCACGCAGTTCGCCGCCGACACGCCGCTGCTGGTGACCGGTCTCGTCGCCACGGCCGGGATCTTCGGGCTGTGGCAGCTCTGGATCTTCGGCGTTACCTTCCTGGTCATCGGCTTCGTACTGGCCGGGGCCTGGCGCCGGGCAGGCGTGGTCACGGATGCCGAGCTGACGGAGGTGCGCTACGGCGCCACGCCGGCGGCGGTGCTGCGTTGCGGCAAGGCCGTCTACTTCGGCACCATCATCAACTGCGTCTCCCTGGCCTGGGTGCTCTTCGCCGCCGCCAAGATCGCCGAGCCGTTCCTGCTGTGGAACGAATGGCTGCCGGGTGCGCTCTTCCAGCCGCTGGTGATCCTCGTCGAAGTGGTGGGTATGCCGTTGACCATCGGCGGGCTCGCCGATCCCGAGGTCTGGGTCAAGACGGCCAACAACCTTCTGTCGCTCGGCATGATCCTGGCGGTCGTGGCGCTCTACTCGGCCACCGGGGGTCTGCGGAGCGTGGTCGCGACCGACATCGGTCAGATGACCGTGATGGCCCTCGGCACCCTCGCGTTCACGACGTTCGTCGTCTCGGAGGCCGGCGGACTCGGGGCCATGACCGCGAAGGTGCACGAGACGTTCGCCGGCGGCGGGCCGGGGGGCATCCGGCCCGACGAGATCCTGGCGTTCACGCCGGGGCGCGGCAAGGACGTCACCTTCTCGGTGCTGTCGCTGCTGGGGTTGCTCTGGCTCATCAACTCCGTCTCCGACGGCAGCGGCTATCTGGCCCAGCGCGCGATGGCCTGCCGGAGCGATCGCGACGCCAGGACGGCGGCCGTCGTCTTCACCTACGCGCAGGTCCTGGTGCGCAGCCTGCTCTGGCTGCCGCTCGGCGTCGGGCTGCTCGTCCTGTTCCCGCCCGATCCGGCGCTCGCCCCCGACCTCGTCCAGGCCGACCGCGAGGCGACCTACGTCCGGGGCATGGCCGAGCTGCTGCCGCCCGGCGTGGCGGGGCTGATGCTGACCGGGATGCTGGCCGCGCTCGCTTCGACCGTCGACACGCACCTGAACTGGGGCGCTTCCTACTGGACCAACGACATCTACAAGCGGTTCATCTGCCGGGCGTGGCTGAAGAGGGAGCCGAGCGGCCGCGCCCTGGTCTGGGTGGCCCGCGCCGCGAGCGTCCTGACCCTGGTGATCGCCATGGCGATCATGACCCAGCTCACGTCCATCAACCAGGCCTGGCAGATCAACCTGCTCTTCGGCGCCGGGCTCGGCGTGGTGCTGGTGCTGCGCTGGATCTGGTGGCGGATGAACGCGTGGGCGGAGATCGCGGCCATGGTCGTCGCCTCCGCCGTCGCGCCGCTGCTCATCGTCTACCTGGGCGACGACCAGCAGCCGCTGCGGCTGTTGCTGGCGGCGACTGCTTCCACCCTCGCGGCGCTGGCGGCGATCCGGATCAAGGGGCCGGAGGATCGGGCGCGCCTGGTCGCCTTCTATCGACGCGTGCGGCCCGTCGGCTTCTGGGGGCCGATCGCGGCCGAACTCGGCGAGCGCGACGACCCGGGTCCCCGGCGGTTGGCGCGGGCCCTGGGTGCGGTGGCCCTCTGCTCGGTCAGTCTCTTCGCGGGGCTGGTGGGAATCGGGAGCTGGCTGGTCGGGAGCCCGCCCCCGGTCTGGCTGCCGTCAGCGCCCCTCTGGATCGGCGGGTTGCTGGTGACGGGGCTTGCGCTGTGCCCGCTCTGGTACCGGCTGGGGTTCGGCTCGAACGGCGAACGGTAGTCGCCCGCGAGCCGTTTCTGCGTCGCGTCGAGTCCGCCGGCGGAATCACCGGACGTGGCGCGCCCTCACGGGCGCGTTGGGAGTCTGCGCTGGCACGAACCGCTCCATGGCACGTTTCTGCGCCGCAGACTCCTGGCGCGCCAGCCGCCACTCCCGGGCGAGGCGCCGGGCTTCGGCGAGCTGAGCCGCGGACATCCTCTGCGCGGCCCGAGCAAGACCCTGACTGGCACCATCCCGCACGGCCCCCGTGCCGTGCGACGCTGCAAGGCTCAACCACATGTAGGCACGCACGTAGTCCTGCGCTCCATACCGCCGCACCGCGCCGGCGCCTCCCTCCGGGAGCCCCAGGCCCTCACCGTACATGAACCCCAGATTGGACTGCGCCACCGGGTGCCCTTGATCGGCCGCGAGCGTCCACCACCGCCTGGCCTCCGGGCCGTCGGGTCGCACGCCGTTGCCGCGCGCGTACATTCCTCCCAGGTTGTTCTGGGCGTCGGCGTCGCCCTGTTCGGCGGCTCGTCGATACCAGCGAATGGCACTCGCGTCGTCTTGCGGGACGCCACGGCCCTCGCGGTAGTGGAAGCCGAGGTTGAACTGCGCCGTCGGGTTCCCTTGATCGGCCGCCGCCCGGAACCACCGTGCGGCTGCCCCATCATTCGGAAGGAGGCCTTCGCCGCGCCGGTATCTGAATCCGAGCGAGACCTGCGCGTCCGTCTCCCCGAGCTCGGCCCGTGCCTGCAAGCCGATCAGCTCCGGCGAGACCTCCGGGGCCGGCGCCTCGGCGATACCCGTGCTCGAGGCGACGGCGATCGCCACGAGAGCAGCGAGCCTCACACGGAGCTCTGGCATCGGCATTCTCCGGCGACGAGGCCCGACCGCCGAGCGGGGCTGCGCCTACCAGTCGATCCTCGCGGGGTCGCCGGCGTAGACCGAGCGGATGAACGCCAGGATCTGCCACACCTCGTCGTCGGTCAGCACGCTGTAGACGGTCGGCATCGTCTGTTCGGGGATCTCGCCCTTGATGAGGCGGTACAGCACCTCGTCGTCACTGCCGAACGTCCACGCGTCGTCGATGACGGAGGTGGCCATCCCGCCGCCGCCTCCTCCTCCGTGGCAGCCCTGACAGCCGACCTGGAAATACAGCGCCCGGCCCTCGGCGACCATCTCCGCGTCGCCCGTGAACGGGTTCAGCCTCGCGGCCGCGGTCGGCGGCGACGCGTCGGCCTCCGGCGAGGTCTCGGCCGCCCGTGCAGCCTCGGCCGCCGGCGCAGCGGCCGCCGGTGCAGCCTCGGCCTCGGGCGCAGCCTCGGCCGCCGGTGCGGCCCCGGCCGATGCGGCCGGCGCTGCCGAGGTTGACGCTCCGGTCTCCGTGGGCCGGCTCGCCGCGCCGGACGCGCCGCCGACGGGGACCAGCGGCACGCCGTACTCCTCGAGAATCGCCAGGATCTCGGCCTGCCGCCGGTCGATCGCCACCTCCAGCCGGCCCTTGAGCGCCTCGTTGCCCTTCTCGACGCCCATCGAGATGTCGAAGGTGAGCGGCACCCCCGGCTCGTCCGGCAGCGGCACGAGCTCCAGCGGAGCGTTCAGGACCGTAGCGGTATAGCCGGCGAGCGGACCCCACGCGACGGCGACGTCCACCGTGCCGGCCACCAGGTCGTCGAGCAGCTTCCGGGGCCGATCCCGATCCCCGCGCGGATCGAAGAACAGCGAATACGTCGCGACGTTGTCGAGGAGGCCGCGCCGCGCGAGGCTCTCCTCGGGCGGCGTGTTCACATGCACTCCGATGCGAAGCTGCTGCAGCTCCGGCGCGTCGAGCGAGCGGAAGTCGTAGCCCCGGTCGTTGCGGTAGGCCATGACATAGGACGAGCGGTAGTACGGCTTCGTCCAGAGGACGAAGTCCAGACCCTCGGGTACCCCGAAGATCACGTCGCACGTCCCGGCGTCGATGGTGTTCCGGACCAGACCGCGCTGGTGCGGCCACCAGGCGTAGGCGGGTGCGGCGCCGAGCTCGGCGGCGACGACCGCGGCAATCCGGTTCTCGAACCCCTCCAGACGCTCGTTCGAGTACGGCAGGTTGTCGGGGTCGCCGCAGACGCGGAGGGTCGGCGTCTGCGCGAGCACCGGGGCAGCCGACAGGGCATGCGCCGCCGGCAGCGCATGCCCTGCAAGCAGAGCGCAGGCCCCGATCGCGGCCCCGGTACTGGCGGCGACGATGCGGCGGGCGGCGACAACGCGGCGAGCGGCGACGACGCCCCTTGATGTGCCGGTCACGGCAATCTCCGTACGCCCCCGGGATCCGCGACGCAGAACGGCGCGGACCCCGGGGGGTGGTTCGGCGGCCAGCGGAGCCGCAAGACGCGACGGCCGGGCTATTCCTCGAGGGCGTAGACGTGCAACGTGCCGCCCACGGAGGTCACCCTGTCCAGCCCCGAGTCGTAGGCGGCGCCGACCGCGCCCAGCGCCCCGAGCGGATCCTCGCGCGAGAGGTCCGCGGCGACGGGAAGGCCGAACCACCCGCCGATGCCGGAGTAGATGGCGACGTACTGCTTGCCGTCCGGCGCCGTGAACGTCATCGGGTTGCCGATCGATCCCGACGGCAGCCGGGATTGCCACAGGATGTCGCCGCTCCGGGCGTCGACCGCCCTGAACCACCGGTCCATGGTCCCATAGAAGGCGACGTCGCCGGCGGTTACCAGCGTGCCGGTCCATACCGGGAACGGCTCCGTGATGCCCCAGACCTTCTCGGCCGTTTCCGGATTCCAGGCCATGAACTCGCCCTGGTAGCCGCCCGGGCCGGCGAAGATGCGCACGTTGGCGCCCACGTAGGGCGCGCCGGCGATGTAGCGCACCTCGAAGCCCTCGTAGTTCATGCACAGGTTGTTCGTGCCGGCATAGATGAGGCCGGTCCGCGGCGAGTACGAGACGGGCTGCTGGTTCTTGGCGCCCATGGCCGCGGGGCAGATGTCGAGGGTGTTCACGCCCTGCCGGGTGCGCTTCTCCGGCACCTCCACGGGGCGGCCGGTTTCCAGATCGATGCGCTCGGCCCAGTTCGTAGCCTCCACGAACTTCTCGGCCGACAGCAGCGTGCCGTCCGTGCGGTCGAGCACGTAGGCGAAGCCGTTGCGGTCGAAGTGCACGAGCGCCTTCACGTCGCGTCCCCCGATGGTGAGGTCGAGCAGCACGTGCTCGTTGATGCCGTCGTAGTCCCAGGCGTCCCACGGCGTCATCTGGTACGCCCACTTCGCCTCGCCCGTGTCCGGATCGCGGGCGAAGATGGTCATCGACCACTTGTTGTCGCCCTCGCGCGGCGTCGGGTTCCACGTTCCGGGGTTGCCGGTGGAGTAGTAGACGAGGTCGAGCTCCGGGTCGTACGCGTACCAGCCCCAGGTGGCGCCGCCGCCGTTCTGCCAGCGGTCGCCCGGCCACGTCTCCGTGCCCGCCCCGAAACGGCCGTAGTGGGGGTTGGCCTCGTTGAAGTCGGGCGCCAGCAGGACGTCCTCGTCCGGGCCCATGCTGTAGGCCTTCCAGAGCTGCTCGCCCGATTCGACGGCGTAGGCGGCCACCCAGCCCCGGATGCCGAACTCGCCGCCGGAGACGCCCACGATGTACTTGTCCTTCACCACGAGGCCCGCCATGGTCATCGTCTCGCCCCGCAGCGGATCGGCGTTCCGTACCTTCCACAGCTCCTGGCCGCTCTCGGCGTCGAGTGCGAGGACGTGTCCGTCGAGCGTCGTCATCAGGATCCTGCCCTCGACGTAGTTCACCCCGCGATGGACCAGGTCGCAGCAGGCGACGGGCACGGCGCGGTCGTCCTGGACCGGCGTGTAGCGCCACTTGATCGGCCAACCCTCTTCCGCGAGGTCGACGGCGTACACGTGGTTGGGGTACGCGCTGTGCACGTACATCGTCGAGTCCACGACCAGCGGCTGGCCTTCGTGACCGCGCAGCGCGCCCGTGGAGAACGACCAGACCTGGGTGAGATTGGCGACGTTGTCGGCCGTGATCTGGTCGAGCGAGCTGTAGCGCGTCGCCGAGTAGTTCTTGCTCGGCAGCACCCACTGGTTGTCGTCGTTCTGCCGCGACTCCAGATCGTCGTTGGCGGCGATCGCCAGGGGCAACGCCAACGCCAGCACCGCAACGGTACAGATACTTCGCTTCATGGCAGCGCCCTCTCTTCGCTAGAAGTCGGCCGGCGGCGGTGCGTTGTTGCCGTCCCAGTCCTTGACGGTACCCTCCGGGTCCTTCAGGAACCCGAGCAGGCACCCCGGGGAGCCGTCCCGCACGGGGTGGCAACGCGCCTTCACGGCGTCCCCGGGCTGGAGGTAGCCGCGTGTGATGCCGCTCTCGGCCAGGTGGTTGCGGTCGCTGGCCTCCAGCGCCCAGATCTGCGGCTCACCGTCCGGGCCCTCGACCTCGATGTAGAGCCAGGAGTGCGGGACCAGCAGGTGGAGCTCCGTGACCACGCCCTCGAGGTCCGTGAACTCGTCCGAGTAGTTGCCGTGGGAATGGTGCCCCCCGGCCGGCAGGACGAAAGCGACCGTGCAGACGACGGCGAGACCGAGTTTGAACCGCATCACAACCCTCCTGACTGCCTTCGAGTCTCCGCTTCCTCAGAACACGGCGGGAACGCGGGGCGGCGCCGGGAATCCGTTGGAATAGGGGGACTCGTAGCGCAGCCCGTTCCCGTCCTCGTCGAGCCAGCCCAGCGACTGCTGGAAGAGCGCCGGTTCCGGGTAGCCCCGCGGGACCGTGCCCTCCGCGACGTAGAGCTTGTCCTCGTGCATGTAGATCGACACGAAGGTCCGGGACTGGTCGGGGTTGGTCAGGTGCAACTGGTGGCCTTCGACGCGGTCGAGCGAGTTGTAGCCCAGGTGCGTCACCTCGGCGTCCCGCTGCAGGAACGTCCAGGTCGCGTAGAGCATCGCTCCCCGCACGTCGTGGCGCCAGTATCCCTCGCCGGTCGACCCGCCGCCGCTGCAGCGCTCCGCCCCCGGCGGGCAGTCGCTGGCCCGCTCCGTGAGGATTCGCTCGGCGTGGCTGTAGTCGGCCACCGTCACCGTGTAGCGGCTCGGGCCGCGCTCGGCGGAATAGACGCGCGCCGGGAGATCGGCCCCGAACTCGGAGACCCACGTGCTCTCGGTCACCGCCGGCTCGCCGGGGAAGTTGCAGGTGAACCGGTCCTCCCGGCTGGCGAACTCGGTCCAGTCCTGCGCCGCCCCCGGCGCGGCCACGAACACGACTGAAGCCGCCGCAACGACTGTGATCAGACGCATGGTGCTTCCTCCCCTGGGGACGGGTCCTCGGTCTTGGGGTGCTTCGGGCTTCGGGCGTTGGGCTTCCGGCTTCCCTCAGGGGTCCAGCCGGCAGCGGTCCGCTCCCAGCCCCCGACCTTCGGCACCCACGTCGCGATACACCTTGTGGCAGTTGTCGCAGGCCTCGTTGAGTTGGTCGGTGACCGCGATGGCGGCGTCCCAGTCGCGGGACTGCGACGCCCGGTAGGCGGCCCGCCCCGCCTCGACGACGGCCGCCGTGTACTCCTGCCAGTCGGCCCGGTCCACGGGGACCGGCCGGCCGTTCTCGCACCGGCGTCCCGGCACGAGGAAGAGGGGCGCGGATTCGGCGAGGGCCAGCGCGGCGAGGTCGATGGCCTCCCACCCCGGATAGACCGTCGATCCCCACTCGACGAAGTCGAAGGACCTGGCCGCCGTCGGGGGCGGCACGTCGTCCGCGGGGTCCTTGATCTGCACGTTGAAGACGATGTTCGAGGCGGGGAAGGCGATGGCCCGCATCAACTGGGCGAGGTTGGCGAGCGGGGCGAGGGGAACGTCCCCGCCGCCCGCGGACGCCGTCGCTCCCGGTGCGGTCGGGAGCGCGATCTCCGCCAGCCCGGCGTCGGCCAGCGCCGCCGGCCCGGCCGGGAAGCCGCCCGCCTCGAGGATGAAGGCCGTGAGGTCGATCGACTCCCGCCGCGACAGGGGCGCCGCCGCCTCGAGGGGCATCGTGTTGTGAATCTTGTCGACGAGCTCCACGACCGGCCGCGCGCTCCAGATCGACAGGAAGCCGTCTCCGACCAGCGGGGGGCCGACGAGACCCTCCACCGTGTCGCCGTGACAGCTCGCGCACTGCTCCTCGTAGACCTCGCTGCCGCGGGCGGCCTGTTCGTCGGTGTAGACGCCTTCCGCCACGGATCGCGTCTGGGCGTGTCCGGTGAGGGCGAACGCCGTCACGAGCGCGCCGCCGAGCAGTGTTCGGAGCATGGCGCATGGCGTTCGGCGAATCGCGCTTGGGTCCGGTCGAGTCACGCGCATGATGGAGGTGCCCTCAGAAGATGACGAGTAGGCTATCGTCCTGAACCACCGCCGCCGCCATGCTGCCGGTCAGGATCATGTCCGGCCCGCCCCCTTGCTGTCCCAACGGGCGCCCGGCGGAGTCGAACACCTGCCAGTGGAGCGACCCGCCGAAGCTGAAGCCGGGCCCGTCACCCCAGGCGAGCAGCGTCTCGCCGCGAGAGTTCACCACTGCCACCGGGTTCTTCCGCCGGAAGCGAGCCTTCCCCGGCGGGGAGCGCGGCGCGCCGATGCGGTGGACGTCGGCGAAGTAGACCTGTCCCTGCGTCTCCCAGGCCAGCGTCGGGCCGCGCGGACCGGCGAACAGGTTCGCGGTCGACACCGGGCAGGCCTCCAGATTCCAGGGATGGACCAGCCGATCCGAGAACGTGTCCCCCGCGTCCGTCGACGTCAACAGGCGCTGACCTCGCCGCACGTTGCCGCCGGCACCTCGGTACGACACGTGGACGGCGCCGTCCGGGTCGCTCATCGCCGCCAGCCCGCAGCAGGCGCACGCGCCTTCCGCTTCCGGGCTGACGCGGCGCGCCGGCTCGAAGGTCGACCCCCCGTCGCGCGACAGGGCCAGGTAGACGCTGCGCCGGGCGTCTTCGCCCGCACCGGCATGCCAGAAGACGAAGACGTTGCCGTCCGGATCGGCGGCAACGGCCGGGCCCGCCTCGACGGTGCCTTCGTCGCCGGTGGACAGCTCGCGCGGCGGCTCGAAGCCCGATCCGCCTGCGCGGCTGCGGGTGTAGACGAAGCGCGCCGGCTCGGCCTGCAGCCAGGCGACGTGCAGCCGATTGTCGGGCGCGAGCGCGAGCTGGGCGCCGTCGATCGGCCCGACGCCGGCCACCGGGAGATCCCGGACGTTGACCCGCTGCCGCTTCGACCAGCTCGCCGCACCGGGCTCGCGCGTCACATGGAACAGGTTCGCGCGGTCGGTCCCGCCCTCGACGTACACCAGGTGCACCGTGCCCGCAGCATCAGTGATCGCGCGGGGCATGCGGCCGCCCTCGGGAACACGGAGCGTCTCGACCGAGGCGGGCGATGACGCCCCTTCCGGGCCCGGAGACACGGCCGCTGCGGGCGGCGCGACGTGTGCCGCATGCGAGGCGAGGCCCGCAGCGGTCAGACCCGCGCAGGCGGCACCGCACAGCACGAGGGCCGCGGTCGCCGCACGGTCGATTCGGAACGGCGCGACCATGACGCCTACCTTACCCCCATCGGTCGCCTGCGCCTAGTGTGCACCGTCAGAAATACGTGAGCAGTAACGCTTCAGGGATTCCGATCTGCTCGGCGGTCTTCGTCCAGACGAAGGGCTTGGGGTCTTCGTTGTAGACCGCCAGGTACTCCTTGATCGCCGCCTCGAGTGCTTGGGTGCTGCGATGGGTTCCACGCCGGATCTGCTGCCGGGTGATCTCGGCGAACCAACGCTCTACCTGGTTGAGCCACGATGCGCTCGTGGGCGTGAAGTGCAGGTGATACCGAGGACGCCGTGCCAGCCAGTCGTGGATCATCGCCGTCTTGTGCGTGCCGTAGTTGTCCAGCACCAGGTGGATGTCGAGGTCGGGCGGCACCGCCTTGTCGATCACGGCGAGGAAGCGCTTGAACTCCACCGAGCGGTGCTTCCGAAAGCACCTGCCGATCACCTCGCCGGTGGCGGTGTTCAGGGCCGCGAACAACGAGGTCGTGCCGTGCCGTCGATAGTCGTGTGTCCGCTGCTCCGGTGCTCCCGGACGCATCGGCAACACCGGCTGGGTACGGTTCAACGCCTGGATCTGCGACTTCTCATCCACACACAGCACCACCGCTCGCTCCGGCGGATGCAGGTACAGCCCCACGATATCGCGCACTTTCTCGATGAACAACGGGTCTCGCGACAGCTTGAAGGTCTCGCTGCGATGGGGCTTGAGCGCGAACGCGCGCCACACGCGGCCGACGGTCGAAGCGCTCAGCCCGCAGGCTCGGGCCATCGACTCCCGGCTCCAATGCGTCGCCCCCCGTGGGGTCGTCTCCAGCGTCCGGACCACGACCCGTTCGACGTCCTCGTCCGACACCCGGCGCGGCGCGCCCGGCCGTGGTTCGTCCAGCAAGCCGTCGCAGCCGTTGCGCAGGAACCGCCGCCGCCACTTGCCGACCGTGGCCCGCGTCGTGCCCAGAGCCTGCGCCACGACCTGGTCGCTCCGTCCCGCGGCGCTCTGCAGCACGATGCGTGCCCTCAGGGCCAGAGCCTGCGCGGTATTGCGCCGGCGCAGCCAACCCTCCAGTTCCTCGCGCTGTGCGTCCGAGACCTCCGGGACCTCTCGTGTGTAATGGTTCGGCACGGCCCTCCTCGCTTCCGGGCCGACCGTACCACGAGCCGATTCTACTGGTCAAGAACTTCAGGCGTTGGACACTAGGTCAGGTCCCAGCCGGGTATGGCGGCCGCCTGCCGGACCCACGTCGCCATCTGCTCCTCGTCGAAGGCGCCCTCGTAGACGTCGACCCAGCGCGAGTTCTCGTCCTTGCCCGAACCGGGCAGGGCGGGGCGCAGCGAGGCGCCGTAGAAGAAGGTCACCTTCACGTAATGAGTGAAGACGTGGACGTTCAGGAACCAGCCCCTGCCCTCGATGCCGTAGAAGGGGGAGTTCCATCTGACGCACTTGCGCACGTCGGGTACCGTGCGCACGATGAGCTCGTCGAGGCGGCGGCCGAAATCGCTCTTCCAGCCCGGCATGGCTGCGATATAGGCCTGCACGGGGGCGTCGCCGTCGGCCTTCGCGATCTGGGGGTTGCCGCCGGAGAGGAGGACCGGCCCGCCGTCGGCCGGCTTGGGAAGGGGCTTCCTTGCGGTTCCGGCTGACTTCCTGGGCTTCTTGCCGGGCATGGCCTCTGCTCCGTGTCTGCGCCCCGCCGCCGCGAGCTACCTCGCGAGCGGGTGCGGCCGGAACTGGAACTTCACGAGGATCGGCTTCGAGACGGAACGGTAATTGCCGCTGTCGATCGCGAGGCCGTCCTCGGCGTGCCACACCGTGTCGGAGCCGGTCGACGAGTAGACGCCGCGCCCCTTCCAACCCGCGTCGGGATCGTCGATGCGGCCGTCGAGGCCGCGCGGGTGGAAGCCGGCCAGCGGATACGGCACGCGCATGACGACCGTCTCGCCGGTTTCCGGCAGGAGCGCCACCAGCGAGTCCGAGCCGGTGCCGGTGGCGATCGGCACGTCTCGGCCGAGCCCCAGCGTGTCGAACTGGTCGACCCAGTTGTAGTAGTTGTAGTCGGCGCGGACGTCCGTCCCCTGCAAAGTGGGGCCCGGCAGCGGGTGTAGCGTCCACCCTTCCGCGCAGTGCCGCCCGGTGTGGGCCTCGGGCCCCGTCAACGATCCGCACTTGCTGCGGTCGAAGCTCGCGAGGTGGTTCGTTCCCGACAACGCCGTCCAGAGGACGCCGTTCGTGTCGACGTCCAGGCCGCGCGGCATGAAACCGACCTCACCGTTCGCCTCCACGTTCCAGCGCTCCGAGGGCACCTCGAACACCTCGGCGATGCAGCTCCCGGGCGGGTCGTCGCCCACCGCCAGGCGGACGATCCGCCCGGGGTAGGAATCCTGCGCGCCCCAGACCGACCCGTCGACCGGGTTGACGATGATGCCGTAGGCGCCCACCGTGACGCGCGTGTCGAGCGCGGGGTCGAAGTCGTCGGTGCTGGCCGTCGCATCCTCCTCGAACCGGGCGCCGCGAACCAGCTCCGGCTCGTTCCACGGCTTCGTGATGCGGCCGTCGCCATTGGTGTCGATCACGGTCGGGCACCAGCCCTGGGCGAGCCGCCCGTCGCCCGTCTCGTCGAGGAGCTTCGTGTCCACCCAGCCGAACACGTCGCTGTTGGGCCGGCTCAGGAACAGGGTCTCGCTCTCGTCGTGCGCGAACTGCAGGTGGTGGCTGCCGAAGCAGGTGTCCACCATCGTGAACTCCCCGTTCTCGGGGTCGTAGTAGCTCACGTTGCGGCCCGACCGATCGAGCGGGAAGTAGCGTGCGTAGCGGTTCTCCGAGCCTTCCCGGCACCAGTCCGGCTGGTTCTCCGGGGGACGCAGCGTCGCCGTGTACCAGACGCGCCCCCGGCTGTCGAGCATCGGGTTGTGGATGCTGGCCGGATTGAAGCGCGCGAGGTCCGCGAGCCGCGACGGCGGGTAGCCGGACTGCGCGTAGGACGCTCGCATCGTCGACCGGTCGGCGAGGGTCGGAATGCGCAGCATCGTCGCGGTGTGGGTGTTCGGGTCGAGCATCGCGAGGTTGTCGTTGGCGATGTCCACGCCGTAGATGGGACCATCGGCGTTCACCGTCGGGTTGCGCTTGTCGGTGGACGCCTCGTCGTGGATCTTGCCCATCTCGTCGGTCCACTCCCACTGGGTGAGGACCAGGTTGCGCTCGACCCCTCGCGGCCGCGGCGGCGCCGGCGGCACCGTGCCGGTCGCGATGCGGTCGCTCCAGTCCGCGAACATCCGCAGCCCGCGCTCGCGCCCGAAGCGCGACATCCACATGCTCATCTCGGCCCCGCGCTGCCCCATCCGGACGCGGGCGTCCCACGCGTCGGCGCTCGAGTCGTAGTCGTGCCCTTCGGGGTGCTCGCGCGTGAACCTGCCGCCGACCTGGTGGCAGCGCAGGCAGGCCTTGACGTTGTAGAGGAACTCGTCGCGGGTCCGGAGCTCCGCGCTGATGCCGTTGCCGTCGGGGCCCGTGCCGGGGAACTCGCTCGCGGCCGGCGGCTCCAGCAGCGACAGCCAGTAGCTGGCGGGGTAGACCGCGGCGGCCTCCTGCGGCGTCGCCGCGACGCTTGCGGTCAGGTGCAGATCATCGCCAGACGCTGCCGATACCGGCGCCGAGTCGACCAGCCCGTAGCCTCGCACCCAGACGGAATAGCTCGCCGGCGGGAGCTCCGGCAGCAGGAACCGGCCGTCGTCGTCGGTGACGACGATCCTGCGGAACTTCGTCGGCAGGTCGCCGGTCTCGGCGATGACCCAGACGCCGGCCTCCGGACCGGCTCCACTGGTCACGACGCCCGTGATGGTCGCGGGTTCCACTTCCTGCGCGGCAGCCACGAACCCTGGCACACCCAAGGCCAGAAGAACGGCGCCCGCCAGCGATCCGGCCCGTCGTTGCATGGTGTCCCCCGCGGATGTCGCCCGTCGCTTGCGGCGCCCGTCCCGTACGGACGATGACCATTCGACGGTCCGGCGTCAAGCCTGACCAAGCGGCGCAACCGTGGGTCGCGTCCGACCCAGCCGCGGGAGCGCCCGGGGTCCGCGACTCACAGCCGGTCGGGCCATCGCTGTCGACCATGAAGGATCGCGATGACTTCGAGTCGCTCGCCCCGAACACGATACGGCACCAGATACGGCGTGCCGGGCACCACGAGCTCGCGGGTGCCCGGCAGTCGTCCGGGCCTTCCCAAGGCCGGCCGCTCGGCGAGGAACTCCACGCTGGAGAGGATGGCGTTCGCTGTCTCCGCCGCCGCGGTCGGCCGGTCGGCAGCGATGAAAGCGCGAAGCTGCGCGAGGTTGCGCACGGCCCGGGCGGACCAGACGAGGGTCACCGCCCGGGTGTCTTCCGCTCACCGGGGGTGCCCCAGGACTGCAGCCAGCCGGCTACGTCCTCGTGCCTGACCGTGTGGCCCGCCTCGAGGTCGTCGAGCCCGGCCGCGATCTGGTCGAGCTGCCAGCTCTCGCTCTGCACGTACGCGGCGATTGCCTCGGCGGCCAGGAACGACTTCGAGCGGCGGGACCGCTTCGCGAGGGCCTCGAGCCGTTTCTTGAGTTCTACGTCGATCCGGAGCGATAGCGTCGTGCTCATGTGCGGCCTGTCCACCTTGTATACAACCTAACACGCTGGGCCGTTCTGCGGCTCCGTGCCGGTGTATAAGTGGTGTCGTGACAAGAGCGCCATGGCGACCACCGTCGTCCGACGCTGTCGGCTGGCGAGGACTGAGCCACGCAGCAGTTCGTGCGGTGGCCCTCGACGATCTCGAACCCGAGGTCGACGGTGATTCTCAGGCATACCGTCCGGTGCGGGAAGGAAGGACCGATGCATGCGACCCCGTTCGTGACCGCAGCAGTGCTCGTGGCCGCAGCCGCGGGGACCACCGCCGCCCAGGAGGGTAGCGGGTCGGACGCGCCCGACCTCCCGCTGGAGGCGGCGCGCACCCTGTCGCTCGACACCGACGAGGGGACCTGGATCTCGGTCGACGTCAGCCCGGACGGCAGGACCGTCGTCTTCGACCTGCTGGGGGACCTCTACACGGTCCCGCTCGCGGGCGGCGACGCAACCCCGCTGACCGAGGGGATGGCCTACGACGCCCAGCCGCGCTACAGCCCGGACGGCTCGCAGGTGGTCTTCGTCTCCGACCGCGACGGGGCCGAGAACCTGTGGCGGATCGACGTCGCGACGAAGGCGGCGCGGCAGGTGACCGACACCTCGGTCCACAACTACGAGTCGCCGGACTGGCTGCCGGACGGAGACTATGTGGTCGCGGCGGTCGGGGCGGGGGCGCTCGCGGGCGGCGATCTGCGCAACCCGAAGCTCTGGATGTGGCATGTCGACGGCGGCAGCGGCGTGCAGCTCATCGACGAGCCGGAGTCGCGGCGCATCACCGGGCCCGCGCCGGCGCCCGACGGCCGCCACATCTGGTTCGCGCAGCGGGAGCGGCTATGGCAGTACAACGCCATCCTGCCGCAGTACCAGCTCGGCGTCTACGACCGGGAGACGGGGGAGCAGTACACGCGGACATCGCGCTACGGCTCGGCGTTCCGCCCGACGATCTCGCCCGACGGGGCGTGGCTGGTCTACGGCACCCGGCACGAGGATCGGACCGGGCTGCGGTTGCGCGACCTGGCCACCGGCGACGAGCGATGGCTCGCGTACCCCGTCCAGCGGGACGACCAGGAATCGGTGGCGGGGGGCGACGTGCTGCCGGGGATGTCGTTCACGCCCGACTCGTCCGAGGTCGTCGTCTTCTACGGGGGGCGTCTCTGGCGCGTCCCGATCGCCCCCGGCGCCGAGCCGATCCCGGTGCCGTTCCGAGTCCGCACCGAGCTGGCGATCGGTCCGGAACTGGCCTTCAAGTACCCGGTCGACGACGGCGAGCGGTTCACCGTCCGGCAGATCCGCGACGCCGTGCCGTCGCCCGACGGGGCGAGGCTGGCGTTCGCAGCGCTGGACCGGCTCTACGCGCGGCCGCTGCCGGACGGCGAGCCGCGGCGCCTGACGGACCTCGATGTCGTGGAGGCGCAGCCGGCCTGGTCGCCGGACGGCGAGTGGATCGCCTTCGTCACCTGGTCTCCCGACGGCGGGCACCTCTACAAGGTGCGGGCGGACGGCGGCGCGCCGCCGGTCCGGTTGAGCACGCGGCCGGCGATCTTCCAGAATCCGACGTGGTCGGCGGACGGAGAGCGGCTGGCCGCCGTCCAGGGGCCGGCCCGCAGCTTCCGGGAGTCGGCGCGGCAGGTCGCGCCGGGAGCCGCCGCGAACATCGTCTCGATCCCGGCCGCCGGCGGCGACTGGACGCTGGTGGCACCGACCGACGGTCGCGCGTTCCCGCACACCGCGACATCCGCTCCGGACCGCATCTACCTCTATCACCGTGCGGACGGCCTCGTGTCGATCCGCTGGGACGGGACGGACGAGAGGGCGCACGTGAAGGTGAACGGCGGGGCCCCGCCCACCGGCGGCGAGCCGGCCCCCGCGTCCCTGGTGCTGATGGCGCCGTCGGGCGATCGGGCCCTGGCGCAGGTGAACAACGACCTCTACGCGCTGGCCGTGCCCTACGTCGGAGGCGAGACGCCGGTCGTCTCGGTGGCGAATCCGTCGGGCGCCATCGTGCCGGTCCGGAAGCTGACCGAGGTGGGTGGTCAGTTCCCGGCCTGGAGCGGCGACGGGCGGCGCGCGCACTGGTCGATAGGCAACGCGCACCTCATCTACGACCTCGACGAGGCGCGCGCGGCCGAGGAGGCGGCGCGGGCCGAGGACGCGGCGGCAGCGGCCGGCGAGACGGGCCAGACCGACGACGAAGCCGAGACCGCAGAGGCGGAAGACGATGATGCCCCCGGCTACCAGCCCGTAGAGGTCCGGGTGCGGGTGGAAGCGACACGCGACGTCCCGGACGGCCACGGCGTCCTGCGCGGCGGGCGGGTGGTCACCATGCGCGGCGACGAGGTGATCGAGAACGCCGACGTCGTCGTGCGCGCCAATCGCATCGTAGCCGTCGGACCGCGCGGCTCGCTGGAGGTGGACGAGAGCGCCCGCATCCTCGACGTCCGCGGCACCACCATCGTCCCCGGCTTCGTCGACACCCACGCCCACATGCGGCCAAGCTTCGGCGTGCACAAGACGCAGCCGTGGACCTACCTGGCGAACCTCGCCTACGGAGTCACGACGACGCGCGACCCGCAGACCGGCACCACCGACGTCCTGACCTACGGCGACCTGGTGGAGACGGGAGACATCGTCGGTCCGCGCATCTACTCGACCGGACCGGGCGTCTTCAACGCGGAGCGGATCGCGGACCTCGACCACGCGCGGGACGTGCTGAAGCGCTACAGCGCTTACTACGACACCCAGACCATCAAGATGTACATGTCGGGGAACCGCCAGCAGCGCCAGTGGATATTGATGGCGGCGAAGGAGCAGGAGCTGCTGCCGACCACGGAGGCCGGGCTCGACATGAAGTACGACCTGGAGATGATCATCGACGGCTACCCGGGGCTGGAGCACTCCTTCCCGATCTTCCCGCTCTACAGCGACGTCATCAGCCTCGCGGCCAGGACGCGCATCGCCTACACGCCGACCCTGCTCGTCTCCTTCGGCGGACCGTTCGGCGAGAACTGGTTCTTCACCCGCGAGAACCCGCACGACGATCCGAAGCTGCGCCGGTTCATGCCGCACGCCGAGATCGACCGCGTGACCCGCCGGCGCGGCGCCGGTGTCGACGCCGGCCCCGGCGGCTGGTTCCGCGAGGAGGAGTACGTCTTCCGGCAGCACGCGGAGGGCGTGGAGGCGGGCGGCATCGCCGGCGTCGGCAGCCACGGCCAGCTCCAGGGGCTCGGCTACCACTGGGAGCTCTGGGCGACGCAGTCGGGCGGCCTGTCGGAGCACCAGGCGCTGCGCGTCGCCACCGCCCTCGGGGCCGAGGCTATCGGCCTCGACGGCGACCTCGGCTCGATCGCCCCCGGCAAGCTGGCCGACCTCGTCGTGCTCGACGCCAACCCGCTCGACGACATCCGCAACACCAACCGCATCCGCTACGTGATGAAGAACGGCCGGCTCTACGACGCCGAGACCCTCGACGAGACGTGGCCGCGCTCCCGGCCGCTCGGCAGGCCGACGTGGCTCGGCGACGAGCCGGACGGCGTCGCGGCCGGCATCCGGTAGTCCGGGGACCGGCCACGGAGGCCTCGGGCGATTTTGCCGGATCGGCGCGCGGGGCCGTCCGGTGTTGGGATGTGGTGTGCATTCCTTGTGCGCCGCTGGTCATCCAGCGTCGGGTCGGTCGTCGAGCCCCGCGGTGTCGCCCCGGCCTTTCCGCAGGCGCCGAACCCCCGCGGGGGCACCACGTTCGCGGAGTCCTCCAAGGCTGGCATCCGACGTGCACCGCAGTCCTCGACATGCCCTACCACGAGATGAGCCTCCCGCAGCCCACCGTCGTGCTGGTCCGGCGGATCGATCCCGCAGGCTCCCGATGAGCGGCCGGCGGCCGTCCTCGCTCCTGGCTTCCGACCGCGAACGGCGCCTCTGGGCGTGGACGCTGGCCGTCGTGGTCGCGATCTACTCGACCCTCGGGTTGGCGCGGACGCTGGCGGACGCGCTGGGCGACAGCGCCGTGATTGGCGCCGGTCTCTTCCTCCTGTGCTGCTTCCTGGTCCTGGCGACGGTCGTGACGCAGGGGCTGAGGGTGCGGCCGGGCGGCGCGGAGATCGGCGTCGCGCTCGGCGTTGCGGCCGCCTACATCCTGGTGTTCGTCCGAATGGCGATCCCGACGGAGCGCTCGCACCTCATCGAGTACGGCGTCGTCGCCGTCCTGGTCCACGAAGCGCTCCTGGAACGAGCTCGCCACGGTCGCCGGGTGCCCGCGCCGGCCGTGCTCGCCGTGCTCGGGGCGGGACTCGTCGGGGTGCTCGACGAGTGCATCCAGCTTCTGCTGCCGAGCCGCGTGTTCGATCCCCTCGACATGCTGTTCAACGTGCTGGGCGGTGCAATGGCCGTAGCCGCGAGCGCGGCGCTCGGTTGTGCAAGGCGGCGACGCGGGCAGGACCGACGCGCCGATGGTCGCCGCGTCGCACTCACCCGACGCAAGGACGCTTGATGTTCATCTCGTGTGCACCGGACGTACGGCCGTTGTGATCTCCCCGAGTGCCGAGCGACCTGCACGCGGGCGCTCGGCGTCCCGATTCCGTCCGTCGAACCGCGGCGGGCACAACGCGAACGGCTCCCGGCGCGGCTTCCTGGAGCAGCGGCATCCCGCTTGCAATGTGATTGGAGATTGGAGATTGGTGATTGGAGACTGGCGATCGGAGATTGGCGCGGGAGTCGCACATCGTCCGCAGGCGTGCTTCCGACGGGGGAAGGAGAGAGCGGGATGCAGATGGGCCGCATCGTTCGCCGCGGAGTCACCCTGATGACGGCGATGGTGGTCCTGGGCGGATCCGCCGTCGCGCAGTCATTGCCGGCCGACGGACGGGCGCAGGCAGCCATTCGATGGCCGCTGCCTGCGCGCGCCCCGGTGGAACCTCCGGACGGGCGCCGGGAGCGGCGCGTGCAGGGTGACGAACAGCCGGAAGCGGTGTACTTCGACAGATGGGGCCTGCAGCTCGCCCTTGGCGCCGCGTCGTTCTGGCAGCGTCCGACCGCCCAACCGGAAGCGGCGACGTTTCTGTCGGGGGCCCTCCATCTCAGCCGTTCCCTGGCTGTCGTAGGAGAGATGGGAAGGGGCTGGCGGGCGAGCGGCCGCCTGGGAACGCCGGGCGCCGCCGGACCGCGGGCCTGTCCTGACGTTCGCGCGGGGTTCCACACTTTCCTGGGAGGCGTGCAGTACCGGCTGCCGCGCGTCCGACGCAGCACACGGTGGGTCCAGGTCCTCGCGGGCCGCGCATCGTTCGGCGGAACCGCCAGCGAACTCGGCGGCGGCGGGCACTCGAGCTGCTTCGAGGCGTTCTCCTCCGGACTCGCCGTGGCGGCCGGCGGAGGGGTGGACTTCCATCTCACCGATCGACTGGCCTTCCGGGTCGCGGCGGACTATCGGCGCCTTGCCATTCCGTCGCTCGAAGGGACGGAGCGGGTCTTCATGAGGAACGACGCCGATCGTCATCTGGGCATGGTGCGCGTCGGGGTGGGGTTCGTCCTCGGCATCTGAGGTTGCGGAAGGAGGGAAGTGGTGATGGTCAGTCCGGACCTGGTCAGCTTCGTCAGGGAAGGCCTGGGGCGGGGGCTCTCGCGGGAGCGGATCGAGGACCTCCTGACCCGCGCGGGGTGGCCGGCGGATCAGGTCCGGCGCGCCTTGGCCGGATTCGCCGACGTCGAGTCGCCGATTCCGGTTCCGGGGTCTTCCGCAGAATCTGTGGGTAAGAACGGAGGCTGGTAGTCCTCGTCAGACAAGAGGCAGCGTGCCCGTGTGCTCGCCGCCGTCAAGGCGCTTCGCTCCGCTCCGCCCCCGCTGCGCGGGGCTGACGGCCTGGACGCCGGCTCCGCGCACGAGCGCCCCGGCTCTCGTCTGACGAGGACCAAATGCCCGACGCCCGTATCGGGAGGGCGATGGCCCGTCCCGAAGCACAGAACGCAGCCTCGACATCGGAAACGCATCCCGTTCCGGAATCCGCGACAATTGGTGTTGCAGCAGCCAAGCGACGCGGAAGGGGAACGGGATGCAACTCAAGAGTATCTTGAATCGGGTCCAGAAGCACCCGTCGTTCATCTACGAGACGGTGCGGCTGGTGGAGCACCCGCAGTTGACCCTCGAGGTTCGGGTGCGGCCTCGCGCCGGGACCCGCGCGACGTGCTCGCAGTGCAGGCGCCGGGCCCCGGGCTACGACACGCAGGCGGTCCGGCGCTTCGACTTCGTGCCCCTGTGGCACATCCCCGTGGTCTTCCTCTACGCGATGCGCCGCGTCGACTGCCCGCGCTGCGGCGTACGGGTCGAGGCGCTGCCGTGGGCCACCGGCAAGCACCGACTGACCGACGCCTACGCCTGGTTCCTCGCCGGGTGGGCCAGGCGTCTGTCGTGGCAGGAGGTCGCCGCGGCGTTCCCCACGTCCTGGGACACCGTCTATCGGGCCGTGCGCATGGCGGTCGACTGGGGCCTCGCGCACCGCGACCTCACGAACATCGAGGCCATCGGCGTCGACGAGCTCTCCCGCCGCCGCGGGCAACGCTACCTGACGCTGGTCTATCAGATCGACGGTCACTGCAAGCGCCTGCTGTGGGTCGGCCGCGAACGCAAGGCCGCGACGTTGGAGGGCTTCTTCGACTGGTTCGGCCCCGCACGCAGCGCGGCGCTGTATTTCGTCTGCTCGGACATGTGGAAGCCCTACCTGAAGGTGGTTGCCGAGCGCGCCGGCCAGGCCGTGCAGGTGCTCGACCGCTTCCACATCATGAGCCATTTCTCGCAAGCGATCGACGAGGTGCGCGCGGCGGAGGCCCGGAAGCTCGCCGCCGCGGGCCGGGCGCCGGTGCTCAAGCGCAGCCGCTGGCTCCTGCTCAAGCGTCCGGAGAATCTCAGCGACGAGCAGCGGGGCCGGCTTGCGGAGCTGGTGCGTCGCAACCTGCGCACGGTTCGCGCCTACCTGCTCAAGGAGGACTTTCAAGCGCTGTGGGGCTACGTGTCGCCGTACTGGGCCGGCCGGTTCCTCGACCGCTGGTGCACTCGGACGATGCGCTCGCGGCTCGACCCGATGAAGGAGGTGGCCCGCATGCTGCGCTCGCACCGCGACCTGATCCTGAACTGGTTCCGGGCCCGAGGGCAGTTCTCCAGTGGCATTGTCGAAGGCTTCAACGGGAAGGCCAGAGTGATCACCAAACGGGCGTATGGCTTCCGCACCTCCGCGGCACTGGAAGTCGCTTTGTATCATGCACTTGGCGACCTGCCCGAACCAGAACTCACCCACAGATTCTGCTGACGAGGCCGGTTCCGCGGCCCGCGGTGTCGACCCGGCCCCGCGAGGCGTTCCTCTACGTCGTGATGTTCCTGGCGCTGTTCGTCAGCGCGTTCAACCTGGGCGCGGTGGTCTTCGCGCTGGTCGATCTCGCGCTCCCCGACCCCGCCGGCGTGCCGCCACAGATCGTCCGCGAGCTGCTGCGGCTGTCGGTGTCGGCGCTCGTGGTGGCGAGTCCGGTGTTCGCGTACGTCACGCGCGTCATCCGGCGCGGAGTCGCGGCGCAGCCGAGTGCCCGCGCGTCGCGCATCCGCGTGCAGCTCACCTACCTGACGCTCTTCATCTCGTCCTGCGTCCTGGTGGGGGCCGCCACCGCCCTCCTCTACAGCCTCCTCGGCGGCGAGCTGACGGCGCGCTTCGTGCTGAAGGCGTTGACCGTTGCCGCCATTGCGGGTGGCGCGTTCGCCTACTACCTCCGGGACCTGCGCGAGGCGCAGCGCGATCTCCGCGACATGCGCACCGAGCGTGGTCGCGACCCCCTTCCGGCGCTCGGCGCCGCGGCGGTCGCGATCGCGGTGGTCGCCGGGCTCGTGGCGCTCGGCTCCCCGGCCGGCCAGCGCCGCGAGCGGCTCGACGCGCGCCGCGCGCAGGACCTCGACGTCATCGCCCAGGCCATCGACCGCTACGCGGCGACGCACGAGCGGCTCCCCGCTACGCTCGGCGAGCTGCAGCGCGGCTCCGACATCCGTGTCGTCATCACGGACCCGGTGACGCGTGAGCCGTACGGCTACGAAGCCGGGCCGGGCACCGCCTACGAGCTCTGCGCGGCCTTCGAGCTCGCCACTGCCAGCGACGAGCGCGAGCTGCGAAGGGGACGGCGGTTCTCCCGGCACGAGGCGGGCCGCCACTGCTTCCAGTTGCGGGCCGAACGGGGTCGCGGCCAGTAGCTTCCCGCCGAGCGAGCGCCCCGTTCGTTGTGGTTGCAGGGAGCCTCCGCGCGGCCGATCTACAGCCCCGGTCGTTCTCGCAGGTAGCGTCCCGTGTGGCTGGTCGCGTGCTGCGCGGCGACGGTCTCCGGGGTGCCTTCGGCGACGACGGCGCCGCCGTTCTTTCCACCCTCCGGTCCGAGGTCGACGACCCAGTCGGCGGCGGCGATGACGTCGAGGTTGTGCTCGATGACGACGACGGTGTTGCCGCCCGCGAGCAGACGGTCGACGATCCCGAGCAGGCGCTCGATGTCGGCCGGGTGGAGCCCGGTGGTCGGCTCGTCCATGACGTAGACGTTGCCCGACCGGGTCAGCTCGGTGGCCAGCTTCAGGCGCTGCGCCTCGCCGCCCGACAGCGTGGACACCGGTTGGCCCAGCCGCAGGTAGCCGACGCCGACGTCGGCGAGGAGCTGGAGACCCCGCGTGATCATGGTGGCCTGACGCTTTCGATCGTCGACGCCGACCGCCCCGAAGAAGTCCAGGGCGTCGTCGACCGTCATCTCCAGAACGTCGTGGATGGAGCGGCCATGGCAGGTCAGCGCCAGCACTTCCTCCCGGTACCGCCTGCCCTCGCACACCTTGCAGTCGAGACGGATGTCGTCGAGGAACGAGAGCTCGACCTCCAGGTAGCCGCGGCCCTTGCACTCCGGGCAGGAACCCTGGGCGTTGAAACTGAACAGGGCGGGGGAGACGCCGTTGGCGGCGGCGAACGCCTTGCGGATGGGGTCGAAGACGCCGATGTAGGTAGCAGGATTGGAGCGGGACGAACGCCCGATGGGGCGCTGGTCGATGACGACGACCGCGTCGCGGCGTCCATCCGCGCGCTGGTCTCGGTCGTCCCCGTGCCCGCGGCCCCTGCCCCCATCGTCGTCCCGGTTCTCGTTCCCGCCCCGAGCGGGCCCCAGGGTCTCGACGAGCTCGCCCACGAGCGAGCTCTTGCCCGACCCGGCGACCCCGGTGACGCAGGTGAGCACGCCCTTCGGAATCCGGACGGTGACGTTGCGCAGGTTGTTGGCGCCGGCGTTCTCAACGAGCAGCGCGTCGCGGAACGGCCGCCGGCCCCGTCGCGGCGGGGCTCCCCGGTTCCGCAGGGCACTCGACGTGGCGCCGTCTCCTCGCAGCAGGTCGTCGAGACCGCCGGAGAAGACCAGCTCGCCGCCGCCGTCGCCGGCGAGCGGTCCGATGTCGACCACCCAGTCCGCGGCGCGGATGACGGCGGGGTCGTGCTCGACGACGAGGACCGAGTTGCCCCGGTCCCGCAGGCGCCGCAGCATGGCGATGAGGTGATCGATGTCCCGCGGATGGAGCCCCACGGTCGGCTCGTCGAGGATGTAGATGAGATCGACGAGGTCGCAGTCGAGCTGGCGCGCCATCTTGACCCGCTGGCTCTCACCGCCGGAGAGCGTCGGCACCCCCCGGTTGAGGGAGAGGTAGCCGGCGCCGATGTCGATCAGGTGCCGCAGCGTGCCCCGCATCCGCGCCACCAGCGTCGCGACGACCTCACGGATCGATTCGTGGTCCTCGTGATCGGCGAGGCGCGCGAGCACCCGGTCCAGCTCCGTCAGCTCGCACTCGACGAGCCGGCCGAGGGTCCAGCCGCCCGCCAGCTCCACCGCGAGCGCGGCGCGGTTCAGCCGGGCGCCGCCGCAGTCGGTGCAGGGCCGCTCGCGGAACAGCCGCCGATACGCCTCCCGCGCCAGCTTCGGGATCTGGTCCTCGTTCTTGTCGACGTGCAGCCGCTCGAGCTTGCGGGCGACGCCGTCGAAGGGCCGCTCGTAGGTGGTGCCCTGGTGGACCTTCTCGATGACCAGGCCGTCGGCCCAGAGCAGCCGCTCCTTCTCGGCCGCGGTGAACTGCCGGAGCGGCTTGCGCGGCGGGACCACGCTGCTGTGGACGATCTCGCGCCAGTACCACTTGCCGATGTCGTAGCTCGGATGCCGGATGGCGCCTTCCTCGATGCTCCGGTCGGGGTCGAGGAGCCTCTCGACGTCGATGCGGACGCGCTTCCCCAGGCCCTTGCACGCGGGGCACATGCCGTCGGGGTGGTTGAACGAGAAGCGGTGCGACCAGCCGATGAAGGGCCGGCCGCAGCGCGAGAAGAGCATCCGCAGGTAGGTGTAGACCTCGGTGACGGTGCCGACGGTGCTGCGGCTGCTGGCCCCGAGCCGCTTCTGGTCGATCACGATGCACGGCGAGATGTTGCGGATCGCGTCGACCGGCGGCCGTGTGAGCTGCGGCAGCCGCCGGCGGGCGTAGGTGCTGAACGTCTCGACGAGCTGGCGCTGGGCCTCCGTGCAGATGGTGTCGAAGACGAGCGACGACTTGCCGCTGCCGCTCACGCCGGTGAAGGCGACGAGCCGGTGCTTGGGTACGTCGACGTCGAGGCCCTTGAGGTTATGGGTGCGGGCGCCGCGGATCTCGATATGGGTCACGTGTCGCCGTCCCGGTCGAGCCGGTCCCGGCCGCCGGTCCGGCGGCGAGTCGGTACAATGCCAGGGTACGCGAGCGGCTTGGCCGCCGGCCGCACGGCGTTCCGGATCCGCAACGTGCCGGACTCCTGCACCGCCGGCTCAGGGCACGGGCCGCCAAGGAGGGTGCCGAGGCCGGGGCGTGAAGGAGAATGCTCCATGAGGACCGTCATCGTCGCTCTCGCGCTGCTCGGCGCCGCGGCCGGCGTGCGGGGTGAGGCCGCAGCCCAGGACGAGCAGCCGCTCGTCTTCCGCCGCATCTGCAACATCCAGAGGGGCCAGGACGCCGCCGCCGCGGCGCTCGCGCGCGATTGGACCGGGCTCGTCCAGCGCAGGTACCCCGGCGCCGAGATGTCGGTGACGACCGGCCGCTGGATGACCGGGTTCCAGAACATCGAGCAGCCGTTCAACCAGATCCTCATCAGCGAAGAGCACCTCGACGCCGAGATGCGCCAGGACTTCACCGATCTGCTCATGGCCGACGAGGAGTTCCGGGCCCTGCAAGGGCAGATGGTGGACGTCATCGACTTCGGCAGTTGCACCGAGACGCAGTTCCGCGCACGCCCCTGAGGCCGCGCCGCTCGCGACCCGAGCCGCTGTCGCGGGCTCGCAGCTCCGCGCGCCCCTGAGGCCGCGCAGACCTGCGGCACGCCGGCGGGGGCCGGGCGCCATCGCCGGTCTGCGTCCGGCGTCCGGCCGGTGGTCGCCCTCCACGCCACGCGGACCGGTAGAATCGAGCGTGTCCGGGCGGCATCCGAGGTAGCGACCATGCGATGGATCCACGCACTGACGGCGTCGGCGGCGGCGGCGTGCCTGGCCGCGCCTGCGGCCGAGGCGCAGCACGGGGCGCCGGCCGACGGCGAATGGCGCACCTACGCGGGGGACAGCGGGAGCACGAAGTACTCGCCGCTCGACCAGATCACGGCCGACAACTTCGGCGACCTCGAGGTGCGCTGGCACTGGAGGTCGGCCGACACGCACCTGGTCCATTCCACTCCCGCCGGCGACTCGCTGGTGGCGGCCGACACCCTGTTCGACATCCTGCAGGCGGCGGAACCCGACCTCTGGACGGGGTGGGACGGGGTGCGGCAGACACGCACCCGGCCGTCCATCCGCGCGCTGGTGGCGACGCCGCTGATGGTGGACGGCGTCCTGTATCTCAGCACGCCGCTCTACCAGGCCGCGGCCGTAGACGCCCGCAGCGGCGAGACCCTGTGGGTGCACGATCCGCGCGCCTACGAGTCGGGGATGCCCGCCATCGCGCAGTGGCGGCACCGGGGCGTCGCCTACTGGGAGAACGCGGGCGACGCCCGCATCGTGTGGGCCACCGGCGACGGCTTTCTCCTCGCGGTCGATGCGCAGACCGGCATCCCCGATCCCGACTTCGGGGACAACGGGCGCGTCGATCTCCTGGACGGCGTGCCGCGCACGACCCGCGGCGAGCGCGACATCCTGAACCTGCTGCCGCTCTCGTCGCAGTCGCCGCCGCTCGTCATCCGCGACACCATCATCGTCGGCTCGACCATCAACGACCGCACCATCACGCGCGAGGCGACGCCCGGCTTCGCCCGCGCCTACGACGTGCGGACCGGCCGCCACCGGTGGGACTTCCACACCGTGCCGCAGAGCGCCGACGAGTTCGGGTCCGACACCTGGCTGGACGAGTCGTGGCGCTACAGCGGCCACACCAACATCTGGTCGATGATGAGCGGCGACGAGGAGCTCGGCTGGGTCTACCTGCCGATCGGGACCCCTACGAACGACTACTACGGCGGCCACCGGCTGGGCGACAACCTCTTCGCCGAGAGCATCGTCGCCGTCGACGTGGAGACCGGCCAGCGGCAGTGGCACTTCCAGACCATCCACCATGGGCTCTGGGACTACGACCTGCCGGCCGCCCCCAACCTGCTCGACGTCACCGTCGACGGGCGCGAGATCAAGGCGGTGGCGCAGGTCAGCAAGCAGGGCTTCGTCTATGTATTCGACCGCGTGACCGGCGATCCCGTGTGGCCGATCGAAGAGCGCCCGGTGGCCACCGACACGGATCTCGAAGGGGAGATTCTCTCGCCCACCCAGCCGTTCCCGACGAAGCCGGCCCCGTTCGAGTACCAGGGGACCTCGATCGACGACCTGGTCGACTTCACGCCGGAGATCCGGCAGATGGCCGTCGACGCGGTCCAGGGCTTCCGGCTGGGCCCGCTCTACACGCCGCAGACGCTCCGCGGCACCATCATGCGGCCCCCCGTGGGGGGCGGCGCGAGCTGGTCGGGAGCGGCTGTCGACCCCGAGACCGGCTTCCTCTACGTGCCGTCGTTCAACGGGCACTCGACCATCCAGCTCACCGAGCCGGAGCCGCACGAGCCGTCGACCCTGCGCTACATCCGGCGCTCCGTCTCCGCCGGCCCCGTGATGCCGCGCGGGCTGCCGCTCTGGAAGCCTCCCTACACGCGCATGACGGCCATCGACATGAACACGGGCGAGCACGCCTGGATGATCCCCACCGGCCGCGGCGACCGGATCCGCAACCATCCGATGCTGCGCGATCTGGACCTGCCGCCCCTCGGCGGCGAGGCGAGCCGCAGCGGTCCGCTGCTGACGAAGACCCTGCTGATCCACGCGCTCACGGCCGGCGGCACCGACGGCGGCCCGCGCCTCGTGGCCTACGACAAGGCGACCGGAACGGAGGTTGCGTCCGTCGATCTGCCGGGCGGCGCCCTCGGCGCGCCGATGACCTACCTGCTCGACGGCGTGCAGCACATCGCGCTGACCGTCGGAGGCGAGGTGCCGGGGCTGATAGCCTTCCGCCTGGCGGAGTGACGGCGGCGGTCCGCGTCGAGAGGAGGCGGAACGTGGGTGAGATGGCGGTCGACTTCGAGCTGGAGAATTCCGTCGATCATCCGGTGCTCCGGGCCTGAGGTTTGCGGCTCGCGACGGTCGACGTCCTTTCGGCTGGTCGAGACCCTGGAGGTCGGAAGCATGCGGAGACGCCCGACGATCACGTTCCTGCTTGCCTTGGCGGCGGCGCTCGCGACCAGCGTGCTCCCGTTCGGGGACGCACCGGCTGCGGGCCAGGCCCCGGCGCGCGAGGAAGTCGCCGTGGTGACGTCCGGCGGTCTGGCCGCGGCGTACGATCGGCTCGCGCCGCGGTTCGAGGCCGAGACCGGCATCCGGCTGGTCACCGCGTACGGGGCGTCGACCGGCGGGGCTCCCGACTCGATCCCGGTCCGCCTGGCGCGCGGGGAGCGCTTCGACGTGCTGATCATGTCGCAGGCGGCCCTGAACGAGCTCACCGCGCAGGGCCTCGTGCGACCGGGCACGCGGCTGGATCTGGCCAGCTCATCGATCGGCATGGCGGTCCGCGAAGGGGCGCCGCTGCCGGACATCGGCACGCCCGAGGCGTTCGCGGAGACGCTGCTCGCGGTCGAATCCATCGGGTACTCGGCCAGCGTGAGCGGCACGTACATCTCGACGGAGCTGTATCCCCGGCTCGGTCTGGCGGAGGAGCTGGCGCCGAAGAGCCGGCGCATCGACAGCGAGCGCGTGGCCGCCGTCGTCGCCAGGGGCGAGGTCGAGATCGGCTTTCAGCAGGTCAGCGAGATACTCTCGATCGAGGGCGCGGCCTACGCCGGCCCCATCCCGGATGAGTACCAGCGGGTCACGACGTTCTCGACGGGGATCGCGACGGACGCGGAGAATCCGGACGGCGCGCGAAGGCTGATCGAGTTTCTGGCGTCCGAAGACGCGGCCCGCACGATCACCGAATCCGGTCTGGAGCCGGTGGCGCGACGGCGCTGAGGGCCGGCTCCAGGCACCGAGCGGAGCCGTCAGGCCACGATTGGCGGGCCAGTTGCCGGAGGGGAGCGATGGCGATCCACACACGCAGCATCAGGCATCGGCGGGGTCATGCGGCGGGCGGCGAGTCGGCCGCCGCGCTCGCGCTCCTGCTGTCCGTCGGGGTCGGCGCGGCGATGACGCACGCACAGGAGGCGGAACTCGTCGCCCTGCAGGCGGACCCCGCCCAGTGGGTCATGCCCAACGGCAACTACGCGGCGTGGAACTACAGTCCGCTGGACCAGATCACCGTGGACAACGTGAGCGATCTGTCGGTGGCCTGGACCTTCCCGCTCCCGATCCTGGATTCGCACCAGGCGGCGCCCCTCGTCGTGGGCGACACGATGTACGTCGTGACGCCAAAGCCGAACCGCGTGTACGCGCTGGATCTCGGGCGCGACGGGTTCGTCCAGTGGGAGTTCCGCGCCGACCTGGAGGACCTGGAGCTGGCCACGCAGCGCGCCTGCTGCGGGGCGCAGACGCGGGGCCTCGCCTATGCCGACGGCAAGCTCTTCTTCAACACCCTCGACGGACAGGCCACCGCCCTCGACGCGTCCACCGGCGAGTTGCTCTGGCAGGACGACCCGACGGACTATCCGGTCTCCGAGGTCCGGACCGGCGCGCCGCTGGTGGCGGGCCGCAGCGTGATCTTCGGCGTGTCGGGCGGCGACCGCGGCGTCCGCGGCCACGTGACCGCCTACGACATCGACACGGGGGACGTGCGCTGGCGCTACCACAACCTCGGCCCCAACGAGGACGTGGGCATCGGCCCCCGGTTCCGGCCCTTCTACGCCGACGACCGGATCCCCAACCCGGCCCTCGATTCGTGGTTCGGCGACTCGTGGCGCCTGGGCGGGGGAGCGGTGTGGGGCTGGTTCAGCTACGACCCCGAGCTGAACTACGTCTACTACGGCACCGGCAACTGCGGCCCCTGGAACCCGGACTACCGCCGCGAGTGGGGCGTCATCGATCTCGACGAGCACGGCGGCCTGGCGACCTACCGCAACAACTACTGCGCTTCGGTCCTGGCGCGGGACGCGACGAGCGGGGAGCTCATCTGGGCCTACAACGTCACGCCGCAGGACCAGTGGGATCTGGACGAGATAAGCGCCGGCGTGCTCGTGGACCTGGTGCTCGGCGGCGAGACGCGCCGCGCGTTGATCCGCGCGTCGCGCAACGGCTACTTCTACGTGCTCGACCGCGCGACGGGCGAGCTGCTGGCCGAGCCCTGGGCCTTCGCCCCGAACGACATCATGCAGGGCGTCGACATGGAGACCGGCCGGGCGCGCTACAACATCGACAAGATCAACTTCACCGACCTCGAAGACCGACGGCGCCACCTGCCGGACGCCGAGAGCACCAACGTCGCCTGGTGCCCGGGAATCTGGGCGCGGAACTGGCAGAACGACGCCTACTCGCCGCGCACGGGGCTGCTCTACACCTCCACGTCGAACCGCTGCGGAGCCATGCGGGTCGTCGAGGGGGAGTTCGTGCCCGGGGAGCGCTACAACCTCCGCGCGAGCGGCGGCCCGCCGCAGCCCTCGCCGCGCGGCGATCACGTGGACGAGCTGCAGGCCAACGATCCGGTCTCCGGCCGGACCGTCTGGCGCGTGGAGTGGCCGACCGGCAACAACACGCCGGTGATGGCCACCGCGGGCGACCTGGTGTTCCAGGGCGGCTCCGACCAGGGCGTGCTGCGCGCCTTCGACGCCCGTACCGGCGACGTCGTCTGGACGTTCCGCACCGGGACCGGGTTCCAGAGCTCGGCCATCTCGTACCTGGGACCCGACAACCGGCAGTACGTCGCGATCGTCGGGAGCAGCCGCCCCGGCGACCCGCTCGTCGCGCTCGACACCCCGGCGGACGCCGCCACGCGGTACCGGCGCGAGGGCACGATGCTCTACGTCTTCGCGCTGCGCCCGTGAGTCCGGTCCGATCGTCGACACGGACATGAGAATCCATTATCATGACGGGCGACTCTCACATCCCTCGAGCAGAGACCGCCGGCTTCCAGCGCGCGCCGTGTGGGCTCCTGCCGTCGACGCGACACCATGAAGGACTATCTCGCAACCGTCCCGTCGAGCGCGTATCTGGCGTCCGGATCGCGATTGGCGGCCTGCGCGGCGGCCTGGTGCAGCCTGCACTGCGCCCTCACACCGTTCCTGGTTGCAGTGGCACCGGTGCTCGCGCTCGCCGAAGGCGTCGAGCGAGCGGTCTGGGCAGGGACCGTGGCTGTCGGCGCGGTGATGCTTGTACTGGGTCCGGCCCGCAAGAACGCGGTCGTTGTGCTCACCTTTGGTGGAGGGGCCGCGCTCTGGGCAGCCTCCCTCGCGGGTTGGCTCGAGCCGCTGCCCGAGGCCGCGACGTCGGCCGGCGGCAGCCTGATCCTCGCAGGCGCTCTGCTGCGGAGCGCGCGCGTCTGCCAAGCCGGCGCCTGCTCGGTATGCGCCGGCGAGGACCGAGCGGATCCGGCAGGCTGACGACAAGCGCCCTACCGTCGTCGAGGTAGGCTCACGCGGGGTCCCGGTCGGTAGTGGAATGCAGCGAGACACCCGCCAGCGCGGCGCGATCCGCCGCGTCTTCCTGCGCGTCGAGCGCCCCCTCACGCCAGACGAGGTCCTCGAGTACGGCCAGCGGATCGTGCCCTCGCTCGGGTTGGCGACCGTCTATCGGAACGTGAAGGCCCTCGCGGCCGAAGGGTGGCTGTCGGAAGTGGATCTTCCTGGCGGTGGACTACGGTACGAGTTGGCCGAGCGCCCGCATCACCACCACTTCCTCTGTCGCTCCTGCCACCAGGCGTTCGACGTCCATCGGTGTCCGAATGAAGTCGAGGGGCTGGCGCCCGAGGGCTTCGAGGTCGACGGCCACGAGTTGGTTCTCTTTGGTCGCTGCGCGGCTTGCTGCGAATCCTGCTGAGACTGCGACCCGGGCAGTCGATCGACGCGGCGGCTGTCGTCCTGCGCGTCGCGCAACCGCAGATTCGCCCAAGCCGGCCAAACTCTTCATCAGTCCGTCCGCAGCGCGGTAACGGGATGGACCCGGCTGGCGCGGCGGGCCGGCAGGTACGCGGCAACGAGGGCCGCGGCAGCGAGGACGAGCGGGACGCCGACGAACGTCCACGGATCGAGCGCATCGATCTCGAACAGCAGCCCCCCGAGCAGGCGCGTCGCGACGACGGCAAGGGTCAGCCCGAGCGCGCCGCCGACGATCAGCAGCTTGAGGCCGCCGGCGACGAGCTGCCGGACGACGCGCGCCGCGTCGGCGCCGAGCGCCATGCGGATGCCGATCTCGCGCGTCCGCTGGGCGACACTGTAGCTGACCACGCCATAGAGGCCGATGGCGGCCAGCGTGAGCGCCAGCAGTCCGAACGCGGAGAGGACGAACGCGGAGAGCTGCTGGGGCAGGCTCATCATGGCGAGGTGGCGGTCCATCGTCTTCGTCTCGAGCACCCACAGGTCGGGATCGAACTCGCGCCCGGCCGTCAGGAGCGCGAGCGCCGTCTGCCGGGGATCCGTCGACGTTCGGGCCACCACGTTCAACGACCGCGTCGACCCCTGCGAGTACGGAAGATAGACCATGTTCCGCGGCGCCTCGCCGAGGGTCCGTACCTTCACGTCGCTTGCGACGCCGACGACAAGCCAGGGGGGATCTTCGTCGTTGCGCCGCTGCACCAGCCGGCTGACGGCGTCGCCGTCCTCCCAGAAGCGCCGGGCCATCGCTTCGCTGATGATCACGACGGGTTGCGTGTCCAGCCTGTCGGCGTCGCTGAAGTTGCGGCCGTGGATGATCTCGATGCCGGCTGCCTCGAAGAACGCGGGGGTGACCTCGGCCCGGTCGGCGATGAAGGCGCCGTGGTCGCCCGGCGGCTCGAAGCCGGCGACGTTGAAGTCGCTCGTGCTCATGTTGAGCGGGTCCAGGTGCAGGCGGCTGATGGCGCCGACCGCCTCGACACCGGGCAGCTCGCGGAAGCGGTCGAGCAGACGCTGCGTGTAGACACGCGCCTCGTCGCGCGCGAAGCGGGTGGCCGGCGTCAGGAACCTCAGGATGGCGGTCGGCTCGCGTCCGAAGCCCGGGTCGACCGACTGCACCTGCTGGAAGCTGCGGAGGAAGAGGCCGGCCCCGACGAGCAGCACGAGGGAGATCGTGACCTGCGCGATGACGAGTGCATTGCGCCACCGCAACTGGCCGACCTGGCCCCCGCCCGCGCTCTCGCTGCGGAGGGCGCCGGAGACGTCCGGCCGGGTGCTCTGCAGCGCTGGCAGCAGGCCCAGCAGGGCCCCGGCCACGACCGAGACGCCGAGCGTGAACGCGAGGACGTTCCCGTCGAGACGGAGATCGAGCGCCACCGGGATCGGCAGCGGGAGGTCCGCCGTGGTCAGCAGGTCGAGCAGCCAGACTGCGAGCCCGACCCCCGCGCCGCCGGCCAGCAGGCCGAGAAGCGTGGTCTCGGTCAGCAGCCGCCGCACCAGCGATCCGCGTGAGGCGCCGAGCGCCAGTCGCACCGCGATCTCCTTGCGCCGGTCGAGCGAGCGCGCGAGCAGGAAGCTGGCGAGGTTGGTGCACGCCAGCAACAGCACGAGGCCGACTACCGCCATCAGCAGCCACGCCGCCGCCCGGATGAAGATGTCTATGGGCGGGAAGAGCAGCACGTCGGTGAGCGGCAGGACCACGAACTGCCCCTCCGGGTCCCAGTTCTCGATGCGATCACGGGTGAGTTGCGCGGCCACCGCCCCGACGGCGGCCTCGGCCTGCGACAGCGCGATACCCGGATGCAGCCGCGCCTTGGCGAAAAGGGACTGGCTGCCTCTCTCGTCGAACAGGCGGGCGCCGAGGATCTCCTCCGCCATCATGTACGGCGCGTAGAACGCAGGGGCGACGCCGCGCATCGTGCCCGCGAAGTCGGGCGGCCCCACCCCGACCAGCGTGTACGCCCGGCCGCCGACGCGCATCTCGCGTCCGACGACGTCCGGGTCGCCGCCGAAGGCGCTCCGCCAGTACTGGTAGTCGAGCATCACCACCGGATGCCCGCCGCGCGAGACGTCGTCGCTCGGCAGCAGGGTGCGTCCGAGCGCGGCCTCGACCCCCAGCATCGGGAGGTAGTCGCCGGTGACGGCCTCGGCCAGGGCGACCTCCACGCCCCCGCCCGCGCGGTCGATCTGCGCCGGCACGAGCTGCGCGGCCGCGACGTGGCTGAACACTTCGGCGGTGCCTTCGCGGACGTCCTCGAGGTCGGGGAAGGAGAGCGGACCGTAGGCGAACGACGCCTGGTGGAGATAGAGGTTGACGACCTCCTCCGGCCGCTCGACCGGCGAGTCGCGGAGGATGACGGCGTTGACGAGGCTGAAGATGGCCGTGTTGGCTCCGATGCCGAGGGCGAGTGAGAGGACCGCGACCGCGGTGAACGCCGGCCGTCGGGCGAGCGACCGGACACCGTCCCGCACGTCGCGGCCGAGGTCGGCGGCACGGAAGCGCTGCACGTCGCGACACAGTTCCTTGACCATCTCCACGCCCCCCAGCCGCGCGAGCGCCGTCCGGCGCGCGTCTCTCGGAGCCATGCCCCGGCGGACGTTCTCCTCGACGTCCAGCGCCAGGTACGCCTGCAGCTCGGCATCGAGCTCCCGCTCGAGACGCTCGCGGCGGAACAGGTTCACCAGGCGAACCGCGCAGACCCGCAGGCGACTCATCACGACTCCCACGGCAGGCCCTCCGGTGAGGCCGGGCATCACGCTTCCTCTACGCCGCGCAGCGCCAGCTCGATGGCGACCGAGACGCGTCTCCAGTTTCGGACCTCCGCGTCGGCGTGCCGGCGCCCGGCGGGGGTCAGTGCGTAGAACTTCGCCTTCCGATTCGTTTCGGAGCGGCCCCACTCCGGGGCCAGCCAACCCTTCTGAGCGAGCCGGTGCAGGGCGGGGAACAGCGAGCCGGGGTTGACGCGGAACGCCCCCTGCGTCATCTGCTCCACGCGGCGCGCGATGCCGAGCCCATGGTCGGGCCCGGTTGTCAGCGCGCGCAGGATCAGCAGATCGAGCGTGCCGCGCATGAGGTCGGTGCGGGACATTGCGTATGCTCCTTGGAGCAACCTATCGACTTTCGATAAGTCTAGGCCCGGCCCTATCGAATGTCAACAGGTTGTACTTCGCGGAGGCACCAGCGTGAGGCTGGTAACGGTCGGAAGCGGGTCAGGTCCGTGGCCGCCGCGGGCGGCGCTTCCCCTGCGCGTTCTTGTCGACGCGCAGCTTCCACGCGGTGCGAAGCGCCCCCGCCACGGTCTCCTCGTCGGCCGGGGCCAGGCGGATGTGCGTCATGCCCATGCGCCCCCAGCCGCCGGCGATCGGGACGAAGACCTCCGGCGCGTCGGCGACGAACATCGCCTGAATCTCGGGCGTGAGCATGAGATTGCCGTAGCCCTGCGCCTGAGAGGCGAGAGTGGCGAAGATCCGGCCGCCGACGCGGAAGTCGGGTGCGCCCATGTGCGAGCGTTCCTCCGCCCCGTCCAGGGCGAGCGCGAGCCGGCGGAAGTCGTCGGCGGTCGCCACCTCGGCATGCTCTCAGGTCCGCCCCGGCCCGTCCAGTGCGGCAGCCCCGCGATTCGCGTCGCGACTGTCGCGCGGTCGACTCATTCCGCCTCCAGAGCCTGCCGGGGATCGGCTCTGGCCGCCCGTCGCGCCGGGTGGAAGGAGGCGGCGAGAGACACCGCCACCAGCACCAGGGCCGCGACCGTGAGAGCCAGCGGGTCGCGCGAGCTGATGCCGTCGAACAGCAGCGGCGCCACCCACCGCCCGGCCCAGAGCGCGACGAGCGCGCCTGCCGTCGCTCCCATCGCCGTCAGGGCGAAGCCGCGCGTGAGAACAAGCCGCAGCAGGTCCGCCGGCTGGGCGCCGAGGGCGCGCCGGATGCCGAACTCCAACTCGCGCTGGCGCACGCCGAAGGCGATCACCGCGTAGAGCCCCAGGGCGGCGAGCAGCACGGCCAGGAGAGCGGCGGCGCCGAACAGTCCCGTACCGATCGTCCACGTCCGGATCCGTGGCGCGAAGACGGCCGGCAGGCTCCGTACGCGATCGGCCGGCAGGTTCGGGAACAGGTCGGCCAGCGCGGCGAGCACCGGCGGCGCGATGCGGCCGGGGTCTCCTTGCGTGCGGACGACCAGTGTGCGCTGCCGGCGGAAGCGCTCCGGCGTCCCGTGGTCCTCCAGCCGTTGCTCGAGCGGCAGGTACGTGTGCGGGATGCGGTCGGTGTCTTCCAGACCGAACTCGAGCGCGGATTCCGCCACTCCGACTACCACCGTGCAGTCGGTCGAGTCGCGTCCGACGTACAGACAGCGCCCGACGGCCTCCCTGCCGGGCCACACGATGCGAGCGAATGTCGTGTTGACGACCGCTACCTGCTGCGTGCCTGCGCGATCCCACTTCGTGAAGCCGCGGCCATCACGAATGCCCAGGCCCGACACCCGGAAGAAGTTCGGTGTCACCAGGTTCACGAAGGGACCGTTCATTCGGGGCAGCCGATCGGACCCCTCGGCGCGCAGCCCGCCCATGGCGCCCACGGATCCCAATGGCGTGTTGGTTCCTCGCGCTACGTCCAGGACGCTCGGCAGGGAGCGGACGCGCGCTTCCAGCGCGTCTACCGTGCTCTCGTCGAGCGGCGGCGAGTCAAGGCCTCGCGCGAGCGACACCGTAAGCAGATGGTCCTTCGCGTAACCGATATCGAATTGCCGCGCTGCGTCGAAGGACCACCGCGCATGTGTAGCCCGGGTTCCGGCGCAGCCCCCGGACCGCGGATCGAGCGTCCTGGAGCACGCGTTCGGCGGCCCCCCAGCCCCAGGTCTCGCGTGTCAGCTCCCGGAGCCGCAGCACGTTTCCGAAGTCGCGCCGCGCGGCCAGGCGCGCCTGGCCGGGAGACATCCCGGCCGCCATGCGCTCTTCCGCTTCTTCAGCCAGGTGAAAGCGGATCTCCTCGTCGAGCTCCGCTTCCTGACGTCTCCAGCGCCGGACGGCGCGAATCCGGAAGCAGATCCGCCTCCACATGGGCCGCTCCTCTCTACTCCGCGGGTCGCAGCACCCGCGCCATGGCCACGGCGAGCTGTTCCCATCGCGACTGCTGGATCGTCAACTGCTTGCGCCCCGTGCGGGTGAGCCGGTAGTACCGAGCGCGTTTGCCCTTGTCCGACTTCTTCCATTCCGCCGCGATCCAGCCGCGCCCCTCCAGCTTGTGCAGGGCCGGATACAGCGACCCGGTTTCGATGCGGAGGGCGTCCTCGGATACGCGCTGGACGTGCTTCGCGATGGCGTGGCCGTGCGAGGGACCGTAGACGAGCGTGCGCAGAATGAGCAGGTCGAGGGTGCCGTAGAGGAGGTCGACGCGGGGGTCAGTGGAAGCCATGCTTCGTAGACAGCCTACTCTGCGTTGAGTCGCTTGTCTACAGAATACCCGGCCGTCGGACGGCCATCGCGGGCGCGGTGGAGGAAGGTCGGGGACCGCGGTTGTCCCGCCCTGGACGTCGGCGAACCGATCGCGTACGGTGCAGGGCGGCCATCTACGCCCTGGCCGTGCGCAACCAGCAGGCGATCGGCCGACGCTGGGCCGCATCCAGCAGGGACCCGTAGTGCCGGAGCGGAGGAGCAAGGCCATGACGATCCTCGACGCTCGGCGGAGCGCGTGGCGAGTCGCTCGCCGGTACGTAGTCGCGTGCTGTGCGATGGGCGTCGCGGCGACGATGTTCGGCAAAGGGGCGTTCGGCCAGGGCGCCGCGCCGGAGCCCGAGGAGGAGGCGCGCTGGGCCGTCGTGCAGGAGTACCTGGACGAGCGGGACGAGTGGTCCGAGCGGACGGGCATCCGCCCCGGTGCTCCCCCCTTGGGGCGAGGGCCCGGAGAAGAGACAGAGCCGGCGCCGGATTCGAAGCCGGCCGTGGACGCCGCGCGGGCCATCGTCGCCGCCGGGGGAGCGCGGACGGTCGAGGCCGCCGTGTTCCTCATCGAGACCGCGCCCGACCGCAGCATGGTGAGCGCGGCGGAGATGGCGCGCACGCTGGAGCGGTCCGCGGCCGCTCAAGCGTCCAGGGAGCCGTCGTCCGATGCCGGGCCGACCGGATGCGAGGAGTCGTCCAGCCGATATGGGGAAGACGCGACCTGGGAAGCGCTGATCGCACACGTGGGACCGGACTGGACCGTGGTAGAGAGCTACCTCGACGAGCGGGAAGCCTTCCGGGTTGCCCGGCGGCAGGTAAGTTCCGAGGACGCGAGATGCGGGCGTCGGCAGCGCAACGGCCTCCGAGCGCCGTCGCGGGCGTGGCCGCCGCCCGGGCCATCCTCGACGCGGGAGGGCACGAGAATGCGGTCGAGGCGGCAGAGTTCCTCGTCGACAACGCGTTCCGGGCGCCCGATGGCCAACTCCACATCCTCGCCGGTGTCCGGTGGCTGGTCGACCACGCGCCCGACTTCGAGGGCTGGCCGCGTGCCCTTCGTGCCGTGGACCGCGCACGCGGCGTCAGGATTACGGGCGGACCCCGGCCGCTCGATTCCTTCCTCGAGGAGTTGGCGACGGATGCCGACGATCCCGGGTTGCGGGCTGCGGCGCGGTACTACGTGGCGTTCGGCCTGATGCGCTCGTCGAACGCGGCGCTGCGGCCCGAAGACCAGGCCGAGCGCCGCGAGCGCGCCCTCGAGATGGCGACGGGCCTGAGCGCCGGCGTGGAGGACGCGGTGTTGGGCGACACGGCGCGGGGCGTCTCCGGCGAGCCGTCGTCCCGGACGTTCGCGCGGGCCGAGGCCGATCTGCTGCTGAACATCCGACACGCGACGGCGGGCGGCACGCTGCCGGACCTGACGGGCCGCCGGCTGGACGGCGTGGAGGAGAGGTTGTCCGACTACCGGGGCCGGGTCGTGCTGCTCGACTTCCGGGCCACGTGGTGCCCGCCATGCATCGACGCGCTGCCGGAGTTGCGGGAGCTGGTCGCCGACCTGCCCGCGGATCGGTTCGCGCTCCTCGCGATCAGCGTGGACGAGGAGCTCGCCACCGTGAACGAGTTCATCGAGACGGAGCCGATGCCGTGGGACAACTGGCACGTGGGCGTCGGCAGCTCGCTCGAACGAGCCCTGGCTGTCCGGGGCGTTCCCACCTATGTCCTCGCCGACGAGCAGGGCGTGATCCTGGCGAACGGCTTCAGCCCGTTGCCCCGGTTGCGTTGCATGGCCGAGCGCGCCGTGGCAGGTGAGGAGCCAACCTGTTCGCCCATCGAGTGGATGGGCGGCCTCGCCGCGCCGTCAAGCCCGTAGCAACCGTTCCCGACGGCGCGGGAGGCACAGCGGCACTTCAACGCAGGTTTCGGCCGGGAGTCGGAAGCACCTTCAATCCAGTCGCAATGCGTTGGTGATGCGATGGCCGAACAGACTGAGCCACATAGTACCGACTTGGAGCGCGATGAACGCCGTCGCTATCAGCAGGCGTCTCCCTCGCCCCATCGTCAGTTCGACGCCCGTGCAAGCGATGATGCCGGCGACGCAAGACGCTCCGATGAGGAGGGTCAGAGCGATCTCGATGGGTGTAAAGTTGCCGGCAAAAAGGTAGTCTGTATTCCAGCAAGGTACAGCCAGGTCAGCCCCATGAAGAAGGCCCAACAACCAAAGACCCCCAGTGTGCCGGCCCACAAATAGCAAGTACAATTGGCGGTCTGCAAGCAAGGGAGACTGCCAATGCCACGCGGATGCCCACTGACACCGCTCACGCTCACCGACGAGCAGCAGTAGCAACTCAACGGGATTGCCCGGTCGGCCACTCTGCCTCACGCCCTCGTCCAGCGGGCCCGCATGATTCTCGCCAGCGCCGAGGGCTTGAACAACTCGGCCGTCGCCCGGCGCTTCGGCGTCACGCCGCAAACCGTCGGCAAGTGGCGACGGCGCTTCCGCGCCGCCGGCATCGAGGGTCTGCACGACGAGCTCCGACCCGGGCGGCCCCGGACGTATGACGACGACAAGGTGGCGAGAGTGATCAACCGCGCGTTGCAGGAGACACCCGACGCCGCCACGCACTGGAGCACGCGCACCCTGGGGCAGGCCGAGGGCCTTTCCAAGAGCACGGTGCAGCGCTGGCTGGCCCTCTTCGGCGTCAAACCGCACCTGGCGCAGACCTTCAAGCTCTCGGCCGACCCGTTCTTCATCGAGAAAGTGCGTGACATCGTCGGGCTCTACCTCAATCCGCCCGACCACGCCCTGGTCCTGTGCGTGGACGAGAAGTCGCAGATTCAGGCGCTCAATCGCACCCAGCCGACGCCGCCGATGGGCCTCGGCTACGCCGAAGGCTACACCCACGACTACGTCCGGCATGGCACGACGACGCCGTTTGCCGCCCTGGACATCGCCACGGGGCAGGTGCTCGGGCTGTGCCGGAGCGGCACCGCCACAAGGAGTTCCTGTCGTTCCTGCGCCTGATCGACCGGGAGGTGCCGGCGGAGTTGGACATCCACCTGGTCCTCGACAACTACGCGACGCACAAGCACGCCACGGTCAAGCGGTGGCTGGCCGCGCGGCCCCGATTCCATTTGCACTTCACGCCCACGTCGGCGTCCTGGTTGAACCAGGTGGAGTGGTGGTTCGGCTTGCTGAGCCAGCGGGCGATCCAGCGGGGTTCGTTCCGCAGCGTCGCCGGTCTGGTGAACAAGATCCAAGCGTTCATCGACGTCTACAATAGCTCCGCCACGCCGTTCGTCTGGGTCGCCACCGCGCAGTCGATCATCGACAAGGTGGCGCGCATTGCGATGCGTATTTCCGGGACGACACACTAGCCTAGAGCGATCCCGGCAGACGCCGGTCTGGAGAAGCACCTCGAAGCTCTGGATAGCGGCGGACGCGAAGCTCATCGGGGGCGAGCTGACGATCGTCGGCCAGCAGGTGCGCATCGACGACGGGAGGCTGGACCTGCTGGCCATCGACGCGCGGGACCGCTGGTGGTGATCGAGCTCAAGGCGGGGCGCCACCGGGGTTGACATCGCGGTGACCGTCAAGACCGGCACACGCAGGAGTAGAGTGTCATGGCACGACGCGTGGGCATTGGGGGAGTCGCCCTGGTCCTATTGGCTGGCGCCGCGCCGCCCGCGGCCGCGGCGCAGGAAGCGCTCGCCGACGACGGCCGCGTCGCCATCCTTTCGTTCGCGAACATCACCGGTACGGAAGGCGACGCCTGGTTCGGCGCCGGCATCGGCGAAACGCTGGCGACCTCGCTGCAGCGCGCCGGGGTGGCGATCGTCCAAGGCACGGCGCCGGCGAGGGCGACCGACGCCGGGGCAGGGCGGGCTCTGGGGGCGGACTGGACCGTCGCAGGCAGCTACCAACGGCAGGGCGAGCGCCTGCGGATCACCGCCCGCGTCGTCGAGACGGCTACCGGCACCGTCCTGCGAACCTCGGTTCTGGACGGCGAGGTAAGCGATCTGTTCGCGCTCCAGGACGGTCTGGCGGCGGACGTGGAAGCGGTGCTGCTGGAGGCGGTTCGGGGCGGGATGCCCTTGGCCGCGGCGCGGGCACCCGCAGCGGCGGGGGCGCCGGCCCGGGCGCGGCCGGCAGATCGGCTCTCCGAGGTCGTGCCGCCGGCGGCGCGTGGAACGCCCGTCGCGCCGGAACGACCGGCTGCGCCCACGGCCGGGCGCGCGGCCGGCGGCGCGCCCACGGCGCCCGGCGTCGTGATCGACGGCCCCGCGCCACCGGTCGCGCCCGCCACCGTCGCCCGCGACGCCGCGGGCCGCGTCACGATGCGCGCAACACGGTTGACGGAGCCGCTGCGCCTGGACGGGAGGCTGGACGAAGGCCCCTACGAGGTGGTGCCGCCGGTTGAGGGGTTTCTGCAACAGTTGCCGATCGAGGGGGCTCCGGCGACCGAGCGGACCGAGGCGTGGGTCTTCTACGACGCGGAGAACCTCTATGTGTCGGGGCGGCTGTGGGACTCGGCGCCCGAGTCGCGTTGGGTCGCCAATGAGATGCAGCGCGACTCGTTCCAGATCGTCCAGAACGACTACTTCGGCGTGGCGCTGGACACGTTCTACGACCGCCGCAACGGACTCGGCTTCCTGATCAACCCGATTGGAGGCTTCGCCGACTACCAGATCACCGACGAAGGGAACTCGAACATCGACTGGAACCCGATCTGGGACTCCCGCGTGGGCCGCTTCGACGGCGGGTGGACGGTGGAGACGCAGATCCCGTTCAAGTCCCTCCGCTTCCGGCCGGGGTTGACGGAGCAGATCTGGGGGATCCAAATCTCGCGGAACATCCGCTGGAAGAACGAGATCGTCCACCTGACGCCGATTCCGATCTCGGGCGGCCCGGGCGAGTTCCGGCTGTCCGCGGCGGCGACGCTGGCCGGCGTGGACGTGGCGCGGGGCAACCGGACGTTCGAGATCAAGCCGTACGCGATCGGCGGGCTCGCCACCGACATCACCAGCGGGATCCGCAACGACGGCACGGGCGACGCCGGCATCGACGTGAAGTTCGGGGTGACCGAGAATCTGACCGCGGACTTCACCTACAACACCGACTTCGCGCAGGTCGAGGTGGACGAGCAGCAGGTCAACCTGACCCGCTTCAGCCTCTTCTTCCCCGAGAAGCGCGACTTCTTCCTCGAGAGCCGCGGCATCTTCGACTTCGGCGTCGGCGCCACCTTCGGCGGGGACGGTAGCTTCCCGGCAACGCGATTCTTCGGAGGCGGCGATGTTCCCATCATCGCCTCGTCAGCAGAATCTGTGGGTGAGTTCTGGTTCGGGCAGGTCGCCAAGTGCATGATATAAAGCGACTTCCAGTGCCGCGGAGGTGCGGAAGCCATACGCCCGTTTGGTGATCACTCTGGCCTTCCCGTTGAAGCCTTCGACAATGCCACTGGAGAACTGCCCTCGGGCCCGGAACCAGTTCAGGATCAGGTCGCGGTGCGAGCGCAGCATGCGGGCCACCTCCTTCATCGGGTCGAGCCGCGAGCGCATCGTCCGAGTGCACCAGCGGTCGAGGAACCGGCCGGCCCAGTACGGCGACACGTAGCCCCACAGCGCTTGAAAGTCCTCCTTGAGCAGGTAGGCGCGAACCGTGCGCAGGTTGCGACGCACCAGCTCCGCAAGCCGGCCCCGCTGCTCGTCGCTGAGATTCTCCGGACGCTTGAGCAGGAGCCAGCGGCTGCGCTTGAGCACCGGCGCCCGGCCCGCGGCGGCGAGCTTCCGGGCCTCCGCCGCGCGCACCTCGTCGATCGCTTGCGAGAAATGGCTCATGATGTGGAAGCGGTCGAGCACCTGCACGGCCTGGCCGGCGCGCTCGGCAACCACCTTCAGGTAGGGCTTCCACATGTCCGAGCAGACGAAATACAGCGCCGCGCTGCGTGCGGGGCCGAACCAGTCGAAGAAGCCCTCCAACGTCGCGGCCTTGCGTTCGCGGCCGACCCACAGCAGGCGCTTGCAGTGACCGTCGATCTGATAGACCAGCGTCAGGTAGCGTTGCCCGCGGCGGCGGGAGAGCTCGTCGACGCCGATGGCCTCGATGTTCGTGAGGTCGCGGTGCGCGAGGCCCCAGTCGACCGCCATGCGCACGGCCCGATAGACGGTGTCCCAGGACGTGGGGAACGCCGCGGCGACCTCCTGCCACGACAGACGCCTGGCCCACCCGGCGAGGAACCAGGCGTAGGCGTCGGTCAGTCGGTGCTTGCCGGTGGCCCACGGCAGCGCCTCGACCCGTACGCCGCAGCGCGGGCAGTCGACGCGGCGCATCGCGTAGAGGAAGACCACGGGGATGTGCCACAGGGGCACGAAGTCGAAGCGCCGGACCGCCTGCGTGTCGTAGCCCGGGGCCCGGCGCCTGCACTGCGAGCACGTCGCGCGGGTCCCGGCGCGAGGCCGCACCCGAACCTCGAGGGTCAACTGCGGGTGCTCCACCAGCCGCACCGTCTCGTAGATGAACGACGGGTGCTTCTGGACCCGATTCAAGATACTCTTGAGTTGCATCCCGTTCCCCTTCCGCGTCGCTTGGCTGCTGCAACACCAATTGTCGCGGATTCCGGAACGGGATGCGTTTCCGATGTCGAGGCTGCGTTCTGTGCTTCGGGACGGGCCATCGCCCTCCCGATACGGGCGTCGGGCATTTGGTCCTCGTCAGACGAGAGCCGGGGCGCTCGTGCGCGGAGCCGGCGTCCAGGCCGTCAGCCCCGCGCAGCGGGGGCGGAGCGGAGCGAAGCGCCTTGACGGCGGCGAGCACACGGGCACGCTGCCTCTTGTCTGACGAGGACTACCAGCCTCCGTTCTTACCCACAGATTCTGCGGAAGACCCCCATCATCTTCTTCAGCCGGAGGATTGGACTCCAGCAGAACGAGCAGGGCGTAAGCCGCACGGTGCCGATCCTCGGCGGCGGACGGCTCACCGGTCGAGTCGGACCGTTCAGCATCGGAGCGCTCGGAATCCAGACCGGGAGCGAGCAGACGGTTGGCGCCGACCCGACCACGTTCAGCGTCGTTCGCGTCAGCCGCGACATCCTGCGCCGCAGCCGCATCGGCGCCATGTATACCGGACGCTCGGTGTCGCTGACCGGCCCCGGGTCGAACGAGGTCTACGGCGCCGACGCCCAGTTCGCGTTCTTCGACAACGTGTACCTGAACGGCTACTACGCCGAGTCGAGAACGACAGGCTGGGCGGACGACGACGCCAGCTACCAGGGCGTGTTCACCTACAACGGGGACCTCTTCTCGGCGCAGGTCGACTACCTGCGCGTCGGCGCGAACTTCAACCCGGAGATGGGCTTCCTGCGGCGAAGCGACTTCCGCCGGACCTTCGCGACCGCCAACTACAGTCCCCGGCCCCGGTCCATCCAATCCGTCCGGCAGTTCACGTTCGGCGGAGGCATCGACTACATCGAGACTGGAGCCGGGGCGGTCGAAACCCGGGTCGCCCAGTTGCGGTTCCAGACCGAGTTCGAGAACAGCGACGTCTTCGGCTTTGACGTCCAGCGCAACTACGAGTGGATCCCGTTCGCCTTTCCCCTGGCGTCCGAGGTCTTCATCGCGCCCGGCCACTACGACTACCAGGACTTCTTCGCGGTCTACAGCATGGGGACGCAACGGCGCGTGGCGGGCGTGTTCTCGTTCCAGCACGGCGGGTTCTACAACGGCACCGTCACCGCCGTCGGCTTCTGGCATGGCCGCGTGGAGGTGACTCCGCAGTTCTCGATCCAGCCCGGCATCTCGATCAACCACGTCGAGCTGCCGATCGGCACGGCCACGATCCCGCTCATCACGAGCCGGGTCACCTACACGCTGACGCCGCGCATGTTCGTCGCCGGGCTTACCCAGTACAACTCCAGCAACTCGTCGCTCGGCACGAACCTGCGCCTCCGCTGGGAGTACCAGCCGGGAAGCGAGCTCTTCGTCGTCTACAACGACACGCGCGATACCTCTGTCCGCGGCCGGGCGCCGTTTCTGCGGAACCGCGCCTTCATCGTCAAGCTGACGCGCCTGTTCCGCTTCTGACCGTCGCCGGGTCGGCCAAGCGCAGCCGCCGCGCGCGGGGGAGGCGGCCGAGGCCCTGGCTCCGCCTGCCGGTCGCGCTGCGCCGCCCGGCTGGCTCTGTCCACGAGTGGACGTGCGACCTACGGGCGGCGGGAAGTCGCGGCGAATAGGGTACCGACCAGATTCGTGCGGGAATACACGGTAAGGCCGCGCTACCGAAGCCCTCGGGTGACCCTGAAGTTGAAGAGGCGGTTCGGGACACCGGGTGATCTTCGAGGCTGCTGAACTGCCAGGTAGAACGGGCGCTTGTGCCTGACAGGAGTAGTCTTTCGGTCTCGGACCCCCGACACTTGTCGTCCGTCGCTGGTCCTGGTTCGACGATGCCAGAGTGGAACGCCGGGTCGGAGCTCGTCGTGCAGACCCTCGATGCCGGCGGCGCGGAAGCGCCGTCGCCACTTGCCGACGGTCTGCGGTGTGACGCCGAAGCGCCGGGCGACGGCCGAGTTGTTCAAGCCGTCGGCGCTGGCGAGAATCATGCGGGCCCGCTGGACGAGGGCGTGAGGCAGAGTGGCCGACCGGGCAATCCCGTTGAGTTGCTACTGCTGCTCGTCGGTGAGCGTGAGCGGTGTCAGTGGGCGTCCGCGTGGCATTGGCAGTCTCCCTTGCTTGAAGACCGCCAATTATACTTGCCATCTTGTGGGCCGGCACACTGGGAGTCTGCGCCGTAGAACGGTGCGGACTCCTGGCAGGGTCGGTTGGGCGGTGAGCGGAGCCGCAGGCGACGCTCTCCGGGCTGGTCGCTCCCGCAGCCGGAGCGGGCGGTCGGGGCGGCAGGCAGTCCGGGGGCCGGTGCCGGCGCGGTCCGGGACCCGCGCCAGCGGTCCGGAACGACGCCGGCGCGGTCCGCAAACGGCACCCCCGGGGTCGCCGCCCGGCCGCCCGGCGTCACTCGGCGGCGACGATCATGATCCTGTCGAGCTCGGCCTTGTCCGTGGAGAGCTCGTTCTCTCCCGCCGGATAGGCGCTCCGGTCGAGCAGGTAGGCCACGACGTCGGTGTACTCCTGGTCCGACAGGCGGCCCGGCCCGTCCTCGGGCATCGTCAGCTTGATTCGATCGAACAGGACCCCCACCGGCACCTCGGTCCAGTAGACGATGAAATCGGCGCCGGCGACGCTCGGCGCCATCTCGCCGCCCCGCAGGCCGTGTCCGTGGCAGGACGAGCAGTTCTGGTCGTAGACGCGCTGCCCCCGGCGCGCCTGGGCGGGCGTGAACACGCCGTCGAGCGTCGAGCTGGTCGTCTCCTGAATCGCCGCGGGGAGCCCCGCACCGGCCCCCGACGAGGTTTCGACCGCCGCACCGCCCACCAGGACGAACGCCGCCACCGCCGCCAGACACCCCACGGTCAACCACCTGTTCATCCGTCGTCTCCTGTCGAAGGTCGCCATTCCAGGCATGCCATTCTGGCACTCCGCATGCGACCGATCAACCCGGACGGCGGCCGGTGAGCACGGGTTGGGGCGGTGACGGGGATTGCCTCGCCACGCCGCTCACAGGAACCGCGGCCAAGCGGGACGGTACTGAACGTAGTTGGCAAGGTCATGTCGATCACTGTCCTTGCCCCGGGAACGCCCGATGGCGGCGGCGGGTCGAGAGCCGCCCGTGCCCGACCGGGCCGTGACGAGGAGCCTGTCGGGCGCACGGCGACCGCGGGGCGAGGGGCCGCTCCGCGGAACCCCCGCGGTCGGGCGGGATGCACCGCCGGTCGGAATGCGGCGCGGCGGTCGCCGCGCGCGGGGCGCGGGGCGCGGCCGCCGTGATATCGTCCCCCGCCGATGAGCACTGCAGGCCGAAGCCGTTCCGCCCGCCTCTTCGCCTGCGCCAAGGGGATTCTCCCCGGCGGGGTCGACAGCCCCGTGCGCGCCTTCTCCGCCGTCGGCGGCGCCCCGCCGTTCATCCGGCGGGCCCGCGGCGCCCGGATCGAGGACCTCGGATCGGTCGAACGGATACTCCGCCGCCATCGCCCGACAGGGTGCCGGCCTGGTATACCGGCCCCGCCGGCGCCACCTGCTCCATCAGGCGCGGTCCCGGCCCGTCGCGGCCCGGGCGAGCCGCCGTGCTCGTCGCACAGCGTCCGCAGCCCCTCCAGGAACCCCTCCTCGGGGAGGACGACAGTGGTTTACAACCTGTATCGGATGACTCCAGACACTGAGCGGACTACTATTGGGTGTCAAGGCAGTGCGAACACATAGAGCGCGTTGCCTCCCTCCGGGATGAAGACCTCCGGGGTCATCTGCGTGGTGAGGTACCGGAATGCGCCCCCCAGCGCGGCGGGGACGGCGATGAACTGCCGGCCGCCCGCCTCGTAGGTGATGGGATAGCCGTGCGCCGCGGCGCCGAGGCGGGTCTGCCAGAGAACCTCGCCCGTCTCGATGTCGAACGCGCGGTAGTAGCGGTCGGCGTCGCCGGCGAAGACGAGGCCGCCGGCCGTCGTGAGCGTCGACGTCAGGAAGGCGGCTCGCTGCTCCCGGCTCCAGAGCTCGTCCATCGTGCGGACGTCGTAGGCGGCCAACTTCCCCACGTTGCCGTTCGAGCCCGGCATCTCCCAGAACTCCGCGCGGCCCGCCTCTCCGCCGCCGCCCTCCACGAACTCCACCGCGCGGCCGGTCAGGAAGTTGCAGGCCTGGTGGAGGGGAATCACGAGCGCACCGGCGCCGGGGTGATAGGCCGATGCCTGCCAGTTGTGGCCGCCGAGGGCGCCGGGACACGACGGCACACGGTCGCCGACGCCGGCGTCGCGGATGTCCGGCCGGTAGGTCAGCTCGCCGGTGGTCCGGTCGATGGACTCGAAGACGTCCTGGTAGACCGTCTCGCGCAGGTCGACCAGTGCGCCGGTCCGGCGGTCGAGCTTCCAGAGGATGCCGTCCTTGCCGATCGTGAACAGCCACTGCTGGCCGTCGGCGTCGACGAGGACGCGCTCGTAGACGATGTCGAGGTCGAGGGTCTCGCCCGGCGCGTGCTGGAAGTACCACTGCACCTGCCCGGTGCGTGGATTCAGCGCCAGCGTGGAGTTGGTGTAGAGCGCGTCCTGGCGCGTCGTCATGCCGCGGCTGGCCGCCACCCACGGCTTGGCCTGCGCCGTGCCGATGTAGAAGAGGCCCAGGCCGGGGTCGTAGCTGCCCGGGATCCACGCGTCGCCGCCCGCGCGCAGGAACGGCGGCGTGTCGCCCCACGAGGCGTCGTTGGGGTCGCCGGGCAGCGCGATCGTCGACGTCCGCCACAGCTCCTCGCCGGAGTCGGGATCGTGCCCGGTGAGGAAGCAGGTCTCGTCCTTGTAGCGCTGGCAGCCGTTGATGCCGCTCACGACGACGCCGTCGGCGATGACCGGCCCGCCGAACTGCATGAACCCCTGCGTGTAGTCCGCCTTCACGGTCCGCCACACCTCGGTGCCGGTCCGCGCATCGAGCGCGACGAGGGCCGCGTCGTAGGTGGCCAGGTAGACCTTGTCGCGGTAGAGGGCCAGGGTGCGGGTGGCGCCCCGCGCCGCATCGTCCGGCAGCGGCGACCGGTACTGCCAGATGACGTCGCCGGTGGCCGCGTCTATCGCCTGCACCACGTTCCCGGGATTGGCGAGGAACATCACGCCGTCGTGCACCAGCGGCGTCGTCTGGTGGTTGCCCTCCCGGATCGACAGCACCCACGCCAGCCGCAGCTCGTCGACGTTGTCGCGGGTCACCTGCGCCAGCGGGCTGTAGCCGTGGCTGTCGCGGGTCCGGCGCCAGCTCAGCCAGTCGCCCGGCGGCGGGTCCGCGAGCAGCGCATCGGTCACCGGGGTCAGCTCGCCCGGCACTTCCCGGTTGACGAACCGCGACGGCAGGGGCCGCGGCCGCTCGCCCCGCCGCGCCGCCCGCCGCGCCTCGGCCACGTCCGCCGAGTCGCCGATCGTGACCGCCGCGTCGGCCGTCAGCGGCGCGTCGCCGGACCGGGCGCCGTTCGCATCCAGCATGTACGCCACCAGGTTCAGGTAGACGCTGTCGCTCAGCGAGCCTCCGAGGCCGGGCGGCATCCCGTCCCTCACGTAGGCGAACAGCTCGTCCGTCGTTCGCCCCGCCCAGCCGTTCAGGAACTCCACCCCCCTCAGCGGCGGCGCTTCCGCCCCGTCGAGTTGCGGCCCGTGGCAGTCCGCACACTGCCGCGCATACACCGTCCAGCCGGCGTTGGCCTGCTCCGCCGTGAAGCCCCCGTCCGCCGCCGGGGGCTGTGCCGCCGCCGCGACGGCGCCAGCCGCGACAGCGGGCCCGGATCCGCCGGCCCAGCCGCCCACTGCGCCCGCCGCGATCAGTCCGGCGGCCGCCATCCGGACCGCGGCCGCCCGCTGCGGACCCCGGCGCGACCCGGCATCGACGCGAGTTCTCTTCGACATGATCCGCGACTCCTTAGATCCCCGACTCCTATACTGTCCCGACGATGCCGAGAGCCAAAGTCGTCCTCACGCTCGACGCACACCTTCTACAGCAGGTGGACCGCCTCGTGTCGGAACGCCGGTTCCGGAACCGAAGCGAGGCGGTCGAAGCGGCGCTGATGGAGAAGCTGGTTCGGCTCGCCCGGACCCGCCTGGCCGCGGAATGCGCCAAGCTGAATCCCGCCCTCGAGCAGCGTCTCGCCGACGAACTCCTCGCAGGGTGAGTCGCCCTCCTCAGTTGGCCGCCGCCTCATCGAGGGGCTCGATCCGCAGCACCGCCCCGGCCTCGTGGTCCGTCGTCACGTACAGCAGGCCGTCCGGCCCCTGCTTGACGTCGCGGATGCGCTGGTTGAGCTCGGTCAGCAGCGGAATGTGACGCACCGGCAGGCCCCGCTGGTTGAGGACGATGCGCTGGAGCTGCGTGGTGGACATCCCGCCGACGAACAGGTCGCCCTGCCACGCCGGAAACGCGTCGCCGGTGTAGAGGGCCATGCCGCCGGGGGAGATGACGGGATACCAGTAGAGCAGCGGCTGCTCCATGCCCGGCGCGCAGGGCTCGGGAAGCTCCGGGCCGGTCCCGCCCGTGCCCGCGGTGGCTTCGCCGGTGTACGCGCGGCCGTAGGAGACGACGGGCCAGCCGTAGTTGCGGCCCGGCCGGACGATGTTGAGCTCGTCGCCGCCCTGCGGACCGTGCTCCACTTCCCACAGCTCGCCGGTCTCGGGATGAATGACGAGGCCCAGCGGATCGCGGAAGCCCAGGGCGTAGATCTCCGGCCGATAGGCCGGGTCGCCGGCGAAGGGATTGTCGTCGGGCGCGGTCCCGTCGTCGTTGAGGCGCAGGATCTTGCCGGCGTGGCTGCCGGGCTCCTGCGACTGCTCCGCCGTGCCGATGCGGTTGCTGCCACCGTGCTCCTGGTCGCGCAGCGGCATGCCGATCGACATGAAGATCTTGCCGTCGGGCGCGAAGATCAGTCGCGCCACGCTGAAGCCGCTGACCCGGGCGTCGGAGACGAAGATGTCCTCGACGTCCGTCAGGGCGTTGGCGCCGTCGAAGCGGCCGCGCGCCAGCACCGACGTTCCCGCGCGCCCCTGGAACACGGCCGCGTCCTCCGGCACCTCCTCGTTCGCGTCGGGCTTCAGGTACGTGAAGTAGACCCACCCGTTCTCGGCGAACTCCGGATGGACCGCCACGTCCCACAGGCCCAAGCGGCGGCCGAACCCGTTGTGCACCTCCGGCATGCCGCTGATGGGCTCGGGGTCGAGCACGCCGTCGCGAATGATGCGCAGTTGGCCCGTGCGCTCGGCGACCAGGACGTCGCCGTTCGGCAGGAAGTCCACCGCCGACGGGCGGAAGAAGCCCTTGATGGGGACGACGCGGAACTGCTGGTCGCCGAAGCCCAGGATCTGCGGCTCGTCGGGCAGCGTGTCCGGGCCGATCCCCCTGCGCCCCTGCTGCGCGTTGCTGATGGCGATGAACAGGCACAACGTGACGACGACGAAGAGCGCGGGCGACCGTCTCAGCGAGCGTGCGCGTGTCATGGTGAACCTCCGGTAGCGGTGAGCGGACGGAATCGGTCGCGGACCGTGCTGGGGCGGCCGAGGGTCGCCGGTCGGCATCGACTCGACGACCGGCGACCGCCCGCCGCGGTCACTCCGGCAAGGTTAATCTCCAACGGCTTGTAAGTAGCTCATAATAAACAACTTGTGTCGACTACTACAGCCATGATTCCCACGTCGATTCCCACACTGCGAACGGGAATCCGCGGGACGCCGGAAGCCCTCCTCAGACCCTCAGACCCTCAGACCTCAGACCGTCCAAGCGTTCAACCCCGCCGTTCCACGAGGCTGACTGTCTGCCGGTGCCCGCCGCGTGCGCGGCGTGGTGGTCACGGGCATCGCCCCTCGGGGCCACCAGCCATGATACCAACGAACAGACGAGCAGGTCGGGCAGGGAACCAGGAGATCCCGAGTGGGCCGCGGTCTCAGCCGGCCGCGCGATGATGTCAATAGCGAGGTGCCGTCGGACGGCTGGCGGCCGCCGTGGTAGCCTCAGAACAGTGGCATGACGAGCAGCGATGCGTTCTCGCCGAACTCCAGAATCGACGCCGCAATCAGGGAGATGCTCCCGCATTTCAGCGAAACCTCCCAGGGCCGCATGAAGAAAGCGATCCGTGATGCCGCCCGCGCTGCTGCCAAGCATCGCGACGAGAACACTGACGCCGGAGCCCGACACGTGTTCCGCGAGTTCATCCCCGCCTACGTGCTGAACCGTTGCGGGTATTCGCTCGAGTACAACAGGTCGGTCGGAGGCAAGACGCCTGACTGGTTCGACGCAGAATCCGGTCTACTGATGGACTCGTACACCTATGAACGCGGCGGTACGTCTCCGTTCGCTGATCGCGTTGCATCGGCCGTGCACGACAAGTGCAGCAAGTACCACGACGTCGTCGAGGCCCTGTCGCTCCAGTTCGTCGTGGCGGTCTACGTTGACTTCTTGACGTTCGTAACGCTTGATGAGTGCTGCGAGGACCGCGCGAAGTTCCGGAAGGCGTTCGACGACTGGGAGGCGCTTTGGGCGGTCGTCTTTTTCGCGGAAGATGACAGGCGCAGCGTGAGCATCGCAGGACAGCCGTACGGTTTCGTGTCTCTGACCGCGGACAACACGTTCCGGCGGATGCCACACTGGCGTCTGCCGTCGGTCTGCGTTCGCGGCTAGCCTGACTCCCAGCCAGCACGCGTAGCGGTGATCCCGTGCCACGCGCGTCTCAGTTCCTCCTCGGAAGGCGCAACCACCGTCGCCGCTTGGCTTTGGTCTTGGCCGCCGCCTCCGCAGCGAGTGGGGCGTGCAGACGCTCGTAGAGCGCGAAGAGGTGTTCGACGCGTTCGCGCTCCGACGTGAAGCGGACGCGGCGGTAGAGACGATCCACGGCTCGGTCCAGCGCCTGATGGGCTCGGCGGAGATCCGGGGGCGTCACATCCGGGTCGTAGAGGTCCGCGAGCGTTGCGCCCCGGTGACTGGCTCTGGCGTTGAGCACCGCGTCAGCATGGGGGGTGAGGCTGTCCGCCTTGGTGTCCCATTCAGCCGGGAGCGGGAACGTGTTGTAGACGAGGCCGATGGAGTAGCGGTAGCGGCTCTCCAACCGACCGCCGATGTGGCGCAGCCACGCCATGTGCATGGCTGACGTGAGCAACGCGAAGATCGGCTTGGTCGCCCCTTCGAGGACGCGAACGAGATTACTCGGGACGATCGGCGGTTCGAGCCAACCGATCGGAACGTACTCGCGGCGCTCGGAGCTGACCTCCGGTACGACCAAGAACGGGCCGGTCGGGATGAGGTTGATCTGGAATAACGTCGGTGTGTCGGCAAGGGCTCGTGTCGAGGTTCGCTTGCTGCGGCGCCGCAGTTCTCGCACGGCCGCGACGCGTTCACGCAGGGCTGGCGCGTTCCTCAGCAGTTCCGGAGGCGCTTCGCCGAGCCACAGGAGCCATCGACTCCTGCCGTTGAGGTATTCCTGAGAGCCGACGAACGGGCGGACGTACGGTGCGGCGGCGGGGCACTCCTCGAGAAGAGCGTCGCGACCATCGTCGTCGAGGATGTAGTGCCCGCCGTCGATTGGCTGCGACCCTGTGTAGAGTCGCGACATTCCGTTGAGGGCGTGAGCCTCCTCGTGAACGACGAGGTGGGGATTGGCCAGTGCGCCGCCGTCGAACAGGTACGGCGTGATCGCGGCATGACGGCCCTCAAGTGGCTCGCCGTTGATGTCCTCGTATGAGAACAGGCGCCTGTCGCGTGGCGCGTGGTCGGCCGCGTTCAGTCCGATGATGACCACGTGGACGTGAGCCTTGCCGCGAGCATCCGAACCCCATGCGAAGGTCCGATGCGCGAAGGCGATCTCCAGCCGGCGATGGTCCAGCAGCAGCGGCCAGAGTTGCGCTACCTGCTCGCCCTGCGTGATCGAGTTGGTCGCCACGAAACCGATCCGCGGCGGTGCCCCACCGGCCGGCTGCGTCCGCCGCACGTAATCCCCGGCACGGATGAACCAGGCGGCCACGTAATCGAGCGTCCCGCCGCTGCCACCGAGGGCGGCGACGCGCCGCACCTGCGCCCGCTGCTCGGGCGACTGGAACTTGGACCCGCCGAACGGCGGATTGCCGAAGACGTACGAGCACTCGTCAGGCGGCAACACGTCGGCCCAGTCGATCTCCAGCGCGTCGTCGTTGCGGATGTGCGGCGACTTCTCGATCGGGATCCGCGCGTAGGTCTGGCCGAACTCCAGGCTCAGCCGGTTGTTCATGATGTGGTCCATCATCCACAGCGCCGTCGCCGCGATGCGGGCCGGGAACTCGCCGATCTCGATGCCGTAGAACTGGTCGACATCGACGACGGACAGAAATCTGATGTCGACATCGAGCTCCAATTGCGTGTCGGTGGCTGTAGCCCTGGCGGCCATACTCCGCACCGGCTCGGCGTCCGGGATGCCTCCCGCGACCCTGCGGCCGGTCCTTGGCGAACGGCGCGGCCTGCCGGCGACCCGCCCGACGGGCCTCGTCCAATTGCCGTTTCAGGCGCTCGTTCTCTTGCTTCAGGTGGTCATTCTCCCGCTGCAGTCGGTTGCTCTTGCGCTGCAACCGGCCCTTCTCGCGCCGCAGGTTCTCGGTGTCGCGCTCCCGCCGCGCCAACTCTCCGCGAAGCCGTTCGAGGTCGGTGGGAAGCTCCGCAGTTCGAGGTGGGGGCGATTTCCGGTCGGCGGACGTCACGCCACCGTTATGCCATAATCCGGAAAATTGTACAAGTCAAAACATTGACGCTTCGATCCGGAACCCGCTAACCGAAGACGATCGGAGTAGGGAATTGCGTCGTAGTAGGGCGGGTCGGTGAACCAGACCCCCGCAGCTTGATCGGGAAGCGGGTGATTCGTCGCGTCTGACTGCTGTACCTGGCCGCTCGTCAGCATCCACGAAGATGACCGAAGCACCTTGGCCACCGAGCGGATCGCACTCGCCCACGTCCTTGATGCGTCCGCCACATAGTTCGACTCGCCAAAGTCCCAAACTATCGGTAGAGCTTGTCGCGCGAAGACATGCTTGACTTCCTCCCCGGAGGCCAGCCAACTCGAAACTGAGGAGCTCCCATCAGCAGTTCGGTTCAGGGCAAGCAACAGCAGGCAGGTGAGTGGTCCCCCGGCCTTCTCAGTCAACCGTCCCAACTCTACCAGCGCGACCTGTTGCCTCGCCGTGAAGAGGTCGCCCCACTGGAGCATGCCGTAACGCTGCACGCGAAAGCCGAGCGTGCCTATCGGCGGCAGCGGCTCGTCCGGCACCGGACACAGCCCTTGCCTGCCGTCGCGTTCCCACCCGGTCAGCACCCGCACCACCCGATCCTGCGCCCGGCGCACGGCTGCGTAGTCTGCCTCTGTCGGCAGACGGTAGTGACGTCCGCTCTCGCCCGCCCGCAACGTCACCACCGCCGTCATGCGCGCCCCGCCGACGCGCCGGCCCGCCTCGTCGAACACCACGTCCGCGCCGCCGCGTTGGGCACCAAGTTGCGCCCGGACCCTCTCCGGTGGCATCACCGCGCCACAGCAGACGCAGGTTCCCCGCGCACGTGCCACCGTGCCCTCGCGCACGTCCTTTTCCGCAGCGGGTTGGAAGATCTCGAATTCAGCCCGTGGGATTTCGCCTTCGGCTCGCACCACCCGAGGCCGGAGCGCCCGTTTGCGCCGGGCCTTCTTGCACAGCCACAGCGAGCGTATCAGCGGGATCTCGGCCCCGCAGTTCGGGGCCTCGCAACGGACGGTCCGCGCCCACAGGTACGCGATCGGTGTCGCGCCGTCCGGGTCCGGCGGGTAGAGATCGGCCAGCTCCTTCTCGGCTGCCGCCTTGATCTCTCCGCCGACCCTTCGAACCTCGTCGGCCAGCCCCGGCCCGTGACGCGGGATGTCCTCCAGCATCACCTTGAGGATCAGGCACGCCACCGGGTTCAGATCGCTCGCGAACGCCTCGCACCCGAGTCGCAGCGCTTCCAGCGGTATCGAGCCCCCGCCCGCGAAGGGATCGACGACCAGAGGCGGCTCCCCGCCATGCGCCGCCTTCACGAGATTGCGGCACACGCTGAGGAACGGTTCCGCGCCAGACCACTCCCACGCTGACCCTTGTGCCAGGAGATGCAACAGGGCGCTGCGAACCCGAGTCGGAGTCCAACGCCCGGTATCGGACAATAGGTCGCGCCAGACCGTCGCTCTACGGCCAGCCTCCCGTTCAGCCTCTTGCTTCCGGTCTTGTTTCCTGCTCCTCAAGTCGGACTTCAGATCCGCGGTGAGCAATTCGGAACCAGCTTTGGTGTTGATGAGATGCTCGGCCAGTTCTCGAATCTGGCGGGCCGCGACTCGACGAAATTCCGCCGGGCAGTGCGCGTCGCACGGGTCCGGCAGCAACAGCGCCAGCAACACTGCCCGGCTCGACGCGAGCGGCCGGCGCGCCCACCACAGATGCAGTGTCGAGGGATGCCCGTGCCGGATCGACTTCTCCCGCGCCGCGTGCTTCGAGACGACAGCGATGGGGAAGTCCACTTCGGCGAGACGCTTGCACTCCCTGGGGATCATGCCCCCATCCTCCGGCGGCGCGACACGTACCGAGCGGCGTTGTTCATGGGAGCACCTGCGCCGCACCTCCGACGTGCGGGTTGGGTCGCTGCGATCAACGCCCGTCAGACTGCATGGCTCCGGCCACAATGGTGTCAGCGTTCATCCTCACCCAGCAGCGACCGACCCTCCCACGCCGGCCTCGGCCACGTCACGGCGTCCACGTCCAGGTAGTAGTGCTGCACCTTCGTCACCTTGTGCCACGGGAACCGCGTCGGGTCAGCGACCGGTTCCCGCAGGGTCGGCGTCTGCCCGCAGTCCGTGACGACGTACAGCCAGTAGCAGTCGGGCCGGTCCTCCGCAACGCGGCGCTCGTTGGGCGTCAGCAGGACCGTGCCCGAGGCGGCGGCGAGTCCCTTGACCTCGATCAGGCGGAGGTCGCCGGTCGCCGGGTCGAGGCTCGTGATGTCGTAGCCGACGTTGTCGGCGCTCACGTCCACCACACGCCGCCCCCGTCCGCGTTCGTGGTCCATGACGACGCGCATGGCCATCGCCTCGGTTTCCGGGTCGGGCTGATGGCGCCTTACCTCGGCGGCGGCGCGGTCGGGATGCGGCAGGACCAGCACGCTGGTCAGCCGCTCGACGCCTTGCAGCGAGAGCGCCTGCTGCCGTCGCAGCTCACGACGCCGCCTTTCGCGGCGGCCAAGCAGCTCCGCGTGCCGGGTTTCAGCCATCGCCAACCGGCCCTCCGCTCCCTGCCGGCCCGCCTCCACGTCCGCCGCCGCGCGCCCGATCTCGCCGTCCGTCCGCAGCAGAAGCTCCGTGAGCGACAGCTCCACGTGCTTCGCCACGCGCTCGACCTCCGCGAGACGCTCGGCGCGCGTCTCGTCGAGGAAGGGCGTCAGGATGCGCTCCCGAAGCCACGCGGCCGGCTCCGGGACAGCCGCCACGTCCGGCGGACCATGCGGCGCCGGCGCGGGGATCAGGTTCCCGAGCACGCCCGGCTCGCACCGTCGGGGTTCTGCGTCGCTCATCAGCTCCACTGCGAAGACCCGCTCGTGCGCGAGGTGGCCGAGTCCGTCGACGACACGTGCTCGGTAGAAGTCGATGCGGGCCGGCGAGTCGTGCCCCAGCGAATGGAAGGCAGCGCCGCGGGCGAGCGGGTCCAGCGCCTGTTCACCGGCGTGCCGGCGGACCGCCTCGAAGAGTGGATGTCCCGGCGTGACCCATTCGAGCCCGTGCTTCTGCGCCGTGTCGCGGTCGGTGCTGCAACGCGGATACCGTGCGGCCAGCTCCGGCAGCTTCCAGTCGGCTTCCCGCTCGTAGCGGCGTAGCGAGGCGGGCGTGCGGGCCGGCTCGAACGTGTGCGGCAGTCCGTCGATGAAGCGGAGCCTCAACTGCGCCAGGGGAGCTGCGTCCCGCAGGAAGCGCGCGATCGTCTCCGGCACGACGCGGCGCTCCAGCGCCCGGGCTCGGCGCTCCACCAGCATCTCCAGGTTCAGCTTCTTCGATGCCAGTCCCTCCAGCGCGTTCCGGCAGATGTTGCGGAACCGACCCTCGTCCACGTCCCGCAGCAGGCGCTCTTCCAGGTCCTCCCGGCCGAGCCGGCCGGCGTAGTAGTCGCGCAGGACGCGCTCCACCTGAGCGGCCGGCAGCACCTCGCCGACCACGTTGAACACCGCGTCGTCGTCGAGCGCGTCGCGGATCTCCTGGAGCTTGTCGAGCAGCCGCTGGAGCACACGCCCCTCGACGGTGTTCGTCGCGACGAAGTTGAAGATCAGGCAGTCCTTCTGCTGGCCGTAGCGGTGAATGCGCCCCATTCGCTGTTCGAGCCGGTTCGGGTTCCACGGGATGTCGTAGTTGAAGAGGACGTTGCAGACCTGGAGGTTGATCCCCTCGCCAGCCGCCTCGGTCGCGGCGAGCACCTGGACCGCTCCCTCCCGGAACTGCTGCTCGGCGTGCAGCCGCGTGCCCGGCTCGTTCCGGCTGCCGGGCTTCATGCCGCCGTGGATGCTAGCCACCTTGAAGCCCCAGGCTTCGAGCGTCTCGATGAGGTAGTCGAGCGTGTCCTTGAACTCGGTGAAGAGGACCAGCCGCTGTGCTGGCCGGTCGAAGAACCCTTGACCGCGCAGCAGACCCTGGAGTTTGGCCAGCTTCGCCTCGACGCCGGCTTGCTCGACGGCCTGCGCCCGGCCGGCCAACGCCCGCAACTCCGTGATCTCCTCGCGGACCATCTCGGCCGTGCCGGCGAGCGTGATCGCCTCCAGCAGTCGCTCCAGACGTTCCCGCTCGTGCTCCTCCATCTCGTCGAGGTCGTCCACCTCCGGCAGGTCCGGCGGCGCGCCGCGCGCGAGGTCCTGAGCCTGATCGAGGGCGCGTTCCAGCCTGTCGGCCCGGTTGGCAAGGCTGCGCCCCAACGCCCGCGTGCTGGAAGCCATGCGGCGTTGGTAGAGCGCCATCAGGAAGCCCACGGCGCGGGCGCGCGGGTTGTCACCCTCCGCCGCAGCTCGGACGCTCTGGCGCTTGACGAACCGCGTCACCTCCCGGTACAGCTCGAACTCCGGGCCATCGATGGTGAAGTCCACCGTGCGGGGTATGCGCTTCGTGAAGATCGGGCGCTGAACCCATTGCCCGTTCTCGCCGCGCTCGGGGAAGTAGACCATCGCCTCCTTCGTGCGCCGCAGGTAGAAGGGCGCCCGGCCGTCGTCCATGGCCTCCCGGATCGAGCGCACGTCGGCGTAGGCGTCGCGGTCGAGGAGCTGGAGGAAGAGCGAGAAGTTGTCGGGGTTGTGTGCCCGTTCGCGATCTGTGGCCGACACCAGCGTGGATCGCCGGTTGGGTAGGGCTGTCGCGCGACTGCTGGGCACATAACGGTGGGCTCGTCAGCACGGGATGATCACCGAGCGCCGAGAGCGCGAGGAGGTTGTCCATGCTGGAACGGTTTTTCGTCCGCCCGCAGACCGTCGATCGCATCCGGTCATCCTGGCTTGGTGCTGCCATCGAGCAGTACGTCACCTGGCTTCTGGAGCGTGGTCACGCACCGAGGGTTCTCGGTCATCGCGTGCCGCTCCTGCTCCATTTCGCGACGTTCACCTACGACCGCGGAGCGAGGTGCTACGCAGACCTTCCACCGGCGGTTCAACCGTTTGTGGAGCACTGGATCACCCGCCCGGATCACCGGCGGGCCCCGGGACCAGCTCGCCCACGATTGGCGCAGGAGATCCGCCGGCCGATCGAGCAGATGCTCCGACTGGTTGTCCCCGGATTCGTCGGCACGCGCCGCCCCCTGCTGGGGGAACCGTTCATCGACCGGGCGCCGGAGTTCTTCGCCTACCTACGCGACGAGCGCGGGCTCCGCGCCGCCTCGATCCGACAGTACGGCCATCATCTTCGCCGGTTCGCCGCGTACCTGCACGAGCGTGGCCTCGACGACCTGCAGGCCCTGTCGCCGGTGGTCATCAGCGGGTTTCTGACCGACCGCAGCCGGCATCTCTCCCGGTCGGGCGTCGTGTCGCGGTGCGTCGTGCTGCGCGTGTTCTTGCGTTACCTCAACCGCGAGGGGCTCGTCGGACGCGACTTGAGTCATGCGGTCGACAGCCCGCGGGTCTACCGTCTCGCCACCGTGCCGCGGTCGATTCAGTGGGATGAGGTCCGGCGCATGCTGGAGGTCGTGGACCGCCGCACCGTCGTGGGACGCCGCGACTACGCGATGCTTCTCCTGCTCGTCACCTACGGCCTGCGGGCGCGGGAAGTCGCTGCGCTCACCCTCGACGACATCGACTGGTCTCATGATCGCCTTCGCATCCCGGAGCGGAAGGCCGGCCACTCGACGGCCTACCCGCTCTCCCCGCTCGTGGGCGAGGCCGTCGTCGACTATCTGCAGTCCGGCCGACCGACGACGCCTTCTCGCCGCGTGTTCTTCCGAGTCCTCCCGCCGTGCAAGCCCATCGAGCACAGCGCGGTGTCCTGCCGCGTCACCTACTACCTGAAGCAGGCGGGGATCGTCGTTCCACGGCCCGGCTCCCACACGCTGCGCCACACCTGCGTACAGCGCCTCGTCGATGCGGGCTGGCCCCTGAAATCCATCGGCGACTACGTCGGGCATCGGAGCCCCGCCTCCACGGAAATCTACAGCAAGGTCGCCATCGAGACCCTGCGTGAGGTCGCCTGCGGCGATGGCGACGAGGAGGTCGTATGAGCCGCCTCTGGACCGGATTTCGGAGCGTCTTCGCCGACGGGATGCGGGCCTTTCTCGCGTACAAGCGTGCGCTCGGGCGCCACTACCGCGCCGAGGAGAGCGCCTTGCGGTTGCTCGATCGCTTCCTCGTAGAGCATCGTGTCAGCGCTGTCGATGATGTCACGCCCTCGTTGATCGACGACTTCCTCGTCTCGCGTCCCCGGCCGGCGCCGCGCAGTTACAACCACCTGCACGGGTCCTTGGTCCGGTTCTTCGACTGGATGATTCACCAAGAGCGTCTGCAGCACTCCCCGGTGCGCTCGAAACCGCGCCGCGGGACACGTGTGCGGCTGCCGTTTCTCCTTGATCCCGCAGCCGCCCGGCGTCTCTTCGACGTGGCAGGCCGGTTGCCGGACAATCGCTCTACGACCTGTCGCGGGTCGAGCTTCCGGACCATCTTCACCCTGCTCTACGGCCTGGGCCTGCGGGTGGGGGAAGTCTCACGGTTGCGCGTCGGCGACATCGACGCCACCCGGCGCCTGCTTCACATTCGGAACACGAAGTTTGCCAAGAGCCGTCTGGTTCCGTTCGGCCCGCGAATCGGCTCCCTGCTCACCGCGCATCTCGCGCAGCATCCGCACCGGCAGCTCCTCTCCGCCGAGGTGCCCGTCTTCGCGCGGCGTAACGGACGGCCGATCAGCGCCACGACCATCAGCCTCACGTTCCATCAGCTCGTGCCGCAACTGGATCTGGCCATCCCGGACGGCGCCGTCGGCCCGCGGGTCCACGACCTGCGGCATGCGTTCGCGACCCGCACGCTGCTGCGCTGGTACCGGAATGGAATCGACCCTCGCTCGCGGCTGTCGTCTCTCGCCACGTTTCTCGGACACGTGGACCCGGCGTCCACGGCCGTCTATCTCACGATGACGCCGGAACTCCTGAGCCATGCGAACGAGCGGTTTCGCACGTGGGCCGAGCTCGTCCTCGAGGAGGTGCCACGATGACGCTTGGTGCGCTGCTGCACGCGTTCCTCGTGGATGAACTGCCGCTCCAGAAGGGCTTCCGACCTGCCTCGACCAAGGCCTACCGGGACGGCCTACGGCTCTTCCTGACGTTCGTAGCCGCGGACCGGTCGTGTCGCCTGACGCAGCTCACGCCCGAGGACATGACCGCCGAGCGGGTCCAGCGTTTCCTGCTGCATCTGGAGCAGGAGCGGCACAATCACCGGCGCACCCGAAACCATCGACTCACGATCCTGAGGGCCTTCTTCGAGTTTCTCGCGCAGCGGTGCCCCGAACGCCTCGCCGCCTCCCAGCGGGTCGCGGCGATCGCCGTCAAGCGCACCGCGCCGGCCGAGACCTGTTTCCTCGAGCGCGAGGAGATCGCGCAGCTCTTCCGCCGAATGTCGTCCGTCGGCCCCTTCGCCCTCCGCGACCGTGCCCTCTTGCTGCTGCTCTACAACACCGGCGCTCGCGTGCAGGAGATCGCCGACCTGCGCATCGGGGACCTCGACCTGCAGGACCAGCCCAGTGTCCGGCTCCACGGCAAGGGCGACAAGTGGCGCAGCTGCCCCCTCTGGCCGCAGACCGCTCAGCTCCTGCGCGACGTGCTCCAGAACAGACCGCCGCAGCCGTCGGCCAAGATGCCCGTCTTCGTCTCGCGCGGCGACCGTGCCCTGACCCGCTTCGGCATCTACAAGATCGTCCGCCGACACACACGTCACCTGGACGGTCGCCGCCCAGCGACCGGCCGGCACATCAGCCCGCACGTCTTTCGACACACGGCCGCCGTCCATCTGCTGGAAGCCGGAGTCGACGTCAACGTGATCCGCGCCTGGCTCGGTCACGTCCGCCTTGACACTACCAACCGCTACGCCGAGATCACGACCCGGACCAAGCTCGAGGCCCTCCAACTCTGCGAGCCCGACGCAACCCCTACGGATTCACCCCGCCGAAGTGCTGTTTGGCGCGACGACCAGGCCCTGCTGTCCTGGCTCGCTTCGCTGTGAACCGTTATGTGGTCGCGCGCTCGAGGTCCGCCCATGAGATCCGGCGCCATCCCGGCGCCGGGCCACAGATCACGAATGGGCACACAACTACGATTGTGTGTCGCGGAACACAATCGTAGTCGCCCTTGTGGGGTGTGGCGGTCAGCAGCAGCATGTGGTCCGACGAGTCGCGCAGCAGCTCCCCCAGCTTGTACCGCTGGCTCTTGTGCGACTCGTCCCGCGCCGACATCCGGTGGGCCTCGTCGACGATGACCATATCCCAGTGCGCTTGCCGCAGGCTCGGCAGCACGTCGTCCCGCTTCGCCAAGTCCAGCGACGTGACCACACGCGGGTGCTCCATCCACTGGTTCACCCCGAACTGCTCGCGCAGGTCGCCCCCCTTCAGGACCTGGAACGTCTCATCGAACTTCTCCTTCAGCTCGCGCTGCCACTGGAACGCGAGGTTCGACGGGGCGACGATCAGGATCCGCTCGGCGAGGCCGCGCAGTTGCAGCTCGCGGATCAGGAGCCCCGCCATGATCGTCTTCCCGGCCCCGGCGTCGTCGGCGAGCAGGAACCGGACGCGCGCGAGCTTCAGCAGGTGGTCGTAGACCGCCTCCAGTTGATGCGGCAACGGGTCGACACGGGAAACCGATAGCCCGAAGTACGGATCGAATTCCCAGGCGATCCCGAGCGCGTGGGCCTGAAGCCCCAGCCGGAGCAGCGCGCCATCCCCATCGTACCGGAAGCCGCTGTCGAGAACCGTCAGCCCTGCCAGATCCTCCGCGCTGAGCGACACCTTCCGGAAGCGTTCGGACCGCGTGCCGACTAGGCCGAGCGTCCAGCCCGAGAGTCCGGTCGCCGTGACGGTCTCCACGCGCATCGGTTCGTTGAACAGCGGGCCGGTCAGGGTCTGGCCTTCGCTCGGAGTCGTTGGAGAACGCATCGGTTTGACAGCAGGCCTTGACGACACGATGCCTGAGGTGGTCCCGGTCGTTTGGACCATTCGAGGGCTTCGTTAAGGTGTATTCCGGTTGCGAACCGCGCCCTCGTCGTCTGTCTGGTATCTGATCATAGATGATGATGAGCTGTGGGAATCTTGCGGCCTCATGAGTGAGTCCGCGAAGCGCGGCGGCGAGCCCCGGGAGGGGGTCCGGGGGAGGGGACGAAAGCGCCGCGGCGACTGGCGCACGAAGCACCTGCGGGCCTGCCTGCTCTGCGGTCGGGTATGGCGTCCTGGACGACGCCGGACCTGTCCCGTCTGCCACGTCGACCGCTCACCGCCGGAGTCGTGCTCGGTTTCGGACCGAAGATGCCGAGCGTGTTCTCGGCCGTGGTCGAGCTCGTTGATCCCCTGCTCGATGCCGAACATGCGGTGCACGAAGGGGGGCCGCCTTCGGAGGCTTCCCTCTCCTTGCAGCACCGTAACGTAACGGCGACGGGACGCTGGCAGCGCCGCCTGACGGCGAGGGCTGTCAGCTCCAGGCCGGCGGTCGAGCACCCTGTGCGTCTTCTCGCCGAGCCGGCAGCCTTCGCCCTGGATGCCGAGCGGCGTCACCTGGACCATCCGCCGGTCGAGCGCGTCCAAAGCGCTGCACGCCGCTGACATGTTCACGCTGCACGCTCCTCGCCGTAGGCCTCGGCCGGCGTGCGACCCCCGAGTGCCGAGTGCGGACGTACGTCGCTGTAGAACGTCATCCAGGCCCCGACCACCCGCTCGGCCTCGAACCCGTCGACCAACTCGTGCAGGTACACCGCTTCGTACTTCAGCGACCGCCACAGCCGCTCGATAAAGACGTTGTCCAGGCACCGCCCGCGGCCGTCCATCGAGCAACGCGCCCCCGCCGCCAGCACCCGCTCGGTGAACGCCGCGCTGGTAAACTGCGCTCCCTGATCGGTGTTGAAGATCTCGGGCGTGCCCGTCCGAAGCGCCGCTTCCAGCGCCTCGATGCAGAAGCCGGTGTCCATCGTGTTCGACAGTCGCCAGGCCAGCACGTGACGGCTGGCCCAGTCCATGACCGCGACCAGGTACAGGAAGCCCGCCGTCACCGGGATGTAGGTGATGTCGGCGCACCAGACCTGGTCCGGGCGCTCTATCGTCAGCTCTCGAAGCAGATACGGATAGATGCGGTGACCCGGCTGCGCGGCGCTCGTGCGCGGCTTGCGGTAGACCGCTTCCAGCCCCATCAGACACATCAGCCGGCGGACCCGGCGCCGCCCCACCGACACGCCCTCGCGTCCCAGGTGGCGCGCCATCTGCCGGCTACCGTAGAACGGGTACTGCAGCGACAATTCGTCCATCCGCCGCATCAAGGCCAAGTTCTCCGCGCGCTCTTCCCGCGGCGTGTAGTACACCGACGAGCGGTTGATGCCGAGCAACGCGCACTGGCGCCGGATGCTCAACTCGCCGCCCCGCTCGACCAGTTCCAGGCGTGCGGCGCGGCTCAGCGTTGCAAGCCGCGCAGAAAAAAATCCCGCTCCACCGTCAACTCGCCGATCTTCGCGTGCAAGTCCCGGATCGTCGCCTCGTGCTCGGAGTCGCGAGATGCTCTGCCGCCAGCGAAGACATCCTCCAGCCCGTCGACCGCCTGGCGCTTCCACGCGCCCACCTGGTTCGGATGAACCTCGTGCTTGGCCGCGATCGCCTGCACCGTGCGGTCCCCGCGCAGCGCCTCGAGCGCCACGCGTTTCTTGAAGTTCGCGGTGAACTGCCGCCGTCGTCTCGTCGTCATCCCAGTGCCTCCTCCAGGCTCTGGAATACACCTTAGCCAGTGGTCCGAAAAAGCGGGACCACCTCAGCCGCCTCGACCCTCTGTACTGTACCACCGGTGTGGAGAAGAGCGCCGTTCACCGTTCGTCCCGTGTATCGCGCCGGTGACGCGCGAGCACCCGGCGCATCCGGTCATGCGGGACGGGCCGGAACGGCGGGGCCGGGCGACGCGGACCCACCCGGCTCCCGAGACGCCTACGAGCCGTACCCGAACTTCACGGCGCTTCGGACGCGATCATCCCAACGGCGTCGGGCGAGGACGCTGCGCGAACCCCGATCACGAGCCGCGGCACCCTTCCCGGAGGGACAATTGCAAGGGGAGCGACCGACCCGGCAGGTGTGACGCAGGCACACCTGCCGGGTCCGAAAACCGCCGGGTTTTCGCTGGGTCGCTCCCCTCTCTCACCCTGACCCCTTTCCTGACCCCGTGCCTGGATCGTACGTGGTCATTACGGTCAATGGTGTCAAGGGTTTAGAGGATTACAAGTGTGATCCGGGGTGTGACTGGAGGTGTGACTGGGGGTGTAAGTTGGTCGCGCTGGTCCTGTTACACCCTTGCTGCGGCACCTCTCCTGTAACTTCGCTCTCGGTCCTGGTGTGATCAGGCGGCGGACCTGATCACACGCTTGCCCTCGCCCCCCGTCTCCATCGTGCTCCCGTTCTGCCCTCCTCACTGTCCCGCGCTCCGATCTCCTGCGTCCGGTACCTGGATCCCTGTCGAGCCCGTCTGGTCCGCTGCCGTCTTTCCGCGCCTCACGCCGGTCCGTACCGTTCCCGACGGTCCTGTCTGGCGAACAGGGTCGTGGGCATGTGCGGCGGGGTCGGGATCGTGGTCGAGGCCGGTCCCGTTCTCGGGACGGACGGCCGCGTCCGTCCAACAACCAGCCTCGTCCGCGACGGCGGCCGGCGCGTCACCCTGCAAGGGCCGGAGCGGAGCGGAGGAGCCCGTGCGTGCGCGGGCTTGACGCGCCGGCCGCCGTCGTGGCACTCGGCTCCTGACGGTCCCCGTGCGCCGGGGCCTGCGCGGCGCTCCGGCCGCCGCCGATCGTACCGGGATGGGGTTCAGGCCGCAACGTCGCCCGACGGGCATCAGCGCCCCAGCGCGTGCGCCGCCCGGCGCTCTCCAGCCAGATAGGCTTCCCAGTCGTTCATGAGCCGCCGCCGCCGTTCGAACAGGTCCGACCGCGCGTAGGCCGCCTCGACCGGGTTCCGCACGACATGCGCCAGCGCCGCCTCGATGACCTCGCGCGGGTGGTCCGTCTCCTCGGAGGCCCAGTCCCGGAAGGACGACCTGAAGCCGTGGGGCACGGCCGCGATGCCCAGTTCCTGGACCAGCTTCGAGATCTTCACCTTGTGGAGCGCCTTGCCGCGCGGGCTCGGGAACACGAGACCGGCCGCGACAGTGGTCGAGATGCCGCGAAGGTTCTCCGCTTCGCGCAGAATCTCGACCGCCCGGCGGCACAGCGGGACCCGGTGCTCGCGCTTCGCTTTCATCCGCGTCGCCGGGACGGTCCACACCAACGAGACAAGGTCGATCTCGTCCCACATCGCCAACCGCACTTCGGCGGACCGCGCCGCCGTCAGCACCAGAAACTCGAACGCCAGCTTCGTCCCGATCCATGCCGCCCCGGCGCGCACCGTGGCGATCGCCCCGGCGACCTCGCCGTGGGGAAGCGCCGGCATGTGCTGGACCTGAACGGGGCGTTTCGGCAGCGCCGCCGCGATCGCGTCGCCGGCCGGATTGTCTGCCCGGTAGCCCTGCGCGATGGTCCACTTCATGATCGTGGACATGCGCTGGCGCAACTTCCGCGCCGTCGGATGTTTGCGCGTCCAGATCGGCAGCAGAACCGCCATTACGTCGGCCGTGGTCACCTGATCGACGCTCTTGTCGCCGATGTGCGGGTGGACGTAGTCCCGAAGCGTGGCCCGCCACAACTCCACCGTGCTGCCTCCGTCCTTCCACGCTTCTCGGTGGATCGCGATCACCTTCTCGGCCGCCTCCTCGAACGTGGGCAGGCCCTGGGAGCGGCGCTTGTCGGCGAGCGGGTCGCCGCCCGATCGGGCGATTTTGCGGTTGGCGAGCGCCTGCTCGCGGGCTTCGGCCAGTGACACGAGAGCGTAGCTGCCAAGACCGAGGGCGCGGGACTTGCTGCGAATGACGAGCCGCTGCACCCAGCGGCGCGCACCGGACGGATCGACGTGCACGTATTATACAACCCATTACCGTCGGCGTATCGGCCGGACTCGTCGACGGTACGGCAGAAGGCGGCAGACAGGGCCTTGTCGGGATGGCGGCCTCGGCGCTTGGTCGTCCGGGGCTTCTTCGGCAGGTTCATCACCATCTATCTCATTCCCAATTTATTTCTGGAATGAAGCGAAAGTGCTTGGACGCATGAAGACGATGATACCGCAGAAGCCCCTTTTTATATGGCCTATTTTCGGGACGACACCGAACGAGTCAGCACGAGGCCGGAAGACGAAAGTAACCGTTCAGCTCGGCCGGGATCTGCGGCAGGAACGAGAAGCGCATCGAGACCGACCAGGACTCGCGCGCCACCTCCTCGCCGCTACGGGTGCGGACCAGGTCGAACGTCGCCGCCGCGCCGTGCGGCTCGGTAGGCTGCGGGAGGATCCGCACGGCCACGTCCTCGACGTGCAGCTCCTCGTCCCGCAGCCCGACCGCCGTGGCCGCTACGTCCTCCGCCTGCTCGGCGTAGGCGGCATTCGCCACCTCCGGCGTCAGGAACCACAGCGACCGCTCCCAGTACTCCCGGACCGTGCCCCGCCGGCGCGAGTAGTGGTCGACGACGAAGCGGTGCAGGAAGAAGCCCGTGGTCGGGTCCAGCGGGTCGGCCTGCGCCTCCATCGCCTCGTAGGCGACCGCCTCGGCGCGGCCCACCTCGTCGACGCGCACCACCAGCGGCTTCGGCTGCGGCGCCCAGGCGAGGCGCACCAGCGCGACGGCCAGCACCAGGATCACCAGCGACAGTGCGCCGGTCACGACCCGCAGATGCCGCGCCGCGTGCATCTGCTCCCCCCAGATCTCCGCGAACTCCCGCGCCGCCATCACACTCCTCCCGTCACGGCCACCCGCGCCACCGCCGCCGTCTGCATCGCCCGCCCCGACGCCCCCGAGCCGACGTTGCCGCCGCCCGAGACGAGCATCTGCGTCAGTTCGCCGACCTTCAGAGTCGCCAGGCCCGCCGCCACGATGTAGGGGATTGTCACCAGCGACCGCCGCCACGCGGTCATGATCCCGGTCGGCCCAGCCCACTCGACGCCGGCCGCGACGTCGCCCGTCCAGCCCTGGACGACGAAGACCCCCAGCTCGGTGACGACCCGGAAGATGGCCGCGGCCACCGCGCCGTAGAGCGAGTAGACGAGCACCGTGCGCAGCCAGCCCCAGAAGAGGAAGGAGAGCTGCGGCACCAGCAGCCAGGGAATGCAGATCGGGCCGAGCACCAACGCGATCGACAGCGCCAGCTGCGCCCACATGACCTGCGCCTGCCCGATGGCGAAGACCACGACCAGGCCCATCGCCAACAGCATCATCAGCACGACCGTCACGGCCAGGTCGAACGCCGCGTCGAGCACCGCCGGCAGGTCCGTCAGCAGGTTCCAGCCGAAGCCGCCCATCCCCCCGAACGGCCCGCCGTCGCCGAGCATCTCCCGCCAGGCGGTGCCGGCGAGGCCGAGCTGCTCCATCATCGCGGCGCCGGCGTCGGCCACGATCATCAGCTGGAGCCACTCGCCCATCCCGGTGATCAGCTCCGGCACGCTGCGGCCCGTTCCCGGCAGCGGCGACGTGTAGAACTGGAGCATGCCGAGCGGGATCGACAGCCCGATGACCATGCGCACGACGCCGGGTATGTTGATGCCGCCGCCCGACAGCGCCATCTGCGCCCCGGTCCACACGACGACGATCAACGCCAGCCCCTGCCAGAGCTGCATCCCGGCTCCCGCCACCGCAGGCGCCACCGAGGCCATCAGCTGGCCCACCAGGATCGAAGCCTGCTGGAGCATCAGCACCAGGTCTTGCAGCCCCATGGGTATCCGTCTCCTGTTGTGGATTCGCCGGCGGAGGACTACCAGTCCGACGGCGACGGCACGAACCGATGGCTGTCGGCCAGTGCGCCGGCGGCCGCGGTCAGCTCATTGACGAAGGTGTCCTGCTCGGCCTCGGCCCGCACCGCGTCGGCCCGCCAGCGGGCGAGCGCCTCGCGCCGCGCCCGCTCGGCCTCGTAGCGCTCGCGGGACTCGCGCGCCGCCTCGTAGGCCGCAAGCTGCGCCTGCGCCATCTGCAGCTCGGTCTGCGTCACGCCGTTGGCCAGCGCCGCCTGGTCGACGCGCTGGGTCCGCATCAGGTCGTCGTCCCGCAGCGCGGCCAGGTGCGCCGCCGACTCGCCCACCTGCACCGACAGCGTCGAGGCCGCCTCGGCGACCGCGTGGGTGTGCGTCAGGTCGGCTGCCGACCGGATTTCCGAGCGCTCCCACTGCCGCACGATCCCGTCGACCACCTGGCGCGCGAGCCGCAGCGCCTGCAGGTCCGCCGCCGTGACGCTCGGCGGCAGCGCCCCTTCGAGGTCGTCCCAGACAGTGCGCCAACTCGCCGTTCCCTCGGCCACGTCGCCGAGGATGTCGAGCGTCTCGCGGGCGGCGTTGCGGCCGGGGTTGGACCACGCCGGCCCGGCCGGCGCGGCCCACGAGCGAAAGGCGCTCGGCTCGGCCGCCGAGGTCTCCGTCGCCGGACGCCCGCTCAGCAGCGTCGTCGCCGACGACGGGTCGCCCAGGCGCGGCGCGGCCAGCACGTCGAGCCAGCCCGCCTCGTCGGTCACACCGGGGATCCGCTGGAGGAACGCGCCGACGCCGCCCGAGCTGCTGCTCGTCGACAGGCCGATGCCGTGGCGGCCGATCAGCCAGCCGGCGTCGGTCACCTCGCGCAGGCGGCCGATGTTGCCCATCCCGACGTCGTTCGAGGTGACCAGCTCGGTGCTCGTCGCCAGGACGCCGTCGAGCGACTGGAGTTGCTCGACCATCCTCCCGATCTGCGTGACCATGTGGGCGATCTGCGTGATCTGGTTGGCGATGATGATCGTGTCGCAGGAGCCCAACAGGCACGCCCGCGCGCGCCGCGCCGTCCACGTCCCCGCCACGACGGCCACCACGATGGCCGCGACAAGCCAGCGCCACTTCTTCTTCGTCATTGGTAGATCTCACTGGGCACCGGGCGGCGGTACCGACCGGCTGAAAGCAAGACCCCCGTTCAAACCGTGCGTGCGGATTTCCCGCACACGGCTTACCAGGTGGACTTCAGGTCGCAGCATGCACCACCCCCGGATACCGAATCGTGCCGCGCAGGCGGACGAGCCCCAGGGCCTCGAAGAACGGACGACGCCAAGCCCGCGCCCGACCAGCCACCAGACGAGCCCCCGCACGCTTGAGAAGCAAGCCGCGCAGACGCCCAGCCACGTAGTCGTCGAGCTGTACGAAGTGGGTCGCCGCATTGCCGGTCCGGAAATACTGCCCCCACCCGCGAAGGACCCGGTTCACGTCCGCGATGACCAGACGCAGGTCCGTGTGGCAGCGGCCCCGAGGGGTCAGCGCCCGCACGCGGGCGCGCACCTGCTTCATCGCACGTCGAGACGGCCAGCGGTGCAGGAAATACACCCGTCGCCGCTTGCGGGCCCAGATGGGACCGCTCATGCGCTTGTGCAGATGACACCCCAGGAAATCGAAGCCTTCACGGCCGTCTGTCAGGTCGACCACCCGCGTCTTCTCCGGATGCAGCTCCAGCCCGAGGCGGGCCAGCACCAGGCCCACCCGCTCCCGAGCCGTCTCGACCGCCGCCTTCGTATCGCACATCACCACGAAGTCGTCGGCGTAACGCACCAGCGTACCCAGGTGCGCCCACCGGTCCTCCCAGACCCGGTCGAGCACATGCAGGAAGATGTTCGACAAGAGCGGCGAGATGACGCCCCCCTGCGGAGTCCCCGCCAGGGTCCGATGCACCCGCCCCTCGTCCATCACTCCCGCCGCCAGCCACAGCCGTAGCAGACGAAGGACTCGCCGGTCCGACACCCGCTGGCGCACCAGCGTCAGCAACTTCGCGTGGTCGATGCTGCTGAAGTAGTCGCAGATGTCGGCGTCCAGCACGTGGCAGCCCCCGCGCGCCCCGCGGACGCGAAGGACCTCCAGCGCCTGCGTCGCGCTCCGCTTCGGTCGAAACCCATACGACGAATCGCGGAAATCCGCCTCGAAGATGGGGCTCAACACCAGCGTCGCGGCCATCTGCGCCACCCGGTCACGGACCGTCGGTATCCCCAGCGGTCGTCGTCGGCCATCGGCCTTGGGAATGTACCGCCGAAGGACCAGCTGCGGCCGGTACGTCCCCGCGCGCAACGCCGCGCCGAGTTCCCGCAGGAACTCATCGACACCGCGCTGCTCAATCTCGGCCAGCGTCTCGGAATCGACACCCGCCGAGCCACGATTCCGCTTGACACGCCGCCACGCCTCCCGGAGGACGTCATCCCTCCAGATCCGGTCCATCAGGGCGTGGAAGCGCCGCTTCGGGGACCGCTTGGCCGCGGCCCACAGGCGTCGTTGCAATTGGCGCACTTGTCGAGAGGCGGACGCCTCCCGGGGGAGTTGGGTCCGGTCTCGCCGGCCATGCCCTCGCGCGTCCTTGCGCCCACGCCGTGTCCACCGCAGGGGCCCTTCCCTCCGGCCGCGTTCTGCTGCACGGCCCTCCGCAGTACTATGGCCCCCTCGGACTCCCGCTGCGCCGCGCCCGCTTTCACCTTCGGCTTATGCGGGCCGCGCTGCCCCGACCCGGGCCGCGCAGACGGGCCTCTCGTGTTCCGTCCCTCTCCGTGTCCGCGTGCTGCGCCCCATACCCCGCCGAGACCTCCCGCGCGTACACCGCCGGACCGGGGCGCGGGAGACATGGCCTTCGCCGTGAGATGAGCGGCTCGGCTCTCGGATTGTGAATGTGTCGAGGCTGCAGGCTTCACTTCATGTTGCGGCCCGCGGACTTGCTCCCTCCGAAGAGGCTTCTGACACCCCGCTCGGGCCACGGCCGTCTCCGGTCGTGCCTGGGGTCTGCTACTCGGCGCTCCGGCGCTTACCGAGGCGGGACTTGCACCCGCTGGAGAAGAACAGCGTGACGCAGCCGGTCTCCCGCCCGCGTCGGCACGACGCACCATCGGTGCATCCTTCCCGGGTGCGGCGCGGGCCGCGGTACGAGGAAATCCGAGGTCGCCCACACGCGCAGCCGGTGGCCGGCGCGGATGGTGACCGTGGGCAGGCGGTTGAGGAACCGCCCGAGAATCTGCGTCGCCGACTGGCCGAAGCCCTGCCCGGCCGCGGCGCGGAAGCCGGCCCCGCCGCCGGCGTACGGGTCGGAGCCCTGAAGCGTGAGGCCCGCGAGCACGCCCACGGCGCCGGCCGCCGCGAACGTCGACGCGTAGTGCCGGTCCACCTCGTCGGCCAGCGCGCTCTCGCCGATGGCGTTGAGGCCGTGGAAGGCGAGATCCACCCACCGGCCGTCGGGCCAGACGAGGCGATGGAAACCGACCGCGAGCCGGCTCTGGTCCTCGTGGCGGACGGCCTCGGCCGTCCCCAGCAGCCTCGCCCCGCGCGGCACGAGGACGCGCTGCCGGTCGCCCGAGTAGAACGGGATCGCCACCTGCGCGAGCACCGGCCCGGCGAAGTCGCCGTCGAGTTGCGTCACCAGGACCGCGCTCAGCATGGAGCCCTCGTAGACTCGCTCCCAGCCGGCCGGGTCCGCCGGCGCCGTCAGCACAACCGGCTCCCCGGTCTCCCCGGCAGGCGGTCCGGTCACGCCGGGCACCGTCCGCGCTGGGGGCGCGGCACCGTCCGCGTTGCCGTCCGCCAGTCCCGTCAGCAGCGCGGCGCCGGCGTCCTCGATCCGGCCGGCGACGGCCGCCGGATCGGGGGGCGGCGGCACGCCGGGCGCGCCGTTGCCGCTCGCGCTGGCGCCGGCTGCCGCCGTCGCCGGCTGGCCCGTGCTCTGGCCGCCCGGGTCCGGATGCTCGGCGTCCACCGCGCGCGGCGCGCCCCGGAAGGTATGCACGACGCTCCGGGCTCGCAGCGACCGCGCGCGCCGCTCGATCGCCTCCAGCCGCAGCCGCTCCCGCAGCTCGACCTCCCCGGCCGTCGGCAGCGGCGCCGGATCGTCCGGTTCGCGCGTGCCGGCGGCCTCCGGCAGCGTCGGCGGAGAGAGGGTCGAAGAGCCGGCCGCCGAAGCCGCCGCCTCCCGGCCGCGGTTCTCCTCCTCGGTCAGCCGCTGCTCCTCAAGCTGCGTCAGGCGGGAGCGGAGCTGCCCGACCACGCCCCGCCCCGTGATCTGCGGCTCCGTACCGGCGCCGTTCTCTGTCTCCGGATCGCCGCCCGACTGGCTCAGCACGAGGCCCACGAGCAGCACGGCGATGACGCCGATGCCGACCTTCGTGACCAGGTTCCCCGGCAGCGCGCCGGCCGGGGGCTGGAGAAGCTGCCTCCACTTCGCCATCACGGACCCGCCTTCCGCGGCGACACCGACCACGTGAGCCGCCGCCCGCCCACGGCCAGCGCGCCGGCCCCGAGCACCCGCGGGACGACGTGCAGCACGTCGTCGAACATTGCGGAGACCGTTACCGGCTTCAGCTCGCCGCCGACGCGCTCGTAGAGCACCGGCGAGAGCGCCCGGGTCCGGAGGTACGTCCGCTGGCCGTCGTGCCACATCCCCTCGACCATCCACGGGTATCCGGCCGCCTCGGCGGGCCAGCGGTAGTCGAACCGCGCATGCCGGGAGTACGCCTCGCGGTCCGCGTCGAGCCTGTCCCACGCGGCGGACCGCGCCGCCTCGATCCGTTCGGCCGCCCGCGCCTCGGCCGCGGCGACCGCCTCCCACGCCTCAGCCGCCCGCGCCGATGCCGACTCGACCGTCCCGGCGGCGGCCAGCACGGGGCCGGCATCCGGTTCCGACGCGCCGACGCGGACGCGCACGACGGCGTCCACCGGCGCTTCCGCGCTCTCAACCAGCGCCAACGGCACGATGGCGCCGTCCGCCGTCAGGAGCACGAGGTTCGAGCGGGCGCCCTCGGCGAGCGGCCGGACGAAGGCCAGGTGCGCCGCGGCCGACACATCCCACTGCGCCGCGTCGCCCACGACCACGTCGACGATCTCGGCCGTCTCCGGCAACACGACGGCGGCCACGTGACGTACGCGCGTCGTCACCTTGATCGGTGCGTCCTCCGACATGGACGGCGCGCGAAGCCCCTGCGCGGCTGCGGGCGCCGCGGCCAGGGCGCATCCGAGCGTCAGCGCCCAGGCCCTCATCGCGCCATCCCCTGGACCAGCACGGCCGCCACCGCCGCGAACATTCCGCCCACCACCGTGCGCGTCTTCCAGGTCCACGTCCTCTCCTTCCGGCCGACCGACCACTCCGTCTCGGAGTCGCCGATCCGCAGCCGCCCCGGCCCGAGCACGTGGTCGGCGACGTACAGCCCGTCGTCGAACACCTCGTACGACACGAGGCTCGGCTCGAGCCCCGTGCGGCCCAACCTTCGGTCCGCCTCCTGCAGCTCGTAGAGCGCCGGCGACTCCTCGGCCCGCGAGCGCAGGTACGTAAAGCGCCCGTCGTGCCACAGCGCCTCGACCTCGAACGGCGGCCCGAAGGCCGCCTCGTCGAGCCGGTAGGGGAAGCGCAGCCGCCGCGGATATTCGTCGCGCCAGCGCGTCCACGCGGCGTCGTGCTCCGTCCAGATGGCCGACACATCCTCGGCCGCGGCTTCCTCAAGCGCCAGAAGCTCGGCCCGCGCCGCCGCCTCCTCGGCCTCGTGCGCCACCAGCTCGCCGCCGGCCACGAACGCCGGCGCATGGCGCGGTGCCTCCGCCGGCGATGGCCACTCCGGCCCGTCGACGTACACGACCAGGTCCGGGTCGTCGCTGGACGACTCGGCCACCAGCAGCGCCCACACCCGGCCGCTCTCGGTCACGAGCGTCACGTTCGACGCGACGCCCGCCTCCAGCGGCTTGACGTACGCCACGTTCTCCGCCGCCGACACGTCCCAGTAGTCCGCGTCGCCAGCCACCACGTCGGCGATCACCTCCTCGCGCGGCAGCACGATGGTCGTCGTGTGGCGCACCTGCGAGGTGACCGCGATCGCCTGCTCCTCGGCGCCGCTCGCCACGGTCCGGATTCCCTGCGCCGCGGACGGCGCCGCCGCCAGCAGCACGCACCCTCCCAGCGCCGTCAACCTCCGCTTCATCGTTCCTCCTCGCGTCACCCGAGCACCGCCGCCCGCTTGTGATCCAGCCCCGCCGCCAGCCGCACGATCGCGCCCTCAACCCCGTAGCGCGCCACCATCTCCGCGCGCCGCTGCGCGTCCCCGGCCGACGACGTGTAGAGCCAGTAGCTCTCCGGGTCGACCGCCAGGCGCAGCACGGCAGCCGTCGTCGGGCGCCGCAGGTACAGCTCGCGCTTCGGCTCCAGCTCGCGGACCGTGCGCAGCTCGTCATCGCCAAGCTGGAAGGTCGCCTGCCCGGCCGCGGGGAAGTCCGGGTTGGCGAGGAACAGCCGCGTCGGCATCGACTCCAGGAGCGCCGCCGCGCCGGGCGTCTGGGTGATGTCGGCGGCTGACTGCGTGGCGAGGATCAGCGCGGCGTTGCGCTTGCGCCACGTGCGCGCCGCCTCCGTGAGCCGCCCCAGCACCACCGGGTCCCGCAGGTAGCGCCACGCCTCGTCGACCACCATCAGCTTCAGGCGCGTCGTCTCGGCGGGCGATTCGATCTCGGTCCGCAGCCGTTCGAGCAGGTAGAGCAGCGCCGCCTCGCACCAGTCCTCGTGCTCGACCGCGCCGGCCAGGTCGATCACCTGCCAGTCGGCCAGGGTGAGATCGGCGTCCTCCGCCGGGGGGTTGTCGAACCACTTGCCCCAGGCCCCCGAGCCGTGCCAGCGCGAGAGCGCCGGCCACATCGGCGCCGGCAGCGACCGCACGAGATTGCCGAGCGACCGGCGCGCCGGGGCCAGCGCGTACAGGTCCTCGATGCGCGCCCGGACTTCGGAGAGGTCGCCGCTCGACTCCTCCCAGCCGCCGATCCGCAGCAGCCGCAGCACCCAGGCCGAGAGGAACTGGACCGTCCGCTCGGTCGACTCCAGGCCGAACGGCCGGAGCGGGATCGCGTCCTTCTCTGGAGACACCTCCAGGTAGCCGCCGCCGAGGAACTGCGTCAGGGCGCGGTAGCTGCCGCCGAGATCGAGAATCAGGACGCGCGGGTCGTACTGCAGCGCCTGGACCAGCAGGAAGTTGAGCGTGAAGCTCTTGCCGGCGCCCGTCGCCCCGAGCATCAGCGTGTGGCCGACGTCGCGCCCCCCGAACAGGTCGTAGTGGTAGGGCGTGCCGGCCGGCGTCTCGAAGACGGTCAGCGCGGGCTTGTCCAGGTGTGCGCAGCGGCGGTCGCCGCGCGGCGGGCCGAACAGCGGCGCCAGGCACGCGGCGACGCCCGCCGAGACGAAGACGCGCCGCGGCTGCCTGGAGGCCGGCTGCCCCGGCAGCCGCCCGAACCAGACGGCGAGCTGTCCGTAGGACTCGCGCACCGCCTTCGCGTCCAGGCCGCCGAAGACGCGCTGGATGTCCGCGCCCCACGGCTCCAGCTGCTCCGCCGTGCCGCGCACCGCGACCGACAGCGCCATGTCCCCGTACGAGACGCCCTCGGTCTCCAGCTCGACCAGGGCCGCGCCGGCCCGGTTCGCCTCGATGCTCGCGGCGGCGTCCTCCAGAGCCGCGGCGGTCCCCTCCTTCTCCTGCATGTGGGCGGCCATGGAATAGCGCTTCGAGAAGTAGTGCCGCTGCGCCGAGCGCAGCTTCCTCCGCGCGGCCTCCCGCGACCACGGCCGCCACTCGACAATCGCCGTCATCGGCGCCGGGAGCGCGTACAGCTCGGCCAGCGCGTTGGCCGTCACGGTTGCCGGCGGGGCCACGCACGACCAGATCCCGAACTGCTTGCCGCCGACGTGCAGCGCCTGACGGTCCGCCGCCACGTCCTCGCCGGCCAGCCGCCAGTTGACGCCGGCGTCCGTGCGCATGCCCGCCGTCCAGCTCCCCAGGCCGCCGTTGACCAGCCGGTAGAGCACCGCCGTCGCCTGCTCCGCGGTCAGGATCTCGATCGGCGTCGCGTCCACGACGCGCGCCGCCGAGGCGGCCACCAGCGCCGCTTCCGTCTTGACCGCCCGCGCGATGTCCGCTGCCAGGTAGGCAGACTCGTGCGGCGCACGGCGACGCCGCAGCCACTCGGCGGCCAGCGTCCGCCACCATGTGCGCCCGCGCCCGCCGGCCGACTGCCGAAGCCGCGGGTCGAAGCTCCAGACGACGTGGGCCTCGACGTCCTGCACGCGGTCCGCCAGGAACGCCTGCCGCTTGCGCTGGGCGAGGGCGGCGATGTCCGGCGACGGCGAACGCGCGTCGAACGCCGCCGGCCGCCGCTCGACGATCCACGTCACCCGCATCTCGGGCGGCAGCCCGGAGAGCATCCGCTGCCAGCGCCCCGCCACCAGGTCGAGGTCCTCGGCCCGCCGGCCGTCGACGACCACTGGCGTCAGCGCTCCCACCGTCACCAGCTCGCCGGCGCGGGTCAGGCAGGTCCGCTCGTCGACCCAGCCCCAGTACGGCAGCTCGTGGGCCAGCGGCCCGGCGTCGCCCGTCACCCTTCACTCCTCTCGATCACGACGTAGGGCGAGCGGTCCTCCAGCAGCCCCGCGTCGTACCGGCTGCGGTAGCGCACCGCCGCCCGGATCACCCCGACCAGGTTCTGGTCGTGCCGCCACGCGAGCCAGCCGGCCGCATACAGCACGCCGAAGACCAGCCCGCCCGCCGGCAGACTGTTCACCGCGTTCCAGATGGCCGCGCCAAGCGTCGCCGCCAGCAGGAAGAACCGCCGCTCGACGCCGAGCACCGTCAAGGGCTGGCTGAGAATCGCGTAGCCGTGCCACTGCCTTCGCCCGCGCATCAGAACAGCCAGGCGATGAAGTTGGCCGCGCCCAGCGCCATGCCGAGGCCGAAGATGATCCCGGCCAGCGCCTGCTTGGAGCCGCCTTCCTGAAACGCGAACATCAATCCGCCGACGACGATCGCCACCAGCGCCAGCCCGCGCGCGATCGGCCCCGTGAACGCCTGCTGCAGGTTGTTGACCGCCTGCACCCAGGGCGACGTGCCCTGTGCGAACACGACCCGTTCGGCCGCGGCGGCCAGCACGGCCACCGTCCCGCTCCAAACCCAGACCCTCTTCCGCATCGAACTCCTCCTCGTCACCACATCCGGCATGCCGCCGAGACGTACCAGGCCGCCGCCACGAACACCCCGAACGCGAACCCCGCCGCCAAGCCGGCGCCCGCGCCCACGCGGTCGCGCGGCAGCACCGCGAGCAGCACGCTGCCGATACCCAGCGCGCACAGGCCCGCGGCCCACACCGCCGCCCGGCAGCACTCTCCCGCGTCCATCCAGCTGCTCACGAGTACTCTCCTGCCTCGTCGCGCGCCAGCGCCTCGGCCAGCGCCGGGTCCTGCCCGTCGCCCCGCCGGATCGCCCGCTCGACCACGTCCACCTTCCGGCCCACCGCGCCGAGGCCGATCACTCGCGCCGCCACGTAGACCCCGGTCCCGAAGCTCGCCAGCGCCATCCCGCCGTACGCGGCGACGTACCAGTCGTAGTCCACGGCAACGACCCGCCAGAACGGGTGCAGGTAGGTCAGCTCGACCCACAGGCCCCAGATGCCCAGCGCCGCGGCCGATGCCGTCAGTCCCACGCCCACCTTCCACGGCCTCACAGCTCGATCACCTCGGGGTCTTCCCGCAGCGGCCCGCCGCCCCGGCGGCCGTCGCTGCCGCCGCCCAGCGCCCGGCGAATGGCCCGCGCGGCGCGGGCCGTCGGCGCGCAGAGCACGAAGCCCGCCCGCGCCTTCGCCCGGATCGACCGGCCCCGGTAGTGCTCCGACGCGACTTCGACGTTGCAGCGCCCGGTCCGCCCGCCGGCGTCGACGTACTCGATCTGCGCGTCCGGCACGAGCGCCTGGCCCTCCTCGACCGGCAGCCCCAGGGCCGCCGCCGCGTGGCAGCGCTCCAACTCGGCCGCCCGGCGTCCCGCCCGCCGCCGCGCCCGCTCCGCACGGGCCGCCAGTTGGCCCTTCAGCTCCGCGTCGATGCGGACACGCACGACGCGTCCGCCCGCCGACTCGATCCGCGCCTGCGCCGCGCCGGCCGCGCGGTACACCGCCACGTCGTGCCCGATCTCCGATGGCTTGACCGCCCCGGAGAACGTCCGCTGATCCGGCCGTCCCGCCTCGCACCACAGCGTCTCGGCCCGCGCCGCGCCGGCCGGCGTCGCCACCACGACGGTGAACTCCCCGCCCTGCGGGCCGCGCGCCTTCCGGCGCCGCACCCAGCCGCGCCGCTCGGCCACGCCGATGCCCCGGCGCGCCGCATACGGATGCCCGTCGAACTGCCGCTCGACCAGGTCCCGAAGCGCCACCGCCCGGAAGGCACCGACGTCGCGCACGACGCCGTCGACCCGCGCCTCCTGCGTCCGCCGTTCCTGCCGGCCGTCGTACTCGCGGCGGTGCCCGCTACGCTCCCCGCGGCCCGGCCGCTCGTCGCGCCACGCCTCCCGGCCCGGCGTCCTCTCCGGCCTCCGGTCCCTCATCTCGCTCGCTCCATCGCCGGCGCGGCGCGTCCCGCCGCAACGGGCTCGCGCTCCGCCGACCGGTACGTTCCGCGTCCCGCAAGCCGCCAGTCCCGGCACCGGCCGGCGATGCGGCTCGACAGCCGGTCGTCCCCCATGAACACGCCGATCTGGCTCGGCGTCTTGTTCGACGTCCACACCGTCCGGCGCCCGGCGTCGTGCCGCGCCTCGTAGAGCATCAGCAGCGTCCGCCGCGTGTAGTCGGTCGCCGCGTCCCGCTCCGCCCCGAGGTCGTCGAGCACCAGCAGCCTCGCCGCCGCCAGCCGGTTGAACTCCTCGGCCGTCTCCGCCCCCGTCCCGTGCGGCTGGAGCCGGTAGAGCAGCATCGGCACCCGCGCGAACGCCACCGACCGCTCGCCCGACTTCCACGCCTCGTTCAGCAGGGTGCACGCCAGCCGCGTCTTGCCCGTGCCCACCGGGCCGCATAGGAACAGGTCCGGCCCCTCCGAATCGGCCCGCACGAAGGCCCGCGCCTCGTCCAGCGCGTGCCGGTTGTCGCCCGTCTTGCGCCACGTCGACCACCGCGCGTCCCGGAACTCCCGCGGCACCGACGGCGGCGCGGCATGCGCCGCCGTCCAGCACCCGCACCGCCGCAGTCGCGAGACGCCCTCGACCTCGACCGATTCCCAGCCCGGTGTCCGCTCGCACCGCCCGCACCCCACGCTCATCGCTTCGCCCGCTCGATCACCGCGTCGTACGCCTCGCGCGGCTCCGTCGACCGCGCACCACCGCCGCGGCCATGCAGCGACGCCTTCGCTTGCCGCTTCGAACCCTCTCCCCCCACACCCCTCTCTCCCTTGGCCGTAGGCCATAAGCCGTTAGCCGTTTCGCAGCTGCGCGCGTGAGGCGGGAAAGTTCCTGGAGAAGTGCGGGAATCTTCCGGAACCAGTTCCGGATCTCTTCGGGAACCGTCCGGGAGCTTTTCGGGAGGATTCCCGGAACTCTCCGGGAATCCTCCGGGAGCCGTCCGGGAGGATCTCGGCAGCGCCGGCACCTTCACGCCGCCCGGATGCACCGACCACAGGTGCCGCGTCTTCGCGCTGACATCTGCCGACGCCGGCAGCGGATGCACGGTCCGGAGCGGATACCGCACCCGCTGGAAGTCCTGCCAGTCGGTCTGGTACAGGTAGCGCGAGCCCTGGTGGACGAACGCCGCCACGAGGCCCACCTCGACGAGGCGCTCGATGCACCGCTTGATCGCCTTCGCCGGCCGCGCGCACAGCGCGTCGTGCGCCGCCTGGAACGCCACCGCGTCGGCCCGCATCACCCCGAAGTCGTCCGCCCCGAGCACGTAGGTCGTCCACACCCGGTACTCCAGGTCCGACAGGCTCGACACCTTCGCCGAGTGGCCGAGCCGCGCGTGCAGAAGCCGATCGGCCGGCATCGCTACCCCGCAGCCGCTTCCCTGTCCCGCCATCGGTCACCGTCCCGCGGCGCCGTGCCCTTTCGCGCGGCCGCTTCCGGGACGCCCCCCTCCGCTCCCCGCCTCAGCACACGTCCTCCGGATCGCACACCCCGCAGCGCGCCCACGCCGGCCGCTCATCGAGCACGCGCACCTCGACGCCGGAACGGTTCTTCACGCGCGCCGCCATCTCCGGCCAGCACCCCGGACAGACGATCACGGGAGCGCCCACGTCCACGTCCACCTCACGCCACGGCGCGGCCGGTTGCGGTCCGGCGCCCTCCTCCCGACGCGGCGCGTCCACGGGCAGACGCTCGCTCGCATCGCCCTCGACCACGTCGTCGAACCCCAGCCGTGGCTGTTCGTCCTCGAACGGCGGGCGCCGGGAGCCTCCATTCGGCTCCCGGCCGCAGCGCGAGGTGCTCACCGCCTCCGCCCCTTCCGGGCGGGCTTGCGGCATCCCGCGCCGGTCGCGAGCCACTGCAACACGGCCGCCTTGCTCCACCGCGGGCGACGGTCGATGCCCGGAATCGGCGCCACCGGAAAGACATGGTGATCGAGGCGACGCTTGATAGTCTTCGGGTGGCAGCGCAGCAACTCCGCCACCTCATCGACGAACAACACGTCGGGCAGCTTCTCCGCCGCGACATCCGGGTCGCGCGGATCTCCATTGCCGCGGGGCTCCACGTGCCCGCCGGCCCGCGACCCGATCGGCGTTCGTTCACGCACTCGCGCCAGAACCTCCTCCCGCGCGGCGGTCGCAGCGCGCTCCGCCTCCTCCATCACGTCAAGGACCTCGGTGGCCCGCTCGAGGAATCTGGCCGGCGGCCGGGTGTAGCCGTTGAGCCACCCGTTCAGGGCGGGCTGACTGACGCCGAGCATCGACGCCAGCTTGCGCTGCGACAGCCCCAGCGTCGCCATCCGGGCGCCGATTGCCTGTGTGGAAGTGACCATTGGTGCCTCCAGGAATCTAGAGGCACCGAAAATTACCAGTCAACTGTAATCATTGATTATCATTGCCCATGAACATCGTCGGACAGCGCCTGCGCGCGGCCCGCGCGCTCCGGGGCTTCAACCAGGCCCAGCTCGCCGCCAAGATCGCCCTCACCCGAGAGGCGATCTCCATGGTCGAGCACGGGAGGTCCCGCCTTCGGGTCGACAGGCTGGCGGCCGCCGCGAGGATGCTCGACGTGTCGACCGACTACCTCCACGGGCTCACCGAGGACACGACCCCCGCCGAGCAGCTCGCACGCGCCCTCGCCGCCGCCACGGGTGGGAAACCGCTTGATGACCGGAATGCGCGCGGCGCATCCCGCGCCGACAGCGACTACGTCGGTGTCTTCGCGCTGGCCACGTCCGCGGGCGGCGGCGCCGTGGCCTACGACGAGCGCGTGACCGGACGCCTCAAGTTCCCGATGACGTGGCTGGCCCGGCACGGGCTCGTCGCCCGCAACTGCCGCGTCATCGGCGTCATCGGAGAGTCCATGGAGCCGACCCTGGTCGATGGCTGCTCGATCCTCGTCAACCACGCGAGCCGCCGGCGGCGCCTCGGCCACATCTACCTCGTGCGCACCGAGGAGGGGCTCGTCGTCCAGCGCGCGGGCCGGGATCCGGCGGGCGTCTGGCAACTCGTCAGCGACAACCCGGACAAGCTGACCTGGCCGAACCGACCCTGGCCGCCGGACGCTCGGATCGTCGGAGAGGTCAAGTGGACCGGCAGGACATTTGTGTAGGGAGTGACCCGATGAAATCCACGCACAACCGCATCGGCACGGCACCGACAGACGCGGATGCTGCATCGGACAAGAGTGGTCGAGGCAGAGCTTCAACGATGAAGGCGAGGCCCGACTCGCAGTCCCGCCGCCGCGTACGCGTTGCCCAGGGGATCTACCGGGATCGTTGGGGCCTGGCCGCCACGGTCAAGGTGAACGGCATCCAACGAGAGATCCGTTTCCCGCCCGGCACGCCCCTCAAGAGCATCCGGACGCGCCGGGACGAGTTGCGCGCCGGCTTGCGGACGCTCCCTGCCGGCGAGCGGCATACGCTGGCCGACGACGCGTCCCGATACCTCCGCCAGATCGGCAACGACCTCGTGAGCATCGCGGACCGCCGGCACTACATCGGGGAGTGGGCCGCGCGCTTCGGCCACCTCAAGACCCTGGCGTTGCCGCAGCACATCGCTACGCTCAACGACCAGCTGCGCAGGTGGCGCGAGGCGTTGTCCGTCTCGGCGTGCAACCATCGACGGGATGCGCTGACGAACCTCGTGAAGGTCCTCTACGGACGCCGGGCAGCGGCCGAACTGGTCGATCTCGTCCGGTTCACCCGTCCCGCTCCCCGGCCGCGGTGGCTCGACCGCTCTCACATCGCGGAGGTGCTGGCGCAGTTGACGCCTGGGTCCAAGACCGTAGTACGCTTACGGCTGATGCACTGGACGGGGATGCGGCCCTCGCAGATGGGTCGCCTGCGGCCCGAGGACTTCCGCCTCGACGAACCGACACCGTTCGTCGCCGTGCCACGCGGGAAGGGCGGGCGGCTGGCGGCGGTTCCGCTCGTCGGCGAAGGGCTGGATGCGGCGCGCGAGTTCATGGCGATTGGCGCCTACGGGAGTTGGTCCTGCCCGAGTGCGAACAGGGCGCTTGCAGGGGCGGCCCGGAAGGCTGGCCGCCCAGCGTTCACCGTGTATCAGATCCGCCACGCCTTCGCGTCGGGGCTGCGGCGGACGGGATCGGATGTGGCCGACATCCAGGATCTGTACGGCCACACGGATCCCGAGACGACGATGATCTACGCGCCGCCGCAGTTGCAGAAGCATGCCGAAGCGATCGAGCGATTGCAGCGTGCGGATCGGGCACCGTCGCCGGTCGCGGGCGGGATTGGGCTGGCAGTACCGGCTGGCAGTACCGGAGAGTCGTCCGTAAGTCGTTGATTCTAAAGGATGCGCCCTTAGCTCAGCTGGATAGAGCGTCTGGCTACGAACCAGGAGGCCGCAGGTTCGAATCCTGCAGGGCGCGCCATTCCTCTCCGAGAAGCGCCACGGCAAAGAAAAAGGGCCCCGATCCCGCGGACCGGGGCCCTCCGTGTCCGTTTCGGTGGCGTTGGGTTACCCCGCTATCGGGGTCCCCCGTCGTTACGCCACAGCGTTACGCTGGAGGCCCCTACGAGGACGCCACCTCCCTCGGACTGGTACTGGAATCGTCCACTGGATCACCTCCTTGCTTGGGCGTGCCCCACGTGGCGGGTCCCAACCCGCCCGGCCCGTCCGGCGCCCAGAATCGGACGAGGCCGCCGCGCCCGGTCGCGGAATGTCCGTTCCTCCAGTGTGCCACAAAACGCCGCGCCGTGCAGCCCGTTGCCAGGATGAACGCTCAGCGGCCGCGGAACGGGAAGTCGAGGCGCACGTGGGCCAGGACCCGGAACGAGTAGTTGTAGTCCCTCTCGATGCGGTGCGCGCGGGCCGATCCCTCGAACGACACGCCCTCCGCCTGGTAGAAGACCCTGGCCAGGCCGACCTCGCCGTAGTGGCGGGTCGGCCGGAAGACGGAGCCGTCCGGGAAGCGCGACCCGTAGTTGAGGTCGCCCTCGTCCTTCAGCCAGAGGCAGCCGCTCCAGAAGATGAAGTGCCCGCGCCAGCCGTGCTTCTGCGCCGCCGCCCGCACGAAGAGCCCGTGGCCGTGCGAGCCGGCCTCCGCGTCGGCGCGGTCCGGAACGTGCTTGGACCACATCAGGTAGGCCTCGACGGAAGAGGCGTCGAAGAAGCCGATGGGGGGTTCGACCACCAGGCCGGGCCCGCCCGCGAAGCTGTCGGCGACCGGGCCGGGGTCGAAGAGCTGCCCCCCCTCGTGCACGTGGTGAAGCTGGTAGGCGACGGCCATCGGGAACGGCGTAGCCAACGGCAGCCGGCCGCGCAGACCGGCGTCGAAACGCTCCCGGTGCTCGGCGGTGTTGAGTCGCTGCCAGTTGATCCAGGCATCCTGCTCGATTCTCGAGGCGTCGAGCTGCCACTGGAGCCCCCCCTCGTGCGGGCGGGTGTAGGCGAGCGTCTCCACCTGGAGCGGCGGGATGAGCCCGTGCGGACCGCCGAGATCCGGGCCGAGGACGCCCTCGTCCGGGCCGCTGTCGAGGGTGCCGAAGGTGAACCGCGACGGCCCGCTGTCGACGGTCAGGCTGAAGACCGGCCGCCACTGCTCGGCGAACCGGGCGGACCCGACGCGGTGATTGAGGAAGATGCCGCCCCGGAAGACGGCGCTGTCGCCGAGCGCCACGTCGACGGCGAAGGTCCCCGCGGTCCCCAGCAGCGTCTCGCCGTCCCGGAAGCGATTGTGGAACTCGGTGTTGTCGCCGTAGATCGTGACGTCCGTGTGGAACGACACCCGCTCCTGGGCCGCAACCGGCGCGCAGGAGCCGACGTATGCGAAGATCGCACACGCCAGCCAGGCGGGATTGCCCGGGCGGCGGGGCGGCGTGCGCAGCGCGGTCACGCGGCCCGCCCCCGGGGCGAACCGCCGGCGGCGGTGCTTCGTCCAGCGTGCACCGGGACCGGCGCGGCGAGGCGCGGCCGGTGCGATCCGGGGAGGAACTCATGCATGCTCGTGCGCTTGTCGTCGTCGCAGCCGCGGCGCTCCTGTGTCTCGGCGGTCTGCCGGGCGCGCAGGACGCACCACAGCCGTGGATTCATGTCGAGGTCGCCGGCGTCGATGGCGAGGACGACGTCAGCGTCAACCTCCCGCTCGCGGCCGCCGAGGTGCTGGCCTCGATGATCCCTCCGGAGCGGATCGGCGGCGGAGAGATCCAGCTCACGGACTCGGGAGTGTCGGTCAGCATCCCCGCCGTGCGCAAGATGTGGAGCCAGCTCATGGCGGCGGGTGACGGCGAGTTCATCACGATCGAGCAGGGGAACGACACGGTGCGCGTGGCGCGATCCGGCGGCGAGATCGAGGTCCGGATGGCGCGCGGCGGCAACGCCGAGACGGCCGAGATGCGGCTGCCGGTCGCCGTGGTCGACGCCCTCCTCTCCGGGGACGGGGACTCGCTGAACCTGCGCGCTGCCCTCGACCGGTTGCGCGAACTGCGCGGCAACGTCGTGCAGGTACGCGAGGACAACCGGCGGATTCGCGTCTGGATCGACGAGCTGCCGCAGCCGTGACGTCTCCATCGAGCTGACGGGAGCGGGCGAACCGGCGTAGACTGAGGAACGCCCGCGTGCGGAGAGGTACCGAAGTGGTCGTAACGGGGGCGCCTCGAAAGCGTCTTGTCGGGAAACCGGCACGTGGGTTCGAATCCCACCCTCTCCGCCACCATGCGCCCGCAAGTTATTGTAGGGTGGGATCTTATTCCTCACAGACGGCCGTCTCCCCTTCCTGCCCCCGATTCTGAATCGGACATCAGCGGACCGTCGAGGCTCTCCCGGGAAACCCGTGCCGATGGACGGCTGAAGGCGGGGGGTCGCTCCCGTTTTCCCCCGACCCGTGTGTATGGATCGTACGATCAGTCGTACGACACTGCCAGTTCCGGCGCCGTCGGCACGGCCTGGCACGTCAGGATGGCTCCCGCAGCGATCTCGTCGTCGCTCAGCGCCATGCGGGCGCGCATGTGCACGGCGCCCCCCGTGACCCGCGCCCGGCACGAGCCGCACACGCCCGATTCGCACGAGAACGGCGGCGCAGCGCCGGCGGCGCGAACTGCGTCGAGCAGCGTCCGGCCCGCCGCGACCGGCACGGCGAGCGGCCGCCCGTCGAGGGCGACCGTGGCGAGCGCCGCGACGCCCGCGACCGACAGGTCCCGCGCGGCCCCGGCTCCCGCGTAGCTCTCCGCCAGGATCCGGCGGGCCGGCACGTCGAGGTTTTCCAGCGCTGCCCGGACGCCCGCGTTCATGCCGCCGGGACCGCAGACGTAGTAGCGGGTGTCCTGTGCCTCGGGCGGGTGCTCGGCCATGAACGCCTCCACGGCCGCGGCGTCGATGCGGCCCCGCCGCCAGTAGTCCATCGACGGCCAGATGCCCGGGTTCGACAGCACGTGCCGCACCACGAGCCGGCCAGCCGCGCCGGCCTCGGCCCGCGCGAGCGCCTCGCGGAAGATGATCGACGACGCGTCGACGTTGCCGTAGGCGAGGCGCGCGGCCGAGTACGGCTCGGCTTCGAGCAGCGCCCGCACCATCGCGTAGATCGGCGTGATGCCACTCCCGGCGGCGAAGAAGTAGTACGTCCGGCGCGCCCGTGGATCCGGGTCGAGACAGAAACCGCCGAAGGGCGGCGCGACCTCGATCCGGTCTCCGGCCGCGACGTGGTCGTTGACGTGGTTCGAGACGAGCCCGTCCGGCACGCGCCTGACCGTGACGCGCAACGCTGCAGAGGCCAGCGGGGCCTCGGAGATCGAGTAGGTGCGCCGCGCCTCCCGGCCGTCGATGGTGAACCGCAGCGTGACGTGTTGCCCTGGCCGCCAGCGGAAGGCGCCGGCAAGCGCGGGTGGGACATCGAATCGAACGCTGGCCGCACCGGCCGTCTCCGCCTCGACGGCAGCGACGCGAAGCGCGTGGAACCGCCGGCTCACCCGCCGCCCTCCACCCAGTCCCGCACCAGCGCCTGATGCCCGCGGACGCCCGCCTCCCCCCGGCGTGACGAGGGGCCGTGCTCGAAGTACGGACTCCGGAGCGACTTCTGCTGCTGCTCGCACGCGTAGACGTCCTCGGCCATGAAGTCGCCCGACGCCAGCGGGTCGGTCGCTGCGTCGCCGGCGTACTTGCCCCGGATCCGCGATGCCCAGTAACTCGCCGACCGCGCCGCCTGTCGCGCGAACGCCCAGCCGGATACGTTCGCCACCTTCGTCCGGGTCACCACGCGGGTCAGCGCCGGGGCGAGCGGCGTGACGTGGTACACCGACCAGGAACCCTCGTCGGCGGCCAGGCCGATGCCCGGAAACAGCATCGGCACCCAGGCGCCGATCCGGTCGCGCGGCACATGGTCGATGAGCGGCAGCGCGGCGTTCCGCTCGATGCCGTCCCGGTAGTCTGCCGCGGCCGGCTCCCAGAACGCGAAGTGGGGCCCGACGAAGCCCGACTCGATCCTGGAGTGGTCGTACATCGCCAGCGTGCCGGCGTGCAGGTGCGCCAGGTGGTATCCGTCGATGTAGTTCTCGACGACGATCTTCCAGTTGGCGGCGATCTCGGTGCTCGTGCGCCCCTCGGCGTGCTCGACCAGGTCGTCCACGCGGTGCGGCCCGAGCAGCGGCTCGACCTCGCCAAACCAGTCCATGATCGAGCCGGCGCCCGCTGCGTCGGGGTGGACCCACAGCATGCCGCGCCACCGGTCGACGGCGGCCGGCTTCAGACCGAGGCACGCCGCGTCGAGGCCGGGAAACTCCGTCTCCCGGTTCGGCACCGAGATCAGGCGTCCCTCCAGGTCGTAGGTCCAGTCGTGGTAGGGGCAGGTGATCGCCTTCTGCGCCTTGCCGACCGCGCGCAGCAACTGCGTGCCTCGGTGCCGGCAGACGTTGTGAAACGCCCGCAGGCGCCGGTCGCGCCCCATGACGATGAAGATGTTGTTCAGCCCCGCCTGCACCGCGACGTACCGGCCCGGTTCCGCCACGTCCTCCGCCAGCCCCGCGAAGGCCCAGGTCCGAGAGAAGATCCGCGCCTGCTCGCGGTCGAACCACGCCTGCGAGGTGTACGCCTCGACCGGCAGCACCGGCATCGTCCGCCCGCCGCTCATGGTCGGCCTCCCGTTCCGCTCACCAGGTCCACCACGGGCCCCGGTTCAGGTCGGCCGCCACAATCCAGACGCCGGACGCGGTCCACATCGCCGTGACGATCCAGAACGGAATCGGGTTGTCCGCGCGGGTGACCGGCTCGACGAGGAACGCCTTCCCCGACCGGATGCCCACGGCCGCGTAGTAGCACATCCACACGCCCCAGACCCACCACCAGTCCAGGGCCGCGACCAGCGCCACGCCGGCCAGCGCCGTCCAGGTCCGCCACGTGACCCGCCGATGCATGACGGTCATCGAGTTGATCCTCAGATCCCCGCTGAAGCCACCGTCTCTCCACCTTACGCTTGCCTTGAATGAGACATAAGTGTACCACTCGGACAGCACTTGAACTTCGGCTCGGGGCTACGCCCAGCCCAGGCAAGGACGCATGACCACGAAGCCGCTACGGCCGCCGATGCGGCAGGCCATCCTCGACGCCGCCATCGAGCTGCTCGCCCGCAACCGCGGCGCGTCGCTCTCCGAGATCGCGGCTCGGGCGGGCGTGGGCCGCGCGAGCCTGCACCGCCACTTCCCGTCGCGCACCGATCTCATCGCCGCGGTCGTCCGCCAGTGCATGGACGAGACCGACGCTGCGACGGTCGCGGCGGTCCGCGACGCGGGGTCGGCGCGGGAGACGCTTTCGCGGTTGCTGGAGGCCGTCATCCCGCTCGGAGACCGCTACCACTTCCTGGCCGCGGTCGGGTCCGACGAAGCGGGGGTGCGCGCCCGTTACGAGGTGGACATGGAATGGCTGGCGCGGCTGAGCGGCGACCTGAAGAAGGAAGGAGTCCTGGCGGCCGACGTGCCGCGCGCCTGGGCGGCGGCCCAGATCGACGCGCAGATCTGGATCGCGTGGACCGAAGTGGCGGCGGGGCGCCTGGCGCCCGCGGACGCCGCGGATCTGGCGTTTCGCACGCTACTGGAAGGGTTGGGACAACGATGACATCCACCACGCGTCAGCTTCGCCCCTGTCTCGCGCTCGGCGGCCTGCTCGTCGGGCTGGCGGCGCCGGTCGAGGGGGCCGGCGCCGCCAGCCCGGGCGACCGGGTCGATCTCATCGGCGTTCGGGTGGTCGACACCGGTGGCGGCCAGCACCGCATCGGCGTGTCGGCAGGAACGCCGCGGCCGTCCGTGATGGTCTTTCTCGACACCGTCTGCCCGGTCGCCACCCGGTACGTGCCGGTGCTCAACGAGCTGCATCGCCGCGCCCAGGCCGGCGGCGTCTCGCTCTACGGCGTGCTGTCGAATCCGGACGTCACCTGGGGCGAGGCGGCGGACTTCGCCCGCGGCTTCGAAGTGCGGTTCCCGGTCATCATGGACAGCAGCGGCGATCTCGCCCGCCGTCTCGGCCCCCGCGTGACCTCGGAGGTCTTCGCGGTATCGACCGCGAACCGGCTCGTCTACCGCGGGCGGATCAACGATCGGTTCGCCGGCATCGGCAGGGCGCGCCCGCAGGTCACGTCGCACGACCTGCGCGACGTCATCGACGCCCTGGCGCGAGGCAGCAGCATCGAGCCGTACGAGACCGAGGCGGTCGGCTGCTTCCACCACATCTGGGGCGAGCGCGGCTCCGAACCCCGGCCGGTCACCTACACGCGCCACGTCGCGCCGCTGCTCGAAGCCAACTGCACGGAGTGCCACCGGCAGGGCGGCATCGCGCCCTTCGCGCTCGAGGGCTATGCGGACGCGAGGCGCTGGAGCCGGATGATCGCATACGTGACCGGGGAACGGCTCATGCCGCCGTGGCGCGCGGAGCCCGGGTTCGGCGAGTTCCGGGACGCCCGCCGCCTCAGCGCGCACCAGATCGAGCTGCTCCGCGCCTGGGCGGACGACGGCGCGCCGCTCGGTGACCCGGACGACGCCATGCCGGCCTCGCGGCGGCCCCGCTCGAAGTGGCGCCTCGGCCCGCCGGACCTCGTGCTGCGCATGCCCGAGCCGTTCGCGGTGCCGGCCGCCGGCGACGACATCTACCGCTATTTCGTCATCCCCACCGGGCTGGTCGAGGACCAGGCCGTCGTCGCGCTCGACTTCAGCCCTGGCGCCCCGCAGGTCGTGCACCACGCCAACTACCTGCTCGACACGCAGGGAGTTGCGCGGGCCGAGGATGCGAAGGACCCCGAGCCCGGATTCGCCGTCTTCGGGACCGGCGGCTTCCTCGACTACAACGCCTGGGGAATCGGGGGTTGGACCCCCGGCGCCGACCCCTGGGTCCTCGACCGGGGACGCGGGATCTGGCTGCCGCGGGGCGGCGATCTGGTCCTCGAAGTGCACTACCACCTGAACGGGAGGGCGGCTCGCGACCAGAGCGAGATCGCGCTCTACTTCGCGCGGGAGCCGGTGGTGGAGTACGTCGACGGCGTGGTCGCCGGCACGCAGGACCTGGCGATTCCAGCCGGCGAGGCGAACTACTGGCGGCGATTCTCCGTGGACGTTCCGGCCGGCCTCACGCTGACCGACGTCACGCCGCACATGCACTTCCTGGGCCGGGAGTTCATCGCCCTGGCCGCGCTTCCGGACGGTCGCGAGGTGCCCCTGATCCGGATCGCCGACTGGGACTTCCGGTGGCAGAACACCTTCGCCTACCGCGAGCCGGTGCATCTGCCGGCCGGCAGCCGGATCGAAGTCTGGGTCCGCTTCGACAACTCCGCGCAGAACCCGCAGAATCCGGCGCGCCCGCCTCGGGTCGTCGCCTGGGGCTGGGAGACCACCGACGAGATGAGCGAACTGTGGCTCGGCTTCGTTCTCGATGCGCCCGGCGATCGCGACCGCATCGCCGCGGCGGCCGAACGCTCCTGGTACGAGCCGGCGGCAGTGTCCAACCCGGAGATCGCCCGGCTTCGCGCCCGGCTCACCGCCCTCGAACAGCGGGCGCGATAGCCGCGGATGACGAGCCCTGGACCCCGCGCGGAGCGCCGGGCGGGTCGAGAGTGCCGTTCAGCACGCCCCGGCCTGCGCCGCTCCGGGCGCGAATCCCCGACCCTCGACTCCCTCGTCCGCGGCGTCGCCGCTTCGGGCGCCGACCCTCGACTCCCTGGTTGTCGGGTAGCAGCGCGTGTGACACCTGCCCGCTCATCGAGGGCCGGCCGCCGCGGCGCCCGCGGCGCCAAGGTCGAGGGCCAGTATCCGGTGCCGATCGCGCATGTACAGCGTGCCGCCTACGAGGGTGGGCGGGGTCCAGGCGTTCGACGTCAACACCGCCGCGCGCGCGTGCACCTGCAGACCATCGAGGGTGACCGATGCCACGGCCAGCTCCCCGTCCTCGTCGAGGATGACGAGGAGGCCGTCGGCATTCAGCATCTGCGCCCGGGCGAAGGTGCGTTCCCGCCACACCTCCGCGCCGGTCTCGACGTCGAGCGCGGCCACGAACGCCGGGCCGAAATCGCCCGTGCTCGCGACCACGAGCCCGTCGATGCGCAGGGCGTTGCCGAAATGCACCCGCATGCGGTTGTTGAACCAGATCTCCTCGGGCGTCGTCCGGCCGTCGATCTGCGACAGCCGGATCAGCCGGCTGCCGCCGTCGTAGCCGGACGAGAGGAACAGGGTGCCGTCGCCGCCCCAGACCGGCATGCTGAGGTTGAGGCCCAGCTCGTTCGCGTGCGGATGGCTCCACAGGCGCCGTCCGTCGCGGGGGTCGAGGCCCACCAGCTCCTGCTGCCCGACCACCACGAGCTGGTCCTGGCCGCCGACCTCGATGAGCACCGGCGAGCCGGGAGCGAGATCGAAGGCGGGGCTCCGCCACATCGTCGCGCCGGTCTCCCGATCCAGCGCCACAACCCCTTGACCGCTGCCCCCCAGGGGCACGAGCACGGTCCGCCCGTACGCGATGGGACTCGACGCGAACGCGTTGTATTCCACGATGTCGAAGGCCGCGACGAGGTCGCGCGCCCACCGCAGCTCGCCCGTCCGCTTGTCGAGCGCATGGAACAGGCCGTCGACGCCGACCGCGTAGACGGTGTCGCCGGCGATCAGGGGCGTGGAGTACGGGCCGGGACCGGCCGAGTTCAGCCAGACGTCGAAGTACCCGTTGTGCACGAGCGGCGTGTGGTAGGCGTACTCCCAGCGCGTGGCGCCGGTGGCGGCGTCGAGCGCGACGACGACCTCCTGGTCGTCCTCGCGGTACATCGTGAAGAGCAGGTCCGCGTCGGCGAGGACCGACGAGTACCCTTCGCCGAGCCGCCGGCTCCAAAGGCGCTTCGGGCCGCCCGCGCCCCACGCGGCGGCAACCGCCGCGGAGTCCGCCCGGAAGTTGCGGTGCGGGCCGCCCAGTTGACGCCAGGCATCCGGCCGCGGACGCGCAACATGGCCGCTTCCGTCCGTCGACGGGGCCCCATCGCGTTCTGCCCCGGGCAAGGCGCGCCGAGTCTGGGTGAGCGCGGTGGAAGCAAGACTCAGCAGCAACAGGCAGCAGACGAACGGCACGACTGTCCCTCTTGTCATCGACCAGCGCTCTCTCAGTCTCTCTGCTGGTGGTTGCGACGTGACGAGCCGCAACACGGTCACGGTCGTGCCACAGGGGCCGAACTGCGCGTGCAGCCTAACACACCGGTAGTTCCGGTGCGACGGCCGTCCAGAGCCGGGGATAGGACCGCACGATACCGAAGCGGTCCGTCCGAAGCTCGGCGGTATAGTCGTGCGCCGGTGACTGGTAGCGAAGGGAGGTCGCGGACAGGCGTCGATAGATCTGCCGCAGCGGCTTGAAGGCCCAGTCGCCCGCGTCGAGCCAGACCGCGGTCGTCTCCACCGTCTCGCCCGGCCGTGGCCCCAATCGTCGGATGGCGTTCGTGTTCGTCGCCGGGGTGAACCCCAGGTCCACGTCGAGCAAGCCGTTCACGCCTGCGACCGGCTCGTCGTTCAAGGTCCAGCCACCGTCGGGCGAACGGACGAGATGCAGCCGCACGTCGTCGTCACCGATCCACCCGACGACCTGCGCCTGCGTCGTACGCCAACTGCGGTCGCACTGTACACGATAGGACAGCCTGGCCGCCGCGCCCGATGCGAGGTAGATCGCCGTTCCCGAGAGCTCCCATCCGTCACCGGTCGAACCGAACCGGCAGGCATCCATGCCTTCCGCATCCAGTCGCTTCCACACCACGTTGCGCGGCTTCATCCCGGACTCCCGGATGACGCGGACGGGTCTCTGATCCCGAACCACCGGTGGACTCGGATCGCGCGCGCACGCTACGGAATCGGAACCCCACGCGGAGCACGACGATCTCAAGTCCGCAGCCGGCGGCGCACGTCCTCCGCCAGCCGCTTCGACGCCGCCGTCATCGTCGACCTCGACAGTCGGCTCCTGTTGCGCGTCAGGAAGTGGACCAGGGCGTCCTCATCCTTCTTCCCGGCCTCGCGCGTCCAGGAGGCAATGGCCTTCTGCACGTAGGTGTCCCGGTCCTCGGCCAGCAGGTCGGCGATCCGAAACGTGTCGGAGACCTCACCCCGCTTGATGAACGCAGCGGTACTGACCAGCGCGGTCCGCCGCTCGTGCGGGTCCCTCGAGCGCGCAAGGCGGTCGAGGACCGCGCGATCCCCGTCGACAAGGAACTCCCCGACGACGTGGGGCGCCGCACGATCCACGAGATCCCAGTTGTTGATCCGATCGTGTCTTCGCAGATAGAGGTCGAAGAGCGCCTTGCGGCCGGCTGCCGTCAGGCTCTTCTGCCGTGCCTTGAAGTCGAGGATCGCCACGGCGGCCATGCGCACTTCGTAGCGCCTGTCCTCCAGCAGTTCCTCCACGTCGACAAGACTGAGCGTCACGAACCTCTTCGCAATCGGAAATACCCGGCCGATGGAGACGCCCATGACGTCGGTCTCCGGATCGCCGCCCTTGAAGAATCGCCTGACGCTCTCGACCTGGGAGGGCTCGGCGATGTCCTGCAGTGCAGCAATCAGCGTGGCGGGCGTCATGTAGTCGCTGCGGAGGGCCGGCACGCGGGCCGCCGCGGCTCCACGCCCCGCCAGGGAGTCGGGCGCGGCGGCGCCGGCGAGGCAAGGAGGGAGGGAATCGTCGCGCGGGGCGGGAACGCTCGCAACCCGCCCCGCGGCGTCGAGAATCAGTCCCGCGCGAACTCGGCGGTCGAGTCGAAGCCGAACGCACCGAAGGCGGGAGTCGAGCCCGCTTCGACGGCCAGCGCATCCGCAGGCCGGACGCCCGGCTCGTCTCCGTGCTCGGCCGGCGCGACCGCGTACTGCGCCAGCAGAAGCACGACGTCGGACACCGGCGCCTCCTCAGGCTGAGCCCCCGGCTCGACGGCGGCCGGGGCGTTCAACGATACATCCGGGCCGGCGGCGGGAGCCTCCGGCGCCGCGGGGCCCGTGCTGACCAGGTCGCCGTCGGCTCCCGGCTCGGGCGGAAGCTGCGTAGACGGCTCCGCCGCCGGCGCCTCGGCACGCTCCGGCGCGGCCTGTTCCGGTGCGGCCGGTTCCGACGCCGCCGGATCACCTTCCCCCTCCGCCGCGCCGTCGGGCCCCCGCGCCACCTCCGCGTCGCCCGCCGGCGCCGCGGCGCCGGCAGCCGCCAGGTCGACCGCGAGGTCGGACTCCACGACCCGGACCAGCTCCGCCGTGATCTGCTCCGAGATCTCGCTCAGCTTGACCAGGGTCACCTGACTCAGCGCGTCGCGGATCGGCTCGAACACCTGCGTCAGATCCAGCTCGACTCGCGTGCCGGCCTCGCGGCCCAACTCCTCGATCCGCCGCTCGAGCGCCGCGATGCGCTCCTCCGCGGCCGTCTGCTCGCGCTCCATCGTGTCGCGATCGCGCTGTGACTCGCGCTCCATGTACAGGTAGCCGCCGGCGAAGGCGAGGATCACCAGGAAGACGTTGAAGAGGAACCGCTTGAAGCGGGATCCGACGGTGGTCGGGGCCGGACCTCGGGGGTAGGCCGGCATGCCGACCGGATTCATCGGCTGACCGGGGGCGTTCATCGGCTGGCCGCCGGGATTCACCGCCTGACTACCAGGATTCATCGGCTGGCCTCCCCCGTGCACGCCCTGACCGGTTGTCGGCTTCGTGGTCATCGCTGCCCTCCTGACGGGTAAACGAAATACGACATCTCGTTGCGCCGGCGAGTGCCGTTGCCGGCGAGCGGCGCGTCCAAGCCGGGGCTTACGCGGGAACGCCGGGAGACGCACCTCACCCCGTTTCTCTACGTTACGACGCGTAAAGCGGCTTGGGAGTGACCGCTTCGGGAGGGTATCTCGTGCTCTTCCGCTCCAGGCGCAATTATAGGGGCGGCGGCTGCGTTTCGCAAGCGCGCCCCGACACCGCGCGGATCCGGGCAACGGCGCCGGTCCACCGCCCGCGCGTCCCGGACCGAAATCCTTGACCCGCGCGCGCGTTTGCGTCTACTATGGCCTCGTGCTCCTCAGGAGCGCACACAAGACATCCCTCCCCCAGTAGTCGGCTACTCCCAAGCCGGTCGATTCGAGAGTGTCTGGCCGTTCCCCAGCGGCAGGCACGGCGGCCCGCACGGCGGGTCGTGGGTCGGTTCGGAGAGTGGTTCGGATTGGCAAACAGCCATGCCTCGGTCGTTCGGCGCGGGGTCTCCCGGGCATCCGGCTCGAGCCGGACGTCCGCGGACGCCCTGCTCGAGCGCCCGGGCAACGGCGCCTCCCGCGAGTGGCCCGCGGGAGTCAGCCTCCGGCAGCGCTTCGGTGCTGCGACTCGCATAAGGAGTGAGTCATGGTGACACTGGGACTGCAACAGGCAACCGCCACGCGGCCGGCGCCAGCGGCCGCGCGGTGGCTCGGACTCCTGGCCTGCGCGGCGTGCGCCTCGGCGGCGGCAGCCGCGGAAGCGCCTGCGCAGCAGGAGAGGTTCCGTTGGCACGGGGAGCTCGTCGCGCTCGATGAAGGCGCGCGCGAGTTGACGGTCAAGGCGCGGCTGACGTCGCCCGCGGCCGTTGCCGAGATGCCGGCCGTCGCGGCCGGCGACGCGATTCTCATCACCTGGGCCGGGTTCGAGAATCGGGCCCACGGCATTCGCGCCGTGATGGCGGACGACGGCGCGGAGCTGAAGGACGACGCGGGGCGCTTCGTCGTGCGGGCCGAGTTCGTCTCGCTCGACCCGGCCACCCGTTACCTCACCTTCCGGTCCGCGCTCCCCGGCGCCAGCGTCGCCGCGGTGCGCACGCTGACGCGAGGCGACTGGGCCACGGTCACCTCGCCGCACGCGCCCGCCGACGGCATCGTCACCACCGTCGCCGCCTACGGCGCCTCGCGCTCGAGCCTGCGGGCCGACGCCGACGGCACGTACCGGTGGCACGGCGAGCTCGTGGCCCTCGACGAGAGCGCCCGTACGCTCACCGTCCGGGCGCGTGTCGCCTCGCCGGCGGGGCTGCACGCGGTGGCCGGCGCGGAGGCCGGCGCGCCGATCGTCATCACCTGGTCCGGATTCGAGGACCGCGCGAACGGCATCCGCTCGGTCGCGCCCGAGGACGGCTCCGGGCTCTGGGGCAGCGACGGCTTCCTCCTGCAGGCCAACCTCGTCTCCGCCGACCGGGCGGGCTACCTCACCTTCGAGACCGCCGTTCCCGAAGCGAGCGTTGCGGCCGTGCGGACCCTCACGCGCGGTGACTGGGCCACGGTCACCTCGCCGCATTGGCCCGCCGACGGCGCCGTTGCTTCGGTTGCCGCCTACGACGCCGCACGCCCGAGCCTGCGCGCCGAGGCGACGGGGACGTACCGCTGGCACGGAGAGCTGCTCGAGCTCGACGAGGACACGCGGCTGCTGACGGTTCGCGCCCGCGTCGCGGCGGCCGAGGGGCTGACCGCCATCGCCGGCGCGGAGGCCGGCGCGCCGATCGTCATCACCTGGTCCGGGTTCGAGGACCGCGCGAACGGCATCCGGTCGGTCGCGCCCGAGGACGGCTCCGGGCTCTGGGGCAACGACGGCTTCCTGCTCCGGGGCGAGCTCGTCGCCGTCGACCCCGCGAACCGCTACCTCACCTTCAAGGCGGCGATCCCGGGCGACGAGGTTGCTGCCGTGCGGACGATGACGCGCGGGGACTGGGCGACGCTCACCTCGCCGCACTGGCCCACCGAGGGCACCGTAGCCTCCGTGGCCGCGTACGACGCCACGCGGCCCGACCTCCGCGCGGCGGCCGAGGGAACCTACCGCTGGCACGGAGAGCTGGTCGCGCTCGACGAGAGCGAGCAGACGCTCACCGTACGTGCGCGCGTCGCTGCCCGCGGGGGGCTCGCGGCGATGGCCGGAGCGCAGACCGGCGAGCCGATCGTCATCACCTGGTCCGGATTCGAGGACCGCGCCAGCGCCATCCGCGCAGTGGTTCCCGAGGACGGCTCCGGCCTCTGGGGCAACGACGGCTTCCTGCTGCGGGCCCGGCTCGTTGCGGCCGATCCGGAGAGTCGGCACGTCACGTTCGCGACGGCGATTCCCGAGTCGAGCATCGCAGGCGTGCGCACGCTGCGCCGCGGCGACCGGGCCACGGTCACCTCGCCGCATTGGCCCGCCGACGGCGCCGTCGCCTCCGTTGCCGCCTACGATGCCGCGCGGGCAGCCTCCCGCGCGGTCGCCGAGGGGACATACCGCTGGCATGGCGAGCTCGTCGCGCTCGACGAGACGACCCGCGCGCTCACCGTTCGAGCCCGCGTCGCCGCGCCGGGCGCCCTGGCCTCGGTCGCCGGTTCACGGGCCGGCGATCCGATCGTCATCACCTGGTCCGGGTTCGAGGACCGTGCGAACGACATCCGGACCATCGCCCCCGAGGACGGCTCCGGCCTCTGGGGCAACGACGGCTTCCTGCTGCGGGCCGAGTTCGTGTCGGTCGACCCGGCCAGCAACTACCTCACGTTCAAGGCCACGATTCCCGAAGACAGCGTTGCCGCGGTGCGCACGCTGATCCCGGGAGACTGGGCCACCGTCACGTCGCCGCACTGGCCCTCGGCCGGAGCCGGCGCGGTCGTCGCGGTCGACGCCTACGATCCCTCCCGCCAGGCGCGACGGTACGTCTGGCCGGGCGAAGTGGTCGCCTATCACGCGTCCGAGTCGACGGCGACGGTGTCCGCTCCGGTCGAGAGCCACGTCTTCCGCTACGTCGACCGCTTCGACGAAGGCGATGCCGTGGTCCTGATCTGGGCGCCGGGGCAGAACGACGAGATGACGGCGGTCCGCTACCTGGAACACCGGGACGCGGACCTGGCCCTGGATCACGGCTACGTGCTGCCGGTGGAGTTCGTCGCGGCAGATGCCGACCGCCAGCGCATCCTGTTCCGGACGAAGCTGCCGCCGGCGGTCGCCACGGCGTCGATGCGGCCGGGTCACTCGATCAAGGTGACCTCGCCGTTCGAGCAGAAGGGCGAGACGGCCGCAATCCTCTCCGTGGAAGAGTAGGAGCGCGCCCCTTCCGAACTGCCGGTCGTCCGGCTCGACGCTCGCCGTCGGCCGGGCGGCCGCCCAACCTGACTGGCGGTACCGGCGTCCCGCCCCGGGAGCGCCGGTACCGCCAGAGGCTTGTACGGGGGCCGATTCAGGAGGCGGTCCGCGACAGACGGTCTATCTCGCCCCACTCCGCCTCGCTGACCGGCATGACGGAGAGCCGCGGCGCACGGGTGAGGACGAAGGTGTCGAACGCACGGCTCGCCTTGATCTCCTTGAGGGTAACGGGACGCCGGAGCTTCTCCCGCGGGGCGATGTCCACCACGACGCGCCGGCCGGACTCGTCGTCGGGATCGGGATAGGGATCGGTAAGGGCGACGGCGGTCCCGACGACGGCCTTCTCCTTGCCCGTGTGATAGAAGAAGATGTCGTCGCCCTTCCGCACCGAGCGAAGATGCTTCTGGGCCAGCGGATTCCGAACGCCGTCCCACACGGTCCGCGCGTCCGAGACGAGATCGTCGTAGCAGTAGTGGGTCGGCTCTTCCTTGAACAACCATTTCATGTCGGGGCCCTCCGCGACCGGCGTCCGCATTCTACCGGCAGCCGGCGGGCGCGGCGGCGGGCGCGGGCAACCGCGCAGGCCCCCGGCCCGCCCGAGGCGTGAGCCGTGACCGGCGGTGCGCTGTGCGATCTCGTGGCGACCTCGCGCGCGGTGCGCAACGCCCGCCGCCGGCTCGACAAGACCGGGCGGCTGTCCGCCTTCCTGGCCGACGCCCCACCGCAGGTCCTCGAGGCCGCCGTCGCGTATCTCTGCGGCACGCTGCCCCAGGGCCGCGTGGGGCTTGGCTTCGCGGCGGTTCATGCCGCGCGCGCGGTGCAACCCGCACCGGACTCCGGCCTGTCGATCGCCGAAGTCGACGCGGCGTTCGCGCGGGTTGCCCGCCTGCACGGCCCCGGCTCGGCGGCCGGGCGAGCGGCGGAGCTGCGCGCCCTGTTCGTACGCGCCACCGCCGACGAGCAGGAATTCCTGGCGCGACTGGTGTGCGGCGAGCTTCGTCAGGGTGCGCTCGAGAGCCTGGTGGGCGACGCGGTTGCGAAAGCGGCGGGGCTGCCGCCCGCCACCGTCCGTCGGGCCGTCATGCTGGCGGGCGGGCTTTCGCCGGTCGCGCGCGCCGCGCTGACCGCCGGAGCGCGAGGTCTCGAGCAGTTTTCGCTCCGCGTCTTCCGGCCGGTCCAACCGATGCTCGCCCAGTCGGCCGAGAGCGTGGACGAGGCGCGCTCGCGTCTCGGCGACCTCGCGCTGGACCACAAGCTGGACGGCGTGCGGGTCCAGGTGCACAAGGACGGAACCGAGGTGCGCGTGTACACGCGCCACCTGCGCGAGGTGACCGGGGCGGTGCCCGAGGTCGTCGCTGCCGCGCGCACGATGCCGGCTCGCCGGCTCGTGCTCGACGGCGAGGTACTGGCGCTCCACGCGAACGGACGGCCGCGCCCGTTCCAGGTCACCATGCGCCGCTTCGGACGCACCCTCGACGACCGCGCGATCCTCGACGAGCTGCCGCTCACTCCGTTCTTCTTCGACTGCCTGGCCGTCGATGCGGACGATCTGCTGGACGAGCCGCTTGCGAGGCGCGACAGCGCGCTCCGGGAGGTCACCCGCGGCCGATGGTTGATTCCCCGCGTGCTCTCCCCTCCCCCGAAGGAGGCGGAGGCGTTCGTCGACGCGGCGCGCCGGGTCGGCCACGAGGGCGTGATGGCCAAGGCGCTCGGGGCGGGCTACGGGGCGGGAATGCGCGGTGCGGCCTGGTTGAAGATCAAGCCGGCGGCGACGCTGGACCTCGTCGTGCTGGCTGCGGAATGGGGCAGCGGGCGCCGGCGGGGGTGGTTGAGCAACCTCCACCTGGGTGCCCGGGACCGGGCCGCCGGCGGCTTCGTAATGCTCGGCAAGACCTTCAAGGGCCTGACCGACGCAACCCTCGCGTGGCAGACGAGCCGGCTCCTCGAGCTGGAGACGGGCCGTGACCGCTACACCGTGTACGTCCGGCCGCTGCTGGTCGTCGAGGTGGCGTTCAACGAGGTGCAGGCGAGTCGCCGCTATCCGGGCGGCGCTGCGCTTCGGTTCGCGCGCGTCAAGCGCTACCGGAGCGACAAGCAACCCGGCGAGGCAGACACCATAGAGACCGTACAGGCCCTTCTGCCGCGAGGCCCCACGCGCTGAGCCCGGATGCCGGCGCGGCTCAGATCGGCCGCTCCACCGCCTCCCGGATCTTCTTGGCGATGCGAGCCCTGACCACTTGCCGTTCCGGAATCACGATCGCCTGACCGGTCACCGGACTGCGGCCCTTCCGCGCCCGCCGTTTCTCGACCACGAGCTTGGCTACACCCGGAACCGAGAACTGGCCGACCTCCAGGAGCTTCCGCTCGCACAGCCTCCCCAACTCATCGAGAAACTCGCGCGCGTCCGCACGTCTCAACGCGAGCTCGGAAGCGGCGAAGTGCCGGACCATGTGCGTGCACAACGCCGCCTTGTCCACTCGGCCACCCCTCGCCATCGAACCTCCTGCGTGACCGCCCGTTCCCGCCCGCCGGTCCTGCCGGCGTTCCTGCTCGAGCCATTGAAGCCACGGGGCCGGCGCCACGAAGGTCGGCGACCCGTGAGAGGAGTCAGCGCACCGGGAAGAAGATGTCCGTACGCCACTTCGACTGATCCGGCTCGGCGCCGGGATCCGTTACGTAGACCTCCCAGGGCGCGCCGGAGGCTTCGAGGCCCTGCGCCTTCATCCACTCCGTCAGCGCCCCCCACGTCTGCGGAAGGTCGTCGTACGGACCGACATGGGTAACGGTCGCGACGGTTCCCGCGGGAAGCTCGCCGGCCCGGACCCGACCCGCGCCCGCCATTGCCGACACGACGGGCATAGCGCATTCGAGCTCGACGGTGTCCCCCGGCGGCGAGTGGTAGATGGCGAGCGGCATACCGGCCGCCTTCCCGCCGCCCTGCTCGATGTAACCGTGGACCTCCCCGAACAGCGTTCCCATGGCCTGGCCAATCTCGCTCATGGCTACCGTCGTGCGGATACCCAGGATGGGTCGCGCCTCGAGCCGTGTCGTCCTGAACTCCAGCTTCATCGTCCGGTCTCCCCGCGCGCCGTGGCGCGCTCGCGAGCCGTAACGATACCACGATGGGCGCTGCGCGCGGGCCCGAATTGGGACGCATGTCGCACCGCGCCCCGCTACGAATGACACCCGTAGCGGGGCGCCCTCGGATCGAGGCGCCGGACCCGCCCCGTCAGCGAGCGGCGCGGCCGACGTAGCCCTGGAAGGTCCGTTCCACGAGGTCGTCGACGCCGGGGACGAAGAGGACGGCGAGGACGGTCACGACCAGCGCCGCCGCGACGCACCAGTAGAAGTACTTCATGACGGGACCCTGCCTCCGGAGAGCGCGTGACCGCGAGTTCCGCGCCGTCAGGGCCGGCGCGGGGCCGCCTCGAACACCCAGGAGTCGCCGGCTTCCACCGACGCCCGGGTGACCCGGGACGGGTACTTGTCTCGAATGGCGGCGGCGATGCCGTCGAGGACCGCGCCCGACTCGATGCGCACGAGTTGCCGCTCGTAACGCTTGCCGTCGATTCGGAGTACCGCGCGCCCGTCGCGCTCCGCCTGGATCGGCCAGCGCTTCCACAGCCGACCGACCGTAGTTCCCATGTAGCCGGACCAGACGTAGAGCCGGCCGTCGTGCTCGGCCGTCCAGATGCGGCGGGACCGCGGCGGATCCAGGAGCTGCAGCTCGATGGTCTCGATGTCCGTGACGAAGCTCCAGTCCGGCTCGGCCCCGGCGTGCAGCTCGCCCGCCACCAGGGGGCCACCGGAGAACAGCCGGTTCGGACCGTCGGCGAAGCGCTGCTTGGCGGCGGCCGTGACGACGGCGGTCACCGGAATCAGCAGCAGGCACCCGGCGACGATCAGCGCTCGGTAGAGGGCTTGCATACCGCCGCCAGTGTAGGAGCTTGCCCCGCGGAACGCAACGGAGCGAGCTCACTCCGGCAGGGCGAATCATCGGACTCCCGTAAACTGCTCATCATCAATGCTTTACTGTCACGATGCCCATTCTCGTTCCCCCGTCCATTACCACTTCCCGCGCAGGAATCCAGAGGGCCATCCGAACCGGCCGCGAACCGCTCCGCACTGACGTTCGCTCACGCCCCCCTGAACTTGAACGGGATTGCCATGGAACCCTTGGCCGGTATCGGATGCTCGAACAACTCGGCATCGCGGAGCAAGAAGCCGTACCGCCTCTTGCGGGGCCGGTGCGGCGGTCCGTCGAACCACTCGCTATCGTATGAGATCGCGCACCCGAACATCTGGACCGAGCCGATGATCGCGCCTCGCCCCTGTTCGCGATGCCGCTGATACCTCGCAAGCGCCTCCTCAGCCGAGATCCCGAGGTGAAGCGCTACCTGTTCGGCTACGTCCTCAACGTAGTCCGCGTCTTCGGTTCTACTCGCATGAATGAACAGCTTTCCGGTGTAGTACGACGCTCGATCGCGATTCTCGACGTCCTTCGCTCCCACGACGATGGCCCAGGCATTGGGTTGGCGGACGCTCAAGCAGTTCCAGACTTCCTGATTCTTCTTCCTCGCCACTTGTGTCCCCCGAACCACCCGCCGGCCCGCCGCCGTTCAGCGCCAGCACCTCGCGCGGAGGCTCGGCGTCGGCGATGTCGGCCGACCAACCGTACGCGGCGGCCCAAGTTGCGTCAAGAGCGGTCACACCGCTCGACGACCCGTGGGCTTCAGGGCTACAACCAGGTGTCGCGGCCACCTGCGGCATCGTCGGGCCGGCAGTCTCCGCGTGTGCTCGCCGGCGTCAAGGCTCTCCGCTGCGCTCCGACCCCGCTGCGCGGGGCTACGGCCTTGACGCCGGCTCCGCGCACGCCTGTCTGGATTGGCCCTTAACGACGATGCCCCCTCCTACGCCCCGCCCGAATTAGCGCCCTGGCGGGCGACCGTTGAACACGTCCGCTCACCAGAGGCGGGCCACCGCGTGTCGTCCGCCTCGACCTCGTTCCGGATCATGCCGCCCGCCGTCTGGACGACGCGGGCCGAGTGCCCCTCGTCGGCTCTGAGGTTGCTGCGTATTTCGGTGAAGTGGAACAGCGATTCCGGGGATCTGGAACACGGATTCCGGAAGTGGAATGCTCGTCGGAGCGTAGCGACGTTGCGCAGTCAGTTTCCTCCCATCGGTGTCGCCGCGGATCGTCGAGATCCTACTCGTGATCTGGTGCTCGAGAGTACAGACGAAAGTGCCTGTGGGTCGTGTGGGCGGCGCGTGCGCCGTCCAAAGGGTGTGGGAAACGCGCCCTCGCTGACGGTCCAGTTCGGCTGAGCGTCTCGCGCGCGTTTTCCATGCCCTGGCACGATCCACAGGCGGCTCGGACCCGCTGTGCCCTTCCCGTGTGGCGGGGGTGCGAGGGTTCGGGTTCGTCGCGGTCTGGCAGATGCCGGTCGCGTGCTCATGTGGTCTCCTTCTTGCGCTTGCCCGGGGCGTTGTGTGTCCGTCGCATCGAGCGCCCCTTCAGTTCGATGCGGTGTGCGTCGTGGAGCAGGCGGTCGCAGATCGCGTCGGCCTGGTTCGGGTCGCCGATGACCGCGTGCCAGTCGGTCACCGGCAGCTGGCTGGCGATCAGCGTCGAGGCCCGTTCGGCGCGGTCCTCGATGACCTCGGTCAGGTCGCGCCGCTCGGTGTCGCGCAGTGGCGCGAGCATCCAATCGTCGATGGCGAGCAGGTCGAGCTTCGCCAGCCGGGCGAGCAGCCGCGCGTAGGAGCCGTCGCCGCGGCCGACGGCCAGCTCGTGCAGCAGGCGCGGCATGCGGACGTAGCGCGCGGTGAAGCCGCGGCGGCACGCCCGCTCGACGAAGGCGCAGCAGAGAAAGCTCTTTCCGATCCCGGTCGGGCCGATCAGGATCAGGTTGTGGCGCTCGGCGACCCAGGTGCAAGACCCCAGCGTCAGGGCTTGCTGGCGGTTGAGTCGCCGGGGATGGGTGAAGTCGACGGCTTCGAGCGACGCCGGGTAGCGCAGCTTCGCGGTGTGCAGGCGCCGCTGAAGCTTGCGCTGCTCGCGGGCCGTCCACTCGGTGTCGACCAGCAGGCCCAAACGCTCCTCGAAGCTGAGCGCGACGGCCTCGTCGGTCTCGAGCTGTTTCTGGACGGCGTCGGCCATCGCGCCCAGCTTCATGGCGTTGAGCTTGTCGAGGGTCTGTTCGATCAGCATCGGTCCTCCTCTGTGGTCGTGGCCGCAGCGTAGTAGTCGGCGCCGCGGATGTTGTCGTGCGTCGGTGTCGGGTTCGTCTCGGCCGGCGGCTCCAGAGGCAGACGGTCCTGGCCGGCGCTGAGGATGTTCTTGACGGTGTGGTAGCGGCAGGAGCCGAGGGACAGCGCGCGGGCGCTGGCCGCCTCGAGCCGGATGTTTCCGTAACGTCGCCCCTGCTCGATGATCCCCAGACAGGCGCGATATCCCTGCTCGGGGTGCGGCCGGCTCTCCAGGATCCGGCTGACGAGCTTTCCGGTCTCCGGCCCGACCGTCTCGGCCCAGCGGATCAGCCGCGATGGTGTCCACTCGGCATGCGCGCGATGCGAGCTGGGCATGTGCCCGGCCACGGTCGACGGCTGACGGTCGTAGCGCCGGCGGTGCGACGCGATGCGCTTGTCGCGATGGAAGATCTCGACCGTGTTCGTGGTGTAGCGGACCTCGACCTGCTCGCGGACCACTTGGTACGGGACGCTGTAGACGTGGCGCTCGACCTCGACGTGGTAGTCGATGTTGACGCGGCACAGCTTCCACTGAGCCAGGACGTAGCGGGTGGCCGGCAGGGGACGTAGCGCCGGACGGTCGAGCTGCTCGTACTGCGCGCGGCGGCTGACGCCCAGCTTCTGCATCGGCCGGTCGTTGAGCTCGTCGAGCAGGACGCGGATCGCCTGGTTCAACGCGCCGAGCTCGAAGAAGGTCCGGTCACGGAGCCGGGCCAGTATCCACCGCTGCGCTATGAGTACGCAGTTCTCCACGGCAGCCTTGTCCCGCGGCTTCCTCGGCCGTGCCGGGAGGACGACGGCGCCGTAGTGGGCGGCCAGGTCCTCGTAGCTGCGGTTGACGCCGGCCTCGTAGCGGCAGGAACGGGTGATGGCGCTCTTCAGCTGGTCGGGAATCCACAGCGTGGTGGCGCCGCCGAAGTACTCCACCATCCGGATGTGCGCGTTGACCCAGTCGGGCAACTGCTGGGTCTCGGTCGCCTCGGCGTAGGTGAAGCTGCTGGCGCCGAGCACGGCGACGAACAGCTCGACGGGCCGCAACTCGCCCGTACGCCGGTCGACCAGGCTCGGCCGTTTGCCGGAGAAGTCGATGAAGGTCTTCTCGCCGGCGCGGTGCACCTGTCGCATCGACGGCCGCAGTCGCCGCAGCCATTGCCGGTAGACCTCGCAGAACTGCGTGTAGCGGTAGCCGTCGGAATGGACCTGGAGGTACTCCTCCCAGAGCAGTTGCAGCGTGACGCCATTGCGCTTGCGCTCGCGGTGGATGTACGCGCAGTCGGGCCGCGCCCGGTCCTGCACCGGCGCGGGGCGCCGAAACAGACGCGCATCGAGCGCCGCGTCGTCCAGCTCGGCCGGCAACGGCCAGACGAGCCCGCATTGCGCCGCCCTCTGCAGATACCGATTGACCGTACCGACGCCGACCGCGCACGCTCGGGCCACCGCTTGGTGGGACAGCCCCTGCTCGTGCTTGAGCCGGAGAACCTCACGAATCTTCCTCATCTGCAGCCTCCGAGCCGACATCGTCTCGCCCCTCCTGTCGAAAGGGCGAAGCATGCCGCGGTCAGGCTACCGACGAGCGTTCACGACCCCGGAAACCGATGTTCCACTTCCTCCGGAATCCATGTTCCACTTCCGGAATCCGTGTTCCACTTCCCGGAATCGAGGTTCCACTTCCTCCGAAATCGAGGTTCCACTTCCTCCGAAATCGAGGTTCCACTTCCTCCGAAATCGAGGTTCCACTTCCTCCGAAATCGGCGTTCCAGTTCCTCCGAAATATCCAGTTGCCAGTCGGTCTCGTCGATGCAAGCCGTACGACCATACCAATGCGGTCCCGTTACCGCCCGTCCGTTCCACAGCGGTCCATTTCGTAAAGCGTTTCCAGTCAGTAGTTTAGATGAACTCCGTGCTACACTCGGCCAGTGCGGTGCGGAGCGCAACAACATCGATCTCCAGCACCAGTCCCGCGGCGGTCCACGGAACCAGTACCGCGTCGATCCACCGGAACCACCGCGTCGACGAGGACAACCGGAGCACATGAGACCCGAACAATCCCACCGCCCCCGCCCGATCCGAAACCCCGTCCATCCGATCAGTGCAAACGGGGCAGAGGACGACGGGGGATTCTCAAGTCGGGAACGGAACCGGACTTGAGGATCTGAACCCGCTCACGAGATCCGAAATGACCAGCTCACGAAGGGCGGGAACGGCGGACAGGGACAGCTGGCTCCTGACCCTTGGGTGTCAGGAGCAGCTTACTCAATGTTGAACATTGAGGCTGGCGAGGGGATGCTGCGCCCCCCTTCGAACCCCCGGCCGTTCGGGGACTGCGCCCCCGGACCCCCCGCGGCGGTGCGCCGTGGCTGACCGCCGCACCGTCATGGTCGCCGCCCGCGTCACGCCCGAGGAGCATGCCGCCTGGCAGGCCAAGGCGGCGGCGGCCGGCGTGTCGCCCTCCCGCCTGCTGCGGCAGGCCATGGCGCGGACCCGCACCTGGACCGCGGCGGCGGCCGAGGTCGAGCGCGAGCGCACCCGGCAGATCGCCCGCGTCGGCAACAATCTGAACCAGATCGCCCGCTGGGCCAACACCCACGCCTCGCCGATGGACGCCGTCGAGATGATCGCCTACCTCCTGCACATCGCGCGGACGCTGGACAAGTTCGCCGGGGTCGGCCGCGAGACCGACGGTGCACGTTAAGTTCATCGCCCGCGGCACCGGTTCGGCCGGGGCGGCGGCCGACTACCTGCTCGGCGAGCGGGACGCGGCCGGGAAGCTCCGCGACGGCGTCGAGGTCCGCCGCGGCGATCCCGACAAGGTGGCCGCCGTAGCCGACGCGCTCGAGTTCGAGCACAAGTTACACCTCCGGCGTGATCGCGTGGGCTCCGGAAGACCGGCCGACGGACGCCCAGATCGAGGCCGTGCTCGACAAGTTCGAGCAGACGGCATGGGCGGGGCTCGCTCCGGACCGCTACGCGTGGACGGCCGTCGAGCACCGCGAGCGGGGCGGCGGCGTTCACGTGCACGTCCTCGCCGCCCGGTGCGACCTGGAGACGGGCAAGAGCCTCAACATCGCGCCGCCGGGCTGGCAGAAGACCTTCGGCCCGTTGCGCGACGCCTTCAACCACGAGCACGGCTGGAGCCGCCCCGACGACCCCGCGCGGGCCAGGACGCAGCAACCCGGACACCGCGCCTACATCGACGCCAGGAACCTGCGGGCCGGTCTGGCGGTCAAGGCCGACCCCCGCGAGTTGATCCGGGACTACCTGGTGCAGCGCGTCGAGCACGGCGTCGTCCGTGACCGCGCCGACGTCGTGGCCGCGCTGAAGGAGGCGGGACTCGACGTGCCGCGCCAGGGCAAGAGCTACGTGACCGCCCACGACCCGGAGAGCGGGAAGCGGTGGCGGCTGAAGGGAGCGTTGTACGAGCAGGACTTCAACCCGGAGCGACTTGTCGGCCCGGCTGCGGCAGAAGTGGGAGACCGACCGGCGGGAGATCGAGCAGACCGGAGCGGCGCCGCGGCGGCGGCTTGGCGAGAGCTGGAGCAGCGCCGCGAGCAGCGCGCAGCGTTCCATCGAAGCCGATTCGGCGGCGTGGGCCGGACGGACCAGGGCCGTGCCGAACCGCGTGTGGCGCCTGACCACGGCGGTGGGCCTGAGCGCCTTGGCGGCTATCTGCGGCGGCGGCTGGGGGACGATGCGATGGTTGTCGAGGAGCATCGAGAACCGGCTCGACGCCCTGACGATTCTCAACCTGGACATCGGGCAGACCCGCCGGCCGTTGGCGCAGTTGGAGGAGACGGCCTGGCGCGTCGAGTTGCGCGGAATCGACGGCGAGCGGTTCGCCGCGTTGCCGTTTGGCTCGACGGAGCCTCCGTCCTGGACCGTGGGCGGGCGGCCTGCCGTGAAGCTGTCGAGCGAGTGAGGGAGTTGCATGAGCGAGCTGGAGCTGGAACGGCGGTTGTTGACGGCCTTTCGCGCGTTGTCCAGGCAGTACGAGACGGAACAGCAGCGGCACTGCGAGCAGGTCGAAGCCTTGCAGCAGCGTGTCGAGCAGCAGACCGCGGAGAACAGGACCTTGCGGCGGCTGGTCGAACACTTCGGCGGGCAGGTGACGCGCTTGACCGCGGACTTGAGGGCTCGTGGAATCGTTGCGCGGACCGTGGAACTGATCCGGCAGCAGGGCCGGCAGCGTGGACCCGAGCGCGACCATGGCCCGAGCCGCTAGCGCCGCAGCGGGACCGAGCCCATCAACGACCGTCGCGGGCGAGATACCTCGCCCAATCGTCCATCAGCAGCCGCCTACGCTCGAACAGGTCCGACCGGGCATAGGCCGCCTCGACCTTGTTCTGGACGACGTGCGCGAGCGCCGCCTCGATGACCTCCCGCGGATGGTCGGTCATTTCCGCCGCCCAGTCCCGGAACGACGAACGGAAGCCATGAGGCACGGCCGCGACCTCGTGGTACTGGAGCATCTTCGGGAACGTCGACGAGGCTATCGACCTGCCGCTCCGCATCGGGAACACGAGCCGGTTGCCGTCATCAAGCGTCCGAGCCGCGTCGAGGACTTCCAGCGCCCGGCCGCAGAGCGGGACACGGTGCTCGCGCTTCGCCTTCATCCGTGCGGCCGGGACCGTCCACACTGCGCCGGCCGCGTCGATCTCGTCCCACGTCGCGAGCCGGACCTCGCCGGACCTCGCGGCCGTGAGCACCAGAAACTCGAACGCCAGCCTGACGGCCGGCTGCGCCGAGCCGTCCCGCACCGTCTCGATGGCCGCGGCCACGTCCTTGTGGGGCAGCGCCTGCCGGTGCGTCACGATGTCGTTCTGCGGACCGAGCACCGGTACCACCCGGTCGCAGGGATTGTCGGCGCGCATGTCGAGAGCGATCGCCCACTCCAGCACCGACCGGATGCGCTGGCGGACTTCCCTGGCGGTCGCCGCCTTGGCGTGCCAGATCGGCGAGAGGATCTCCAGCACGTCGGCCGTGTTGACCTCGGACACCGGCCGGCCGCCGATGCGCGGGAAGACGTACCGCTGCATGCTCCGCCACCAGTTCTGAGCGTGCCACCGGCCGCGCCAGCCGCCGCGCTTCTGTTCGAGCACCCGTTGGGCGGCTTCGGCGAACGTAGGCACTCCCTGGACGCGCCGTTTTTCGGAGAGGGGATCGCCGCCGGAGCGCGCCAGCATGCGGTTGGCGAGGGCCTGCTCGCGGGCCTTGGCGAGCGGGACGAGGGTGGCGGCGCCGAGTCCGAGTTCGCGGCGCCGGCCGCGGATGACGAGCCGCTGGACCCAGCTGCGGGTCCCGGTCGGCTGGACGAACAGGTACAAGCCGTTGCCGTCTGCGTGCCTTCCTGGCGGCGCGGAACGGACGAAGGCGGTTGAGAGGGCCTTGTCGGGGTGGCGTCCTCGGCGCTTGGTTCTGCGAGGCGAGAGGACGGTCTTGGCTACAACATCCATTCCCCCATTATATGCGGGATTGGGCTGGATTCGCCAACACGTCCTGACCCCGCCAGTCCGCGACGCCGACTGATAAATGACGTTTAATCAGTGGTTTATGGCCTGTATCGCATGACCCAGGACGCTGGCGGACTACCATTGGGTGTCAAGGCAGGGCGAAGACGAACAAGTTGTTGCCGGTGCTCGGGCGGAGCTCCGGGGTCAGGTCGAGGAAGCGCGGCGTTCCGGTGCTCACCGCGACGTACTGGCGGCCGTCGACCGCGTAGGTGATCGGGAAGCCAGACACCGACGATCCGAGGTTGATCTCCCAGAGCACCTCGCCCGTCTCGTCATCGAAGGCCCGGAAACGCCCGTTGACATCGCCGCCGAAGACCAGCCCGCCCCCGGTCGCGACGAGGGACATCGTGGCCGCCCGCTGGTCGTGCTGCCAGACGGTCCGGCCGGTCTCGGCCGAGATGGCGTAGACGCTGCCGACCTGGTCCGTGCCCGGGGCGATCTGGCCCCGCCACACCAGCGCATAGACCTCCACGCTGCCCCCGCCTTCGGTAGTGGCCAGCATCCGGGCGCAGACGTTGCGCAGCGGGTAGTACATCGTGTTCGTCCGGGGGCTGTAGGCGCCCGCCTCCCAGTCCTTCCCGCCGCTGGCGTGGGGGCAGCCAGCACCTCCTGTCCCTCGGCCGTGAAGACGAGCTCGGCGCTCTCCGTCACCGCTCCCGTCGCGCCGTCGATCCCGGCGATGACGTTCTGCGTGATGGTCGGCGTGGCCCACAGGAACTCGCCGGTCGCGCGGTCGAGCGTGTAGACGACGCCGGTCTTGCCCGGGATGCCGGTCACCACCCGCCGCACCTCGCCCGGCTCGAGCCGCGGGTTGATCCAGCTCACGGCGGCCGGATCCGGCGCGACCGGGGTGTCGACCAGCAACCGCTCGAAGGGGTGGTCGAGGTCCCAGTGGTCGTTCAGGTGCTGGTAGTACCAGCGGATCTCGCCCGTGTCGCCGTCGAGGGCGAGCGTGGAGTTGTGGTAGAGGTGCTTGTTCTCCGTGCCTCCGAGGAGGAACTTGGGCGCCGGCGACGTGACCGACGTGCCGATGTAGACCAGGTTCAGCTCCGGGTCGTAGCTCGGCGCCATCCAGGCGCCGACGTGCAGCCGCTCCTCGAACGGGACGCCGCCCCAGGTCTCGTCCCCCGGCTCGCCGGGGGCGGGTATCGTCCGGCGGCGCCAGAGCTCGGCGCCGGTCGCGGCGTCGTGGGCGGTGATGACGCAGGCGTCGGGCCCGCCCCTCGGCAGGCATCCTCGGCCCGAGAAGATCTTCCCGTTCGCGACGATGGGGCCGGAGGTCTGGTGGGCGGGATTCGTCCGATAGTCGAGGATGCGCGTCTCCCAGACGGGCTCGCCGGTGGCGGCGTCGAGGGCGAAGACGGAGTCGTCGGCGCTGGTGTCGATGATTCAGGTTGCCGTAGATGGCAATGTTGCGGTTGTTGTCGAGCAGGCCGCCGGCCGGCAGGTACTCGTCGAGGTCGTCGGGGCGCTCCCGCTGGTGCTCCCACCGGAGGTCGCCCGTGACGGCGTCTATCGCCTGAATGACGTCGGCCGGGTTCGGCATGTACAGCACACCGCCGTATGCCAGCGGCGTCCCCTGCTGGCTGCCCGGCCGCAGGGCGCGCGTCCAGACCAGGCGCAACTCGCCCACGTTGTCGCGGTCGATCTGGTCGAGCGGGCTGTAGCCCCACCCGTCGAGCGTGCGGCGCCACGTCAGCCAGTCGCCGGGCGCGGGGCTGCGCAGCATCTCGTCGGTGACTGGCTCGAAAGGGACCTCCGCCTGGGCGCGCGCCACAGTGGCTCCGGCCACGAGCAGCGGGAGCAACAGGGCGAGAATCAGCGCGCCGCGGGTAGTGGGGCTCGGACTGTGCATCTTCGGGGCTCCCTCCGCACGAGGTCTGTTGACCGTCCCGGGCGGCCCGATCACTGTGCGCCGAGCGCACGCAGGAGATCGCCGGTGCTCGTGCGGGTGACGAGCGTGGCGCCGCCCACGTTCACGAAGCGCTCGGCGACATCGAGCGGCGTCTGGCCGCGGTCGTTCTCGACGTTCACGGCGGCTCCCCCGTCCGCCAGGAGTTGCACGAGCGCGTCCGATCGGACCAGCGCGGCTCCGTGCAGGGCGGTGTCGCCGGCCGCGTTGGCGGCGTTGACGTCGCCGCCGAGCGTCCGGATGAGCGCGACGGCCTCCAGGGCGCGGTCTTCGGTCACCAGGCTCAGCGCAAGGTTGCGTCCGACGCCCGCGGCGGCCATCAGCGGCGTGGTGCCGCGATGGACGCGCGCCTGTCCGTCGAAGATCGCGCCGGTGACGTCCGCCGTCGTCGCCATCCGCGGATCGGCCCCGTGCGCCGCCAGCACGCGCAGCCCATCGACGTCGGCCGCCATTGCCGCGAGCCAGAAGGGCGTGGCTCCCCCCAGCGAGGTCAGGACGGACGCGTTGAAACCGACACGGGGCGGCGGCTTGACGAGGCGGGCGTTCGGATTCGCGCCGTGGGCCAGCAGCGCCCCAACGAGGTCGAGCCTCCGCGCCGGCACCCCGCCCAGGGCGCGCCACTCGTCGTCGCGCGCGGTGACGATGCCCCGCGGACCGGTGAGCTCGCTCTCCCAGGCACCGGCCGCCCAGTGCAGCGCCGTGAACCCGGCCCCGGCCGCGTTCGGATCGGCGCCCTGCTCGAGGAGCCACACCGCGAACGGCACGTGGCCCCGGACTGTCGCCACCACGAGCGGGGTGAGGCCGTTCGGGTCCGGCTCGTCGACGCCGGCTCCCGCGTCGGCGAGCAGCCGGGCGGAGCCGAAATCGCCCTCGCGCGCCGCGAAGAGCAGCGGCGTGAACCCGCCGGCGGACCGCGCCCGCACGTCCGCCCCGTTCGCGATCAGCGCCCGCGCGACCCCGGGATGCGCCTCCGAGACGGCCCACATCAACGCCGTCTGGCCCCCTGCCGACTCCTCCGCGTTCACGTCGGCGCCGTGCGCCAGCAGCGCCTCGACCGCCTCGACGCTGCCCGTCCGCGCGGCGGTCATGAGCGGCGTTTCGCCCGTCGACCGGGGGAGGTTCGGATCGGCGCCCGCCGCGAGCAACCGATCGACCAGGGCGGGGCTGGCGTTCGCGGCAGCGAGCGCGAGCGGCGTGACCTGGAAGTCGTTGGCCGCGTTCACGTCCGCTCCCGCGCGAAGCAGCAACTCCGCCGCGTCCCGGTCGTTCCAGTGCGCGGCCCAGTGGAGCGCCGTCGCTCCGTCGGGTTGCGCGGCGTTGACGTCGACCCGTTCCGTCAGAAGGGCACGGACCGCCGCCGCGTCCTGCCGCTTCATCGCGTCGACGATGCGGAGGTCGCCGTCCGCGGCGCCGGGCGACGCCGGCAACGCGACGAGCACCAGCCCGGCGCCGAGCATGCCTCGCGCGATGTGCATCGTCGCCGCCCCTACAGGTCCGAAAGCTCCGCCAGCTCGCCCGTGCTGTCGCCGATCCGCTCGATCGGCACCCCGACCTTGTCGAGCAGACTCACGTAGAGGTTCGCCAGCGGCGTCCCGTCGCCGTAGCGGACGTGGCGGCCGCCGGCGAGCCGGCCCGCGCCCCCGCCGGCCACCAGGATGGGCAGCCGCCGGGGCGTATGCAGGTTGCTGTTGCTCATCCCGCTGCCGTAGACGATCGCCACGTGGTCGAGGAGCGACCCGTCCCCGTCCGGCGTGGATCGCAGCCGCTCGAGGTAGTCGGCGAAGAGGCGGACGTGGAACGTGTTGACCATCGTCAGCCTGGCCAGCTTCTCCGCGTCGTTGTGGTGATGCGACAGCGGGTGATGCTGGTCGGGGACGCCGATCTCCGGATAGGTCCGGTTGCTGATCTCCTTGGCCACCATGAACGTGATGACGCGGGTGAGGTCCGCCTGATACGCGAGCACCTGCAGGTCGAACATGACGCGGGCGTAGTCCTCGAAGGACTCCGGAATGCCGCCCGAGGGGCGCTCCACCGCCGGCAACTCGCGCGCGCCCTGCCGCTCCGCGTTCTCGATCCGGCGCTCGACGTCCCGGATGGCGTCCAGGTACTCCGCGAGCTTGGCGCGATCCGGAGCCCCGAGCTGCCGATCGAGGCGGCGGACCTTGTCGGACACGGAGTCGAGAATGCTGCGCTCGGCCTCGAGGCGGGCCAGCCGGTCCGCCGGGTCCGTGCTGTCGCTGTCGCCGAAGAGGCGCTCGAACGCGGCCCGCGGGTTGTTCTCCATCGGCAGCGGTGTCGTCGGAGCGCGCCAACAGAGGGTGTTGACGTACGCGCAACTGAAGCCGGCGTCGCACGCGCCTGCCATCTCGGTCGACTCCAGGCTGAGCTCGAGCGACGCCACCTGCGTCCGGCGGCCGAGCTCGGCCGCCGCGATCTGGTCCATCGACACGCCCGCTTCGACATCGGCGCCCTCGGTCGGCTTCGCGTGCACGCCGGTCAGGAACGCCCCGCCGATGCGCCCGTGCCCGCCCGCGGGCTCGCCCTTGACCGCAAGCGCCGGGCGGTTGTCGAGCCCGGTCAACACCAGCAGGCGATCGCGGAACGGCGAGAGCGGCGCGAGGATCGGCGAGAACTCGAAGTCCACCCCGCGCCGGCCGGCGTCCAGTTGTCCATCACGGCGCCGTGGGGCACGTAGACGACGCCCAGGCGCCGCACGGGCCGGGCCGCCGTGTTGCGCAGGGCCGCGTAGGCCGGCACCATGCCGTCCAGCAGCGGCAACGCGATGGCGGCGCCGAGGCCGCGCAGGACGGTCCGCCGGGGGATGGCCTGCCTCGTGATGATCATGGCTCCGGTCTCCTGATGCGCATCGTGAAGGGCGTGCTCTCGACGATCCCGAGGATGATCGACGACCAGCGATACCGGTCCGGGCGCGCCTCCCGCACGATGGCCCGGATGGCGGGCATGTCGTAGTGCTCGACGCCGCGGCCCAGCGCGTACGTCAGCAGCCGGCTCGTCACCGTGGTGACGAAGTCCTCCGCGCGAGCCTCCAGCAGCCGCCGGAGATCCGCCGCGCCGTCGAAGGTGGCGCCGTTCGGGAGGGTGCCGGAGGCGTCGATCGGAATGCCGCGGTCGCGGGTCCGCCACCTCCCGATGCCGTCGAGTTCTCGAGCGCGAAGCCGAGCGGGTCCATCCGCGCGTGACAGCTCGCGCAGACCGCGTTGGCCCGATGACGTTCCAGACGCGCCCGCAGGGAGCGGGGCGTTCCCGCCCCGTCGCTCTCCTCGAGCTCGGGCACGTCGGGCGGCGGCGCCGGCGGCGGGGCGCCGAGGATGTTCTTCAGGAGCCACTTTCCGCGCACCACCGGCGACGTTCGCGTCGCGTAGGAGGTCACCGTCAGGATGCTGCCGTGCCCCAGGAGACCTCTCCGTGCGTCGCCGGTCAGCGAGACCCGCCGGAAGTGGCTGCCATGGACGTTCGGGATGTCGTAGTGTCGGGCCAGCCGCTCGTTCAGGAAGGTGTAGTCGGCCGTCAGCAGCTCGACGACGCTCCGGTCCCGGTCGAGCTGGCTCTCGACGAACAGCTTCGTCTCCCGCTCGAAGGCGCGGCGGAGGTTGTCGTCGAACTCGGGAAACTCCCGCACATCGGGCGTCACCCCGCGCAGGTTCCGCAGGTGCAGCCACTGCGCGGCGAAGTTCTCGACGAGTGACGCCGCGCGGTCGTCCGCCAGCATGCGCCGCACCTGGCGCTCGAGGACGGCAGGTCGGCCGAGCTGTCCGTCGGCCGCGAGCGCCACGAGCTCGTCGTCGGGAATGCTGCTCCAGAGGAAGAACGACAATCGCGACGCCAGCTCCAGGTCGCTCAGGCGATAGGCGGTCCCGGGCGGCACGTGCGCGGGGTCGCGCTCGACGCGGAACAGGAACTCGGGGTCGACCAGGATCCGCTCGAGCCCGCGCCGGATGCCGGAGTCGAAGTCTCCCGCGCGGCGGCCCGCTTCGAACTGGCTCAGGAGCGGCTGCACGTCGTCCGCGGTGACCGGCCGCCGGAACGCCCGCCGCGCCAGCGTCCGCAGGATCCGCCGGGCACAGCGCGGCTCCTCCTGCCGACCGTCGGGCCGGCAGACGAAGATCCGACGCCGGCTCGGGCTGTCGCCCACTCCCTCGACGTCGTACGGACCGGCGATCTCGACGCTCCGCACACCGGTCTGCCGAAAGCTGATGCTCCCCACCGGGAGGTAGGCCGGTGTCACCCCCTCGGGAGCCGACGTGATCGCGGCGAACGCCGCGCCGACCAGCCGCGAGCCGGCCTTCACCCGCAGGCGGACCGACACCGGCCCGTCCGCGCCCCCGTAGCCCTGCGTCTCGCCGGCCTCGAGCCTGCCGCCGTCCGGCTCCCCCAGCGGCACGAGCGCCACCCGCTCGCCGTCGAGCCGGATGTCGAGCTGCTCGCGAGAGGTGCGCGCCGGACGGCTCGTGAGGTGGACCGCAATCTCGTACTCGCCGTCGAGCGGGAAGTGGTGCCGGGCCGCCAGGCCGCCGCGCGTTCCGAACGGCAGCTCCTCGCTCATGCGGTCGTCTTGCACGAGCGCCTTCGACACGCGGTAGCTCTCCACGCCCGGGCGCAGTGCCGGATCGCCGATCGCCAGCCGGCTGATCCGGCGGGCGGCCAGCAGATAGCGCTCGAGGAGTCCGGGGGAGAACGCGAGCGCGTCGGCGATGTTGTCGAAGCCGAAGGCCATGTCGTCGGCCGGCAGCAGCGTCCGCCCGTCGATCTCCACCGCCAGCAGGTCGCGGATGGCGTTCGTGTACTCGACTCGATTCAGGCGATGCAGGGCCGGCCGCCCCGGGTTGGGCCGCGCGGCCGCGGCGCGATCGAGCCCGGTCTCCAGCCACGTGGCGAACGCGTCGTAGGTCTCGGGCGCCGGCCGCGGCCGCGGGGGCGGCGGCATCTCGCCGGTCCGCAGCTTGCCGGCGACCTTCTCCCACACCGGCGCGTCGGCCGCGAGGTCGTGGACGTCGACGGTGTCGAGCGTCAGCTGCGCGGTGCGCAGCCGCGTGTTATGGCAGGCGACGCAGTACCGGTCGAGGACGCCGCGATACGTGGCGGCGGCGGACGGCTCGAGCCCGACGGCCGAGGACTGCGTCTCCGTCGGCCGAGCCGCCTCGGCCGCCCGCGCGGGCGGCTCCGCCGGCCCCACCAGGCAGGCGGCCGCGAGGGTGCCGATGACGACGTGCCCCCCGATCGGGCCGCCCGGGTGCATCTGTCGCATATCGCCCACCGCAAGGACTCGCGATCCCGGGGACCCTGGGCGGACCAGGCATCGCGCCGCGGGACCGATCGTACGCCGCGTCAACCGCGAGCCGAGAACGGCACGGGACCCGGGCTCTGCGCCCCGGTCCCCGTTGCACGCGAGGAGCCTGCGCCGCAGAAACGTGCCACGGAGCGGTTCGTGCCAGCGCAGACTCCCAACGCGCCCGTGAGGGCGCGCTAGACGCCTGCGAGCGGCTCCAGCGGGAGCACGCCCGTCGCGTCGCCGAAGTCGTCCGTATGGACCCCCACCCGCTCGAGCATCGCCAGCAGCAAGTTGTTCATCGGGGTGTCCTTCGTGTGCCGGAGGACGCGGCCGCCCTCGACGCCGCCGGCCCCGCCGACCATCACGAGCGGCAGATCGATGTGGGAGTGCTCGTTGGCGTCGCTGATTCCGCCGCCGTGGAGCACCAGCGAGTGGTCGAGAAGGCTCCCGTCGCCGTCCGGCGTCGACTTCAGCGCCTGGAGGAAGTGCGCGGTCAGGCCGATGTGGTACTGGTTGATCTTGTGCCCCTGCTCGAACTTCAGCGGGTCGTGCTGGTGGTGCGACACCGCGTGGTGGGCGGCGTTCACGCCCAGCTCCGGGTAGGCGCGGTTGGTCTGCTCCTTGCCCAGGGTCAGCACGAAGACGCGGGTGATGTCGGCCTGGAAGGCAAGCGCGACGAGGTCGAACATCAGCTTGGCGTGTTCGTCGTACGACTCCGGCACGCCGACCGGGCGGTCCGGCAGCTCCAGGGTCGACTCGCTGTGCTGGCGCTCCGCCACCTGCAGCCGCTGCTCGACCTCCCGCACGGAATCGAGATACTCGTTCACGCTGTTGCGGTCCGCCGGGCCGAGCTTTGCCTTGAGCTCCGCCACGTCGGCGAGCACCCAGTCGAGGATGCTCCGATCCTCCTGCATCTGGGCCAGGCGCGCCTCGGGCGAGCCGCCGTCGCCGAACATGCGCTGGAAGACGATGCGCGGGTTCGTCTCGTGCGGGTTGGGCGTGGTGGCCGTCCGCCACGAGATGCTGTTGGTGTAGACGCAACTGTAGCCGTTGTCGCAGTTGCCGATCAGGTAGGTCTGCTCCATGGCCAGCTCCAGCGACCGGAGCGGCGTGTCGCCCCCGATGTGCTGGGCGGCGATCTGGTCGGCCGTCGTGCCGTTGCGCACGTCGGCGCCCTCGGTCTCCTTCGGGTGGACGCCGCTCAGGAAGACGGTCCCGGCGCGGGAATGCTCGCCGTTGCCGTCCCCGAGCGCCTCGGCCTGCTTCTGGCTGAGGCCGATCGGGACGACCACCTGGTCCTGGAACGGCGCGAGCGGACTGAGGGTCGGCGACAGCGCCTCGAGCTTGCCCTCGCCCTCCGGCTGCCAGTGCGACATCACGGCGCCGTTCGGGATGTAGACGAACCCGAGGCGGCGCACCGGCCGGGCCGCGGTCTTCGCCAGGGCCGACGAGGCCGGCACCATAGCGTCGAGCAGCGGCAGCGCGAGCGTGACTCCCATCCCGCGGAGGAACGTCCGGCGCGGCAACGCCATCCTGGTGTTGAACATGACGGTTCTCCTGCCCAGCTCTTCGGTTCGGTTCCCTGCGCCGCGCCCGCTACTCGGCGCTCGCTCCGCCCTGCGCACGCCGCATCCGGAACGGCGTGCTCTTGACCACGCCGACGACGAGCGACGCCAAGCCGTAGTCGTTTCCCGCCGCCTCGCGCAGGATGCGGCGAACGGAAGTCGCGTCGTAGTGCTCCACGCCCCGGCCGAGGGCGTAGATCAGCAGCTTCTCGGTCACGACCGTCGCGAACTGCTCCGGGTTCCGGACGAGCAGATCGCGCATGCCGGCGGGCCCGTCGAAGGCGGTGCCGTCCGGCATCGCTCCCGACGCGTCGATCGCCGTCCCGCCCGGCATGTGCCCCCGCCAGCGCCCCACGGCGTCGAAGTTCTCGAGCGCCAGGCCCAGCGGATCCATCATCCGGTGGCAGCTCGCGCAGACCGGGTTGGCCCGGTGCTGCTCCATCCGCTCGCGCATCGCCAGCACCTGCCCGGAGTCCTCGGCCGGCTCGAGCTCCGGCACGTTGGGCGGAGGCGGCGGAGGCGGCGTGCCGAGCACGTTCTCCAGCACCCACTTGCCGCGACCGACGGGCGACGTGCGATCGGGATAGGAGGTGACGGTCAGGATGCTGCCCTGGCCGAGCAGCCCGCGGCGGTTGCCATCGGCCAGGGTCACCCGCCGGAAGTCGCTGCCGTAGACCCCGGGAACGCCGTAGTGCCGGGCCAGCCGCTCGTTCAGGAACGTGTAGTCGGCGGTCAGCAGGTCGGTGACGCGCCGGTCCTCCCGCAGAATGCTGTCGAAGAAGAGCTCGGTCTCGCGCACGAAATCCTGGCGCAGGCTCTCGCCGAAATCCGGGAAGATGACGTCCGACGGGAGCGCCCCCGAGATGTTGCGCAACCGCAGCCACTAGCCGGCGAAGTTCCGCGCCAGCGCCTCCGCGCGGGGATCGGCGAGCATGCGGCGCACCTGGCGCTCGATCTCGTCCGGATCCTGAAGCGCCCCCTCCGCCGCAACCTCCAGCAGCTCGTCGTCCGGCAGGCTGCTCCAGAGGAAGAAGGCGATGCGGGATGCCAGCGCGAGGTCGTCCAGGCGATAGGGCGCGCCCGGTGCGGCGTCCGGCGGATCCGAGACCACGCGGAACAGAAAGTCCGGGCTGACCAGCAGCGCGCGGACGGCCCGCTCGATGCCGGTCTCGAAGCCGCCGCGCGCGCGGCCCTGGGCGTAGAAGGCGACCAGGGCGTCGACGTCCGCGGCGGCCACCGGCCTGCGGTAGGCGCGGCGGGCCAGCGCCGAGAGGATCTGCCGGGCGCAGGGCGCCTCGTCCGCCTCGGTCGCCGGGCGGCAGATGAAGATCCGCCGCCGGGACGGGGTGTCTCCCCCGCCGGTCGCGTTGAACGGCCCGGAGATGGTGAGTGTCCCGACGTGCGGCTGGTAGAGCAGGTAGTCGCCCTCGCCGTGGGGGCGGTCGAACGGCTGCCGCACGCTCTCGGCGAGCGCGCTCGTCTTCTTGACGAACGCCGCGGTCACGACGCGCGGGCCTGCCGCGACGTGGACGCGCGCCTCCAGGTCCTCCGGACCGGTATTGTAGGCGGCGCCCTGATCGGCGGCCGGATCGGGCGGCGCGAGGTCGAAGACCCGGATGCGCCGGCCGTCGATGCTCAGCTCGAGCCGGTGCGGCTCGCGGATCGGCGCCCCCGCGAACAGGTCGAGGAGCTCGATACGCAGCTCGTACTCGCCGTCGCGGGGGAAGTTGTACTCGACCGACATCCCGCCGCGCGTGCCGAACGGCAGCCCGTCCTGGTGCCCGTACTGCGACAGGTCGGAGACGATGCGGAACGTCTCGCCCGCCGGGGCGAACTCCGAGGCGCCGACCGCGAGCCGGCTGATCACCCGCGCCGCGCTCATGTAGCGCTCGAGCAGAGTCGGCGAGACCTTCAGCACGCCCGCGATGTTGTCGAAGCCGTAGCTCTGGTCGTCGGCCGGAACCAGCGCCGCCGCGTCGATTTCGAGGGCCAGGAGGTCGCGGACCGCGTTCTGGTACTCGGTCCGGTTGAGCCGGTGCAGCGGCTCGGTCCGCCCCGGGTTGGGGTGTGCGGCCGCCGCCCGGTCGATGGTCGTCTCGAGCCACGTCGCGAAGGCGTCCACGGCCGCGCCGTCCGGCCGGGGCCGGCCGAGGGGCGGCATCGTGCCGGTCCGCAGCTTCCGGATGACCTTCTCCCAGACGTCCGCCGTCGCCGGCACGTCGGCCAGGTCGGCCAGGTCGGCCGTCCGGAGCTCGATCGGGACCGTGCCGCGCGCGGCGAGACGTTCGTTGTGGCAGGTGATGCAGTAGCGCTGGAGCAGCACCTCGTGCTCCGCCGCGGGCGACTCCGCGGCCGGCGCGGCGAGCTGGCGCCCCGCGGATCCCGGTTCCTGTCCCGCCGCACCCAGCGGGACGGACGCGGCCGCCCATACGGCCCCACAGACGCCGAGCAGCACGGAAATGCGTCGCGTCATCACCCTCTCCGAGCCCCTCCCCACCGCAACCGGTGACGGTGCACGCCGGCCCCGGACCGCCAGACCCACGTTTCCCTAACGTGGTGGATCGTACGATCTTCCGTCGGCTTGTCAACCGTCCGGCGTTCTTCGGACGTACTCGGCATCGAGGTGGACTTCGCGCAGCCATTGAGCTCACCAGGGCTGCAACGACAGCGGGACGATCGAGATCCGCTACAGGACCACCGCGGTGTCTGGGCAGCAAGAGTTGTGCCGGGCATGGGCGACCCGGTCAGAAGCACATCTCGACGAGCTACGTCGAGCGTCAGTGACTCAGCCTGGGAACAACGCGCACACGGTCGCGCTGCACTCTGCCAGGCCCATCCGAGTCGACGGCGCACGGTGACGCAGGTGACGGCGCCTCAGGCGGCAGAGCCGGCGAGCGAATGGTACGATGTGGAGTGGTTGGTCCAGCAGGAGGCACTTCACGCCGAGTAAGGCGGGGCCGAAGCGGGCAGCATGGTGCGCCCGACGCCGCGCGCGACCCCGGAGTGGTAGTTCTGACTAAAAATGCACCTCGTCTGTCAGGGCGCCAAGGACATCTTCAGTAGGCGGATCTTCTTCAGGATCAGGCGCGTCTTCGAATTCGGGGATCAGCAGGAAGCGCCCTCTCGCTTCTTGATGGAATCTCGGGGACTCTCGCAGTTCTTTGGACAGCGCATGTGAGGTCGTGTTCGGATTTCCCCGCAGGATCCCGGCCTCGATCAGGATTTCACGTGTGGGTCCGCTGACCACGAGTCCGTTGCACCTCTCTGCGATAAAGAGAAGTGCCTGCTCTAGGCCCAACCCTCGTACGTCATCAGCCGTGACTGGGATCGTCGGCTGGCGACGCTTGGGTTTCGGCGTGGGCTTCGGCGTGAAGTACTCGATGGCCCCACGAAGATGTTCCCGCTGCAACCGAAACTCGCTGAGCTGGCTCTCCAGCCGTTCAATCCGCCGATCGAGCCGCTCGATCTCCCTCTTGGCGGATTGCATGGTGAGCTCCATGGGTCGCCTCCCGTGGATTCGTTGTGACGGCACGTATGGGTTGCGCGCTCACACTGGTCCGGTAGAGTCGACCTTGCGTGAGCGTGGGGGTGGTGGGACTCGAACCCACATGCCCGGCCGGGCGGCGGATTGACAATCCGCTGCGTCTACCAGTTCCGCCACACCCCCCTCACGTCTGTCTGCCCCGGCCGGGAGCGGGCCTGCTCTCGGCCGGGGCCCCATCAAGCCTAGCACGATCGGTTGGGATCGCTGAGACATCACCCTTTGCGGGTAGTGTCTCAGTTTGATTGAGTGCCATGCGAACGTCGGTGGGATCGCGGCACTCTGGAAAGGCGAGGATGCGGACGGAGGGGGTATCCTCGGCCGTGGTGACGGCCCGTCGTGCCGCTCCCCCGCGAGCGCAACGGGGTGCAAGCCGGCGGAACCCGCCGCCGGGGGGCGTCAGGTGCGTCCGGCCGGCAGGACGCATCGGCCCCCGAACTCGGCCTTCCCCCCGTCTATCGGCCCTCCCTGAACCCAGAACAGCCCACCGCCCGCGCGTCTCAGTTTGATTCGTGGTAGGCTGCGCACGCTACACCGTCCGTGCTGATCGCAGGCGGCCCGACACCGGGCCGCCTGCTGGGTCAGATCACCTCGTCCATCCGCTTCGGCGTCGCCGTTGGGATCGGCTTCCTCGTCGCCGTCGTCGTCGGCGTTGTCGGACTCGTGGTGGCGCTGTTCGGTGGCGTCGTCGTGAACCAGGCGTGGCAGATCAACCGCGAGTGCCGGGGCGAGAGCGCCCTGTGCCGAGAGGTCGCCGTGGAGCGCAGCGTTCGACCGAAGCGGGCCACGACTCCACCGCAGGCGTACTGCGCGCAGGTGTTCGGTGACGCTCCAGGGCTCGTGGCCGAGTGCTTGCGGCAGGAGGGATGGGAGCCAGAGCCGGAACCGGAGCGGTTCCGGCGGCCGGAGCGTCGGCCGAATCGGGCACCGTTCTACGGTCGCGTCGAGGGGAGGCGGCTGTCGGAGATCCAGTAGCCCAGGGCGCCGGTCAGGTGTGCGACAATGGGCGAGATCGCCCCGCCCGATTCGATTCGTCCACGCACACGTGGACCACCGAGCGCCCAGCTCGCAGAGAGGAGGAGGGAGACGATGCCGAAAGGCCCACGTGGGGAATGGCGCCCGGCCGATCCCATCGCGAACGCCGTCCACGTCGCCAAGATCGGCGCCGGGCTGATCGAGGAGACCTACGAACCGCCTGCCGACCAGCGCCGACCGCCTGACCCGAAAGCCGGCGGCCGAGCTCGCGCTGCCAAGATGACGCCAGAGGAGCGGTCCGCCAGCGCGAAGCGTGCCTCGAACGCGCGCTGGAAGGGTGCATCGGCCTGACCGTTGGGCAGCGCGACCGCGGTTTCGCTGAACTCGGCGAGAAGGGCTGCCCGCCGATGCTTGCCCCGGTGCACGACGTTGATCAAGAATCGCCCCCGGAACGGATCTGACGTGACGAGCGTCAAGATCCGATAGAGGTGCTGGTAGGGGTTCCCGGCCAGCGAGGGTGCATGGCACATCAGAAGCAGGAGCACGTAGACGTCGCCATCAAGACTCGGTGGAGGAAGGACGCGATTCCTGCCGTCCAACCGGTCAACCAACTGCTAGTGTGCACCGTCAGAAATACGTGAGCAGTAACGCTTCAGGGATTCCAGGATCTGCTCGGCGGTCTTCGTCCAGACGAAGGGCTTGGGGTCTTCGTTGTAGACCGCCAGGTACTCCTTGATCGCCGCCTCGAGTGCTTGGGTGCTGCGATGGGTTCCACGCCGGATCTGCTGCCGGGTGATCTCGGCGAACCAACGCTCTACCTGGTTGAGCCACGATGCGCTCGTGGGCGTGAAGTGCAGGTGATACCGAGGACGCCGTGCCAGCCAGTCGTGGATCATCGCCGTCTTGTGCGTGCCGTAGTTGTCCAGCACCAGGTGGATGTCGAGGTCGGGCGGCACCGCCTTGTCGATCACGGCGAGGAAGCGCTTGAACTCCACCGAGCGGTGCTTCCGAAAGCACCTGCCGATCACCTCGCCGGTGGCGGTGTTCAGGGCCGCGAACAACGAGGTCGTGCCGTGCCGTCGATAGTCGTGTGTCCGCTGCTCCGGTGCTCCCGGACGCATCGGCAACACCGGCTGGGTACGGTTCAACGCCTGGATCTGCGACTTCTCATCCACACACAGCACCACCGCTCGCTCCGGCGGATGCAGGTACAGCCCCACGATATCGCGCACTTTCTCGATGAACAACGGGTCTCGCGACAGCTTGAAGGTCTCGCTGCGATGGGGCTTGAGCGCGAACGCGCGCCACACGCGGCCGACGGTCGAAGCGCTCAGCCCGCAGGCTCGGGCCATCGACTCCCGGCTCCAATGCGTCGCCCCCCGTGGGGTCGTCTCCAGCGTCCGGACCACGACCCGTTCGACGTCCTCGTCCGACACCCGGCGCGGCGCGCCCGGCCGTGGTTCGTCCAGCAAGCCGTCGCAGCCGTTGCGCAGGAACCGCCGCCGCCACTTGCCGACCGTGGCCCGCGTCGTGCCCAGAGCCTGCGCCACGACCTGGTCGCTCCGTCCCGCGGCGCTCTGCAGCACGATGCGTGCCCTCAGGGCCAGAGCCTGCGCGGTATTGCGCCGGCGCAGCCAACCCTCCAGTTCCTCGCGCTGTGCGTCCGAGACCTCCGGGACCTCTCGTGTGTAATGGTTCGGCACGGCCCTCCTCGCTTCCGGGCCGACCGTACCACGAGCCGATTCTACTGGTCAAGAACTTCAGGCGTTGGACACTGGTGCAGAACACCCCCGCGGGTGAGATCATTCTGACGCTCGGATTCCTCGACGCACCGATTACGTGGGGCAACCCGGACCAACAGCTCGCCCAAGCGCGCGCCTTGACCAAGGAGGGTCTGGAGATCTAGCCGGTTGCGAGAGTCGTGATGACCCCACAAGTCTCGCGCCAATTGCAGCGGGCGCTGTCTACGCAGAACGACTTGGCCGAGCGGCGGCAGATTGAGTCGTTGAAGACGGCCCCAAACGTTCAGTGAAGGAGGCGCACGCAATGGATCTGATCGCTCCGCTGCCGGATTCCGGGTCGTCTCCTGCCATTCTCCTCTCAGCGGAGTCGTTCATCGCAGCCGATACGAAGTATCACGTGTCCGCCTGCACGCATACGTCGCATCGGTTCGTTGGCGATTCCCGCCTCCTGCCGAGCGTGCCCTTCATCGGGATCGACCTAGAGCAGTTGGACGACGAGGTTCTTGCATCGTTCGCTGGCATCTGCATGTCTGGGGACGACGAGGATGACGCGATCGAGGCGCTTCTCGCGATGCTGGGCAATGTACTCGAGATTTACTCCCTAGAAGAAGAGAGTCTCGGGCCAGAACCCAGGCGACAACTCGACCTGCTTCGACAGTACATCCGCAGCGATGGCTAGGCGACGAGGCCCGCTCTTTAGAATCCGCGACGCTCTCGATATCGCAGCCAAGCTCGAAGCGGACGTCAAGCAGAAGACCGATCACGACGTCGCCATAGTCCGGCGGGATGGGAAGCTGATCACCACGTTCGGAATCCGGCGTGGAACGCACGCTGGCCACGGGCATCTGCCCAATCAGTTGTTCCTGTGTCGGCAACAGACGAAACTCCTGGCCGCGTGCTCGATCTCAAAGGCGAGGTACTTCGAGCTGATCGCCAGTAGGCTTCGTCCGGTGCCCCGCTAACGCATAGGAAACACTTGCCTTAGAACCGTGCAGTCTGTATCATCTTGACATGAACAGACTGAGCACGGTGAAGCGGGCGACGATCCTTCAGATGCTCGTGGAGGGTTCGTCGCTCCGGTCCGTCTCCCGCATCACCGGCGCCAGCATCAACACGGTCACCAAGCTCCTCGTCGATGCCGGGGAAGCCGGCGCCGAGTTCCACGACTCCCACGTCGTCAACGTCCCGAGCCGCCGGGTCCAGGTCGATGAGATGTGGGCGTACGTCTACGCGAGGGCGGAGAACGTCGAGCAGGCCAGCAAGGCCCCGGCCGGCTCCGGCGACGTGTGGACGTGGACGGCGCTCGACGCGGACTCGAAGCTCGTGGTCACCTGGGCGGTCGGATCGCGCGGCCTGGAGTCGGCGCACCCGTTCATGCAGGATCTCGCGAGTCGGCTGCGCGGGCGGATCCAGCTCGCGTCGGACGGCCACGGGCCGTACGTCGCGGCCGTCGAGGACGCCTTCGGGGCCGACGTGGACTTCGCGCAGCTCGTGAAGCTGTACGGCACCGAGCCCGAGGAGACGCGCTACAGCCCGCCGAAGTGCCTCGGGGTCAGGGTCGACCAGATCACCGGCGACCCGGACCCGAAGCACATCTCGACGAGCTACATCGAGCGGCAGAACTTGAACGTGCGGATGGGCGTGCGGCGGTTCACGCGGCTGACCAACGCCTTCTCGAAGAAGCTGGCGAACCACGCGCACGCGGTGGCGCTGTTCTACGTCTGGTACAACTGGTGCCGGCGCCACAAGACGCTGCGGACGACGCCAGCGCAGGCGGCGGGTCTGACGGACGAGTGGTTCGACGCGGACTGGCTGGTCGGCGTGGTCGATGCGCACCTGCCCAAGCCTGCAAAGCCGGGGCCGAAACCGCGGGCGCAATCAAACTGAGACACTACCCCTTTGCGCGGCGGCTCCGCGCCCGCCTTAAGGGGTCACGTTGACCGTGACGTCGGCGGCGGTGTAGAGGTAGCCGTCGTCGGCCATCCCCCGGATGACGTAGGTACCCGGCTCGCTGAACCACGCCGTCGTGACGATTCGGCCATCCTCGGGATCGGGGGCGGCGTCCAGCCCGGCGTGTGATCCTCCATCGGCGCGCTCCACGGGTCGAACTCCACCGTCCCGGGCCCGCGGTACTGGATCCAGGCCAGGCGCAACCCCAGCGCGTTGCGCCGCCCGGGCGGGCGGCTCTGGCGGGCCGGCCGCATCGCGGGAACGCCGTCGTCCCGGATGATGGCGGTCAGCGTGAGCGGCTCGCCCACCCGCACGGACCGCTCCACGCTCTCGACGAGGATGATGGCGGGCGCCGCGTTCACGATCTCCGGCGCGCCGCCGCCGGCGCGGTTCATCGCGATGACCTGCTCGTCGATGATCTGCTCCGGCACCAGCCAGCCGACCGCGCGGTCGGTCTGCCCGTGCGCGGTGACGGTCCAGACGAGCTCCCGGTCGCCCCAGTCGGCGGGAACGCGGACGCGGAAGATGATGCGCTGCCGGCGCGGATAGAAGAACGTCGGCTGGCCGCGATCCGGATCGCCCGGCTCGAAGCGGTTGTCCGGCCCCACCGGGATGCTGAGGTGTTCCTCGTAGTTCCGGTTGAGGTACCCGAAGACCATGTTGAAGCTGCCGTCGGCGTTCTGCTCCCAGCCCTCGAAGACCGGCTGCAGGTTCTGCCCGCTGTGGTAGGTCTGCGCGCCGGCGTCGGTCGCGCCGGCCAGACCGAGCACGACCAGGCACGCGACCCACCGCAGGGCCGCGACGGTGCCGCCGTGCCGCGCCGCGACTCGTGCCGGCTCCGGCTCGGGACCGCCCTCCGGGTGCGTGCGGCCTGGCCGCGCCCGACCGGCCGCGCCCCGCGCCGCCACGTCCGGGCGCAACCGGTGCGCCACGCAACTTGCGGTCATCACTCGGAGCCCCACCCTCGGCACCGTCAGTCGTTGGTCGACTGCGCGCGCTCTTCCAGCCGCCGCTCGAACTCGTCCTCCGGCATGTGGAAGAAGCTCATCCAGGCGAAGCTCATGTCGTCGATCGAGCGGTTGCCGAAGCCGACCCAGTTCTTCGGGTCGGGGTTGTAGCGGTTCGCGGCCGTGTTGTCGTGCCAGCCGATGACGTGGAGGATGGTGCCGGCCGGCAGCAGCGGCGCCTCGTGGTCGGCGTAGTTGTAGACGATGTGCCAGCCGAAGTTGTGACCCGTGCAGCTCAGCGTCGTGATCGTCCCGCTCGGGTAGATCGCCTCCACGCACATGCGCTTGCCCCGGATGTGCATGTGGGGCTGGAAGCCGGTGACCTGCGTCGGCTCCGGCAGGACGTAGTAGCCGTCGCTGCGCGCGTTGTCCTCGCCGGCCCGGATGTCGAGCGTGTCGAAGCTGTCGCCGACGTGCCGCGAGATCAGCACCTGCTCCGGGACGTGGCCCGGCGGGTAGAACTGGAAGCCGACCCGCGTCCGGTCGCGGATCTCCTCGCCGACCGAGCTGTAGTGCATGTTGAAGCGGATCTGCGTTCTCGCGCGGATGAGCCGGCCCGTGCCGTCGGGGAAGATGTCGCCGTTCTTGCCCATGGCGTACTCGTTGAGGAAGCCGCCGCCCTCCTCGCCGTCCTCGTCCTCCCACAGCATCGACGTCGCCACGTGGTGGACGACCGGGTAGGCGCCGGGCGAAGGCTTGGTCTCCACCGCCTTGATGTAGCGGTCCTCGGTCAGGCGCGAGTCGGCCCAGATGTTCAGCCAGCGGTCGGCGTCGACGGCGCCGACGGTCTGCTCCTCGGGCAGCTCGACGATCCACTCGGGCGTCCCGATGCGCCAGTCGTCGAGGTCCGCGAGCTCGAGCGGCGGCGGCGCGTCGGCGGGGTTGCCGCGCGGCGCGCCCGCCTCGACCCACGCCCCGATGGTGGCGATCTCGGCATCGGTCAGCGACGGGTCCTCCTTGAAGGCCCGCACGCCGACGTTGCGCTCGATGAACCACGGCGGCATCTCGCGCTGCGCCGTCTTGTCGCGGATGGCCCGCGCCCAGGGCCGGACGTCGCGGTAGGTCAGGAGCGACATCGGCGCCACCGAGCCGGGGCGATGGCACTGCTGGCACGCGCGCTGCAGGATCGGCAGCACGTCCTTCGTGAAGGTCGGGCCGCCGGCCGGCTCCTGCGCCAGGGCCAGACCGGCCGCGGCGAGGACACCGCCGGCGACCAGCGCGGCGATGCCGTAGCGGAACACGCGGCGCGCGTAGGGGCAGCAAGCGAAATCCATCGTCACCCTCCCGGCGCCGCTCCGGACGGCGGCGCACCGGTCCTTATACCACGCTCGACCGACGCGCGCCGGCGTGGCTACTGGTCGGCGGCCACCTCGTCGTAGAGCGCCTGCAAGGCGCCCGGCCGGAAGGGCCAGTCCAGGTCCCCGGTCTCGACGCGGCCCGGCACGTCCTCGCGGCTCACGCCGGCCGCGACGGCGGCCCGCATCCGGTCCACCAGCGCCTGCATCCGGTCGCGGAAGGTGCGCACCTCGTCCCGGCCCAGGATCGGCCCGTGGCCCGGGATCACGGTGTCGAAGTCGAGCTCGAGCACGCGGTCGAGCGTCGCCGTCCACGCCAGCCCGCTCCCGCCGTTGTTGTAGTCCATGAAGGGCGAGAGCGTGCTCCCGTCGGAGCGCCGGCCCCAGATGAAGAGGTCGCCGGCGTGGATCGTCCGGAGGTCCGGGAAGTAGATGACCGCATCGCCGTTCGTGTGACCGCGCCCGAAGTGGTGCGCCTGCGCCTCCATGCCGCCCAGGAACACCGACGTGTCCCGGCTGAAGACGACACGCGGCGCCCCGGGCTGGTTGTTGCGGACCATGTTCCGCCGCGCATTCCGGTGCGAGATCACCTCCGCGACGGCCATGAAATCGGCGTTGCTCCCGGCGTGGTCGCCGTGGTGGTGCGTGTCGAGCACGTAGCGGATCGGCAGCGAGGTCACCTTCCGCACCTCGGACGAGATCATCGCGAAGCTGTGCGGGAACTTGTTGTCGACCAGGATGACGCCGTCGTTGGTGACCCGGACCGCGACGTTCCCGCCGGTCACGCCGCCGTCGTAGCCCGGAATGACGTACAGCCCGTTCTTGCCGGGCACCGGCCGGATGGCGGTTAGCTCCGCGAGGCGCTCCGGCGTCACCGTCTGCTCCGCCTTCGGCCGCGCCGCCGCCAGGAGTCCCGCGACCACCAGCACCGCCGCCGACATCCCCGCGATCACCTTCAGCTCATGCATCGCTACCCTCCGAGCATCATCGATTCGGCTCGTGCCTCCGGCGATGGTCCTCGTCCCTTCAGCGCAGGAACCACGGCAGCACGCGGATGCCCTTGAAGTCGAAGGCGTCCGTCCCGCCGTGAACGAGGATGCCGCCGCGGCTCGGGTTGCCGGGAATCGAGGTCCACCAGAGCAGCCCGGCGACAGCGTCGGTGACGACGGTCTGTCCGGACTTCACCTCCACCGGAACCACCCGCCCGCCAGTATCGATCAGGACGTCGACCTCGTGCCCCGTCGCGTCCCGCCAGAAGTAGAGCGGCGGGTCGCGGCGCTGCGCGGCAAAGCTCTTGATCAGCTCCGAGACGACGAACGACTCGAAGACGGCGCCCCGCAGCGGGTGACGCTCGAGGGTCGCGGCGTCCCGGATGTCGAGCAGGTAGCAGACGAGACCGGTGTCGAGGAAATGCAGGCGCGGGCGCTTTCGCAGGCGCTTGCGGTAGCTCGCATGGTGTGGGGGCAGCGTCGTGGCCAGAAAGCCGATCTCAAGCGCCGACAGCCAGCGCTTCGCGGTCTGCTGGGTGATCCCGACGTCGCTGGCGAGCGTGGTGAGGTTGAGTTCCTGCGCCGTGTGCGACGCGGCGAGCCGCAGGAAGCTCTCGAAGCTCCGCAAGTCGGAAACCTGCAGCACTTCGCGCAGATCCCGTTCGATGTAGGTGCGGACGTAGTCCGCCAGCCACGACCCTGCCGGCAGGCTCCGATCGTGAATCCGCGGGTAGAAGCCGTCGACGAGCGTCCGCCACAGGCTCCGCTCGGGGGCCCGATCGATGTCTCGCACGGCTTCGCCGTCCAGGTTCGCGGCATCGATCGGCGGCCGGTCGAGCAGCTCGGCGAGGGAGAGCGGGTACAGGCGCAGCAGGGCTGTGCGACCCGCCAGCGTCTGCGAAACCGACTCCATGAGCAGGATGTTCTGGGAACCGGTCACGATGAAGCGTCCTGGCCGATCGTCCTCGTCGACGAGCACCTGGATGTACGAGAGGAGATCCGGCGCGCGCTGGATCTCGTCGAGGATCAGCCGCTCGCCCTGGGCCAGAAACCCCCGCGGGTCCTCGACGGCCCGCGCCCGAACGTCCGGCGCTTCGAGCGACAGGTAACGATGCTCCGGGAAGAGCGCCCGGACGAGCGTGGTCTTGCCCGACTGCCGCGGACCGGTGACCGTGACGACGGGATTGACCGTGGCGGCCGAGAGAAGGGCCTCGGTCAGGTGGCGTCGCAGCACGCCTCGATGCTGGCAGGCCGGGCATGGCGTGTCAAATCCGTGATCCTATTACCAATTTGACGTTGCCTGTCCGCCGGCCCAGTGAGCACATGCGCATTTCCCGGTCAGCCGAGGGCATGCCCATTCCGGGACGGGCTCACCGGCCCCGAACGTCGCCTTTGCAGCTATCGCCTTCGCCAGCGTCTCGAAGTCCTGGTAACAGTCCTGCACGGCGTAGCTGTGGCCGCCGAGCGCGCCGTCCGCGGCCTTCAGGTGAAACATGGGCTTGCGGGCTTCGTGGGCCATCGCCATCAGACTTCGGTAGCCCAAGTTTACCAAGATCGCCGACATTTCTGTCGAAATCCGCAGGATCCGCGCCTGTCGGGGACGGTAACTTATTGATTCTAAAGGATCGGGGTCTGGAGACTCTGAATGTAGTGCCATAATCGTAACAGGAGGCTTGATTCGGACCGGGCCGCCCGCTATCCTGGCTCCATGTTCGTACGGCGCACCCAGACCCGACGAACCGCCGACGGCGTCCCTTACTTCTCCCACCGCCTCGTGCAGTCCGAACGCCTCGGCAACTCCGTGCGCCAGCGCACCCTCCTCAACCTCGGACGCCACTTCGACATCCCCGCGCCCCACTGGCCCCGCCTGTGCACCCGCGTCGCCGAGGTCCTGGCCGGACAGGCGCCGCTGGTGCCCGATTGCCCGCCCGCCGTGGACCAGGAAGCCCAGCGGATCGCCGCCCAGTTGGTCGCCCGCGGTGCCGACGCCGGCGGGCCGGACGCCGCAACGGCGGACATCCAGGCCGTCGACATCGACTCGTTGCGCGTGGTCCGGCCCCGCAGCATCGGGGTCGAGCAGGTCGGCCTGTGGGCCCTCGAGCAGGTGGGGCTGCCGGCCTTGCTGGCACAGTTGGGCGTCAACGGCGCGTTGCGCGCGGCGGCGGCCGGCGCCATCGTCGGGCGCCTGGCCCACCCGGCATCCGAGCGCGAGACCCACCGTTGGCTGCAGCAGCGCAGCGGCCTCGGCGAGTTGCTCGGCGTCGACTTCGAGACCGTCAGCGCCATGCAGCTCTACCGCGCCTCGGACGCGTTGGTAAAGCACCGCGAGGCCATCGAGGCGCACCTGTTCGACCGGGCGATGGGCCTGTTCGACCTGCAGCCGACCGTCACCCTCTACGACCTGACCAACACCTACTTCGAAGGCGAGGCGAGCGACCAACCGCAGGCCCGGCGCGGCCACTCGAAGGAGAAGCGCAGCGACTGCCCGCTGCTCACCCTCGGCCTGATGCTCGACGCCAGCGGCTTCGTCCGCCGCTCGCAGGTCTTCGACGGCAACGTTCGGGAACACCGCACCCTGGCCGGCATGCTCGAAGCACTCCAAGCGCCATCCGGCGCCCTCGTGGTCATGGACCGCGGCGTCGCCACCGAAGGCTGCATCGCCTGGCTGCGCGACAACGGCTACCGCTATCTCGTCGTCAGCCGCGAACGCCACCGCCAGTTCGACGCCACCGCCGCCGTGTCCCTGCGGACGCAGTCCAACCAGACCGTGCAGTTGCACAAGGTCGTCTCCGACGACCCCGACGAGGTCCGCCTCTACTGCTACTCCGAGCAGCGGGCCGCGAAGGAGCGCGGCATCGTCGAGCGCGCCGCCGCCCGCTTCGAGGACGCCCTCACGAAGCTCAACGACGGGCTCGCCCGCCCCCGCGCCCACAAGCGCATCGCCCAGGTCTGGCAGCGCATCGGCCGCTTGAAGACCAAGCACTCCCGCGCCGCCGGCCACTACCAGATCGACGTCACCGCCGACGAGACCGGCGAGCGGGCCGCCGCCGTCACCTGGACCCGGCGCCCCAAGGACGGCTCGATGGCCACCCATCCCGGCGTCTACTGCCTGCGCAGCAGCGAGACCGACTGGGACGAAGAGACCCTCTGGCGCACCTACACCACCCTCACCGACGTCGAAGCCGTCTTCCGCTCCCTCAAGTCCGAGCTCGGCCTGCGTCCCATCTATCACCGCAAGCCGCGGCGAGCCGACGGCCATCTGTTCCTCACCGTCATCGCCTACCAGCTCGTCCAGGTCATCCGCACCCGCCTGCGCGAGCATCGCGAGCAGGCCAGTTGGACGTCGCTACGCCACGTCCTCGACGGCCAGCAGCGCGTCACCACCACCTTCCGCCGGCCCGACGGACGCACCCTCCACGTGCGCACCGCCACACAGCCCGAACCCGAGCAGCGCGCCATCTACGACGTTCTCGGCGTCGACCCCAACCCCGCCGGCGTCCGCAAGACCCTCGTCTGAACGACCCGAACCTCCCGGTTCACGCACGTTTGTAGTGCCACTCGAACCGTTCTGCCCCCGTAAATCGTTGATTCCAAACGACCTCATTTCACCCCTGTTAAACTTGGGGTAGTGCTTCAACGTGGCGGAGGCAATGAGGCAGCGCAACGAACGCCTGCAACTCGCGCAGGACGGAGATCAGGTCGCCGCTGAAGCGCTGCGCGCGGACCGGCTCGTCGGCCATCGTGGTCCCCGCCCAGCGGACGAACTGAATCCAGGCGCCGGGAGCCCACCGCAGCGGTTCCTTGGCGAACAGCAGCGCTCCGGCGTTGGTCGGGCAGTCGGCGGCCAGGTCGTAGAACCGCAACGGCGCCATCCGATCCGGCGGCTCAGGGGCTGGCTTCGATGAGCTCCAGCGCCATGCCGTCGAGGTCCTCGATCAGGACGGCGCGGGTGTCGCCGTGCGGGTACGGGCCCTCGAGGATCGGGACTCCCCGCGCTTCGAGATGCGCCAGCACCGGGTCGAGGTCGGGGTAGCTGATGCCGACGTGGTCGACCACCTGGCCGCGCGAGGAGACGAGCGGGCGGTCGAGCTCGGGACCGCACCGGCCGTCCCGGCACTGGCGGCTGTACCAGGCCCAGCCGGCGTTCGCCAGCCGCACGCTCCCGATCGGCCGGCGGAGCTGGCCCATCGGCAGGAAGGTAGGATAGCTGACCTCGCCGACCTCGACGTCGCACGGGTCGTACGCCGCCCGCGGGGTCGTCTCGCCGGTCTCGGGGTCCCGTTGCGGCGGCAACGTCATGCCGAGATGCTCGGCGTACCAGTTGGAGGCGCACAACGGCTGTTCGTGCCAGAAGTGCGTGTGGCCGTAGAAGAGGTCCTCGGTCTCGGCGTTGCCGTTGAACTCGACCAGGATGCCGTCGGGGTCGACGAGGTAGCCGAAGTCCTGCCCCCTGGCACGGTCGCGCGTCGGATTGCCGCCCTCGCGCGCGGCGCGCTCCGCCATCTCGGCAACGGTGAGGAGCTGATCCCCGAACGGCGCCAGCCCGGAGTGCGGCACGCCCTCGGTGTCGTCGGGGCCGGTATAGACGGGAAGGAAGCGGAAGCGCTCCCCCTCGGGGTCGAGCGCCGTCAGCCGTTCGTACAGCGCGAGCCCGTCGGTGCTCGGCCCGATCGTCCAGAAGGGACTCTGCGGGATCGACTGCCGGCGCTCCGGGTCGAAACCGCCCGGCGCCTGGCTCTCCACCTCGGTGTAGACGAGCGCGACGCCATCGGCTGCGAAGGCCGGCAACCCCTCCACCGTGGTCCGCTCGCCGGCTGGCCAGAGCGTCGACCACCAGTCGATCGAGCGCTCCGGATCGGTGGAGTTGACATGGATGTGGTGGAAGCTCGGCGGCGGAAACGCGGGCGCCGCCCCCTCCGGGCCGGCGATGCCCGCCCCGGACGACGATCCGTCCGCGCCTGCCGGGCCGCCGCCGCACGCACCCGCAAGCACGGCCGCCACCAGAAGACACCCTGACATCCGACCGCCCGTTGCGGCGCGGGGCGGGCAGGAGGACGCGGGCCGCGGCTGATGTCTCTCGCTTGCGTTACGCATCGGATTCGATCCCCTCTTTCGTCTCGGCGATCACCAGATCGACCACGGCGCGCAGCGCCTCGGCCTCCGTGTCGCCTTCCAGCCGGCGGAGACGGAAATGGTCGAGCTGTCGGTCCGCGCCGCTGCCGTCGCGGATGATGGTCAGCGCCTGGCGCAACTCGTCCTCGCAGCCGAGTTCACGGGCGTCGGCGGCCAGCTCCCCGACCAGTCGGGCGGCGTCATCTGCAATGTCCACCTGCCCGCCGCGCCGCACGTCGCCGAAGAACGCGAGCACGCCGTAGCGCTGGGCGATCCACCGGTTCTCGGCGATGATCGCAGTGGGCGGGTCGGGAGGCAGCAGCCCCTGGCCATCCAGCCCGACCAGGTGCCGGACGAGCGCGGCGTTACAGGGCGACGACGCCCACCGCGTCGTCGAGGCGCGGGCATACGTCGCAGATCCGCATCTCCACCGTCGGGAAGGCGAGAGAGGGGCGGACGTCCCACCACAGCTCGCTGCTGTTCTCGATGAACTGCATGCGCTGGTAGGCGGCCACCACGCGCTCGTAGTCCGCCCGCGACGACAGCGGAGCGGGGAGGCTCGTGCGCGGCAGCGCCCCCATGATGGACAGCCGGTAGGACTTGAAGCCGGTCTCGTGCCCGGCGTGGAACGGCGACGAGGTCGACAGCGCGTGCAGCAGTGGCAGGTGGCGCCGGATCGCGGTCATGATCCGCAGCCGTGAGTCGGGGTCGCCGAAGCCGGCGTGGACGTGCATGCCGCCGATGAGGAGCCGCCGCATGGTCTCCTGGAAGGTCACCGCGAAGCGCTCGTAGCGCTCCCGGGGCGTGACCAGTTGCGCCCGCCAGCGCGCGAACGGATGGCTCGAGGCGGCCATCACCGCGACACCGTGCCGGGCGGCCGATTCGACCACCAGCCGACGGGTCTCGCGGAGCGCCTCGCGCACCTCGGCCACGGAGCCGCAGACCCTCGTGTTGGTCTCGATCTGCGAGCGGAGCGCCTCGTGCACCACCCGGTGCGGCCCGCAGTCGCGCTGGCAGGCCTCGAAGATCGCCGGGAGCGGATCCGTAACGAGATCGCGCGTCTCGGGATCGACGAGGAAGAACTCCTCCTCGACCCCGAGCGTGATCGCGTGACTCGGTTCGCTCATGGCGGCGCGTCGGACCTCCGGCTACTCGCCGACGATGGCGATCCCCCAGGGCCGCTCGCCAGCCGGCACCGTGGCGATGACGGTCATCGATTCGGCGTCGACCACGCTGACATCGTTCGAGGGGCCGTTCGCCGTATACAGGTATCGGCCGTCCGGGGTGATGCCGATGCCCCAGGGGCGCGTGCCCACCTCGACGGAGGCGACCGGCTCGTTCGTGGCGGCGTCGATGGCGACGACCATCCGGCCGCGACCCGTCGTGACGTAGACGCGCGACCCGTCGGGGGAGACGACGACGCCCATCGGCCGGACCACCTCGCCGGTCAGCTCGATCGTATGGATCACGTCGTGCGTCGCGGTGTCCACGACGTGCACGGTGGCGCCGTTCTCCGCCGTCACGTAGGCGCGGCTCCCGTCCGGCGTGAAGGCCGAGGCGCGCGGGCGAGCGCCGACCTCGAACACGGCCACCACCTCGTTGGTGGCGGTGTCGATCGCCGAGACCTGGTTGTCCTCCTCCGACGTGACGTAGACGACGCTGCCGTCGGGGCTGATCCGCACGCCCTCGGGCTCGCCGCCCACCGGCAGCGCGGCCAGAACCTCGCCGGTGGCGATGTCGACCACGCTGGCCTCGCCCGCGTCCTCGTTCGCGACGTAGAGGCGCGCGCCGTCGGCGCTCACGGCCAGCTGCTCCGGATCCGTCCCCGCGTGGACCACCTGCACGACCTCGCCGGCGGCGCGGTCGAAGACGCCGATGCCGTCCGCCGACCGGTCGGGCGGCGGCAGGGTGCTCTCGTCGATGCCGGGCGGGGCCGGCGGGGAGCCGCTCAGGGCGACGAAGAGCTGCGTGCCGTCCGGCGACACCTTGATGCCGCGCGGCCGCTGCCCTAGCGGCACTGTGGCCACCACCTCGTGGGTCTCGCCGGCGATGACGGTCAGGTCGCCGGAGTACTCGTTCGTGACGTAGACGTGGTACGGGGGCGGCGCCGGGGCGGGATCGGCGGCCGGCTCCTCGGGCGGTGCGCCGCCGCACGCGACGCCGGCAGCCAGCGCCAGCGCGGCCAGGCCCGCCGGGCCGTTGCCCAGCGCGCGGCGCGGCGCGGCTTCGCACCCGCGTCCACCGCGTCCGTCGGGCGCCGGAAGACGCAGTGGCCTACTCCACGGACGGTTCGTCTCGTCGCCGTTGCCGTGACCTTGTCTGGTTGCGCGCATCATCGCTCCAGGCTCCACCGTGTTTCAGGCTCCACCGTGTTCCGGCCCCTGGCCCCTACGCATAAACGAAAAGGGACAGACGCCCGGCGGCGCCTGTCCCCTGAACGAAAGGTCAATCCGTGCCGGTCTCCTGCCCTACTTCGCGAGCGGGTCCGGCCGGAGCTGGAAGTGCACCATCTTGCTCTTCGTGCCCTTGCCGCCCTCGGTGTGCCAGACGTAGTTCGAGCCGTAGTTGGCCCACAGGCCGCGGCCCTTCCACCCGGCGTCCGGATCGTCGATGCGGCCGTCGAGCCCGCGCGAGTAGAACGCCATCGGGTACGGGACCCGCAGCACGGTCCACTCCTCGGTCTCGGGATCGAGGGCCAGCAGCGAGTCCGACCCCGACCCGTTCGCGATCGGGATGTTGTCTCCCAACCCCAGGGTGTTGTACTGGTCGACCCAACTGTAGTAGTGGAAGTCGGCGCTGCCGGGCGTCTCCACTCCCTTCATCTGCGGGCCGGGCACCGGGTAGAGCGTCCACCCCTCGGGGCAGTGCTGCCCGGTCGCGTCGGGGCCGCCGGTCACGGCGCACTTGCTGCGGTCGAAGCTCGCCATGTGGCTGCTCCCGGAGAGCGCGGTCCAGATGACGCCGTTGCGGTCCACGTCGATCCCGCGCGGGGCCGAGCCGGTCTGCGCAGGGTCGACGTCCGGGTTCTCGATGGACGGCGGCTCGTAGACCTCCGCGATGCAGGTCTCGGGCGGGTTGTCGCCCCGGTCGAGGCGGACCAGCCGGCCGGGGAACGGACCGGTGCGGGTGATCCAGACCGAGTCGTCGATGGAGCTCGCGATGATGCCGTAACCGAAGCCGGCGATGCGGGTGTCGAGGGCCGGGTCGATCTCGGCCTCGCCGCCGCGCACGGGCTCGTTCCACGGCTTCGTGATGCGGCCGTCGCCGTTGGTGTCGATGACGGTCGGGCACCAGCCCTGCGACGCGACCTCGTCACCGGTCTCGTCGTAGGCCTTGGTGTCGATCCAGCCGACGGCGTTGCCGTCGCCACTGAACCAGAGCGTGTCGTTGTCGTCCTCGCCGAACTGCAGGTGGTGCGTCCCGTAGCAGGTGTCGATCAGGACGAACTCCTCGCTCTCGGGGTCGTAGTACGAGGCCTGCCGGCCGCTCATCCCCAGGGGGAAGTACTGCGCGAACTCGTTGTCCGAGCCTTCCTGGCACCAGTCGGGGTTCGGGCGGGGGCGGATGGTCGAGGTCATCCACACGCGGCCCTCGCCGTCCATCATCGGGTTGTGGGGGTCGGACGAGTTCTCGCGACCGTCGGGGCCGCCACGCCCCCAGAGCAACTGGTCGCCCCAGTAGTAGGACGGCTGGAGCTGCACCTGCGGGAAGCGCGAGGGCACGGAGTCGGGATCCTCGGGGCGGACCGGGATCTTGATCTCGACCGCGCTGTTCTCGACCGGGTCGACCACGGTCAGCGTGCCGTGGCCCGCCGACACGCCGTAGACCGGCCCGCCGCCATTGACGGTCGGGTTGCGCTTGTCGGTCGTGATCTCGTCGTGGATGAAGGAGCTGTCGACGCCCCAGTCCCAGAGGGTGACGACGAGGTTGCGCTCGATGCCCGACGGGCGCGGCGGCCGCGGCGGCGTCTCGCCCCCGGCGATGCGGTCCGACCAGTCGGCGAACATCTCGAGCGCGCGCTGCCGCCCGAAGCGGTTCATGGCCGCGCTCATCTGGTTGCCGCGCTGCCCGGTCTGCACGCGGTGGTCCCAGGCCGCGACGGTCGAGTCGAAGTCGTCGCGGTGCTGCACCTCGCGCGTCGCGGTGTTCCCGATCTGGTGGCAGAGCTGGCAACCCTGCTTCATGATGTCGAGCCACGCGGCCTGGCTCTGCAGGTTCGGCGAGATGCCGTTCCCCTCCGGGCCCGTGCCGGGGAACTCGTGGGGAGCCGGCGGCTCGATCAGCGAGTACCAGTAGTTGCCGGGGTAGTACTGCGCGGCGGCCTGCTCGTCGGGGGCGATGACGGCCGCAAGGCTGACGTCCTCGTCCGACGGCGAGAGCTTCACCTTCTCGGAGTCGACGAGGCCGTAGCCGCGGACCCAGACGTCGTAGGTCGCATCCGGCATCTGCGGCAGCACGAAGTGACCGTCGTCGTCGGTCACCACGATCTTGGCGAACTTCGTCTCGAGCTCCTCGGTCTCGGCGATGACCCAGACGCCGGCCTCCGGGCCCGCGCTGCTCTCGACGACGCCGGAGATGTAGCCCTCGGCCATCTCCGCGGCTTCCTGTGCGCTCGGCAGCGCCGTGAACAGGGCGACCGCCGCGGCGAGCGCGACGCCCGTCATGCCGAGGCGCACGCGCGTGTGTCCCGCTTGTGTCCACGCCTTCATGAAATCCCCTCCTCCGTCCGAATCCTCAGCCTGCAACGCATTCGACATACCGCCGGAACGTCGATCAATCTTGCTCGCCAAGCTCCGCCTGGCGCCGGCCCGTCGTCGGACGACAGGGCGGCGACGCAATCCCCGTCCGTGTCCCTACTGCTCCTGCTGCTGGGCCAGCGCCAGGCGCTCGGCCGGCGACAGGTCCTCGCGACGCCGGGAACCGGCCGCCGGATCGGCGCCGAGCTCTTCCAGCAGGGTCACCAGCTCCGGGTGGCGGTTGAACGTGTTGGGGTAGAACACGCCCTGGGCCACCGACAGCGGCGACCAGCCCTTCCCGTTGACGGCGTCGATGTTCGCTCCCCTGTCGACGAGGAAGCGCACGATGTTCCCGGCGCCGCGGTGGATCGCCCCGTGCAGCGCGGTGTCCCCGCTGGCATCGGCCGCATTGACGTCGTTGCCCAGCTCCCACGCCAGCTCGACCGCGACGAGCGCCTCCTCGTTGGTCCCCGGGTTCTCGCCGATCTTCCAGATGCCGACCCCGGCCGCCGCCATGAGCGGCGTCACGCCCTCGTCCGTCGTCAACGACGGGTCGGCGCCGAGCTCGACCAGCAGGCGCATCATGTCGACGTCGGCCACCTTGGCCGCCTGCAGGAACGGCGTCGACCCGATCCGCCTCAGCATGTTCCGGTTGCCGTCGCGCGGCTCCTGCGTCTGGCGCGCGTCGAGGTCCGCGCCGTGCGCGGCCAGGGCGCGCGCCAGGTCGAACGCATCGAGCTCGCCCAGCGGGACCGGGAAGGGCGGGTTCCGTCCCAGGTTGGGCCGGCGCGTCCAGACCAACTGGTGCAGCGCCGTCCAGCCGTTGCCGGCCGCGTCAGGGTCGGCGCCCAGCTCGAGCAGGGCATTCGCGAAGTCGTACTGCGCGTTGTAGACGGCCAGCACCAGCGCGCTCATGCCGTTGGCGGGCAACGTGTCGTCGACGTCGGCTCCGGCGCGGACCAGCCGGTCGAGGACACCGACGTGACCCTCGCGCGCCGCAAAGAGGAGGGGCGTGAACCCGCGATCGGAGCGCGCGTGCGGGTCGGCCCCGGCCGCGAGCAGCGCGTCGACCGCCACGGCCTGGTTCTGGGCCGTCGCCCACATCAGCGCCGTCTGCTGCCGCCACGCCTCCACCGCGTCGACCTCGGCGCCGTGCGCCAGCAGGGTCTCGATGGCGTCCCCGTTCCCGGTCCGGGCCGCGGTCATGAGCGGCGTCTCGCCCTCCGGGTTCGGCAGGTTCGGGTCCGCGCCCGCCTCGAGGAGGCGCGTGATCATCGGCGTGCTGCCGTTCACCGAGGCGAGGGCCAGCGGCGTCACGCCGTAGCGGTTCGTCGCATCGACCGCGGCCCCGGCCTCGAGCAGGAGCGCCGCGATGGCCGCACGGTCGCGGTGCGCCGCCCAGTGGAGCGCCGTCGTGCCGTCGATCTCTGCCGTCCGGGGGCTGACACCAGCGTCCAGAAGCGAGCGCACGGCGACGGCGTCGCCCGCGCGCACCGCGTCGATCAAAGGGTCCCGTTCGGCGGCCACCGCCGCACCGGCGACACGGGCGCCGCCCGCCGCACCGAGGACTGCAGCCGCCAGGACCGCGGCGCCACACCACCGCGCCACCTTCGTCATCGTCATCGGCCCGACTCTCATCCTCTCAACCCGGTCTGCGCCCCTGCCCGCGCGGCCAGCCCGCCCTGACGGGCGCATTGGCCGCCTGCGCCGGAGCAGGAGCCCCATCCCACGCTCTGCAGCACGGACTCGCGGACTCCTACACGCCGCTCAGCGGGTCCGTCTCCTAGACGCCGCTGAGCGGCTCCATCGGCAGGCGCCCGGTGCTGTCGCCCAGATCGTCGACCGGCACGCCCGCCTTGTCGAGCATGCTGACGAGCAGGTTGGTCATCGGCGTCTCGCCCGCGTACTTCAGGTGCCGTCCGCCGCGCAGCTTGCCCGCCCCGCCGCCGGCGAGGACGAGCGGCAGGTCGAGGTGCGAGTGCTGGTCGCCGTCGCTGATGCCGCCGCCGTAGAGGATCATCGACTGGTCGAGCAGCGTCCCGTCGCCGTCCGGCGTCGCCTGCAGCTTTTCCAGGAAGCCGGCCAGGAGGCTCACCTCGTACGTGTTGATCATCGCGTATTTCTCGAGCCGCTCCGCGTCCATCTGGTGGTGCGACATCGCGTGGTGCGGGTCGGGCACGCCGATCTCGGGGAAGCTCTGCGCGGTCTGCTCGCGCCCGATGAGGAACGTGAAGACGCGGGTGATGTCGGCCTGGAACGCCAGCGCCTGCAGGTCGAACATCAGCCGGGCGTGCTCGTCGAAAGACTCCGGGATGCCGACCGGCCGCGCGAGCACCTCGGGGAGCGCCGCGTCGGCCTGCGCCTCCGAGCGCCGGATGCGGCGCTCGATCTCGCGGACCGCGTCGAGGTACTGCGTCACCCGCGTGCGGTCGGCCGCTCCGAGCGTCCGCTCCAGACGGGCCATATCCTCGCGGACCGCGTCGAGGATGCTGCGGTCGTCCTGTAGCCGGGCGACACGCTGCTCCTCCGTGCCGCCCTCGCCGAACAGCCGCTCGAAGACGACGCGGGGGTTGTGCTCCATCGGCAGCGGCGTCGTCGGCGTGCGCCACGAGAACGTGTTCGTGTAGACGCAGCTATAGCCGTTGTCGCAGTTGCCGACGACGAAGCTGTTCTCCAGGGCCAGCTCCAGCGAGGGAAGCGGCGTCTCCTGGCCGAGGGCGGCGGCGATCTGGTCGGCGGTGGTGCCGGCCCGTACGTCGGCCCCCTCGGTACGCTTCGGGTGCACGCCGTTCAGCCAGACCGCGCTGGCGCGGGAGTGCTCGCCGTTGCCGTCGCCCCACGCCTCGGCCTGGCGGTGATCGAGCCCGGTCGGGATGACGACCTGGTCGCGCACCTTCTCGAGGGGCGTGAGGGTGCGCGAGAGCTCCAGCGCCCCGCCGTCGCCGGCCGGGGTCCACTGCGCCATGTTCGCGCCGTTCGGGATGTAGATGAAGCCGAGCCGCGGCGACGGCTTCGCGGGGGTCTTCGCCAGGGCCGTGGCGGCCGGGACCATGGCGTCGAGCAGCGGCAGCGCCAGCGTGGCGCCGATCCCGCGCAGGAAGGTGCGCCGCGGCAGCGACATGCGGGTGATCATCACGACGGCGATCTCCTCATCTGGAACGGCGTGCTGCGGACGACGCCCTTGACGATCGACGACAGGCGGTAGTCGTCGCGGGCGGCGTCCCGAACGATGGCCCGGATGGCGGGCGCGTCGTAGTGCTCGACGCCCCGTCCGAGCGCGTAGGTCATCAGCTTCTCGGTCACGGTGGTGACGAAGCGGTCGGGGTGGCGGAGGAGCGCCGCCTTCAGTCCGGAGGGCCCGTCGAACGGCGTGCCGTCCGGCAGCTCGCCGGTGGCGTCGATCGCCGCGCCGCCCGCCTCGCGGTCGCGCCAGCGGCCGATGGCGTCGAAGTGCTCGAGCGACAGCCCGAGCGGGTCCATCAGGCGGTGGCAGCTCGCGCAGACCGGGTTGGCCCGGTGCTGCTCCATCGCCTCACGCATCGAGAGCGGCTCCGCGCCCCCGGCGGTCTCGAGCTCCGGGACGTCGGGCGGCGGAGGCGGCGGAGGCGTCCCGAGGATGTTCTCGAGAACCCACTTGCCGCGGTTCACGGGCGACGTCCGGTTGGCGTAGGACGTCACCGTCAGGATGCTGCCGTGGCCGAGGAGGCCGCCGCGCGCCGCGTCGTCGAGCGCCACGCGCCGGAAGTGGCTGCCCCGCACGTTCGGAATCCCGTAGTGCCGGGCCAGCCGCTCGTTGACGAAGGTGTAGTCGGCGGCCAGCAGACCGAGGGTGCTGCGGTCCTCGCGGAGCACGCTGTCGAAGAGCAGCTCCGTCTCGCGCCGGAACGCCTGCCGCAGTCCCTCTCCGAAGTCGGGGAACTCGTCCTCGTCCGGCCGGACGGCGGCCGCGTTGCGCAGCGTCAGCCACTGCCCCGCAAAGTTGCTGACGAGCGCCTCCGACCGCGGGTCGGCCAGCATCCGCTCGACCTGCGCCTCGAAAACCCGCGCGTCGCCCAACTCGCCGCGTTCGGCCACCGCGAGCAGCTCGTCGTCGGGAACGCTGCTCCAAAGGAAGAACGACAGGCGCGACGCCAGCTCCAGGTCGCTCAGCCGGTAGCTCGCGCCGGGCGCGATCCCCTCCGGGTCGCGCTCGACCCGGAACAGGAACTCCGGGCTCACGAGCAGCCGCCGGAGCGCCATCTCGATCCCGTTGTCGAAGCTCCCCGCGGCGCGCCCGCGGTCGAAGAACGTCAGGAGCCGCTCGACGTCGTCGTCGGTCACCGGGCGCCGGTAGGCGCGCCGCGCGATCGTCGAGAGGATCTCGCGCGCGCACGCGGCCTCGTCGCGGGCCGCGCCGGTGTCGGCGCCGGTCGCCGCCGGCCGGCAGGTGAAGATGCGCTCCCGGCTCGGCGTCCCTTCTATCGGGCGCGCGCCGCTCGACTCGTAGGGCCCCGCGATCGTCACGCTCTCGACGTAGGGCTGGTAGCGCGAGTCGCCGCCGGAGCCCTCGCCGGTGAACGGGCGCAGATACAGCTTGCGGATACCCTCCGGCTCCGCCGAGGTCTTGCGCAGGAAGGCGACACCGACCGTGTGCGGGCCGGCGGTCACCGGCGTGCGTACCTCGAGCGCCTCGATCTCCGGCACGTAGAGCCCGCGCGGATCGTCGGGATCGGGCCGCTTGCCGACCGTCAGCAGCGCGATCCGCTCGCCGTCGATGGTGACCTCGAGGTCGTGCGGCTCGATGCGCAGCGGACCGTCCGGCAGGATCTCGAAGACGTACTCCGCGTCCTCGGGGAAGTTGTAGTCGACCACCATCCCGCCGCGGGTGCCGAACGGCAGTCCCTCCATGCGGCGGTCCTGCCCCAGGTCGGAGGCGATCCGGAACGTCTCGGCGGTCGGCGACGGCACCGGCGACGCCACCGCGAGGCGGCTGATCTTGCGCGCCGCCGACAGGTACCGCTCCATCAGCGTCGGCGAGACGCCGAGGACGCCGGCGATGTTGTCGAAGCCGTAGCTCGTGTCGTCGGCCGGCAGCAGCTCGCTGACGTCGACATCGAGCGCCAGCAGATCGCGCACGGCGTTGCGGTACTCCGTCCGGCTCAGGCGGTGGAAGGCCTCCGTGCGGCCGGGGTCGGGATCCGCCGCGGCGGCGGCGTCCAGCTCCCCTTCGAGCCAGGCCCGGAACTCCGCGTAGGCCGCGGGCTCCGGCCGGGGACGCGGGCGCGGCGGCATGGCCCCCGCGCGCAGCTTGCGGACGACCTTCTCCCACACCTCTGCGTGGGCAGCTACGTCGGTCACGTCGACCGCGCCCGAGGCCAGTGTGAGGCCGCCCGTGCGCAGCCGGTCGTTGTGGCACGTGACGCAGTAGCGGTCGAGCAGGGCCCGCTGCCCGGCTCCCGACTCCGCGGCGGACGCCTCGACCGCCGACGCGGTCTCCGCCTGCGGGGCGGCACCGGCCGCGCCGTCGACCAGCCCCCCCGCGCCAACGAGAAGACCGGCCAGCACGCCGGTCAGGGTCCGAAGCCGCATGGTGTTCATCGCACTCTCGCGCTCGCCCACGCCTCGCGTCCCGGCGCTCGGCGAGCGGGGACAGACTTCCGCCCGAGCTGGCCAGCAGCCTAGTCTCTCCGAACCGCTACGAAGGTGTCAATCGGGGCAGGACCGCCCCTGGAGTCTGCGCCGCGCAACGTACCATGCAGGCGTTCGGACCGACGCAAGCTCGCAGCGCGCCCGCCAGGGTGCGCCTTGGTGCGGGTTGGCACGTGTTAGGCTGAGCCGCAGACAGCTGGGGAGCAGCGCGACGAAAGGACGGGAGACATGGCCTCATCACGACGAAGGTTCCTGACGAGCGCGGCGGCCATGGGTGGGGCGGCGGTTCTCGGCGGCCGGGCGACCGCGTGGAGCCGGCAGGCGGGGACGCCGGCGGCGCCCGCCGACAGCATCTCGCCGTCCGAGCTGCTGGCCCGGCACGAGGACCATCACGCGCCGGCGGCGCAGGCGGCCGCTCCCGCCGCAGCGGGGCAGGACCCGCGGATGCCGTCCGCGGCCGAGGTGCGGTCGTGGTACACGGACCGGCGCAACTGGGGGCGCTGGGGCGACGACGACCAGAAGGGCGCCGTCAACCTGATCACCCCGGAGAAGAGCGCCGCCGCCGCGGCGCTGGTGCGGAACGGGCGCCGCGTGTCGATGAGCCGCGTCTTCGAGCCGCCGCAGCAGTTCCTGCGCAAGAGCGACCGGCCCGGCGGCTCCGGCGCCGTCGTCGACTACTACGGCTTCATCTACCACGGGCAGACGATCACGCACATCGACGCGCTGTGCCACATGTGGGACGCGGACGGCATGTGGCAGGGGCGCGACCCGGACGTCGAGCTGACCACGCAGGGCGCCGCGTTCGGCGCCATCGACGCCTGGAGCGACGGCATCGTCACGCGCGGCGTACTGATCGATGTCCCGCGGCATCGCGGCGAGTCGCACGTCACCCCGGGCAACCCGGTCCAGGGCTGGGAGCTCGAGGAGGCGGCCGAGGCGCAGGGCGTCGCGGTGGAGCCGGGCGACGCGTTGCTCGTCTACAGCGGCCGCGAGCGCTTCCTGGCCGCCGGCGGCGAGTACGCGGGCGGCGACCGGCCGGGGCTGGGCGTGACGTGCGCCAAGTTCATCCGCGACCACGACGTGTCCCTGCTCGGCTGGGACATGATGGACGCGCGACCGGACCCGTACGGCCTGGCGTTCCCCGTGCACGGCGTCCTCTTCAACTACGGCGTGGCGCTGCTCGACAACGCCCTGCTCGAGCCGCTGGCCGACGCCTGCGCCGAGGAGGGCCGGTACGAGTTCCTGTTCATGGGTCTGCCGCTGAAGGTCGCGCGCGGCACGGGCAGCCCCGTGAACCCGATCGCGATGTTCTAGTGTGCACCGTCAGAAATACGTGAGCAGTAACGCTTCAGGGATTCCGATCTGCTCGGCGGTCTTCGTCCAGACGAAGGGCTTGGGGTCTTCGTTGTAGACCGCCAGGTACTCCTTGATCGCCGCCTCGAGTGCTTGGGTGCTGCGATGGGTTCCACGCCGGATCTGCTGCCGGGTGATCTCGGCGAACCAACGCTCTACCTGGTTGAGCCACGATGCGCTCGTGGGCGTGAAGTGCAGGTGATACCGAGGACGCCGTGCCAGCCAGTCGTGGATCATCGCCGTCTTGTGCGTGCCGTAGTTGTCCAGCACCAGGTGGATGTCGAGGTCGGGCGGCACCGCCTTGTCGATCACGGCGAGGAAGCGCTTGAACTCCACCGAGCGGTGCTTCCGAAAGCACCTGCCGATCACCTCGCCGGTGGCGGTGTTCAGGGCCGCGAACAACGAGGTCGTGCCGTGCCGTCGATAGTCGTGTGTCCGCTGCTCCGGTGCTCCCGGACGCATCGGCAACACCGGCTGGGTACGGTTCAACGCCTGGATCTGCGACTTCTCATCCACAAACAGCACCACCGCTCGCTCCGGCGGATGCAGGTACAGCCCCACGATATCGCGCACTTTCTCGATGAACAACGGGTCTCGCGACAGCTTGAAGGTCTCGCTGCGATGGGGCTTGAGCGCGAACGCGCGCCACACGCGGCCGACGGTCGAAGCGCTCAGCCCGCAGGCTCGGGCCATCGACTCCCGGCTCCAATGCGTCGCCCCCCGTGGGGTCGTCTCCAGCGTCCGGACCACGACCCGTTCGACGTCCTCGTCCGACACCCGGCGCGGCGCGCCCGGCCGTGGTTCGTCCAGCAAGCCGTCGCAGCCGTTGCGCAGGAACCGCCGCCGCCACTTGCCGACCGTGGCCCGCGTCGTGCCCAGAGCCTGCGCCACGACCTGGTCGCTCCGTCCCGCGGCGCTCTGCAGCACGATGCGTGCCCTCAGGGCCAGAGCCTGCGCGGTATTGCGCCGGCGCAGCCAACCCTCCAGTTCCTCGCGCTGTGCGTCCGAGACCTCCGGGACCTCTCGTGTGTAATGGTTCGGCACGGCCCTCCTCGCTTCCGGGCCGACCGCACCACGAGCCGATTCTACTGGTCAAGAACTTCAGGCGTTGAACACTAGGAGCTTGCGCGGCAGAATGCCGACGCAGTGGAGTTCCGCGGCGCAAGCTCCCGGGCCGGCGGGGCCGGGGTCGAGCACGGAGCCTGCGACAGGTCCTCATGACACGTTCTGCGGCGCAGGCGGCCTGGCAGCAGGGTGGAGTTCAGTCGTGCGGGTCCGGCGAAGAGGAGCTGCGAAGCGGACCGGCTCCAGCCGCACGGATCCAGGGTCGGGGAGGGCACGGACCGATGAAGGCAACCCTGTCGAGACGAGCCGTGCTGGCGGCGCTCGGTGCCGCTGCCGCCGCTCCGTTCCTGGGCTCGCGCGCCGCCTCGGGGCGATCGCGGCGGGGCTCCGCCCAGGCGAGCGGAGGTGCAGCCGGCACGGGTGACGTACCTCTCCACTACCTGAGTCTGCGCGAGGCGGCCCGCCGGATCGAGGGCCGCGAGATCTCGTCGGCGGAGCTCACCGAGGCCCTGCTCGACCGCATTGCGGCCGTCGACGGGCGCCTCAGGAGCTACGCGACGGTGATGGCCGACCAGGCGCGCGCGGCCGCCGCCCGAGCGGACCGCGAGATCGGCGCCGGGAACTACCGCGGGCCGCTGCACGGCGTGCCGATCGCGGTCAAGGACCTGTGCTACACGCGCGGCGTCCGGACGATGGGCGCCACCCCGGTCCTGGCGGACTTCGTGCCCGACTACGACGCGACCGTCGTGGCGCGGCTCAGCGGGGCGGGAGCGGTGCTCCTCGGCAAGCTGAACCTGACCGAAGGAGCGATGGCCGCCTATCACCCCGACTTCGACATCCCGGTCAACCCGTGGGACGAGGGACTCTGGCCGGGCGCGTCGTCGAGCGGCTCCGGCGTCGCCACCGCGGCCGGCCTGTGCTTCGGGTCGCTCGGATCCGACACCGGCGGCTCCATCCGCTTCCCGTCGGCGCAGTGCGGCATCGTGGGGATCAAGCCGACCTGGGGTCTCGTCAGCCGCTACGGCGTGCTCGAGCTCGCCGGCTCGCTCGACCACGTCGGCCCGATGACCCGCACCGTCGCCGATGCCGCGATCATGCTGGAGGCGATAGCCGGCGAGGACCCCAACGACCCGACGTCGCTCCCGGGACCGGCCCCGCGCCTGATCGACGCTCTCGACGGCGGCGTCGCCGGGTTGCGGCTCGGCTACGACCGCCGGTATGCGGCGGTCGGTGTCGACCCGGCGGTATCGGCGGGGGTCGAGGAGGCCCTCGGCGTCCTCGCGGAGCTCGGCGCGCAGGCGGTGGAGGTCGAGGTGCCGGAAGCCTCCGTCGACGACTGGGGCACCATCTGCGCCTACGAGGCCGTCCGCGCCCACGCGGACCACTACCCGGTCCGCGCGTCCGAGTACGGTGCCTACTTCGGCGAGTTCCTGGCGAGCGGGGCGGCCGTCACCGACGGCGAGTACGCCGCGGCGATGGAGAGGCGGGCCGATTTCGCCGCGCGCTACGAGGCGCTGCTGGGCTCGGTCGACGCGCTCGTCTGTCCGTCGACGACCACCCCCATGCCGGTGCTCGACGGCATGGCCTACGAGGGGACCGACGACTTCGGGGCGGCGCTGGTGTCGATCGCCCAGCGCTTCGACCCGCCGCTGACGGGCATCCAGCAGTTCACGGCGCCGGCCGACTTCGCGGGGACGCCGACCATCTCCGTGCCGTGCGGCTTCAACGCAGCCGGGGCGCCGCTGAGCCTGCAGCTCGTCGGCCGCGACCGCAGCGAGGCGACGCTCTGCCGGATCGCCCACACCTACGAGCAGGCGTCCGAGTGGCACCTGCGCCACCCGGACGTCTGACGACGTAGGAGCGGGCGGAGCCCGAGCGGCGGGAAGCGCGGGCTTGGGAGAGAAGCGAGAGGGTCGCCGGAGCCGAGGCGACGACACCCTGCCGTTGCCCGGACGACAAGCCGGATGAAGAAACCGGTAGAAGAGAGAAGACGACGCAGAAAGGAAGGCCGGACATGACGCGTGTGCTCGCTGCTGCCTCTGCCACCGCCGTCGCGATTGCCCTGGGCGCCGCGGCCGGTCTCACCACCGCCGCGGGCGGAGCCAGCCCGGCGGTCGTGGCCGCGGCCCAGTCCGACGCATGCAGCCGGTTGCTGGATCTGTCGCTGCCCAACACCACCATCACGGGTGCCGAGGTGGTAGCCCCGGGCGCGTTCACGCCGCCGTCCGGTGGCCGAGCGCCCTCCGCGGCGCAGCTCCGCCCCTACGCCGAGCTGCCGGCGTTCTGCCGCGTGTCGGCCACGCTGACGCCCACGGACGACTCCGACATCAAGGTCGAGGTCTGGATGCCGTCCGAGGGCTGGAACGGGAAGTACCAGGCGGTCGGGAACGGCGCCTTCACGGGGTCGATCCGGCACAACTCGATGGCCGCGGCGGTCGCGCGCGGCTACGCGAGCAGCTCGACCGACACCGGCCACGTCGGCAACACCGCGAGCTTCGGGCTCGGCCACCCGGAGAAGGTGATCGACTTCGGCTACCGCTCGCTGCACGAGATGACCGTCTTCGCGAAGCAGGCCGTCGAGGCCCACTACGGGGACCCGGCGCGCTACTCCTACTGGGTCGGCTGCTCGGCCGGCGGGCGGCAGGCGATGAAGGCGGCGCAGCGCTTCCCGGAGGACTTCGACGGCATCATCGCCGGGGCCCCCGGCCTCGACTGGACCGGCCGCGCAGGCGGCTCGCTGCGGGTGGCGAAGCCGCTCGAGGCCGACGAGGCGATGCAGCTCCCGGCGGAGGCACGGCAGCTCGTGCACGATGCGGTGCTCGCCGCCTGCGACGCCGCCGACGGCGTGAGCGACGGCGTGGTGGGCGATCCGGAGCGCTGCGACTTCGACCCGGGCGTCCTCGCGTGCGACGGCGACGGCGGCGAGGGATGCCTCAGCGCCGCCCAGGTCCGTTCCGTTCGCATGCTCTATGCCTCGCCCGAGAACCCGAAGACCGGCCGTCCCATCACCGGCCTCCTGCCCGGCAGCGAGCTCGGCTGGACCGACCTCGGCTGGACCCGCTCGGCGCGGGCCACCGGGCTCGAGCAGTTCCGGTACCTGACGTTCGCGGATCCGGAGTGGACCATCGACCGCTTCAACTTCGAGACCGACATCGTGCTCGCCGAGGAGCGCGACAACGACACCCTGAACGCGCTCGACCCGAACCTGAAGCCGTTCTTCGACCGCGGCGGGAAGCTGCTCTCGTACCACGGCTGGGCCGACCCGCAGATCTCCCCCGCCAACGTCACGCAGTACTACGGGCGCGTCGTCGACACGATCGGCAGCCGGGAGGTGGTCCACGACTCGTTCCGGCTCTTCATGGCGCCGGGGATGGGCCATTGCGGCGGCGGCGCCGGCCCGAGCCGCTTCGACATGCTGTCGGCCCTCGAGCAGTGGGTCGAGGAGGGCGAGGCCCCCGACCACATCATCGCGTCCCGCGTGCGGGGCGGCGAGGTGGATCGCACCCGGCCGCTCTGCGCCTACCCGGAACAGGCGGTCTACAGCGGCAGCGGAAGCACGGACGACGCAGCGAACTTCGTCTGCCGGGCGCCGTAGGCGCGGCCGCCGCGCGACGTCATCGAAGGCGAGCCCGCCCGCGGCACCCGTCCGGACAGGTGCCGTGGGCGGCCACCGGCCCGCTATCCGAACGGGCACTTCAGCGGGCCGGCGTTCGAGTACTACGGCCCACTGCAGAGCGAGCAGGCGCTCCGCCATGCCGGTGACATCGTCGAGTTCGTCCGTCAAGCGCTGGCCCGCGACCGAAGCCGTCCTCGACGGCCTGCGCGAGTGGGCCGAGGCGGAAGCTGCCCGGCGACCGGAGCTCGAGGCCCTCGGCTACTTCGGCTCCTACGCCCGCGGCGACGAAGGCTTCGGCAGCGACCTCGACCTCGTTGCCATCGTCACACGCAGCCCCCTGCCCCACGCGGAACGCCCTCGTGCGTGGAAGACCGAAGCGCTGCCCGTCGCGACGGACCTGCTGGTGTACACCAGGGGCGAATGGGAGTCACTGCAGGAGGACGGCGGCCGCTTCGCCCGCACGCTGGCCGCCGAGGCGATCTGGCTCGTCGACCGCAGGACCGCGCCCAAGGAACCCGGTGCGCCTGCCCGCTCGGCGTGGCGGAGCCCGCCCGATCGAGGCGGCGCGACCTCACCGCCGATCACCCACGGCCTGCGCGCCTTCATGGCGCGCGATTGGCAAGCTGCGCGCGAGGCCAAGGACGCCCACTGGGCGAAACGGGTCGGACGTCTCGGACCGCTCGAAGCGCTGCGGATCGCCGACGAGCTGCGGCGGCAGGCCCTGTTGCAGCATCCGGACTGGCCGGATGACGCGAGCCGGCGTGACGACCTTCGTCACCACGTGCGGATGACGGAGCTGTTGGCACGTGCCGATGCAGCCCGCCGCGCTTGATCTCCTCGAGGCGCTGGCGGCGGTGCTCGACCGCTGGGGACGCTGGTACCTCTTCGGGGCGCAGGCGGTCGTCGCGTACGGCGTGCCTCGTTTCAGTGCCGATGTCGACGTCACGGTCAAGCTGGAACCGGAGGACCCGGAGCGCTTCAGCCGCGACATGGAAGCCGGGGGATTCCAGCTTCGGGTTGACGACGTTGACGACCCCGATTTCGTGCGACGGACGCGCGTGATGCCGTTCGTTCACGTCGCCACCGGCATGCCGCTCGACGTCGTGCTGGCGGGATCCGGGCTCGAGGACGAGTTCCTCACCCGTGCGGCGGCAGCGGACATCGCCGGCATCAGCGTCCCGTTGATCCACCTCGACGATCTCCTCATCGCCAAGATCCTCGCGGGCCGCCCGAAGGACATCGAAGACGCGCGCACGCTGTGGCGCCTGCACGGACCCCGTGTGGATCGTCGCCGAATCCGACGGCTGCTGCGACTGCTCGAAGAGGCGCTTGGTCAGAGCGACCTGCTGTCCGCCTTCGAGGCAGTCGCGGCCGAGAGCCGCCGCACCTGAACCAGAACGGCCAAGCACCCCACGAGCGACGGAGCCCGCCCGCACCCGCCACGCGGCGATGACCAGAAGTCGGCGACCGGGAGGTCGGGCGGTTCTCACGAGACGGTGCTCCTGGTCGATACGGCGTGACCACGCGCCCGCGAGCCGCCCGCGGAGCCTCTCGGGCTTCCCGGCGCCGGCGAACGGGGTCGCGTAGCGCCGCCTCGACCAGCGTGAGGGTGCGCAGGGCCAGCCGCCGGTTCGTCCGCGTCCGGTGCTCCAGATCCTGCCAGAAGTTGGGATCCATGACGGCTTGGCGCCGCGGCGGCTCACTCCCCTTCACCGATCCCCAGGCGACGGCGGAGCCGATCGACGTCGAGCGGTTCTCCCCCACCCCGGGCCGCGCGTTCCCCGGCCTCCAGCAGGCGCCGGGCGTTCTTCGGTGAGCGCAGCAGATAGCCGGTCTCCATCCATCCGGCGAGCTCGCCCGCCGCGATCAGCGCCACCGGCTCCCGGCCCCGGCGCCAGATCACGATTGGATCGCGACTGTCGATCACCTGATTCTCCCGATCACGGCCGAAGACGATGCGGAACTCGTAGCGCCGGCCCCGCAGGAAGGAGGCCACCCAGCGGTCGAGGTTGGTGACCTCGATGCGCGCCAAGTCCTCCGGCTTGCAGATGGCGCGCAGGTTGTGCCCGATGTCGCTGCCAACAGGCCCGGAGCCCCTACCGTGGCCTGATCACGAGCTCCAGATCGGCGTCCAACACTTCAGCAACTCGCACCATCGTCCGCAATTCGATGTTCTGGACATGGCCGGAGAACAGTCGGGAGATCGTTGGCTGCGTAACGCCCAGCTCCCGCGCGATGGCTGACCGAGAAACGTCCAGCTCGGCCCGCCGCGTCTCGAGTGCCTGCACGAACTCGAGAAGGTAACGCTTCGTCGCGATGCGCGCCGCCTGTTCGACGCCAGCGCGAACGCCGGGAGGTGGTGACGCGCAAGATCCTCGCCTGCGCACCGTGCGGCGAGTGGATTCGGCGGCCGTCAGCGCACGTCCGGCGGCGCTTCCTCGGCCGACCAGTCGGAGATGGTGTTGTCGGCGCCGGTGGCGGTCGAAGGATCGGCGCCGAGCGCGAGGAGGAGGGTCTCCATCTCGGGCCAGCGCTTGCCGGTGTTGGAGTAGAAGACGCCCTTGGCGATGCGCAACGGGGTCCAGCCCTTCTCGTTGGTCGCCTCGAGGTCGGCCCCGTGGTCGAGGAGGTAGCGGACGAGCGGCTCGGAGCCGCGGATGATGGCGCCGTGGAGTGCCGTATCGCCGTTGTCGTCGATGGTCGTCACGTCGCCGCCGAGGGCCAGCGCGTACTTGGTGGCCGCGAGGGCTTCCTCGTTGGTGCCGGGGCTCTCGCCCACCGCCCAGATGCCGACGCCGGCGGCGACCATCAGCGGCGTGGTGCCGTCCTCGTTCGGCAGCAGGGGGTCGGCGCCGAGCTCGACGAGCACGCGCATCATCTCCACGTCGGCCGCCTTGGCCGCCAGCAGGAAGGGCGTCGAGCCGACGCGGTTCAGCACGTTGCGGTAGCGGTTGTTCGGCTCCTTCGTCATCCGCGCGTCGAGGTCCGCGCCGTGCGCGGCGAGCAGGCGAATGAAGTCCAGATCGGACATCGAGCCGGTGACTATGGGCGGCGGGTTGTTGAAGCCGAGGTTGGGGCGCCGCGTCCACTTGATCTCGTGGAGCGCCGTCCAGCCCTGCGCGTCGGCGTTCGGGTCGGCGCCAGCGTCGAGCAGCAACGCGCCCAGCTCGTAGTGGGCGTTCTTGGTGGCGAGGACGAGGGCGCTGGTGCCGTCCGGCAGCGTCTCGTCCGCGCTGGCGCCCGCCGCCAGCAGCTTGCGGGTCATCTCCCGGTAGCCGGCCCGCACCGCGAACAGCAGCGGCGTGAAACCACCGTCGGAGCCTGCGGCCACGTCTGCTCCCGCGTCGAGCAGCGCGTCGGTGGTGGACAGATGGTTCTCGGCCGCGGCCCACATCAGGGCGGTCTGGCCACGCCAGCCCTCGCGCAGGTTCGGGTCCGCGCCCCGGTCAAGGAGCACCCGCACCGCGTCGGCGCGGCCGGTGCGGGCCGCGGTCATCAGCGCGGTCTCGCCCTCCGGCGTCGCCCAGTTCGGGTCCGCCCCGGCGTCGAGAAGGAGGGCGATGAACGCCGCGCTCCCGTTCTCGGAGGCGACGGCGAGCGGCGTCGCGTCGAAACGGTTGGCCGCGTCGGCGCGCGCCCCGGCCGCGAGCAGGGCCTCGGCGCTCGCCACGTCGTCGTTGAGAGCCGCCCAGTGGAGCGCCGTCGTGCCGTCCCCGTCCGGCGCGTTGGCGTCGAGCCCCTGCGCCAGCAACGCGCGAACGCGCTCTGCGTTGCCGCCCCGCGCCGCCTCGACCAGCGGCGCGTCGGCCGCGGCCCGCGCGACGGCCCCGAGACCCGCAGCCCCGGGCAAGGCGACGGCGACCGCCGTCGCAACGAACGTGAGCGTTTCTGCCAAGTTGCGCATCGGTCTTCCGTTCAGAGCGTCGGCTCACCGACTCGGCCGTTCCCCCGGGAACGCGCCCGCGACGGGCCGCGTTCCGGCCGCGGGATGCATCGTCCCCACCGCCGGAACGCTCCAGGTCGTCGACTCCGGGCGCGCGTCCGGCGTTCTTTCCGGGAACGGCGCCTTCCCCGCCGTGCTACACGTCAGCCAGCGCCGTCAGCCGGCCCGTGCTGTCGCCGAGCTGCTCCGCCGGGACGCCCGCCTTGCCGAGCATGCTGATCAGCAGGTTGGTCATCGGCGTGTCCTTCGGGTAGCGCAGGTGCCGGCCGCCGCGCCAGCCCGCGCCCTCGCCGCCGACGACGGCCACGGGCAGGTCGTAGTGCAGGTGGTCGTTGCTGTCGCCGAGTCCGGCGCCGTAGAGCACCAGGGAGGTGTCGAGCAGCGATCCCGCGCCGTCCGGCGTCGCCTGCAGGCGGTCCAGGAAGTGCGAGAAGAGCGTGGCGTGGTGCGTGTTGATCCGGGTCAGCTTGGCCAGCTTCTCCGGGTCGTTCCGGTGGTGCGAGAGCCCGTGGTGCGGATCCGGCACGCCGATCTGCGGGTAGGGGCGCCCGCCGAGTTCGCGGCCCACCATGAAGGTGAACACGCGCGTCAGGTCGGTCTGGAACGCCAGCGCCAGCAGGTCGTACATCAGCCCGACGTGCTCCTCGTACGAGTCGGGGATGCCAGCCGGCCGCAGCAGGTTCTCCGGCAACTCGGTGTCCGCGCCCTGGACCTCGGCGAGCTGGATCCGCCGCTCGATGGCCCGTACGGCGTCGAGGTACTGGTCGAGGCGGTGCCGGTCGGCCTTGCCCAGGTCGCGCTCGAGGTGCGCGAGGTCGTCGCCCACGGAGTCGAGAATGCTCCGGTCGGTGCGCATCTCCGCCAGCCGTTCGGCGCGGGTGCCGCCATCGCCGAACAAGCGCTCGAAGACGACGCGCGGGTTGTTCTCCACCGGAAGGGGCGTCGTCGCCGTGCGCCACGACAGGGTGTTCATGTAGACGCAGCTGTAGCCGTTCTCGCAGTTGCCGACCAGGAAATCGAGGTCGATGGCCAGCTCCAGCGACGGGAGCGGCGTCTCGCGGCCGATGGTGGAGGCGGCCACCTGGTCGGCGGTGATGCCGGCGCGGACGTCGGCGCCTTCGGTGTGCTTCGGATGCACGCCGTTCAGCCAGGTCGCGGTGGCGCGCGAGTGCTCGCCGTTGCCGTCGCCGAGCGGCTCCGCCTGCCCGTGGGCCAGGCGCGACAGGACGACGGTCTGGTCGCGGTGCGCGGCGAGCGGGCTGAGCGACGGGGAGAGCTCCAGCGGGCCCTCGCCCTTCGGCGTCCACGACTGCATCACCGCCCCGTTCGGAAGGTAGATGAAGCCGAGCCGCTTGACCGGCTTCGCCGCGGTCGCCGCCTGCGCCGTCAGGGCCGGCACCATGGCGTCGAGCAACGGCAGAGCCACCGCGGCGCCCATGCCTCGCAGGAACGTGCGGCGCGGCAGCGAGAGCTTCCTGATCATCATGACGGGGTTCTCCTCATCTGGAACGGCGCGCTGCGGACGATGCCGAGGACGAGCGCCGAGAACCGGTGCCCGTCGCGCGCGGCCTCGCGAGTGATGGCCCGGACGGCCGGCGCGTCGTGGGCCTCGACGCCGCGCCCGAGCGCGTACGTCATCAGCTTCTCGGTCAGGGTGGTGACGAACAGATCGGGGCGCTGCATCAGGGCGTCGCGGAGCCCCGCCGCGCCCTCGAACTCCGTGCCGTCGGGCAGCACGCCGGACGCGTCGATCGGCGCGTTGGCCTCATTGTGCGTCCGGTAGCGGCCCGACGCGTCGAACTGCTCGAGGGCGAAGCCGGGCGGATCCATCAGCCGGTGGCAGCTCGAGCAGACGGGGTTCGCCCGGTGCTGCTCCATCGCCTCCCGCATCGAGAGGGCGCGGCCGGCGCTCGTCTCCTCGAGCGACGGGACGTCGGGCGGCGGAAGCGGCGGCGGCGTGCCGAGGAGGTTCTCCAGCACCCACTTGCCGCGCAGCACGGGCGACGTCCGGGTCGGGTAGGCGGTGGCGGCCAGGATGCTGCCGTGGCCCAGCAGGCCGCGGCGCGCCTCGCCGGGTAGCTCCACCCGCCGGAAGTGGCTGCCGTAGACGTTGGAGATGCCGTAGTGGCGCGCGAGCCGCTCGTTCACGAACGTGTAGTCGGCGGTCAGCAGGTCGAGGACGTCACGGTCCTCGCGCATCACGCTGGTGACGAAGAGCTCGGTCTCCCGCCGCATCGCCCGCCGCAGGGCCTCCCCGAAGTCGGGGAAGCGGTTCTCGTCCGGGACGAGGGCGGGGATGTTGCGCAGGTAGAGCCACTGCCCGGCGAAGTTCTCGACCAGCGCGGCGGCGCGCTCGTCGGCCAGCATGCGCCGGACCTGCGCCTCGAGCACGGCCGGCTCGCGCAGCCGCCGCGCCGCGGCGAGATCGATCAGCTCGTCGTCCGGAATGCTGCTCCAGAGGAAGAACGACAGGCGCGAGGCCAGCTCCAGGTCGCTCAGACGGTAGACGCTCTCCGCCGGCAGGCCGACCGGATCGCGGACCACGCGGAAGAGGAACTCCGGGCTGACCAGCAGCCGCCGGAGCGCCTGCTCGACGCCCGCCTCGAATCCCTCCGCGCTGCCGCGGTCGTAGAAGCCGAGGAGCACGTCGAGGTCGCGCGCGGTGACCGGCCGCCGGTAGGCGCGGCGGGCCAGCGTCGAGAGGATCTCGCTCGCGCACTCCCGCGCCTCGACCTCGTCACCGCTCGCGGGCCGGCAGGTGAAGATGCGCGCGCGGCTCGGCGTCTCCTCGGTCGGCGGCGCGTCGCTCGCCTCGTAGGGCCCGGTGATGACGACGCTCGCGAGGTACGGCTGGTAGCGGGTGTCGCCGCCCGTCGTGTTCGTGTAGGGGCGAAGGTACGGCTGCCGCAGCGTCTCGGGGTACGCGGAGGTCTTCTTGCGGAAGGTCGCACGCAGCGTGCGCGGCCCGGCGAGCACTGGCACGCGCAGCACCCAGTTCTCGTCCGCGTTCCGCTGCCGGTCGCGCCACGCGCGGTACTCGTCGCTCCCCCGGTCGGCGTCCGGCGGCGGCTCGCCGACTCGGAACGTCTGCAGCGGGTCGCCGTCGAGGCTCACTTCGAGCTCGTGCGGCACCTCGAACGCGGCCAGGGCGTCGAGGGTGTCGCGGCCCAGCCGCAGGCGAATGACGTATACCGCGTCGACCGGGAACGTGTAGCGGATCGCGATCCCGCCGCGGGTGCCGAACGGCAGCCCGTCGATCCGGTCGTCCTGCGAGTAGTCGGCCGCGAGGTGGAAGGTCTCCGCCGTCGGCGGCAGGCCGGGGTTGCCGACCGCGAGCCGGCTCACCTTCTTCGCCGCCGAGAGATACCGCTCGAGCAGCGTCGGCGACATGCCGAGCACGCCCGCGATGTTGTCGAAGCCGTAGCTGCCGTCGTCGGCCGGGAGTAGCTCCGCGACGTCGACCTCGAGGTCGAGGAGATCGCGGACGACGTTGTGGTACTCGGCGCGGTTCAGCCGGTGGAAGGCCTCCGTCCGCCCCGGGTTCGGGTCGGCGGCGGCCGCCGCATCGAGCTCCGTCTCCAGGTAGTCGATGAACCGAGCGTAGGTCGCCTCGTCCGGGCGCGGGCGCGGCGCGGGCGGCATCGCCCCCGCGCGCAGCTTGCGGGCCACCTTCTCCCACAGCGCCGGATCGGCCGCCACGTGATCGATGTCGGCGGCGTCGAGCTCGAGGCCCGCGGTCTGGAGCCGTCCGTTGTGGCACGTGACGCAATAGCGGTCGAGCAGGGCCCGCTCGGCGGTCGCCGCCGCCGCGCCCGCAGCACCCGCGGCCGGCGGCTCGGCGAACGCCGGCGCAGCACCAGGCCCCGCCGCGGCGCCAAGGGCCACGAGCCCGATGGCCGCCGGGAGGCCACGCGACAGCGCTCGTCTCAACGTCGTCATGCCACCCCTCACCGCCGCCGGCCCCCATCGGTCGGGGCGGCGGCGCACGAATCCGCCATTATGGATCCTGCCGCCGGGCGCCGCAACCGATCCGGCGGCCGTCTCGGGCTCGGAGCGCCGGGCTTCGCGCTGGGATCGCAGGCCTCGCAACCAGGCTCGTTCGATGGATGGCCGGGACGGTTGCCCCGACCGCCATCCTGACGGTCGGGATTCCGAGCCTCGTCGGATAGCGCGAACGGATGACGAACGCGCCGCCGCCTACAGCTCGGGACGCTGCCAGCGTCCCCGCGCCAGGAGCTCGCCGCTGCCCGGCTCGCCGAGAACCTCGCCGTCCCGGTAGACGACCTCGCCGCGGCGCATCGTGAGCAGCGGCCATCCGGTGACCTCGCGGCCCGCGTGCACGGAATAGCCACTGTTGGAGAGCATGTCGGCGTTGCGGATCTCGCGCGTCTCGTTCGGGTCCCACAGCACGAGGTCGGCGTCGGAGCCGACGGCGATGGTCCCCTTCCGCGGGTAGAGGCCGAAGAGCTTGGCCGCGTTGGTCGAGGTGACGGCGACGAAGCGCTCCAGCGTGATGCGGCCGGTCCCCACCCCGTCGGAGTAGATCATCGGCAGCATCACCTGCAGGTTGCTCATGCCGGCCCGGTGGCTGGCGACGGTCTGGGCCGGGTCGAGCTTCAGCTCGCGCGTGTAGGCGACGTGGTCCGAGGCGACGACGTCGATCGCGCCCCGCGCGATCCCCGCCCACATCGCGTCCTGGTCCTGCTGCGTCCGCAGCGGCGGCTGTCCGATGTAGAGGCCGGGCGTCGGTCCCTCGAAGCGCTCCCGCGTCAGGTGCAGGTAGATGGGCCGGGTCTCGACATAAACCGGGATGCCACGCTCCCGCGCCTCCTCCGCGGCCCGCAGCGCGCGCTCCGACGACAGGTGGACGATGTAGATCGGCGCGCCCGTCACCTCGGCCATCGCGATCGCACGACGCGTGGCGGCCTCCTCGGCCTCCACGGGCCGCGCGTCGGCGAAGTTCTCGAGGCCGCCGCGCCCCTCCGCCACGAACCGCGCCGCCGTGTCGGCCACGATGGCGGCGTCCTCGCAATGCACCAGCAACAGGACACCGGCCTCCACGACCGCGCGCATCGTACCCACGAAGCCCTCGGCCCGTTCGTCGAACGTGGGGCGGACCATGAACACCTTGATGGTCGGCTGCCCCGCCGCGACCAGCGCCTCCAGCGTCTCCGCCGTGGCCGACGCGGGGTCGGAGACGATCGGGTGGTAGATCAGATCCGCGATCGTCTCGGCTTCGATGGCGCCGGTAGCCCGCGCCAGCGCCTCGGCCGGAGCCTCGCCGTCGCGGACGCCGCCGAAGTTCGAGATGGTCGTGATGCCGCCCGCGAGGGCCGCGGCGGACCCGCTCGTGTAGTCGTCGACCCCGATGCCTCCCAGGTGGACGTGCGGATCGATGCCGCCCGGCAGCACGAACAGCCCCTCCGCATCGATCACCGTCGCGTCCGGGCCGGCCGCGAGCGCGGGGCCGATCTCGGCCACGGTCTCCCCCACCACGCGGATGTCGGCCGGCCGCCGGCCGTCGACGGTGACGATCTCGCCCCCGCGCACCAGGATCTCGCTCGGCGTCTGCGCCGACGCCCCGGGCGGGGCGGTGGCGACGACGGCAACGGCGACGACGAGGGCGACGGCAGCGATTCGTGAAAAGCGAGTCATCTGTCTGACCTCCGTCTCGGGCCTCTCCGTCTCATCGTCCGCCGGAGCCGCCGCCCGCCGGGGCCGGGGCGCTCGCCGGCACGCGGCCCGCGCCGGCCGGGGAGGCGAGGGCCACCTCCTCGGCACCTTCGGCCAGCGGCACCGGCCCCACGGTGTCGCGAAGCGGGATCTCGCGCAGGTACCACGACAGCACGAACCCGAGCACCGCGATCGGGACCGCCCAGAAGAAGACGGCCTGGATCGCCAGCTCGAGCGACGCCGCCACGCCGTCGGCGACGGGCGGCGGGAGGGCGCGGATCGCGGCCGGGCTGCTCAGGAGCGCCGACATCTCGCCACGAACGGCGGCCAGGGCCTCCGCGGGCACGTGTGCCGGCAACTCGGCCAGCAGCCGCGCGTTCATGATGGCGCCGAACAGCGCCACCCCGAACGACCCGCCGAGCGACCGGAAGAACTGCGCCGACGACGTCGCCACCCCCAGGTCGCGGTAGTCCACCGCGTTCTGGATGGCGAGCAGCGAGACCTGCATCACCATCCCGACCCCGAGTCCGAGCACCGCCATCTGGAGCGAGCCGATCCAGAACGGCGTGTCCGCCGTCATCAGGCTCAGCAGGGCCATGCCGGCCGCGGTGAGGGCGGAGCCGGCGACCGGGTACACCTTGTAGCGCCCGGTGGCCGTCGTCAGCCGGCCCGAGCCGACCGAGCCCGCGACCATGCCGGCCGTGAGCGGGAGGATCAGCAGTCCGGAGGCGGTCGCGGAGACACCGGTCACGACCTGCAGGAAGAGCGGCAGGAAGACGACGCCCCCGAACAGCGCGAACCCGATGAGGAACCCGAGGGCCGAGCTGACCGAGAAGATCGGATCGCGGAACAGGCGCAGCGGCAGCAGCGGCTCCGCGACCCTCGTCTCCCAGGCGAGGAAGCCGGCCGTCAGCACCGTTCCACCCCCGACGAGGCCCAGGATCACCGGCGACCCCCAGGGGTACTCGACTCCGCCCCAGACCACGGCCAGCAGCAGGCAGCCGACGCCTGCCATCAGGAGCGCGGCTCCCTCCACGTCGATGCGATGGCGCCGGGCGGGCGCCGGCAGGCGCAGCACGCTCGAGGTCACGGCTATCGCCGCGGCGCCGATCGGCAGATTGATGAGGAAGACCCAGCGCCACGAGAGGCTGTCGACGATGAAGCCGCCGATCAGCGGCCCGACGACGCTGGCGAATCCCCAGACGCCGGCCAGGTAGCCGATGTAGCGGCCGCGCTGCCGCGGCGAAACGACGTCGCCGATGACGGCGAAGGTCAGGGCCATCATCCCGCCGGCGCCCAGCCCCTGCACTCCGCGGAACGCGATGAGCTGGATCATCCCTTGTGCCAGGCCCGCGAGCAGCGAGCCGAGCAGAAAGACGAGGATCGCGGCGAGGAACATCGGGCGGCGCCCGTAGATGTCGCTCAGCTTGCCGTAGAGCGGCGTGCAGACCGTGGAGCTCAACAGGTAGGCGGTGACCACCCACGCGTAGTAGTCGAGCCCTCCGAGCTCGCCGACGATCGTCGGGAGCGCCGTCGCCACGATCGTCTGGTCCAGGGCGGCCAGGAACAGACTGGTCATCAGGCCGCTGAAGACGATGAGGATCTGCCGGTGCGTGAACGTCGGGGGTGCGGACGGGAGAGTCACGGGTCGTATAGGGTGTCAGGCGAGTCGTTGGGCCCGGCCGGCCGAGGCCCGCGCCGGCCGGGTCACGCCCCGCAGCTTCGTGCCGCGGAGCGTGACCCGCCGGACTAGCCCGGGAACCGTCGCCTGCGGCTCCGATTCCCGCCCAGCCGGCCTACGGGAGTCCGCGCCGTTCCACGGCGCAGACTCCTAGTTGGCGAGCACGACCGGCACGCTGGCGAGCTGGTCGTCCCAAAGGATGTAGAGGGTCCCGCCCTGCGCCGTCATGTCGACGAAGCCGATGTGCAACTGGTCCATCGAGTAGTCCACGGTTTCGACCGACATCGTGGTGCGCAGGACGTCGCGGCTCGTGTCGTAGCCGTACGCGCCCCACAGGCTGTTCGGATCGTCGTCGCGGGGATCCGGCTTGCCGTCCCAGGTGGTGAAGGCGAGCTCCCACGCGGCCGGGTCGGAGAGGTCGGCGAACATCGTGTACTCGCCGGCGGCGAGGCGCTGCCCGCCGATGAGCAGGTCGGCCTCCGTCGTGAACGTGGTCGTCTGGTCCGCGCCGACGCGCCACAGCGGCGCGCCGGCGTAGATCCGCTGCCCGTACCCCTCGCCGGCGCCGAAGATTCCCTGGCGGCCGCGCAGGATGGGGCGGCCGTAGCGGATGTCGATCCACCGCCCGCCCTCGTACCGGCCCTCGGCGCTGTAGCTTCCGCCGAGCTGCGTGGCCGTATGTCCGCGGGGGCTCAGAGGCCGGTCCTGGGCCTGAACCTCCGCCGCCATCCCCACCGCCGCGGCCACCGCCGCGGCGCCACCGAGAATCTTCGTCCAGCGCATGGGTTTCCTCCCGCCCCAAGGGGGGCGTTGACCGATTGGTCGCCTACATGCTCGGGCTGAGCATGAGGTCGTCGATGTGCATGTTCAGCAGGTGCGTGACCCGCAGGCCGGTAACGCCGTCGGTGTCGACGGCGGAGCGCGGCTGCGTGGCCACCTCGGTGTCGTTCACGAGAAAGCGCACCGTGTCGCCGGCCGCCTCCACCGTGAGCTTGTTGGTCGAGGAGCCCCGGTCGTCGAGATCATTGACGGCGTCGTGCGCCGTCCAGTCGACCAGGGTCGGCAGGTCCTCGCCCATCCGCTTCTTGACCAGGTACATGCCGCCCTGCCGCAGCATGAAATACGTGTAGCGTTGCCCGTCGCCGGCCAGGTCGTCGCCGCCCAGGAAGAGCCCGTAGGCGTTCGGGTGCGCCGACGGCTCCATCTGCGTGAAGGTGGCGCTGATCGTGAAGTCGCCCTTGGCCATGCTGGCCGGCTGCCAGAAGATGGCGAATCCGGCGCCTTCCGTCGTCACGTGGACGCCGGTGCCCATCGCCTGGAAGCTCAGCACGTCGTTGACGTCTCCGCCGAAGTCGAGCCGGTGCTCCCAGCCCTCCGCCTGCACGCCCTGCGCGCCGGCGACGGCCGGCACGATCACGAGCGCTACCGCCGCCGCCAACGTCCCAATCGTTCTGCTTCGCATCTTCCCCCTCCCGGGTCCTGAACCACGGACCCATGGCACGCGCCAGCTTGGATCGGACCTCCTCCCTCGATCAACGGATCGATTCAACGCGTCAGCATCACCGGCTTCGCCGCCAGCAGGCCGGCGAAGAAGTCGTTCCCCTTGTCGTCGACGACGATGAAGGCGGGGAAGTCCTCCACCTCGATCTTCCAGATCGCCTCCATGCCCAGCTCCGGATACTCGAGCACCTCGACCTTGCGGATGCTGTGGTCGGCGAGCCGCGCCGCCGGCCCGCCGATGGAGCCCAGGTAGAAGCCGCCGTGGCGCTTGCACGCCTCGGTCACCTGCGCCGACCGGTTGCCCTTGGCCAGCATCACCATGCTGCCGCCGTGCGACTGGAGCAGGTCGACGTAGGAGTCCATCCGCCCCGCCGTCGTCGGCCCGAACGACCCGGACGGGCGTCCCTCCGGCTTCTTGGCAGGGCCGGCGTAGTAGACCATGTGGTCGCGCGCGTACCGCGGCAGCTCCTCGCCGGCGTCGAGCCGCTCCTTCAGCTTCGCATGCGCGATGTCGCGGGCGACGATCATCGGCCCGGAGAGCGACAACCGCGTCGCCACCGGGTACTTCGTCAGCTCGCCGAGGATCTCCGGCATCGGGCGGTTGAGATCGATCCGGACGACGTCGCTCGGCAGCTCCTCGTCGCTCACGTCCGGAAGGAACCGGGCCGGGTTCTCCTCGAGCTGCTCCAGGAATACGCCCTCGTGCGTGATCTTCGCCAGCGCCTGCCGGTCGGCCGAGCACGACACGCCGAGTCCGACCGGGCACGACGCGCCGTGGCGCGGCAGGCGGATCACCCGCACGTCGTGGGCGAAGTACTTCCCGCCGAACTGCGCCCCGACTCCGATCTGCCGCGCGATCTCGAAGACCTGCCGCTCCATGTCGAGGTCGCGGAACGCCCGGCCGCGCTCGTTGCCGCTCGTCGGCAGCCGGTCCAGGTAGCGCGTGGTGGCGAGCTTGAGGGTCTTGAGCGTGAACTCGGCCGAGGTTCCGCCGATGACGAGCGCCAGGTGGTAGGGCGGGCACGCCGCGGTGCCGATCGTCTTGAGCTTCGCCTCGACGAAGGCGGCCAGCGACGCCGGGTTGAGCAGCGCCTTCGTCTCCTGGTACAGGAACGTCTTGTTGGCCGACCCGCCGCCCTTGGCGACGAACAGCAGCTCGTACTCGTCGCCCGGCTCCGCGTAGATCTCGATCTGCGCCGGCAGGTTCGAGCCGGTGTTCTTCTCCGTGTACATGTCGAGCGGGGCCATTTGCGAATAGCGCAGGTTGCGCTCCGCGTAGGCGTCGAAGATCCCCTGCGACAGCGGGACCCGGTCGTCGGCGGCGGTCAGCACCCGCTCGCCCTTGTGGCCCATGACGATGGCGGTCCCGGTGTCCTGGCAGCCGGGCAGCACCCGGCCGGCGGCGACGTTGGCGTTGCGGAGCAGCTCGAGGGCCACGAAGCGGTCGTTCGCGGACGCCTCGGGGTCGTCGATGATCGCCCGGAGCTGGGCGAGGTGGCCGGGGCGCAGGAGGTGCGAGACGTCGTCGAACGCGGTGCGCGCCACCGAGCGCAGCACCTCGGGCTCCACGTGCAGGATGTCGCGGCCGCCGGCCCGCGCGGTCGAGACGCCGTCGGAGGTCAGCTTGCGGTAGGGAGTCTCGTCGGGCGCCAGCTCGAAGAGTGGCTGATAATGGAACTCGGTCGTCATCATTCAGGGAGATCTTACCCCGGCGCCATGAACATCTTCTTCATCGTGATTCTTGCGGCGCTCGTCGGCCAGTCCGTGCTGGCGGTCGTGTCGGGCCTGCTGAACGCCCGGGCGTTCAGTCCGACGGTGCCGCCGGAGTTCGCCGGCGTCTTCGACAAGCAGCGGTACGCCCGGGCGCAGCGCTACGCCGTCACGCGTGCCCGCTTCCGGGCCGTGCGCACGACGGTCGACCTCGCCGTGCTCCTCGCCTTCTGGTTCGCCGGAGGCTTCGCGTGGCTCGACCAGGCTGCTCGCTCGTTCGGCTACGGCCCGGTCGTCACCGGCCTCTTCTTCATCGGCAGCCTCGGGCTGGCGTCGGCGGTCCTGGCGCTCCCGTTCCGCATCTACTCGACGTTCGTCATCGAGGCCCGCTTCGACTTCAACCGGACGACGCCGGCGACCTTCGCGGCCGATCTCGTCAAGGGGCTCGTCCTGACGGCGCTCCTCGGCGGACCGCTCCTGGCCCTCGTCCTCGCGTTCTTCGCCTGGGCCGGGCCGCTGGCGTGGCTCTGGTGCTGGATTGCCGCCACCGCCGCGATCCTCGCCGTGCAGTTCGTCGCCCCGACCTGGATCATGCCCCTCTTCAACACCTTCACCCCGGTCACGAGCGGCGACCTCCACGACGCCGTGGTGCAATGCGCGCGCGACGCCCGCTTCCCGCTCCGGGGGATCTTCGTCGTCGACGGGTCGCGCCAGTCATCGAAGGCGAACGCCTTCTTCACAGGATTCGGCCGCAACAAGCGGATCGGCCTCTACGACACTCTGGTCGCGGACTACAGCGTGGCCGAGCTGGTGGCGGTCGTGGCGCACGAGATCGGCCACTACCGCCGCGGCCACGTCTGGCAGGGGCTGGCCCTCTCCATCGGCTACCTGGGAGCGACGTTATGGATCCTCTCGTTCTTCCTGGAGCAGGAGGGGCTGTTCGCCGCCTTCGGCGTCGGCGAGCCGTCGGTCTACGCCGGCCTCGTCTTCTTCGGCCTGCTCTTCGCACCCATCGATCTGGCCCTCTCGCTCTGCGTGAACCGCTTCTCGCGGAAACACGAGTTCGAGGCCGACCGCTTCGCGGCCGAAACGACGGGCGGCAGCGGGCCTCTGATCGCGGCGCTCAAGAAGCTCTCCGCGGACACGCTCACCAACCTGACGCCGCACCCGCTCGCCGTCGCCCTGGAGTACTCGCACCCGCCGGTGCTGCAGCGCATCGACGCCCTGCGGCGCGTGCTGTCGGCGTGAGGACCTGCCCGCACCGGCGCAGTTGAAATGAACGGCCGGCGTGGGAGATCATGCGGGGGCGCCCGCGAGCGGTCGGGCGCCCGCCGCCGCGTGGCGCAGGGAGGATTCAGATGAGCCGGCGATATCTCGCACCCGTCGTGGCAGCGGCGGCAATCGGCATCCTGGCGGCGGTGCCCGCCGGCAGCCAGGCGCAGCAGGCAGCGGGCGGCAGCGCGGCGGAGTCCACCTGGACTCTGCCACGCACGGCCGACGGCCATCCGGACCTGCAGGGGTTCTGGACCACCCAGACGTTCACGCCGTTGCAGCGGCCGGAGCACCTGGGCGACAAGGAGTTCTTCACGGAAGAGGAGGCGGCCGCACTCCAGCAGGAGCTCACCGCGGAGGGGGTCGATCCGCTGGCCGGCAACGTGATCGCCCTGGCCGACGCGGAGGAGCGCGAGCAGCGGCTGTACCAGGAAAACCGCGAGAACAACAACCCGAGCTACGTGCACTACGACAACGAGATCTGGCTGCGGACCCCGGTGCCGAAAGGTCTCTCGACCCGGCGCACGTCGCTGATCACGGACCCGCCGAACGGACGCTTCCCGCCGCTGACCGCAGAAGCCGAAGCGCCGCCGAGCGCGAGGCGCGCCGCCAGCCGGGCGCTTTCGACGGGCACGAGCGCCGGCCGCTCTCCGAGCGGTGCATCGTCTGGGCGCACAACGGGCCGCCGATGCTCCCGCCGGCCTACAACGACATCCACCAGATCCTGCAGACGCCGGACCATGTCGTCGTCTTCACCGAGCTGACGAACAACATGCCGCGCATCATCCCGCTCGACGGCGGCCCGCACATCTCCGAGCGGATCCGGCAGTTCCCGGGCGACTCGCGCGCCCGCTGGGAAGGCGACACGCTGGTGGTCGAGACGCGGGGCTTCAACGACAAGACCCGCTTCCAGGGCTCCACCGGCGCGCTGCACGTCGTGGAGCGCTTCACGCGGATCGCCGAGGACGCCATCCGCTACGAGTTCACGGTCGACGATCCGACCACGTGGACCCGCTCGTGGAGCGCGGAGATCCCGATGGTGAAGACCGAGGGGCCGATGTTCGAGTACGCCTGCCACGAGGGCAACCACGACATCCGGCACATTCTGGAGATCTACCGGAACCTCGAGGCCCAGGAGGCCGCCGGTGAGCGATAGCCCGGGTCCCGGCCGCCACAGGCGAGGAAGCGACGCGCCGAGCCACGGGATGCCTGCGCCGGACGGGGCAGTGCCGGCGACGCGGCGCGACGCGAATCGACGTTGGCTTGCCGCTGTCCTGCGCGCCACCCTGCTCCGCGGGGTGGTCGTGTTGGTCGGCGCGGTCACGCTCGCGGTGGAAGGCGGCCTCTTCCGCGACCCGGCCGCCGCGCAGGCCCCGGCGGAGGCTCCGCCCCCGGTCAATAACGTCCTGCCGCTCCTCGAGGCGGACAAGCCAATCTTCGGGCAGTTCGTCAACTACCTCGGGGTCGGCAGCGACCGGGAGTCCGCCGTCGGCCACGCCGCCAACCGCGACTTCGACTTCGTCGTCTACGACCTCGAGCACACCCCCTTCGACATTCCGCGTCTGACCGAGTACCTCCAGTGGCTGCTCGACCGGCGCGCGGTCGCCGAGGCGGGCCTCACGGCCACGAAGACGGTGTTCGTGCGGATGCCGGTGAACGCCCGCGAGACGAACGAGTGGGTGACGAAGAACGTCCTCGACACCGGCGTGCACGGCCTCGTCTTCCCCCACACGGAGACCGTCGAGCAGGTGCTGCACGCCATCCGGACGATGCGCTACCCGCAGGCGCCCGGCGTGGCCGACGCGGAACCGGCCGGCATCCGCGGCGCGAGCCCCGCCATCGCGGCCCGCTACTGGGGCCTGACGTCCCGCGAGTACCAGCAGCGGGCCGACATCTGGCGGCTGGACCCGCAGGGCAGCCTGATCCCGATCTTCATCATCGAGAACCGCACCGGGTCGAGAACGCCCGCGCTATCGCGCAGGCGCTCGCCGAGCGGGGCATCGGCGCCATCCTGTGGGCCGGCTCCGGCGACATGAGCGTCTCCTACGCGGGAGACCAGGAGGCCCTTGCGGCCGGCCTCGACCGCGTGATCGACGCCGGCCGGGAGTTCGGACTGCCGGTCGGCATCAACGGCACCGCGGACCTCGAGGAGCGCTACGCGCAGGGCGTCCGCATGTTCGTCAGCATCGGAGTCGGCGCCCGCCCGCCGACGCCGGAACAGCGGCGGGCGGTCGGCCGGTAACAGGCCCTGACGGACGCGACGGCGCGGGAGGTCCCGGCCGGGTCGCGGCCGCGGCGTTTGCCGACACGGCCTTCGCATCGCGCGACGAGACGCAGCATGGACCACCCCACCCCCATCGACCCGCACGCCGAGGCGGTGTACGCCCCCGACCGGATGGGCAAGGCGACGCTCTTCCGCTCCGAGCGCCTGCTGGTGGGGCTCAATGCCTTCGAGCCCGGCCAGGAGCACGCCCTCCACGCCCACGCGGGGATGGACAAGCTCTACCACGTGATCGAGGGCGAGGGCGTCTTCCTGCTCGAGGAGCGGGAGGAGCCGATGCGGGCCGGCACGCTGCTGGTCGCGCCCGAGGGCGTGCCGCACGGCATCCGCAACACTGGCGCCGGCCGCCTGCTCGTGCTCGCCGTGCTGGCGCCGGCGCCGTAGGGATGCAGCGGGAATAATGCACGAGGGCGACGGGTCTCGGTTGACGTCCCGCGTCGCCGGAGTCCTCGGGATCGGAACGGCGTGGAGGTAGTGATCATGACCCAGCCGAATCGTCCGCCGCTGAAGGGTGACTCGACGCTCGACCACCGACTGCCGCGGCGCGTCTTCCTCGACCGCGCGCTGCGGGCCGGAGCGCTCGGCGCTGCCGCCCTCTGGACGCCGGGGGCGCTCGCCCAGGAGCTGACGGAGACGCCGAGCAGCGACGCGCTCGAAGGGCCGTTCTACCCGGACCGGATGCCCCTCGACACCGACAACGACCTGCTGATCGTCAACGACTCGATCACGCCGGCGGTCGGCGAGGTCACGCATCTCCACGGCGCCGTGACCACCCGAGCCGGGGCGCCCCTCAGGAACGCATTCGTCGAGATCTGGCAGTGCGACGCGAACCAGAACTACCGCCACGCCGACGGCGTGCGCGAGGATACGCCGCCCGACGCGAACTTCCAGGGCTACGGCCGCTTCCTCACGAACGCCAAGGGCGAGTACTACTTCCGCACCATCAAGCCGGTGCCCTACGTCATCGGCGACATCTTCCGCACCCCGCACATCCACTTCGCGGTCAGCCGGCACGGGGAACGGATCTTCACGTCGCAGATGCTGATCAACGGACACCCCGACAACGCCCGCGACCGGCTCACGGCGCGGATCCAGGATCCGGTGGCGAAGGAGACGATTCTCGTCGACTTCCATCCGCTGCCCGGGTCCAGGATCGGCGAGCTGACCGCCAACTTCGACATCGTGCTCGGACAGACGCTCGAGGAGCGGGAGGACGGGTCTCTCGGCTGGGGCCTGGGACGGCCGGTGACGACGGAGAGCGGCTGACCGCCGCCCCACGGAGCAGCAGGGAGTCGACGATGCAGTCACGCATCCTGACGTGGGTGGCGGCGGCGGTCCTGGCCGCGGCGGGGGCAGAGCTGCCGGGCGGCAGCGCCGCGGGCCAGGAGTCCGAGCAGGAGTCCGAGGAGGTCCAGGCCGAGGAGGCTGCGGACGCGGCAGGGCCGCTGCGCCGTCTGCCCGCGTTCGGGGCCCTCGATACGGACGAAGACGGCGAGATCTCCGCCGGCGAGATCGAGGCGGCGCCGGAATCGCTGGCGTCGCTCGACGAAGACGGCGACGGCCGGCTGTCCGGTGACGAGTTGCGGCCTCCGCCGCCCCCTCCGATCGGCGGTCCGGCCCGGACCCCGTCGGAGGCGACGGCCGCCTTCCTGGCCTTCGACGCCGACGGGGACGGCGCGCTCGGCGGAGCGGAGCTGCCGTCGCAGTTCGTGAGCCTTCTGTCGCGCGCCGACGCCGACGGGGACGGCGCGGCGACCGCGGCGGAGATCCTGGCGTTGATGACCGCAGAGGCGGCCGGGCCGGAGGACGAGGAGCAGCCGGAGTCGGAAGCCGGCGACGCGGGCCAGGAGGGCGCGGGCGACGGCGACCGCCGGCAGCGCGGGAGCCCGCTCATGGCGGCGCTCGACGCCGACCAGGATGGCGCGGTGTCCGACGCCGAGCTCGGATCGGCCGCGGCGTCGCTGCGCTCGCTCGACGCCGACGGCGACGGCCGCCTCACGCCCGACGAGCTCGCACCGCCCGATGCGGACGGCGAATCGAACGGCGCCGACCGGCAGGAGTGAGGCTGGGCGCCGAGCGGCAGGACTCAGGCCGGGGCCGAGCGGGACCGGACCAGCCGCTTCGAAGCGCTTCGACGGTCGGTCCGCTCGGCGGCGGTTGGGGGGGTCGGTTCGTTCGGCGGTGGCGTCAGGGTCGGAACAGCCGGTTGATCTTGACGACGAGGCCGCGGTTGCGGAGGGCCCAGCCCCGGTCGGGCCGCAGTCCCCCCGTGACGTCGCGGTCGTCCGTGTAGACGACGAAGAGCTCGCTGCCCGGACTGTACTCCCACCTGAGGCGCAGGTTGCTGCTGAACGAACGGTCGGCCGAGTTGTACTGCAGCAGTCCGCTGAAGAACATCCGCGGATTGAATGCGTAGTTCACCCGCGTCACGGCCAGGTTCGTCTGGAACGCCCCGAACGGCGTGTCGATCCAGTTGAAGGACACGATCGGCTCCACCGACATCTGCGGCAGCACCGCAATGCGTCCCCGGGTCAGCTCCACCGTCGTCAGGTCGCCCCCGAAGTAGGCGCCCCGCCGCACCGCCACCTGCCCGTTGATGCGCCGCTGCTGCCCGACGCCGTATGCCACCTGGACGTCGGCGAACCCGTAGCCTCCCACCGGGATCGAGAAGTCGGCCCCGGGAGGGGTGAACGGCTCGACGAGCAGCTCGTAGTTGTCGGTCGCCGTCACCATCAACCGGTCGCTCGACTCGAACTCGGTCTGGAACGTCACCAGGTTCTGGCGCGTCTCCAGGTGCCCCCGGTCGGCCGTCACGATGTAGTCGAGGCTCGCCTCGAGATTGAACTGCCGCACGCTCTCGTTGGACTGCGGCCGCGGGCTGAAGCGCGCCGACACGAAGCTGCGCCGGAAGTTGTCGCGCCGCAGGAAGCCGACCTCCGGCAGGAAGTTGTCCTCGACCAGCAGGTGGTCCAGCACCACCCCGTAGCGGTCGGCCCCGTACTCGAACCGGCCCTGGTAGCTGGTGTCCCGGCCCCGGTGGTCGGGGCCGGGGACCCGCGTCCGCGCGAGGTAGCCGAGGAAGCTGACGTTGTCGAAGAAGGCGAACGTGGCGTCGACGCCGTAGGCTTGGCTGGAGCCGGGCGCGATGCGCGAGACGGAGCGGTTGGTGACCATCGCGCCGACGGAGCTGCGCCGCAGGATGTCGCGCCGCAGGCGAAGGACGGTGAAGTTGGTCGCCTCCGTCGCCGAGAGCCGCTCGTCGCCGGCCTGCAGGTTGAGGGCCCCGACGTCGAACGGCCCGACCTTCCCGGTGACGCGGGCTCCCCCGACGATCGGCACCACGCGCGACGCGCCGTCAGCGGCCCGCTCGAGGCCGATCCGCCGGCTGTAGAAGAGCTGCGGCGTGTTCACGTCGCCGAAGATGCCACCGCCGGGGCCCCCACCGCCTGGAGGACGCGGCCCGCCCGTGACGCCGCCGCGGGCGAAGCCGAAGATGCCGCGCCCCTCGAGGAAGAACTCGCGCTTCTCCGGGAAGAAGAGCGGGAAGCGGGTCAGGTTGACCTGCCGCTCGTCCACCTCCACCTGCGCGAAGTCGGTGTTCCAGGTGAAGTCGGCGGTCAGGTTCTGGGTGATGCCGTACTTGACGTCCAGGCCGACGTCGCCGCTCGGCTCGTCGACGATCGCCGGACGCGCCGCCAGGTCCGTCGCGACGCCGCCGATGGCGTACGGCTTGATCTCGAGGTTGCGGCTCGCGGGCGGCGGCTCGAGGCCGACCAGCGAACCTGCCGCCGAGATGCGGAACATGCCGCGCGCTCCGCTGCCGGCCCCGGCCGCGATCGGCACCCGCGTCAGGTAGGCCCACTCGTTCTTGCGGCGGATGGCGCGCCGGAGCTGGACGCTCCCAGACGTGCGGCGGCTCGGATCGATAGCGCAGGGTCTTGAACGGGATCTCCATCTCCACCGTCCAGCCGCCGTCGAAGCGACCGGCCCGCACGTCCCACACCGGGTTCCAGTCGTCGTTGGGGTTCCCCTCGTTCGTGAACTGCGAGTCCGCCCGCGCCCCGAGGGGGTTGGTGTAGAAGTTGAAGCCGTTGCGCCGGTCGTAGAACGTATCGAACAGCACGCCGAAGAGGTCGTTCTGGCGGAGCTGGCTGGTGTCGCGGCGCATCTCGTTCGCTACCCACCGGCTCTCGGGCGCCGAGTCCCACACCCGCGCCGAGATGTAGACGTTCGTGTCGTCGAACAGGATCCACGCCTCCGTCCGCTCGGTCGCCGGCTCCCCCGCATCCGGCATCAACTGCACCAGGCCCGTGATGGGCGCCACGGCGGCGTAGACCGGCTCGTCGAGCACGCCGTCGAGGTCGAGCCCCTCGTCGTACCGGACCGCGCGGACCGTCACCCGCCCCTCGTCGTCGCGAGTCGTCACCGCCGGGGGCACCGGCGCCGCGGGGCCGTCGATGAGCGCGGGATCGATTACCGTCGTCGCCTCATCCTGCGCCGCGGCGCCAACCTCCGTCGCCCACACCGCCACGGCGACCAATCCCAATACACCCGCCCGCCAAGCCCTCATGTCGTTCCTGTGGCTCCCACGCCCGCCCGTTCCCCGTCTCCTCTCGGTTCCCTACAACCCGGTGGACCCGAACCCCCTCCCCCCCTAGCCGTATCCTCCAGCGTCTCCACTTCGACGATCTCAACTTCCACGCGCCTTTGCACAACCAGCTGCCCGACCCGCATCCCGGCCTTCACCTCGAATCTCTGCGCACCGTGGTTAATGAGAACAACCCCAATCTCCCCCCGATACCCCTCGTCAATCGTCCCCGGGCTATTAAGCACCGTCACCGTCCATTCCTTCGCCAAACCACTCCGCGGTCGAATCTCCGCCACCGTACCCCGCGGCAGTGCAATCGCAATCCCGGTCGGTACGACCCGCACCTCACCAGGTTCCAGCACGACGTCCGCCGCGGCATACAGGTCCAGCCCCGCGTCTCCTGGATGCGCATACCTCGGCATCACCGCTCCCGCTCTCAATCTTCTAATTCTCATCTGCATGCCGGCCCACCGTTCCCCAACTACGTGCTCCAATCCAGCGGCGGCAACAACGTCAAGTCATATAGACATATCCGCGAAGCACCCGCGGTTCGCCTCTCCTACCGCACCGCTCGGTTTCCATCGGAAACATCGAACACAGCGGTCGAACCATCCTCCTTCACGAGTCTGGCGAATGTCACACCGTCACACATCGTCTCCCATCGGGCAGTGTGTTGACTCCGTTCCTCCACGGAAATTCCCGTAACGTACACACTCCCCGTGGCCGGGCGAAGATCCCCCAACCCATCCAAGACCCGCGTAAAGACAGGCTCAGCGACGCGCACCATAAAACTCTCCGAACAGCTCCATTTGTTCCGGAAGCTCCCCGAGCTCGCCATCCTCTTCCCGGTTCTGTCGACCAACAATCTCCCGAATAGCTTCCGTCGGCCGGTCGACGAGCCCCAGAATGTCCCGATCGCTGAGCTCGACTTTGCGCTTCCGTCGATGGCTAAATCCGAAAAAGGCCGCAAAGATTGGGTGTATGCTGTAGTCAAACTGTCGGATATCAGTCTGCTCTTGCAGTTTGCTCCCCGCGTGTCGCAGAAGCGCCAAGTTCATCACTCCATCCCCCAGCAACTCCTGCACCTTCTCTCGGCTTCCGCTGTCGAGAATATTCGCATCCAGGTGGAATTGATTGACTTCCGGCGTATGGCCTATCGGATTCTCCGCCATCACCTGGAACACGCGCCCCAACCCGAGTAACAGTCGGGCGAGCTTCGCCCCGTTCAACGACAGCCCCTCGAGTTCCCTCAGATTCCGTTGCCCCGTGTCCTGTGCCACTCTCGTTTGCGTCTCCGGTCCGACCGCCTCCTCCGGCCCTCTTTCTTCGTCAAAGTGCCGGCTCAACGCTTGGTCGACCAATTCCAGCAAGTACCGAATGTTCGACGCTGCAAGCAAACAGAACACGCGCCAACCGGCGAAGTACTTCCGAATCCCACGCTTCCCGTGCCGTATCGCGAACAAGTACGCATACTTGTAGTTCTCGAAGTGCTCCTTCCAGCGTCCTCTGTCCGCAAGGATCTCCCGCACCTTTTCCGTGGCGTCAACTCCCTGCGCCTTCGCCCGTGCCAAGAGCCCAAAGATCTCCAAGGGGTGCACGCCATCCAGCCAGTGCCGTACTTGCTCGTCGGTCAGCCCCTGAGTCATCCTTTCCAGATCCTCCGCAATCGCCTCGCGCACGCCCAACCTGTCCGCTTCCTCCTCAGGCGTGAGTTCTGGCAACAGATGAGCCACACTCGGAGACTCTCTCTCTCCGCCAAAGACCTGCTGCAATCGTCGTCCGCAGACCTCCGCGGCAAATCCTGCAAACCGCTCGTCTAGCTCCTTCGTGATGTTGATCAACTTGTAGTCCGCTGGGTGCGTCAGGCGTTCCTCCGGGTTCAACGTGGCTCTTTCTCGGAAGCCAAGTTCTCTCACACTGACCTTGAACGAGTACAGCTTCCCGCAGTGCTTCACCAGCGTGTTGAGGACACGCTGCTGGGACCTATCTACTGTCCAACGCCTGAAGTTCTTGACCAGTAGAATCGGCTCGTGGTGCGGTCGGCCCGGAAGCGAGGAGGGCCGTGCCGAACCATTACACACGAGAGGTCCCGGAGGTCTCGGACGCACAGCGCGAGGAACTGGAGGGTTGGCTGCGCCGGCGCAATACCGCGCAGGCTCTGGCCCTGAGGGCACGCATCGTGCTGCAGAGCGCCGCGGGACGGAGCGACCAGGTCGTGGCGCAGGCTCTGGGCACGACGCGGGCCACGGTCGGCAAGTGGCGGCGGCGGTTCCTGCGCAACGGCTGCGACGGCTTGCTGGACGAACCACGGCCGGGCGCGCCGCGCCGGGTGTCGGACGAGGACGTCGAACGGGTCGTGGTCCGGACGCTGGAGACGACCCCACGGGGGGCGACGCATTGGAGCCGGGAGTCGATGGCCCGAGCCTGCGGGCTGAGCGCTTCGACCGTCGGCCGCGTGTGGCGCGCGTTCGCGCTCAAGCCCCATCGCAGCGAGACCTTCAAGCTGTCGCGAGACCCGTTGTTCATCGAGAAAGTGCGCGATATCGTGGGGCTGTACCTGCATCCGCCGGAGCGAGCGGTGGTGCTGTGTGTGGATGAGAAGTCGCAGATCCAGGCGTTGAACCGTACCCAGCCGGTGTTGCCGATGCGTCCGGGAGCACCGGAGCAGCGGACACACGACTATCGACGGCACGGCACGACCTCGTTGTTCGCGGCCCTGAACACCGCCACCGGCGAGGTGATCGGCAGGTGCTTTCGGAAGCACCGCTCGGTGGAGTTCAAGCGCTTCCTCGCCGTGATCGACAAGGCGGTGCCGCCCGACCTCGACATCCACCTGGTGCTGGACAACTACGGCACGCACAAGACGGCGATGATCCACGACTGGCTGGCACGGCGTCCTCGGTATCACCTGCACTTCACGCCCACGAGCGCATCGTGGCTCAACCAGGTAGAGCGTTGGTTCGCCGAGATCACCCGGCAGCAGATCCGGCGTGGAACCCATCGCAGCACCCAAGCACTCGAGGCGGCGATCAAGGAGTACCTGGCGGTCTACAACGAAGACCCCAAGCCCTTCGTCTGGACGAAGACCGCCGAGCAGATCCTGGAATCCCTGAAGCGTTACTGCTCACGTATTTCTGACGGTGCACACTAGGTTCTCGTACTCATCGACCAGAAAGAAGAACGCGCTCTCCCGAAACTGTGGAAGCTCCCTCACGGCGCCCATCAGTGCGTCGATCGGCGCACCCTGTAAGGAGAGCAACGGCAGCTCGGTCCCCTCGCCAATATTGTTAATGGCCGCCTCAAACCTCAGTTTCGCGCCGACCAGCTCTTCCATCAGTTCGTTGACGTTCGCCGGAGCACGCACATGCAGCGACGTCGCAACCCTACCCAAGGCGGCTGGTGTTGGCTTCTGCGATCTGGGATTGGCCTGGGCGTACCACAGCAGGAATCCGGCGACCGCCTCGCAAAACTCCAGATTGATGTAGTGGGCGAACAAGCGCACCCATGCCGTCGCGTTCAACTCCGGCCCACTAAAGGCCCTAACGCGGTTGGTATTTACTCGATAGTACAGGCCGACGTACGGCCAGTTCCACAGGTCTGAGTTCTCACGTATACGGCGCAGCGCGGCCTGACCTTGGTAGGAAAGGCAGCGCAATGCCGTCGTTTTTCCAGTTCCTCTTCCACCCTCCAGAAAACAGGGATGCGTTCCCGTGAGCTGCGGAAAATACGACGGTTCGGTGAAGAGCTCGAAGACCTTCTCGTCGAGCCATTCGGCCCTATAGCCAGAGAATAGTTCTGCAAGTCGTTCCCGATAGACTTTCCAAGGTTTCTTGTCCATCGTCGGTGTCACGCCTTCACGAGCAGGGGCTTCCATCCATTGCGGTCCCAGAAGAAAAGAGGCAACGTCGCGTCTGGGACTGAATGAGCGAACGCGACGGCCAACGCCAAGTCATGGAAACCCTTCCAACCGTACTCGTAGCCATCCACTATCCCCGCGCGGTCACTCGCGTCCAACAAGAATGCTTGGGCATGCGGCTTCAACGATTCCGGCCAGAGAATCGAGTTCGGCGCTATCAGGCTGTACCGCTCGTCCAACAGGTGCGCCGGGAACACCTTCAGGTTCGAACACTCTCGACGGAGTCGCGCGATCCCTAGACTCGTGGCCACGAGCGGGACGTAGAAGATCGACACACCGGCTTCCGCCGCAGCCGCAAGGCTACCAAGTCCTTCCGCGCCCTGTCGCCGATGCCACGTTTCGACGAGCTGATTCCCACTGCCAACGAAGTCATCCACTAGGAGCACCGGCGTGTCGAAGCGGATGGAGACGTCGGACAACGCGTGCCTGGGCTCCGCGATCTGCGCTTCGTCGATGCGAAGGACTTGTCGCGCTTTCCGTGCAAACGCATAGCCGCTATCGGCCGGATTAGGATCCTCGCCCTGCACTTGCGTAACAAGAACTGACGAGAGGAATGTCCGCCAACGAGTGCGCGCGTCTGCGAGCGTGGTAGCGGATCCCACTACGTGAGCGCTGACTCGCTGGAACGCGCCAATCAATAGAGCGTCGACGAGATCCTCGTTGTAGTAGAGAAAGACATTGAGCAGGTTGTAGGCGAAAGGTCGCTCGTTCTCGCTGAAGTTGGTCAGCCAGGATTGCGGGTCGAGCCGCTTTCGAACCGGCCACAAGCCTGTGTCCACGAGAAACTCGATCTTCGACTCTACGAACGCTCTGGACGCGTCGTGAGTGAGAAGGCGTTTGGGCTCAGCTGGATTCGTCAATGTGGACTCCGACGGCTTTCAGTGCGGCATCGAGACGGGAGAGCGTGACGAAGGGTGCTCCTGTGCCAACATAGTGGATCCTCAACTGATCGAGATTCTCGACCAGTCTATCGCGTAGGGGACGAGCATGTTCGATGGAAGCAGGCCTCAGGGCGATTACGCAGTCTGAGAGCATTACAAGTTCGGGTGCTTCCAGAAGGGCGATCTTCCCGGGCGTAATGCGGCCGACTCTCGGAATCAGGACCGCTGGCCCACCTATGCATCGGAACGCGCCGAATCCACGACGGCCGTTTATGGTGACCGATCCGTTTCGGATATCAGTGTAGTGCACGAGAGGCGGCTTCGAGTCGTCGTGCCCTGCGCGGTGCGCCGGGCAATTACCCCTTACGACGATAACGCGGATGCCCGAATCGAGGCGCTGTGGGACGGGTCCGCTTGTGCAGGGACGGCGTTGCAGCGGCCGCGGCGACAAATGGACTACAACGGTGTTTGCAGCAGAGGCGGGGAATGTACCCTTGGAGTAGCTGTCGACGACACGCAAGTTGAAGCGTGACCGCAAGTGGATCCACGCGTGAGCATCCTTGGAGTTGTAGAGGCAACCCTGAGGAAGGACGGACACAACGTGCCCCGCGTTGGCCACATACCGCGTGGCTAACAATAGGAAGGACATGGCGGTGCCGGCATACAGCGGCCCCTCGGGAGTTTGCACCAGGAATCGGAGTCCTCCACGGCAACTGAACGGCGGATTCAACAGCATCAGGCTTGCGGCGCCTTCGATCTCTCTGAGAGCACGACAGGAAGCCCGAGAGCGTGCATTCCGTAGGTCGCATCGTCCGACGAACCAAGAGGGGCGCATGCGTGCCAAGCGGCTAACCGCGCGACCGTCGATGTCGGTCGCCACGAAAGTCGCTCTCGGCCATGCTGCTTCGGCTTGCAGGAGTAGATCGCCGTTGCCGGCGGCCAGATCGGCAACGAGTTCAGGTTGCAGGTCATGGGCCGCTTGGATGAGAGACTTGGCGACACAAGACGGAGTGTAATGGGTGTCCAAGGCCGTCCCCTCGCGCGGGCGAGGATCCACTTGCGAAACCGTGGCTACGCCGATGAAGGCGAGTTACGAAACCGCTAGTGACTACCCGCTAAGACCATACCGAACTATAGCTCGACGGGGTGCGGATGATTTCGGTGTCGTACTGACGGTTCGCCGGCAACATTTGCGGTGTCGCTCGCGAAGACCAGGTATAGCGCCTCTGGCCCTGTTCAGCGAGTCCGTCGCCGTCGGGTTGATGCGATGGTAGCCCAGGCCAGAATGGGCGACCGACGCACAGTGGCGCGACGGCCCCGACGTTCGGTGCTCTGGGTGGCCGGGATCCCGCGGCGACCCGAGGCGCCTCGAGGTTGCGGCTAGGCCACCTTCAAGCTTAGCGTGGGCCACAGAAGTGCGGTCCATTTCTGAACGCGCCCGCCGCGTTGCAGGTGCGTCGCCACAGCGACAAGCATGACTCGTCTATTCCGGCCCGGCGTAGGACTTGCTGAACCCGTTGCGGCTGTTGGTGACGGTGAAGGTGCCGTCCGGGGCGCCGCCACCTCGATCCAGTGGGCCTCGCTCTCATGTGCGGGCGGCGGGCCGGCGTTGGAGCCCCGACGCGGCGGCGGGACGTTTCCTGGCGAGCCCCGGGATCCACGCCCGGCGAGCGGGATATCGACCTGGGGCGGGACGAGTCGCCCCGCCCCAGGTCGACAGACACCTATCCCAGCGCGTTCTCGAACAGGACCAGGAGCCGGCTCCAGGCCCGCTCCGCCTGCGCCTCGTTGTAGACCGGCATGTCGGGCGGGCACCAGCCGTGGAGCGCGCCCTCGTAGACCTCGATCTCGGCCGGCAGCCCGGCCTGGTCGAAGACCTCGCGGAGCACGTTCTTGGCCTCGGGATCGCTCTCGTCGTCGTTCTCGGCGATGGCGAAGAGGTAGTGGGCCTGCATGTCCCCGACCAGCAGGTGCGGGCTGTCGGGCTGGTCGGTGACGAGCCCGCCCCCGTGGAACGACGCGCCGGCCCCGACGCGGTCGGGCACGGCGGCCGCGGTCCGCATGGTGATCGGCCCGCCCATGCAGTAGCCCGTCGTCCCGATCTTGCGGCTCGTGTCGACCACGTCCTGCGCGTCGAGCCAGGCGATGAACGCCCGCGCGTCGGTGACGTGCGTCTCGGCGTTGAGCGATCCCATCAGCGCGAAGATGGTCGTGCGGGTGTCCTCGTCCTGAAAGCTCGCCCCCTCGGGGAGGACCGGCGCGCGCTCGGTGCGGTAGTAGGGATTCACGACGAGCACCGAGTAGCCCGACTCGGCCAGGCGCCGCCCCATCTGCTCGAACGCGGGCCGGAGGCCGAGCGCGTCGGGCCAGATGAGGACGGCGGGGTGGGCACCGGTCGTCGGATGCACGAAGTAGCAGTCGGCCGTGCCGTCGGGCGTCGTCACCTCGACGTTGGACGCCGTTACCTCCTGGGCGTTCGCGGGCCGCGGCAGCAGCATCGCCAGCCCCGTCCCGATGGACAGCGCCCCGAACTCGCGCCGCGTCATCCGCGAGCGGCGCACGTGCTCGTTCGCATCGCCGATGGTCTTCTCATCGCACATGGTCAACTCCCCCGGGGAATCCCCGGCCTCGCTTCGACGCCCCCGATTCGGGTGGGCAGCGGCCGCCGACCGGACCAACGCAGGCCGGCGGCCGCCGATTCGCTACTGCTCCGCCGCTGCCCGCCGCTCGACCGCGCGCGCGCCGCTCAGCGTCCCGTCCATCCCGTAGTTGCCCTCATGGCAGGCGTACTCGTAGATCGGGAGGTCGCTCAGGCGCATCGGGAGCTCGACCGACCACGGCGCCGTCCAGGTCGTCGGGTCGGTCACCGTGAAGCTGTAGAGCAGCGTGCCCTCGTCGACGCGCTGGATCCGCTCCTCGAGGTGCAGGTTGCGGGTCGAGTTCCGGAAGCTCGTCTCGCGCAGGAAGTTCTTCGTCTCGACGACGAGCGTGTCACCCTCCCAGTGCCCGCGCGACACGCCGGTCCACTGCGGTATGTCTCCGTGGTCGCGGCCGTCGAGCGGGATGATCCGCGGGTTGTGCACCATCTCGTTGAACAGCACGACGTGATCGGCGGTCTGGAAGATCTGAACGTTCATGTTGTAGGCGGCCGGCAGCATCGGGGGCCCCGAGTTGAAGCCGGTGATGCAGCGCTCGCCGAGGGGACGGTCCTCGGGGCCCTCGGTGGGCCGCTGGTTGATGCGCAGCCGTTCGGCGGCGCGCGCCTCGCCCTCCGGCGTCAGGGCCGGAATGCGGCCGTTCGGCGGATCGACCACCAGCGAGGTCCGCCGCGTCGCGACGACGTCCGTTCCCCGGTCCCACCAGAAGTTGTTGTAGGCCAGGGCGAGGTCGCGGCTCTCGCGGGTGCCGTTCACCGTGCCGCGGTCGGTGGTGATCTCCTTCTTCTCTTCCCGGTCGAGGTCGGCGTTGTTCGCGCGCACCCGCTCCGCCGCGTAGGCCGCGACCTCCTCCTCGGTGAGGAACGCCTGATCGGCAAGCTCCTCCGGGCGCTCGAGCGGCGTGACGGTGCGGAAGTCCCAGACACCGCTGATGTCCGGGTGGCCGTCCGGGGTCAGCAGCGGTTCCGCGCCGCCTCCCGACTGGGCGGCGGCAGCGGTCGAGAGCAGCAACGCCAAGGTGGCGACGCCTGCGACGTTCACGACGGTTCGGATTCTCATTGCCTGCACCTCTTGACTTGGATGGGATTGGGGTCTCGTCAGAAACGGGACTCAGCCCTGCGCGATCAGCCGCCGCAGGCGCGCCACGCCCTCGCTCGCGGGGCCGACTACGGGGTCCGGGCGGGCCGCCGCGCTGCGCGGCAGGATCCGCTCCATCGAGAACTGCGCGAACAGAACGGCGGTGCCGGCCCCGACGGCGCGGACCGCGTCGAGGACCAGCTCGTCGTGACGCTCGGGGTCTCCGCCGACCAGGGCGTCCATCGCCCCGGCGACGGCCTGGCCGGCGATCGTCACCGCGCGGCCCCGGCGCTCCGCCTCCTGCCGGATCTCCGCCGTCAGCAGCGTCGCCGAGTCGGGCGCGGTCGCCAGCACGTGCAGCGGCCGGTCGAGCTCGAGCGCCCGCTCGATGATGCCCTCGAACGAGGTGGCGACGGGAACCTGCATCCCCTGCCGCGCCTGCCGGGCCGCCTCGCCGAAGAACGAGCCGGTCACGATGATCCCTTCGGCCCCCGTCGACGCGCTGTACTTCACGAGCCGGTCGACGCGCCGGGCGAGCTCGGCCTCGTCCGCGGTGCCGCGGCTCCGGTCGAGGTAGAGCGAGCCGTCGAGCAGGTGCGCCACGTCGGCCGCCGACCAGTTGCGGTCGAACGCCATCTGCGTGGTCGGAATGGCGTTCATCAGCGCGTGGACCGCGCCCACCCGGTAGCGCCGCTGGCTCGTCATGGCGTCCTCCTCGCCGACCGCGGCTCGCCGGGGCGACAGCGGCCGCGTCGCGCCCGTGATCTTACTACCGCCGCCCTGCCGCGGCCGCCGATCCCGGTGGCGGCGGGTCCGAGCCGAGAGCGAGGCCGCTCCGAACTCCTGCCTGACCCATATGGGGCTCGACCAGGCCATGACGACGCGCCCGCGCACGTGGCCGCGCTCGCGCAGCCGCACGTAGCAGATCGCCTCAGTAGATGCGCTCGGCGGGGGCCTCCCGGTGGACCTGCATGGGATTCCCGCGCGCCCGCAGCAGGCCGGCGCGGGCGACCGCCTCGACGCGCACGATGCCCTCGCTCCGCGGCGTGAAGGGGACGGTTCCATACGGTTGCCTCCGGGCGCGAGACCCGAGCCGAGACGTAATGGTCTCCCTGCGGGTCGGTCGCCTGCAGCCGGTTCGCGGAGTTGCGCTCGCCCGCGTGCCAGGTGTCGGGGAGCTGCACCCGCACCGTCCCGCCGGTGCGGAGGCCGTCGGCGCCGGCCGTCCAGGTGACGGTCCAGGTTCCGTAGTGTCCCGCCACGCCGGCGGCCGGCGTGACGCTCACGCGGTCGCCTTCGGCCGGCGCGCCTACCGCGAGCGCGAGGACGACGCCCACGAACAGCAGGGGCCCCATCGCCCGTAGCATGAGTCTCCTTCCGCGTCCGGCCCCGAGCTGACGTGCCCCTGCGCCGCCTGTGCTACGGTGCAGACCCCTGCTCGGGCATCAGCGCGAACGTCCAGATGGAGCCACCGGCCGGCACCAGCCCGCGCGCGTAGCGGTTGGCCAGCCCGCCCCCGAGTCCGGAGGCGACGGTCACCTGCTGCCTGCCGTCGAGCGTGTAGGTAATCGCGGTCGCGTTGACGCTCGAGCCGGTCTGGAACTCCCAGAGCGTCTCGCCGGTCTCTTCGTCGAGCGCGACGAACTCGCCGGTGATCTTCCCCGTGAACAGCAATCCGCCGCCGGTCGCGAGCACGCCCGCCGAGCTGGGGAAGTCGTGCATCGGGATCTCCCACTTCTTCTCGCCGGTCAGCGGATCGATGGCCACGATGTGCCCGAGCAGGTCGCCCGGCTCGACCGGCGGGAAGCGGTTGGTGACGCCCGTGTAGCGGGCCCCGATGACCAGCTCCGGCGGCTCGGGGAGGAGCTGCTGGATGCGCGGCACGTGCCACGTCGTCGAGTAGATGAGGCCCGTGCTCGGGTTGAAGGCGATGGGGACGGCGTTCGTGCCGCGCGACGGCCAGATGTGGACCTGCTCGCCGGCCAGGAAGTCCTGGTAGATGTCGGTCAGCACCGGCCGGCCGGTCGCGAGGTCGATGTGCGTGGCCCAGTTGACGAAGACGTAGGGGTGCGCAGCGATCAGCGAGCAGTCGGTGCGGTCGACGGTGTACAGGAATCCGTTCTTGTTGGCCTGGATCATCACCTTGCGCATCTCGCCGTCGACCTCGAGCTCCGTGAGCACCTGCTCGTCGATGCCGTCCACGTCGTACACGTCGTTGGGCGTGTACTGGTAGTAGCAGTGGATCTCGCCCGTCTTCGGCCGGATCGCGAGCACCGTCGACGCGTAGAGGCTGTCGAGCCCGCCGCGCGTCGCCGGATCGTAGGGCTCCGCGTTGCCCGTTCCCCAGTACACGAGGTCCAGTTCCGGGTCGTAGGAGCCGGTGCGCCACGTCGGCGCCCCGCCGTACAGGTAGGCGTCGCTGTCGGCGGGCCACGTCTCGTGGCCGGGCTCCCCGGGGCCGGGTATCGTGTAGCGGCGCCACAGCTTCTCGCCCGTGGCAGGGTCCCAGCCGTCGAGGAAGCCGCGGGTGGTGGACTCGCCGCCAGACATCCCCGAGATGAGGACCCCGTTGGCCACCATCGGGGCGCCCGTCGCGTAGTAACCCTCCGCGGCGTCGGCGAACTTCCGGTTCCAGAGCTCCTCGCCGGTCTCCATGTCGAGGGCGAGGACGTGGTTGTCGACGGTGACGCGGAAGAGCCGGCCCTCGTAGAGCACGGGGCCGCCGCGGTTGAAGCTGCTGCGCCGCCGCGAGCCTTCTTCGAGCACGACCGGCGTGCGCCAGATCTGCCGGCCGGTCCGGAGGTCGACGGCGAACGTCCAGCTCCCGTTGATGGCGTAGAGGACGCCGTCGTAGATGGCCGGCGCGGCGAGCTCGCCCGACTGGTTCATCAGGCTCGTGCTCCAGATCGGCACCAGCCGGTGGATGTTCGACTTGTCGATCTGGTCGAGGGGGCTGTAGCTCTTGCGGTCGTAGCCCATGCTGTGGACGAGCACGTCCTCGGGGGTCTGCGCGTCGTTGATCAGTTCCGCCGCCGTCTGGGCCTGCCCCGGCGCGGGGAGCAGGCCGAGGACGGCGACGAGCACTGTGGCCGGGAGCAGCTGCCGGGAGGACCCTGGCTCCCGCGCGCGGCGAGGCGATGAGGCGAATGCAGCGACGTACTTCATGTCAGCCTCCAGGCAGAAGGCGCGGCCCCCTGCGGGCCGGCGCCCCACATTGCCGGCCATCATACGGGCTGCCCGCGGGACCGACCAACAATCGACAACTCGAGGGCGCGAACCGTAGAGACGCCCACCCCCTGAGGGAGGGGCGGGTTGACATGCATCCGGTTCGTGGCAACACTCCCGTAGCTCGTGCGCTCGCCGCCGGGCATCCGGTACTCGTGCAGAACGGGGGCGCAACGTGATCATGCGCGCAATCCTGACCCTGTCGCTCGGATTCGCACTGGCCGCCGGGACGGGCGCGCTGACGTCCTCGCCCGGGGCGACGGCCGGCGCCCCGGCAGCGAAGACTGCCGTCGTGGGACTTGCCGCCGCGGGTCAGCCCTCCGGCGACACCCGGATCGAGCCCTACACCATCGCCGTGCCCGACGGCGTGCTGGCCGACCTCCGCGAGCGGCTGGAACGCGCCCGGCTGCCGGACGAGCCGGAGGGAGTCGGCTGGGACCTCGGGACCAACCAGGCCTACCTCCGCGAGCTCATCGATTACTGGCGCGACGAGTTCGACTGGCGGGCCGCGGAACGCCGGCTCAACGAGTTCGACCAGTTCACGACGAACATCGACGGGCTCGACATCCACTTCGTGCACCAGCGCGCGGCGGATCCGGACGCCTTTCCGCTCATCCTGACGCACGGCTGGCCGGGGTCGTTCGCCGCGTTCGCCAAGGTGATCGAGCCGCTGACCGACCCCGCCGCCCACGGGGGCGATGCCGCGGACGCCTTCCACGTCGTGGTCCCGTCGATCCCGGGCTACGGCTTCTCGGACCGCCCGCCGCGGATGGGCTACGGCCGCGACCGGACGGCGGCGATGTTCGCCGAGCTGATGGCGCGCCTCGGCTACGAGCGCTACGGCGCGCAGGGCGGGGACCTCGGGGCCGGCATCAGCCGCTCGCTGGCCCTCGACGACGCCGAGCACGTCGCGGGGCTGCACCTCAACCTGTGCGGCGGCGCACCGCCCGACCCGGACGATCCGACGGCCGGCGTGCCGGAGGAGGAGCTCGCGCTGCTCCGCGACCGGCAGGCCTTCTGGACCGACGAGGAGCGCGGCTACAGCCACATCCAGGGCACGAAGCCGCAGACCCTGGGCTACGGCCTGAACGACTCGCCGGTCGGCCTCGCGGCATGGATCGTCGAGAAGTACCGGAGCTGGTGCGACTGCGACGGGCACCCGGAGACGAGGTTCAGCAAGGACGAGCTGCTGACGACGATCACCATCTACTGGGTGACCCAGACCGCGACGTCGGCGGCCCGCTACTACTACGAGGGCCGGCACGCGCCGAGCGCGGCGCCGCGGCGGGTCGAGGTGCCGACCGCCTGCGCAGCGTTCCCGAAGGAGCTGATCTTCACGCCGCGGCGCTGGCTGGAGGCAGGCTACAACATCACCCGCTACACCATCCTGCCCAGCGGCGGCCACTTCGCGGCCGGCGAGGTGCCGGATCTGTTCGTCGACGACGTCCGGGCGTTCTTCCGGGACCTGCGGGCGGGTGCCCGCTGAGGGATCCCCGATCCTGGGAGGTGGCCGTTCCGCGGCCGCCGGAGGCCGAGGCCGGTCGCGTCGAGGTCGAGTGCGTCGAGAGTCCGGGCCCCGGGGATGAACCAGGTCGAGCGTTGGACGTGACCGGATCGATCGCGACGGAGACCCGGGTCGCGCGGGATGCACAGGTCGATTGCCGGGAGGTGTGAGATGGGACGACGCTTTCTCGCCGGTTGGTGCGTGGCCGTCGCGGCGGCGTGGCTGTTGCCCGCGGGGGCCGCGGGGCAGACGCAGGCCGCGTCCGAAGACAGGACGGTGTCGCGCACCGCGTGGGGTGACCCGGACTTCGAGGGCACCTGGTCGTTCGCGACCATCACCCCTCTCGAGCGGCCCGAGCGCTACGCGGGACGGGACCGGTTGACGGCCGAGGAGGTCACCGCTCTCAACCAGGACGCCCTGACGCGCGGCGACCAACCGCCGCCGCCCGGCGACCCCGGCGCCTACAACGCCTTCTGGTTCGACCGGGGCGAATCGACGGGGCGCACGGCGCTCATCGTCGATCCCGCGGATGGCCGCATTCCGTTCACGGAAGCGGGAAGCGCGCGGCGCGATGCCCGTCGGGCCCTGCTGCGGCGGCCGGCCCACGGCCCGGAGGACCGCACGCCCGGCGAGCGCTGCGTGCACCACACCAAGGCCGGGCCGCCGATGTCGGCCGGCGGCTACAACAACCACGTGCGGCTGCTGCAGGCCCCGGGCTACGTCGTGATCTGGACCGAGCAGAACCACGACGCACGCATCGTGCCCCTCGACGGGCGCCCGCGGATCGCCGACCCCATCCGCCAGTGGATGGGCGACTCGCGCGGCCGCTGGGAGGGCGATACCCTCGTCGTCGAGACTACCAACTTCAACGGCAAGGCCGCCTACCAGGGCACGGCCGATGGCATGCACCTGCTGGAGCGGTTCACCCGCACCGCCCGCGACACCATCCGCTACGAGTACACGGTCTCCGACCCGGACACCTACACCCGGCCGTGGACGGCGTCTATCGACCTTCAGCCGATGGACGGCGACCTCTACGAGTTCGCCTGCCACGAGGGCAACTACGGCATGGAGGGCATCCTCGCCGGCGCGCGGGCCGACGAGCGGAAGGCGGCGGCGCGGTAGGAGGTGTTCGCATGCGAGCCGCGGCAGCAGCTTCCGCTTCGCTGGCTCTGGTCTTTCTTGCATCCGTGCCGGCGTCGGCGCAGCGGGGCGCCATCGTCGGCCGGGTGCTCGACACGGACGGTGTCGCGCTGCCCGGAGTCACCGTGGAGGCGGTCGGCCCGGCACAGGTCGAGCCGCGGCTCGAGGTAACCGATCGCGAGGGCAGGTATCGGGTCGACGGCCTCCCGCCCGGCCGCTACACGGTCTTCTTCACGCTGCCCGGATTCGGCTCGGTCGCCCGGGACGACATCGACGTCGGGGCCGATCTGGTTGCGACGGTGGACGCGGAGATGAGCGTGTTCGGGATCGAACCTCGACGCCGACGCCCACGCGACGAAGAGCGTTTTCGCGTCCCTCCAGCCAGCGGGTTGACAGGTGGAGCCGCTGCTCTGGAGTGCACGTTCCTCCCCGACGGCGCCATAATCGACTGCCACGGGGTCGTCGTCACCTGGTAGGCTGCGACGCTACGGCAGCAACGGTCGGCATCTGATCCCAGGTCCGACCATCCAACGTCCGTCCCGTGCGCTTCTTGAACACCCCTCCCCATTGCTTGAAGAAGAACGGCACGTTGTTGCGAACGCACGCATCCCGGATCTCCCGGACCCATTCGACGTGCATCGGCCGCGCCCCGGGCCCGGATTCGCCGCCCGCAATCACCCAGTCGATTGCGGTCAGGTCCAGCCCGGGTAACGGACCGAGCAACGGTTCGAGTGACAGGAACTTCGTTCGGGCGGCTGTGCTCGTTAGCGGTTCCAGGCGGTCGAGCCACTGCTCGGACTCGATACTGGCGCCGAGACAGATATTGTGCGTCCAACGCAATCGACCCTCGATCGCGCCGACCCGCTCCGGCCGCTTCGTCAAGACTTGAAACGTGTGCCGAGAGGCCCGATTCATGGTGGCGAACACGGCCTCGATGAAGGCCGGCGGCACGGAAGGATGGAACAGATCAGACATCGAATTGACGAACACGAGGCGCGGGTCTCTCCACCGGAACGGTTCGTCGAGCGCGGCGGCATGCACCGCGACGTCGAATCCTCGACCGTACTTCCGCACGCCCATGGCCTGCAGCCGCTTCGCCATCCGCTCCGCGTAGCAGTGCGCGCACCCCGGGCTCACCTTGGAGCACCCGGTGACCGGATTCCACGTCGTCTCGGTCCACTCGATGCCGGATCGCGTCGCCATGTTTCTACATCTCGTCCAGGATGTGCTTCGCGATGCGTTTCGCCACACCGATTCCAGTTGGACTGCCAACGCAGAACATGAACTCGAACAGCGGTGACCCTGTCGAGCCGACCAGGCGCCTGGACGTCCGCAAGAATCGCTCACCGAATACCCTCTCCAGATTCTCCTTGTAGATGCTGACGAGGCCGTCGACGCCTCTCTCTCGAATCGACCGGGGCTCACCGAACAGGGTCAACTGCGGGTCGTCGCGGTACAAGCCGCGCCAACTCTCGTCGCCGAAGACGCTCGTCAGACGACTCGCCCATTGCGGCGAGATGTAGTCAGGCTGTCGAGAGGCAGGCAGCATCCGAACGATGGCGGACACCGGAACCAGGATCCAGGCATCGAGCGCGTTGAGATTCCCGATGCGCTTCAACGTGGACCACTCGACCTCGGTAGCGAAGGGGTCGAGGAACAGGACGCCACGACAGGCGCTCCAATCCTTGTGCAGGCCGTTCAAGAAGTCGTTCGCCTCTGCACGCTCAATCCTGATCCTGCGTCCCGGGTGGCGGTCTCGCAGCTCGCCGAGTTCGGCACACCGCGCAGCGTCCTTCTCGATGAAGATCAGCTCGTCGAACGGCTTGTCCCGAACGCGGAGTGCCCGTTCGGTGGAACCGCGAAGGAACTCCATCTTGTCGCCGTCCTCCGCCTGCGACTCGATCTGTCCGGTACCGGCGAACGCATCGATGTAGATCAGCTCGAAGGCCTGATGCTTCAACGCCGTCGTGTACGCGTCGAGGTAGGCCTCCAGAATCGTGAGCTTCTCGACCGTCCACGGACCACCAAACTGCATTGCTCTCCTTGAGTCGACCTGTCGGCAGCATAACACAATCTTCGCCTTATGATCGCTCTATCGGCCCGCGCTACTCGCGCCGGCCCCCGTGCTGGTAAGGTGCCGAGTGCCTCCTTCGACGATCGCGGTGTCGCCCGTGGTCGCGCTGACGATCTGGACGGCGCTCGCGCTCTACGTTGCGGGCGAGGCGGGCCGCGCGCGGCGGCCGCCGGCGGCGTGGGCGCGTCCGATCTGGCTGCTCGCAGCACTCGTCTATCTCGGCCATGTCGCGGCGGCCTTCGCGATCCATCACGACTGGAGCCACGCCGCTGCGTACGCGTACACCGCGGCCCGGACGGAAGCGTACTTCGGTCTCGACTGGGGTGGCGGGCTCTGGGTGAACTACGCGTTCACGGTGATCTGGGTGGCGGAGGGGCTCTGGTGGCAGCTCGCGCCCGCTCACCACAGGCGGCGGCCTCCGGTCCTCACGACGGTCGTCCGCGGCGTCTTCCTGTTCATGATCGTCAACGGCGCGGTGGTCTTCGTGAGCGGTTCGCGGCGCGCACTCGGGATCGGCGTCCTCGGGGCGCTGATCTGGATCTGGCGGACCGGTCGCCGGGCCGAGTCTTGAGGATCCCGCGAGTGCGACACTGGGACATGCGCGAGTTCAACACGGCCGGCCCCATCATCCCGGAGGACCACTACCACATCGCGCCGCTCGCGCGGCTCGACCGGGACGAGCTGCTGCGCCTGATCGAGCGGAAGAAGTACTTCGTGCTGCACGCGCCCCGGCAGACGGGGAAGACGACCATCTTGCGAGCGCTGCGAGACGAGTTGAACGGTAGCGGGCAGTACCGCTGCGTATACGTCAACGTGGAGACCGGTCAGTCGGCGCGGGAGGACGTCGGCGCCGCGATGCAGGCCATCCTGGGCGCGTTGTCGCGCCAGGAGCGGACCGGCCTGGGCGAGTCGTATCTACGCGGCGTCTGGCGGGAAGCGTTGGCCGAGGTCGGCCCGCACGAAGCCCTGCAGGAGGTCCTCGGCGGGTGGGCGGAGGCCGGCGCGCGGCCGCTGGTGCTGCTGATCGACGAGATCGACACCCTCATCGGCGACACTCTCCTGTCCGTGCTCCGGCAGCTCCGCGCCGGCTACCCGGACCGTCCCCGCAGCTTCCCGCAGAGCGTCATCCTGTGCGGCGTCCGCGACGTGCGCGACTACCGCATCCACTCCCGCGCCGAGAACGCGCTGGTCGCCGGCGGCAGTGCGTTCAACGTCAAGGCGGAATCCCTGCGGCTGGGCGACTTCTCGCGGGAGCAGGTGCAGGCGTTGCTCGCCCAGCACACGGCGGAGAGCGGGCAGGCATGGACGGACGAGGCGTTGTGCGAGGTCTGGAACGCGACCCGCGGGCAACCCTGGCTGGTCAACTCGCTCGCGTACGAGGCCTGCTTTCGGAACCGGGCGGGGCGCGATCGCGAGCTGCCGATAACGGTGGAAGCCATCCGCGACGCCCGCGAGCAGCTCGTCCTGCGCCGCGAGACCCACCTGGACCGGCTGACCCTCCACCTGGAGGAGGAACGCGTGCGCCGCGTCGTCGGGCCGCTGCTGAGCGGCGACCCGGAGGCCGAGGCCGTGCCGGCCGACGACATCGAGTACGTCCGAGACCTGGGTCTCGTGGGAAGAGACCGCCCGCTCGCGATCGCCAACCCCATCTACCAGGAGGTCATCCCCCGCGAGCTCACCTGGTCGACCCAGGAGATGCTCGCCCAGGATCCGGCCTGGTACGTCGGCCCCGACGGCGACCTGCTCGTCGACGACCTGCTGGCCGCATTCCAGCAGTTCTTCCGCGAGCACTCCGAGCACTGGGTGGACGGCCTGCAGTACAAGGAGGCCGGCCCGCAGCTCCTGCTGCAGGCGTTCCTGCAGCGCATCGTCAACAGCGGAGGGCGCGTCGAGCGCGAGTACGGCCTGGGCCGGATGCGCACCGACCTGCTGATCGTCTGGCCCGCGACCGGCGACGGTCGGCGGAGCCGCAAGACCGTGATCGAATGCAAGCTACTGCGGGGAAGCCTGGAGGCAACGGTACGCACCGGCCTGGAGCAGACCCGCGCCTACATGGACCGCTGTGCCGCCGACGCGGGGCACCTGGTGATGTTCGACCGCGCCGGCGGCAAGTCCTGGGACGAGAAGGTCTTCCGTCGCGAGGAAGCCGCCGGCGGCGCGAGGATCACCGTCTGGGGCATGTGACGCGGGTCGAATTCGGTCGACCACCAGACTGGATTCCCGCTGAGCCGGCGGAGCTCCGGGATGCCGGCAGCCAACTTCCATGCCCAGGGGCACGGGATGAGGGCGACGCTCCTCACGAGCCGTCGATGAGCCGGCGACCCCAATCCGGGAAGACCGCCAACCACTCTGCGCGGGAATACGGCAAGCCCTTGTTCCACGCGCGCGGTGACCTGTCGTGCGGCGGCTTCTTCTGCCAGATGAAGGTATCCATACCCGCCTCGATGACGACATCGCCGCGGCGGATGGGCTGCCGCCCCTCAGCATCCGTAATCTGGTCCGCGAGGCGCAACACGTCACCGGTATCGGCTTGGGACCACTCTCGGCCCCGAAGCTCCCTGAAGGGCACGTCGTGCACGTGCTCGACGAAGCCTTTGTAGCTGATGCCCGTCGCCTCACCCTCGTTCGCTCGCAGCACGAGATTCTGGAACAGGGCTGCACCGCGGTCGACGCACGACTCAAGTGCGGTGTCGCGTTCGTCGATGAGCACCGTACTTCCGGCCAGAGGGGCTGTGATCGGCGCGACCGTCCCGCTGGCTGGCGCCGCGTCCCAGATGAAGCCTTCGACGAGCACCCCACCAACCGAGCGCGCCGGCTCACTTCGTGCATACGCCTTCGCTGGTCCCCCGAGCAACCCTACCGCCGGCAGCGCCGCAACCACAGCTTGGAGATCGTCATGGTCACGGGTGACAGCGCTGGCTGGTAGAACAAACGCGCCCGCGAGACGTCGCGCGAACCGCTCGACGACATCGGGAGGCGCTCGCCGGTGCCCCGGCAGCGGATCGAGCCCGGACGTGCGCCACGTCGACGTCGGGAAGCACTCGGTCAGCCAATAGCCCGCCGAACGCGGATGTACGTCTTCCGAGCCATGGTTGACAAGCGCGACGTCGGAATGACGCAGAAGGGCGTCGAATACGTCGATACTGAACCGGATCCAGCGAAGGAACGTCGACGGAAACGCCACGCCCTGGGGTCCGGTCTTGCCCGGAGTCCGGGTTGCGTATTCGGAAGCGCGCCCCACCCCTGGCCGATGCGCGGGTGCGGCAGGATCCCGCCAACCTTGCGGGCCATCCATCGAAACCGCCATGACATCATGCCGCCGAGCGAAGGCGTCGACTGTTGCGGCTACGGCAGCCGGCGTCAAGTCTTCCCGCGGCCACCCGATCGCCCCGGGCACGGTCTCCACGAAGTGACGGTCGTCGAACCGGATCAGCGCGGAACCGATGTCATTCCAGGTCCGACAGGCGAGGTCAATCCCCAAGACGCATCGCGAACCGCCAGCGACGCCCGCTCGCATCCCCCTTCGTCCGGACGGCGCACGGTCAGCGGCCGCGCCGCGCTACTCCGGCAGCGCCAGCGCGACGAGCTCGCTCGCCATGTCGTCCCAGCCGACGGTGGCGATGATGTACTGGCGCCCGTTCACCATGTAGGTCATCGGGGCGCCGGTCGTGCCGCCCGGCAGCTCGATCTCCCAGACGACCTCGCCGGTGGCCTTGTCGTAGGCCCGGAACATCTTGCCGCCGGGACCGTTCCACCACTGCGGCAGCGTCGAGACGCCGGTGTTGCCCCCCTCGCCCAGGAAGACGAGCGACTTCGTGACCAGGACCGATGCCCGGCCGCCCTGCCCCAGCCACGGCAGGTCGAGGTCGCGGAGCGCGGGGTGGTCGCGCGGCCCGGGGCCGTTGGCCACCTGCCAGACGATGTCGCCGGCGTTGAGGTCGATGGCCGTCAGGCGGCCGTAGGGCGGCTTGAACATCGAGAGCCCGCGCGGCCCGATGAGCGGCGTGTACTTCTCGCGGACGAGGCGCATGTCGGTTCGGGGATGCTGCGACGGCGTCAGGGCGACGACGTTCTGGCTGTAGGCGGACGGGACGTAGAGGATGCCCGTCTCGGGGTCGAAGCCGGCTCCGCTCCAGCTCGCCCCGCCGGCGGTGCCGGGGCTGAAGATCGTTCCCTTCTTCGCTCCGGGACTGGTGTCGAGCAGGATCGGCGCCGTGAACATCGGGCCCCAGACGTACTGGTCGAGGATCTCGATGGCTTCCTGCCGCAGCTCGGGCGTGAAGTCGATGAGGTCCTCCACCCGCACCCCCTGCAGCTCGAACGGGGGCGGCTTCGTGGGGAAGGGCTGGGTCGGCGAGAGCTGCTCGCCCGGCACGTCGGACTGCGGCACGGGCCGCTCCTCGATGGGCCACACCGGCTCGCCCGTGGCCCGGTCGAAGACGTACGTGAAGGCCTGCTTGCTCGGCTGGGCCACCGCCTTGATCGCCCGCCCGTCGACGGTGATGTCGACCAGCACGGCCGAGGACGCGAAGTCGTAGTCCCAGACGCCGTGGTGGATGGCCTGGAAGTGCCAGACCCGCTCCCCGGTCCGCGCGTCGACGCAGACGAGGCTCTCGGCGAAGAGGTTGTCCCCGGGGCGGTGTCCGCCGTAGTAGTCGTTGGTCGGCGTCGAGAGCGGCAGGTAGACGAGACCCAGCTCCTCGTCGCCGGTGGGGTGCGCCCACATGTTGGTGTTGCGCTGTACTCCCACGACACGCGGTCGTCCACCGGGTCGGGGCCCCACGTCTCGACGCCGAACTCGTTCTCCAGCGGGATGGTGTGGAACGTCCAGAGATGCTCGCCCGTGCGCACGTCGTAGCCGCGCACGTCGCCGCGCGGCGATTCCTTGTTGGCCACCCGCTGGTTCGTGGTGATGTCCTCCACGAACGAACCGATGACGACGACGCCCCGCACGATGATCGGGGCCGAGTTCCAGTAGAAGTTGGGGAACGGGCGCAGCAGCCCGGTGCGCAGGTCGACCTCGCCCTCCTCCCCGAAGTCGGGGTCGCGCTCGCCGGTGCGGGCGTCCAGCGAGACCAGCCTCGGACCGAGGGTGGCCACGACGCGCGCCGCCTCCCCGTCGGTCCAGTAGGCGACGCCGCGAGTCTGGCGCACCCGCACGCCGTCGCTCGGCCCCGTGTTCCAGAGCACCTCACCCGTCTCCGGGTCGAGCGCCGCGATCGTGCCGAGGCCCGTACTGAGGTAGAGCCGTCCGTCGACCATGAGCGGAGTGGTCTGCGAGCCGACCGGCCCGCGGGTGGTGTTGCCGTCCCGGATGGCGTCGGGGATGACCGGCTGCCGCCAGACGATCTCGACCCTGCCGACCGTCTCCGCGTTGATCTGGTCGAGAGGCGAGTACTTGGTGCCCGCCTGGTCCGCGGCGTAGGCCGTCCACTCCGCCGTCTGGGCGTAGGCCGCGCCGGCTGGCCCCAGCGTCAGGGCGAGCACGCCGGCCGTCAGGCCGCAGGAACGGATTCCGCTGGTCACGTGCCGCATCTCGACCTCCTGGTCAGGCCCGCCAACCGAGGCAGTCTACATGCAAGGGTGCGGAGCCGTGGTACCGCCGCGCGATGCGACAAACCACTCGCGCCGCGGGCGGGGCGTCGGTGCACCCTCGCCGCCATCTCGACGCATCTCGGCGTAGGGTCGACATCCTGCCCATGCGGCTGCCGGAGTACGCAGACGCGGATGTACTATCGAGGCGATGGCCCCCGACGAAGCCGCACGGCACCGACGGCGAGAAGCACGCGCCTCGACGCCGATCAGGGTGTGCCGCCTCGGTGAGGAACCGGGCGACGACCTGAGCGACCGGACGACGCCGGAAGAACGAATCGCGATGATGTGGCCGCTCGCGGTCGACGCCTGGATCTCTGCCGGCCGGCACCTTCCCCGATACTCGCGCGACCGGATGCCGGGGCGCGTCGTCCGCAGGCCAGCGGGGCCCGTGCTGAACCCCGGTCAGCCCGACTCCGACCGACGCCGTTGAACCCCGTCTTCCTGGACCTCCTGGCCGCGCTCGCGCGGGCCGAGGCCCGGTCCTCCTGCTCTACTCGGCCTCGCCCGCTTGATGCGCCTCATGTACGGCGCCTGCGAGCCTCGTCAAGGTCTCCTTGTGAGTCTCCCAATCTTCCACGCTCAACCGGAAGTGGATGGCCGCGTTGGCGTCTCCCAGCGGGTCGCGGTCCCGAGGCCACGTGCGGTGTCGAATCTGCGCGACCGGCCGCCTGAACTCATCCAAGCACAACGCCTTGGCACGAGGTTGAAAGCCGATCTGGACTTCTCCCGGTGCCCAAACCTCAACGCGTGCATATGCGTGCTTCTGGAGCTTGATCGCAAGTCCGGAGGCTCCCGGTTTCATCCTGGCACTTGGCCAGTTCTCTCTGAACATGTCTCTCGCGGCACCGAACAGCTCCGTCACGCCATACCTGGACAGGAGGTCGGCGAGATCTGCGGGATCGCGTGTCTCCAGGTCGGCCGCATAGTCGATCACCTGCGCGACCGCCTCGCGGGTCAGCGTGCCGCGCTTCAACTCGAAGAGACAGAGCCTGCCGTCCTCGTCCACGCCCAGCAGGTCGAGGGGCCCGCCCGCGGTCGGTATCTGCCTGCCGACCAACTTGAGGCCCGGTAGCAGCAGGTCCGGGTTGGCGACGAGCGTCTCCTCGAGGAGCGACTCCGCTTCCACCTGTCCCCTGGACTGCAGCTCGACGACGGTGGACGCATCTTCGAGCGCCCAAATCCTGACCTCCTTCATGACCAGCTCCTGTCGAGCCTGCACCAGTCTACAGTCGGCACCATCGGTGGCGTCCTGAGCGCCGTCCATCGCCAGCGCGGCCCGCGTTGCGGCCGCCAGCCGCGGACTCAGCCACCCAGCCGCAACGCCAGCGCCCGATCCGCCTGCCGGCAGGCAGCGAGCAGCAGCAGGTCCAGCGGCAGCGATCCGATCCGACCGGCAGACGTGCCCGGACGCAGCAGCGGCGCATCGGGGCTGACGAGGTAGGCGCGCCCCTCGAACCGCGGGAAGCGCTCCAGGAGCCGTAACAGTCCGGCCCGGGAGTGGCGGACGGACGAGGCAATCTCGAAGGCGACCGGCTGTTCCGGCTCGTCGTAGACGAGGTCGACCTCGTGCGAGCCCTCGTGCCAGTGATAAAGCCGCACTTGCGTCTGGCGCGCGAGTGCGTGCAGATGGCTCGCGGCCAGGTTCTCGTAGAGGAGCCACATCTCCTCGGCGTCGGTCAGAGGCCGGACGCCCCGCTGGAGCGCGGCGTTCCGCACGGCCCCGTCGACGAAGTAGATGCGCCTCCCCCGCCGCTGCACCGCCCCCTCGCGGCCCGAGTAGTTCGGCAGAGTGAAGACCAGGAACGCGCGCTCCAGGTATGACAGGTAGCGGTCGAACGTCGGCTGCGACAGGCCGTCGAGCTCCTGCCGCATCCGCTGCGGCGAGACGAGTCCCGTCACCTGACCGGCGAGAGTGTAGAGCAGCCGCTCCAGCAGCATCGGGTTGTCGATGCCGAATGCCTGGGGAATGTCCTTGTAGACCGCTCGCTCGACCGCGTCGCCGCGCAGCGTGCGTTGCGATCGCAGCAGCAGCGATTCGAGGTCGGCGTCGGCCTCCACGTCGCCGCCCACGAGCGGCGTCAGTAGCTCCGGGAACCCGCCGGTGAGCATGTACGCCCGTCGGGGCGACGCCAGTCTCGTGAGATCAGGACCTCGGGCGAGGCAGGAGTCCAGCGTTTCGGCGAGTGTCGCCTCCACCCGCAGCGGGACATCTCTTCCGACAAGATCGAGGAATTCGCCGAACAGGTACGGCGCCAGGTACGGCTCTTCCCAGCGTCCGACACCGCTCTCCAGTCGGCGTCCAGCCGGAGCGGCGGTTGCGCTCGAGGAGCCGGCTACGCGGATGGGCCACCGCTCGTCGTGGAAGGTCTTCAGCCAGAGGTCCCAGTCGCGCGCGTACGTCAACTCGTCCAGGAACACGAAGGCGGGTTCGTCCGGATCGGCGTCGCGGTCACGAACGAGGGAGACCAGGGTCCCCAAGTCCAGTTGCAGCAGCAGTGGATGATCGAGCCGCAGCCACCAGATGCGGCGCGCCGGGACGCCCGAGCGGAGCAACCCGCGCACCGCCTGGTAGAGGCAGGTAGTCTTCCCGACCCGGCGCGGCCCGAGCACGAGCTGGAACCGGCGCGGGTCCGCGGTCTGCAGACATCCGGCGAGGAGCGGCGCAAGGCGCCGTTCGACCGGCGGCGCCCAAGCCGCCGGCACTTCGCCGTCGCGGTGCCAGGGGTTCTGCTCGACCAAGACCTGCGTGTAGTCTCCGACGCTCGGCGTCCAGGTGCGTCCGCCCCGACTCCCCGACGCTCGCTTCCTCGTCATCCCAACAGTACACGGGCGACGCCGCCAATGTGCACTGTTCGCAGAATAGAATAAACGCGAAGAATGTTAATTGTCAGATCTGCGGCATCGCTTGCCGCCCACCGCGATGCCGAGTCGACGTCCTGCGCTGAACTGCGGGACGCCGCCCCGTCGGCGCTCCGTCTCGTCGCCCCCCCGGGCGGCGGACGCTGGGCACCGGCCGGGGGAGCCACGGCGGAACGACACCCGCGTGTCAGCCGCGGGCAGCCACCGCCCGGGGCGTCCGTACCGGAAACGCATCAGAACATGGCGATCGGGTTGACCGGCGACCCCGTGCCGTTCGGGATGCGCAGGGGCGCGATGGTCATCATGAACTCCCAGCGGTTGCGCTCGGCAGCGGCAATGGCCAGGTCCTGGAAGTCGGCGCGGTCGAGCACCTGGATGCCCAGGATGGTCAGGGCGAAGTTGTGGAGCGCGGTGCGGGGAAGGTCGCCCTCCGGCTGCGGCGCGTAGCCGGGCGTCTCCCAGCCGGCGATAGCCACGTCGCGCTCCTTCAGCCACGGGATGACGTTGTTGTCGAGACCCGCCGCCTCCCGGCCGGTGTCGAACGGCCCGAGGGCGTCCTGTCGAGCCCACCGTCCCCAGCGGATGAGGAAGGCGTCGCCCGGCCCCACGCGCACCCCGGCCATCTCCTCCCACGCCTCGAGGTCCGCGACGGTGATGCGGGTGCCGGGCTCGAGCCACGGCACGCCCTTCAGCCGCGGGATGTCGTAGAGCACGGCGCGCGTCACCAGGCCGTCCTTCACGGCCATGATGGAGTTCTTCTTGGCGCCTTCCTCCATCGTCACCAAGCCGTCCACGTCGTAGCCGTTCCACATCTTGCCGTCGAAGAAGACGTGGGCGAAGGCATCGAGGTGTGTCGTGCCGGGCCCGTGGATGCACGGGTAATTGATCGTGTCGCTCGCGGCCCGGCGGTTGGCCACCGTCATCGACCATTCGACCGGGCAGGGGACGTCGGCGGAGCGGTAGTTCTGCGCGTTCGACGCCAGCGAGACGGTGAAGCCCTCCGTGACGAGGGCGGCCGCCTCGGCCCGCTTGGCGGGGGTGATCAGGTTGGCGGCGCCCAGCTCGTCGTCGGGACCCCAGCGCCCCCAGTTCGAGAGCTCGGTCAGCCACTGGTCGAACTGCTCGGCGCTCACGAGCGGCGGGAGCGCGTCCGGCTCCTGCGCGTGCGGTCCGGCGGCGGGCAGGGCCGCGCAGGCGGCTCCGGCCAGGAACAGCGACAGGCGAGCAGGTCTGGTCATTGCGGGCTCCCCTCTCTTGTCGAAGTCCGGCCATTATAGCGACGCCTCCGGCCCCGGCCGCCTTGCGAGGGTCGCGACCGGAACGGCCCGGCCAACCTTCGCGAGCCGGCCGGCCGGTTGCCGCCGGGATGCGATTGCACCGCGCCCCGCAAGGGGGACTCTCGGGGCCCACCCACCGTCGCCACTGCACGCCGGATCGACAGCGACCGACAAACCGCCGCGGCGTGCCCCCTGGGAACGACCGGGATACGATCTGCCTGCACCTTGCCTTTCATGCCTCCCTGCCCCAACCTTCGTCGGCTTCGCCGGTTCGCGCAGTCGGTTGCGCTTGCGGCAGGGCTCGCGCTGCTGGGTGTCGCAGTGGAAGCAGGCGCCCAATCCGAGCCGGCCCCCGGCACGCCCGACCCGCGGGAGACCGCGGCGCCGTTCCTCGGCCAAGCGCCCCCGGGCCAGCGCACCGGGGGCTTCGCGGTGGCCGGGGCCGTCGATCGGCCGGCGGCACCGCTGCCACCCGCGGTCATCGCGCGCGACGCGCTTCGGCGCGCCACCGTCCGCGCCGTCAAGTTGGCCACCGGGCTGCGGCTCGACGGGCGGCTCGACGAACCGGTCTACGAGACGGTCCCCGCCATCGACGACTTCATCCAGCAGGAGCCGGACGAGGGGGCGCCGGGGACCGAACGGACGGAGGTCTGGATCCTGTTCGACCGCGATCACGTCTACGTCGCCGGCCGCCTCTGGGACTCGGCGCCGCCCGACGCGTGGGTGGCCAACGAGATGCGGCGCGACACGAGCCAGCTCCGCGAGAACGACACGCTCTGGGTCGCCTTCGACACCTTCAACGACCGGCGCAACGGCGTCGCCTTCTACACCAACCCGCTGGGCGCCATCGGCGACTTCCAGATCACGAACGAGGGCAACCCCAACGGCGACTGGAATCCGGTCTGGGACGTGCGCACCGGGCGCTTCGACGGCGGCTGGACCGTCGAGATGGAGATCCCCTTCAAGTCGCTCCGCTACCGGCAGGAGGCAGCGCCGGTGTGGGGGGTCCAGATGCGCCGGCTGGTGCGCCGAAGGAACGAGCGGACATATCTCACGCCGGTGCCGATCTCGATCGGGCGCCGGGGGCTCTTCCGGGTGTCGGACGCCGCGCAGCTCGTGGGGCTGGAGCTGCCGGCGGCGGGCCGGGCGCTCGACGTCAAGCCCTACGCCATCGGCGGAAGCACGACGGCCGGCGGCGGCGACGGGTCGTTCGACACGGCCGGCGACGCCGACGGCGGCCTCGACGTCAAGTACGGCGTCACGCGCAACCTCACCGCCGACCTCACCCTCAACACCGACTTCGCGCAGGTCGAGGTGGACGAGCAGCAGGTCAACCTGACGCGCTTCAACCTGTTCTTCCCCGAGAAGCGCGAGTTCTTCCTGGAGGGGCGCGGCATTTTCGACTTCGCGCGCGGCGGGGGCCCGAGCATGCGCGACAGCGCGCTGCGCCAGATCGGCGGGGGCGGCCCTGGGCGCTCCGGCGGCGGCAACGCGCCGACGCTCTTCTACTCGCGGCGGATCGGTCTCGGGGAGAGCGGGCAGGTGGTGCCCATCCGGGGCGGCGGGCGCATCACGGGGAAGATCGGCCCCTTCGACCTCGGCGCGTTGAGCATCCAGACCGGCGATGCCGCCGACCCCGCAGGAGGCGCGACGGGCGCCGGTGCGGCGCACGGCGCCGGCGCCGCGGCTACGAACTTCACTGTGGTGCGCATCAAGCGTGACGTCCTGCGCCGAAGCAGCATCGGGGCACTGGTTACGAACCGCTCCGTCTCGATCGCCGGGGACGGCGCCAACCGAGTCTTCGGCGCCGACGGCACATTCTCGTTCTACGAGAACGTCAGCCTCGTCGGATACGTTGCGCGGACGGACACGCCCGGCTACGAAGGCCGGGACCTCAGCTACCAAGGCCAGTTCACCTACGCCGGGGACCGCTACGGCCTCTCGGCCGAGCATCTGGTTGTGGAAGCCGACTTCCGGCCCGAGGTCGGTTTCGTCCGCCGCGACAACTTTCGCCGCTCCTACGCCACGGCCCGCTTCAGCCCGCGGCCGCGGTCGATAGAGGCCGTGCGGCGCTTCCGTCTAGAGGCGAGCCTGGACTACATCGAGACCGCCGACACCGGAATCCTCGAGAGCAGGGAGGCGCAGATCGGCTTCTCCACCGAGTTCGAGTCGAGCGACCGGGTCGGGGTGACGGCTGTCGACAGCTACGAGTTCCTCCTCGAACCGTTCGCGGCCGGCCCGGGCGTGACCCTCCCGGTGGGCGGCTACTCCTTCCGCGACGTCGAGGCCAGCTACACGATCGGCGCGCAGCGCCGACTGACCGGCATCCTCAGGGTGCGCGCCGGCCAGTACTTCAACGGCACGATCCGCTCGGTCGGCTTCAGCCGCGGCCGGCTGGCGCTGACCCCCGAGCTCGCCATCGAGCCGACCGTGTCCGTCAACTGGATCGAGATGCCGCAAGCGAGCTTCCGCAACGACCTGTACCTCTCGCGCGTCACCTACACCTTCACCCCGCGCATGTTCTTCAGCGGCCTGCTGCAGTACGCCTCCGCGTCCGGGACGCTCAGCACGAACCTGCGGCTGCGCTGGGAGTACAGCCCCGGCAGCGAGTTCTTCGTCGTCTACACCGAGGATCGCGACACCGACCCGCTGCGGCCCGATCGCTACACCATGCTCCGCAACCGCGGCCTCGCGGTGAAGGTCACGCGCCTGTTCCGCTTCTGAGGGCATCATGAGTACGCGCGTCGGCTGGCTCGCGGCCGGCCTGACCAGCGTCGCGGCCGGGATCGGTCTGGTGCTGGCGGCCGCCGTCGACGCCGGGATCGTGTTCATCGTGCTGGGCGCCGGGCTCCTCGCGGCCGGCGCCGCGGTTCCCCGCTCAGCCCCCGCGGCGAACGACCTCGCTCCAGACGGGAGCCTGGACCGGCGCGTCGCGGAGCTGCGGCAGCTTGAGGGCCGGCTGCTTGCGGGGGGGATATCACCGGCCGAGCGCGCCTACCATGAGCTGCGGCTGCGGCGCGGCGCGGACGACGGTCCGCAGGCGCCGGCCGGACCCGACGATCTCGAAGACGACGAGCGCCGCCTGGCCGAGCTCGCCTCCCGCCGGTGCGAGCGCGTCTGGGAGGGCATCCGGGAGCGGCGCTACGTGCGCAGCGAGGACGGACGGGTCACCGACCTCGACGGGGGCGCCATCTTCGCCGAGGTTCGCGGGATCGTGCAGGAGGTCGCCGCTCTGTACCACACGCAGTCGGACAACGCCGTGCTCGAGGTGCGCACCGGCGACATAGCGCTGGCGGTCCGATCGGCGATCGGCGATCTGCTGCACCTGGTGAGCCAGGTCCCCTACGTCGACCCCGCAGGCTGGTCGGTCCGCTCCGTGGTCGAGCGGCTGGAGCAGGCGCAGAAAGGGCTCGAGCTGTACCGGAAGGTCTCGCCCTACCAGCCCTACCTCAACGCGGCCTCGGTGGCGGCCCGGCTCGCCCTCGGCGCGAACCCGATTACGCTCGCCGCCTGGACCGTGGGAAGCCAGGTTGCCTGGCGCGCCGGCGAGAAGGTCGTCCGGTCCTACGCCGAGACCTGGCTCAAGGAGCTACTGGAGACGTCGGTCGCCCTCGTCTACGTCCACGTGGCGCGGACGTACGATCCGCGCCGCGCGTACCGCGGCGCCGAGTGGACCGCGCTCGTCGAGGCCCTGCGCATCCACGCGTGCGTCCCGGGATCGGACCACAACCGCAAGCTGCTGCTCGAGCGGATCCTCGGGGCGCAGATCCCGGACGAGTTCGCCAAGATGACGCTGCTCCGGGCCCTGGCCGCCGACCGGGCGCCGGACCCGCGCTCCGCGCCGACGACCGACCTCGCGGCGCTGCGGCCGCACGAGCGGAAGGTGGTCGCCGAGTGGCTGACCGGCTTGCTGTCCGCCATGCAGGGCTTGGATGCGCCGGAGGCAGCCGACGCACTCGCCGAGTTGGCACGCCGGCTGGACGTGCGGCTGGGGATGGACCAGTCCAGTGCCGCCGAGCCTCCTCTCGGCGCGCCGGCTGGCGGCCGGTTCGCGCGGTTCGTTGCCCGCGCCCGGCGCCGCTTGGGATTCCGCCGCGACCGAGCTCTCGACGCGGCCACCGCCTCGAACCGCCGGTTCCGACCGCACTTCGGCCGCGCCCTCCAACGGCTCGGCCGGCGAGCGATGGAGCGCGAGCGTGAACCCTGAGGCTCTCCTGCGGTGCGGCAGGGTGCGGCTCCCGCAACGCCGGAGTCGGGCCTGCCGAGGGCGCCGCTGCCGCCGGCTCACCCCACGCCTTCCGACTCCAACGGCGTACGTCCGCAGTGCGACGTGCGGTCGGCGGGGTGCTTGGAGTACCCTTCCGCGGACCGGCAGGGCGGACCCCGCCGAGCGACGAGCACGACCTTGGTGAATGCGGTGGCCTGATGCGGATCGAACCAGAGATCAGCGGCGTGGGGGTTGTTCTCCTCGGCGACTTCAACCCGGCAATCTTCACGCCTGCATGGTTCGCGATGCACCGCCTGCTGCCCCGGGTAACCGCCGACAGCGCGACGCTAGAGGTCGCTCATCGGCAGCTGACGGCTTTCTCGACTGATTGGCTCTACCTGCAGGTCACCACCGATCGTTTCACTACCGACGTCGCACAAGCTCCGCACGTTCGGGTGCGAGACCTCGTCGTGCGCGTGTTCGGGGAACACCTGCATCATACGCCCGTCAAGGCACTTGGCATCAACCGCAAGGTGCACTTTCGAGTCGGGAGTCTGGCGGAGCGAGACCGGATCGGTAGGACCTTGGCCCCAATCGAACCCTGGGGGCAATGGCGGCAGAAGCTGGAACTCGACGGAGACCACGGTGGCATGACGTCGCTGAAGATGTCGCAACTCCGTCCGGAGGATCGATCCCCGGGTGGTTCGGTCAACATAACGATCGAACCATCCAACCGCATCACTGACGGCTCGGGTGTGTTTGTCGAGATTAATGACCACTACGCAGCTGCCGAGACCGCGTCTGGCACCTCGGAGTTGATCGGAATCCTGGATCAACGCTTCGATGAGTCCGTTACGCGTAGCGACGGCATCATCGACCACATCATGTCACTAGCGAAGTCATCGGAGGGATCTTGACGTCTCCTGCGCTCACCAACCAGTCGCCGACAGCGGTCAGCGTCGACACGACTCCGCGAGTAGACACGTCCGACACAGACGTCGCCCAAGCACTCGTTCGGAAGGCCAACGAGGCCGTTCGCTGGGCATTGACGCCCCCGGTTGAAATGGAAGCCAACCGTACAGTCGGGCAAGATGCGCCAACAGAAACGCCGACCCGCCGCCTCACCGATCGAGCCGGGAACCTCTCACGTGCTGCTCCGGTCTTCGGCCTTCCGCCGCAGCCTTCGTCACATCCGCGGCGGGCCACGCTTCATGCCCTGCAAGAATGGGAGGGCTACGTCATTGAAATCAACGGAGACGAGCTGCTGGCGCGCCTCGTAGACTTGACTGTCGGTTCGACCCACGAGGAGGAAGAAGCCACCATACCGTTGGCTGAGATCGCAGAGGGCGACGCCGCCGCCATGCGCGTAGGCAGTATCTTCCGTTGGGTAATCGGGTACGAGCGCTCTCCGGCCGGGACGAAGAAACGGGTGTCCCAGATCGTGTTCCGCGACCTTCCCAGGATGACGGAACGCGACTTCCAGGAGGGCAGGAACTGGGCGCGTGAGACGATGCGAGCGTTCGATCGGTGACAGCTCTGGGCACCCCCCCGCGGGACGACGAGTTCGAGCTGACGCTCCTGGGTCCCGGTTACGGCGAGAGCATCGTCTTGCACGTCGGCGGCGGCGCGTGGATCCTGGTGGACTCGTGCGGCCGAGCCGATGCGCCAGCAGCCCTGGAGTACCTACGGCGTCTCGCTCTCGATCCAGCCGAGGTTGTAGTTATGGTTGTGGCCACGCACTGGCACGACGATCACATTCGCGGCATCGCGCACATGGTCGAAGTGTGTACCAATGCCGCCTTCTGCTGTTCGAGCGTGCTCTGCCATGAGGAGTTTCTGACTGCAGTCCATGCTCTTGAACGTCGTCACTTCGCATCCTTCGGTTCTGGGGTGCGGGAGATCCACCGCACGATCTCGCGACTTCGGGAATCCGGCGCCGATCCGATTTGGGCCCTCGCCAACCGGGCGATCCTCTCTGGGGATCGATGCCAAGTCTGGTCGCTTGCACCGGCAGATGAAACGTTCTCGAGCTTCCTGAGGAATCTGGCGCGTCGGTTGCCTCGGGCAGGGGAATCCGAAACGAGGGTCCATAGCCTATCACCCAACGACGCCGCCGTCGTGCTCTGGGTGAGTGTTGGCGACATCGCCGTCCTGCTGGGTTCCGATCTCGAGCGGGGCGGCTGGTCGACGATCGTCCAGAATACCGCGCGACCGCCCGGCAAGGCGTCGGCGTTCAAGGTACCGCACCACGGATCCGAGAGCGCCCACGAGCCGCGCGTGTGGGAGACCATGCTGGAGGCGGAGCCAGTTGCCGTCATCACCCCGTGGAGGCGAGGTGGACGCGTTGTGCCGAATCGCCAGGACAAGCGCAAAATCCTGGAGATGACCGCGAACGCATATGTGAGTGCAACCTCCGACTCGACCATCCCGGCACGGCGGCGGCTTCGCATGGTCGAGCGCACGGTCCGAGAATCCGGCATCAGGATCCGCAGGGCGCCTACGCCAGACGCTGTGCGGATTCGCCGACGGATTGGGGCGGACGAGTCGTGGGGAATTGAGCGATTCGGTTCCGCCTGCCATCTCCGGGACTTCGCGGTGTGACTTCAGACGGATTTGGCCGACCGAGGCCGGCCCCAGAAGTCGAAGGCAACCGGGAGAGAGGCATCTACGCTTGGTACGCCGACGAAGACGGTCAGTCCGCCTTGAGCAAGGCCGGCCTCAGGATCAGAAACGACGGGTTGGTGTATATCGGGAAGGCAACGGAGAGCTACGATTACCGGGTCTTCCGCAGAATCTGTGGGTAAGAACGGAGGCTGGTAGTCCTCGTCAGACAAGAGGCAGCGTGCCCGTGTGCTCGCCGCCGTCAAGGCGCTTCGCTCCGCTCCGCCCCCGCTGCGCGGGGCTGACGGCCTGGACGCCGGCTCCGCGCACGAGCGCCCCGGCTCTCGTCTGACGAGGACCAAATGCCCGACGCCCGTATCGGGAGGGCGATGGCCCGTCCCGAAGCACAGAACGCAGCCTCGACATCGGAAACGCATCCCGTTCCGGAATCCGCGACAATTGGTGTTGCAGCAGCCAAGCGACGCGGAAGGGGAACGGGATGCAACTCAAGAGTATCTTGAATCGGGTCCAGAAGCACCCGTCGTTCATCTACGAGACGGTGCGGCTGGTGGAGCACCCGCAGTTGACCCTCGAGGTTCGGGTGCGGCCTCGCGCCGGGACCCGCGCGACGTGCTCGCAGTGCAGGCGCCGGGCCCCGGGCTACGACACGCAGGCGGTCCGGCGCTTCGACTTCGTGCCCCTGTGGCACATCCCCGTGGTCTTCCTCTACGCGATGCGCCGCGTCGACTGCCCGCGCTGCGGCGTACGGGTCGAGGCGCTGCCGTGGGCCACCGGCAAGCACCGACTGACCGACGCCTACGCCTGGTTCCTCGCCGGGTGGGCCAGGCGTCTGTCGTGGCAGGAGGTCGCCGCGGCGTTCCCCACGTCCTGGGACACCGTCTATCGGGCCGTGCGCATGGCGGTCGACTGGGGCCTCGCGCACCGCGACCTCACGAACATCGAGGCCATCGGCGTCGACGAGCTCTCCCGCCGCCGCGGGCAACGCTACCTGACGCTGGTCTATCAGATCGACGGTCACTGCAAGCGCCTGCTGTGGGTCGGCCGCGAACGCAAGGCCGCGACGTTGGAGGGCTTCTTCGACTGGTTCGGCCCCGCACGCAGCGCGGCGCTGTATTTCGTCTGCTCGGACATGTGGAAGCCCTACCTGAAGGTGGTTGCCGAGCGCGCCGGCCAGGCCGTGCAGGTGCTCGACCGCTTCCACATCATGAGCCATTTCTCGCAAGCGATCGACGAGGTGCGCGCGGCGGAGGCCCGGAAGCTCGCCGCCGCGGGCCGGGCGCCGGTGCTCAAGCGCAGCCGCTGGCTCCTGCTCAAGCGTCCGGAGAATCTCAGCGACGAGCAGCGGGGCCGGCTTGCGGAGCTGGTGCGTCGCAACCTGCGCACGGTTCGCGCCTACCTGCTCAAGGAGGACTTTCAAGCGCTGTGGGGCTACGTGTCGCCGTACTGGGCCGGCCGGTTCCTCGACCGCTGGTGCACTCGGACGATGCGCTCGCGGCTCGACCCGATGAAGGAGGTGGCCCGCATGCTGCGCTCGCACCGCGACCTGATCCTGAACTGGTTCCGGGCCCGAGGGCAGTTCTCCAGTGGCATTGTCGAAGGCTTCAACGGGAAGGCCAGAGTGATCACCAAACGGGCGTATGGCTTCCGCACCTCCGCGGCACTGGAAGTCGCTTTGTATCATGCACTTGGCGACCTGCCCGAACCAGAACTCACCCACAGATTCTGCTGACGAGGCCGATTACCGGATCGTGCAATGTCATCTCCGCGGAACCGTGCGCAACCATCCGCGCGGTACTCGCGGCTACGGGAGCACGCTTCGCCGCTCCCTAGCCGCCATACTCTATGAGCTGACCGGGTGGGCGAGCGAGCAGCAGGTAACAGACTTCATGAACGCGCACCTGCGGGTAGCACTGAAGCCGATGGATGGAAGGGCAGATAGCATCCGGCAGGAGGAGTCCAAGCTGATAGGGCACTACCAGCCTGCGTTGAACATGGACGGCTCGGACGACGACAATGCGATGGTGCTTCGCAGGATGAGACGGCTTCTCAGGACATCCGTGCCGGAACTGTTTCGAGGCGAACCCGCGTAGATGGGCTGCGCTGCCAGAATGCAGGCATATCGGCGGCCGGGGAGCGAATCCCCCCGGCCGCCCGCAACCCGAGTCTCCCGGCCGTAGCGACCGAGGGCGCCCCCTACGAAAGGCCCGTCAGCTCCCGCAGCGTTCCCGTGCTGTCGCCGAAGCGCTCCATCGGGACGCCGAGCATCTGCAGCATGGTGAGCTGCAGGTTGGTCATCGGGTTGGCGTCCGGCGGATAGACGATGTGGCGGTCGCCCTTGATCCGGCCGCCGCCGTGGCCGACCAGCAGGAGCGGGATGTTGTTGTACACGTGCGCGTCCCCGTCCCGGAGCGCCGCGCCGTAGAGCAGCATCACGTTGTCGATGAGCGCGCCGTCGCCGTCGGGCGTGGCGGCCAGCTTGGCGACGAACTCGCTGAAGAGCTGCACGTGGTACTGGTTGATCTTCGTCACCTTCTCGATCTTCTCCACGTCGCCGCGGTGGTGCGTCAGCGGGTGGTGCGGGTCGGGGACGCCGATCTGCGGATACGTGGTGCCGCTCTGCTCGCGGCCGATCATGTAGGTGAACACCCGGGTCACGTCGGTCTGGTAGGCCAGCAGCAGCAGGTCGTACATCAGCCGCGCGTGATCGTCGAACGAGACCGGGATGCCGGCGGGCGATTCGAGCAGCGGCAGCTCGCGGTCGGCCTGCCGCTCGGCGATCTCGATGCGCCGCTCGATCTCGCGGACGGCGTCGAGATAGTTGTCGAGCTTGCGCCGGTCCTCGCCGTCGAGGTCACCCCGGAGGCGCGCCACCTTGTCCATCACCGCGTCGAGGATGCTCCGCTGCTGCTGCGCGCGCGCCAGCCGCACCCCGGCGTCGGTGCTCCCGGCGTCGCCGAAGAGGCGCTCGAACACCATGCGCGGGTTGGTCTCGCGCGGCATCGGCGTGGTCCGGTCGTGCCACGAGATGTTGAGGTAGGCGCAACTGTAGCCGCTGTCGCAGGTGCTGACGCCGTTGAACGTGTCGGCGCCCTCGAGCGACAGCTCCAGCGACGGCAGGCGCGTCTCGCTGCCGACGGCCTGCGCTGCGTACTGGTCCATCGAGGTGCCGAGGTCGAGCTCCGAGCCCTGCGTCTGCTCGGCGTGGATGCCGGTCAGGAACGCGGCCGCGGGGCGCGAGTGCGACCCGAGCGCCTCCCCGGGGCGCGCGAAGGCGGCCCGGTTGTCGAGGTTCGTGAGGATCGTCAGGTGCTTCCGCACCGGCTCCATCGGCTGGAGGAGCCGCGGCAGCTCGAACCCCGCCGTGTCGGTCGCGGGGGTCCAGTTGCCGTTCCGGGTGATGATGCCGTTCGGCACGTACACCACGCCGAGCCGCTTCGCGGGGCTGGCCGCCGTCCGCGTGAGGGCCGTAAGCGCCGGCACCATCCCGTCCAGGAGCGGCAGCGCCAACGCCGTGCCGAAGCCGCGCAGCACCGTGCGGCGCGGGATGGCCTTCTTCGTGACGATCATGATCCCACCCTCCTCAACTGAAACGGCGCGCTCTCCACGACGCCCAGAACCAGCGCCGACCAGCGGTAGTCGCTCTCCTCGGCGTTCCGCACGATGCTACGAACCACCGGCCTATCGTAATACTCCAGACGACGCCCGAGGGCATACGTCAACAACTTCTCGGCCACCGTCCGGACGAACTGCTGCCGGCGGTCGAGCAGCAACCCCCTGAGCCCCGCCGGCCCCTCGAAGCGGTACCCGTCCGGCGTCACCCCGGAGGCATCGATGACGGGGCCCCGCTGGCCCGGAATCCGCGGGTCGTCGGTGGTCCGCCAGCGGCCGATCGCGTCGAAGTTGTCGAGCGCGAACCCGAGCGGATCCGTCAGGCGGTGGCAGACCGCGCAGCTCGGATTCGCGCGGTGCGCCTCCATCCGCTCGCGCTGCGACGTCGGCGCGGCGACGTCGCCGGCGCTCTCCTCGAGCGGCGGGACGTTGGCCGGCGGCGCCGGGGGCGGCGCCCCGAGCACCCGCTCGAGGAGCCACTTGCCGCGGTTCACCACCGAGGTGCGGGTGGAGTACGACGTCAGCGTCAGGATGCTCCCCTTGCCGATCAGGCCCGCCCGGCGGTCGTCGGGCAGCGTCACCCGCCGGAAGTGGTTGCCGTACACGTCCGGAAGGCCGTAGTGGCGAGCGAGCCGCTCGTTCACGAAAGTGTAGTCCGCCTGCAGGAGGTCGAGCGCGCTGCGATCCTCCCGCAGCAGGCTCGCGAGGAAGAGCTCGGTCTCGCGCTGCATGGCGTCGCGCAGGTTCTCGTCGAACGCCGGGAAGATGGTCGGGTCGGGCGCGACGTTGCGGATCTTGTGCAGCTCGAGCCAGCGGTCGAAGAAGTTCCGGGCAAGACGCTCCGAACGGGGATCGGCCAGCATGCGCCGCACCTGCCGCTCCAGCCCCCGCGGGTTTGACAGCGCGCCCCGCTCCGCCGCCGCGAGCAGCGCGTCGTCCGGGATGCTGTTCCAGAGGAAGAACGAGAGCCGCGACGCCAGCTCCCGGTCGTCGATGCGGTAGACGGCGGTGCCGGCGTCGGCGGGCGGACGCGGCACCCGGAACAGGAACTCCGGATCGACGAGGACGCGCTCGAGCACGGTCTGGATTCCGGAGTCGAAGTCGCCCTGCCGCCGGCCCGACTCGAAGAAGCCGAACAGGTGTTCCACGTCGGCCGCGGTCACCGGCCTCCGATAGGCGCGCCGCGCGAGCGTTCCGATGATCTCCTTCGCGCAGCCCTCCTCCCCACCGCCCTCCGGGGCGCAGACGAAGATCCGCTGCCGGCTCTCGACCTCGGCCGGCGTCATGCCGTCGAACGGTCCGCCGATGACGACGTTGCCGACGGCGGGGTTGCCGTCCATCTCCTCGTCCGTGCTGTAGCCGAACGTCGACATGTCGACCGGCGGCTGGAGCACGCCTTCCTCGAGGGCGGGATTGCGGACGAACGCGACGCCGACGGTGCGGAGGCCCGCCGGCACCTGGACCCGCACCTCGAAATCGTCGTCCGCGTGGTTCGCGTACCATTCCCACTCGGCCCCGCCCATGCCGGAGCTGCCGCAGAAGCTCGCGATGCAGCGCTCGGCGTCATCGCTCAGCCCCCCGCCGGCCACGAACGTGGCCACGCGGACGCCGTCCACCCGGACGTCGAGCGGGTGCGCCGTGTTGCCGATGCCGCGGATGTAGTTGTAGAAGTTCCGGCGCAGCCCCACCCGGATGCTGTACTCCCCGTCGAGCGGGAAGTAGTGGCGCACGGCGATGCCGCCGCGGGTGCCGAACGGCAGCTCGTCGCTCGTGTGGTAGTCCTGGATCTCGCGGTCGGGCACGCGGTAGGTGTCGAAGCGGGGCCGCAGCGTGGCGTCGCCGATGGCGAGCTGGCTCACCTGGCGCGCCGCATAGAGGTAGCGCTCCATCAGGGTCGGCGAGACCGAGAGCACGTCGGCGATGTTGTCGAAACCCTCGTCCTCGTCGTCCGGCGGCAGCAGCGCCTCGGGATCGATCTCGATGCCGAGCAGATCGCGCACCGCGTTGCCGTACTGCACGCGGTTGAGACGATGCACGGTGGTGCGGCCCGGATTCGGCGTCTCCGCCGCGGCGCGGTCGAGCTCGGCCTCGAGCCAGCCCGCGACGGCATCGTAGGTGGCGGCGTCGGGGCGCGGGCGGCCGGCCGGCGGCATCATCCCGGCGCGCAGCTTGAGCGCCACCTGCTCCCACTCGGCGGAGTGCGCCCTCACGTCGGCAGCATCGAGCCCCTCGAGGGAGACCGGGACCAGGCCCGCCGCCTGTCCCAGGTCGCTGTGACACGTCAGGCAGTAGCGGCCCAGCATCGTGCGCACGGACTCTTCCGACGCGGCCGCGGGGCTGGACGCCGCGGTCGCCAGGCAGAGACTCGCGGTTGCGGCGATCCCGATCCCGCGATGGATTGACCGGACGGCGGGGAGTCGGCCAGGCTTCGTGACCACGCCCGCTCGCTGCTGGAGCATCTCGTCACCTCTCTCGGTCGTTCGCCCCGTCCAGGAGTCTGCGCCGCGGAAACCTGCGATGCTGCATGCCGCCCCCGCGCAGACTCCTGGGAGTCTGCGCCGCAGAATCGTGCCATGGAGCGGTTCGTGCCAGCGCCGACTCCCAACGCGCCCGTGAGGGCGCTAGCGCCGCCAAACCCGTCGCAGGCTCCGTGTTCCGCCTCAGCCCCCAACGCCCCAGGAGCTTGCGCCGCCGCACACGCCGTTGCGTTCCGCGGCGCAAGCTCCTAGCCCGCGCAGCGGACGAGCTGCCCGCCCTCGTGGCACATCATCTGCCGCGGCGTCCGTTCCGCCTCGTTCGCGGCGTCGAGGTCGCCGCCGTGGCCGACGAGGAGCTCGACCACGGCGGGCCACGCCTTGTAGACCGCCGAGTGCAGGGCGGTGTCGCCCGCCTCGTTGCGGACGCTCACGTCGGCGCCGAGCTCGAGCGCGAGCCGCGCAGCGGCCAGGTTCGGCTGCTCGTCGGCGTGCAGCGCCTCGGCGACCTCCGGCGGGGCCCGGCGGTTGTGCCGGTCGATCTCGCCGTTGCTCCAGTGGGCGCCCGAGGCCATCATCAGCGGCGTCGTCCCGTCGCGGAGCGGCAGGAACGGATCGGCGCCGGCCTCGGCCAGGAGGCGCATGATGCCGACGTCGGCATACTTGGCGGCCAGCAGGAACGGCGTGGCCCCCGCCATCGACCCCGGCAGGACCCACCAGTGGGTCGCGCGCGGCACGCGGCTCCCCCGCGTGAGCCGAATGTCGGGGTCGGCGCCGTGGGCGACGAGGGTCCGGACCAGCCGCTCGTCGGCGCGCAGCACGGCGGCGTGGAGCGCCGCGTAGCCGGCGCCGGCCGCGTTCGGCTGCGCGCCCCGCCGCAGCAGGAACGTGGCCAGCTCGCCGTGCCCGCTGAAGCTCGCGACCACCAGCGCCGACGCGCCGTCCGGGGCCGTCTCGTTGACGTCGGCCCCCGCGTCGAGCAGCAGCCGGGCGCTCTCCACGTTCCCCCGCCGGGCGGCGAACAGCAGCGGCGTGAAGCCGCCCAGCGGGAGCTCCGCCGCCCGGTCCGCGCCGCTGCCGCCCAGGCTGACGAGCAGCGACCGGGTGCGCGTGCGCGCGCCGACGTCGGCGCCGGCCGTGAGCAGCAGCCGCATGACCTCGGGATGCCCCTGCGCCGCCGCCCACATCAGCGCGGTCTGGCCCCGCGAGGCCTCCCGCGCGTCGACGTTGCTCGCCCCGGCCGCGAGGAGCGCCGACACTCCGCCGGCAGCCCCGGTCCGCGCGCACGTCATCAGGGCGGTCTCGCCCATCGACGTGGCGGCGTCCGGATCCGCGCCCGCGGCCAGGAGCCGCTCGACCATCGTCGCGTTGCGGTTGATGCAGGCGAGCGAGAGCGGGGTGACGCCGTAGTCGTTCGCGGCGTCGACGGCGGCGCCGGCATCCAGCAGCAGGTCGACCCCCTCGGCATCGTCCCACCGCACGGCCCAATGGAGGGGCGTCGCGCCGTCGCCCTCGGGCGCGCTCGGGTCGGCGCCCTGATCGAGCAGGGTGCGCAGCGCTGCGTGGTCGCGACTCCGCACCGCTTCCTTCAGCCGCCCATCGGTTGCTTCGGCCGTAGCGCCGCCCACCAGCGGCAGCACCGCGACCGCCGACGCGACGAGCGCTCCGCGAACCGCGCTACACATGCGCCCCCCTTCCGCAGCCGCTCCGATTCCCCGTTCCTTCCTCCGCCGCGCCGAACGCCGCCAGCGCGAGAGCGACGCCACGTTCGGGCCGCTCGATCCTGCGGCGCCCGCTCCAACCAACTCCGCGCTGAGCGAACCGACCGGGACTGCCGACTCGGACGTCAGCGGACCGTATAGGTCCGGCTGTAGCCGTTGCGGCCGTTCGTCATCGTGAACGTCCCGTCCGGCGAGACCGACGCTCGCAGCCAGTGGCCCTGGCAGTCCTCCGTGTCCTCGAAGTTGGCGATCATGTCGTCGTCGGTGTTGTGGCCCGCGGCCTCGAGCGCGAGGTGCGTCTGCCAGATGCCCTCGATGTCCGGGACGGCGGTGATCCGGTCGTACATGTGCGGCGCCGTGATCCCCTTCCGCGGGCCGTTGTTCACCACCACCACCTGCGGCCGCATGGCATAGAGATGCGCCGGCGCGCCGGCCCCGTCGAACGCACCGTGGCGGCTCGTCTGGTAGAGCGAGACCGTGCCGAGCCGGTTTACCGGACAGGAGAGCTTCATCTCCATGTCCCAGTCGAGATCGCCCAGGTCGACGAACGTGAAGCCGCCGAAGCTGAACAGGGCGCCCAGCGTGCGCTGGTTCTCGGCCGAGGCGGGCGGCCGGCGCTCGGCGTCGGCGCACAGAGGATTGGGGCCGCCGTCGTTCAGCGTCTCCGCGATCAACTCCATGTTGGACGAGATCATCAGCACGTCCACGTCGCCTAGCGACATCCGATCGCCCGCGGACGCCACCATCCGGGCGTCGCCGGCGACCTCCAGGTAGAGGTCGCGCCACTGCTGGTTCCGTTCCTCGGTCTCGCCCCCGTGATCGAGGTAATGGTCGATCGGCACCAGTTCCGCCAGCTCTCGCAGGCTTCCCACGTGGTCGGTGTGGAAGTGGGTGATGAGCATGTAGTCGAGCTTCTCGAGGCCCGCCTCCTCCATCACCGCCGCGATCCGCCGCGCGTCCCGGCCCTCCGGCCGCGGCCACCCGACGTCGAGGAGCATCGACTCGCCGGTCGGGGCGATGACCAGCGTCGCGCCGCCGCCCTCGACGTCGATCCAGTAGATGTCCATGGTGCCGGACTGGGCGGCGGCGCCGCCAGGATGAGCGAGCAGGACGGCCAGCAGCGAAAGAACGCCGAGGGCGGGCGCGATGCGCATGTCAGACCCTCCTGAAACCCCGGTCGGTCCGCAGCGCCGCGTAGAGCACCGGCGATCGGCGGCCGAGCCGGCGCAGAACGCGGCGACGCGCGGGCGACGGGCGAGGCACCCGCATTGTATCCAGCCGGGCGCGCGGGCGAAACCCGAAGGCGGCGCCGGGTGTGCGTCAGCCGGCGGCGCCGAGCGCGTCGTCGATCTCTTGCACGATGGCGGCGGCCGCAGCGGACCGGTGCGACGCGTTCAGGATGGGGCGACCGACGACGAGATGATCGGCTCCGGCGGCGATGGCGGCGGCCGGCGTGGTGCTCCGCTTGTGGTCGTCCGTCCCCGACCCCGCAGGCCGGATGCCGGGACTGACGATCCAGACGCGCGGCGTCGCGTCCCTCGGCCAGCGTCCCCGGCAGAGGGCGATGGCTTCGCCCGAGGCGATCACGCCGTCGCAGCCATGGCCGATCGCCGACTCCGCGCGCCCCAGGATCCACTGATCGAGCGTCATGCCGCGCGCCGCCTCCGCGGGCGCGATGGCCGCGAGGTCGCCCGCGTCGAGGCTGGAGACGAAGGGCACCGTCAACAGGTAGGGCGTCTCGCGCGCCCCCCGCGCCGCCTTCGCCGCAGCGATATCCCTTCCCCGCAGGCTCTCGTGCAGCGTGAGGAAGCGGACCGCCGGGTCGCCGGCGAGATCGCCGACGACGCTGGCCACCGTGTTCCCGATGTCCGGCACCTTGAGGTCGACGAAGACCGTCCGCGTGCCGCCGGCGATCTCCTTCCAGAGGCGATCGAGGCCTCCCGAGCGCAGCCCGGCCATCAGCAGCCGCCAGCCGACCTTGAAGCTGCGCACGTCGGCCAACTCGTCGACGATGCGCAATGCGTCGTCGACGCTGCCGACGTCGAGCGCGACGATCAGCCGTTCGCGACCGGTCAGGAGTCCGTCACCTCCCGCTGCGCCGGAGACGCGGGTCGACCGTATCCCATCTCTCCGCTGCAGGCCAGCGCCGGCGCCGTGACGGGCGCCGGCCGGCACCCTTCGAGCGGCGCCGGACGGCCGCGGCGGTGCGGCAGGCGCTCACCCGCCCGGTGGCCGGGAGTCTGCGCCGCAGACGTGAGATGCCGGAGTCTCAGCCCGCGCAGACTCCCGACGCGCCCCTGAGGGCGCGCGAGCGCGATACGATGGCAGGGAGCAAGTCGTGTCCCGGCCGCCGCTCGATCTCGCCGATCGCAAAGGAGACATCATGCGCAGCAACTGCCGTCGACGCCCGCTCGCGGCCGCCTGCCTCCTCGTCGCCATGAGCGTCGGAACGGCGCCGGCCGGCGCCCAGGAGCGCAACGTCGGACCGGTCACCGAGGCGATGCTCCACGACCCCGATCCGGCCGACTGGCTGAACTGGCGGCGCACGCTCGACGGCTGGGGCTTCCGGTGTGAATGCGTCGTAAAGTACTGAACAAAGAGCACTTATGGGTTTACGCCACGATTGTTCCCCTCGTTACATCCCACCTTCTGAATCGGATTGCACCGGCCTTGGTGCATCTCCCGTGGACGGCACCGGAACAGCTCCTTCACCGCACGTGTTGCCAAGCGGCTTGCTGATCCCGCCGTCCGATGCGCACCATCTCGCTAGAATCGCGATCGCTGGTTGCAGTAGAGAGGATCCTGCCCGAGACGGTGATTCGTCTCTGGATGAGCATTGACGGATGGCCAGCCCGAACAACGTGAAGCGAATGAAGCTGCCGTCGTGGAGCTTGCTGGACGACCTAGGACGCGATGTCCGCCGCGCCATCCGCGGGCTGAGGCGGAGCCCCGGCTTTGCGGCCACCGTGGTGCTGATCTTGGCGTTGGGCATCGGCGCCAACACTGCGATGTTCAGCATCGTCTACGGGGTCCTGCTGCGACCGCTGCCGTACCCGGATGCCCGTGCCATTGTGCGTGTCGGCGACTCTGTCGGGCCGAGCGGCGTCTCGGACATGCTCCTGTCGAACCGCTCGATGCCCCTGCTTCAGGAGAACGCCGCGTCGTTCGAGCAGCTCGCGGCCTACCAGGTCGTCTCCAGCGAGTTGAACGGGGTCGCACTGTCCGGCGCCCGGGTCTCACCATCGCTTTTCCCGCTGCTGCGAGCGGCACCCCACCTCGGGAGGCTCTTCCTGGAGGAGGAGGCGCGGGAGGGCGCGGACCGGGTGGTGCTGCTGAGCCACGCTGCCTGGACGAACCGCTTCGCTGGCGACCCTGCCGCCGTCGGGTCTGTAGTCGAGTTCAGTGGCGCGCCTTACCTCGTCGTCGGCGTGCTGCCAGAGGGCTTCCACTTTCCGAATCCGAACAGTGAGTTCTGGATGCCGTACGTCATTGCACCGGTGACCGCGGCGAGGCCTCCGGGGCAACCCGGCGGCGCCGTCTTCAGCACCACCGTCGTGTTCAGGGTGCTCGGGCGGCTGCGGCCGGGCGTGTCCACGGAACAGGCGGCGGCGGAGGGTGACAGCATCCTACAGGGGACTAGCAGCGGGCTGCCGACATCTGCCAACCAGAGCGGCGTTCGCGTGGTTCCATTGCTGGAGGACATGGTCGGGGAGTACAGGCCGGCGCTATCGATACTGACGTTGGTGACTGTGTCGGTTCTGCTGGTTGCCTGCCTGAATGCGGCGGGGTTGCTCGTGGCTCGCGGGACGGCGCGGCGGCGGACATTCGCCATCGGCGCGGCACTTGGCGCGAGCAGAGGCCGGCTCGTGCGGCAGCTGCTCACCGAGGGCACGGTGCTGAGTCTGGGCGGGGGCGCGCTCGGTCTGGCTGCGGCGACCGTCTTCCTGCGTGCCGTGCCCGCACTTGCTCCAGGCGACGTAACGCGCCTTGACGAGGTAGGCATCGACGGGATGGTATTCGCCTTCACCGCCGGACTGTCGATTGCGGTCGGGCTGCTGTGTGGAGTGGGACCGGCGCTACAGCAGTCGCAGGTTCGCCTAGTACGCATGCTGAACGACGGAAGCGCGCAGTCCGCCGGCGGTTCCGGGCTTCTGCGGACACATCGCTCGCGCACGGCGCTGTCCACGATGCAGGTCGCGGTAACGGTCGTACTGCTGATTGGCGCGGGGCTGCTGGCGCGCAGCTTCGTGCAGTTGCTGACGTTCGACCGCGGCTTCGACCCGGCCAATGTCATCGCGGCAACGGTCACGAATCCGATGGGGGTCGCACCGCACGAGTTGTCGACGCGGATGCCCGAGGTGACAGCGTCGCACCAGCGGCTCCAGAGGCGACTTTTCGATGAGGTGATAACACGGCTGGGGCCACTTCCAGATGTCGAGGCGGTCGGGTTGTCAAGGCATCTGCCCTTCGGACGGAACTCGCCGAGTGACGTCCCGGTCCGCCTAGCTGGCACTCCCGTGCCGAGCGACCCGAGTGAGATGGTGCAGACGGAGCTGCAGGTCGTGAGCCCCGGCTACCTCGACGCGATGCGATTCCGCGTGCGCGCCGGACGCACCTTCACCCCTGTGGACGGGAGCGAGAGCCCGCGCGTCCTGGTGGCCAACGAGACGCTTGCCCGTGCGCTTTTTGGGAGTGAGTCGGCGGTCGGCCAGCGGGTGATCGTGGGCTTCGGTGAGCCTTGGGAGATGGTCGGCGTCGTGGGTGACATCGTGTACGGCGGGCTGAACATCACCGGCGAGGCTGAGCCAGTGGCGTACTTCCCGCTGGCTCAGGCCACCGAGACGTTCTTCGGTTTCAGCTCAGGGATAAGGGTTGTGCTGCGGACGACCGGCCAATCGACGGCAGCGATTCCGTTTCTCCGCGAAGCGATAGAGGCAGCGAACCCGCAAGCGACGGTCGGCGAAGTGACGACGATGGAGGCACAACTGCTGAACTCTGTGGCTTGGCCGCGGCTCTACGCCTTCTTCGTCGGATCGCTTGCCGGGCTCGCCCTGATCCTCGCGGCCGTCGGTGTCTACGGGTTGCTCAGCTACACAGTGGCTCAGCGAGAGCGCGAGATCGGGATCCGCATGGCGCTGGGTGCCCGGAGTTCTCAGATCCTCGCGCTAGTGGTGGGTCAGGGTGCGGTTCTGGTCGGCGTCGGCATCCTGATCGGCGTGGGCGCCGCAACGGCATCCCGCCGGCTGCTGGAGAGCTTTCTCTATGGTATCGCTGACAGCGACCTCCTGACGTTCCTGCTGGCACCGCTAGTGCTCGCCGCCGCCGCGCTGGTAGCCTGCTGGTTTCCGGCGCGGCGGGCGGTTCGCGTCGATCCCGTGAGAATGCTGCGTCTCGAATGAGCCCCTAGTCGCACCAAACGGGGCCGCAGCTCAGGATGATGTAGTCGTCGGTGATCACCATCGAGCAGTCGATGTAGCACTCTGCGAGGAGGCGAGCCGCTCCGGCCGAGAGCATGATGCCCATCGTCAAGACGACTGCCGTCAGATATCGCTTCAACATGTTGTTCCTCTCGGTAGTAAGGAGATCCGAGCACCATGCCCAGATGCCCCGTCCTCAGCGGTCCAGCCAAGCGCGCACTCGTGCTTCGGCTTCCGCAAGCTGTTCGGCCGTCATCCAGCGATCGGCAAGATGCTCGAGCATAACGCTCGCGCCCGCCGTGCCGGGATCAGACGCGGCGATAGCCATCCACGTGTAGGCGGAGACGTAGTCCTGCGGCACGCCGTTACCTTGCATGTACAGGGTCCCGAGGATGACCTGCGCGCCGGTTTCGCCCCCTTCGGCGGCGAGTTGAGCCCAGCGGGCCGCCTCGTTGTAGTCCAGTTCCACACCGCGGCCTTGGAAGTACGCCGCCGCGAGCAGGCTCTGCCCGCGGGCGTTTCCCTGTTCAGCGGCGAGCCGCGCCCAGCGCAACGCCTCGTTGTAGTCCTGCTCCACACCGCGCCCGTTGTAGTACACGACGGCCATGAGGGCCTGCGCGATGGGGTCTCCCTGCTCGGCAGCAAGCCGATCCTCCTCTGTGGCTCGCATCTGGGAGTACTTGGCAATGAGTTCCTGTCTTCGCGCCTCTTCTGACGGCTCGGTAGTGAGGCGCGGCCGTACAGCACCGTTCTCTGACGATGCAGGCGGGAGTTCTTCCTGGGAGCACGCTGAGACTCCGGCCAGCAGGCATCCAGCAACACCGAGACGGAACAGCGACCACCACGCTCTCGACATGGCGGTAGATCGTATCATGAACCGGTCCAGAATCGTTCGCAATTCGCTCTTCGCTGGCGGCGGGGACGCGCGGTGAGTTGGGCACATCGACCGACGAGGTGGACGGCCCGGCGGGCGGCTGGTGGTGGCACGAGGCGCGCCGGTGACGGGGTTCCGCCAGGCGGGGAAGGCTCGCAGTCGTTCACGGTCTGGCGCGGCCAGTCGCTGAGGCCGACGGTCGAGGAGGGCATCCGGCAGGTCGGCGGTGGTGCGGACCGGTGCAAGGGTCTGGACGTAGGCGGCGGTCTGGTGGCTGCGCAAGGGGCAAGCGGGTTGTCGGCGGACGTGCGGCTGCTGGCTGGTGATGAATTGGGGCCGAGGGGGTTCCGGGAGAGGTTCCAGGAGCGGTGGCTGTCGGTGAGGCTGGGCTACGACCCGACGCCGTCGACTCCGCCGGGGCCGCGAGCACAGTGGTGCCGTCTGGAGCGGCAGAGTCCGATGAGCGGGGCCGAGGCGCGGTGGAGCGGCGGGCCGCTGCCGCAGATTGAGGATGTACGGGATCGACGAGACCGGCGGGCGGGTACCGAGTCAGCCTGCCAGTGGGGAGCCGCTTGGTGGGGATGCCGCGTTTCGGCTTCCGGACCTCGGCCGCTGGACGAGAGTGCCGGTGAGGCTACGCCGTCGGGGTGTTCGACAGTCGAGGCGATGAACTTCAAGGTGGGCGTCGACGCGCAGTGGCCACAAGAGCTCGTTGGCGGGGCGCGGGTCAGGGCGTCCTGGTCCGGCCACCGCGCAATGGCAGGTGTCAGCGCGGGCCGGCAGCAGCCGCGAAAGCCTTCCTGCAAGGACACTTCATGCCGGGAGCGACCCGCGCAATGGGTGTTCCTCCGTCACACCCATTGCGCCGCCAAATCGCCAGAGTTGGGCGGGTCGCTCCCGGCTTTTCCCCGACCCCATTTATGGATCCGTACATGGTTCCCGGAGGTACGGTTTGGTCAATGAATACGGGGAATTCTCGGCGGCGTTCGTGTAACTTCGGCTGTAAGTTCAGCGTAATCAGTGAGATCGGTCAACTTACACGCTGAGATGGCTGTTTCTGGTCCGTGCTTGGGTGCGGCGGGGACTGTGACGGGGGGTGTGACGGCGCTTGTGACTCAGTCACAGGGATGCGGTCACGGTCTGACGCGGCACTATTCGGCATCTTCGGCGGGCGATCTCTCGGCTCCCTGCTGCTGGCGATCTCGTGGTCGCCGCTGGTGCCCTGATCCTCTCCCGCGCCCGTGTCCGTTCGGTGCTGACAATTCCCTTTGCCTCGATGTGCGGTCTGCGGTGGCCGTTGCGGTTCTCGACGTTGGCCTGCGCGACATGGCCTCGGTCGTGGTCGATGCGGCCGGATCCGGTTCTCCGCGACAACGGAGCGGCGCGCCAGCACGGCGTTTCCTCGTCCTGGAACGCGGGCCAGCCTTTCCGGCTGGCCCGCAAACGACTTCCCGCACGGTCGGGCGCGGCAGTCACCTGGAAGGCCGAAGCGCACGCGGAGGACGGCGAAGCCGTTGACGGCCGTGCTCGAGCGTGCGCGGCGTAGACGCTTCCGAGCGCGGCGAGGGCCTCCGGGTAAGGTTGCCGGTCGGGGTGGTGACCGGCAACGCAGTACGCGTGTCGTGCGTCTCCGCCGCCGAAGTCGAAGCGGGCGAGCCGGATCGTCACCGGCGATCCGTCAACGGCGCGGCGGGTCGTCCTGCCGCTGTTCTCGGTTCAGGTAGGCGGCCCATTCGTCCATCAAGCGCCGCCGCCGCTCGAACAGGTCCGAGCGCGCGTAGGCCGCCTCGACCTTGTTCTGGACCACGTGGGCCAGCGCGGCCTCGACCACCTCGCGCCGGTGGTCCGTCTCCTCGGCGGCCCAGTCCCGGAAGGACGAACGGAAGCCATGCGGCACGGCCTCGACCTTCAGGCGCTTGAGCAGCCCCGACAGCGCCATGTCGTGCAAGACCTTGCCGCCGATGCTCGGGAACACCAGCGGGTTGCCGCCGCCGAGCGTCCGCGCCGCGCCGAGGATGTCCAGGGCGCGCCGGCACAGCGGTACGCGATGCTCGCGCTTCATCTTCATCCGCGTGGGCGGGATGGTCCACACGTGGGCCTGTGTGTCGATCTCGTCCCATCGTGCCCCGCGTACCTCGCCGGACCGCGCCGCGGTGAGCACGAGGAACTCGAACGCCAGCTTCGTCCCAGCCCATGCGCCCGACGCCTGCACCGTCGCAATCGCCGCGGCGACCTCGCGGTGCGGCAACGCCTCCATGTGCCGCACCAGATCCTGCTGCGGGCCGAGGACCGGCCCGATGCGGTCACACGGGTTGTCGCTCCTGAACTCCATCGCCACGGCCCACTCCATGACGGTGCCGATGCGCTGCCGAACCCGCCGGGCGGTCGACTGCCGGGTGTGCCAGATGGGCTGGAGCGTCTCGATCACGTCGGCGCCGGTGACCTCCCCGACGGGCAGGTGGCCGATGTGGGGGAAGGCAAAGCGGCTCAGGCTCGACAGCCAGTCGCGGGCGTGGCGCTGGTCGCGCCATCCGGGGCGCATCTGGTTCCAGACCCGCTCGGCGGCATCCGCGAAGGTGGGCATGCGCTTGATGCGGCGCTTCTCGGCCAACATGTGGAGCGCTGTAACATGTTGCACCATAAAGACTTGTCGCCATACCAGTGATTGCGTTCCCTCAAGCTGTCCCTCGTTCTGAACGGGATGGCGTAGCGCCGTACCGGCCGGAGCTAGACGAGCGCGGATCGGAACCCGTCCGTCCCGCCGGCCGGTCGTCGCGCCCGGTCCCGCCGGCCGCAGCCCTGTGCACGCGTCGGGTTGGGACAGTCAAGCCTGGGCCGGCCAGTGGTCGATGGCCGGACGGATACGGACGGCCATAGCCAGCCCTGAGCCGGCGCGAGCGGCGTGTCACCCGCAAGGGCCGGAGCGCAGCGGAGGAGGCGCGCAGCGTCTTGACACGCCGCTCGCAGAGGCTATCCACGCGCGTTCATTGAGCAGCGTTACGTAACGGCGTTTGATTGAGTCTTGACACGTCGCTCGAAGAGGCTGTCTACGCGCGTTGGGCGGGCGCCGTGCGGCCGGCGCCGGCCGCGGACGACGGAGCGACGCTTCGACGCCAGCTACTCGGACAACGGCGGCGGCGCCGGCAGGGCCGGGTCCCGGTTGATCAGCTCCGTCAGCTCCTTGCCGGACGTGAAGTAGGCGACATGCTTCGACGGCACGTCCACCCGGTCGCCGGTCCTGGGGTTGCGGCCCCGGCGCGGCGCGCGCCGCCGGAGACGGAAACTGCCGAAGCCGCGGACTTCGACCTTCTCCCCGTGGCGGAGCGCCTCGGCGATGCTGCCGAACAGGGTGTCGACGATGATCTCGGCGCGCTTCTTCGTGAGGCCGGCGGCGTCGGCCACCTCCTCGACGAGCGCCGCCTTCGTCAGGGTGCCTTCGGACACGGGCAGAGCATAGCAGCCGGCCCGTGCAGGCGCTGCAAGAGCCTGTTCCCCCTTCCCGGAGGGACAATTCCAGGGGAGCGACCGCGACCCCGCAGGTGTGACGGAGGAGCACCGGCGGGGGCCGGAAACCGCCAGGTTTCCGCGTGGTCGCTCCCCTCTTCTCCCCTGACCCTTTACCCGACCCCGTTGATGGCACGTACGTTTCCGGTTTTACCAATGGAATCAACGGTTTAGAGCAGAAAAGCTGTGACGGGGGGGTGTGACTGGAGGTGTGACTGGGCGTGTAATTTGGTCACGTCGTCCCGCTTACACCCTGTCGTGACCCCAATCATGTAAGTTCGGCCCCGGTCCCGGTGTGATCAGACGGCACACTGGATCACACTCCCGGTTCCGCGCCTTCCGCCTCTCGATCTGCCGGGAATTATATCGAATAGTGCCCAAACGGTAGGCGGGAACGGGGCCGGCGAGCCAGCCCTTGAACGCGGTCAGTGCGTGACGCGCCGCGGATGCTTCCCGACCACGGCGAGCGCCAAGTCTTCGGGCGTCGCGTCCCGGATGCTCACGTCCGCCTCCATCTCGGCCTTCGCCGGCTGGTAGCGCGGATCGTCCTTCGGGATCGTCTGTTGCTGTTTCGGCATTGTCCCGTTCCCCCTACTGAATCGGCCCCGACCGTTCCGTTTCGACGGCCGTTGCCAAGGCGGCTAGTGCTTCGGCGGACAGGTTGCCCCCGGCACCGGTCACGTCCGTCCAGGACCGCGGCGGACTGATCGCCGTCCCGCCTTCCTCGGTGAACCACCATCTCGCATTCGAGTCGGTCTTGACTTCGACCTCAGTACAGTTCGCCATTCGATAGACCCCCTCGGTCCCGTTGTTCCCCCACGAACTGCCGATCAACTCATTCACGACCAAGCTGGTGCGCGGCACTCGGCACCACACGATGAAGTTGGCAGAACGGCCCGTGAACGATGACCGGATTCTGACTCGCTCGGCGGTGGCGGGCTTATTGAAGAAGTTCGGACCGCTGCCTGATGCCGACCAGCCGGTCGGTGTCGGTGTTGTGGAAGGTGGTCCGCCCGCGTCGTCGCACCGGATCTGGAAGACGATGCGGCCGGGCGGGAACTCGGCCACTTGGCCGCCGTTGCACGCCGAGCCGACCGGCGGGACGAACGTCGCTAGCAGATGCTGCTGGCTCGCCACCGGGATGCAGTTGTAGGCACGGGTCGCGCCCTCATCGTACCCGTGGCACGTCACGTCGATCGTGGGCGGATTGGTTGGCGGCTGAGCGACCGCGGGCAGCGACGCGACGAGAAGTGCTCCAGCGATGGCGACGGCGATGCGTGTCAGCATGTGGTCTCTCTCCAGAGTGGATCGCGCCCAGCGACCGGGATTGGTCACCGGGCCGAGTTGCCACACCGGACACGCGTACAGCACAATCAACCCGCCCCGGAGAGCGGACCGGCCCAGTGTCAGCGCCTCGCTTCGTCCCGTAGTGTACCGTACCGGAGCATCCTGGCGAACCGGTCGCGGGTCGGGCCGGCGGTGCTGGCTCGTGGTTGGGGCCGGTCCGTTCAAGGGCCGGACGCCTGCGTTCGGCCGCAAATGCAAGGACCGCGCTGGCGGCCGGCGTGTCACTCGAAGAGCCGGAACGAAGTGGAGGAGACGTGCGGAGCGCGGCTTGACACGTCGGCGGCCGGCGTGGTTCTCGTCTCCGGTGACCGCGGTCACGCCGCGCAACGCGACGCCGGGGTCACGGAGGGCATCGTCGGCCAACACATCATCCGCCCGTGCTCGCCGGTGTCAAGACGCCTCGCTCACGCTCGGCCCCCGCTATGCGGGGCTTGCGGTCCTGACACCGGCTCCGCGCGCGCTCCAGATCGGCACTTGTCCGACGATGCCTGACCTCGCGCTGCCGAAACGCCGGCACGGCCGCCCAGCGACCATAGCAGACCCAGCAGCGTCGGCCAGCAGCGAGAATCCCACAACGGACACTCAAAGTCCAGGCCATGACCTGAGCCGGATACGCTCATGAGGTGCGGCGAGCGGGACCCAGCCGCCGAGAACCGCCAAGCAGTGTCACCGGGCGGCGTAGCACCACCAGGAACTCGACCGACTCGACCTTGGCCGCGGATCGACCACACCCGCCCGGAACACGAGCCAGCCGACGAAGGCGAGCACAGACGGTCAGGCGCATAATGGAGATCGAGCGGAAGGACACCGAACGAGAGCGCCGGGGCCACGAGCAGATCGGAGCGTGGGGAAGGCGGTCCCGGTCGTGAACAGAGGGGCGAACGGGTACCAGATCAGCAACACGAACGAGCGGCCCGGAACAGGGTCCAAGGCCGTTGGTGTTGGTGAGCAAGGCCGTTGGTGTTGGTGAGCCAGCCGACCCGATGTACGTACATCGGGGCTGGCGAGGGGCTCCGCCCCTTCGAACCCTGCACGGGAGCCGCCGCGTTGCGGCGGGTCAGCTCCGCGCAGCCGAAGCGCAGGGCGCGCGCCGCGGCGGACGGCATCCGTGCCGGCGACCGCCCCGGTGATCGCACGTCAGCGACTGGCCGGTCCCGGTCCGCCGTCGAGATAGGCGGACCAGTCGTCCATGAGCCGCCGCCGACGCTCGAACAGGTCCGAGCGGGCGTACGCCGCCTCGACCTTGTTGCCGACCGCGTGCGCCAGCGCGGCCTCGATGACCTCCCGCGGATGGTCGGTCTCCTCGGCCGCCCAGTCCCGGAACGAGGACCGGAAGCCGTGCACCACGGCTGGGATCCGAAGACGCTGGAGCGGCTTCCGCAGCGTCCTGTTGGCGAGCACCTTGCCACCCTTGCCCGGAAACACCAGCGGATACCGGCCGGCACCGAGCGTCCGCGCGGCGTCGAGGATCTCGAGCGCCCGCCGACAGAGCGGGACCCGATGGTCGCGCTTCATCTTCATCCGGGAGGCCGGGACGGTCCAGACGTGGCCCGCCACGTCCACCTCGTCCCATCGCGCCCCGCAGACCTCGCCCGAGCGCGCCGCGGTGAGCACAAGGAACTCGAACCCCAGCCGCACGAAAGGCGACCCCGCCGACGAGGCGCGGACGGCCGCCACGGCCGCGGGGACCTCCCGGTGCGGCAGCGCTCGCATGTGCTGCACGACCGCGAGCTGCGCGCCGAGCACCCGGCCCACTCGGTCGCAAGGGTTATCGGTCCGGAACTCCATGACCACGGCCCACTCCAGCACGGCGGCGACCCGCTGCCGGACGGACTTGGCGGTCGCCGCCCGCGTGTGCCAGATGGGCGACAGGATGGCCAGCACGTCGGCGCTGTTGACCTCGGCGACGGGCCGGGCGCCGATGTGTGGGAAGGCGTAGCGGGCCAGGCTGTTGCGCCACTGCCGGTGTTCGCTGGCGTTGCGCCAGCCGGGCCGCTTCTGCTCGATGAGGCGTTCGGCGGCCTCGGCGAAGGTCGGCATGCCCTGGAGGCGGCGGCGGTCGGCGAGCGGGTCGCCGCCGGAGCGGGCGAGCTTTCGGTTGGCGAGGGCCTGCTCGCGGGCCTCGGCTAGCGACACGAGATCGACGCTGCCGAGTCCGAGTTCGCGGCGCCGGCCGCGGATGACGAGGCGCTGGGTCCAGCTGCGCGCCCCGGTGGGCTGTACGAAGAGGTACAGGCCCTGTCCGTCGGCGTGTCGTCCGGGCGGCGCGGAGCGGATGAAGGGGGCGGTGAGAGCGTTGCGGGGATGGCGTCCTCGGCGCTTGGTGCGGCGTGGGGTGGCGGGCGTGCTGGTGTCAACATCCATTCCACCATTGTAGGCGAGAAGTGGCGGGATGTCGAGGGACGGCGCGGCCGGTTCGGCGCGCCAGAAATGTGAAGTAAACGATTACCACTCAGAGATTTATGGACTTACTGGCACGGCAGTGAACATCAGCGGACGATCTAGAGCCGTTGGTTCTCGGCGAGCGGATCGCCTCCGGCGCGGGCGAGCCTGCGGTTGGCGAGAGCTTGGGCGCGGGCGTCCTTGAGCGGGACGAGCGGGAAGCCGCCGAGCCCGAGTTCGCGGCGCCTGCTGCGGATGACGAGCCGCTGCACCCAGCTGCGGGTGCCGGTCGGCTGCACGTCGAGGTACAAGCCGTCGCCATCACACAAACGGGCTATTGTGGTCCGCTGGCGTTCATCGAAGTCCGGAACTGACCTTAAGTATCTGATTTACAATCGTTTATTATTCGTCGCGCCGGACTGTCCCGGTCAGAACGTCGCGTGCAATCCGCCGACTTCCTGTATATCATTGGGGAATGGATTATGTGACCCGCGACGCCCCGACACCCAGGAAGACCAAGCCCAAGGGCCGACACCCCCACCACGCGCTCTCCGCCGCCTTCGTCCGTACCGCGCCCGTCGGGCGGCACGCTGACGGCAACGGGTTGTACCTCTACGTGCAGCCGACCGGCACCCGAAGCTGGATCCAGCGCCTCGTCATCCGGGGCCGGAAACACGAACTCGGGCTCGGCAGCGTCCATCTGGTCACGCTCGCCGAGGCCCGCGAGAAGGCGCTCGCCAACCGCAAGCTCGCCCGCGCGGGCGGCGACCCGCTCGCCGAGCGGCGCCGCGTCCAGGGCATGCCCACCTTCGCCGAGGCCGCCGCCACCGTGGTCGAGGCGAAGCGGGCCGGCTGGCGCAGTCCCAGGCAGGCGACCGAGTGGCTCCGCAGTCTCGAGCGCTACGTCTTCCCGCGCATCGGCAGCCGGCCCGTCTCGGAGGTCGACAGCGCCGACGTGCTCCAGGTCCTCACGCCCATCTGGCACGTGAAGATGCAGACCGCCCGGACCGTGCGGCAGCGCATCCGGGCCGTGCTGGAGTGGGCCGTGGCAATGGAGATGCGCAAAGACAATCCCTGTGACCGCATCCTGCCGGTCCTCGGTGCGCAGCACGAGGTCGTGCAGCACAGGCAGGCGCTGCCGCACGGGCAGGTCGCGGCGGCCATCGCGACGATGCACACGTCGCGGACGATGCCAGCCGTCAAGTTGGCGTTCGAGTTTCTGGTCCTGACCGCCGGGCGGTCGGGCGAGGTGCGCGGGGCGCTGTGGGCCGAGATGGACACCGAGGCCCGCGTGTGGACGATCCCGGCCGAGCGGATGAAGATGAAGCGCGGCCACCGGGTGCCCCTGTGCGGGCGTGCGCTGGAGATCCTCGATGCGGCACGGGGACTCGGCGACGGCGGTAGCCCGCTGGTGTTCCCCGGCCGCAGCGGCAAGCAGCTCGACGAGAAGCGGATGCTGCGGGTGCTCCAGTGGCACCGCGTCGCCGCCGTTCCGCACGGCTTCAGGTCGTCGTTCCGGGACTGGGCGGCCGAGGAGACGGACCACCCGCGCGAGGTCATCGAGGCGGCGCTGGCCCACATCGTGCGGAACCCGGTCGAGGCGGCCTACGCGCGGTCGGACCTATTCGAGCGGCGGCGGCGGCTCATGAACGACTGGGAAGCCTATCTGGCTGGAGAGCGCCGGGCGGTGCACGCGCCGGGGCGCTGATGCCGTCGGGCGACGTTGCGGCCTGAACCCCATCCCGGTACGATCGGCGGCGGCCGGCGCGCCGCGCAGGCCCCGGAGCACGGGGACCGTCAGGAGCCGGGTGCCACGACGGCGTCCGGCGCGTCAAGCCCGCGCACGCACGGGCTCCTCCGCTCCGCTCCGGCCCTTGCGGGTGACGCGCCGGCCGCCGTCGCGGACGAGGCTGGTTGTTGGACGGACGCGGCCGTCCGTCCCGAGAACGGGACCGGCCTCGACCACGCTCCCGACCCCGCCGCACATGCCCACGAACCCTGCCCGGCAGACAGGACCGTCGGGAACGATACGGACCGGCGTGAGGCGCGGAAAGACGGCAGCGGACCAGACGGGCTCGACAGGGATCCAGGTACCGGACGCAGGAGATCGGAGCGCGGGACAGTGAGGAGGGCAGTACGGGAGCACGATGGAGACGGGGGGCGAGGGCAAGCGTGTGATCGGATCCGCCGCCTGATCACACCATGACCGAGGCGAAGGTTACAGGAGAGGTGCCGCAGCAAGGGTGTAACAGGACCGGCGTGACCAACTTACACCCCCAGTCACACCTCCAGTCACACCCCGGATCACACTTGGAATCCTCTAAACCCTTGACACCATTGACCGTAATGACCACGTACGATCCAGGCACGGGGTCAGGAAAGGGGTCAGGGTGAGAGAGGGGAGCGACCCACCGAAAACCTGGCGGTTTTCGGACCCGGCAGATGTGCCTCCGTCACACCTGCCGCGCCGGGTCGCTCCCCTCTCAATTGTCCGTCCCGGAAGGGTGTCACCGCTCGGTCGGTCGCCGCCGACGGCGGGGCGAGAGATTCCGTCGCCGAGCATGCCGACTTGCCAGCATTCACTTGTTGTTGCTCGCCGCCGCAGGGGAGCGGGCAAGGCCGTTGAGGCAGGCCGGCGGCTGGTTGTACGCTATCGGTGACGGGAGCGGATGCCGGCTCGCAAGTCGGGGTTCGTGCGACGGAGACACGGCATGGCACGACGACGGTCGGAGCGGGTAGGCGGCGAGGGCGAAACCCCGAACGGTGGGGCCACGACCGGCTATGAGGCCGAGTTGTGGACGATGGCTGATGCCCTGCGCGGCTCAATGGACGCCGCCGAGTACAAGCACGTCGTGCTTGGGCTGATCTTCCTCAAGTACATCTCCGACGCCTTTGAGGAGCGTCGCGCGGCGCTGGTCGCCGAGTGGGGCGAGGAGGCCGCCGAGGCCGAGGACCGCGACGAGTACGTCGCCGAGAGCGTCTTCTGGGTGCCGGCCGAAGCCCGCTGGGCGCATCTGCGGGCGCAGGCGCGCCAGCCGACGGTCGGACAGACCGTCGATGAAGCGATGGCGGCCATCGAGCGCGACAACCCGGCACTCAAGGAGGTGCTGCCTCGTGACTACGCCCGGCCCGCGCTCGACAAGCGGCGGCTCGGCCAGTTGATCGACCTCGTCAGCAACATCCAGGTGGGCGACGAGGACGCGCGGTCCCGCGACGTGCTCGGCCGCGTCTACGAGTACTTCCTGTCTCAGTTCGCGAGCGCCGAGGGGAAGAAGGGCGGCGAGTTCTACACGCCGCGCTGCGTCGTCAAGGTGCTGGTCGAGATGCTGGAGCCGTACCGGGGCCGGGTCTACGACCCGTGCTGCGGCTCATCGGGGATGTTCGTGCAGTCGATCAAGTTCGTCCGCGCCCACGCCAGCGGAAACGGGAACGGCGGGAGGGCCAAGGCGGACATCAGCATCTACGGCCAGGAGTCCAACTACACGACGTGGCGGCTCGCCAAGATGAACCTTGCGATCCGGGGCATCGAGGGCCAGATTGCCCACGGCGACAGCTTCCACGCCGACCGCCACCCCGACCTGAAGGCCGACTACATCCTCGCCAACCCGCCGTTCAACGTCTCGGACTGGGGCGGCGAGCGGCTGACCGAGGACAAGCGGTGGCGCTACGGCGTGCCGCCGAAGGGCAACGCCAACTTCGCGTGGGTGCAGCACATGGTCCACCACCTCGCGCCCGCCGGCGTCGCGGGGTTCGTGCTCGCCAACGGGTCGATGTCGTCGAGCCAGTCGGGCGAGGGCGAGATCCGGAAGAACCTGATCGAGGCGGGTCTGGTGGATTGCATGGTGGCGCTGCCGGGGCAGCTCTTCTACTCGACGCAGATTCCGGCGTGCTTGTGGTTTCTGGCCCGACGCCGACCGCGGGGCGACGAGATCCTTTTCATCGACGCCCGCAAGCTGGGGCGGATGGTCGACCGGACGCACCGCGAGCTGACCGAAGAGGACATCGCCCGGATCGCGGGGGCCTACCACGCATGGCGCGACGGCGTGACGGCCTGCGAAGACCTGCCGGGCTTCTGCAACAGCGCCCCGCTTGACGAGGTGCGCCGGCACGGGCACGTGCTGACGCCGGGGCGCTACGTCGGTGCGGAGCCGCAGCAGGACGACGGTGAGCCGTTCGAGGAGAAGATGCGTCGGCTGGTCGGGGAACTGCAAGCGCAGCAGGCCGAGGGGGCGCGGTTCGATGCCGCCATCGCCGAGAATCTGAAGGCGCTGGGGTTCGGGAGCAAGGTGCCTTGAGCAACTCAGACGAGCGCCGCTGGCAGCAGCGGCTCGACAACTTCGGGACGGCTCTCGCGCAATTGACGAGCGCCTGCGAGCGCGACCGGTACGACGACCTGGAACGGGCCGGTCTGATCAAGACGTTCGAGTTTGCTTCGAGCTGTCGTGGAACGTCCTCAAGGACCTGCTCTACTACGAAGGGCACGAAGTGAAGGTGCCGCGCGCCGCGATCCGCAGGAGCTTCGAGGTCGACTACATCGACGAGGACGACTGCGAAACCCTGCTCGACGCGCTTGAAAAGCGCAACCTGTTGAGCCACACGTACTGGAGCGACGTGGCTCGGGAGGCCGAGGCCCTGATCAAGGACCGGTACTACCCGATCCTGCTGCGACTCTACCGGACTCTGGACGCCAAGCGGACGCCATGACGGACGGTCTCAAGGACGCGCATCGTGAGGCGATCGTTGCCACGCTCGCAACCAACGATCGGGTGAAGCGGGCGGTGTTGTTCGGATCCAGGGCTACCGGGACCAACACCGTGTCCTCCGACGTGGACATCGCCTTGTTCGGCGACCGGTTGACGCGGACCGATCAGGCTCGGCTCGCCGCGGCGCTGGACGAGATTCCGATGGCCCAGTCCGTCGACCTGTTGCTGTACGACTCACTACAAGACCGGACGCTCCGGGAACATATCCGGAGTGACGGCGTTGAGTGGTTCGCACGGCCCCCCGAACGCCTGCTCGGTGGCTGGACACAGCATCGCTTGGCCGATTTGTGCGAAATCACCCGCGGCGCTTCGCCTCGTCCCATTCATGATTGGATCGCGACTACTGGCATCCCGTGGGTCAAGATTGCCGACGCGACAGCTACCGCTTCACGGTACATCGAGCAGACGAGGGAGCGGATTCGCCCCGAAGGGCGATCCAATAGCGTGACTGTATTCCCTGGCGATCTCATTCTGTCCAATAGTGCATCTCCTGGTATCCCCAAGTTCATGAACATCGACGCCTGCATTCATGATGGCTGGTTGTTGTTGCGGCACTTTCGAGGACTTGATCGGTTGTTCGCGTACTATCTCTTGCTCTACGAACGGGACGCTCTAGTAGGAAAGGGAACCGGGTCAGTCTTCACGAACCTGAAGACGGAGACGCTAAAGGAGCACGGCGTAACCGTGCCGAGAGTTGGCGAACAGCGCGCCATCGCGCACATCCTCGGCACGCTGGACGACAAGATCGAGCTGAACCGTCGGATGAACGCGACGCTGGAGGCGATGGCACGTGCGCTGTTCCGGTCCTGGTTCGTCGATTTCGACCCCGTGCGGGCCAAGATGGAAGGCCGCGACCCGAGGGTGCGGAAGGACATCGCCGACCTGTTCCCCGACCGGCTGGTGGACTCCGAGCTGGGCGAGATCCCGGAGGGTTGGACTGTCGGAACTCTTGGCGACATCGTGTTTCTGAACCCTGAGTCGTGGAGATCCACCGACCCGCCCCGATCCGTCGCCTATGTCGATCTGACAAGCGCCAAGTGGGGCCGCATCGACAAAGTGGAAGTCTGCAGTTGGGCCGAGGCCCCCAGTCGAGCACGGCGGGTGCTCCGTAAGGGCGACACGATTGTAGCTACCGTCCGTCCCGGAAACGGGTCTTTCGCACTCGTCGATGAGAACGGACTGACGGGAAGCACGGGCTTTGCGGTGTTGCGTCCGAGACGAACTCGCGACCGGGAATTCGTGTGGTGTGCCACGACGTCGTCGCACAATCTCGACCGCCTTGCTCACCTCGCGGACGGTGGCGCGTACCCGGCTGTCCGACCAGATGCGGTGTTGGCGACGTCCATTGTGGTTGCCGACCACGCGACCAAAAGGGCGTTTGCAGCCGCAGCAGGGACGCTGATCGACCGAATGGAGGCGAACAAGCGCGAATCCCGCACGCTCGCTGCTCTTCGGGACACCGTGCTGCCCAAGTTGGTTTCCGGCGAGCTTCGGGCGCACTTCGCCGACCGACCCTGCGAGGAGCAGTGTAGTGGCTGATGCCAACCTCACCCAGGTCGAGGCCGACGGGCTGATCGCGTTGGAGAAACGGAGGATCGACGGGAACGATTGGAACTATCCGGACTTCGGGGGTGCGATCACGATTCCGCTGGTTTCGAGCGATCGACGTGAATCTTTTCTTCTGGACCTCCGGCGATCACGGATCGATCTCGCCAAGGGCACGTACCAGAGCCGCGGCCGGCAGGTCGTGGTCCTTGTGCGGCTGGATTTCGGCGCTAGGCCGCACCGCAATCCAGATGGCGAGGAGATCGGCTCGCCACATCTTCATCTTTATCGCGAGGGCTTCGGCGACAAGTGGGCGTACCCGCCGCCGAGCGACCGGTTCGCACATCTGGACGATCCGTGGCGGACTCTTGAGGACTTCATGCAGTTCTGCAACGTCGTCGAGCCGCCGATCATCCGACAGGGCCTGTTCACATGATCGAGGAAGTGCAGGCGCTTCTGAATCAGTACTCGATCTGGCTGCGAGACAAAACGACGCTGCGCCAGATCGACGACTGGATCGAAATCACCACGCCGTACCTCGATCGCCACAACGATTGCCTCCAAATCTATGCGAAACGGGCCGACGGGGGTTTCGTGCTGACCGACGACGGCTACATCATCGAGGATCTGGAACAGTCCGGCTGCAAGATCGACAGCCGCAGGCGGCGGGCCTTGCTCGACACGACCCTCAACGGCTTTGGCGTGAAGATCAACGAAACCGCGCTCCAAGTGCGGGCGTCGCGCGACGACTTCGCGTTGCGGAAGCACAACCTCGTGCAGGCGATGCTCGCCGTCAACGATCTCTTTTATCTGGCGTCGCCGACGATTGCGAGTCTGTTCTACGAGGACGTGGTGGCCTGGCTGGATCTCTCCGAGATTCGATATACGCCCAACGTGAAGTTCACGGGCACGAGCGGCTACGACCACCGGTTCGACTTCGTGATACCGAAGTCCAAAATCCAGCCGGAGCGCGTGCTGCGCGCCATCAACCGACCGGGCCGCGACACGGCGCAGTCGATGGCGTTCTCCTGGATCGACACGCGGGAGGTGCGTTCTCCGGAATCGTGCGCGTATGCAATTCTGAACGATTCAGATCAGCCGGTCTCGGCGAACGTGCTGAGCGCAATGCGCAACTACGGGGTACGTTGTGTCCCGTGGTCGGATCGAGAGGGAGCACGAGAAGAATTGGCCGCGTGAGCGATAGAACGCTATCGGAATCCATCGGTAGGATGCCGCCCTCGCATGAGGGGCATGCGGCGTCAATCACGCGGGCCGATCGGGGCAGTCTGTCCGGCGGTCCGGCGATCCGGCGACCGGGGACCGGGGACGACTTCGTTGGTCCGGTCTGTTCCGGCTCACAAGGTAGGGTACACCGTGGGGATGAAACCCGACCTATCACCAGTAACCCGTTAATTGTGAGTGGCTTACGCGCTTTTCGTGGCGGTCATCACAGTAGCGCCCGGCCTGTGCTACGTTTCGGACGAAGGCGGTCGTCAGCGCGTGGTGCGGCTGCCGGCCGTTGGGCTTGGCGGTCCGGGGTCGTGTCGGGAGTTCCATCTCTGCCAGTACACCCCTCAGTGAATGGCGGATATCGGCGGATCGTACCGGACGGAACCGGATCTCGTCAAGCCCGTGAAGTGGTAGTAATCAACGATTATTCAGGTGTTTACGGACCATGCAGGACGGTGCCGGACGGCGACGGATGTCCTAGTATGGTGGACACGGCTGCCGCCGGCGTCCGGCGCAGGTCGACGAAACCCACGCGGCGCCGATTCCGAGGGAGTGTCCGGACTGCGGCGGCGCGGTCGAAAGGACCCGCGAGGCGTCGCAGTATCAGGAAGACCTGCCGGTGGTGCGCCCGGTGGTGCGGCGCTTTGCCATCGAGGTTGGTCACTGCACGCGGTGTCAGCGGCGGGTGCAGGGCCGCCACGAGCTGCAGACCTCGGACGCGCTGGGGGCGGCGGGCGTGCAGCTCGGTCCCGCGGTCGTGGCGCTGGTGGTCGAGCTGCACACGGAGATGGGGGTGCCGCTGGCGAAGGTCGCGCACCTGCTGCGGACCACGTTCGGCCTACAGGTCACGCCGGGCGGCCTCGCCCACGTGCTGCACCGGGCAGCCCACGCCGCCGCGCCGGCCTACACGGAGCTGTGCGAGCAGGTCCGCAACGCGCCGGTGGTCACGCCGGACGAGACGGGCTGGCGCGTCGGCGGCGAGCGCCACTGGCTGTGGACGTTCGTCACGCCGGAGACGACGGTCTACGCCATCTGCCCCGGCCGGGGGTTCGCCGATGCCGCCACGGTGCTGGGGACCGACTACGTCGGCGTGCTCGTGCGCGACGGATGGGCACCGTATCGCTGCTACGACGGACTGCACCAGACCTGTCTGAATCACTATGCCGATGTCGGGATTATTCCGATGTCCGCCCTGATGTCCCGGTCGTGCAGGGCGTCTTCGACGAGACGATCCGGATAATCACCGCGCGCTGACGGACGGAGACTCTTCTCTCACGACCCACGAGAGAGGAGGCTCTCATGAGTGATCCGTCACGCGTTCCCGTCGTCGCCATCGCTGGTTCGCTCAAGCCGTTCGCGGCGGGCTTCGCGACGGAGCTTGCGCAGCAAGGCTACACACCGCGCTCGCTGCGGACGCAGTTGTCTCTGGCGTCGGCCGTCAGCCGGTGGCTGCAGGCAAGAGGCCTCGACATCGGCGACCTGCCAGAGCGAACGCAGCAGTTTCTGCAAGCACGGCAGAAGGCCGGCTACAAGAGGCATCTGACGGGCAAGGCGCTGCGCCCGTTGCTGACGTACCTCCGGGCTCGTGGCGCGATCCCGCCTGCGACGACGCCCATCCCGACAGGGCCCGTGGACAAGACCCTGGTGCTCTACCGGCACTACCTCACCGTGGAACGGGGTCTGGGCGAAGCCACCGCCCAGGGCTACGTCGATGCGGTCCGCCCCTTTCTGCGCGGCTGCATCTCGGCCGACGGCCTCGGGCTGGACCTCGAGCAACTCGGTGAGGCCGACGTGACTGCGTTCATGGTGGCGCGCTGTGCCGAGCAATCCCGCCGGGCCGCGCAACTGACGTCGACCGCACTGCGCTCGCTGCTGGTCTTCCTGCATGTCACCGGGGTGGTCCAGCGTTCGCTGGCGACGGCCGTCCCGTCGGTAGCCGGCCGACGACTGGTGGCGCTTCCGCCGCGCCTCGAGCCCGACCACGTCCGGCGACTGCTCGCCGCGTGCGACCCCCGGACGCTGGGAGGGCGCCGCGACTTTGCGGTCATCACCACGCTGGCCCGCCTCGGCCTGCGGGCCGCCGAAGTGGCGACCCTGCGTCTCGACGACGTGCACTGGCGCGCCGGCGAGGTCGTCGTACACGGCAAGGGGAATCGGGCCGAGCGCATGCCTCTCCCGACCGATGTGGGCAACGCGGTGGCCGCATATCTCCGCCAACGGCCGACCCGGGCGCAGGGGCGCACCGTCTTCGTCCGCCTGGTCGCGCCTCTGGGCCCGTTGAGCCCGACCGGGGTCACGCAGATTGTGGCCGCCGCCGCGCAGCGAGCCGGCCTCGGCGTCGTCCACGCACATCGGTTGCGTCATTTCGCGGCAACGCAACTGCTCCGAGCGGGCGCCCCCCTGTCCGAGATCCAGCACTTCCTGCGTCACGCCCGCCTGCAGACCACGGCGATCTACGCGAAGGTCGACCATGACGCCCTGCGCACGATCGCACGCGCGTGGCCTGGAGGTGCAGCATGACCTTCCTGCGTCAAGCCCTGGCCGACTATCTGACGATGCGCCGGGCGCTGGGCTACCGCTTGGCGCGCGCGGAGAAGCTCCTCGCGCAATTCCTGACCTATCTCGAAGACCGCGGGGAGACGCGCCTGCGCACCGAGACCGCCCTCGCCTGGGCGACACTCCCCGCCGGGAAGGACCCGAGGGCGTGGTGGGCCAGCCGACTCACCGTCGTCCGCGGCTTCGCGACCTTCGTGCGCACGATCGACCCGGCAACCGAGATACCGCCCGCCGACCTGTTGCAGGCGCGCGCCCAGCGCGCCACGCCGTACCCCTACACCGACGAAGACATCGCGGCCCTGCTGGTCGCCACATCGGGGCTGCGCACCGGGCATCGGGCCGCAACGTATCGGACCCTGATCGGTCTGCTGGTCGTGACCGGGATGCGCGTCGGTGAAGCCATCGCGCTCGATCGGCACGATTTCGACGCCGAGCAGGGGCTGATCACCGTCCGCCACGGCAAATTCGACAAGTCCCGTGCACTTCCGCTGCACCCCACAGCCAGCGCCGCGGTCCAGCAGTATCTGCTCCGCGCGGACCGGCTGGCGGCCCGGGACACCGCCGCGCTGTTCGTTTCTACCGCGGGCACGAGGCTGCTGTGCCGCAATGTACAGCAGACGTTCCGCACCCTGGTCCAGCGCGCGGGCCTCCGGCCGCACGCAGCCGCCTGTCGGCCACGGCTGCACGACATCCGACATCGGTTCGCGACGTGCACGCTGCTCGACGCCTACCGACAGGGCCAGAATCCGGCGGCGCGAATCGCGCTCCTGGCCACCTATCTCGGGCACGCCGACCCCAAGTACACATACTGGTACCTGTCGGCGGCACCGGCATTGATGCAGTTGGCCTCAGACCGCCTCGAACGCCATCTGGGGGCCTCAGCATGAGCGCCCTTGCTCCCACGCTCCAGGCGTTCTTCACCGAGCGGCTCGTGCACCAGCGCCACGCCAGCCCGCACACGGTCGCTGCCTACCGCGACGCGTGGCGGATGCTCGTCCGCTTTGCCGCGGTCCACCTCGCCAAGGCCCCCTCGGACCTGGAACTCGGCGATCTCGACGCACCCCTCATCGGACGATTCCTGGCCCACCTCGAGCACGACCGCGCGAACACCGCGCGCACCCGCAACGCGCGGTTGTCGGCCATTCATGCCCTGTTCCGCTATGCCGCACTGGAGCATCCCGAGCAGGCAGCCGTCATTGCCCGCGTACTCGCGATGCCCCCCACGCGCGGTCCACGTGGGCTCGTGACCTTCCTGTCCGACCTCGAAGTCGACGCCCTGCTCGCCGCCCCCGACCGCACCACGTGGACCGGGCGCCGCGACCACACTCTCCTCGCGCTCGCGATCCAGACCGGATTGCGCGCCGCCGAACTCACCGGCCTGCGCTGCACGGACCTGCACTTGGCGCGAGGTGCGCACGTCCACTGCCTTGGAAAAGGGCGCAAGCACCGGGTCACTCCGCTCACCAAGCCGGTGGCCGCCGCCCTGCGTGCCTGGCTGGCCGAATGCGCCAGCTCACCAGAGGCACCAGTCTTCCCTACGCGGACAGGCAAACCGCTCAGCCGAGACGCCCTCGCGCAACGCGTCACGACGCACGTGGCTGCTGCGGCCCACGCCTGCCCATCGCTCCGCGAGAAGACCGTCACCCCGCACACGCTGCGTCACACCGCAGCCATGCGGTTGCTGCACGCCGGGGTCGACAACACCGTCATCGCCCTGTGGCTCGGACACGAACACGTCCGCACCACCGACATCTACATCCATGCCGACCTCGCCCTGAAGGAACGGGCGCTCGCAAGGACCACCCCAGCCGAAGTCCGCGGGGGCCGCTATCAACCATCCGACGCGCTCCTGGCCTTTCTCGAAGGGCTGTGATTATGCCGATCAGTTTGGTGCAGATGCCGCCAACAACAGGGGCGTCTGCACCAACATCGGAATAATCCTGACATCGGCATAGTGGTTCAGACACGTTTGGTGCAGGCCGTCGTAGCAGCGATACGGCGCCCATCCGTCGCGCACGAGCACGCCGACGTAGTCGGTCCCCAGCACCGTGGCGGCATCGGCGAACCCGCGGCCGGGGCAGATGGCGTAGACCGTCGTCTCCGGCGTGACGAACGTCCACAGCCAATGGCGCTCGCCGCCGACGCGCCAGCCCGTCTCGTCCGGCGTGACCACGGGCGCGTTGCGGACCTGCTCGCACAGTTCCGTGTAGGCCGGCGCGGCGGCACGGGCCGCCCGGTGCAGCACGTGGGCCAGCCCGCCCGGCGTCACCTGCAGCCCGAACGTGGTCCGCAGCAGGTGCGCGACCTTCGCCAGCGGCACCCCCATCTCCGTGTGCAGCTCGACCACCAGCGCCACGACCGCGGGACCGAGCTGCACGCCCGCCGCCCCCAGCGCGTCCGAGGTCTGCAGCTCGTGGCGGCCCTGCACCCGCCGCTGACACCGCGTGCAGTGACCAACCTCGATGGCAAAGCGCCGCACCACCGGGCGCACCACCGGCAGGTCTTCCTGATACTGCGACGCCTCGCGGGTCCTTTCGACCGCGCCGCCGCAGTCCGGACATTCCCTCGGAATCGGCGCCGCGTGGGTCTCGTCGACCTGCGCCGGACGCCGGCGGCAGCCATGGCGGCCATACTCCGCACCGGCTCGGCGTCCGGGATGCCTCCCGCGACCCTGCGGCCGGTCCTTGGCGAACGGCGCGGCCTGCCGGCGACCCGCCCGACGGGCCTCGTCCAATTGCCGTTTCAGGCGCTCGTTCTCTTGCTTCAGGTGGTCATTCTCCCGCTGCAGTCGGTTGCTCTTGCGCTGCAACCGGCCCTTCTCGCGCCGCAGGTTCTCGGTGTCGCGCTCCCGCCGCGCCAACTCTCCGCGAAGCCGTTCGAGGTCGGTGGGAAGCTCCGCAGTTCGAGGTGGGGGCGATTTCCGGTCGGCGGACGTCACGCCACCGTTATGCCATAATCCGGAAAATTGTACAAGTCAAAACATTGACGCTTCGATCCGGAACCCGCTAACCGAAGACGGCAGGAAATCGGGCGGTACGCAACTGCGCGGCGACGTCGCCGCCGTCTTCACCCGCGAGTTCTTCGAGATCGTGGAACAGACCGCGCAACGGAGCCGGGTCGTTTGGAGCCCGTGCGGCAAAACCGTGCACAAGAACGCTGGTGTTGCGAAGAGTCGGCTTGAGGAGCGATTCCTCTTCCAATCTCAACAGCGGCGCGGCCAGAGGATCGCTGCAATGGCGTAAGATGCGTCCAACCTGAAACCGCGACGCCTGCAACTTGCCTCCAGCTCCCTCGGAGAAAGGGACCCGTTTCTTCTTGGCGGACTCTCGTCGCACCGCCTGCACCGCGGGGTGATCCGGATCGAGATCGGCTGAATCGAGGCGGTGGTCGAAGAGCCTCGCCTGACCGATCAGCTCCAGTATCCGATAGGCGCGCACGAGCGCGTCCTCGTTCTGGCCCTGCCGGATGCGCCGCTCGCCGTTGGCCAACAGATCGACCACGAGTCTGCGCAGCCGGGCGGCCATGGCGGAATGGTCCGTGCGCTCCGGTTCACGTGCCAGTTCATCCACCCAGGCGTGCATGTCTTTCGTCGGCCAGAGTCCGGTCCAGGCTGCGGAAGGAGGCTTCTCGACGCTGGTCGCCGCTGCCTCGGCGTAGTCGAGCCGGTCCCAGGCGGCATAGAACCGCGCCGCCGTGCGCACCGAGCGCGTGGATTCGAGGAAATCGTCGAGATGGAGCTGAGCGAACGGGCTGGCGGGGTCGGGGAGAACGTCCGCCACGGCCGTGAAGTTGCCCCGGCGTACGAACTCGCGCGCGAGATCCAAGCGACGGTGGCCGTCCACCGTCGTGGTCCAGATCCCGCGCACCTGCTCGGAGCCGGGCTCGACCATGCCGCGCGGGTCACGCCGGCCGGTGACGTAGCGCAGGCGCGGCACCCCCCAGCGGGTGGCAGCCAGGACGAGCGCGGCGCTCATCGCCTTCGTACCCCGGGTGAAGTCGACCACGACGTCATCCGGCGGCGCGCCGTCCTGCAGGATCGCCGCCAGAACGCTGTCGAAATGAGCATAGGCCGCGTCGGCGTCGTTCTCGTCACCGGCTGGCAAGGGTGAGACCTCCACAACCGTACCGTCGGTCCGCTCGCGAAGCGTTCGGGCTAAATCTTCGGTCACGCTTGACGGCAACAACACGACCCTAGCCCAAGCGTCGGTGGCCATGGATTTCCGGAGCGGCGTGAACAGCGTCTCTTCGAGCCGGTCGACATCGCCAGTTCCGACGGTCATGACCAGCACCCGACCGCCGTGCCTCGCCATCCGCTACCGCCCTCCGCTTCTGGACCGCGATCGTCGATCCGCTGCCGGCCGGCCTGGGCGAGCGGGTAGGGCGTCCCGATCCGTCGGCCACCGAAACGCGATCTCACGCCGGTTGACGTTGACTGAGGCCACGACGAGTTCCACGCCCTGGCCAGGCGCGGCGTCGCCGGGAACGTCGCCGCTGTTCTGAACCGGTCCTTGCAGTCCGCTCGCATCGTGCGTCGCCTTCCAACCGCCCTTCTTCGTTCTCTCGTCGAGCAGCACGGCCTCGACGCGCTCGTGCGGTCTGGGAAGCGGAACTGCTGCGCCGGATGGCTCGCCACGGGGGCCGGATGGCGAGGGGCGAGTCTTTGGCGGTCTTGTGCCCCGATTGACGTAAGTTTGCGACCGTTGCTCCACCTCGGACTGCAGGTGGTTCCTGAGTTCCTCCAGCACCATGTGGCTGGTCTTGATGTCGGGTAGATCGGGCGCCGGAAAGGCGGTCATGCGCACGGCCAGGGTGCCGCCACCGCACGGCGTCAGGTGGTAGTGGACGGGTGCGGCATGACGCTTACGGCCATTCCCCGATTTCAGAGGCTCGGGCTGCCGATGTCGCTCATGATTCTGGTGTTTCATCGGCTTCCCTTTCGGGCCGTGGATTTTTCGAGGGAGGCCGAGCGCGGCCTTGCGTCCCTGGTGAGCGTTCTTCTGCGCGAACGCCTGGATCGCGAAGCCGAGCTGATCGATCGCGAACCAGCAGTCCCGCCACGGTGTTCCGACTTCCAGCGTCAGCATGTCGTCGAGGCTGGACGATCTCGCCGGTCGGCGAACGTGATCGGCGAGCGCGGCAGCGCGGCGAAATTCCGCACCGCGCTGCCGGCAGTCCTTCACGTCGGCGATGCCGTCGACCGCGATGTCGGCGAAGGAGCCGAACCCCTTCCGGGCCTTCGATCCGGCACCGCCGTAGCGACAGAGCAGCCAGAGGGCTGCCTCGCCTTGGCGCAGCACGTCGACGGCGTCGATGGTCGGTCCGACGTCTTCGACGCGCTTCTGTTCCCCCTCACAGTTACTCCGCGGGACGACGACACCGCTGCGTGCGCTGAGAGTGACGGTCCACCGTGCTCCCGGCTCGACGTGCCAGCGCTGACGTCCTTTTTCGTCCATGCCATACGAGACGTAGAACAGTCCCTGTGTGGATTTCCTCCCACGAACCGGCTCAAGATCATGCTCCCGGGCGAATTCCCGCTTCGGCTGAAATCCGTCCTTGTAGTCGAACAGCTTCACGCCCCCGCCTTCGCGCCGAACCGACACGGCGAGCGCGGCACCGTGCTCGGCGTTGCCCCAGACCGCGGTCTCCAGGCGGCGCAGATCCTGGCGGTCGAGATGGGCGGCGTGCATCGTCCGCCACCACCAGCGCAGCAGCCCGCGGAGCGTGGCGGGTCGCAGGTCGCAATCTTTGTGCGATTGCTGCGCCCCTGCAAAGAAGGCCGGCGTCATCAACGTGAGCGTGTGCGTGGCAATGCGCCGCGTCGGCTTGGGCGGACGGGTGCGGGGCGATCCTCCAGCATGAAGCGGCCGTAGCCGGCGTGGGTCTTGGCCCCGGCACCCTCGTGCACCAGCGCGGCTTGCAGCCACTCGATCGCGAGGGCCGCAAGGTCCGAGTCGCTGTCTTCGTTTCCGGCCCGCGGCGACACCGCGAAGTCGAACACCGCGCCGGCGGCGACCGAGAGAAAGTAGACCGGAACCGGGTCTTCCCAATCTCCGGGATCATTCGTGCCGCCGTAGTACGCCGCATGATGGTTGTTGACGATGTCGGGCTGGAGGCGCGGCCACGTCGTCGGCCAAGCTTCGTGGTAGACGATCGCGCCCGCCTGCGATCCGGCTGCATCCGCGCCGTCTGGCTGCGCTCTGTCCCTGCCGGTCTCCGTCGCCCAGCCGAACACGGCCCGAATGCGTTCCCTGGCTACCGCCGGATCGGGTTGGCCCGGCCACCAGACCGTTTCAGCGTACGCACGGGCCATCCCCTTGAGCCCGCAACCCGGCAGACAGGCGAAGCCGTAGACGGGGTGCACGTGGATGCCGGCGTTCTCCAGCCCCGAGGCACGGGCGAGGTGCAAGGTTAGCGGACCGGCCGTCGCGGCTCGGAAACGCTGTGCGCCGACGGCGGCCAGCACCGCCGAGCGGCGCCGGCACAGATCCGTCAGGAACGTCTCGTTGCTGGCCGCCTCACACACTCGCTCCAACGCCCGAAGCTGCTCTTTTTGATCGCCGGGCGGCGAGAGCTTGTCGAGTTGCAGGCCGGGATGACGCTGCGAGACAGCAACCGTCTCGACGATTTCGGCGACGCTGTGTGGCAGGACGAGATCGACAGGCATGGCGGCTCTTCAGTCCTCGTCGGCACCGAACTCCGCTTCGGTGAAACGGGTCAGCCACTGCAGGTAGGCCAGTGCCTCGTCGGTGGTGGTTTGTAGAAACGTACCGTCCTTCTGGACAATAGCCTCGATCAGCGCATCGGCTCTGGGCCGTTCGCTCCTGCTGTCGGGTCGGACGCGCTTGTCGAGCACCCAGTCGGCGACGTCGCGCAGCAAGGCTTCGTTCGCGGCCCCGGACTTCGCTTTCAGGAACGCGAGCGCATGGCCCAGCCCGGCGGTAAGGATCCGCACCGATAGCCGCTTCGCCTCGCGGGCGTAGCTGGTTCCAGACACCCCCGGCTCCATTCCCCGACGAGACTCACCGGCGGAGTCCGTCTTCCGGCCGCTTCTGGCCTTGATGCGCGCCGCCGCCTCCCAGGCGTGGCGGGCGCGCCGCTGGTCGAGCGTCGCTCCGCTTCCGTTACGCATCGCCGTCCTCCGGGGCCACGATCCGGATGCCGTTTGCGGTAGGGAACCGGGTTGCCCCGGTCCCCCCGCGCAGATCCGTACGTGCGCGCGAACGCATACGGCTCCTACCTTGGGTGGTTGACGACAAACCGCTTGACGGGCCACGGGTGCCGAATCCGCACGGGGGGCCAATACCGCGCCGTGAGGCGCCGCACAGTGGCTATCGTCGCCCCCGTCTTCTGTGACCGCCGGCGCAAGGTCATGAGCCAAATCCACTCAAGACGCCATACGAAACCGTCAAGGGTCCGGGAACTGGTCGGCACGGCATAATAATTCAGCCAGCCGTTGACCACCTTCCCCAGCCATTGCGCCGTCTCGTGGACGTCTGCGTGCATTCGCGCGCGGAGTCGTTCCTTGAGCCGTTTCAGGGTTCGCGTGACCCGTTTCGCTATCGGCTTGCGCCCCAGCCCGAATTTTCCGTTCCTCTTCGTCTTGCAGTAGTGCGTGAATCCGAGGAAATCGAAAGTCTCCGGTCGACGTTCCCCCCGCGCCCGGCGGTTCGTCATCGCGAACCGGCCGAACTCGATGAGGCGCGTCTTGTCGGGGTGCAGCTCAAGCGCAAACTGGTGCAGCCTCTCCCTGAGGTCGTCGAGAAACTGGTCCGCGTCCGCCTTGCGTTGGCAGCCAACGATGAAGTCGTCGGCGTAACGCACGATGATAGTGTCCCCCGTAGCCTTTCGGACGCGCCACTTCTTCTGGAACCAGAGGTCGAGGACATAGTGCAGGTAGATGTTCGCGAGAACAGGTGAAACCACCGCACCTTGCGGGGTCCCCTGCAGGTCGTCCTTCCACTCGGCGCCTTCCATGACGCCGGCGTTCAGCCACTTGACAATCAGCCGCAATACCCGCTTGTCCCCGAGTCGGTGTTCGAGAAACCGTAACAAATGGTCTCGCGAGAGCCGGTCGAAGAACGCCCGGATGTCCGCATCGATTATCCAGTTGACCTTGCGCCGTTCTATCCCGAAAGCCAGCGCGTCGAGCGCATCATGTGCCCCACGCCCCGGCCGGAACCCGTAGCTGAACCCGAGAAATTCCGGCTCGTAAATCGGCGTCAGGATGACATCCACTACCGCCTTCTGGACGATCTTGTCTTCCAAGGCAGCAATGCCGAGCGGTCGCGTCCCGCCGTCCGGTTTGGGTATTTCAACCCGCCGAGACGGCAGCGCCCGATACGCTCCCGAATGTACGCGTTCGTGCAGGTCGAGCAGCCGCTCCTCCAGCCCGTCCGCATACGCCTTCCACAACACGCCATCCACGCCTGCCGATGCGGTCTTCTCCAGGTCGAAGAAGGCGCAGCGGAGCGCGTCCGTCGTGATGTGGTGCAAGAGCGCAGTCAGTTTCTCCTGCGGTTTCCTCGTTGCAGCTTGCCGTATCCGTTCGACCGCCTGTGACACGCCGTCCCGACCCTGCGTTCGGTGCGTGCTTTGGTCTCGCGAATTCCCCTTGGTTGAGGCCCTTCCCTCCAGCGACTCCGCAGGCGCTTTCGCTCCCTTGTTCGCCGCCTTCATCGGTACTACTGCCTCATCCGACTTCTTCATCCCGTGCGCCATCGGATTCGGAATCCTCCTTTCCCGCTGCGGCCCCGGTTCGACTGCCGGGGCGGAATGAAGACCTCCCAGGTCCCGACGAAGGACGTACGAACGTGCGTGGGTTCTCCGACACCGTGGAGCCCTCCATCCCCTCACCCGTCGCGGTGATGTCGGTGTGGCCTTCGACCGCTGTGACAGTCTCGGCGCTCCAGACCTGTCTTCTTTCGATGCTCAATAGCCCCGCCCGTTCGCGCCCCTGTCAACGCTTCACCCGCCGCCTCACGGCGACCGGCGCATGACTCGGGGTGAAGGTGGTCGGTTACGCCTTCCTTCCGCCGGACTCTCACCGGCTATCCTCCGCCAGTTTGCCTGGCGCACCACAGCCCCTTGCCGATGGTCTGATCCGCGCCGATCTGCAGCGTCGGCGGCGTATGGCGCCGCAGTAGTCCGAGCATGCGAGCCGCGTCGAGATCGACTCGGGCGCGCGATTCCTTGCCGTTCCTGTCTGTCTTGGACCTGCGGCGGCTGGCCGTCGCCAGGACCACGGAGTAGAGCAGCGTTTCGGGCGGCAGGAACTCCTCGTAGAACAACGCGCCCTTCCGGACCGTCTTGCTTTCGTAATCAAGTCCGACGCGCGCGACCACCTCCGTGGCGTGACGCGCGAAGTAGGTGAAATCGTCGTCGTGCAGCACGACCAAGTTCCGCTTGAGACGCGCGCCTGTCTCTTCGTCGCCAATTGCCCGACCGGCCAGCCATGCGGCGATGGCGGCGATGCCGCTGTCGTCACCAGTGCGGAGGAACTCGAACTCCTCCAGGAGAAGGCACCTGCCATCGACCAAGTTGTCGGACGCCGACGGACAGGCGGCTTGGCCGCGTTCGACGGGCGGCGGCGCTGGGGGCGCGGTCGTGCTCCCGGCCAGGAGCTTCGCATCGCGCCCGAATCGGTGGAGCACCGCCGGGCAGGTAGCCCAGGCGAAGATGCCGCGCAACGAGCGGACCGGAAAGGCGAGCAGGCGGGCGTCGGTAAAGGCGAGCGCGCCAGCATGATCGGACGCGTTGGTTGTCTCGGGGCCGAACGCCGCAAGCCACTCGCCGCCGTCCATCGGACGCCGACAGGCGTCACGGAAGGTGCCCTTCAGCCCGGAGCCCGCAATCATCGGCCATTGCGTGTGGCGCTCGCGCTGGACTGGCAGGTCGACAACGCCGAGCGCCGCGCCGCCGCCGGGATGCACGCTCGTCAATGCATGGATGAACAGAAGGTTGGCGTCAGCCATGATCCCAGACTCCTTCGACGCAGGTGCCCCAGCCGAGCGACGCGTCTTCGGGTGCGCAGAGCGATCCGCGCCGGGAGGACAAGTCCGCTCCCTCGGACAGAAAGTAGACGCTGCCCGCGGAGACCGCGAAACGGGTCGGCTTCGGCCCGCCGCGCGCCAGATCCCAGCCGGAGACCGGGACGTACCCGGGCACCGCCGCCGCCACCGGCGACAACCCCGGCGGGCACCACCCGCCGAACGGCGCGGGCGTCGTCAGCAGGACTAGCGTCCCGCCTCCCCGACCGACTCCCGTCACGGGCCGAACGTCGCGTTGGTCGATGCGATTCGGCCGTCGGCGCGCCAGATCCTGATTGCCCGCCGTCGTCACCCGGTTCGGAGCGGCCGACCGTCGCACGATCGCCCGTCGGCTCTCCCCACCGAGTGCCAGCACGTCCTCGCCGTCTGGGCAGCGTTCCAGATCCTGCGACGCGCCGACAAGGTCAACCGACAGCGTGACACCAGGACGCAGGCGCATCATCCGCACGGCGTAGATCATCCCATCGTCAGTGGTGCCGGTGGCCGCGTCCAAGCCGATCCCGACGCGATCTTCGTATGCGAAGAGCGCATCCGCGTCGACGATCTCGTCGGGACGCGGAACGCCGCCTTGCAGGAACCGTTCGAGGCCGCTCGCTCGCAACCAGCCGCCTCGCAACTTGGTGCCGCCGGGGCTTCGCCGCCACAGCGGCCGCATGCCCGCCATCGGCGGCGACCACCCCGGCAAGTCGTCCGCGAGCGGATCGAGTCGATGCAGCGTTTCTTTGGCGTCGATCTCGATCGTGCCCGGCGTTGGGACGAGACGCTCCCCATCGCTGGCGAACCAAGGGCCGCGGAGGCCGATCCGGCCGACCACCGCCAGTCCCGGGCCTTGTGCGGCGGTGGCGTCGGCGAACGACGTGCCCGTCCTGACGGCGGCGGCGAGCGTGTCGAGGTCGCCGGCGAGCCGTCCGAACAGCCACGTGCGCACCGCGCCGGCGAGCGTTTGAGGCATCGGCAGCCCTCCCGTCGCGCGAGGCGCGGCGTCGAACGGGCGCCCGTCCCGGAAGAACAGCACGTCAAGGGGCTCGAGTTCGAGCGTGATCGTTGCGTATCCCGCAGCAGTGGCGTCAGTCATCGCGGCCTCTCGCCATGAACGACGCCGACTGGCAGAGCGTAACGAAGTCCCGTAGCGGATCGACGGTGCCATGTCGAAGTTCGCACCAAGTCTTGAAGGCGCCCGCGACCTTCGCGCCCGCGGATGGGCGGCTTCCGATACCGCGCTTCGACGAGCCCTCCGCTGACTCTAGGGCCTCCGTCTCGGGCGTGGCGACCCCGGCGCTCTCGGTGCCGCTGCGGTCGATAAGGCGTCGGATTTCGGCCTGCATGGCTTCGCGCGGTAGCCGGTCGGACGCCAGCGCAGGCAGTTCCGAGCGGAGCTGGTACGTCCAGCGATCCGATGCGCCGGTCGCGAACCGCTGGCGCAACCCGTCCAGCCAAGGCACGAACAGCCAGGGGCAGACCACGCGGGCGGTCTCCCCTGACCGGCGCATCGTGATGAGGTCGAGCAGGTCGCGCCCGGCGCCCTTCGCCCGTGTTTCCGCATCGCGTGCCGCTTCGATGGCCAGTCGCAGGTCCTCGCGGAAATGGACGATCGCTACGCCGGCCGACATCGACGCGCAGCTTCCCATCGTGATCCGCCGCCGCACGCCGCACGCCCGCCAGCCGTCGCCGTCCGGGTCGTCCCGGCCGGAGAAGGCGTCACGCAGGGTGCGGACGCAATCGAGCGCCGTCGAGACCGGACAGAGCGCCAGGACATCGTCGCCGCCGGAGTAGATCACGGTTCCGTGGTGCGCGGCCACGATTTCCGGCGCGACCTCGGTCGCGAACGTAGAGAGGGCGGAGCTGATTGCCCCGTGCAGCGCCGGCCCGACCGGGCGGCGTGCAGCGAGCCCCGGTTCCACGCGGCTGTCGCCGAGTCCTTCGAAGTACATTCGCAGCTTAGGATGCAGGAGCCGGCCCACCGGCGGCGTCTTCTGCCCGGCGAGCCATCGTCCCATCTCGTCGCCGTCCAGGGCGACGACGGCGAAATAGAGAGGCGGCCATTCGTGCCGCGTTCGGGCGTCGCGGATGCGTTCCCAGAGCGCCTCCGGGACCGACCGCTCGTCCTCGACCTCGTCCCTTCGATGCCAGTGGAGCCACAGCCCGCTCCAGTGGCCGCTCCGCCGGCGCTCTTCGTCGGGATCGATCCCTGCCGTGTGGAGCCAGTCGGCGGCGGCAACGGTCGCCGTGTCGGGAAAACGCAGAGCCTCGGGAGCGAGGTCGAGTTCCGGCGCGAGCAGGGCCGGTCCGGCGAAGCGCTTCGTCAGCGCGATTGCGCTCAGGCGCTCGCGGGGCCGGAGCCGTACACCTGCGACGGAGACGCTACTCGATGCCCGCCGCCAGAAATCCTGTGCCTCGTCGAATGCCGCCGGCCCCATCTGCTCCCAGCTTCCGAACAGCGTGCACTTGGCCGGCGCCGGACCCGGGTCCGGCTGTGACGTCACCGGAACGTGCCGCACCGCCCGGACGGCCGCCAGCAGCCGGGCCGACATCTCCATCCGCACCTGCCAGCGGCCGGCGTTCTGCTGATCGTAGTTCGGCCGATGGGCCGGAGGAATCGCCAGCGCCAGTTCGCGGACCCTCTGCGCTTCGGGCCATGCCGAGGCGAAGTCGGACACTCCGACGAGCCGGGCGATCCGGTCATCGCTCGGTTCGCCCGCCGGCCTCCCGCCCGGTGCACCCATCGGCGCGACGGCCGCCCTCACTTCGAGCGCGCTCTCGATCTGCCGTTCCCAGCGCCGTGCCCAGTCCCGGTGTAACGGGACGAATGCAGGATCCAGCCCGGAGCGAACGGCAGCAGCCGCTTGCCGCCATCCGGCCCGCGCCGCGTGGAGGCAGGTCCGACGCAGCGCATCAGCCGCGGCACCCTTCGGTCCCCAGGGAACCAACGCGACGAAGCGATGTGGAAGCGACGGTGCCATGCGCGCCTGCCGGGACGGCATCGACACGCGGTCGCCGAGCCCAGCGGCGCGCCGCAGCCAGAGGTCGACGAGCGGCGAGCCGCGTAGCGCCGGGTAGACGAACGCCGTCGGCCCCAGGCGCTCGATCACCGGTGTCATCGCCTGGAAGGCGAGCCACGACAGCAGTGCGCTGCCGGACCAGAGATCGCGGACGCTGCGCGCCGCCCTAATGAACGGCTGAACCGGTCCGAGCGCGAAGGAGAGACAGGCGACGTTGTCGGGCGCGCCCGCCGCGTGCAGGCCAGCGGTGATATCGACGTGCTGGAACAGCGTGTGATCCGGGATGCGCGTATCGGCAGGCAGACGCGCCATGTCGTCCCCGAAGGCGTCCGCAATTCGGTCGGGCAGGAGCCGCCACAGCCCCAGGAATCGCGCTCGGGGATCCGGCAACCCGTCCACGATCCGCTCGATGATCGCAACAGCGCTGTCCTGGTCGGGTTCGACGCTGCTCGGCCGCAACTCCGTCCAGGCGCCGCTAGCTGGATGCGCGAGACGGAGACCGTCGGCCGGACCCACGGCGCGGCCGCCGTCCGCGCCCGCGGTGGGGGCGGGCAGACGCTCCGCGATTGCCGCGGCTACGTCGGCGTGTGCAGCGAGATGATGGAGACCCTTGCGGGAGACATCCCGCCCGAGCGCGGCCTTGGCGTATCGTCCGGCTCTCGACTCGTGGCCCTGGACGCGGAGCGCTTTGTCGAACGGATCGTGCAGCCACGCCAGCAGCAGGTCTTCCCAGTCCGTTGCGAAGAGCGAAGCGTCAGTATCCGCCATTGTCAGTCGATCCGATGCTCTACTACCCCTGAGTCCGGGAGAGCGCGGGGAATCCAGAGAACTCCTCACGGCGAAAGGGACGGTCCTGCTCCACAGCAGACCGACTTCGACGGATCGGCTGGACCGAGCGCCGAGTGATCCCCACCCGGCACTTGTCGTGCTTCGTCATCCGGTCGACGTTCCAAGGCGCGACTCAGTCATCCTGCCTCGAACAGCCGACGAAAGGCTGCCTCCGCTGCCGCAAGCCCGCCTCGGTCCACATCACCGACTTGGCCTTGCTCACCGGGTCGGAAATCAGCCCTTTGCGGTGAAGACGGTCCATCGCCTCCCAGTCGAACGACTTCCACGTGCGCGCGGCCATCATCGGATGACGCTCGAAGATCCCCAAGTAGAGTAGCGCCAACACCGCTTCGTCTATTCTGTCACCGATCCTGTCCCGGCTCATCGAAGCAGGGTAGTCCATCGTCGTCCGTGACGTCGCGGGGCGCGGGGCGGCAACGGTTCCGACCGTTTACAGCGCCCACTCAGCCGACAGTACCGCCGCCTGCTCCAGCACCGTCCGGGTCGCCAACTCCTGCCTGTCTGGCGGATAGCCGTGCCTGCGCAGGACGCGCTTCACGAGCACGCGGAGCTTGGCGCGGACGTTCTCGCGCTGCGTCCAGTCGATGGTCACGTTGTTCCGTACCGTCTCGACCAGCTCACGGGCGATGCCGCGCAGGGTCTCGTCGCCGAGCACCTGCACCGCGCTGTCGTTGACGCCGAGCGCATCGTAGAAGGCCAGCTCGTCATCCGCCAGTCCCAGCGCCTCGCCGCGGGCGCTTGCGGCCCGCAACTCACGGGCTAGGAGTCTGCGCCGCAGAAAACAGATGCGACAATTGTAGGCGAGCCGCCGACGGAAGGAGTCGATGTCGACCACATTCCGCCCCTACGCGCCGGACCAGTCTCTGCTGTTGCCGCCCGACATGCGGGAGTGGCTGCCCGATGGCCACTTGGCACACCACGTCAGCGATCTGGTGGACGGTCTGGACCTGACGGAGTTCTACGACCCGTACGAGGGAGACGGCCGCCGCAACGCGCCGTATGAGCCCCGGATGATGGTGAAGGTTCTGCTCTACGCCTACGCGACGGGCGTGTTCTCGTCGCGCCGGATTGCGCGGAAGCTGGAAGAGGACGTGGCGTTGCGTGTGCTGGCGGCGGGCAACTTTCCGCAGCACCGGACGCTGTGCGAGTTTCGTCGTCGGCACCTGGAGAATTTCCAGTCGCTGTTTGTGAAGGTGGTGCGACTGGCGCAGGAGTTGGGTCTGGCGCGCTTGGGAAAGCTGTCGATCGACGGCACGAAGGTGCGCGCGAACGCGAGCAAGCACAAGGCGATGAGCTACGACCGGATGCAGGAAGAGGAACAGCGTCTGGAAAGCGAGGTCGAGGCGCTGGTGCGCCAGGCGGAAGCGGTTGACGAGGCCGAGGACGCACGCTTGGGCGTGGAGGTTCGGGGCGATGATCTGCCGGCAGAGTTGCGCCGGCGGGAGGAGCGTCTGGCCGCGATTCGCGCGGCGAAGGCGCGTCTGGAAGCGAAGCAACGGGCGGCGGACGACGCGCGGGGTCGGCAACCGGGCCAGGACCGGAACCCGAAGGGCGGTCCGCCGTACAAGCGGGCGTATGGCGAGCCGGACGAGAAGGCGATCGATTGTGTGTCGCGGAACACAATCGTAGTTGTGTGCCCGTTCGCGATCTGTGGCCGACACCAGCGTGGATCGCCGGTTGGGTAGGGCTGTCGCGCGACTGCTGGGCACATAACGGTGGGCTCGTCAGCACGGGATGATCACCGAGCGCCGAGAGCGCGAGGAGGTTGTCCATGCTGGAACGGTTTTTCGTCCGCCCGCAGACCGTCGATCGCATCCGGTCATCCTGGCTTGGTGCTGCCATCGAGCAGTACGTCACCTGGCTTCTGGAGCGTGGTCACGCACCGAGGGTTCTCGGTCATCGCGTGCCGCTCCTGCTCCATTTCGCGACGTTCACCTACGACCGCGGAGCGAGGTGCTACGCAGACCTTCCACCGGCGGTTCAACCGTTTGTGGAGCACTGGATCACCCGCCCGGATCACCGGCGGGCCCCGGGACCAGCTCGCCCACGATTGGCGCAGGAGATCCGCCGGCCGATCGAGCAGATGCTCCGACTGGTTGTCCCCGGATTCGTCGGCACGCGCCGCCCCCTGCTGGGGGAACCGTTCATCGACCGGGCGCCGGAGTTCTTCGCCTACCTACGCGACGAGCGCGGGCTCCGCGCCGCCTCGATCCGACAGTACGGCCATCATCTTCGCCGGTTCGCCGCGTACCTGCACGAGCGTGGCCTCGACGACCTGCAGGCCCTGTCGCCGGTGGTCATCAGCGGGTTTCTGACCGACCGCAGCCGGCATCTCTCCCGGTCGGGCGTCGTGTCGCGGTGCGTCGTGCTGCGCGTGTTCTTGCGTTACCTCAACCGCGAGGGGCTCGTCGGACGCGACTTGAGTCATGCGGTCGACAGCCCGCGGGTCTACCGTCTCGCCACCGTGCCGCGGTCGATTCAGTGGGATGAGGTCCGGCGCATGCTGGAGGTCGTGGACCGCCGCACCGTCGTGGGACGCCGCGACTACGCGATGCTTCTCCTGCTCGTCACCTACGGCCTGCGGGCGCGGGAAGTCGCTGCGCTCACCCTCGACGACATCGACTGGTCTCATGATCGCCTTCGCATCCCGGAGCGGAAGGCCGGCCACTCGACGGCCTACCCGCTCTCCCCGCTCGTGGGCGAGGCCGTCGTCGACTATCTGCAGTCCGGCCGACCGACGACGCCTTCTCGCCGCGTGTTCTTCCGAGTCCTCCCGCCGTGCAAGCCCATCGAGCACAGCGCGGTGTCCTGCCGCGTCACCTACTACCTGAAGCAGGCGGGGATCGTCGTTCCACGGCCCGGCTCCCACACGCTGCGCCACACCTGCGTACAGCGCCTCGTCGATGCGGGCTGGCCCCTGAAATCCATCGGCGACTACGTCGGGCATCGGAGCCCCGCCTCCACGGAAATCTACAGCAAGGTCGCCATCGAGACCCTGCGTGAGGTCGCCTGCGGCGATGGCGACGAGGAGGTCGTATGAGCCGCCTCTGGACCGGATTTCGGAGCGTCTTCGCCGACGGGATGCGGGCCTTTCTCGCGTACAAGCGTGCGCTCGGGCGCCACTACCGCGCCGAGGAGAGCGCCTTGCGGTTGCTCGATCGCTTCCTCGTAGAGCATCGTGTCAGCGCTGTCGATGATGTCACGCCCTCGTTGATCGACGACTTCCTCGTCTCGCGTCCCCGGCCGGCGCCGCGCAGTTACAACCACCTGCACGGGTCCTTGGTCCGGTTCTTCGACTGGATGATTCACCAAGAGCGTCTGCAGCACTCCCCGGTGCGCTCGAAACCGCGCCGCGGGACACGTGTGCGGCTGCCGTTTCTCCTTGATCCCGCAGCCGCCCGGCGTCTCTTCGACGTGGCAGGCCGGTTGCCGGACAATCGCTCTACGACCTGTCGCGGGTCGAGCTTCCGGACCATCTTCACCCTGCTCTACGGCCTGGGCCTGCGGGTGGGGGAAGTCTCACGGTTGCGCGTCGGCGACATCGACGCCACCCGGCGCCTGCTTCACATTCGGAACACGAAGTTTGCCAAGAGCCGTCTGGTTCCGTTCGGCCCGCGAATCGGCTCCCTGCTCACCGCGCATCTCGCGCAGCATCCGCACCGGCAGCTCCTCTCCGCCGAGGTGCCCGTCTTCGCGCGGCGTAACGGACGGCCGATCAGCGCCACGACCATCAGCCTCACGTTCCATCAGCTCGTGCCGCAACTGGATCTGGCCATCCCGGACGGCGCCGTCGGCCCGCGGGTCCACGACCTGCGGCATGCGTTCGCGACCCGCACGCTGCTGCGCTGGTACCGGAATGGAATCGACCCTCGCTCGCGGCTGTCGTCTCTCGCCACGTTTCTCGGACACGTGGACCCGGCGTCCACGGCCGTCTATCTCACGATGACGCCGGAACTCCTGAGCCATGCGAACGAGCGGTTTCGCACGTGGGCCGAGCTCGTCCTCGAGGAGGTGCCACGATGACGCTTGGTGCGCTGCTGCACGCGTTCCTCGTGGATGAACTGCCGCTCCAGAAGGGCTTCCGACCTGCCTCGACCAAGGCCTACCGGGACGGCCTACGGCTCTTCCTGACGTTCGTAGCCGCGGACCGGTCGTGTCGCCTGACGCAGCTCACGCCCGAGGACATGACCGCCGAGCGGGTCCAGCGTTTCCTGCTGCATCTGGAGCAGGAGCGGCACAATCACCGGCGCACCCGAAACCATCGACTCACGATCCTGAGGGCCTTCTTCGAGTTTCTCGCGCAGCGGTGCCCCGAACGCCTCGCCGCCTCCCAGCGGGTCGCGGCGATCGCCGTCAAGCGCACCGCGCCGGCCGAGACCTGTTTCCTCGAGCGCGAGGAGATCGCGCAGCTCTTCCGCCGAATGTCGTCCGTCGGCCCCTTCGCCCTCCGCGACCGTGCCCTCTTGCTGCTGCTCTACAACACCGGCGCTCGCGTGCAGGAGATCGCCGACCTGCGCATCGGGGACCTCGACCTGCAGGACCAGCCCAGTGTCCGGCTCCACGGCAAGGGCGACAAGTGGCGCAGCTGCCCCCTCTGGCCGCAGACCGCTCAGCTCCTGCGCGACGTGCTCCAGAACAGACCGCCGCAGCCGTCGGCCAAGATGCCCGTCTTCGTCTCGCGCGGCGACCGTGCCCTGACCCGCTTCGGCATCTACAAGATCGTCCGCCGACACACACGTCACCTGGACGGTCGCCGCCCAGCGACCGGCCGGCACATCAGCCCGCACGTCTTTCGACACACGGCCGCCGTCCATCTGCTGGAAGCCGGAGTCGACGTCAACGTGATCCGCGCCTGGCTCGGTCACGTCCGCCTTGACACTACCAACCGCTACGCCGAGATCACGACCCGGACCAAGCTCGAGGCCCTCCAACTCTGCGAGCCCGACGCAACCCCTACGGATTCACCCCGCCGAAGTGCTGTTTGGCGCGACGACCAGGCCCTGCTGTCCTGGCTCGCTTCGCTGTGAACCGTTATGTGGTCGCGCGCTCGAGGTCCGCCCATGAGATCCGGCGCCATCCCGGCGCCGGGCCACAGATCACGAATGGGCACACAAGCAGAGCAACTTCACGGACCCTGAGAGTTCGATCATGAAGACGAGCAGTGAGGGGTTCCAGCAGTGCTACAACGCGCAGGCGGCGGTGGACGCGGAGCACCAGTTGGTGGCGGCGACGGACCTGACGGCGAACGCGAGCGACCAGGGTGAGTTGCCGGTGCTGCTCGACGCGGTGAAGGAGACGTTCGACGCGCAGCCGGAGACGGTGCTGGCCGATGCGGGGTACTGCAACGAGCGGGACCTGAAGGACCTGGAAAAACGGGGCATTGACGGGCATGTGGCGCCGGGCCGGGAGGGCAAGCAGACGGCTACCCGCGATCTGAAGGACCATCCGGCGACAGGTCGCATGGTGGAGAAGCTGGCGACGCCAGCGGGCCGGGCGGCGTATGCGGAGCGCAAGTGGTTATCGGAGGCACCCTACGGCTGGATCAAGCACGTGCTGGGCTTCCGGCGCTTCAGCCTACGCGGACTGGCGAAGGTGCGGTGCGAGTGGGACTTGGTGTGCCTGGCGTTGAACGTCAAGCGGCTGCACGTGCTGATGGCGGCATAGGAGGCGGGAAATGCAGCTCTCAACGGCGGCAAATCGACGCGCACCGCAGTCTCTGGCCGCCCGTGCGGCCCGCGAGGACCGAATTCCACTTTCTGTTCGCCAACCACCGAGAATCCACCCCGCCATGCCGACCGGCGAAGCCGCCCCGCCACGGGGCTCAAGTCGTGGGCTGGCGACCCATTTCGTGCCGCGAACGTCCTGCGGCGCAGACTCCTAGACCGATCAGCTCCTCGATCACCTGCGCGGCCTCGACGGCTCGGCTCTGGTAGCGGCGGATCGTCTGCTCCAGCATCTCGGCGAACGAGCGCGCCTGCACCACGTTCTTGCGCCGCCGCGTGGCCAGCTCGCCCTTCAGCAGCTTCCGCAGCAGTTCGACGGCGAGGTTCCGCTGGCGCATGCCACGCACCTCGGCCAGGAACTCCTCGGACAGGATCGACACGTCCGGCTTCTCCAGTCCGGCGGCGGCGAAGATGTCCAGCACGCCGTCAGGGGCCACGGCCCGCGAGACGATCTGGCGCACCGCGTGGTCCAGTTCTTCGCTCGTCTTCCGTTCGGAGCCGTCACGCTTCGACAGCGCCGCGCGAACCGCCTGGAAGAACGCCACTTCGTCGCGGATGCGGATCGCCTCGGGATGCGGCACGGCCAGCGCGAACGCCTGCGAGAGCGCCCGCACCGCGCTCAGGCAGCGGTCCTTGCCGTCCTCCTGCGCGAGGACGTGCTCCTGCGCGGCTGGCAGCAGGCCGAGGCGCTGTGCCGGCGAGCCGGCGATCCACGCGGTCCGGTCGAACCCGTGGAACAGGCCGCGGCAGACCTCGTACTTCTCCAGCATCGCCCGGACCGCCTGCTCCTGGTCCAGCGCGGTCTGCCCCGTGCCGCCGCTCTCGGTGTAGGTCGCCAGCGCCCGTTTCAGCTCGTGGGCGAGTCCGAGGTAATCGACGACGAGCCCGCCCGGCTTGTCCCGGAACACGCGGTTGACCCGCGCGATGGCCTGCATCAGCCCGTGGCCGCGCATCGGCTTGTCCACGTACATCGTGTGCAGGCTCGGCGCATCGAAGCCGGTCAGCCACATGTCGCGCACCAGCGCCATCCGGAGTGGGTCGCCGGGGTCGCGGAACCGCTTCGCCAGGTCTTCGCGCCGGGCCTTGTTGCGGATGTGCGGCTGCCAGTCGGGCGGGTCCGAGGCGGAGCCGGTCATGACGACCTTCAGGGCGCCCGACGTGTCGCTGTCGTCATGCCAGTCCGGGCGCAGGCGCACCAGTTCGCGGTAGAGGTCCATGCAGATGCGGCGACTCATGCAGACCACCATCGCCTTGCCGTCCATTGCCTCCAGGCGCTTCTCGAAGTGCTCGACGACATCCTGCGCCACGAGCGCGATGCGCTTCTCCGCGCCCACAATCGCTTCGAGCTGCGCCCACTTCGTCTTCAGCTTCTCGCGGCGGTCGATCTCCTCGCCTTCGGTCGCCTCCTCGAAGCCGGGGTCGATGCGCGGCTTCTCCTGCTCGTCGAGCGCCAGCCTCGCAAGGCGGCTCTCGAAGTAGATCGGCACCGTCGCGCCGTCCTCGACCGCCCGCTGGATGTCGTAGATGCTGATGTGGTCGCCGAACACGGCCCGCGTGCTCGCGTCCGCCAGCTCGATGGGCGTGCCCGTGAACCCGATGAACGAGGCGTTCGGCAGGGCGTCGCGCATGTGGCGGGCGAACCCGTCGATGAAGTCGTACTGGCTGCGGTGCGCCTCGTCGGCGATGACGACGATGTTGCGGCGTTCGGAGAGTAGCGGATGCCGGTCGCCCTTCTCGTCGGGGAAGAACTTCTGGACCGTCGTGAACAAAACGCCGCCCGCCTGCACCGTGAGCCTGGCCCGCAGGTCGGCGCGGCTCTCGGCCTGAACCGGGGGCTGGCGCCCAACGGTCGTACCCGATGCGCTCGCCCGCCGCACCCAACACCGACAGCACCGCAATCGACGGGTGTATCGAGAGGTTTTCGGCGTGATCTGACGCCTGCAGAATGAGGGGATGCATGAGGGCTGGCGCAGCAGATCGGCGCAGCGGGCGAAGGTGCCGAAGAGCTGGTCGTCGAGGTCGTTGCGGTCGGTCAGCACCACGATGGTCGGGTTCTCCATCGCCGGATCACGGACGAGGCGGCCGGCGTAGAACGCCATCGTCAGGCTCTTGCCCGACCCCTGCGTGTGCCAGACGACGCCGATGCGCCGGTCGCCCTCCGCCCCGCCCGGTTGCCGGCCGGACTCGTAGCGCCCGCCCGCCTCGCGCACCGCAAGGACCTGTCGCTGCAACCGGGCCGCGCGCAGCGTCTCGGCAACCGCGGTCTCCACGGCGTGGAACTGGTGGTACCCGGCCATCTTCTTGGCGAGCGCGCCGCTCCCGTCGTCCTCGAACACGATGAAGTCGCGGACCAGCGCCAGCAGCCGGCGCGGAGCGCAGGCGCCTTCAAGCAGCACCTGGAGCTGCGGCAGGTTCGGGTCGGCCAGCGCTTCGCCCGAAATCGTGCGCCACGGCTTGAACCATTCCCGTCCGGCGGTCAGCGTCCCGATGCGGGCCTCCAGCCCGTCCGACACGATGAGCGCGGCGCCAAAGGCGAACAGCGACGGGAACTCCGCCTTGTAGGTCTGAAGCTGCTGGTAGGCCGACCAGATCGTGGCGTTCTCGTCCGCCGGGTTCTTCAGCTCGACGACCGCCAGCGGCAGGCCGTTGACGAACAGCACGACGTCCGGCCGGCGTTCGTGCTTGTCCTCGACGACGGTGAACTGGCTGACCGCGAGCCAGTCGTTGCCGTCCGGCTGGTCGAAGTCGAGCGCACGGACCTGCGCGCCGCGAACCCGGCCGTCCGCGTCGACGTACTCCACCGTCACGCCCGCGACGAGCATCCGATGGAAGTCGCGGTTGCGGGCTTCGAGCGTCGCCCCGACCGGCCGGGTCAGCCGGCGCAGGGCGTCTTCGAGCGCGTCATCGGGAAGGTCGGGATTGAGGCAGGCGAGCGCGGATCGCAGGCGGACATCCAGCACGACCTCGCCGTAGTCGGCACGTTCCGCCGCCGGTGTGTCGGGTGCGATATCCGGACCGTGGAGGACCGCCCAGCCGAGCGACGTCAACCAGTCGAGGGCGGCTGTTTCGACGGTCGCTTCCGACAGCGTGGCGTCGCTCACGAGATCGGCTCCCGGCGTGTCACGCGCTCGCTCCCGCCGTGGCAATCGCCGGCCCGCCGGCTCGGTGCGTCTGTTCGCGGACGTTCACGCGCAGTTCCCCGGAGACCAATTTCGGCAGCAGCGTGTCGCGCAGTGCGGTCACCGTATCGCCTTGTGCCGTACGGAGCCGCATCGTCTGGTCCCACGGATGCACGAGACGCTCGAAGGCGCGGACGACATCCGCCGCCGGCTGTACCAGTGGCAACACTGCGAGTTGCTTCCGATTGATGGCTCCGAATACCGTGCCAGTGTGCTCGTACTCCCGCATGTGTACTTGCAGCGCCTGAGCGGTGTAGTAGCCGAAGGACGCTGCGCCGGACTTGTGCCGTAGTGCAGCAACCCCACGCCCGATACAGCACCGCTCCCACGCCATGTTGATGTCCCCTACGGGTGCGCGAACACTGACGATCGTGTCCCATGGCTCTGCCATTCGGTTCGGGGCGGCGCAGAACTTGCGGTTGCTCGGATACCGAAAGCCGAAGTCCGAACGTCCCTGGAAGAACGGTAGGCCGTCGCCGATGTCGTTGTAGGTGTGTCCAGGCGGCGATTGCCCCATGATGATCTCGAAGCCATCTTCGACGTGGCCGTCATTCCAGCCCTCGGGGACTCTGCCCAACTCCGAGTCCACCAGTCGGTCGGGGAACAGGTCGGCGATCTCCTTCGGCAGCCCCGGGTCGCGGCCTTCCATCTTGGCCCGCACGGGGTCGAAATCGACGAACCAGGACCGGAACAGCGCCCGCGCCATCGCCTCCAGCGTCGCGTTCATCCGACGGTTCAGCTCGATCTTGTCGTCCAGCGTGCCGAGGATGTGAGCGATGGCGCGCTGTTCGGGGAGAGACGGCACAGCTATTGTCAGGTGCTCCAGTGATTCCGTCGGAACACGCTGACGCCCGGAAGTGCCCGTCATTTGGCCGATGGCGTAGTCGCGAACGAAGGTCGACCTCGTCACGTAGTACGCGAATTCCGTATCGGTGGTGCCTGGACACCCGCGGACCACGATGAACTCCGTCGAACCGTGCGCTGGTTCCGGGGCGCCATCTGCGCAATACCGGGCAACCTTACCGTTCTCCAGGCACGGGGTGATGCGGGCCATCAGCGTATGTAAGCGTTCGGTCGTCCCGGTATGGACATGCGGCCGGGCCAACCGGACGCTGGCGTTGTCGACGGCCAGCACCGGTCGATGTCCCCTGCGCGCGGAGGGCACCCGGACCGGATCGGCTCGCTGTTCGACGATGCTTGTCCGACTACCGAACGCCGGATACCGGCTTGACCGAACGGTTACCAGCGTATCGCCGTCCCGAAACCGCGAACCGCCGCCGCGAAACTCCCTGACCTCCGAGGCGCGTACGGAACGGAAGCTGGGGTCGACAGCCGCCATGTCCACGAAGGGGTGGCTACTACCACGGTCGACCTGGGTAGGTGGATTGACCAGGAACGCTTCGGTGAACGGTATTTCGCGCCAATCCGGGCAGATCTCGAGTCGCCCGCTGCTCCCGTCGGTCGGGCGTGAGCCATCGCTCTCCGGCAACCTCACCCGCTGCTGCGCCACAATCCGCCTGAATCGTTCGTTGATCCGCCTGACGTCAACGATGTCAACGGCGAACGGAAGATCCGAATCCTCGAACGCCACCTCCAGCGTGGACAGGCTCCGTGGTGGGATGGCGGTGTCTCCCTCCAGAGCGAGATCCAGGTCGGACGAATCCTTCGTCATCCACGTGGCACGGCTTCCGAAGACCCAGACCGTCACACCGTCGGGCAGATGCCGATGCAGCACGTCCTGCACGAGGCGCAGGTGGTCGGCGCGGATGTCAATCGGCGGCGTCACGGGAGTGGTTCCTCTGTTGCAGTTGATCCCGCAGGTATCTGGCCTCCCGGAGGAAGGCCGGCACGCCCTCGAAGACTACCCGCGCCTTGGCTCCGTCGTAGTAGGTGTGACTGGTCGTGCCGCGGAGCTTCCTGTACTCCTTCCAGGCGGACAACTCGGACCGCACCAATCCACGCCGGAAGGCTTCGCGCATGATGGCACTGAAGCTCATCTCGTCGAACTGGGAGGGATTCTCGGAGACCTGTTCGAGATGGCGCTTGATCATCTTGAAGGACAATTCGTAGGTGAACTCGAAGGCCTGAATCGCGGCGGCTCTGAGGTGCAGCTTGAGAGCGGGGTCGCGCGACGCGAGGTCGGAGCCGTGGTACTCCAGCGCCTCCTCCAACTGCGCAATCGCATCATCAAGAGGCGTCAGGTCGAGCCTCATGAGCCGTGCCCGCGCAACGGAAAGCCGAACGCCTTCAGGTTCTCGGTGATGGCGGCATCGAGCCGCGCCACCTCGGCCTGCTGCGCTTGCAGCTCCGCGACCAGCCGAGCCATCTTCGTCTCGAACGGCTCGCCGTCGTCCGGCTGCGGCTCCGCGCCGACGTAGCGCCCCGGCGTCAGAACGTGGCCGTGGCGGCGCACCTCGTCGAGCGGGGCGCTGTTGCAGAAGCCGGGCAGGTCCTCGTAGGCGTCCGCGCCGTCGCGCCAAGCGTGGTAGGCGCCCGCGATGCGGGCGATGTCCTCGTCGGTCAGCTCACGGTGGGTGCGGTCCACCATCCGGCCGAGCTTGCGTGCGTCGATGAACAGGACCTCGCCTCGCCGCGGCCGGCGGCGGGCGAGGAACCAGAGGCAGGCCGGGATCTGCGTCGAGTAGAAGAGCTGGCCCGGCAGAGCAACCATGCAGTCCACCAGATCCGCCTCGATCAGGTTCTTCCGGATCTCGCCTTCGTCCGACTGGCTCGACGACATCGACCCGTTCGCGAGCACGAAGCCGGCGACGCCGGCCGGGGCCAGATGGTGCACCATGTGCTGCACCCACGCGAAGTTGGCGTTGCCCTTCGGCGGCACGCCGTAGCGCCAGCGCTTGTCCTCGGCCAGACGCTCTCCGCCCCAGTCCGAGACGTTGAACGGCGGGTTGGCGAGGATGTAGTCGGCCTTCAGGTCGGGGTGGCGGTCGGCGTGGAAGCTGTCGCCGTGGGCGATCTGCCCCTCGATACCCCGGATGGCGAGGTTCATCTTCGCGAGCCGCCACGTCGTGTAGTTCGATTCCTGGCCGTAGATGCTGATGTCGGCCTTGGCCCTGCCGCCGTTCCCGTTGCCGCTGGCGTGCGCGCGGATGAACGCGACCGACTGCACGAACATCCCCGACGAGCCGCAGCACGGGTCGTAGACCCGGCCCCGGTACGGCTCCAGCATCTCGACCAGCACCCTGACGATGCAGCGCGGCGTGTAGAACTCGCCGCCCTTCTTGCCCTCCGCGCTCGCGAACTGCGACAGGAAGTACTCGTAGACGCGGCCGAGCACGTCGCGAGAACGCGCGTCCGCGTCGCCCACCTGGATGTTGCTGACGAGGTCGATCAACTGGCCGAGCCGGCGCTTGTCGAGCGCCGGCCGCGCGTAGTCTCGCGGCAGTACGTCCTTGAGCGCGGGGTTGTCGCGCTCGATGGCCGCCAACGCCTGATCGACGGTCAGGCCGACAGTCGGCTGCCTCGCCTGCGCCCGCAGATGCATCCAGCGGGCCTCGGCCGGCACCCAGAAGACGTTCTCGGCGATGTACTCGTCTCGGTCCTCGGCGGCGTCCTCGCCCCACTGGGCCAGCAGCGCCACGCGGCGCTCCTCGAAGGCGTCGGAGATGTACTTGAGAAAGATCAGTCCGAGGACGACGTGCTTGTACTCGGCGGCGTCCATCGAGCCGCGCAGGGCGTCGGCCATCGCCCACAGCTCGGCCTCGTGGCCGATGGTGGCTCCGTCGTTCGGGGTTGCGCCCGCGTCGCCTGCCTGCTTCCCGGTCCTTCGTCGCGCCATGCCCAATCCCCGTCGTGCAACACCCACAGACCCGCGGGCCGGTGGGCGCCCATGCCACCTCACTCAATAGAGTACAACCAGCCGCCGATGGGCCTCAACGGTTCGCCCGACCGCGGCGGCGACCAGGCCGGTTCGGCGCCTGATCTGCGAGGGGATGGAACCGGAGGAAGGTCGTTCCGCGGAGCCGGCTCGACATGCCTGACGTGCGACCGAGGCTGGCCGGAGGATGCGATCCAGACCTGTCCGCTGCCGGGCGAGGACCTACTCGGCCACCTGCTATCACCCGTCTGCCAGCGGCGACCGTCCGGCGTTATGCACCGTGCTTCCCCACGGGAAAATGACAACGGGAGCGACCCCGGAGGCCCGGCGGCGAGTGCAACTGCACGAGCCGGCCGGGGCCGCAAAACGCCAGTTTTGCCGGGGTCGCTCCCGTTTTTCCCCTGACCCCGTACCCGACCCCGTGTATGGATCGTGCGTGTTCGGTTTGGTCAATAGAATCAATGGTTTGGAGAGGGAAAAGTGTGGCTGGGGGTGTGACACCAGGTGTGACGCCCCCTGTGATCCGTCACGCTTGATGCAGTTACACCGGAATGCGACCCCATCGTCTTCGGCCCAGGTGTGATCGGAGTAGTACTCCTGATGTGATCAGGTGCCGGATCTGATCACAACTCCGACCGCTGTCCTGCTCGAAGCCGCCCGTCCATTTCCTCCGAGCCGATCTGCCGTGATTCGAGTTCCGCGACCGAATCACGGCACGACGAGGCACGATGAGACGTGGGGCGGCGGGAACGAGGCTGTTGGCGGAGGGAGTGCTTCCTGGATCCCCTCACCGACATGGCGCGAACGCTCGACGGCGGCGGCAGCGTGATGCTGTTTTCCGAGCATCCGCGCCAAGCGCCTGCGCGACATGGCGCTGTCGGGACCGGTGGGGAATCTGAAGCTCGCTCCTGTGCCCCCACCGCTCCCGCTCCACCTTCCGGAGGAGCGCGGGGCTCGTGCTGTTCTTCCTCCCGCTGGTGTGGACGGGCTGCGGGGATGCACGGACGCCCGCACAGCCGACGGCGGAAGCCGTGCCCGCCGCGGGTGCGGCGCAGAGCGCTTCCCGCGCAGGCGCCGTGGTCGTCGCCGGCACCGGCGCGACGTTGGGAAACGACGGCTACGCCTGAACACCGCCTCGGTGGCCGGCGGCACGCTCACGGTCTCGGTTTCGTACGGAGGCGGCTGCGCGACGCACGCTTTCACGCTGGTCATCTCGGCGTCGTTCATCGAGTCGTCGCCGGTGCAGCTCCCGGTCGTGCTCACGCACGAGGCGAACGACGACCCGTGCGAGGCTCGGCTGACGCAGTCGTATGCCTTCGACCTCTCGATCATCCAGACGCGATGCCGGGAGGCCTACGGGCCGGGCGCGGGGAGGGTCGTGCTCCGACTCGACGGTGCTGACGGCCGTCTGGTCTACGAGTTCACCGCGTAGGCGCTCGCGGCAACGGCGGCATGGCTCCACGCCGTCGGACGGGGGAACGCCGGCCGGGCGCGACCGGCGGCTGGGGTTCGAGAGGGGGCGGCGTAGCGTCCGCTCTCGCCATCTCAGTGCTCAACATGGGCAAGCTGCTCACCGCACCCACAACGGCCGTGACGCCGGACACGACATTCTCCCGGCGTTGCCCGCCCAAGCGTGTCGTACAGTACGATCGACGAGGTTCTCTTGCGACGGGACTCTCCGGGAGAGAGCGGAGTGGCCGGTGCCCAAGACCCAGGCGGAGTCGAACGTGCTGCCCGTGCCGGGGGTCGTCCTGCTGCTCATCCCCGGGTACTTGACGGCGAGGTGGATCCGAATCTTCGACGGCGCGGGCAGCAACGAAGCCCGCGGGGCCGAGTTCAGCTCGATTCTGCCGCACGTGCTGCGAGACCCGTTGGCGAGCACGGCGCTCGCGCTGGCGTGCGCTCCGGCCGGACGGCTGTCGGGGCGGTCTGCGTGGGGCGGTCCACCGGGTTGCGGCGGCTCCTCGGCGTAGCCGTGCACCGGACGCCCGTCCAGCCGCTCAGGCCGCCCGTTCACTCCGAAGAGCCATCGAACGGCTCCGGTTCGGGTGGGCGCGTGCACGGAGGTCAACGATGAACAGACAACGGGTGCTCGCGGTGGTCGCGGCGGTTCTGACGGTATGCGCCACCGAAGCCGCCGCTCAGACTGGACCCTACATCCAGATAAGCGTGGGGACGGCCCTCGCCCCGCCACTCGCCGTCCACGGGTCGGACGACGACTGGAGCACCAGGTGCGACCTGATCATCAACCCGCACGCGGTGGAGGTCGCCGGCGGCGAGTGCGACACGGCGCCGCCGCGCTCTTCCTGGACGAACGCGTTCGGCGGCGGCGGCGGGGTCGGAACCGGCATCGCGCTGGGGTACGACTGGGGGGCGATCCGATTCGAAGGCGAGTACTTCCATCGGGTCACGGTCTATGGCGATCAGGCGGACATGGACATCTTCGACGACGTGTCGCTGGACAAGCGGGAGCAGGAGATCGAGCTGGCGTACGGCCGCGTCGGCGACCTTCAGTCGCACGGCGTGTTCGTGAACGTGTACTACGATTTCGGGCCGGCGTCTTCATCCTGGATCCCGTACGTCGGCGCCGGAGTCGGAGTGGAGCGTGCCGCGCTCGACTACGGCACGGTCTGGAAGCGCAATGACGACCCGGAGCGGATCGCGACGTTCGTAGATCCGCTGCTGCGCGCGAAGCTCGCCGGCACGACGACGATCGGTCAGGCCCGGCTGACCGATGTCATGGCCGGCTACCAGTTGCTCGCTGGACTGGACTACCGGCTGCGTGACCCGATTACGGTGGGCGTGAAGCTCCGCTGGGCTGCCTTCGGCGAGTTCGGGAGCGAGCCGGTGCCCTGGGATCAACTCCGCAGCCACGAGTCCAGCGTCGGCCGCGGCGACGCGGTTCTCTATCAGGTCACGACGGACGACAGCAGGTTCTGGGGTGTCAGTCTCGAACTGAAGTACCGGTTCTGACCGCGCGGGCGCGGCGACCGCGTCTGCGCCGCTCGGGTACTTCCTGCGGGCCGCCTCTTGGTCGTGAGTGTCGGTCTCTCGCGCGTGGCGACCAGTCGCGGCGGTGGTGGCCGCGGTGGTCCGGTTGCAGTAGCTCGTTCCGGTCGTTGTGACGGCCGGAAGCTGTGCTTCCGGCAACAACCAGCTCTCCCATCCCGGCGGGTGGCGGGTCACCCGTGAGGGCCGTAACGCAGTGAAGGAGACGCGCTTGCGCGGCTTGACGCGCCACCCGGCGGGATGGTCCCGCCGGGGTGGCAGGGCCAGCTCCGCGGCACGGGCCGAACCGCCCGTGCAATCCGGCCACGGTTGTGATCTGCGGCGAGCGGCGCACGGCTGACACTGGCGACTGACGTCGCGTTGCGCCAGCGGCGGCATGGACGGCGAATGGTTGACGGGCCGGGCCGCCGGTTGACCGCGGTCACGGTCGCAGTGTTCGCCTTCGTGCTCCTCGCGGCCGGTTCGGTCGCCGGGCAGAACTATTTCCCCGGATTCGAGGTCGCGGCGCAGGCCGATGTCGTCCACGTGACGGGCAACATCCTCGCCCGCCTGGACGACGATCGGTGCGCGTTCGGCGCGGAGATCCTCACGGCGGAGGCCGAGAGCGCCCTGCGCCGGCATGGGTTCAACATCGTCGTCCTCCGTGTTCGGCCGCCCGTCGTGATCGACGGTGTGACTCTCGACGTGTCGGCGTTCGTCCTTCCCGTTCTGGAAGCGGACGCCTGCGCGGTCGCCACGCGGGTCCAGCTCGTGGTCGGTGGCGACGGCGTCTTGCTCGCCGCGGAGCACTTCAACTGACGTGGACGACGACGAGCCTGCTGCGCCGGGTGTCGGCGTCGGTGGGTCGGGAGGTCGGCACGATCGCCCGCGAGATGAGGAGGGCGGCGGATGGTGGACGCTGACCGGGGCGGTCCCGCGTTTCTGTCCTGCTCGCGAGCCGCCACTACCACGACAGCCGCAGCACTGGAGATCCGGCCTGCACTGCCAGCCGGACTGCCAGCCATTTCTGATGGAGAGAGCCCATTTCTGACGATTTCTGCCGTGTTCTGCTCATCGGTTCACCCAATGAATACGGGATCTATTGGGGTTTCTGCGGATCTGTATACGGACTCCCAGTCCTTGCCGCCGAGCCACGTCGGGCAGGCCAGGACCTCCTGGCCGATCCCCGTGAAGATGACCTCCGAGTTCTCCTGCACGTCGCCCGTGGCGCCGTCGATGTCGCTGATGACGTTCTGGGTGATGGTCGGCGTCGCCCACAGGAACTCGCCGGTCTCCCGGTCGAGGGTATAGACCACGCCCGTCTTGCCCGGGATGCCGGTGACGACCTTCCGTTCCTCGCCCGGTCGCAGCCGCGGATTGATCCAGCTCACCGCGGCGGGATCCGGCGCCACGGCGGTGTCGACCAGCAGGCGCTCGAACGGGTGATCGAGGTCCCAGTGATCGTTCAGATGCTGATAGTACCAGCGGATCTCGCCCGTGGCGCCGTCCAGAGCGAGCGTCGAGTTGTGGTACAGGTGTGTGTTGCCGGTGCCGCCGAGCAGGAACTTGGGGGCCGGCGAGGTGACCGACGTCCCGACATAGACGAGGTCCAGCGCCGGATCGTAGCTCGGCACCATCCACGAACCCACATGCGCGCGCTGCTCGAACGGCACGTCGCCCCACGTCTCGTCGCCGGGCTCGCCGGGGCCGGGGATCAACCGCCGGCGCCACAGCTCCTCGCCCGTCGCCGCGTCGTGGGCCGTGATGACGCAGGCGTGCGGACCGCCCTGCGGCATGCAACTGCGGCCCGATACCACGCGGCCGTTGGCGATGATGGGACCGGAAGTCTGGTTGGCCGGCTGCGTGCGGTAGTCGAGGATCTCGGTCTCCCACGCCAGCTCGCCCGTCGTCGCGTCGAGCGCGTAGACGTAGTCATCGGCGCTGTTGTCGATGATCAGGTTGCCGTGGATGGCAATGTTGCGGTTGGTGGCGACGGCGAACAGGTAGTCGTCCAGGTCGTCCGGGAGGTCGCGGCGGTACTCCCACCGCAAGTCGCCGGTGACCGCGTCGATGGCCTGGATGACGTCGAACGGGTTCGGCATGTACAGCACGCCGTCGTAGGCGAGCGGCGTCCCCTCCTGCGTGCCTGCGTTCAACGCACGTGACCAGACCATGCGGAGGTCGCCGACGTTCTCGCGCGTGATCGAGTCCAGCGGGCTGTAGCCCCACCCGTCGAGCGTCCGCCGCCACATCAGCCAGTCCGCCGGATCGGGGTCCTGCAGCATCGCGTCGGTGACCGGGACGAAGTCCTCGCCCTGGGCGCGCCCGGGCACTTCGGCCGCGGCGACTAGCGCCGCGCACGCCACCACCGCCCAGCCGGTCCGGGACAGGAGTCTGCGCCGTAGAACGGCGCAGACTCCTGGAGGGTTGGTTGGGCACCAGGCGGAGCCGTCAGGCGACGAATGGTGGGCCAGGAGTCTGCGCCGTAGAACGGCGCAGACTCCTGGAGGGTTGGTCGGGCACCAGGCGGAGCCGTCAGGCAACGAATGGTGGGCCAGGGCGACCCTGCGGTCGCGTTGGGAATCTGCGCGGGATTGACGTGCCGCAGCGGACGTTCCTGCGGTGAAGACTCCCGGCGCCGGTCGCGCTGAACCCATGCTGCCTCCTCCCGAATCGGCGCCCGTCACTGCCGGGGCGTCCAGTAGAACACTTCCCACGTGTGGAGCGGCTCGTTGACGCCGGGCACGACCTCGCCGTCGAAGTCGTAGCCCATGGGTATCCCGGCCTTCGCGCCGAAGCTCTCGAGATACGGGATCCGCTCCGGGCCGAGGATCTCGGTCGCCGTCAGCGCATAGGTAGCGTCGCCGAGACGGATCCACCCGTCCGGTCGCCCGCCCCGCACCCGCCCGGCCCAGTAGCCGCCGTCGGGCCTGGTGGCCGTGATGATGCCGCCCTCGTCGGTCGAGTAGACGATGCGGATGACGAACGGGGGGAACCCGGCGAGCTTCAGCAGCACGACATCGTGGTCGTTGACGGCGTTCCAGTCGGCGGGCGGCGGCGTCGGCTCGCCGCCGATCACCACGCCGGGGAACCGCTCGTAGGGCGCCGTGGCGACGTACGCCGCCGCCGCCGTGACGATCAGCGCGCCGACAAGGCAGTACCAGGTGGTCTTCGACCAGCTCGACAAGGCAGCCCCCGATCAGTCCGTCCAACGCGCGCGCAGGGCGGCGCGGTCGACCTCGACGCCCCGAAGATACACCGCGGCGATCCGCCGCGTGTTCCGGATGTCGTCGAGCGGGTTGGCGTCGAGCACCAGGAGGTCCGCGATGCGTCCTGCCTCGATGGCGCCGGTGTCGACGAGCCCGAACGCCCGCGCCGCCCGGGTCGTGGCAGCCGCGATGGCCTCCGCCGGCGTCATGCCCAGGCGCACGAAGAGCTCCAGCTCCAGGTGATCCGCGTAGCCGAAGAAGTCGCCCACGGCCCCGGCGTCCGTGCCCAGGATGACGTGATCGCGCAGCCGCAGGAAGTTGTCCCGGATCCGGTCCGCCCGGGCCTCGTCGGCGGCGTTCCGAGGGGAGGCGCCCCCGGCGCCGGGCACGGCTTCGTTCTCCGCGGCTTCCCGTAGCATCGCGACGACCTCCTCCGGGACCTGCTCCTGGAAGAACGGGTCGTCGTACACGGGCCGCCGGTACGGCTCGCGCCGCGTGACCATGCCTATGGTCGGGACGATGTAGGCGTTCCGCGCTGCGACGAGCGCGAGGTACTCGTCGTCGACCGCCGTGTCGTAGGGCATGTGGATGAAGCGCCGGGCGCCGGCCGCGAGCAGCCGCTTGTGGTCCTCCAGCGTGGTCGCGTGGGCGATCACCCGGACGTCCTGCACCTGGGCCTCGTCGAGGACGGCCGCGTAGATGTCCGGATGGAGCTTCACCCGCGCGCCCCGCCGCTCGTCGCGCGCGTCCACCCAGATCTTCAGGATGCGGATGCCGCGCGCGGCCTCGGCCCGCACGACCTCGCGCGCCTCGTCGGGGCTGCTCACCCCGTGCAGCCCCCACCATCCGGCGTCGTTCGTGAACCTGGGGTTCGGCCCGCCGCCGGGCGTCCCGACGCCGGGCGAGACCAGGTAGCGAGCGCCCCCGACCGCGCCCACGCGCTGCGCCTGCCGGACCTCGAGGGCGATCTCCTCGAGGTCGCTGCCGGTGGAGATGATCGTTCCGACACCGTAGTAGGCGTGGCGGTGCAGATGGTCGATGAGGTTCTCCCGGGTGAAGTTCCCCGAGCCCCAGCTCGTGTACTGCTCCCAGCCGAGGTGCGCGTGGGTGTTGACGAGTGCCGGCATCACCGTGCGCCCGCTCAGGTCGACGACGCTGGCCCCGGGCGGCGCCGTCACCTCCCCCGCTCTACCGATCTGCACGATCCGCTCTCCGCGGACGAGGAACGCGGCGTCCTCGATGACGCGACCGTCCCCGACGATCACGCGCCCGCCGGTGAACAACCGGGCAGCCGCGGTGGAGGCCGTGGAGTCGGGCTGCTGGCCGTCCGCGCGCCACGCCGCGCCGGCCAGGAACACGAGCGCCGCCAGCCGGGCGACGCGACGCCGGGCAAACCTTTCGAGCACACTCCCCTCCAGCCCTTCGCGGCAGGCTGCCCCGCCGCTACGTGCGCGAGTCGACGCGGAACGTCCACCAACTGTCCGGCCGCGGGGTGTCGAGGGGCGGCGGATCGCCGCTCCCCGGCTGGCGGGCGTGCACGTGGGGCTTCTGCAGCTTGCGGATGCGGGCGTCCCAGACCCGATCGAGCGTGGCCGGGTCCATCTCGCGGTTGAGAACGACAGGGTAGACGGCGCCGTCGAGCCGGAGGCGTCCCGAGTGGTCCTGCTGCACCCGGGGACACCAGTACTTCTGCGCGCCGACCGAGCAACTGATGAAGAGGTCGCCCTCCGGCGTCGCCATGCAGTTGACGTTCACCGAATGGGGCCGCAACCAGATCCCGATCTGGATCTGGCACAGCGAGACGTCGTTCGCGAAGCTCCAGTCGTCGACCGGCTCGTCGCGGGCGTCACCCAGGAGCACGAAGCCCGGGGTCGTGTCGCACGGACAGCGCAGGGTCCAGACGACGACGCCCACCACGACCACTACCGCCAGCACGGCCGCGACGCCGAGGACGATCTTGCGGGGCGACATCGAGGACGCGCCGCCTGTCGCGGGACTTGCGCTCATCTTTCAACCTCCTCGCCTCCGACCGGCCGCCGGCACCCCGCGGCCGGTCGGGAGCCTACCGGGACTCCGATCCCGAGCTCTCCCCTGCCGCCTGCCGTTCGAGGTTGCGGTGGATCTCGAGGATGTGGCGGATATCGTGATTGCCCTCGTGGCACCCGTACTCGTACAGCGGTCCGTCCGTCCTGACCATTGGAATCTCCGCGCTCCATTCGCTGGTCCACGTCGCCGGATCGCGTACCGTGAACTCGTAACGAATCCGGTCGGCGCCGATGCGCGTGAAGCGTTCCACAACGTGCAGGCCGGCGCCGGATCCCCGGAAGCGTCGCCTCTCCGCGTAGTTGCGCGTTTCGACGACCAGCGTATCGCCCTCCCAGCGGCCGCGCGAGTCGCCGGGGAACTGCCGAATCGCGTCCGGGATGTGCGGGCGTCCGTCGAGCGGGATGATGCGCGGGGCATTGGCCGCCAGCTCCGAGAACACCACGACGTGGTCGGGTGTCTGGAAGATCTGGTGGATGTCGTTGTAGGACGGCGGCATCATCGGCGGGCCCTCGTGCCCCCAGGCGAGGCAGCGCTCGGTCAGCGGCCGCGTCAGGTGGCTGTCGAACGCGCTCGGGAGCGCGCGGGCCGCGGCCTCGGCGGCGGCGCGCGCCGCGGCCGATGGCGTCAACGGCGGGATCCGACCGTTGCGCGGGTAGGTGATCAACGAGGTCCGCCGGCTCGACAGGCCCTTCGGCACCCGCGTGCGCAGCCAGATCTCGTTGTCGTAGTGGATGTGGTGGCGTTCCTCCCGCGTGCGGTTGCCCTGGAACTTGTAGCGCTCGAGCTCCTCCCGGTCGTCGATGTCGATGAGGGTGAGGATCTCGCGCGCGGACGGATCGACGCCTTCGGCCGTGAGGGTGTCCTGCAGGAAAGCCCACTCTTCCTCGGTGAAGAACTCCCGGTCGGCCAGGTGATCGGGCCTCTCGAGCGGCGTGAAGGTCTGCGTCGTCCAGTACCCCTGGAGGTCAGGCCGTCCGTCGGGCGTGCGAGGCAGCGTCCCCTCCGCCGCCCCGTCCGCTCCGCTTGCGACCCGATCCTGCGCGGCCGCGGCGCCCGGCATCAGCGACCCGAGCGCGACGACCGCGACCAGCGCGGCAAGAGTGGTGTGGCGCATCCTTGAAACCTCCCCGAGCAACCTCCCCGAGCTCCGCGAGCCGCCGAACGCGCTCATGATTGCCCACGGCAGGGCCTTTTTCAAGCGTGCGGCGCCCGTGAGCGTGAGAGTCCTGGAAGAACGCCAGGGACCGAGGTGCTTCCGTCCGAAGCAACGCTCCGCCGCACGTTGCCGGCCGCTTCGCGCCGCAGTCGTTCGGGCGCGGCGACGACGTGGAGTGCGGGGCGGGTAGAGAGCCAGGGAACCCGGTGACCTTTCGTCGTGTGACTCCGTCGCCCCGAATGATCACGTGGGCGTCGTAGCCACCTCCTTCAGTCCTCGGTGATCTCAGCCTCGAGGATGACGGCGGCTTCCCGGCCCCCGAACGTGGAGGAGAAGACCGTCATGCCGACGAAGTCGTACTCGGGCGGCGCGTCGTTCAGTTCGCGCTGCAGGGTTCCCGTGCGGTTCGTTGCCAGCAGGATATAGCGGAAGCGGCGTCCCTCGGGGTCCAACCTCATGATGACTACCGCTTCGCGACCACCAAAGGCCGTCTCGCCGCCCTGGGTGCCGGCGAAACGGTAGCCTTGCGCGCCCGCCTCGTTGAGCTCGTCTTCCATGGTTCCGGTTCGGTTGGTGGCGAGTAGCAGGTACTTCTCGGGCTGCTCCGGCTGCCAGGCGCTGGCCGGTGATGCCAGAACGAGCACCGTCAAGGCGCACACGATGGTGGTTCGGAACAAGAGCATGGACCCTCCCGGGCAGGAGTAGTACGTAAGCTGTCGCCACACCGTCGGCGCGCGACGCTCCGTGTCAGGGCTACGAGCTACGCCGGCGAAGGGGATTCGAGCCCCAAGCGATGAGAGCCGCGAAGCGACCGAACCCCACTCTCTCCGCCTCCGCCAGGGGAACCGAGCTACGCCCGCGAAGGGGATTCGAGCCCGAAGCGGCGACACCCGCCAAGCGACCGAACCCACTGAGAGCCGCGAACCGACCGAAGCCACTCGCTCCGCCTCCCCCCAGGCGCACCGAGCTACGCCCGCGAAGGGGATTCGAGCCCGAAGCAGCGAGAGCCGCGAAGCGACCGAAGCCCACTCGCTCCGCCCCCCAAGGCGCACCGAGCTACGGCCGCGGAGGGATTCGAGCCCGAAGCGGCGACAGCCGCGAAGCGACCGAATCCCACTCTCTCCGCCCCCCAAAGGCGCACCGAGCTACGCCCGCGAAGGGGATTCGAGCCCGAAGCGGCGAGAGCCGCGAAGCGACCGAATCCCACTCTCTCCGCCCCCCAAGGCGCACCGAGCTACGGCCGCGAAGGGGATTCGAGCCCGAAGCGGCGAGAGCCGCGAAGCGACCGAATCCCACTCTCTCCGCCCCCCAAAGGCGCACCGAGCTACGCCCGCGAAGGGGATTCGAGCCCGAAGCGGCGAGAGCCGCGAAGCGACCGAATCCCACTCTCTCCGCCCCCCAAAGGCGCACCGAGCTACGCCCGCGAAGGGGATTCGAGCCCGAAGCGGCGAGAGTCGCGAAGCGACCGAAGCCCACTCTCTCCGCCTCTCTCCCAGGCGCACCGAGCTACGCTCGCGAAGGGGATTCGAGCCCGAAGCGGCGAGAGCCGCGAAGCGACCGAATCCCACTCTCTCCGCCCCCCAAAGGCGCACCGAGCTACGCCCGCGAAGGGGATTCGAGCCCGAAGCGGCGAGAGCCGCGAAGCGACCGAAGCCCACTCTCTCCGCCCCCCAAGGCGCACCGAGCTACGCCCGCGAAGGGGATTCGAGCCCGAAGCGGCGAGAGTCGCGAAGCGACCGAAGCCCACTCTCTCCGCCTCTCTCCCAGGCGCACCGAGCTACGCTCGCGAAGGGGATTCGAGCCCGAAGCGGCGAGAGCCGCGAAGCGACCGAATCCCACTCTCTCCGCCATTACGAGCCCAAGGGGCGAGTTGTGGCGGAGAGAGTGGGATTCGAACCCACGGTAGGAGGATCACCCCTACACACGCTTTCCAAGCGTGCTCCTTCAACCACTCGGACATCTCTCCGCGCGGCGCCCGGCCGGGGCGCCGGATCGATCCTACCACCGCGCCCCCGCCGGCGGCGCCGGGGCCGTTGCGCCAGCGCCGCCAACCCCGTCGCAGGCTCCATGCCCGGCCCCAGCCCCCACCGCCCCGGGAGCCCTTGCGCCGCGGAACTCCGCGGCGTTGCGTTCTGCGGCTCAAGCTCCTAGACTGATCCCTCGCGCGTCGGCGCCGGGTCGCACCGCGGCTCGGACCCTGTGCAATCTCAGCCTACGAACCGCGTCAGGGCCGGAAGGCAGCAGCGCTAAGTAGTCACTGACATGTGCCGCAGGTCCATCCGGGCCGCGGTGGGGCCCGCCGCCGTCCGCGCGCCGACGCAGGCCGCGCGCGACCTGCCCGATCGATGACCTACCAGGTGCTGGCCCGGAAGTACCGCCCGCAGACGTTCGAAGACGTCGTGGGCCAGCGCGGCGTGACGCAGACGCTGCGGAACGCCCTGACGCGCGACCGGCTGGCGCAGGCGTTCGTCTTCGCCGGCCCCCGCGGCGTGGGGAAGACGACGACGGCGCGCATCCTCGCGCGGGCCCTGAACTGCACCGAGGGCCCGACCGCGAAGCCGTGCGGGGAGTGCGACGCGTGCCGCGAGATCGCCGAGGGCCGGGACATCGACGTCCTCGAGATCGACGCCGCCACCCACACGCAGGTCGAGAACGTCCGCGAGGTGATCATCGCCGGCCTGGCCGTGGCCCCGGTCCGCAACCGCTACAAGGTGTACATCATCGACGAGGTGCACCAGCTCTCCGGCCACTCGTTCAACGCGCTGCTCAAGTCGATCGAGGAGCCTCCTCCCCACGCCGTCTTCATGATGGCGACGACGGAGCTCGGCCGCATCCCCGACACCATCCTGTCGCGGTCGCAGGTCTACGAGTTCCGGACGATCGGCCGGCAGGTGATCGCCGACCAGCTCGCGAAGGTCGCCGCCGCCGAGTCGATCGCGATCGACGCGGACGCCCTCGGGGTCATCGCGCGGGCCGCCGACGGCAGCATGCGGGACGCGCAGAGCGCCCTCGACCAGGTGATCGCGTTCGCCGGGGAGTCGATAGAGGCGGAACACGTGTCCGCCGTGCTCGGTCTCATCGGACGCGAGCCGGTGCTGGACGTCGTCGAGGCGGTCGCCGACGAGACCCCGGGTCCCGTGTTCGATCTGGCGGGGCGGTTCGTCGAGGCGGGCTACGACCTGCGCGCGGTGTGCCGCGAGATCGCGCGCGCCGTGCGCGATCTGATGGTCGTGTCGATCGACCCGCGGCGGGCGAACGACCCGGAGATCGCCGCCGAAGGAGAGCGGGAACGGCTGGCGTCGCTGGCCGGGCGGTTCTCGCGGGAAGACCTGCTGCGCGGCTTCGACGTCGTCGTGCGCGCCGAGGTCGACATGCGCGGCGCCGCGCAGCCGCGCTTCCACCTGGAGATGGCGCTCCTGCGCTGGATGCACCTGCGGAAGCTGGTCCCGTTGACCGAGCTGCTCGCGGGAACTACGCGCCTCGCGCCCGCGGCGGCCCCGGCCGGGGCGTCCGCCGCCGACACCGGCCCGGGACACGGGCGAGCCGCCGCGACCGCCACCCGGGCTGCGACCGCGAAGGGAACCCCGACCGCGACCGCCACCCCGGCCACGAGGGCCGCCACAGCCACGACCGCCACCCCGGCCGCGACCGCACACCCGCGGGGGCGCCGCACACCGGGCGCCGGGGGCCGGACCGCAGCGCCCGACGCGCCCGCAACCGCAGCGCCCCCGGCGCCGCCGCCTGCCGCGTCACCTGCAGTGGGCACGGCGACCGCTACCCAGGCGCAGCCCGCAGCCGCGCAACCGGTCTCGGTCCCCCCCGTTTCCGCGGCGTCCGATGCGCCGACCCACCCGGGCTCGGCGGCGCCCTCGGCCTCGGAGGCGAAGGCGGCGGTGCTGGACGGGATCAAGCGGGCCAAGAAGTTCTTCCACGGGACCGTCGTGGCTCAGGCGCAGCGCATCGCCCTGCGCGACGACCTCCTGGAGTTCACCTTCACACCTGCGCAACGGACGCTCGTCCGGCAGGCCGAGCAACAGCGCGAGTGGATCGAGTCCCTCGCGGCCAAGGTGCTCGGCCGCGCGATTGCGGTGGCGGTCACCACCGGCGGCGGGGCAACGGACGCGCCCGCCCCCGCCGGCGGCGCGAGCCGGTCCGGCACGGCGGTGGGCGCGGGCGGCGAGGTGGTCGATCCGCTGCGCGAGCGCGTCATGAAGGACAGCGTGATCAAGGCCATGCTCGACGTGCTGCCGGCCGAGATCGACAGCGTCGAGAAGATCTGACGGCCGGTCCGGAACGGCACGCCGGGCCCGCCGCCGTCAACCTGCACGGAACCACAGGGCAGCCCCATGAACATCCAGCAGATGATGAAGCAGGCGCAGCAGATGCAGGAGCAGTTGAAGCGCGACCTCGCCGCCACGGAGGTGGAAGCGACGGCCGGCGGCGGCATGGTCACGGTCGTGATGAACGGCTCCAAGCAGATCCGGCGCATCACCATCGATCCCGAAGTGGTCTCCCCGGACGATGTCGAGATGCTGGAGGACCTGATCGTCGCCGCCGTGAACGACGCCCAGCGGAAGGTGGACGAGACGGTGGCCGGCAAGGTGGGCGGGATGATGGGCGGCCTCGGCATCCCCGGACTCCCGGGATGACGCGGCTCGGACCGCTCGCGGCGCTGATCGAGCAGCTCCAGCGCCTCCCCGGCATCGGAGCCAAGAGCGCCCAGCGCCTGGCCTTCCACCTGCTCCGACAGCCCCGGGACGACGTCGAGGCCCTCCTCGAAGCGATCCGCGACGTGAAGGAGCGGATCACGTACTGCTCCATCTGCCACAACATCACCGACGTCGACCCGTGCTACTACTGCACGCACGACGGGCGGGACCGGCGCATCGTGTGCGTGGTCGAGGACGCCCACAACGTCGCCGCCATCGAGAAGACGAACGAGTTCAACGGCCTCTACCACGTGCTGATGGGCGCGCTGTCGCCGCTTTCAGGCGTGGGGCCGGACGACCTCGAGATCAAGAGCCTCCTCGAGCGTGTCGCCGCCGGCGAGGTCGCTGAGGTGATCCTCGCGACGAATCCGAACGTGGAGGGCGAGGCGACCGCGATCTACCTGGCGCGGCTGCTCAAGCCGCTCGGCGTGCGGGTGACGCGGATCGCGATGGGGCTGCCGGTCGGGAGCGACCTCGACTACGCGGACGACGTGACGGTGCACAAGGCGATGGAGGGCCGCCGGGAGGTCTAGATCCCCGGCCCGAAGACGCGCGCCCCCCGGCAGGGCCGGGGCCGGCGTCAGGCTGCGTCGCCCCCGCCGCGAGTCGGCGGACCGCCCTCTCTCCCTATCTCGGCGAGCGCCGCCGCCGTAGCCGGGGCGCGCGCCCTGCCGCCCGGCTCGGCCAGCTCGCGCCGGAGCGCAGCCAGCCCCTCCTCGTCGTCGACGTCGTACCACGGCGGCACGAGCGATACGGCCAGGCCGGCCCGCTGCGCCGCCGCCACCGTGTCGTCGAAGGCGGCCGGCGTGCTCCAGCGAATTCCGCGGAACACGTCCGGAACGGCCGCCTCCTCGCCCGCGGCGAGCGCGATCAGGTAGTAGCCGCCGTCCCGGGCGCGGCCGAGGACGACGGCGCCGGCAGCCGCGCGCTCGAGGCCCCGGCTGACGTGCGCCGCGGGCAGCGTCGGCAGGTCCGACCCGATCATCACCACCCGGGCGTACCCGGCCGCGAACAGGTCCCGGAACACGCCGCGCTCGCGTTCGCCCAGGTCCGCGCCCCGCTGCGGCAGCAGCTCCCCGTCGGTCAGCCCCAGCGTCCGGAGGTCGTCGCGGTCCTCCGCCGCCGCGTAGGCGACGCGCAACTCGGCGCCCGGGACCGTGCGCATCGAGGCAATCGTGTCCCGCAGGAACGCCGCGTACAGGCGGCGCCGGTCCGCTTCCTGCGGGAGGGCCGCCGCGAGACGCGTCTTGGGTGCGCGGCGGCCGCGCGGGGAGCGGGCCATCACGACGACGGCGCGTCGGCCGCCTCCGCGCGCGGTCTCCGGTCCCGACAGGCCCCGGCGGATGACCGCGGCCACGCCGATCGACATCCAGACCAGCATGCGGCCCTTCCGGACGAGGGCCATGGTGACGCCGGCGGCGGGGCCGAACTGCAGCGCCGCCGCGAACACCGCCGTGCCGGCCTCGTCGACGCCGATCCGGAGCGGCACGAACTTGAAGACCACGGTGATGAATCGGTTGGCGGCCTCGAAGACGAGGGCGTCGGCCAGGGTCACCGGGCGGTCGCTGAGCAGGCTCAGCATGAGCGCGACCTCGGTGACGGCCAGCACGTGGAACGCGCCCTCGAGCGCCGTAACGCCAAGCGGGCGCCGCCAGCCGCGCGGGTAATCGCGGTGGACGCGGGCCTCGGCGTCCCGCAGGCGGGCCGCGGCGCCCGCCACCACCCCGCCGGCCAGCACTCGCTGCGCCAGCCAGGCCGCGGCGCGGCCGACGAGCGGCGTCCGGGTCCAGATGATCGCGTGGGCCGCGACCGCGAGCAGGACGACGGTCGCGAGCGGGATCGCGGTCGCCAGCCACTCCGCGGCCGGGGGTCGCAGGCGCAGCAGCAGCGCCGCGCCGCCCGCGGCTACCACGACCACGGTCGTCAGCGCGTAGAAGAGCGTCTCCACGGCCAGGGCGGGCAGGACGCCGGCGAGGGGCGCACGCCCGCGTAGGTAGATCGCCTTGGCGGGCTCGCCGATCAGCACGCTGAGCGGTGTCAGGTTGCCGAGCGCATCGCCGGCGAGGACGGCTGGGAAGACGTGGCGGAGCCGCAGGCCGTGGCCGTCGGGCATGCACCGGAGCCAGGCCACGGCGCGGGCGAGCAGGCGCAGGCCGGCCAGCCCGAGGATCGGCAGGAACGCCCATCCGATGCGCTGGATGCCGGCCGCGACGTCGGGAATTCCCGCGCGCTGCACGAAGTAGACGAGCAGGACGAGGCCGCCGGCGGCCGCCAGCAGACCGCCGAGGCGCAAGCGACGGGAGGCCGCCGCCGGGGTCGGTGAGCTCATCGGGCGGGGACGGCGACGGGCGGCCACGAGGCTGACATAATGCAGACAGTCATGCCACCCGCGACCGCCCACATGCCTGTTGCGAGCATTCTACTGGGCGGCGGGTTGCTGGCATGCTTCCTCGGCTACCGGCTGATGCGCGCCGTGCTCGCGGTGGGCGGCTTCGTTGCGGGGGTCGTCCTCGCCATCGGCAGCATCGCCGACACGCAGACCGCCCTCGGCATGCTGCTCGTGATCGCGTGCGGCATCGCCGGGGCGCTGGCCGCCGTGGTCCTCTACCTGTCGACGGTGGGACTGGTCGGGGCCGGGCTCGCCGCCTTCATGCTCAGCCTCCTCGTGGACGGCGACCCTCCGGTGTGGCTGTTGCTGCTGACGGGGGCGGTCGGCGCGCTGGCGACACTGCTCGTCCGGCGCGAGGTGATCATCGTCGGGACGTCGTTCGTCGGCGCCTGGACGGCGCTGGTCGGCGGGCTGGCCCTGGCGGGCCACAGCGCCGCGGTCGGCGCGGCGACCGGCGACGTGGGTCGCCTCTTCCCGATCGCGCCCCTCGACGGCCAGGTCGGGTTCGCGCTCGGCTGGGCCACGCTCGCCACGCTGGCGACCGCGGTGCAGTTCCTCGCCACCGCGCGCACGCGCGACGAGGCGGGCGGGCCGTCGTCGTCGTCACCCGAGAAGTGATAGGATCCCCGGTGCGGCTTCCTGCGCCGAGACGTGTGCGGGCGTCCGCTCGGCTCCCCGGATGATCCTCAGTAGCTCAATTGGCAGAGCATCCGGCTGTTAACCGGAGGGTTGTTGGTTCGAGTCCAACCTGAGGAGCCACCCCCCTTTCCGCGTGGCTGCTCGGCGCGCTTGCCGTGCTCCTCTCATCGGGGCTTCCTTTCGACGGACCGGGCAGCCTCTCCTGTCTCGGCATCCGAGCTCAGAGCAACCGAAAGCGCTTCGCCTCGCCTCCGGCACCGGGTCCGTGCGGCGCCCAGGCGCAGGCTCGCGGCACGGATGGAGCTGCCGGGCGGGCCCAGCCGCGGCGCGGACGTGGTAGAACTGACGGGATGCGGCCGCCTGCCACCGCCGGTGCAACGTCGACAGGGTCCGCGGAAGCGCCCTGTCGAGCCCGCCGCCTCCCTGGTGACCGTGACGGACGGCACCGCGGCGCGGCCGGAAGATCGATTGCACGAGTCGCCGCCGCCGCGGTAGCGACCGCGATCCTGGCCGCCGCGACGGGCGGTCCGACGGCGGCCTCGGCACAGCCGGCCTCGGCGCCCGCCGCCGGCCCCGAGGTGACCTGGGACTTCGAGACCGGCGATCTGCGCGGGTGGCGGGTCTCGGGTGTGGCGTTCACGGCCCAGCCCACCCGGGAAGACCGGGTGGGGCCCGCGATCGGGCACCAGGGCGAGTACTGGGTCAGCAGCTTCCGCCGCCTTCGGAGCGGCGGCGCCCCGTTCGACCGGGGCCCGGCCGGGGACGCCGCGCAGGGCGCGCTCGAGTCGCAGGCCTTCGAGCTTCCGCGGGGACCCCTCAGCTTCCTCATCGGCGGCGGGCGTTCCTTCGCAACGCGGCTCGAGCTCGTCGTCATTGACGAAGACGGGCGCGAGACGCGCGTCCTGCACGCCACCGGTGCGGGCTCCGACACGATGCAGCGGGTCACGTGGGACGTGTCGCGGTACGCGGGACGCCAGGGTCGCATCCGCATCGTCGACGCTTCGACCGAGGCCGGAGGGCGGGTCAGCGTCGACGACATCCGCTTCGCATCGGTCGTGGTGCCGAATCTGATCGGGCGCGACGAGGCGGAGGTGCGACGCGTGCTCGAGTCTCGCGGCCTGCGCGTGGGAGCCGCTGGACGGGTCGAGTCGCGGGTCGCCGAGGGCCGCGTGCTGACGCAGATGCCCCGGGCCGGCTCGCGGGTGGAGCCGGGCACCGCCGTCGACCTCGAGGTCGCCGAGCCGGTGCGGGTCACCACGCCGAACGTGGTCGGACACGACCAGCAGGCGGCGGTCCGCCGTCTCAGTGCGGCCGGCTTGACGCCGGGTCGCGTCCGCCGGGAAGAATCGCGCCAACCCGAGGGGACGGTCGTCTCGCAAGCGCCCGCAGCGAACCAGCGCACGCGGATCGGGACGGCGGTCGACCTCGTCGTCGCCGCGCGGCGGACGGCGCAGGTACCGGACCTGATGGGTCACCTCGCCAACGATGCCTCGCGCCTGCTGGCCGAGGCCGACCTGCGCCGGGGCCGCGTGCGCCAGCAGGAGTCCCGGCAGCGTACCGGGACCATCCTCGCCCAGTCCCCCGCCGCCCACGCGAGCGTCGCCGCCGATACCGCGGTCGACTTCGTCGTCGCGGCACCGGTCACGGTCCGGGTGCCGAATCTGTTGGGCCGCGGCGCGCGCGCCGCCGATGCCCGACTCGACAGAGCGGAGCTCCGGCGCGGGGAGACCACGACGGAGGAGTCCCGGGAGCCGGAGGGGACGGTGATCGACCAGGAGCCGGGCGCGGGCGAGCGGGCCGCCGTCGGCTCGGCCGTCGACCTGGTGGTTGCGTCGCCCGTGACGGTGCGCGTGCCAGACCTGCTGGGACTCGACGAGGCGGCGGTCGAGACCCTGCTCGCGAGCAGGGAGCTCGCCTCCGGCATCGTCGAGCGCCAGACGTCGGACCGGACGTCGGGGACGGTCCTGGCGCAGGAACCGGTGCCGGGGACTCGCGTGGCCCTCGGGACCGCGGTCGCGTTCGTGCTGGCGATGCCCGCGCAGGTGACTCTGGCGGACCTGGCGGGAATGACCGAGGCCGATGCTCTCGACGCGCTCGCGCGCTCCGATCTCGCCGGCGGCACGCTCGAGTACCGCGAATCGGCGGCCGCAGCCGGCCTCGTGCTGGAACAGTGGCCGGCGCCGGGGCAGGCGGTCGAGGTCGGCTCCGCCGTCGACCTGGTGATCGCGGCCGTCGAGACGGTGGAGATCCCCAACCTCGTGGGACTTCGCGTCGACGGCGCCCGGCAGGTGCTGGGTGCGCTGCGGCTGGTGGTCGGCTCCGAAACGACGCGGCAGTCGCGCGTCGAGGCGGAAGGGACGGTACTCGAGCAGGATCCCCCGGCCGCGGCCCGGTTCGCCGTCGGCTCGCCGGTCGACCTGGTCGTCGCGGAGCCGGCCCTGGTCGGTGTGCCGGAGATCGTCGGCCTGACGGTCGACGACGTGGACGGTGCGCTGACCACGGCCGGGCTCTTGGCCGGGCCGGTGGAGCCGCGCTTCTCCCTGGCGCCGGGCGGGGCGGTGCTCGCGCAGGAGCCCGCCGCGGGGGCGGTCGTCCCCGTCGGGACGACGGTCGCAATCCGGGTGTCCCGCGACCGCGTGACCTGGGCCGGCCCCCTCGGCGCGGGGCTGGTGGCGGTGGCGGTGGCGGTGACGGTGCTCGTCGGGCGCGCGCGGAGTCGGCGCCGGCACAGGGCGGTCCTGCCCGCGCCGGCTCCCCCATCGAGCGCCCCGCTCGCCCAAACGAGCGCCCCGCTCGTCCATGCGGAATCGCCGCTCGCGGTGGAGCCGGCGGCCGGGACGGAAGTGCCCATCCCGACCGCTCCGCCGATCATGGCGGCGCCGGGAGTGAGCGTGCGGGCAACGCCGGACGCGGGGCGTCAGGAGACCGCCGCGGGGGCGCGGCCGGCATCCGGGGTCATCGTGCAGTGCCGGCTGCAGATCGACGGCGGCGCGCAGCGAATCGAGGTCAGCGGCACCACGGACAACTGGGGCCGGCTGGTCGCCGAGGAACGGCCGCCGACATGACGCATCCGACGCCGACGCTCCGCGACCTGTTCGCACTGGCCGACACCGCGCAGGCCGCGGCGCTGGTGGCCGCGCTGGAGTCGAGCCCGGCGCTCGCGACGCTGGCAGGAGGGCTCGCCAACGCGGCGGGGCCCGAGGCCTGGCGTCACGCGGTATACGGCGTCGCCGGTGCCATCCCCCACCTGCTCGACATCGAGGTCGGGACCATCCTCGCGGGAGCCTGGGCGGGGGAAGGCGAGCTCCGGCGCTACACCGACCCGCAGCGCTACCCGCCCGGCGAGGTCGTTCACGTCGAGCTGACCCCCCACGTAGTCACGTCGGAGCACCGTCCCAGCGTCGACCTGCTCGTCAACGACCAACCGTACGGCCAGCTTGGCCTCGCCGTGTCCGTGACGCTGCAGGTCGAAGGGGCGTCGCTCACGATCACGGACGGCAAGATCTGGCAGGCCGCGGCCGGCGCGTGCACCGCCACCGGGCGCATCGCCTGCGACGGCCAGGTGCTCGGAGAATGTCCCCCCACCCGCGCGGAGCTGCCGGCGCCGCTGGTGTTCGCCGAGCCCGTGCCGATCGTGCCGGGGCCGGCCGGCTGGGACGAGACGCCCCTCACCTGACGCCGGCCTCCTGGGCCGGGTCTCGATGCCGGTCGAGTGCCGGCCGGTGCCGCCCCGTCGCGCCGGGCGGATGCCGGCGGCGAGGAACGCCAGGGCCACGACAGACTGTCCGGTCGTCGCCGTTCCCCGGCGCAGGCTCCTGGCCTATGATGGCGCATCGTGAGTACACAGATCTACGACGCCATCGCCGAACGCTACCGCGACTCCAAGTGGTTGCTGTTCCGCCACTTCATCGAGCGGTACACCCTGATGACGTTGCTGGGCGACCTGCAGGGCCGGACGGTGCTGGACCTGGCCTGCGGCGAGGGCGTCTACACCCGGCAGTTCAAGCGGGCCGGCGCGGCGGAGGTGACCGGCGTCGATATTTCGGCGGCAATGGTGGCGCTGGCCGAGGCCCAGGAAACGGCGGACCCCATCGGCTGCCGGTACGTCTGTGCGGATGCCGTGGAATTCGGGCCGGACGCGCCGGTCGATGTGGTGACCGCCGTCTACCTGCTGAACTACGCGCGCACCGCGGAGGAGGCGCGGCGCTTCGCTCACGCCTGCTTCCGCGCGCTACGGCCCGGCGGCCTGCTCGTCGGCTTCAACGACAACGTCCGCAATCCGCCCCGGCCGGACGACGTGTCTCTCACGAAGTACGGACTGGAACGGACGTGTGCGAGGCATCCGCCCCGTGAGGGCGACGCCATCCGCTACCGAATCACCAACCACGACGATCGGACGTTGGAGTTCGACAACTACTACCTGAGACCTGCCACCTACGAGGCCGCCATGCGGGACGCCGGATTCGACGACTTTGGGTGGGTCGACGCGATGCTGAGTCCGGCCGAGCGGAACGACCCCTTCTGGGACGATTTCCTGGCGCTGGCGCCGCTCATCGCCTTCCGTGCGACCCGGCCGCGACTCGTCGCTCGGAAATAGACGGACGACGCCCGCGCGGAGACTCCGATGCGACAAGCGAGACTGGTTGTCCTGGCGGCTCTCATCGGCGCCGCCCTTCCCTACGGCCTTGCCGCATCCGGCGCGGCAGCCGCCGCTCAGGACGCGGCCGGTGTCGACACCGAACGGGCCGGCTGCGAGGCGCTGCTGCATCTCCGCAACCTGACCGTCACCTACGCCGGCCTGTCCGAGACCGCCGGCGGAGCGTCCTACTGCTACGCCAAGGGGATCGTGCCGCCGGCGATCCACTTCCACGTCCAGTTGCCGCTGCCGCGCAACTGGAACGGGCGCTTCCTGAAGTGGGGCGACGGCGGCAAGGACGGCGACCTCGACTTCGCGGACCACCGCGTGGCCGAGGGCTACGCGGTCGCCAACAGCAACACGGGGCACGACAACGGGGCCGAGCCCGGCTCGTCGTTCGCCTACGACAACCGGCAGGCGGAGATCGACTTCGGGTACCGGGCCGTGCACCTGACGGTGGCGGCGGCGAAGACGATGATCCGCAACTACTACGGCGAGGAGCCGGCGTACTCCTACTTCGAGGGGTGCTCCACCGGCGGCCGCCAGGGGCTGATGGAGGCGCAGCGCTACCCGACCGACTTCGACGGCATCGTGGCGGGCGCGCCGGCCAACCACTACCAGGAGATGAACGCCGTCCGAGTGTGGCTGCTGCAGCGGATGTTCCGCGACGACTTCGCCGGCGCCCTCGCGACCGATACCGACGGCGACGGGCGGCTCGACAGCGTCCGCAAGCTCGACCTGCTGGCCGACGCGGTCGTGGCCGCCTGCGATGGGGACGACGGCGTCGCGGACGGCGTCATCGACGACCCGCTCGCCTGCGGCTTCGACCCCGACCGGGATCTGGCGGCCCACCGCTGCCCGGACGGGGAGGACGGGGAGTCGTGCTTCACCGCGGCCCAGATCCGCACGATCCGGGACTTCCACGCCGGGCCGCGCGACCGGCACGGGCAGCCGATCTATGCCGGCAAGCCGTTCGGTTCCGAGCGGCAGTGGGCGGGGCTGTTCATCCCGTACGCCGGCAACCGCTTCGCGCCGGGGGCGGTGCGGCTCGGCGGCGACCACCTGAACTACCTGTTCTACGACGTCGATCCCGGCGTGCCGCCCGCGGATCTGCTCGACACTTCGGCGGCGCCCGACCGGACGGCGACGCCTCCGGAGTGGGCGTGGTGGGAGTTCGACATCGACGACGTGACGGACGGCAAGGGCGACCTGATGCGGGGGATCACGGACGCGGTCGACCCCGATCTCTCGCGCTTCCTGCTGCGACAGGACGGGAAACTCATCCTGTACCACGGGTGGGCGGACGCCCTCGTGGTCCCGCAGCCGACGGTGGCCTACTACCGCGACGTGGTCGACGCGACGTTCGGCGGCGATGTCGCGGCGGCCCGCGAGCGCGCGCGCCTGTTCATGGCCCCCGGCATGAACCACTGCCGCGGCGGTGTGGGACCCGACACCTGGGACCGCCGGCGCCCGCTGGTCGACTGGGTGGAGCGCGGCGAGGCGCCCGATGCGCTCATCGCCACGCACACTACCGACGGCGCCGTCGACAACGAACGGCCGATTTGCGCGTACTTCACCTGCCGCTGAGGGTCGGGCCGTGGGCGGGGCGCGGCTATACTCGGGCGTTGCGCGGCGGGACGGGGCGGAAGCGGGAGGCACTTGGAGGCAGGCATGACGAAGGCACGTGCGGCAGTGGCGTGGGGAGCGTTCGGGGCGATGATCACGGCGGCGGTGTTCGGCGCCCCGGCCCTGGGCGAGGCGCAGGAAGCGCCGGCGGAAACCTGGACCGTGCCGCGCACCCCCGACGGCCGACCCGACCTGCAGGGTGTGTGGGCCAACAACACCGCCACCCCGCTGGAGCGCCCGGAGGCGCTGGGCGACAAGGCCACGCTGACCGACGAGGAGCTGGCGCGGCTCCAGGAACGCTACGCGCGCCTCTTCGCCAGCGGCGAGAGCGACGCCGCGTTCGCCGACAGCGTCTTCGTGGCGGCCCTCAGCGACCAGGAGTCGTTCTCGTCGCGCGACGCGACCACCGGCAACTACAACCAGTTCTGGCTGGTCGACCGGGACTTCGCCGACAACCGGACGTCGCTGGTCGTCGACCCGCCGAACGGGCGCCTCCCGCCGCTGACCCCGGATGCGCAGCGCCTCGTCGACGCCCGCGCCGCCCACCTGACCGACAACCCGGCCTCGTCGTGGACGGACCGCCGGCTGCAGGAGCGCTGCATCACGTTCGGCATGCCGAACCTGTTCGCGGGCTACAACAGCTACTACCAGATCATCCAGACGCCCGATCACGTGGTGTTCCTGCACGAGATGATCCACGACGCGCGCATCGTGCCCCTCGACGGCGCACCCCACGTCGACGACGCCATTCGGCAGTGGCACGGCGACGCGCGGGGCTACTGGGACGGCGACACGCTGGTCGTGGAGACGCGCAATTTCTCGCCCCTGGCCGATTCCCCCGCCGCCCTCTACACCCGGGTCCGCGGCTCCGCGGATCAGTTGCGCCTCGTCGAGCGCTTCACGCGGGTCGGGCCCGACACCCTGCGCCACGAGCTCACGGTCGAGGATCCGGGCACCTACACGGCGTCGTGGACGGCGATGATCCCGCTCGCGCGCAAGGACGAGCTGCTCTTCGAGTACGCCTGCCACGAGGGGAACATCGGCATGGAGGGCATCCTCGCCGGGCACCGGGCGGAAGAGGCGGAGGCCGCGGCCGGCGGGCGCTGATGCGCTACCGCAGCTCGAGACGCGCCAGCACCGGGTAGTGGTCGGACGGGTAGCGGCCGCCCTCGTGGGCGATGACCGTCTCGACCGACCGGACGCCGATCGGGCCGCCGACGAGGATCCAGTCGATGCGTCCTTCGTTCGCCTGATCAGGCGGACGGAAGTCGCTCGACGTTCGCGGCGGGCCCAGGCGCTCGGCTGCGGCGAGCCACGCATCGCGCAGCCCCTGCGCGGTCGCCGCGTGCCACGTCTCGCTCATCTCGGCCAGCGCGTTGAAGTCACCGGTCACGATGACGGGGCTTTCGGCCGGGAGCGCCGCCACCCGCGAGGCGATGGTCGCCGCCGACGCCACCTGTCGGGGACCGCGCCGGAGCGTCAGGTGCGTGTTGAAGACGTGGAGGCGCCGGCCCGTCGGCCGGTGGTGAAAGCGGGCCCAGGTGACGATGCGGGAAACGTTGCGCCGCCAGCCCGTGCCGGTCGGCCCGTCGGCGCCGGTCGGCGAGAGCCAGAACGTGCCCGACTCGATCGGGATCAGCGTGTCGCGCCGGTAGAAGATCGGGACGTACTCGCTGAGCCCGGTCCCGCCATTCAGCCCCCGGTCGGCGCCCAGCCAGCGGTAGTCCGGGAGCGCTTCCACCAGGTAGCGGATCTGCTCGTCCAGCGCCTCCTGCAGACCCGCCACGTCGGGCGCCGCCCGCGCGATCGTGTCCGCCACCAGCTCCCTGCGGTGCGGCCAGGCGTTGCCGCCGTCGTTGCCGCCCGACGTCCGGATATTGAACGTCATGACCCCGAGCGGCGCCGGCTCCCGCCGCTGGGCGTCGGTCTGCCGGCTGGCAACGCTCGCGGCGCTGCTACCCGCCGGGGCGCCGGCCGCGATGGCGGCCGTGGCTGCGACCGCGCCCGCGACGAGCCAACCGATGCGTGGCACGCTCAGACTATGCCCTCCTCGTCGAGGAAGCGCCGGACTCGGCAACTGGAGATGATCGGCGCGCCCGGAGGTACCTCGAAGACCGGAAGCGCCTTCCCGCCTGCGGCTCGCTGCACGACACGAGACCCTGCCGTCCGGCGCGCCGCGTCCGACCGCTTCTGCTCCGATCGCCGGCCTGCCGCGCCGACTCGCGGCGGCGGCTCCGGACCGTCGTCGTCGAGAGTCATTGCCATCGCGGGAACTCCTGATACGGTCACGAGTCTACAGCTTCGTGGCTTCGGCGGCCCGTGGGAGCGGGGTCAAGGCGGATCGCCCCCGGACCTCCGCCGCCGCCGACTACAATCGGGGCAGCCGGCCGACGCGGCGGCGAGCGCGGGAGGAGAGCAAAGAATGGCAGGGCGAATCGTGACGTGGCTGGTCGTTGCCATCCTGCTGGCCGGCGTCGTTCCGCTCCATGCGCAGCAGGTCGGTCCCGCACGCGGCGCGCTGGTCCTGGTCGGCGGCGCGATGCGGGATCCGGCGATCCTGAACCGGTTCCTGGCGCTCGCCGGCGGCCCCGAGGCGCCCCTCGTCCTCGTCCCGACGGCCGCCGGGGCGGAGTCCTATGGGCAGGGCTGGCCCGGCGCAGTACCCTTCCGCGTGGCCGGTGCAAACCGGCTGACCGTGCTACACACGACGGAGCGCGCCGTCGCCGACACCGACGCCTTCAGCCAGCCGATCCGCGAGGCAAGCGGCGTCTGGTTCGGCGGCGGCCGGCAGTGGCGCTTGGCCGACGCGTATCTCGACACCCGGATGCATGAAGAACTACGGCACCTGCTCGACCGGGGCGGCGTCATCGGCGGCTCCTCGGCCGGCGCCACCATTCTCGGTTCCTACCTCGTCCGCGGCGACACGCGGACCAACACCATCATGATGGGCGATCACGAGGAGGGCTTCGGCCTGTTGCGGGGCGTCGGGGTCGACCAGCACTTGCTGCGCCGCAACCGGCACTTCGACATGGTCGAAGTCATCAGGGCCCGGCCCGAGCTGCTCGGCATCGGCATCGACGAGGACACGGCTATCGTCGTGCGCGGCGATGCGTTCGAGGTCATCGGCAGCGGCTACGTCGCCATCTACGACCACGCCCGCCGTCTCGACTCGGGAAGCCCGTTCTACTTCCTCTCTCCGGGTGACGCCTACGACCTGGCCTCGCGTCAGGCCTACCGGGCGGACCCCACAGGCCGCGTCCGCCCCCTCGACCGCGTCGTCGCCGCGCCGTGGCCCGACGGGGCGCGGTGACGGGCGCGGGGTCAGTCGACCAAGCCGGTGTACAGAATGGACCCGAAAGCTGAGGGCGTCTGACTATGGACAGTCCGCGGGACCTACTCCTGTGCGACGTGCGCTGCTTTCAGGGAATGCAGCGCGGTCGACTTCGGCCGATTACGCTTCTCGTGGGTGAGAACAGCACCGGCAAGACTACCTTCCTCGGCTGCTACAGCGTCCTGCATCAGGCATTTTCCAGACCTGACATCGAGAGCCTCCTGGACTTCAACGAGCGACCCTTCGCCATGGGATCGTTTCGCGACATCGTGCGGTCCAGACGCGGTCCACATGGTCGCATCGAAGATTTCAAGATTGGGCTCGCGGTCGAACCCACTCCCAGCCGCGGCATTCCGCCGCACAGGCTGCTCGCTACCTTTCGGGAGGAAGGATCGCAACCGGTCACTTCGTCACTTCGCTTCGAATTCGGCTCCGAGTCGTTCCTGGACTTGCGACGGTCCCCGGAAGGAACGATTGTGCGAATTCCTGACCGGGAGGTGCCAATCGATTCCCGGTTCAGCGAAGTACTATTCTTGCTCGACTTTGCGGTGACACTACCCATCCACGAGAGGTTGCGGCCTCGCGAGAATATGCAGCAACTGCGACCGGTTGTCGACTATCTGCGCAGTCTGTCCTCGGACCGTCGGACCCGCAGCCGCGGACGTCGCCCCCCAGGCGACGGTCGCGGAGGATTCTGGCCTCCCCATCTACTTTCCCCCATCCCGGTTGCGCCGCTCCGCTCGAAGCCCGAACGCACCTACAATCCAATCCGCGAAGCTGCGTCTCCCGAAGGCAAACACGTCCCAATGCTGATGATGAGGCTCAACCGCACAGACGTGAGCCACTGGGACTCGCTTCACGATGAGCTCGTGACGTTCGGCCGCGAAGCCGGACTGTTCTCTGACATCAGAGTCAAGCGCCACGGCAAGCAGATGAGCGACCCGTTTCAGTTGCAGGTCAAGGTCCGAACCGGGCCGCACGCGAACATCGTGGACGTCGGCTACGGTGTGAGTCAAAGCCTGCCGATTCTGGTCGACGTGATGACCGCGGGAGAATCCGATCGGGGAGGGAGTCGCGGACGCGGCGCCAAGGGCAGGTCGTTTCTGCTCCAACAGCCGGAGGTCCATCTTCATCCCCGAGGTCAGGCGGAGCTCGCGAACCTCTTCATCGAGGCGTTCAAGAAGCGTGGGCACCGCTTCCTGATAGAAACGCACAGCGACTACGTTGTCGATCGCGTCCGCATCTCGGTCCGGAAAGGGCTGCTGAAGCCCGACGACGTCTCCATTCTCTACTTCGAGCCGACAGGCAACGCCGTCACGATCCACAACCTGACGCTGGACGAACACGGCAACCTGCGGGATGCGCCGGCAGGGTACCGTGACTTCTTCGTGAGGGAAACGGACAGATTGCTGGGATTCGCCGATTGACCGGGCCGCCACGGATGTGCATCATCGTCGACGCGAACCGTCTCGGGGATTTCCTCGCCGACCCCGCCAAGCCCGACTCGACACCCATACGCAAGTGGCTGGATCGGGGTGGCGGACGCCTCGTGTACTCCACCGGCGCGGCGTTCGCCCGGGAGGTGGGGCGACGGGACAAGCTGCTCGCATACGTTCGGGCCGGGAAGGCGAGCGTGATTCCCGCCGACCGTTTCGCAGACGGCGAACGAGCCCTGCGATCTCGCACGGATCTCCATTCGGACGATCCGCACGTGTTGGCGCTGGCCAGGGCGACACGCGCACGCCTTCTCTATACGCGCGACCGCAACCTCATGGACGACTTCAAGAGGAAGGATCTGATCGACCGGCCAAGGGGCAGGGTATATTCGAGCGCCGCCAACGCCGACCTCCTTGCCAAGGCGACGTGCGGTCCGGCCTGACTGGCGCCGGTCCCGCCAGTGATCTCCGAGCCGGCCGCCTATAATGCGAGCGTCGAGCGGCTGGCGCGTCCGAGGATGGACGCCGCACCGTGCGGTTGGAGGGTGACCCGATGGCAGCAGAGCGACTGGCGGTGGCGGGGCCGAGGGCCTGGGTGGTGTGGCTCCGGACGATCCTCGCGGCGGTGGCGGCCAACCTCGTGCTGCGGATTGCAGCGGTCGCCGTCTTCGACATTCCACCCGCGTTCGAGCCGCTGGCGGTGGCGATGCCCACCATCTTCCTGACGGTGGTCGGCGTCGGCGCCGGGCTGGGGGTGGCCCTCGCCGTCGACAGCATGTCCGAGCAGCCCGTGCCGCTGTTCCGGCGGATCGTCCTGGTCGCCCTGCTGCTCTCGCTGTTGCCGGACCTCTTCATGCTCACCGAGAGCGGCGCCGCGGCGTTTCCGGGGGCCACCGTTCCGGGCGTGATGACGCTGATGCTGCAGCACGTCGCGGCGGCCGCCATCGTCTACTGGAGCGTGACGCGGCCGGTCGGCGCAGCCGCGTGAACCTCACCTCAGCCCGGGCCCTCTGCGCCGCGGACCTCGGACCGGAGCACTGAGCCGGCCGCACGGGCGCGGGGCGGGAAGCCGCTCCCCCCCCGGGGGCACTGCCGCTGGAAGGCGGCGCGCCGCCGGCGCTTGCGAACGACGGGCGCCGGCGCCCGCGCTACTCGTAGTACGCGGGGGCCAGGTCGAGCTGCTGGAAGAGCGCGAGGTCGTGCTCGATCCAGAAGGTCGCGCCCATCTCCTCCACGAACGCCTCGACCCGCTCCATCGACGCCAGCGTCTCCTCCCGGTCGAAGTTGAAGGTGGGCACGCGGCGTTCGGCGCGGCTCAGGCGAAAATGGTAGAGGTCGCCCGACAGCACCAGCGGGCCGGTGTCGGCCAGGTCGAGGAAGAGCACCTGGTGCCCCGGCGTGTGGCCTGGAGCCGAGATGATGCGCACCCGGCCGTCGCCGAAGACGTCGTGGTCGCCGTCCAGGATCATGCGCTCGGCGTCGCGCAGGTTCTCGTAGAGCTCCGGCTGCGCGGCCGCCACCTCGATGCCGCCTCCGAACATCGCCTCGTACTCCGGCCCCTGCACCAGCCACGTCGCACCCTCGACCTCGTTGGCCACGCCGACGTGGTCGTAGTGCATGTGAGAGAAGGCGACGTAGTCGAGCGAGCGGAGGTCGAAGCCGAGGTCGAGCTCCGCCAACTGATCGGCCAGCGTCCGGTCGAGCCGCGTGTTGCCCACCCAGCCGTCCGTCTCGGCCATCGACGAGGGGAGCCCGCCGTCCCACAGCATGCGGCCGTCCGGGTGATCGACGACGTAGCAGGGGACGATGAGCTCGCGGACGTCCGTCTCGTCGTCCTCGATGCTGAAGCGGTCGAGGGTGTCGAAGCGGATGTGGCCGCAGTTGAAGACGTAGAGCTTCAACGTGCCTTCCGGGGCGGTCTGCGACGAGGGCGCCGGCATCGCGATGACGCCGCCGCCGAAGCCTCCCCCCAGCACCACGGCGATCGCGGCGAGCCATGCGAATCTGGTCATGCGTCTGCCTGCCGAATGCGGGTTGACGGGGCCGGCGCGGCGCCCCCAGGGGAGCCGCCACGCCGGCCGATGCCGGCGAACGAGGGAATGGCGCGCGCAACTCCGCCAGGGCGCCGCGTTCGGCCCTCCGCGCGCGGATCCGCCGCGGCGCCGGCGCGTCGAACCCGGGGCACGCACCGGCGCGCAGACGCGGCGCAACCGGCTACGGCGCCGCTTCGCGATCCTCGGCCCGCGCCCCGGCCAACATGTTCATCAGGCCGTAGTTGCCCTCGTGGCAGGCGTACTCGTACATCGCGTCGCCGCGCTTCATCGGCAGCGCCACCGTGAAGGGACGGGTGAAAGTGGCCGGATCGTCGACGGTGTACTCGTAGAGGAGCGTCTCGGCGTCGATGCGCGTGAAACGCTCAGTGAGCCGGAGCGTCTCGCCGGTGCCCATCGCGCTGACGACGGACGGGTTGAAGCTGGCCGTCTGATCGGTGAAGTTCGCCGACTCCACGACCAGGGTGTCGCCCTCCCAGTAGCCGCGCGAATCGCCCATCCACTGGCGCATGTCGTCCGGCAGGTGCGGGCGGCCGTCGAGCGGGACGATGCGGGCGTCGTGCACCATCTCGTGCAGGATTGCGACGTGGTCGGCGGTCTGGAAGATCTGGAGGTTCTGGTTGTAGCCCCCCGGGATGATCGGCGGCCCGGTGTTGAAGCCGAGGAGGCAGCGCTCGGCCAGCCCGCGGTCCTCGGGGCCGTCCGTCCCGATGCCGCCCACGCGGAATCGGACGGGGCGCGTCGACGCGACGTCCTCCGCGTTCGCAGCCCCACCCTGCTCCGGCACTCCCGGCTGCAGGGCCGGCACCCGGCCGTCGGGCGGGTCGATGATCAGGGATGTCCGGCGGTCGTCGACCACGCCGGCACCGCGGTCGAACCAGAAGTTGTTGTAGGCGCCGACGTCGCCGCCCACCGGCAGCGGCTCGGTGCGAACCTCGCTCGGCGCATCGGCCTCGGCGGCGCGCTGCACGGCGGCCGCCTCGATCTCCGCCGCTTCCTCCGGCGTGAGAGTGGCCTGCTCCGCGCGGTCGTCGGGGCGCTGGAGCGGCGTCAGGGTCCGGAAGTCCCACACGCCCTGCAGATCCGGCTGGCCGTCCGCCGTGCGCGGCAGCTCGTAGTCCCCGGACTGCTGCGCGGCAACGAGGGCCGGCGCCACGAAGACCACGAGCGCCAGCGCCAGCAACCACCGAGACGCGACGTGTCGATCACCCATCTCAAGCCTCCTGACTTTCGACGCCCCCCGCGGGCGCGTTCGCTACCCGGCGCCGGCGCGGCGACCACGCACTCCGCCGCCACGCTCGTCCCCGAAGGCCCCTAGCATACCAAGAGCATGAGTCCGGCCAAGGGCGTCAGCCCGGCCACGCGCGTCAACCCGGCCAGGAACCTCAGTCCGGCCGGGACGGCATCGGGCGCCCCCGGAACGTCTCCGCGGCGCCGGCCGCGGTGAAGTCGACGTGCCGGTCGCCCACCCGGCCGCGAACCCGGTAGGACGCTCGCATCTGGTGGAAGTCGAGCGCGTTGCCGATGGCGGCGCGGTCCATCCGGCTGACGACGCGGTCCACGACGTCGAGCGTCATCGTCAGGTCCAGCGCCCGGCTGCGGGCGCGGACGGTGATGCGCTCCGGCTCGTCCGTCCCGGCCGCGTCCCGCTCGTCGATCGTGACGGAGGTGGCGTAGCCCTCCGGCCCGTCGGGCCCGAGCGCGAGGAGGAACCCCGGCATGCGCTCGGGGTCCGCCGCGTCGGCCGGCGGATACACCCGGCCGTAGACGAAGGAGAAGCCGCCCCCCGCTACCTGGCCCCACTGCCACGACACGCCTTCCCAGTGCCCCCAGTTGTGATCGTGATAGCCGGTGCCCCCCGCGAGAGAGAGCGAGCGTCCGCCTGCGTCGAGCGCCCCGTCGAGGGTGCCGGACATCACGGGCACGACGTAGCCGGTGGTCCAGCCGCGCGCGCCGCGAATGGTGAACGGGGGCAGGGAGCGGCCGGGATCGGGGTCCAGCACGATCTCGCCGGCGAGATGGTCGGCGGCAGCGGCGGGAGCCGCACCCGGCCCGGCGGCCGGCACCGTCCCGGGCGCGTCGGCCGGCACTGCTTCGAGCGCGCCGGCGGGAGCCGCGCCCGGCCCGTCGGCGGCAGCGGCGGGAGCCCCAGCCGGCCCCCCGGCCGGCACCGCTTCGAGCGCGCCGGCTGGGGCCGCAGCCGAGTCGTAGGCCGGCACCGCCTCGAGCGCGCCGGCGGGCGCCGCGGCCGAGCCGTCGGCCGGCACCGTCCCGGGCGCCCCGGCCGGCGCCTCCTCCATCCGCGGGAGGTCGAGCGTGATGCGATAGCGGCCGCCGTCCAGGCGCACCCGGCTGCGGCCGATGGTCAGGTCCGGCGCCTCCGCCAGGACGCGCGCCGCGTCGACCTCGGCCGTCTCGCCGTACGCGCTGCGCCGGCCGCCGTCGTCGAGCTGCAGGCGGACGCCGGCCAGCCGGCGGCCGGGCTCCCGCTCGGGGCCCACGAGGAACGTCAGGTAGAAGCGCGCATCGCCCTTCCGGCCGTTGAAGTACAGCCACTCGGCCCAGGAGTCGGCCCGCGCCGGCACGTCCGGAATCGGGTGGAAGCGGTCCATGGCGCGCAGCACGTCGCCCGGCTCGGGCGCCGTCCACGCGCGGTCGTCCGGAGCGTCCATCCACGCGGCGACGCCGGAGGTCTCCTCGTCACCCAGCCGCCGCTCCAGGCTCGGAATCCCCCCGCGCGCGGCCACCGGCACCGTGCGTGCGTCTCGGGCGCCTGCGTCACGGTCCCCGCCGCCACGGCCCCCTCCGGTTCCGGCGTCTCCGCCCCTGACGAGGTAGAGCGTGCGCCGCTCGTTCGGAACCGCGACCGTCAGCCGGTCCGCGAACGCCGGGCGGTCGAGCACGCTTCCGAGCAGGAAGCGCGCGCTCGTCACGCGGCCGACGCTGCCCGCCACGACCAGGTCGCCGCCCCCGCCGAGTGCCGGCGCGCCCGCCTGCTCCAGCATCACCGCCCCGATGCCGAGGAGGTTGGCGATCACCGACACCCCGAGCCCGAAGCCTCCGGCCAGGACCGCGCTGCGGAGCTTGTGGGCGAGGAGCGCGCGGATGGCCAGCGTGATCATCGCGGCTGCTCCGGCGCCGGCAGGATCGCGCCGTCGCGCATCCGGAGCCACCGCCCGGCGCGCCGCGCCAGGGTCGGATCGTGCGTCACCACGATCACCGCGCTCCCGTCGGCGTGGACCCGGTCGAGCAGATCGGCGATCTGCCGGCCGCTCGCCTCGTCGAGCTCGCCGGTCGGCTCGTCCGCCAGGAGCAGGGCGGGGCGGTTGGCCAGCGCCCGGGCGATGGCCACGCGCTGCATCTCGCCGCCCGAGAGCTGCGCCGGGCGGTGGTCCGCGCGGTCGGTCAGGCCGACGTAGTCGAGCAGCGCGGCCGTCCGCCTGCGGCGCTCGGCGCGCGGCGTGCCCGCCTCGCCCTGCGGCAACTCGACGTTCTCCCACGCGGTGAGCATCGGCAGCAGGAAGAAGCGCTGGAAGATGAAGCCGATCCGGAGGAGCCGCAGGCGGCTCCGCTCGGCGTCGGAGAGGGCGGTCACCTCCCGGCCCTCGAAGCGCAGCGAACCGCCGGTCGGCGGCTCGACGCAGCCGAGCAGGTGGAGCAGCGTCGACTTGCCGCACCCCGAGGGTCCGGAGACCGCCACGTAGTCGCCCGGGTCGACCCGCAGCGACGCGCTCGTGAGCGCGGTGACCGCGCGTGCCGGCATCGGGAAGACCTTCGTCAGGCCGCGCGCCTCGACGAGCGCGTCGGTCACGAGCGCGTCCGTCACGAGACCACCTCCTCGCGGAGCGTGGCGGCGATCGGCAGGCGCGTCGCGAGGTGCATCGGATAGAGCGCGGCGAGGACGGCGGTCGCGGCGAGCAGGCCGGCGTGCAGGACCAGGGCGCGCGGCTGGAACACGAAGAAGTGGAGCCCGGACGGCATGCCGGGCATCGACCGCAGGATGCCGTCCAGCCAGACGGCGAGCGCGGCGCCGAGCGGGACCGCCAGCAGCCCGCCGGCGCCGACGATGGCGACCGATTCCGCCAGCAGGTCCGTGGCGATCCGGCGCCGCGAGAATCCCAGCGCGCGCAGCGTCGCCACCTCGGCCAGCCGCTGGTTGACGGACACCGTCAGCAGGGTCGTGACGAGCAGGAGCGCGAAGAAGAGCGTGACGGAGGCCAGGACGGACGAGATCTGCCGGAAGTAGCCGTTGCCCTCCTGCTGGAAGCGATCGACCAGCTCCGCGTTCGTGGCCACGAACACCTCCGGCAGCCGCCGCCGGATGGCGCCCGCGGCGGCGTCGGCCCCCGCAGCCGGCTGCGAGGTGACGAGCACCAACTCCGCCTCGTCGGGATCGACGTCGCCGCAGAGGTCCGCCAGGTCGGCCAGGCTCATCGCCGCCGTGAGCTCCGCCGCGCTGTCGAACGAGAACGTGGCGACGCCCGTCACCCGGAAGGCGACCGGCGGCGCCGCGGCGCGTCCCCCGCCGCAGTCGCCGCGCAGGGTGACGCCGGCGCCGGGAGCCGTCCCGTTGGCCCGGGCGAAGGCGGCGTTGACGAGCATGGGCCGGACGGACGGTGCCTCGACGTCGTCGAGCCGGCGGCCCTCGACGAGCGTCCACCCGGCGTTGGCACCGGCCGGCGCCCCGATCACCGTCACTTCGCGGTCGACGCCGCGGGGACCGCTGACCGTCGCGTCGCCCAGCCGCATCGGTACGGCCTGCGCCACCTCGGGCAGGCCGCCGATGGCCGCGACGGCGGTCGAGGCTTCCCGCAGCCGCGGCCCCCCGAAAGGGATGCCCTCCATGGCGGTGACGCGCACGTCGAAGCCGGCGTCGTCCAGCAGGTCCTCCATCGCCACGACGAGCCCGTTCGCGAGCAGCAGCATGTCGAACAGCAGAGCGCCGGTGGCGGCTACGCCGAGGACGCCCAGCAGGGTGCGGCCCGGCTGGCGGACGAGACCGAGCCAGGTGAAGCGAAGGGACCTCATCGGCGGACGAGCGTCAGCGCCCCCGCCTGCAGCAGCGGCCACGACGCGGCGACGCTCGCCAGCAGCCCCGTCGGCACCGCGAGCGCCACCGAGCGCCACGCCACCGACGGCGTGATCCGCACGAAGACCAGCGCGGTGTCGTAGCGCCACTGGAAGAAACGGTTGAACGCGCCCTCGAAGGTCACCGCGAGCAGGAGCCCGAACAGGGTGCCGGCCACGGCGACGGCCAACCCCTCGGCCACCACGTGCAACGCGAGCCGGCGCGTCGGGACGCCGATCAGGCGCAGGGTGCCGAGGGTCTCGCGCCGCTCGTTGACGCGCATGACCATGAGGGCGAGCAGGAAGAGGGAGCTGGCGACGACCGTGACCACCGCCACCGCGAAATGGAAGCGCTCGATGACCGCGAAGGTGCTCGAGGGGCCGGTGTCGCGCGCCGTCGGCTCGATCAGCAGGCCCGGCACCTGCGCCCGCAGGTCGGAGGCGAAGGCAAGCGCGTCGGCGGGGTCGGCGAGCGCGATGTTGATGGCGTCGACGGACTCCTCCCCCAGCGGATCGTCCGCGTCGGCGGTCAGCGCAAGGAGATCGGGCAGGTGGAAGCGCGCCTCGTGGCGCGCGCTCATCACCCGCATCGGATCGGGGGTCGGCTCGTAGGTACCGGCGATGCGGAACGGCCGCGCGCCGGCGCCGGAGGGCTCCGTCGAGAAGTGGACGACGTCGCCCGGCTGCAGGCCTTCGGCGGCCGCGAGCTGCCGCGAGACGAGGATCGACGGCGGCTCCGCCAGGGGCGGGGCCGGCGCCTCGGGTGCCGGAACCGCCGAGAAGGCAGCTTCCGGCTCGTCGGAATCCGGGGCCTGGGCGGCTGCCGCGCCGAACAGGAAGGGCGCCGCCGCGCCGGCGGCGAGGCCGGCCAGCAGTGCGAACGGCCGCGCCATCGGCGGCCGCTACTGATCCTCGGCGGCGACCGCCGGCACGTCGCGGACCCGCTCCTGCACGGTGCCGGGCACGCCGAGGCGCGTGTTGGCCCCGAGGCTCGCCAGCAGCTCGGCGGTCTCCGGCCACGCCTGGAACTGGAACGACTGCTTCGAGCCCTCGGCCATCCGGTAGGCGGTGCGCCCCCGGAAGTCGCGGGCGTCGATGTCGGCGCCCTTGGCGACGAGGTACTCGATCACCTCGTTGAGGCCGCGGAAGGCCGCGCCGTGCAGGGCCGTGAAGTCCGCCTCGTTGACGGCGTTGATCTCGGCGCCCGCCTCCAGCAGGACGCGGACCGCCGTCTCGGCGCCCGGCGAGCGGAGCCCGCGCGGCTCGCGCGGCCGGAACGTCGGCTGCCCCAGACCCGCGGCGGCCATGAAGGGCGTCGTGCCGTCGTCGGTGGTCAGATGCTGGTCGGCCCCCGCGTCGAGCAGGGTCCGGAGGATATCGGCGTGGGCCTCCGGGTCGCCGGGCCCCACCCGGTACGCGCCGCCATTGGCGGTGTAGGCCGCCACCCAGAGCGGCGTCGCCCCCCGCAGATCCCCGGTGCCGCAGGCGAAGGGCTCGAAGGCACCCTTGGTCGGATAGCCGATGTAGGTCATGAACATCGCGGACGTGGTGATCCGCGCGTTCGGGTCGGCGCCTCGCTCGAGCAGGGCGCGAACCAGCGGCAGCCGGCGCTCCGGCGGCAGCGTGACGCGCGAGAATCCCCCGCGCAGGTACGACCCGCCGTAGCCGTGGCGGCGCGACCAGTCGCCCAGCCAGTAGTAGACGCTGCCCGCCGCGGCATGCAGGGCCCGAATCCCGGCCATCGAGCTGTTGGGATCGGCCCCCTGCTCCAGCAGGAACATGGCGAACGCGTCCTGCCCGGCGGCGATCGCGTAGGGTAGCGCCTGCGTCCCGTCGCCGCCCGGCTCGTTGACGTCGACGCCCGCCGCGATCAGCCGCTCCGCCATCGCGACGTTCCCGTCGAGCGCGGCGTAGAGCAGGGGCGTGATCCCCTTCGCGGTCGAGGCGTGCGCGTCGGCCCCGGCCGCGAGCAGGAGGTCGACGACCTCCGGATGCGGCTCCGCCACGGCCCACATCAGGGCCGTGCTGCGGGTCTCCGCGGTGGCCGCGTTGATGTCGGCCCCGGCGGCGACGAGCTTGCGGACGACGTCGACGTTGCCGGTGCGCGAAGCGGTCATCAGCGGCGTCAGCCCGCTGACCTGCGACGCATTGACGTCGGCGTCGGCGGCGAGGAGACGCTCGACCATCCGCAGGCTCGCGTTCTCGGCTGCCCGCTCGAGCGCCGTCACGCCGTGATCGTCCCCGGCATTCACGTTCGCGCCCGCCGCGAGCAGCGCGTTCACGGTGTCGAGGTCGTCCCAGTGCGCGGCCCAGAGGAGGGCCGTGGCGCCGTCCGCCCGCCCCGCGTTCACGTCGGCGCCCTTCTCGATCAGGTGGCGCACGGCCGCCGCGTCGTTCACGGCCGCCGCGTTCACGAGCCGAACGTCCAGATCCTCGGCCGCCGCCGGCACACCGGCGACGGCCAGGATGGAGACTGCGAGCAGCGACACGAACCGTGCCGTACCGGTGTGCCGGGTCGGGATGATGGCCATGTTCGTGTTCCGCTCCTCTACCGTTTTGCCGTTCGTGAAAGCAGCCTCCGCGGGGCTACTCGGTCATCTCCCGGACCGTCACGGTGACCTCCCGGTTCGCTTCGAGGCCGCCGTCGTGCGCCTGGGCGCGCAGCACGTACGTGCCCGGCTCGTCGAACGTCGCGTCGACCACCCAGGTGCCCCCGGGCGGTACGGGCGGGGGTCCCCACCCCGGCGCCCACGGCGAGTTGGCGCCGCCGCGGTAGTTCTCCCACACGTCGAACTGCGGCGGGTCGAACGTGACGTGCTTGCCCGGCCCCCGATAGACGAACCAGACCAGCCGCAGTCCGCTCGCGCTGTCGGGAGTGCCGCGAAGACCCGTGTCGATGCCCAGGATCGGCGCCGCCACGGCGCGCCGCTTCGGGACGCCGTCGTCGCTGGCGCGCGCCGTCAGCGTGACCGGCTCGCCCGCCGTGGCGCTTCGCCGTGAGCCGCCGACGACGTCCAGCGTCGGCCGCCGGTTCCCGAAGATGTTGAAGGCGCCGCCGGCCGGTCCGCCGGCGCCGTTGTTGTTCATGATCGCGATGTCGTTCAGAAAGTAGTCCGGGTGCAGCGTCGCGTAGGCACGCTGCGTCGAGCCGTTGGCGGTGATGGTCCAGACCACCTCGTCGTCCTCGCCGAAGTCGGCCGGCACGTGGACGCGGAAGACGACCCGGTTCCGCCGCGGCAGGAAGTGGGTCGGCTGGCCCTGATCCGGACCGCCGGGCTCGATGACGTTGTCCGGGCCGACCGGGATGTCCAGCGCGTCCCAGTTCCGGTTCATGTAGCCGAACACGAGGTTGTACGAACCGTCCCGGTTCTGCTCCCAGCCCTCGTACGCCGGCGAGATGCTCTCACCGCCGCCGGCTGGCTGCGCAGCCGCCGGCGCGGCAGCAACGGCGAGCACCGCGACGGCCAGAGCCGCCGTGCGCCACGCCTTCAGCCTCCACGTCGATTGCAGCATCATGGATGGCCCCTCAGTCGTTGTCGTTGTCGGTCAGCCGCGACATCGAGCGCGGGAACTCCTCGTAGCCGCACAGGGGGCAGCCGAGCACCTGCTCGCCGGCCTTCACGCCGAGCAGCTCCTTGCGCTGGGCGACCGCCTCCGCGAACTCGGCATCGTTCATGTACACGGCCTGGCCGATGTTGATCATCATGTTGTCGATCGACCGGTGGCCGAGGCCGGACCAGTTCCGGGGATCGGAGACGTTCGGGTTGGTCGGCGTGTTGTCGAAGTAGCCCCGGATGCGCAGGATGGTGCCCTTCGGCAGCAGCGGCGCCACGTGGTCCTCGAACGTGTAGACGCGGACCCAGTTGTGGTTGTAGCCGGCGCAGCTCAGCGTCTCGACCCGGTTGGCCCAGATGGTGTCGAGGCACATCCGGACGCCCGCCGCGTGCATGTGCGGCTCGTAGACGGTCAGCTTGGCGTGGTCCAGCAGCGTCGTGTACGCCTCGAACTCCTGGTCCGCCTCCATCGGCTTGATGTCGAGATCCATCGTGGCCGGGCCGATGATCTGCACCTGGCGGGTCGGCTCGTAGCCCTCGGGGTGGAACTTGAGGCCGATCTCGAGATGGGCGCGCGTGTGCCGCCCGTTCGAGTGCAGGTGCGCGGACGGGAAGAGGATCTTCGAGCCGGCGCGCAGGAGCTTGCCGGACTCGGGGTGGAACTCGTCCGGGTTGCGGCCGACCTCGTGGACCGGCCAGAAGCCGTCGTTCGGGTCGGGGGTGCCGTCCGGACCGACGGGCACGATGACCAGGTGGTGGATGACGTAGAGGCCGCCGATCGTGTCGCGCTCTGGCACGCCCTCGAAGTCGCTGACTTCGCGCATCTCGATCGCGGACACGTAGCGGTCCTCGGTCAGGCCGGTCTCGACCTCGCCCATCGGGCCCCACCAGTCCGGGGCGGTCGGGGCGACCTCGATCGACGGCGACTTGAGAATCAGGTCCGGCTCGCCGAGCTGCCAATCGGACGCGGCGGCGACCGTCTCCTCCGCCGGGGCGTCAACGGCCTCGCCCCGCGGCGCGCCGTTGTCGGCCCACGCGGCGATCTTGGCGATCTCCTCGTTCGACAGGGAGATGTCGCCCTTGTACTCCTGGATGCCGATGTCGCGCTCGATGTACCACGGCGGCATCACGTCGGGCTTGCCGATGCGGCCGGTGCGGTACTTCATGGACCGCGCCCAGGGCCGTGCTTCCTCGTAGGTGAGGAGCGACATCGGCGCGACGGACTCCGGACGGTGGCAGTTCTGGCAGCTCCGCTCGAGGATCGGGGCGATGTCCCTGGTGTACGTCACGACGCCGTCGGCCTCGGCGGCCGCTGCAGGCGCCGCCGCGACGAAACCGAGCGCCGCCACGGCCAGCAACGGCAACCCCACACGACGAAAGCGCGGTCCGAGCATGATGGTAGCTCCTCCCTCTCCTGAAGTTGATCCGCAAGACAATACCTCAACTGGCCCCTTCCGGTTCAAGCGGTTTCTCGCCCGCGCGCGAAACGGGCTAGGATCAGGCGGGCCCGCCCGGCGCGGGCCGCGGGCACGGGAACCGACAGCCAAGGAGTGGGATCGGTGAGACGACAGGTACTGGCAGGCGGCGTGTGTGCGGCCGCGGTGGCGGTCGCCGGCGCAACCCTCGCGGGGGCGGCGGCGGAGCAGGGCGAGCCGGATCCCACGGCGATCCGGCCGTTCACGGTCGACGTGCCGGACGCCGTGCTCGGCGACCTGCGCGAGCGGCTGGCCCGGACGCGCCTTCCCGATCAGCTCGAGGATGTGGGGTGGGACTACGGGGCGGAGCTCGGCTACGTGACCGACCTCATCACCTATTGGCGCGACGAGTTCGACTGGCGGGCGGCAGAGCGCCGCCTCAATGCGCTCGACCAGTACAAGACGGTGATCGACGGGCTCGACATCCACTTCATCCACCAGCGGTCACCGGTGGAGGACGCGCTGCCGCTCATCATCACCCACGGGTGGCCCGGGTCGGTGGCGGAGTTCCTGAAGGTGATCGGTCCGCTGACCGATCCCGCCGCGCACGGCGGCGACCCGGCCGACGCCTTCCACGTCGTCGCGCCGTCGATGCCCGGCTACGGGTTCTCGGACAAGCCGCGGGAGCCCGGCTTCGGCCCCGAGCAGATCGCCGACGTCAATGCGCGGCTGATGGCGCGGCTGGGCTACGAGCGCTACGGTGCGCAGGGGGGCGACTGGGGCAGCATCGTCAGCACCTGGCACGCCTTCAAGCACCCGGAGCAGGTGGCCGGGCTGCACCTGAACATGGTGGTCGCGCAGCCGCCGGCGGGTGTCGAGGACCCGACGGCCGGCGTCCCGCCGGAGGAGCTCCAGCGCTCGCAGGCCCGGCTGACGTTCTACAACACCGACGAGAACGGCTACGCGCAGATCCAGGGCACGAAGCCCCAGACGGTCGGCTACGGCCTCAACGACTCGCCGGCCGGCCAGGCGGCGTGGATCGTCGAGAAGTTCCGCGCCTGGTGCGACTGCAACGGCGACCCGGAATCGGTCTTCACGCGCGACGAGCTGCTCACCAACATCATGATCTACTGGGCGACGCAGACGGCCACCTCGTCGGCCCGCCTCTACTACGAGGCAGGCGACGCCACCACGGGGCTGGGGCGCGTCGAGGTGCCGACCGGGGCCGCCATCTTCCCCTACGAGCTCTTCATCGCGCCGCGCGCGTGGGCGGAAGCGAGCTACAACATCACGCACTGGACGGAGATGCCGCGGGGCGGGCACTTCGCGGCCATGGAGCAGCCGGAGCTCTTCGTCGAGGATCTGCGCAACTTCTTCCGGACCGTCCGCTGACCCGGGAGCCCGGCGCGGGCCGGCCGGCAACCGCGGGCCGCGCGCCGGGTCACCGACCCGGCTCCGAAGGCGACGAAGCATGACGACACCCGGCAGGACGGCAGCGGCGGACGCACGCGCCCGCCATCCGGCGACGCGCGCGGTGCGTCCGTTCGCGGCGTGTTGCGTCCTCGCGCTGGGTGTGCTCGGCGCCCACCCCGCCACCGGCCGCGCGATGCAGGCCCCGGCTGACCCGGCGGCCGTCGCCGGGGACGTCGGCGGCTCCGTGGCGGTCTCCTCTTTCGCCAACGTCACGCGGGACCCGGCGGACGACTGGTTGGGCGAAGGCATCGCGGAGACGGTGGCGGCCGACCTCGGCGCCGCCGGACTGACCGTCGTGGGTCGGGGCCCGGCGACGGCAACGACCGGCACCGCACCGGATGAGTCGCCCGCCGGCGTGCTGTCCCTGGGCCGCGCGCTCGGGGCGCGCTGGATCGTCACCGGCGGCTACCAGCGACTGGGCGGGCGGCTGCGGATCACCGCTCGCCTGGTGGACGTGACCACGGGCGCGGTACGCCGCGCCGTTCGTGCGGACGGCGCCACGGACGAGCTGTTCAGCCTGCAGGATCGGATCGCCGCCGGATTGCTGTCGGACGGTGCTCCCGCCGCGACGGCCGGGCGGGTTGCGATGGCGGAGCGCCCGGCAGCCGAGGGCGTGCTCGTTCCGGCGCCGCCACGGGCGCCCGCGGAAGCTCGTCCTCCTGCGCCGCTCGTGATGCCGGGGGCGGCCGGCCGGGTCACCCCCATGCCGGGCGCGCCGGCGCTCGAGCCCGAACCTTCACGTCTCCGCCGTGATCCGCCGCCTGGCGCGGCGGCGGCGCGGCGCCCGACCGGCGGGGTGGGCGGCTTCGGCGTGGCGAGCGGCGCCGGCATCCTGACCGGCCGCCCGAGCGTCCGCCCCACCCGCACGAACGAGCGGCCGCGGATAGACGGCCGGCTCGACGACGCCGTCTGGCGGGATGCGACGGTCATCACGGAGTTCGTCCAGCAGACGCCGCTCGACGGGGCGCCGGCCACCGAGCAGACCGAGGTCTACCTGGCCTACGACACCCAGAACATCTATCTCGGCGTATACGCCCACTACTCGAACCCGGCCGACATCCGCGCCAACCGCTCGGACCGCGACCAGACGTTCGCCGACGACACGCTCACCGTCTACCTCGATCCGTTCCTGGATCAGCAGCGCGCCTACGTCTTCTCCGTGAACGGCTACGGCGTGCAGGGGGACGCAGTCCTCGACTCCCAGTCGCGAGGCTTCGGCATCGGCGGCGGAGGCGGCGGGGGCGGCGGAGGCGGCGGGGGCGGCGGGGGCGGCAGCGGCCGGATGGGGCCCGGGGGCGGCGGGGGCATGCCGCGCGGCGGCATGGGAGCGTCGCTGGCCGCGGCGCTCGGCGGAGCCCCGCAGGGCGACTCGTCGTGGGACGCGCTGTTCGATACCGGAGGCACGCTCGTCGAGGACGGCTGGACGGCCGAGATGGCGATCCCCTTCAAGAGCCTCCGCTACCCGCAGCGGGGGCCGGGCGAGATTCATCGCTGGGGATTCCAGATCGTGCGCGCCATCCCGAGCAAGACGGAGACCGACGTCTGGGCGCCGATCTCGCGCGACATCGCCGGCTTCCTGCCGCAGATGGGTCTGCTCGACGGGCTGACGAACCTGTCGACCAGCCGCAACCTGGAGTTCCTGCCGACGTTCACCGGCATCCAGTACGGGGAGCTCGACACCGATACGGGCGACTTCGGCAACGACCCGCTGGCCCCCGAGGCCGGCGTGAACGTCAAGTACGGCATCACCCCGAACCTGACGGCCGACTTCACCTACAACCCGGACTTCTCGCAGATCGAATCCGACATCCCGCAGATCGAGGTCAACCAGCGCTTCCCGCTCTTCTACCCCGAGCTGCGCCCGTTCTTCCTCGAGGGGCAGGAGATCTTCCAGGTGCCGGGCCAGGTCACGCTGCTCCACACCCGGACGATCGTCGACCCGCGCTACGGCGGGAAGCTCACCGGCAAGGTGGGCGACATGACGCTCGGCGTCCTGGTGGCCGACGACGAGGCCTCCGGGCGGCTCGACGACATCCCGGCAGGGGCGCTGGGCCGGAGCGCGCAGGTGATGGTCGGACGGGCGCGCTACGACCTCTACTCCGAGTCCTACATCGGGCTCATCGCCACCGACCGCACCTTCTTCGACGGCTTCAGCCAGGTGGGGGGCATCGACGGGCGGTTCCGCCTGGGACGCACGTCGGCGCTCAACTTCCAGTACGCCGGCTCGAACCACCGCGACCAGGACCTGAACGACAGGACCGGCTCGGCGTGGCACCTCTCGCTCAACAACAACTCGCGGAACGTCAGCTACTCGGTGAACCTCGACAGCGTCAGCCCCGACTTCCGGACCGACACCGGGTTCGTGCGGCGCGAGGACATGCGGCAAGCGCAGCTCGAGGGCTCCTACCGCTGGTGGCCCCAGAACTGGGTGATCAACTGGGGTCCGCGCGCCAGCTACATGCGCAACTACGACTTCCAGGGGCTGCTGCAGGACGAGCAGTCGAGCATCGGCGTCATGACCGTGACGGCCAGCAACCTGATCGCCGTGCTCATGCTGAACCAGGACATGGAGCGCTACGAGGGGATCGAGTTCCGGAAGACCAACCTCAACATCGGATCCGGACTGAGCGCCAGCCGCCGCTACTCGCTCGGCGGGTTCGTGAGCTGGGGCGATCAGATCCGCTACGGCGACGATCCGTTCCTCGGCTACGGCGTGACCTCGACGCTCTTCGCGACGCTGCGGCCGATGTCGCGGCTCAACGCCGACCTCGCGCTCATCACGAGCCGGCTGCACGACCCCCGCACCGACGAGCAGGTCTTCAACGTCCGGATCCTGCGCTCGCTCGCGACGTTCCAGTTCACCAACCGCCTCCTGCTCCGCAGCATCATCGAGCACAACAACTTCAGCGGCACGTTCGCGAACAACCTGCTCGTGACGTACCGCGTGAACTCCGGAACCGTCTTCTACGTCGGCTACGACGACCACTACCAGCGGGGCAACCTGATCGACGACCTGCGCTTCCCCACCGCCCGCTTCGAGCAGACGAACCGGGCCTTCTTCACGAAGCTCTCGTACCTGTTCCGGTACTAGCGGACCGTCCTCAGGAAGGCCGGCCACGTCGTCGGACGTTCTCGCGGCCTTCACCGCCGCGACCCGGCGCAACTCGTGGAGACAGAAGCAATTGCGCGCTCCGCCGGCCCTGCGCCGGCCGCGCGCGATTGGCGTTGAAAAGGCCCTCCCAGGCTGGTATAGTGCCGGTTTGTTTTCCGATTCGGATTCCTGGAACTTGGGATCGAGGTGCCAGCGGTCGGCATCGGAATCCGGGGCCGCCCCGTCCGAGAAGGAGTGACTTGATGACCAGCACGCACGTCGGCCGGACGTTCGCCGTACTCAGCGGGTTCCTCGCGGTCGCGATGGCCGCGGCGGTCATGGCGGCGCCCGCGGCGGCCCAGTCCGCCGAGCCCGCCGGGCACGACGAGGTGACCTTCACGAAGGACATCGCGCCGATCCTGCAGCGGAGCTGCCAGAAGTGCCACCGGCCCGACTCGCTGGCGCCGATGTCACTGATCGACTACGAAGAGGTGCGCCCGTGGGCGCGCGCCATCAAGTACCGCACCGGCCTCCGCGACCAGATGGGCGTGATGCCGCCCTGGTACATCGAGAAGGACATCGGCATCCAGGACTTCAAGGACGACCCGTCCCTCACCGAGGAGGAGATCCTCAAGATCGCCGTCTGGGCCGACAACGGGGCGCCGATGGGCAACCCGGAGGACATGCCGCCGCCGGTGGCGTTCATCGATGTCGACGAGTGGGAGATCGGCCAGCCCGACCTCATCGTCCACACGCCGAGCGTCGAGGTGAAGGCGGACGCGCCCGACTGGTGGGGCGCGCTGGCGGACACTCCGACCAACCTGCCGGAGGATCGCTACGTCGCGGCGGTCGAGTTCAAGGAGATCACCGAGTCGCGCGTCGGCGAGGGCCGGAACACCGTCGGCGGGAACTTCGTGTTCCACCACGCCGGGCTCGGCGTGGTCGGTCCGGACTTCGACCCCGAGGACGAGCTGGCGCGCGCGGGCCTCAGCAGTTGGCCGGTGCACGAGGTCGGGCGGAACGCCGACTTCTTCGCGCCGGAGGCCGGCAAGCTGATGGAGGCCGACTCGAAGGTCACCTTCAGCTCGATCCACCTGCACGCGAACGGCGCCGACACCCGGGCGCGTCTGGACGTCGGCTTCAAGTTCCATCCGAAGGGCTACGAGCCGTCCCTGAGGCAGGAGCTGATCGCATTCGGCAACGGCGTCGACCTCGACATCGAGGCAAACGACCCGGACGTGGAGGTGGAGGCCTACTTCACGCTGCCGAAGCACCTCAAGATGGCCGTCTACGAGCCCCACATGCACGCCCCCGGCGTGCGGATGTGCCTGGAGGCCATCTGGGGGAGCACGATCGAGACGCTCAACTGCTCGGGCTACGACCATAGCTGGGTGCGCGTCTACAACTACGAGGACCACGCCGCGCCGCTGCTGCCGAAGGGCACCATCCTGCGCATCACCGGCTACTTCAACAACTCGGCGTCGAACCCGAACGTGCCCGATCCCCGCAACTGGTCCGGCTCCGGCCACCGCTCCGTGGACCAGATGTTCATCAACATCATGCAGGGCAGCTACCTTGATGATGACCAGTTCACCGAGGCCGTCATCGAGCGGCGGCAGACGCTCGGCCTGGCGCCGGGCGAGACGGTGACCGGCTGCCTCCTGTGCGGCTCCGACGACCCGCTGGCGGGGACCGGCGCCATCGACGACCTGGTCGCCGCCGACGGTGCGGACCAGAACTAGCAGGCGGAAGTGAGGTCGACGATGAGCGGATCACGCAGTCGAAGGCCGATGTGGCAGGCGGCCGGCGTCCTCCTTCTCGGGATGGCGCTGGTCGCCGCGACAGCCGGGGAGGCTGGCGCCCAGGGCCGGGCGCGGGGCGAGCGTGAGGTCGTCCCCGCGTACGAGGGCTGGGAGCAGAACCCCGACGGATCGTTCAACCTGGTGTTCGGGTACTTCAACCGGAACTGGGATCGGGAGATCGACATCCCGGTGGGACCCGACAACATCGTCGAGCCGGGTCCCGCCGACCAGGGCCAGCCGACGCGCTTCCTGCCGCGGCGCAACCGCTTCCTGTTCCGCGTTCCGGTCCCCGCCGACTTCGGCGACGGGGAGATGATCTGGACGCTGAAGAGCCCCAACGGGGAGACCAAGCGCGCCTACGCGACGCTCCATCCCGACTACTACATGGACAACAACGTGATCACCGCCAACAACGGCGGTGGCATCTCCGGCGAGGTCTACGAGAACATCGCGCCGGAGCTCGTGGTCCAGGTGGACGAGAAGGCTCGCAAGGTCCGGGTCGGGGAGGAGGTCGAGCTGGTAGCGTTCGCCAGCGACGACGGGATACCCGAGGCGCGGCCGATGCCCCCGTTCGATCCGTCGCGTCCGGTCAACGTCATTCCGAACGCGGCGACCGGACTGCGGCTCTCGTGGTTCGTCTTGCGGGGCCCCGGGCAGGTCGAGTTCGACCCGCCCCAGTTCAAGACCTGGGAGGACACCCGCGACCGGGCGGACTCGCCGTTCGCGCCCGGCTGGAAGACCCCCGACGCGCCGCCGATGGGCCGGTGGGAGGTGGCCGCCAGCTTCAGCGAGCCCGGCACCTACATCCTGCGCTGCCTGGCCCACGACGGCGGGCTGATGACGACGGAGGACGTGACCTTCACCGTCACGCCCTGATCCGGCCGCCGCACCGCGGCGTCGATTCCAGGCCCCGGCCCTGCAGGTCAAATTGCGGGGTCGGGGCTCTTTCTTTGTCAGAAAGAGACCGTCGCGGTCATCGAGACGGTCCGCGGCGCGCCGAGCCAGGCGGCGTTCTCGGTGATGGCGGAGAGATACGCCTTGTCGAGCAGGTTGTTCGCCACGATCGCGAACTCCGTCGATCGGAGCAGGTCGCTCAGCGACTGGCCCGAGAAGCTGACGTAGGCGTCGACCAGCCAGTAGGGGTCCGTGTACCAGTCGGACCGCAGGTTGACGCGCCGCGACGACGTGTACTTGGCGGTCAGCCCCATGCCGAGGGGGCCGGTCCGATCGAGGGAGACGACCCACAGCCGATCCGGCACGCCGGTGACGTCCGTCCCCGCCACGAGGCCCTGGCTGGCGTCGACCAGCGGGTCGCCGGTCCCGATGTACTCCGAGTCGTTGAACGTGAAGGCGGTGTAGAACGACGTCCGCTGCGGCAACTGCACGGTCGCAGAGAACTCCACGCCGCTCGTGTCGATGCCGCCCGCGTTGAAGTAGGCGCCGCCGCCCGGGATCAGGTAGTTGGGACCGGTGGGGGTCTGCGGGCCGAGGTAGAAGATCCGGTTCTGGAAATCGATGGTGTACCACGTGGCGCCCAGCGCCACCCGCTCCCCCGAGTACTGCAGGCCGACATCGACGTTCGAGGCCGTCTCGGGCTCGAGCAGGTCCAGGCTCCGCCCCGGCACCTCGAGCAGCAGGGCGCTGAGCGCCTTGAAGTTCTCGGAATAGCCCGCGAACAGGTCGAGGCCTTCGAGCGGCGTCTCGTACGTGACGCCGCCGGAGAAGAGCAGGTCCGAGTCGGAATCGACCTCGAGGGCCGGGTCGACGTTGAACAGGTCCGCCCGCGACACCCCGACCAGGAACTGCTTGACGCCGCCGCTCACCGCGAACGGGCCGGCGAAGATGGTCTCCTCCAGGTACCACTTGAAGACCTGCTGCGGGAAGTCCCACTCGTACTGCTGCCAGTAGGGCCGCTCGTCCCAGTTGAAGCCGATCGACGGGTCGAGTATCCGGTGCCAGTCCCGGCCCAGGTCCCGCCGCGAGTCCTCGTACCAGATGCCGGCGCGCAGCGTGCTCCCGGCCGCGCCGAGGGTGGCGAACCACTCCTCGTCGAGCGTCACGCCGAAACGGTCCTTGCCGTAGTGGCTGTGGCGGTACGACTGCACCGCGGTGGCGCCCGGGTGGCACGCCGGGTCGACCGCCGGCCCGCCGGAGCCGTAGTAGTTGAAGATGTAGGACGACGTGCACCCCGCCTCCGGTCCGACGGCGGCCCCGTCCCGGTTCACGAAGCGGATCAGCCCGAGCTGCGAGCCGCCCCGCACCGCGGGAAGCCCCATCAGCTCCGACTCCGGTCCGCCGCCGTCGTCGGTGATGTCGACGATGTAGGGGGGCAGCCAGTCGCCGCGACCGCGATTGCGGTGGAAGTACGTGCCCAGGCTCAGCGACGTGACCTCGCTGAACGACCAGTCGGCCTTGAGGTAGGCGAACGTGTTGTTGCGCCGGGTCTGCCAGCCGGGCCGGTAGAACTGGTTCAGATACGGCACGCCGGGCCACTCGCCGGTCAGGCGGTCCCACCGCGGGTTGGCCCGGAAGTCGGCCTCGCCGTAGAGCCGCTGGTACACGTCCTCGTGGATGCTGTCGTACGAGAAGTAGCTCGTCAGATCCAGGCGCCCGTGCGACGAGATCAGCTTGGCGGCGACGTGCTCCCGCTCGTTCCGCGCGGAGCCCTCCACCCAGTCCGTCGCTTCCTGCCGGACGGCGGCGACCCAGGCGCGGGTCTCGCGCTCGAGCAACGGTCCGGTGTCGATCCGCATGGAGAACCGCTGGCCCTCGTTCTCGCCGAGGGTCATCGACGCGGTGTAGGTCCGCTCGGCCGCCGGATCGTCGGTCAGGTAGTCGAACGTGCCGCCCAGCGCCTCGACCGACCGCGACGCGATGTCGGCGGTCCCCTGCGAGACCTCGACGCCGCCGAGGTTCATCGGGTCGATGAACCGGTTCGCCTTCGCGCCGCTCCAGTAGTCGGAGGTGCCGTTCGGGAAGCCGTCGATGGTGGTGCCGATCTGGGCCTCGTTGATGGTGACCTGGAAGCCGCGCATGGCGACGTTGCTCGACCAGTCGTCGAAGCCGTACGCGTCCCCCTCCTGAACGGACACGCCGGGGAGGTTGTCCACCACCGACGTCACGGCGGTGATGTTCGACTGCTGCATCATCATCGGCTCGGCGACGATGTTGCGCGCGAAGATCCGGGGCTCCTCGGCAACGACGCTGACCGTCTCGAGCCGCCGCGCGATCTGCAGGACGAGCGGGTCCGCCTGCGTGGCGCCCTCCCCGACGGACACGGCGAGGCTGGCCGTCTCGAAGCCCGACAGGACCGCGGTGACGACGTAGTCGCCGGCCGCCAGACCCGTGGCGGCGTAGCGGCCGTCGCCGCCGGTCACGTGCTCGACGCTCCCGCTGGGGCCGGTCACCGCCACCACGACGCCGGGCAACGGGCTGCCGTTCGCATCGACGACCGAGCCCTCGACGGCTCCAGCCGGCTGGGCGGCCGCCGCCGTCGCCGTCGCCGGCATCCACAGCCACAACGACGACAGCAGCGCGGCGGCGATGCCGAGCAGGATGCGAAGGTGTGCAGGCATGCTCATGACGGTACACGAGATCGAGCCTCCGGTCTTCCCGGGCACGGGTTGGCCGGCGCCGGCGGCACGGTCCGTGCGGGAGTGGTCGTGGCAGTCTTCCCCGAGGCGCGGGCGCGCAGCGGCACGGGGCTCGCGCAGGAGGTCGTGCGGTCATTGGCCCGGACGCGGCTGGGCGGCCCGCGAGTCCGCTCCAGGGTTCTTGCGCCCCCCTCCGGTCTATGCTATGAGCTACCGATGCTCTACGAACCGGCCCGATCGGCACGCGAGACGCGCGGTCCCGGCCCGCTCGGCGCCGCGGCTTCCCGCCGCCGGCGCGCACCGTTCGGCACCCGGGAGCGCGCGACGCAGGGGGTTCCGGCTCTCGCCGCCGCCGGCGCCCTGGCGCTGACCCTCGCGGCCCCGGCGGCGCTGCACGCGGCCGGCCCGCAGTCGTCCGAGTCCGGCGCCGCGGAGGCGGCCTTCTCGCCGCGTGCGCTGCTCGACCGCTACTGCGTCGCCTGCCACAACCAGCAACTGCAAACCGCCGGGCTGACCCTGGACACGATGGACGTCGGGTCCGTGGCGGCCCGGCCCGACGTGTGGGAGAAGGTGGTGCGCAAGCTCCGGGGCGGCCTGATGCCGCCGGCGGGCCGCCCTCGTCCCGACCCGCGCGCGTACGACGAGTTCGCGCGCTGGCTCGAGGCCCGTCTCGACCGGGCCGCGGCCGTCGATCCGCATCCGGGCCGCTCGGACGTGCTCCATCGCCTGAACCGGACCGAATACGTGAACGCGATTCGGGACCTGCTCGCCCTGGAGATCGACGGGGCGGCGCTGCTGCCGTCCGACGACGCGAGCTACGGCTTCGACAACATCGCGTCGTCCCTGCGGATCTCGCCCACGCACCTGGACCGCTACCTGGCCGCCGCGCGCAAGATCAGCCGCGCCGCCGTCGGGCGGGCGGCGGCGGCGCCCACGACCCGGGTCTACACCGTGCCCGCCGACCTGTCGCAGGAACGCCACCTCGACGGGCTGCCGCTGGGCACGCGCGGCGGCATCCTCGTGCGGCACGACTTCCCGCGGGACGGCGTGTACGAGATCCGGGCCAAGCTGGCCCTGGACGTGCTGGACAACATCCCGCGCTACGACGAGACCCACCACCTCGACATCCTGATCGACGGCGACCCGGTGGAGCGCTTCACGTTCGCGGGCGAGCCGGACCCCGAGGACCTCGAGCCGGCGCCCATCAGCGACGTCGACCTGGCCGGCCACCGGCGCAACATGGACGCGTCCTGGCGAGTGCGCGTCGCCGTGCGGGCGGGCATGCGCGATCTCGCCGCCACGTTCGTCGGGTCGGCGGAGGTCCTGACGGAGGCGTCGCGGACGGGAGCGCTCCAGCCCCTGCGCCTCGCGCTCAAGGAGCCGCTCGTGCGGCCCTACGCGGGCGGGTTCTTCAACGACGAAGCCCGGACCGGGCCCTACCTGGCGAACCTCACCGTGACGGGGCCGTTCGCCCCCGGCGGGCCGGGCGACACGCCGAGCCGGCGGCGGATCTTCACCTGCACGCCGGCCGCGGTCGATGACGAGGAGCGCTGCGCGGAGCGGATCCTCTCGACGCTGGCGCGCCGCGCCTATCGCCGGCCGCCGAGCGGCGCCGAGCTTGACCGCCTGCAGGCCCGCTACCGCGAGGGGCGGCGCGGTGCGGACTTCGAGGCCGGGATCGAGCGCGCGCTGCGGCACCTGCTCGCCCATCCCGCCTTTCTCTTCCGCGTCGAGCGCGAGCCGCACGACATCGCGCCCGACACCACCTACCCGATCCCCGACCTGGAGCTGGCCTCACGGCTGTCGTTCTTCCTCTGGAGCAGCATTCCGGACGACGAGCTCCTCGACCTGGCGGAGCGCGGCCGGCTGCGCGACCCCGCGGTGCTGGACGCGCAGGTGCGGCGGATGGTGGCCGACCCGCGGTCGCGCGCCTTCGTCAGCAACTTCGCGGGCCAGTGGCTGTACCTGCGGAACCTGCCGGAGGTGAAGCCGGACGAGAAGCGCTACCCCGATTTCGACGAGGGCCTGCGGCGGGCCATGCGGGGCGAGGCGGAGCTCTTCTTCGAGAGCATTCTCCGGGAAGGCCGCAGCGCGCTGGAGCTGTTGACCGCCGACTACACGTTCGTGAACGAGCGGCTGGCGGTGCACTACGGGATTCCCGCCGTGAAGGGGAGCCATTTCCGCCGGGTGACGCTCGGCGACGCCAGCCGGCGCGGACTGCTCGGCAAGGGGGCCGTGCTGGCCGCCACCTCGTACTCCCATCGCACGTCGCCGGTGCTCCGGGGCAAGTGGATTCTGGAGAACCTGCTCGGCACGCCGCCGCCGCCCCCGCCGCCGGACGTGCCGGACCTGAAGGACGACGACGCCGACGGCCACGTGCTGTCGATGCGGGACCGGATGGTCCAGCACCGCGCCAATCCCGCGTGCGCGAGCTGCCACGCCATGATGGACCCGCTCGGCCTGGCCCTGGAGAACTTCGACGCCGTGGGCCGCTGGCGCACGCGCAGCGAGGCGTGGACGCCCATCGACGCCTCCGGCACGATGCTGGACGGGACCACCTTCGACGGCGTGGACGGGCTGCGGGAGGCGCTGCTGCGCCGCTCCGACCGGTTCCTCACGACCGTGACCGAGAAGCTGCTGACCTACGCGCTGGGGCGGGGGCTGACCCACTCCGACGCGCCGGCGGTGCGCGGGATCGTGCGGGCGGCGGCGGCCGAGGACTACCGCTTCGACGCCCTGTTGACGAGCATCGTGAAGAGCCTCCCCTTCCAGGCCCGCCGATCGGGCGGGCCGGCGGCGGAGGCAGCGACGCCGCGCATAGCCGCGGCACGGTAGCATCTGCCGGGGCTGCGCGCCCGTCGGGGCACGCCGGCGCGCGTCCGAGGATCGGGACTCGCGAGAAGGAGCACGGGCGTGATCATCACGAAGAAGACGCTCTCGCGGCGGACGGTTCTGCGGGGGCTGGGGGCGACGGTGGCGCTGCCGCTGCTGGACGCCATGGTGCCGCCCCTCACGGCGCTGGCGCGGACGCCGGCCACCCCCGCCCGGCGGCTCGGGTTCGTCTACATCCCGAACGGCGTGTCGATGAACCCCGAGGTGAACAACTGGAAGCCCGTCGGCACCGGCCGGGGCTTCGAGTTCTCCCCCATCCTGTCGCCGCTCGCGCCGCTCCGGGACCATGTCACGGTCGTGAGCGGCCTGGCGCAGCGGCAGGCGGAGGCGTTCAACGACGGCGGCGGCGACCACTCGCGCGCGAGCGCGGGCTACTTGAGCGGTGTCCACGCCGTGCAGGCCCAGGGGGTGAACGTGCGCGCCGGGACGACGGCCGACCAGGTCGCGGCCGTCACGGCGGGACGCGACACGCGGCTGCCGTCGCTGGAGCTGGCCGTCGACAGCGGCGACATGGTCGGCAACTGCGACAACGGCTACGACTGCGCCTACCTCAACACCATCTCCTGGCGGACGCCCACGACGCCGCTGCCGACCGAGCGGAACCCGGCCGTGGTGTTCGAGCGCCTCTTCGGCGACGGCGGCACCGCGGCCGAGCGGCGCGCGCAGGCGCACACGGACCGCAGCATTCTGGACGACGTGACCGCCGACATCGCCGCGCTGCAGCAGGCGGTGGGGCCGACCGACCGCGCCCGCGTCGACGAGTACCTGGAGGCGGTGCGCGAGATCGAGCGCCGGCTGCGGACGGCGGGCCGGGCCGCGGCCCGCGAGCTGCCGCCGTTCGAGCGCCCGACGGGGATTCCGGAGGACTTCGGCGAGCACGCGGCCCTGATGTTCGACCTGCAGTGGCTGGCCTACCAGGCGGACGTAACGCGCGTGACGACCTTCATGCTCGGGCGCGAGCTCGGGGGCCGGTCGTACCCCGAGCTCGGCATCCCGATGAACCACCACGGCCTCTCCCACCACCGGGACGACCCGGAGAACCTCGCGAACCTGGCGAAGATCAACACGTACCACGTGGAGCTGTTCACCACCTTCGTCGAAAAGCTCCGGTCGACGCCGGACGGCGACGGCAGCCTGCTGGACCACGTTCGACTGCTGTACGGCGGCGGGATCAGCAACCCGAACCAGCACGAGCATTTCGACCTCCCGATCGCGCTGGTGGGGGGCAGCGGGCGGCCGGGCGGACGGCATCTGGAGGTCGCCGAGACGCCGCTGGCGAACCTGCTGCTGGCGATGCTGGACTGGGCCGCCGTTCCGCTGGCCCGGCTCGGCGACAGCACGGGACGGCTCCCGCTCGAGCCCCTGTCGGGCGTCTGAGGACGGTTGGCGATGGGACCTCTGGGCTCGGCTCGTCAAGGTCGGACGGCTTGTCGGCCGCGGGCACGCGCCGGTTCTGCGCCGGCGGGGCCGCGGTGCCGGATGCGGTGGCCGCAGCGCCCACAGCCAGGGAGCGCGCAGCGCCCGCAGCCAGGGAGCGCGTTGCGCCCGCAGCCAGGGAGCGCGCAGCGCCCGCAGCCAGGGAGCGCGTTGCGCCCGCAGCGGGGGGCGGCGCAGCGCCTGCGCCGGTGGGCGGCGCCGCTCGTGGCCGTCGCCTGTCTGGGCGCCGCCCCGCGCGACCTGCCCCTCATCGAGGCCGTCAGGACGGGGTCCGCGGAGTCCGTCCGGGCTTTGCTGGAGCAGGGGCTGAACGAGGGACCGGACCAGCGGCTCGACCAGCGGATCGACGTGAACGCCGCGGAGGCGGACGGCACCACCGCCCTGCACTGGGCCGTGCAGGGGGAGCAGGCCGCGGTCGTCGAGATGCTGATCGCCGCGGGCGCGGACGTCACGGCCGCCAACCGCTACGGGGCGACTCCGCTCTCGCTCGCCACGCTCACCGGGAACGCCGGCGTCGTCGCGCAGTTGCTCGAGGCGGGCGCCGACGCCAACGAGGCCACCGTGGGCGGCCGGACGGCGCTGATGACGGCCGCGCGGACCGGCGACGTCGCCGCCGTCCACGTCCTCCTGTCCCACGGTGCGGACGCGCACGCGCGCGACCACACGCACGGCCAGACGGCGTTGATGTGGGCGGCCGCCGAAGGCAACGCCGGTGTCGTGAAGGCGCTGGTCCGGGCGGGCGCGGACATTCGTGCGCGCACGGAGCGCGGCTTCACGGCGTTCCTGTTCGCGGCGCGGGCGGGGCGCATCGCGGCGGCCCGCGCCCTGCTGGCGGCCGGCGCCGGCGTGGACGAGTCGCTGCCGAACGGCGTCACGCCGCTGCTGCTCGCGATCACGAACATGAACTACGAGCTCGCGGCGCTCCTGCTGCGCGCGGGCGCCGACCCGCAGTCGGACGCGGTGGGGTGGTCGGCCCTGCACCAACTGTCCTGGAGCCGCCGGCCGGCGATCGGGTTCAACAACCCGGAGCGGCTGCACCGGGACGACGTGGCCGCCCTGGACCTGGCCCGGCTGCTCCTGGCCGCCGGAGCGAATCCGAACGCGCGCATCCGCAAGGACCTGCAGGACGTCCCCCGGCAGCGGAGCACGGGGGGCACCGGCTCCACGCCGTTCTTCCTCGCCGCCCGGACCGGCGACGTCGACCTGATGCGCGTGCTCCTGGAGTACGGGGCCGATCCGTCCCTGCCGACCGCCAACTGCCGGACGCCCCTGATGGCCGCGGCCGGCGTCGGCGTCTCCCCCGGCGCCGATCCGGGCACCAACGAGGAGGCGCTCGCGGCGTTCACGCTGCTGCTCGACCTCGGCGGCGACATCCTAGCCGCGGACGCCGGGGGCGAGACCCCCCTCCACGGCGCGGCGGAACGGGGCGCCAACGAGATCGTGCAACTGCTCGTGGATCGGGGCGCCGACCTCGAAGCGGTCAACGAACGCGGCTGGACGCCGCTGACGATCGCGGAGGGGGTCGTGCGGGGCGTGGTCTTCAAGCAACAGCCGCACACGGCGGCCCTGCTGCGGCGCATGATGGAGGCCCGCGGGATCGGCACGACGGCGGCCGACGCCTGTCCGGCCTGCGACGAGGACGAATTCGACCCGTACAACCCGCCCGTGCGGGAGCCCTGCGCCGTCGAGTGACGGGAGCGGGAAGAACGAGCCGCGCCGCATCGTCGGTGTCGCCGGAGACGGGACGAACCGTTCGTGGAGGCGGCGAGAGGCTCGGGCCCGCGCTGCCCGTCGAGCACGACGTTCGCACGTGAACGAGGGCTCCTCCCGTCCCCCCTCAGCCGGCGGCCCCCGCCTCGCGCTCCCGCCGGTCGATATCCCGCAGCGCGTGGTAGGCCGAGTGGATGGCGCCTTCCTGCCAGCCGGGGTGGTAGCTGACCTGATCGCCGATCAGGTAGTGCCGTCCGACGGGCTCCTGGAGCGTGGGGTACTCGTTCCGCAGCGCCTCGTCCGTCCAGAGGGTCGAGCAGCCGAGCATGTGGTTCATCCGCGACCAGGCGACGCTGATGCCCCGCTCGACGTGCTGCCGGTAGTCGGGATGGACCTTCTCGCCCTGGACCAGCGCCGTCTCGATGCGCTCGGCCGGCGACATCCGGGTGAACCGCAGGCCGCGCCCGTCGTCGAAGGTGTAGGCCCCGAGAATCACGCCCTTGCTGCCGTGGATTCCGTGCGGGGGGTACCAGAGCTGGGTGATGTCCTGGTTGGTCCAGGAGATGCCCCCGTAGATCTGCTCGTCCTCCCAGAAGCGGCGCCGCGCCTGGAACGCCACCTTGACGTTCCTGCTCAGCGTGGGGGCGGACAGGGCGCGCACGTAGCGCGGGGGCAGGTTGTGGCGCAGGCCCCGCACCAGGTGGGCCGGCATGCTGTTGAGGCAGTAGTCGGCCCGGACCGGGCGCACGTCGCCCCGGGCGTCGGCGTACGCCACCTCCACGCCGCTCTCGCCCAGGCGGATCTCGCGCACGACGGCCTGGAGCTCGACGGCGTCCCCCACCCGGCGCAGGAAGGCGTCGACGATGCGATCCATGCCGCCCACGGGCTGCATCATCGGCGCGGCCTGGTCCACCATCTCGCCCCAGTGCATGTACTCGCGCCAGAAGTCGGCGTCGAGAAGCTCCGAGAACGCGCGCACCGGTTTCCGGACGCCGGGCGAGGTCATGCCGCCGCTGGCGTACCCGGCGCGGTCCGAGCCGCGGTAGGCGAGCGTCTCGTCGAGGTCGCCGTACACGCGCAGGAACTCCCGCAGCCGCTCCTGGTCGCGGGCGTCGAGACGGGCGTCGAGATCGCGCGGATGGACGGCCTTCGCGAGCAGCTCGGCCAGGAAGCCGCGGGCGTCCGTCATGTACTCCCGGCTGCGGATGGGCCGGCCGCCGAAGGCGGCATCGTCCTGGACCCAGGCGTTGCGGTTGTCGTTGACGAAGATCTCGAGGCGCACGCCGAACTCGCGGCAGTAGCGCAGCAGGTCCGCGTGGCTGGCGGGGATCCGTGCGGGGCCGGCGTTGAAGTAGAGGTCGGGGTGGTCGTCGAACTCGCAGGTCTGCCGGGCTCCCAGCTCGTCGACGACGTCGCCGCGCCGCAGGGTCAGGTTGCGTCCTCCCGCCCGATGGGACGCCTCCAGGACCGTGCAGCGATGGCCCGCCCTGCGCAGCTCGTACGCCGCGGTCAGCCCGGCGATGCCCGCGCCGATGACGACCACGTGGCGCGGCCGGCCCCCCGCGGGTCGGAGGGCGAGCTGGCCGGCCCGGGCCACCGGCCGCAGCAACCCCAGGGCGGTGGCGGCGGCGTGCACGGCGGCCGCCCCGCCGGCGGCGCCGACCGCGTGCAGCAACTGGCGGCGGGAGATGCGTCCGTCCATCGAAGGGTGCTCTGGCGAAGCCGCACTCTATCAGACAACGGACGCGCTCCCCCGGGTCCCTGGGCTACCGCGGCTCCGACCGCAAGACCACGGCAGGCACGACGAACATGTTCAGAGCCGTGGAGGACACCAGCCCGCAGACGATGACCACCGCCAGCGGAGCCTGAATCTCGCTGCCCGGCGCGCCCAGTCCGAGCGCAACGGGAAGCAGGGCCAATCCGGTCGACAACGCGGTCATCACGATCGGCACCAGGCGATCGGTCGAGCCGCGGACGATCGCCTCGCGCAGGTCGAGGTCCTGGTCTTCCTCGCGCAGCCGGCGGATCCGCGACACCAGCATGATGCCGTTTCGCGTGGCGATGCCAAACAGCGCAATGAAGCCGATCAGGGCCGCGATGGAAAGCACGCCGCCCCCCAGGAAGACCCCCGCCACACCTCCGATGAGCGCCAGCGGCAGGTTCAGCATGATGATCGCCGCGTCGCGCGTCGAGCCGAAGGCGCTGTACAGAATCAGGAAGATCCCGGCCACGGTCCCGGCGCCCAGCCCCAGCAGCAGGCGCTCGGCTTCCGCCTCGGCTTCGAACTGCCCGCCGTACTCGACGCGGTAGCCTTCCGGCAACGTCACTTCCGCCGCTACCCGCTCGCGAACGTCGGCCACGACGCTGCCCAGGTCGCGGCCCGCCACGTTCGCGGAGACGATGATCCGCCGCTGCGCGTTCTCGCGGCCGATGAAGTTGGGCCCGCGATCCTCCACGATCTCGGCCACGCTCCCCAGGGGCACCCGCGCCCCCGCCGGCATGTCGATCCGCGTCTGCCACATCGCTTCCAGATCCGTCAGGTCGGTCGAGGCATAGCGCAGCACCAGCGGCACGGCCAGTTGTCCGTCGATGATCTGTCCCACCCTGCGACCCAGCAACGCCGTTTCCAGGATGGATGCCGCCTGCCCGGCCGGCAGCCCGTGCCGCGCCAGCGCCGTACGGTCGAAGTCGACCCGCACCGTCGGAATGTCGGCCTGCGGCTCCAGCGCCACGTCCACGAGCCCCGGGATGCCCTGCACCGCCGCCAGGCTCCGGGTCCCCAGCTCCCGCAGCACGGAGAGCTCCGGCCCGAAGACCTTGACCGCGATGTTGGTGCGTGCCCCGGACAGCATGTGATCGATGCGATGCGAGATCGGCTGCCCGACGGTGATGCTGGTACCGGGCACGAGCGACAGCCGCTCGCGAATCTCCTCCAGCACGACGTCCTGCGGCCGGCCGCCTGTCGTCAGCCGCACGTCGATCTCGGCCGACTCGACCCCCTGGACGTGCTCGTCCAGCTCCGCCCGCCCCGTGCGCCGCGCGGTCGCCGCTACCTCCGGCACGTCCAGCAGCAGGCGTTCGATGGCGCTTCCCAGCGCGTTCGATTCCTCCAGGCCCGTGCCTGGCAGCGTCACCGCGCTTATCACCAGGGCGCCCTCGTTGAACGCCGGCAGGAAGGCACGTCCCATTCTCGGTATCGCGGCCAGGGCCGCGACGAGCAGCAGGCCGGCGACGCCGATCACCAACGCCGGCCGCCGCAGCACGCTCGCCAACAGCCCGCCGTACGCGCGCCGCAGCCACGCGGCCAGCGCGGGCTCGCGACCCTCCCGGATGCGCCGCTCGCTCGGCAGCAGGAGCGCACACAGGGCCGGCGTCACGGTCAGCGCCACCACCAGCGACGCGCCGAGCGCGATCAGGTACGCAAGCCCCAGCGGTTGCAGCAGGCGACCTTCGACACCCGCCAGAAAGAACAGCGGCAGGAAGGCCAGTATCACTATCAGGGTTGCGTAGACGATCGACGCCCGGATCTCCCGACTGGCCCGATAGACCACCTCCAGCACGGGCCGTCGCGACGCTGCCGGCAGCGCCCCGTTCTCTCGCAGGCGGTTGACCACGTTCTCCACGTCGACGATCGCGTCGTCCACCAGAGCGCCCACCGCGATGGCCATGCCTCCCAGCGTCATGCTGTTGATGGACAGGCCCGCCAGCCGCACCCCGACGACGGCGGCCAGCAGCGACAGGGGGATGGCCAGCAGGGTGATGGCGCCGGCCCGCAGGTTCGCCAGAAACAGCAGCGTCACGAGGACTACGAGCAGCGTGCCGTCCCGCAACGCTCCGTTCAGGTTGGCCAGCGCCAGCTCGATGAAGTCGGCCTGGCGGAACAGTCGCCCGTCGAGCCTCATGCCGGCCGGCAGATCCTCCTGAATCTCGTTCAGGACGCCGTCCAACTCCCGGGTCAATGCCAGCGTGTTGACGTCCGGCTGCCGGTGGATGCCGAGAATGACCGCCGGCTGCCCGTTGCGCGAGCCCTCGCCCCGCTTGAGCGACCGTCCCATCCGCACGTCCGCCACGTCCCGCACCCGAATCGGACGGGTGTCGTGGGTGGCGATGACGGTGGCGCCAATCCCCTCGGCGTCGCGCGCGCGGCCGGCTCCGCGAATCAGGTACTCCTGCCCGCCGGTGCGGCGGAATCCGGCCGACGTGTCGCGACTCGCGCGGCGCAGGGCCTCCTCGACCGCGCTCAGGGCGACGCGGTAGTCGGCCAGCCGCTCCGGGTCGACCAGCACCTCGAACTGCCGCCGCTCGCCACCGATTACCGTCACCTGCGCAACGCCCGACGTCGCCAGCACCCGCCGGCGAACCACCCTCTCCGCCGTCGTGCGCAGCTCCAACGGCGTATGCACGGACGACTCGAGGGCGACGAACATGATCTCGCCCATGATCGACGACAGCGGCGCCATCATCGGCGGAGAGACGTTGTCCGGCAGCGCCCCGGCCAACGCGGCCAGCCTCTCGCTCACGGTCTGCCGGGCGTGCAGCACGTCGGCGCCCCAGTCGAAGTCGACCCAGACCACCGCAATGCCGACCGCGGTCGACGAGCGCACTCGCCGCACGCCCGACGCGCCGTTCAGAGCCGCCTCGATGGGATAGGTGACCAGCGCCTCCATGTCCGTCGGCGCCATCCCGTGGCCCTCGACCAGCACCGTTACCGTCGGCGCCGTCAGGTCCGGCAGGACGTCGACCGGCGTCCGCACCGCCACGTAGGAACCCCAGACGAGGAAGGCGGCCGTGACGGCGAGCACGGCCAGGCGGTTGTCCAGCGACCAGCGAATCAGCGCGTCGAGCAGCATGGTCCGTACTGGCTTCGCGACGCACCGAGTCTAGTGAACGGCCAGAATCGAGCTTCCTTAAGATTCCCTGAAATGAGGCCCCTTGCGCCGCGGAACGCACTCCGTTGGCGTTCTGCGGCGCAAGCTCCTAGGATCTCTGGCTGTTGTGCATCGTCCCGTCATCAGGCGGCGACTGCAGCGCTGGCGCGGCTGGTTCTCGTACAGCACGCCCCGGATCGTGCTCTGCGGTCAGGCCGCACTCTGCGTGCTGCTCTTCGCGGGCGCGGTGCGTTTCGTCGGTGGTGCGCCGGCGGCACTCTCCCGGGCCCTCGACACACCGGCGCCGGTGGCCGGAGAGCCGTTCCCGCGCATCGCCCGGGACGCGTACGGCCGCCGTCTGCGGCTGGAGCGGCCTCCGGACCGGCTCGGCTCGCAGTCCCTGGTCACCGACGAGTTCCTGTTCGCGATCGCGCCCCATGACCGAATCGTCGCCGTGAGCCCGGTCGGCCGCGACCGGCGCTACAGCAACGTGGCGGACCTTGCGGCCGGCCTGGATCTCGCCACGGCCGACAGCCCCGAGACGATCGCGGCCAGCCGGCCGGACCTGTTGCTGGTTTCGCATACCGCGCGGGCCGACTACGTCGAACTGACGCGGTCCATCGGCATCCCGGTCTTTCGCATGGTCACCGCGTTCGAGGGCTTCCAGCAGATCGCCTCGGCGCTGCGGGTGGCCGGCTACCTCACGGGCGAAGACGAGGCCGCCGAGCGCGAGGTCGCCAGGCTCGTCGAGCGGACTCTAGCGGCGCGGCGGCGCGGGCGAGCCGCGGTCCCGGCCGCCCGGATCCTGGCGTTCTCCAACTTCGCCAACACCCTCGGCGCCGGCTCGCTGTTCGACCGCATCCTCACGGAGCTGGGCGCCGTCAATGTCGCGGCCGAGCGCGGCGTCGGCGCCCAGGGCAGCATCACCAGCGAGCACGTCGCGGCCTGGAATCCCGACTGGATCGTGGCGGGCGTGGAGCCTGCAGCGGCCGAGACTACCCGCGCGCGCCTGCTCGCCGACCCCGGGGTGGCGGTCACCACCGCCGGCCGGCAAGGCCAGGTCCTGCTCGTCGACAACCGTACGTTCCTGGCGAGGTCCCATCACGCCGTGGGCCTGATGGAGGTCCTTGCCGAGGCGTTGAATCCCGGGCCGACGTGAGACGGGCTGACGGTTCCGGCGCGGCGCTCGCCAGGAGCGAACGCACAAAGACGAGCCGGCCCGACGCCGCGCTCGTCTACTTCTGCGCCGCCGCGGTTCTCCTCGTGGTCGCCGCTGTCGGCGGCGTAGCCATCGGCAGCACACCGATCGGCTGGGAGACGGCCCTGCGGGTGCTCGTCTCCCGCGTCGTTCCCGAGGGCTGGATCGATCTCGGCGGCATCTCGGACGCCGAGCAGGCGATCATCTGGATGATCAGGACGCCGCGCGTGCTCGTCGCCGGTCTGGCCGGCTGCGGGCTCGCGGTCGCCGGCGCGCAGATGCAGGGGCTCTTCCGCAACCCCCTGGCGGAGCCGAGCGTGATCGGCTCGAGCCAGGGCGCCGCCTTCGGCGCCGTCGTCGCCTTCGTGACCGGCCTGGCCAGTCGGTCGGCGCTGTGGCTGCCGCTGTTCGCGTTCGCCGGATCGCTGGCGGCGCTGCTCTCCGTGTACACGCTGGCCACGTGGGCGGGTCGCACACCGGCGGCCACCCTGCTGCTCGCCGGTATCGCCCTCGGTTCGCTGCTGGCCGCGGCGACCTCCCTGCTCATCTCCTGGCACTTCGTCGACTGGCAGGTCGCGGCCGAGATCGTCTTCTGGATGATGGGGGGCCTCGACGGACAGAGCTGGACGCATGTCTGGATCTGCGCGCCGTTCATCGCCGCGGGGGTCTCGGTCTCGCTGTGGCACGCGCGGGATCTGGACCTGATGCTGCTCGGCGAGGAGACATCGGTTTCCCTCGGCGTCGACGTCGAGTTCGTCAAGCGCGTGATTCTCTGCACGGCGGCGGCGTTGACCGGCGCGGCGGTCGCGGTCGGCGGCGTGATCGGCTTCGTGGGACTGGTCGTTCCCCACGTCGTCCGCCTCCTGGTGGGGCCGTCCCACCGCACGCTGCTGCCCGCCAGCCTCCTGGGCGGCGCCGTGTTCCTGATCGCGTGCGACATCCTGGCGCGCACGATCCACCCGGCGACCGAGCTGCGGCTGGGCGTCGTGACCGCGATGTTCGGCGCTCCGTTGTTCATCTATCTGCTGCGGCGCAAGCGCCTCGAGATCGGCAGCCTGTGAGTCTGCGGCTGGATCGCGCGGGCACCCGGGTCCAGGAGCGGTGGCTGGTGCGCGGCGTCTCGATCGACGTCGCGCCCGGGCGTCTCACCGCGGTAGTCGGTCCCAACGGCTCCGGGAAGTCGACGGTGCTCCGCCTGCTGGCCGGGCTCCGGAGGCCCCTGGAGGGCCGCGTCACGCTCGATGGGGAGGCCATCGACGCCCTGCCGCGCCGGGCGTTCGCGCGCCGCGTGACGTTCGTGCCCCAGAACCCGCGCATCGACGTTCCGTTCACCGTCCGCGACATCGTGAACATGGGACGTCATCCGCACCTCGGGCGGTTCGATGCGCCCGGTCCGCGCGATCGCGAAGCCGTGGACGCCGCGATGGCGCGCGTCGACGTCGCACAGCTCGCGCAGCGACGGGTCAACGAGCTGTCGGGCGGGGAGTTCCAGCGGGTCATCATCGCGCGCAGCCTGGCGACCGAAGCCGAGGTGCTGATCCTCGACGAGCCCACCGCGAGCCTCGACCCGGACCACGCCCTGGCAATGCACGAACTGCTCCGCGACCTCTCTGCCGAGGGCAAGGCGGTCGCGCTCGCGCTGCACGATCTCAACGCGGCGCTGCGCTGGGCCGACGACGCCGCCCTGCTGGAGGAAGGACATCTGCGGGCGCGCGGACCGACCGGCGAGGTGCTCGCGAGCGAGCTTCTCGGTCCGGTGTTCGATGTCGAGATCGAGCGGCAACGCTCGCTTCGCGGAGTGCCGTCGCTCGTCTTCCACCGCCGGAATCGCCGGTAGTGGTGACCAGCGCTTGCAGATCGGTCGGCGCCATCCCACTCGACGCAAGCTGTCGCGACCCGAACTCGCCAGCGGGGCCCCGGCTCTCCGCGGTGCTCGGCGAGGCTGCGACCGAACAACCTGAACGCATTCCTACGCGGCGCTTCAGGAGATCTTCACGATAACTTCAGGCCAGCAAGGGGCGTTCCATCAGTAGGCTTGGGGCGCTCGATTGCGAAGGAGTCCAGAGGGAATCCCACCGATGAAGAAGCGAACTGGAGAACGGCCCACCGCACACGCCGCCGGGCCGGCAACCGTGCACCACCGTATCCGCGCAACATCCAGCCGGCGGCCCGCCGTGCTGCCGGCGCTGGCCGCCCTGGCCCTGCTCGGGGGCCCCGCCGAGAGTCTGGCCGACAGCCTCTCGGGGCGCGTCGTCGACCCGCAGGGGGGCGTCGTGCCGAACGCCGAGATCCTGCTCTACGAACGCACCGGTGGGGGCGAGCTGCGGGAGGGAACGGCCGCCGGGGACGGGCAGTACGTCTTCGACGCCATCCCGGGCGGCGAGTACGTTCTCGAAGGCCGGGCGTCGGGAGGGTCGCTCTCCGGCTCCGCCGTGGTGACCGTCTCCGGCGACCAGCGTGTCGATCTCGAGCTGGCCGTTTCCGGCATCACGGCCGAGGTCGTCGTTACGGCGTCGACCACGCCGCTGGCGGTCCAGGAGGTGGCCAAGGCGATCGACGTCGTCGACGCGGAGGAGATCGCGCTGCGCAACGAGCTGTCGGTCAGCGAGGCGATTCGCACGCTCCCCGGCATCCGGGTGCAGACGCTCCGCGGGCCGGGGAGCTTCACGACGATCCAGACCCGCGGCCTGCGCGGCCACGACACCGCGCTGCTGGTCGACGGCATGCGCTTCCGTGACGCCGCGAGCCCGCAGGGCGACGCCACGGCGTTCTTCGAGAGCCTGACCACCGTCGACACGGAGCGGATCGAGGTGCTGCGCGGCTCCGGGTCGTCGCTCTACGGCTCGAGCGCCATGGCGGGAGTCATCAACGTCACCTCCCGCACCGGGGCCGGCCCGCCGCAGGGCAGCGTCCTCCTCGAGGGAGGTGGACTGGGGCTCGTCCGCACCGTGCCCAGCATCCGCGGCGGCACGGCCAACAACCGGCTCTCCTACAGCGCCGCGATGGCCTACATCAACATGACGGAGGGCGTGCGGGGCGAGAACCCCTACGAGAGCGTCTCTCCGCAGGCGTCTCTCCGCTATCACCCCACGCCGGGGCTGTCCGTGACCGGCCGCGTCTGGTACACCCGCGACGACCTGCGTCTGACCGAGAGCCCCGCCTTTCCGGCCGCGGTGACCGCCAACTTCCCGGCCGCCGGCATCGTGCCGGCACGAGCGCTGGCAACCGACCAGCTCGCCCGGTTCGAGGCGGGGCAACCGTTCGAGGCGGGCGGCGCCACGTTCGTCCCGAGCCAGAACGACCCCGACGCGAACCGGGAATCCTCGTTCCTCATCGGGAGCGCCGCCGTGCAGCACACGGTGGCCTCGAACACGACCTACCGCGTCAGCTATTCCGGCGTCGGCACGAACCGGGCGTACCTCGACGGGCCGCTCGGCGGCGGCCCGTTCGAGCCCGTCACCAACAACCGCAGCCGCAGCGAGGGCCGCACCGACACCCTGCAGGCGCGTCTCGATTCCGCGTTCGGCACCGCCAACACCTTCAGCGCCGGCTACGAGCTGGAACGGGAGGAGTACTTCAGCGCCCGGTCCGATACGGCATCGACGGTGACGATCGGCTCGCTCAGCCACTCCCTCTACGCACAGGATCGACTCGACTTCCTGGACGGCCGCCTGCAGGCGACGGTGGGTGGGCGGTTGCAGGCGTTCAGCCTCCGGGATCCGCTCTTCGTGGGCAGCGACCAGCCCTACGAGGGCGTCCCGTTCGAGGCGCCGGCCGCGTACACCGGAGACGTGTCGGTCGCCTACTTCGTCCCGGAGAGCAATACGAAGCTGCGCATGCACGTCGGCAACAGCTATCGGGCGCCCGCGTCCTTCGAGCGCTTCGGCGGCTCGTTCTCCTCGTTCTCGGGCTCCTACAGCTTCTGGGGCGATCCGGGCCTGAAGCCCGAGCGATCCGTGGCGTTCGACGCGGGCGTGGACCAGTGGCTGCTGGATTCCAGGGTGCAGTTGACCGGCACTTTCTTCTACACCGACCTGCTCGAGACGATCATCTTCGACTTCGCCAACTTCCCGGCCGCCACGGATCCCTTCGGCCGCTTCGGCGGCTACCGGAACACCGGGGGCGGGCAGGCGCGAGGCGTCGAGCTCAGCGTGCAGGCGGCGCCGGCGGCATCGAGCAGCCTGCGGGTCGCCTACACCTACACGGACTCGGTGTCGGAGACGCCGACGATCGGCGACGACTTCTACGGCATTCCCGGGCTCTCCGACCACATGTTCACGCTGACCGCCACGCAGTGGATCGCCCAGCGGGTCAACCTCGCCTTCGACCTCTTCGCGGTGAGCGACTACTACCTGTCGCCGTACGGTGCCGGAGGCCGGCAGATGATCTTCGGGGGACCGGTGAAGGCGGACCTCGTGGTGCGCTACGACCTGCCGACCGGAGACGCCCTGCGGCTCGATCTCTACGCGAAGGTCGACAACATCTTCAACAACTTCTACTACGAGGACGGCTTCCTCGGCCCCGGCCGGTGGACGATCGGCGGGCTGCGGTTCCGCTACTGAACGCGAACGGCAGCACCGTGCGCCACCGTGGGTGACATCCAGGCCCTCGTCTCGACCAGCAAGGGGTAGCCCGATGCAGAGCAATGCCGACCGGAGACTCACGGCCCGCGCCGACGTCAGGCACTTCCTGCGCCGTCTCGCGTTCGGAGCCACCGAGTCGCTCGAGTCCGCCCTGACGGGGCTCACGGTGGACGAAGCGGTCGACGTGCTCGTGGCCGGGGCGAAGCGTACGCCCCGGCCCGTGCCGCCGCCGTTCGTGCTGACCGAGTGGACCAACCCCGCGCTGCTGTTCACCGACACCACGGCCATCGAGTACGACCAGGCGTTCGCCGAGCTGGACGCCGCGGCGCAGGCCGACATCGAGCGGTTGCGGCACTGGTGGCTGCAGGAGATGGTCGCCGGCGAGGCGCCCCTGCGCGAGAACCTCGTCCTCTTCCTCCACGGCACGCTGGGAAGCACGACCGGCAGCGTCAACATGCCGCAGGCGCTCTACGCCCGGAACGACCGCCTGCGAAGAGGTTGCCTGGGGACCGTCCCGGCGCTCCTCGAGTCGCTCGTGACCGACCCCGCGATGATGATCCAGATCGGCATGGACGACTACCGCGAAGAGGACATGTCCGACGAGGAGTTCCCCAACTTCCGGCCCGGGCGGCTGGTGCTGGAGAACTGGACGGTCGGTTCCGGCGGCTACGCCGAGGACGACGTGGCCGAGCTCTGCCGCGCCCTGACCGGCTGGCGGCTCGAGGCGCCGAGCGGCTACGAGCCCGATCGGGCGGTCGACCCGGAAGGCTTCCGGTCGCAGCGGCGGACCGGTCTCCACCCGGTCTTCGAGGCCGAGCACTTCGTCGACCGGCCCAAGACCATCCTGGGCCGCAGCGACGCGTTCGACGCCGCCTCGGCAGTCGGCTACCTGGCCCGTCACCCCGACACCGCACGGCGCTACAGCCGGCTGCTCACGCGCTACCTCGGGGTAGAGGACCCGGACGGGGCGCTCGAGCGGCAGCTCTCGAGGACCTACCGGGACACCGGGGGATCTCTCGTCGCCCTCGTGCGGGAGATCGCCGGCTCCGACGCGTTCTGGTCCCCGGCGTCGCACTGGGCCCTCGTGAAGAGCCCCATTCACCTGGCCGTCGGTGCGTGCCGTCAGCTCGAGGTGTCCCAACCTCCCCTGGCCGCGCTCGCCGCCTGGCTCGCGGCCGCGGGGCAGACGCTGTTCCAGACCCCCAGCTTCGGCGACGCGGGCTGGCCGGGGCAGGACGCATGGATCGATCCGCCGGAGCGCCTCGCCGTGCGTTACCAGCTCGGCAGGGTCCTCACCACGGGAGCCCTGCCGGACCTGGGCATCGTCGAGTCGAAGGCGGCGAGTGCCGCGCAAGCCGCGGCCTACGTCGGCGAGCGCTATCGTCGCGCCGACCCCGACGTGTTGCTCGACCGGCTCGATCCGGCACCGGGCATCGCTCTCCCGGCGTTCACGGCGCCGGACGGGGGAACGGACGCGGCCGCACGCGCCCGGGAGGCGATTCGACGCATCGTGGCGACCCCCGAGTACCAGTTGGCGTGAGGCGACATCGAAAGGACGCAGGAAGGCCATGACCGTACTGAACCGCCGCGAGATGCTGAAGCTGTTCGCATTGACACCGACCCTGCCGCACTTCGTCGTCGAGAGCGCAGCCGCAGCCGGCCCCGCGGCCGCGTCGGACTACGACGGCCCCGTCGTCGTGGTGGTGCGCTTCCTGGGGGGCAACGACGGACTGAACTCGGTGGTTCCCATCCACGACGATCGGTACTATCGGGCTCGCCCCACCATTGCGATCCCGAAGCGCGAGACGATTCGGGAAGCCGGCAGCGGCCTCGGCCTCAATCCGTGGCTGGTCGACTACCAGCGCCTGATCGACGACGGTCACGCGGCGATCGTCCAGGGAGTCGGCTACCCGAACTCGTCCCGGCTGCACTCCCGCGGCACCGAGGTCTTCGAGACCGCCTCGGTCCGCGAGCCGGCGCCCGCGCACGGATGGCTGGGGCGCTATCTCGACCACCAGTGCGAATGCGGTGCGGAACCGCTGGCCGGGCTCCAGTTCGCCGAAGAGGTCGGCCGCACGCTCGCGTCGGCATCCGGCCACAGCCAGTCGGTGGCCCATCCGCGGCTGCTCCTCGACATGGACGTGAAGCCGGGCGGCCCGGACCCCGCGACCGGTTCGCGAACCGGCCGGCTCGACTACCTCCGGCAGGTCGAGAATCGGCTCGGGGTCGCCGCGCGCCGGCTGGGGCAGGCAAGCGGCGGCAACGGCAGCCGGTTCGACTATCCCGACACGGAGTTCGGCCAGGCGCTGCGCTGGACCGGCAACCTGATCGAGACGGGCTCCCCCACGCGGGTGTACTACCTCACGCTGGGCTCGTTCGCCACGTTCACGTCGCCGTCCTTCGATACGCACAGCAATCAGCTCGCCGTGCACAAGGCGCTCTACACGCAGTTCGGCGCCGGCCTGCGGGCGTTCGCCGCTCATCTCCGATCCGCCAACCAGTTCCAGCGGGTCCTCCTGCTGTCGTTCTCGGAGTTCGGCCGCCAGGTGGAGGAGAACGGCAGCCACGGCACGGACCACGGCGACGCGAGCGTCCTGTTCGCGGCCGGCGGCCGAGTCCGGCCCGGACTGCTCGGCGAGCCGGCCGACCTCGGCCGCCAGCACCACGGAGGGCTGGAGCCCAGCGTCGACTTCCGGCAGATCTATGCCAACGTCCTCGAGAAGTGGCTGTCGGTCGACTCGGGCGTCATCCTCGACGAGCGGATCGGGCAGCCGTTCGAGATCGTCCTCTAGGAGCTTGCGCCGCAGAACTCCACTGCGCTGCGTTCTGCGGCGCAAGCTCCTAGGGCGGTGGGGGCTGGGGCCGAACACGGAGCCTGCGACGGGTTTGGCGGCGCTAGCGCGACCTTGCGGTCGCGTTGGGAGTCTGCGCGGGCACGCAGCCCTCCGTGGCGCGTTTCTGCGGCGCAGACTCCTAGGTCCAGGCGCCCGCCGGAGGCGGCGGGAGGGGCGGGTCCGAGGCGGAGTGCTGTGCGCTCATTCCGACCTGGATTCGGCCCCTCGCCGCCCCGGCGTGACGGCGGCGCCCGGGCCTGGGAGCGTGCGCCGCAGAACGCAACGTCGTGAGTTCTCCGGTGCAAGCTCCTGGGGCGGTGGACGGGTTTGGCGGCGCTACGCCGCCAGCGCCAGGGCCCCGGCGGCAACCGCGACGCTCACGGCGGCCGCGGCGGTCCGGAAGACGAGCTGCGGCGCGTAGGTGAGCAGCAGCGTGACGGTAACGGCGGCGAAGGTCGCCAGCCCCAGGAACGCCACCACTCCCGTGCCCGGCCCCCACGCGGCGGCGGAGACGAGCGCGCCGGAGGCGAGCAGCGCCCAGCCGCCCCACCCGCTCCACCGCCGGCGAGGGCGGTGGTCGCCACCATGCACGCGGCGGTGGTGGCGGACCTGACTCAGGCTCAGCAGCGAGAGACCTGCGTAGCAGAGCGCGAACACGGCCACCGTCATCCGGCTGCGTCCTCCGGCAGGGGCGTCGTTGCGGAGACCGCGGGTATCGCGACGGAATCGGGCAACGGATCCGCCGCGTCCGCTGCGACCTCCTGCCGCGGCAGACCGAAGGCCGCGACCGCAAAGCCGAGACCCGCCGCGAGGGAAACCAGATCGAAACCGGCCAGCGCCCACGCGCCGGCAGGAATCGTCACGCCCAGGTGCTGGTCCGTGGTGAGCGCGTTCAGCACCGGGAGCGCGGCGTAGGCGCACGCCGCCAGCCGGAGCGAGTCGCGCCACGCGCGGTCCGACGGCCGCAGCCACGGCAGCACGAGCATCGCCAGCCACACGAGGAACAGGGCATGGACCTCCCAGGCCGCCCGCTCCGCCATCCCGACCGGCAGGACCCGATTGGCCCAGAAGTAGGCCGCAATCCCGACCGGCAATCCGACGATGGTGCCCACGTTGAGATGCTCGATCACCCGCACGGCAGCCGGCGGTGAGCTTCCGGCCGGGGTGAGCTTCGCCTTCCGCTTGGCCGTCCAGAGCAGCAGGCCCGTCCCGATCATGGCGGTACCGAGCAATCCGGTGAGGAAGTAGAGCCAGCGCAGCAGGGGCCCCGCGAACAGCCCCTCGTGCAAACCGAGCAGCGCATGGTTGACGACCATCGGCCCCGTGCGCCGGTCGAACCTGTCGAGCAGATCCCCGGTTGCACCGGCGAACACCATGCGTCCGCCGTTGCTCACGGGATCGACGTGCGTGCGCGTGAACACGACGCGCGCGTTCCTGTCGCCGGGGTTGTAGAACGACGCCACCCGCACGGGGGCCTGGCCCCAGTGGCGGACCGCCTCGTCGTACATGGAAGCCAACGGCGCCAGGGGAGCCGCTGCGCCCGCCGGCGGAGGGATTTCGGGGTTGCGGAACGCCTCGTCGAAGAACCGGCCGCGGCCTTCGTGCCCGTAGGTCGCGTCCACCACCGGGGACATGTAGGTGAACACGAAGAAGACCAGGCCGCTGTAGGTGATGACGAGGTGGAAGGGCAGCGCGGTAACGCCCACCAGGTTGTGGACGTCGAGCCACGAGCGCTGGCCCTGCCGGGGGCGGAACGTGAAGAAGTCGGCGAAGATCCGCTTGTGCGTGATCACGCCCGAGACGAGAGCCACCAGCATGAGCATCGAACAGATGCCCACCAGCCACCGGGCGGCGGCGGATGGCAAGTAGTGCAGCGTGTAGTGGAGCTGGTACAGGGTCTGACCGCCTCCGGTCGCACGCGTGCGGAACGGCGCGCCGGTGGCGGCATCCAGGGTCTCGCTGCGGCGAAGCGGGCGGCCGGAAACATCGGCCCCGGCGCTCCAACCGATCGTCACGTGCGGCACGTCGTGACCGCTCGGTGGGAAGACCGTCCACCGCGGCGCTCCCGGAGCCACCTGCTCGAGCCGCGCCAGCCCCAGGGCCAGTCCGTCGACCTGCGACAGTGCGGGCGTCGGGAGGGGCGCCTCCGGCCGCATCCACTGGTCGATCTCGCTGTCGAAGTAGCCGAGGGTGCCGGTGAGGAACACGAAGAAGAGCACCCACCCCACCGGCAGGCCTGCCCACGTATGGAGCCACGCCATCGATCGGCGAAGACCGCCCCTCATGAGCGAAGGGACCCCCCGAGCACGGCCAGCGCCGCAAAGGTCACGAGGGTGACGAGGAGGCCGAGCCAGGCGTGCCGCACCGTCCGGGCGCCGAAACACCACACGACCGCCGCTCCGTAGAAGAGATAGGTAGCCAGGACGCCGGCCATGACCGCGTCCGCGCGGGGCAGCGGAAGCACATGTGCGAGCCCGACCGCGCCGACGTTGGACACGGCGTAACCGCCGGCGACGGCGGCCACCACCCGCGAGGCGACGTGCCAGCGCGTCGTGGAGGCGGCTAAGGATCGACGCTCCAGGGGTCGCTCCAGCGCGGGTCGCGCAGCAATGCCTCGTCGGTGAGGCTCTGGAGGAACGCGATCAGATCGCGCCGCTCGTCGTCGCGCAGCGTCAGCGGCTGGATCGACTCGCTCTGCCGCGGATTCGGGGCGCGACCGCCGGCCACGTAGTGGTCGAGCACTTCGCCGAGCGCCGCGATGCTCCCGTCGTGCATGTAGGGAGCGGTCACGGCCACGTTGCGCAAGGGCGGAATGCGAAAGCGGCCTGCGTCCTCCAGCTCCCCGGTATGCGCATACTTGCCGGTGTTGTCGGCCGGATAGGGAATCGGACCGGGCAGGTTGTAGAGGCCGGTGTTGTGGAACAGGAACACCGGCGGGTCGCTGAGCGGACTGGTCGACGCCTTCGACCCGCCGTCGAGGTTGAGCCCGAGATCGGTCGACACGGTATGGCCCAGGTGACAACCGCCGCACCGCCCGCGCCGCGAGAAGAAGATCGCCATCCCGCGACGGGCCGCCGGCGTGAGCGCCTCCTCGTCTCCGTGGAACCGGTAGCGGTCGTACGGCGACCGGAACGAGACGATGGAGCGCTGGAAGGCCGCCAGTGCGAGCGCGACGTTGCCGGTGGTGACGAGCGCCGCGATCCCGTCCTCGTGGGCGTCCGCCGGCGGAGGAGGAGGAAACGCCGCCGCGAACAGGCGCCGATAGATCGGCGAGGCCGCCAGCGCCGCGTAGACGCGGGGCTCGTGCCCCGCCAGCCCCAGCTCGACCGGGTCGGTCCCCAACATCGGGACGAGCGCCTGCTCCTCCAGCGACCGCAATGTCGGGTTGGCCCAGGTCAGCGCGTCGCGATACGCCACGTTGACCAGCGACATCGCGCTGCGGGGGTGGCGTTCGCCTGTCGATCCGATCCCCTGCGCCCGGCCGTCCGTGAAGGCGAGGGCCTGAATGTGGCACGTCGCGCACGACTGCGTCCCGTTCCCCGACAGCCGCGTGTCGTAGAAGAGGTGCCGGCCCAGCTCCACCCGCTCGGGCGTCATCGGAGCGTCCAGCGGCAGACGCGGCGGCGACACGCCGGGGGGAAGCTCCCAGCGGTAGCCGACGGTTGGTCCCTGCGCCGCGAGCACCGTCATCGCCAGCGCCACGGCTACCGACCCGAGTATCGCTCTCCGTCGCATGCCCACCTCACCGCGGACGCCGGCGGCCGAGTGCCCTCGACGCGCCGCCGGACTACGTCGGCATCCTAACCGCGGTGCGGCCAGCGAAAGACTGAAGATTCGCTGAACTCTGCGCCCCGATCGCTCGTGCGCTTCGCACACCCTGCCCTGGTCACGGCGTCACGACCACGAGGGCGTTGCACCGCCTGCGCCCGATGCGGCGGTCGCGGAGGGTCGGAGCTTCCGCCTGCGCCATCCTATCCCCTGCGGGACCGATTGGCGGAGCCCACGTTCATGCCGGCGCCTCCGTGCCGGGGGGCGGCCGTTACAGCGAGACGGGCGGGCCGACGCGGACCGTCACCACATCCATGTCGTGGAACTGCTGGTGGCGGACGGTCGACGCGTAGTGGCGCAGCAGGCGCAGCGAGACCTCCTCCTCGACGGCGGAGCCGGCGATCTGCTCGCTGAGCAGTGCCAACTGATCCTCCAGGTTGGCTTCGTCCGTCGTCGCGGCGAACTCGAGGTCGACGGCATCGCCGTCGTCGCGCGCGACGAGCAGCAGGTGCCGGCCCGCCTTCCGTCCCCCATCGGCCTCCTGCCGCGTCAGCGTGAGCAGCAGCTCCTCGCCGACGGCGCGGAGCCGATCGGTCATCTCCTCGTTGCGCTTCCCGCGGGCGGCGAAGTCGGCCAGGAACGTGTCGACCTTCGAGAAGCTCTCCCGCGTCAGGTCCGCCTTCAGGCGGCGGGCGCGCGGCCCGGTCAGCCCCACGAACTGCGACAGGACGATCACCGTCAGGCCGCCCACCGTCAGGCCGTTCGCAAACAGGTCGCCCCACACGCCCTGGAAGTACTGGGGAAAGATCCAGTCGAGCTCGAAGGCGAGCCCCAGCCAGAAGGCCAGGCCCACCGCCACGCCCTTGCGGTAGTCGAGGCCGTCGTGCAGGAGCACCCGCATCCCGAGGACGAAGAGGGACGACACCAGCACGATGAAGTAGGAGGCGACCACCGGACCGGGGACGGCGACGATGGCGGCTACGAGCTTCGGCAGGAACGCCACGACGATGAAGATGATGCCCACACAGATGCCGACCGCACGCGCCGTCACCCGAGTGAGATCGGCGACCGCGATGCTGTGCACGTAGGTCGTGTTGGGCAGCGTGCCCATGAGACCGGACAGCAGGTTGCCCAGTCCGTCGGCGGCGAGGGCGCCCTGAATCGACTGGAAGTTGATGGCGCGCGGCCTGCGCCACGAGATCCGCTGGATGGCGATGCAGTCGCCGATGGTGTCCATGGCGCCGACCATCGTCAGCAGCACGAAGGCGGGCAGCAGCGCCCAGAAGTCTGCGCCGAAGCCCAGGTCGAGGCCCGGCCAGGCAAATGCCGGCCCCCCGATCCACGACGCATCCAGAACGCGCCGGGTGTCGTAGAGCCCGAAGAGCAGGCCGCCGACCGCGCTGCCCGCCACCATCCCCGCCGCGGCGGCCCAGAGCCGCCACGCTCCGGTGGCGCGGATGGCGATCGCGGCGATCACCAACAGCGTGACCGCGGCCGTGACCGGCGCCGCCGCGGGCCCCGCGTCCGCGGGCACGTCGGTCAGCTTCCGCAGAATGATCGGCGATACCGTAATCGGGATCAGAATCAGGACCGTGCCGGCCACGGTCGGCGTGAAGATCCTGCGAAAGAGCGACAGCTTCGCTGCGAGCAGGAACTGAAACAGGGACGAGACGATGATCAGGCTCCCCAGCAGGCCCCCGCCGCCGCGTTCGAGCGCCGTGACGCAGATGGCGAGGTAGACGCTGCTGCTCCCCATCAGCAGGAGGTAGCCGGAGCCGATGCGCCCGACACGAGCGACCTGGATCACCGTGGTTACGCCGCTGATCAGGAGCGCCGAGAACACCACCCACGCCAGGTACGCCTCGCTTCCGCCCACGGTACTGATCAGGATGGCCGGCGACAGCACGACGCTGGCCACCGTGAGCATGGCGTACTGCAGGCCGAGCCCGATCGTGAGCGGGAGCGGCGGCCGCTCGTCCGGCTCGTAGCGGACGTCCTGACTGGAAGTGTCGCGACTGGAAGCCATCCTTCCCCCGTTTACGTTTCAACGGCAGCCGGACGGCGCCGGAACCGGTTCGTGTCAGTCCGGGTGTTGGACAGGTACTGCTCTCGCGTGTGTGGCATAACCGAGCGGCGACACGGCCACAGCCTCCGGCCGGGCAGCATCCCCGCGATTCCCGCATTGAGGAACGAGAACGAGAGATCGCGCGACTGCTCCAGAAGCGCGGTTGCACTTCAAATGCAAGTCGGCGCCCAGCATAGAACACCGGAGTCATTCGTGTCGACACGTCGTCGTCCGATTCCGAAGGCGTCGCGCCGTTGATTCTGGTGGTTTCACGAGGGCGGCTCAAGGACTGGACCCTGTCGCCTGAGAAGCCCGGGCGTTCTTCTGGCCTTACTGTGAAGTATTGGCGACAAGGAGCTTCGCGCTCTTGCGCCTCATGTGCGAAACGGTTGCCAGTTGGCGCACCTGGCTGGAGTCGTCTTCGCTCCAACGGATCGATCGTGTGAGTTTCGAGCTGCGGCGCCGGAGCAGCGCATCCACAGAAGTGCGACATGCCCACGTCCCCCGGGTTGGCATACTCGATGCCGCGGGCGAGCATCACCGCCTTGACGGCCTTCTCTGCCGCCTGCCGGGCGTCGAAGCACAGACAACCTTGCCATCCCGCAACGCTGCCTGCGATCGCCGGCGCCAGCGACGAGGATCTGCGGGAGCCGTGGTCGCTGCTGAGCGGTGGCGCGGTCCTCTTCACGCGTCCGAAGGCGGTCGTGCTTCGGAGCTTCGTCCTGAACCACGTGGTCCACCACCGGGCGCAACTCGGGGTGTACCTGCGACTCAACGACGTCCCCGTCCCGTCGCTCTACGGCCCGTCCGCCGACGAATCCGTCGCACGGTGATCCGCCGGGCCGTCCAGGCAGAACACGCCCGAGACGCGCCGAGTGTCCGCGGAGTTCCCGAGCGCCCGCGTCGGCGGCTTCAGTTCGCCCCCAGACGCTCCGCGTGCGTGACGACGAGAACGTCGACCGGACCGAGCCGACCAGGGCTCAGCCGCAACCGGAAGCGCTCCCAGAGGAGCCTCTGCAGCATGCGTCGCACTCGCGATTCGTCCGTTGCCGCGTGGGAATCCGGTTCGAAGGTGGCCACGATGTCGAACCGCTCGTCGTCGATCCAGTCCGGTCCGCCCAGGACCTGCTGAACCTCCAGTCCGTACGCTTCGCTGATCAACCGAACGAGCGAGTGGTTCCGCACATCGCAGTTGCCACCGGGCCGCACACGGAACGACATCTCCTGGCGTTCGGAGCCGGTCGGCTTGAGGGACGCAACCGTGAACGCGGGTCCGTCGGCTGGTTGAGCGCGCCCGACCGGCTGCGCCGTGAGCGTGGGTGCGGCGGCGAGCACGGCCCAGACCGCTCCCGTGGCCAGGGCCCGGCGCGCCAGCTCCTGGGCCCGGCGGCGCGACCGGGCGAGCAGCCGGTACTTCGCGTCGCCCGTCACGCCGCTCTCCCGCGGAACGATCAGGTCGGTTCGCCCGTGCGCGGTTCGCGGCCGGGCTGCGCGTTCTGTGCCCGGAAGAGTCTCGTGGCCCGTCTCACCGCCAAACGGCCGCAGGCCGGCGAAGGCCGACGCCGCTTCGTGCCAGGTCATCATCTCCAGCTCCCTCCTTCCCGCGACGCAGGGACCGGACGTCTCGCGCGCCCTCTCTGGGGAGAGGGTCCCGGGAGTCGGATCGACTACCCCGGGGTCGCGGTGACCGCTCGTCCCATTTCACGCCCCTCTTCTTTAGGGGTGCTGGAGACGGAGCCTGGTTCCCCGGGGAGGTTGTTCGAGGCGATGGTGATCGACTGGCTGAAGGTGGCCGGCTTCGCGGCGGTGGCGCGGCAGTGCCGGTTGAGCTGGGACCACGTGGCGGGGATCAGGACGCGGCCATCGCCGGCGGCGGATCCCTCGACCACAGCCGTCGCGGCCGTTTCCTCACGCGTCGCCCCACCGCTTGCGCAATTCGCTATCCGGGTCCTGCTCGATGCGCGATGCGGCGTCCAGGATCAAGACCCCGCGGCGGTCCGCCGAATAGGGAGACCAGTGCGGCAGACCGGCACCGTTGGGATCGCCGGTGCGCGCGAAGGCCAGCACCGTGTTCGACCACTGTTCCGCCAGTTGGCGGACCACCGGGTCCTTCGGATCGTAGAGGGCCAAGGAGATGCGCGAAGTCTCCGGACGCGCATAGTAGTTGAACGTGAACGGAACCTCACAGCCATGCGTGGCGCCGAGGGTACCGTCCATGACGGGCGAGGGCAGGTCGAAACGGTACAGCCAGCCCCTGGACCCGGCCGCTGTAACCGCTTCGCTGGTGCGGATGGCAGCGCGCCGGAACATCTCGGTCCAGACCCGCTCGGTGAGGGTCTTGCCGGTGTCGTCGGGATGAGCGTCCTGCAGCGCAGCGAGGTACTCGCCGGGGTCCGCGCCGGCGGGGAGGAGATCGACGGTCATTGCCCCCAGGACAGCGCTCATGGGGTCGAAGGTCGTCCCTTCGGGGGCGAGCGACGTGACAAGGGTACCTTCATGCCGATTGGAGCCGGCGATGTAGGGCACGCCGCGCTCGGCACGCTCGGCGATCGCCTGATAGGTATCCCGAGTCACCACCACGCCGTCGACGCTGGCGGCGACCGTAACGCCGGAGGCGAGCTGCGCCGCCAGCAACTCTTCGGCGGGGAGCTGTCTGAGGTGATTGAGTAATTCTCCCTCGTCCACCTTCAGGTGCGCGGCCAGTGCCGATGCCAGGGGCGCCGGTGCGGTGGTGATGGCGGTGCCGCTGTGAGCGATGGCGCGGTGATACAGGCCGTCGGCGGAGGGCGCGGCCAGAAGGGCGTTGACGGAGCCGCCGCCGGAGGACACGCCGAAGATGGTCACGTTGTTGGGGTCACCACCGTAGTCGGCGATGTTGTCCCGCACCCAGGTCAGGGCCAGGATCTGGTCGCGCAAACCGTTGGACGCGGATCCGGCCAGATCGTCGTCGTATTTCGACAGGTCGAGAAAGCCGAACACGCCGAGCCGATAGTTGACCGTAACCACCACCACGTCGCCCTGGGCGGCAAGGACGGAGCCGTCGTGGTCGTTGCCGGAACCGATGTAGTAGGCCCCGCCGTGAATCCAGAACAACACCGGCCGGGCGCGACCGTCCGCTGCGGGGGTGTAGATGTCCACAGACAGACAGTCCTCACTGACTGCCTCCGCCGACGGCGGGCTGACCGGGGATTCGGGTTGCATCGCGCGATTGCCCAGCCTGGTGGCATCCAGCGTGCCCGACCAGGGCCCGTGGGGTTCCGGCGCACGGAAGCGTCGTTCCCCCACCGGGGGCTTGGCATAGGGGATGCCCTGGAAGATCTGGATATCGTTCTCCGACTTGCCGACAATAGTGCCAAGCCGTGTAGTCGTAGGGGGCATCGTACGGACTCCGCGGTTGCGGAGTGCGGCAAAGGCCGGGACCATGCCGTCGAGCAGCGGGAGCGCAATGCTTGCGCCGAGGCCGCGCAGGACGGTACGGCGGGGGAGCGCCTTCCTGGTCACGATCATGGCTCGGATCTCCTCATCGTGAACGGCACGGTTCGGACGATGCCCAGGACAATCGAAGACCGCGAATGGTCCGGGCCGGCTTCGCGCACGATACGGCGAATGGTCGGCTGGTCGCAGTGCTCGACGCCACGGCCGAGGGCATGGGTCAGGAGCTTCCCGGTCACCGTTCTCACGAATGCCTCGCGGCGGAACACCAGCCGCGCGCCCGGCTCGGCAGGCCCGTGACGCGATCCGCCGCCGCTGCCGTCGCCACCGAAAACAGCACGATCGTCTTAGCGCTGATCATGGGACCCGCCGGAGTATAGCTGGGGGTCTTCGGGCAATCGAGTGGGTAGGTGAGGCGGAGAGGCAGCCTCTGCTCCCGGCGAGTCACAGTGCTTCGCACCTCCTCCGCTACGCTCCGGTCCTTGGGATGACTCCCCGCTCGCGCCGGAGGCCGCTCTCCACGTTGAGGCCCTGCCGAACGCTGACCGGAACCAGCCGATTGCTCACCACGGCTTGTCCGAGGGCGGCGTCGGTGGGCGCGAGCACCGCCCCGAAGAGAATCGCCTCCCAGAGCCCGAGCCCCGGCACGACGCTCCACGCCGCGAGGGCCCCCGCCGCGACCGTCAGTGGAAGGCCGATTCCCTCGGGTGGCCGTCAGGAGGAGCACCGCGATAGGCACGAAGCGGACACCTGGCGCCTCGATGCCATGCGGTGAAGTCCCCGGGGAGGGATGTTACCCGCGTGCCGCCCGAGAGCAGCCGACGCGGTGTAGGATGGCCGTGGGCCGCAGGAATCCAGCAGGAGATGACCGAAAATCGGCGCCCGGGCTACGAGCCGGACAGTCCGCTCTGGTGGGGTATCGATCCCGATGGGCATCCGAACGCGGCGAAGCTCCGCGCGATCGTCGCGTCGACCATAGCGATCGCACACCCGGAGCGCATCATCCTTTTCGGCTCTGCCGCGCGCGGTGACATGAACGAGGACAGCGACATCGACCTGCTCGTAGTCGCCGACACCCTCGACCGGCGCGCAACGGCACGCCGGATCCGGCGGGCGCGCCCGCGGCGCAGCGCACCGCTCGACGTCATCGTCGCGACCGCCTCCGAGGTCGAAGCCAACCGGCGCGATCCGTGCTGCTTCGTCCACGACGCCCTGCGCAAAGGGCGCGTCCTCTACGACGCCACGCGCGTCCCGCCCGAGAACAGGAGGTGTCGTGCCCGCCAAGCTCATCCTGCACAACCAGGTCAGCCTGGACGGCGCGATTACCGGCTTCGAGGCCAACCTGGAGCTTCACTACCGGCTGGTGGCGGGCTACGCTCCCGGACTGATGCTGGTCGGCTCCGTGACGGCCAGGAGGGGTGTCGAGACCTTCGCGGGGCCCGTGCCAGAGGAAGATGACGCCGACCGTCGGCGCCCCGAGAACCCGGACGACGCCGGACCGTACTGGGTGATCCCCGACAGCGGCGGCCGACTTCACGGCCTCCTGCACGTGTTGAGACGGTCCGACTACTGCAGGGACGTGATCGTCCTCGCGTCGCGCACGACGCCCCGTGCCTACCTGCGCTACCTGGAGGAACGGCGGTACGACCATTACGTCGCGGGCGACGATCACGTGGACCTGACGCAGGCGCTTGCCGCCGTGGAGGATCGCTACCGCCCGACGGTGATCGTGACCGACAGCGGCGGCACCCTGAACTCCGTTCTCCTGCGCCGGGGGCTCGTGCACGAGATCAGCCTGGTCGTTGCGCCGGTGATCGTAGGAGGCAGATCGCGGAACCTGTTCCAGACGATTGAGGAAACCGTCGACGTGCGGCTGCTCCGAAGCGAATCCGTGGAGGGTTACGCGAGGCTGGTCTACCGCGTGGTGCGGCCTGCCTGAGCATCTGCTCCGGGGCTCGGCGCCAGTCGGGGAATCACACCTGCCCCTCCGCCCACCGGACGACGGCCTGGGCGACCTCGACGGCCTGCAGGTACTGGCGCTCGCTGACCGGCTGGTCGACTCCCGGATAGCGCGTCGTCGTAGCGTAGTCCGTGAGGTCGCCCGCCCGGCGAACCGATCCCGGAATGGTCTCCCCCGCGCGCTCGAGCATCGACAGCAGGCGATTGAGGTCGTGCACGTAGGGGAACTCGATGCCGCGGGCGAGCATCACCGCCTTGATGGCCTTCTCCGCCGCCTGCTGGGCGTCGAAGCACAGGTCTTCGAGGTAGACCTGGGATGCGCGGTTCCGAGCCTGCGCGAGGTTGCTCCGAGCCCGGTTCAGCCACTCGCGAGGGTCGTCGTGCGCGAAACGCTCATGCTGCATAGACGACCTTGCCATCCCGCAACGCTGGCTTGATGACCAGGGCGTGACTGTCTCCGTACCGCTCGATGTCCCGGGGCGTGACGACGATGAGGTCCACGGCGGCGTCGACCCCGTACAGGCGCCTGCGGATGCGCACGCTGAGGTCGCGTCTGTCCGCCACCTGCTTCACGACCAGCAGATCCACGTCGCTGTGGGGTCCCATCTCGCCGCGCGCGGCGGATCCGAACAGGATGATCTTCTCCGGATCGGCGACCTCCACGATGCGCCGAATGATGGCGTCCAGGATGCGTGGATCGAGCGCGCCGGTCAGGGTGTGACCTTCGCACGGGATCGCTGGAGGAGTCATTGGAAACGTCAGATCCGCGGCGTTCTCCGTGATCTGTACTGTAGCACCGGGTCGCCTTCCCGACGGTCGGAGCGTCGCCGCCTGCTACAGTTGCGGAGGGCAATGCCGATCGGTGAGAGCTGGCTGCCGGAGCTCGATCAGGAGATGGCGGGGACCCGCACGACGCTGGCGCGTGTTCCGGCCGACAAGTTCGGGTGGAAGCCGCATCCGAAGTCCGGCTCCATGCTCTGGCTGGCGAGACACCTCTCAGACCTGCCGTCCCTGGGGGCGCTGGTCGTCACCGAGGACGGGTTCGATGCGACGCCCGGCAGCAGGGCCGCGGAACCGCCGCCTTCGGACACGGCCGCCATCGTCGCCGTGTTCGATACCAACGCCCGCCGGATGCGGGCCGCCATCGCCGGCGCCAGCGACGAGGACCTGCGGAAGCCTTGGTCGCTGCGGAGCGGTGGCGCGGTCCTCTTCACGCGTCCGAAGGCGGTCGTCCTGAATCACGTGGTCCACCACCGGGCGCAACTCGGGGTGTACCTTCGACTCAACGACGTCCCCGTCCCGTCGCTCTACGGCCCGTCCGCCGACAAACCCGTCGCACGGTGATCCGCCGGGCCGTCCAGGCAGAACACGCCCGAGACGCGCCGTGTGCCTGCGGAGTTCCCGAGCGCCATTCGTGTCGGCGGCTTCAGTTCGCCCCCAGACGCTCCGCGTGCGTGACGACGAGAACGTCGACCAGGCCGAGCCGACCAGCGCTCAGCCGCAACCGGAAGCGCTCCCAGAGGAGCCTCTGCAGCATGCGTCGCACTCGCGATTCGTCTGTCGCCGCGTGGGAATCCGGTTCGAAGGTGGCCACGATGTCGAACCGCTCGTCGTCGATCCAGTCCGGTCCGCCCAGGACCTGCTGAACCTCCAGTCCGTACGCTTCGCTGATCAACCGAACGAGCGAGTGGTTCCGCACATCGCAGTTGCCACCCGGCCGCACACGGAACGAGATCTCCTGGCGTTCGGAGCCGGTCGGCTCCAGGGACGCAACCGTGAACGCGGGCCCGTCGCCCGGTTGAGCGCGCCCCTCGACCGGCTGCGCCGTGAGCGTGGGTGCGGCGGCAAGCACGGCCCAAACCGCTCCCGTGGCCAGGGCGCGGCGCGCAAACGGCCGCAGGCCAGCGAAGGCCGACGTCGCTTCTTGCCACGTCATCATCTCCAGCTCCCTCCTTCCCGCGGCGCGGGGACCGGACGTCCCGGTCGAGCAACGGGCGCCGAACGGTCTCCGCAAGAGGCGGCACGGCGGGCGGGCGGTCTTGACCGCTCGTCACGTTTTCCCCCTCTTCTTCTTGAGACGTGCTGGAGACAGAGCCTGGTTCCCGGGGAGGAAACTCGCTGCTCCGATGCTGCCCCGAGGACATCGAGCAGGGGCTGCCCCGGTCTACGATCGGGAGACCGCAAGATTCGGGCCGGCTATGGCGCGCGCCGCGCGGTCGCCTGCCGAACCGGCTGGTCACCTGGAGCTCGAAGGACTCCCGGAACGGATTCGTTTCGGCAGCGAGTGGCATAGCGCGGCTCGCTCCTTGCCGATGAGATCGACCACCCACCGCTCGTACCGCACCGCACGCGCATGCGACCGCCGTCCAGCGCGTTGAACACGGCGTCGGGAAGGTGATGACCGAGTGCGGCCTGAACGTGCTGTTGCGCGAGCACGTCAACGGTGCACCCGACGGCGAGGTGCGGGAAGCGTTCCGCGCAGATGCGAATGGCCTTGCGGTCGTCGATGAGGGCGATGGCAGACCGCTCGACGGCACAGGCGATCGTCGCGGCTTCGCCGTCATCCAGGGTGTCGGCAGCCGCCCCGCCGACGAGGTCCGCGAACTGGGACATGCCCGCGTCTCCGAGTCCAGCAGGCTCGACGAGGTGTTGCTCGACGAGTACGGCAAGCGTGTCGGCGTCTCCTCGGCCCGTCCGGCGACCGGCCTGAAGTTCCAGCGAGACCTCCTCCGGGACGACACAAGGGTTGGGCAAGGCTCCCAGGATCGCCTCGGAGCAACCGGTGGCGTTCAGATTGATGACGACGCTCGTGTCCGCGACGACCGGCGCGGGGCGTTCATCGAGGCAACTTCGGAGGGCCATCCGCGTCGTCTTCCACGCCGGCAGCGTCCAGGATCTTGCGCAGCGCGACGCGATCCAGGCACAGCAAGCGCGCGAGCTGCCCTTCGCTCAGCAGTTCCCGGCGCTCGGCTTCGGCGGCCAGCAGGCCGAGGCGAAGGGACACGGGACGCTGTGCGTCACCGGTGTCGTGGTCGACGGTGGCCGTCCGGCCCAGAACCTGGCGTGCCTGTTCGTCGGTGATTCCACCGTTGGCCGCGAACCAGTCCCACGTGCCCGCCTTCACGAGCCGGAGCTCCTCGAGCCGCCGCACGATTGCCTCGCGTGACACCCCGAACGCGTGGGCCAGCAGAATGACGTGCCGCCGCGTGATGCGCGAAGCTCCCGCGGTGACGTCCTCGAACTTCACGCGGACCGTTCGCGAAGGCGTGAGGAACGCGCGCCCGAACGCATCGGCGTACCGCTCTTCGCGCGTATCGCCCTGCCGGTCGGAACGACAAACGTCCGGCGTCTGCCGGCGAGACGTCAGGTGTCCGAGTTCATGCACCGCGGTCTGCGCCTGCCGCGCCGGGCGATGCCTGGCGTTCAGCAGGATGCACGCACCAACGCCGTCGTCATACTCGAACAACCCGGATACCCGGCTGTCGAGCGGACGCACGTAGAGGCGCACCCCGAGGTCCAGCTCCAGGAGGCTCATGACGTCGCGGACCGGCGCCAGCCCCAGGCCGAGCCACTGCCGAAGCTCAGTCGCGTCGTTCTCGGCCTGCAGCCGCACGTCGCCGGCCTGCAGCGGCCTCGCCGGCGGGTAGTTCCGCGTGCGCGCGACCCCGAGCAGGTTCTCGAGCTCGACCTCGGCGCGGACGAGGTCGGTCATCAGGCGCGCCGCCCGTTCCAGCGATTCGTCGTTGGTGGTCCAGAGCTTCCGAAAACGGGGGACGAGGTCGACGTGCACGGCTTCGCGGCGCAGCAGGGCGTTGACGGACGTGCCGTAGAGCCGCGCCAGACGGGTCAGTCCGTAGCCCAACAATGTCAACGCCTCCGCTCCGCTGGGATCGACAGGCGGCCGGCGGCGATAGACTCGAGGACGGGAGGCGGGCCATGGCAGTCAACAACGAGACGCGCACGGCCGTCTGGCACGCGATACACGACAGCGCCCGTTGGGGGCGCTACTACGGCACCTTGGCGGATCGGTACCGCCGACGAGAGGTGTTCGTCCGCTCCGTCTTGCTGACCTGCGTGATGGGATCCATCACGACTCTGGTAGCTGCGATGGATCCGGTCGTTCAGGCCCTGGTGGGTGGCGCGGTCGGCATTGCGATGGTGTTCGACATCGTGCTTCGGCCGTCGCAGACGGCCGCCGTGCTCGCGCTCATCCGCGACGAATGCGATCAAGCCAGGATGGCGCTGGACGAGCTGTGGATGGATCTCTCGACCATCACGGAGGAAGAGGCCCGCCGGAGATTCAATCACCTGAACAGGCACTTGGCACACGTGACGTCCATGGACCCCGTGCCAGAGGACAAGGCCGTGAACAGGTCGACCTCCGTGGCCGCCCTCAAGGAACTTGACGCGAAACGGGATACCCTTACGGCCCACACCGTCCCCTCCTCCTCCGGCCTCTCCTGAACAGCGGCCGGGCGACTGATGGCGTGGCATCGGGCGCTCCACGGGATGACGCCGACCGAGTTTCGCGCCCGCCGTCGGCCGAGGCCGGTCGATTCCTGGAGAATCGGCCGATTCCCGAAGACGACCAGCCCTTCCGAGGATCCCCCGCATCGGATTCCAACTCGCCTGCATCGAGAACGTCGTGCCCTTGGCCGCGCAGCCATTCGGCCAGCCCGCGCCCTGCGCAATGTTCCACCAGGAACTTCACGGCTTCGCCACGGAGACGGCGGCCAGCGTGTCGTCCGCGACCACTGCATGCGCGTAGGCGATGCAGGCGCGGATGTCGTCCGCCTCCAGCTTCGGGTAGTCATCCAGAATCGCTTCCGGCGTGACGCCCTGGGCGAGCAGGCTCAGGATCAGCTCCACCGACAGCCGCATGTCCCGAATGATCGGCTTGCCGCCGAACACGTCCGGTCGCACGGTGATGCGGTTCAGCAGGTCGGTATGGCTCATGGGAGTTCTCCCTCGTCAGCGATTCCCGCGTGGCGCGATCGGACCGCTGAGCACTCTGGATCCGTCATCAGTTCAGTGCCGCGACAGCATCGCGTCGAGCGGGCGCTTCTCCTCGCTGCCACGGGGTTACAGCCTCCTCGTCCGTCGTCTGATCGTACCCCCACCGCCCAGATACACGTCGCCGACGGAGACCTTCGGGAAGAGTCGCCTCTGCCCCCGGCGCTGGCCCCGCGGGCTCGGCGACGACACCCTCGACCGGGCGCGCAACGGCGGGGTGCGGTCTCCCGTTGCGGCCGGGTAGTGCGGGTGGCCGACGCGGAGGCAGTGTCACAGGCCGGCCCGCTCTTCGCCGACGCGGTGGTAGGATGGCCGTGGGCCGCAGGAATCCAGCAGGAGATGACCGAGAATCGGCGCCCGGGCTACGAGCCGGACAGTCCGCTCTGGTGGGGTATCGATCCCGATGGTCATCCGAACGCGGCGAAGCTCCGCGCGATCGTCGCGTCGACCATAGCGATTGCACACCCGGAGCGCATCATCCTCTTCGGCTCTGCCGCGCGCGGTGACATGAACGAGGACAGCGACATCGACCTGCTGGTAGTCGCCGACACCCTCGACCGGCGCGCAACGGCACGCCGGATCCGGCGGGCGCGCCCGCGGCGCAGCGCACCGCTCGACGTCATCGTCGCGACCGCCGCCGAGGTCGAAGCCAACCGGCGCGATCCGTGCTGCTTCATCCACGACGCCCTGCGCGAAGGGCGCGTCCTCTACGATGCCCGCGCAGACTGACGATGACACCATCCGAAACCTGGTTCAGTCGGCAGAGGCACGGCTGGAGCGCGCCGAGACCTACGTCTCGAAGACGCGGCCGGAGTTGACAATCCCCCCGGCCGTCGACAGGACCCGGGAACTGACCGACTACGGCGGTGCCGAGCGCTACGAGTTCATCACGGGCGATGCCGAGGCGCCAGCGATCGAGACCGTCGCCGACGCGGTGAGGGCGGCGCGCGAAACGTTGACGTGGTGCCAGACGCGCATCCGCGCGCTCAAGCCGGGCCTACGACTCGACACCCGCAGATAGGACAGCAGGCCCGCGATCGCCCTGCTCCTGCTGCTCGCGCCCGACGCCGGCAGGGGCCGGCCGATTCCTGGAAAGTTCGGCCGATTCCCGAAGGCGGCCAGCGCTGCAAAGGATCGGCCAAGACCGCGCGGCGCGTCGAGCGGTAACGTGCACGCCATGATCGACTGGTTCGCGCGCAACAGCGTCGCCGCCAACCTGACGATGGCGTTCATCGTCGTCAGCGGCCTCCTCGGCGCAACGAGCACCCGGGAAGAGGCGTTTCCGGAGATGGAGCTCGACCGCATCCAGGTTGAGGTCCCGTACCTGGGCGCCGCCCCCGAGGAGGTCGAGGAGGGCGTGAACGTCCGAATCGAGGAGGCGATCCAGGGCATCGACGGCATCAAGCGCATCCAGTCGACGGCGTCCGAGGGGATGGGCTCGGTGATGATCGAGCTCGACCTCGGCGCGGACGCCCGCCGGGTGGTCGACGAGGTCAAGAGCAACGTCGACGCCATCACCACGTTCCCGCTCCAGACCGAGAAGCCGATCATTCGCGAGCTCACGAGCCGGCAGCAAGGTGGTCGACATCGCGGTCTCCGGCGACATCGACCCGTTCACGCTGAAGCAGGTCACCGAGCGGGTGCGCGACGAGCTGACAGCCATCCCGGAGATCACGCAGGTCGACATCGTGAGCGCGCCGCCCTACGAGATCTCCATCGAGGTCTCCGAGGGCGCCCTGCGGCGGCACGGCCTGACGTTCGACCAGGTGGCGGACGCGGTGCGCCGGTCGTCCCTGGACCTGCCGGGCGGGTCGGTGCGAACGGAGCGGGGCGAGATCCTGCTGCGGACGATCGGGCAGGCCTACCGCGGGGCGGAGTTCGAGGACCTGGCGCTCTGGACGCGGGCCGACGGCAGCCGCCTGCACCTCGGCGACGTGGCGACGGTGGTCGACGGGTTCGAGGAGACGGACCAGTACGCGCGGTTCGACGTCGAGCCGGCGATGATGGTCTCCGTCTTTCGCACGGGCGACCAGAGCGCCGTCGACCTCGCCGCGCTGGCCACGGAGTACGTCGCGGAAGCGCAGGCGCGTCTCCCGGAGGGCGTCTCGCTCACGGTCTGGCAGAACGACGCCGAGTCGCTGAGCAACCAGCTCGCGCTGATGCTGCAGACCGGCTTCGCGGGCTTCGCGCTCGTGTTCCTGGTGCTGGCGCTGTTCCTGGAGCTGCGCCTCGCGTTCTGGGTCAGCCTCGGCATCCCGATCTCCGTTCCTGGGGGCGATCGCCCTGCTGCCGGGCCTCGACGTCTCCTTCAACATGCTGTCGCTGTTCGCGTTCGTCCTCGTGCTGGGCATCGTCGTCGACGACGCCATCATCGTGGGCGAGAACATCTACCGGCACCAGGAGGAGCACGGCGACGGCCTGCGCGGGGCCATCGAGGGCGCCCGCGAGATCGCCCGGCCGGTCACCTTCGCGGTCCTGACGACGGTGGCCGCCTTCAGCCCGCTGCTGTTCGTGGCCGGCATGATGGGCAAGGTGCTGCGGGTCATTCCGCTCGTCGTCATCCCATGCCTGCTGTTCTCGCTGCTCGAGTCGCTGAACATCCTGCCGGCGCACCTCGCGCACATCCCACGGCGCGCCCGCCGGGGGCCGTGGCGCCGCTTCCAGTCCCGCCTCGCGAACGGCCTGAAGCGCTTCGTGCAGCGCGTCTACTGCCCCGTGCTCGACGCCGCGCTCCGCTGGCGCTACCTGACCGCCGCGGCAGGCGCCGGCGTCATGATCGTCACCGTCGGCCTGGTGCTCTCCGGACGGCCCGGCTTCCGCTTCGTGCCCAACCTCGAGATCGACGTCATATCGGCTTCGATGACGCTGCCGCAGGGCACGCCGGTCGAGGCCACCGGCGAGGCGGTCGCGAAGCTCGAGGCGGGGGCGGCGCGCCTCCGCCGGCGCCTGCTCGAGGAGACCGGCCAGGACCACTTCGTGCATGTGCTGGCGGTGGTCGGCGACCAGCCCCTGGCCGCGCGGGGCGGCGGGCCCATAACGCCGGTCGTCGGCAGGGCGTCGTCGAACGTCGGCGAGGTCGCGATCGAGCTCGCGGCGCCGGAGCGGCGCAGCTACAGCAGCGAGCAGCTCGGACTCCTGTGGCGCGACGCCACCGGGCCCATCCCGGAGGCCGTGGCGGTGGACTTCTCGCTGACCCGGTGGAGCGGAGGGAGCGACGTCGACGTGCAGTTCGCCGGCCCCGACCTCGACCGCCTGCGGGCGGCGGCGGAGGAGGTCAAGCGGCGGCTCCGCGAGTACGCCGGCGTCTACGAGGTGACCGACACCTTCCGCGCCGGCAAGGAGGAGATGAAGCTCGGCATCAAGCCCGCCGCCGAGGCCCTCGGCCTGACGCTGCAGGACCTCGGCCGGCAGGTGCGCCAGGCCTTCTACGGCGAGGAGGCGCAACGCATCCAGCGCGGCCGCGACGACATCCGCGTCATGGTCCGCTACCCGCGCGACGAGCGCCGCTCGCTCGGCGACCTCGAGAACATGCGCATCCGCACTCCCGACGGCGGCGAGGTGCCCTTCAGCCAGGTCGCCGTCGTCGAGCCGGGGCGCGGCTTCGCCTCCATCCGCCGCGTCGACCGCAACCGGGCCGTCAACGTCACCGCCTCGGTCGATGGGACCGTCACGTCGGCGGGCGACGTCATCGCCGACCTCGACGCCCGCATCCTCCCCGAGGTGCTCGCCCGCCACCCGGGCGTCTTCTACACGTTCGAGGGCATGATGGCCGAGCAGCGGGACGTGCTCGGTGGCCTGCAGCGGGGATTCGTGCTGGCGCTGCTGCTGATCTTCGCGCTGCTCGCGGTGCCGCTCCGGTCCTACGTGCAGCCGCTCATCATCATAAGCGCCGTTCCGTTCAGCCTCATCGGCGCCGTCTGGGGCCACATCATCCTGGGCCTCGACGTGTCGATGATGTCGATGTTCGGCCTCGTCGCGGTGACCGGTGTCGTCGTCAACGACAGCCTGATCATGATCGACTTCATCAACCGCGCCCGGGCCGTCCACGCGGGCGTCGGGCCGATGGCGCGGCAGGCGGGCGGCAGCCCGACGGACGGGCGGGCGTTCGAGTCGGCGGGCCTCGCGCTGGCGGTGCGGGAGGCGGGCGTCCAGCGCTTCCGGCCGATCCTGCTGACCTCGCTCACGACCTTCTTCGGCCTCGCGCCGCTGATGTGGAACAAGAGCTTCGACGCCGCGTTCATGGTGCCGATGGCGGTGTCGCTGGGCTTCGGGGTGCTCTTCGCGACGTTCATCACGCTGATCCTGGTGCCGACGTCGTACATGATCCTCGACGACCTCGGCCGGGGGATGCGCGGGATGTTCGGGCGAGGTATGACGGCCGCGGGAGCGATGCCTGGCGGCGCGGTCCGCGAGGCGAGCCCGCCCGCGTCGTAGCGGCCTCGCCCCTGAGGCTGCGCGAGGCGATAGACTTTCGCCCTTTTGTTCGCTATACTGCCCTCGAGTGCCGTGATGAGTGGGGACCCGGTGCTGGTTACCGAGCGCGGCACGGCCGGCTACTGCAGAGCGCCGCGTCACGGGGCTGGCGCTTGAGCGGGGAATGGGCGGGCCCCAACGGCTGTGATGGGCGTGGTATCCGCGAACCCGCTTGAGCCGGCGTGGAAGGACCTCCTGAGTCTCTCCACGCGCCGAAAGCCAGAGTTCTACGAAGGGGCGGGCGACGTCGGCAACGTGCCGTACGCGGGTGTGTTGCGTACGACGTTCGACGGCTTGGGCGCATCGGCGGTCTTCTGCGTGCAGTTCGTCCCGACCGTCGTGATCGTCTCCGTCGAGGAGTACGATCCGGCTCACGTCGCTCCTCTCCACGCTGCGCTGTGGAACCAGGGTCTCGCCAGTCTCCTCGTCGTAATCTCCGGGGACACGGTCCACGTCTTCACGCTGGCGCGAACTCCGCGTGGCGGCGACGAGGACTTCACCGAACACTGCCTGGTTCGCGCCCTGGACGCGACCACGGACGCGCTGGCGCTCGGGAACCTGATCTACCGTGCCGAATCCGGCCGCTTGTGGGAGGCGTATCCCAAGCACTTCGATCCGAGGGGGCGCGTGGATCGAGTGCTGCTCGACAACCTCACGACATCGCACCGGCTGCTGCACCACGACGCGGGCTTGTCGGCTGACGCAGCCCAAGCGCTGCTGGTTCAGGCGATGTTCATCGCCTATCTTGAAGATCGCCGGATCGTCGATGAAGACTACTTCCGGGAGGCTTCGAACGCCCGCGTCAGCGACTTCGGCGGCCTGTTGGCTACCGGGGACGTCGAGTCGCTGGAGCACCTCTTCGAGACTTTGCGGGGCCACTTCAACGGCGACCTCTTCATTGCCCCGTGCTCCTTCGAGACGAACGATCCCGTTCCCCGCCTCCGTGCAGAGCATCTGAAGATCCTGGCCCGCTTCCGTTCCGGCCGCGAGGAGATGGATGGGAGCGGCGGACAGCATCGGCTGTGGCGGCAGTACGACTTCAAATACATACCAGTCGAACTGATCAGCGCCGTCCACGACCGGTTCCTGGGCGAACGAGGACCGGACCGCCGCGCCCAAGGCGCCTACTACACTCCCATGTTCCTCGCCGACACGGTGGTTTCTCAGGTGTGGGACCGGCTGCCGCCCGGCGTCAGGGACGATGCGCGCTTTCTGGATCCAGCGTGCGGCTCGGGCATCTTCCTGGTGCGCCTGTTTCAGCGCCTCTGCGAGCACCGGCGCGCGGCCGGACCCGGGCGGACGATTCCCTGGAAGGAGCTTTTGGACGTCGCGGCGAGGTTGCAGGGCCGGGACGTGGACGGCGGCGCGGTCCGCGTGGCCGTTTTCTCCTTGTACGTGGCGCTACTCGACGAGGTCACCCCGCCGGGCATCCGGAAGCTCATGAAGCGGGGCAGGGTGCTCCCGCCGCTCCTCGGGAAGACGTTGTGCCGTGAGGACTTCTTCGCGGTCGAGCCCGACGACGCGCAGGCGGACGTCGTGGTCGGCAATCCGCCCTGGTCGAGCCGCCGCGGCGAATGCCATTCCTCACTTGAGTGGTGTGAACGCGAGCGCCTGCCCGCGCCGGGCCGCGAGCAGGCGTGGCCCTTCGTCTGGAAGTCGTTGCGGCATCTACGAGAGGACGGCGTCGTCGCGTTCCTCCTGCCGGCCATGGGCTTCCTGCACAACCATGCCGGGCCCGCCATCAAGGCGCGCAGACGTCTCATGCGCGAGGTTCGCGTGCTCAGCGTCGTCAACTTCGCGGACATGCGATTTCAGTTATTCGACGGCGCGATACGTCCCGCCGCGCTCCTGTTGGCGGGCCGCCCGTCGACCGGCGGCGCCCCCTACCGGTTCGACTACCTGACGCCGAAGGCCGATCTGAACCTAAAATCCCGGCGCCTGATTACGATCGGCCGTGCCGACCGGTGCCACCTCGACTCCCGGACGGTGGAGGACGACCCATCCGTCTTCAAGAAGCGCCTGTGGTTGAACGAGCCGGAAGCGCGGCTGTTCCATTACCTGTCAGGGTTCCCCCGCCTCGGCGATCTCGTGGTCGAGTTCGGAAGGCTCTCGCGCAAACAGGAATCCGTGCAGAACCGCTGGGTCATCGGGCAAGGCTTCAAGCCGGCCAACATCGAGCATCTGCGGAACGAAGACTATCAGCGCGGGCGTAGCAACATCGTTGCCACCACTCCATACCTGCCCATCGCCGATTTTCGCATCCTGGCTCGGACATCCAGAGATTTGCAGCCGTGGAGGAACGGCGTCGTGCATCGGAGAGGCTTCGAGGCGGGATTCAAGGGCCCGCGCGTTCTGGTTCCGCGCGGCATCGCTGTCGCTGCCGGCGATGGAGCATTGCGGCTGCGTGCGGCCTACGTCGAAGAGCCGCTGACCTTCCAGCACATCATTGAAGCGATCGTAGTTCCACCGGGAGACAGACGTCGTGGGTTGCTGCTGGCGGGGCTCCTCACCAGCAGGTTGATGCTATGGTTTGCGTTTCACGGGACGTCGTCATTCGGCTCCGATCGACCGGAGGTGCAACAAGCGGAACTCCTGCACCTGCCATTCCCTGCACCGGGCAGCATGCCCGATCGCGAGCGGTCCCACTCTGCCGCCGATGCGCTGTCAGACACGGTCGAGAGACAGTTTCGGTCGGTCGATCAAGCCTCCCGGTTCCAGGCGAACGAACGTGACGTGCTCCGGGAAATCGATCGTCTGGCGTACGATTTCTTCTGCCTGTCTGAGGAAGAGAGAATTGTCGTTGACGACACGGTGGAGCGCGTAATCCCCGCAGTCCAACCGAACAGGAGTAGTTTCCCTGAACTATGGCGTCCCTCGACCACGGGTGATCGCCGCGCATACGCCCGCACGCTGGCCGATAATCTCGCGGACTGGTTCGACGGCAACTGCACCATCGGAACCCGCCTGGTGGCGCGCAACGACGATCTGGCCGTCCTCCGTCTGTCGCTGCGAGATGCGGCAGAGGGCTTCGACTACGCCGAGGACGACAACGGGTCCGTGACGGCGGCCTTATCACGGCTGGCCGAGCACATCCACAGGCCACTACCGGGCAACTTCCAGTCCATACCGGACTTCCGCGTGTTCGTCGATCGAGATCTGTTCCTCGTCAAGCCCACCGGAAAGCGGTTCTGGCTCCGATCGACGGCTTTGGCGGACGTCAACGCCATCGCCCTCGACCTGCAGGAAGCCACAGGTCGGCGGCATGACCTTCGACCGGGCCGAGTCTGATGACGGCCGGCGATCCCACCGCCTGGGTGGGTCGGTTCCGGACGGTCGACAGGCGGTTCCTCGAGCGCGTCGTGGCGGTTTGGCCCCGGTGTCTCGCCGTCCTGCCGCGGCAGCCGGATGAAGATGCCATCACGGCCAACCTCGTGAGCCTCTTGCAGCGCGATCCCGATACTCGGCGCCGCTTCCACTGGATCGAGTTTCAGTACGAGCCGTTCGGATACACCCCGAAAGGGACGGCGTACAGCAAGGGCAGCGTCGACATCGCGGTCATCCTGGACCAGGATCGAGACGCGTATCTCGCATACGAGTGCAAGCGTCTGAACGAGCTGCGCGACGATGGCAGGAGGTCGCTGGCAGGGCCGTACGTGGCGGATGGACTCTCTCGTTTCGTTGAGAGTAAGTACTCGGAGAATCTGCCCGTGGGGTGCATGCTCGGCTATGTCCTCGACGGCGATGTGCAATACGCCGCGGCGAACGTGCGCGCGAGGATCGTCGAACGTGGTCAGGATCTCGCGCTCGACATGGCCCCGCGCGAGGACGTCGCCATCGGCGTAGCGACGCGCTTCTACAGCCGTCATCGTCGCCCATCGAACGGCGTGGTGATCGAGGTCCGGCACGCCTTGTTGCCGATGTGACTCGGATCCGGCGGGAGTGCCGCTCAGCGCGTCGTTGAACCGGACTCGTCCAGTGCGAGCAGTTCACTGATCGTCATCGCTCATGACGACGACACAACCTTCGGCGTTCTGCACAAGCCAGGTCGCCGTCGTCGAGCCGGGCCGCGGCTTCGCATCCATCCGCCGCTTCGACCGCAACCGGGCGGTCAACGTCACCGCCTCGTCGATGCGACCGTTACGTCGGCGGGCGACGTCATCGCCGACCTCAACGCCCGCATCCTCTCCGAGGTGCTGGCTGGCCACCCCGGGGGTGTTCTACACGTTCGAGGGAATGATGGCGGAGTCCTGATCTTCGCGCCGCTGGCGGTGCCGCTCCGGTCCTACGTGCAGCCGCTGATCATCATGAGCGCCGTCCCGTTCGGCCTCATCGGCGCCGTCTGGGGGCACATCCTCCTGGGCCTCGACGTGTCGATGATGTCGATGTCGGGCTCGTCGCGCTGACCGGCGTCGTCGTCAACGACAGCCTGATCATGGTCGACTTCATCAACCGGGCGCGCGCCGTCCACGCCGGCATCGGACGGATGGCGCGGCAGGCGGGCGGCGGCCCGACGGACCGGGGGGCCGTTCGAGTCGGCCGGCCTCGCGCTCGTGGTGCGGGAGGCCGGCGTCCAGCGCTTCCGGCCGCTCCTGCTGACGTCGCTCACCGCCTTCTTCGGCGTTCCGCCGCTGATGTGGAACCCGAGTTTCGACGCGGCGTTCATGGTGCCGATGGCGGTCTCGCTCGGCTTCGGCGTGCTGTTCGCGACGTTCATCACGCATGATCCTCATGCCGACGTCGCACATGATCCTCGATGACGTCGGGCGGGGGATGCGCGGATGTTCGCGCGACGTGAGTCGGTGACGGGCGCGCTGTCTGGTGGGGTGGTCCGTGAGGGGAGCGCCGCCCGTGTCGCAGCGGAGTCACCCTGAGGGACGCAACTGGCTCGCTGCGCGAGAGCGGCAGCTCGCCCTGAACTGCGAGCGCGGCACGACGTCCTGGACGCTGTCCCGTGTGCTGAACCGCAGGCGGGAGTGCTTGCGAAGATGGCTCTGTGAGTCCGCGGCGAGCAGTGCCTGCCCGCCGCGTCTGAAAAGGGCCCGGTTGGCCTCGCGCCGCCTTCGCCGTGCGGCAGGGCACTCCGGGAGCCCTCTTCACGCCAACAGGCCCGGGCCTTGGCCGCAGGTATTCCGTGCTTCCGCAGAGTAATGTCGACGCCTTCTACAACTCGTGCTATGGTCACGTCCTGTGCCCGACCGATTCCGACGACCGCTCAAACCCACGCCATCCCGCGTGTCACCGGCCGCTGGCGACGCGGCATGTTTCCGACGTCGCGGCCTGGCCCGGCCACCGAGCGGCGCGTAGAGAGATGCCTGCGGGCCGCTTACAACCAACAAGGAGGAACCTGCCCATGCCTAAACGGTTCAGCGCAGTGCTCACCGTATTCGCCACGCTGTTTGCCGGATGCACTGCTCCAGAATCCGAGACTAGCCCCGAAGCGCCGAATGTGGCCGAACAGTTGGAGGTGTCCGACGTCTCCACCGATGAGAGCCACGTGCCAGATGCGGCTCCGGACCCGGTGAGACCGCCGCAGCCCATGACAGGCAGTTGGACAGTAGAGGAGAGAACGGATCCCATTACAGACGTTGTCGACGTCTTCAGCACGCTCCCTAGTGAGTCGGGAGATCAGATACTAGTCGTTAGGTGCATGCAGAACGTGACCGGCGTCATGCTCCTCTGGGGAGATTACCTCGGCAGCGATGACGCGACGAACGTGACGCACCGATTTGACGACGACGACCCACAAACTCTACTGTGGCCGATGACTACGTCGTCCAACGGCCACCTCAGGACTAGCGGAAACGCGATTAGCTTCGCCCGCCAACTACTCGATGCGGGCAGGCTTGCGGCCCGCACCACTCCTTTCCGGGAGTCACCGGTGACCGCGATCTTCGCTCTAACCGGGGTGCACAATGCCCTGGCTCCCGTACGCGCGGCCTGCGGTTGGTGAATGCCGCTTGAGGGAACGATGATGAGGAGACTCCTATCCGCCACCACACTTGCTGGAGGCGTGGCTGCCGTTGTGGTCATCTGGGCGGTGAATCGCTCAATGCTTGGGATGCCTTTGGCGGATGTCATCGAATCTGATCCGCGGAATACCGGGATCGAAATGCGAGCACACTATGGCCACTATGTGCTGCCATCGATACTGATCGTGGACTTGAGAGCAGTTCGTGCTGAATCCGCACCGGTGGACGTCTTTCGGGTGCTCCTGCAATTCGCGTCCAGACTGCAGGAGACGGAATTTGCGGTAGTCAATCTGAGCTTCCAAGGCAGAACGAAATTCCTTCTGAAGGGGGAGTATTTCCGCCAGTTGGGTTCGGAGTACGGGCGACAGAATCCCGTCTATACGATGCGCACGTTCCCGGAGAGTGTTTACACTGAGAATTGGGAGCGCGCCTTTCCGAGTTGGAGTGGCGGTCTGATTGGTGTCGTAGGAGAACAGATGGACGACTTTTCAGAATTTCACAGGCAATGGTATATTGAGGACATTGCAATCCAAAGCGATAGAGACTAACCAATTCATATGGCAGGCGGCTCGCGGCCGCGGTTCGGTCAGGGGGCCATCACCGAGTTTCACGGCGACTGGAACTACGAGCTCGTTCCTCGATGAAGTTGGCAGATCTATATCGATCGCTGTCCTTGGCAGTCTCGCGCTCGCGAACCGCGTATGACAGACTTCCTCGCGTGTTTCCAACTACCCCGCCCTCGCGCGATACTACCTGGAGGATTAGTCGGAACTGAGGTGTTGTTCATGGATTTCGGCGAAATCAAAGAACTACATGCGCACGGACGCCACGAAACCGCCTGCATCCTGTTCGCCCAAATGTGCACGGATGCACTCTATAGCCGACATGCCCTGCCCGAAGGCGTCTCCCATCTGGTGCACTACACAACGTTGGGATGCCTAAGATCAATGCTTGGTACGGTCGAGGTGGCGGACACGAAGTACAGGCTAGCCGCGCGCTCCTCAACCGTAGCTCCGGACACGCATGATGACAGCGTGGGCTATCTGCGGCTATATGACACGTTCTCCTCCAACGATCCCAACGAAGGGGCCTTCTTCGTAAGCTCGGCCGACGGGTCGGGTGTGTTCCGCCAAAAGTACAGGGCCGTATGGCGCCTCTTTGAGGATAGGTCAGCGTCGCCTGCGTACCAGACGTCGATGACCTACGTTAGGAACGTATCCGAAGCCGATGACCTCATGTTCTGGCGAACATACGGTAGAGAGGGCACGGGATGCGCGCTAGCGCTTCCTATAGTCTGTTTAGCAAGTCACCAGAACCTGTTCAAGGTCACGTACGGCACGGCAGCGGCGGTTTCGTGTCTACATACACTCTCTGGTCTGTTGGCGGAATACAGCGCCATCCCCGGGGCGCCGGATCTTTCAACCGTGCGCCGGCCTGCGGATCTGCCGTCGCCACTCGTGAGCGCATTGTCACCGCTAGTGTACCTCCACAAGTCCGAAGCCTACGAGTACGAAAAAGAGGTCCGAATAGTGATTCCGTTCTCTGACTTGAGGAGCGGTTTGTATCTTCAAGGCTCCTCTCTTACCACCATACCGCCTAGATGGAGGCACTTCGCCGAGTTGCCGAGTCTGAGCGTACAGACGCTGTTCGTGACGGAATCCCGCATCCTCCTGGGTCCGACGGTCCAGTCAGCGGCTAACGTTCGATTCGTTCTGCAGAAGCTCCTGCTGGCACATCGGCTGTATGGACCCAAGGTAGAGAAGTCCACCATCGCCTACAGGCGCTGAAGAGTCTTCCCGGAAGAGTAGCTGCCGGTGGCGTCTCGGGTACGGCGGGCCGCAAGTAACTCGGCGCGCACATGTCGCCACGGCCGACACGGTCACGGAACGAGCAGTTCGGCTGACACTCCGTCCTTGAAGCGTAGGTACGGCCAAGAACGAAGCGGTACTCCTGCCGTGAGATCGCCGGCCACCAGTCGTCAGCGATGAGATAGCGAACCATGAGATTGACCTGCATGGCGGCGCTCCCGAGGCAGAACGGGAAGACATTCTGATTCCTCGGTCGGAGTTCCGGCGGCAGGTTCGCGATGTAGGAAGAATCGTCTAGTGTCCAACGCCTGAAGTTCTTGAACAGTAGAATCGGCTCGTGGTACGGTCGGCCCGGAAGCGAGGAGGGCCGTGCCGAACCATTACACACGAGAGGTCCCGGAGGTCTCGGACGCACAGCGCGAGGAACTGGAGGGTTGGCTGCGCCGGCGCAATACCGCGCAGGCTCTGGCCCTGAGGGCACGCATCGTGCTGCAGAGCGCCGCGGGACGGAGCGACCAGGTCGTGGCGCAGGCTCTGGGCACGACGCGGGCCACGGTCGGCAAGTGGCGGCGGCGGTTCCTGCGCAACGGCTGCGACGGCTTGCTGGACTTGTGTGCCCATTCGTGATCTGTGGCCCGGCGCCGGGATGGCGCCGGATCTCATGGGCGGACCTCGAGCGCGCGACCACATAACGGTTCACAGCGAAGCGAGCCAGGACAGCAGGGCCTGGTCGTCGCGCCAAACAGCACTTCGGCGGGGTGAATCCGTAGGGGTTGCGTCGGGCTCGCAGAGTTGGAGGGCCTCGAGCTTGGTCCGGGTCGTGATCTCGGCGTAGCGGTTGGTAGTGTCAAGGCGGACGTGACCGAGCCAGGCGCGGATCACGTTGACGTCGACTCCGGCTTCCAGCAGATGGACGGCGGCCGTGTGTCGAAAGACGTGCGGGCTGATGTGCCGGCCGGTCGCTGGGCGGCGACCGTCCAGGTGACGTGTGTGTCGGCGGACGATCTTGTAGATGCCGAAGCGGGTCAGGGCACGGTCGCCGCGCGAGACGAAGACGGGCATCTTGGCCGACGGCTGCGGCGGTCTGTTCTGGAGCACGTCGCGCAGGAGCTGAGCGGTCTGCGGCCAGAGGGGGCAGCTGCGCCACTTGTCGCCCTTGCCGTGGAGCCGGACACTGGGCTGGTCCTGCAGGTCGAGGTCCCCGATGCGCAGGTCGGCGATCTCCTGCACGCGAGCGCCGGTGTTGTAGAGCAGCAGCAAGAGGGCACGGTCGCGGAGGGCGAAGGGGCCGACGGACGACATTCGGCGGAAGAGCTGCGCGATCTCCTCGCGCTCGAGGAAACAGGTCTCGGCCGGCGCGGTGCGCTTGACGGCGATCGCCGCGACCCGCTGGGAGGCGGCGAGGCGTTCGGGGCACCGCTGCGCGAGAAACTCGAAGAAGGCCCTCAGGATCGTGAGTCGATGGTTTCGGGTGCGCCGGTGATTGTGCCGCTCCTGCTCCAGATGCAGCAGGAAACGCTGGACCCGCTCGGCGGTCATGTCCTCGGGCGTGAGCTGCGTCAGGCGACACGACCGGTCCGCGGCTACGAACGTCAGGAAGAGCCGTAGGCCGTCCCGGTAGGCCTTGGTCGAGGCAGGTCGGAAGCCCTTCTGGAGCGGCAGTTCATCCACGAGGAACGCGTGCAGCAGCGCACCAAGCGTCATCGTGGCACCTCCTCGAGGACGAGCTCGGCCCACGTGCGAAACCGCTCGTTCGCATGGCTCAGGAGTTCCGGCGTCATCGTGAGATAGACGGCCGTGGACGCCGGGTCCACGTGTCCGAGAAACGTGGCGAGAGACGACAGCCGCGAGCGAGGGTCGATTCCATTCCGGTACCAGCGCAGCAGCGTGCGGGTCGCGAACGCATGCCGCAGGTCGTGGACCCGCGGGCCGACGGCGCCGTCCGGGATGGCCAGATCCAGTTGCGGCACGAGCTGATGGAACGTGAGGCTGATGGTCGTGGCGCTGATCGGCCGTCCGTTACGCCGCGCGAAGACGGGCACCTCGGCGGAGAGGAGCTGCCGGTGCGGATGCTGCGCGAGATGCGCGGTGAGCAGGGAGCCGATTCGCGGGCCGAACGGAACCAGACGGCTCTTGGCAAACTTCGTGTTCCGAATGTGAAGCAGGCGCCGGGTGGCGTCGATGTCGCCGACGCGCAACCGTGAGACTTCCCCCACCCGCAGGCCCAGGCCGTAGAGCAGGGTGAAGATGGTCCGGAAGCTCGACCCGCGACAGGTCGTAGAGCGATTGTCCGGCAACCGGCCTGCCACGTCGAAGAGACGCCGGGCGGCTGCGGGATCAAGGAGAAACGGCAGCCGCACACGTGTCCCGCGGCGCGGTTTCGAGCGCACCGGGGAGTGCTGCAGACGCTCTTGGTGAATCATCCAGTCGAAGAACCGGACCAAGGACCCGTGCAGGTGGTTGTAACTGCGCGGCGCCGGCCGGGGACGCGAGACGAGGAAGTCGTCGATCAACGAGGGCGTGACATCATCGACAGCGCTGACACGATGCTCTACGAGGAAGCGATCGAGCAACCGCAAGGCGCTCTCCTCGGCGCGGTAGTGGCGCCCGAGCGCACGCTTGTACGCGAGAAAGGCCCGCATCCCGTCGGCGAAGACGCTCCGAAATCCGGTCCAGAGGCGGCTCATACGACCTCCTCGTCGCCATCGCCGCAGGCGACCTCACGCAGGGTCTCGATGGCGACCTTGCTGTAGATTTCCGTGGAGGCGGGGCTCCGATGCCCGACGTAGTCGCCGATGGATTTCAGGGGCCAGCCCGCATCGACGAGGCGCTGTACGCAGGTGTGGCGCAGCGTGTGGGAGCCGGGCCGTGGAACGACGATCCCCGCCTGCTTCAGGTAGTAGGTGACGCGGCAGGACACCGCGCTGTGCTCGATGGGCTTGCACGGCGGGAGGACTCGGAAGAACACGCGGCGAGAAGGCGTCGTCGGTCGGCCGGACTGCAGATAGTCGACGACGGCCTCGCCCACGAGCGGGGAGAGCGGGTAGGCCGTCGAGTGGCCGGCCTTCCGCTCCGGGATGCGAAGGCGATCATGAGACCAGTCGATGTCGTCGAGGGTGAGCGCAGCGACTTCCCGCGCCCGCAGGCCGTAGGTGACGAGCAGGAGAAGCATCGCGTAGTCGCGGCGTCCCACGACGGTGCGGCGGTCCACGACCTCCAGCATGCGCCGGACCTCATCCCACTGAATCGACCGCGGCACGGTGGCGAGACGGTAGACCCGCGGGCTGTCGACCGCATGACTCAAGTCGCGTCCGACGAGCCCCTCGCGGTTGAGGTAACGCAAGAACACGCGCAGCACGACGCACCGCGACACGACGCCCGACCGGGAGAGATGCCGGCTGCGGTCGGTCAGAAACCCGCTGATGACCACCGGCGACAGGGCCTGCAGGTCGTCGAGGCCACGCTCGTGCAGGTACGCGGCGAACCGGCGAAGATGATGGCCGTACTGTCGGATCGAGGCGGCGCGGAGCCCGCGCTCGTCGCGTAGGTAGGCGAAGAACTCCGGCGCCCGGTCGATGAACGGTTCCCCCAGCAGGGGGCGGCGCGTGCCGACGAATCCGGGGACAACCAGTCGGAGCATCTGCTCGATCGGCCGGCGGATCTCCTGCGCCAATCGTGGGCGAGCTGGTCCCGGGGCCCGCCGGTGATCCGGGCGGGTGATCCAGTGCTCCACAAACGGTTGAACCGCCGGTGGAAGGTCTGCGTAGCACCTCGCTCCGCGGTCGTAGGTGAACGTCGCGAAATGGAGCAGGAGCGGCACGCGATGACCGAGAACCCTCGGTGCGTGACCACGCTCCAGAAGCCAGGTGACGTACTGCTCGATGGCAGCACCAAGCCAGGATGACCGGATGCGATCGACGGTCTGCGGGCGGACGAAAAACCGTTCCAGCATGGACAACCTCCTCGCGCTCTCGGCGCTCGGTGATCATCCCGTGCTGACGAGCCCACCGTTATGTGCCCAGCAGTCGCGCGACAGCCCTACCCAACCGGCGATCCACGCTGGTGTCGGCCACAGATCGCGAACGGGCACACAACTACGATTGTGTTCCGCGACACACAATCGATCGAACCACGGCCGGGCGCGCCGCGCCGGGTGTCGGACGAGGACGTCGAACGGGTCGTGGTCCGGACGCTGGAGACGACCCCACGGGGGGCGACGCATTGGAGCCGGGAGTCGATGGCCCGAGCCTGCGGGCTGAGCGCTTCGACCGTCGGCCGCGTGTGGCGCGCGTTCGCGCTCAAGCCCCATCGCAGCGAGACCTTCAAGCTGTCGCGAGACCCGTTGTTCATCGAGAAAGTGCGCGATATCGTGGGGCTGTACCTGCATCCGCCGGAGCGAGCGGTGGTGCTGTTTGTGGATGAGAAGTCGCAGATCCAGGCGTTGAACCGTACCCAGCCGGTGTTGCCGATGCGTCCGGGAGCACCGGAGCAGCGGACACACGACTATCGACGGCACGGCACGACCTCGTTGTTCGCGGCCCTGAACACCGCCACCGGCGAGGTGATCGGCAGGTGCTTTCGGAAGCACCGCTCGGTGGAGTTCAAGCGCTTCCTCGCCGTGATCGACAAGGCGGTGCCGCCCGACCTCGACATCCACCTGGTGCTGGACAACTACGGCACGCACAAGACGGCGATGATCCACGACTGGCTGGCACGGCGTCCTCGGTATCACCTGCACTTCACGCCCACGAGCGCATCGTGGCTCAACCAGGTAGAGCGTTGGTTCGCCGAGATCACCCGGCAGCAGATCCGGCGTGGAACCCATCGCAGCACCCAAGCACTCGAGGCGGCGATCAAGGAGTACCTGGCGGTCTACAACGAAGACCCCAAGCCCTTCGTCTGGACGAAGACCGCCGAGCAGATCGGAATCCCTGAAGCGTTACTGCTCACGTATTTCTGACGGTGCACACTAGGGAGCCGTCGAGTTCTTGGAGCACGTCGGACGAGTTGTACTGACCGGTGCAGCGAATGCAGGCGTGTCCGGGGGCGACTAGGTGGCTGCGCCAACGGGCGGACTCGAATTCCGCGGTGTCCGGCCGCAGTTCCACCGCAACTCCGCCCTCAATGACTGGGATCAGATGGGATACGGCCACATAGTTCAAGACGTCCCGCGCGACTGGTCTGTCGACACAACTGACGATTAGATCGCAGTCGAGCGCCTCGCGATAGGCGTCTTCGTGCTGCACGCCCGCCGGTATCGCTAGAACTTGGACGTTCTGAGCCGAGGCACTGCGAAGTGCCTCCGTTCGGGCACGGGTGACCTTGCGCTCCCCGACGCTAGACGCCTTGAACCCGCATGATCTTCACAGTTGAGTCAAGTTTCGGATCCGGCTACCGCCGGTGGTCTTGGTCTCCCCGATCCAGTGTTCAGGCAGCCAGGGCCCGTCCGCGCCAAGCGTGGTCGACCTCTTGGTCGTAGAGGGCGACGGCTTCCCGAATCCGTGTGGTCGAGTCCCCGTCGAGGGTCGCCGACAGCACCGGCCCGAGAACCCGCGCCTGGGTCCGGTGATAGGCCAGCGCGACGCAGAGTCCCTCGGCGGTGAGCTGGTACCGGAGGGTGCCGGGGATGCGCTCGATGAGCCCCCGGAGACGTAGCCGGCGCAGGTCGTACGTCATGCGTCCCGTGCCGTAATCGTCGAGCGACAGACCACACAGTGACGCCACCGCCTCCCGCAACTCCCGGTTGCGGAAGCCGTGCGGCAGCAGGTCGAAGCGCAGCAGGGCGGCGAACAGCGCTTGCACCCGCCGGTCGCCGAAGCGCAGCGCCGAGGCGCGTTGGCCGTCGATGCACACCGGGCGGTGCAACTCGTCGAGCACGTCGGCTCCGATGCTTCGGTCGTGACTGAGGCGTTGGACGCCGAGCAGGCGTCGGTTGGCGGTGAAGCCGATCGTCTTCAGATCCTCAAGGTTCCTCAGCCGGCGGCCGACATCGAAGTCGTACGTGTCGTTGATCACCGTCTCGGTGCGTAGCGCGCGTCCCTCCTTGTGGTACTGCTTGATGCGCGAGTGCTTGTAGTCGACGTGCAGCGACGGGGTGACCCTGTCGGTGATGACGCGGGTGCGATACCGCGAGGGGGTGCGTCGGGTGACGCGCCGGTCGAAGATCAACTGCACGTGGTCGGGACGGCCCATGTCGAGGTGCTCGCGCAGCACCTCCTCGAAGAAGACCCGCCCCTGCGCCGGTCGGTCGAACACCTGGGTCCGGGCGAACTCCGCCTGCAGTATCGAGATGTCGTACCGGATGCCCTGTTTCCGGTCGCTGGGCTCGAAGGGGTGCGGCAGCCGCGCCAGCCACTTCCGCAGCAGCCCGTCGACCTGCTCCGCCGTCAGCCCGTCGGCCAGCCGCTGCATCGCCTCGGGGTCGTCGCAGCGCAGGATGCCGTTGTCGAGCGCCTCGAACGCGATGCCCCGCTTCGTCAACTGCCGCTTCAGGTACTCGTGCCCGTTGATGCACAGCTTGGCGTTGTACGGGAAGTACGAGCAGAACTTCAGGAAGAACGGCCCGAAGTCGTCGTCCACCGCGTAGACGTAGTAGTGGTTGACCATCGCCGTCGAGTCCGTCAGCCACGGATAGCTCGCGCCGGTCCTCGGGTCGTGGCGGCGTTCCGTACGCAGCACCCGTGCCTTCTCTTGCGCCCGCCCGATGTAGAGCACGCCTTCGCCTCCCGTCCACCGGCGGAGGTACTCCCGCGTCCGGTCGTCCTTGCGCTCCCGGCGACCGAACGCCACGATGTCGATGCCGTTGCGCTCGGCATAGCGCTTGATCGCCGCGACGAAGCGCTCGGTCAGCGGTCCCATCAGGGCCGACGACGGCACCGGCCGGCCCCGGACCTTGCGGAAGAAGTGCGCCGCGCCCGCCCCCGTCTGCAGCAGCGGTACGTAGACGTTCAGGTACATGCGGTCGATGCACTCCAGCGTCAGCATCGTGTGCCGCGACAGTACTTCGGCGACGGATCGTGCTACGTTCATGGCTCGGGCTCCGGTCGATGGGCTCCCCACCGGCCAGTCTACGGCCACCATCGCCCTCGGGCGACTATAACGGCGGCTCACGCCGCAGCGGGAGCAGCGGCCGGAGTCCGACTCCCCCTAAAGCACGCGCTGAGGTCTACATGTCTCGTCGGTCTGAGGCGGAGCCTCGTTAGATTTCTCCGCGTGAAGGAGCCGATCGAGGTTATGGAGCTCGATGACGTCGGGGTCAATAAGAGTCATCTCGGATACGCCCATACGAGCAAGAGCTTCTGCCACCATGGCACCGACGCTACCGAGCCCGACGATGCCGATTCGTAGGTTGCCGATGCGTCGCTGCGTGCCAATGCCCCAGGTGTCTATCGTACGCCGCTGAACTGGGCCATTCTCGAGGCTACTCAGTGCCGACGGCTTCCAATGAACCGAGTATCGGTTCGCGGCGGCGACGCGCACCTTGCGACACCACGTGCCGACTATCCGACCGTTCTCCTTCTCCCAGAGTCGTGCGCTCCAGTGCCCGTCGCCGCCCATGGTCATTCCGAGAAGCGGCTTGCCTGTGGCCCCGGCGGGGCGGGCGACTTCATCGCGTTCGGCAGCGATGTCGATATCGCTCAGATCCTGCCACCCCGGCGACCCGTGGCTGTGCAGGATGGCCAGGCCGGCACCGCGCTTCCTGGCTTCTCTAATACCGCGGGTGACGTAATGACCTTCGAAGCTTGCGTTGCCGTGCAGATGGACTTCACCCGGCCGAGGAAGAACCAACTCGGCGAGAATGGCGGTTAGGACTCTCGCCGTAATAAAGTGTCCGTTACGCGGGCCGGGGTAACAGGCTGTAGTTCCACTCGCCATGAAACGCATCGCGCTTGATGGACAGCCTGTCCATCTCCTCGTCCGTGACTCCCCGACCGGTTGGATAGCTGGCCTCGTCCAGCTCCGACCGGATGGTCAGGCCGCCTTGCGTAGTCGTCGCGCCGATCACGTTCACCACCACCTCGTGACTCACCAGCGGTCGGCCACGCCAGTTCTCCGTAATGTGGCAGAACATCCGGTGCTCGATCTTGTTCCACTTGCTGGTGCCCGGCGGAAAGTGGCACACCGAGATCCGCAGCCCGAGCGCGTCGGCCAGCTTCTGCAACTCGAACTTCCACAGCCGGCTGCGGCTGCTGTTGGAACCGCCTCCGTCCGCCGTGAGCAGCAACCGTGTGGCCGCCGGATAGGCGTGACGCCCCATCTGCAGCCACCAGCGCCGCACCGTCTCCACCGCGAACTCCGCCGTGTCGTGGTCAACGCCGACGCTCACCCAGCCCGTGTTCGCCGTCAGGTCGTAGACCCCGTAGGGAATCGCCTTGCCGAGCTCCGGGTCGATGAAGTCATGAACCTTCACCTCCTCCGGTTTCCCCTTCGGACGCCATTCCCGGCCGCCGTTGCGGTAGCGACCGACCAATTCCTTCTTCTTCGTGTCGATCGAGGCCACCGGCTGCCCCAGGCGTTGGAACGCCCGCACGCGCCGCGCGATGCGTCGGAACTGCGCATCCCGGTCCGGATGCTGACGGCCTTCGAGCGTCTTGCGGTTGGCCTGCAAGCTATAGCCCAGCTCGTGCAGCAGGCGGTTCACCGTGCGCTCGCTGACCCGATGTCCTTCCGCCCCCAGTTGCTCCGCCAAGCGCGCCGCGCTGCTGCAGGTCCAGCGCAGCGGCCCCTGCGGGTCTCCCCGTGTGAACGGGTCGAGCAGACGCTCCAACGCCTGCACGAGGCCCGGATCGCGATCCACCAGCGCCTTGCGTCCGCCCCCCGGAGCGCGCACCCGAGGCCCGCCCGCCCCCGGCTCCGGCGGCGTGGCCGAATCCAGTTCCCGCACGCCGGCCCGAACCGTGCCGCGCGACAGCCCGGTCGCCTCTGCAACCCGCGCAATCCCCCCGCGTCCAATGGCGCGGGCTTCCGCCGCAGCCCAAAGGCGCCGCGTGCGTTCGTCCAACAGCGGCCTCAGCACGTTGAACTTCCCTTGCACCGCTTGCGTTACCGCGTTCATAGCGCCGACCATAGCAGAAACGGCCGCCAAAGGGGCAAGTTATTCTGGCGCTCCGCCTTAGTCGTTCTCGGCCGCGCGACGGGTACCAAAGTCCGAGGCAGAGATCTTCCTGCGACCTCCCTTCGCGGTAGTGGCGAAGCAGATGGTCCCTGGCGATGGAATGAGTGGCCTCGGTCAGTGCCGCATCGCGCCTCACGCTTCCCTCCAGAAACGCCGCATGTGAAGAACTAGGTAGGTGGCCATGTTCTTCTCCTGGCGGGGCAGATTGTCCCAGAAATCGGCAGGTGGCCTACTGAACGCGACCCAACGCCGCCCCGTAGCATCGTCATAGGTCATGCCGGGGGACCCGTGCTTTTCTTCGATAGCCGGAGTAACGTGAATCCAGTGAGGTGCGAACTCCGGGTAGTCTGCCTCTTGGAGGCTGAGGCCGACGTCAAAAACTCGATCTGCGTACCGACCCTTCTGGGGAGTGTACGGAAACGCCACGACTTCAGTCGGGACTCCCTCCACAACGTAGGTCTGGAGGTCGCATTCCTCGAGTTCCTCTCGGATTTTGAGTAAGGCGGCGTTCAACGCTCGTTCTCCGCTACAGGAGTCGGGCCGGACTTCTCGGTGATGAACTCCTTATACTCTAGCAGGTCCACGATGTCGTCGGCCTTGAACTCCCGGTCGGGGTCCAACGACTGGAGTATGTAGTCCTCCGGCTTTCCCGAAATACCGCCCGCACCATTCTCAATGGCAAGGCGAATGATGTCACCGGCAGAGAGCTTCTCATGCGGCGTCTTGATGAGGGTCGTGTTGACGTTGAACTCGTAGAAGCGTTTGTCATTCATGGCGTGTCTCGTTGTTCAGTTGAGATTACGACACGTCCCGGCTGCCCACGTCAGCTGGGCGCGCCGCTTGACGAAGTTGTCGAGGCGATAGCTAACGAGGCTCCGCCTCAGACCGACGAGACATGTAGACCTCAGCGCGTGCTTTAGGGGGAGTCGGACTCCGGCCGCTGCTCCCGCTGCGGCGTGAGCCGCCGTTATAGTCGCCCGAGGGCGATGGTGGCCGTAGACTGGCCGGTGGGGAGCCCATCGACCGGAGCCCGAGCCATGAACGTAGCACGATCCGTCGCCGAAGTACTGTCGCGGCACACGATGCTGACGCTGGAGTGCATCGACCGCATGTACCTGAACGTCTACGTACCGCTGCTGCAGACGGGGGCGGGCGCGGCGCACTTCTTCCGCAAGGTCCGGGGCCGGCCGGTGCCGTCGTCGGCCCTGATGGGACCGCTGACCGAGCGCTTCGTCGCGGCGATCAAGCGCTATGCCGAGCGCAACGGCATCGACATCGTGGCGTTCGGTCGCCGGGAGCGCAAGGACGACCGGACGCGGGAGTACCTCCGCCGGTGGACGGGAGGCGAAGGCGTGCTCTACATCGGGCGGGCGCAAGAGAAGGCACGGGTGCTGCGTACGGAACGCCGCCACGACCCGAGGACCGGCGCGAGCTATCCGTGGCTGACGGACTCGACGGCGATGGTCAACCACTACTACGTCTACGCGGTGGACGACGACTTCGGGCCGTTCTTCCTGAAGTTCTGCTCGTACTTCCCGTACAACGCCAAGCTGTGCATCAACGGGCACGAGTACCTGAAGCGGCAGTTGACGAAGCGGGGCATCGCGTTCGAGGCGCTCGACAACGGCATCCTGCGCTGCGACGACCCCGAGGCGATGCAGCGGCTGGCCGACGGGCTGACGGCGGAGCAGGTCGACGGGCTGCTGCGGAAGTGGCTGGCGCGGCTGCCGCACCCCTTCGAGCCCAGCGACCGGAAACAGGGCATCCGGTACGACATCTCGATACTGCAGGCGGAGTTCGCCCGGACCCAGGTGTTCGACCGACCGGCGCAGGGGCGGGTCTTCTTCGAGGAGGTGCTGCGCGAGCACCTCGACATGGGCCGTCCCGACCACGTGCAGTTGATCTTCGACCGGCGCGTCACCCGACGCACCCCCTCGCGGTATCGCACCCGCGTCATCACCGACAGGGTCACCCCGTCGCTGCACGTCGACTACAAGCACTCGCGCATCAAGCAGTACCACAAGGAGGGACGCGCGCTACGCACCGAGACGGTGATCAACGACACGTACGACTTCGATGTCGGCCGCCGGCTGAGGAACCTTGAGGATCTGAAGACGATCGGCTTCACCGCCAACCGACGCCTGCTCGGCGTCCAACGCCTCAGTCACGACCGAAGCATCGGAGCCGACGTGCTCGACGAGTTGCACCGCCCGGTGTGCATCGACGGCCAACGCGCCTCGGCGCTGCGCTTCGGCGACCGGCGGGTGCAAGCGCTGTTCGCCGCCCTGCTGCGCTTCGACCTGCTGCCGCACGGCTTCCGCAACCGGGAGTTGCGGGAGGCGGTGGCGTCACTGTGTGGTCTGTCGCTCGACGATTACGGCACGGGACGCATGACGTACGACCTGCGCCGGCTACGTCTCCGGGGGCTCATCGAGCGCATCCCCGGCACCCTCCGGTACCAGCTCACCGCCGAGGGACTCTGCGTCGCGCTGGCCTATCACCGGACCCAGGCGCGGGTTCTCGGGCCGGTGCTGTCGGCGACCCTCGACGGGGACTCGACCACACGGATTCGGGAAGCCGTCGCCCTCTACGACCAAGAGGTCGACCACGCTTGGCGCGGACGGGCCCTGGCTGCCTGAACACTGGATCGGGGAGACCAAGACCACCGGCGGTAGCCGGATCCGAAACTTGACTCAACTGTGAAGATCATGCGGGTTCAAGGCGTCTAGTGTCCTGCCACTGAAAACAGTGGAACGTTCTTGGAGGCGTCGTCGTCTGTGCCAACAGGAGGTAGTCCATGCGCAGAGGACCTCGCCCGGCGCCGGTCACCTTGACCGAAGACGAACGGCAAGCCTTGACCTCCCTGGCCCATCGGTCGCCCACGGCCCCACAGCTTGCGCGGCGCGCCCGCATCATCCTGGCCTGCGCCGACGGCCAGCCCACGCGCGGTATCGCCAAGCGCCTGCACCTGTCGCCGACCACCGTCTGCAAGTGGCGCACTCGATTTCTTGCCGACCGGCTCGACGGCTTGACCGACGAACCGCGGCCGGGCGCGCCGCGCCGCATCACCGACGCGCAGGTCGAGGATGTGGTGGTGCGCACCCTGGAATCGACCCCCCGCGGCAGCACCCACTGGAGCACGCGAGGCATGGCCAAGGCTACCGGTCTGAGCCACGCGACCATCGGTCGGATCTGGCGTGCCTTCGGGTTGCAGCCGCACCGGACCGAGACGTTCAAGCTGTCGCCGGACCCCTGGTTGATCGACAAGGTGCGCGACATCGTCGGGCTGTACGTCAATCCGCCCGAGCACGCGGTCGTGTTCTGCGTCGACGAGAAGCCGCAGATTCAGGCCCTCGAGCGCACCGCGCCGCTGCTGCCGATGCAAGCGGGCCAGGCCGAGCGGCGCACCTTCGACTATCGCCGCCACGGGACGACCTCGTTGTTCGCCGCACTCGACGTCAAGACCGGCACGGTCATCGGCGAGTTGCACCGCCGCCATCGGTCGGTCGAGTTCGAGAAGTTCCTCAAGCGCATCGACGCCGAGACGCCGGACGGGCTGGACATCCACCTCATCCTGGACAACTACAGCACGCACAAGTCGCCCCGGACTCGGCGGTGGCTGGTCCGGCACCCGAGGTTCCATCTCCATTTCACCCCGACCTACAGCTCCTGGCTGCATCTGGTGGAGCGATGGTTCGCGGAACTGACGACCAAGCAACTGCGTCGCGGCGTGCATCGCAGCATCGTCGCCTTGGAGCGGGCGATTCGGGAGTTCCTTGACCAGCACAACGCCGCCGCCCGTCCGTTCGCGTGGACGAAGTCGGCCGACGAGATCCTGGCGAGCATCGCCCGGTTCGCGCAACGGACCCTCGCGGTGCACAGCGGATAATGTTTCACGAACCATTGATACAGGACACTAGTCTCCCCTTTGACCGGATTCGGCCAATAGCGTATTCCAGCTTCTTGGCCTGGCAAGACGCCTTTTCCGGCCGCATAGTCCATGTATGGGTATTTCGGGGGTCGCATCACGTAGATCGCCACGCGCGGCTCATTGTCTTCGTGACCATTCCCGGTGCCTTTCCTCACGACAACGTCTCTGAAGGCGAAGTACGCTGCCACGTAGGGTGAAAGCGACCAGTCCAACAGGGGAGACGGGAACCCGTGGTGGCGGAGATAAACCGCGTATCGAAAGGACAGCCCGGCGGCGTCAATCGGAAAGGGGTCGTTCTCGCTCTTCGCGACGTCGCTAAAGGCTCTGTTTGTATGAGTTTCTACGATGGCCTGGAGGTTCCGGGCGGCATCCGCGTACCCGGCAACGGGAACGAGGAGGGCCCGATGCCCTGGGGGGAATAGGGCGCGTCGATGTCGGTACAGTGTGCTTTCGAGGCTCCAAGTGCTGTCTCCTTGGCCTCGGTACAGCACGTCGGAATGGAGAAGCCGCTCTCCGTGGAGCCACGTCTCGAACGCTTGGAAGTCAGCGAGCGGCCTCTCGGCGATTCCTGTCATGATGGTAGGTGGCCGCGATGGAGTGTCCGCAGGCGAGCGGTCATTCAGGCGGGGAGATGCGGCCACGGGCAAAGGCCTCGGCGCCCGCCGCCGTTCCCGCCAGAACGCCAACGGTTCGGCAACGATCGCGTCGAGCGCCGTCTCGCCCATCGCCGGCACAGAGCGCCGGCGCACGTCTCGACAGACCTCCGTGGTTTCTGCGCGGCGTCAGCTCCACCAGAAACTGGCGGTGCGGCCGCTGGCCGGGCGCCATGAAGGCGGCACCGGAATCGGCGCCGTTCACTCGCATCGCGGCCGTCAGCCGATCTGCAAGGACGTTGTGCCGCTTGACCCGTTGTTCGGCGATGATCGCCTCGGACACGGATCGCGCTCGCGCCGTGTCGCCGGTCGAGCCAGCCCTCACCAGCGAGATGAGAAGGTCGCTCCGCGCCATGTGCTGGTCCGCCGTCCGTGCACCCCTCCACGCTGTCACTCTGGCCCAGAGCGGACACGCAGAGCCAAGCCAGTCTACCGCGACAAGGGTCTCTTCGGTTCGACCTGGTCTTCCTCGCACGACGCGAGGTACTCGTCGATGGACCGCTCGAACTCGCTCCGAATTCCGTCCACGTCGGTCGCTTCGAACGTCGCGATCGGATAGGCGCCGCTGTTGACGACGCGGCCGTGATGGCGGTCCACAGAGTCGTCGAACTCGACGGACGCCACGTAGCCCTTGTACTCCATCACCAATTCACTCCCCCGGCTCTCTATGCTTCGCCCTTGCTTCGCTCCCATGATATGTTCGTGATGCCTGCTGCGGGGACCGGCGCGACAATCCTGCTCGTTTGTGCATCGACGCTCCCATGACACCTGAAATCTCCGAACGCGCCTTCGAGGCCGCCATCGAGTGCGCGCTGCTGCGCCACGGCCCCGACGCATGTCCGGGCGACGTGGCGGCGGTGCGAGAGTCGCCCCCGACGTTCGGCGACGAGCCGGCCCCAGGCGGCTACCACAGGCGGCGGCCGGAGGACTACGACCGCGCGCTCTGCCTGATCCCGGCCGACGTCGTCGACTTCCTCCTCGCCACCCAGCCCAAGGAGTGGCAGAAGCTCGGGCAGCACCACGGCGCCGACGTGAAGCCGCGGTTCCTGGGCAGGCTCTCCCGCGAGATCGCCCGGCGCGGCGCCCTCGACGTGCTGCGCAACGGCGTCAAGGACTCGGGCTGCAAGTTCCGGCTCGCGTACTTCCGCCCCGCGAGCGGCCTCAACGAAGAGCTGCAGCGCCTGCACGCGGCCAACCTCTTCGCGGTGGTGCGCCAGCTCCGCTTCAGCGAGCGCGACGAGCAGAGCCTCGACCTCGCCCTCTTCCTGAACGGCGTCCCCATCTTCACCGCCGAGCTCAAGAACCCCCTCAACGGCCAGGACGTCCGGGACGCCATTCGGCAGTACCGGGAGGACCGCGACCCCCGCGAGCCGCTTTTCGGCTACGCGCGCTGCCTCGCCCACTTCGCGGTCGACCCCGAGCAGGTGTTCGTGACCACCAGCCTCGCCGGGTCCAAGACGCGCTTCCTGCCCTTCAACCAGGGGCGCTTCGGCGGCGCAGGCAACCCGCCGGTTCCGCCCACCCGCGAGGGCTTCCCCACCGGTTACCTGTGGGAGGAGGTCTGGGCCCGCGACAGCGTCCTCGATCTCGTCCGCCAGTTCATCCACGAGGTCGAGACGGAGGACGACGGCGGGCGCAAGACCGGCAAGCACTACTTGATCTTCCCGCGCTACCAGCAGCTCGACTGCGTGCGCCGGATCGTGCGCCACGCGCGCAACCACGGACCCGGCCAGCGCTACCTCGTCCAGCACTCGGCCGGCAGCGGCAAGAGCTTCACCATCGCGTGGCTGGCCCACCAGCTCTCGGTGCTGCACGACCGCGGCGACCGGCGCGTGTTCGACTCGGTCGTGGTGGTGACCGACCGGCGCGTCCTCGACCGGCAACTCCAGCGCAGCATCCGGCAGTTCGAGCAGACGCTCGGGGTGGTGGAGAACATCGACCACACCTCGCGCCAGCTCCGCGAGGCCCTCGAGGCGGGGCGGACCATCATCGTCACCACGCTCCAGAAGTTCCCGGTCATCGCCGAGCAGATCGGCGAGCTGCCCGGGCAGCGCTTCGCGGTGATCGTCGACGAGGCGCACTCGTCGCAGTCGGGCGAGAGCACCAAGAGCCTCAAGGCGGTGCTCGCGGCCGGGAGCCTGGAAGACGCCGAGCGGGAGGAGGCCGGCGCCCGGACCCCGGAGGAGGAGCTCGACGACCGCGTCCTCGACGAGATCCGCAGCCGCGGGCGGCTGCCCAACCTGTCGACGTTCGCGTTCACCGCGACCCCCAAGCCCAAGACGCTGGAGCTCTTCGGCCGGAAGCGGCCCGACGGCAAGTTCGAGCCCTTCCACCGCTACAGCATGCGGCAGCTACTCGACGTACAAGGCCTACTGGCGCCTGCTGAAGACGATCGAGGACGACCCGCGCTACGACCGGGGCAAGGCCGAGTACATGCTCAAGTCGTTCGTCGAGCTGCACCCGCATGCCATCCGCGAGAAGGTCGCCATCTGCGTCGAGCACTTCGCGGCGCAGGTCGCCGCCGCCATCGACGGGGGGGCCAAGGCGATGGTCGTGACGCGCTCGCGCCTGCACGCGGTGCGCACCCGGCTCGCGCTCGACGCCTACCTCGCCGAGAAGGGCCACCCGTGGAAGGCGCTCGTCGCCTTCTCGGGCACCGTGCAGGACGGCGGCGAGTCGTACACCGAGTCGGGCATGAACTCGGCCCGGGCAGGATCGCGTCGTCGGCGAGCGGCAGACGGCGGCCGAGTTCGAGAAGCCGGAGTACCGCTTCCTGGTGGTCGCCAGCAAGTTCCAGACCGGCTTCGACCAGCCGCTGCTCCACACCATGTACGTGGACAAGAAGCTCGGCGGCGTCAACGCCGTCCAGACGCTGTCGCGCCTGAACCGCACCCACCCCGGCAAGCAGGGCTCGATGGTGCTCGACTTCGCCAACGAGGCCGAGGAGATCCGCAAGGCCTTCGAGCCCTACTACGAGACCACCCTGCTCTCGGAGGCGACCGACCCCAACCTGCTCTACGAGGTCCAGGACCGGCTGCTCGGCTTCGGCGTGTTCGCGGAGAACGACGTCGAGGCCTTCGCGCGAGTGTGCTTCGACGGCAAGGCGAAGCAGGACAAGCTCTACGCCGCGCTGGAGGCGCCGCGCCAGCGCTTCGGCGCGCTCCCCGCCGACGAGGGGCAGGACTTCCGCGGCCAGCTCGGCGACTACGTGCGCCTGTACGCCTTCCTCTCCCAGGTGCTGACTTTTGCCGACGTCGACCTCGAGAAGCTCTACGTCTTCGCCCGGCACCTGCGGCGCCTCTTGCCGGCGGACCGCGACGAGCTGCCGCGCGAGGTCCAGCAGAACATCGACATGGAGTCGTTCCGCATCCAGCGGACCAGCCGCGGCCGCATCGCGCTGGAACGGCAGGGCGGGACGGTCGACCCGGCCGGCAGCAAGCCGCACGGCGGCGGCGCCCCGGAGGACTTGGAGCCGCTGTCGCGCATCATCGAGGCGCTGAACGAGCGCTTCGGCCTCGAGCTCGGCCCCGAGCACCGCGTCACCCTCGAGCAGATCCGCTCGGCCCTCGACGGCGACGCCGGTCTCGACGCCAGCGCCCGGGTGAACACGCGCGAGAACGTCCGGCTGACCTTCGACCCCAAGGTCGAGGACAAGATCCAGGAGATCGTCGAAACCAACTTCGACCTCTACAAGCGCATCACAGACGACCCCGACTTCGGCCAGGCGCTCAAGAACTACCTGTTCGACGACTACATCCGGCGCCACCGCCGCGTCGAGGAACTGCTGAAGCTCCAGGAGTCGAAGACCCTCGAGTTCAAGTCGAGCCTGCGCTGGAACCTGAAGGAGGACCGCAAGGACGACCGCCACGTCACGCACGCCGCGCTCAAGACCATCGCCGCGTTCCTCAACACCGAGGGCGGCGACCTCCTGATCGGCGTGGCCGACGACCGCACCGTGCTCGGCATCGACCACGACCGCCTGGACAACGACGACAAGTTCCTGCGCCACCTCGCCCAGGCCGTGCGCAACGGACTCGGCGCCCGCGCCGGCACCTGCATCGACCCGACGACGCAGATCGTCGAGGGGAAGACGGTCTGCCTCGTGAGCTGCCAGCGGAGCCCCGAGCCGGCGTACCTGCGCTGGAAGGGCCTGGAGAAGGCGGCCGAAGGCGACCTCTACGTCCGGAGCGGCCCCGGCACGGTGCGGCTCGACGCGGTGGACGCAGCGGAGTACGTCGCCACCCGATTCGGCTCGCTCTGACGATGCTCGAGCACTGGTCGGAGGCCGACCGTCCGGCCCTTCCGCCCGCTCGTTCCCCGTGCGCGTGGGCCGTCCCGCGTTGGCCCTGTTCTTGCTCCTGAAGCACCGCATCGACCGGCTGCCGCTCCAGGGCGCTCTGGCGACGCCGAGAGCGTCGCACGCCCCGCACGCCGCCGGTCCGCACGACTCGGGATCGAGAGGGAGCGGTATGCACGACCCCGCCAACAAGCAGTTGTTCTCGCGGCCTGGGATGGTCCGCAACCTGCTCGACGGCTTCGCCGCCCGCGGCTGGAGCGGCGCCCTCGACTTCGATACCCTGGACCCGCTGCCCGCCAGCTTCGTCAGCGACGATCTCCAGCAGCGTCACAGCGATCTCGTGTGGCGCACTATGCCGATGTCGGGATTATTCCGATGTCCGCCCTGATGTCCCGGTCGTGCAGGGCGTCTTCGACGAGACGATCCGGATAATCACCGCGCGCTGACGGACGGAGACTCTTCTCTCACGACCCACGAGAGAGGAGGCTCTCATGAGTGATCCGTCACGCGTTCCCGTCGTCGCCATCGCTGGTTCGCTCAAGCCGTTCGCGGCGGGCTTCGCGACGGAGCTTGCGCAGCAAGGCTACACACCGCGCTCGCTGCGGACGCAGTTGTCTCTGGCGTCGGCCGTCAGCCGGTGGCTGCAGGCAAGAGGCCTCGACATCGGCGACCTGCCAGAGCGAACGCAGCAGTTTCTGCAAGCACGGCAGAAGGCCGGCTACAAGAGGCATCTGACGGGCAAGGCGCTGCGCCCGTTGCTGACGTACCTCCGGGCTCGTGGCGCGATCCCGCCTGCGACGACGCCCATCCCGACAGGGCCCGTGGACAAGACCCTGGTGCTCTACCGGCACTACCTCACCGTGGAACGGGGTCTGGGCGAAGCCACCGCCCAGGGCTACGTCGATGCGGTCCGCCCCTTTCTGCGCGGCTGCATCTCGGCCGACGGCCTCGGGCTGGACCTCGAGCAACTCGGTGAGGCCGACGTGACTGCGTTCATGGTGGCGCGCTGTGCCGAGCAATCCCGCCGGGCCGCGCAACTGACGTCGACCGCACTGCGCTCGCTGCTGGTCTTCCTGCATGTCACCGGGGTGGTCCAGCGTTCGCTGGCGACGGCCGTCCCGTCGGTAGCCGGCCGACGACTGGTGGCGCTTCCGCCGCGCCTCGAGCCCGACCACGTCCGGCGACTGCTCGCCGCGTGCGACCCCCGGACGCTGGGAGGGCGCCGCGACTTTGCGGTCATCACCACGCTGGCCCGCCTCGGCCTGCGGGCCGCCGAAGTGGCGACCCTGCGTCTCGACGACGTGCACTGGCGCGCCGGCGAGGTCGTCGTACACGGCAAGGGGAATCGGGCCGAGCGCATGCCTCTCCCGACCGATGTGGGCAACGCGGTGGCCGCATATCTCCGCCAACGGCCGACCCGGGCGCAGGGGCGCACCGTCTTCGTCCGCCTGGTCGCGCCTCTGGGCCCGTTGAGCCCGACCGGGGTCACGCAGATTGTGGCCGCCGCCGCGCAGCGAGCCGGCCTCGGCGTCGTCCACGCACATCGGTTGCGTCATTTCGCGGCAACGCAACTGCTCCGAGCGGGCGCCCCCCTGTCCGAGATCCAGCACTTCCTGCGTCACGCCCGCCTGCAGACCACGGCGATCTACGCGAAGGTCGACCATGACGCCCTGCGCACGATCGCACGCGCGTGGCCTGGAGGTGCAGCATGACCTTCCTGCGTCAAGCCCTGGCCGACTATCTGACGATGCGCCGGGCGCTGGGCTACCGCTTGGCGCGCGCGGAGAAGCTCCTCGCGCAATTCCTGACCTATCTCGAAGACCGCGGGGAGACGCGCCTGCGCACCGAGACCGCCCTCGCCTGGGCGACACTCCCCGCCGGGAAGGACCCGAGGGCGTGGTGGGCCAGCCGACTCACCGTCGTCCGCGGCTTCGCGACCTTCGTGCGCACGATCGACCCGGCAACCGAGATACCGCCCGCCGACCTGTTGCAGGCGCGCGCCCAGCGCGCCACGCCGTACCCCTACACCGACGAAGACATCGCGGCCCTGCTGGTCGCCACATCGGGGCTGCGCACCGGGCATCGGGCCGCAACGTATCGGACCCTGATCGGTCTGCTGGTCGTGACCGGGATGCGCGTCGGTGAAGCCATCGCGCTCGATCGGCACGATTTCGACGCCGAGCAGGGGCTGATCACCGTCCGCCACGGCAAATTCGACAAGTCCCGTGCACTTCCGCTGCACCCCACAGCCAGCGCCGCGGTCCAGCAGTATCTGCTCCGCGCGGACCGGCTGGCGGCCCGGGACACCGCCGCGCTGTTCGTTTCTACCGCGGGCACGAGGCTGCTGTGCCGCAATGTACAGCAGACGTTCCGCACCCTGGTCCAGCGCGCGGGCCTCCGGCCGCACGCAGCCGCCTGTCGGCCACGGCTGCACGACATCCGACATCGGTTCGCGACGTGCACGCTGCTCGACGCCTACCGACAGGGCCAGAATCCGGCGGCGCGAATCGCGCTCCTGGCCACCTATCTCGGGCACGCCGACCCCAAGTACACATACTGGTACCTGTCGGCGGCACCGGCATTGATGCAGTTGGCCTCAGACCGCCTCGAACGCCATCTGGGGGCCTCAGCATGAGCGCCCTTGCTCCCACGCTCCAGGCGTTCTTCACCGAGCGGCTCGTGCACCAGCGCCACGCCAGCCCGCACACGGTCGCTGCCTACCGCGACGCGTGGCGGATGCTCGTCCGCTTTGCCGCGGTCCACCTCGCCAAGGCCCCCTCGGACCTGGAACTCGGCGATCTCGACGCACCCCTCATCGGACGATTCCTGGCCCACCTCGAGCACGACCGCGCGAACACCGCGCGCACCCGCAACGCGCGGTTGTCGGCCATTCATGCCCTGTTCCGCTATGCCGCACTGGAGCATCCCGAGCAGGCAGCCGTCATTGCCCGCGTACTCGCGATGCCCCCCACGCGCGGTCCACGTGGGCTCGTGACCTTCCTGTCCGACCTCGAAGTCGACGCCCTGCTCGCCGCCCCCGACCGCACCACGTGGACCGGGCGCCGCGACCACACTCTCCTCGCGCTCGCGATCCAGACCGGATTGCGCGCCGCCGAACTCACCGGCCTGCGCTGCACGGACCTGCACTTGGCGCGAGGTGCGCACGTCCACTGCCTTGGAAAAGGGCGCAAGCACCGGGTCACTCCGCTCACCAAGCCGGTGGCCGCCGCCCTGCGTGCCTGGCTGGCCGAATGCGCCAGCTCACCAGAGGCACCAGTCTTCCCTACGCGGACAGGCAAACCGCTCAGCCGAGACGCCCTCGCGCAACGCGTCACGACGCACGTGGCTGCTGCGGCCCACGCCTGCCCATCGCTCCGCGAGAAGACCGTCACCCCGCACACGCTGCGTCACACCGCAGCCATGCGGTTGCTGCACGCCGGGGTCGACAACACCGTCATCGCCCTGTGGCTCGGACACGAACACGTCCGCACCACCGACATCTACATCCATGCCGACCTCGCCCTGAAGGAACGGGCGCTCGCAAGGACCACCCCAGCCGAAGTCCGCGGGGGCCGCTATCAACCATCCGACGCGCTCCTGGCCTTTCTCGAAGGGCTGTGATTATGCCGATCAGTTTGGTGCAGATGCCGCCAACAACAGGGGCGTCTGCACCAACATCGGAATAATCCTGACATCGGCATAGTGATTCTTATTCCGATATCGGAATAACAACCATTCGCTTCCGCGATGACCGGTGGCTCTATCTGGTCCTGCTCCTCGAGTTTCAGGCGACTGTCGACCCGGCAATGGCGCTGCGCGTGCTGACCTACACCGCGCTGCTCTGCCAGCGGCTGGACGCCGACGGCGTGCTGCGTGACCACCGGGCCCTGCCGCCGGTGCTGCCCGTCGTTCTCTACAAACGGCAACCGGCCGTGGACGGCGTCGGTCGAGATGACGGACCTCGTGGCGGTGGGGAGCGACCTGTTGGCGCCGTACCAGCCGTCGCAGCGATACCATCTTCTGGATGGGGCGCGGGTGGCGCACGCGGACCTCCCGGCGGACAACCTGGTGTCGGCGCTTATCGATCTGGAGAGGACGCGCGACGCGGCGCGTCTGCGCGAGGCGCTGCAGGCGCTGAGCAGCCTTCTGCGGGCGCAGGGGGACGACCACTTGACACAGGCGTTCGTGACGTGGCTCCACCAGGGGCTGCGGGTCGCGGGTCCGCTGCCGGCGGGCGAGGGGCACCCGCTGACCCGGTTGCAGGAGACGCAGACGATGCTGGAAGAGAACGTGCGGGAATGGCCGGCGTCACCGACCCCGAGCGCCTCGCGCAGGTTGGCGACTGGATCATCGAGTGTGCCACGGCGTCAGAGCTGCTCGCCCGCGTCGGCGGCGACGACGGGTCGGGCGGCTGAGGCGCAGGTCGCACGGACCGGTCGGCGGCGCGGCATCGGCGTCGAGCGTCGCGACGAACGCGCCGCGGTTGTAGTGACTCCCTCACGGCCCCAATGAAGCCCCTCACCGTGCTGCGCCGCCTCGACTGCGTGCTGGCCCCCACCAAGCAGAAGGTCCTGGCCGCCCAGGCGCGATTCGGGGGCAGGCTCGACAACCCCGAGCGGCAGCTTGAGCGCGCTTCCGGGTTCGCCTCCTTCGGCGACCGCAAGGTCGACCTGCACCCCGACGCGGTCGACAACGCCGCCATCGGCACCATCTTCGAGGAGCTCATCCGCAAGTCCACTGATGCGGGGCAGGCCCGGTCCGAAGCGGCCGGCCGCGCCCCGGTCGTGCTCGTCGCGCACCGCGTCCTGGTCGCGCTTCGTGTCAGCCGCTTGTACCCGACCACGCACTTCGGCTTCCGCAGGATCACCGTCGAACGGCCGTTCTCTCCGCGCTGTCCGAACGCAACGCCGAGGCCGAGATCTGCCGCGACCGCGACGGCCGCCCCGAGCCCCGACCCGGAGCTGCGCGACACCGAGAACGTGCCCCTCATGACGATGTCGAGTCGTTCTTCGAGCCCGACGTGAAGCCCCACGTCTCCGACGCCTGGATCGACACGGAGCGCCGCGACCCCACGACGGCGAGGTCGGGCTCGTCGGCTGCGAGATCAACTTCAACCGGTACTTCTACGAGTACCGCCCGCCCCGCCCCCTCGAGGAGATCGAGGCCGACATCCAGCGGGTGGAGAAGGAGATCGTGGCCATGCTGCAGGATGATCGGTCTGGGCACCAACGTGCCGACGCTCACCACCTCCGGCTTTCGCGGCCTCGGTCAGATGTGCGTCACCGCGACGCCTTCTCCTCCACCGCCTGCTTGATCCAACTGTTCAGGCTCATGCCGTGGGCGCCGGCGGACAGTGCGGCGCGCTGGTGCAGGTCGGGGCCCAGCCGCAGGCTGAGCGTACCGGAGAAGGGTTTCTTCGGGTCGACGTCGTCCTCCCGGCACGACGCGAGGTACTCGTCGATCGACCGCTCGAACTCGCGCCGAATCCCGTCCACGTCGGTAGCCTCGAACGTGGCGATGGGATAGGCGCCGCTGTTGACGACCCGGCCGTGAAGACGGCCGACGGAGTCGTCGAACTCGACGGCGGCCACGTAGCCCTTGTACTCCATCATGGCTTCACTCCCGCAGCTTCGAGGAATGCGGCGATGGCGCGGACCGCACCTCGACCCGTCTCCGGCGCCGGGTGCGGGCGACGCACGATCATCCGCTCCGCGCCCTTCTTCAGGAGCACCCTCGAACCGGCGTTCGGAGACCTCTACACCGGCCGCTTCCAGCATCGCGACGATGTCGGCCCATCGGATGCCCGTCGGCGTCGGGCGGGCGCACATGCTCTGCAAGGTCCGCCGGTGCTTCGCTCGCATGATACCATTCGTAGTATCGCATGTTGCGGCCGATGCGCGGCGTCGGCTTCGGCGCCCCCATGACTCCTGACATCTCCCGAACGCGCGTTCGAGGAGGCCATCGAGTGCGCTGCACCACGCGGCCAACGTGATCTCCGCGGCGTTCACGGGCAAGGTCGGCGTGCGGGAGGCCGTGCCGCGATGAGCTTGGAGCCGATCTTCACGATTACCCCACGCAAATCACGGCCGATGTATGTGGTGCATGTATGTGCCATATGCCTCCGGTGACCATCTATCTACCGGGCGACCTGATCGATGCCGCGCGCAAGGAGGCGCGTGGCCGGAACCGCAGCCTGTCGGCGTGGATCGGCGGACTGGTACGGGACGCCGTCACGACCGACTGGCCGCAGAGCTTCGTCGATCTCCTGCGCCAGGGCGGTGGCGACCTGGTCGAACCCGACGATCCGCCGCCCGAGGACATCGAGCCGCTTCGATGATGCGGCTCGTCGACACCAGCATCTGCATCCCGTTGATCAACGGGGCGGATGCGCAGATGGCGCAGCGCCTGCTCGCCCACCCCGCCTGGTTCGGTCGTTCTCTGCAGCGTGGTCAGGGCCGAGCTCTGCTTCGGGGCGCACAACTCCGCGCGGGCAGCGGAGAACCTGCAGCGCGTCGACACCTTCTGCCGCGCGTTCAAGTCGTTGCCTTTCGATGATGAGGCAGCGGAACGCTACGGCGTCATCCGGGCTCAGCTTCGGCGGGAAGGACGCCCGATAGGCGCGAACGATCTGATGATTGCCTCTATCGCGCTGTCGGGCGGGTTGACGCTGGTGACGCGGAATCAGGATGAATTCGCGCGCGTTTCGGGCCTCGACGTCGAAATCTGGTGAGGAGACGACGCGCTGAACAGGTCGGCGGACACGACCGCGCGTCACCGTCCCATGACTCCTGACATTCTCCGAACGCGCCTTCGAGGCCGCCATCGAGTGCGCGCTGCTGCGCTCTACGGCCCCGACGCGTGCCCGGGCGACGTAGCGGCGGTGCGAGAGTCGCCCCGACGTTCCTGAAGGAAGACCGCAAGGACGCGCGGCACGTCACCCGCGCCGCGCTCAAGACCATCGCCGCGTTCCTCAACACCGAGGGCGGCGACCTCCTGATCGGCGTCGCCGACGACCGCGCCGTGCTCGGCATCGACCACGACCGCCTGGACAACGACGACAAGTTCCTGCGCCACCTCGCCCAGGCCGTCCGCAACGGTCTCGGCGCGCACGCCGGCACCTGCATCGACCCGACGACGCAGATCGTCGAGGGAAAGACCGTCTGCCTCGTGAGCTGCCAGCGGAGCCCCGAGCCGGTGTACCTCCGCTGGAAGGGCTTGGAGAAGGCGAAGGCCACCGAGGGCGACCTCTACGTCCGGAGCGGCCCCGGCACGGTGCGGCTCGACGCGGTGGACGCAGCGGAGTACGTCGCCACCCGATTCGGCTCGCTCTGACGACTTTCAGTGAGGAGAGGATCGACGCGCGGCACGGTGGTCCAGGCTCCTCAGGTGAGGCCCCTTACGGCGCTTCCGCGGCGAAGCGCTCGTAGACGGCTCTCGCCTCTTCGAACTGCGCGAAGACGTGCGCCCGCTCGCGGTCGGAGCGCCAGCCGGGCCATGCGTCCGCCATCGCCCGCAGCCGGTCGATCCAGCGCATGCCGTACTCCGCGGCGGCCGCGTCGCGGACGGGCTGCTCCCCGACCGTGATCCAGATCGGATTGGTGAAGGCCTGCGCGTAGCGGACGTCGAGCGGCGCCCGCTCGCTCGGGCGCCCTTCGGCCCGCAGGTGGCACCAGCCGCTCCGGTCGATCTCGAGGTCGATCCCGAACGCCGCGCCACGCCGGTCGGGGCTCAGGGGAATGTCGGCGCGCTCCTCGCCGCGACAGACTACGAAGACCCGCTCCAGCGGCGTGATGGACTCCACGCGGCCGGCCAGGGCGAGGGCGCCGCCCCCCGCCGGGAGCGTGACCGTCTCGCCGGGCATGCGGCCGTTGGCGGTCAGCTCGACGAGGGGACCCGACGAGACGAACGCCCGCCCCTCGCGGAGACCCTCGAACCAGGCGTCCATGTCCAGCCCGCGGCTGCCGGTGTGCACGTAGGTGCGCACCGAGCCGACGATCTTCGTCCGCTGCAGGTCGGTGATGGAATCCTCCCCGCCGGTCGCCGTCACCCGCAGCCCGTTGTTCCAGGCGGCGTAGACCGGGAAGAAGCCGGCCCGCCCGGCGTCGGACCACTCCACGCCGTCGATCGTGCCGAGCGCCGCGTCCACCAGGAAGCCCTTGCCCCCGCCCAGGTTGCCGTCGAGCGGATCCGCCTCGCCGCCGAAGGCGTGTACGTAGCCGACGGTGGCGCCCTGCGCCTTGGCCTTGCGGAACATGTCGGTGTTGCTCGGGTAGAGGCTCTCGATGGCGGTTCCCTCGTAGCCCATCGTGAAGGGGGAGAGGAGGTGGTCGCGCATCCCGAACAGGAAGACGTGGCCGTAGAACGGCGGCCGGTACTCCTGGCCCACCACGACCAGGTGTTCCGGCGTCGACGCCGGATGCGGCCCGCCCCCCGGCACGAAGAACTGGTGGTCGAGTATGCGGTTGTCCTTGTTGGCCACCTGCTCGTTGACGACGTCCTGATCCTCGGCCGCGGACATCATCACCAGGTTCTCGAGCGTGTTGTGCAGGTTGCCGCCGTAGTTCATGTGGACGTGGGTCGAGCCGCTGTACCAGCCCCTGGCCGCCATGTCGGTCATGCGGCGGAGATCGACCGTCAGCTCCGTCACGCCGCCCGCGCCGACCTCCACCGCGACCTCCTCCGGCCGGTACTCGAAGCCCTTGACGACGGTCAGCGCCGTCCGCCCCGCGGGCACTTCCACCGTGAATCGCCCTCGATGGTGGAACACGTGATCGCCCTGCACGCCGATGCGGGCGTAGGCATCGCCGGGGGCGTAGAACCTGCCGTCGGATGCCGTCAGGTGCACGCGGGAGCCGGTCGGCGCGCCGGAAGTGGCGTCGCGGGTCGTGACCGACAGGATCCCCGTCGGCCGCTTCCAGCGCCGGCGCTCGATGGTCACGGTGCGCAAGGCGCCGCCGTGCGTTTCGAGCAGCGCGAGCCGCGGCAGGCCGCCCTCGTTGCTGATGAACGCGATCCACTCGTCGTCCGGCGACCAGCGGGGATGGAACGCGTCGTGCCGGAAGAAGGTGATCTTGTACGGCTCGCCCCCGACCGTGGGCTGCACGTAGAGGTTGTTGAACTGGTCGGCCGCACCGCGGGTCGACGAGAAGACGAATCGCCGCCCGTCGCTCGCCACGTCCGGCCGCGTGCGGTAGAGCGTCTGCTCCCGGAGCACCGCGGTGGCGTCGTCGATGCCTCCGGCGCGGGCCGGGACGCGCAGCACGTGCCCCGATCCGAGCGGAACGTCGCGGTTCGAGACCAGCAGCAGCTCGTCGCCGTCCGGCAGCCAGGCCGGCGTCAGGTGCATGTCCCAGGGGCCGAAGTAGAGCCGGTTGCGGCCGAAGTCGTTGTCGCGGGTGACGGCGACGGGCTCCCCGTTCCACCGGCCGTCGGCGATCGGCCGGACGTGGACGTTGAAGTAGCCCCTCGGGGTGGTCGCCACGTACGCCAGCCGCGTCCCGTCGGGCGAGAAGACGGGGTCGGCGTAGATCTGCTCGTCAGCGGTGAGGGCGTGCGTCTCGCCGGACGCGACGTCGAGGATCTCGAGCTGCACTGCGCCTCCGTCGCGGTCCGCCGTGTAGACGATCCAGCGCCCGTCCGGCGACCAGTCCGGGGACGAGTGGTAGGCCGTCCCGTAGGTCAGCTCGTCCGCGACTCCGCTCGCGAGGGCGACGCGCCAGATGGAGCCGGCCATGGCGACGGCGATCGACCGGCCGTCCGGCGCCCAGGCCGGTGCCCACGGGGTCGAGCTCGGAGACGGCGGCAGGTAGTAGTTGAACATGTAGTTCCCGCCGTGGCGCGACGCCGGATACCGGCCGGCCTGCGCCGCCGCCGGCGGGGTCGCGAACGTCGAGAGAAACCACAGGCATAGAAGGCCGACCGAGATCCGCATCAGTGCCTTGCCCATGACGCATTCTAGCGATGCGCCCGCTCCGGAGGTCCAGGTGGGCGGTGGGCCCTGCGGTCTCCCCCCGGGGAATTGTCGCCGGTCGGCGCGGAAGATCCCGCGCTCCGGGCACTGCACGCCGCGGGCAGCCTCCGCGCGCCGTGAGTCGAGCCTGCCTTTCCGGACGGCACGGTGTTTGCTTCCGCGATGGCCGGAGGCGAAGTCCACCTGAGCGGCGGCATCGACGCGAGTGACGCCGCGGACGCGAGCAATGTCATGAAGGAACGGATTCAGGTCGCGGCGCCCGGTCCACGTGTAGGCGACGTCATGAGTCGCCCGGCGAAGACGCTTCGGCGCAACGATCGCCTGAAGATCGCTGATGAGCTGATGAACGCCGAGAGCATTCGTCACCTGCCTGTGCTCGACGAACGCGGGACGATCGTGGGCATCCTCAGCCAGCGCGACATCTTCCGGAGCGCCCTTCTGCACGCGCTGGGTTACGGGGCCCGGGCTCGCGACAAGGCGCTGGAGTGGGTCCTCGTCAAGGAAGTGATGATCGAACCGGTGGCAACCACGACTCCCGGTACGTCGATCCCGGACGCGGCTCGTCAGATGTGCGAGCGCAAGATCGGTTATCTCCCGGTTGTCGATCAGGGCGCGCTCGTCGGCATACTCACCGAGAGCGACCTGGTACGCCGAATCGCCGAGCGCGGCGACCCGGAAGACGGCCCGACGGTCGGTGAGTGACGGCGTTCTGCGCGGGGACTACTTGCCATTCGACAGCGCTTCGCGGCAGCCGTGGCACACCCTGCCCGCGGCGGCGGTGCTGGCCGCGCTCGACACCGACGCCGGCGGGTTGAGCTCGGCCGAGGCCGCGCGACGGCTCGCCGCCCATGGCGCCAACCGCCTGCCGGAAGCCCGGACGACGCCGTTGTGGCCGGTCTTCGCGCGGCAGTTCAAGAGTCCGCTCATCTACCTGCTGGTCGCGGCGGCCGTCGTGTCGCTCGGGATCGGCGCGCTCGACGACGTCGTGTTCATCGCCGCGGTGCTGCTGATCAACGCGATCATCGGCACCGCGCAGGAGTGGCGCGCGGAGCGGAGCGCACGTGCGCTGCAGCAGTACGTCGAGGCGCGCGCCACGGTGCGGCGCGACGGGCGCCCGCGGCAGATTCCGGCCGCGGACCTCGTGCCGGGCGACATCGTCCGGGTTGCGGCGGGCAGCCGGGTGCCGGCCGACCTGCGGCTGCTGACCGCGGCGGAGCTGCAACTCGACGAGTCGCTGTTGACCGGCGAGTCGACGGCCGTGCCGAAGCAGGCGGAGGCGCAGCTCGCGGCCGGCGCCGGCATCGCCGATCGCGCCAACATGCTGCACGCCGGTGCGCTGGTGCTGACCGGCCGCGCCGATGCCGTGGTGGCGGCGACCGGCGCGGCGACCGTGATCGGCGGCATCGCCGCCTCCCTCGCGACCGCCCCCGCCGTCGCGCCTCCGCTGCTGCAGCGGCTGGCGCGGTTCGGCCGGACGGTCGGCCTGGCCATGGGCGTCGTCGTCGCGGTGCTGGCACTGATCCAGGCCCTGCAAGGCGCGCCGGCGGACCGCATCTTCTTCATGGCGGTGGCGCTGGCGGTGGCGGCGGTCCCCGAGGGCCTGCCGGTGGCGATCACCGTGGCGCTGTCCATCGCCAGCGCCCGCATGGCCGCGCGCAACGTCGTGGTCCGGCTCCTGCCGGCCATCGAGGGCCTGGGGTCGTGCACGCTGATCGCCAGCGACAAGACCGGCACGTTGACGCGCAACGAGCTGATGGTCCGGCGCATCGTCGTGCCCGGCGACAGCCGGCTGACCGTGGGCGGCGAGGGGTATCGGCCGGTCGGCGCCATCCACCGGGAGGACGGCGCGGATCCGACCCCCGAGCAGTCGGCGGCGCTGCAGCGGCTGGCCGTCTGCGGTCTCCTGTGCAACGACGCGGGCTGCCGGCCGGGCGACGACGGCCGGGTCGAGCACTTCGGCGACACCGTCGACGTCGCGTTGCAGGCCCTGGGGGCCAAGCTCGGCCTGCGGCGCGACGACCTGGTCGCGGAGCGACCGGAACGGACCGTCATTCCGTTCGAGTCGACGCGGCGCTTCGCCGCCGCCGTCCACGACACGGCGGGCCGACCGGTCGCCTACGTCAAGGGCGCGGCCGAGACGGTCCTGCCGATGTGCGGTGACCACGTCGATCGCAGCGCCGTGCTGGCCGCGGTCGAAGCGCTGGCCCGCGACGGCTACCGCGTACTGGCGCTGGCCGCCGGCGACGGCGAAGGCGTGGGTCCGGAGAGCCGGGACGGCCCGCGGCAGCTCGATTTTCTCGGTCTGATGGCGCTGATGGATCCGGTGCGCGCCGAGGCGCCGGCCGCGGTGGCCCGCTGCCAGGCGGCCGGCATCGCCGTCTGCATGGTCACCGGCGATCATCCCGCGACGGCGCTGGCCATCGGCCGCGAGGCGGGCGTGGCGCAGTCGCCGGCCCAGGTGATTACCGGGAGCGAACTGGCCGGCCTGCCCGCCGCTGCCGACCTGTCCACCATGAACAAGCGGGTCTTCGCCCGCGTCGAGCCGGCGCAGAAGACCTGGATCGTGCAGCGGCTGCAGGCGTCCGGCCAGATCGTGGCGGTGACCGGGGACGGCGTGAACGACGCGCCGGCGCTGCACGCCGCGGACATCGGAGTCGCCATGGGCGGGGTGGGCACCGACGTCGCCCGCGGCGCGGCCGATCTGATTCTGACCGACGACAACTTCGCCTCGCTGGTCGCCGGGGTCGAGGAAGGCCGGGTCGCCTACGCCAACGTCCGCAAGGTGGTCGTGCTCCTGATCAGCACCGGCGTCGGCGAGCTGGTGCTGGTCACCCTGTCGATCCTCGCCGGCCTGCCGCTGCCGCTGTTCCCGCTGCAATTGCTCTGGCTGAACCTGGTGTCCAACGGCATTCAGGACGTGGCGCTCGCGTTCGAGAAGGCGGAGCCCGGCGTGCTGGCGCGGCCGCCGCGGCCGCCGCGGGAGGCGATCTTCGACCGGCGCATGATCGAGCAGGTGACGGTTGCCGGCGGCTTCATGGGGCTGGCCGGCTTCGCCGTGTTCGCCGGCGCGCTCCAGGCCGGCCTCAGCGAGTTCGACGCTCGCAACGTGCTGCTGCTGATGATGATCTCGTTCGAGAACGTGCAGGTCTTCAACAGCCGTTCGGAGACGTTGTCGGCGTTCCGGGTGCCGTTGCGCAACAACCGGTTCGTGGTGCTGGCGGTGGTGGCCGCCCAGGCGGTGCACGTCGCGGCCATGCACCTGCCGGGCCTGAGCGCGACGCTGGACGTGGCGCCGATCGACGTCTGGCGCTGGCTGGCCGTGGCCGGCAGCGCGTTGTCGCTGCTGGCCGTGGTGGAGCTCTACAAGTGGCTGCGCCCGCGGCTGGCGGGGTCCTGACAGCGAGACCGGCGGCAAGGCCCCCATGACAGCCCCGAACGGCAGTCCCCTGGGCAGCACCGATCGCCCGCTCCACGTTGCCATCGTGGGGTCGGGTCCCTCCGGCTTCTACACCGCCGACGCTCTCTTCAGGCAGCAGGGCGTCCACCTGCGCGTCGACATGTTCGAGCGCATGGCCATGCCCTACGGGCTGGTGCGATACGGCGTGGCCCCGGATCACCAGAACATCAAGCGCGTCGTTCGCGGGTACGAGGCGACGGCCCGGGACCCCCGGTTCCGATTCTTCGGAAACGTCGAAGTGGGACGAGACCTCCCTCTGGATGCGCTCCGGGCGCACTACGACCGGATCGTCTACGCCTTCGGTTGCTCGTCGGACCGGCGACTGGGCATTCCGGGCGAGGACCTGCCGGGCAGCCACACGGCGAGGGCGTTCGTGGCCTGGTACAACGGGCACCCCGACCACCGCAACGACCGGTTCGATCTCGGCGGCCGGCGCGTAGCGGTCGTCGGGGTCGGCAGCGTGGCCATGGATGTGACCAGGATTCTCGTCCGGGATCCGGAGGACCTGGCCTCCACCGACATCACCCGCTACGCGCTGGACGCCCTGCGCAAGAGTCGCGTGGAAGAAGTGCTGATCCTGGGCCGCAGGGGTCCGGCTCAGGCCAGGTTCACACCCAGGGAAATCCAGGAGATCGGCAATCTGCCGGGTGTCGACGTGATGGTGAATCCACGTGACCTGGAGCTGGACGAGTGCTCTCCCTCCGGCCTGGCCGGGCGGGGGCCGGCTCGCCGCATCGTGCAGTACCTGACCGAACGGGCCCGGGCCGGGTCCGGAGGAGGAGGTTCGCGCCGCGTCCTCTTGCTCTTCCGTGCGTCGCCGGTGGAGATCGTCGCCACCGGGGGAAGGGTCGGCGCCGTACGGCTAGAGCGCAATCGGCTCGTGGCGGACCGCCAGGGGACGATCCGCCCCGTGGGGACGGGTCTCTTCGACGTGGTGCCGGTGGACCGGTATTCCGGTCCGTCGGGTATCGCGGCGTCCGGCTTCCCGGCCTCCCGTTCGATGACCGGACGGGGGTCGTACCCAACTCCGAGGGCCGTGTGCTGGGTGGTCGCGGCGGCGCGAACGGCGCGGGCGAGTACGTGGCGGGTTGGATCAAGCGCGGGCCGACCGGTCTCATCGGCACCAACAAGGGCGACGCGGCGGAAACCGTCCGCAGCATGATGGCGGACCTCCGAGGCCGAACCGCCCCACCCGTTCCCGCGGTTGCGGACGACGCCGTGCCGCGTCTCCTGCGGCGGCGGGGAGTCCGGCCGATTCGCCTTTCCGACTGGCATGCCATCGATCGGGAAGAGCTGGCGCGGGGCCGGCGGCAGGGCAAGCTGCGGGAGAAGATCGTCGATCCCGCGGACGTGAGCGCGTTGCTGGACGGGCGCCGCGCCGAGCGCCGCTGCGAGCCCGAGGAAGATTGAGCTGCCCTTCCCCGGTTGCTCCCGCCCGGCCATGAGTGCCAGTGCGGGATTTCCCCCGCCGAACCTCGCCAAATCCCGCAATCGAGTGCGCACCGCGCCGTCGGCGGCGGGCTCGCAGAACACCACTACGTCGGTCCAGCACGTTGGATCGAGCCTTGCAGGCAAGCTCGCGAGGGGTGCAGCGATTCGCCGAGCCGGGTGGCGCCCCAGCGGACCGCTCTCCATGGTGTCGGGTCGCCGATCGCGCGGCCGGGGGTGCGTGGATGGTACGAGCGAGGAAGCGGGCCTGGTCATCGAGAGACGGCAACTCCAGACGTTGCTCGACGCGCTGCGCGCACGAGGGCATGCTGACCATCGGCCCCAGGTTGCGGGACGGTGCGATCGTCTACGACGAACTGGAGTCGGCCGACGATCTTCCGGCGGGCTGGTCGGACCGTCAGGAGGCCGGCACCTACCGCCTCCGGAGGCGGGACGACCAGGCGTTGTTCGGCTACAACGTCGGCCCGCATTCGTGGAAGCAGTTCCTTCACCCGCCGGCGCTGCGCTTGTCGAGAATCGAATCCGTCGGCGGGAAGCTCGCCTTCACCCGAGGAGAACCGAGCGCCCCGACCTACGCCTTCATCGGGGTCCGGGCCTGTGAGCTGCAGGCGATCGCCGTCCAGGATCGCGTGTTCCTCGGTGACGAGCACGCCGACCCGAGCTACCGCTCCCGGCGCGAAGGGGCCTTCATCGTGGCGGTCAACTGCGGGCAGGCCGGCGGCACCTGCTTCTGTGCCTCGATGGGCTCGGGCCCGAAGGTCACCGGCGGGTTCGATCTCTCGCTCACGGAGATCGTTCGGCAGGACGGGCACCGCTTTCTCGTCGACGTGGGATCCGATCGCGGCGCCGAGTTGATGCGGGAGATCCCGCACCGGGCCGCCCGCGACGACGAAGCCTGGCGGACCGGCTGGCGCGGGACGGCATCGTCGCCATCGCTCGATGCGAATCCGCCGCGCGTCGCCGCCCAGGTCGTCGATCCGAACGTGGCGCGAGCGGCCGCGCGGATCGTTCAGAAGGCCGCGGAGCAGATGGGCCGGCGCATGGAGACCGCCGATGTCAAGGAGCTGCTCTATCGCAACCGCGAGAACCCGCGCTGGGACGAAGTGGCTTCCCGATGCCTCGCCTGCACCAACTGCACCATGGTCTGCCCGACCTGCTTCTGCACGACGGTCGAGGACGTCACCGATCTCGACGGCGCCCACGCCGAGCGGTGGCGCAAGTGGGATTCCTGCTTCACGCTCGACTTCTCCTTCCTGCACGGCGGCAGCGTCCGGAGGTCGACCGCGGCCCGCTACCGGCAGTGGCTGACCCACAAGCTCGCCACGTGGATCGACCAGTTCGGCACTTCCGGCTGCGTCGGGTGCGGCCGCTGCATCACGTGGTGTCCGGTGGGCATCGATCTCACCGAGGAGGTCGCCGCCATCCGCGCGAGCGAAGCCGCGACCGGTGAGCAGGGTGAGGAGGAGCAGGCGCGTGGGCGGGATTGACCCGATCGCGGCCGGACTCGGCTCCGTGCTGGCGAAACACCCCTTCTTCGCCGGTCTCGACGCAGAGACGCTGGACCTGATTGCCGGATGCGCCGCGAACGTGCGTTTCGAGCCCGGAGAGTACCTCTTCCGCGAGGGAGATCCGGCCGACCGCTTCTACGTCATCCGCCTCGGCAGGATCTCCGTCGAGTTCGACGCCCTCGGCCGCGGCCCCCACGCACTGCAGACCCTCGGCGAGGGCGAGGTGCTCGGCTGGTCGTGGCTCCTGCCACCGCACCGCTGGCAGTTCGACGGCCGGGCCGTCGAGCGGGTGCGGGCAATCGCTCTGGATGGCAGGTGTCTGCGCGCCAAGTGCGATGAGAACCACGTGCTCGCGTATCGGCTCCTCGTTCGCTTTTCCGGCATTCTGGCGAAGCGTCTGACGGCAACCCGGCTGCAACTGATGGACGTATACGGCAAGTAGGTGAGAGACGATGCCGGACGCCACGGTTCGTGTCGAGCAACCGGGCCCTCCCGTGGACCCGATGCTGCCCGCCGGGTATCGGATCCTGGGAGTTCACCGCGAAACGCACGATACGCGCACGCTCGAGATCGATGCCGGAGACCGGGGGTTTCCCTTCGCCCCCGGCCAGTTCAACATGCTCTATGCCTTCGGCAAGGGCGAGGTGCCGATTTCGATCAGCGGCGATCCAGCCCGTCCCGAGCGCCTCGTTCACACGGTGCGCTCGGTCGGCGCGGTCAGCCACGCCCTTGCGTACTTGAAGACGGGCCAGATGCTGGGCGTGCGCGGACCCTTCGGCACCCACTGGCCGATGCGTGCAGCCGAGACGCGCGACGTCGTCCTCGTCGCCGGCGGCATCGGTCTGGCGCCGCTGCGTCCGGCGCTGTACGCCCTGCTTGGCGCCCGCGCGCGATTCGGCCGGATCGTGCTGCTCTACGGGGCCCGCACGCCGGACGATCTGCTGTACCGCAAGGAGTTGCTCCGCTGGCGCGACGGCGTCGGCCTGGCGCTCGAGGTCACCGTCGACAGCGCGGGAGGCGACTGGCGCGGACATGTGGGGGGTGGTCACCACCCTGCTGGGGAACGCCGAGTTCGATCCTGATTGCTCCGTGGCCATGGTCTGCGGGCCCGAGGTCATGATGCGATTCGTGGTGCGGGAGCTGCTCGACACCGGCATGAACCCTGCCGACGTCTACGTCTCGATGGAGCGCAACATGAAGTGCGCCGTCGGCCACTGCGGGCATTGCCAGTTCGGACCGGCGTTCGTCTGCAAGGACGGACCGGTCCTGCCCTTCGATAGGATCGCCGACCTCATCGGCAGACCGGAGATCTGACATTGGCTCGCAAGCCGAAGCTCGCGGTCTGGAAGTTCGCGTCCTGCGACGGTTGCCAATTGAGCCTGCTGGACTGCGAGGACGAGCTCCTGGCCATCGCCGAGAAGGTGGAGATCGCCCATTTCCCGGAGGCCTCGCGGGCGGTCTCGGAAGGCCCCTACGACATCTCGCTCGTGGAGGGATCGGTCACCACGCCCCGCGACGTCGAGCGCATCCACGAGGTCCGCCGCGCGTCGCGCTTCCTGGTGACCATCGGAGCCTGCGCCACCGCCGGCGGCATCCAGGCCTTGCGCAACTTCCAGGACGTCAGTGAGTTCATGTCGGTGGTGTACGCCCATCCGGAGTACATCCGCACGCTCGACAAGTCCACGCCCATCGCGGACCATGTCCACGTCGACTTCGAGATGCGCGGTTGCCCTATCGACAAGGGCCAACTGCTGGAGCTGCTGAACGCCCGGCTCCACGGCCGGCGCCCCAACATTCCCACCCACAGCGTGTGCGTGGAATGCAAGCTGCGGGGCACCCCCTGCGTCATGGTCGCCCGCGGCACGCCCTGCCTCGGACCGGTCACCCAGGCCGGCTGCGGCGCCCTCTGCCCGGCCTATGACCGCGGCTGCTACGGCTGCTACGGTCCGGCCGAGAGCCCCAACACCGGTTCCCTCAGCCGGTCCTGGATCGCCCTCGGCGCGGACGGCAAGGACATCGTCCGGGCCTTTCGGGGGTTCAACGCCTTCGCGGAGCCCTTCCGCCGGGAGAGCGAGCGGCATGGAAACTAGTGTCCAACGCCTGAAGTTCTTGAACAGTAGAATCGGCTCGTGGTACGGTCGGCCCGGAAGCGAGGAGGGCCGTGCCGAACCATTACACACGAGAGGTCCCGGAGGTCTCGGACGCACAGCGCGAGGAACTGGAGGGTTGGCTGCGCCGGCGCAATACCGCGCAGGCTCTGGCCCTGAGGGCACGCATCGTGCTGCAGAGCGCCGCGGGACGGAGCGACCAGGTCGTGGCGCAGGCTCTGGGCACGACGCGGGCCACGGTCGGCAAGTGGCGGCGGCGGTTCCTGCGCAACGGCTGCGACGGCTTGCTGGACGAACCACGGCCGGGCGCGCCGCGCCGGGTGTCGGACGAGGACGTCGAACGGGTCGTGGTCCGGACGCTGGAGACGACCCCACGGGGGGCGACGCATTGGAGCCGGGAGTCGATGGCCCGAGCCTGCGGGCTGAGCGCTTCGACCGTCGGCCGCGTGTGGCGCGCGTTCGCGCTCAAGCCCCATCGCAGCGAGACCTTCAAGCTGTCGCGAGACCCGTTGTTCATCGAGAAAGTGCGCGATATCGTGGGGCTGTACCTGCATCCGCCGGAGCGAGCGGTGGTGCTGTGTGTGGATGAGAAGTCGCAGATCCAGGCGTTGAACCGTACCCAGCCGGTGTTGCCGATGCGTCCGGGAGCACCGGAGCAGCGGACACACGACTATCGACGGCACGGCACGACCTCGTTGTTCGCGGCCCTGAACACCGCCACCGGCGAGGTGATCGGCAGGTGCTTTCGGAAGCACCGCTCGGTGGAGTTCAAGCGCTTCCTCGCCGTGATCGACAAGGCGGTGCCGCCCGACCTCGACATCCACCTGGTGCTGGACAACTACGGCACGCACAAGACGGCGATGATCCACGACTGGCTGGCACGGCGTCCTCGGTATCACCTGCACTTCACGCCCACGAGCGCATCGTGGCTCAACCAGGTAGAGCGTTGGTTCGCCGAGATCACCCGGCAGCAGATCCGGCGTGGAACCCATCGCAGCACCCAAGCACTCGAGGCGGCGATCAAGGAGTACCTGGCGGTCTACAACGAAGACCCCAAGCCCTTCGTCTGGACGAAGACCGCCGAGCAGATCGGAATCCCTGAAGCGTTACTGCTCACGTATTTCTGACGGTGCACACTAGGACCATCAAGGTCGACTACCTCGCCCGCGTCGAGGGAGAGGGTTCGCTCCACGTCAAGTTGAAGGGCGGCGCCGTGGAGGACGTGCGACTCGAGATCTTCGAGCCGCCGCGGTTCTTCGAGGCGCTGCTGCGCGGCCGCGACTTCACCGAGGCCCCGGACATCACCTCCCGCATCTGCGGGATCTGCCCCGTCGCGTATCTGCTGGGCGCCTCCAGGGCGATGGAGGACGCCTGCGGCGTGGAGGTCACCGGCTCCCTGAACCTGCTGCGCCGGCTCATCTACTGCGGCGAATGGATCGAGAGTCACGCCCTCCACCTGTTCATGCTGCACGCCCCCGACTTTCTCGGCTACGAGGACGCGGTGCGGATGGCCCGGGACCACCGGGAGCTCGTCCAGCGGGGGCTGCGCCTGAAGAAGGTCGGCAACGACATCATGGCCCTCCTCGGCGGTCGCGAGATCCACCCCGTCAACCTGCGGGTCGGCGGCTTCTTCAAGGTGCCGGAGAAGACCGCATTGAAGGTGCTGCAGGACGATCTCCGCTGGGGTCTGGAGGCGGCCCGGGAGACCGTCCGCTGGGCCGCCGCCCTGCCGTTTCCCGACTTCGAGCAGGAGTACGAGTTCGTGGCCCTGAGAGACGAAGCGGAGTACGCCATCGTCCACGGGCGCCTCACGTCGAACAAGGGAATCGACTGCCCCGTCAGTGGCTACGACGACCACCTGGTCGAAGAGCACGTGGCCCACTCCACCGCGCTGCACACGGTCGTGGCGGGCCGGGGCGGCTGCGCGATGGGGCCGCTCGCCCGCTTCAACCTCAACTTCGACACGCTCTCGCCGCTCGCGCAGGAGGCCGCGCGGGAAGCCGGCCTGGCCGACGCCTGCCGCAATCCCTTCCAGAGCATCATCGTCCGCGGCGTGGAGATTCTCTATGCCTGCGAGGAGGCCCTGCGCCTGATCGACGCCTACGAGCGGCCGGATGCGCCGGCGGTTCCGGTGGAGCCTCGGGCCGGCACGGGATACGGATGCACCGAGGCGCCCCGCGGCATCTGCTACCACCGTTACACGCTCGACGAATCCGGTGCCATCACCGACGCGAAGATCGTGGCGCCGACGTCCGTGAACCAGAAGACGATCGAGCGGGACCTGCGGCGCTTCGTCTCGGATCGCCTGCATCTGCCGGACGAGGACCTGCGATGGCAGTGCGAGCAGGCCGTCCGCAACTACGATCCCTGCATCTCCTGCTCGGCCCATTTCCTCGATCTGAAGGTCGAGCGATCGTGAGCACGGAATCCGCGATCCTCGTCATCGGCATGGGCAATCCTCTCCGCGGAGACGACAGCGTCGGGGTGGCGGTGGCCCGCCGACTGGCGGCGCGGGTCCGACCCGGAGTCGAGGTCCGCACCCACGGCGGCGGGGGGCTGGGTCTGATGGACGCCTGGCGGGGAGCGTCGGCCGCCGTCGTGGTGGACGCGGTCTCGTCGGGGGCCCCGCCCGGCACGGTGTCCCGCTTCGACGTACGGGACCGGCCGTTGCCCGAGTCCCTCGGTGCCCCGGGCTCCACCCATGACCTCGGCCTCCCCAACGCCGTCGAGCTCGCCCGCGCCATGCATCGCCTCCCCGACCGGCTGGTCGTCATCGGCGTCGAAGGGGGCGACTTCAGCCTGGGCAGCGGCCTCTCCGGGCCCGTCGAGGAGGCGGTGGAGATGGCGGTGGACGTCGTGTTGCGGGAGATCGATTCACTGGCCGGCCGCCAGCGGGGAGAGGCAGGAGATGCATGAACTCACCCTCGTCGCCAACCTGATGCGCAAGATCGAGTCCATCGCCGCCGGCGAACGGGCCGCCAGGGTGCTGGCGGTGAACGTGAGGCTGGGCGCCCTGGCGCACATCTCGCCGGAGCATTTTCGTGACCACTTCACCCGCGCTGCCTGCGGCACGATCGCCCAGGGCGCCCGGCTCTCGGTGGAGCTGTCGGAAGATGCCCGGGATCCGCACGCGCAGGAGATTCTCCTGGACAGCGTCACGGTGGGCGAGTGAGGGCGGCGCGAGACGCCGTGCGGAGAGGCCGGCCATGTCCATCCATCGGATGTGCATCGCCATTCGCGGCGCCGTGCAGGGCATCGGGTTTCGACCGTTCATCTACCGCCTCGCTCGGGAGCTGGACCTGGCCGGATGGGTCAACAACGTGCCCTGGGGGGTCCTCGTGGAGGTGGAAGGCGACAGGCCGCGGTTGGACACCTTTCTGGTGCGCCTCGAGAAGGAGAAGCCCCCGCTCGCCTCCATTCAGAGCCTCGAGCCCACGCATCTCGATGCGGTCGGATACGACGGCTTCGAGATACGCCCGAGCGTCGAGTCGGGCCGCAGGAGCGCACTGATTCCGCCGGACATCGGCACCTGCGGGGATTGCCTTGCCGATCTCCTCGATCCGGGAAATCGCCGCCATCGATACGCCTTCACCAACTGCGCCCAATGCGGACCGCGGTACAGCATCATCGAGGCGCTGCCCTACGATCGCCCCCGCACGACGATGAGGGCATTCACCATGTGCTCCGCGTGTCGGGCGGAGTACGAGGATCCGCGGAACCGCCGGTTCCACGCCCAGCCGAACGCCTGCCCCGCATGCGGGCCGCGGCTCGAGCTGTGGGACGCGGACGGCCGCCCCGTGGCGACGCGGAGCGCGCTGCACCACGGCGTCGCCGCGGTGCGGGCCGGAGGAATCCTCGCCGTCAAGGGGCTCGGCGGCTTTCACCTGCTGGTCGATGCCCGTGACGAGGCCGCCGTCGGCCGGCTGCGGCGGCTCAAGAACCGGGACGAGAAGCCCCTGGCCGTGATGTGTCCAGGTCTGCGGAGCGCGGCCGCGCACTGCGAGCTCTCCGCCCTGGAGGCACGCCTGCTCTGCTCGCCCGAGGCGCCCATCGTCCTGCTGAAACGCAACGGCAGGGACGACCTCGCCGGCAACATCGCGCCGCACAATCCCCTGCTGGGGATCATGCTGCCCTCCACGCCGCTGCACCATCTGTTGATGCGCGATATCGCCGGGCCGGTCGTGGCCACCAGCAGCAATCTCGCGGAAGAGCCGATCTGCACCGACGAACGAGAGGCGCTGCACCGTCTGGCGGGAATCGCCGACCGGTTCCTGGTCCACGACCGGCCGATACGCCGCCACGTGGACGATTCCATCGTGCGCGTCGTGCAGGGGCGCGAGCTGGTGCTGCGCCGCGCCCGCGGCTATGCGCCGCTGCCCGTCCATCTGGACGCGGCCGTTCCCGCCATCCTGGCTGTCGGCGCCCACCTCAAGAACACCGTCGCCCTGTCGCTCGAACGCGAGGTGTTCGTCAGCCAGCACGTCGGCGACCTCCAGACCCCGGAGGCCAACGCCGCTTTCGGTCAGGCGATCGACGACTTGCAGGCGCTCTACGGAATCACACCCGACATCCTTGCCTGCGACGCCCATCCGGACTACCAGTCGACCCGTTACGCCGGGCGCTCGAAGCGACCGGTCGTACCGGTCCAGCACCACTACGCCCACGTGCTCTCCTGCATGGCCGAGAACCGCCTGGCCGCGCCGGTCCTGGGCGTCGCCTGGGACGGGACCGGGTTCGGCCCGGATGGAACCGTCTGGGGCGGCGAGTTCCTGCGCATCGGCGCGGGTTCCTTCGAGCGCGTGGCGCACCTTCGAACGTTCCCCCTTCCCGGTGGCGAGGCGGCCGTCCGGGAACCTCGTCGATCGGCGCTCGGGCTGCTCTTCGAGCTGTTCGGAGAGGCGCTGTTCGACCGGCCGGACCTCACGCGGCTCTGCGGGTTCTTGCGGGCGGAGACCTCCGTGCTCCGTACCGCGGTCGTGCGGAAGCTGAACACGCCGCGCACTTCCAGCATGGGTCGCCTCTTCGACGGAGTGAGCGCGATCCTCGGGCTGCGCCACCGCAGTCGTTTCGAAGGGCAGGCGGCCATGGACCTGGAGTTCGCCGTACGGGAAGGGGTGGACGCCGGCTACGAGTTCGCGCTCCTCCGCGAGCCGGTGACTTCGGGTTGCATCGTGATCGACTGGAAGGGCGCAATCCTGCAGGTGCTGGCGGATCTGCGCGGCGGCCTGTCCGCCCCCGACGTCGCGGCCCGGTTCCACAACGGACTGGCCCGGCTGGTCGTCCAGGTGGCCCGCCTCGTCGGCGAAGAGCAGGTCGTGCTCACCGGCGGCTGCTTCCAGAATGCCTGCCTGCTGCGAAAGACGGTGGAGGCTCTGCAGGATGCGGCGTTCAGGCCCTACTGGCATCAGCGCATCCCGCCCAACGACGGCGGCATCGCACTGGGTCAGGTCGTGGCGGGCGCCCGTGCACTCGCCGCGGGCCCATGCAATCCCTCGCACCGCGGGACCGGAGACAGCCATGTGCCTTGCCATTCCCGGTGAGCTGCTCTCGATAGCCGGCGACGACCCGCTGGCGCGTACGGGCCGGGTCAGCTTTGGCGGCATCGTCAGGGAGGTGAACCTGGCGTGCGTTCCGGAGGCGCAGGTAGGCGATTTCGTGACCGTCCACGTCGGTCTGGCCCTGAGCGTCGTGGACCGGGTGGAGGCCGAGCGGGTATTCGCGTATCTGCGCGGGGTCGGCGGGCTTGCGGAGCTGGAGGAAGACAGCGAGTGAAGTTTCTCGACGAGTACCGGCAGCCCCGCGCCGCGCGGGAGTACGCCGCGGCGATCGGCCGCCTCGTCTCCCGGCCGTGGACGCTGATGGAGGTTTGCGGCGGCCAGACGCATGCCATCGTACGGCATGGCTTGGACCAGTTGCTTCCGGATCGCATCCGCCTGGTCCACGGGCCGGGATGCCCGGTCTGCGTCACCCCCGTGGGGTTGATCGACAAGGCGGTGGAGATCGCCGCGCGTCCCGAGGTCATCTTCTGTTCCTTCGGAGACATGTTGCGCGTTCCCGGCAGCGCCTCCGACCTGCTGTCCGTCAAGGCGCGGGGGGGCGACGTGCGCATTCTCTATTCGCCGTTGGACGCCTTGAGAATCGCTGTCCGTCATCCCGACCGGCAGGTGGTGTTCTTCGCGGTGGGATTCGAGACCACGGCCCCCGCCAACGCCCTGGCCGCGTATCGCGCCCGGCGGCAGGGCATCGGCAACTTCTCGATGCTGGTCTCTCACGTCCTGGTCCCACCGGCGATGGAGGCCATTCTCGGCTCGACGCACAACCAGGTGCAGGCCTTCCTCGCCGCGGGCCACGTCTGCATGGTGATGGGCTACACGGAGTACGAGCCGATCGCTAAAAGGCACGGCGTCCCGATCGTGGTCACCGGATTCGAACCCCTGGACATTCTCCAGGGCGTGCACATGGCCGTCACGCAGTTGGAGGCGGGTCGTGCGGCGGTGCAGAACCAGTACGCCCGCACCGTCCGGCGGCAGGGTAATCCGACCGCGTTGCACCTGATGCGGGAGGTGTTCGAGGTCGTGCACCGCCGGTGGCGGGGCGTCGGCGAGATCGCCGCCAGCGGGTTGGGACTGCGGCCCTCCTATGCCGATCTGGACGCGGAAACGCGTTTCGGTGTCGCGGGGCGTTCCAGCGAGGAATCCGCCGAGTGCATCAGCGGCCTCATCCTGCAGGGTCGGAAGAGGCCGACCGACTGCCCGGCCTTCGGCGGCCGCTGCCGGCCCGAGCACCCGCTGGGAGCCACCATGGTCTCTTCGGAAGGCGCCTGCGCCGCGTACTACGCGCATCGGAGGATGGGAGTCGCACCGTGAGCGAGGCGAAGGAGCCCGGGTTCGCCCTCCGCTGTCCCCTTCCCGCCAGCTCTCCGGCCCACGTTCTGCTGGGCCATGGCAGCGGGGGCAAGCTCATGGGCGACCTCATCGAGCATCTGTTCCTCCCGGCCTTTCGGAACGAACGCCTGGAGGAGCGTCACGACGGAGCGGTGCTGGAATGCGGCGGCCGCAAGATCGCCTTCTCCACCGACTCCTACGTCGTCAAGCCGCTCTTCTTCCCCGGCGGCGACATCGGCTCGCTCGCCGTCTTCGGCACCGTCAACGACCTGGCCATGTGCGGCGCTCGGCCCCTCTACCTGAGCTGCAGCTTCATTCTCGAGGAGGGCCTGCCGCTGGAGACCCTCCGCCGCGTCGTCCACTCCATGCGCGAGGCCGCCCGTCAGGCCGGCGTCCAGGTGGTCACGGGCGACACCAAGGTGGTCGATCGCGGCACCGGGGATCAGCTCTTCGTCAACACCGCCGGGATCGGCCTCGTCGAATGCGCGACTGCCGTCACGCCCCGCTCCGTACGACCTCGCGACGCCGTGCTGCTCAGCGGCGACATCGGTCGGCACGGCATGGCCGTCATGGCCGTCCGCGAAGGGCTCGAGTTCGAGTCCCCCATCGAAAGCGACAGTTGCTCCGTCGCCGGGATGGTGCACGACCTGCTCGACTACGGCATCGAGGTGCACTGCCTGCGCGACCTCACGCGAGGCGGCCTCGCCAGCGCCCTGGTGGAGATCGCCGAAGCGACCCGCCTGCCGATCGGGATCGACGAATCTGCGGTCCCCGTCGACGACCGGGTGCGGGGCGCCTGCGAGATTCTGGGGCTGGATCCCCAGTACGTGGCGAACGAAGGCCGCTTCATCGCCTTCGTGCCGCCCGACCAGGCCCCTGCCGCCCTCCACGTCATGCAGTCGCACCGCCCCGGCTCGCGGGCGAGCCGGATCGGCGAGGTCGGCCCGCGCGCGCCGGGCATGGTCACCGTCCGGAGCCCGCTCGGGACGCGCCGCGTCATCGACCGCCTGAGCGGCGAGCAGCTCCCGAGAATCTGTTGAGGGTCTCGCGATCGGCCCCTTGCCGTCGGTCCGCGAGCTCGACGTCCTGACGCGGCGAAGGAGAGACGATGGCCAAACGGTCGTACAGGTTCATTCGCTTTCTCGACGAACTGGGGCTCGATGACTTGCCCGCGGTAGGCGGCAAGAACGCCTCCCTGGGCGAGCTGTACCGGGAGCTGGGCCCCCGGGGGGTACTGGTCCCCAACGGCTTCGCCATTACCTCCGAGGCCTATCGCCTCGTCCTCGAGGAGGCGGGCGCCGCCACCAGGCTGCACGACATTCTCGACGATCTGGATCCGGGCAGCGTGGAAGACCTCGAGCGCCGCGGAAAACAGGCGAGAGATCTCATCCGCGGCGCGCCGCTGCCCGCCGTAATCCGGGAAGAGGCGTTGTCGGCCTATCACGAGCTCCAGGCCGGCTACCCGGAAGACATCACCGTCGCGGTGAGGAGCTCGGCGACGGCCGAAGACCTGCCCGACGCCAGTTTCGCGGGCCAGCAGGACACCTACCTGAACGTCGAGGGGGATGAGTGTCTTCTGGACGCCTGCCGCCGGTGTTTCGCGAGCCTGTTCACGGACCGCGCCATCCACTACCGGGTGGATCACGGCTTCGACCAGTTCGCCGTGGCGCTCTCGGTCGGCGTCATGAAGATGGTCCGCTCCGATCTGGCCTCCAGCGGCGTGATGTTCTCGCTGGACACGGACTCCGGTTTCCGGGACGTGGTCTTCATCACCGGCGCCTTCGGGCTCGGCGAGAACGTCGTTCAGGGAACGGTCGACCCGGACGAGTTCTACGTGCACAAGCCCACCTTCGAGAAGGGGCATCGGGCCGTGCTGCGGAGAGTGCGGGGCAGGAAGCAGATCAAGATGATCTACGCCGAAGGCAGAACGCGCGAAGCGACCCGCAGCGGTCTTTGTTTACCGGGTTGCCGCGTGAGATCCAATTTCTTGGATTGTACTTTTGGCGGCAATATGGCATAAGTCTTGTGTGGGCAACGCGCACCGGGGCGATACGAGCGAACGGCCGCTCGGCCGGCTCAACGATGTCGAGCAGCTTCGCACGGAATTGACCCGGCGCGAGCGCGAGTTGCGACGCGAGAACCGCCGCCAGAAGCGCCAGATCGACGGCTTGCAACGAGACAAGGGCGACCTGCAACGGCAGGTCGAACACCTGCGGCGCGAGAACGAACGCTTGAGACGGGAGTTGGCCGCGGCGCAGCGAGCGGGTCGCCGTCAGGCAGCCCCCTTTGCCAAGGACCGGCCGCAGGGTCGCGGGCGCCGTCCCGGCCGGCGGGCCGGTGCAGACTACGGCCGGCAAGGCCGCCGCCGGCGCCCGACGCACGTTGACGAGACCCACGCGGCGCCGGTGCCGGCGGCGTGTCCGGACTGCGGCGGCGCGGTCACGGTGACCCGCGTGGCGTCGCAGTATCAGGAAGAGTTGCCCGTGGTGCGCCCCGTCGTGCGTCGCTTCGACATCGAGGTCGGGCACTGCTCGCAGTGTCAGCGGCGCGTGCAGGGCCGCCACGTGCTGCAGACCTCCGACGCGTTGGGCGCGGCCGGCGTGCAGCTCGGTCCCGGCGTCGTCGCGCTGGTCGTTGAGCTGCACACGGAACTGGGGGTGCCGCTGGCCAAGGTGGCCCACCTGCTGCGAACGACCTTTGGCTTGCACGTCACCCCGGGCGGTCTCGCGCACCTGCTGCACCGGGCCGGCCGCGCCGCCGCGCCGGCCTACGCCGAGTTGTGCGCGCAGGTGCGCAATGCGCCGGTGGTCACGCCGGACGAAACCGGCTGGCGCGTCGGTGCCGTCCGCCACTGGCTGTGGGCGTTCGTCACCCCGCAGACGACGGTCTACGCCATCTGCTCCGGCCGTGGGTTCAATGACGCCGCCACCGTGCTGGGGACCGACTACGCCAACGTGCTCGTACGCGACGGATGGGCAGCCTATCGGCGCTTCGGCGGACTGCACCAAACGTGTCTGAATCACTATGCCGATGTCGGGATTATTCCGATGTTGGTGCAGACGCCCCTGTTGTTGGCGGCATCTGCACCAAACTGATCGGCATAATCACAGCCCTTCGAGAAAGGCCAGGAGCGCGTCGGATGGTTGATAGCGGCCCCCGCGGACTTCGGCTGGGGTGGTCCTTGCGAGCGCCCGTTCCTTCAGGGCGAGGTCGGCATGGATGTAGATGTCGGTGGTGCGGACGTGTTCGTGTCCGAGCCACAGGGCGATGACGGTGTTGTCGACCCCGGCGTGCAGCAACCGCATGGCTGCGGTGTGACGCAGCGTGTGCGGGGTGACGGTCTTCTCGCGGAGCGATGGGCAGGCGTGGGCCGCAGCAGCCACGTGCGTCGTGACGCGTTGCGCGAGGGCGTCTCGGCTGAGCGGTTTGCCTGTCCGCGTAGGGAAGACTGGTGCCTCTGGTGAGCTGGCGCATTCGGCCAGCCAGGCACGCAGGGCGGCGGCCACCGGCTTGGTGAGCGGAGTGACCCGGTGCTTGCGCCCTTTTCCAAGGCAGTGGACGTGCGCACCTCGCGCCAAGTGCAGGTCCGTGCAGCGCAGGCCGGTGAGTTCGGCGGCGCGCAATCCGGTCTGGATCGCGAGCGCGAGGAGAGTGTGGTCGCGGCGCCCGGTCCACGTGGTGCGGTCGGGGGCGGCGAGCAGGGCGTCGACTTCGAGGTCGGACAGGAAGGTCACGAGCCCACGTGGACCGCGCGTGGGGGGCATCGCGAGTACGCGGGCAATGACGGCTGCCTGCTCGGGATGCTCCAGTGCGGCATAGCGGAACAGGGCATGAATGGCCGACAACCGCGCGTTGCGGGTGCGCGCGGTGTTCGCGCGGTCGTGCTCGAGGTGGGCCAGGAATCGTCCGATGAGGGGTGCGTCGAGATCGCCGAGTTCCAGGTCCGAGGGGGCCTTGGCGAGGTGGACCGCGGCAAAGCGGACGAGCATCCGCCACGCGTCGCGGTAGGCAGCGACCGTGTGCGGGCTGGCGTGGCGCTGGTGCACGAGCCGCTCGGTGAAGAACGCCTGGAGCGTGGGAGCAAGGGCGCTCATGCTGAGGCCCCCAGATGGCGTTCGAGGCGGTCTGAGGCCAACTGCATCAATGCCGGTGCCGCCGACAGGTACCAGTATGTGTACTTGGGGTCGGCGTGCCCGAGATAGGTGGCCAGGAGCGCGATTCGCGCCGCCGGATTCTGGCCCTGTCGGTAGGCGTCGAGCAGCGTGCACGTCGCGAACCGATGTCGGATGTCGTGCAGCCGTGGCCGACAGGCGGCTGCGTGCGGCCGGAGGCCCGCGCGCTGGACCAGGGTGCGGAACGTCTGCTGTACATTGCGGCACAGCAGCCTCGTGCCCGCGGTAGAAACGAACAGCGCGGCGGTGTCCCGGGCCGCCAGCCGGTCCGCGCGGAGCAGATACTGCTGGACCGCGGCGCTGGCTGTGGGGTGCAGCGGAAGTGCACGGGACTTGTCGAATTTGCCGTGGCGGACGGTGATCAGCCCCTGCTCGGCGTCGAAATCGTGCCGATCGAGCGCGATGGCTTCACCGACGCGCATCCCGGTCACGACCAGCAGACCGATCAGGGTCCGATACGTTGCGGCCCGATGCCCGGTGCGCAGCCCCGATGTGGCGACCAGCAGGGCCGCGATGTCTTCGTCGGTGTAGGGGTACGGCGTGGCGCGCTGGGCGCGCGCCTGCAACAGGTCGGCGGGCGGTATCTCGGTTGCCGGGTCGATCGTGCGCACGAAGGTCGCGAAGCCGCGGACGACGGTGAGTCGGCTGGCCCACCACGCCCTCGGGTCCTTCCCGGCGGGGAGTGTCGCCCAGGCGAGGGCGGTCTCGGTGCGCAGGCGCGTCTCCCCGCGGTCTTCGAGATAGGTCAGGAATTGCGCGAGGAGCTTCTCCGCGCGCGCCAAGCGGTAGCCCAGCGCCCGGCGCATCGTCAGATAGTCGGCCAGGGCTTGACGCAGGAAGGTCATGCTGCACCTCCAGGCCACGCGCGTGCGATCGTGCGCAGGGCGTCATGGTCGACCTTCGCGTAGATCGCCGTGGTCTGCAGGCGGGCGTGACGCAGGAAGTGCTGGATCTCGGACAGGGGGGCGCCCGCTCGGAGCAGTTGCGTTGCCGCGAAATGACGCAACCGATGTGCGTGGACGACGCCGAGGCCGGCTCGCTGCGCGGCGGCGGCCACAATCTGCGTGACCCCGGTCGGGCTCAACGGGCCCAGAGGCGCGACCAGGCGGACGAAGACGGTGCGCCCCTGCGCCCGGGTCGGCCGTTGGCGGAGATATGCGGCCACCGCGTTGCCCACATCGGTCGGGAGAGGCATGCGCTCGGCCCGATTCCCCTTGCCGTGTACGACGACCTCGCCGGCGCGCCAGTGCACGTCGTCGAGACGCAGGGTCGCCACTTCGGCGGCCCGCAGGCCGAGGCGGGCCAGCGTGGTGATGACCGCAAAGTCGCGGCGCCCTCCCAGCGTCCGGGGGTCGCACGCGGCGAGCAGTCGCCGGACGTGGTCGGGCTCGAGGCGCGGCGGAAGCGCCACCAGTCGTCGGCCGGCTACCGACGGGACGGCCGTCGCCAGCGAACGCTGGACCACCCCGGTGACATGCAGGAAGACCAGCAGCGAGCGCAGTGCGGTCGACGTCAGTTGCGCGGCCCGGCGGGATTGCTCGGCACAGCGCGCCACCATGAACGCAGTCACGTCGGCCTCACCGAGTTGCTCGAGGTCCAGCCCGAGGCCGTCGGCCGAGATGCAGCCGCGCAGAAAGGGGCGGACCGCATCGACGTAGCCCTGGGCGGTGGCTTCGCCCAGACCCCGTTCCACGGTGAGGTAGTGCCGGTAGAGCACCAGGGTCTTGTCCACGGGCCCTGTCGGGATGGGCGTCGTCGCAGGCGGGATCGCGCCACGAGCCCGGAGGTACGTCAGCAACGGGCGCAGCGCCTTGCCCGTCAGATGCCTCTTGTAGCCGGCCTTCTGCCGTGCTTGCAGAAACTGCTGCGTTCGCTCTGGCAGGTCGCCGATGTCGAGGCCTCTTGCCTGCAGCCACCGGCTGACGGCCGACGCCAGAGACAACTGCGTCCGCAGCGAGCGCGGTGTGTAGCCTTGCTGCGCAAGCTCCGTCGCGAAGCCCGCCGCGAACGGCTTGAGCGAACCAGCGATGGCGACGACGGGAACGCGTGACGGATCACTCATGAGAGCCTCCTCTCTCGTGGGTCGTGAGAGAAGAGTCTCCGTCCGTCAGCGCGCGGTGATTATCCGGATCGTCTCGTCGAAGACGCCCTGCACGACCGGGACATCAGGGCGGACATCGGAATAATCCCGACATCGGCATAGTGATTCTTATTCCGATATCGGAATAAGGCGCACCTGTTACAACGCTGCAAGCAGCTCCGGCTGGCGTATCCCGACAGTCGCTGGGCCGGCGACGTGCAGGCGACTCTGCGGGCCGGCCTTGACCTGCGCGACCGCTGCCACGCGGGCGAGCTGAGCGAACATGGGATGGCAACTGCCCGCGGCCGACTCATCGCCCGCCTCGGCCGGCTGGTCGACGCACCGCCGCCGCTCGACGACGCCGAGCGCTTCGCGAAGCACTTGGCCACCGAATTCCCGGCCGTGTTCCTCTTCCTGTCGGACCCCTCGCTTGACGCCACCAACTGGCGCGCCGAGCAGGCCATCCGGCCCGCCGTGGTCATCCGCAAGGTGTGCGGCGGCAACCGCACCCGCAAGGGCGCCGACACGCAGCAGACCCTCGCCAGCGTGGTGCGCACGGCCCGGCAACGCATCCTCGACCTGCCCGCGCTGATCGCCGCAATGTTGCGCGCCCCCAAACCGGTTGTCCCCGAGCTGCTCGGGCTGCCGCCGCCGCCCGCGTAGGTGGGCACCGTCCGAACGACCACGTGGCACGACCGGTCCTTGCGGCCGCACCCGCCGCGACGGGCAGCGTGCCGGCTCCTCTGCGCCCCGTTGCCGCCGGTTCTCGCCGACAAGCCGACACCGGTGCGCGGCGTCCAACATCCCACCACGGCGCCGCCAGGGGGTGACGCACCGGTGGGAACCCCACTGCCGTTCCAAGCAACCTCGTCGCAGCACTGGCAGCACTGGAAGCTTTCTACGCTCAAGGCCATTCTCAGCCCGTGTTCATTGGCCGATCACCCGGTAAACGAATACCCGCAGCGTTCCGACCCCGGCGCGGGACCGCGAGCGGTTCTGCATCAGCGACAGCGAGGTCCTGAAGCTCGCCCACTATGCCGTCGAGGTCGAAAGACACTACTCCAGCCGGGCGGGGCACGAGGTCCCGATGGACATGGAGTGGGCGAAGGATGGAACGGACGGCGAGCTCTACCTGCTCCAGGCTCGACCCGAGACCGTCTTTTCCCGGCGTCGACCGCAGGTTCTCGAGGAGCACGTCCTGAAGGGATCGGCGGAGATTCTGGCCGAGGGACGGGCCGTGGGAAGCGGCATCGCCTGCGGCGCCGCGCATCCGATTGGCGGCCCCGCGTACCTGCGGGGGTTCAAGAGCGGCGAGATTCTGGTGGCGGACAGCACCACGCCGGATTGGGAGCCGGTGATGAAGAAGGCGGCGGCCATCGTGACCGAGCGGGGCGGCCGTACCTGCCACGCGGCCATAGTGGCCCGGGAGCTGGGGATCCCCGCGGTGGTGGGAGCCGTCGGGGCGTCGGAGCGGCTCCGCGCGGGCGAGAGGATTACCGTGTGCTGCGCTCAGGGGGAGAGGGGCAGGATCTTCAAAGGGGTGCTTCCCTTCGAGGTGAGGAAGACGGATCTCGGCACCCTGGAGCGGCCCGTCACGAAGGTCATGATCAACGTCGGGAATCCCGAGCTTGCCTTTCGAACCAGCCTTCTCCCCAACGACGGCGTGGGACTGGCGCGCATGGAGTTCATCATCAGCTCCGGCATCAAGGTCCATCCGATGGCGCTCCTGCATCCCGACCGGGTCGAGGATCCCGAGGAACGAGACGCCATCGCGCTCTTGACGCGCGGCTACGCGAGGCGCTCGGACTTCTTCGTCGAGAAGCTGTCGGAGGGAATCGGCACGATTGCCGCCGCCTTCTATCCGAAACCGGTCATCGTCCGGATGTCCGATTTCAAGACCAACGAGTACGCGCAACTGCTCGGCGGCAAGGCCTTCGAACCGCCGGAGAGCAATCCGATGCTCGGCTTCCGAGGGGCATCCCGCTACGCGCACCCCGCCTACGCCGGAGGATTCGCCCTGGAATGCGCGGCCATCCGCCGCGTGCGCGACGAGATGGGCTTGAAGAACACGAGGATCATGATTCCGTTCTGCCGGCGCGTCGAGGAGGGCGAGAAGGTGATTGGCGTCCTGGCCGAGCAGGGACTGAGGCGCGGCGAGGACGGCCTGGAGATTTACGTCATGTGCGAGATTCCCAACAACGTATTGCAGATCGACGCCTTCTCCCGGTTCTTCGACGGATTCTCGATCGGTTCCAACGATCTGACTCAGCTCGTGCTGGGAGTGGATCGAGACTCGGAGATGGTGTCGTTCGACTACGACGAACGGGACGCTGGCGTCCTCGAGATGATCCGGCAGGCGGTGGAGGGCGCGCGAAGGAATGGCCGTCATTCGGGGATCTGCGGCCAGGCTCCGTCGGACTACCCGGAGATCGCCGAATTCCTCGTGCGTAGGGGAATCGACTCGATCAGTCTGAACCCCGACAGTGTCTTGAAGACCACGCTGGCTATCCTGGAAATCGAACGAGAGCTGGGGCGGTCAGGGGATGTGCAATGAACGAACGCGTACACGAGCTGATGATCGCCATTCGGCGCCTGGAAGACGAGCTGGCACATGAGCTGCACGCGCAACGGACCGAGCTGCTGTACTGGTTCGAAGGCAAGAAGGTCCGCTTCGAGCAGTCCATCATCGAGGCGCATCGGCGCGTGAAGATCGGGGCCCTGCGGTGGCTGTCCGCCAGCAAGCCGCGCAACGTGCTCTCGGCACCCTTCGTTTACGGCATGATCGTGCCGTTCGGGCTTCTCGACCTGTCGGTCTCCATCTACCAGGCGATCTGCTTTCGTCTCTATCGCATTCCGCGAGTGCGCCGGGCTGCGTACGTCGTGATCGATCGACACCACCTGTCGTACCTGAACGCGGTGGAGAAACTGAACTGCGTCTATTGCGGCTACGCGAACGGCGTCATTGCATTCGCGCGAGAAGTGGCAGCGCGCACCGAGCAGTATTGGTGTCCGCTGAAGCATGCGCGGAAGATCCTCGACCCACACCGGCGCTATGTGCACTTCGCGGACTTCGGGGTGTCCGACACGTTTCATCCGAGAATACAGGAGGGCCGTGAAGCGTTCACGGCAGAGGACGGCGAGACGTAGGCATTTGACCGGATGCCGCCAGCGGTGCAGACTGTACAAATCCGGTCGCGCTGTTCGAGCGGGCGGCAGCGCGCGGCGTGCCGGGCCAATACGGACTATCGTCTCTGGTCACCTGCCCGCGCCGGCACGGCCGAGATGAACCCGGAGCCAAGAGGACGGTCCCGCAGAACAGGACCCGGCGTGAACCACCAGCCGCAGCCCATCGAGGACATCGCGTCGCGCCTGGGCCTCGCGAGTGACGACGTGACGCCGTGGGGTGAGGGGAAGGCCAAGCTCTCGCTCGATGCCCTCACGCGCGACACGCGGCGCGGCCGGCTCGTGCTCGTGTCAGCCATGACGCCGACCCCGGCTGGCGAGGGCAAGACCACGACGTCCGTCGGTTTGGCGCAAGGCCTCGCGCGTCTCGGCCTTCGGTCGTGCGCCGTGCTTCGCGAGCCGTCGGTCGGCCCGACCTTCGGGCGCAAAGGGGGCGGGATCGGCGGCGGTCGCGCTCGGCTCGTTCCGTCCGACGACATCAACCTTCACTTCACGGGCGACTTCCACGCCGTGACGGCTGCGCACAATCTGCTGGCGGCGCTCCTGGACAATCACCTCCATCGAGGGAACTCGCTCGGCATCGATGTCAGGCGGATCCTGTGGCGGCGCGTGATCGACATGAACGATCGATCGCTGCGCAACATCGTGATCGGACTCGGCGGGGCGGCCCACGGGATCCCGCGGGAGAGCGGGTTCGACATCACCGCGGCGTCGGAGGTCATGGCGGCCTTGTGTCTGGCCGAGGGCTACGACGACCTGCGGCGGCGGCTGGAGCGGATGGTGGTTGCGCTGACGGTGGAGGGTGAGCCTGTTACCGCCGGTCAGCTCGACGCGGTCGGAGCTCTGCTGGTTCTGCTCGAAGATGCGTTGCGGCCGAATCTGGTCCAGACCGGTGAAGGTGTTCCCGCCATCGTGCACGGCGGCCCGTTTGCTGACATCGCACACGGCTGCAGCTCGGTCGTCGGAACCAAGCTCGCGCTGGGCCATGCCGATTGGGTCGTCACCGAAGCCGGATTCGGCTTCGACCTCGGCGGTGAGAAGTTCCTCGATCTGAAGTGCGTTTCGGCCGGCCTCGACACGGCCGCCATCGTGCTCGTCGCGACCGTGCGCGCGCTGAAGCACCACGGGGGCGTGGAGGGTGGCGAACTCGCGCGCCCGGATGTCGCCGCCGTCGAGCGCGGGCTGCCGAATCTGCTCAGGCATATTGAGAACGTGCGCGCGTTCGGGGAGACGCCCATCGTCGTCTTGAACCGATTCGCCGGCGACACGGACCTCGAAGTACAGGCGCTGCGCGACGCTTGCGCCCAACGGCGCCTGCCGCTGGCCGTCTGCGATGCGTTCGCCGCCGGGGGCGACGGCGCCATCGAGCTCGCTGAGGTGGTGGTGCATCATGCGGAGCGTCGGGCGAAGCCGTTTACTCCCCTCTATGACTGGCACGAGCCGATCAAGCAGAAACTCGAGAAGGTCGCACGGGCGATGTACGGTGCCGGGTCGGTGGTGTGGGAGCGACGGGCGGAGAAGGACCTCACCGTCGTCCGCAGGTGCGGCGGAGAGACGCTGCCGGTGTGCGTCGCGAAGACGTCCGGTTCGCTGTCGGATGATCCAACCCGTCGCGGCCGGCCGGAGGGATTCGAGTTGCGCGTGAACGGCGTCGTTGCCGCGATTGGCGCCGGGTACGTCGTGCCGATTCTCGGACGCATCCTGCGAATGCCCGGCTTGCCCGCACACCCACGATCGGAGCAGATGAATCTCACGAACCAGAGCAGGAACAGGTGTCCCGAGGTTCGAGATGCTGGAGTACCCTGAGAATGTCGCCGGCTGGGTGCGGATCGTCACCTTCGTGCCGATCGTGGCGTGTTCGATCGTCGGCTTTGCGCTCACGCTGGCGAAGTGGCGACAGACGCAATGGACCGCGCGGGCGGTGGACCCGAGGCTCGCGGAGTTCCGTGCGCTCGTATCGGAAGGCGAGTACGCGCGAGCTCTCTCGCTCGCCGGTGACGATGCGCCGGTCTCGGTTCGGCTGGCGGCGCCGTTGATCGAGCGGGCGGCCATGACACGAGGGGCGCTGAAAGACCACGCCGAGTTGTTGGGGCGGCAGTTGGTGCGTGAGCTCGAGTACGGACTGGGCGGTCTTGCCGTCATCGCCACGCTCGGCCCGCTGTTCGGGCTCCTCGGCACGGTTGTCGGCATCATTCTCGTCTTCGAGCAAGTCTCGGCCACGGCAGGTTTGGCGTCACCGCAGCAACTGGCCGGTGGTATCGGGACGGCCCTGTACACGACGGTCGCCGGACTTGTCGTCGGTGTGCTGGCCCTTGTGTCGCATCGCCTCATCGCCGCGCGCGCCGACCTGATCACGGCAGATCTGGAAGCCATGGCGCTCGAGTTCATCGAGCTCGTCTGCGAACACGGAGAGGTTGAGCAGCCGTGAAGTTCGCGAACCCGCGTCGCGTCGGTCCGGAGTTCAACCTGACGCCGCTCATCGACATCCTGTTCATTGTGCTGGTCTTCCTGGTGCTGACGACGACCTTCCAGGACGCGACCACGTTTCAGGTAACACTGCCGACCGCGAGCAACTCGGCCGTCGAGCCTCGGACCGTTCCCGGCCTGGTCAACCTCACCGTGGCCGAGGACGGCTCACTCGAGCTTCGGGGAGAGCGGATTGATCTCGATGAGTTCCGGGGGGTGCTGGCCGCGATTGAGGACCCTGAAGAAGCGATCGTACGGCTGCGGGCCGATGCTCGCGTGAGTCACGGAGTGGTGGTTGAGGTCCTCGACGTCGTCAGGCGCGCTCGAATCACGCAAATCAGCATCGAGACGCGAAGGCTCCCGGGCGGCGATCGCCAGTGAGGCAGGACGATGACTCTCGTTCCCGAGCTCGATCCGGCGGCGTTCCGGGCCGCCTGCCGTGCGGGGCGATTCACCGGGACGACGTCCGGCGTCTGCCCCGGCTACGCGCAGGCGAACCTGATCGCGGTGCCGCGTCCGCTGGCCGCCGATTTCCGATCGTTCTGCGAGCGGAATCCTCGTCCGTGTCCGCTGCTCGCGGTGAGCGAGGGGCCGGTGCTCCGCTCGCTCGCCCCGGGCGCCGACCTGAGGACGGACCTGCCCCGCTACCGCGTCGCCGGCCGCGGGAGGCCGGAGGTCGAGTGCCGGGACGTGCGCGAGGTCTGGGGACCCGATCTCACCGCCTTCCTTCTCGGCTGCAGCTTCGGGTTCGAGGCGGGGCTGGTGGAGGCCGGCATACGGCTCCGGCACCAGGAGGAGGAGCGCGTCGTACCCATGTACCTCACCGATCGGGACTGCGAGCCGGCAGGCCCGTTCCGCGGGCGCCTCGTGGTCAGCATGCGACCGATTCCCGCACCGCGGGTGGACGACGCCGTCCGCATCAGCGACGAGCAGCCGCTCGCCCACGGCGCCCCGGTGCACGTCGGCGACCCGGCGGCGCTCGGAATCCGCAACCTCGCCCGTCCCGACTGGGGCGAGGACGGTGGACTTCTTCCGGGGGAGGTGCCGGTCTTCTGGGCCTGCGGCGTGACCTCGCAGGTCGTCGCGAGGAGCGCCCGGCCTGCGCTCCTGATCTCCCACGCGCCGGGCTTCATGTTCGTCACCGACGTCCCGGTACTCAGTCGACGAGCGCCCGGTACACCGCCTCGGTGAAGCCCTCCCGGAACCCGTTTCCGTAGGCTGGGGACGCGGCGGCCATGATGACGGTCACCATCTCCTCGACCGGGTCGATGAAGAACCGCGTGCCGGAGGATCCGTCCCACCAGAACGTGCCCTCGCGGACCGGGAGGGGGGACGCGCCGGCGTCCATCACGACGCTGAACCCGAGGGTCCATCCGCGGCCGGGCTGCGGCGAGCCGAAGCCGATCGGCAGGAGCGCGTCGGGGATGCGGTTGACGGTCATCAGCGCGACGGTATCCGGCTGCAGCACACGCACCCCGTCGAGCTCGCCGCCGTTGAGGAACATCCGGGCGAAGCGGAGGTAGTCGCGGACGGTGGAGATCAGGCCGACGCCGCCCTCGATCAGGGCCGGCTGCTCGGTGTGCGGGACCACCTCGATGGCGTGCGGCCGCAACGCGCCGTCGGGTCCCGGACGGTAGGCCGGCCCGAAGCGGTCGGTCCGGGAGGCATCCACCCGAAACACGGTGTCGGTCATCCCGAGCGGCTCGAAGACCCGCTGGCGGAGGAACCGGTCGAACGGCATCCCGGACCAGACCTCGACGAGCCGGCCGAGGATGGTGGTGGAGATGCCGTAGCGCCAGCGCGTCCCCGGGTCCTCGAAGAGCGGCACGCGGGCGGCGTTCGCCACCATCTGCGGCAGGGTGATGGACCGCAGCCGGACCTGCTCGGCGCGGTAGATGGGCGAGCTTCGGCTGCCGAGTCCGGAGGTGTGCAGCAGGAGGTGCTCGACCGTCATCTCGGTGCGCCGCGGCCGCGTGGCGGCCATGTCGGGGTTGGACGCGTCGACGAAGACGCGCTGATCGGCGAACTCCGGCAGATAGCGGGAAACGGGATCGTCGAGCTCGAAGCGGTCCTCCTCCCAGAGGATCATCGCGGCCAGGCTGGTGATGGGGCGCGTCATCGAGTACAGGCGGAACAGCGCGTCGCCGCGCATCGCGAGCCCGCGCTCCCGGTCCAGCTCGCCGAGCGCCTCGAAGTACGCCAGCCGGCCGTGCCGCACGACGGTGGCCACCACACCGGCGATGTCTCCGGCGTCGACATGAGCCTGCAGCCCGCGGGTCGCTTCGTTCAACGGTTCCGACGAGAGCCCGACCGCTTCCGGCGTTGCCGCCGGCAGGTCCTGCGCGTGCACAGGGGCGCTTCCGGCGGCGAGGCCGCCGATGGCGAGGAGCACGAGGATGAGCCTGGGATGCATGACGACAGTCTCGCACGATCCCGGCCGTCCTCTGATAGAGTGCCGTCTCGTTCCGTGCCTCGAGCCGGTACGGCCCGGGGCCGGTCGTGCGCACGCTCCGCAGCGGAGGAGGGATCATGCTCGCAACCGACCGCCCGGCGTCGTGGATCCGAGTGGCGCCCCTCGCGTGCGGCATCGCGGCTGCCGCCCTGCTGATCCTGACCGGGCCCACCGCCCTCGCGCAGGAAGCGGACCGCATCCGCCCCGTCACCGACGCGGAGCTCGAGAACCCGAGCGACGACGAGTGGCTGATGTGGCGCCGGACGCTCAACGGCTGGGGCTACAGCCCGCTCGACCAGATCAACCGCGACAACGTCGGCGACCTGCGGATGGTCTGGACGCGCGCGCTCGGGACGGGCCTGCAGCAGGGCACGCCGCTCGTCCGCGACGGCGTGCTGTTCATGCCGAACCCGCGCGACGTCATCCAGGCCATCGACGCGGTGACCGGCGACCTCATCTGGGAGCACCGGCGCGACCGCCCGGACGACCTGGGCGACTACATGATCGGTGTCCTCATCGAGACCAACCGCAACGTCGCCATTCACGGCGACCTGATCATCGACACGAGCATGGACGACCACGTCTTCGCGCTCGACGCGGAGACGGGCGAGGTGGTGTGGGACACCGAGATCCTCGACTACCGGGTGAATCCGGCCAACCAGACGTCGGGGCCGATCACGGCGCGCGGGAAGGTGTTCTCGGGGCGGAGCTGCGACCCGCGGGGCGGGCCGCACGCCTGCGTCATCACCGCGCACGACGCCGCGACCGGCGAGGAGCTGTGGCGGACGCGCCTGATCCCCGCCCCCGGCGAGCCGGGCGACGAGACGTGGGGCGACGTCCCGTTCGAGCGGCGCGGGCACGTCGGCTCGTGGATGGTGCCGAGCTACGACCCGGAGCTGAACCTGGTCATCCTCGGCACCTCGGTCACCTCGCCGGCGCCCAAGTTCATGCTCGGCGGCACCGACCTGACGCACCTCTACCACAACTCGACGCTGGCCCTCGACGGGGACACCGGGGAGATCGTCTGGCACTACCAGCACCTGAACGACAGTTGGGACCTCGACCATCCCTTCGAGCGCCTGCTCGTCGACACCGCGGTGCGGCCCGACTCGTCCGCGGTGAGCTGGATCAACCCGCGCCTGAACCCGGGCGAGGAGCGCCGCGTCGTCACCGGCGTGCCGGGCAAGACGGGCATCGTCTACACCCTCGACCGGGAGACGGGCGAGTTCCTGTGGGCCACGCCGACCATTCCGCAGAACGTGGTGAGCGGCATCGACGGGGCGACCGGCGCGGTGGCGGAGAACTCCGAGCTGGTCTTCACCGCGCAGGGGCAGGAGGTCCTGGCCTGTCCGCACGCCAGCGGCGGCAAGGACTGGGAGGCGGGCGCCTACAGCCCGCTGACCAACACCATGTACATGCCGCTGCGCAACGTCTGCGCGCGCATGCTGTCGATCTCCGCCGCCGACGAATCGGACGAGGCGCGGCGGCTCTATGCCCTCGCCTGGCGCTCGCAGATCGCGCCCGGCATGGACCAGGTGGGAAGCATCCATGCCATCTCGGCCGAGACCGGCGAGTCGGTCTGGAACTACCAGCAGCGCGCCGCCACGATGTCGCTCGCCGCGACCGGCGGCGGGCTCGTCTTCGGCGGCGACGTCAACGGCCGCTTCCGGGCCTTCGACGACCGCACGGGCGAGATCCTCTGGGAGATCAACCTCGGCTCGTCCGTCTCCGGCTTCCCGATCACCTTCGCCGTCGACGGCCGCCAGTACGTCGCGGTGAGCACGGGCACCCCGCGCTTCATCGACCTGACGCCGGAGTTGCGTCCGAGCGTCGGCAACAACCTGTTCGTGTTTGCGCTTCCGTAGCGACGAACGAGGGGCCGACGACGCCACCCGGCAAGGCGATCTCGGCCCGCCACGCAGATGAGCCTGGTCCGCCTGCGGCGCGTTTCCAAGCGGTACGGGCGGAACCAGGTGCTCCGCGACGTCTTCTATCGCCTCGCTCCCGGCGACCGGACCGGACTGCTCGGACGCAACGGCTCCGGCAAGACGACGGTCCTGAGACTGATCCTGGGGCGGGAGGAACCGTCGGGGGGCGAGATCGAAGTGGCGGGCGACCTGCGCATCGGCTACTTCTCGCAGTTCTCGGAGCTGAGCGGCGAGGCGTTGATCGAGTCGGTGCTGCGGGAGGTGTTCGAGCCGATCCAGCGGATCGAGGCGGACCTGGCGGACGTCACCCGCGCGCTCGCGGAGGGCGCCGTCGGGGAGCGTCAGAACGGGCTGCTGAAGCGCTACGAAGCACTGACCGCCGAGATGGAGCACCGGGACGGGTGGAGCTGCGAGCACCGGATCGATACCGCGCTCAGCCGGCTGGGGTTCAGCCGTCGGCACCGGACGATGCCGATCGGTCAGCTTTCCGGAGGATGGCGGAACCGGGCGGCGCTGGCGAAGATACTGCTCGAGGCGCCGGACGTGCTGCTGCTGGACGAGCCGACCAACTTCCTCGACTTCGACGGGCTCGCGTGGCTTGAGAGCTGGCTTAGGAAGTTCGAGGGCGCCGCCCTCGTGGTCTCGCACGACCGGCACTTCCTGGACCGGGCCGTGAACCGGGTCGTCGAGATCCAGAACCACCGGTTTCACGAATACGACTGCGGGTTCGTCGAGTTCGTCCGCCGCAAGCGGGCGAAGACGCGTCAGCTCGAACGGGAGTTCCGGCACGAGGAGGAGTTGCTGGCCTTCGAAGCCGAGGCGATTCAGGACCGGCGCGAGGCGGCCCGCAACCCGAGCCGCGCCCTCGCCCGCCGGCTCGCGGACATCCGCAAGCGGCAGGCTCCGCGCGAGGTCGACACCATCGTGACGGGCATCTACCGGGGCATGCGCACGGCCGACGAGCTCTGCGAGGTGACGCAGCTCTCGAAGCGCTACGGCGGGGAGACGCTCTTCGACGAGCTGGACTTCACGTTGCACCGGGGAGACCGGCTGGTTGTCGTCGGACCGAACGGTTGCGGAAAGACGACCCTGCTACGAGTGCTGCGCAGCGAGGTGGCGCCCGACGCAGGCCGCGTGCAGTGGAAGCTCGGCCACTCCTACGTCGACTACAACGCCGTCCTCGACGGCCTCGATCCGAAGGCGACGGTGACCCGGAAGGTCAACTTCGAGGGGCTCGCGCACCGGGCCCCGCGCAAGCAGGTGCACCGGTTCCTGGAGCTCCTGCAGTTCTCCGCGATGGACTTGCAGCAGGAGATCGGCACCCTGTCGGGCGGCCAGCGAGCCCGCGTCGCCCTGGCGTTGTCGCTGCTGTCGGGGGCGCCGGTCGTGATTCTCGACGAGCCGACCAATCACCTCGACGTAACCGCCACGCAGGTGATGGAAAGGGCCCTCGTGCACTTCCCCGGGGCGGTCATCGTGGTGAGCCACGACCGGTTTTTCATCGACAAGGTAGCCACCCGGCTCCTCGTGTTCGAAGGCAACGGGCGCGCGTCGACCGTCAACGCGAACTGGACCCTGTGGCAGGCGAGCCGCGACGCCGACGCGAAGTCGCCGGCCCCGGTGGCCGCCGACTCCGGGTGGGAGGCGCAACGACTGCGAAGCGGAAGTCCGAGCCCGTAGTAGCTTGCCGCCGTTCGGGCTCCAGCCGCGGCACTCACACCGTTGCGTTCTGCGGCGCAAGACCGCGAGCTCGTTTGGCGCGGCACCGCTTCCCGCGGCTACGGCAACGAGTATGCGACGAGCTCCGCGATTCTCTCCTCGTCCAGGGCCGCCACGACAAGGTACTGCCGGTCTCCCGCCAGGTACGTGATCGGGAAGCCGGTGGTCGGCCCGCCCGGAAGAGCGATCTCGCGGACTACCACCCCCGTCCGCTTGTCGTACGCGCGGAGAACCGGAGCCCCCCGTTGCCCCTCGCCGGCAAACAGCAGCGTGGACGTCGCGAGCAGCCCGGAGCTCTGCGTGAGGATTCCCGTCTGCGGCACGTCCACGCCCTGCAGATCCGGATGCTCCCGGATGTAGGCGGGCGTTTCGCCGTGCGGGATCTGCCACAGAATCTCCCCCACGGTGAGGTCGATCGCCGTGATCCGGCCGTAGGGAGGCTTCAGGAGGGGCAGGTCGCGAACGGTCGGAACTCCCCGCGAGAACGAGATGTGGTAGCGCACTCCCGTCCCTTCCGTGCCGTCCGTCAATCCGAACAGCGTCGGCCGCGTCTGCGACGGGACGAAGAGGAGGCCCGCCTCGACATCCACCGCACCGGCCGGCCAGTTGACGCCGCCGCCCGCGCCGGGTAGCCCGAGGGTCCCGAGATTGACGCCCGGCTCGATCAGGGACGGCGGCGTATAGAGGGGCCCGAGCCGGATCTGCTCCACGATCCGCAGCGCCTCGGCCCGCAGCTCCGGCGTGAAGTCGATCAGGTCGTCCGGGGTGACCCCCTGCCGTTCGAACGCCGGCGGCCGGGTGGGAAAGGGCTGTGTGGGAGAGGTCCACTCTCCCGGAACGTCCGACTCCGCCACCGCCCGCTCCTCGATCGGCCACACGGGCTCGCCGGTCTGGCGGTCGAGGACGTAGGCAAACCCCTGCTTCGAGAGTTGCACCAAGGCCTTGATGGGGCCTCCGTCGACTTCGATGTCGACGAGGATGGGGGCGGTCGGGATGTCGTAGTCCCACAGCTCGTGATGGGTGAGCTGGAAGTGCCACACCCGCTCGCCGGTCTCGGCGTCGAGGGCCAGCACGGAGTTGCCGAAGAGGTTGTCCCCCGGCCGGTAGCCGCCGTAGTAGTCGTTGGTGGGGGTCTCGGTAGCCACGTAGAACAGGCCGAGCTCCGGGTCCGCCGTCACGGGCGCCCAGTGCCCGACGTTCCCGGTGTACTTCCACGAGGCATCGAGGAGTTCCGGATGCTCCTGCACCCAGTCGTGGGTACCGGTCGGCACGTCCCAGAGCGCTTCGTCCGCCTGCAGCCAGGTCTCGACGCCGAATTCTCCCTCCCTCGGGATGGTGTGGAAGCGCCAGAGCGTCCGGCCGGAGCGCGTATCGTAGGCCACCACGTCGCCCGGCATGTTCATGGGCCAGACCTCGTTGGGGGAGGCCCGGGTGGGGATGCTGCCGGTGTGCATCGAGATCGACGCCACGAGCGCGTTGCCGAGAATCGCGGGCGGTGAGGTGTTGGCCACCCGACCCGCCCTCAACGCGGCCGGCCGCTCGCTCCAGCGCAGATCGTCCATCATGTCCACTACGCCGGCACTGCCGAAGTCCTCGACGAGTTCACCCGTCCGGGCGTCCAGGGCCACCAGCTGAAAGCTCGGGGTCACGACGAAGATGCGCTCGTTCCCCGCCCCGTCCGTCCAGTAGGACACGCCGCGCCCGGCGCTCCGCGCAACGGGCTCGATGATGTCGCCCCACCGGCGCTCGTTGTCCCCGGGGTGCCAGTTCCACAGGGGCTCGCCGGTGGCGGCATCGAGGGCGATCACGCTGCGCTGGTTGCCGATGGTCGTATAGAGCACTCCGTTGACCACGATGGGACTGATCTGCGTCCGGCCGGATGGCGGCGGCGTGCCCTGGTCTCGGGCGCTCCACCGCCAGGCCACCTCCAGGTCGCCGACGTTGCCGGCGTGAATCTCGTCGAGCGGCGAGTAGCGGGTGGCGCCGGCGTCCGCTCCGAACACGGGCCATTCCCCGTCGGCGGCGCCGTTCTGAGCGGCGGCGCCGACGGTTGCCAGACATGCGACGGCCGCAACCGCCGCGCAGCGGATCATCGGGTGCCGACCGGAAAGCGTTCTGCGCATGACTGTTGACGCACCTCCTCGCCGACGCGGCAGCCGCCCGGCTCGCGGGAACCATGGCACAACCATCTCGGGACGTCAAAAGCCCGGAAGCACGGCTGCCGCCGCACCCTCGCGGCATCGCGTTCCTGTCGGGGCCGCGGGCTGAGCAGGAAGACCCGACGCCCGGAGCCACAAGAGGTCTTGGTGGGACTTTGCTCCGGGCGCCGGTCGAGCTCCTGCTGGAGGAGGCTCGATCCGGCACTGTAGCACGCTGCAAGGGGCTACTGCGCGCTGCCGGCCGACAGCCGGATCGAGTGGGCGCCGACCGGCCGGACGAGGTGCTCGCCGCGCGCGAACTCGGCGGGCCCGCGCGCGGTCTCGACGACCTCCGGGGCCGAGTCCCGCTCCTCGATCATCGGTCCCTCACGGATCGAAGGTCCACGTGCGGGGCTCGCGTCCCGGCTCGGCGTGCGCCTCCTCGACCACGACGCTCGGTGTCTCGCCGTTCCGGTACAGCAGCACCCACTTCAGGCCGGGCCGGTTCGCCTCGGGTACCGGTATCTCGTGCGTCACGAGCTCGGGTCCCTCGAACACGTTGACCTCGCAGATCTCGTCCCCGGCGCAGAGCGCGATCGCCTGCTCGACCCAGTCCTCGACGGTGGCGCCGGCCGGTACCCAGGCTCCCCAGGCGTGGCTGGTGGTTCCCACCCAGCGGAGGACCACCGGTTCGGCCTCCGCGTCGCGGTCCTGCGCGGCGACCGCCGCCGGACCCGCGGCCGTCGCGGCCAGCAGGCCCCCCAGCCCCACCGAGACGAACAGGCGCACGCCGCCGCCCAGCTTCGACACCAGCTTCATGACGATCTCCTTCCGCAAGACCGGCCGCTCCGTCAACGACCCATTATGGACCGGCGCCCTGCCTCACCACTGGAAGCGCAGGCCCAGCTTCATCGCCAGCGGATCGAGGGCGGCGATGATCCGCTCGTAGTCGCCGGTCCGCAGCGAGAAGTTGGTGACGGCGTTGGCGTTCAGCAGGTTGTAGAAGTCGGCCATCAGGGTCAGCCGGCCCCGCGCCCCGGCCGTGATCGTCTTGTCGAGGCGGAGGTCGACCATCGTCACGTTCTCGGAGCGGTTCTCGGACAGGTTGGCGAGGAAGATCGGCTGATTGGTGCCCGTGCCGGGAATGTCGACGCGCTGGATGGGCGCGTAGGGCCAGCCGCTCTGGTGGCGGACGTTGGCCGACAGGCCGACGTCCCACGGCAGGTCGACGCGCGCCAGCAGGCGGCCGCCCCAGTTGGTGGTCGCCTGCCGGGCCGAGACGTCGAGGCTGTGGTTCTGCCAGATGCGCCCGTGCCCGCCGGAGCCGACGACGAGCGGGTCGGCGAACAGCGGGCTCCGGGTCTCGCCGGCCGCGGCGCGGAACTCGTCCCGCCACTGGTAGTCGAAGCTCGCCTGCAGCAGCAGCCCGCCCGTGAAGCGGCGGTCCACCGCCACCTGCAGGGTGTCGTAGGAAGCGTGCATGTCCGGGAACGCCGCGATTCGGTTGTCGACCAGGCCCGCGACGTCGTCGGGCACGCGCTGGACGCGCAGGGGCGCGCCGGTGAGGACGTTGATCGGGCAGTCCCAGGCGGGGTCGTCCGTGCACGCGACGCCCCGCCCGGCGAGCAGCGCCGCCTGCTGCGGCCCGTTCCAGAGGCCGCTGTCGCCGTTCAGGTCCTTGCGCACGTAGGAGACGCGGAGCGACGTGTCCTGCCGCAGCTCGTGTTCCAGCGAGACGTTGAACTCGTCGACGTACTCCGCCGCGAGGTCGGCGTCGACCGGCGTCCCGCTCGTGCGGAGTTCCGTGCCGGTGGCGCCCAGCTCGGCGAGCTTGGCGCCCAGCTCGTTCGCACCGTCGTAGATCCCGTTGCCGTTCGGGTCGAGGAACGCGTAGCGGATCCACGATGTGCTGGCGGGGTTGGCGGCCCCGTGGGCGTCGGCGAGGTTGACGTAGTAGCGGCCGTAGTGCCCCTTCAGCACCGTGCGCTCGGCGAGCGCGAACGTCAGCCCGAGCCGCGGCGCCCACGTGTTCCAGACGACGGCCGAGCGGCCGGCGATCGCCCCGGTCGGGAAGAAGTCGGCGAAGCGGGGGCTCGCCTCCGCATCCAGGAAGTAGGTGTGCTGCTGCTCGTAGCGGACGCCGAGGTTCAGCGTCAGCCGTTCCGTGGGGCGCCAGGTGTCCTGGAGGAACGCCGCGTGGTGCCGGTTGCGGTTGTCGGACGCGATCTCGCCTTCGGCCGGCATGCTGAACAGCATGATCCGGTCGACGTGGAACGGCCGGTCGTTCTCGCTGTCGTCGAGGTAGCGGACGTGCCCGGAGTTGGCGTTCGACCCGAACCGGGCGCTGTCGATCTGGAACTCGTAGCCGATCTTGAGATCGTGGCTGCCGCCGAAGTCGGGAACGTAGTGGTTCGTGCTCACCGTCACCTGCGGCTTCCAGCGAACGAACGTGAACGGCGGCGCGCCGTCGACGCCGGGGAACCACCCGGCCCCGCTCAGGCGCCCCGTGGCGGTGTCGAGGCGCGGCGGCTGCGCCGCGGGGTCGACCTGCGGCACCATCGGCCAGCCGAACCCGAAGTGCTTGACGGCCGTCGTCGTGAACGTGCGATCGTCCCAGATGCGCTGCCACTCGCCCTTGTGGGCCCAGCTCCAGCTGGCCTGCGCGAGCACCGAGTCGGGCCCGACGTCGGTCGACAGCCCCCGCTTCGGCTTCTCCTTCAGCCCCCACTGCGTGTAGCCGATCAACCGGTCCCGCTCGCTCGGACGCACGGTCACCTTGCCCCCGAAGTTGTCGAAGTCGCCGAGGTCGGTGGCCACCGCGCGGTCGACGCCGGAGACCGCCTTGTCGATGCGGAAGTGGTTGTAGAAGCCGTAGAACCAGGCCCGGTCGCGCAGGATCGGGCCGCCCAGGTCGGCGTGGGTCTCGAAGAAGAGCAGGTTCGGGTTGCCGGTGTGGCCGCGCGACTCCAGATCCGTGTCGCGGTTGTCGCCCACGAAGCTCTCGTGCTCGTAGTCGCCGTGGAACATCCCGCTGAAGTCGTCGCCGCCGCTCTTCATGGTCATCATGACGAGCGAGCCGGGCGCGGTCATCTCCACGTCGGCGCCGGCCGCCGTGGTCGTGAACTCCTCGATGGAGTAGTAGTCGAAGTAGAAGCCGGTGCCGCCGTCGCCCTCCGTCGTGTCGATGCCGTCGGCGAGGATGCGGTTCTGGTTGCGGATGCCGAAGCTCTCGTACCCGGTCTGCTGGCTCTTGTGGGAGCCTCCGACGTCGAAGCCGCGCATCCGGACGCCCGACGTCTGGCCCAGCACCGCCCAGACGTCGGTGGCGGACGGCACCTCCTGCAGCTCCGCCACGCCGAAGTCGTTCACCAGCGCCGTCGTGCGGATGTCGACGACGGGGGCATCGCCCGTGACGGTGACCGTCTCGGCCACTGCGGCCACCTCGAGCGCCGCGTCGATCCGGATCACGCGGCTGCCCTCGACGATCACCCCTTCGCGGACGAGGGTCCCGAAGCCCGCCAGCTCGAACGTGAGGTCGTACGACCCGCGGCCGAGGGCGCGGAAGCGGTAGGAGCCGTCGACGAGGGTGTAGGTGACCAGCGGCGCGATGAGCTCCTCGCCCGTGAGGGTGACCGTGGCGCCCGGCACGGCGAGGCCCTGCACGTCGCCGACGTTGCCTTCGATCGCGCCTGTCGTCTGGGCCGCCGCGGGGGCTACGCCGATCACCGTGGCGGCGACGATCGCGCAGGCGGCCAGAGCCGCGGCAGACCGCGGCGCGGGGCTTCGGCCGCGGCGCGCCGCGGTCTGTCTACCGCAGCGTGGCGGGCACGCCGCGTGCGTTCTCGACGATCCGTTCAGCGTGACGAAAGTGGCCGGTGGAGGGGGGAAGAGTGCGCGTGCAGTCACGGGAGCAGATCGTAGCAGTCACGCGGATCGGGCGGGGCCCCGCAACGAGACGACGGCGATTCGCCAGTTCAACGCCGTGGTTGGCCGCCGGCCCAGCCGACGCCGGGCCGCAGCGGCGTTCCCGTCTCGAAAGACCACTGCCGGCCCCTTGCCTGCACTTCCTCGATTCGCGCGATCAGCGCGGCCCCGGACATGGGACCGTGGCTGTTGAGGTGCCCGCTGATTCCCGAGGCGACGATGGCTCGCGCAGCGTCGCTCGTTGCGTACCGCTCCGTCGGCAGCGGGCCGCTGGCGATAGTCTTCAGGATCGTGAGCTCCTTCTCATCGACGTCGATCGCTACCCGCCGGTAGCGGTGGGCCAGCAGGGCGTCTGCGGCAGCGCTTCCCAGCTCCTTCGGATTCAGCCGGATCGCCGGATCCAGCTTGTGGATCCTCTCTCCGAAGTCCTCGGCGAGCTCCTCGTTGGTGCTCCTCCACACCTCGGCTATCGCAGCGGCGCTCGTGTCGGGCAGCAGGCTGACTGCCCCGGCGAGCGCGGCGCGGTCTCTCTCGGCCGCTACGAGCACGTCGACGATGTCACGCACGAGCACGGCTTCTGCCCGCTCGAGCTTCCCGGCGAGGATCTGCGTGTTCGTCAGCACCATCTCGCGCCGTCCCTCGACCAGCGCCTCGTGCTGGCCCTCGGGCGGAACCGGCCGCAGCACGGTCAGGTCGATGCTCCCGGTGGTGAAGCGGATCCGGATCTGCCTCCCGTCGATCCGTTCCGGTTCTCCCTCCAGCAGTTCGACGACGTCCTCGTCTCCCTGACAAAGGTCGATGAGGCTCTCCCGGTCCGTGAACAGCAGGTCGATGTCCGTGCTGAGTCGGTGCTTCAGGCGAGCGGCAAGGACCGTTCCGCCGCACAGGTGAACCCGGCCCGGCGGCTTCCCGGCTTCTCCCTTCAGGTTCCGGAGGATGTCTCGCTTCTCCAGCCACAGGCTTCGGGCCGGTTCCGGCAGCGTCAGCCTCTCGGCCATCTCTTCGCCAGCCTCTTCAGGAACCCGGCCCGGCTTTGCGGCACGTACTGCCGCTCCTGGAACGCTCGGACGAGCTGTCGCCACGTGAACGCGCCTTCGAGGTGCGCGTTCACGAGCTCCTCGAAGTCCGCCTCCTGCGTGAGCACCCCGATCGCGCTTCGCTGCCGTGCGGTCCGCTTCGTGGCCCGCATCGCGTCGTACACCTCTTCCGGTGTCGGCGGCCTCGCCCACCCGGCGCACCGGCCGCAGATCACCGCGCGGACGCTCTGTGACCGCGGGCCCGTGGCCTCCGGATCCGCGTCCGGTCGCAGGCTCAGCAGCGTCTCGGTCGGGGTGTACTCGTCGTCGTACCGTTCCGGAGGGCCGAGGTCCACCCGAGCTGCGATTGCGTGCTCGGCCGCTCGCCGTCGCGTTTCCTGCTCGGCCCAGGTCCGCGTCTCCCGCGTCGATCCCACTGCGTCTGTTCCTCGATTCCAGCCCTTCATTCTAAGTCCCGCCTCTTTCAAGGCGTCGTTCGGTAGGATGGCGTCCTGCTGCGCTTCGCCTCCGGTCCCCGCGCCCGCCCGCCGCCGGCGCCGGGACCTCCGAGAGGGCACCGGCGGCCCGTCCGTGCTACGGATTGGAGTCATGGTGGGCGGGACCCGCCGGGAACCGCACGGGCGACACGCGACGGCGTGATACGCTGCTTCCTCGCTGGCCGCCGCGAGCGGGACGCGGCGTGACCGCGGAACGGCTCGACGACGTACCACACCGGCGGCACACGTCTCGCCAGCGCAGGCACCGTTGTCTCGCAAGCCCCCAGAGTCCCACCGTCCGGGGCGCCGGAGCCGCCCCGGACTGACCCGCCGGGAGATCCTCCGCGCCGGCCCCGGCGCCGCCGCGGCGACCGCGTTCGGCTGCTCACCGCGACCGCCCTCCGCTGCTGAGACCGCGCTCGATGCCGGCCGCATCACCGGCTCCATCGTCGGCGCCTCACACCGGGCCGGACACCGGCTGCGGCCGCCGCCGGGCGGAGCGCCGCCGCAGTGGCCGGCGCCGGGGCAGACCCGGGACGTGCCGGTGGTCGTCGTCGGCGGCGGCATCGCGGGCCTGTCGGCCGCCTGGAAGCTCGCCCGCAGCGGCTTCCGCGACTTCAGGGTGCTGGAGCTCGAGCCGGACGCGGGCGGGAACGCGCGCTGGGGGGCGAACGAGGTCACTGCCTACCCGTGGGGCGCGCACTACCTCCCGGTGCCGCCGCCCGAGGCGACCGCCGTCCGCGAGCTGGTGGAGGAGATGGGCCTCGTCGAGGGGTACGGACCGGACGGCGCACCGCGCTACGACCCGCGGCACCTGTGCCACGCACCGCAGGAGCGGCGCTTCGTCGGCGGGCAGTGGCGCTCGGGGCTCTCCGCGCGAGACATCCTGGACCCGAACGGCGACGGGACTGGCGCCGGAGGAGCCGAGCTGGCCGCGTTCGAGGCGCAGATGGCGACCTATCGCGGCTACCGCGACGCGCAGGGCCGCCGGGCGTTCGCCCTGCCGGTGGCGCTCGGCACGACCGATCCGGAGATCGTCGCGCTCGATCGCCTGTCGATGGGCGAGTACCTCGATCGCGCGGGGTGGGCCTCATCCGACCTGCGGTGGTACGTCGACTACTGCTGCCGCGACGACTACGGCTGCACCCTCGACACGACCTCGGCCTGGGCGGGCTGGCACTACTTTTGCTCGCGCCCCGCGGACGTCGAGTACCTGACGTGGCCGGAGGGCAACGGCCGCATCGTCCGCCACTACCTGGACCGCATCGGCGGCCGCGTCCGCACCGGCATGCTGGCCTACCGCGTGCGGACCGCCGGAGCGCCGGGCGTCGGGGGAGCGCCCGGAGTCGGAGGGCGGCCGGGGATCCGGGGAGCACTGACCGGGCGGTCGCCGGACGGAACGACGGTGGACGGCGGTGTCGAGATCGACGCCCTCGACACGCGCAGCGAGTCCGCGGTGCGCTTTCGCGCCCGGCACTGCATCTACGCCCTGCCGCGGTTCACCGCTCCCCACGTGATCGAGGGCTACGCACCGGAGGGCCTCGACGCGTTCACCTACTGCCCGTGGATGGTCGCCAACCTCACCGTCCGCCGCCTGCCGGACGCCGCCGCCTGGGACAACGTGATCGCCGACAGCCCGTCGCTCGGCTACGTGGTCGCCACGCACCAGGACCTGCGCATCGCGCCGGGGCCGAGCGTGCTCACCTACTACCTGCCGCTCACCGCGCCGAATCCGGGCGCGGCGCGCGAGTGGATGCTGGGGCGCGAGTGGCGCGACTGGGTGTCGCTGATCCTCGCCGACCTCGGGCAGGCGCACCCCGACATCGAGTCGCTGGTCACGCGCGTCGACGTCATGCTGTGGGGGCACGCGATGATCCGGCCCGTGCCGGGCTTCGTCTGGGGCGAGGCGCGCCGCGGGGCCGCGGCGCGGCACGGCGCCGTCCGCTTCGCCCACTCCGACATGAGCGGGATCTCGGTGTTCGAGGAGGCGCAGTACCACGGCGTCCGGGCCGCGGAGGAGGTGATGCGGGAGCTCGGCCACCCGTTCGCGAGCTCGCTCTGAGGCCGCCCGTACGCAAGTCCGCCCGGACCCTGGGAAGAGCCCGGGCGGTTCCGACGGTGCACGGGGGAGCTGCACGGCGGCGCGCTGGGCTGCCGGTGCGCTGCGCGCCGGGCTGCCGGTCCGCGGCGCGCCGGGCTGCGGTGCGCGGCGCGCCGGGCTGCCGGTGCGCGGCGCGCCGGGCCAGGAGTCTGCGCCGCAGGACGTGCGCCGGGAATGGTCGCGCGCCGGCGCAGACTCTGCGCGCCCGGGGCGCGCAAGCTCCCTATGCCGTCGCGATGCCCATCTTCTGCTTCAGCGCGGCCAGCGAGTCGGCGGCGGCGCTGGGCGACGAGGTGGTCAGCGCCTTGTCGATGTCGTCGTCGACGCTGCGCCCGACGTCGTTGAGCTGGTCGTAGGCCTCGGCGAGCGATTCCTCTTCCTCGACCTTGTGCTTCATCTTCTCGAGCATCGCCACCGTGCCGCTCGCGTCGACGCCGGCGAGCTGCTGGTTGATCTTGCGCATCGACGAGGCGGTGCGAGCGCGGGCGCGCAACGTGACGAGGTCGTTCTCGTAGCGGGCGATCTTGCGCTTCAGGTCGTCGACCTTGGCCTGGAGCTGATCGGCCATCCGCTGCTGCGTCTGGTGGTCGCCGTTCACCCGGCCCGCCTGCCGCACGGCTTCCTCCTTCTTCTCGAGCGCCGCGGTCGCCAGCCGCTCCGCGTCGGCGGCCCCCATCTCGCCGGCCTCCATCCGCTTGAGCAGCAGCATCGCCTTGCGCTCGTACTCGGCGGCCCGCTTCTTGTGGTCGTCGCCCTCCTTGTGCAGGCGGATGGCGAGCGACTTCACCTGGGCGAGGCTGACCATCGCCGCCTGCAGGTTGCGCTTCAGGTCGCGGATGCCCTGCTCCGTCATCTTGATGGGATCCTCCAGGTGATCCACCGCCGCGTGGGCATTGGCTTCCGCGACCTTGAACAATCGACTGAAAAACCCGGCCATTCTCTGTTCTCTCCTTGCACAGTCCAGGCCTGTGCCATCAACTCCGGTTCGTGCCCTGCCAGTAGGTGAGCAGCTCGGCGCCGTACTCCGCCAGGGCCAGCGAGAGCGACTGTATCGAGCCGTGCAGCTCGTTTGCATCGAGATTGGCGAGCTGCAGCGTGTCCCGGTAGAGGACGCGCCGGCCCGTCTCGTCGAGGACGAACGCACCGTGCACCAGGGTGTTGTTCATCTGCAGCAGCCGGGTGAACATGTCGCCCGGCTCGTCCGGCACCTCGCCGATCAGCTGCTCGAGGATGACGAGAGGGGGCTCGCAGTCGATGACCATCTGCTTGATGCCGGCGTCCTCGTCGTCGATGACCACCAGCTCCTCCGCCTCGTTCTCCGTCACGATGGTGACCCCGAGCTCCAGCAGGTATTCCCGCACCTTGTCGAGATGCTCAGACATCGAAACCCGCGCCTCCCCGCGCGACTGTAGCACTTGCCGTCACAGCTTCCTCTCCTAGATTACGATGCCGGCCGCGGGGCGGTTCACGCACCCGGGAACCGCTGCCCCCGGCCGGGCCTTGGCGGCGGTCCATCACCGGGACTGAGGGGCGATTACCACGAGGCCGTCGCCGGCTTCGACCTCCGCCTTCGCCTCGGGGTTCGTCACGATTTCCCGGTCTCCCTTCTCGTCCCGGCGCCGCTGGATCGCCAGCGCGATCATCCCCTGCTCGCGCTTCAGCTCGCAGAACAGGTCGAGGAACTCCCGCCCTGCCTGACCTTCGGTCACCGGGACGGTGATGAGATTCTGGCCCTCCTGCGCGCTGAGCAGCTCCCGCAGGACGGTGGAGATGCCGTGATCGAGGGTAGCGGTCGAGATGACCCGGCTGCAGAGATCGGCGCCCACGATGATCTCGTTGGCCTTGGCCTGCTTGCAGTGGCGGACGTTCTCCTCCCCCGCCAGCTCGACAATCGCATAAACGCTCGGGTTGAGACTCTTTACGGTCAAGACCGCCAGCACGGCCCGGGCGTCGCGCGCCTGATAGTCGAGCCTGCGGTCCCCGACGAGGACGACCGTCGCCGCGCGCTCCACGCCGGCCCGCCGCAGGTCGTCCTCGTTGACGTCGCCGCGCACGAAGTGGAGCCTCTCGTCCTCGCTCGGCTTCGTCTCGACGTCCGCCAGCAGGACGATGTCGGCGTCCGCGGCCCGCGAATCGGCCCGCAGGTCCTTCAGGATCTCGCGCGTCCGGTCGTTCCAGCCGCACAGGACGATGTGCCCTTCCAGGTCGGACGGTTCCATGCCGCGGTCCCTCCTCGCCCGCCTCTCGACGAACACGCCGGCGATGGTCGCCGTGAACGTGCCGAGGACGCCGATGCCGAAGAACATCAGCACCACGCCGATCAGGCGTCCGCCGAGCGAGACCGGCGCGATGTCGCCGAAGCCGACCGTGGTCAGGGTGACGATGGCCCACCAGACGGCGTCGGGAAACGGCCGATCCTCCTCGAACCAGGTCAGCCCGGCCGCGCCGGCCAGGATCAGCACGACGATCACGCCGGCCAGCCGGAACAGGTTCTCCCGGCGCAGGAAGGCCAGCAGCGTCGCGAGCGGCCGCGCGACGGTGGTGGTGCGGATGGCCATCGGCCGGCGAGGCGTCAGAGCGTCAGGCCGATCAGCATCGACGCCGCGAGATAGGTGGTCGCTTCGATGACGCCGGCGCCCAGGTTGGGCGAATCCTGCAGCAGCTCGTCGCTCAGGCTGGCGCCGGGCAGCAGCACCTTGTCGGCGAAGAGCCGGACCAGCGGCAGCAGGACCAGCCCGACCACGGTGTAGTAGCCGAACTCGGTCAGGCTCGCGTTCCAGGAGACGAAGTCTCCCTCGCCGGCCAGCCGGATGATGTTCCCGAAGCCGACGAGCACCCCGGCGAAGGCGATCGCCACCGCGACATTGCCGCGCTCGATCTGGTCGTGCAGGTCGTACGAGGTGATCCGGTCGTACAGCAGCCCCGCGACGAGGAGCGCCAGGAGGCCGCCGATCCAGAACGCCAGCCCCGAGGCCAGGCCGCCCTCGCCCGACATCGCGCCCGCCGTGACGAGGCCCATCGCGACGTAGTTGCCGCCCTCGATGACTCCGACGCCGACGTTGCGGTCCTCGACGATCTCGCGCTCGATGACGAACTGCCGGAAGACCACCTTGTCGTTGATCCAGGCCGAGAGGTTGAGCAGCACGATCCCGAGCAGGCCGAAGACGGCAAGGCCGATCACGTCGTCGAGCAGGCTGAACGAGGCCGGCCCCGACACGACGCCGGCGAGGACGATGACCACCCCCAGGTAGTAGCCGGCCGCCGCCGCGGCCACGGCCAGGTTGTCCCGCTCGATGAGCTCGGTCCGCAGGACGAAGCGCCGGTGCAGCAGGTCGAAGACCCACTTGCCGATGACGAGCAGCACGAGCACGACGGCCAGATAGACGAACCCGCTCAGGATCTGCTCGACCGACATCATGCGCCTCCCCGAGGGTTACTTGCCGAAGCTGCGGAAGCCGCCCGACATGCGGCCCTGGACCCGCTGACCGAAGGACCGGGTGCGCGCCGCCTGCCGCGCCTGCTGCCGGCGGAAGAAGTCGGGGTTCGACTGGCGCGTGGCGGACCCGTTCGTGCCATAGGTGCTGCCGCCGCGGCCGTAGTAGGTCCGGCCGCGTTCGCGGGAGTCCCGGTAGCCGTTCCAGTCGTCCCGGCTGATGCCTCCCCCGAAGCCGCCGATGACGTCGCGGAGCAGCGCGTACTGGCCGTAGAACTCCCAGAACGATCCGCCGCGGCCGTCGTCGCGCCACTGGCCGTAGCGCTCGTCGCCCACCTGCTGGTAGCCGGGCGGGTGCGCGCCCTCGTCCACCGTCCCGTCACCCGTCTTCGACAGGATCACCATGCCGAGGAACGGCTCGTAGCGCGAGTAGGTGGCGCCGTCGACCTCCGACTCCACGACCGTCTCCCGGTAGTCGAGATCGTCCGAGCCGGGCTGCGGCTGGCCGACCAGCACCTGGTAGCGGTGCGTGTACCCGAACAGGCTCGAGTCCATGTCCTGCAGCACCACCGAGTACTCGGGGAAGCCGTCGAGCTGGGCCCGGAGCCGATCGAGCGGCGTCTCGGAGCTGCAGGCGGCGACGGCTAGCGGCAGGGTCATCGCGAGCGCGAGCGCCGCGGGGCGTTTGCGACGCGCGTCGCCCGCCGTCGCGGAGTCGGGCCCGCACCGGGGCGTGGCCGGGCACCCGCGCCGTGTCGAGGCCGAACGGCCGGATGTCCTCATGCCGGTGCCCCCGGAAGGATGTGCGTGAACTGGTAGTCCTCGACGACGGACCCGGCCGCAGCGGTGAACTCGGTCTCGCTCCATTGCTCGATGCCGACGAAGCCGGTCTCGGCCTCGTTCAGGAACTCCCAGCGGATCACGTGACGGCCCGCCCCGTCCCCGCCGGGATGCATGTGCCCCGCGTAGGCGGCGTCGAGGCGGTAGATCTTGCCGCCGTAGATGATCTGCTCCGGCGGATCCTCGTGGTCGAGGATGTGCTGCCGGACGTCGCCGCCGACGTCGCCGATGGCGATGGTGGTCGAGAGCGACCACCCGCCGTCGGCGTGCTCCAGATAGCGCTGATCGTTGCCGGCCGTCAGCTCCCACTCGTCGATGCGGTCCCGGCCGGAGAACTGGTAGCGGTTGTGGCCGGTGACGCGCCACGTCCGAAGGTCGTAGTCGACCAGGTAGCCGACCTTGAGCTTCGACAGGACGAGGTCCGCCAGCGGATCCGGCCCCTCGTCGACTGCCTCCCGCCGGCCGAACAAGCGATCCCGCAAGCCCATGTGTTCTTCCCAGCATACCGGACGCCGGCCGGTTGCAACAGTCGCGGCGCGCCCCGTGGTGGCGGCCCGGCTCAGGCGGTGTCCTGCTTCGCGATCCACTCGCGAAGCGCAGCGTCGATGCGCGTCTGCCAGCCACGCCCGCCCGCCTGGAAGTGCTCGATCACGTCCGGCGAGAGTCGGATGGTGGTCGACACCTTCGGAGTGGCGCTCGGCGGCCGGCCCCGACGAACCGTCGCCCGGGCAAACTTCTCCGGCCAGCCACCGGTGGACAGGTCCGGAGCGACGTCCCCTTCAGAACCTGGGGCCGTAGAGCGTTCGTTCTCGTTCATTGGCTCGCCTCATGCTGATGATCCGGTGCGCTCCGTCGCGCGGCGTCCAGACGAGGACGACCATCGCGGCGTCGAGGAACCCGATCGTGATGAATCGGTCTTCTCCGTAGTTCTGCCGGTCGTCTTCGACGGTCAGCGTAGGACCTGCGAGCACTTCGTCGGCCCGTGCCATGTCGAGCCCCCGAGTCTCGAGCGTTGCGGCGCGCTTCGGCGCGTCGAACTCGACCCGCACAATTGATGTTACTACAATAATTCGGCTCATCCCGGATCGGAACGAGTAGGACTGGTTAGGGTGCCCGCCCCCGTCGCCGTCGAGCCGGCGTCCGGCGATCCTCGGGGTAGCTGGTAAGGTTGGCCATGCGTTCCGACGTTGCGTTGCGCGCGCAACTCGACCCGCCCGCCGGCTCGCGAACTGCAGCGCGCCTCCGGGGTGCAGTGGGCGTGTCCGCCGCGACGGTCCTGGCGACCGGCCTCGCCGTCTGTGCCGACCCGCCGCCCGTCGAGCCGCGGCCGGCCGCGACCGTTGAGGAGTTGATGCGCACGATGATCGACCCTGCGGCCGACGCGGTCTGGGACGCCGTCGTGACCGAGTCGACGCCGGACGGCATCGTGGAGATCCGGCCCGAGACCGACGGCGACTGGACGCGGTTGCGCCGTCAGGCCGTGCTGCTGGCCGAGTCGGCCAACCTGCTGCTGGTCGAGGGCCGCCGCGTCGCGGCGCCGGAGTCGCGCTCGGATCTGCCCGGCATCGACCTCCACCCGGATGCCATCGAGGACCTGCTGGACGACGACTGGCGCACCTGGGCGGAAGCCGCGCAGGGCTTGGGCGACACCAGCGCGACCGTGCTGGCCGCCGTGGACGCGCGCGACGTCGAGGCGCTCCTCGCGGCCGGGGCCGAGCTCGACCTGGCGTGCGAGCGCTGCCACGCCGTCTACTGGTACCCCGGCCACGCCGACCCCAGACCCGCGCCCCCGTAGCGCCCCGACCGGAGCTCGGGCAGGCGGTATAGTACGCCCATGCTGACTAGACGAACGCTCCTGCTGACCCCGCTGGCGGCGACGGTGGCGCGGGCCGCCGCGGCCCAGAATGCCCCGGCCGGCCGCATGCTGCTGGCCATGCACCAGAACACCTCGAGCGCCGCCGGCTTCCGCGGCTCGCTGGAGGGCTGGGCGCGGGCCGGCATCCGCTACGTCGAGCTGGGTGCGCCGCTGCTGGCGGACTTCCTGCGCACCGACACGCTGCCGGCGGCGCGCCGCCTGCTGGAGGACCTCGACCTGACGCCGGTGTCGGCGGCGGTGGTCCTGCAGGACCTCTGGCTGCCGGGGCCGGAGCGGGCGGAGTCGCTGGAGGCGTGGCGGCGCGCCTGCGACCAGTTCGCCGAGCTGGGTCTCGGGCGGATCTACTCGCCGTCGGTCACGAGCCGGCCCGTCACCGCCGACGACTTCGCGGCCACCCCGGACTGCATCCGCGAGGCGGGCGACATCGCGCAGGAGTACGGCCTGACGACGATGATCGAGTTCACCCGCGCGTCGACCCACCTCGCCACGCTCACCTCGTCGCTCGCGGTCATCCGCGCGGCGGCGCATCCCGGCGTGCGGCCCATGCTCGACTTCTTCCACTTCTGGTCCGGCCTCAGCAAGTTCGAGGACCTCGACCTGCTGGAGCCCGGCGAGCTGGCCCACGCGCATTTCCAGGACCTGCTGGACACGCCGCGCGAGTTGATCGACAACGACGCGCGAATCATCCCCGGCGACGGCATCGCGCCGGTGGTGCGCATCCTCGAGAAGCTGGCCGAGAAGGAGTTCACGGGCGCCCTGTCGGTCGAGCTGTTCCGCGCGGACTACGTCGAGGGCGATCCCTTCGCCGTCGCCACCGAGATCCGCGGCAAGTGCGAGGCCGTCATGCAGCAGGCCGGGGTGCTGTAGGGCCGGGCCGGCCGCGATCCGACCGACACGAGGCGCACCAGGGTCCGGGCGCGGCGACTCCGGCGTCGCGGCCGGCGCCCCCGCGCTCGATCCTCCCGGCGGGGCCATGGCCATCGAACAGGCGATCCGTCCGGCCCGGCGGTCTGACGTTCCGGCGATCAGGTCCGTGGTGGAGGACGCCGAGATGTTCCCGCCGGAGATGCTGGACGACATGATCGCCGGCTATCTCGAGCAAACTACCCGGGACGTCTGGTTCGTCCCGGCGGCGGACGGCCAGGTCGTCGGCTTCGGCTATTGCGAGCCCGAGCGCATGACGAGCGGAACCTGGAACCTCCTCGCCATCGCCGTCCTCGCCCGGTACCGGGGGCGCGGCATCGGCGGCGCGATGATGCGCTACCTGGAGAACCGGCTCCGGACGGCCGGCGAACGCGTTCTCATCGTCGAGACCATGGGAACGCCGGCGTTCCGGCGGACCCGCGCCTTCTACCGGGCCAACGGCTACGCCGAGGAAGCGCGCATCCGGGAGTTCTACGAGCCCGGCGGCGACAAGGTCGTCTTCTGGAAGCACCTCTGAGCGGTCCGGGGGCCTTGGCGCCTACGGCCGCGCGCCGGTGTAGTCTCCCCATCCTTCGGTGTGGTACTGCACCAGGATCTGGTTGTTGAGCTGGTTGACCGCGACGGGCAGCGCGGCCATGTCGGCCGGGAACTCGAAGAGCGAAGGCAGGCCTTCCGGGGTCAGGAAGCGCAGGCCGGGGGGGAGGGCGTCCGGCCTCCGGTACGGCTCCCGCGAGGCGAGCACGAATCCCCATTCGCCGAACGTCGGGACCGGTGCGTGGTAGGGGACGGCGTCGAGGCCCGCGGCGCGGACGGTGGCGACCACGCTCCAGAAGGCCCGGCGGGTGACGAGCGGCGACGTGCTCTGGATGGCCGCGATGCCGCCCGGGGCGAGATGCGCGGCCAGGCGCCGGTAGAAGGTGGTCGTGTAGAGCTTCCCGAGCGAGTAGGTGCGCGGGTCGGGGAAGTCGACCGCGATGAAGTCGTAGGGCTCGGCGTTCGACTCGAGCCAGACGAATGCATCGGCGTTCACGACCTCGACGCGAGGTGAGCGCAGGGCGTAGTCGTTGAGCGCGGCGAACGCCTCGTTCGCGCCGAAGATCTCGGTCATCAGCGGGTCGAGGTCGACGAGAGTGACGGTTTCCACCCGCCCGTCCTTCAGGATCTCGCGGACCGCCATCCCGTCGCCGCCCCCCAGGACCAGGGCGCGGCGGGGGGCGGCCACGGCGGCCAGTCCCGGGTGGACCAGCGCTTCGTGATAGCGGTACTCGTCCAGCGAGGAGAGCTGCAGGTTGCCGTTCAGGAACAGGCGCACGCCGCCCGCGCCCGACGTCAGCACGATGCGCTGGTAGGGGGAGGCCCGCGACAGCACCACCGGGTCGTCGTACAGTCGCCGCTCGGACCACGACGTCAGGTCGTTCGAGAAGACGGCCCCCGCGACCAGCAGGGCGAGCGCTCCGTAGGCCTGCGCGGTCAGGCGCGGGCGCCGGTGGTGGCGGCGGAAGACGTGGCACGTCCAGACCGCCACCGCCACGTTGAGAGCCCCGAACACGAATGACGACCGCATCAGCCCCACGCGCGGAACGAGCCACAGCGGGAAGAGCAGCGACGCCGCCAGCGCCCCCAGGTAGTCGAGCGACAGGACCCGCGAGACGAGGTCGTCGAGCGGGAACTGGTCCTTCAGGATGCGCAGCAGGAACGGGATCTCCAGGCCGACCAGCACGCCGGTCGCCGTGACCCACCCGTAGAGCACGAGGCGGAAGGCCGCCGTCTCCGAGAAGGCGAAGAAGAGCACGGGCGACGACAGGCCGCCGATCAGCCCCACCAGGATCTCGATCTCGATGAAGCGGGCGATCAGCTCGCGCTGGAAGTAGCGCGAGGCGTACGACCCGATGCCCATGGAGAACAGGTAGACCCCGATGATGGTGGAGAACTGCGTCACGCTGTCGCCGAGCAGGTAGCTGGCGATGGTGCTCGCCAGCAGCTCGTAGACGATGCCGCAGGTCGCGATGGCGAAGACCGCGATCAGCAGGACGCCGCTGCGCGCGCCCGCCAGCTCGGGCGGCGCCGTCTCGGGCGAAGTGGCGCGGGAGGGCACGGCGCTGGCTGGGCGGGAATGGAGCCGCAGGCGACCGTTCCCGGGCTACGGCTCGGCGAAGCGGACGACCGTGTTGCCGCGGCCCTCGTTGCGCTCGAACAGCTCGAAGGCCTCGATGAAGCCGTCGAGGGGGAAGATGCGGTCCGCGCGCGGCTTGACCGCGCCGCTCGCCATGAAGTCGAGGATCTCGGCGACGTTGCGCTGGTGCTCCTCGGGATGGGCCTTCGCCCAGCCGCCCCAGATGCTGCCGATGACCACCGCCTGCTTGATGAGCAGCAGGCCCGGCCGGATCGGCCGCTGCCCGGCCGTGAAGCCGACGAGGCAGATGCGGCCGAGGGGACGGATGGCCGAGACGAGGGCCGCCTCGAACAGCTCGCCCTGCACCATGTCGACGACGACGTCGACGCCCTGCGGATGCCCCAGCTCGGCCGCGGCCTGCCGGGCGGCGTCCTTGAACTGCCGGAAGCTCTGCCGATCGCGGCCGTAGCAGAGCACGCGGTCGGCGCCCGCGGCGGCCGGGGGCGCCTGCTTCTCGGGCGTGCTGACGCCCGCAATCACCTGCGCCCCCATCGCCTTCGCCAGCTCGATGGCGGCCATGCCGACGCCGCCCGAGGCGCCGTCGACCAGGACCAGGCTGCCCGGCCCGACCTCGCCCAGTACCTTCAGCGAGTGGTAGGCGGGGAAGAAGTTCCGCCCCAGGTTGGCGCAGCGATCCAGCGGCACCCCGTCCGGGGCCTTCCACACCGACGTGGCCGGCGCCTTCACGACGTCCGCGAGGCACCCGATGGTCAGTTGCGCGATCGCCCGGTCGCCCGGCTGCACGTGCTCGACCCCGGCGCCCACCTCCGCGACCGTCCCCGCCGCGTCCATGCCCGGCACGTAGGGCAGCTCCGGCTTGTGCTGGTAGAGCCCCTGCGCCTGGAGGGCGTCGGGGTACTGCACGCCCGCGAACTCCGTCCGCAGAAGGACGTGGCCCGCCTCGCACGCCGGGGCCGCGACCTCGTCCAGCGACAGGACGTCCCGCAGCGGCTCGGGCGTGGGGACGGGCTTTCCCGCCGCGTCCAGGCCGGAGTAGCGGTGACAGCGAACGGCCTTCATCGGATCGGGCATCGTGACTCCAGGCATCCCCCGATCATCTCACGGGGCGAAGGCGGCGGCGAAATCCCCTATGATTCGGCGCGATGGACAAGCAGCGATTTCTCGTTACCGGCGGCAGCCAGGGGATCGGCGCCGCGCTCGTCGCCCTCGCGCGCGAGGCGGGACACGACGTGGTCTTCACCGGCCGCGACCCGGAGCGCATCGAGCGGGTGGCGGCCGACAGCGGCGCCCACGGGCTGCGCGCCGACGTGGCGCGGCCGGCCGACAACCAGCGGACGGTCGAGGCTTGCGTCGAGCGGATGGGCGGCATCGACGTGCTGGTGAACAACGCCGGCGTCGGCTACCTCGCCGAGATCGGCGCGCTCGACATGGCGCGGATGCGGGCGCTGTTCGACATCAACGTCTTCGGCCTCGTCGACCTGACGAACCGCGTCGCGCCGATGCTCAAGGCGCAGCAGCGAGGCTACATCTTCAACATCGCCTCCACCTCCGGCATGAAGGGAGGCAAGGCGGGCACCGCCTACGCGGCGAGCAAGTGGGCGCTGCGCGGCATCAGCCAGTGCTGGCAGAGCGAGCTCCGGCCGCACGGCGTGCACGTCACCTGCGTCCTGCCGTCCGAGGTGCAGACCGACTGGATGGGGCGCACCGGGCGCAACAACCCGAACAAGCTCTACGCCGCCGACATCGCGGAGGCGATCATGGCGGTGCTCCGCATGCATCCGCGCGCCCTCTGGCCCGAGTTCGCCATCTTCGCCAACAACCCCTGGAAGGAAGACTGAGGGACGCAGCGTGCTGCTGCGGATGGCGGTGCTCGAACGCATCGTCCGCGGGGAGATCACGCTGGTCTTCCGCCGCTGGCGCCGGCCGACGGTCCGCGCCGGGGGCACCCTGCGCACGGCGGTCGGCATGCTGCGCATCCGGGAGGTCGCCGTCGTCGACGAATCGGACGTCTCCGATGGCGACGCGTTGGCGGCCGGCTACGCCTCGCGGGCCGCGCTCCTGACGGACTTCCCGGAGCGCGAGGGCCGCTCCCTCTACCGCGTTCGGCTGGAGTTCGGGGGCGCCGACCCGCGCATCGCGCTGCGGGAGCGGGACGAGCTGTCGGACGCGGAGGTCGAGGATCTGCTGCGCCGGCTGCGCCGACTGGACGCCGGATCCGCGGAGGGTCCGTGGACGCTGCGCGTGCTGACTGAGATCGAGGAACAGCCCGGCGTCGTCTCCACCAGGCTCGCCGAGCGGCTCGGCTGCGAGCCGGGCTGGCTGAAGCCGCAGGTCCGCAAGCTCAAGAACCTCGGGCTGACGATCAGCCTGCGCGTCGGGTACGAACTCTCCCCGCGCGGGCGGGTCGTGCTGGCGCACCTGCAGGGCGCGGCGGCCGAGTAGCGCCGCCGCACCGGCCCTCCCACCCGCCAGCCGCGTCCCGCGACCTCGGTGGCGTCGGGCCGAGTGGCCGCGGCGACCCTCCCAGCTTGTCTTGACATCCCACAGGAGATGGCCCAGACTCCTCTATGCGGCATAGAGGTGTGCGCCATGGTAGGGACCCGGTCGGCCATTCTGCAGGGAACCCTCGACCTGATGGTGCTCAAGACGCTGGAGCAGCTCGGGCCGATGCACGGCTACGGCATCGCCCGGCGCATCGAGCAGGTCGGCCGGGACGCCCTCGTCGTCAACCAGGGGACGGTGTATCTCTGCCTGGTCCGCCTCGTGCAGAAGGGGTGGATCACGGCGCGCTGGGGCGTCTCCGACAACAATCGCAGGGCGAAGTTCTACTCGATCACGGAGGCCGGGCGGACGCAACTGAAGGCCGAGACCGAGAACTGGGAGCGCATCGCGGGCGTCATCGGTCGGATGCTGGAGCCGGCGGGGCGGGGCTGAGGCATGCGGACCCTCCTCCGCGTGCTGGCGGCGCGGCTTCGCGGGCTCTTCCGCGCCGACGACCTCGATGTCGATTTCGACCTGGAGCTGCAGTCTCACCTGGAGATGGCGGAAGACGACAAGGTTCGCCTCGGCCTGACGCGCGCCGAGGCTCGCCGGGCGGCGCGCGTCGAGCTGGGCGGCCTCACGCAGCTCCGCGAGGCGCGGCGCGCGGCGCGCCGCCTGCCGGTCGCCGACGCCGTCCTGCAGGACCTGCGGGTCGGCCTCCGCGGCCTCGCACGGAGCCCCGCGTTCACCGCCACGGTGCTGCTGACGCTGTCGATCGGCATCGGCGCGACCACGGCGATGTTCAGTGTCGTGAACGGCGTCCTCCTCCGGCCGTTGCCGTATCCGGAACAGGACCGGCTGATCGAGCTGGTCCACGAGGCCCCCGCCATCGGCATCGACCAGGTGTTCGCCTCGCCCGCCGTCTACTTCGGCTATCGCGACCACGGTCGCACCTTCGAGGCGGTGGCCCTCTGGGACTGGGATCGGTCGCCGGTCACCGTCACGGGCTCCCGATCGCCGGAGGCCGTCCTGAGCGTCGAGGTGACGCACGCGCTGCTGGAGATCCTGGGCGCCGACCCGATTCTGGGACGGGGCTTCGTCGAGGCCGACGACCGGCCGGGAAGCGCCCCCACCGCCGTCATCTCGTACGGGTTCTGGCAGCGCTACTTCGACGGGGCGGCGCCGCTGGGGCGGACGCTGGTCGTCGACGGCACGCCGCGCCAGGTGATCGGTGTGCTGCCCCGTTCGTTCCGCTTCTTCGATTACCCGGCGGACATCTTCTATCCGCTGCAGGCGGTTCGCTCCGAGGCGCGGTTTCCGGCCAGCGACGGACGCGGGATCGCGCGCCTGAAGCCGGGCATCACGCTGGCGGAGGCCAGCGCCGACGTCGCGCGCATGATTGCCATCCTGGACGAGGAATACCCGGGCGGAAGTGCCGAGGCGCTGCGGTTCGGACCGAATCTGCGGTGGCTCCGGGAAACCGTGGTGGGGGACCTCGGCGACACCCTGTGGGTGTTGCTGGGGACGGTCGGGCTGTTGCTCGCAATCGCCTGCGCAAACGTGGCGAACCTGGCCCTCGTGCGAGCCGAGGCGCGGCGGTCCGAGCTTGCAGTCCGGGCCGCGCTCGGCGGCGGCTGGGCCTCGATTGCGCGGTTGGCCGTCACCGAGAGTGCGATCGTGGCCGTGGCCGGCGGCATCGGCGGGCTCGCCGTTGCGTACGCCGGCCTGTCCGTGCGGCAGGCGATCGGCGGCCGCGACCTGCCCCACGTCATGACCGTGACCCTGGACCCCGCCGTCCTGGCGGTCACCGCCGGCATCTCCCTGCTCGCGACGGTGTTGTTCGCGCTGGTTCCGGTGCTCCACGTTGCGCGCGGGGCGGTGCCGCTGGCGCGGGCGGTGCGCGGCGGGGGGCGTTCGAGCACCGGGGGGCGGGAGAGCAATCGCGTGCGTCACCTGCTCGTCGTGTCGCAGGTCGCCCTGACGCTGGTGCTGCTGGTCGGCTCCGCGCTGATGCTGCAGACGTTCCAGACTCTCCGCCGCGTGGATCCCGGCTTCCGCGACCCGGCCGGCGTGCAGACGTTCCAGTTGACGATCCCGGCGACGGAGCTGCCGGGCGAGCGCGCCGGCGGCCTCGATCCCGACGCCCTGGTGCGACTGCACGGCCGGATCCTCGAGCGGCTGGCGGCGGCCCCCGGCGTCGAGGCGGCCGCGTTCTCGAGCTTCAACGACGGGCTTCCGCTCGATGGGGACGACCGGGCGGCGGCCGTCTCCGTCGAGGGGCGTCCCCCCGGCGACGGCGCGCCCGCGCTCCGGGAGGTCCAGTTCGTCTCGCCGCAGTTCTTCGAGACGCTCGGGACGCCGGTCGTCGCCGGCCGCGCCTTCGACTGGGACGACATCCAGCAGCGGCGCCGGGTCGTGCTGGTGTCGGAGAACCTGGCGCGCGCGGAGTGGGGGTCGGCCGGCGCGGCGCTGGGCCAACGGGTCGGTGTGGATGCCGCTCCGCCGTGGTCGGAGGTGGTCGGGGTCGTCCGGGACGTGCATCACGACGGACTGAGCCGCCCCGCACCGGAGGTCGTCGTCTTCCCGGCGGTCGGCAGCACCACGGCGGCGTTCGTGGTCCGCAGCGCGCGCGCCGGCACGACGGCGTTCGTGCGGGAGCTCCAGTCGGCGGTCTGGTCGTTGAACCCGACGCTCGCATTGGCGAACGTGGAGACACTGGGCAGCCTCTACCAGCGGTCGCTGGCCCGGACGTCCACCACGCTGCAGTTGCTCGCGATGGCAGGCGCGATGGCCCTGTTGCTGGGGCTCGTCGGCATCTACGGGGTCGTCAGCCATGCCGTCTCGCAGCGCCGGCGCGAGATCGGCATCCGCCTCGCGCTCGGAGCGGGGAACGGCGAGGTCCGCCGGATGTTCGTTCGACGGGCCCTCGTGCTGGTGGGAGCCGGCGTCGCGATCGGGCTGGTCGCGTCCGCCTGGCTCACCCGCCTGATGTCCTCGCTGGTGCACGGCGTCGAGGTCACCGACCCCGCGACCTTCGCGTCGGTGGCCGCCGTGTTGACGGCGATGGGACTCGCCGGCTCGTATCTCCCGGCCCTGCGCGCGTCGCAGACCGATCCGGCCGGGACGCTGCGGCCGGAATAGGGATTCCCGCGAGCGGTCGCACCTACGGCAGCGCCAGGGCCACCCACTCCGGGACCTGGTCCCGCTCCCCGACCGCGACGACGATGTACTGCCGGCCCTCGTGCAGGTAGGTCATCGGGCCGCCCGTCGTGCCGCCGGGCAGCTCCGTCTCCCAGACCACGTCGCCGGTCGCCTTGTCGTAGGCGCGGAACTTGCGGCCCCAGCGCCAGGACTGGTCCTGCTCGGGGTCGTCGGTGTCGCCCTGGCCGCGCAGGGTGCCGATGACGGCGTCGCTCCCCTCGCCGAGGAAGAGCAGGCTGCCGGTGACGAGCGGCGCCGGGCGGTTGGGAATGCCCAGCGGCGGGAGGTCGAGGTGGCGCAGCCGCGGGTGATTGCGGGGCCCGTCGCCGTTCGGCGCCATCCACGCCAGCTCGCCGCGGTTGAGGTCGAGGGCGGTGATGCGCCCGTAGGGCGGCTTCGTGATCGGAAGCCCGTGCGGGCGCGGGGTCGGCACCTGCAGCTCCTCGCCCCGCGGGACGGCCCAGGCCAGCGTGGCCTCCTCGGTGGCCGGCGGAGCGACGCTCCAGACGGTCGGCATCGTGTGCGAGACGGCGTAGTAGATGCCGGTCTCGGGGTCGAAGGCGCCGGTGTGCCAGTTGCCGGCTCCCCACCCGCCGGGCACGGCCAGCGTGCCCAGCTTGCCGCCGACGTCGTCGTTGCGCGGCCACGGCGGCGTGAAGAGCGGACCGAGCACCAGGCGCTCGACCGCCTCGAGGGCCGCGGCGCGCAGCTCCGGCGTGAAGTCGATGAGGTCGTCGACGGTGACCCCCTGCCGGTCGAAGGGCGGCGGTTTCGTGGGGAACGGCTGCGTCGGCGAGGTGCGCTCGCCGGGGACGACCGACTGCGGCACGGGGCGCTCCTCGATGGGCCACACCGGCTCGCCCGTCTCGCGGTCGAAGACGTAGAGGAACGCCGTCTTGCTCGGCTGCATCACGGCCCGGATGCGGCGTCCGTCGACCGTGATCTCGCCCAGCGTCGGCGGCCCCACGGTGTCGTACTCCCAGACGTCGTGGTGCACCATCTGGAAGTGCCAGACGCGCTCGCCGGTCGCCGCGTCCAGGGCGACGAGGGTGTCGGAGAAGAGGTTGTCCCCCGGCCGGTGGCCGCCGTAGACCATGCCGGTCGGCGCCGAGAGCGGGATGTAGACGAGGCCCAGCTCCTCGTCGGCGGCCAGGCAGCACCACGAGCCGAGGTCGCCGGAGTAGGCGGCGGAGCCGTCGCCCCACGTGTCGGCGCCGAGCTCGCCTTCGCGCGGCACGACGTGAAAGGTCCACAGCAGCTCGCCGGTCCGCACATCGAAGCCGCGGACGTTCTCCGGCGCCGCCTCCCGCACGACGCCGCCGTCGCCCGCGCCGCCGGTGATGCCGGCCACGACCACGACGTCGCCGACCACGATCGGCCCGCCCGTCCAGTCGAACTCGCCGGCCAGCTCGTGCTCCCAGTCGAGGTCGGCCCGCCCCTGGTCGGCGAGGCCGAAGGCCGAGACCCGCCGCCCGGTCGCCGCGTCGAGGGCGTACAGGTAGCCGCCCCGGACCAGCAGCAGCCGCCGCGCCGTGCCGTCCGTCCAGTAGGCCGCACCCCGCGTGCTGCTCCCCGCCACCTCCTGCTCGGTGGCGGCGAACGGGCTCTGGCGCCAGACGGTCTCGCCGGTCGCCGGGTCGAACGCCTCGAGCAGGCCGAGCGCGTTCGGCGCGTAGAGCACGCCGTCGACGAGGATCGGCGTCGACCGCAGGTACGCGTTGACGCTGAGGTCCGGGAACGCCGCCCGGAGCTCCCGATCGTCGGCCGGCCGCCGCCAGGCGATCTCGAGATCGGCGACGTTGCCGCGATCGATCCGGTCGAGCGGCGAGTAGCGCGTGAAGGCCGCGTCGGCTCCGAAGTAGCGCCACTCCGAGGCCGGGGCCTGCGCTCCCGGGACCGGCTGCGCGACCACGGGCGGCTCCGTGCCAGCGGGCTGTGGCGCGCCTGCGGGCGGTTGTGCCGGGGCGGGCGCCGCGGTAACCAGCAGCAGTGCCGCGAGCATCAGCGGGGTGTGTGAACGCATTGGTAGATCCTACTGGGCACCGGTCGGCGGAAGCGACCGGCTGGAAGCAAGACCCCCGTTCAAACCGTGCGTGCGGATTTCCCGCACACGGCTTACCAGGTGAGCTTCAGGTCGCGGCATGCACCACCCCCGGATACCGAATCGTGCCGCGCAGGCGAGCAAGCCCCAAGGCTTCGAAGAACGGACGATGCCAGGCCAGCGCCCGACCAGCCGCGAGTCGCGACCCCGCGCGCTTGAGGAGCAAGCCGCGCAGGCGCCGTTCCACGTACTGGTCGAGCTGCACGAAGTGGTGCGCCGCATTCCCGGTTCGGAAATACTGCCCCCACCCGCGAAGGACCCGGTTCACGTCCGCGATGACCAGACGCAGGTCCGTGTGGCAGCGGCCTCGAGGGGTGAGCGCCCGCACGCGGGCTCGCACCTGCTTCATCGCACGCCGAGACGGCCAGCGGTGCAGGTAGTACACCCGTTGCCGCTTGCGAGCCCAGATGGGTCCGCTCATGCGCTTGTGCAGATGACACCCCAGGAAATCGAAGCCCTCACGACCGTCCGTCAGGTCGACCACCCGCGTCTTCTCCGGATGCAGTTCCAGCCCGAGCCGGGCCAGCACCAGACCCACGCGCTCTCGCGCCGCCTCGACCGACGACTTCGTGTCGCACATCACCACGAAGTCGTCCGCGTAGCGCACCAGCGTACCGAGGTGCGCCCACCGGTCCTCCCAGACCCGGTCGAGCACGTGCAGGAAGATGTTCGACAACAGCGGCGAGATGACGCCCCCCTGCGGAGTGCCCGCCAGGGTTCGATGCACCTGCCCGTCCTCCATCACCCCCGCCGCGAGCCACAGTCGCAGCAGCCGAAGGACACGCCGGTCCGAGACGCGCTGGCGCACCAGCGTCAGCAGCTTCTCGTGCTCGATGCTGCTGAAGTAGTCGCAGATGTCGGCATCCAGCACGTGGCTGCCCCCGCGCGCCCCGCGGACGCGAAGGACCTCCAGCGCCTGCGTCGCGCTCCGCTTCGGTCGAAACCCATACGACGAATCGCGGAAATCCGCCTCGAAGATGGGGCCCAACACCAGAGTCGCGGCCATCTGCGCCACCCGGTCGCGAACCGTCGGTATCCCGAGCGGTCGCCGTCGGCCATCAGCCTTGGGAATGTAGCGCCGCAGGACCAGCCGCGGCCGATACGTCCCCACCCGCAACGCCGTGCCGAGTTCCGCGAGGAACTCATCGACACCACGCTGCTCAATCTCAGCCAGCGTCTCCCTGTCGACGCCGGCCGAGCCACGATTCCGCTTGACGCGCCGCCACGCCTCCCGGAGGACGTCATCCCTCCAGATCCGGTCCATCAGGGCGTGGAAGCGCCGTTTCGGGGACCGCTTGGCCGCGGCCCACAGGCGTCGCTGCAATTGGCGCACTTTGTCGAGAGACATACGCCCCCCGGGGGAGTTGGGTCCGGTCTCGCCGGCCATGCCCTCGCGCGTCCTTGCACCCGCGCCGTGCCCACCGCAGGGGCCCTTCCCTCCGGCCGCGTTCTGCTGCACGGCCCTCCGCAGTACTATGGCCCCCTCGGAATCCCGCTGCGCCGCGCCCGCTTTCACCTTCGGCTTATGCGAGCCGCGTTGCCCCGACCCGGGCCGCGCAGACGGGCCTCTCGTGTTCCGTCCCTCTCCGTGTCCGCGTGCTGCGCCCCCTACCCCGCCGAGACCTCCCGCACGTACGCCGCCGGACCGGGGCGCGGGAGACGTGGCCTTCACCGTGACATGAGCGGCTCGGCTCTCGGGTTGTGAATCTGTCGAGGCTGCAGGCTTCACTTCATGTTGCGGCCCGCGGACTTGCTCCCTCCGAAGAGGCTCTTGACACCCCGCTCGGGCCACGGCCGTCTCCGGTCGTGCCTGGGGTCCGCTACTCGGCGCTCCGGCGCTTACCGAGGCGGGACTTGCACCCGCTGGAGAAGAACAGCGTGACGCAGCCGGTCTCCCGTCCGCGTCGTCACGACACACCATGGGTTCAATCCTATTGGCGGGTGGCGGCGTAGTAGACGACGTAGAACCACGAGAAGAAGCCGTGGAGGATCGCCCACAGGATCGATTCGTGCAGCGACCAGGAGATCGTGATCGCCAGGGCGCTGCCGAAGCCGAGGAAGCCGATCCCGGCTTTCGCCGGCGTCTGGTCAGCCATCGGGTTCACCTCGTGTCGGCCGATCATAGCGCCGACACGGTTCACCCACGAACCGCGCAGGCCTCGGGATCGGCGACCTGGACGGCGTCCGCCCGAGCCTGCGGGGGGATCGCAGTGTCACGACGGGACTACCTCACGGTCGGCGGGCGCAAAGGGGAGTGGGCCGCGCGTGATATGGTGCACGACCGAGACTGCGCAGGGAGCCGACGAGCTTCGCGGGAGGCGAGATCGTGAGCATCCACCAGAGTCGAACGAGACGGGCCGCCGCAGGCCGGAAGCCGTGGGGCGTGCCTGCCGCCTGGATCGTCGCGGGCACGGTGCTGTGCAGTGGCGCGTTGCTCGGACCGGGCCTGGTCGCCGGGCAACCGCCCGATGCGGACCGGGCCGCCCTGCTGCAGTCGCTGCCGCGCGTGAGCGACCTGCCGCCCGAGTTCCGCTTCGCGCCCGAGCTCGCGGATCGAGGCGTTTTCCTGGCCGGCGGCGGGGTGTCGTTTCGCCGGGACGACGGCGGCGATCACCACGGGTTCGACGCGCTCCGCCACTGGGCGTCGGACGAGAAGGACGACCCGACGCAAGGGGCCGTGTACCAGGTCGAGGACGGCGCCGTCGTCGCCGCCGGGTACCTCGTCCGGCAGTCGGACCTGGTGGCGGGCAAGAGCTTCCGGCACCTGAGCCTGCGGGGGCTGGACTTCCCGGCTTCCCAGTACCTGAGCGTGGAGCTCGTCGAAGGAGAGACCGCGGAGGCGAATCGCTACCTTTGGCTGTGGCACTTCCTGCCCCGCGGGAGTCGGGCCTCCCCGACCCTGGCGGCCCGCTATCCGCCTTCGGTCACGAGCCTGCCCCCGCGATTCGAGCTGTTCGCGTGCGGCGAGTATCCGAACGACTTCTGCCCGCACATGGGACGTCACTTCACCGACACGTCCCGGTCCGCCACGCGCAGCCCCGCGGCAACCGGGGACGACGGCGTGATCTACGGCGAGGCGGACGGCCGCCTCATCTTCATCGAGTACGTGTTCCGCCAGCAGGACCTCGCGGCCGGGGCGTCCTGGCCCGTGCTGCCCCTGGACAGCGTGCCGATCCCGCCGCTCGACAACCTGCACCTGCTGCACTACGGCAGCCCGGACGGGCCGCCGGGGACCTACACGGCGCACATGTACTTCATCCCCGAGAAGGCCTATCTCGCCTGGGACGAGGATCCTTCCGAGCCGTAGGGCGCGGCGCACGCAGTCGTCGGGCTGTGGCGTCGTTGCAGTCGAAGGCACAGCCCGACGACGACCGCCAAGCCGCACTGCTCAAGGCTGCTCGGCGGCCCGCTCCTCCGCACGCGCTCCGGCCAGCATGTTGGCCATGCTGTAGTTGCCCTCGTGGCAGGCATACTCGAACAGCGGAGCGTCGCTGCGCCGCATCGGAATCGACGCCGTCCACGGGCGAGGCCACCACTCGGGGTCGGTCACCGTGAACGTGTAGTCCAGCGTGTCCGCGTCGATGCGGGTCAGCCGCTCGACCAGCGTCAGGCGCTGGCTGGAGCCGAGCGCGCCCATGGGGTTGGATGTCGTCCAGCGGCGGTCGTCGACGAAGTTCGTCGTCTCGATGACCAGCGTGTCGCCCTCCCAGCGGCCGCGCGAGTCGCCGGACCACTGGCGGATGTGCTCCGGCAGCGGAGGGCGCCCGTCGAGGGGCACGGCGCGCACCGTGTGCACCATCTCGGTGAGCAGCATCACGTGGTCCGGGGTCTGGAACACCTGCAGGTTCTGGTTGTAGGCGGCCGGCACGATGGGCGGCCCCGCGTTCAGGCCGAGGAGGCACCGGTCGCCGGCGTCGAGGTCCAGCCAGGAGTCCGCGGGATGCTCGCGCTGGTAGGCTCGCTGCGCCTCGGCCCGCCGCTGCCCGCTCGCGGTGAGGTCGGGGATGCGCCCGTTCGGCGGATCGACGATCAGTGAAGTCCGCCGCGTGCCGATCGTGCTCGTCCCGGTGTCGAGCCAGAAGTTGTTGTAGAACCCCGGCGTCCCGTCGTCCCGGCGGTCCACGTTGCCCCCGGCGGCCGTCCGCTCGGGCGCGCGATCCAGGAGGCGCGCGTCGCGCTCGGCCACGTCCTGCTCGAGGCTGGCGGCTTCCTCCGCCGTCAGGAACTCGCGGTCGGCCAACTCCGCGGGGCGTTCGAGCGGCGTGATGGTCCGGAAGTCCCAGACGCCCTGCAGGTCGGGGTGACCCCACGGAGTTCTGGGCACGGCGTCCTGTGCGGCCGCAGGGGCGACCGCGAGCGACAGGAACGCGGCTCCCACGATGACCGCGCATGCCGACGAGACGGTTCTGCTGCTCATGTCTCCGTCCTTTCGTGCCTCCCGGCTCGTGCCTCCCGGCGGCGCGACCGGCGCATGCCCGGCCATGGCCCAGGAGTCTGCGCCGCAGGAAGTGTCACGCGGAACGTCGCGCCCGCGCAGACCCCCCAACGCGCCGGCAAGGGCGCCCTTGAGCCGCACCGCCGGCAGCTTCTTCAACCGCTGGTTCTGCGGATCGACCTCGATGCCGGCAGACTCCAGCGCCGTGACGCCAAGCAGCGGCTCGGCGTCGGGGTCGCCGCAGATGATCACCCCGGCCGTGAGCTCGCCCAGGAACTCGATGTCGCCGCTCGTGACGTCCATGGTGATTTCGCGTCCGTCGGCGAGCTCGTAAACCCGTTGTCGCTTGGGGACGAGACCGATGGCGTCCAGATGTTGCCGGGGGACGAGCGAGTCGATGGCCCCGGTGTCGACCAGGAACCGCCCGCTCCAGCTGCGGGACGGATCGGCCGGGTTGCGGACGGTCGCCGTGACGTGCAGTATTCCCATGTCGTCGCGGAGGATGCAGCAATCGTGCCGGCGCCGGCGGCACGTCAGTCGACGACGACGAACCTCTGGATGCGCCGGCCTTCCTGCTCGGCCACGTAGACGTTGCCGGCCGAGTCGACGCCGATGCCGTGAGGCAGCGTGAACTGCCCGCGGTAGCGGCCGGGGCCGCCGCCGAAGCTCGCCACCACCTCGCCGCTCTGCCGGTCGAGCACGTCGACCATGACGCGGTTCTGGTTCAGCACGTAGATCAGGCGCTGCTCGGGATCCGGGGAGAACGCCAGCACCACCGCGGTGCCGCGCGTGCCGGTGCGGCTCGCGTCGCGCGGGGTGACCGGCTCGAACGGCACGTCGATGTTGCGGACGAAGCGGCCCGCCCGGTCGAACACCTGGATGCGGTCCGCCTGCCGGTCGCAGACGTAGACCAGCCCGTCGTGCGACACCCGCAGGCAGTGCGGGAGCGGCGTGACGGCCTCCTCGCCCGCGGCGCGGTGCAGCGGCCACTGCCGCAGGAACCGGCCGTCGCGGTCGAGAACCGCCACGCGGGAGTTGCCGCCCGCGAGCTCCCCGTCCGCGACGTAGACGTCGCCGGTCCGCGGGTCGACGTCGAGGCTGGCCGGGAGGAAGAACTGCGCGCGATCGGAGTTGAGCGGCCGGCCCTGTCGCGTCCCGTCCGACGAGTCGTACTTCCCCGTCTCGCCGATCTGGAGCAGCAGCTCGCTGCCGTCGGCGGAGTACTTCTGCACCACGCCCGTCCCGGCGGCGACGATCCAGATGCTCCCGTCGTCCTGGACGTGGCAGTCGTGCAGCCGGTCGCCGATGAGCGCCGGGTCGCCCCAGCCGCGGACCACGCTACCTTCCGGATCGAGCTCGATGACCGGCGGCCCCGGTCGCGCTCCGTCGAGGTCCGCGGGGACGAGGTTCTGCCGGTTCAGGATGAAGACGTGGTCATTGGGGCCGACGCACATCCCGCCGAGCCCGCCGGTGAGCCACTGTTCGCCGAACGGGAGCTTCGGCCAGAGCGGGTCGAGTTCGTAGCGGGGCACGTCCTGCGCCGCGGCCGGCGGGGGCGCGAGAGCCCCCGCCGCGAGCGCGAGAGCCATGCTGACGCCAGCGAGCCGCGCGACAGTGTACGTCGACATCCTCGAGATCATATCGCCCTCCATTGGTCCGCTCTTCGCGGCGTGCGGGTCGAATCGTCAACGCGCTCACGACCTCGTTTCGTCTCCGTAGCCAGCGTTGTTCCCGCGGTCCCAATGTGGGCACGCAGGGTCATCATGCTGCCTCGCGTGGGAACCAAGCATGCAAGGTCCGCGTGAGCTCGACGAAGGCCGCGTCGCTGCACCCCGAGAAGTCCACTGTCGTCGCCAGGTCGTGGAACTTGCTCGACGACCGTCGAGCCTTCGGCTTGGTCCTCGCCGCTTCCATCGCCTTTCGCATCGTCCCCTTGGGATCCTGGGGTTTCCGGTCTTCAGGAAGCCACAGCCTCCGGGAGGTCAACCATGCCCGAAGAGTCGGGAAGTCGGAGCCCAGCCCAGTACGCGCGCCACCTCCGGAGACTCGCTCCACACCCAGACCTCGATTTCCGGATCGATCACGATTGCCTTCGAGCGGTCCTTCCAGCCGTTGCGCGTCAGATCGAGCTCGACTTCCTGCTGGATCTCCAGCCGTGAACGCTGGCTTCCACACCCATCGCGGTCGAACACGACCAGTGCGTAGCGAAAGGAACTCAAGAACGGCCGCAGGTGGTGCGCGGCCTGCGCTCTGCATCCGTTGTCCCTGTTGGCGTGCCGCGTGACCTCGAACTCCACGGGTGCGATGCTCAGGCTGTCCGTCCGAGTCAGCAACCCTCGCATGCATTCCTCGATGTCGGCGTCCGGGACGAGCACGACGAGACGCCCGTTCTCAACGAGTCGAATCATCCGATTACGCCCTTGGCGAACAGGAGACTCATGTCCGCCGTTCCGTGCCAAGCCTTCAGGTGCGGGTGATCCGTTCCTCGGACGACGTCTACGGTTCCGTCCGGTGTTCTACCGAAGCAGAGAACTTCTTCGGGGCTGGCGAGCCCCAGGAACGTGGGCGAGTGCGTCGTGGCGAGCACCTGTCCGTGGTACACGGAGGACAGCGAATCGTAGATGGCATCGAGGGCGAGTGGATGGACGCCGTCTTCCGGTTCTTCTATCAGGATCGTCTCGTGGAGGAACCGCCGATCGCTCGGGTACTCCTCCGCCACCGGAAGGTAGGCGAGCACCGTCAGGGCCAGGAGCTTGAGGGTGCCGTCCGAGGTCATCCAGGACGGAACTTCGACACCGTTCGCGTAACGAAGCATGAGGTACGCGTGGCGGTCGTCGTCGCGTTCGACGACCCGTACGTCCTCGAGCTCCGGAAGCACGGTCCGCACGTGTCGGATCCACTCCCGGTAGTCGTCCTCGTGGATCTCCTTGAGATAGCGCACTGAGGTGGTCCCGGTCGTTTGGACCATTCGAGGGCTTCGTTAAGGTGTATTCCGGTTGCGAACCGCGCCCTCGTCGTCTGTCTGGTATCTGATCATAGATGATGATGAGCTGTGGGAATCTTGCGGCCTCATGAGTGAGTCCGCGAAGCGCGGCGGCGAGCCCCGGGAGGGGGTCCGGGGGAGGGGACGAAAGCGCCGCGGCGACTGGCGCACGAAGCACCTGCGGGCCTGCCTGCTCTGCGGTCGGGTATGGCGTCCTGGACGACGCCGGACCTGTCCCGTCTGCCACGTCGACCGCTCACCGCCGGAGTCGTGCTCGGTTTCGGACCGAAGATGCCGAGCGTGTTCTCGGCCGTGGTCGAGCTCGTTGATCCCCTGCTCGATGCCGAACATGCGGTGCACGAAGGGGGGCCGCCTTCGGAGGCTTCCCTCTCCTTGCAGCACCGTAACGTAACGGCGACGGGACGCTGGCAGCGCCGCCTGACGGCGAGGGCTGTCAGCTCCAGGCCGGCGGTCGAGCACCCTGTGCGTCTTCTCGCCGAGCCGGCAGCCTTCGCCCTGGATGCCGAGCGGCGTCACCTGGACCATCCGCCGGTCGAGCGCGTCCAAAGCGCTGCACGCCGCTGACATGTTCACGCTGCACGCTCCTCGCCGTAGGCCTCGGCCGGCGTGCGACCCCCGAGTGCCGAGTGCGGACGTACGTCGCTGTAGAACGTCATCCAGGCCCCGACCACCCGCTCGGCCTCGAACCCGTCGACCAACTCGTGCAGGTACACCGCTTCGTACTTCAGCGACCGCCACAGCCGCTCGATAAAGACGTTGTCCAGGCACCGCCCGCGGCCGTCCATCGAGCAACGCGCCCCCGCCGCCAGCACCCGCTCGGTGAACGCCGCGCTGGTAAACTGCGCTCCCTGATCGGTGTTGAAGATCTCGGGCGTGCCCGTCCGAAGCGCCGCTTCCAGCGCCTCGATGCAGAAGCCGGTGTCCATCGTGTTCGACAGTCGCCAGGCCAGCACGTGACGGCTGGCCCAGTCCATGACCGCGACCAGGTACAGGAAGCCCGCCGTCACCGGGATGTAGGTGATGTCGGCGCACCAGACCTGGTCCGGGCGCTCTATCGTCAGCTCTCGAAGCAGATACGGATAGATGCGGTGACCCGGCTGCGCGGCGCTCGTGCGCGGCTTGCGGTAGACCGCTTCCAGCCCCATCAGACACATCAGCCGGCGGACCCGGCGCCGCCCCACCGACACGCCCTCGCGTCCCAGGTGGCGCGCCATCTGCCGGCTACCGTAGAACGGGTACTGCAGCGACAATTCGTCCATCCGCCGCATCAAGGCCAAGTTCTCCGCGCGCTCTTCCCGCGGCGTGTAGTACACCGACGAGCGGTTGATGCCGAGCAACGCGCACTGGCGCCGGATGCTCAACTCGCCGCCCCGCTCGACCAGTTCCAGGCGTGCGGCGCGGCTCAGCGTTGCAAGCCGCGCAGAAAAAAATCCCGCTCCACCGTCAACTCGCCGATCTTCGCGTGCAAGTCCCGGATCGTCGCCTCGTGCTCGGAGTCGCGAGATGCTCTGCCGCCAGCGAAGACATCCTCCAGCCCGTCGACCGCCTGGCGCTTCCACGCGCCCACCTGGTTCGGATGAACCTCGTGCTTGGCCGCGATCGCCTGCACCGTGCGGTCCCCGCGCAGCGCCTCGAGCGCCACGCGTTTCTTGAAGTTCGCGGTGAACTGCCGCCGTCGTCTCGTCGTCATCCCAGTGCCTCCTCCAGGCTCTGGAATACACCTTAGCCAGTGGTCCGAAAAAGCGGGACCACCTCACACGTTCCACGGCAGGCCTGCTCCGTCTCGGGTGAAGGCCCGGTCGCAGTCCAGAGGGCTGGCGCGGCGCAGACGGGAGGCGTCGAGGACGATTCGGTCGACGAAGGCACCTAGTGTTCAACGCCTGAAGTTCTTGACCAGTAGAATCGGCTCGTGGTGCGGTCGGCCCGGAAGCGAGGAGGGCCGTGCCGAACCATTACACACGAGAGGTCCCGGAGGTCTCGGACGCACAGCGCGAGGAACTGGAGGGTTGGCTGCGCCGGCGCAATACCGCGCAGGCTCTGGCCCTGAGGGCACGCATCGTGCTGCAGAGCGCCGCGGGACGGAGCGACCAGGTCGTGGCGCAGGCTCTGGGCACGACGCGGGCCACGGTCGGCAAGTGGCGGCGGCGGTTCCTGCGCAACGGCTGCGACGGCTTGCTGGACGAACCACGGCCGGGCGCGCCGCGCCGGGTGTCGGACGAGGACGTCGAACGGGTCGTGGTCCGGACGCTGGAGACGACCCCACGGGGGGCGACGCATTGGAGCCGGGAGTCGATGGCCCGAGCCTGCGGGCTGAGCGCTTCGACCGTCGGCCGCGTGTGGCGCGCGTTCGCGCTCAAGCCCCATCGCAGCGAGACCTTCAAGCTGTCGCGAGACCCGTTGTTCATCGAGAAAGTGCGCGATATCGTGGGGCTGTACCTGCATCCGCCGGAGCGAGCGGTGGTGCTGTTTGTGGATGAGAAGTCGCAGATCCAGGCGTTGAACCGTACCCAGCCGGTGTTGCCGATGCGTCCGGGAGCACCGGAGCAGCGGACACACGACTATCGACGGCACGGCACGACCTCGTTGTTCGCGGCCCTGAACACCGCCACCGGCGAGGTGATCGGCAGGTGCTTTCGGAAGCACCGCTCGGTGGAGTTCAAGCGCTTCCTCGCCGTGATCGACAAGGCGGTGCCGCCCGACCTCGACATCCACCTGGTGCTGGACAACTACGGCACGCACAAGACGGCGATGATCCACGACTGGCTGGCACGGCGTCCTCGGTATCACCTGCACTTCACGCCCACGAGCGCATCGTGGCTCAACCAGGTAGAGCGTTGGTTCGCCGAGATCACCCGGCAGCAGATCCGGCGTGGAACCCATCGCAGCACCCAAGCACTCGAGGCGGCGATCAAGGAGTACCTGGCGGTCTACAACGAAGACCCCAAGCCCTTCGTCTGGACGAAGACCGCCGAGCAGATCGGAATCCCTGAAGCGTTACTGCTCACGTATTTCTGACGGTGCACACTAGCATGTACACGAAGTGAGATGCGGCCGGGTACAACGCGCTCGATATGTTCCCTGGTGAAGCCGCCAGCGTGGACGAGCCGAAGTCGAGACCCGTCACCGAGCTTCTTCCGGGGCGTGGAGTGACTTCGGGTCTGAATGTGCGCCTACCCTGCCGATCCCGGCTGAGGACGGTTCGTGATCCGCGTTTCCTGCCGCCGTTCGCCAAGGCACCTGGCGCGGTCGGCGTCTCAGGAAACCGTGGACCGTGCCGTCGAGCGCGCGGCGTTGGCCCTCCTACCAGCACTCCGCGCTCGCGCGTGACACCCACCTCGCCGTCGCTCTCCTGGATGGCTACCTCGTAGCGAAACGCCTGAAAGTCGTGCCCTTGCGGCAGTTGCTTTCTGACGAGCTCCGGCACCGTGACTTCCACCGCCAGCTCGAATCCCGGATCGACCTTGGGACGGCCCCACGACAGATCCTGGAAGTTGCGGGTGCGGTTGTGGATAGCGGCCCGTAGACCGTCCCGAATCATGTCGCCGAGGAAGGAGACAACGTCGAACAGCGTGCTCTTGCCGCTGGCGTTCGGTCCGACGAGCACGTGGAAGCGGTCGAGCGCCACGTCTACGTAGCGGAAGCAACGGTAGTTCAGCGCCTGTATGCGGCGGATCATCGGGCACTCACGGCGGCGCCGCCCGGAGCTGCGTCGTCGTCATGCTGCGCAGCGCAGATCGTCAGACGGAGCCTCGCCTCCACGACTGCAGACTACTCGTCGCGCAGCGCGACGAGCGGGTCGACGGCCATGGCCCGGCGCGCGGGCACGTAGCACGCGGCGAGTCCGGTGACGAGGAACACGAGCGACACCGTCGCGAAGACGCCGGTCTCGGTGGGCGCCGTCTCGAACAGGAAGCTGGCCAGCGAACGCGAGAGCAGGGCGGCGGCGGCTCCGCCGGCCACGAGCCCGGCCAGCACGAGCGCCAGTCCCTGCCGCAGCACCATGGTGAGAATCGACGCGCGCTCCGCGCCCAGGGCCATGCGCAGCCCGAACTCGCGGGTCCGGTGGCTGACGGACGTGGCGATTACCGCGGCGATGCCGCTCACGGTGATGACGAGGGCGAGCGCGGCGAAGAGCGCCAGCAGCGCCACCGACAGCCGGCGCGGGGCGGTTGCGCCGGCGCGGGTCTCCGCGAGCGTCCGGAAGCTCTCCACCGGCTGCTCCGGGTCGACGGCGTGGACGGCTTCGCGCACCTGCGCGCTCAGGGCGCGGGGATCGGTGCGGGCCTGTACGAGCACCCGCGTCGGCGTGCCTGCGACCTGCAGGTACGGCTGGTAGAGCTGGTCCGGAGGCTCGCGGTCGAGCCCATGGTCGCGCACGTCGCCGACGACGCCCACGATGGTGATCCACGTCTCGCCGCCGTCGAGCGTAACGCGCTGATCGAGCGGACTCGCCCCGCTCGGCCAGTGCCGCTCGGCCAGCGACCGGCTGATGACCCCCACGAGGGTCGTGGCGGCATCGTCGAGCCGCGTGAAGATCCGGCCGGCCAGCAGCGGGACGCCGACGGTCGCGAAGTAGTCCGCGCTGATGACGCGCGTCTCCAGCTCCGGACGCAGGTCCGGGTCCTCGTAGGTGCGTCCCTCGATGGCGAAGCGCTGCTGCTGCCCGACCTCGCTTGCCATCGGGAAGCCGCTGGCCACGGCCGCCGCCGCGATGCCCGGCCGATCCTGCAGGCGCTCGAGCACCCCGGTGAAAAGCTGCCGCCGGCTCTCCGGGGTCGTGTACTTCGACCAGTTGGGGAAGATCTCGGCCGTCAGCACGCGCTCGGGGTCGAACCCGGCATCCACCTGCTGCAGCCGGTAGAAGCTCGTCAGCAGCAGTCCCGCGGCGATCAGCAGCACGAACGCGGCCGCGACCTGCGAGGCCGTGAGCAGGCCGCGGGCGCGGCGCCGTCCGGGCGTGTCGGTGGTGTGCGCCCCGGCCTCCTTCAGCGCCGCGGCCGCGTTGCTGCGCCCGGCCAGGGCCGGCGCGCTGCCGAACGCGATCCCCGTGAGCAGCGACAGGCCGAGGGTGAAGGCCAGGACCCACCCGTCGACGGCCACCTCGGTGGTGCGGGTCGTGAAGAGCGCCGCGAATGCCACGAGCAGGTCGAGGCTCAACCAGGCGAGCAGCAGCCCGCAGGCGCCGGCGGCGACGGCGAGCAGGCTGGCTTCCGTCACGAGTTGCCGGAGCAGCCGGCCGCGGCCCGCGCCGAGGGCCGTCCGCAGCGCGAGCTCGCGCTCGCGCCGGGCCATCCGCGCCAGCGTGAGGTTGGCGACGTTGGCGCAGGCGATCAACAGCACCAGCACGGTCGTGGCGAGCAGGATCAGCAGCATCGGCCGGGCGTCCCGCGTCAGCTCGTCGGCAAGGGGCAGCGGGACCGCGGTGTATCCCGAGTCCACGGGATACGTCTCGGGATGGTCCGCCTGCAGCCGGCCGGCCACCGTGGCCAGCTCCGAGCCGAAGCGGTCGACCGCCACGCCCGGCCCGAGCCGGCCGAAGGCGGTCATGCCGCGGAACGCCGTGCGGTCCTCCTCCATCCGGGCCTCGGCGAGCGCACGGAACGGGCACGCGGACGTCGGCATGTAGACGTCGTTCTCCCGCGGGTACTGCGGCACCGGCGGCAGCACCCCGACCACGGTGTGCGGGCGGTCGTTCATCTCGAAGACCTGCCCGACGATGCCCGGGTCGCTGCCGAAGCGCTGCTGCCAGTACGGGTAGCTGAGAACGAGCACCGCCTCCGCGCCGAGGTCGTCGTCGCCGTCCCGGAACGTCCGGCCGAGCAGCGGTTGCACGCCGAGCACGTCGAAGAAGTTCGCCGACACCACCCCGGTGAGCACGCGGTCCGGCTCCCCGCGGTTGAGCAGGGTGAACGACATCCCGTGGTATTCGACGAAGCCGTCGAGCGTCCCGAGTTGCTCCCGGTAGTCGCTGATCTCCTTGACCGAGAAGGGAATGTTGGCCGAGCCGGCGCGCTGCGCCTGCTGCCGGGCGAGCACCAGCTCGTGACCCTCGGCGTACGGCAGGGGGCGCAGGAGCACCCCGTTGACGAGGCTGAAGATCGCCGTGTTGGCACCGATGCCGAGCCCGAGGGTCGCGATCACCATCAGGGCGTAACCCGGCGACCGGCGCAGCGAGCGCAGGCCGTATCGCACGTCCCGTATCAGCGTTTCCAGCATGGGTCTCTCGTCGCCGCGTTCCGGCGCCCGGTCGGGGGAGCCGGCGCTAGCGCGCCCTCACGGGCGCGTTGGGAGTCTGCGCTGGCACGAGCGGCTCCATGGCGCGTTTCTGCGGCGCAGACTCCTGGCGCGGCCTGACGGGCGCGTTGGGGGTCTGCGCTGGCACGAGCGGCTCCATGGCGCGTTTCTGCGGCGCAGACTCCTAGCCCCCGCCGAGGGCCCGCACGGTCGCGATGGCGATCGTGACACAGACTGCGGCGCCGAGCGTCATGACGATGCCGACCCGCGCCATGTCCCGAATCGAGAAGTAGCCGGCCGAGTATGGCAGCACGTTGGTCGGGCTCTCGGTCACCAGGATGAACGCCAGCGACGACGTGAAGGCCGCCGGCGCGGCCACCGTCCAGACGTCGAGGCCCAGGTCCTGGGCCAGCGCGATCAGGATCGGCATGATGATGGCGCCGGTGACCGTGTTGCTCGAGAACAGCAGGTGCAGCGCCGCCACCACGAGCACGATCACGAACGGCTGCAGCAGGTCCGGGACGAGCGCCAGCCGGCCCAGCATCACCTGGGCGAGCCAGCGCGCCGCGCCCGTCTCGAACACCATCACCCCGAGCGACAGGCCGGCGACGATCAGGATCACGCCGCCCCAGTCCATGTCGCGCTGCGCCTCCTTCCAGATCAGCACCCGCAGCCGCGGCAGGAACAGCAGCAGGCCGCCGCCGAGCGCCACCGCCTGGGCGGGCGGGTTGATGACGCCTCCGGTCAGCGTGGCGAGGAGCGGCGTCGTCAGCCAGACCGTGATCGTCGCCCCGAAGACGACCAGCGTCCAGACCTCGAGGCGGCTCGGGCGCCCCAGCGCGGCGATCCGGTCGGCGATCTCGGTGCCGGCAATGGGCAGGCGGTCGATCTCGGGAGGGAAGGCGCGCAGGAGCAACCGCCAGCCGACCGGGATCATGAGCAGCGCCGCCGGCACGCCGTAGGCCATCCAGCGCGCGAACGAGATCTCGACGCCGGCCAGCTCGCGCAGGTAGCCGACCGATGCGAGGTTCGCGCCGGTCCCGGCCGGCGTCCCGATGCCCCCGATCAGCGGCCCGAACGCGCAGGCGATCATCAGCGCCCGCCCGAAGTTGCTCTCCAGCGGCTTGAGCCCCGCGTCGCGCAGGACGCCGACGCCCAGCGGCAGGAGCACGGCGGCGACCGCCATGTCGGTGATCCACATCGAGAGCAGGGCGCCGACGACGAGAAACCCGAGCAGCACGCGGTCCGTGCGGGTGCCGACGATGCGCAGCACGTGCAGCACCAGCCGCGTGCCGAGCCCCGACTTCGTGAAGCCGGTGGACAGGAACAGCACGCCGATGAAGAACGTGATGAGGGGGTTGCCGAACCCGGCCGCGACGGCGCGCTCGTAGCCGGCGATCCCGAGGGTCGGGATGAGCAGCAGTACGGCGAGCGAGGTCACCGGGAAGGGCACGGCCTCGGTCACCCAGAGCGTGATCGCGAACGCGAGGATCGCCAGGCACGCCTTCCCCTCGTTTGTCAGCGCGATGACGTCGCCGGCCCGTTCCAGGGGCGGCGGCGTGGGGAGGTAGTGGACGGCGAGCAGAAGGCCGACCGCCAGCAGCAGGGTGCCTACCCCGCGAGCAGGAGACGGCGCGGCGCCGGCGGCCGATCCGGAACTGGTCAAGCGCTGCCGATTCTAGCGCAAGGCGCGCCCCCGGGCCGGGTCCGAGACCGGCCTCGCCGGTCGCGCCCCCGGGCGGCCCGTCCGCCGGGGCTGTTATGATCCACGCACAGAAACGCTTCGAAATCGAGGCCAACCAGGGGTCTGCGGCGCAGACTCCCCACCGCGCCCGTGAGGGCGCGCGAGCGCGATGACCAGCCCTGCGAACACGGCGGCGGCGGTTGCCAATGCGGCCCCCGCGCCGGTCGATCCCGACGACCTCTTCAATCCCGCGCTGTACATCAACCGCGAGCTGAGCTGGCTGGAGTTCAACCAGCGCGTGCTGCTGCAGGCGCAGGGCGACCGGCATCCGCTGCTCGAGCGCATCAAGTTCGTCTCGATCGTCGCGACCAACTTCGACGAGTTCTTCATGGTTCGCGTCGCGACGCTGCTGCGCAAGTTCCGGAACGGTGTCGAGGACATGTCGCCGGACGGCCTGACCACCGAGCAGCAGCTCGACGCCATCCGCGTGCGCGCCAACCGGATGATGGCCGACCTCGAGCGCTGCTGGTCGGACGTGCTCCGCCCGCTGCTCGCCGCCGAGCGCATCCGCATCCTGGAGCGCAAGGACTTCACGCCGGCCGTCACCCGTTTCCTGCGCGACTACTACACGCGGAACGTCCACCCCGTGCTGACGCCGCTGGCTTTCGATCCGGGACACCCCTTCCCGTTCATCTCCAACCTCAGCATGAACCTCGCGGTGGTGGTCGAGCACAACGGGCGGACCCGCTTCGCGCGCGTCAAGCTGCCCGACGTCCTCCCCCGGTTCGTGCCGATTCCGGCCGAGGTCGCCGAGCAGCCCGGCGAGTCGTTCGCCTTCCTCGAGGACGTCGTGCGGCTGAACGTCGGCAGCCTCTTCCCCGGCGCCGCCGTCCGCGGCACCCACCTGTTCCGCATCGTGCGGGACACGGACATGGTGATCCAGGAGGACGAGGCGGACGACCTGCTCGAGTCGGTCGACCGCACCCTCAAGGAGCTGCGCTACGGCGACCTGTCGCAGCTCCTCGTCGAGTCGTCCATGCCCGCGCGGGTGCTGAACATCCTGATCGAGAACTTCGAGATCGAGGAGCACGTCGTGGCCCGCACCTCGGGACGGATGGGGTTCGGCGACTGGAGCGCGCTGGCGAAGCTCCACCGGCCGCGGCTGAAGGACCCGCCGTTCTCCCCCCACGTGCTCTGGTCGAACGACGAGGGCGACGCTATCTTCGACGCGATCCGCGAGCGCGACCACCTCGTGCACCACCCGTTCGAGTCGTTCTCGGCCGTGGAGGCGTTCCTCCGCGCGGCCGTCGACGACCCCCACGTCATCGCCATCAAGCTGACGCTGTACCGCATCGGACCGAACTCGCCGCTCGTCGACCTGCTGATCCAGGCCGCCGGCGCCGGCAAGCAGGTGGCGGTGCTGGTGGAGCTGAAGGCGCGCTTCGACGAGCGCAACAACATCGAGTGGGCGCACCGGCTGGAGTCGGCCGGGGTGCACGTCGTCTACGGCCTCCTGAACCTCAAGACGCACTGCAAGCTGTGCCTCGTCGTGCGCAAGGAGGTCGACGGAATCATGCGCTACGCGCACGTCGGCACCGGCAACTACAACCGGGTGACGTCGCAGATCTATACGGACTTCGGTCTCTTCACGGCCCGGCCGGCGGTGCTCGACGAGGTGACGGAGGTCTTCAACTATCTCACCGGCTACTCCAACAAGCAGGACTACGAGGAGCTGCTGGTCGCCCCGCACCACCTGCGCCCTGCCTTCACGGCGCTGGTCGAGCGCGAGGCGGAGCATGCGCGCGCCGGTCGACCGGCCGGCATCGTCATCAAGAACAACTCGGTCGCCGACCCCGAGATGATCCGCGTCCTCTACCGCGCGTCGCAGGCGGGAGTCCGGATCGACATGATCGTGCGCGGCGTCTGCTGCCTGCGGCCCGGCATCCCGGGGGTCAGCGAGACGATCCGCGTCCGCTCGGTCGTGGGCCGCTTCCTGGAGCACTCGCGCCTCTACTACTTCGAGAACGGCGGCCAGCCCGAGGCGCTGATCGGCAGCGCCGACCTGATGGAGCGCAACCTCGACCGGCGCGTCGAGGCGCTCTGCCACGTCCGCGACCCGGACCTGCGCTCGCACCTCCACGACGTCGTCCTCGAGACCATGCTCGCCGACACCGACCGCGCGATGGTGCTCCGGACCGACGGCTCCTACCGCCCGGTCCGCACGAAGCCGGGCGCCAGGCCGCTCAACGCCCAGGAGAAGCTGCTCCGCGCCCACGCCGCCCGCCGGCGGCCGGGGTAGCGCCAGCGCCGAAGGCGGCGAAGAGCGTTCACCGAGGAATTGGAGGGGCCGTGAAGTACCGAATCGCACTCCAGCAGAGTGACGAAGGCTACAGCGTGTCGGTCCCCGGGCTGCCCGGGTGCTGGTCCCAGGGAGCCACAGAACAGGAGGCCGTAGAGAACATCCGGTCAGCCATCCGGGAGTACCTGGCGGCACGCGACGACCTGCTCCGAGGAATGACCAGCCGGGAGATCGAGGTCGCCGGCTGACGGATGCCGAGGATTCCGGGTGTCAATCATCAGGACGCGGTCCGCGCCCTCCAGAAGGCGGGCTTCCGCGTTGCTCGTCAGGGAAAGCACGTCGTCATGACGGATGGCAGCCGCATCGTCACGATCCCCAGGCACAGCCCCGTCAACGCGTACACCATGGGCGGCATCGTGCGCGACGCCGGGCTGACCGAGCAGCAGTTTCGCAAGCTGCTGTAGGCTCGCTCGGGCCCCCGTCGGTTCTCCCTCGCCGGATGATCCCGCGGCAGCGACCGCCGACACCTGGCGCTCGCACCTCCACCACGTCGTCATCGAGTCGATGCTCACCCACACCGGACGCGCGATGGTGCTCCGGACCGGCGGCTCCTACCGCCCGGTCCGCACGAAGCCGGGCGCCAAGCCGCTCGACGCCCAGGAGAAGCTGCTCCGGGCCCACGCCACCCGCCGGCGCGCGGGGTAGCAGCTTGCCCGCCGGCTGGGGCGCGCCGACGCCGGCCGAAGCTCCGGCCGGAACTGGCATATGTCGACGGCGTCGACATATGCTGTCGACGTGTCCCCGAAACGCGCTCTCGTGAACATGAGCAGGATCCCCCCGTGGCATCCGCAACGGCCGCACAACGCCCTCGCAGATCTCCCCCCGGCAGCCGATCCGGAGACGAAGGCGGTGCTGAAGCGCTGCGTGACGGCGCGGGTGGCGCTGGCGGACCTGAACCGCGCCGCCGAGGTGCTTCCCAACCCGCGGATGCTGGAGGCGAGCCTCCCGCTGCTGGAGGCGCAGGCGAGCTCGGAGATCGAGAACGTCATCACCAGCGCGGACACGATGTTGCGGCATGTGCGGTCGGCGGATGCCGCCGACCCGGCAACGCGGGAGGCGCTCCGCTACCGCACGGCGTTACTCGAAGGCTTCGCCGGCTTGAAGACCGGCCGGCTGGGCGCCGAGATCGCCGTGCGGGTGTGCAGTCGGATCAAGGGCGCCCCGATGCGCTTCCGCCGGGATCCGGGAACGGTTATCGCCGGGCGCACCGGCATCGTCTACACGCCGCCGGTCGGCGAGGCCCGCATCCGGCGCCTGCTGGCCAACTGGGAGCGGTTTCTGCACGGTGCCGACGCCGTCGATCCCTTGATCCGCATGGCGATCGCCCACTACCAGTTCGAGGCGATCCACCCGTTCACCGACGGCAACGGCCGAACGGGACGTGCCCTGAACACGCTGTTCCTGGTGGAGCAGGGATTGCTCTCGCGCCCGATCCTGTACCTGAGCCGGTACATCATGGCGCATCGGGCCGAGTATCACGGTCTGCTGCTCGACGTCACCCGGGTCGAGGCCTGGGAGCCGTGGATCCTGTACATGCTGGAGGGCGTCGAGGAGACGGCGGTCTGGACCACTGCCAAGATCGAGGCGATCCGCCGACTCCGGGAAGAGACCGCGAGGTTCGTCGGGGCGCGCGTGCCCCGAACCTGCCGAGGACCGTTGACCGACCTGGTGTTCGAACACCCGTACTGCCGCATCTCCGACGTGGTCCAGGCGCGAATCGCGAGACGACAGACCGCCTCCCGCTACCTGCACGCCCTGGTCGATCTCGGGGTGCTCCGCACCCGACGCCTGGGGCGCGAGAAGCTCTTCTTCCACCCCAAGCTTCTCGCCCTGCTCACCGAGGAGCCCAACGAGTTCGAACCGTACCGAGAAGCGACATCGTGAACAAAACGACCGCCAGCCCAGGCGCGACTCATGGATTATCGTACCCCAAATCTTCCGACGTCGGCCGTGGGCCCATCGTGGGTGTTTCCGATGGTTCTACCTCGCTGGGGCGCATTTCGTCTGGCCAACGTGCCTGTCCGTTCGCCAAGCCGTACGCCACCAGAAAGCGTCGGGAGTCGTCGTTGTTCGGCAGGCCCTCAATGTTCGACGGAGTAGGTACCACACGACTATTCCAGACGAACCGGTGGTGGACGGACCTGCCGAGCTGGTCGTCGAATGACCCGCCGCCGGCGAGCAGTACGCGGAGCTGTTGCTTCCATTCCTCCTCCTGCTTCTCCTTCTGGAAGGCCTCGCGCAGCGTCGTCACAAAGCAGCAGCGAAGCTCCTTGGCCACGGCGTCGCGTGCGTCGGCCAGGAAAGACCCCGGTACCGGAATCTCCTGGCCCCCCGGCCCCACCGGCAGCACGAAATCGACGTTTGACCCCTTTTCCCTTTCCTCTCGAATGACATCCATCACGGCACTCGCAAGGTTCGCGCAGGAGTACTTCTCTCGGACCCGCTTCGCGCAAAGCTCGTCGATCTTGCCCGTCGCGACTCGATGGGATCGTCCAGCGTAGAAGGCCAACCTGCGTTTCCCAATCGTCTTCATGGCGACGTCTGTCAACCGAAAGAACGCCACTTCCGTAGTCCACGCCCCGATGTCGACGACCGCGTACAGCCCTTCCTCCACATCGGGTCGCAACGCGTACCCGGCGACATTCGCCGACGATTCCGCGCACACTTCGATAAGTTGCTCCTCAGTAGGGGGTACGTCCACCGCCTTCACCGCCGCGATCCACTTACGCGCATCTGTGAGCGCGATTCCCTGCTCTAGCCCTTCGGACAATCGCCACGCCTGAAACGCCAGCCGGTTGAAGACACCCACCAGCGGCGACGCCCGGTCGTCTTGATCTATCTGGTCAATAGGCGCGCCTACGCTGTACGTTGTCCGCGGTGCCGAACTCGCGCCAACCTGCGTCCGAACCCACTGCCGGCTCTCTCGCATCGTCCACGCGAGAAACAGCGTGAACACGTCAGACGCGCTCATCTCGCCGTCCGCCGACGCCGGTCGTTCCTCTTCCCTCGCAACATCCATCTTCAGCGCTTGATACACCTGGGTCTCTCGCCCGGTCACGGCTTCGCCGCCGAAGTACATCCGCTCATCGCGAACGCCAACGATAGACGGACACAACGCCGGCGCTCGGTCGCCGAGCGTTACGATGTGAACACCCGAACTGTCCGATGGCCGAACGCACACCTTCGTGGTGCTCGTCCCAACGTCTGGGTCTTCCGCAGAATCTGTGGGTAAGAACGGAGGCTGGTAGTCCTCGTCAGACAAGAGGCAGCGTGCCCGTGTGCTCGCCGCCGTCAAGGCGCTTCGCTCCGCTCCGCCCCCGCTGCGCGGGGCTGACGGCCTGGACGCCGGCTCCGCGCACGAGCGCCCCGGCTCTCGTCTGACGAGGACCAAATGCCCGACGCCCGTATCGGGAGGGCGATGGCCCGTCCCGAAGCACAGAACGCAGCCTCGACATCGGAAACGCATCCCGTTCCGGAATCCGCGACAATTGGTGTTGCAGCAGCCAAGCGACGCGGAAGGGGAACAGGATGCAACTCAAGAGTATCTTGAATCGGGTCCAGAAGCACCCGTCGTTCATCTACGAGACGGTGCGGCTGGTGGAGCACCCGCAGTTGACCCTCGAGGTTCGGGTGCGGCCTCGCGCCGGGACCCGCGCGACGTGCTCGCAGTGCAGGCGCCGGGCCCCGGGCTACGACACGCAGGCGGTCCGGCGCTTCGACTTCGTGCCCCTGTGGCACATCCCCGTGGTCTTCCTCTACGCGATGCGCCGCGTCGACTGCCCGCGCTGCGGCGTACGGGTCGAGGCGCTGCCGTGGGCCACCGGCAAGCACCGACTGACCGACGCCTACGCCTGGTTCCTCGCCGGGTGGGCCAGGCGTCTGTCGTGGCAGGAGGTCGCCGCGGCGTTCCCCACGTCCTGGGACACCGTCTATCGGGCCGTGCGCATGGCGGTCGACTGGGGCCTCGCGCACCGCGACCTCACGAACATCGAGGCCATCGGCGTCGACGAGCTCTCCCGCCGCCGCGGGCAACGCTACCTGACGCTGGTCTATCAGATCGACGGTCACTGCAAGCGCCTGCTGTGGGTCGGCCGCGAACGCAAGGCCGCGACGTTGGAGGGCTTCTTCGACTGGTTCGGCCCCGCACGCAGCGCGGCGCTGTATTTCGTCTGCTCGGACATGTGGAAGCCCTACCTGAAGGTGGTTGCCGAGCGCGCCGGCCAGGCCGTGCAGGTGCTCGACCGCTTCCACATCATGAGCCATTTCTCGCAAGCGATCGACGAGGTGCGCGCGGCGGAGGCCCGGAAGCTCGCCGCCGCGGGCCGGGCGCCGGTGCTCAAGCGCAGCCGCTGGCTCCTGCTCAAGCGTCCGGAGAATCTCAGCGACGAGCAGCGGGGCCGGCTTGCGGAGCTGGTGCGTCGCAACCTGCGCACGGTTCGCGCCTACCTGCTCAAGGAGGACTTTCAAGCGCTGTGGGGCTACGTGTCGCCGTACTGGGCCGGCCGGTTCCTCGACCGCTGGTGCACTCGGACGATGCGCTCGCGGCTCGACCCGATGAAGGAGGTGGCCCGCATGCTGCGCTCGCACCGCGACCTGATCCTGAACTGGTTCCGGGCCCGAGGGCAGTTCTCCAGTGGCATTGTCGAAGGCTTCAACGGGAAGGCCAGAGTGATCACCAAACGGGCGTATGGCTTCCGCACCTCCGCGGCACTGGAAGTCGCTTTGTATCATGCACTTGGCGACCTGCCCGAACCAGAACTCACCCACAGATTCTGCTGACGAGGCGAACTTCAGAAGGGGCTTGAACTGGTACGGGAGAAACTCAGTTGTGGAGGCTGAGAGTGCGTATATCTGCGATCGAAGGTCGAGGGAGAGCTTGAGCTGGGTTATCAGTCGCGATAGAGATTCGCGTCCACCGAAGCGACCATCGAGCAGGAGAGAGCGCACGTCACTGGCTCCGGAGAACGGTTCGAGATCTTCGTGGGGGAAGACTTCAGTCTCCGATCCACGGAAGAAGACGGAGTACCAGGGCTGACCTTGGCGGTGCTGGGGGCGACCTACCACAACGCCAACCCGGTGGCGGGCGCTAACGATGCGAACTTGGGTCCCGGGGACGTACTCTGAATCTGCCATCGGGGAGTCGACTTGGCGCGAACGGCACCACGACAGCTCCCGGTGCCGCTGTCAGTACCGGTAGTGGTCGGCCTTGTAGGGGCCGTCCACCGGAACGCCGAGGTAGGCGGCCTGCTCCGGGCTGAGCTCGGTCAGCTTGACGCCGAGGGCGTCGAGGTGCAGGCGGGCTACCTTCTCGTCGAGCTGCTTCGGCAGCATGTAGACCTTCTTCTCGTACTCGCCGCGGTTCTCGTGCAGGGCGAGCTGGGCCAGCACCTGGTTGGTGAACGAGGCCGACATGACGAAGCTGGGGTGGCCGGTGGCGCAGCCGAGGTTCAGCAGCCGGCCCTCGGCCAGCACGAGCACGCTGTGGCCGTCCGCGAAGCGCCACTCGTCGTACTGCGGCTTGATCGGGATGCGGCTGATGCCGGGGACGGCCTTCAGTCCGGCCATGTCGATCTCGTTGTCGAAGTGGCCGATGTTGCCGACGATGGCCTTGTCCTTCATCCGGCCCATCTGCGCGGCGCTGATGATGTCGCGGTTGCCGGTGGCGGTGATGAAGAGGTCGGCCGTCTCCAGCATCTCCTCGAGCGTGGCGACCTGGTAGCCCTCCATCGCCGCCTGCAGGGCGCAGATCGGGTCGATCTCGGTGACGACGACGCGGCAGCCCTGGCCGCGCAGCGACTGCGCGCAGCCCTTGCCGACCTCGCCGAAGCCGCAGACCACCGCCACCTTGCCGCCCAGCATCACGTCGGTCGCCCGCGCCAGGCCGTCGGGCAGCGAATGGCGGCAGCCGTATATGTTGTCGAACTTGCTCTTGGTGACCGAGTCGTTGACGTTGATGGCGGGGAAGAGCAGCGTGCCGTCGCGCATCATCTCGTAGAGGCGGTGGACGCCGGTGGTGGTCTCCTCGCTGACGCCGCGGATGGCGGGGCTGATGCGGCGCCACTGCGACGGGTCGCGGCCGGCCACCTCCCGCAGCAGATCGAGGATGACGCCCCATTCCTCGGGGTCGCTCTCGGGATCGAACGCCGGGATCGCGCCCGCCTGCTCGAACTCGTAGCCCTTGTGAACGAGCAGGGTCGCGTCGCCGCCGTCGTCGACGACGAAGTCGGGCCCGCGGCCGTCCGGCCAGACGAGCGCCTCGTTCGTGCACCACCAGTATTCGGGAAGCGTCTCGCCCTTCCAGGCGAAGACCGGCACGCCGCGCGGACTCCCGGGCGTGCCGCCGCTCTCCGGCCGGCCGACGGCGACGGCGGCGGCGGCGTGGTCCTGGGTGGAGAAGATGTTGCACGACGCCCAGCGCACGTCGGCGCCGAGGTCGGTCAACGTCTCGATCAGCACCGCGGTCTGCACGGTCATGTGCAGGCTGCCCATGACCCGCGCCCCGGCGAGCGGCGACTCGCCGGCGTGCTCGCGGCGAACCGCCATCAGCCCCGGCATCTCCTGCTCGGCGAGCCGTATCTCGTTGCGGCCGTGCTCCGCGAGCCGGACGTCGGCGACCTTGAACGGATCGCGTCCGGCCGCGGCGGCCGCGTCGAACGCGTGGATCGATTCAACAACCGGACTGGCCATTCGAATGCTCTCCCTGGAACGCGACGGGCGGGCGGCCGGCCGCGGATCGCTCCGCGAAGCCGACCCGCGTATTGTATCGCGACCCCCGCGGCGGCCGGGTTACCGGCCGGAGCGGGGTCCGCGCCGGGGCTTGCGCCGCGGACGGCGCCGGGGCCGGCCGGAGGGCGCGGCTGCCTTGCCGCCGGAGTCCGGGAGGGCGGCCGGCGCTGCCGCTGCGGTGGCGGCCGGTTCCCCGGGCGGCGCGTGCAGCGTCTGCTGGTAGTAGTCGTCGAGCAGCATCGCGATGATCTTCGATTCGTCCTCGTTCTCCGCGAGCTGCCTCGCCAGCGCGATGAAGCGGCGGCTGCGTTCCGCCTTCAGCGCGTCGCGGTCCCGCAACCGGGCCTCGAGCAGCCCCGTGAGGCGCTCGGCCACGACGGCGGCCACGTCGTCGTCGGTCGGCACGGGCCGCTGCTGGAACTCCACGCCGTAGCGCTTGGCGATCTGGTCCAGGTTCAGCGTCTCCGCCTCGCTCACGAGCGACAGGGCAACGCCGGCGGCGCCCGCGCGGCCGGTCCGACCGGCCCGGTGGATGTAGTCCTCGGGGTCCTCGGGCGGCTCGTACTGGATGACGTGGGACAGCTCGGGGATGTCGAGCCCGCGGCTCGCGACGTCGGTGGCGACGAGGAAACGGAGCGTACCGGCGCGCACGCGCTTCAGGATCCGCTCGCGGTCGGCCTGCGACCGGTCGGCGCTCAGCTCGTCCGCGTCGTAGCCGAAGCGCTGCAGGACCACCGTCACGTAGTGCACGTTCGTCTTCGTGTTGCAGAAGATGAACGCCGACGACGGGTTCTCCACCTCGATGATCCGCACCAGCGCCCGGTCCTTCTCCATCGGCGGCACCCGGTAGGAGATGTGCTCGGTGTCGGTGACGTGGACGTGGTCGCGGCTGAGGGTGAGGAACTCCGGCTCGGGGATGAACTCGCGCGCGGTCCGCATGACCGACGCCGGGAACGTCGCCGAGAACATCGTCGTCTGGATCGCCCGGTTCGGCAGGTACGCCTGCACCTGCTTCATGTCGGGGTAGAAGCCCATCGACAGCATCCGGTCCGCCTCGTCGAACACCAGCATGTCGAGATCGTCGAGCGTGAAGGTGCGGCGCAGCAGGAGGTCGAGGGCGCGGCCCGGCGTGGCGACGACGAGGTGCGCCCCCGCCTTGAGAGCGTCGATCTGCGGCCCGTAGCCGACGCCGCCGTAGACGGCGACGGTGCGGAGGTCGCTGTCGCCCCACAGCATCTCCGCGTCGCGCTGCACCTGCCGGGCGAGCTCCCGCGTCGGCACCAGCACGAGCGCCTGCGTCCGGTCGACGGCCGCGTCGAGCCGCTCGAGCATCGGCAGCAGGAACGCGGCCGTCTTGCCGCTTCCGGTCCGCGCCTGGATGACGAGGTCGCGCCCGGCGAGGAGGTAGGGGATCGCCTGGCTCTGGACCGGCATCAGCGAGGTCCAGCCGGGGCGGCCGACGGCCTTCCGGAGCCGGTCGGGAAGCTGGTCTATCGAGATTTCCGGAAGCGAATCCTGGGGTTCTTCGAGAACGGGTCTCAGGGCTGTTGCGGTTGGAGTGGTCAATGGCTGTTCGTGGCTTGCGTGGGTTGGTCCGTAGCTGACGCAGCTTGATCGATCCTCCCATTGTACACGCGCGCTTCGCCCAACCGCCCCAGGCGCGGGCGCCTACGCGAATCATCGCGACCGGGGCGCGGGGTCATCCAGCGGATTGACGTGCTCGACGCCCGGGAAGCGCCGGAAGTCGTAGTCGGCGGAACAGATGGTCGCGCCGCGCTCGATGGCAAGCGCGGCGAGGTGGGCGTCCGATGTCAGATTGCCGGCCGCGCCGCTGTCACGGAGCAGACGTCGCAGGATCGCCCAATGGCCCTTGCCGGGCAGGACGGGTTCGGCGAACGGCTGATCCAGCCAGGTGTCCACGAAGCGAATGGCCTCATCCACCCGCATGGGGTTCGCGAGTACGCCCGGACGCGTCGTGATTCGAACGAACGCCAGCAGGCTTATCCAGGGCAGACCTACGGCGGTCGAACCGGACAGGGTGTCCTGGAGCCACCGTCTTGCGCGCTCGTGATGCGGGGCGTTCAGGTTGACCGCGTATATCAGCAGATTCGCGTCGACGAGGATCATTTCCGGAGCTGCAGCTTGCGGGCGAGCTCCTCATCCTCGAGGCGGTCCGCAAGCTGCAGTGCCTTGTCGAGGTCGTAGGGTCCGACGACCTGCCCCATCGCAACCGGTTCCAGACGGTACGGCTTGCGAGGGGCGGCGATCCGGTTGTTCGCGATACCGGCGCGCAGGGCGTCGTTCACAACAGCCTTGAAAGGCTTCCCCGAACGGTGGACGATCTCCCGAAGCTGCGCCGCGATGCCGTCCTCGATGGTCAGGGTGGTTCGCATGACCTCTCTGTGCCACACACCTTATCATTCGCGTAGTGGACACCAAAGCATCACGCGCAACGAGGCGTCTCAGTCGACGTCGAAGGCGAGCAGGACGTTGCCGGGCCGGCCCCCGAAGGCGGCGTAGCCCGAGTTGACGTAGACCATTCCGTCGACGACGACCGGACCCGGGCCGTTGATCGACCCGCCCTGTGCGCGGACGGCGTTCACTGTGTCGTAGTCGCCGTTGGTGTCGTACTCCCAGAGCACGGTGCCGTCGTCCGCGTCGTAGGCGCGGAACAGGCCGTCGTAGGCGCCGGAGAAGACCACGCCCGGGATGGCGGTGACGGCCGCGAGCAGCGCGGGGCTGCACGCCTCGCAGACCGGCTCGTGCGGCTCCGCGTACCAGACGAGCTCGCCCGTTCGCAGCCGCACCGACGCCAGACCGCCCGGCTCGGGCGTCAGGTAGTCGGAGTTCGCGAAGTAGGCCTTCTCGGCATCGACCGCGAAGCCCCACTCGATGCCCCCGAGCTCGCTCCCCGCTCCCACCCGGTACTGCCACACGACGGCTCCTTCGCGGTCCGGGTCGAGCCCGTAGCCGACCCCCGACTTCTGGCCGATGACCAGCAGGTCGCGGCCGTCGGTCATGCTGACCAGCGCCGGCGAGGAGCCGAAGTCGAAGTCGGGGCCGTCGTCGTCGGGGCAGTTCGGGTTGCCGCCTCCGCAGCCGAGGATGAAGGCGTCGCCCGGCGTCAACTGGTTCGTCCAGCGGATGGCGCCGGTGGCCAGGTCGAAGGCGACGATCGCGTCGCTGGTCGGGGCGGCCGGTTCGGTGTAGGCGTTCCCCGTGGCGGCATAGACGAGCCCGCGGGCCGGGTCGATGGTCGGGGCCGACCAGACGGCGGCGCCCGCCGGCCCCATCAGGTAGTAGCCGTCCGGGTTGCGCCCGCGCGGTGCCGGTGCTTCCGGGATGGTGAACGCCTGCCAGACGACCTCGCCGGTCGCCGCGTGGAGCGTGGCGAGGCTGCCGCGGAACGTGCAGCAGGGGTACTCCGGGTCGGCCGCCAGCAACTCTTCGAGAGACGAGACCGGAACGTACAGCCGTCCGTCGTGCAGCACCGGTGCTCCGGTGATGCGGGCCGCGACGTGCGTGTCCACGTCGCGCCGCCAGATCTCGGCCCCGCTCGCCGCGTCGAGGGCGTAGACGTTGGCGTTGAAGTCGCCGAAGAAGACCGCGTGTCGTCCGTCCGGGAGACGGCCGACCGTCATCGCGCTCCGGACCCCGGTCTGTGCCTCGAACGACCAGTGCGTGCAGCCGGTCCGCGCGTCGAGCGCGTAGACGACGCCGCGCTCGCTGGCCGCGAACAGCCGCCCGCCGACCACCGTCGGCTGCGTCTGCGCACTCGCCGAGTTCGGGTACCCGAAGGCCCACCGCAGCCGCAGCCGCGGGACGTCCGCCGCCGCGAGGCGTGCATGCGCGCCCGGCTGGAAGCGCGCGTTCGTCACCGCAACGCCCCAGCCGTTCCATTGCGGGCCGCCGTCGAGCCCCGGCCACTCCGTCGCGGTAGTCGCGGCGCAGTCGCCGTCCTCGACCGAGCCGCCGGCTGCCGCTTCGAGAGAGGCGCCGACCGTAGCGGCGACGTGCCGGCCCGTGATGAACTCGGCGATCGCCCGTCGCTCCGCCGGCCGGAGCTCGGCGCCCTGCTCGCGCATCGCCCCGTCGGTCAGCGCTCCGACGATCGTCTCCGGCGGCAGGGCCCGCATGTTGTCTATGGCCAGGACGCGCGGGATCGCCGACGCGCGATGGCAGGAGGCGCAGTGCCTCTCGAACAACGCCGCGCCGTCGACCGCCTCGGCCGCCGCGGGCGAGACCCCGGCCGCGACGGCGATCACCATCGCGGCGGCGGGGAACGGAAAGGAAGGGCGCGGAGACGAGCGGAGCATCGGACCCCCCGGCGGAGCCGCGGCGGTGCGCGGCGGAACGGCTGCGATTATAGGGGTTCACGCTTCTGCGGCGCGGACTCCTACGTCCCCCACACGGTGACGGGCCGGTCGCCGAACGCCTCCCGCCGCCGGAAGAGCTTCTCCTCCCACGGCCGGTCGGCGCGCCGGTCGAAGACCACCAGGTGGCCCGCCTGCGCCGCGCAGCGGTCCATGTAGCCTGCGGTCTGCGCCAGCCCGTCCCGGACGGTCCGCTCGAGTCCGCCATGCAACACCTTGCACTCGACCACGAACCGGTCCGCTGCCGCGGCCGGCCCGGCGCGCCCGCCGCGGGGCCACACGATGAGCAGGTCGGTCCGGCCTCGGCCCAGGCCGTACTCGCGCTCGATGCGCCCGCCGCCGTTCACCACCCGCTGCAGGAACGCCTGCAGGATGAGTTGCGGACCGGCTTCGGCGTAGTCGAATCGTCCCAGCCAGTGCTCCGAGTGCTCGCGAAAGAACGCCTGGAACGCCGCCAGCAGCTTCTCGAGGTCGAGGCCGCCCGCCCGGTCCACGTACCAGGCGGCGTCCTGCGGCAGCTTTGCCTGGAGGGTCGCGGTGAGCTCGCGCGGCACCACCTCGGCGTAGATCGGATTGGCGATGCGGGGCGGGTCGTCGCGGGCGATCAGGCCGAGGTCGCGCACGTACTCGATGTCGCGGGCCGTCGAATCGTCCGCCCCGGCGCCGCTCAGCAGCGGCTCGACCACGCGCCGCACCCGGTCTTCCCCCAGCTTGTCCGCGAGCTGGTCCAGGTGCGTCTGCCGGCCCAGCACGAGCTGTTCCTGGGCCGCGAAGACGTCGTCCTCGGTGACCGCGCGGGACCGGTCGCGGGCCGCCGCCCCGCCGTCGAAACACGCGGAGCGGCAGAGCGCGTTCACCAGCCAGGGCTGACCCTGCGTCTGCCGCCACACCGTCTCCAGCGCGGCGGGGGTGAACGCCTGGCCGGTCTCGCGGGTGTGCTGGCCGAGCAGCGCCCGCACCTCGGCCTCCGTGAAGTCGCCGAGCCGCAGCGCCGCCGCCCTGCCGTTGAACGCGCTGCCCCCCGCCAGCACCGCGTTCTCCGAGCCCGACCGGATGCCATAGTCGCGCACGTCCCGCACGCCGCACAGCGCCACGCTCTGCGGGAAACCGGCCGGACGCTGGTCGTAGCCGGCCCGCAACTGCCGCAGCACCGAGATGAGCGTGTCGCCGATCAGAGCGTCGATCTCGTCGATGAGGAGCACCAGGGGCTTCGGGTCGGCCAGGCTCCAGCGGGTCAACGCCTCGCCCAGCGCATCGTCCGGACCGGCGGCCGCCAGCACGTCCTGCCACACCGCGTCCAGGAACTCGTCGCCCACCAGCCGGGCCCGCGACGCCAGCCGGCTCAGGATGGCGCGCATGGCCCGCCCCACGTCCTCGCGCGCGGTCTGCGCAACCTCGACGTTGACGTACACGCACCGTACCCGGCCCCCGCGGTTCAGCAGATCGCGCAGCGCCAGCAGCACCGACGTCTTCCCCGTCTGGCGGGGCGCGTGGAGGACGAAGTAGCGCTTGTCCTCCACCAGGGCCAGCACCGCGTCCCGGTCCACCCGCTCCAGGGGCGGGATGCAGTAGTGGTCCGTGGCGACGACCGGCCCCTCCGTGTTGAACTTGCGCATCCGCCCCTCATTATCGCCGCGGCTCGGCGCGGGGGAGAGGGCGCGCCACTGGGAGTACCTCCCCGGCGAAGGCGACGAACCGAGGTTGTGCCTGATTGTCGACGTCCCGGTCTCGCGCTTCGACGTCCACCAGACGAGCGACGGGCGATTCCTGCAGCGCATCGGGAGCCACCGCCATCCGATTCCCGCCGAACGGCTGGCGCGCCTGCTGAGCGCCCGGCGGCTGACCGACCCCATCGAGGAGCGGCCGGTATTCGGCAGTCGCCTGGGCGATCTCCACGACCTGCGACTGGAGAAGTACTTCCGCAACCGCTTTCCGGAATGGGCTCGGCCCGCGGACTGGACCCCCACGCTGCTGGCCCACAAGCTCGCCGCCGAGACCGACGCCGGCGTCGTCCCGACGCATCTCGGGGTGCTCCTGTTCGCGGAACGGCCGGAAGAGAGCCTGCCCGGCGCCTTCATCGATATGGCCGCCTATCGGCACGCCACCGCCGACGGCAATTCCGCGGACAGCCGGCGGATCACCGGTCCGGTACCCGAGCAGATCGGCCAGGTGCTGACCTACTTCGGGTCGTCCCCGCTCGTCCCCACGATGTCCCGGAAGGGACCCGACGGCCGCCGCGACTATCCGAGCTACGTGCGGACGGCGTTGCAGGAAGCTGTGGTCAACGCCGTCGTGCATCGCGACTACGAGGTCCGGGGCTCCCAGATCATCATCCGCCTGTTCCCGGACCGCATCGAGTTTCAGAATCCCGGCGCCCTGTACAACACCCTGACCGTCGAGAACGTCGACGCCGGCTGTCAGCCTGTCCGCCGCAACCAGTTCCTGGCGGGATTCATGCGCGACTACCGGAGCCCGCTGACCGGCACCAGCTTCATGGAGGCGCGCGGGGAGGGTTTCCTGAACCTGGTGCGCGACAGCCAGCGCCTGTCGGGGCGCCGCCCCGATCTGGAGCAGATCGGCCAGGCGACGAAGCTCATCATCCATGCCGCCACCCACGAAGACGACCTCGACGTCGGTTGACGCTCGAGACACCGGGGGCTGACGGGAGGGACGGGCCAGGTCACCTGCCGGCGCAGACGCCCGCCCGGACAGCCTCGATCACGTGGTCCTGCATCTCCGGCGTCAGCTCCGGATGGACCGGCAGCGCGAGCGACTCGGCGGCGGCTGCCTCGCTGTGCGGGAAGGCGCCCGGCCCGTGGCCGAGGTCGTGGAAGCAGGCCTGACGGTGGAGCGGCACGGGGTAGTAGACCATCGTGTCGATCCCCTGCGCGGTGAGGTGGGCGCGCAGCTCGTCCCGGCGGTCCGGCACACGGATCACGTACTGGTTGTAAACGTGGCCGACAGGCCGGGGCGGCGGAGCCGGCGGCGTGATGCCCTCCGCCGGCAGGCGCCGGTCGTAGTAGGCGGCCCGCGCGCGGCGGGCGTCGTGCCAGCCGTCGAGGTACTGCAGCCTTGCGCTGAGCACCGCCGCCTGCACGGCGTCGATCTGGAAGTTCCCGCCGACGCGCGCGTGGTGGTATGGAGGATCGGCGCCGTGGTCGCGGAGCTGGCGCACGGTGCGGGCCAGACCGCCATCGCCCGTCACGACGAGGCCGGCATGGCCCATCGCGCCGAGGTTCTTCGTGGGGTAGAAAGAGAAGCAGCCGAGGGTGCCCATGGTGCCCGCCCGCCGTCCCGCACCGGCGGCGGGTTCGCGGTTGCCTGCGCCGCCCGAGCCGCCTGCACCGCCCGAGCCGCCTGCACCGCCCGAGCCGCCTGCACCTCCCCCGTACCGCGCACCGAGCGCCTGCGCCGCGTCCTCGACCACCGGGACGCCGTGCGCCGCGGCGAGCGCCAGGATGGGGTCCATGCCGGCGCACTGCCCGAACAGGTGGACGGGAACGATGGCCTTGACGTGCTCGCGCTCGCCGGCGTGGCCGTCCCACCACGTGGTCAGGGCTCGCGGGTCGAGGTTGAACGTCCGGGGATCGATGTCGACGAAGACCGGCGTCGCGCCGAGGCGCGCCACGACGCCGGCCGTGGCGAAGAACGAGTAGGGCGTGGTGAGCACGAGGTCGCCGCGGCCGACGTCGAGCGCGGACAGCGCGACGAGCAGCGCGTCCGTGCCGGACGAGACCGCGACGGCGTGATCGACCTCCAGGTAGTCGGCCATCGCCGCCTCGAACCCGTCGACCAGCGGGCCGCCGACGTAGCGGCCGGAGCGGACCACGTCGAGGATCGCTCGCTCGACGGCGGGTGCGGCGGCCCGGTGTTGTGCTGCCAGATCGAGGAACGGGACGCGCACCGTCAGCCGCCGAACCGCATCGCCATCGGGATGAACACGATGCCGTTGACGCTCCGCTCCGGGCCCGTCTGGCGGAAGCCCAGCCTCTCGTACGCCGCCACGCCGTAGCGGGAGGAGTTGACGGTCACCCGCTCGATGTCGGGAACCGCGGCCCGCGCGTCGGCGAGCGCGGCCTCCAGCAGGCCCCGCGCGATGCCCCGGCGCTGGTATCCCTTGTCGACGAAGAGGAGCGCGACGTGGTTGTGCTCGCGCATCTCGATCATGCCTGCGAGCGAGTCGTCCACGGTCGCCACCCGGACGAGGTGGTCGTCGGAGGCGCGCGCCGCGAGCGCCTCCGGCGCCGCGAACTTCCGGAACTCGGCGATGCCTTCCTCGCCCTCGTAGTCGGGACCGATGAACTCGTCGAACGACGTGAGGATCAGCGCCGACACGGCGGCGGCTTCCTCGGGCCGCATCGCGCGGTAGCGCACCGCTCCGCTCATGACGGCTCCCGAGCCCCTACCGGGACAGGCTCTTGATGTAGTTGACGACGTGCCAGATCTCCTCGTCGCTGAGGCGGTTGGCGTAGCCCTGCATGTCGGCCGACACCCCCTCCTTGATCACCGCGAAGATCTCGCCGTCGCTCTCGCCGTGGTCCCAGACGTCGTCCGTGAAGTCGGACGGCACGCCGCCGGCGTGGGCCATGTCGCCGTCGCCCCGGCCCCGGTTGCCGTGGCACTCGCGGCACATGAACACGTAGCGCTGGCGGCCGATGGCGCGCGACTCGGCGGTCGATTCGATGGGGTTCGCGCCCGCCTGCGGCTCGGCGTGCTCCTGCGGCTCGGCGGGGTGCGCGGCTTGCCCCGCGGCGAGCGCGGCGGGCAGCAGGCAGGCCGCGGCGAGGCCGACCGCCGCGACGGCCGCCCGACGCGGGGCATGGAGCGCGCGGATCCCGCGGGCGCGACGGCGAGTGGTCACCGGATCGTCATTCCTGCGGCGCATCGAAGTTCTCCCACATGTACTCCGGAAAGTGGACCTGGAGGTGCACGAAGATCTCGTGCACGAGATTGACGGCCCGGTTCACGCCGTAGCCGTGGTGGCCGGGCCGGGCCACGACCTCGACCGACAGCACGCCGCGACGGATGGAACAGCCGACGGCGGCGCGGTCGGGATCGACGCGCCGGTGCTCGGGCAACTCCGTCGACGCGCGCCCTCGAATGAAGCTCCGCAGCGCGCCGGCGAGCGGGGAGCGGGCGGGGACGTTGGGAAGGAGGTCGCGGAACGCGAGGGCGCCGGACGCTGCGTCGTACGTCAGCGTGAACGGCGACGGCGCGAGCCAGAGGAACGTGAACCGGCGCCGCCCGCCGCGGGCCGGCTTCTCCGCGAAACCGCGGAAGACGCCCCGGTCGGCGTAGGCCTGCAGCCGCTCGCGCACCGCGGCCGCGCCGTCGTCCCGCGGCGATCGGAGCGGTCGGACCGGAGCGCCGTCCGCAACCGCCGGTGCCGGAGGGCCGCCCGGGCGCTCCAGGATCCGATTGGACTTCGCACGCGCGACCATGGGCCAGATGGCGATGACTCGCCCGACGGCGTCGGCTGGGTGCAACCCTCCCGCAGACCCTAGTGGTAGTACGACATGAGGCCCGGCTCGATCTTGCCGAGGAAGCCGGGGGCGTACTGGTCGCGCAGCCAGAACTCCTTCTTCGCCTGCACGTTGACGACGGCGGGGCGGCTCCCGTCGCGCGCCGCCTGGTAGGCGCGCTCGAGCGCCGGGCGCATCTCGTCGGGCCGCGTGACGTACTCGCCGTGGGCCCCGAGCGCCTCGCCCAGCTTGTCGTAGCGCAGGTTCTCCTGGAAGAGGTGCACGGGGACGGCGAGCGGGTTGTTGCGCTGGCCCGTCCATGTACCCCACGCGTTGTTGTTGTAGACGACGATCACGGCCGGCAGGCGGTACTTGGAGAGCGTCTCCAGCTCCATCCCCGAGTACCCGAATCCGCCGTCGCCCGTGATGCCGATGACGGGGTGGCCCTCGAAGCCCGCCTGCGCGCCGGCGCCGTCCCGCACCGCCGCCGCCACGCCGACCGTGTAGCCGACGTCCGGCCCGATGGCGCCGTACTGGTAGGCGCCGTTGATGATCTGCCCCGGCCGGTGCGCGCGCAGATAGCGGCGCGTGTAGCGGGCGATTCCGTAGCCGCCCTGCAGGATCGTGGTGCGGTCCGCCGGCAGGTCGCCGTGGTGCAGGAAGTCGGCCAGCGCCTTCCCGATGACCGCGGGATGGACGGCGTCCGTGTAGCCGCTCCCGATGCGGTAGTACTCCTCGTTCTCGGCCTCGAACGCGGCGCGCGCCGCGGCCACCTCGGCCACCCAGGCCTCGTGCCGCTGGCGGGGCATGGCGGCGGCCAGCGCCTCCAGGCCGGCGCGCTCGTCGCTGACGATGCCGGCGTCAATCGGCAGGTTGCGGCCGATGTCCTCCGCCGCCGGATCGATCCGGATGTAGCGGGCGTCCGGCCCGAACGCGAACTCCCCGAGCGTCGGCATGCAGTACTGGCCCACCAGGAGCACCACGTCGGCGCTCATCAGCGCCCGCGGCGCTGCGTCGGCCGAGAGCTCGTGGTCGGCCGGGAACTGCCCCTTCATCGCGCCGGATTCGACGACCGGGATGTGGACCCGCTCGGCGAGATGGCGCAGCGCGTCCCACGCCCGGCTGTAGAAGACGCCGTTGCTCGACACGATGATCGGGCGCTCCGCGTTCCGCAGCAGGTCCACCGCCCGATCGATCGCCGCGGGGTCCGGATGCGGCCGCGCGTCGGTGCGGTAGCGCGTCTTGTCGTAGAAGAACTCGACCTCGGTGGCGTCGGCGAAGCGGGCGCGCGCGATCTCGGCCGGGAAGTCGAGGTGCACGGGCTTCGGCACGCCGCTCTTGAGCTGCCGGAAGGCGTAGCCGGCGTACTCCCAGGTGCGCGACGGGTTGATGAGCCGCTTGCCGTACTTCTTGATGCCCTCGGTCAGCGGTTGCTGGTACTGGTCCTGGATGCCCTGCTCGGTGTCCTCGGCGAAGATCGTCTTGTTGCTCGCCAGCACCAGCACCGGCGAGCGGGCCGAGTTGGCGGCCGAGATCGCGCCGATCATGTCGGTGAAGCCCGGCCCTTCCGTGCCGGAGGTCGCCGCCACCTCGCCCGTCGCGCGGCAGAACGCGTCCGCTGCGTGGCACATCGACCCTTCGTGGCGCCCCGAGTAGGTGGGGATGCCGGTGTCGCCCATCGCGTGGATGACACCGTAGTTGCCCGGGCAGCAGAAGAGCGCCTTGACGCCCTCCTCCTTGCACGCGCGGGCGAACACCTGCGCGCCGGTCATCGGGAAGTCGACCTCGGGGAGCGAGGCCGCCTTCGCCTGCTCGAACTCGACCGGGACCCTGATCGGCTGGACGTCCTCCTCGGCCGCGGCCGCCGCGGCCACACGTCCCGTGCCGAAGGCCGCCGTGACACCGGCGCCGCCGAGCGCCGCCTGCCGCATGAACGCGCGGCGGGACTCGGTCGCTGCGCGCTCCGCTTTCGCCGGGCGCGACGTCTTCCTCGCCTTCGTCTTCATCAGAGCCTCCAGGCGTGCTGTCCGCCGGCAATGTCCGGCAGGATGGCGGCGACCGCACGGATCCGGCGCCGACGCCCGCATGCTAGTCGCCCCGTCGGGGACGTGTCAAAACCGCTGCGGCCGTGGCCGGCGGGCCCCGCGCGGCGCGGCCGCCCGGGCTGGGGTAGGCTGGGGCCAAGGCTTACGGCTTCACCAGTCGGGTGGTGAACCGGCGGTGTTCGTCGGTATCGATGCCGGCTTGCAGTGCCCGAAGGGCGGCGGCGAGGTCGCCGTTCAGCAGCGCCGGGACGGCGAGCCGCAGGCCGGGGAAGACGCGGCTGCGCACGACGCCGGCGTCGTCGGCCAGGGGGCGGTACTCGCCGTCCGTCAACGCGAACCAGTCGATGCGCTGTTCCTGGGTGCGCCACACGACGTACTCCTGCACGCCGTTGCGGCGGTAGGCGCGCAGCTTGTCGTGCAGGTCGATCGACGCGAGAATCGCCGCATGGGGTTCCCCGTGGCTGGCGAAGCGGACGGGGGACGGCATGTGGACGACCCCCTCGATGAGTTGCGCCTTCTTCAGATCCGGCCGCAGGGAGTAGCGGCGCTCGAACTCGGAGCGCGTGAGACGGTCGCCGTTCTCAAGCGCGGGCGGTGGCGGTACGCGGTCTCCGGGCGGCGGAACGGTTCCGTGTGCGCCGGATCGTGACGTCGGGTCGAGTTCAGCCATGCCGGTCGGTGTCTCAGTGCCTGCCTGCACGTAGCATCATGCCACAGCCGTCGCCGCCGGCGGGAGCCCGCGCGAGCTGGCTGGGGCCCGTGTTTGCCATGCGCGATCGCCATCGACGCGCGGTTCGGCGAGCACGCCGAAAGCGGCGTACAGGCGGGCCTCAGCCCCCGTGTCGTCAACCTCTCGAAGCCTCGCCCGTAGACTCATGGCGTCGAGCCCTCGGTGCGTATGCTCACGTGCGGGGTCACGACCTCGGCCATACCCGCCGGTTGGTCCTCCTCGGCGTGCGGCAGGCGAGCCGTCGGTCTCGCGGTTACCCGCACGGCAGGCCTTCGCGGTCACTCGGCGGCGACCACCCCGCGGGCGTCGCGGGCGCAGCGGGCGCCGACGTTGCTGGTATGACCGTCGGCGGAGAAGGGGAGGCGGACCGAGAGGCGCAGCACGCCGGGGTAGTTGAGCCAGGAGCCGCCGCGCATCACGCGGAGGTAGCCGTCGTCGGGGGGTTGCGGGTCGGTGCGCGGGCCGGAGGGGTAGGCGGGGGTGATCCAGCCGTCCACCCATTCCCAGACGTTGCCGGTCATGTCGTGGAGGCCGAAGTCGTTGGCGGGGAACGAGCCGATCGGGGCGGTGTTGACCCAGGTGTCGACGCCCCCGGCGGCGCCGCGGCAGCACTCGACGTCGCCGAAGTTGGCGTAGTCGCGCGTCAGCTCGTCGCCCCACCAGAAGAGGCGGCCTTCGTGGCCCGCCCGCGCCGCGTACTCCCACTCCGCCTCGGTCGGCAGCCGTCCGCCGGCCCAGTCGCAGAAGGCGGCAGCGGCGTGCCAGGTCAGGTGGACCGCCGGGTGGTCGGGAGCCTGCGGAAAGTCGGGCTGGGGCGGCTGCCCGGCGCCGACGGCGGCCGCGAACTCGGTGAGATGGGCCACCGTCACCTCCGTCGCCATCAGCTCGAACGCGGAGAGCGTCACCTCGTGGCGCGGCCGCTCGCTGCCCAGGCAGGCCTCATCGCCGGGCACGCAACCCATCTGGAACGACCCGGCCGGGATCGTCACCCACGGCAGCTCGATCCGCTGGGCCGAGGCCGGCGCGAGGAACAGGCAACACGCCAGGCACGACGCCGCGGCGGCCGGAGGCGTGCGGGCGCTGGTCCACCTTCCGGCCGTAGCCAGCGCACGCGCCACGGCGAACCACCGCCCGGCCGCGGCGAGCAGGCGCCCGCTGGCCGCGACCCACCTCCCGGCCGCGAACGAGCGCGCGCCGGCAGCGAACCTCCCCGGCCTCATGGCGGGCCCTCACCCCTTGACGGCGATGCCCGTCACCTCGAAGCGCGCTCCGAACAGCAGCGTGCCCGAGCCGAGGAACGCGCGCGCCGGCGGGTCGTCGTTGAAGTACTCGCGGTAGACGCGGTTGAAGGCGCCGTAGAGACCGACGTCCGAGCAGAAGACCTGGACGCTGACCAGGTCGTCCATCGTCATGTCGGCCTCGGCCAGCACGGCCTGGATGCCGTCGAGGACATTGCGCGCTTCCTGCTCGGCGGTCGCCGGTGGGCGGCCGGTCTCCGGGTCCATCCCCAGGCGGCCCGCGACGTACAGCGTGTCGCCGGCCAGCACGGCGTCGCTGAACGGCGCGGTCGTCGTGCGGCCCGGCAGGTTGATGGCCCGTGGCGCCGACGATGCCTCCTCCTGCGCCGCTCCCACGGCGGGCATTGCGCCGAACAGCAGCGCCGCGCCCGCTCCGCCGGCCAGGACGCCCAACAGGAATACGCTCGCGAGTCTCGTCATCGCCAACTCCTTCTCCATCTCAGTGCCCGCAGGCCCTCCACGGAGGTGCGGCGGCGCCTTCCGCGGGGCATCGCCGCCCAGTTGCTCCCTGCTCCCGGCTCGGCGCCCACGGCCGAGCCTTGCTGCCGCCCGCAGGCGCCCTGCGGATCCTCGCGGACGGCCCCGAGGGCGCACGGCCCCGAGGCTCACTGCCCCGGCAGGAGGACCGTAGAGCCCGTCGTCCGCCGCGCCTCCAGGTCGCGGTGCGCCTGCGCGGCGTCGCGCAGCGGGTAGGTCTGGTTGATCTCGACCTTGACGACACCCTGGCCGACCACGTCGAACACCTCGGACGTCGTCGCGACGAGCTTCTCGCGCGACGCCGTGTAGGTCGCCAGCGTCGGCCGCGTGAGGTAGAGCGACCCCTTCGCGGCCAACACCGCGGGCCGGAACGGCTCGACGGCGCCCGACGCGTTCCCGAAGCTCACCATCAGCCCGCGCGGCCGCAGGCAGCGCAGCGAGTCGTCGAACGTGTCCTTGCCGACGGAGTCGTAGACCACCGGCACGCCGGCGCCGCCGGTCAGCTCCTTCACGCGTTCGACGAAGTTCTCCTCGGTGTAGACGATCGGGTGGTCGCAGCCGTGCGCGCGCGCCAGCTCCGCCTTCTCGCGCGTGCCGACCGTGCCGATCACGGTGGCACCGAGGTGCTTCAGCCACTGGCAGGCGATGAGGCCGCAGCCGCCCGCCGCCGCGTGGTAGAGCACCGTGTCGCCGCGCTGGACGGCGTAGGTGCGGCGGACGAGGTACTGCACCGTGCTGCCCTTGAGCAGCACCGCCGCCGCCTGCTCGTCGCTGATGCCGTCCGGGATGCGCACGAGCTGGCTCGCGCCGATGACGCGCCGCTGGGTGTAGCTCCCGAGGTTCATGCAGTAGGCGACCCGGTCGCCGACCGCCACCTCGCTGACGCCGTCGCCGACCGCCTCGACCACGCCCGCTCCCTCGTTACCGATGGTGGCCGGGAACGACGGCGCCGGGTAGAGGCCGGTCCGGAAGTAGACGTCGATGAAGTTGAGCCCGGCCGCGGTCTGGCGGATCACGGCCTCGCCCGGTCCGGGGTCCGGCACGTCGATCTCGTCCCAGCGCAGGACCTCCGGGCCGCCGGTCTCGTGAATGCGCACCGCGTGTGTCATCGCTGGCTCCGATCTGCGCCTCCGGGTCCGGATGGCGCCGCGTGCGCCGATCTTACCGCGGGGCGCCGGCCCTGCCGCCGGCCGTCGGCGGGCGCGTGCCGGCCGGTCGGCCTCGGGCTCGCGCCCGGCGGCGCTGAAGGCGCTGAAGGCCGTTCGTGGACCTCAGAATCCGAGCTCCGAGTGCGAACCCAGGCGGACCAGCCGCAACGTGTCCGCATCGGGCTTCTGACAGATCAGGATCAGGTTCGGCTTCACGTGGCAGTCGCGATGATCGGACCATTCGCCGCTCCACGCGTGGTCGTGGCGCCGCAGCTCCAGCGGTCGATCGTTGGCCAGTGCCTCGACCACGGCGGTCAAGCCGGCGTCGAGAGATGCTCGGTGCGGACCCCTGGACTCGCGCCGGTAATCGCGCTTGAACCGACCGGTGCGCTCAATCGTCCGCATGCAGATCGTCGAGCAGCGCCTGCATGCTGGCGAATCGAGGGAGGCCGCCCTTGCGGGCTTCCTTCATCGCCTCGACGGTGACCGCGTTCGGAACCAGCGGCGCGAACGGCAGGGCCTTCTCGTGCGCGATCCGGGTCAGGAGCAGCCGGGCCGCGTCGGACACGGTCAGGCCCATCGCGGCCAGCACGGCGGCCGCTTCTTCCTTCACGGCCTTGTCGATGCGGGCCTGAACGAGGTGATTCGTAGCCATGGGACCCGCTCCTCCAGCGAGTTGCATGACACTATCATGCACCAGGCGGCCGCTGTCCGGAGGTTCCCGGGAGTCGTCCGGCACGGGTTCCTCCCGCAGGATGTGCGCAGGGCTGAAGGCGGGGCGATCGGGACCACCGCGAGGCGCCGCCCGCGGGCCGTTGCGCTACGATAGACGCCACCGATGGCCGCGACCGCGGGTGCGTTCGACGCGCATCATCCACCTTCGTCCGACCTGCTCGCCGACTGCGTGCACTGCGGCTTCTGCCTGCCGCCGTGTCCGACCTACGCGCTCTGGAGCCGGGAGACCGACTCGCCGCGCGGGCGCATCCACCTGATGAAGGTGGCGGTCGAGGGGAAGGCCGCGATCACGCCCGAGTACGCCCGGCACTTCGATACCTGCCTGGGATGCATGGCGTGCGTCACCGCCTGCCCCTCGGGCGTGCAGTACGACAAGCTCATCGAGGCGGCGCGGCCGCAGATCGAGCGCCACGTCCAGCGCCCGCTCGGGGACCGGCTGTTCCGGAGGCTGATCTTCAGCCTTTTCCCGTACCCGGGGCGCCTCCGCTGGATCGCGCTCAAGTTGTGGGCCTACCAGCGCCTCGGCATCCAGTGGCTGGTGCGCGCCAGCGGTCTGCTCGGCCTGCTCCCGGCGCGCCTGCGGGCCATGGAGGCGGTGGCGCCGCGCATCTCGCTCGGCGGCGCGTGGTCGTCGATGCCGGCCGTCCTCCCCGCCGAGGGCGAGCGGCGGCAGCGCGTGGCGCTGTTGCTCGGCTGCGTGCAGCGGGTCTTCTTCAGCGACGTCAACCGCGCCACTGCGCGGGTGCTCGCCGCGGAGGGGTGCGAGGTCGTCATTCCGCAGGCCCAGGGCTGCTGCGGCGCGCTGATGCTGCACTCGGGCCTCGAGGACGACGCGGCGGCCATGGCTCGGCGTTTCATCGACGCCTTCGAGCCGGCGCTGGCCGACGTCGACGCGATCGTCATCAACGCCGCCGGCTGCGGCTCGACCCTCAAGGAGTACGGGCACCTGCTGCGCGACGACGCGGCCTACGCGAAGCGCGCGGCGGCCCTCGCCGCGAAGTGCCGCGACATCTCGGAGGTGCTGGCCGAGCTCGAACCGCGCGCGCCGCGGCATCCGGTGCCGCTGCGGGTGGCCTACCACGACGCCTGCCACTTGCAGCATGCGCAGGGCGTCCGCGCGGAGCCGCGCCGCGTGCTGGCGGCGATTCCGCAGCTCGACGTGCAGGAGGTGCCGGAGGGCGGGCTCTGCTGCGGGTCGGCCGGGATCTACAACCTGGTCGAGCCCGAGGCGGCGGGGGAGCTCGGGCGCCGCAAGGCGGACAACGTGCTGGCGACCGGGGCCGAGGCGGTCGTCTCCTCGAACCCGGGCTGTCTCCTCCAGCTCGCGAGCACGATGGAGAGTGCCGGGGGGCGGACGCTGCCGGCCATGCACCTGGTCGAGCTGGTCGACGCTTCGATCCGGGGCCGCCGCATGCCCTGACCGGCGCGCAAGCTCCCGGCCTTACCCTGCTCGCCGACACCGCCAGTTCTGCGACGCGTTCACCTGCCACCGGCCACCGGGTGGTGGCGCCGAGTGCGCGCCGGACCCAGACATATGCTGGCGTGAGAGAGACCTCATGGCGACGACGCGCCAACACTCGCGAAGGGAATGGACCGTGATCGGCGGCAGGCCTGACTCGGAGCCGCCGGCGCGATCTCGGGCCCAACAGGATGAAGTGGTGACTACAGGACGTCGCGCGCCCCGAATGGAGCGTTTGAGAGCTTCGCCGGCGCGCACTCCTGGGTAGTGTCTCAGTTTGAAGAGTGAGACACTACCAACTCCTGGGCGCACTTGACGGGTGCGTTGGGAGCTACAGGCCGCCCGGTCCGCGGCCGGGGTTGAGCATCCCCGCCGCATCGAACTGGCGCTTGATGGCCTGCATCACGGGCAGGGCGTCGCCGATCGGACCCCACGCACCCACCTGCTGCCGCAACTCCGGGCCGCCGCGCCGTATCACGGCCGATCCCCGCCCGACGGGCAGCCGCGCGCGCAGCTCGGTGACGACCGCGGCCTGCGCGTCGAGGGGGCCGTCGAGCCGGAGGTCGACGACCCCGAGGCCGGCCCGTCCGGCGGCGGCCAGTGTCACGCCTGCGTCCGCCGCCCCGTCTCGCAGCCAGACGAGCGTGGGGAAGAGCTCCGCGGGGACCGTGGCGAGCTTCACGAGCGTCCCGCTGGCGGACCAGTGCGCGGCGTGGCCCTCCCAGACGGACCGTTCGTCGGCCCCCGCATGAACCGCCGTCGCGCCGCGCGTGCCTACGAGAGCGCGGGCCTCCTCCGCCTGCTGGGCGACCGAGACGTCGACCGACTCGAACCGCACCAACAGCCGCACCGGCGGCGAGGCAACCTCGATGGCGGTCGGCGTGAGCTGCGCGGCCGCGAGATCCGCGGCGATCGGCGCCGCCGCCTCCAGCGAGTCCACCCCGACCTCCAGCGTCCGGGAGGCGGGAGGCGCCGGCGCCAGCTTGAACGTCGCGGTCAGGATGACCCCGAGGCAGCCGAACGATCCGGTCAGCAGCCGGGAGAGGTCGTAGCCGGCGACGTTCTTGACGACGATGCCGCCGGCCCGGGCCAGGCGCCCGTCGGCCCGGGCGACGGTGACGCCGATGATCGAGTCGCGCGGCGCGCCGTGGCCGTGGCGGCGCGGGCCGCTGTCGTTCGTGGCCACGATGCCGCCGATGGTGGCGCGGTCCGCCCACGGCGGGTCCCACGGCAGCCGCTGTCCGTGCGCGGCCAGCGCCGCGTTGACCGCGGAGAGCGTGGCGCCGGCCTCCACCGTGGCCGTCAGGTCGCCGTGGCGGTGCTCGACGACCCGGGCGAGCCGCGACGTCGAGAGCAGGAGGTCGATCGTACCGCTCGCTCCCCCCCAGCTCAGCTTGGTGCGCCCCCCCGTCACCAGCACCCGGAGCCGTTCTTCCGTCGCCCAGGCCAGGGCTGCGGCAAGCTCGTCCGGGGTTGCCGGCTCCGCCACGAGGCGCGGCTGCACGCCGTCCACCGTGTCCCGGTCGCCGCCGGCCCGGGCCGCGCCGCCGGCCATGCGCGCGGCGAGCTGTCCGACCAGGTCCGGCGTGGAAGCGGAGGGCGCGGCGATAGGCGTCGGCGTCATTCTGGAGCCCTCCGCCTAGAGCCGCTCCGCCAGTCCCGCCGCCTCGGCCGGATGCCTGCGGTAGGGTCCGGGCACCTCCCCGCAGAGGCGGGGCGTCGGGAAGACCTTGCCGGGATTGCAGATGTACCCGGGATCGAACGCGCACCGCACGAGCTGCATCGTGTCGAGGTCGCTCTCGCTGAACATCTTGGGCAAATGCTCGGCCTTGTCGGCGCCGACGCCGTGCTCCCCGGTGATGGAGCCCCCGGCGTCGAGGCAGTAGGTCAGGATCTCCGACGCGACCTCCTGGGCCAGGTCGGCCTGCCCGGCGATCCGCTCGTCGTAGCAGACCAGCGGGTGGAGGTTGCCGTCGCCGGCGTGGAAGACGTTGCCGATCTTGAGGCCGGAGCGCTCCGACAGGCCGCGGATGCGGCCCAGCACCTCCGGCAGGCGGGTGCGCGGGATTACGCCGTCCTGGACGTAGTAGCTCGGCGAAACGCGGCCCATCGCCGCGAACGCCGCCTTCCGGCCCTGCCAGAAGCGCGCCCGCTGCTCGTCGGTGCGCGCCACCTGGATCTCCCGCGCGCCCGTCTCGGTGCAGACCTCCTCGACGCGGCTGAACAGGGCGGCCACGTCCGCCTCGGCGCCGTCGAGCTCCACGATCAGAATCGCCTCGGTCTTGGGGAAGTTGGGGTGGACGGCGGCCTCCGCCGCCTCGATCGTCACGCGGTCCATCATCTCGACCGCGGCCGGGATGATGCCGGCGCCGATGATGCCCGACACCGCGTTGCCCGCCGCCTCCGTCGAGTCGAACGCCGCGAGAAGCGTCTTGACCGCGGCCGGCTTGCGCAGCAGGTTCAGCGTCACCCGCGTCACCACGGCCAGCGTCCCTTCCGACCCGACGAGGACGCCGAGCAGGTCGAGCCCCGGCGCGTCCAGCGCGGGCCCGCCGAGATGGACCAGCTCGCCGTCGGGCAGCACCACGTCCGCGCCGAGCACGTGGTGCACCGTGAAGCCGTACTTCAGGCAGTGCGCACCGCCGGAGTTCTCCGCGAGATTGCCGCCGATCGAGCAGATGACCTGGCTCGACGGGTCCGGGGCGTAGTAGTAGCCGGCCGCCGCCACCGCCTTGCTGACGTCGAGGTTCATGACCCCAGGCTCGACCGTGATGCGCCGGTTGGGGATGTCGACTTCGAGGATGCGGTTCATGCGCGTCATCACGATGAGCACGCCGTCGGGGTGCGGCATCGCGCCGCCGGAGAGCCCCGTGCCCTGCCCGCGCGCCACGAACGGCACGCCGTGCGCGTGGCAGAGGCGCACCACCCGCTGCACCTGGTCGGCGGAGGTCGGGAGCACCGCGACGCCCGGCTTCGAGCGCAGCTTCACGAGGCCGTCGGTCTCGTAGGTCAGCAGCTCGCCCTCGTCGCGGACGATGCCGTCGGGGCCGACGATGCGCTCGAGCGCGACGAGTATCTGTGCGTCCACCGTGATCCTGCTTCCTCTTGCGGCCTTTGCCGGGGCCGCTTCAGGGCCGGGAGTACTGGTCGATCACGCGCGTGATGGCCCGCTGGCAGACGCGGCAGAACCCCACCGGGTTGCGCGTGAACATGATGCAATCGACCTCCGGGCGGTAGAGGCCGGTCGGCTCGTACGAGGCTCCCTCGAACGCGCCCACCCTGCCCGCGTGGGCCATGCCGCCGAGCAGCGCCGTCTCGCGCTGCATCTGCGCGGTGAAGAGCTCGTCCATGCGGGTCTCCGGCGCCCCCGCCGCCCGCAGCTCGCCCCGCTCCCGCTGCGCCGCGGTGCTCCCCGCCTCGAACGTCGCCTTGTCCCAGGGCGTCGGCAGCGGCGTGTCCGCCTCGACCAGGTCCGCCCACTTCAGCCGCGCCGGGTCGTGGAGCGCGGTGACGTTCGGCTCCCACGGCTCCAGAAGGTACGCGGCGCCCGTCTCGTACGCCACGTCGGACGTGTAGTACTCGTCGGCCAGCCCCGCGAAGTGGTGGCCGAACTCGTGGATGAACACGTACTCGGCAAAGCCGGTGTCGGCCGCCGCCGTCGCCTGGAAGTTGAAGATGCCGCCGCCGCCGTACTGCGCCTCGTTGACGAGGATCTCGATGAACTCGTACGGGGCGGCCGACGCCGCGTCGCGCAGCGTGCGGTTGTCGTAGGTCAGGAGGTAGCGCTCGGAGTCGAAGATGTTGTATTCCGCCGAGAGCGGCGTGCGCCGGAACTGGCCGGCGCGCGGGCGCGAGACGCCGGACTCGGCCGACGGCAGGTCGAGTCCCCAGACGTTGAAGTCGCCGCGCCGGCTGCGGAACGGCTCCTCCTCGAACAGTGCGTCGGTCAGGCGCCGGGCGTCGCGATGGAACTTGTCGAGCTCGCCGGCCGTGTAGCCCTCGCCGAGAACGAGGAGGTCGACCTTCTCCGACGGCGGTCCGTTCTCGAGCAGGGGCCAGACCTCGCCCATCGGCGGGCGCGCGGCGGGGTTGACGAAGCGGGACTCGGGATCGATGACCGTCGACCAGATCTCGTGGAAGCTCTGCTCCGCGTCACGCACCTTCAGGACGACCTGCACGGGGTGCCGCGGCCACGGGAAGCGGAGCGACTCGTGGAACGTGCGGTGCAGCTCGCGGTATTCGGGCGTGGTCTCCCACTCGCCGTAGATCGACGCGAAGCCGCGCGAGTAGATCACGCGGTTCGTGCGGCGGTCGATCACCTCGAAGAGGTACTTGCCCAGGTTGAGGTCGTCGATGAGGCGGGTGCGGCTGCCGGCCCAGGGCCCGTCGAACACCACCTGGTCGAGCGCGACGATCTCCGTCCCGCGGCCGCCGCTGTGGAAGTAGTCGACGCGCATCGTCCGGTCGACGAAGTGACGGTCGAACGGCGCGGCGCCGGCCCCCTGCCCCGCGGCCCTTGCGGGCGGGACTCTGCCCTGGTGCGAGGCTCCGGAGACGAGGACGGCCGCGACCACGACCGCCGACCAGCGAGCAACTGATGACATGACGCCATTCTACCGCCGCCGTGCGCCGTCGTACGAGTCGCCGCGTCGGGAAACGCGAGGGGATGGGGCCGCCGGCGCCGGCGCCGGCGTCAGGTAAGATCGTCAGGGCGGGGGCGCCATCCGGTCCGCCGCCGCGGCGAGATCCGGCACCCCTCCCGGCGGCCACTCTGGAGCACTCGAGCGTGACGGGCATTCCGGTCGAGCTTGCGGGCGAGCGTCCCATACGATCCCGCAACACCGCCTACTACCGGCTCGCGCACTGGCCGATCTGGATCTGGGTGTTCTTTCTCGTCCCCGCGCCGCTGACCTTCGACCTGTTCGAGAGCGGGTTCGACGGGCGGATGGCAGTCTGGCTCGGGGTGGTGCTGGGTGGCACCGGCATCGCCGGCCTGCGCGGGCGGCTCCCGGGCGTCGAGCCGCGCCCGTACATCCTCCGCTTCACCGAGGACCGGCCGAATCCGCTCTACCGCCGCGTCTGCTACACGTTCGCCTGGAGCGCCGTGCTGACGTTCGCGCTGCTGAACCTCGCCGGTCTCGTGATCGCGGTCTTCACCGGCCGCTGGATGATGCGCGAGCTCTACGAGACGGCGTACCTGCCGATGGCGGTCGTCATCTGGGGGCTCGGTGCGGCCGGGCGCCTGCCGCGCGTGAAGCCGTCGACCCGCGGCGAGGGGCATGAGCGCCGCTACTTCTACGGTGCGGTCTGGGCCGTCTGCCTCGCGCAGCCGACGCTCTGGCTGCTCTGGGGGGTAGTTCCGGCGGGTCGCGCCGGCGACGTGCTGAAGCTGGGGACCTTCCTCGTCGTGCTGGCCTTCGTCGGCTGGCTGGCCTACCACGGGAAGCTGCCCCGAACGCGGCCCATCGTGCCCGGAGAGATTGCCGTCAGCGACTAGGATGGAGTCTCGGATGCCCCGCAAGGCCCGTTCCTGGCTGCTCGCGGCCACGCTCGTCCTGTTCCCGGGCATCGTCCACGCCCAGCCCGAGTCCGGGGACGATTCGGACTCCGTGGGGGCCGCGGTGAGGTCGATTGCCGCGGTCTTCGCGGACGTCGACTGGCAGTCGCAGTCCCAGAGTCAGGCCGACGGATCCTTGCGCCTCTTCGACGACGTCGAGCTGGGCAGCGAGGACGAGGGCTGGCAGCTCTTCGCCGAGGAGGCCTATCTCCAACCGGCGGAGTCGCAGATCACGGCCAGCGGGAACATCGTCTTCGTGACGGCCGAGGTGCGCATCGCGGCCGAGCGGGTCGAGTTCGACATGACCGACCGCTCGGCGGTCTTCCACGACGCGCACGGGTCGGTGAACATGCGCGACGAGGTGGAGCAGAGCATGTTCGGGGCCCAGGAGCCCGAGATGTTCTTCTTCGGCGAGCAGATCGAGCGGACGGGCCCCCGCAGCTACCGGCTGACGCGCGGCGCGTTCACGAGCTGCGTGCAGCCGACTCCCCGCTGGGAGGTCGTCTCGTCGACGATCGACATCAACCTCGACGAGCACCTGCTGCTGCGCAACGCGGTCATCGAGGTCAAGGGCGTGCCGGTGCTGTTCCTGCCCTGGATGTTCTACCCGATCCAGGAGGACGGGCGGGCCACGGGCTTCCTGATGCCGACCTACGGCGCCTCGACGTACCGCGGCACGAGCATCAGCAACGCCTTCTTCTGGGCCATCGGCCGCAGCCAGGACGCGACCGGCTTCCACGATTACTTCCCGACGTCCGGCGGCCAGGGCCTCGGCGGAGAGTACCGCTACACACGGGGCGGCGCGTCGAGCGGCTTCGGCCGCTACTACTTCCTCGACGAGCCGGGAGGCGAGACGACCTACCGCGGCGCCACGCAGGAGCTGCCCCAACGCCAGAGCTACCAGTTGCGCGGCCAGTTGACCCAGGAGATCGCGGAAGGCTGGAACGCGCGCGGACAGGCCGACTACTTCTCCGACGTGACCGTGCAACAGACGTACCACGCGAACATCTACCAGGCCTCCAGCACGCAGCGCGCCATGTCCGGCAACGTCTCCGGCCAGATCGGCGCGTATCAGCTCAGCGGGACGTTCGACCTGAACGAGACGTTCTTCGGCGAGACGAGCTCGAGCCTGTGGGGCGCCGGCCCCCGCCTCTCGCTCACCCAGGGGAAGTCCGAGGTGCCCGGACTGCCGATGTACTACTCGTTCACCGGGGAGTTCGCGGAGCTGATGCGGATCGACCGCTCCACCCGGGGGAGGGGAGAGGACGCGCAACACGTCAGCCTCGACTCGGGGCTGCGGCGGTTCGATCTCAACCCGACGCTGCAGGTCCCGTTCACCCGCTGGCCCTTTCTGATAATCGACTCGACCGCCCAGTGGCGCGGGACGTACTGGACCGAGAGCATCGACCCGCTCTGGACCCGGGACATGGACCCGGCCCTGAGACAGATCGACGAGGGCCTCGGCCGATCGTTCATCGAGGTCCAGTCACGGGCCACCGGCCCGTCGTTCGTCAAGATCTGGGATACGCCCGGCAGCGGCTATTCCGAGCGCATGAAGCACGTCATCGAACCGTGGACCTCGGTCGGCCGGGTCAGCGCCGTCGACGACTTCGACCGCATCGTGCAGCTCGAGGGCATCGACTCCATCCGCGGCAGCGTCACGCAGTTCGGCTACGGCATCGACACCCGGCTGTACGCCAGGGTCTACGAGGGGGGGCCGGAATCGGTGCCCCGCGAGATCCTGAGCGCCACGATCATGCAGACGTACTACACCGACGATCAGGCGTCGCAGTACGACCGGAGCTTCCGGACGAGCTTCAACAACACCTCCCCCAACAACTACTCGCCGGTTTCCATCTTCGTGCGCGCGTCCCCCTCCCAGGCGCTCGGCGGCACCCTGCGGGCGGAGATCGACTCGCGGTACAAGGAACTCCGCACCATCGGCGCCGAGGGCAACTACCAGCGGGGCGACTGGCTGGAGGCCCGCGGCGGGTGGAGCAAGCGCTTCCTGATCGAGCGGCTCTCCGGGTTCGACGATCCCCGGTACCTGGACGACTACATCAACGGGTTCGTCGCGGCGCGCACGAGAGGCGGCGCCGTGCGAGGTTCCTACGAGTTCAACTACGACGTCAAGAACGGCCGGTACCTGCAGCAGCGGATCATGGTCGAATACCACGCCCAGTGCTGCGGCATCCGCGGCGAGTACCAGTTCTTCAACTTCGCGGGGCTCGGCCACCGGGCCGTGATTCCGCAGGACCGGCGCTTCAACCTCACCTTCACCCTGGCCGGGCTCGGCACCTTCGCCAACGTCCTCGGCGCGTTCGGCGGCGGCGGCGCGCAGCGGTGAAGCGGGACGTGGCGGACCGGGTGCTCGTCACCGGCGGCGCCGGGTTCGTCGGGGGCCATCTGCTTGCGGCCCTGACCGCGGACCCGGCGGCTCCCCGCGTCTTCGCCTGGCGGCGTCCGGGGGGGCGGCGACCGGCGGCGGCGGAGCCGGCGACGTGGCAGGAGGTCGACCTCCTCGATCGGGCCGCCGTCGAGCAGGCGGTGGCCGAGGCCGCGCCCACGCAGGTCTACCACTGCGGGGGCGCGGCGGCGGTCGCCGGCTCGTGGGGGCGGGTCGTCGAGACGCTCGAAACCAACGTTCTCGGCACCGACAACCTGCTGCAGGCGGTGCACGGGGCGCATCCGGCGGCTCGCGTGCTCGTTCCCGGCTCCGGCCTGGTCTACCGGCCGTGCGGCGAGCGCCTCACCGAGGACCATCCCGACGGCCCGGTCACGCCCTACGGCCTCAGCAAGCTGGCCCAGGAGATGCTGGCGGAGCAGTTCGCGGTCGATGGCCTGCCGGTGCTCCTCACCCGCTCGTTCACCCACCTCGGGCCGGGCCAGGACCGCGCCTACGCCGCGTCGAGCTTCGCGCACCAGATCGCGCGGATCGAGGCCGGCGAGGCGGAGCCGGTGCTGCGCGTCGGCGCGCTCGACGCGCGGCGCGACCTCACCGACGTCCGCGACACCGTGCGGGCCTACCTGGCCCTCGTCGCGGCCGGCGTGCCCGGCCGGCGCTACAACGTCTGCACGGGCCGGGCGCACCGGATGCAGGATGTCGTCGACCGACTGCTGCGGCTGGCGCGGACGCCGATCTCGGTCGAGGTCGACCCGGGGCGCCTCCGCCCCAGCGACCACCCTCTCCTCTGCGGCGACCCGGGGCGCATCGGCGCCGAGACCGGCTGGGCGCCCCGCATCCCCCTCGACGCGACGCTCCGCGACATGCTGGACCATTCGCGGCGCGCGATCGCGGCCGGCGCCGGCCGGGACCCGCGCCCCGCGGGTTGACGCAACCCGGGCCGACGGGTCGCCCCGGTTGACACACCCGGCCGCGTCCGTGACAATGGCGAACAAATGGCGAATCTACCACTTGCGAGCCAGCCGGCGCTCTTCGATCTCGGCGCGCGGCCGACGACGCGCGGGGTGGCCGAGCAGGTTCGGACCTCGGGCGTCGAGGGGCTCGCCGGCGCCGTTCGGCGCGGGGACGGGGCACGGTACCAGGACGTCGTCTGCCGGACCGCGCTCAACCGGGTGGAGGGGATGCCGTTCGGCTGGACGCTGAACCCCTACCGGGGTTGCACCCACGGTTGCCACTACTGTTTCGCGAGGCGCTACCAGCCGCAGCTCGAGATGAATGCCGGGGACGAGTTCTCGTCGGTGGTGCTCGTGAAGGTCAACTTCCCCGACGTGCTCCGCGCCGAGCTCGCGAGGCGGAGCTGGGACGACGAGCTCGTCGCATTCGGCACGGCGACCGACCCCTACCAACCGATCGAGGGGCGCTACCGCCTGACGCGCCGCTCGCTCGAGGCCCTCGCGGCGCGCGCGACGCCGGTGGGTCTCCTCACGCGGGGGCCGCTCGCGGTCCGGGACGCCGACGTGCTCGCGGACCTGTCGCGGCGCAGCCGCTCGACCGTCACCTTCAGCATCCCGACCGTCGACGAGGAGGCCTGGGCGCGGCTGGAGCCCGGTACCGCGCCGCCGCGGCAGCGCCTGCACGCCGTCCGCACGCTGAACGACGCCGGGGTCGACACCGGTGTGCTGATGGCGCCCATCGTGCCCGGGATCACCTCGCATCCCGCCAAGCTCGAGCGGACCGTGCGCGAGATTGCGGCCCACGGAGCCACCTGCGTGGGCACGATGCTGATGCACCTCGAGGGGGGCACGCGCGAGCACTTCCTCGGCTTCCTGCGGCGCGAGTACCCGCACCTCGTCGAGGGCTACGGGCGGCTCTACGCGGGGAAGCACGCGGACGCGGGCTACGGCCGGCGCTTTCGGGCCGTGATGTCCGGCCTGACGGCGCGGTACGGCGGGCGAGTGGCGCGGCGGCGCGGCACGCCCCCGCGGCGCCGCGCCGCCCCTCGCCCGGAACCGGCGCCGGCCCAGACGCGCTTCCGCCTCTGACCGGGCGCCCGGGCCGGCGCGTCGGGGGGCTCGCGGGTGCGAGAGTCTCTACCGCGAGCCCGTGGCAGCCGCCTGGTCTAGCCTCCTGGACCGGTGGGGGCTGGGGCCGAACACGGAGCCTGCGACGGGTTTGTCGGCGCTAGCCGGTGCCGAGGAGGGCGCGAATCCGCTGCTCCGTCGGCGGATGGGTGCTGAAGAGGGAGAGCACTCCGCGGCCCGAGAAGGGCTTCATGATGAACATGTGGGCGGTCGCCGGGTTGGCGTCCAGGGGCCGGCGCCTCGCCCCGGCGTCGATCTTGCGCAACGCATCGGCGAGCCCGTAGGGGCTGCCGACGATCCGTGCGGCGCCGCGGTCCGCCGCGAACTCGCGCGATCGCGAGATGGCGGCCTGGATCAGCATCGCGGCCAGGGGGCCGACGATGATCGTCGCCAGCAGCCCGAGCATGCCGCCGCCCCCGTCGCGGTCGTCGCGCCCGCCGAAGCCGCCGAAGATGGCGGCGAACTGGGCCATCCGCGCCACCACCATGATGGTGGCGGCGACGGTCGCCGCCACGGAGCTGATGAGGATGTCGCGGTGCTTGACGTGCGCCAGCTCGTGGGCGATCACGCCCTCGAGCTCGTGCGGCGCCAGCAGCCGCAGGAGGCCCTCCGTCGCGGCCACCGCGGCATGCCGCGGGTTCCGGCCGGTCGCGAATGCGTTGGGCGAGTCGTCGGGAATCACGTAGACCCGCGGGGTCGGCAGCGACGCCTGCCGCGCCAGCCGTTCGGTCATCTGGTGGAGCGGGTGCTCGGGGCCGACCGGGCGCGCGCGGTACATCGCCAGCACGACCTTGTCCGAGAACCAGTAGGAGCCGAAGTTCATGACGACCGCCAGCACGAACGCCAGCAGCAGGCCGCTCGAGCCGCCCAGCAGCTCGCCGATCACCAGCAGGAGCGCGCTCAGGAGTCCCAGCAGCAGCGCCGTCTTGACCGTGTTCGCCATCGTGCCCTTCCCGGGCGCCCTTCGCATGGCGCCCGACCTTCCATCCTAGCGGGCGTCGAAGCGCTCTATCAAGCCGGCCAGCAGCGCCGCGCGCCACGGCAGCTCCCCGGTCTCGACGTGTTCGTTGAGGGCGTGGGCTCCGTCTCCGACCGCTCCCAGGCCGTCGAGGGTGGGGACGCCGAGCGCCGCCGTGAAGTTCCCGTCCGAGCCGCCGCCCGTGCCTCCTTCCTCGAGGGGGCGCCCCAGCTCCGCCGCCACCTCGCGGGCGCGTTCGTAGAGCCGGACGACGGCCGGCGTGCGCACCAGCGGCGGGCGCGAGAAGCCGCCGGCCACCTCGATGGCGGTGCGGTCGAGGGTCGGGCGCAGCCCCCGGATCGCCTCCTCGACGGCTTGCGCATCCTCCTGGCGCGCCACGCGCGTGTCGATGACGGCGCGCGCGTGCTCGGCGACCACGTTGGGGCGTCCGCCGCCCTCGACGATGCCGATGTTCAGCGACACCCCGTCGCGGATGCCCCGGATGGCGCCCAGGGCCGTTATCTGCGCGGCAATCTCGTCGATCGCGCTGGCTCCCCGGCCCGGCTCCACCCCCGCGTGCGCCGGAACGCCGCGGACGCGCATCTCGAACTCCCCGCACCCCTTGCGGGCGGTCTTCACCGCGCCGCCGGGCAGGGATGGCTCGAGGACGAACACGGCGTCCGCGCGGCGCCCCTCCTGCTCGATCAGCTCCCGCGACGTTCCGCTCCCGCGCTCCTCGTCCCCGGTGAACAGCATCGCCAGCGTCCGGTCCCCGAGGCGGCCGGTGGTGAGCAGGGCGCGCGCCGCGAGCATCCCGATGGCGATGCCGGCCTTCATGTCGAAGATGCCGGGTCCGTACAGGCGGCCGTCCTCCTCGCGAATCGGCATCCGGTCGAGCTGCCCGAGCGGCCAGACGGTGTCGAAGTGGCCGAGCAGCATCACGCGGGTGGGGCCGTTGCCGATGGTCGCGAGCAGATGGTCGCCGGTGTCGACGCTCGCCGCCATGTCCACGGTGGCGCCGATCGCCTCGAGCCGCCGCCGCAGGACGCGCCCGCACCGGTCGACGGCCCCCTTGTCGGGGGTGGGGGATTCGTGCTGTACGAGCGCCGTCGTCGTATCGACCAACCAGTCCCGCTCGCGCTCACAGAACTCCAGCAGGGTCCGCATGCGGCATAATACTTGGGTGAGTCCGAATCGTCGGACGGGGGTCGCACTGGCGGCGGTGCTCCTCTCCGCGACGCTGCTCGCGGCGGCGTCCCCGGCCTTCGCCCAGAGGCGGCTCGCGCCGCGCTCGTTCCCGCCCCCGGAGCCCGCGGATCCGGTGCAGTCGGAGCCGGGGCGCGGTCCGGGACCGGTCGCCCTGCCGGAGTTGCCGCCCCGCGACCTGCTGCCGCCGTTGTCGGCCGCCGGCCGCGCCGCGCCGACGGAGGACGAGCTCGGCGTCACGATCTACCCGAACTCGACCTATCTGGCCTCGTTCGACGCCGGCCGGGGCCAGGAGTTCCACCTCTTCGGCACCAACGCCACCTTCGCCAACATGGTGCGCTACTACCGGGTCATCCTCCGCGACCGCGGCGACGAGGTGTTCGAGTCGCCCGCGACCCACCAGTTCGACACCGGGAGGTTCGATGACGACCGGATGACCTTCCGGCCCAGCGTGACCATCAAGGACTACACCTGGAACGGGTCCCCCGGCTACCCGAATCCGCTGCCCGGCGCCGACCCGCCCACCTTCGCCACGATCATCCAGTTCACCACCGCTCCCCCCGACCCGCGGCGCCGCTAGAGCCGGCGCGGGCCCCGACGGGCCGCGTCGGGAGGCTCAGTCGACGAGCTCCGTGTCGGGGAACTGCGCGTACCACCCGAACCAGAAGGCGCGCTGGGCCGCGACGCGCGCCCGCTGCGCCGGCGGCTCTCCGTCGAGCAGGAGGGCGTCCTCCGTCACCCGCCACGCGCGGCCCGACTGGTCGGCGATGCGATCGCCGTCGAGGTGCCGCGCGAAGCGCACGTCCCCGGCGTCGTACACGCGGTTGGCGCCCCCGGGGCTCGTGACGATCACGAGGTTGCGGCCGGCGAACGCGAGGTGGAAGACGCGCTCGCGGGCGAGCCGCCGCGCCGTGACGGCCAGCGGCAGCAGCCGGCCGTCCGCGGGATCGGCGAGGCGAAGGACCAGCACCTCCTCCTTGTTGGCCAGGCGCCGGTCGACGTTGGAGACCCGGAACATCAGCTCGTCGGTCCCGAAGTAGGTCCGGTACGCTGCGCCCTCCGAGTAGTCGCGCCGGTGCCCGGTGTCCAGGGAGAGCACGGTGGTCTCCGGATGCCTGCGCCGCCACTCCCCCCACGTGGTGGTGACCACGGCGCGCGGGGTCAGCCGGAGCCCGCTGCCGGCCAGCGCGCCGACCACCGGCACGCCCTCGAAGGTGTTCCAGAGGCTGCGGGTCTCGGCGTCGAACATCAGCTTGTTCGAGCGGTAGAGGAGCCCGCTGGTGCCGAACGTCAGGTGCCGGCCGTCGACCACGCTCTCGAACGGGATCACCGTGCCGCACAGGGTGCAGTAGACGACGGTCAGCTCGACGCCGCCCACCCGGTCGAGCGCCATCTCGTGCCACGCCAGGATGCGCTTGGGGTAGGCGCGGGCCTCGTCGCCGACGGCAATGCCGAACACGACGTGGTCGTCCGCCAGGTAATCGGCGGCGCCGGCCTCGAGGTGGGCGGGATACTCCAGCGGGGGGATCCCGTTCACGGCGACGCCGCCCCATTCGATCTCGTCGAGCCGGATGTCGGACCGCGCCCCGCGCGGGAAGAAGTCGGCGAAGCGCGGATCGATCTGGGCGTACCACTGCCCCTTGAAGAACGCGTAGTCCGGGTGCGGGTCGTAGGGCTGACCCCAGATCCAGTCGTGCCAGCGGGCGAGGTCGGGGCCGAACCGCTGGCCCGTCTGCGCCCCGAGGAAGTTCACCATCGTGAAGAAGTGGAGGAAGCGCTGGCTCGGCGGGCGCACCAGCCACGCGATGTCCCACAGGATGCCGGCGTACCCGTCCCGCCAGCGATCGGCGATCTGACGCAGCGCGAACTCGGCCTGCGCGCCGTCGGACGCACCGGCTTCGAGGAACCAGCGGATGTCGGGATGCTCGCCCCGGTCGGGCGGCTGTGCGAGCGCGGCGCCGGCCCCGAAGAGGGCCAGCACGCAGGTCAGGACGCCGACGCCGGCGAGCGACGCCGCGAAGCCCCTGTTCGGCATGGGGCAGTCTAACCCCGCCCCGGCGCCGCTGCGGCGGGAGCCGCGGGTGCGGCCCGGACGTCCACTGCGACGTGGAGCTGCGCGGCCGCATCCCCGCGGAACGTGCCGCTGACGGGGGCGGCGTCCCGCGGCTCGGGGGCGGCGGCCACCGTCACGTGCCGGTCCGCCACCGCCACGCCGTAGCTGGGGTCGTACGCCCGCCAGCCGCCGCCGATCAGGTAGACCTCCGCCCAGGCATGCAGCTCGCTGGGCTTGTCGCTCTCGGTGTACGCGTAGCCGCTGGCGAAGCGCGCGGCGAGCCCCATCGCGCGACAGCACGCGATGAACAGCACGGCGAGGTCGCGGCAGGCGCCGCGCCGCCGCGCGGCGGTCTCCGAGGGCGGGAGGGGAGGTCCGTCCGGCCGCCGCCGGAGCGTGAACTCCCCGTGGAGATGCCGCGCGAGATGGAGCGGGAAGGCCAGCGGATCGCGCGACGACTCCCGGGCGACGGCCAGCGCCAGCTCCCGCACGGACGGGTGCGCCTCCGCGTCGGGCGACGACCGGCAGGCGCGCAGCCGGTTCGCGAGGTCGCGGGGATAGGCGTACGGCAGCGACCGATCGGCGTCCGCGGCAAGGAACTGGAACGGATCGCTGACCAGCGTCTCGACGGTGGCGCGCGACCGCACGGCCAGCGTCGCGGTCAGCCCCTCGAACCACGCGTGGGTCACCGCGTTGCCGTCGACGTCGAGGTTCTCGGCCCGCACCGCCGGCGCCGGTTCGATGTCGAGGCTGAAGTCGACGAGCCGCGCCGCCGCGCCGGTGCGCGGCTGCAGGCGGATGACGTGCGGTTCCAGGAACACCGGCGCGGCGAAGCGGTACGTCGTCCGGTGGCGGACGGTGATGGTCACGGCGCAGGCGCGGCGGCCTTCGGGCGCGGATTGTCGTAGATCTCGTCGAAGGCCCGGTCGAACCACTCGCCGGGGGTCTCCTCGATCGCGCGGCGGACGCGCGTGTCCCACCACTCGGACAGGCGCTCGAGGTCCTGCTTCTCGAAGCGGCGCTCCATGATGCGGAACGAGCCCCGGCGGTACAGGACCACGTCAATCGGAAAATCGACGTCGGCGGCGCTGATGCGCGTCGAGTCGAACGACAGGCACGCCACCTTGAAGGCGTGGCGCATCGAGTCCTCGGACTTGAGGGCCCGGTCGAGGATCGGCTTCCCGTACCCGGTCGACCCGATGATGTGGTACGGCGTCGGGTCGCCGGTGTCCACCCAGTTCCCCTCCGGGTAGAGGAGGTAGAGCTTCTGCCGGGGGTCGCGCGTCATCTGCCCGCCGACGAGCGCGTGGATGTTGAACCGCATGCCACTCTCGGCGAGCGACGCCTTGTCCTCCTGCGCCACGCGCCGGACCTGCGCGGCAAGCAGGTTGACCGCCTGGTACAGCCGCTCGAGCGGCGGGTCGTGGTCGGCGAGCGCTTCCTCGAGATAGGTGAGCGTCTTGTCGCGGACCGATCGGAGCCCGGACGTCATCACGAAGAAGGTGCCGCCCTCGGGCGGGGAGTAGACGGAGACCTTGCGCTGGGTCGTCTTCTCGCGTCCCGAGGTGATCAGCGAGTCGGCCAGGCCGACCAGGCCCTCGTCCACGCTCATCGCGACGCAGTAGGTCATCCGCGCCCTCCGGGCGCCGCGGGAGGCGCGAAGAAGGTGCGCGTGATCTCGTCGCCGATGTCGTTGAGGCGATCCTGGAGGGAATCCAGGAATCCGTGCAGTCCGGCGCGGATCACGTCGGTCACGTCAGTATAGTCGAGCTCCGCCACCAGCCGCCCGAGCGAGCGCTCCGCCGGGTTGGCGAACCGGCGCGCCGGGGTGCCGGTCACCGCGTGCAGCGAGCTCTGCGCCGCCGTCGTGCAGTGGTGCACGGAGCGTGGGAACTCCCGGTCGAGCAGCAGGAAGCCGGCGACCGCGGCCGCGGCGATGCGGCCGTGGGCGCGGCGGTAGGCCTCCATGGCGCTCGCCGAGCGAAGCAGCGCCCCCCACTGCAGGTCGTCGATCGGCGCGCCGACGTCGGCCGCCGACGGCAGCAGCAGGTAGTACTTCAGGTCGAGGATGCGCGTCGTCTGATCGGCCCGCTCGATCTGGCGGCCCATCTCGCCGAAGTGCCATCCCTCGCCGTGCTCCATGGTCTCGTTCCGCGTGCCCTCGATCAGGTGGCTCGACCGCCGGATCTCCTGGAAGAACGCGTGCGCGTTGGCCAGCGCCCGGTCCCGCGCCCCCGGCGCGCTCAGGAAGAGGTAGAAGCGGTTGACCTCCTCCCACATCTCGGACGAGATGACCTCGCGGACGGATCGCGCGTTCTCGCGGGCCCGCGTCACGCACGAGACGATGGAGTTGGGGTTGAGGGGATCGAAGGCGAGGAAGCGGATGACGCTGGTGCGCGTCGGCCGGTCGTAGCGGGCCCGGAACGCCGGCTCGTCGCCGCTCACCTGCACCATCGGATCCCACTGCTCGGCCGCCTGCTCGGGCAGGTCGAGCCGCAACCGGTTGTTGACCCCGACGACCCGCGCCACGTTCTCGGCGCGCTCGATGTAGCGACTCATCCAGTAGATCGACTCGGCCACGCGGCTCAGCATGGTCGCGCCTCACGAAGACGGCGGGGCGAGCACCCAGGTGTCCTTGCTCCCGCCGCCCTGCGACGAGTTGACCACCAGCGTTCCCTTCCGCAGCGCCACCCGCGTCAGACCGCCCGGCAGGACGTAGATCTCCCTCCCGTACAGGATGTAGGGGCGCAGATCGACGTGCCGGCCCTCGAAACGCCGGTCGACGCGCGTCGGCACGCGGGAGAGCGAGAGCGTCGGCTGGGCGATGTAGTTGCGCGGCGCCGCCTCGATCCGGGCCGCGAACTCGGCGCGCTGGGCCGCGGTCGCCTCCGGCCCGACCAGCATGCCGTAACCGCCCGCCTCGTTGGCGGCCTTGACCACCAGCTCCGGCAGGTGGTCGAGGACGTAGCGCCGATCCGCGTCGCGCCAGCAGAGCCAGGTGGGGACGTTCGGCAGGACGGCGTCCTGGTCCAGGTAGTAGCGGATCATGTCGGGGACGAACGCGTAGACGACCTTGTCGTCGGCGACTCCCGTTCCCGGCGCGTTGACCAGCGCCACCCGCCCGCGCCGGTACAGCTCCATGAGGCCCGGCACGCCGAGCAGCGAGTCCGAGCGGAAGCAGGTGGGGTCGAGGAAGTCGTCGTCGATCCGGCGGTAGAGGACGTCGATGGGCTGCAGCCCCCGCGTCGTGCGCATCTGCAGCCGGTCGTTGGCCACCGTGAGATCGCGCCCCTCGACCAGCTCGACCCCCATCTGCTGGGCCAGGAACGAGTGCTCGAAGTAGGCGGAGTTGAAGACGCCGGGGGTCAGGACGGCGACGCTCGGCCGGGCTGCCGCCTGCGGCGCGACCTCCTCGAGCATCGTCAGCAGCCGGCTCGGATAGTCGTTCACGGGCCGGACGCGCAGCCCCTCGAAGACGGCGGGGAACGTCTCCTGCATGACGGCGCGGTTCTCGAGCACGTAGGAGACGCCGGACGGACAGCGCAGGTTGTCCTCCAGGACGTAGACCGTCCCGTCCCGGTGGCGCACCAGGTCCGTGCCGGTGATGTGGCACCACACGCCGCCGGGCGGGTCGAGGCCGATGCACTGCGGCCGGAACCCCTGGGACGACTCGACGACGGAGCGCGGCACGACGCCGTCGCGCACGATGCGCTGGTCGTGGTAGACGTCGTCGAGGAAGAGATTCAGCGCCTGGATGCGCTGCTTCAGCCCGCGCTCGAACGGGTCCCACGCCGCGCCCGGCACGATCCGCGGCACGATGTCGAACGGGAAGATGCGCTCCGTGCCCTGATCGTCGCCGTACACGGTGAAGGTGATGCCGGTGTTGAGCAGGGCCCGCTCGGCCGCCTGGTGCAGGCGGATCAGCTCGCCCTCGGGCAGGGCGTCGATCCGCTCCACCAGCAGGTGCGCCTCCGGCCGCGGCGTCCCGTCCGGCAGGAACATCTCGTCGTACAGGCCCTCGGTGTCGTAGTCGTCGAACGTCATCGTCGGGCGAACCTCCGCCTGCCGATGCCGGGCGCGGGCCGGTGTCCGCGACGGCCCGCGCCGCCGCCCCGGACACCGGCCTTCGCGCCGCCGCCTGCGCGAAAGCGATCGGCAGCGCGCAACCCTGCCTCCGGTCCGGCGCCGCTCGCCTCAGCGCGTGCGCGGACGATCGTCGGGGTCGCACAGGTTCCCGAGCTTCCCCGACCCCCCGCAGTAGCTTGCGTCCTGGAGCTGGACCGGGATGCCGTCGGGGTCGCTGAACATCAGCTCCTCGGCCGGCGGGTCCGTATCGGCGCGCATCCGGACGCGCGCTTCGATGCCGTGTTCCGCCAACCGCTCCACGACCTCGGCGGCGTCGAAGCTCTCCATGCCCAGGCAGTAGTGGTTGATGTGCGGCCGGTCGCCCTGCGAGAAGGCGATGAACTGCGGGCCCTGCCCGACGCCGAGCACCGGGACCGCCGCCGCGTTCCAGTCGCGCTCGGTGCCCTGCGTGGTGACCAGCGGCAGGCCGAGCACCCGCTGGTAGAACTCGACCGACCGCTGCACGTCCGCAACGGTGAGCGTGACGTGGTTCATCGTGGTCACCGGAATCGGGGCGGCGGCTGGCTGCGCGGTGCCGGCGGCAGCGCCACCCGGGGCGGCGGCGCCGGTGCCGGCGCCCGACGCGGAGCGGGAGCCGACGACCAGCGCCGACAGGGCGAGCACCAGCTCGCGGCGCGTCATGCCCCCGCTCTCGAACCGCTTGACGAGCTGTTCTATGCCTGCGCTCATTGTTCCCTCCTTGGTTCGGCCGGGCGCGGACGCGCCGGCCACCGGGTCACGACGGAGTGTAGACCGGCCGGCGTCCGGGAGGCAGGCGTGCGCCGCGCGCCCCGGAATCGCCGCCGTTCGCGACGCTATCGGCAGGGGTGGGAGGAGCGGCGGGGAGGAGGCGCGACCGCGGGGCAGCGGGAGGAGGGCCGGGCGCACGTCGGCCGTCGGGGCGTCCGGCCGATCCCGGCGCGGCCTCCCGATCTTCCTGGGGACGGCCGGCGCCCTGAGTTCGTGGATGCCGGTCCGAACGCGGGCTACTGGCCGGCGCCCAGTTGCCGGAGCAACTCCACGGTGCTGCGATTGGGGGTGCGGCCTCGCCCGCGCTGGGCCAGCGCCAGCGGCGTCTGCCCGACCCCGTTCACGGCGTCGACGCGGGCGCCGTGCGCGACGAGAAACCGGACGACGCGGTCGTGGCCGGCGCGGGCCGCCCCGTGGAGCGCGGTGTTCCCTTCGCCGTTCGCGGCGTTGACGTCGATGCCCTGCGCCGCCGCGAGCCGGACCGCTTCGAGCATCGCAGCCTCGCGGGCCGCCGGATCCGGCTCGCGCCGCGTGCTCAGGACGGGCGCGCTCTCCGCGATGCGGCTCAGGCGATCGACGGAGACCAGCGGATCCCGTCCCCCGAGGCCGGCCGCCGCCATCAGCGCCGTCGTTGAGCCCTCCCGGACCTGCACGCGCTCGTCCCGGATCGAGAGCGAGCCGGGCCAGTACGTCGGATGGTGTGCGACGAGCGGGTCCGCGCCCCGCTCGAGCAGCAGCCGCATGATGTCCGGAGCGTTGAAGCGCGCCGCGAGCCAGAAGGGTGTGGCGCCGACGTAGGACGGGTGCAGGTAGTAGTCGACCGCGTCGCGGCGGACCGGCGTGGAGCTCTGCACCGCGGCGTTCGGGTCCGCGCCGTGATCGAGGATCGCCCGGACGAGCGCCGCGTCCTTGTGCAGGATCGCCGCGTGGAGGGCCGTGTAGCCGGCGCCGGCCGCGTTCGGGTCGGCGCCCTGCTCGAGCAGGAACGCCGCAACGTCGCCGTGTCCGCTGTGCGCAGCGACGACCGTGGCGCTCGTGCCGTACGGCGCCTGGTCGTTCACGTCGGCGCCGGCCGCGACGAGCAGCTTCGCGGAGGCGAGGTCGCCCACGCGCGCCGCGAACAGGAGCGGCGTGTAGCCCCCCTGGGGGATCTCGGCGACGTACTCCGGATTCCAGGGCTCGGGCGTCGTCTTCACCACCTCGGTCCAGACGTCCGTCCGCGCGTCGACGGCGGCCCCATGCGCCAGCAACGCATCGACCACGGCCGGGTGCCGTTGCGAGACCGCCCACATCAACGCCGTCTGGCTGCGGCCGGCGGCCGCGTCGACGTCGGCGCCGGCCTCGAGCAGCAGGCCGGCGACCTCAGCCGCGCCTACGCGTGCCGCGGTCATCAGCGGCGTCTCGCCGGAGAGGAGGGGCGCGTTCGGGTCCGCGCCGGCCTCGAGCAGCCGCCGCGTCATCGCCGCGCTGCCGTTCTCGGCCGCCGCCCAGAGCGGGGTCACGCCGAGGTCGTTCGCGGCGTTCACGTCCGCCCCGGCGTCAATCAGCAGCCCGGCCAGCTCGGTTGCGTTCCAGTAGGCGGCCCAATGCAGCGCCGTCGCGCCGTCCCCCTGCCGCGCCGTGACGTCGGCGCCCTGCTCGACCAGCGCCCGCACCGCGCCCCAGTCGGCGCGCCTCGCCGCGTCGGCGAGGGGCTGGTCCGCGGCGTGCGGGACGGACAGGCTCGTGCAGACCAGCGCCGCCGCAATTCCGAACCGTCGAACCAGCATCCGGGCCCCCTTCTTTGCCGCGCGAGTCAGTGTAGTGCACGGGATCCGGTCATGTCGATGGTTGCGCTGACATCCTGGAAGATGTCACAATAGTTCGCGGATGAGGCTCGTCCTGGATACCAACGTGGTCATCGCCGCGTTTCGGAGCCGTCGGGGCGCGAGCAACTTGTTGTTGCGGTACGCGGAGGCGCGAGAAGTCGGGTTGCTGTGCTCGACTCCGCTGTTCCTCGAATACGAGGCCGTGTTGGGAAGGGCCGAGGTCCGCGCTGCGACGGGTCATTCTCTCGCCGACGTCTGTGCCGTGATGAACGCGCTTGCCGCCGTCGCGGAGCCGGTCGACCTCCGCTGGAGGACACGTCCCATGCTGCGCGACGCGAACGACGAGATGGTCCTTGAAACCGCCGGCAACGGCGATGCCGACGCGATAGTCACGCACAACGTGAAGGACTTCAGGCCGGCGCGTTCGCTGGGGATCGAGGTCGTCACGCCCGGGGCCGTCGTCAGGAGACTGCGCCGATGAGTAAGCCTGCCCGCTACAAGTACCCGCTGCAATTGCCAATTTCCCTGAAGGAAACGGCCGCCCGCCTGGCGAGGGAAGACGGCGTGTCTCTCAATCAGTGGATTGCCGCCGCCGTCGCGCAGAAGATCGGAGCCGTCGAGACGGCGCACGAGTTCCTGAAGGGGCGGGCGGCCGAGGCGCGGCCGGGCGACCTGACGCGTTACCTCGATGCCGCGCCCGACGCACCACCGCAGCCGGGCGACGAGGTGCCGGAAGCGTAGACGACCCGTGCCTTCGCCGAGCAGGCCAACTCCTGACTGCCAGAACCCGATCATGCGCTTCTTCAACACCGAGGGCCCCATCCGCCCCGAGGACCACTACCACATCCCGCCGCTCGACCGGGTGAATCTCGACGATCTGCTGGGGCTCGTCCGCGACAAGCGCTACTTCGTGCTCCACGCGCCGCGCCAGACGGGCAAGACCTCGGCGCTGCTGGCGCTGCGCGACCTGCTGAACAGCGGCGCCGCCGGCGACTACCGCTGCGTCTACGCCGACGTGGAGGCCGGCCAGGCGCTGCGGGAGAACGTGGCGGAGGGCATGCGCGCCGTGCTGTCCGAGCTGGCGCTCGAGGCGAGCGTGACGCTGGGCGACGACACGCTGGAGGGCATCTGGCCCGGCGTGCTGGAGCGGGCGGGGCCAGGGCAAGCCCTGCGCCAGGCCCTGCTGCGCTGGTGCATGGCCGACCCGCGGCCGCTGGTGCTCCTGATCGACGAGATCGACGCGCTGGTGGGGGACACGCTGCTGTCGGTGCTCCGGCAGTTGCGCGCGGGGTATCCGGGCCGCCCCGGCCGCTTCCCGCACTGCGTCGTCCTGTGCGGGCTGCGGGACGTGCGCGACTACCGCATCCACTCCACGGCGCAGAACGCCCTGGTCCTCGGCGGCAGTGCCTTCAACATCAAGTCGAAGTCGTTGCGCCTGGGCGACTTCACCGCTGAGGAGACGCGGGCGCTGCTGGCCCAGCACACCGCAGCGACCGGGCAGGCGTTCACCGAGGGAGCTCTCGAAGCCGTCCGGGAGCGCTCGGCCGGGCAGCCGTGGCTGGTGAACGCGCTTTGCCGGGAGGCCTGCTTCGAGAGCGAGACCGGGCGCGACCGCACCCGCGCGATAACGGCGGAAGACGTCGAGGACGCGCAGGAGCGGTTGATCCTGCGCCGCGACACCCACATCGACGACCTGGCGAACAGGCTGTGCGAGGAGCGGGTGCGCCGGGTGGTGGAGCCGCTCCTCGCAGGGGCGTCCGAGTCCGCGTGGTCGGCGGAGGACGTGGCCTACGTCCATGACCTGGGCCTGGTGGCGCTGGACGCCGAGGGAACACCGCGAATCGCCAACCCGATCTACGCCGAGGTCGTGCCGCGGCATCTGAACCACGCCGTGCAGATGGGCCTGCCGCAGCGGACGGCGTGGTACGTCGGCGCGGACGGCGGGCTCGACGTCGCGGGGCTGATCGCGGCGTTCCAGACGTTCTTCCGGGAGCACTCGGAGCACTGGGTGCAGCGCTTCGAGCGCTACCACTAGGCCGGCCCGCAGTTGCTGCTGCAGGCGCACCTGCAGCGGATCGTGAACGGCGGCGGCCGCATCGAGCGCGAGTACGCCCTGGGCCGCGGACGCGTGGACCTGCTGATCCTGTGGCGTCAGGGCGGGCGCACCCGCCGGTTCGTGGTCGAGTGCAAGGTGCTGCGCAGGGACCTGGAGCGGACCGTGGCGGAGGGGCTGGCGCAAACGCGCGGCTACATGGACCGATGCGGCGCGGAGTCGGGCCACCTGATCGTCTTCGACCGCGCGCCGGACCGGGCGTGGGAGGAGAAGATCTTCCGCCGCGAGGTGCCGGGAGGTCCCGGCGGCGCGCCGGTCACCGTCTGGGGCATGTGACGCGGGCGCTCCGGAGCGTGCGCACGCCGCCTGGGACGATGCTCTCCCACACTCCCCGAGACGCCCGGTGGTTATGATTCAGGGTGACGAGAGGAGAGATCGGGCCGATCCGCAGCGCGCGTCCGCACCGCGCGCGGCCGGCTGTCTCGGGTGCAGGACGACCATGACCGTTGCCGCCCCTCGGCTCGGATTGCGGATCGTCACCGCGGATGACCCCGCGGACATCGACATCGAACCGCTGCAGGGCCTGTGGACGCAGGCGCAGTACCTCCAGTTGACGGATCACGCCCGCCTGCTGATCGAGTTCACGGACGGCCGCCTGGAGGTCCCGCCCAGGCCCACGGACCGCCACCAGGCCATCTCGCAGTTCCTCTTCCTGGCCCTGTCGCCCTTCGTCCAGGCCCTCGGCGGCAAGGTGCGCTACGCACCGCTGCGTCTGCGCATCCGCGAAGGCAAGTTCCGCGAGCCCGACCTGCTGCTCGTGCGGGACGCGACGGACCCGCGGCGCCGGAACGACTACTGGCGCGGCGCCGACCTGGTCATGGAGATCGTCAGCCCCGACGACCCGGAGCGGGACACCCGCGTGAAGCGCCGGGACTACGCGGAGGCGCGGATCCCGGAGTACTGGATCGTGAATCCCGTGGACGAGACGATCACCGTGCTGACCCTGGCGGGCGACGCGTACACCGAACGCGGGGTATTCGGCAGGAGTCAGCAGGCCGACTCGGAGTGCCTGGACGGCTTCGCCGTGGGCGTGGCGGACGTGTTCGACGCGGCGTGACCGGCCGGACGCGTTGGTGCTGAACCCGGCTTCGTCCGACGGTCGTGGCGCGAGAGCAACGGGCCGGCTTCAGCCCACGTCGCGTCCGGGAGTTCCCCCTGCACGCCGTCTGGATGCGGTCCCGGTTCGCGATCTTCACGACGGAGCGCCGCGCATTCTCCCCGCGCCGCGCCGCCCGACCCCAGCCAGGAACTCGAGCAACGCTTCACCTGACAGGAGACCCGCCGCTTCCTCGATGAACAGTGCGTCCTCTTCCGAAACGCCATAGGGATCGACTCCCAGCGCCCCTGCCGCTTCACAGAACGCGCGCTCGTGCGGGTCGCTCAGAGAGCGCGAGACGCGCGACCAGCGTAGAGCGACCTCGCTGTTCAGCAAGCCGGCGGCCGCCAGCCTTGCCGCAACGTCGTCGATGAACCGTGCCAGAGTCGATTCGGCGGCAGCGCGAGACAGCTTCTCGCTCCCGACCTGCCAGAAACGCAGGTCGAGGTTCGCGCAGGCGTACTGGTCTCCCCGCGCCTCGAACGTCGAACCATCGAACTCGAACGTCACGTCGGGAAGGGCGAACCCCGTCCGATAGTGGCGGATCGGATGCCCCCGATCACGACCGCCGAAAATGGACCACCAGTCGGTCGCGAGGCCTTCGGCCAAATGGACGGCCGGGACCGTCACGTGGTCGCAGGTACCGTTCGACGCCGGATCGAAGAACCTGCACGCATTCTCTTCCGACACATACAGACGAAGACGACAGAGCGTCGCCCGCTCTTCTGCCGACACGTTCGCACCCGGATCGAGCCACTCAGTCGAAAACCGCACGCCGTTCGTCCTCGTCGATCGGCCACCCCTTGTAGTCCCCGGCGGTCGGGTTGACGCTGCTACGGCTACTCACATGGCGCCGCCCGAATCGATGCACGCCCGAAGCGCAGCGAATCTCTGCGAATCCGGCACATTCCGCTGACGCGTCCAATAGCACACCGTCGTCTCCGGGACTTCTTCCCGTCGGTAGCGGTTCGCTGACTCTTCCGACCGCTGATCCATCGCGATCACCGTTCCGGGGCTGAGCAGCGCCATCTGTTTCTTCAAGTGCTTCTCGTAACCGTTGTCCACGAACCTGCGACTCATGGTGCTTCCCTTGTCTCCCCGGGTCCGGAACGGCACGACGTAGAGGAATGCGAGCTCGTCGAATCGTGTTCCGAGCGTCGCCAGGATCTTGTTGTAGTGCTTCCTGGTAATCGTCCAGTTGGGATAGCTGCGCCGGAAAGCACTGTGCGAGTCCTCGAACGCACGACCCAGTCCGCCGTTCGGCTTCGAATCCCGAAACGCCACCAAGCGTTCGTACATCTTGTCGCTGGCCGGATCCGGCTCGAGATTCTCTCTGCCTCCCGCCGGATTGACGGACAGCATGACTACGCCACCGGGTTCGTAGTCGATGCCGACGTATCCGACCGCGGCGACATCGACTTGCCACTGCAGGCTGCGATGCCGGTACGTCGGGCGCAGGGCGTCCGCCAACCCGAAGATGGCTTCTCGCCGGATGCTCGCGCACTCGTGCCAGAACGCGGCGACTTCCGCACGACTCAATGACGCCAACGACGTCCCTTTCGTCACACCTCCGGCAGCGTGTCGATGGGCAGCCTCGTGGTGCTGGCGCCGAGCCGGTCGAGCGGCATGTCGAGCTTGTCCATCAGCGTCATGAGGAGGTCGGCGTTCGAGGTGTCCGCCGAGTAGCGCAGGTGCCGGCCGCCCTGGAGCTTGCCGGCGCCTCCGCCGAGGACGACGAGTGGCAGGTTGCTGCCGAGGTGGCGCGTGCTGTTGGAGATGCCGGCGCCGTAGAGGATGGTCATGTTGTCGAGCAGCGAGCCGTCGGCGTCCTCCGCCGCCCGCAGCCGGGCCAGGTAGTCGGCCGTCAGCTTGGCGTGGTAGGCGTTGATCTTCGACATGACGGCGATGCGCTCGGGATCGTCCTCGTGGTGCGACAGGGGATGGTGCGCGTCGGGCACTCCGATCTGGGGATACGAGCGCGTGCTCTGCTCGCGGCCCATCATGAACGTGACGACGCGCGTCAGGTCGGCCTGCAGGGCGAGGAACTGCAGGTCGAACATCAGGCCCAGGTGCTCCTCGAAGACGCGCGGCGGCGCTGACGGCTGCTCGGTGAACGACGGTTCGACGTCGCGCTGCCGCTCCGCGATCTCGATCCGCCGCTCGACGTCGCGGACCGCCTCGGAGTACTCGTCCAGCTTGGCCCGGTCGCTAGGGCCGACCGCCACCTTCAGGTCGCTCAGCTTGTCGGTCACCGAGTCGAGGATGCTCTGCTTCTGGTGCCGCCGCGCGCGCCGGACGGCCGGGTCGGCCGAGCCGCTGTCGCCGAACAGCCGCTCGAAGACCGCGCGCGGGTTGTTCTCCATCGGGAGCGGCTGGGTCGGCGTGCGCCACGAGATGGTCTGCGTGTAGGCGCAGCTCAACCCGGCCGTGCACTGCCCGGCGTTGGCGAACTTGTCCATCGACACCTCGAGCGAGCCGAGCTGCGTCGTCCTGCCCAGCTCGCGGGCCAGGATCTGGTCCATCGAGGTGCTGGCCAGGACGTCGGTCTCGTTCTGCCCGCCGCGCGGCGTCCCGGTCAGGAACGACGCCGAGGCGCCGGCGTGGACGTAGGCCCACGACGCCCGCAGGCCCGAGATGACCAGGAGCTGGTCGCGGAACGGCTCGAACGGGGCCAGGATCGGCGTCAGCTCGAAGTCGCGGCCGGTCTTCTCCGGCGACCAGTACTGCATCGCCATGCCGTTCGGCACGTAGATCGCCTGGAAGCGGTGGATCGGCTTCGCCGCGGTCTTCGCCAGCGCGGTGAGCGCGGGCGACATCGCGTCGAGGAACGGGAGGCTCAACGTCACGCCGAGGCCGCGGAGCACCGTCCGGCGCGGCAGCGCTTTCCTGCTGATGGTCATGATGTCGTTCTCCTCGCCGTGCCCACCCACGTTTGCGCGATCAACCAGATGAAGGATTGGACGTCGATGTTGTCACGGGGCTTCAAGGTCGCCAATTCGGATCTCAGGTAGTTCGAGAAACGCAGCATCCGCTCGTAGGCCGGCCAGTCAGGGTGCGGCGTGTAGCCGATTTCGAAGGCGCAGATGGTTGCGGCGTTTTTCGTATAGGTCGGTTTGATGAACTGCTGTTCGTCAGGGAACAGCAGGAATGGAAAGTAGGTGGCGACCGTCCACTTTCCGGCTCCCATGTCTTCGAGAACGCCTGCGAAGTGCTGGAAGCGCGACGGCAGGTCGTCCTCACCGTGTAGCAGTGCGTACAGCGCGACGGCGAACGCCTGCTGTCCTGCAGCCGGTTTCAGCCCGTCCTTCAGAGCCATCTTCTCGTTCGGAAAGATCAGATTGGTCTTGTTCACGACCTGCATCGCGCGATGACAGATCTCCTCGAACGCACCGCTCGCTGCGAGAGGCTCCAGCTCGGCGCGCCCCAGAATCGTCGTGGCCAGCTCGTGGGCCTCGACCTTGTAGTCACGTTCCGCACGAAGATAACGGTCGCCGTAGAAGCCTCCCTCGTACGCCTCGAGAAACCCCTGGATGGATTGGCGGACGCTCCGGTAGCCGCTTCCGCCGACGGCTTTCGCGTCGATGCGGTCCAGCAACGGGTGATTCGGTGGAGGATGGAGAACGGCCAAGGACACGTGTCGCAACGAGAGGATCTTGCTGCCGGCCTCGACGAAGAAAACCTCGGCCTTGGCGGACTCGACGTCGACAACCTGACCGATTCCCCACTCCGGTCTTGCCGGGTGTCGGACGCGGTCGCCTACCGTCACTCCGTGCACCGTCATCACCGTCGTCCCGCCATGGCGGGCTGCGGGGAGCGCTTCTGGGTCATGGAGCCTCCTGCCGCCTTCACTCCGCCGCGGCGTTCCGCATCAGGAAGGCCGGGCTCTTCACGATACCGCCGATGAGCGCCGACCAGCGGTAGTCGTCGGCCGCGGCGTCGCGCACGATGGCGCGCACGGTCGGCATGTCGTTGTACTCCAGGCTCCGCCCGAGGGCATAGGAGAGGAGCTTCTCGGTGACCGTGCCGGCGAAGCGCTCGGGCCGCTCAAGGAGCAGCGCGCGCAGGCCCGCCATCCCCGCCACCGTCCGGCCGTTCGGCATGGTGGCGGTGGCGTCGATCGGGTTGCCGAACTCGTCCGTCGTGCGCCACGCCCCGAGGCCGTCGTACTGCTCGAGCGCGAAGCCGGGCGGATCGATGGAGGCGTGGCAGGTGGCGCAGGCCGGCGCCTGCCGGTGGCGCTCCAGCCGTTCGCGGACCGATGTCGTGCGGCCTCCCTCGCCCCGCTCAGGCAGGGCCGGGACGTCGGCCGGCGGCGACGGTGGGGGCGCGCCGAGGATCGTGTCGAGCAGCCACTTGCCCCGCAGCACGGGTGACGTGCGGGTCGGATACGAGGTCAGCGCCAGCAGGCCGCCGTGGCCCAGCAGGCCGCCGCGTTGCGCGCGGTCCGGGAGCGTGACGCGCCGGAACCGGGACCCGTAGATGCCCGGGATGCCGTAGTGGTTGGCGAGCCGCTCGTTGACGAAGGTGTAGTCGGCGTCCAGGAGGTCGACGACGCTCCGGTCGTCGGCGAGCGCGCTGGCCAGGAAGAGCGTGGTCTCCTGCCGGAAGGCATCCACCAGGTTGTCGTCGAAGTCGGGGAACGGCACCGGGTCGCCGGTCACGTCCTCCAGGTTGCGCAGGTGCAGCCACTGCACGGCGAAGTCGTCGACCAGCGAACGGGCGCGGGGAGCGGCCAGCATGCGGCGGACCTGCGCTTCCAGCCCGGCCGGATCCGTGAGCTCGCCGCGCTCCGCCGCGTCGAGCAGCGGCTCGTCGGGGATGCTGCCCCAGAGGAAGAACGACAGGCGCGAGGCGACCTCCACGTCGCTCAGGCGGTACGGCGCGCCGGGCGCGGCCCCGGCCGGGTCGCGCTCGATGCGGAGCAGGAAGTCCGGGTCGACGAGCATCCGCTCGAGTGCGAGCTGGATGCCCGCGTCGAAGCTGCCGCCGCTTTCCCGGCCGCTCTCGAAGAAGCCGAGCAGCGTGTCCATGTCCCCGGGCGTCAGCGGCCGGCGGTAGGCCAGCCGGCCGAGCCGCGAGACGATCTCGGTTGCGCAGGCGCGCTCCTCCGCGGTCGGCGCGGCCCCCGCCGTCGCTGCGTCCTCCGACGCACTCGGCCGACAGGTGAAGATGGCGCGCCGGCTGGGCGTGTCGCCCGGTCCGGTCACGGCGTACGGGCCGCCGATGGCGACGGCGCTGACGGCGGCGTTCCCGTGGTATGCCTCGTCGTTCGAGAGCACCTCGCCGGCCTGCCGCGGCTTGAGGATCCCCTCCGGTTCCCAGACGTTGCGCACGAAGGAGACCCCGACGGTCCGCGGCCCGGCCTCGACCGGCACGCGGACCTCGAGCCGCTCGTCCGCGGTCTGGAGGTAGGCCTCCCATTCCGGATCGCCTCGCTCGGCGATGGTGAACGTCACCGGCGCGGGCCGGCCGCGGTCCTCGCCGCCGACCGTGAAGCGCTTCACCAGCTCGCCGTCGATCCGGACGTCGAGCAGGTGCGCTCTGCCCATGCCGAGGATGTAGTCCTGCCAGTTGGACCGGAGCTCGATCTTGATGAGGTAGTCGCCGTCCACGGGGAAGTGATGGGGGACCGCGACCCCGCCCCGCGACCCGAGCGGCAGGTCCTCGCTCTGGCGCTCGTCCTGCAGCAGAAGCAGCGGCACGTCGAAGGTCTCGAACCCGGGGCCGGTCGGCGTCAGCCCCGTGGCGAGCCGGGTGATGGTGCGCGCCGCCGAGAGGTAGCGCTCGAGCTGCGCGGTGGAGATCGACAGGACGTCGGCGTTGTTGTCGAAGCCGGTGTCCGACGTCTCGTCGCCTGGCAGGAGCGGCGTCACGTCGAGGTCGAGCGCCAGCAGGTCGCGGATGGCGTTACGGTACTCGGTGCGGTTGAGCCGGTGGACCGTGCTGGTGCGGCCCGGATTCGGATTCGCCGCGGCGGCCCGGTCGAGATCGGTTTCGAGGCGGCTCGCCACCGCGTCGTAGGTCGCTTCCTCCGGGCGCGGCCGCCCGGGCGGCGGCATGGCGCCGGTCCGCAGCTTAGCGATCACCTTCTCCCAGACGTCGGCATGGCGGCTCGGGTCGGCGGCGTCGACGGCATCGGCCTCGAGGTTGAGGCCGCCCGTCCGCAACCGCTCGTTGTGGCAGGTGATGCAGTAGCCGTCCAGGACCGCGCGGGGCGTGACGGCCGCAGCGCCCCCGGTCTCCCCGCCGGGGGCGGTCTCCGTTGCGGGAGCGGCCGCCTGCACGGCCGGCGGTCGCGCGGGTTGCCGACCTGCCCCGGACCGTGCCGACGACGTCTCGCCGGGCGAGGCGCTCGCCGGGATGGCAGCGCAGGCCATCGCGAATGCGCCGGCCGTCACGAACGCGCCGGCCATTGAAGACCCGAGTGCCCGGCGCCGAGTGCCGCTGTGCGGTCGCACCATCCGACGCTCCTTGGTAGCGGTTGCGCCCGGATCGCGGGACGGACGCCCCGAGCGGGCATCGTACCCCGCGATGATGGGCTGGGCAACACCAGGACCGCGAGCGGTGGCGCGACAAGAGAATGAGGATCGCCGTGGGGGGGCGGTGTCGACAGGCGGTCGTGCGGATGCCGCTCCCGGCGACCGGCAGGAACCAGCCCCGCAAGAGTCGGCGCTCGTCCTTGGTCAGCGTGAGCAGGTGTCCGGTAGACTTTGCGGCGGAGGGACAGACATGGCCATCCGTGAGAGCCTGCTGCCGGAGTACGACCAGGAGATCGCGGGCGCTCGCCGGACGCTCGAACGCGTACCGGCGGACAAGTTCGACTGGAAGCCGCACCCGAAGTCCCTCTCGATGATCTCGCTGGCTGGACACCTGGCGGGCCTGCCGTCATTGGCCACGCTGACCATCACGCGCGACGACGTCGACACGGCGCCCGGCGGACCGATGAAGCCGCCGCCCCAGCCCACGGACACCGCGGAGTTGGTCGCGATGCTCGACAGGACCGCCGGCGAGGCCCGCGCGGCGCTCGCCGGCGCGAGCGACGCGGAGTTGATGAAGCCGTGGTCCATGCTGACCAACGGCACGATCGTGTTCACGCTGCCGAAGGTGGTCGTGCTCCGCAGCTTCGTCATGAATCATCTGATCCACCACCGGGCGCAGCTCGGGGTGTATCTGCGGATGAACGACGTTCCCGTCCCGTCGCTGTACGGCCCCTCCGCCGACGAGGCCCCGCCGGGTTTCTGAGGGGGTGATCCGGCGGCAGTCCGTGGTGTGGACCGGGCGCGACTGCGCGCGGCTTCCGGCCGTTCCGGCGCCGGGTCGCCGCGCAACGCCGAAGCTCCCGGTCGGACCTGTTCGAGCGGCGGTTGATGGACGACTGGTCCGCCTACGTCGCCGGCAGTGCGGGGAACGCCGGCTGATGATCGCCCATCTTCGGGGCCGCGCGGACGCTCTCGTGCGGTCCGGCTGGATCCCGATTGCGTCACGCCGGGATCGGCACCCAGCGCCGATCCCGCGACGCATCGTCGCGGTGTTGCACGCGGTGATTCTCAACGTCCGGCGAAGTGCCGAGTCGGGGGGCGAACGGCTTGACATCGGCCGGAAACTCGATCTGTTGCCGCCTCGTCAGTTCCCACGCCACCGATAGGCGCACCAGCAGGTCGATTGTCGAGGTAACGCCGCGCGCGCCGGTTTCCAGTCGCGATAGGTGCTCCGGGGTCATCCCGAGCCGCTGCGCGAACGCCCTGCCGCTCAGCCTGAGCTCCTTCCGCAGGAATCTGATCTCCGCGCCCTTCAGTGCGGTCGTCTTTCTGATCAGCAGATTCGTGAGGAGTCCGTGAAGCTGTTCTGCGTTCGGGATTTGGATCTCCTGGTGCCCTTCACGGCATTCCCAGACCGGCGCGTCGACCAGTTCCACGTTGTCCAGTCCCGACTCCCGGTAGTCAATTGTCGTGCGGATCATCTGCTGCAGTGCCCCGCACTCGGTGCATCGACGAGTTGGAGGCGCGTCTCGCATGTCGGAATCCAGTGATTATCGTGATGCGCGTCGATGCCAGATCGATTGCGACCACGATGGTCAGCTCCTCGTCGTCCAGATCAGTGCCCCGCACCCGGTAGGTCCAGTTTTGGAACTCCTCTTTCCAGATGGGATCGCCAACGTGGCCGGTCCTCAGAACATGCTCAACGTCTCGCGTGCTGAATCTCCGCCTACGCCCCTGGCTCCGGGCGTGGCGGCAGAAGCTGATCGCGTCCAAGCCGGGCTCCAGCAGTCGCCGAATCGCCGTGGACACTTCCGTAGGCGTCAGTGACGGCGGCCGATCCATGATTCACCTTGACTGCCGCCGGGTGGCGGTCGATTTGCGTCAGCGTGATGCAATTCATCATTAAGGTTCCTTATAACCCCGAAAAATTGACTTGAGGTTAAGGTGACGCGGGACTACGTGTCAAGGGGCCAACCGGAGGTGTCGGCCTCGCCGCGGAGCCGCCGGAGGCGCTGAACGCGGCCCTCCGGCAGGCGATCGGGACGCTGCAGCGCACACTGTACGCACCGTCGATCAGCGAGTTGACGCCGCAGGAGGTCACCCGGCGCCTTCGCGACCCGCGCGGGTGCGTCGATGGCCCTGCTGACGGGCGCCCGATCCGTCTCCCGGAACTGGGCGCGCGGATTCTACGACGCCTACCCGCAGACCGCGGGCCTCCGCTACCTGTCGTCCATGCACCGCCAACCGGCCGGCGATGGTACTGACGGATCGCGCCGAGGCGGCCGGCGTCGTCCCGCGGCAGCCGAGCTTCCATCGAGCGCTTGGGGACCCCGCGCTGCTCAGCCTGCTGAAGAACGTCGCGCGGAGCGTCGGCTACGCGCTCGCGTAGAGCGGCGGACAAACCGGCGCATCCCGGCCGGCGGAGCAGCATGCCCGGTGCCACGAGAGGGCCCGACCAGCGGGGCCGCCCGAGTCGGGCGCTGGTCTCACGCGAAACGCGGATGGAAATGGATGGACAAATGGATGGGCTGCGTGGCATGCTCCGAATCGGATGGAATCGGATGCCGGAATGGATGGCTCACCCGACCTGTCGTCGCTGACCATCACCGGCGAGATCCTCGGCCTCATCGCGGAGATCGACGAGTTCAAGGGCGCGTGGCTGGCCATCGGGCGTCTCGCGCCGGAGCAACTCTCCCGCCTGCAGCGTGTCGCCACGATCGAGAGCATCGGTTCGTCCACGCGCATCGAGGGGGCGGCGCTCGACGACCGGGCCGTGGAGCGGCTGCTCTCCAGCCTCGACGCCGGATCGTTCGCCACGCGCGACGAGCAGGAGGTGGCCGGCTACGCCGACGCGATCGGCACCGTCTTCACGGCGTGGGAGGTGATCGACCTCACCGAGAACCACCTCCGGCAACTGCACCGCGACCTCCTCAAGCATTCGGAGAAGGACGAACGCCATCGGGGGGCCTACAAGACCCTCCCCAATCACGTGGAGGCGTTCGGTCCCGGCGGAACGCGACTGGGCGTCGTCTTCGAGACCGCCGCGCCCTTCGACACTCCCCGGCTCACGGCCGACCTGATCGCGTGGACACGGGACAGCCTGGCGCGCCCGGCCGACCTGCACCCGCTGCTGGTCATCGCCGTTTTCGTCGTCGTCTTCCTGGCCATTCACCCGTTCCAGGACGGGAACGGCCGTCTGTCGCGAATCCTGACCACGCTGCTGCTGTTGCGGGCCGGGTACGCCCATGTCCCCTACTGTTCTCTGGAGAGCATCATCGAACAGAGCCGGGAGGCCTACTACCTGGCTCTGCGCCGGACCCAGTCCACGCTGCGCACCGCCGAGCCGGACTGGGAGCCCTGGCTCACGTACTTCCTGACGGCGCTGCAGCGACAGAAGCAGCAACTCCAGCGGAAGATCGAGCGCGAGCGCGCGATGCTCGGCGACCTGCCGGCGCTGTCGGTACGGATCCTGGAGATGGCCCGCGACCAGGGACGCGTGACCATCCGGGCCGCCGCGGCGGCGACCGGCGCGAGCCGCAACACCATCAAGGACCACGTGCAGGCGCTCACCCGCGCCGGCCGTCTGACCCGACGCGGCGCGGGCCGGGGCACGTGGTACGCCCTGTCCTGACGACCGTGTACGATTGCGTTCACAAGTCGGCTTCATTCGCCGCGGGCGCCCGGCCCGCTCGCGCTACGACAAGGTACGGAGGTCACGCCATGCGCCAGTCGCTCTCGCTCGCCGTCGTGCTTGCCCTCGTCCTTTGCGGGTCCGCCGCCGTGACCGCCCAGCCGGCCGGCGGGAGCGGGCCGTGGCAGACCTACGACACGTCGGGCGGCGAATGGCGCAGCTACGCCGGGAGCGTCGGCGGCCAGAAGTACTCGCCGCTCGACCAGATCGACGCCGGCAACTTCGCGGACCTGGAAGTCGCCTGGGAGTGGGTCACCGTCGACCGGCACATCAGCCTGACCACGCCCGGGGGCGGCGAGTGGACGGCGCCCCTGAACACGGTCGTCGACGCGCTCGTGGAGGAGACCCCCGACCTCTACCGCACCGGCCACCGGCCGATCCTGTCGCGCCTGCAGGCGACGCCGCTCATGGTCGACGGCATCCTCTACTTCAATACGCCGCTCTCGCAGGGGGTGGCGGTCGATGCCACCACGGGCGAGACGCGGTGGGTCTTCAACCCGAAGTCCTACGAAGAGGGCACGCCGACGATGAGCAACCCGTGGTCGCAGCGGGGCGTCGCCTACTGGACCGACGGGGCGGACGACGAGCGGATCTACTGGGGCACGGGCAACGGCTACCTCGTCTGCGCCGAGGCGAAGACGGGCCGGCCGTGCGCCGACTTCGGAGCCGACGGCAGCGGCATGGTCGACGCCATGGTGGGGCTGCCGCGGGCGAACCGCGAGGAGCGCGACTACCTGAACGCCCTGCTGTTCGGCATCCACTCGCCGCCCATCGTCGTTCGCGACAAGGTGATCCACGGCTCGGCGGTCGCCGACCGGCGCATCACGAAGGAGGCGGTGCCGGGCTGGGTCCGCGCCTGGGACGCGCGCACCGGCGAGCACGCCTGGGACTTCCACACCGTGCCGAACGGGACGGACGAGTTCGGCGTCGACACGTGGCTGAACGAATCGTGGCGCTACTCGGGGAACGCCAACGTCTGGTCGATGCTGGCCGGCGACAACGAGCTGGGCCACGTGTATCTCCCGACCGGGACGACCACGAACGACTACTACGGCGTCGACCGGCTGGGCGACAACCTCTTCTCGGAGACGCTGATCGCGGTCGACGTCGAGACCGGGCAGCGCGTGTGGCACTTCCAGGCGGTGCACCACGGCCTGTGGGACTACGACTTCGCGACCCACCCCAACCTGGTGGACGTGGTGGTCGACGGCCGCCCCGTCCAGGCGATCGCACAGGTCAGCAAGCAGGGCTTCGTCTACGTCTTCGATCGAGCCACGGGGGAGCCCATCTGGCCCATCGAGGAGCGGCCGGTCCCGCAGGGCTCGAACATGCCGGGCGAGGTGCTGTCGCCCACGCAGCCGTTCCCGACCAGGCCGGCCCCGTTCGACTACCAGGGCGTCACCATCGACGACCTCGTCGACTTCACGCCGGAGATCCGCCAGATGGCGCTCGAGGCGGTGGAGGGCTTCCGCCTCGGACCGCTCTTCACGCCGCTCGACCGGGCCATCGAGGGCGTCACGAACGGCACCCTCATGCGCCCGCCTCCGGGCGGCACGGCCGGCTGGTCCGGGGCCGCCGTCGACCCCGAGACCGGGATGCTCTACGTCCCGTCCCGCAACCGGACGGCGGTGGTCTCCCTCTACCAGCCCGATCCGGCGCTCGGGGCGACGCTCACCTACACCCACGGCGCCCCCGAGGCGCAGCGTCTCGCCCGCGGCGGCAACATCCGCCGCGAGCCGCAGATGCCGCAGGGGTTGCCGCTCGTCAAGCCGCCCTACTCGCGCATGACGGCCATCGACCTCAACACCGGCGACCACGCCTGGTGGGTGCCGACCGGCAACGGCGACCGCTACCGCAACCACCCGCTGCTGCGCGACCTGGACCTGCCGCCCCTGGGCGGCGACAACGCCATCAACGGGCCGCTGCTGACGAAGACGCTGCTCATCTACTGCCTCACCGCCGGCGGGACCGACGGCGGCCCGCGAATGGTCGCCTACGACAAGACGAACGGCACGGAGCTGGCGTCCGTGGACCTGCCGTCCGGCGCCATCGGGACGCCGATGACCTACATCGCGGACGGCCGGCAGTACATCGCGCTCACGGTGGGTGGAGGGCCGCGCCTGATCGCCTACGCGCTGCCGGAGTAGCGCGCGCGCTTCCCGCCGAGCGAAGTCGATGAACGTCACCCGGCTGCGCCTCGCGAACTTCAAGCGCTTCACGGACCTGACGATCGACCTCACGACGTGCCAGGGCGCACCGAAGCTGGTGCTGCTGATCGGTGCGAACGGCGGCGGCAAGTCGTCGGTGTTCGACGCCTTCGAGTACCTCTCGGCGCGGCACAAGGACCGAACCGATGCCGACCTGAGCTACCTGAAGAAGGATCCTGCTGCCGAGATGTCGGCGTCCTGCTCGCTCGGGGGAGGTTTCGAAATCGCCCGGTCGAACGACTCGCGGGTTACAACGTCACCGGAAGACTGGGCCGTCAGGTCGGCCTTCTACGGCCGCAGCTCGTTTCGGACCGTGCCCGAGCTGCGTTCGCGACGCTACTCCGTGGACGTGGGAGCGGACTCGGATCGCCCGCGCAGGTTCATCGAGCTGGACACGCGGTTCGAGGGCGACATCGCGTTGATCACCGAGAACGTCCTCCGAGAGGTGTGGGGCGAGGACTTCGACTCCGACGCGATGCGGGCGCGCTTCGTCACGCCCATCAACGATGCGCTCGCCGGGATATTCGGGACCGGCTCGGCCACGAGTCTCCAGTTGACCCGGATGATCCCAGCGTTGAGTGACCGCCCGCCGGACATCCGCTTCCGCAAGGGGCAGTCGGATGTCCATTACGACCTGCTGAGCAGCGGCGAGAAGGAGGTTCTCAACGTCCTTCTCAACCTGTTCGCTCGCCGCGAGCACTTCTCGAACGCGATCTACTTCATCGACGAGCTCGACGTGCATCTGCACACGCGGCTCCAGCACGCCCTGCTCCGGGAAGTCGTCGAGCACTGGATCCCGGACTGCTCGCAGCTCTGGACGGCCAGCCACTCGCTCGGATTCATCGAGTACGCGAGCGAGGCAGCGGACGCGATCATCGTCGACTTCGACGACCTGGACTTCGACCGCCCGCAGGTGCTGACGCCGTCACCGAAGTCCGCCGACGTCTTCGACATCGCCGTTCCCAGGGACGCTGCGCTGAAGGTCTTTCCGAACAAGACGCTCGTCCTCTGCGAGAACCGGGACGTCGTGCTCTACAACGCGATCGATCTGCCGGACTTCCTGTTCATTGCCGCTCGCGACAAGAACGCCGTCGGACTCCAGGTCCGAGCCAACGAGGAGCTTCACGGCCTCATCGATCGCGACTACATCGGAGCTGAGGAGATCGAGGCGCTACGACGCGAGCAGCCGCGTCTCTTCGTGCTCGGGTACTACTCGATCGAGAGCTACCTCCTTCACCCGCAGAACCTTGCGGAGGTATCGCCTCCCGGGTTCGACGAGACGGAGTATCGGCGCCTGATCCGGGAGCGCTTGGCGGCGGTCCGCGACCGCCTGTTGATGACGCTGCAGCAGAGCCGGAGCGGCTACGAGATCCTCAAGGCGCTCCCGAAGGAGACAAAGGACCGTGCAATGCAGGAGATCGCGGAGGCCACGGCGTCGGAGGACTTCGAGACCTTCTACCCCTTCCTCGACATGAAGAACCAGCGCCCCGGCGACTATCTTGCGCCGCTCAACCTGCAGCGCCTCGAGCTTGCGAGGACGGACTGGATGCGGCGGGCGATCGCCGAGGTCCTGGATGTCGAGATATAGTCATGCCGCCGCTGGGAGGGACGGCGAGGTGCTCGCAAGGAGCAAGGAGTGACGACGATGGATGACATCACGCGACGGACGTTCTTCGGTCGAGCGGCGGCGGGGGCCCTCGGGGCGGCGGCAGCGGCCGGTCTGCCCGGCTCGATGCGCGCTCGTGCCCAGACCCCGCGCACGGCGGCGCCCAGCGGTCCTCGCGCCGACTGGCTGGCGTTGACCGACGAGGCGGTCGTGGAGCCGGAGCTGCCCATCATCGACCCGCACCACCATCTGTGGGATCGCCCCGGCAACCGCTACCTGCTGGACGAGCTGCTCGAGGACACGAACACGCACAACGTCCGTCAGACCGTCTTCGTCGAGTGCAGCGCGATGTATCGGGCGGACGGTCCGGAGGAGCTCCGCGTCGTGGGCGAGACGGAGTTCGTGCAGGGCGTCGCCGCCATGAGCGCGAGCGGCCAGTACGGTGAGACCCGGGTGGCGACCGGGATCGTGGGGTCGGCAGACCTGCTCGCCGGCGACCGCGTGGCGCCCGTGCTCGAGGCGCAGGTCGCGGCCAGCCCGCAGCGCTTCCGGGGCGTCCGCCATCGGGCCGCCTGGGCGGAGCCGCCCGTCGTGGCGCGGCGTCCGACCGGGCCCGAGCATCTGCTCCTCGATGCCGAGTTCCGTCGTGGCTACGCGCACCTGCACCCCTACGGGCTCACGTTCGAGGGCTGGATCTATCACACCCACATCGCCGACCTGGCCGACCTCGCGGACGCGTTCCCCTACACGACCATCATCTTCAACCACCTCGGCGGGCCCATCGGTATCGGGCCCTACGCCGGACGCCGCGACGAGGTCTTCGAGGTCTGGAAGCCGGCCGTGACCGAGCTGGCCCGGCGTCCGAACGTGGTGGCGAAGGTGGGCGGGATCCAGATGGTCGTGAACGGCTACGGCTGGCACGAGCGCGACCGGCCGCCGACCTCGGACGAGCTGCTCGAGGCCAACGGCGACTGGTATCGCCACATCATCGAGGCATTCGGGCCGCAACGCTGCATGTTCGAGAGCAACTTCCCGGTCGACAAGCTGTCGTGCTCGTACACCGTGCTCTGGAACCAGTTCAAGAAGCTCACGCAGGGGTTCTCGGCCGACGAGCGGGCGTCGATGTTCCACGACACCGCGCAACGCGTCTACCGGCTCCCGCAGGTCTGACCCACGGGTCTGACACAAGACCGGGGCGACCGCGGACGACTGGCCGCGGTCGCCCCGGGCGGCACGGCTCAGTCGCCCGTCGAGTATCGAGTCATGCTGAGGGTCAACATGGAAGAGCGCCCAGTCGGCATCGATCGCGGACTGAAGATTCCGGACAGCTTCTTCGAGCCGCTGCCGGGCGAGATCCTCCGGGCGTTCGGAGGCAGGAAGACCCGTCGTGAAGCTCCCGCGGGTCTAGGACGGGGTTTCTGTCAGCGCGCGGGCCGGGTGGAGCCGGGATGCGCGGTACGCCGGGACCCATCCGGCGAGCAGGCCAACGACGGTGATCGTGGCGGCGGCGCCGGCGAAGACGACCGGGTCGCGGGGCTCGATGCCGAACAGCATCGACTCCGCCAGACGTGACACCCAGAACGCGAACGCCAAACCGACGACCACACCCGCGACCACGCGTACCAGCACGCGCGAGAGGACGAGCCCGAGCAGCCGCGCGCGTGTGCTCCCGAGTGCGACGCGAACCGCAAGCTCGGGGCGTCGTCGCGTGGCATGGTACGCCGTCACGCCGCCCACTCCGAGAGCAGTAAGCAGCAACGCGAGCAGGCCGGCGAAGGCCGCCAGGCGGGCCACCAGGCGATCCCGCGCGAGCGCGAAGCCCACGATGCCGGTGCCGGTGAGAAACGACACGCGCACGTCGGAATCGACGCTCGCCAGCGTCGCCGCCACGCTGCGGCTGAGACTCCCGGGGGTGGCATCCTCCGAGCGCACGGCGATGAAGATCCCGGCAACGAAGATCGACTGCAGCGGCTCCTGCGCCATGGGTACGTAGACTACGGGGCGGACCGGACCGCGGATGGACTCGTGCACGGCACTGCCGACGATGCCGACCACCGCCTTCGGGGCGAAGGCGAACTCGCCGTCGGGGAACGTGAACGTCATCTGGAGCGTCTGTCCCACCGCGCTCCGACCGGGAACGAACCGCTGCACGAACTCTTCGTTGACGACCATCACCGGTTGGGCGCCGGCCCCGTCCCGCTCCTCGATGGGCCGTCCCGCCCGCATCGGCATGCCGTACGCCTCGAACCACGCGGGGGTGATCGGAACCATGTGCGTCAAGGCCTCGGGGGCCGCAAGCGGGGAGGCGCCGGACAGGCTGAGGGGGAAAGCCGGATAGGTGTAGTAGAGCGGTGCCTGGTCCGAGCCGCCGGCCGCGGCGACCCCGGGGATCGACGCGACGGCCCGCGCCAGGCGGTGTCGGACCTCGCTCTGGTCGGCCGGCGGCGTGGTCGGCGTCCGCACGGTCGCCACGAGGAGGCGGTCGTCGTCGAATCCGAGCGGCGCGTGCGTGAGCTGCTGGAACGTCCGCCCGAACAGGCCGGCGGCCACCAGGAGCAGCACCGAGACCGCCACCTGCGCCACCTGCAGCGCGCTGAACCCGTGCACCCGTCCGCCAACGCCGCCGCTGCGCCCGCCCGCCTTCAGGGCGTCGAGGGGGTGGACGGTCGTCGCCCACAGTGCCGGCGCCAACCCCGCAACGATCGCCGCGGCTACCGCGACGGAAGCCGTGTATGCCAACACGCGCAGGTCGACATCGAGGTCGAGCACGATCGGCACCTCGCCGCTCGGGAGCTGCGCGACCATCGCGCGGGCCGCCCACCCGGCGAAGAAGATGCCGAGGACGGCGCCGAGCAGGGCCAGCAGAGCGCTCTCGATGAGGAACCGCCGAACGAGCCGCCAGCGCGAGGCCCCCAGCGCGACGTGCAGGCTCAGCGCGTGGCGGCGCGCGGCCCCGCGTCCCAGAAGGATGTTGGCTACGTTCGTGCAAGCTACCAGCAGCACCAGAGACACCACCACGAGCAGCGTCACCAGTGGTGCGGCGTAGCGCCGTCGCAGGTCCGACACGCCCCGGGCGGCGCTCTCGACCACGAACGGCTCGCTCAGGAACGCGGCGCCCGACGGCCCCGGGGGACGCGACCTCGATTGAATCTGCGGTTGCACGGCGCGCAGGGCGGCGGTGGCAGCGCCCGTCGACTGCCCGGGTCGCAGTCTGAGCAGGATGCGCAGCCATGGGGCATGGAGCACGCGAGGCGTCGTGGGCCGGATGAGGTCGTTGATCCGGACGGGCAGGAGCAGGTCGAACGCCGACCCCACCAGCACGCCGTGGAATCCGGGGGGCGCTACGCCTACGACGGTCACCGCCACGCCCTCGACGAGGAGCGAGCGGCCGACCGCGTCCGACGCCCCATCGAAGCGGCGTTGCCAGAGGCCGTGGCTGATGACCGCGACGGGCCCCTCCGGGCCTGCGCCCGCTACATCGTCGGCGGGGGTGAACGTGCGGCCGACGAACGCCCGCAGGCCGAGGGTGTCGAAGAAGTCTCCGCTTACCCATTGCACGTACGCCGGCTCCGCCTCCTCCCCGATCGTCAGGGCGGACTCGGCCCAGGCCAGCGCGCCGTCGAAGAGATGGTCGTGACGTCGAATCTCATCGAACGTGGCGTACGTGAACCGCTGGCCCGTGTTTCCGACGCCGAGCGTGACCAGACGGTCGGCCTCCGGGACCGGCAGGTTGCGGAGGAGCAGGCCGTTGACCAGCGAGAAGATCGCGGTGCTCGCGCCGATGCCGAGGGCGAGGGACACGATGACGACGGTGGTGACGGCAGGCGTCGCCCGGAGAGCGCGAACCGCGAACCGCAGGTCCCGCCAGCTCTCGTCCAGCAGCAGGCCCACCCGCCGCGTCATGTTCATGGCGTGCCTGCGTCCTCCATGCGCACCCGTCAGAATACCCGCAGCCTCGGGCTCCTGCCCGAACGCCTTGATCTCCTGCAGGTGATCGGGTGCGCGTAGGAGACGCTGGTCGACGAGCGGGCGGCGATGTCCCACGACACCGCGCTGCGCGTCTACCGGCTCCCGCGGGTCTGACCGCGTACGCGAAACGCCCCCATCCCGTTAACTGGCTGGAGATGCGGCCGGCTGGTGCGACCGGGAGCAGTGGATGACCAACGTTCGACTGGCGCTGCGCATGCTCGTCAAGACCCCGGTGGTCACGGGCGTGGCGGTCTTGTCGCTGGCCCTCGGCATCGGGTCGAATGCCGCGATCTTCTCGCTCTACAGCCAGTTCCTGCTGCGCCCGCTGCCGGTCGTCGAGCCCGAGCGCCTCGTGAATCTCGAGGCCCCGGGGCCGAAGCCCGGCTCGGACAGTTGCACGGGCCAGGGCGGCTGCGACGAGGTGTTCAGCTACCCGATGTTCCGTGACCTGCAGCGGGAGCAGACCGTGTTCACGGACCTCGTGGCGCACCGCGGCTTCGGGGCCAGCGTCGCCCACGAGGGGCGCACCATCGACATCGTGCAGGGCATGCAGGTCTCCGGCTCGTACTTCCCGACGCTGGGCCTCGTGCCGGCGCTGGGGCGCCTGTTCGGTCCGGAAGTCGACGATCCGATCGGCGGGCATCCCGTCGCGGTGCTGAGCCACGCCTTCTGGCAGACCCGACTGGGCGGGTCGGGCGACGTGGTCGGGGACGTGCTGCTGGTCAACGGCCAGCCGCTGACCATCGTCGGGGTGGCCCCGGCCGGCTTCCGCGGGACGGCGTTCAACATGCCGTCCATGGTGTTCGTGCCGCTCACGATGCACGTGAGGCTGGGCGGCGGCTTCGGCGCGGGCCGCTTCGAGGACCGCCGGAACTACTGGCTCTACCTGTTCGCCCGCCTGCAGCCGGACGTCTCCATCGAGCAGGCCCGCGCTGCGATGGCGCCCCTGTACCGGAGCATCCTGACCGACGTGGAGGCGCCGCTCCAGACGGACATGAGCGACGAGACCCGGGCGCGGTTCATCGCCAAGCCGCTGCCGATCGTGGGCGGATGGCGGGGGCAGAGCGGGGCGCACGACGCCTTCCAAGTGCCGTTGCTGCTGCTCCTCGGCATCACGGGCGTGGTCCTGCTGATCGCGTGCGCGAACATCGCGAACCTGCTGCTGGCGCGCTCGGCCGCCCGCGCCTCCGAGATGGCGGTGCGGCTCTCGATCGGCGCGACGCGGCGGCAGCTCGTGGCGCAACTGCTGACCGAGTCGTGCCTCCTGGCCGTCCTCGGCGGCGTGGCCGGGCTGCTCGCGGCGCCGTGGACGCTACGGTTCATCGCCGCGTTGCTGCCGCCCCGGGTTGCGGAGGTCCTGCAGTTGACGCTGGACCCCTACGCGCTTCCGTTCACCGGGGCGGTGGCGCTCGCGACCGGCGTGCTCTTCGGGATCTTCCCGGCCTTCCACGGGACCCGGGCGGCGCTGGTCACCGCCCTCAAGCACGACGCCGGCCAGCCGGACGGCGTCCGCTCGGCGGCCGGCTTCCGGAGCGGGCTGGTCATGGCGCAGTTCGCCCTGGCGGCGATGCTGCTGGTGGTGACCGGGCTCTTCGTCCAGAGCCTGCGCAACGTCAGCGGCGCGGATCTCGGCATCCGGACGCACGACGTCGTGACGTTCCGCCTGTGGCCCGGTCTGAACGGCTACGGCGACGAGCAGGCGCGCGCCTTCTTCGAGCGGGTCGAGGCGGAGCTGGCCGCGCAGCCCGGCGTGACGGGGGCGACCGCGGCCTCGATCCCGGTATTCGTCGGAGACAGTTGGGCCATCGACGTGAGGGTGGAGGGCTTCGAGGCGCCGCCCGACGCGGATCGCGAAACGCGGTTCAACCAGGTCGGCACCGACTACTTCCGGACGCTCGGGATCCCGCTGCTCGCGGGTCGCACGTTCACCGTGGCGGACGTGAGGGAGGCGCCCCGGGTGGCGATCGTCAACGAGTCGTTCGCGCGCAAGTTCGCGCTGGGACGCGGCGCCGTGGGCAGGCGCCTGGGCCGCGGCGGGCTCGATGTCGAGCTGGACACCGATATCGTCGGCCTCGTCGCGGACACGCGCTACAACAGCGTCAAGACCCTGGCCCCGCCGCTCCTCTACGTGCCGTACCGGCAGGCCGACGCGGTGGGCTCGCTCGCGTTCTATGCACGGAGCACCCTGCCCCCGGAGACCGCGCTCCGTACGGTCCGCCCGCTGGTGGCCGCACTGGATCCCAACGTGCCGGTCACCCAACTGATGACCCTCCCCCGGCTGGTGGAGGAAGCCGCGTTCGAGGATCGCGTGATCACGCTGCTGTCGGCCGCCTTCGCCGGGCTGGCCACCCTCCTGGCGGCAGTGGGCCTCTACGGGGTGCTGGCCTACACGGTGGCCCTGCGCACGCGCGAGATCGGTCTGCGGATGGCGCTCGGCGCGGGTGCGACACGCGTTCGGGCGATGGTGCTGGGCCACGTCGCCCGACTGACGCTCGTCGCGACCGCGGTCGGGCTCGCGGCCGCGTTCGGTGTCGGCCGCCTGGCCCAGTCACTGCTCTACGAAATCGAGGGGCTGACGCCCGCGGCCGTCGCCGCCTCGGTGCTGACGCTGGTCGCCGTCGCGCTGGGCGCCGGATTCGTCCCGGCGCGGCGGGCGTCCCGCATCGACCCGATGGCGGCGCTCCGCCACGAGTAGTCACCGGTCGCGCACCGGGCGCCGCGCCAGGCCAACCGACATCCGCTCGGCGGTGTGGTAGGGTGATTCGTTGTCCATCGGGTCCCCAAGATGCATGCGAATCTGAAGCCAATGCTCGATTGGCCGGACCGTCCGTTCGGGCAGGGGGTACCGCCCCGTCGGGCGACTCCGGGCACGAAACGCGCGCCGGCGCTGGACGCCTTGCGGGAGACCGCGGAACTGATAGCGGTCGTCGGGGGTCCGGCCGCCCCGGTGGATCCGCCGGTCGCCGCAGGCAGCGACGCCGGAGGCGACGGGGCAGGCGGCAACATGTCGTTCCTCGATCACCTCGACGAGCTGCGCCGGCGGCTCATCACGTCGCTCATCTCGATCGTCGTTGGATCCTTGATCTGCTTCGCCCTCATCCGTCCGATCTTCGACTTCATCATGCAGCCGCTGACGGCGGTGCTCGAGGAAGGCGCCTCGCTCATCTACACCAGCGCGCCGGAGTATTTCTTTCTGGATCTCAAGATGGCGGTGCTGGCCGGAGTCCTCCTGGCGTCCCCGGTCGTCATGTCGCAACTGTGGCTGTTCGTCGCGCCCGGGCTGTACGCGTACGAGAAGAAGTTCGCGATCCCGTTCGTCACGCTCGCTTCGGCGTTCTTCATCGCGGGCGCGCTGTTCGGACACTACATCGTCTTCCGAGTCGCCTGGGGGTTCTTTGCGAACTACGGCACCGAGTCGGTGTACGTGACTTTCATGCCGAAGCTTCAGGACGCGTTCGCTCTCTACGTTCCACGGGCGGCGGGGGCGGCCGCCGCCCAGCCGCCCGGAATCACGTAGTCAGGATGGCGCTGGGCGCGCATCGGGATTGCTCAGCCCGCAAAGATGTCGAGCTTGAGCTGCAGCCCGTTGAGCAACGCCGTCCGCAGGGTGTCCCGGCGACCGAAGGTATCGGCGAGTTCGAGCCTCCCGTTCCCTTGCCGGTGGACAGCGACGGTCTCGGCAATCGGATCGACGATCCAGTACTCAAGCACGCCGTGTCTCCCGTACAGGTCGTGCTTGTAGCCCAGGTCGCGGTCGGCGGTGGACGGCGAGAGTATTTCGATCACGAGGTCGGGCGCTCCCCGTACGTTCTCGTCCGTGAGCGTGTGCTCGCGCGCTCGCGAGATGAACAGCACGTCGGGCTGCACGACGTCGGTGTCCGACAGAACCACGTCGAATGGTGCGACGTACACGTTGCCCAGCCCGCGTTCTTCGGTGAAATTGCCCAGCTTCCGGGCGAGCCTGACCAGCACCGTCTGGTGCTTTCTGTTCGGTGCGGGAACCATCATCAGATTGCCGTCGAGCAGCTCGTAGCGCTCGTCGTCGGGTGTTGCACAGTAGTCCTTGTACGTCTGCCTGACGGCGCCTTGAGTCGTGGTGGCCATGGGCGTGCTCCCGGGCTGGGTACCCCTCGTCCGGTAGAGTTCAGCCTTCTGCGGTGCTGGCCATCCTGCCGTGCCCGAGCCGCCAGCGTGCGCGGTGCGGCTGATGGTGGCTTCGTTCCACAATTCGGAGCCTAGGAGCTTGCGCCGCAGAAAGCAACGCAGTGGAGTTGCGCGGGAGCCAGGGCCGAGCCGTTCGCTCCCGGCCGTCAGTCGGTCCGGAGCGCGATGACCGGGTGGACCCGGCTGGCGCGGCGGGCAGGGAGCCAGGCGGCGAGGAGGGCGGCGGCGCCGAGGACGAGCGGCACGCCGACAAACGTCAGCGGGTCGAGCGTGCCGACCTCGAACAGCAACCCTCCGAGCAGGCGCGTCGCGACGAGCGCGAGCCCCAGCCCCAACACGCCGCCGACGATCACCAGCCGGAGGCCGCCGGCGACGAGCAGGCGCACGACGCGCGGCCCGTCGGCCCCGAGCGCCATGCGGAGACCGATCTCGTGCGTCCGCTGCGCGACGCCGTGGCTGACCACGCCGTACAGGCCGACCGCGGCCAGGGCCAGGGCCAGCACCCCGAAGGCGGACAGCACGAAGGCGGAGAGCTGCTGCGGCAGCCGCATCAGCGCCAGGTGGCGGTCCATCGTCTTCGTCTCGAACACCCACAGGTCGGGGTCGACCTCGCGCCCGGCGGCCAGCATCGCGAGCGCCGTCTGCAGGGGATCCGTCGACGTCCGCGCCACGACCGTCAGCGACCGCGAGAGCTGCTGCGAGTAGGGGACGTAGACCATGTTGCGCGGCGCCTCGCCGAGCGTCCGCACCTTGGCGTCGCTGGCGACACCGACCACCCGCCAGGGAGGATCCTCGTCGTCGCGCCGCAGGACGAGGCGGCCGACGGCGTCGCCGTCCGCCCAGAAGCGCCGGGCCATGGCCTCGCTGATGATCACGACGGGCTGCGTGTCCGGCCGGTCGGCGTCGGTGAAGTTGCGGCCGCGGAGGATCTCGATGCCCGCCGCCTCGAAGAACTCGGGGTCCACGTGGGCGCGGTCCGCGATGAAGGCGCCGTGGTCGCCCGGCGGCTCGAAGCCGGCCACGTTGAAGTCGCTCGAGCTGGTGCTCAGCGGGTTCAGGTGCAGGTTGCTGATGGAGCCGACCGCCTCGACGCCCGGCAGCTCACGGAAGCGCTCGAGCAGCCGCCGCGTGTAGACGCGCGCCTCCTCGGGCGTGAAGCGGGTGGCCGGCGTCAGGAAGGTCAGGACGGCGCTCGGCTCGCGTCCGAAGCCGGGGTCGACCGACTGCACCTGCTGGAAGCTGCGCAGGAAGAGTCCGGCCCCGACGAGCAGCACCAGCGAGACGGTGAGCTGCGCGATGACCAGGGCGTTGCGCCAGCGGAGCTGGCCGGGCTGACCGCCCCCCGCGCTCTCGCTCCGCAGGGCGCCGGACAATTCCGGCCGCGTGCTCTGCAGCGCCGGCACCAGGCCCAGCAGGGTGCCGGCGGCGATCGAGACGCCGAGCGTGAACGCCAGGACCCGGGCGTCGAGGCGTAGATCGAGCACGACCGGGAGCGGCAGCGGGAGGTCCGCGGTCATCAGCAGGTCGAGCAGCCAGACCGCGAGCCCCGCGCCCGCGCCGCCCGCCAGCAGGCTCAGCAGCGTCGTCTCGGTCAGCAGCCGCCGCACCAGGGACCCGCGCGAGGCGCCGAGCGCCAGGCGCACCGCGATCTCCTTGCGCCGGTCGAGGGCCCGCGCAAGCAGGAAGCTGGCGAGGTTGGTGCAGGCCAGCAGGAGCACCAGCCCGACGACCGCCATCAGCAGCCACGCCGCCCCCCGGATGAAGACGTCCATCGGCGGGAAGAGCAGCACGTCGGTGAGGGGCAGGAGCACGAACTCCCCGGCCGGGTCCCAGTTCTCGATGCGGTCGCGGGTGAGCTGGGCCGCCACCGCCCCGACGGCGGTCTCGGCCTCGGGCAGCGCGACGCCCGGCCGGAGCCGCGCCTTGACGAACAGGGAGTGATTGCCGCGCTCGTCGAACATGGGGGTTCCGACGAGCTCCTCCACCATCATGTAGGGCGCGTAGAACGCCGGCGTGAGGCCGCGCACGGTGCCCGTGAAGGCGGCCGGCGCCACCCCGATCACGGTGTATGCCCGGCCGCCGATCCGCATCTCGCTTCCGACGACGTCCGGATCGGCGCCGAAGGCGCTCTGCCAGTAGCGGTGGTCGAGCATCACCACCGGATGCCCGCCGCGCGAGACGTCGTCGCTCGGCAGCAGGGTGCGTCCGAGCGCGGCCTCGATCCCCAGCATCGGGAAGTAGTTGCCGGTGACCGCCTCCGCCGGCAGGATGCCGACGCCTGCGCCCTGCTCGCGGTCGACCTGCGCCGGCACGAACTGCGCGGCCCCGATGTCGCGGAAGACCTCGAGGGTGCCGTCGCGGACGTCCTCGAAGTCGGGGTACGAGAACGAGCTGTAGGCGAACGACGCTTGGTGCAGGTAGAGGTTGACGACCTCCTCGGGCCGCTCGATCGGCGAGTCGCGCAGGATGATCGCGTTGACGAGGCTGAAGATGGCCGTGTTGGCGCCGATGCCGAGGGCGAGCGACAGGACCGCGACCGCGGTGAAGGCGGGCCGCCGGGCCAGCGACCGGACGCCGTCGCGCAGGTCGCGGCCGAGATCGTCGAGGTGTTGCCGCATCGCCACCCTGCCTCCCGTCCTGACCGGTTCTTGCGTGATGACGGGAGCGGGCCGGCCGCGGTTCCGCGCCACGGTGGCGCTCCGCTCAATCCTCGTGCTCGTGCACGGAGCGGAACATCGACCCCGACGGTGCGCGATGGAGGCTCGATGCGATGCGGGACGCCAGGCCGCGGAGCGTCACCCGCGCCAGCAGGTACGCGCCCGCCGCGACGACGAGCGTGGCGGCGACGACGGCGACGGCGGAGCGGAAGAGCAGGAGCTGCAACCCCACCGCGATGCCTCCCGCGAGGAAGAGCCCTATCGCGAGCGAGACCGGCAGGCTCGTGCGCGTGCCCGGCGACGGCCGGCCGAAGGGGAGCCCGTCGGTCAGCCGCAGGGCGCCGGCCAGGTAGAGGGAGGCGACCGCGGCGCTGTAGATCACGAACCCCGCGGCATCCGGGACTCCCCAGTACCAGCCGAAGAACAGCAGCCAGACGAGGTGCGGCGCGGCCACCAGCACGACCCAGAGCGCCGCGTAGACCCCGGCCGCGAACGGACGCAGTACGGATTCCGGCGCGGCCGAGAACGTCCAGGCCCCCTTGTGGTCGTTGCCGAACGCCAGGAAGCGGCAGGCGAAGAGGGTGGCGAAGCCGTCCACGTGGGGCAGCATGTGCGCAAGGGCGAAGTCGTCGCCGGGCCGGAAGGGGGAGACCTCGCGACCGACGATCGGCACGATGAGGATGACTGCGAGGATGCCGGCCGCGTTCATGCCGGTGTTGCGCAGGAACTGCCAGTCGCGGAGGAGCAGGGCGCGCACGTATGCGTACCCCGCGCGCGCGGCCGGACCACCGGCGAGCCGCGCCACCCACGGACCCGCCCCCGGCAGTCTCCGCCGCCGCCGCCGGGGCGTCCGGACGCCGGAGCGCATCAGGCCGGCGATTCGCAGCAGGTGGGCGCTCGACAGCGCCCGGAGGCCGAATCCGACCGCGCCGATCGCGACGAGGACGGCAGCCGCCGCGAGCACCCCGCGGAGTCCCCCCGGCATGGCCTCCACGGCGGTCCGGAAGGCGGCTGGCATCTGTAGCGACGCTGCCCGCGCCGCGGGCTCCTGCCCGTCCGGCGCGATGCGCGCGAAGTAGTACACCCAGAAGGCGACGAGGGGGAGCGCCTGCGCGAGTGCCGCGGCCGCCTTCAGGCGCCCGACCGGCACGAAACGCACCAGCCAGCCGAACAGGCTGCAGCAGAGCAGCGCCACGACGAGACCCACGCCCAGCGCGGCCAGCAGGTGAACGAAGGGGTACGCGAGCGTGCCACCCCATCCCGCGTGGTCGAGCAGCACGCCGGCCACGGCCGGCACGCCGTTCACGCCTCCGACGAGGAAGACGATTACCTTGCCCAGGTGGCTGAGCTTCGCGGCCGACCAGGTGGCGGCGTCGACCGGCTGGTGCGCCAGGGTCAGCTCCGCGACCGGGTTCACCAGGTTCTCCGCCACCTCGGAGACCAGGTTCGCGCCGAGCATGAAGGCGGTGAGCCCCAGGAAGGCGAGCAGGTAGCCGGCGGGAGAGGCGCCGGCGACGACGAGGAGCACGCTCATGAAGCCGGCGAAGATGAACCAGAGCAGGGCCGCCGTCCGCAGGGAGTAGTCCGCGCCGAGCATCGTCACTTCCTGCCGCGCGCCGAGCGTCCCGAAGAGGTCGTACAGGAGCCAGTAGCGGTGCGGATCGATGCCGCAGCGGGCGAGGAGCCGCGCGGCGGCGCGGCCCCGGACGAGCCGGCGCCCGAAGGCGGCGACGGCGTTCACGAACGGAGCCCCGCCACGATCTCGGCCGCGCCGGTCGCCGCGCCCTCCGTGCCGGTCAACTGCCGGAAGACGGCCTCCAGGCTGCCCCGCTCGGCCGAGGCCCGCAGCGAGTCGAGCGAGCCGTCGGCGATGACGCGCCCCTCGTGGAGGATCAGCGCGCGGTCGCAGACGCGCTCCACGACGTCGAGGACGTGCGAGCTGTAGAGGACGGCCTTCCCCTCGGCGGCGAGGGCGGCGATGAGGTCGCGCACCATGATGCCGGCGTTCACGTCGAGGCCCGAGAGCGGCTCGTCGAGCAGCAGGAGGTCGGGGTTGTGGAGCAGCGCCGCGCTCAGGAGCACCTTCTGCCGCATCCCCTTGGAGTACGTCTCCAGCGCGGCCACCCGGTCCTCGGCGAGGCCGAACTGCTGCAGGAAGCGGTCGATGCGCGCCTGCAGCCGCTCCTCAGGCACCTCCTGCAGGCGGCCGACGAGCTGGAGGTATTCCTCCGCCGTGAGGCTCTCGAAGAGCCCCGCCGCCTCCGGAACGTAGCCAAGGCGCCTCTTCGCCTCGGTCGCCAGTTCGGGCATCGCGCAACCCGCCACCCGGACCGAACCGCCGCCCACCGGCAGGATGCCGGTGAGGATCTTGATGGTCGTGCTCTTGCCGGCGCCGTTCGGGCCGAGCAGCCCGACCACCTCGCCGGGCCGCACCGCGAACGAGATACCGTGCAGCACCTCGCCGCTTCCGTAGCTGAACGTCAGGCCGTCGACGGCCACGACCGGCTCGCCGGCGGCGATGGGGTTCGTCATCGGTTGCGGCGCTCCCGCTCCGCGGCCCCGGCCGCACCGGCGGCCCCGGCGGCCCCGGCCGCACCGGCGGCACCGGCCGCGATGGCGGCGAGGTACTTCCCGACCGCCGTCGCAAGGCCCATGTCGAGGGCGTCCGCGATCAGGGCGTGGCCGATGGAGACCTCGGCGATGCCGCCGATGGCGATGAAGGCGCGGAGATTGCCCAGATCGAGGTCGTGCCCGGCATTGACGCCCAGGCCGAGGTCGGCCGCGTGCCGGGCCGCGCGGGCGTAGGTGTCGAGACCGGCGCGGGTCTCCGGGTGGTCGAGCCCGTGGCGGGCGACGAGCTCGGCGTAGGGGCCGGTGTAGAGCTCGATCCGGTCGGCGCCGCACGCCTGCGCGCGCGTGATCTGCTCGCGGTCGGGGTCCATGAACAGGCTGACGCGGACGCCCCGCTCGCGGTAGCGCCGCGCCACGTCCGTCACCCGCCGGGCCGCGGCCGGGTCCGCGAGGTCCCATCCGTGGTCGGAAGTGAGCTGCGCGTCGGCGTCCGGGACCAGCGTCGCCTGGTCGGGGCGCGCCGCCTCGACCAGCCGGTCGAAGCCCGGGTAGCCGTTGTCGCGCGGGCCGGCGGCCGGATTGCCCTCGATGTTGAACTCGATCCCGGGGTGCTCGGCGCGCAGCATCGCCGCCAGCGCGTGGACGTCGCCGGGGCGGATGTGGCGCTGGTCGGGGCGCGGGTGCACGGTGATGCCCCGCGCGCCGGCGGCGATGGCGGTCCGCGCCGCCCCGAGAACGTCCGGCCGCGTGCCTTCGCGCGAGTTGCGCAGCAGCGCGATCTTGTTGACGTTGACCGACAGCACCGTCATGGCAATGCCCTGCGCCCGCGGGTCTCATCCCGGCGCCCGCGTGACGGAAATCCCGCGGGTGTGTCGCGAGTCACACGGCACGCGGGGTAGATGATACCCATTCGCGCGGCCCCGCGCGGCCCCGCGCCGCCCGCGTGAGCACCTGCGCCGCGTCTCCGCGCCGGCCGCGGGGGGCTCCGGCACCGCGTCCTCGCGCCGGCCGCGGGGGGCTCCGGCACCGCGCGACCGACTCCGCATCTCGGGATGCCGCCGGTCCTCGAGGAGTCGCGCTCCGCCAGGGGGGCCGCGGTCTCGAAGGCCGGGCAGCCGGTGTACGATCGCGGCCAGCGGAAACACCTCGAGGAGATTCCTGCAATGCAGCAGTTGTGCTCGTTCGCTCTGCCGATGCCGATGCCGATGATGGCCTGGTCGCTCGCCGTCCTGCTCTGCGCGGCCCCCGCCGCGCACGCCCAGACCGAGACGACCGGCGGCCCCTGGCAGACCTACGATACGTCGAACGGCGAGTGGCGGAGCTACGCGGGCGACATCGGCGGCAAGAAGTACTCGCCGCTGGACCAGATCGACGCCGGCAACTTCGCCGACCTGGAGCTGGCCTGGGAGTGGACCACCGTCGACCGGCAGGTCAGCATGACGACGCCGGGCGGGGGCGAGTGGTCGGCGCCGCTCGCGACCATCGTCGACGCCCTCGAGGAGGCGACCCCCAACCTCTACCGGACCGGCCACCGGCCGAGCGCCACCGGCTTCCAGTCGACGCCGCTCATGGTCGGCGGCGTCCTCTACTTCAACACGCCGCTCTCGCAGGGCGTGGCCGTCGACGCGACGACCGGCGAGACGCTGTGGGTCTTCAACCCGAAGTCCTACGAAGAAGGCACGACCCCGATGACGGGGACGTTCCGGCAGCGCGGCGTCGCCTACTGGACCGACGGGGAGGGCGACGAGCGCATCTTCTGGGGCACCGGCAACGGCTACGTCGTCTGCGTCGAGGCCGCCAGCGGCCGGCCGTGCGCCGACTTCGGCCCCGACGGCAGCGGCATGGTGGACGCGATGGTCGGGCTGCCGCGGGCCGCCCGCGAGGACCGCGACTACCTGAACGCGCTGCTCTACGGCATCCACTCGCCGCCCATCGTCGTCCGCGACAAGGTGATCCACGGCTGCAGGTGGCCGACCGCCGCATCACGAAGGAGGCCGTGCCGGGCTGGGTGCGCGCGTGGGACGTGCGCACCGGCGAGCACGCCTGGGACTTCCACACGGTGCCGAACAGCGCCGACGAGTACGGCGTCGACACGTGGCTGAACGAGTCGTGGCGCTACTCGGGGAACGCCAACGTCTGGTCGATGCTGGCCGGCGACAACGAGCTCGGCCACGTCTACCTCCCGACCGGCACGGCGACCAACGACTACTACGGCGTGGACCGGCTGGGCGACAACCTCTTCTCGGAGACGCTCGTCGCGGTCGACGTCGAGACCGGGCAGCGCGTCTGGCACTTCCAGGCCGTGCACCACGGCCTGTGGGACTACGACTTCCCGACCCACCCCAACCTGGTGGACGTGGTGGTCGACGGCCGGCCCGTCCAGGCCATCGCGCAGGTCAGCAAGCAGGGCTTCGTCTACGTCTTCGACCGCGTCACGGGCGAGCCGATCTGGCCCATCGAGGAGCGCCCCGTCCCGCAGGAGACCAACATGCCGGGCGAGGTGCCGTCGCCGACGCAGCCCTTCCCGACGAGGCCGGCCCCGTTCGACTACCAGGGCGTCACCATCGACGACCTGGTCGACTTCACGCCCGAGATCCGCGCCATGGCGGTCGAGGCGGTCAGCAACTTCGTAATCGGCCCGCTCTTCACGCCGCCCACCCGGCCCATCGAGGGCGGCACGCAGGGCACGCTGATGCGGCCCCCCGACGGCGGGACGGCCGGCTGGGCGGGAGCGGCCGTCGACCCCGAGACCGGCATGCTCTACATCCCGTCGCGCAACCAGGCGACGGTCATCCCGCTCTACGCGCCCGACCCGGCCCTGGGCGCCACCGTGGCATACACCCACGGCGCCCCGGAGGACCAGCGCCTCGCCCTGCGCGGCGCCATCCGCCCCGAGCCGCGCATGCCGCAGGGCCTGCCGCTGCTCAAGCCCCCCTACTCGCGCATGACCGCCATCGACCTCAACACCGGCGAGCACGCCTGGTGGGTCCCGACCGGCAACGGCGACCGCTACCGCAACCACCCGCGCCTGCGCCACCTGAACCTGCCGCCCCTCGGCGGCGACAACGGCAGCAACGGGCCCCTGCTGACGAAGACCCTGCTCATCTACTGCCTGACCGCCGGCGGCACCAACAACGGCCCGCGCCTGGTGGCCTACGACAAGACCGACGGCACGGAGCTGGCGTCGGTTGATCTGCCGTCGGGCGGCATCGGGACGCCGATGACGTACATGGTTGACGGGCGGCAGTACATCGCGCTGACGGTCGGGGGAGGTCCGAGGCTGGTGGCGTTTGCGCTGTCGGAGTAGCGCGGGCTGCCGGAAGGGGCGGTGATCCCGTAGGAGATCCTTGGGTGTCGGCGGGTTCAGAATCGGAAGCTTGGTCCCGGGCCTTGCCGTGACCGTGCGCGCCGTCTGCCGCCGCCGCGTCGGTCGGCGTACGTCCGCTCGCACCCGCGATGCGCCGCGACCCTCCCGGCGGGCGTGCGGATCTCCTCCGCTCCCTGGGGCGGCCCTGATCCCACTCCGCCGTTGTCAGTCGCCCTCCCCGCCCTGGAGTCATCGCCGACGTTCCACTGAGTTGGCGGCGGACCTGCGAGGCGCGTCCCGGCGTGCTCGCCCCTTCCTATCACCCACCGAACTGGCGGAGGCCCGAACCACGGACCGCAACCCCGACGACTCTCGACGTCGAGCTTCCGTCAGTCGCCCGCCTCAGGCAGCCGGCTGGGCGACCTCAGCCTCGTTTCCCTCCGTGCGGGTCGTCGCCCCCTGCTAGGCAGCGGCCGTCCGTCAGGCTTGGCGGGTTCGGAGCGCTCGCACACTGGGGGAACCACAAGATTCTCGCACGTCACCGGCGGCGGCCCGAGGTCTCCCTTGACATCGCTACGCGTAGACGCTAAACTCCGCTAATGTGTCGTTGAGCTGAATCGAGACCGCGAAGCCCCAATCGGCCGTCGACCGTTTCAGAGACTCGCACGAGCGTCGGCGCGCCAAGCTAGGTGGATCCAAGAGTCGAGCCTCTCAGGAACGCAGGAGAATCAGCGCCACACGGTGAACAGTGTCAACACATTGTGGGAGAGCAGATGATGAGCAAGGGGAGAGACCGCTCGGTCTATCGCAACTCGGCTGGCAATTGGGCCAACAAGCGGAATGACGCTGCAAGGGCGTCGAGCCTACACCGCACGCAGGCTGAAGCCGTACGCGCGGCGCGGGAGATGCTGATCAACCAGGGCGGCGGAGAGCTAACAACGATGGGCCGCGACCATCGGATCCGCAGCAAGGACACGATCGCGCCGGGCAATGACCCGAATCCACCGCGTGATCGGGAACACTGATCCGGCAGCTTGTGTGAGGGCGTGGTGAGCGTGAGCCTCGCGCGTCCAGATCAGCATGGACGGCCGACTCGCCGACCCGCGCTCTCCCGGTCGGACTTACGCGTCTAAGCTAAACTCGGCGTGGCGGCACGCGACAATCTAAGGATACATACCATGCCAGAGCGCTTCGGGGACGCCCTTCGCAAGAGCCGACGTGAAGCCGGCAAGACACTTAGCGACGTGGCCAAGCATCTCGGGGTCTCGATCGTGTACGTGTCTGACGTTGAGCGAGGCAACCGCCGCGCCCTGAGTAGTGACCGCATCGTCAAGGTCGCCAAGTTCCTCAAGGTCGACGCCAAACCACTCATTGAGGCCGCCGACATTGAGCGCGGCATCATCGAGTACGACATCACCGCCGCGAAGCCACTGGAGGCCGATGTGGTCGGCGGCCTCGTCGGCGGTCTCGCCCGTGGAGGCGTGACCGACGGACAGCTTCGCCGCATCAAGCGCATTCTCGACAGGGAAAACGACCGCGATGACTAGGCAGCTCTGCGGTGTGAGGGCCGATAGCCCGCGCAGCTATCAGGGTCTTGAGCGCGTGGCATCGTACGTGCGTCAGCTGCTGAAGCTCTTGCCGGAGGAAGCGATTCGGCCTCTGCACCTGTTCGAGAGTCTCGACGATATCAGCATTCAGCGCGCCTCCGGCGAACCCATTCCTCTCCGGCACGGAGTGATCGCCCTGGAAGACTCCGAAGGATATACGCGCTACGATAGCGAGCGCGGGCTCATCGAGGTGCTAGCGTCAGAGCAGACCTACGAGTGGCTGGAGCAAGGCCACGCGCGCGCCACGTTCTTCGTCCCGCACGAGCTTGGGCACTCCCTATTGCATACGCAACAACTCATCCGGCTAGCGCAGATGCCGACTCGCCAGCTGGCCGCCCTCCATCGCCGTTCCGCCGGACACAGAGCGTTCGAAGACACAGAATGGCAGGCCAACGCTTTTGCGTGCGCCCTGCTGATGCCGGCGGACGGGCTCGTGGCTCTGGAGCGAGAGCGCAGCGGGCAGCTGACGGCCTTCGACATTTCGCAACGCTACGGTGTGTCTAGAGAAGCCGCTAGACGCCTTGAACCCGCATGATCTTCACAGTTGAGTCAAGTTTCGGATCCGGCTACCGCCGGTGGTCTTGGTCTCCCCGATCCAGTGTTCAGGCAGCCAGGGCCCGTCCGCGCCAAGCGTGGTCGACCTCTTGGTCGTAGAGGGCGACGGCTTCCCGAATCCGTGTGGTCGAGTCCCCGTCGAGGGTCGCCGACAGCACCGGCCCGAGAACCCGCGCCTGGGTCCGGTGATAGGCCAGCGCGACGCAGAGTCCCTCGGCGGTGAGCTGGTACCGGAGGGTGCCGGGGATGCGCTCGATGAGCCCCCGGAGACGTAGCCGGCGCAGGTCGTACGTCATGCGTCCCGTGCCGTAATCGTCGAGCGACAGACCACACAGTGACGCCACCGCCTCCCGCAACTCCCGGTTGCGGAAGCCGTGCGGCAGCAGGTCGAAGCGCAGCAGGGCGGCGAACAGCGCTTGCACCCGCCGGTCGCCGAAGCGCAGCGCCGAGGCGCGTTGGCCGTCGATGCACACCGGGCGGTGCAACTCGTCGAGCACGTCGGCTCCGATGCTTCGGTCGTGACTGAGGCGTTGGACGCCGAGCAGGCGTCGGTTGGCGGTGAAGCCGATCGTCTTCAGATCCTCAAGGTTCCTCAGCCGGCGGCCGACATCGAAGTCGTACGTGTCGTTGATCACCGTCTCGGTGCGTAGCGCGCGTCCCTCCTTGTGGTACTGCTTGATGCGCGAGTGCTTGTAGTCGACGTGCAGCGACGGGGTGACCCTGTCGGTGATGACGCGGGTGCGATACCGCGAGGGGGTGCGTCGGGTGACGCGCCGGTCGAAGATCAACTGCACGTGGTCGGGACGGCCCATGTCGAGGTGCTCGCGCAGCACCTCCTCGAAGAAGACCCGCCCCTGCGCCGGTCGGTCGAACACCTGGGTCCGGGCGAACTCCGCCTGCAGTATCGAGATGTCGTACCGGATGCCCTGTTTCCGGTCGCTGGGCTCGAAGGGGTGCGGCAGCCGCGCCAGCCACTTCCGCAGCAGCCCGTCGACCTGCTCCGCCGTCAGCCCGTCGGCCAGCCGCTGCATCGCCTCGGGGTCGTCGCAGCGCAGGATGCCGTTGTCGAGCGCCTCGAACGCGATGCCCCGCTTCGTCAACTGCCGCTTCAGGTACTCGTGCCCGTTGATGCACAGCTTGGCGTTGTACGGGAAGTACGAGCAGAACTTCAGGAAGAACGGCCCGAAGTCGTCGTCCACCGCGTAGACGTAGTAGTGGTTGACCATCGCCGTCGAGTCCGTCAGCCACGGATAGCTCGCGCCGGTCCTCGGGTCGTGGCGGCGTTCCGTACGCAGCACCCGTGCCTTCTCTTGCGCCCGCCCGATGTAGAGCACGCCTTCGCCTCCCGTCCACCGGCGGAGGTACTCCCGCGTCCGGTCGTCCTTGCGCTCCCGGCGACCGAACGCCACGATGTCGATGCCGTTGCGCTCGGCATAGCGCTTGATCGCCGCGACGAAGCGCTCGGTCAGCGGTCCCATCAGGGCCGACGACGGCACCGGCCGGCCCCGGACCTTGCGGAAGAAGTGCGCCGCGCCCGCCCCCGTCTGCAGCAGCGGTACGTAGACGTTCAGGTACATGCGGTCGATGCACTCCAGCGTCAGCATCGTGTGCCGCGACAGTACTTCGGCGACGGATCGTGCTACGTTCATGGCTCGGGCTCCGGTCGATGGGCTCCCCACCGGCCAGTCTACGGCCACCATCGCCCTCGGGCGACTATAACGGCGGCTCACGCCGCAGCGGGAGCAGCGGCCGGAGTCCGACTCCCCCTAAAGCACGCGCTGAGGTCTACGTGTCTCGTCGGTCTGAGGCGGAGCCTCGTTAGGCACTATGATCAACAGTCGGCGTACACGACAGCCATGTACTATAGCCCTGACCGAGGCAAGAGCGGCGTCCATTGTTACGTCTCGCACGAGTACTTGCTGCGCAATTTTCCGCAGGAAGTCGCACCGGGCACCAACTATGTTACTCATGGTAACGCCATAGATGGTGAGATTTGTTGGAAGCTCACGCTTCCGCGCCACGAGCGTGACGACGTACTACAGCGACTGGACCGAATGAACGTCAACGCCTACACGCTTTTTCGTACGGAAGACGCGCTTGTGAAGACGTACGGCGAGCGAGAGCTGCGCCGGATGCTCAACACGGTGTGAGACGTGCGGCGAGAGTCGAAGATCCGCGCTCGTGCGTGAAACCCGGGCTTATCGGGGTGTCGCCTCGCACGTCGATCTTGCCGGTGACTGCCGCCGACACTACAGCGGTGCGGAACTCCGTGAGGCAAGCAATAGCCTCCTGGATGTTGGCGATGAGCGCGTCGATCCTGGCTGTCTCACGGTTGAGGAACGTGACGATGGCGCGCTGCTCACCCAGTGAAGGCACTGCTACCGCCCACGTCCGAATGATCCCTTGCGATATCTTGACCATCGACTGGCTCGCACCACGCGCCTCGACTTCAATTTGATGACGCCCAATCGGACTCAGGAACCAGTACGCCAGAAAGTCACGGTCACCGGCTGTGCAACTGAGACTGAGTCGGTAGACAAGATCGCATAGCATGAGCTGACTGCGCACGACGCCGACAACACATACATCTCCGACGAGGTCAGGCGTATACGGACGCAGACCAAGCGGCAGTGCCTTGTGTTCATCCTGGCGAAAGACTCCCCTGCTTACAGCGCTCAGCTTGATCACTCCCCACTCGTCTCGACCTATGGGTCGATCTTCTGCCACTGGGCTCCAGCCCTGCTCGATCCGGCGGATCAGCCGCCCAAACGGCACGACTTCCCAATGCGCCGGGATCTTGCCCAGCCACTCGACGCCGGAGTCCTTCATGGGGACGTTAGGGTCGAGGCCCCGAGTGACGGCGCGAGTGATGAGGGCAGTGCGCCTTTCCTGAAGCAGCTCTATCAGCCGCTCCTTCCTCGCCACCAGCGCATCGATCTTCGCCGTCTCGCGGTCGAGGAAGTCGGCGATGGCGCGTTGTTCGTCAACTGCCGGATACGGAATTGGGAAACAGAGAAGACTGCTCGCGTTGATGGCAGGGTAGCTGACACCCACGGAGTTCGCGACCACTCGCTCCACGAATTGGGGCGCTCGCAGAGCGTACGACGCGAATGAGCTCTCCAGATGCCGGGGGCGAAGAACTGCGAATCCAGTGGATACGACTAGGCCTGATTCCGGCGCGTGGATTGCGGCGATCGCCCGCAGATAGGTGCGTACTGTGGAGACAATGATGTCACCATCGCGAACAACGCGTCTGGCCCGCGACGGCGCCTTCTCGAAGACGATGGCTTCCGTCTCCGTGATGCCGGCGACAGCATCAACGCTGCCTATGTCGACGTAGGTCATCTCGAAGCTGGGGTCGGTGGACTCAGGCAGCGCTTCATCATTCAGGGTCGCGAGGTACTTCAGGCGCTCCACGCCCCAATGCGCAGGGATCTGGCCCAGCCACTCGACGCCGGACGCCTTGTACTCGGGGTAAGCCCGAAAGCGTCGAGGCTGCGTCCCCTCGCCCCGATCGGTCGCGTCAGCCACCGCCTTCACCTCCCGTCTGAGCCTGAACCCCCGGCCGCCACGGCCCGCCGGCGGGCCACGCCTGGGTGAACGGGCTCTCCTCGATCAGGCTGTCGCAGACCGGCCCCAGGAAGCGCCGCAGCTCCTCGCCGGCTTCCACGAGGCGATCCGGTCCGTCGACATCGGTCCCGATCCGCCGGCGCATCTCGCGCCAGCGTTCCCCGCGCGCAGGGGCTTCGTGGTCGTCGTAGTAGCCGGCGAGTAGCGCCGTCGGCCGCCCGCCCCTGAACGACGTCCCGCGGTGGCGGAACGCCTCCGCGATGGCGGTGCGCAGGGTGGCGCCGTCGAACGCGAAGCGGCGCGCGAGGCAGGCCACGTCCCAGAGGTCCTTTACGCGCGAGTTCGCGTCGCCCAGGCTGGCCATGGCGTGGAACTTCTCTGCGACCATCGTCTCACGCGGGTACGTCCAGAGGCGGGGAGCGGGCAGGTCGAGGAGCGTCGGGTAGTCCTCCTCCTTGCGGCCGAGGGTCATGACGTCGCCGAAGCCGATGTCGACGGGGACTGCGAGCCGGACCCGGCCGAGGCTGCCCCGGATGCGCACCCGGAGGCCGCCGTTCGGCTGCTCGATGCGGATGCTCGTGATCGCGATCGTCGCCGGGTCGAACACGACGCCGTCCTCCCGACAGGGAACGCCGCAGACGGCCCGCAGGGCGGCGCGAATGGCCGCTTCGTCTCGGGCGCCGCCGGCCAGGAAGTCGATGTCCCGGGTCGGCCGCAGTTCCTGTCCGGTCCAGATGCGGAGAAGCGCCGCGCCCTTCAGGGTGAAGCGGTCCCCCTCGTCCGAGGCGGAGAGGCGGTAGAGGAAGCGCTCGACCGCGTAGCGCTGGAGCACGCCCTCGAAGCGGACTCGCTGCGCATGGGCGAGGTTCAGCAGGCGCTGACGCACGGACGCCGGTACGTCCCGGGCGGCCCTTCGAGGAGTCATCCGATCAGCGCATCGAGCACCGGGCCGACGAGCGACTTCGCGCGGCACACCTCGGCGGCCCGCCAGATCTGGTCGACGCTCGCCTTGCGGTCGAACAGGGCGTCGCGCAGCGCCTCGATCGCGACGTCCTTGCCAACCAGCCGCCGGAATCGGAAGCAGTCGACGACGGTGCGGGCCGGGCTCGTGATGCGGACGGGGACGCCCTCGAAGGTCGTGTTCAGGACGCCGTAGCGCAGCGCCGCGCCGGAGAATCGCACCACTCGGACCGGCAGCTCGGACAGGCGGGGCGTGCGGGCCTTGTGCGGGATAGCGATCCACTCCTGCCACGCAAGCTGCGTCGTGAGCTCGTGGACGCTCAGGGCCGAGAGCAGGCAGACGATGGCGCCCGGGACACGTGCGCAGACGGCGGCCAGGGTGTAGTGCTCGGTCGGTTCGGCTTCCGCCACGCGGTAGAGACCGCGCGCCACGCGTTCGATGGCACCGCTGCCCACCAGCCGTCGCAGCGCCCGGGAGTCGACGCCCACGGCGGCCGCGTCGCACGGGCGGAAGAAGGTCCGTGCGCCGAGGTTCCGCAGACCGGAGACGCCGGGTTCGGAACGCCGGTCGGAAATGTCGGCGGTTGCAGCCGGTCGTCCAGGGTCCAGATCGGGCATTCCTGCCAGCATACCTTGGCGCGCGTGGTCGATCAAAATGTCGGCAAGTGCCTACAGTTGTGTGCGTTTTCATCGCCCGCGGATCGAAGTGACCCATCGCGTCGATTTCCCGGTCGCTTCTGCGGTACTCACACGCGCAGCAGGCGCCGCTGCAACAGCCCTCCCATGTCACGCCGTCCGTCCGCGATCACCAGTACGTAGACGCTGTCTCCCATGACGCGGTAGATGATCCGGTATGGCTTGAAGAACACCTCCCGGTACTCCCGAATCCCGAGCTCGAGCAGTTCCCTCGGGATGCTGCCGCGTTCGGGGAGCGCGGACAACGCGTGGAAGGCCCGTTCGATCTGCTCCAGCACGTGCTCCGCCCTGCCGGGCGGGTCCTGGCGGGAGAGGTAGTCGTATATCTCTTCTAGGTCACCGGCGGCGTCATCGGTCAACTGGACCGCGAACGACATTCAGTCGGCCTGTCGCCGGTCCCGAAGCTGCGCAACGACCTTGGCGGCGGGCTGCACCTGGCCGGCTTCGATCTGACGGTCGCCGAGTGCCAGCATCTTGAGCAGAGCCACGCTCTCCTGCGTCCGCTCATAGCTGTCGATGTCCTGCACGACAGCCTTGGCTTCGCCGTTCTGGGTGATGATCAGGGGCTCGGGCCGCTCCCCGAGCGTACGGAGGATCTCGGCGGCGTGGGCCTTCAGGTAGCTGATCGGCTTGATCCGGTCGGACAGGGACATGGACACCTCGCAACGAACTGAATATAGTCCATGAACAGGTCTGAGGGCAACGCGGCGGCGGCCTTGCCGGCACCTCGTCGAGTCCCTCGAGAAGTTGCTGCGCGTGGCCGCGATACCGTCATGCGGGGAGGCGTACCGATGACCATCACCCCGCCGGCGAGGACTACGTGGTGATTCCCCGCGACGAGTACGAGCCCCTGCGCGCAGCCACCGCCGAAGACGCCGTCGACGTCGCCGCGATCCAGCGCGTCCGCGACGACGCCGACGAGAGCTGGGCCCCGGCAGAGCTCGTGCGCCGCATCGTCGAAGGGGAACACCCGGTGCGCGTCTGGCGCACGCACCGCGGCATGACCGCCCGCTCGCTGGCCATCGCCGCGGGCATCCCGAGCTCCTACCTCTCCGCGATCGAGCGCGGCGTGAAGCCCGGCTCGGTGAAGGCGCTCAAGAGTCTCGCCACCGCCCTCGAGGTGCCGCTGGACGATTTGGTGTGACCGCCGCGCGCCGGCCCGGTCGTAACGCTGACCACGACGCCCTTGGTGCGCAGTGCGTCCGGTCGCCGGCCAGCAACAGGTCGACCCAGATGGGCGACGTGTTCCAGTGGGAGAATGCGTAGTTCAGCACGGGACGGGCTCACGCCGCTGAAGTCGCTTGGGTGGCGCCGTGACCTCCGCCGCCGACGCTGCGGCGCACCGTCAGCCCGATGTCCCCTGCAGATGGCCAAGGTCCGTGCCATCTGGGGCGTCAACCGCCCGACCCGTCGCCGCGGACGCGGGCGAGCAGCTCTGACGCCGTGTCGCACTCGATGATCCACTCGCCAACCCGCGCGAGGCGGTCGGGGTCAGTGACGCCGGCGAGGGCGGCGGCCAGCCCCTCGGCGGTGCCGGCATCGAACTTCCGCGCCACCAGACGGCAGAGTAGCGCCCGCTCCTCGTGGCGGCCCTGCTCGATGCCCAGGGCGCGGCCCTGCTCGAGCCATTCCCGGGTCCATTCCCGCACGGTCTCTTCCAGCATCGTCTGCGTCTCCCGCAACTGCGCCATTACCGGGCGCGGAGGCGGCCCCAAGGATGCACGTTGACGGCTGAGTCCGCTGCAGTTGCGGCGGCCCGTCAGCTCGACATCTCCTGCAGCATGGCGACGATCTCCTTCTCCACCCGCTGGATGTCGGCCTCGATCTCCTCGAGGGGGCGGGGCGGCCGGTACTCGTAGAAGTAGCGGTTGAAGTTGATCTCGTAGCCGACCAGCCCGACCTCGCCGTCCTGGGGGTCGCGGCGGGTCGTGTCGATCCAGGCGTCGGGGACGTGGGGCTTCACCTCGCGCTCGAAGAACGACTCGACATCGTCACTGAGGGGCACGTTCTCGGTGTCGCGCAGCTCCGCGTCGGGCTCGGGGCGGCCGTCGCGGTCGCGGCAGATCTCCGCTTCGGCGTTGCGCTCGGACAGGGCGGAGAGCATGGCCTTGCGGATGGGCGCGGCGAGCTTCAGCTCTGCCCTGCGGGCCGCCTCGGAGAGCGCGTCCTCGAAGACGGCCCGGTCGAGGAAGAGCTCGTCCGGCAGGCTGCTGAGCACGGAGCGGATCGCGGCCTGCTGCTTCCGGCCCGCCTCCTCGTCCCGAGCCTTGGCTTCGCCCCGCTTGCGCGACACCGCGAGGTTGGCGAAGGCGCGCTGGTCGTCGAGCCGCGCGATGCGCTCGGGGCTGGCCTGGAAGTCGAGCCGGAGTGGTCGTTCGACGGTGATCTTGCGGAAGCCGAAGTGCGTGGTCGGGTAGACGCGGCTGACGACGGCGTCGCGCTCCTCGCCGTCCCGCTCGACCTTGCGGGTCGCGCCGTCCTCGAAGTCGGCGAGCAGCCGCAGGATGTCCTGCTTCCGCTCGAACGGGACCTCGCGCCGCTTGGCGCCGAGGCTCTTGCGCAGCAGGGTCCAGAACGCCGTGGCGTCGACGAGCTGGACCAGGCCGCGCCGCGCCTGCCGCTTGCGGTTCGTGAGCACCCAGACGTAGGTCGCGATTCCGGTGTTGTAGAAGAGCTGCTCGGGCAGTGCGATGAGCGCCTCGAGCAGGTCGTTCTCGAGGATCCAGCGGCGAATCTCGCTCTCGCCGCTGCCCGCGTCTCCGGTGAACAGCGGCGAGCCGTTCATGATGATGGCGACCCGCGATCCGCCCTCGTCTCGATTCCGGACGTGCGCCAGCATGTGCAGCAGGAACAGGAGCTGCCCGTCGCTGATGCGGGGCAGGCCCGGCCCGAAGCGGCCGGCCGCGCCCCGGTCGTGCTCGTCGCGCACCGCGTCCTGGTCGCGCTTCCAGTCCTTGCCGTAGGGCGGGTTGGCGATCATGTAGTCGAAGCCGGTGCCGTCGTGCCGGTCGTTCGAGAGCGTGCTGCCGAAGACGACGTTGTCGGCGTCGCGGCCGTCGCCGGACTTCATGAAGAGGTCGGACTTGCAGATGGCGAAGGTCTCGGGGTTCACCTCCTGGCCGAACAGGTGGATCCCGGCGTCGGCGTTCACGGCCGGCGCGACGAGCTCGCCCTCGCGCGTCTCTCCCGCCGTGATGTGCTCCTTGGCGATGGTGAGCATGCCGCCCGAGCCGCAGCACGGGTCGTAGACGCTCCGCACGACCCCCTTCGTGCGCAGCCGTCTCCGGTCCCCGGCCAGCAGCAGGTCGACCATGAGGTGGACCACATCCCGTGGCGTGAAGTGCTCGCCGGGATTCTCGTTCAGCGCCTCGTTGAACTTGCGGATGAGCTCCTCGAAGATGGTGCCCATCGCCGCGTTGTCGACCGCGTCGGGGTGCAGGTCGACCTTCGGGTCGCCGAAGCGCTGCACGACCTGGAAGAGGAGGCCCGCCTCGTCGAGCTTCGAGATGGTGTTGTCGAAATCGAACTTCTCGAGCACCTCGCGCATGTTCGGGCTGAACCCGGCGATGTAGTTGCGCAGGTTCTGCGCGATGTGGGGCGCGTCGGCGAGCAGCTTCTCCAAGTCGTAGCGCGACGTGTTGTAGAAGGCGAACCCCGAGGCGCGCCGGAGCTGCGGGTCGAGGTTGTCGAGCTTGCCCTTGAACCGGACCTGGACGGCCAGCACCTTCTGCTTGGTGGGGGCCAGCACGCAGTCGAGGCGGCGCAGCACGGTGAGGGGCAGGATGACGTCCTGGTACTTGCCGCGCTTGAAGGTGTCGCGGATGAGATCCGCCACCCCCCAGATGAAGCTGACGATCTGGTTGTGGTTCATGTTTCGTAGTTTCCGCGGTCAACGCTATCACGACTTTCCGTAGCCGCCGGCCGAGCGGCAGCAGTGCATGGAGCCAGTCGAAGCATGCGCTTGACAGCATATGCTGCTGCCATCATAATGGTCGCGTGATCGTCCTACTCACCATCGCGGACAAGTCGGCGATAGCTGAGCGACGGTTCTGAACGACGGCTGATCGCCAACGCGGACGAACGCTTCGATCGGCCCGGATCGTCTGAAGGCCGCGAGGAACACGAGATGCGCACGTTGACGCAAAGACTGGCCCAGTTACCCCCGGCACGTCGGAAGGCCGAACGCGCCCGGGCGCTGATAGCCGAGCAGATGTCGCTGCGGGACCTGCGCAGGGCACGGAAGCAGACACAGGTGCGCGTTGCCGAGAGGCTTCGGATCAATCAGGAGAACGTCTCCCGTCTCGAACAGCGAACAGATCTGCTGATCTCCACCCTCAGCAGTTACGTCGCGGCGATGGGCGGCAAACTCAGCCTCGTTGTGGAGTTCCCCGACCGGCCGCCAGTGGCACTGGCGGGCCTTGCAGCGCTGGACGACCCTCGGAGCGCGACCGGTCCAAGCCCTGACACCCTCTCGTAGCTGGCGATGTCCTGCGCTTTGGCCGTGCCGTCTCTCTCGGGAACCTAACGCTCCGGCTGCAGCCATGCCGACGGCATCGCTACTCGTTCAGCCGGCAGGGGGGCTCCTCGCCGTTGACGCCGCTCGCCAAGGCTGCCTCTTCTGCATCGTCCACGCCCAGAGGTTCCCGTATAGCCGAGGTTCCGGACCCGCGTGCGTTCAGAGGCTTCGTTGAAGATCCTCATGTGCTTGACGACCGCCCGTTTGACCAATAGCAGCAAGGCGCCTTCGGACGGGTCAATGCGTGCCATAAGGAAACTAGCCTGAGGTTAGATTCATGAGCCGACCGGCAGCTGCCAAGATTCGTTCCATGGACATGCCGATCCTCGACAGGGTCTTCGCCATGGAACAGGCGCTGGACCCGCTCGCCCGCGGCGCTGCCTTCCATTCGCTGGGGCACGCTCGATGTCGTTCCCCGCTCGATCCGCCTGCATCCGATGTCCGTCGGTGATCTCCGCCTGACCCGTCTGTGCAGCCGGTGCGGTCGATTCGGGGGAGGCAGGGTTCGGTCCGGTCGTGGTCCACGAACGCGGACGGGGGCGGCGTGTGGTGGACGTGAGCGCCGACAACGTCGGCTACGACATCACGAGCCTCGACCCGGCGACCGGCGACCTCCGCCTGATCGAGGTCAAGGGACTCGCCGCCGCCTCGGGCACGGTCCTGCTGACGCCCAACGAGCGCCGCGTTGCGGAGGACCGGCCCGACTGCTACTGGCTGTACGTCGTCACGGACTGCGGGCAGACGCCGACCCTGCGGGAACCGGTCGCTGACCCGACGCGGTTCCCGTGGCACAAGGTGACGAAGGTGCAGCACTACTACCTGGACGTGGACGCCGTGACGCGGCCGAGGCCGGCGTGGGAGGGTCGGTCGCTGGGTGAGGATGAACGCTGACACCATTGTGGCCGGAGCCATGCAGTCTGACGGGCGTTGATCGCAGCGACCCAACCCGCACGTCGGAGGTGCGGCGCAGGTGCTCCCATGAACAACGCCGCTCGGTACGTGTCGCGCCGCCGGGGGATGGGGGCATGATCCCCAGGGAGTGCAAGCGTCTCGCCGAAGTGGACTTCCCCATCGCTGTCGTCTCGAAGCACGCGGCGCGGGAGAAGTCGATCCGGCACGGGCATCCCTCGACACTGCATCTGTGGTGGGCGCGCCGGCCGCTCGCGTCGAGCCGGGCAGTGTTGCTGGCGCTGTTGCTGCCGGACCCGTGCGACGCGCACTGCCCGGCGGAATTTCGTCGAGTCGCGGCCCGCCAGATTCGAGAACTGGCCGAGCATCTCATCAACACCAAAGCTGGTTCCGAATTGCTGACCGCGGATCTGAAGTCCGACTTGAGGAGCAGGAAACAAGACCGGAAGCAAGAGGCTGAACGGGAGGCTGGCCGTAGAGCGACGGTCTGGCGCGACCTATTGTCCGATACCGGGCGTTGGACTCCGACTCGGGTTCGCAGCGCCCTGTTGCATCTCCTGGCACAAGGGTCAGCGTGGGAGTGGTCTGGCGCGGAACCGTTCCTCAGCGTGTGCCGCAATCTCGTGAAGGCGGCGCATGGCGGGGAGCCGCCTCTGGTCGTCGATCCCTTCGCGGGCGGGGGCTCGATACCGCTGGAAGCGCTGCGACTCGGGTGCGAGGCGTTCGCGAGCGATCTGAACCCGGTGGCGTGCCTGATCCTCAAGGTGATGCTGGAGGACATCCCGCGTCACGGAGCCGGGCTGGCCGACGAGATTCGCAGGGTCGGCGGAGAGGTCAAGGCGGCAGCCGAGAAGGAGTTGGCCGACCTCTACCCGCCAGACCCGGACGGCGCGACACCGATCGCGTACCTGTGGGCGCGGACCGTCCGTTGCGAGGCCCCGAACTGCGGGTCCGAGATCCCGCTGATGCGCTCGCTCTGGTTGTGCAAGAAGGCGCGCCGCAAGCGGGCGTTGCGGCCTTGCGTTGTGCGAGCCGAGGGCGAGACGCCACGGGTCGAGTTCGAGATCTTCGAGCCTGGCACGGACAAGGACGTACGCGCGGGCACCGTGGCGCGTGCACGGGCGACTTGCCCTTGCTGCGGCGCTGTGCAGCCACCGGAGAGGGTCCGGGCGCAGCTCGCCGCCCAGCGCGGCGGCGCCGACGTCGCCTTCGACGAGCGGGGGCGACGCACGGGCGGTGCGTTCTTGCTGGCGGTGGTCACGCTGAAGTCCGACGAGCAGGGGCGGCACTACCGGTTGCCGGCCGGGCGGGACTACGAAGCCGTGCGTGCGGCACAGGCCCGCGTCGCCGGGATTCTCGACGAGTGGGACCGCGGCGGCCGAGCGGGGTTGTGCCCGGTGCCGGATGAGCCGCTGCCGCCTATCGGCACGCTCGGCTTCCGCGTGCAGCGCTACGGCATGCTCCGGTGGGGTGATCTGTTCACGGTGCGGCAGAAGGCAGCGTTGGCGGAGCTCGTTGATTTTGTCCAGAGGGCTACCGCCACGGACGCGATGCTCTCAGAGTTTCTTGCCTGCGCGTTCAGCCGCGTCGCGATGAGCGACATGTCATGTACTCGATGGAACGCAGTCGCTGAGAAGATGCAGCACACGTTCGGCCGGCAGGCATTACCGATTGTCTGGGATTTTGCCGAGGTCGTCGTCACAGCCGACGCTCCCGGAAACTGGAAGAGTGCGTATTCCCTTCTGGGCGATGTCGTCGACGCCTCGCGCAGCGTACAGTCTGCACAAGTGCAATCGGCCGACGCGACCGATCACCCTCTTCCCGACGAAACCGCCGGTGTCTGGTTTACGGATCCGCCCTACTACGACGCGATTCCCTACTCCGACCTCTCGGACTTCTTTCTGGTCTGGCTCAAGCGTGCGCTGCCGGGTCAGCCGCTGCTGCGTGACCCCTTCGATCAAGGCAACCCCCTGTCGCCCAAGGTCCGCGAGGCGGTGCAGGACGAAACCAAGCACTCCGACGGTCGCCCGAAGGACCAGGAGTGGTTCGAGGAGGCGATGGCCCGTGCCTTCTCTGAGGGCCGCCGTGTGCTCAACGAGGACGGTGTCGGATCTGTCGTCTTCGCCCACAAGACGACCGAAGGCTGGGAGGCGCTCCTTTCCGGTCTGATTCGTGGTGGCTGGACCATTACCGGTTCGTGGCCCATTGCGACGGAGATGGCATCTCGCCTGCGCGCCCGAGATTCAGCGGCGCTTGCGACCAGCGTTCACCTGATCTGCCGACCGCGACCGGAAGAAGCTCCCACAGGAGACTGGGCAGACGTCCTGCGTGAACTGCCGGGACGTGTCGGCGAGTGGATGGAGCGACTGCAAGGCGAGGGCATTCGCGGCGCGGACCTCGTGTTCGCCTGCATTGGGCCAGCGTTGGAGATTTTCAGCCGCTACTCAAGGGTCGAGACCACCGACGGGCGGAAGATCGACCTGCCGGCGTACCTGGAGAAGGTCTGGGAAGTCGTCGGCCGCACTGCCCTGGAAAACGTCCTCGGGGCAGCGGAGGCGAAGGCCCGAAACGGGCTCGCCGGGGCGCTCGAAGAGGACGCGCGGCTGACCGCGCTCTTCCTCTGGACACTCCAGGCGACCGACAGTGATGGTGGCCGGGATGCCCCGGACCCACAGGCCAACGATGCGGACGACCAGGAGGCGTCCGGTGGCACGGCGGGTTTCTCGCTGGTCTTCGACGTGGTGCGTCGCATTGCGCAACCGCTCGGTATCGATCTTCCGAAATGGGAGAACCGCACCATCGAGACGACGAAGGGCGTGGTCCGCCTGCTCCCCGTAGTCGAGCGGGCCAAGCAGCTCTTTGGCAAGCGCGGGTCACAGGCGGTCGCGTCGTGGCTCGAGCAGGACACAGCCAAGGGTACGGACCCGCTTCAGGGCGTGCTCTTCCCGGACCAACAGGCGATCGCAGCGACCCAGGAGCGGCGCCCCCCAGACGGCGAGGCGGGCGACCGGTCCGACGGCCACTCCGTCGCCGCGCCTAATGCCACGACGCTCGACCGAGTCCACACCGGCATGCTGCTCCACCGCGGAGGGAGCACCAATGCGCTACGAGCGCTGGTGAAGGTGGAACGGGAGCGTGGCCCCGACTTCCTGCGCTTGTCGAATGCCCTCTCAGCGCTATATCCGCGTGGCAGCGAGGAAAAGCGCCTGCTCGACGCGATGCTGTTGGTCGTGCCAAGGTGAACGGGACGATGCTGACGAAGCTGACGGTCCGCAACTTCAAGTCGCTCGTCGACGTGAGCGTCGAGTTCCCCCGGCTTGCGGTGCTCTTCGGCCCGAACGCTGCCGGCAAGAGCAACCTGCTGGATGCCATCGCCGCACTGTCCTGGATTGGCAACGTCCGCACACTCTCCGACGTGCTGGACCGGGCGCTGCCGGTCCGCGGGCACGCGTTCGAGGCGTTCTCTTTTCCGGCTGGAGGCTTGCCGGCCCTGCTGAAGCAACAGAACGCCCGGTTCTCGTTTGAGGCCGATCTCGTCGTGGACATGGAGCGCTACAGATACCGCGTCGAGCCGAACATCGAGTTTCGGTCAGGCCGCCTCAGCGTCGCCGACGAGTTCCTCGCGCTCTTAGGAAAGACCGGCAATCCGAAGGGAACGCCAGCGATTGAGCGGGTCGAGTCGAACCTGCGCGTGCGGCGCAAGGGGAAACCGGCCCACCCCCGGCAGGAGCCGCTCGGCATGAACCACACGATCCTCTCCGACCGGAGTCTGGCCGGCGACGAGTACCATGGGCTGGAAGCCGTCCGGGGAGAACTGGGCGAGTGGTGCACGCACTATCTGGAACCGGGCTTGGCGATGCGCGCTCCACGGCCGCCGGCCGATGTCTTCGACATTGGTGTGCATGGGGAGGATATCGGACCCTTTCTGTACAAGCTGCGGGCCGAGGAGCCGAGGAGATTCCAGGCGGTTTCCCGCACGCTTCGCTCGATCGTTCCCAGCGTCGAGTCGCTGACGGTCCATCTGGACGAGCGCCGCGGCACGCTTGACATCCTGATTCGTCAGGGCGGTGTGGAGTATTCGTCCCGCATCGTCTCCGAGGGCACGCTCCGTGTACTCGCCTTGTGCGCCATCGCCGTGAATCCTTGGGGAGGCTCGCTGCTCGCGTTCGAGGAGCCGGAGAACGGCGTCCACCCTCGGCGGCTCGACCTCATCGCCCGCCTCTTGCTGTCGCTGGCATCGGACGGGAGGCGCCAGGTGATTGTCACCACCCACTCGCCATTGTTCTGCGACGCCGTCTTGAAGCACGCATCATCCGCGGCCGGAGACGTTGGTCTCTTCAACGTTCGCCGTGTCGGTCAGGCTACCGCCGTCGAGCCGTTCCATGCGACCGGGCCGTTGTTCAAGGACTCCGAGATCGCGGCGGCACTGACGAGCCACACGGAGGACGGCCTGTTCGAGAACCTGCTGCTGCGAGGGCTGATCGATGAGTGATCCGCTCTTCGTGGATCTCTTCGTTGAGGACCGTGCGCATGAAGTGTTCGTCGGCGCGCTGGTCAACAGGATCGCCCGGGAAGAGCACGTGGCGTTGAGCGTGCAGGCTCGGTCGGCACGCGGCGGTCACCCGCGCGCACTGGTGGAGTTTGGCACGTACCAGACGCTGGTCGAAAAGGGCGTACTGGCAGATCGTGCGCCGGATCTGGTCGTCGTCGTGATCGACGGCAACTGCTCGACCCCCAGCAAGAAACGAGCGGAGATCAGGAGCGTCGCGCGGCCCTGGCTCATGGACCGGCTGGTCACGGGTTGTCCGAATCCTCATGTCGAGCGCTGGTTCCTGGCCGATCCCGATTCGTTCCACAAGGTGGTCGGCCACCGGCCGGTCGTCGGTCGCGAGAAGTGCGAGCGTGAACGCTACAAGCGACTACTGGCGGAGGCGGTTCGCCACGGACATCAACCGGCGACCCTGGGCGGCATCGAGTTTGCGGCCGACCTGGTGGACGCAATGAACCTGTATCGCGCCGGCAGAAGAGACTCGTCGTTGAGGGCCTTTGTCGGCGACCTGCGTGGGCGATTTCGTGAAGTCCACGGGGCGACGTAGGGGAATTCGCGAGAATCCCAGGAGACGGGGCGCGGAATTGGTCGAATACTCACGGAGACAGGCAAACGATGGCGCTTGAGTCATGGTACAAGGTCGTGCTTCCGCGCAGGGAGGTTCGGGAAGGCCGTTCGTTTAACCCGGACGAGTTCGCGATCGCCCTGGAGCAGGTCGTCGGCGGCACGGCCCCGTCGGACTACCTGGATCCAGAGGCGTTCTTCGCTCGCACTTGCTTCACGCGGGCGCTACGAAGCCACACCGGTATGGTATTGCGGCGCTTGGCCGGAGAGAGCGCGAACACGTCGCCGGTGATGACCTTGGTGACGCAGTTCGGCGGCGGGAAGACCCACACGCTGACCGCCCTGTATCACATGGTTACTGCCTGCGGACGGGTGGGACGATTGGAGGATGTCGCGGGGCTTCTGCGCGACGCGGCCCTGCCCGCCGCGCCGGCCGCTCGCGTGGCGGTCTTCGTCGGCAACGCCTGGGATCCGCAGGAAGGACGCGAAGCGCCGTGGATCGATGTCGCCCGTCAACTCGCTGGCGACGAAGGTGTCGCACTGCTCGGCGCGCAAGCCTCTTCGACGCCGCCCGGCACCGAGGCTCTCGGCCGGGTGTTCGCGGCGGCGGGCGCGCCGGTGCTGGTGCTGTTCGACGAGGTGCTCAACTTCGTCAACCGCTATCGCCAGATGGCCGACCCCTTCCATGCCTTCATCCAGAACCTGACGGTGGCCATGACCGGAACGACGCACGGGGCGGCGGTCATCAGCCTGCCGCGGAGCCAGGTCGAGATGTCCGACTTCGATCTGGCGTGGCAGGACAAGATCACCAAGGTCGTCCGTCGCGTCGCCAAGGACCTACTGGCGAACGACGAGACGGAAGTGAGCGAAGTGGTCCGGCGGCGGCTGTTCGACGACATCGGTCAGGACCGTTTCCGGAAGAAGGTGTCCAAGGCGTATGCCGACTGGTGCTTCGAGCGCCGCGAGCGGCTCCCGCCGGAATGGACGCTGGTGGACAGCGCCGCGACGGAGGCGAGGGCGCGGGAGCACCTGCGGGCGCGCTTCGAGGCCTGCTATCCGTTCCATCCGGCCACGCTGTCGGTCTTCCAGCGCAAGTGGAGCGCGCTGCCGCAGTTCCAGCAGACGCGCGGCACCTTGGCGATGCTGGCCCAGTGGATCTCCTGGGCGCACCGGGACGGTTTCACCAGGGCGCGCACGGAGCCGCTGATCACGCTGGGTTCTGCGCCCCTCGACGTGCCCGACTTCGCCGGCGTCGTCCTGGGCCAGCTCGGCGAGTCGCGTCTGTCGACGGCCATTGATGCCGACATCGCGGGCGCGCAGGCGCACGCCCGGGCGCTTGACGCAGACACGAAGGGCGCGCTCCGCGACATCCATCGCCGGGTCGGTACAACGATGCTGTTCGAGTCGTCGGGCGGACAGGTCGACAAGGTGGCCCATCTGCCGGAGCTTCGCTTCGCGCTCGGCGAGCCGGCCGTCGATACGACATCGGTCGACACGGCCGCGCTGGGGCTGGAGGAGCGCGCCTACTTCCTGCGCCGGGTGGGCACGGACGGGTTCCGCATCAGCTACCGCCCGACGATCAAGAAGGTGGTAAACGACCGGCGCGCTTCTCTGGACGAGGATGACGAGGTCCGGCCGGCCATCCGCAATCTGGTCAGGGAGGACTTCGACCGGGGCGCGACCATGCCCCGTGTCTGCTTCCCCGCCGACGCGGCGGCGGTCCCTGACTCGCCGAAGCTGACGCTCGTCGTGCTGGACCCGGAGTTGGAGTGGATTGACCACTCTGGGAACGACGTGCGCGAGCAGATCGCGCGGTGGACCCGCGCTCGCGGCGCATCGCCGAGGCTGTATCCGGGCGCGCTCGTCTGGACGGTCAGGAAGCCGGGCCGGGAACTGCGGGACAAGGTCGAGCAGTGGCTCGCGTGGAAGCGCGTCGCCAGCGAGGTCTCGGCGGGCGCTCTCGGGAGCGAACTTGACAGCACGGACCGCGCGGAGATCCGCACGAAGGTCCGTGAGGCCGCCGACGCTGCCCGCGAGGAGGTGTGGGGCGGCTATCGCTGGATCGTGCTTGCCGACACGTCGGCGCCGGAGGGACTGGCCGCCATCGATCTCGGTGCGGGTCACTCCAGCAGCGCCGACAGCCTTTGCGGACGGGTCATCGCGGCGCTCAAGTCGAGCGCACTGCTCAACGAATCGGTCGGTGCCGGTTACCTTGCACGCAACTGGCCGCCCGCGATGACGGACACCGGCGCGTGGCCGCTGCTCAGCCTCCGCCAGAGCTTCCTCGATGGCTCACTGACGCGCCTGATCGATCCGGACGCGGTGCTGCGGGGCAAGGTCGTCGAGTGGGTCGGCAAGGGTGACTTCGGACTCGGCTCCGGACGAGGCACGGACGGTCGGCCTGAGCGGGTGTGGTTCCGGGAACCGGTCGGCGCCGAGGATGTGATGTTCGACTCGGACGTCTACCTGCTGACCAGCGACCGGGCCGAAGCACTGAAAACCCCGCCGGCCAAGTCTGAGACGCCGGCCGGAGCGGTGCCCAGCGCAAGCGGTTCGTCCGACGGCTCGACGGACCCCGGCAAGGATCCGGGCGTTTCGCCCGAGGTTCCACCTCTGGAACCTCCCGAGCCGTCGGCCAAGGCGACGCTGCGTGTCCACGGCGACATCCCGCCGGAGGTTTGGAACCGGGTCGGCACGCGGCTTCTCCCGAAACTGCGTTCCGGTTCGCGCCGCGATCTGAAGGTACGGGTGGCGTTCGAGTTGACCGCAGACGCGCGAGACACCCGCGCGCTGCTGGCGGACCTGCGTCAGATTCTGGATGACTTACGGCTCTCCGAACGGGTGCGCACCGACGTTGAGTAGGGGAGACCCGTCCGTGGTCCGGGGGTAACCGTTCGGCGGAGCCGGTATGGACACGCGGCTGGCCCAGCCAAACGCGCCGTCGGCGTCCAGAGAAATCCGTGCAAGACTGACCGGCTCGGCCCGCGGGCCAGTGCGTTCTTCGCCGCACGGCGCGCTTCCTGGCTCCGCCCACTTCAACTCGCCCGCGCTCTTTCTCCGCTGCGCGGGTTCACGCGTCGACCGCCCAGTTGTCGGTCCGCTATACCGGGACCACCGAACGGTTACGTCCGGGGGTAACCGTTCGGCGAAGCCGGTATGGACATGGGAGCGGGCCAACCGGACGCTGGCGTTGTCGACGGCCAGCACCGGTGGATGTCCCTGTGCAGGGAGGGCGCCGGACCGGATCGGCCCGCTGTTCGACGATGCTTGCCCCGACTGCCCGCAACGCCGGATACCGGGACGACCGAACGGTTACGTCCGGGGACGACTTCGTTGGTCCAGTGTGTTCCGGCTCACAAGGTAGGGTACACCGTGGGGGTGAACCCCGACCTATCGCCAGTAACCCGGTAAATGTGAGTAGTTTACGCGCTTTTCGTGGCGGTCGTCGCAGTACCTGCCGGGCGGGGCGGAACGGATGAAGGCTGCCGACAGCGCCTTGTCGGGGTGCCGGCCTCGGGGCTTGGTTCTGCGGGGTCTGTCCGCCGGGGTGTATCCGCTTTCCATTCCCATATCATACACGGGATTCCAGCGGATCTCGCGAGACTTCCTGACCGGCGCGGGCCAGCAAAACGAATCATAAACGATTGCTAGTCAGTTGCTTATGGGATTCTCTGCACGATGACGGACGGCCGCGGACTCCGGGCGTCCGTTGAGGTGCTGGTAGTACCAGACGATCTCGCCGGTGTCGGCGTCGAGGGCCAGCGTCGAGTTGTGGTAGAGGTGCCGGTTGTCGGCGCCCCCGATCATGAACTTCGGCGCCGGGGAGGTGACCGAGGTGCCGATGAAGAGCAGGTTCAGCGCCGGGTCGTAGCTCGGCGCCATCCAGGTCCCGACGTGGCGCCGCTCGGCGTCGGGCACGCCGCCCCACGTTTCGTCTCCCGGCTCCCCCGGCCGCGGGATCGTGCGGCGCCGCCACAGCTCCTCCCCCGTCCGCGCGTCGTGCGCGGTGACCACGCAGGCGTCCGGCCCCCCGGCGGGCATGCAGCTCCGGCCGGAGATGGCCATGCCGTTGACGACGATCGGCCCCGTGCTCTGGTTGGCGGGATGCGTCGTGTAGTCGAGCACCTCGGTCTCCCACAGGGACCGCGCCGCCGAAGGCGACGGCAAGGACGACGACCGGCAACCCACGCTGTGAACGATCCGCTCGCGCTCGCATGCGTCTCCTCCTGTCGCACCGGCCCGCCCGGCGCTCGCCTGCGCGTAGTCGTAGTCTACGCCGGTCACCCCGGCGTCGGGGTCTCGGCGGAAGCCGCAGTGTCTCGCAGGAAGGTCCGCCAGGTTTCGGCGTAGGGCTCGCCCCCGACCAGGTAGGTGTCGTTGTGCCCGGCCCCCGCGATGACGTGCAGCCGGGCCGGGCCGGCCGCGCGCGCGAACAGATCCTGCCCGTGGGCGAGCGGGACGATGGAGTCGCGGTCGCCGTGGAGCACGAGGACGGGCGCCTCGACCCGGCCGACCTTCGACACGTTGTCCATCCGGGTGCGGACGAGGAACCCGGGCACGAACGGGTAGTGCTCGCGGGCCAGCGCGGGCACCGAGCGGAACACCGACTCGAGGACGATCGCCCCCGCCGGACGGTGGAGCGCGACCTCGAGCGCGACCGCGCCGCCGAGCGAACGGCCGAAGAGAACGATCCCCTCCGGCCGCGCGGCGCGGGCCGCCACCGCGTCGTAGACGGCGAGGCCGTCGGCGTATACGCCCCTCTCGTCCGGCGCCCCGCCGCTCCGCCCGTAGCCGCGGTAGTCGACAAGGACTACGCTGACGCCGAGCCGGTCGACGAACCAGCGGGCGTTGTGCAGCCGGTCGCCGATGTTCCCCGCGTTGCCGTGGTACCAGATGAGCACCCGGTCGCCGGGGCCCTCGATCCACCACCCGTGGAGCAGCACCCCGTCCGGCGTACGGATGGCGAGCTCCTCGGCGGCGAGCCCGAAGTCGGCCGGCGCCGCCGCCAGCGCGCGCGCCGGGAAGAAGATCAGCCGCCGCTCCTGCAGCACCAGGAGCGCCACCAGCGCCAGCCACCCGAGCGCCGCCACGCCGGCCAGCCACAGCACCGTACCGAGCATCGCCCTGGGGGACACCTCCCGCCGATTCTAGTGGCCCTGGGAGTCTGCGCCGTGGGACGGTGCGGAGTCCTGGGCTGAAGGCCCGACCGTCCGCCGCGTGATGCGATTGTCTGAGAATCCGTTCAGGTCGAGACCCATACTGCAGGCCTCCGCGTCAACTGGCCGGAGCCCGCTCGCACTAGAATGGCGGGCGTCGATACCGTTCACGAGACGAGGAGGCGGCCATGAGCATGACGCGATGGGTGCAGGCGGCGGTCGTGGTCGCGGTGGCGGCATCGCTCCCGGCAGGGCTCCGGGCGGCGCACGCCGGGCAGCTCCCCGACGACGTCAACCCCGAGTCGCGCAGCCGCCTGCCGCCCATCGACCGGGAGGAGCTCGACTCCGTGCGCCGCGAGGCCTTCGACGCCGCGGTCGCCAGCGCCGCCGGCGCGCCCACGGGGGCGGCGGCCCTGCGGCTGCACGGCTCGGGCGCCAGCCTGCGCTTCGAAGCGCCGATGGGGCGCCGGCTGACCGAGCTGACCGTGCTGACGACGGCGCGCGAGTACGACCAGCCCTACGAGTGGGCGCTGCACGAGCTCGAGGCGCTGGCGGTAGGGCTCGGCGACGGAGTCATCGACGTCGTGCGCCACCGGAAGCCGCTCGCCGGGGCCGCTACGCGTCGACCGCGGCCACGCTCACCGCGTTCAACCAGCGGATGCCCGAGGGCTGGCGGCAGTCGCTGCCCCTGCCGTTCACGCACCCCGACGACATCCACCCGGACTCGCGGAGCCGCCTGCCGCTGCGGGGCCCGGGGAGCCGAACGTCGGTGGCGGAGCTCTACGGCCGCATGCTCTCGCCATCCGGGATCGGGCCGGGCGTCATCCGGAGCTACGGTGCAGGACTGGCGACCCTCGAGGAACGGGTGGGGCGCCGGCTGATGCAGCTCGCCGTCCTGGTGACGGCGCGGGCGCACGACTCGCAGTACGACTGGACCATGAACGAGCCGCGGGCCCGCGAGGCGGGCCTCGAGCCCGAGATCATCGACCTCGTCCGCGACGGCGGGCCCTTGGAGGGCATCGGCGAGAAGGACGCCGCGCTCGTCGCCTTCGGGCGCGAGCTCTTCGGCGACCACAACGTCAGCGCGGAGACCTACGCCCGCGCCGAGCGCGCGTTCGGCGTCGAGGATCTGGTGGACATCGTCGCCCTGATGGGCGCGCACGCCGCCGACGCCGCGGTGCTCGCCGCCTTCGACCAGCGCCTGCCGGAGGGCGTGGAGCCGCTCCTGCCGCTCCCGTAGAGGATTCGCCCGGAGAGGTTCCGCCCGCGGAGGTTCACCCCGAGGAGGTTCAACGATGACGCGCAGACCCATCGCCGCCCTGGCCGCGGCCGCCCTCGCGGCGGCGGTCCTGCTCGCGGCGCCGGCGGCCGCACTTGCCCAGGAGGAAGCGCCGATCGGCGTCCCCGTCCCGCCGCTCGGCCCCGGTCCCTGGGTGATCGACACCGCCGAGCAGCACAAGATCCGGGTCAGCGTGGTGGCCCGCGGGCTGGAGCACCCCTGGGCGATCGCGTTCCTGCCCGACGGCGGCATGCTGATCACCGAGCGGGACGGCCGGCTGCGCGTGCTGCGCGACGACCGGCTCGATCCGCAGGCCATCTCCGGCCTGCCGGAGGTGCGGACCGACGGGAACGGCGGCCTGATGGATGTGGCCGTGCACCCCGACTTCGCCGCCAACGGGCTCGTCTACCTCACCTACACCAAGGGGCACGAAGACGGCCGCGGCTCCCCGGCCCTCGCGCGGGGCCGGCTGGAGGGCTACGCGCTCCGCGACGTCGAGGACCTGGTGGTCACCGCGCCCTTCCACACCAACTCGGGCCTCAACGGTCGCGTCGCCTTCGGCCGCGACGGCAAGGTCTACATGTCGACCGGCGGCCGGATCCGGTCCCTGGACGGGGACTTGCTGAACGCCCCGCAGGATCCGGCGAGCCTGCGCGGCAAGGTCCTGCGCCTGAACGACGACGGCTCGGTGCCCGACGACAACCCGTTCGTGAACGAGCCCGGCCACCGGCCGGAGATCTACACCATCGGCCACCGCAACACGCTGGGCCTCATGCTGCACCCCGAGACCGGGGACATCTGGCAGCACGAGAACGGCCCCAACGGCGGCGACGAGCTCAACGTGCTGCTGCCGGGGCGCAATTACGGCTGGCCGCTGATGAGCTACGGGCGCCTCTATCCCGGTGCGCGGGTGTCGTCGCATCCGACGCGCGACGGGTACGAGTCGCCGCTCATCGTCTGGCTGCCGGCCATCGCGGCGGCCGGCATGGCCGTCTACACCGGCGACCGGATCCCGGCGTGGCAGGGCAACCTGTTCGTCGGGGCCCTGCAGATGGGCGGGATCCCGGGCACCGGCCACCTGCAGCGCATCGTGCTCAACGAGCAGATGGAGGAGCTGCGGCGCGAGCTTCTGCTGACGGAGTTCCGGCAGCGCGTTCGCGAGGTGCGCGCGGGGCCCGACGGGCTGCTCTACGTGCTGACGGACGACCCGGAGGACGGCGCCCTCCTGCGCATCGAGCCGTCGGAGTGACCCGCCGGGGCCCGAATCGCACGTCCGGCGCCGCCGGCGCGCCTCGCCAGACACGGGCAGCGTGCGTGACGGCGGGACGGCCTGGCGACGGGTTGCCCCGGGGAGCGAGCCGTCACTAGAATCACCGGATGGTGTGTCGTGACGACGCGGACGGGAGACCGGCTGCGTCACGCTGTTCTTCTCCAGCGGGGTGCAAGTCCCGCCTCGGTAAGCGCCGGAGCGCCGAGTAGCGGACCCCAGGCACGACCGGAGACGGCCGTGGCCCGAGCGGGGTGTCAAGAGCCTCTTCGGAGGGAGCAAGTCCGCGGGCCGCAACATGAAGTGAAGCCTGCAGCCTCGACAGATTCACAACCCGAGAGCCGAGCCGCTCATGTCACGGTGAAGGCCACGTCTCCCGCGCCCCGGTCCGGCGGCGTACGTGCGGGAGGTCTCGGCGGGGTAGGGGGCGCAGCACGCGGACACGGAGAGGGACGGAACACGAGAGGCCCGTCTGCGCGGCCCGGGTCGGGGCAACGCGGCTCGCATAAGCCGAAGGTGAAAGCGGGCGCGGCGCAGCGGGATTCCGAGGGGGCCATAGTACTGCGGAGGGCCGTGCAGCAGAACGCGGCCGGAGGGAAGGGCCCCTGCGGTGGGCACGGCGCGGGTGCAAGGACGCGCGAGGGCATGGCCGGCGAGACCGGACCCAACTCCCCCGGGGGGCGTATGTCTCTCGACAAAGTGCGCCAATTGCAGCGACGCCTGTGGGCCGCGGCCAAGCGGTCCCCGAAACGGCGCTTCCACGCCCTGATGGACCGGATCTGGAGGGATGACGTCCTCCGGGAGGCGTGGCGGCGCGTCAAGCGGAATCGTGGCTCGGCCGGCGTCGACAGGGAGACGCTGGCTGAGATTGAGCAGCGTGGTGTCGATGAGTTCCTCGCGGAACTCGGCACGGCGTTGCGGGTGGGGACGTATCGGCCGCGGCTGGTCCTGCGGCGCTACATTCCCAAGGCTGATGGCCGACGGCGACCGCTCGGGATACCGACGGTTCGCGACCGGGTGGCGCAGATGGCCGCGACTCTGGTGTTGGGCCCCATCTTCGAGGCGGATTTCCGCGATTCGTCGTATGGGTTTCGACCGAAGCGGAGCGCGACGCAGGCGCTGGAGGTCCTTCGCGTCCGCGGGGCGCGCGGGGGCAGCCACGTGCTGGATGCCGACATCTGCGACTACTTCAGCAGCATCGAGCACGAGAAGCTGCTGACGCTGGTGCGCCAGCGCGTCTCGGACCGGCGTGTCCTTCGGCTGCTGCGACTGTGGCTCGCGGCGGGGGTGATGGAGGACGGGCAGGTGCATCGAACCCTGGCGGGCACTCCGCAGGGGGGCGTCATCTCGCCGCTGTTGTCGAACATCTTCCTGCACGTGCTCGACCGGGTCTGGGAGGACCGGTGGGCGCACCTCGGTACGCTGGTGCGCTACGCGGACGACTTCGTGGTGATGTGCGACACGAAGTCGTCGGTCGAGGCGGCGCGAGAGCGCGTGGGTCTGGTGCTGGCCCGGCTCGGGCTGGAACTGCATCCGGAGAAGACGCGGGTGGTCGACCTGACGGACGGTCGTGAGGGCTTCGATTTCCTGGGGTGTCATCTGCACAAGCGCATGAGCGGACCCATCTGGGCTCGCAAGCGGCAACGGGTGTACTACCTGCACCGCTGGCCGTCTCGGCGTGCGATGAAGCAGGTGCGAGCCCGCGTGCGGGCGCTCACCCCTCGAGGCCGCTGCCACACGGACCTGCGTCTGGTCATCGCGGACGTGAACCGGGTCCTTCGCGGGTGGGGGCAGTATTTCCGAACCGGGAATGCGGCGCACCACTTCGTGCAGCTCGACCAGTACGTGGAACGGCGCCTGCGCGGCTTGCTCCTCAAGCGCGCGGGGTCGCGACTCGCGGCTGGTCGGGCGCTGGCCTGGCATCGTCCGTTCTTCGAAGCCTTGGGGCTTGCTCGCCTGCGCGGCACGATTCGGTATCCGGGGGTGGTGCATGCCGCGACCTGAAGCTCACCTGGTAAGCCGTGTGCGGGAAATCCGCACGCACGGTTTGAACGGGGGTCTTGCTTCCAGCCGGTCGGTTCCGCCGACCGGTGCCCAGTAGGATCTACCAATGCCCGATCCGCCGTCGCCCCGCCGGGGGGAGAAGATCGGCCGCGAGGAGTTGCGCCGGCGCCGCGAGGAGAAGCTCGCCGAGCTGCTGGCGTCGGCGGCCCGCGCCCTCGACCGGCGGGACGAGAAGGGCGACAGGTTCGACGAGGCGCAGGACCTGCTCGACGAGGCGACGCTGCTCAGCCCGGACGACCCCCGCGTGCTGGCGTTCTGGAAGCGTCTCGACGCGGAGCGGCCGGCGCGCGTCAAGGCGCTGATCGACGAGGCCCGCACCCTCCTGGAAGCGCGCTCGCTCGAGGCGGCGTCCGCGGCCGTGGACCGCGCCGTGGACCTGCAGCCGGACTCGCGCACCGCCCAGGAACTGCGGAGCGCCGTGCGCGCGCGCCTGCACGCCGGCAGCAAGCGGGCGCAGGCCGGCTGGCGCATCGCGGCCGGCGTGGTCGTCGGCGTCGGCTCCCTGGCGGCGGCGACGCTGGCGCTCCTCCCCGACGCCGCCCCTCGGACGGAGACGGGCGAGCTGGTCGCGAGCGGGGGCGACGCGACGGACGGCGACGGACTCGAGCCCCTGTCGGCACTCGACGGGGAGCCGCGGGACGCAGAAGCCGCCGCCCCGGATCCGGAGGCCGATCCGTCGGATGCCCCGGACGATGCGGCGTCCCGACTCGGTTCCCTCGCCGGCCTGTTCGCACCGGGGCGGGTGGACGGGACGTCGGTGAGCGAGATCGCAGGCGCAGCTTTCCCGGATGAGCCGCCGTCGGCGCCCGCCGCCCCGACGCGACCGCCGCCCCCTCCGACCGCGATCCGCGGCGCCGCCGGTGCCCCGGCGCGCAACCTCGCACCGCCGCCCCTCGCGCCGCCGTCCGCCGCGGCGCCGTCCCCGGCCGCCCCCATCGTGGTGGCGCGGCTCTGCGACGAGGACGTCGCCTGCGGGGCATTGCGGGTCCGCGTCCAGCCCGCCGCCACGATCCTCTTCAACGGGGTGCAGGTGGGGAGCGGGGCGCAGGGCATGCTCCGACTGCCGGCCGGGCGCCACCAGATCCGGCTGCGGTCCGACGAGCACGAGTTCCGCCGCATGGTCACCATCGCCCGCGGAGCCCCGGCCGCCCTGGAGGTCGACCTCGCGGACGAAGGGTTGCCCCTGCTGCCCCAGTAGCCACGGTTCCACCGATGCTCACGCTTCCCCGGCGCGCCGGCGTCACCGTCCTCTCGCTCGCCCTCGCCACCGGCGTCACCGCGGCCGGCCCCCCGGCCGCGGTCGGGGCCGGCGCCGCGGGCCAGACCCGGCCCGCGGGCCCGACCAACGACCTGGAGGTAGGGGTCGCGTTCATCTCCGAGGGCGACTTCGAGGCCGCGGCCGAGACCCTCGAGGCGGTGACGTTCATCCTCGACGGCCAGCCGGAGCGCCGCGCGGACCTCGCGCGCGCCTCCGTGTACCTCGGTTGGGCACTGCTCTACACGGACAGCGAGGCGGCCGCGATGCAGCGCTTCTACGACGCGCAGCGGAGCGACCCGCGGTTCGTCCCGCCGCCCACCCAGTTCCCGCGCCGCGTGATCCGCCTGTGGAACGCGGCGGGCAACCGCGCGTCTCGACCGACCCTGCCGCCGCCCGCGGCGGCAGCAGCGCCGGACCCGCGGGCGGACCTGTCGGAGTTCCGCGGTGCCCCCGTCGAGCCCGCCGTGTGGCTGGCGCGCCGCGGCGACCGCCTGGTGCTCCAGCTCGCGCTGGCCGGGGCGGATCAACCCTGTCCGGGCGAGATGCTCGTCGACGCCGCGCGGGAACGGCTGGCCTGGACGCCTGCCGGCACCGCCGGGGCGTGCCCCGCGGCGTTCACCGCGCCGTTCGAGCGGGTGAAGTCGGTGGGCGCCGCCGGCGAGGGGGGCGTGGCGATCCACGTCGGCGCCGGCGATCAGGCGCGCCGTCTGTTCATCCCCCGGCCGTTCGCGGCGTGGTACGACCGGGGCGCGGGCGGGCGCAGCCACCTGAATCTGCCGCCGGAGGCAACGGTGGCGAACCGCCTCGCGGTTCGCGAGCTGCTGCGGGCGCTCGGGCGTCCGGCGTCGAGCGCCTGGTCGTTCTACGGCTCGCCGGTCGACGTCCCGGCCGCCGTCCTCCTCGCGGCCCCCTCCACCTACGACGGCCGCGCCGTCAGCACGCGCGGCCGCTTCGCCCGCGGGGGGTCGCGCGAAGCCCCGACCTTCTCGCTCATCGCGCCGGGCGCGGTCATCGCCCTCGCGCCGGGGCCGGAGACGCGGGCCCTGATCGCCGACAACGCCGCCGCCCTCGCGGGGACCGCAATCACGGTGACCGGCGTGTTCCGCCGGCAGCGCGCGGCGAGTCTCTCGGGCGGCGCGCCGGCCTACTCCATCTCGTTCTGGAGCGCGCAGTCCGACGTTCTCGCCGCCACGAGCACCGGCGCCCGCCCCCTGAGCGCGGGCCTCGGGTCCGCCCGCGACGTCGACGTCATCGGCCAGTTCCGGGCCAGCAACCTCTTCGGCGACGTCCCGCCCCGCTCCCGGCGGAGCGGCGGCCGCGAGCACTGGGTGCTGCGCGACGGAGACGTCTCCGCCTGGGTGACGGGTTCGCGCCCCCAGGACGACGGGTGGGAGCTCGACATGCGCAGCAAGCGCGACAGCGCCACGTGGATGCGCGTGCAGGGCCGCGTCTCCGAGGACGACGGCGTCTACTACCTGGACCCATCCGAGGTGGGGCCGGCCCAGCCGCTCTGGTCCCAGCGCGCGGCGTCGCCCGGCATGCTCGGCTGGGGCCCGCTCCCGCCGGACGTGCAGTTCGCGCTGCCGATGGAGTTCGAGGGCGCCCGGCCGGACAGCCTGTTCGAGGTGCAGTTCACGAAGCCGGTCGACCCGGCGACCCTGGAGGGCAACGTCGAGCTGCGCTACCGCGGCGCCGGGGGCGGCGGCGACTTCGGCTGGGCCAGCCTCGAGTACGCCGAGGAACGGCGCTCCCTGCACATCGATCCCGGCGCGGCCCTCCGCAGCGGACGGACCTTCGAGATCGTGCTCCGGCCCGGCATCACGGACCAGAGCGGCGCGCCGCTGGAGGGGGTCCGGACGCTCGCCTGGCGTGTCAGCGGCGGCGCGCCCTGACTCCTAGCTGCCGGCGTAGTAGCCCTCGCTGTGGCGGACGCTCAGGTCGGGGCGGTTGCGCACCCGCAACTCGATCCGCCGCCACCGGCCGTCCCGGAGGACGTTGTCGGAGACGTAGGCCAGCCCGTACTGGTGCCGCAACTCCTCCGCGACCTGGGCGAACGCGGCCTGGAGGTCGTCGGTCGAGGCCGGCACGATGACCCGTCCCCCCGTCGTCCGGCCCAGCTCCTCGAGCAGAGCCGCCCCCCGCGCGCCGGCCGTGAGCCGCGCGCTCAGGTTCTGCCCCAGGCTGACGGAGTAGACGCTGGCCCGGCTGCGGCGGGCCTCCGAGAGCACGACGTCCTCGCTGATCAGCGAGGACGAGTCGACGCCGTCCGAGAGCAGCACGACCGCCCGCCGCCGCGACTCGTCGCGCTCCTCGCGCGCCCGCGCCTCGATCTCCCGGAGCCCGCGGTAGACGGCGTTCAGGACCGCCGTCCCGCCGGCGGCGGAGAAGCTGTCGATGGCGGCCTCGAGGGCGTCGCGCCGCGTGCTGAAGCTCTCGAGCACCGACACCCGCTCGTTGAACTGGACCATCTGCACGGCGTCGCGCGGACCGAGGTTCCGCAGGAGCTCGCGGACCGACAGCCGCACGGTCGGGAGCCGGCTCGCGATCGACACCGACCCGTCGACCAGGACGGCGAACGTGATGGGGCTGTCCGGCGCGTTGAAGATCTGGATCTGCTGCTCGACGCCGTCCTCGAAGACCTGGAAGTCCGCCGTGTCGAGCCCGGAGACGTAGAGGCCGTCCCCGTCGGTCACGACGGCGCTCAGCCGCACCATGTCGAAGATGACCGCCTGCCGGATCCGTTGCTGGGCGGAGACGCCCGCCAGCAACGCAGTGGCGGCCACGGCTGCCGTCGCCGCGCCGACCGCCATTCGCATCCGCCGCATCGTCATCGTGCCTACCGGATGGTCCTACCGGAAATCGAAGGTGATGGAGACGTTGAACACCGACGGAACCCGGAAGCCGTTGCGCAGGGCAGGGCGGTACTCCCACTGCTCGGCCGCGGCCTGGGCCGCCGCGTTCAGCAGCGGCAGGCCCTCGACGACGCTCGTCCGCTCGACGATGCCGTCACGGTTGACGACCACCTGCAGGACGACGACGACGATGCCCTCGAAGCCCTGATCGAATGCCGCGCGCGGGTAGACCGGAGGCACGGCGCGGACGAGCTGCGGCGGCCGGTCGGCCTCGGTCACCTGCCACGGGCTACGTCCCCGCACCAGGCCCGAGCCGAACGGCGATCCGCCGGGCACGCCGAAACGGCCCGGCCGCGACCGGGCGCTGGGGAGCGCGACGGACGTCGAGACGGCGCGGCGGCGTATCGGCTGGATGTCGTACAGATCGGCCAGCGGGGTCGTGGCCATGATCGTCGGTGGCTGATCGATGTCCTCCTCCGCGACTTCCTCCACCGTCTCCTCGGACACGTCGGGATCCAGGACCTCGGGCGGCACTGCGCTCGTCCCCAGCGCGGCCGGGAACTCCAGCAGCGCCATGGGGGTGAACTCGACCGCGGGCACGATCCGGATGAGCGCAATGACGACCACCGCGGCGACCACCACGTGCCCGACGATCGACACGGTCACCGACAGGGTGCTCGTCGTGCGTCGGGGGGTGCCCGCGAACGCCGTCCCCAGCAGCCACGAGGCCGGCGCGATCGGCTCGCCCGCCGACTTCCGCTTGCCCTTCGCGGTCGCCCCCGCCGGCGCGGCGTCCCGCGCCCTCTGCGCCTCGTCGAGGATGGCCAGCACGCGCTCGTCGTCCGGATCGAGGAGGCCGGCCTCCTCGGCCGCCCGCACGGCGGCGTCGTAGTTGCCGCGCGCGAGCGCCCCCTCGGCGGACAGCAACTGGCGCCGGAAGCGGACGCTGCGCCGCGCGAGAACCGCGTCGCGCCGACCGACCGGTGTCGGGGTGAGGTCGCCGAGGCCGGAATCGTCGCCGCCGTAGTCGATGGTCATGGAATCGGCATGTCCCCTGAACCGAAGCACCGAAGCACCGACGGGTGTTCGACCGAATCCCGAATCCTATCGGGGCGTGCCGGCCGGCGCAAGCTCTCAACCGCGCGAGAACCGAGCCTCCATCGCCCGTCGCGCCTGCGCCGCCGGGAGGGCCGCATCGAGCGCGACGTCCTCCCAGCCGACGATCTCGTGCGCAGCGATCGGGCGCCTGAGGGGCGCGCCGTGGGCGAGGCCGATCGGGAGCGCCCCGCGCTCGAGCGACGCTGCCGCCGGCAGCAGCTTGCCGTAGACGGTGTAGCCCCCTTCGCCGTCGAGCGTCTCGCCGGCCGCGAGGTCGCGCTTGGCGGTGGCGGCCACGTCGCCGACGAAGCCCTGCGCGGCGCCGGTCGGCGCGCCGAGCAGCGCGGCGGCCAGGATCGACACGTTCAGCTCGAGCCCGATCAGGTGGAACGGCTTGTACATCGCCGAGTAGCGGCCCGTGGCGTCGGTGTTCATGCCGTACTGCCGGAAGCAGGCGGCCGAGTAGTCGTTGGGCGCCTCGACGACCACGTAGACCCCCCAGCGCAGGTCGCCCGGCACGGGCCGCCCGTCGCGCTCGAGCGACGACACCACCTCGACCTGCCCCTTGTGGTGGAGCTGCCCGCCCGCCTCGACCGGCCGCAGCACGTGCGCCAGGTCGTCGCGGCCGCACGGCGGGAAGCGCAGCCCGTCGGGGGGCGGCGTGAGGCCGGTGGCGTTGGCGATGGCCGCCATCTCGATGGCCGACTTCGTGCCGTCGAGGAACGAGTTGAACATCCGGCTGTTCATGCCGGCCGCCGCAGCCTCCTCCGCCGTCAGCCCGTAGTGCTCCCAGACCGTGTCGGGCGTCGAGGCGTGGTAGGACGGCAGGTACTTCGTCCCCTTGCCCGCCGCGACGACGTCGAAGCCGCACGCGCGCGCCCACTCCACCAGCTCGCAGGTCAGCGCGGGCTGATCGCCGTAGGCCAGCGTGTAGACGACGCCCGCCGCGCGCGCCTCCGCCGCGAGGAGGGGACCCGCCAGCACGTCCGCCTCGACGTTCACCATCACGATCGAGGTGCCGGCCGCGAAGGCGGCGCGGGCGTGCGCGATGCCCGCCGCGGGGTCGCCCGTCGCCTCGACCGCGACGTCCACGTCGTCGGCGGCCAGCGCCTCGCGCGCGTCGTCGGTGAAGCGCGTCGCGGCGATCTGCGCATCGCTCCAGCCGACGGCGCGACAGGCCGCGCGGGCGCGATCGGGGTCGAGGTCGGCGATGACGCGCACCGCGAGCCCCTCGGTCGTGGGTGCCTGGCTCAGGAACATCGAGCCGAACTTGCCCGCCCCGACCAGGCCGACGCGCACCGGCCGGCCGGCCGTGGCGCGGCCGCGAAGCCGCTCGTGCAGGAACATCGCGTGTGCCCGGTCAGGCCGCCGTCCCCGGGGGTCGAGCGGCGTCCGCGCCGGACGCCCCGGTCCCGGCGCGGACCAGCTCGGCCAGGCAGTCGTCGGCCAGCGGCTCGATCGGCGCGAAGTCGCGGTGGGCGATCCACGCCTTGCGCTGGAAGCGGCGGATGTGGTTGTCGACGTGGCAGAGCGACAGATAGACGATGCTGCGGCCGAACGGGCTGATGTTCGGCGGGCTCGCGTGAACGAGAGTCGACGCGAAGACGATGATGCTCCCCGGGGGGCCGGTCGGCGCCACGCAGCCGCCCCGCTCGGCCAGCCGGGTCACGGTGGCCCGGTCCAGCGTCCAGAGCGGATAGCTGGTCGTCTCCAGGTCGTGCCCCGCCTCGTATACCCCCTGCCGGTGGCTCCCCGGGAGGAACAGCAGCGGCCCGTTGGCGGCCGTCACCTCGTCGAGGAAGACCGCGATGTTCATCGCCCGCGGCTCGGGCATCTGGTCGTCGCGGTGCCAGGTGCCGAAGTCCTGGTGCCACTGCCAGACCTCGCCGTCGAACGCGGCCTTGGCGTTCACCTTGTACTGGTGCATGTAGACCGGCCCGTCGACGAGCTGCATCACCGGCTCGACGAGCCGCGGGTGGCGCCCCAGCCGCCGGAAGGCTTCGTTGTAGGTGTGGGCGGCGAACGCCGTGCGGGCCACGCCGCTCGACTCGCGCCACACCTCCTCGCGGTCGAGCGCGTAGACTTCGTCCGCCGCGGCCCGCAGCACCGCCGCCTCCTCGGGCGAGAAGCGCGACGGGAAGAACAGGTAGCCCCGCTCGTTGAACTCGGCGATCTCCGCGGCAGTGAGCTTCATGGCGGTCCTCCCGGACCCGCGGTCGGCAACGCCCAGGCCGGCCATGATACCGCGCGCCGTGAAGGCGCGAGATGATGCGCGAGATGCGGGGGGCGGACCCGCGGGGCGGGTGCTACGCGCCGGTCGGGAACTCGCCCTTCGAGAAGAGAGGGACGTAGCGGCCGACCTCCTGGCGAATCCGCTCCGCGCCGCCGGCCTCGCGGTCGACGAGCGCCATCGCACCGACGACCCTGCATCCCACGTCCCGCACTGCCCCAACGGCCCGCAGCAGGGATCCGCCGCTCGTGACCACGTCGTCGAGGATGAGCACGTTGGTTCCGGCCTGGGGCTCGTTCTCGATCAGGTGCATCAGCCCGTGCTTCTTGGGCGCGTCCCGAACGTAGAACCCACTCAGCCCCGACAGCACGACGACGGATCCGACGATGGACACCGCGCCGTGGGCCATGCCGCCTACGGCGGCCACCGCTTCCGGCCAGCGCTCGATCTCCCGGACGAACGCCCGCGCGGTCAGGCGGGCGCCCTCGGCGGTCAGGGTGACGCGCTTGCAGTCGAAGTAGAAGCCGGACGCGGAGCCGCTGCTGAGGCTCACATCACGCTGTGACAGCGCGTCGCGGCGCAACAGCTCGCGCAGTCGTTCCCGGTCGTCGCCGCTGCCGCACATCGGCCGGCAGAATAGCACGCCGAGGGCACCGTCGCCCGTCCCCGCACGGTGTATGGTGAAGACCGCGCCCGCAACCCGAACTGGCGAGGGCGCGCGAAGAGGTGGCGGGATGACCGGCCCGACCCGGGTTCCGTACGACTCGACCGATCCGCGCTGGTGGGGCATCAACGAGGACGGCACACCGGACGAGAGGAAGCTGCGCGAAGTCGTCGACGCAATCGTGCGGGCCGCGCATCCGGAACAGATCATCCTGTTCGGTTCGGCGACCAACGGAACCATGAACGAGGAGAGCGACCTCGACCTGCTCGTCATCATGGAAACAGCGACGCCACGGCGCGCGGCCCAGAAATTGATGTGGGCGACCCCGCCCAAGTCGCCGCCACTGGACATCCTGGTCGCTAGGCGGGAGGACGTCGAGCGCACCCGCAGCGACCCGCTCTTCGTGACCCACGACGCCTGCTGCCACGGCCGCGTGCTCTACGATGCCCGAGAGTGAGCGCGCGCGGCACATCAGGCACTGGCTCTTGTCGGCCCGCAAGCGTCTGGCGCGCGGCGAAGCGTACGACCACGGCGACGCGGCGTTGAAGGACGCGCGGGCGACGCTCGAATGGGCCGAGGAGCGGGTGCGCGTGCTGGCGCCGGGCATCAGGCTCGACCCGAAATAGCACTTGCATGGCACGGGCGCCCGACCTACGATGCGCTTGATGGAGAGTTGCGCCCAGGGAGCCATCAGGATGACACCACGCCACCTCTTGTCGTCGTTCGGCGTCGCCGCCGTCGTGCTGGGCGGGTTCGGGTCCGGAGCGGTCGCCGTCGCGGCCGCCCAGGAAGCCGGGCCGGTCGAGTTCCACCGCGACATCCGGCCGATCCTGGCCGAGGCCTGCATGAGCTGCCACGGCCCGAACGAGCGGGCGCGGCAGGCCGATCTGCGCCTCGACACGCCGGACTTCCTCGACACCGTGGTCGTGGCCGGCGACGCGGAGGCGAGCCCGCTGTTCCAGCGGCTGACCACCGAGGACCGCGTCGGGCGGATGCCGCCGGTCTCAACGGGCAACTCGCTGACGGACGATCAGATCGATGCCGTCCGCCGCTGGATCGACGGCGGGGCCGACTGGGGCGACGAGCTCGCGGCGGCCGACGCGCCGGCCCTGCCCGAGCGGACGATCGACTTCGCGCGCGAAGTGCGGCCGATCCTCTCCGAGAACTGCTTCACCTGCCACGGGCCGGACGCGGAAGCGCGGCAGCGCGGCCTGCGCCTGGACGTGGCGGAAGGGCCCTTCTCCGATCGCGGACAGTTCGGAGGCCCCGTCATCATTCCCGGGAACGCCGCCGACAGCCTGCTGATCCACCGGGTGGGCGCCGACGACGCCCGGGTGCGGATGCCCTACCGGCTGGGCCTGAACACGCCGGTCATGCCGGGCACCGACGAGGACGCCCTCGACCCGGAGGAGATCGAGACGCTGCGCCTGTGGATCGACCAGGGGGCCGAGTGGCAGTCGCACTGGGCGTTCGTCCCGCCCGAGCGGCCGGCGGTGCCCCCGGTGGCCGGCGCCGAGTGGGTCCGCAACCCGATCGACAGCTTCGTCAAGGCGCGGCTCGAGCAGGAAGGAAGGGAACCCTCTCCCGAGGCCGACCTGCTCACGCTGCTCCGCCGCGTCACCTTCGACCTGACCGGGCTACCGCCGGCCGAGGGCGACATTGCCGCGGTCCTCAACGACGACTCGCCCGACGCCTACGAGCGGCACGTCGACCGCATGCTCGAGTCGAAGGGCTATGGCGAGCGGATGGCCGCGGAGTGGCTCGACGGGGCCCGCTACGCCGACTCCAGCGGGTACCAGACCGACGCCCCGCGGCAGATGTGGCGCTACCGCGACTGGGTGATCGACGCCTACAACGACAACATGCCGTTCGATCGGTTCACCATCGAGCAGATCGCCGGCGACATGCTCCCCAACGCCACGCTCGAGCAGCGCATCGCCACCGCCTTCAACCGCAACCACGGCCAGAACGGCGAGGGCGGCATCGTCCCCGAGGAGTTCCTGGTCGAGAACGTGGTCGATCGCGTGTCGACGACGGGCACGGTCTGGATGGGCCTGACGCTGGGGTGCGCGCGCTGCCACGACCACAAGTTCGACCCGGTCTCGCAGAAGGAGTTCTACGAGATCTACGCGTACTTCAACAACATCCCCGAGCGCGGCAACCTGCGCGGCCTCGGCGCGAAGGCGTTCAAGTACTACAACTCGCCGCCGCTCGTCACCGCGCCCACCGACGCGGACTTCGACCGGTTGGCCGAGCTCGACGAGAGGCTCGACAAGGCGCGGGAGGCGTTCGAGAGCCTCGAGGCCGGCGCGGCCGACGCCCGGGCCGAGTGGGAGCGCTCGCTGCGCGACGCCTGGCCCATCGACTGGGTGCTGCGCGACAAGCTCCTGGTCCATCACCCGCTCGACGGCGACATCGGCGGCAACTACAGCCCCGAGCCGGTGATCCCCCACCAGGGGGTGACCTCTCACCTGCGCGCCCCCCGGGAGCCGGTGCGCTACACGTTCCCGCTCAACGTGACGCTGGAGGACGGCCTGCCCCGCTTTGCCCCCGGCCGGGTGGGCGAGGCGATGAGCTTCGACGGCAAGCGGTTCATCAACGCCGGCGACATCGCGAACTTCACCTACTCCGAGCCGTTCACCCTCGCCGTCTGGATCTATCCCACGGCGTCCGACGGCGTCATCGTGTCGCGCGCGCTGGCCGGCGACCAGGGCGAGCAGGGCTGGGGCCTGTACCTGCTGGAAGGGAAGCTCGAGGTCAACCTCTCGCAGCGCTACGCGGACGACGGGCTGCGGATCGAGTCCGTCGACACGCTGCCGCTCAACGAGTGGCAGCACGTGCTGGTGACCTACGACGGGAAGCGCGTGCCGGAGAGCTTCCGGCTCTACGTCAACGGTGCGGCGCGGGAGATCAACCCGCTGCTCGACGGCATCAACAACCCCATGCGGACGCGGGAGCCGCTCCGCATCGGGGCCAGCGGGGCCCCGCCCGAGGACTCCGGCGCCACCGAGTCGATGCCCCGCTTCCAGGGAATGATCGACGACGTGCGCATCTACATGGAGGCCCTGACGCCGGAGCAGGCGGCCGTCGTGGCGACCGGGGAGACGCTGACCGAGATCGCCCGCATCGCGCCGGCCAGCCGCACGGCCGGGCAGTCCGAGAAGCTGCGCCTCGCCTTCCTCGACCAGTACGCGGCGCCGGAGGTCCAGGAGGCGTGGCAGAGCGTCAAGGACCTCGAGCGCGAGCGCGAGGCGCTCTGGGACAGCTTCCCCACCGTCATGGTGATGGAGGAGATGGAGCCCCGGCGCGACACGTTCCGGCTGATCCGCGGCGCCTACGACGTGCCGGGCGAGCGGGTGGATCCCGGCGTGCCGGCCGTGCTGCCCCCGATGCCGGACGACGTGCCGAACGATCGGCTGGGGTTCGCCCGCTGGCTCGTCCAGCCCGACCACCCGCTGACCGCCCGCGTGGCCGTGAACCGCTTCTGGCAGATGTACTTCGGGACCGGCCTGGTCAAGACGTCGGAGAACTTCGGGCTGCAGGGGGAGTACCCCAGCCATCCGGAGCTCCTGGACTGGCTGGCGACCACGTTCGTCGAGTCCGGCTGGGACGTCAAGGCGATGCAGCGGGCCATCGTGACCAGCTCCACCTACCGCCAGGCGTCGAACCTGACGCCGGAGGCGCTCGAGGAGGATCCGGAGAACCGCCTCCTGGCGCGCGGGCCGCGGCAGCGCATGTCGGCGCAGATGATCCGCGACCAGGCGCTCTCGATCGCCGACCTGCTCGCCCCCCGGCTCGGCGGGCCGTCGGTCCGGCCGTACCAGCCCGAGGGCCTGTGGGAGGAGCAGAGCAGCCAGGACTACCGGCAGTCCACGGGGGACGACCTGTACCGCCGCAGCCTGTACACCTACTGGAAGCGGACGCTGGCGCCGCCGTCGATGCTGGCCTTCGATTCCTCGACGCGCGAGACGTGCATCGTCCGCCTCAGCCGGACCAACACGCCGCTCCAGGCCCTCAACCTGATGAACGACGTCACCTACGTCGAGGCGGCGCGGCGGCTGGGCGAGCGGATGATCACCGAGGGCGGCACGACGCCGAACGATCGGATCGCCTACGCCTATCGCCTCGCGACGGGGCAGCGGCCTGGGCCGGGCGCCCGGGCGGTCCTGCGCGAGACCTTCGACGACTTCCTCGGCACCTACCAGGCCGACCGGGCGGCGGCGCTCGCGTTCGTCGACGTGGGCGAGTCGCCCCGCGACGAGACGCTGGACGTTGCGGAGCTGGCTTCGTACCAGATGGTGGCCAGCATGATCCTGAACCTCGATCGGACCATCACAAAGGACTGACCGATGAAACCGCAGACCGACATGCAGACGCTGCTCTCTCGCCGGCGGTTTCTCAATCGCACGAGCACCGGGCTCGGCACGGCCGCGCTGGCCACGCTGTTCCGCCGGGACCTGCTGGCCCTGGCCGCGGCCGCCGCTCCCGAGGCGGCGGGCGGGCTGCCGGGGCTGCCCCACTTCGCCCCCAAGGCCAGGCGCGTCATCTACCTGTTCCAGGGCGGCGCGCCCTCGCAGCACGAGCTGTGGGAGTACAAGCCGAAGCTGGCGGAGCTGTACGGCACGGACCTGCCGGATTCGGTCCGCCAGGGACAGCGCCTGACCCCGATGACGGCGTCGCAGGCCGGCTTCCCCATCGTCCCGTCGAAGTTCAAGTTCGCCCAGCACGGCCAGTCGGGGGCGTGGATCAGCGAGCTCATGCCGCACACCGCCAAGATGGCCGACGAGCTGTGCTTCATCAAGACGATGCACACGGAGGCCATCAACCACGACCCGGGCATGACGTTCCTGCAGACCGGCGCCCAGTTGGCGGGCCGGCCCAGCGTCGGCGCCTGGCTCTCGTACGGCCTCGGCAGCATGAACCAGGACCTGCCCACCTTCGTCGTCATGGTCTCGAGCCGCGGCGGCAACCAGGTGTACGACCGGCTGTGGGGCAACGGGTTCCTGCCCTCCGAGCACCAGGGCGTCAAGTTCCTCTCCACCGGCGACCCGGTCCTGTACCTGTCGAATCCGCGCGGCGTCGACCGTAGCGCGCGGCGGCGGTTCCTGGACGCGCTGGGCACGCTCAACCGGCAGGACCAGGACGAGTTCGGCGATCCGGAGACGGCCACCCGCATCGCCCAGTACGAGATGGCCTACCGCATGCAGGCCTCGGTGCCGGAGCTGACGGATCTGTCGGACGAGCCGGAGTCGACCTTCGAGCGCTACGGCCCCGACGCCAAGACGCCCGGCACGTTCGCGGCCAACTGCCTGCTGGCCCGCCGCCTGGCGGAGCGCGACGTGCGCTTCATCGAGCTCTTCCACCGCGGCTGGGACATGCACACCCAGTTGCCGCAGCGCATCCAGACCCAGGCCAAGGACGTCGACCAGCCGCAGGCCGCGCTGCTCCAGGACCTCAAGGAGCGCGGGATGCTGGACGACACGCTGGTCGTCTGGGGCGGCGAGTTCGGCCGCACCGTGTTCTGCCAGGGCCGGCTCACCGAGGAGACCTACGGCCGCGACCACCATCCGCGCGCGTTCACCATCTGGATGGCCGGCGGCGGCGTCGAGTCGGGCACGACCTACGGCGAGACCGACGACTTCGCCTTCAACATCGTCAAGGACCCGGTGCACATCCACGACCTGCACGCCACGATGATGCACCTCCTCGGCATCGACCACACCCGGCTGACCTACCCGTACCAGGGCCGGAACTTCCGCCTGACGGACGTGCACGGCGAGGTGGTCGACGGGGTCTTGGCGTAGCGGTACGGAACGGGACGGCGGTACCGCCCCACCGCGGTGCCGCCGCACCACCCAGCGCGATCTCACACCAACTGTCCTTCGCACGGCATCCTCTTTGCCCCCGTGGACGCCGACGGCCGCCCCGGGAAGAACCACCACCTCCTGGACTCGTCCCGCACCCAGTTGCGGCCTTCCCGTACCTTCAGCGGGAGCGGTGCAGCAGTTCCGCGCCACGGCGACAGGAGTACCCGACCGAGCCTACGCTTCTACATGACGCCGTCGCTCCCAACATCCGTTGCGAACCACGGGCACGACACTACGCACTAGCCCCGTCGCACGGTGCCAATTCTGTACTTCTCTTGTCTCTTCCGAAACGCCTGCTGCCCGCCCTCCAAAACCCGCAATGCATGGGCCCTAATCTCCCGATCCTCCATTGCGCCCGCCGAGTACGAGATCTCTCCGTTTCGCCGCTGCGCCACAACGATCTGATCCGCGTCGCTATTCACGACGACGTTTCCATTGTTCGACGCCACAACCACCTGTCGGAACTTTCGCGCCTCACGAAAGGCTCCTACCAGTTCCTCCATAATGAACTCGTTATCAAGGTGGTCATCATGTGAATCGATTACGATCGGTTGCTCTCCTTCCGCCAAGTAGATCTTTATCAGTACTGTTGCCTTCTGCCCCAACGACAGCCGCTCCAGCATCGTCCGCTTATACCGTGCCGTCGGTCGCACCGAAAGGTATGGTCGATAGAGTACCTTGTACAGTTCCAGCACGATTCCGGGCCTCGAGGTCTTCAGCTGGCCGCTCAGTCTTCTCACCAGCCGCTCAACACGATCAACGGCTGCATCCGCTCCCGCGGACGAGCCGTCGGCTACGCCTTTCAGGGTCCGAACCAACTCTGCGCACACTGACGGCGTCTGCGGCGTCGGATAGACTTGCACACGACGATTGTCGACCAGATCTTCGACCGCTGCCCAGCAAGCGCTCCTCGGCCAGCTGCAGTTCCGCCTCGAAATCCAGGTCCGAAAGCACGGCGTCCTTCTCTGTCAACGGTCACGTAGAACTGACCGAATCTCGACACCTGCCGGTCGTTCTGGTCCGTCGTTGGGTTCTTCTGGTTGAGAGTACCTACAACAACAATTGAGGCTGTGGGCGCTTGTGGGAAACCGCGTCTGCGCGGTTTTCCAAGCTCCTGTGGGCGCGTTCTTTGCGTCCACAGGAGCGGCAGCGTCCACAGCCGGCGGCGCTGGCCGCCGGCGGGGGCGTTCGGGTAGCGTACGCGGCGGACTCAGGCGCGGGGTGAGGGCCCGGATGTGCCGTCCGGGACCCTCGTGACCGTCTCGAGCTCCGACAGACCGAGCCAGTCCCTGCTGTTGTGCCACGGATTCGGCGCGCTGTCCAGTCGGAGCCCGCCCTGCGCGCTCCGACGCCGTGGACGACGCGCTCCGCCAGCGCACCTGCCGCCAGTGCGACCGCCTCTTCGCCATCTGCGCTGCCTGCGACCGGGGGCACGCCTACTGCTCGGCGTCGTGCCGGGCGCTCGGTCGTCGCCGCTCGGTGCAGGCGGCGCGGGCTCGACATCAGCGCACGCCCGAAGGGCGCCTCGACCACCGCGACCGGCAGCGTGCCTACCGCGGCCGGCGGCGCCGCGTGACGGATCACACTTCCCCCGCACCCCGCCCGTCGGACAGACTCGCCGTCCCTGATGTCGCCCCGGTGCCGGCCCCCACGCCCACGCGGTGCGTGGTCTGCGGCCGGTCGAGCCGGTGGCTGATGGAGCCGCGGGAGCCCCGCGGCGACCGGAGAAGGAGGGACGATGATCACGCCCGCGCAGCGCGCCGAGATCCGGCGCCTGTACTACGGCGAGCACTGGAAGATGGGGACCATCGCGGTCCAGCTCGGCCTCCACCGTGAGACCGTCCGCGCCGCCGTCGAGCACGAGGCGGGAGGCGTCGGTCGCGGCGTGTGCCGCCCCACCGCCCTCGACCCGTACCTGCCGTTCATTGGTAGATCTCACTGGGCACCGGGCGGCGGTACCGACCGGCTGAAAGCAAGACCCCCGTTCAAACCGTGCGTGCGGATTTCCCGCACACGGCTTACCAGGTGGACTTCAGGTCGCAGCATGCACCACCCCCGGATACCGAATCGTGCCGCGCAGGCGGACGAGCCCCAGGGCCTCGAAGAACGGACGACGCCAAGCCCGCGCCCGACCAGCCACCAGACGAGCCCCCGCACGCTTGAGAAGCAAGCCGCGCAGACGCCCAGCCACGTAGTCGTCGAGCTGTACGAAGTGGGTCGCCGCATTGCCGGTCCGGAAATACTGCCCCCACCCGCGAAGGACCCGGTTCACGTCCGCGATGACCAGACGCAGGTCCGTGTGGCAGCGGCCCCGAGGGGTCAGCGCCCGCACGCGGGCGCGCACCTGCTTCATCGCACGTCGAGACGGCCAGCGGTGCAGGAAATACACCCGTCGCCGCTTGCGGGCCCAGATGGGACCGCTCATGCGCTTGTGCAGATGACACCCCAGGAAATCGAAGCCTTCACGGCCGTCTGTCAGGTCGACCACCCGCGTCTTCTCCGGATGCAGCTCCAGCCCGAGGCGGGCCAGCACCAGGCCCACCCGCTCCCGAGCCGTCTCGACCGCCGCCTTCGTATCGCACATCACCACGAAGTCGTCGGCGTAACGCACCAGCGTACCCAGGTGCGCCCACCGGTCCTCCCAGACCCGGTCGAGCACATGCAGGAAGATGTTCGACAAGAGCGGCGAGATGACGCCCCCCTGCGGAGTCCCCGCCAGGGTCCGATGCACCCGCCCCTCGTCCATCACTCCCGCCGCCAGCCACAGCCGTAGCAGACGAAGGACTCGCCGGTCCGACACCCGCTGGCGCACCAGCGTCAGCAACTTCGCGTGGTCGATGCTGCTGAAGTAGTCGCAGATGTCGGCGTCCAGCACGTGGCAGCCCCCGCGCGCCCCGCGGACGCGAAGGACCTCCAGCGCCTGCGTCGCGCTCCGCTTCGGTCGAAACCCATACGACGAATCGCGGAAATCCGCCTCGAAGATGGGGCTCAACACCAGCGTCGCGGCCATCTGCGCCACCCGGTCACGGACCGTCGGTATCCCCAGCGGTCGTCGTCGGCCATCGGCCTTGGGAATGTACCGCCGAAGGACCAGCTGCGGCCGGTACGTCCCCGCGCGCAACGCCGCGCCGAGTTCCCGCAGGAACTCATCGACACCGCGCTGCTCAATCTCGGCCAGCGTCTCGGAATCGACACCCGCCGAGCCACGATTCCGCTTGACACGCCGCCACGCCTCCCGGAGGACGTCATCCCTCCAGATCCGGTCCATCAGGGCGTGGAAGCGCCGCTTCGGGGACCGCTTGGCCGCGGCCCACAGGCGTCGTTGCAATTGGCGCACTTGGTCGAGAGGCGGACGCCTCCCGGGGGAGTTGGGTCCGGTCTCGCCGGCCATGCCCTCGCGCGTCCTTGCGCCCACGCCGTGTCCACCGCAGGGGCCCTTCCCTCCGGCCGCGTTCTGCTGCACGGCCCTCCGCAGTACTATGGCCCCCTCGGACTCCCGCTGCGCCGCGCCCGCTTTCACCTTCGGCTTATGCGGGCCGCGCTGCCCCGACCCGGGCCGCGCAGACGGGCCTCTCGTGTTCCGTCCCTCTCCGTGTCCGCGTGCTGCGCCCCATACCCCGCCGAGACCTCCCGCGCGTACACCGCCGGACCGGGGCGCGGGAGACATGGCCTTCGCCGTGAGATGAGCGGCTCGGCTCTCGGATTGTGAATGTGTCGAGGCTGCAGGCTTCACTTCATGTTGCGGCCCGCGGACTTGCTCCCTCCGAAGAGGCTTCTGACACCCCGCTCGGGCCACGGCCGTCTCCGGTCGTGCCTGGGGTCTGCTACTCGGCGCTCCGGCGCTTACCGAGGCGGGACTTGCACCCGCTGGAGAAGAACAGCGTGACGCAGCCGGTCTCCCGCCCGCGTCGGCACGACGCACCATCCGCAACATCCTGGCCACCTACCCCCGCCTGCGCGCCACCCGCATCCACGAGATGGTGCGCCAGCGCGGCTACACCGGCTCCGTCATCCAGGTCCGCCGCCTCGTGCGCCGCCTGCGCCCCGAGTCCGGCCGCACCGTCTACCGCCGCGTCGTCACGCTGGTCGCCGAGCAGGCACAGGTCGACTGGGGCACCTTCGGCAAGGTCCGCATCGGACACGGCACCCGCGCCGTCTCCGGCTTCGTCATGGTCCTCGGCTACTCGCGCGCCCTCGCCGCGCTCTTCACGCTCGACCAGACCCTCGAGAGCTTCCTCCGCGGTCATGTCGAGGCCTTCGACGCCCTGGGTGGCGTCGCCCGCACCCTCGTCTACGATTGTGTTCCGCGACACACAATCGATCTTGTGTGCCCATTCGTGATCTGTGGCCCGGCGCCGGGATGGCGCCGGATCTCATGGGCGGACCTCGAGCGCGCGACCACATAACGGTTCACAGCGAAGCGAGCCAGGACAGCAGGGCCTGGTCGTCGCGCCAAACAGCACTTCGGCGGGGTGAATCCGTAGGGGTTGCGTCGGGCTCGCAGAGTTGGAGGGCCTCGAGCTTGGTCCGGGTCGTGATCTCGGCGTAGCGGTTGGTAGTGTCAAGGCGGACGTGACCGAGCCAGGCGCGGATCACGTTGACGTCGACTCCGGCTTCCAGCAGATGGACGGCGGCCGTGTGTCGAAAGACGTGCGGGCTGATGTGCCGGCCGGTCGCTGGGCGGCGACCGTCCAGGTGACGTGTGTGTCGGCGGACGATCTTGTAGATGCCGAAGCGGGTCAGGGCACGGTCGCCGCGCGAGACGAAGACGGGCATCTTGGCCGACGGCTGCGGCGGTCTGTTCTGGAGCACGTCGCGCAGGAGCTGAGCGGTCTGCGGCCAGAGGGGGCAGCTGCGCCACTTGTCGCCCTTGCCGTGGAGCCGGACACTGGGCTGGTCCTGCAGGTCGAGGTCCCCGATGCGCAGGTCGGCGATCTCCTGCACGCGAGCGCCGGTGTTGTAGAGCAGCAGCAAGAGGGCACGGTCGCGGAGGGCGAAGGGGCCGACGGACGACATTCGGCGGAAGAGCTGCGCGATCTCCTCGCGCTCGAGGAAACAGGTCTCGGCCGGCGCGGTGCGCTTGACGGCGATCGCCGCGACCCGCTGGGAGGCGGCGAGGCGTTCGGGGCACCGCTGCGCGAGAAACTCGAAGAAGGCCCTCAGGATCGTGAGTCGATGGTTTCGGGTGCGCCGGTGATTGTGCCGCTCCTGCTCCAGATGCAGCAGGAAACGCTGGACCCGCTCGGCGGTCATGTCCTCGGGCGTGAGCTGCGTCAGGCGACACGACCGGTCCGCGGCTACGAACGTCAGGAAGAGCCGTAGGCCGTCCCGGTAGGCCTTGGTCGAGGCAGGTCGGAAGCCCTTCTGGAGCGGCAGTTCATCCACGAGGAACGCGTGCAGCAGCGCACCAAGCGTCATCGTGGCACCTCCTCGAGGACGAGCTCGGCCCACGTGCGAAACCGCTCGTTCGCATGGCTCAGGAGTTCCGGCGTCATCGTGAGATAGACGGCCGTGGACGCCGGGTCCACGTGTCCGAGAAACGTGGCGAGAGACGACAGCCGCGAGCGAGGGTCGATTCCATTCCGGTACCAGCGCAGCAGCGTGCGGGTCGCGAACGCATGCCGCAGGTCGTGGACCCGCGGGCCGACGGCGCCGTCCGGGATGGCCAGATCCAGTTGCGGCACGAGCTGATGGAACGTGAGGCTGATGGTCGTGGCGCTGATCGGCCGTCCGTTACGCCGCGCGAAGACGGGCACCTCGGCGGAGAGGAGCTGCCGGTGCGGATGCTGCGCGAGATGCGCGGTGAGCAGGGAGCCGATTCGCGGGCCGAACGGAACCAGACGGCTCTTGGCAAACTTCGTGTTCCGAATGTGAAGCAGGCGCCGGGTGGCGTCGATGTCGCCGACGCGCAACCGTGAGACTTCCCCCACCCGCAGGCCCAGGCCGTAGAGCAGGGTGAAGATGGTCCGGAAGCTCGACCCGCGACAGGTCGTAGAGCGATTGTCCGGCAACCGGCCTGCCACGTCGAAGAGACGCCGGGCGGCTGCGGGATCAAGGAGAAACGGCAGCCGCACACGTGTCCCGCGGCGCGGTTTCGAGCGCACCGGGGAGTGCTGCAGACGCTCTTGGTGAATCATCCAGTCGAAGAACCGGACCAAGGACCCGTGCAGGTGGTTGTAACTGCGCGGCGCCGGCCGGGGACGCGAGACGAGGAAGTCGTCGATCAACGAGGGCGTGACATCATCGACAGCGCTGACACGATGCTCTACGAGGAAGCGATCGAGCAACCGCAAGGCGCTCTCCTCGGCGCGGTAGTGGCGCCCGAGCGCACGCTTGTACGCGAGAAAGGCCCGCATCCCGTCGGCGAAGACGCTCCGAAATCCGGTCCAGAGGCGGCTCATACGACCTCCTCGTCGCCATCGCCGCAGGCGACCTCACGCAGGGTCTCGATGGCGACCTTGCTGTAGATTTCCGTGGAGGCGGGGCTCCGATGCCCGACGTAGTCGCCGATGGATTTCAGGGGCCAGCCCGCATCGACGAGGCGCTGTACGCAGGTGTGGCGCAGCGTGTGGGAGCCGGGCCGTGGAACGACGATCCCCGCCTGCTTCAGGTAGTAGGTGACGCGGCAGGACACCGCGCTGTGCTCGATGGGCTTGCACGGCGGGAGGACTCGGAAGAACACGCGGCGAGAAGGCGTCGTCGGTCGGCCGGACTGCAGATAGTCGACGACGGCCTCGCCCACGAGCGGGGAGAGCGGGTAGGCCGTCGAGTGGCCGGCCTTCCGCTCCGGGATGCGAAGGCGATCATGAGACCAGTCGATGTCGTCGAGGGTGAGCGCAGCGACTTCCCGCGCCCGCAGGCCGTAGGTGACGAGCAGGAGAAGCATCGCGTAGTCGCGGCGTCCCACGACGGTGCGGCGGTCCACGACCTCCAGCATGCGCCGGACCTCATCCCACTGAATCGACCGCGGCACGGTGGCGAGACGGTAGACCCGCGGGCTGTCGACCGCATGACTCAAGTCGCGTCCGACGAGCCCCTCGCGGTTGAGGTAACGCAAGAACACGCGCAGCACGACGCACCGCGACACGACGCCCGACCGGGAGAGATGCCGGCTGCGGTCGGTCAGAAACCCGCTGATGACCACCGGCGACAGGGCCTGCAGGTCGTCGAGGCCACGCTCGTGCAGGTACGCGGCGAACCGGCGAAGATGATGGCCGTACTGTCGGATCGAGGCGGCGCGGAGCCCGCGCTCGTCGCGTAGGTAGGCGAAGAACTCCGGCGCCCGGTCGATGAACGGTTCCCCCAGCAGGGGGCGGCGCGTGCCGACGAATCCGGGGACAACCAGTCGGAGCATCTGCTCGATCGGCCGGCGGATCTCCTGCGCCAATCGTGGGCGAGCTGGTCCCGGGGCCCGCCGGTGATCCGGGCGGGTGATCCAGTGCTCCACAAACGGTTGAACCGCCGGTGGAAGGTCTGCGTAGCACCTCGCTCCGCGGTCGTAGGTGAACGTCGCGAAATGGAGCAGGAGCGGCACGCGATGACCGAGAACCCTCGGTGCGTGACCACGCTCCAGAAGCCAGGTGACGTACTGCTCGATGGCAGCACCAAGCCAGGATGACCGGATGCGATCGACGGTCTGCGGGCGGACGAAAAACCGTTCCAGCATGGACAACCTCCTCGCGCTCTCGGCGCTCGGTGATCATCCCGTGCTGACGAGCCCACCGTTATGTGCCCAGCAGTCGCGCGACAGCCCTACCCAACCGGCGATCCACGCTGGTGTCGGCCACAGATCGCGAACGGGCACACAACTACGACAACCTGCGCAGCGCGGTGCTCGACCGCTGCGGCGCCGCCGTGCAGTTTCACCCGCGCCTGCTCGAACTCGCCGGCCACTATCACTTCGCGCCCCGCCCCTGCACTCCGGGACGCGGAAACGAGAAGGGCAAGGTCGAGCGCCAGATCCAATACCTGCGCCACGCCTTCTTCGCCGCCCGGCCCTTCCGAGACCTCGACGACATCAACGCCCAGTTCCGCCGCTGGCGCGACCTCGTCGCCCACCAGCGCCGCCACCCCGACCAACCCGACCGCACCGTCGCCGACGTCTGGGCCGCCGAGAAGCCCCGCCTGCTGCCCCTGCCCGCGCATCCCTTCGAGACCGACCTCGTCCGCGCAGTCCGCTCCGGGAAGACCCCCTACATCCGTTTCGACCGCAACACCTACTCGATTCCCCACACCCACGTCCGGAAGCCGCTCACGCTCGTGGCCGGCGCCACCCGCGTCCGCATCCTCGACGGGCAGACCGAGCTCGCCCGCCATCGCCGCAGCTACGACACCGGACAGACCATCGAGGCCCCCGAGCACCTCGAAGGCCTCCTCGCCGCCACCCGCCAGGCCAACGCACACACCACCCGCGACCGCCTCCGCGTCGCCGTCCCCGCCTCCGCCACGCTCTTCGAACGCCTCGCCGAGCGCGGCGAGCCGCTGCGCCCGCACGCCACCCGCCTCCTCGCGCTGCTCGACGACTACGGGCCGCAGGAGCTCGCCGCCGCCATCGCCGTCGCCCTCCAACGCGACGCCCTCGGCGCCGGCTCCATCGCCCACATCCTCGAGACCCGACGCCGACAGCGCGGGCTCCCTCCGCCCCTCCGGCTCACGCTCCCCGACCGCCCCGGACTGCGAGACCTCGACGTCCGCGCCCATGACCTGGAGCCCTACGATGCCCTCGGACAACGCACCCCTGACGACGACCCTCGCGACTGACCTCCGACGACTTGGCCTCCTCCGCACCGCCGACGACCTCAACGACCGCATCGCAGAGGCCACCCGCAAGCGCTGGAGCCCCACCGTCCTCCTCGAACGCCTCGTCGCCGACGAGCTCGAAGACCGTCAGCGCCGCAGCGTCGAACGCCGACTCACCCGCGCGCGCCTCGGTCGCTTCAAGCCTCTTGCCGACTGGGACTGGGACTGGCCCACCGCCCTCGACCGCTCCGTCCTCGAACGCATCCTCACCCTCGACTTCCTCACCCGCGGCGAGAACGTCATCCTGGTCGGTGCCCAAGGCCTCGGGAAGACCATGCTCGCCAAGAACATCGCCCACCAGGCCATCCTCGCCGGTCACTCCGCTCTCTTCACCACTGCCGCCGACCTGCTCCTCGACCTCAACGGCCAGGAGACCGCCCGCGCCCTCGAACGCCGACTCCGTCACTACACCCGGCCCGCACTCCTCGTCATCGACTAATGTTGAGGGATCGGTAATGTGGAGTCGCCGCGGCCACGTCGCGTACGCCGGGACGCTTCGGTCGCCGCACTCCACATTACCGACCCCCCTGCCTCAGAGCGCTTCGAGCCATTCGAGCACGGACGCGTCTGTGCGCCACGGAGCCGGCCCGGAGGTGTCCAGGGCGGTGGGGCGCGCCTTCGCGAGCGCGTCGCGTTTCATGTCGAGGTCGACGGTCGCGTACCGATGCGTGGTCGTGACGCTGGCGTGGCCGAGCCAGTGACTGATCGTGACGATGTCGACGCCGGCGCGGAGGAGGTGAACAGCCGTACTGTGGCGCATGCTGTGGGGATGCAGTCGCTTGCCGCGCAGGGCCGGCACGATGGCCTGCGCGCGGGTGCAGTACTTCTGCAGCAGGTAGCGGACGCCGAATCGCGTCAGCCGTGCCCCGCGATGATTGCGGAAGACCGGCGCATCGGATTGGGGCTCGCGATCGCGTTCGGTCAGCAGGGCGCGCAACAGGTCGGCGGTCTGGGGCCACAACGGGCAGACCCGTTCTTTCCGCCCCTTGCCGTGCAGGTGGACTTGCGCGGGTGTGTTCAGCCGCAGGTCGGCGACGCGCAGGGCGACGATCTCCCCGACCCGCGCGCCGGTATTGAACATGGTAGCGAGCAGCGCGTAGTCCCGGCGGCCGTCGACGGTGCCGCGATCAACGACGCCGAGAATGGCTTCGATCTCGTCGTGCTCGAAGTACTCCACGGGGCGGCTGGCGGTCCGCTTGAACGGGACGGCGAGGACGCGTTGACAGTGTGCGAGTCGTGCGGGGTACTCCATGGCGCAGTACCGGAAGAAGGCGTGGATCGCGGCGAGGCGCACGTTACGGGTCGCGACGCTGTTGTGCCGGTCGAGCTCCAGGTACTGAAGAAACGCGAGGACCGCCTGGGGCCCGAGGTCGTCCAGGTCCAGCTGGAGGACGGACCTTCGCGTCTGGGTTGCGATGAAGCGTAGCAGCAGCACGAAGCTGTCCCGATAGCTCTGGACGGTGTGGGGACTTGTCCCTCGCACCCGGGGCAGGTGGTCGGCGAAGAACGCCCGGAGGGCTCGCGCCAGGTCATTCGGGCCGCCGGCGGTCATCGCACACCTCCGGCGCCGGTGGGTCCCGTGATCAGGGTGCCGCAGTGGTCGGCGAATCGCGCACTGGCTGCGCTCGCGAGGGGCTCGACGAACTGGAGGTAGTACGCGGTCGAGAGGATCGAGACGTGCCCCATGTAGGCCGCCAGGAAGGGCAGCTTCGCTTGGACGTCCAGGCCGGCGTGGTACCACCGGAGTAGCGCGTTGACGGCGAATCCGTGGCGGAAGTCGTGCGTGCGTGGCAGTCGACCGGTCGCGGTCCGGATGCCGGCCCGCCGGAACAGAGCTCGCATGGCGCCGCCGAGGCCGCCACCGCTGTAGCCGCCGGCGGTGTGCGGACTGCGATGCCAGAGCAGCGGGCTGTCCTCCCCGGTGGGCAGTCGCCGCCGGCCGCGAATCCCGATCAGGTGCTCGACCTCGCGGGCCGTATCGGCCGACACCGGCACGAGGCGCGACTTGTAGAACTTGGATTCGCGGATCGCCAGCGTGCGCTGCGGCGGGTCGTAGTCTCCCACGGTCAACCGCGTCAGCTCCCCGCGTCGCAGCCCCGTGGTGGACAGCAACACGATCGCAACGCGCAAGTTCTCCGGACAGAGTGGAGAAAGGGGAGGTCGGGCCAGCGTGCGCGCGGCGGCCAGCAACCGGAGTATCTGGCTGTCGGTGAAGATATGCGGCCGGATGGCCTGGTGCACCGGCGGGAACAGCCGCTCGTCCGGAACGAAGCAGCCGCGTTCGTTGCGTCGTCGATACAAGCACAGGTTTCGCACGACCCGCATGCGGGCCCGACGCGTGCCGGAAGCCAAGTGCTGCAGGGTGAGACACCAGGCGGCGAACGTCTCGGCGACGAGATCGACGCGCCGGACGGCGAGGAACCGATCCAGGTGCGCCAGCACCCACTCCTCCACGGCGTACTGCCGTCCCAGTGCTCGCTTCAGCGTCAGGTAGCTCCTGATGGTGGCGGACAAGACGGAGCTGAACGGCGTCATGACGCCACTCCCGGCGCACTGCGGTCAGCCGCGGCCGGCAGAGGCAACGCGACGTCGCGGAGGTCATCGACCGCCAGGCGGAGATACACGCACGTGCTTTCCAGGGTGCGATGCCCGAGGAGGTCCCCGATCGTCTTGAGCGACAGGCCGGACCGCAACAGGTGCACCGCGTACGAGTGCCGCACGCAATGGGCGCCCTGAAACGGAATGGCCAGACCGCTTCGCTTCGACCAGGCCTGGAAGGCCTCGGTGACCGCCGTCGGCTTGAGGACGCCGGCCGGCGTACGGCAACGGAGAAACAGCTCGCGATAGCTGCGCGGCGGCGCGCCTCGGAACGGGACGCGCTGGCGGCGCACGTTGAGTGCCGCACGTCCGTGGCGCAGGTAGTCGAGCAGCGCGGTCCCGACCTCGTCGGTGAGCGGCAGCCAGAGCGCACCGCGTGTCTTCCGTTGCGGGATGCGCAGCCGCCCCGCCCGCCACTCCACGTCGTCGAACGTGAGCGTCACGACCTCGCACGCGCGCAGGCCGTAGGTGGCCATGAGGAGGAACATCGCGTAGTCGCGGAGCCCCATCGGGCTCGAGCGATCAATCGACTGGAGGAGCGCCCGAACCGTGTCCCAGGGCAGCGCCCGTGGGAGCTGCTCGCCGCGATACACGCGAGGCGTGTCGATCTGCGTGTCGAGCCCGGTCGGGATCTCGCCGCCAGAGGCAAGGAACCGAAGGAAGGCGCGGAGGTGGCCCACCACGTGCTGCAGGGACGCACGCGATTGCCGGAGGCCGACGGCGCACAGGAAGGTGTCGAGATCCTGGCGCTCGAGCGCGGCAAGCCGCGTAGGGTGCGTCTCGTAGTCCATGTGCGCCAGAAACTCCCCAGCCGTGCGGCCATGGTGCGTCAGGGTCGACGGTGCGAACCCACGTACCTGCCGCAGATAGGTCTGGTACGTGGAGACTCGCTGCTCGACCCGAGTCAACGGGGGTGCCGGATACAACGACAGCTCGGACTCGCAGTACCGTGCCATCTGCCGCACCAGCACTGCCAAGTCGGGGTCTTCCTGCGAATCCGTGGGAGCGCAGGCCCACAACTGAGCGCGCGTCAGGGTCGTCAGCGACCGGATCCCGCGTTGCTGCAGACGGCGGACGAGGCGCGGCGCCGCACGGAAATGCTCGCCGGCGCGATCGGTCGAGTAGCCCTGCTGCAAGAGCCACGTGCCGTATCCGTCGAGGACCGGACCGATGATCGCCAACGACGTGTACCGCCGGTGCACCCTGGGATACAGATCGACCAGCATCGGGACCTCCAAGGAACGCGGTGCCGGGATTGGCACGGCCCCGAGGCTACGCGGGTAATGTGGAGTCCTGGAGAGAAGAGCTTCCGCGCCGTCGGAGGGAGGAGCGGCGACTCCACATTACCGATCCCTCAACATTAATCGACGAATGTTGAGCTCAACATTCATCGACGAACTGGGATATCTCGCCTACGACGCCCGCGCCGCCGACCTCCTCTTCCAGCTCGTCAGCCGCCGCTACGAGCACCGCTCTCTGCTCATCACCACCAACCTGCCCTTCAAGCACTGGGACACCGTCTTCCCCAACGCCTCCTGCGCCGTCGCCCTCATCGACCGCCTCACCCACCACGTCGAGATCCTCCTCGTCGAGGGCCAGAGCTTCCGCCGACGCGAGGCAGAACTCACGCAGCAGCAGCGCAGCCGACCGTCCCGACGACGAACCTCGACCAACCGCAGTCCCGCGCGTCGATGAGATCCGTCGACACCGGTTCAGAAAAGCTCACTTCCTCGCGATCGCCAACATTCTCCGAACTGAACTTGTCAATAATCGCGCTGTACTGCGTCTTCTGCTTAACAAGCACCTGAAGCAACTCCCGATAGAGACTCGACCGCTTCTTTTTCCTCTCGCTGAGTTGCTCTCTCTTGGTTCGAAGCGTTCTCCAGTCAGCTCTCAGACGCTCCACTTCCGCCTTAGCGGCCCTTCGCCTCGCCAGCAACCGGGAATGTCCCCTCATCTCCTCCGAGAGATTCTTGATTGCCTTCTCCTTCTTCTCGATCTCCCGCACAACATCTCGTATCCTAAGCTCCGCCGTATTCAGAATCTCAGTGAGTCGTTGCCGGTCTCCATACTCCGGCATCGACACGGGTTCGCCCAACTCCAGCCGCTCTACTAACGTGTTAACCTTCCCCAACGCCTCTGCGAGCCCCGCGACCCAGCTATCCACATGCGAGCTGCAGTCCCGCAACAGTGTCGTGAGTGCCGAAAAGTCCGTCTTCTTAGCCTTCAGCGTGGCCACCGCCTCCTGGTCGGCGCTGTTTCTCGCGCGTGTCTCCACACTCAGTCTCTTCTCGGCAATCGCGATTCGGCCATCGGCATCCCGCTCCGCAGCTGCCGCTCTTTTGCCTAGCGTTGTCAGTTCCACCTGGACAGCTCGATCCGTCGCCTGTTCGAGCTGTGCAATAGCGTCGTTCTCCGCGTCCAGCCGCACTTGAAGGTCGGCTGACTCTTGAACGAGTGACTCGTATTCGAATACGTCACTAGTATCCCGAACTGTCGGACTTCCAAACACGACGCGGTGGATGTACTGGTTCAGGTCAGATTGTTCGTCAATGTACCTCTCCAGTTCACCTTGCGCGATGTAGGTGATGCCACTGCCTTCAACGAAAAGCCCGTCGGTCAACCTCTTGGTAAATCTGTCGTCGTTCGCGAACTCGACGGCGATAGGCAACTCAGGTACATCCCGCGCAATGCGCCGCACAAACGAATTTGGATCCCTCGTCTCCCGCCGATCAACGAAGCAGTGCGCAAGCATGTCTACAAGAGCAGTCTTGCCACTGCCCTTACCTCCGGTTACTGCCACCATACCTGAGTTGAGGGGCACTTCGATTTGGGCGACCGTGAGGTCGCCGTTAATTGCGGTCTTCGGAACTGACATATGTGACAGACAGTAGATGCTCTTGCTCGGTGTCGGGTCATCCGTCTGGATACGTACTCTTTCCTCGGGTTCGTACAGTAGTTGCCGAAGACCCTCGAACGTGGGATCCGCCTTTATCCAGCAGTAGCGCAAGTCGCAATCATGGGAATCGGTATGGCAATGGTGATCCGGATCTCCCCTTTTGGCACAAGGGCGACCGATGTCCTCTAAACAATGGGCATCGGAACCGTGAATGCACGCCTTCACGCTGTAGAATTCTCTCTCAAACCGCTCTCGGCCGCCTTCATAGGGCGGTCGGCCAAGGCACCAATCGATGGTTGAGGCGTTGCTGGTAAAGACCATGTCCGATCGTTGAAGGAGGATTCTCCGCGTGTTGTGGTCCTGCCCTCCCCAAGGGATCAGGTTCGCGTACTCGTCGGCCAGCACGAGCAAGAACTTGTCGCGAAACCGATGGCCGGTCTGCAGTATGTCCACCAAGTGGTCGAGATTCACGACGGCGTTCATCGCACCGATCTCAAGGGGCGAGCGCCCGGCGAAGCCCTCATGTTCCTCAAGTAACTCCTTCCCGAGAGCCTCGAGATTGGACGGCTTTAGCTTTCGTTGGTCGGTCTTGTCCCCAGGCGCACCACTATGGTTGAAGTAGATATCGTGCAGGAAATGCTCTTCGATGTCTGCCTCGTCAGCAGAATCTGTGGGTGAGTTCTGGTTCGGGCAGGTCGCCAAGTGCATGATACAAAGCGACTTCCAGTGCCGCGGAGGTGCGGAAGCCATACGCCCGTTTGGTGATCACTCTGGCCTTCCCGTTGAAGCCTTCGACAATGCCACTGGAGAACTGCCCTCGGGCCCGGAACCAGTTCAGGATCAGGTCGCGGTGCGAGCGCAGCATGCGGGCCACCTCCTTCATCGGGTCGAGCCGCGAGCGCATCGTCCGAGTGCACCAGCGGTCGAGGAACCGGCCGGCCCAGTACGGCGACACGTAGCCCCACAGCGCTTGAAAGTCCTCCTTGAGCAGGTAGGCGCGAACCGTGCGCAGGTTGCGACGCACCAGCTCCGCAAGCCGGCCCCGCTGCTCGTCGCTGAGATTCTCCGGACGCTTGAGCAGGAGCCAGCGGCTGCGCTTGAGCACCGGCGCCCGGCCCGCGGCGGCGAGCTTCCGGGCCTCCGCCGCGCGCACCTCGTCGATCGCTTGCGAGAAATGGCTCATGATGTGGAAGCGGTCGAGCACCTGCACGGCCTGGCCGGCGCGCTCGGCAACCACCTTCAGGTAGGGCTTCCACATGTCCGAGCAGACGAAATACAGCGCCGCGCTGCGTGCGGGGCCGAACCAGTCGAAGAAGCCCTCCAACGTCGCGGCCTTGCGTTCGCGGCCGACCCACAGCAGGCGCTTGCAGTGACCGTCGATCTGATAGACCAGCGTCAGGTAGCGTTGCCCGCGGCGGCGGGAGAGCTCGTCGACGCCGATGGCCTCGATGTTCGTGAGGTCGCGGTGCGCGAGGCCCCAGTCGACCGCCATGCGCACGGCCCGATAGACGGTGTCCCAGGACGTGGGGAACGCCGCGGCGACCTCCTGCCACGACAGACGCCTGGCCCACCCGGCGAGGAACCAGGCGTAGGCGTCGGTCAGTCGGTGCTTGCCGGTGGCCCACGGCAGCGCCTCGACCCGTACGCCGCAGCGCGGGCAGTCGACGCGGCGCATCGCGTAGAGGAAGACCACGGGGATGTGCCACAGGGGCACGAAGTCGAAGCGCCGGACCGCCTGCGTGTCGTAGCCCGGGGCCCGGCGCCTGCACTGCGAGCACGTCGCGCGGGTCCCGGCGCGAGGCCGCACCCGAACCTCGAGGGTCAACTGCGGGTGCTCCACCAGCCGCACCGTCTCGTAGATGAACGACGGGTGCTTCTGGACCCGATTCAAGATACTCTTGAGTTGCATCCCGTTCCCCTTCCGCGTCGCTTGGCTGCTGCAACACCAATTGTCGCGGATTCCGGAACGGGATGCGTTTCCGATGTCGAGGCTGCGTTCTGTGCTTCGGGACGGGCCATCGCCCTCCCGATACGGGCGTCGGGCATTTGGTCCTCGTCAGACGAGAGCCGGGGCGCTCGTGCGCGGAGCCGGCGTCCAGGCCGTCAGCCCCGCGCAGCGGGGGCGGAGCGGAGCGAAGCGCCTTGACGGCGGCGAGCACACGGGCACGCTGCCTCTTGTCTGACGAGGACTACCAGCCTCCGTTCTTACCCACAGATTCTGCGGAAGACCCCGATGTCTTGGGGTTCCACCTCTTCGGAGAAAAGCACGTGAAAGTTCAGCCTTCTCTGGCGCTCGCCGTCACGGCGACTGGCGACGAAGGTGTCGAGTCGGAACTCGATGTTGGGCAGTACGACAGTGTCGCCAAGGCGTCCCTCTTCTCGTTGCCTCCGAAGAAACTTGTATCCGTCGACGGTGAAGTAGTCCGTTGCGCCAACGACCGCGAGGTTGGCAGCTTCGAGCTTGTCGACGTATGCCTCCCAGTCTGGGCGGCCGGAATCGGTACGGCGAAACTGATTATTGAGGATGGATGCGGGGGTGTGGACGTGGAGATCCCATTTCCTCCACGTTGAACCACGTGGGTGTTTGGACATGAAGAGCTACCTTAACGACAGAGTCTGGAGGCGCGTCATTCGTGGAGAGAACTCTAGCGACTGACGGAGCCGCAACTCGACCGCGAGAGCCGTGCGACCATGGACGAGGAACCCGATCAAGCGATGATCCCGGGATTCCGTATTCTGACCTGCTCGACCAGCGTGTCGAAGAACGCGTTGAACGCTTGCGACGTTGCCTGGATCGACGAGCCAGAGCTGAAATCCACCTCAACCAGCACGAAGTCCTCCACGGTCCCGGTCGTCCACGAGGGAGGTCTTCGGCCGGACAACGAGGTCACACGCTCTCGAAAGAGCTCACACCACGTCGACCCGTGCTTCGGGGAGAAGCTGTCTTCCGCTACATCGAAGACCATGATATAGCCAATCACGATCTCCGGTGAATGAAGCTGGGCGTTGGTGACCTCGCCTATCATGTCGTCGATTCGGTTGGGTACCGTGCCGCCGAGGTTCTTCAGGAGCGACTTGAGGGAAACCCCGAGGCGGTACTTCCCGTCGTGTTGCCACGCGACATCCCACCTCTTGGCCCGGCCGGCGCCAGGAACCGATGCCTCCTTCTCAACGTCATTCAGACCGCGCAACTCCAGTTCTTGGACGCAGTAGTCTGCGAGCACGTCCAGTCGAGCCGTGGACGTCGCCTTGCGTTCCGTGACGGCTATGCGGTACAGGTCGTCGACGGCGTCCTGGGCACTAATCATTCGAGACTGGCTACGCTGTGGCCGGCCGACCACATTTCGGGTCGATCGCTGAGGCAGTTACGTGAGCCGTGGACAACAGGCTGGCCGTCTCGTTTCGCAACCGCGTCAACGCTCGTTCGTGGTACACCGGGTCGACTTCAATGCCAATACTGTTTCGGCCGCACGCGGCGGCCGCGACCTGGGTCGACGCGGTACCCGTGAAGGGATCGAACACGCAGTCGCCGACGAAACTGAACATCCTGATGAGGCGGTCGGCGAGCGTGACCGGGTAGGGTGCTGGATGGTCGCGCGTCGATGCACCGGCGATATCGGTCCAGACCTGCCGGAACAGCTTCTTGAAGCTCTCCTCCGACAGCAAGCTGAGCGTCCGCGCAGCCAGGCTCGGCCTGCGATAGCCGCCCGGCTTTCGCTGCATCAGGATGAACTCCACGTCGTTCTTGATCACGGCGTTGGGCTCGTACGGCTTGCCCAGGAAACCACTGGTCCCACGCTCCACCTCATGCACGGCATTCGCGATCTTGTGCCAGATAATTGGTGACAGGTTGTCGAACCCGAGGCCTCGGCACCGGTCCTGAATGGAAGCATGCAAGGGGACCACTGTATGCCGCCCGCCGTTCCTGCGCCGCGACAGACAGACGTCGCCCACCACGCAGATGAGTCGCCCACCGGGTACGAGCGCCCGGTGGCAGACACGCCAGACCGCATCCAGCTGATCGAGGAACTCGTTGTAGTCGGTGATCCAGCCCAGTTGTCCCGCACTCCGGCGGTACTCCTTGAGGGTCCAGTACGGCGGCGACGTGAGCACTAGGTGTACCGATTCAGCGGGAAGCGATGCGTGGCGGGCGTCTCCAAGCAGTAGCTGATGTCGAGTCGGCACCTGCCCCACGGCGGCCCGGATCGCTGCCATCGCAGAGCGGTCCTTCGCGATCCGCGGGAGGTCGCGCGCGGGGTCCTGTAGTCTTCTGCACGGCTCTGGAACGAATGCGTCGACTCGCTTATCGGCACTCATCGTCATTCGAACCATGCGGGTACTGAGGGGCCCTATTGCCGTCTGCCGGGAATCGATGCAAGACCGATGCCCGAGTCGAGGTCGGCCGCACGCTCGACGAGCGCGAACGGCCCGGGCATCCAGTTCGAATCGTAGCACGGGCGGCGAGACGGCCTGGAGGTCTGGAGGGACCGATCACGGCCTTCAGCGCGGCAGGCCTAGGCGACTCGTCGCTCGGCGCCATTGACGTCGACGCCAATGACGCCTATGCTGGCTCTGGTGTGGCCCTGCACACCGTCGTTGAGACACCAGCCATCTCCGGGCGGCTCGCGGCGTTCCGTCCGACGCGTTGCGCATCGAATCTCAGCGTCGGGAAACGGGCGGTGTTGATCAGCACGGCCAGGGAGCTGGCCGCGGCCTACAGGAGAGACCCGTGAGCAAGGCGTTCGACAGGATCGTGGCGGGGCTCGACGACACGCGCGCCTACCTCGACGGCGACCGCGCCGGGTTCGCGGTGCACGAGATCGAGGTCTCCAATCCCGATGTCGCCGCGATTCGAAGCAAGACGGGCCTGTCCCAACCGGCATTCGCGCGAAGCATCGGCATCTCGCTGGGCACGCTCAAGAACTGGGAACAGGGTCGTCGCCGCCCGGAGGGACCGGCGCGCGTGCTGCTGGCCCTTATCGACAAGCGGCCGTCGATCGTCCAGGAAGAGCTGGGCCGCTGAGCGGCAGCGAAACCGACCAGCGACGCTGCATGGGCTGGTCGAAGCGGCAGCAATGACGGCAGCATGACACCCTCCGCCTCTTCGTCAGCAGCGTACAGCGCGAGTTCGCGGAAGAGCGGGCGGCGGTGCGCGCCTACCTTGGCGGCGACCCACTGATGCGGCGGTTCTTCCACGCGTTCCTGTTCGAGGACGTGCCGGCGACCGACCGGCGGCCCGACGCACTCTACCTGGATGAGGTCGAGCGGTGCGACCTCTACGTCGGACTGTTCGGCCGTGAGTACGGGTCGGAGGACGCCGACGGAGTGTCGCCGACGGAGCGCGAGTTCGACCGGGCGGAGGCGCTCGGCAAGCACCGGCTGATCTTCGTCAAGGGCGAGGCCGGCGACACCCGGCATCCGCGGATGCAAGCGCTGATCGACAGGGCGCAGGCCGACCTGGCGCGGCGGCGGTTCAGCACCCCGACCGATCTGGTGGCTGGGCTCTACGCGGCCCTGGTGGAGTACCTCGAAGGCAGGGAGCTGCTGCGCTGGGGGCCGTTCGACGCGGCGCCGTGCACGGATGCGGCGTTCGACGACCTCGACGCCGACCGTATGACGGCGTTCATCGGCGCCGCGCGACGGGCGCGGCAGTTTCCGCTGGCGGAGGACGCGCCGCCGGAGGCGCTGCTCGAGCACCTCAACCTGCTGAACCGGGGTCGGCCGACGAATGCCGCGGTGCTGCTGTTCGGGAAGCGGCCGCAACGGTTCCTGCTCTCGTCCGTGGTCAAGTGCGCCCACTTCCACGGGACGCGGGTCGGCAAGCCGATCCCTTCCCACCAGGTGTACCAGGGCACGGTGTTCGAGCTGGTCGACCACGCCGTGGACTTCGCGCTCGGCAAGATCGCGCTGTCGGTGGGCACGCGGGCCGAAAGCGTGCAGGCGCCGGTGGCCTATGAGATACCGAAGGAGGTCGTGACGGAGGCGATCGTCAACGCCGTGGCGCACCGGGACTACACGAGCGACGCCAGCGTTCAGGTCATGCTGTTCGCCGACCGCCTGGAGATCTGGAACCCCGGCACGCTGCCCCCGCCGCTGACGCTGGACAAGCTGCGGGTTCCCCGCGAGTCGGTGCCCGGCAACCCCTTGCTCGCACGCGCCATGTACCTGGTGAAGTACATCGAGCAGATGGGAACCGGAACCCTCGACATGATCGCACGCTGCGTGGAGGCCGGCCTGCGGGAGCCGGAGTTCGAGGCCACCGGGACGTTCGTGACCCGGATTCGGCGCGCCGCGCCGGCCGGGCAACCGGTCGTGTACACGGACCGAGGCGTCCCGACGGGAAGTGCAGGAGAAGGGAGCACTACCCGGAAACGCGGGAGCGTTACCCGGGAACGGGGCGCTACTACCCAAGAACGCAGGGCCACTACCCAGGAAACCGCCCAAGAAGGCCACGCCACTACCCAGGAACGGGTTCTGGACCTGCTCCGGACCGAGCCCACGATCAGCCGACGCCTGATCGCGGAACGGATCGGCATCACGCAGGATGGCGTCAAGTATCACTTGACCCGGTTGCGGGCGGCTGGCCGCGTCCGTCACGTCGGCCCCACCAAGGGCGGGCGCTGGGAGGTGCCCGAATGAGCGCAGGCGGCGGGTCGACGGGCGCCGTCGGGAACCACTCAGGCCAGCATCAACCGTTCACCCTTGGTTCCGGCACGGGATCGCCGCCCTCGCGGGCCGCCTCGATCCACAGGCGAATCGCCTCGGTGACTTCCCTGAGCGTCGTCTCCTGCGTGCGCCCGTGAGCCATGCAGCCCGGGAGTTCCGGCACCTCGGCGACGAACGCGTCGTCTTCGTTGCTCCGGTACAGGATGATCTCGTACTTGGACATCAGTCAAAGCCCCGCGCCCACGGTCTCGGCGAATTCGCGAAATGTCGACATCTTGCGGATCCCGAGCAGCCGCAGAGACTCGGAGAACGAGGTCCGGCCCTCCAACGTGCTCGTCACCAGCGCGTATCCGAACCGGCGTCCTACACGGACCCGGAGCGTGGGGTGGAAGCTGCCGCCACGGGCCGCCGGGCGTGCGTTCAAGCGCCCTATCTCGTCTCCATATGCGACCCGGAACTCCTCCTCGCTGAGCCTGCCGGTGTCCTTGAGCCGCCGCCTGGTGCTGTTCCCAACCGTGCCGCTGATCATGACGAGCGCGCCGAGCGCCTCGGCCTGCTCCGCGAGCCGCCGCAGCGCCGCGCTCCACGTGGGCAGCGTGCGGTGCTCGTCGAGGGCAAGGCCCAAGGCACGGCGCATGTGCGCCGCCGTCGTCTCGACATCGTTCGCGACGCTGGCGGACCCGACGAACCGCCGCGGCCCTTCCCCTTCCACGCGAGTGAACTCGCGGTACCAGTCCTGGCGCTGCTGGCAGAGATAGACGGTATCGAGCATCTCGGGGCTCGGGCGCGCGACCGCGGCATCTCCCACGGTTCGAAAGTCGGGAATCGGGACTTCTTCGATCGGCACCTCGGGCAGGAAGAAGTAGCCCACCGGCGCCCGGCTGGCCTTCGCGAAGGCCTCGAGCTGCTTGAGGGTCGGTCGCGCCCTTCCCCGCTCCCAGTCCAGGTACTTCGGAAAGCGCCGCACCAGCACGGCCGGGTCCAGCAGGGCGCGTTCGCGCGCCCAGCGCAGCAGTTCCGGCTTCACGTCGACGCGCGGGGTCATCGACGCTTCCTCCACGACCGGAAGTGGCTGAGTCTCCGCCAACGTCATGGGTCCCTTGCACTGTGCCGGCGGCGATCCCGTGGGCACGAGCCTATGCGGTCATCCAGGTGTCGACCGACAGGTCCGGGACGCGCTGGAACTCGGCGAGGTTGTGCGTGATCAGCGGCACGTTTCGGGCCAGGGCGGAGGCGGCGATCCAGAGGTCGTTCGGGCCGATCGGCTGGCCGATCGAACGCAGGTGGGCGCGGAGCCGGCCATAACGCCGCGCCGCCTCCGCGTCCAGATCGACCACCTGTACGGAGGCGGCGAAGTCCCGTATGGCAGCGAAGCTCTGCGCGCCGCGATTGGAGCGGTGCGCGCCGAACTCCAACTCACCCAGCACGACGATCGACACCCCGCAGTCCGGCAGCGGCACCCGGACGTCGAGGCCCGGGCGCCGGTTCATGGCGTAGATGCTGGTGTTCGTGTCGAGCATCACCCTCAATCGAACGGCTCCCGTTCCTCGAGCGGCAACTCCTCCCTGCGCATCTCCGCCATGATCTCCTCGAAGTCGTCGGGCAAGGGTGTGCTGTTCTTCCAGTAGTCGTCCCAATCCTCGAACATGGGACTCCGCACGACGTGGCGGCCCTCGCGCCGAATCGCGACGCGGTCGGTGTCGAAGCGAAACTCCTTCGGCAGCCGCACGGCCTGCGACCGTCCTGTCATGAAGACCCGCGCGATCCTGCGGCCGTCGCGTGGTCCGGGGCCGTCGACCCGCGCGGCGCTGGTCGATTTCGCCATGGTGGCGCTCCTCTTGTGCCTCGACCCCGAGGGTCCGCCGAGAACGATATGTCTTCGAAGAGTATACCAGTGGCGCTCTCAGGCGCTCCGGGGGTCGAGCAGGGGGTTGACGGCGAAGCGATAGACCAGGATGCTCGTGTCAACGAGTACGGGCGCGATTATGGAGATCCTCACGCGACCATCCGCGATCGCCAACTGTCCGCGTCACCCGGGCATCCCGCTCCCGGCGGCGTTGGCGCTCGGTTGCCTCGTGGAAGAGGCGGAGCCTCGTTTCCAGATCGAGGAAACGACGGCGGGGCTTCGAGGGCGTCACGCGGAGACCGTCCCCGCTCATCGTCCAGTGGACGTCGTCGCCCGGCCGAATGCCGAGCTGGACGGCGAGCGCCTTCGGCACAGTGACCTGGAGCTTGCTGGTGACCTTGGCCATGTCCTTACGATAGCAAGGATGGCTCCCTTCTCTTGCCTACGCCGGCGTCGCCATCCGCCAGCCGCCGAGCTCACGCTCCAGCACCGCCGCGACGGCGAGCGCGACCTCATCCTCGCCGGGCCTTGCGACGATCTGCACCGACAGCGGCAGGCCGTCGCCTGACCGTCCGAGCGGCACGGCGGCGGCCGGAAAGCCGAGGGCGTTGAAGATCAGGGTGAGCCCCAGGTTGCCGTAGGGCCCCCAGGAGAATCCGTGGCGGCGCGCCGTCGTGGGGAACACCGGCAGGAGGAGAACGCCCCCGCCGCGCATCGCGTCGAGAAAGCGGACACGCAGCGCGTCGAGTCGGCCCGCGCGTCCGAACCCGAGCGCCCGCAGTGGCCGTCCGGAGGCGGAGAGGGAGGCGATCGGCGCGAGGCACGCGGCGGTGATCCGCACGTCGCCGCTGCGCCCGCCGCGGAGAACTCGCCACACGGAGACGGGCCGGTCGCCGCCGAGGGCGCGGCGGTGGCTCGGCAGCCAGTGGCGATACAGGTGGGCGCCGGCTTCGAGCAGGGCCCGCGTCAGGGGCAGCGCCACGCGCCGCCGGACGGCCATTCCGGCCGCACCGAGCGCGCCTGCCGCGTCCCTCACGGCGTCGGCGACCTCGCGGACGACGGGAGGCCAGACGACCAGCCGCGGCACGAGCACGGGGCGGCCAGCCAGGGAGAGCGTCGCCTCGTCGGGCGGCGGCCGCTCCGACAGGACTGCGAGCGCGAGGCGAAGGTCCTCTACCCGGCGCGCCAGCGGCCCGACGCAGTTCCAGCCGGCCGTCGCACCCGGCGCCTCGGGCACCTGCCCGTCCGTCGGGACGCGCCCCGCGGTCGGCTTCAGGCCGACGATTCCGCAGAACGCGGACGGAATCCGGATGCTGCCCGCGATGTCCGTGCCCAGCCCCAGCGGCGAGCCGCCGGCGGCGATGATGGCCCCCTCGCCGCCGGAGCTGCCTCCCGCGGAGCGGTCGAGGCGCCACGGATTCCGCGTCAGGCCGCTGATGGGATTGGTCGTCTCCATCGAGCCGCTCATGTCCGAGCAGCTCGACTTGCCCAGCACGATGGCCCCGGCCGCCCTCATGCGCCGGACCGCTTCCGCGTCCTGCTCGGCGACGTTGTCGCGCAGCCGGTCCGAGCCCGCGGTGAAGCGGACGCCCGCCACCGCGAGCGCGTCCTTGACCGTGATGGGGACGCCGTGGAGGGGCGGCGGATCGGCGGGCACGCCGGCGTCGGTCATCCGCCGCGCCGTGCTGCGGGCCGTGTCGAACGTCGGCGTGATCAGCGCGTTGATGTGCGGCTCGACGGCCTCGATCCGCGCGATGTGGGCGTCGACGACCTCCAGCGGGCTCGCGTCCCCGGCGCGGATGCGCCGCGCCAGCTCCGCCGCGCCGAGTGTCGTGAGCTCGTCCACGCCGGCGGAACCGCTCACGGATCCTGGTCGCGGAGGCGGTTGGCCAGCTCGAGATCGGCGGGCGCCCCTTCCTCCTTGGCCACGTCCCTACTGTAGCAGGGACAACGCCCTTGTCCCGGGCACCCAGCTCCACCGAGGAAGGCGGTCCGCTCGCCTCGACTCCTTGTGGGCGGCATGCCGCAGGCCGTCCAGATCGCTCATCGCACAAAGTACGAGCCGTCGGGTCTTCCGTGGAAGTGCCCGGCGCTCCGGCACCGCCACTTTCGCCCTGTGCAGGCTGACTGAATCCTGCGTCTATCCCATGCAACCACTTAACCATCAGCATGTTACAATACTCTCCATGTCACTTGAGGTACCGACTTTCGCCTCCGATCTTCCCACGCCGCCGGCCAACGAAGCCGGGGACGTCGAGCCCGAACGAGGGGCTGTTCAGGCCGCCGCATCCCCCGCCGAGGCCGAGAGGCTCGGAGACCGCATTGCCGAGCTCGCCTCCCGCATCTACTCCGCCACCTACGAGCTGCTGGTCCTGATTCGCGAGTTCGACGCGGCCGGCGCGTGGTCCGGCTTCGCCTCCTGCGCCGTCTGGCTGAGTTGGCGTACCGGCCTGGAGCCGGGCGCGGCACGCGAGCACGTGCGGGTGGCGCATGCCCTGGCGCAACTGCCGAAGGTGAGCGACGCGATGCGGCGGGGGCGGGTCTCCTACTCGAAGGTTCGCGCCATCACCCGGGTGGCGACGCCGGAGACCGAGCAGTCGCTGCTCGACGTGGCGCTGGCGGGGACGGCGGTGCACGTCGAGCGGGTGGTGCGGGCGTGGCGGCGTACGGACCGCGCGGCGGAGCGGGACGACGACCGCCGGCAGCAGGCGAACCGGGCGCTGCACACCTGGGTCGATGACGACGGGACGGTGGTGGTCCGAGGCCGCCTGACGCCGGAGGTGGGGTCGGTGTTCCGGCGGGCGCTGGAGGCGGCGGTCGCGGCCGACCGCGCGGCGACGGGCGGGTCGGGCGCGGCGGAAGCGGCAGGCACCCGCGAGGCGGCGAGCGGCGGACCGGCGGCGGGGGCCGGCGGGTCGGGCGCGCAGGCGGCGGAGAGCCGCGGCGGGGCGGAGCGGGCGGACGCGGTGGACGAGGCGGCCGGCGTGGAGCGGAGCGTCGGACAGCGGCAGGCCGACGCGCTTGGCCGGCTGGCCGAGTGCGCGTTGGCCGGCGGGCTGGATCGGGGCACGGCGGGCGACCGCTACCAGGTGGTGCTGCATGTGGACGCCGAGACCCTGTCCGGAGATGCGGCGGACGGTCAGAGGCCTCGCACGGGCGGCCCGGATGCCGACGGGGCAGACGCGGGCGACCCGGACGCGGACGGGGCAGATGCGGGCGGCGGCGTTCCCGCGGGAACGCCGGAACGGGCGGCGGCCTCGTCCGGCGCGGTCGCGACGGACGCAGCGGCTGATGGCTTCGACGGCCGGGACGTTCCCGTTCCCGCGGAGACGCGGCTGACGGTGCGGCGGGAGGCGGCATGCTGCCCGGGGCCGCGCGCCGCGCGGCGGCAGGCAGTGCTGGCCGAGGACGGCGGCATCCGCGTCGGGCATGAGACGGCGCGCCGCATCGCCTGCGACGCCGCCACCGTGACCATGCGGCACGGCCCGGACGATGGCGTGCTCGACGTCGGCCGCCGGACCCGGACCATCTCCCCGGCGCTGCGGCGGGCGCTGGCCGCACGCGACGGGCAGTGCCGCTTCCCCGGCTGCACGGCGCGTCGCTGCGACGGCCACCACATTCGCCACTGGGCCGACGGCGGGGAGACGGCGCTGTCAAACCTCGTGCTGCTGTGCCGCCGGCACCACCGTGCCGTACACGAAGACGGCTTCCGGGTGCAGATGGACGCTGGCGGCACCGTGACCTTCCTGCGACCCGACGGGCGGCCGCTGCCAGAGGCGCCGGAGGCGCCGAACTGGGACGGCCCGGCGCTGGCGCCGGTGGACAGGCGCCTGGCGGCGGCGGGCATCGGCATCGACCCGGACACGGCGCCGCGGTGGCAGGGCGAGCGGCTCGACCTCGGCTGGGCCATCAGTGTCCTGTGGCGCCCGCGGGCCGGAGCGGACCCCGCGGCCGACGTTCCCGCGGGAACGCCGGGACGAGGGCCCGCTGAGGCGAGATGATGGCGCCGCCGCGGGGCTCCGGGGGGATCGCCGCCCGCTCAGTGGGGGTGCTCGAGCAGGTGCTGCCGGAGCAGGTCCTTGCCGTAGTCGTTGCCGTTGGGCGTGCGCACCACCGTATGCACGTGGTTGCGGCTCGGCCGGTCGGGACCCTCGAGCGCCACCGGCGTCTGGTGGTCGTACTCGATCAGGATCACCGGTGAGTGGATGCGGTAGTAGAAGACCGCGTCCGGACTCGTGTCGCCGACCCAGGCGAAGTACGTGTCGTCCCAGTGGCGCACCACCTCCGAGAGACGGACCTCGGCATGCCCGGCCCGCAGGTTGCCCGTGTACAGCCTGACCAGCCCGAGGGCGAGCTCCCGTTGGGCGTCGTCGAGCTCGCCAAGGCGAAGGCCCTCGTACGGCACCACCGCGTTGTCCTGGAACAGCTCGCCGCGGTTGTTGTTCGCGGTCTTGTGCGGATCGATGATGGCGACCGCGCGCTGCTCGTCGTCGAGCGCGTTGATCAGGGCGAGGCCGGCCGCCAGCTCCTCCTCGAGGATGGCGGTGCCGGCGAACCGTCCCGTGTCGGCTCGCGGCGGCTCGGAGCCCATGAACGTCGGCGTGAGCACGACCTGATCGCCGAGGACGAAGCAGTTCACGATGAGATGGTGACCGTCGAGCTGCCAACCCCACGGCCCGCTCGCTGACGGCTCGCCCATCACGGTGAACCAGTAGCGGCGTTCGCCGTACTCGTTGTGGTCGTCCATCAGGTCGGCCAGGTGCCCCTCGAGACGCATGATGTTCCGGGACGTCTCGAACCCCCGCGTGCTCAGTGTCGCCGCCATCAGGCCGAACGCGGCCGCGGTCTGCGCGGCATCCATCTCGAGGAGGCCGACGCCCTGCCGCGTCGAGATGCTGATGTTCGCCCAGCGCCGCCATTCCAGGTCGTCGACGGGAAACAGCGTGCGGCCACGCTGCTCCGGGGTGAGGCTCGCGAGGAACATCACCGCGGCCTCGCGGATCGGCTCGGTGCTGACGCCCGTGGCCCGGATGTGAAACAGGTCCGATTCCGGCTCGCCGTCGGCGGTGACGCCGAGGAACGGCTCGCCGAGCATCACGCTCTCCACCAGCGGCCACAGGACGCGCGATGCCGCGACGGGGTTCCAGACCGCCAGCCCGATCAGGACGACCAGCACGGCCATCCCCACTCCGACCACCTGCAGGAGTCGGCGCATCGTACTTCCCTCCCTCTCTCTCTCTCTGCCCATCCCGCCGGTTCGCCATGACTCGCGGTGCTTGACGGATTGCCGGTCCCGCACGTTCCGTTCGGCGGGGCGCGGTAGCATACGGGCGTGGCCAGGGGCACGCGACGGGGGCGACCGGGCGACGAGAGTCTCCTCGATTTCGCCGACCTCGACGACGCCGCCCGGCCGCGGGCCGGCGCGCGGACGCTGCTGCGGTTCGAGGCCGATCGTCCCGCGCCACCGGGCGATCTGCCGCTGCGCGACCTGCGCCACCCGCTGTGGCTGCACCCGGAGGTGTCGGACCACCTGCGCGCATGGACGCACCTCTACCGGCGGCTGGGCATCGTGCTCCAGCACCTGGCGGCGCACGGGCGCACCACCGTCGTCAAGGGGTGCACGGACGGGAACCGCGGCTGGCGCCGGTCGCCGCTGGGCGGCGCCCACGGCATGCAGTACTACCTGTGGTGGACGCCGCAGGGCAGCCGGACGGCGCAGGCGCTGGCGCTGCCCGAACGGGCCATCCTGGTGCGGGCAGTCCGACACCACGACGATCACGCTCCCCTCGACGCGGGACACCTCGACGACTACCTGCCGCTGTCGGCGCCCGACCACCTGGACGACGACATCGCCGGCCGGCCCTGGACGGAGGCGCAGCTCGACTTCATCGAGGACGACAGCCCCGTCCGGCTCATCCTGGGCCGCCCCGGGTCCGGCAAGACGACGGTGCTGTGGCGAGCCGTGGAGGCGCGGAGCGGCCAGCGCGTGCTCTACCTCACCTGGTCGAGCGCCCTGACGCGCCACGCCGAGGAGCGCTTCGCGTCGTTCGCGCCGGCCGACGTGGAGGTGACGGCCCGCGACTTCGCGACGTTTCTCGGCGAGGCGTGCGGGGCCGACGTCCCGAGACAGACCCTGGCGGCCAGCCGCGAACGGTTCGACGCCGCGGTCACCCGGCTCGGGCGCGACATGGCCGGGCCGTGGAAGACCCGGCTCGACGCGATGCACGCGGAGGTGCGCGCGCTCCTCTTCGGCCACGCCATTCCCGGCGAGGTCGGCTGCACGACAGAACGCGGCGTCGCGCGCCTGCGCGACGACGTCTACACCGCGCGGCGGGGCGGCTACGACGGGGTGGGCACCAAGGCGGCGCGGGCTCTGCTGAAGGTCTCCCGCGCGCTGCCGCCGAATGCAGTGCGGGCGGTCTTTCCCGAGCTCACCGCCGCGGCGCAGGCGATAGAGCGGCTGCGCGATGACCTCGTTCCGGAGGGCTTCGACGCGTTCGACCGCATCGTGGTCGACGAGGTCCAGGACCTGACGCTCGTCGAGACCGCCGTCGTGGTGGAGCTGTGCCGGGCAATCGCGCGCCGCCGCGGCCGGGCGCCCTGGCTGCTGCTGGCGGGCGACGCCGGGCAGACCGTCCGGCCGACGGGGTTCGACTGGGGGCCGCTGAACGACCTGCTGGCGCGCCGGGTCCGCACGCCGGTCCGCTTCCACCTGGAGGAGCATCTCCGCTGCCCGAGCCGCATTGCGGAGGTCATCGAGCGGGCGTCGGAGCGCTACGCCGACGTCGTCAAGGAGGTCCGCCCGACGAAACAGCGGCGGCAGGTCGGCGGGCAGCACGTCGATGCCCACGTCGTGCACGTGCAGGTGGCCGAGCGCGCCGGCGCCGTGCGGCTGCTGGAGGACCTCGCCGACGCGGACGACGTCGTGGTCCTGTCGCCCGGGAACGACCCGCCGGCCTGGGTGCCGGAGCGCCTGCGCGACGGCGTGCTCACGCCGGCGGAGGCCAAGGGCCTGGAGTACCAGTCGGTCTGCGTCCTCGATCCGGGAAGGGTGCTGTCGAGCCTGCGGCCCCTGGAGATGGAGTACGGGACGGCGGCGGAGCTCGACCAGCAGGCGCGCCGGACCGCCATCGACCACCTGCGGGTCACCCTGAGCCGGGCCACCGAGACCCTGGTGTTCGTCGACGTCGCGCCGGCCGACCGGGAGCGGGCGCTCAGCCTGGAGCTGCTGGGCGACGCGGCGCCGTACGACCCCGAGGATCTCGTCGACCACTTCTCCCACGCCGAGGCCGCGCCCGAGGAGCGCGTGGCGGTGCGCACGAACGACGCGCGCGCGCTCATCGACTCGGCGCCGGGCCGGGCATGGCAGCGGGCGCGCCAGGCGATCCGGCTGCTCGGGGATCCCGACCTGCCCAACGGCGTCTCGGACCCGGCCGTGCGCCGGGACGCCCGCACGACGCTGATGGCCACCGCGGCCCGCCTCCTGGTCGACGGCCCGCCCGCCGGCGTGTCGCGGAGCGAGGTGTACCGGGTGGCCCTGGACGCCCTGATCGTCCGCGTCGTGCCCGCGCGCGACCGGCGAGCCGCACCCCCCGCCGCTGCCAGCGCCGGCAGCGACGGAGGTGACGGCAGCGACGGCGGCGGCGACCATGCGGGGCCGGAGTCCCGCGAGGCGGGCGTCAAAGGACCGGACGTACCCGCCGCTGCTGACCGGCTTCGAGTCGACCTTCCTCCACGCGCTCGACATCTGGTCGGAGAGCAGGACGGCGCCGCCCTTCGAGCTGCTCGAGGCCGCGCGCGAGCTGGGCGAGGCGGCCGGGCCGGGCCAGGACTGGGCACGCGATGCGCTGCTGCCGGCGGCGCAGGCGTTGCGCGACGGCGTGACCGCCGGGGCCGCCGACCCGCAGCACGCCGGGGCGTTCGCGGAGGGCGACGTGGAGGCGTGGCTCCGGCTCACCGGCTACAGCGGGGACGCGGCGGCCCGGGCCCGGGTGCTGCGCGCCCGGGCCTTCGATGCGTTGCTCAAGTCCGCGGGCGCCGACACGCCCGCCCCGGTGCGCCGCAAGCGCCGCGCGCAGGCCGAGGAGGTGCTGCACGCCATCGCGCCCGATCCGCTGCGGCTCGGCCGGCTGCGCGAGGCGCAGGGACGGACCGAGGAGGCCGCCGCCGCGTACGAGCAGGCCGGGGCGTCCAGCGACGTGCTGCGCCTGTGGCGGAACGCCGGCGCCTGGGAACGCGCGGTCGAGCTGGCCGGCGGCGAGATCCGCGACGACCTGCGGTGGCTCATCGAGCTCGAGGCGCTCGTCGCCCGGCGGCCCGAGCAGCAGAACCGGCGCCTGCGGAACGGCGAGCGCGACCGCCTCGAACGCCTGCTGGACACCGTCCAGAAGCGCCGCGCCCGGAAGTCGGGCGGGCAGTCTTGAGCACCCCTGCGCAGGGGTCGACAATCCGCTACGGCTCTGCAGGGGACGCGGGCCGGGTCGAGACAGCCAGCCCCGGTGCGCTGCAGAACGGCATGACGATCGATATCACCGTGTCGGCAGCAGCGGTGTCCACCCTGCCGGCAGGTGCTGGTCGAAGGCGATGAGCAGGGTTGCGTCGGCGACGTGCCCGGCCATCAGGTCGACGAGGTCGACGAGGTTCGTCGTCCCGCCGACGGCCTCGACGGCGCTCGCGTAGGTCGCCGGGCTGACGGTGTGCGGGCCGAAGAGCTCGCGGCCGAAGGTGATGAGCGCCGCTTCGCGGTCGCCCAGGCCCGTGACGGGCCCGCCGCCGCGGACGGCGTTGACGGCCGCCGGGGCGACGCCGTTCTCGAGCGCGTCGGGCTCGGTGAGCGTCCACGTGTACTGCGCGTCGTAGGCGCGCGCCGTCACCAGGGTCGCGAGGTCGAGGAGCGGTTGCGGAACGTTGGCCTCGAGCGACGCGCGGCCGGCGCCGTGGCCGCGGATCTGGCCGGGGCCGGTGCCGTACGGGGAGAGCGTGCGGCCGTAGAGGCTGGGGGTGTTCCGCGTGATCTGCGCGGGCGCCGGGAGCGGCTCCAGGCGGCTGCGGGAGCGCGGGTCGATGTCGTCCGGCGGCGTGAACGGGAGCGGCAGGAGCTGCGGCCAGCCGGGGGGCATCTGCTGGTTGAACGCGGCGAGGCGGGCCGCCGTGGCGGCGTAGCGGCCCATCAGCGTGACGATGTCGACGAAGCCGGCCTCGCCGAAGAGCGCGACGGCGCGGCGGTAGGTCTCGGGACTGAGGCGGTGGGCGCCGAAGATCTCGCGGCCCGCCTGGACGATCGTCGCCTCGCGCTCGCCCAGCTCGTCGAGCGGCTCGCGGTTGCGCACGACGTCGATGACGGCGGGGTCGAGGCCGACCGCCAGCGCCTCGAGCTCGTGCAGCGTCCACTCGAAGGGCGCGTCGTGCTCGCGCGCCGTGATCAGGATGGCCAACTCCAGGAGCGGACGCCCGGCCGCGGCGTCCCAGCGGACGTCGGCGCCCGAGCCAGCGCCGCGGATGGCGTCGGCGGCGGCCGCCGGTCCGCCGGCCGGGTCGGGCGCGGGGAGGGAGAGCCGGTTCCGGGATTCCGGGTTGACGTCCGCGGGGAGCGCCGCTTCGGCCTGCGCCTGGGTCGCGGCGGGCATAGCCGCTGCAGGCGACGCGATGGGCACCGCCACGAACGTCGCCACCGCCACGAATGTCGTCGCCGCCACGAGCATCGCCTCCGTCCGGTCGCGCGCGTTCATGGACGCTCCCCCCGTCCGTCAGTCGCCGGCCGGCATGAACTTCTGCACGCGGCGGCCGTTGAGGGTCTCGCCGACGTAGACGTTGCCGCCGGAGTCGACGGCCAGCGAGTGCGTGGCCTCGAACTGGCCCGCCATCCGCCCCCGGCGGCCCGTCGTGCCGAGCGTCTCCAGCGTCTGGTGGCGCACCGTCCACAGCAGGTGGTTCCCGCCGTCGGCGTTGTAGATGTACGTCTGCTCCGGGTCGGTGGAGAAGGCGATGTCCCACGCCGAGGCGCCCGCCGTCTCCCTGCCGACGAACCCCTCGCGCACGAAGGTGCCGTCCTTCCGGAAGATCTGCAGGCGGTGGTTCATGCGGTCGCAGACGTAGACGAGCCCCTCGTTGGAGAGCTGCACGCAGTGGACGGTGTCGCCGAAGATGGGCGACGGGTCGGCCTGCTGGTCGTAGGGCGCGAGCTCGCCGTCGTCCGGGGTGCGGCCGTAGGCGCCCCAGTGGCGCTTGTACTCGCCGGTGTCGGCGTCGAAGACGATGACGCGGCGGTTGCCGTAGCCGTCGGCCACGTAGACCTCGTTGGCCTCGGCGTCGACGCCGATGTCGGCCGCGCGGCCGAGGCGCGTCGTGTCGTGGCTGCCGCTCAGCGGGCCGGCGCTCCCGATCTGCAGCAGGAAGGTCCCGTCGCGCGAGAACTTCAGCACCTGCCCGTCGCCCTGCCCGTTGCCGCCGATCCAGACGTTGTCGAGGTGGTCGACGAAGATGCCGTGCTCCTCGTTGGGCCACTCGTAGCCGTCGCCGGGACCGCCCCAGGCCTGGACGACGTCGCCCTCCTGGTCGAACTCGATGACCGCGGGCGCCGGCACGCAGCATTCCGACGTCGGCGGGTCGACTGCGGCGCCGCGCTCGCTGTCCGTCAGCGACCGGGGCCGGTGCAGCACCCAGATGTGGTCGCGCGAGTCGACCGCCACCCCGATGACGTGGCCGAGCAGCCACTTGTTGGGGAGCGGCTTCGGCCAGAAGGGATCGACCTCCAGAACGGCCCCCGGCGCGTCGCCCTGGGCCGTCACGCTGACCGTACTGCTCTGGCCGTACCCGAGCGCGACGACGAGAGCGACGACGGCCGCCCCGGTCCACGCCACGTGCTTCCGCTGCATCGGTACCCCCTCGCTCGAGTCCCGGAACCGCGCCCTGGCGGACGCTCCGTGCGCCGACTGACGTTCCCCGCGTCCGAGAGCGCTCCCCCGCGCCGGGCCGATGCGCTCCGGGCACCGGCGAGCTCGGGGCTCTCCGTGTCCGCCGTGGTCGATCGCGTCGCCGGTCGACTACCGGATCGGGTCGTCCAGCGTGCCGCCGCCGGTCGCCGTGTCGCGCGTGGCCGGATCGGGGCCGCGGCCCTCGGCGAACGCCTGCTCCTCGATGCGGCTCCCCGCAAGCTGGCCCGGCAGGCCGTAGTTCCCCTCGTGGCAGCGCGGCTCGTAGTAGATGCGGTTCAACGTCCCGTCCTGGAGCTCGAGCTCCTGCCGCACGGTCCACGGCCGCGTCCACGTGGTCGGGTCGTCGATGGTGACGATGTACTCCAGCGTGGTCTCGTCCAGGCGCCGCCAGCGCTCGACCAGGTGCAGGTTCTCGCGCGAGCCGCGGTAGCTGCGCTTCTCGGAGAAGTTCCGGACGTCGACCACCAGCGTCTCGCCCTCCCAGTGGCCGCGGGAGTCGCCGAAGCGCTGCCGGATGTGGGCGGGCAGGTGCTCGCTGCCGTCGACGGGGATGTTGCGCTGCCACCCCTGGCCCTGGCCCACGTCGTAGAAGATCGCCACCTGGCCCGGCGACTGCACGATGCGGCGGAAGCCGCCGAAGTCGGGCAGCCCGGCCCCCATGCAGCGCTCCGAGAGGCTGCGATCCTCCGGCCCGTCGTTCCGGTTCAGGCGCCCCGTGTTGTAGAAGGGCGGCACTTCCTCGAACAGGGGCGAGGGGGGCGCGTACTCCCATCCTGCACACGCCGGCTCCTGCAGGCGGCAGGTCTCCGTGGCCTGGAGCAGCGCGAGCGCGAACTCCCGCTCCCCCCGCACGCGCTCCGCCGCCTCCGGCGTGAGGGCGGGGATGCGCCCGTTCGGCGGGTCGATGATCAGCGACGTGCGGTCGCCCGTGGGCCGGATCGACTCGAACACCGCGTTGTAGGCGCCGCGGACATCGCGCTCGGTGCCCAGGGGGGCCCGCTCGTCGCGGCGCAGCATCGCGCCGCGCTGCTCGTCGAGGGCCGCCCGCTGCTCGTCCGTGAACTCCGCGATGTCGGCGAACTGCGCCGGCCGCTGCAGCGGGACCTGGTAGGGGTCGTTCCAGATGCCCTGGAGATCGGGCTCGCCCCACGGCGTGCGGATCCCGCGCGCCGGCGACTGTCCGCCGGTCCCTGCCCCGGTCGCACCCGCCGGCGACGCCGGCTCGGCCGCCGCCGCCGCGACCTCCACGCCGCCGATGGCCGCCGGGGCCGAGCCCGGCGCTCCGGCAAGGTTCAGCAGCACGATCGCTACCGCGAGAGCCGCCGCAACGCCGATGAGCTCCACAAGTCGTCTGGTCATGGTTGTTCCCCGAACCGCGGCGCGGGCCGCCGGGCCGTGCGCGCCGCGTCGGGTTCAGGTACACCCCAATCGCGGGCGCATGTCAAGTTGGTCGCCCGCACACCCGGGTACGCCATCTTTCGGCACGGGTTCTGCACCCTTCGTGAAGCCCTGCAACAAGACTGCTTTCGGGCCATTTCGTCGCGCTATATTCGAGAGGAGCGTCGACCATGGGTGTCGTGCACGTAGACGTGACGATCAGCAATCCCGCGGACCGGTCCCGGAGCTGGAAAGGCCGGTTCCTCGTGGACACCGGCGCCTTCGATTCCCTCGTGCCGCGGTCGCACCTGGAGGCGATCGGCATCGAACCGGAGGGCCAGCGCGTGTACGAGCTCGCCGACGGCACCGAGGTCAGGATGGACGTCGCCGCGGCGCGGATCGAGTTCCTGGGCGAGTTGACGGCCGGCCTCATCATCTTCGGTGAAGCCGATGCCGAGCCCCTGCTCGGTGTCACGGCGCTGGAATCCGCGGGGTTCGAGGTCGATCCGCAGAGCCAGCGCCTGAACAAGCTGCCCGCCGTGCGGCTCAAGGCCGCGCAGCCGTCCTGACCGACTCGCACGCACCCGGCCATCCCTGGCGGCAGGCCCGCGCGTAGAGCGCCGCGGGATCGCGGTCCGTGACCGGACCCTTGCTGCCCCGCAGGATGATCGGATAGTCGCCGAGCGGCGGCGAGGTGCGCTCGAACGCCGCCGATGCCGTTTCGGTCATCGCGCGGAGGTTGTCGCACGCCGGCTCGAACCCCAGCTCGCAACCGCGCGCGAACGCCAGCGCGACCTCGACGTCCCCGGCCGCCCCGGGAACTGCACCCACGCCGGCTTCCCGCGGATCGGCCTGCGCCTCGCCGGCTCCCGCTCCATCGCCCCCTGCCTCGCCGGCTCTCCCGGGGCCGGCCGACGCCGAGAGCCCCGCCCGCAGGATGCCGGCCTCGTTGCAGGCCCAGCCGGAGCCGCTGTTGCAGTGGCCGGACTGCCTTGCGGCGAGGTAGCGGCAGGCGTGCGGCCGCCCTTCGGCGCAGGCCTGCTGCCAGAACGGCAGCCACTGGCCGGGATGGCGGTCGCCGGCGCCGCCCGCCGCGCTCATCGCGGCGAACACCACGGCCCAGACGCCCATGTAGGCCAGGTGGCGCCGCCGCGGCGCGAGCGCGCCGCCGAAAGCGGCCGGATCGAGGCGCCGCAGCGGCGACGAGCGGACGGCCCGGTCGATCGCGATCACCGACAGGTTCAGCAGCGGCACCTGCAGCAGCTTGTCGTAGAAGGTCGGCGCCCCGGCGCGGTCGAGCAGCACGTAGAGCGCGACCGTGCTCAGCCCGTAGAGGACGCCGAAGAACAGGCGGCCCAGCTCGGTGCGCGGCGCGGTCGACGGGTCGGTGAAGAGGAGGTGCATCCCGAGGAAGACGGCGATCGGGATGTAGGAGTCGTAGGAGAAGTAGACGCCGGTGGCCGCGAAGTAGAGGAGGCCGAAGGCGTAGGTCGAGACCACCGCGGCCATCGTCATCGTCGTCACGCCGAAGAGGTACTGGCCGGGGAGCGCGACGAGGAAGATCGCCAGGTACATGTGGGGCGGATAGAACTGCGAGATGGCGATGTCCTGGCCCCGCGTGAGGCCGCTCGTCCCGGTGGCGATGAGGGCCAGGGCGAAGACCGCGAGCGGGAACGACGCGGGGTTGAAGATGTGCACCCGGCGGCCGTCCCGCTCCCAGCGCAGCAGCTCCTTGGCCGCGAAGCCGAGCGCCACCAGCACGAACTGGAAGTAGAACCAGTCGTCGCCGAACCAGAGGAACAGGTTGATGCTGAAGACGACGGGCACGGGACCGAAGCCCACCCGGTGCGCGTCCCGCCGGGTCCAACCGAGCAGCAGATCGAAGCCGTAGGCGAAGACGAGCTGCCCGCCGATGAGCGGAACCGCGTCGTAGACCGGGGCCCAGTGCCAGCCCCAGTAGAGGATCACGGAGGCCTGCGCGCAGGCCTGGAGGTAGTGCTGGGCGCGCGGCGCGAGCTCGAGCGACCTGGGACGGCCGCGACCGTGCCGACGCGCTGACGCGATGACCAGCAGGACGTTCCACGCGGCCAGCACGCACGCGGCGCCGAGGAACGTCCCGAAGAGCGCGGCGTTCTGATGGACGCGCGGAAGGAGGGCGAGCGCGGCGAGGCAGACGGCCGGGGCGAGCGCTACCCCGAAGCCGGCGGCCGGGGCGAGCGCTACCGCCCGCCCCGTGCCCGATCGGCTTCCGGCCGCGGCCGGTGGCGGCGCAGGAACGGTGTCGCTCGCCATCGCCGCGCGGAACGGCCGCTCGCGCCCGTGCGCCGCAGAGGCGTCAGCGGGCGCGCGCGGCCCTCAGGGTCGCACCGATCCGTGCGTCAGCGCGCCCCGACGGGCGCGGTGGGAGTCGGCGCTGGCACGGAGTCCTCGATGGACACGTTCTGCGGCGCAGACTCCTAGCGTCCCGGCTGCTCCGGCCGCAGCTCGTAGGGCGCGCCGATGCCGGACGAGCCGAGGAACAGCTTCGTGCCGTCGGTGAACGTCAGGTCGCGGCCGTTGGCGCGGTTCGTGCCGTCCTTGGCCTGGTAGCCGTCGACGACGACCCGCGTGCCCGGCATGAGCGACCGGCGCGTGAAGCCGCGGCGGAACAGCACGTTCGGCGTGCCGCCCTCGAACGCCCAGTTCTCCGTCGTGCCGTCCTCCAGCTCCACTTCGAGGTGAATCCAGACGTGGGGGTTGACCCACTCCATCTTCGTCACGGTGCCCTCGAAGTTCACGGGGCGGTCGGCGTCGAACTCGGCCGCGAACGCGTGATGGGCCTCGGCCGGGCCGTCGGTCCCCGCCAGCATGAGTGCGGCGCCCACGACTGCGACGGCGATTCTTGCTCGCATCATCTCTTCCTCCTGCTGCGCCGATGTCCCTTCGCGGTCTTGACCGTCACTTGCGGTACCAATCGTAGAAGGCGTCACCCGGCGGCACCTTGCGGGTGATGTCGACGATTATCGTCTCCCCCTCCCAGCGCGTCACCAGCGGCTCCTTCCGCACGTGCCCGTAGAGGAACTCCTCCACGAACTCGATGCAACGGTACTCCAGGAGCTGCATGTTCGGCTCCAGCCGGCGGTAGAGCGGCATGGAGATGCGCCAGGGCTCGGTGAAGGTGTTCGGGTCGGTGATCGTTACCTCGTAGTGTATGGCGTCGGCCGAGAGGAGTGTGAACCGCTCCTCGAGGTGCAGCGCGTCGCTGTGGAAGTTGCCGGCCCGGTCGAACCAGTTCTTGCCGTTGAAGTCGGTGACGTCGACCACCAGCGTGTCGCCCTCCCAGCGGCCCACCGAGTGCCCCATGTAGGTCCAGTCGGGCGGCGGCTCCACCTGGTCGAGGTGGATGGTCCGCGCGGTGCTGGTGAACTCGAACGCCATCTGGATCTTGCTCGTGCTCTGCACGATCTGGTACGGATACGGCATGTACATCGCGCGCGGGATCCCCGGCAGGTAGCACTTCAGCTCCGGGTCGCGGTCGATCCAGTTGGCCTGGTTCTCCTCCTTGATCGCGCGCGCCTCCGGGGTGTAGGGAATCTGCCCGTCGCCCTCCACGACGCCGAGCGAGCCGGGCACGCCGCCCGCCGCGCCGAGCGCGAGCACCGGGGCCGCCGGCACCTCGTCGAAGCCGAACCCGTACGGGCCCGGCTGCGTCACCATGCCGGGCCGCGCGGCGTGGGCCTCGAGGTCCCAGTGCGCCTCGTTGTTCGCCTGCCAGATGCCGCTGAAGTCCGGCCGGCCGTCGGTGGTGCGGGGCACGTCCGCCCCCGTCGCTTGGCCGGTCGCGCCGGTCATCGACGCGGTGATGACGGCGCTCACAGCCGCCGCCGCGATCATCGCCGTTACTATCGAGCCGCCGAACAGGAGTCTCCTGCGCACGTTGAACCCCCTGACTGGAAACGGTCCGTCACCGCTGCAGCGGATTGATCTCGTCCCCCGAGTCCGCGAATCCCGCCGCGAACCCTCCGCAGCCCGCGCTGCAGAGCGTGGCCGGGTCGGGGCCCCGGCCCTCCGCGAACGCCTGCTCCTCGGCGCGGGCGCCCCGCAGCAGGGCCGGCATGCCGTAGTTCCCCTCGTGGCAGCGCGGCTCCTTGTAGATGCGGTTCAGCTCGTTGCTCTGGAGGCTCAGCTCCAGCGCCACGGTCCAGGGCGCGGTCCACGTGGTCGGGTCGTTCATGGTGACCACGTACTCCAGCGTCTCGGAGTCGACGCGGCGCCAGCGCTCCACCAGGTGCAGGTTCTCGCGCGAGCCCTGGTAGTCGGTCTTGGGGCTGAAGTTCGTGACGTCGACCACCAGCGTGTCGCCCTCCCAGCGGCCGCGCGAATCGCCCCACCACTGCCGGATGTGCGGCGGCAGGTGCGGCCGGTCGGTCACCGGGACGACCCGCTGCCAACCCTGCCCCTGCCCGGTGTCGTAGAAGATCGACACCGTCTCGGGCGACTGCACGATCTGCAGGAAGTAGCCGGCGGCGCCCCCGAAGTCCGGCAGCCTGGCCGACATGCAGCGCTCGCCGAGCCCGCGGTCCTCCGGGTGGTCGGAACGGTTGAACGAGCCGCCCGCCGCGGCGCCCGTCGCCGGATAGAAGGGCGGCGGCTCGTTGCGACGCGGCGACGGCGGACCGTACTCGCCGCCCGCGCAGGAGGGCAGGTTGTCGCGGCAGACGTTGGTGGCCTGGATCAGCGCGAGCTGGTACTCGCGGATGGCGTCGCGCCGCGCCTGCGCCTCCGGCGTGAGGGGCGGGATGCGGCCGTTCGACGGATCGACGAGCAGCGACGTCCGCCGGCCCATGAACTTGTGCGAGAGGAAGATGGCGGCGCTGTAGGCCCCACCCACGTCCTGCTCGCTGCCGCGCTCCGCGTAGCGCGTGTCCTGCCCGATGATGCGCGCCCGCTCGCGGTCCAGCTCGGCCCGCTGCTCGTCGGTCAGGAACTCCTGGTCGGCGAAGCGGGCGGGCCGCTGCAGCGGGATCTCGTAGTCCGTCGTCCAGATGCCCTGCAGGTCCGGCTCGCCCCACGGGGTCGGGGTGGCCGGCTCCGCATCGCTCCGGTCGGGCGGCTCCTGCGCCTGCTGCCCCTCGACCGGCACCGGGGCCAGTCGCAGCAGCAGCGCGACGGCAACGACGGCGGCCGCCACACCGACGAGCTCGAACACGCGTCGTCTCATGTCGAACCTCCAGTCCCGCCCGCTACTTGCGGTACCAATCGTAGAGCGCGTCGCCGGGCGGGATCTTGCGCGTGATGTCGACGATCAGCGTCTCGCCCTCCCAGCGGGTCACCAGCGGCTCCTTGCGCAGGTGGCCGTACAGGAACTCCTCCGCGAACTCGATGCAAGGGTATTCGAGCACCGTCATGTTGGGCTCCAGCCGGCGGTAGATCGGCATCGCCATCCGCCACGGCCGGGTGAAGACGTTCGGGTCCTCGACGGTCACCTCGTAGAGGAACGCGTCCGCGCTGATCGGAGTGAAGCGCTCCTCGAGCCGCAGGGCATCCGTGTGGAAGTTGCCGGCCCGGTCGAACCAGTTCTTGCCGTTGAAGTCGGTGACGTCGACCACCAGCGTGTCGCCCTCCCAGCGGCCCACCGAGTGCCCCATGTAGGTCCAGTCGGGCGGCGGCTCCACCTCGTCGAGGTGGATCGTGCGCGCGGTCTGCCCGAACGGGAAGGACATGTGGACCTTGCTCGTGCTCTGCACTACCTGGAAGGGATAGGGCATGTACATCGCCCGCGGCGTCCCCGGCAGGTAGCACTTCAGCTCCGGGTCGCGGTCGATCCAGTTGGCGGCGTTCTCCTGCTTCGTCGCCAGCGCCTCCGGCGTGTAGGGGATCCGCCCGTCGCCCTTCACGACGCCGATCGAGCCGGGCACCCCGGCCGCCGCGCCGAGCGCGAGGACCGGCGCGGCCGGCACCTCGGCGTAGGGATAGGGATACACCCCCGGCTGCGTCACCGCGCCGGGCCGGGCGGCGTGGGCCTCCAGGTCCCAGTGGGCTTCGTTGTTCGCCTGCCAGATGCCGCTGAAGTCGGGCCGGCCGTCCACGGTCCGCCCGGCCTCCGACTGCCCGGCGATGCTGGTGATCGAAGCCGTCACGACCGCGCCGACCGCGGCCGCGGCCAGCGCCACCGGAATGCTCGAGCCGTTCCACCGGTCCCGCATCGTCGTCTCCTTCGCCCCATCCCGGCGGCGACCGGACGGCCGGTCGCGGCGCGACCTGGGATCCCGCACGTGCTCAGAGGAGTCAGTCTACTCCTGCCGCGCCCGGTTGTCGCGGGTCAATGTCCGTCGCTGCTGCGGGAGCGCGGTGGCGCGGGATACCGGCGAGTCCGTGCCGCGGATCCCGCACCCAGTCGAACAGCCACTCGCGCGGCTCCGCGTGCCGGTCGACGCCAGCGCGGCCCCGTGGTCGCGGGGGAAGTCACCCGCAGCGGAGGCGCGCGCCCCCCCGTTCCGTCATTGCTCGGGCGCGGACGCCGACGCGGAGAGGGTGGGGGCCGCGGCCGGCGGCATGCGCCGGGCCCGGAGCTCGAGGTACTTCCGCGGCCGGAACTCGAAGGCCAGCGGGAGGATCGGCTCGTCGCCCAGCCGAGCGCCGTCCGCGTCCGCCGGGAGCGATGTCCAGAGCCGGAACGAGTCGATCTCGCGGCCGCGCGCGTTCAGGATGCGGTAGTCGAGCCGGTGCACGACCTCGCCGGCGCCGATCAGGCCCTCGTCGCGGTAGGCGCGGCCCCGCTTGGTGTCGATCCCGCGCCCGCGGCGGGCGAGGGCGTAGAACTTGTTGTCGTGCACGTAGCGGTGGCGCGCGGAACGCGCCGCGCCCGTCGCAGCCGCTTCCGCGGCCTGGCGCAGGCTGGCCTGCAGGGCGCCCAGGAATCCGACGGGGCGGCTGTAGCGCGGCGGGTCGTTGACCACGGTCCCGGCGTCGCCCGCCTGCTCCGCCTCCCAGCGCGGGCGCACCTCGGCGTACAGGTCGTCCGCGCGCTGCCAGAGTCCGCCCACCGGCAGCCGGACCACCGCGCTGCGGGTCGCGCCGCGCGTGATGACAGCGTCGATGACGCTCACCGTCTGCGTGCGGGCCGGGTCGCCATCGTCGAGGCTTTGCTCGGCCTCCGCGCGCGACGCAGCGCGATCGGTGGAAATGACGCCGAACTGCACCGTCCGCCGCGGGACGCGGTCCACGATCCAGGCTGCCTCGCGAATGAGCCCGAGCCGGTTGAGGCCGCGGGCGCGAGCGGGGTGCGAGGCCGCGAAGAACTCGTACGCGCGCAGCGTGGCCCTGTCGCCGCCGCCCGGCACGACCAGGTCGCGCACGCGGACGCTGGCCACCCCGACGCCGGTGCGGTCGGCAAGCGGAATCGAGCCGAGCAGGAGCGGGAGCCGCACCTTGGCATCGACACGATAGGTCTCGTGGGCCTCGGCACGGACGCGAACGTTCGGATCGAAGGCGCCGGGCGCGAGTGATTCGATGGCCGGAACGCGCGGGGCGTCCCGGCCCTCGCCGGACTGGACGCTGCCGGCCCGGAGGGAAGGCGCGACCAGCATTCCCGCCGCGACGGTAAGGACCGCGAGGCATCCAGGCTTTCGCATCCCCGTCCCCCCTTCGATCTCCTACTCGTCTCCTGGATCGTTCTATCGGTCGAACGTGCGGATTCCTACAGAGCGGGCCTGGTTGCGCGGCCCGTCGGGTCACGCGCAGTCCGTCGCCGCCTTCGACCGCCACGGGCGCGTGACGAGCCGCCACAGGCCCCTGACGAGCGCGGCGGCGAAGCCCGCGATGAGCCGCGGCATCGCCGCCAGGTCCTCCCGGAACGGCCGGTCGTCCTCGTCCCCGACGAGCAGGGCGCCGCGGCGCATGACGTGGAGGGTGAAGGCCGCCGAGACGACCGTGAATCCCACCGAGGCCGCCATGGCCCGTCCCAGCCGCTCCGTGCCGCCGATCCAGTGGACGCCGTACTCCAGCGCGTGCGCGATGAACGGGAGGCCCGCCACCACGACCAGCGTGGCTGCCCAGTTCGGGGTGGCCCGCCGGAAGGCCTGGGTCACGGACGAGAAGAAGCCGGACGTGACGGCACGGAAGGCGAACTCGATGGCGAACGCCGCGCCGGCGGCGTCGAGGCCGGACCGGAGCGTGGCGGCGAAGAAGAGCACGCCGCGAATCACGGCGCTCATGAGGGCCGACTTCCAGTGCCAGCGGACGACGAGGTAGTGGGCGGGCCGCCGCGCCAGGTCGCGCAGCACGGCGCCGACCGTCGGGCGGAACGGCTGCCCGGTCATGGAGGGCCGGTTGCGCGGCCGCGGCGGAGGCGACCCGCGCAGGCCGCGGCCGCGGCGCCGGCCGGTCGCCCCGCCGCCGCTTGGCGGTAGGCCTCGTAGACGGGAGCGAGCGCCCGATCCCAGCGCCGGGTCGACGCGTACCGCCGGGCCGCCGACGCCATGGCGCGTCGCCGCTCGGGCTCGGTGGCGAGGGTGACGATCGCGTCGGCCAGCTCCCGGCCGCGGCCGCCGCGGCAGACGAGTCCGGTGACCCCGGGGCGCATGTTCTCCCTCGGCCCGCCCCGGTCCGAGACGAGTACCGGGAGGCCGCACGCCTGGGCTTCGAGCACGACGTTGCCGGCCGTGTCCGTGCAGCTCGGAAACACGAACACGTCCGCCGACGCCATCGGTCCCGACACCGCGTCGTGGTCGAGCGTGCCCATGAACACCGCGCCCTCGAGCCGGGCCTCCAGCTCGCGACGGTACGGCCCGTCGCCCACGATAACCCAGCGGTGGTCGATCCCGGCAGCCCGGAGGCGCGCCGCGACGTCCGGAAGCTCCGCCAGCCCCTTTTCCCGCGAGACGCGGCCGGTGTAGAGCAGGACCAGGGACTTGCCCTCGCTGCCGCTCCCGGCGCCCCACGCCGCGCGCAGAGCGGACGACCGGCGGCCCGGCGAAAAGACCTCCGCGTCGACGCCGCGCACCCAGAGAGCCACGCGGGCGGGATCGATCCCCTCCTCGACGAGCATCGCACGGGTGGCCTCGGAAGGCGCGAAGATGCGCTCGCAGTGTCCGTAGAGCCAGCGCATGTAGAGCCGCAGCCAGCGCTCCAGGCGCGCGGAGCCGCTCAGCATCCGCACGTAGCTGCCGAGGTCGGTATGGAAGCTGCCGATGAGCGGCAGACCGGCGCGGGAGGCGACGTGAAGCGCGGCGAGGCCGACGGGGCCGGGCGTCGTCAGGTGAGCGACATCGATGCCGTCCGCGCGCGCCCGCGCCGCGAGGGCCCGGAGCCGCGGCAGGTACACCTTCATCTCGCGGTAGAAGGGCAGGCCGAGCCCCCGCGCCGGCAGGGCCAGGTAGCCGGGTTCGTCCGCCCCCGCGTCCGCGTGGGTGTAGATGTGCGGCGCCACCCCGGCCGGGGCGTACCGCAGCAGCGCCGACAGCGTCGTGGTGACGCCGTTGACCTTGGCGAAGTCGTTGTCGGTGAAGACCGCGCCGCGGATCGGCATGGGACCCGCCGTCAGGCCGCTTCCTGCAGCAGAGCCGCGGCGCGCTCCGCCGGGGGGCAGGCCACGAGGTCGAACAGCAGGCCGCGGTTGAAGCGCGCCTCCTGCACGAAGTGACGGATGGCGACCACGAGCGGTATGGCGACCACCGGCATGGCGGCCAGGCCGCCCCACCAGAAGGCGTGGCGCTCCCAGCTCAGAGGGTGCTCCAGCAACAGGCGCAGCCGGTCGCGGTAGAGTCCGGCGGCGGCCCGCACGATGTCGTGCGCCAGGCGGTAATAGCCGCCGTGCTCCCCGCCGACCCGCACGCGGCCCGCCCGCAACTCGCGCAGGAACTCCTCGCGGTTCGTCGCGGCCGGCGCCTCCACCCAGGTGCGGCCGATGGCGTACCGCGTGTGCGCGTCGCTGCCGGCCATCGCCACCTTGCCGTTGGCCGCCGCCAGACCGGCCGCGGTGCGGTTCTGGCCGGGCAGGCGCGAGCCGTTGCGGATCTCCAGCGCGTCGACCCACGGCATGAGCGCCGCCACGTGCGAGCCGGTCAGCGGTCCGTTGATGCCCGATGCGACGTGGTTCAGCGAAGTGAAGATACGCTCCGCGCGCAGGTACGGCATCAGGTCGCGGATGTCGCGCCGGCGGCGCTGGATCTCCCGGTGCTGGTCCTCGGTGACGTCGAGGACGTTCAGGTGGACGCACAGCGGTTCGTCCGGGAACTCGGCCGTCACCTCGCAGCCGACGATCACGTCGTCGCGATCGCCAAGCGCAAGGGCACCGCTGATCTGGTCGTGGTCGGTGATGGCGACCAGATCCATCCCGCGCGCCTTGGCGAGCCTGTACACCTCCTCGGGCGCGTTGTAGGACTCCCGCAGCATGTGCCTCAGGAACGGCAGCGTGGAGGCTCCGGAGTGGACGGTGTGGACGTGGAGATCGGCTTTCACGGATGCTCCCCCCCTGGCGTCGGCGGTCGGCGGATGCGACGCTCGCCGGCGCTGGAACGCGGGTCGGACGTGGCGGGCCGCTCCGTCACGCGGACTGCCGGCCGCCATGGATCGCAGTCTCGGAGAGCGGTTTGACGAAGTGGTGATCGGACGGCGACCGGAGCGTAAACCCGCCGTCCTTAACTCCGATTTGCCCGGCCCGTTGCCGCTTCGACACACGCCGCTTGCACCCTTGTCACGGTGGGGAGTGCAGCATGGCGCTGAAGGACTGGCTCGCCCGGCGGCTGTTCGAGATCGTGCACCGGCACAACCTGGTCTACAACACCTGCTGGGAGGATCCGCGTCTGGACCGGATCGCGTTGCGGCTCGGGCCGCAGGACACGGTGCTCGTCCTGACCTCCGCCGGCTGCAACGCGCTCGACTACGCGCTCGAGGGGCCGCGCCGCATCTACGCCGTCGACCTGAACCCGCGCCAGAACGCGCTGCTCGAGCTGAAGCTGGCCGGCATCCGGCGGCTCGACTTCGACCGCTTCTTCGCCATGTTCGGTTGCGGCCACCTGTCGAACGTTCGCGAAGTCTACGGCGACGTGCTGCGCGGCGAGCTCACCCGCTGGTCGCGGCTCTACTGGGACCGCTGGATCGACTTCTTCGCCGACCCGCGGCGGCCGTTCTTCTTCCGCGGGACGTCGGGCACCGTCGCCCGCGCCGCCAACGCCTACGTGAACCGCGTGATCGACGCGCGCGCGGACATCGACGCGCTGCTCGATGCCCCGAGCGTGGCACGCCAGCGCGAGATCTACGAGAGCCGGTTGCGGGATCGCCTCTGGAGCGGCCCGATGCGGTTCGCGCTCGACCGCGACGCGACGCTCTCCATGGTGGGGGTGCCCCGCGCGCAGCGGCGGCAGGTGGAGACTCATTACGAAGGCGGCATCGTCGCCTTCATCCAGAGCTGCGTCGACACCGTGTTCGCGCGCCTGCCCCTCGCCGACAACTACTTCTGGCGCGTCTACCTGCGGGGTCGCTACACGCCGGAATGCTGCCCGGAGTACCTGAAGCCGGCCAACTTCGAGCGGCTCAAGGCCGGGCTCGCCGACCGGATCAGCGTGCACACGGGCTCCGTGCAGCACTTCCTGGGAACGAACGACGTGCGCATCTCGCGCTACGTCCTGCTCGACCACATGGACTGGCTGTCCGACCGCCACTTCCCGGCCCTCGTCGCCGAATGGCAGGCCATCCTGGCGAGGGCCGCGTCGACCGCGCGGGCCATATGGCGGAGCGGCGGCCTGCGCACCGACTACCTGGACCGGGTGGCGGTGGTCGATCGCGGCCGGCGCCGGCCCCTGCGCGACTATCTCGCCTACCATCCGCGGCTCGCCGCCGACCTCCATGCGCGCGACCGCGTGCATACCTACGGCAGCTTCGCCATCGCGGACGTGGCGGCCGCCACCGCCTGAGCGGTCGAGCGAAGATCGCGGTCCGATGGGGTGGGCGTCCGACCTCCGCGTGCTGTACCACCTGGCGCTCAAGCCGGTGCGCGGCGCGGACCACGCGGCGCGGCTGGAGAGCTTCTATGCGGGGCAGGCTGCGACCTACGACGCGTTCCGGGCGCGGATGCTGCCGGGGCGCGCCGAGCTGAGCCGGCTCGTCGTCTCACACACGCCGGACGGCGGAACGTGGGTCGATCTCGGCGGCGGCACCGGGGCCGCGCTCGAGCCGGTCTCGGCGGAGCTTGGCCGGCTCGGCGCCGTGCGCGTCGTCGATCTGTCGCCCTCGCTCCTCGAAGTGGCCCGCGGCCGGATCGCGGGACGCGGCTGGAAGAACGTCGAGGCGATGCGCGCGGATGCGGCGGGCGGCGACCTCGCCGGGCTGACCGCCGACGCGGTCACGTTCTCCTACGCGCTGACCATGATCCCGGACTGGTTCTGGGCTCTCGAGCAGGCCTGGACGATGCTCCGGCCGGGCGGCGTCGTCGGCGTCGTCGACTTCCACGTCTCGCGCAAGCACCCGGCCCCGGGCCGCGTCCGGCACCGGTGGCCCACCCGCACGCTGTGGCCGATCTGGTTCGCAGCCGACGACGTTCACCTCTCGCCGGACCACGTGCCCGCGCTGGCGTGGCGCTTCGAGACGCTGCGGCTGGTGGAGGGTCGGGCGCGCCTGCCGTACCTGCCGTTCCGGGCCCCGTACTACCTCTTCCTCGGACGCAAGCGCGCGCCCTGACGGGCGCGTCGGGAGTTTCGCCAGCTCGGGAGTTTCGCCAGCGCGAAACTCCTGCCCGGACGGGCGCGCTGGGATCCTCGCTGACGCGAAGCCCCCAACGCCGGTCGGGAGGCTACTGGCCCCGGTAGTCCTCTTCGCTCACGGGCTCCATCCAGGAGGTGGGCCCGCCGTCTCCGCCGCCGAGGATGGTGAGCTGCACGACGTGCTCGTCGGGCGATGCGCCGTGCCAGTGCACGAGGCCTGCCGGCGCGAAGACCGGGCGCCCGCCGGGCACCAGCTCGATGATCTCCCCGCCGCGCGCCTGCGTCCGGCCCCGGCCCTCCTCGGCGGCCAGGATCTGCCAGCCGGCATGGCTGTGCCAGTTCGAGCGGACTCCGGCCTCGAAGCGCAGCCGCAACGCCCGCATGTCGGACGAGTCCGGCCGGGTCGGCTCGCCGCCGACGAAGTTGCTCTGGAGAGCCGCGGTAGTCGACGGCTGGCCGAACACGAAGATCGCGAGCACACCCGCCGCCACGATGGCGATCAGGACGCTCGCCCGGGATGGAGCCTGTCGCAGCATGTCGCTTCTCCTTCTCTGACTGCCCCCGCGTCCGGGAGGCTTGCCTCCACAATATACCCGCGCAGGCAACGCGTCGCTCACGGCCTCCGATATTCTTGCCTGGGTCGCAGTGGGTGCAGGGATCGAGGCTCGCGGCCCGCGCGGGGGCGCGCGAACGGAGGATGACGTGCGGCACGGACGAGCGCTGGCGCTGGGTGCGGGCCTGGCCGCCCTGACCGCCACCGGACTTCACGCCGAGGACTGGCCGCAGTGGAGGGGGCCGGATCGCCTCGGCGTGTGGCGCGAGACGGGCATCGTCGAGCGCTTCCCCGAGGACGGCCTCGAGGTGACCTGGAGCGTCGCGATCGGCAACGGCTTCGGCGGACCGGCCGTGGCCGGCGGCCGCGTGTTCGTGACCGACTGGGAGGAGGACCCGCAGTCGCGCACGGTGGACGGCACCGAGCGCGTCCTGGCGCTGGACGAGGAGACCGGCGAGGTCCTGTGGACGCACTCCTGGCGCACGACCTACCGTGCGCTCCTGCTGTCGTACGCGGCCGGGCCGATGGCCACGCCGACGGTCGACGAGGATCGCGTCTACGTGCTGGGCGCCACCGGGCGGCTCTGGTGCCTGGACGTCGAGACCGGCGAGGTGATCTGGCAGCGCGACTACCTCGCCGAGTACGACGCCGGCATGCCGGAGACCGGCACCTCCAGCGCGCCGCTCGTCGACGGAGAGCAACTGATCGCGGTGGTCGGCGGGGAGCCGGACGCCCTCGTCGTCTCCTTCGACAAGCGGACCGGCCAGGAGCTGTGGCGGGCCCTGGAGGTTACCGGAGGAAGCCGGGCCGCGCCCGTCATCTACGATGCAGGCGGTGTCCGCCAGTTGATCATCTGGCATCCCGCCGCGCTGGTTTCGCTCGACCCGGCGACCGGGGAGGTCTACTGGGAGCAGCCCTGGGACGCCGGCGGCATGAACGTCGTCACGCCGGTCCGGTCCGGCAACTACCTGTTCGTCAGCAACTTCTACGTCGGCTCGCTGATGATGCGCCTCGGCACCGACCGCCCCGCTGCGACGATGCTGTGGCAGGGGTCGAGCCGCAGCGAGCTTCCGCACGAGACCGACGGACTGCACTCCGTCATCACGCCCCCGCAGATCGTGGGCGACCACGTGTACGGCGTCGGCAGCTACGGCGAGCTGCGGGGGCTCGACGCGCGCACGGGCGAGCGGCTGTGGACGAGCGGGGCGATGACGCCGCAGGCCCGCTGGGGCGGCGCGTTCATCGTCCGCCACGAGGATCGCTACTTCGTCAACAACGACGACGGCGACCTCATCATCGCCCAGTTCACGCCGGAGGGATACGTCGAGATCGACCGCACCAGGCTGATCGAGGCCACGACGAGCGCCGGCTACGGTCCCCGCCGGCGCCACGATCGGCTCGTCAACTGGTGCCACCCGGCGTACGCCAACCGTCACGTCGTGCAACGCAACGCGGAACGGATCCTCCGCGCGTCGCTCGCCGCGGCCGACTACTGACGCCAGCCCGCCGTTCGCGCCGCTCTACGGGGCAGACTCCCGGGGCAGCGCGAGCGCGATCAGCTCCGGCACGTCGCCGCCGATGGTGAGCGCGATGTACTGCCGGCCCTCGTGCAGGTACGTCATCGGCGTCCCGATGGCGCCGGCCGGAAGATCGACCGAGGCGACGATCGCGCCGGTCGCCTTGTCGCGCGCCACGAGCCGCGGCCCGCGGTCCGATCCGCCGGCCGACAGGGCGCTGACGAGGAGCGTCTTCGTCAGCAGGGGGCCGCCGTGGCCCTCGCCGCCCAGCGGCGGAAGATCGAGGTCGCGCAGCATCGGATGGTTGCGGTAGCGGTCGCCGTCTCCGTTCGGCTGCATCCAGGCGTGGTCGCCCGCGTTCAGGTCGATGGCCGTCATGCGCGAGTACGGCGGCTTGAGCAGCGGCAGGCCGCGGGGCATCAGCGGTTGCGTCCCGCTGTCGAAGTCGGCCTGCGTGAAGTCGAGGTTGCCGCCCTCGTCGGGGTCCGGCGTGTAGTACTTCAGGACCGAGAAGCGGTTCTCCGACGGCACGTAGAGCAGCCCCGTCTCCGGATCCGCCGCGGCGCCGCTCCAGCTCGCGCCCCCCGCGATGTGCGGCCGCTGGATGGTCCCCTGCAGGCCGCCCTCCACGGTCAGCATGGGCGGCGTGAAGAGCGGGCCGAGCCGGAAGTCCGCCACCGCCTCGATCGCCATCTGCCGGATCTCGGGCGTGAAGTCGACCAGGTCGTCGATGCCGATGCCCTGGTACTCGAAGGGCGGCGGCTTCGTCGGGAACGGCTGCGTGGGCGACAGCACCTCGCCCGGCAGGTCGGTGTCGGTTTCCACCGCGCGCTCCTCGATCGGCCAGACCGGCTCGCCCGTCGCCCGGTCGAAGACGTAGGTGAAGCCCTGCTTGCTCACCTGCGCGAGCGCCTTGATGCGCCGGCCGTCGACGGTGATGTCGAGGAGCGTCGGAGCGGCCGGGAAGTCGTAGTCCCAGACCCCGTGGTGCACGGCCTGGAAGTGCCAGACGCGCGCGCCGGTCTCGGCGTCGACGGCCACGATGCTCTCGGCGAAGAGGTTGTCTCCCAGGCGGTGGCCGCCGTAGTAGTCGCTGGTCGGCGTGCCGGTCGGCAGGTAGAACATGCCGAGCTCCTCGTCGGAGCTCAGCGGCGGCCAGATGTTGGCGTTGCCGGAGTAGCGCCACGACTCGTTCTGCCACGTGTCGGCGCCGAAATCGTCGCCCAGGGGCACGGTCCGGAACACCCACTTGACGTCGCCCGTCCGCGCGTCGACCCCCTTCACCCAGCCCGGCGGCGCCTCCCGGCGGATCACGAAGTCGGAAATGATGGTCGGTGTGAGGACCACGTCGCGCGCGATGGCCGGCGGCGACGCCACGCCGATGAGGTTGCGGCCCTGGTAGTTGGTCTCGCCCCGGACGGCGCGCGGGATGCCTTCCATCAGGTCGACGCGACCGTCGTCGCCGAAGTCCCGGATCGGCTCGCCGGTGTGCGCATCGACGGCCAGGAGGTACGCCTCGCTGGTCCCCCAGAAGATCCGCGCGTCGCTGCCGTCGTCCTCGCTCCAGTAGGCGACGCCGCGCGAGCGGAAGGCGTGTGTCGGCTTCCCTCCCAGGTAGGCCTGCGGGTCGTGCACCCAGATCGTCTCCCCCGTGCCGGCATCGACCGCGGCCGCCTGGTAGAGCGCGGTCGACAGGTACAGCACCCCGTCGATCATCAGCGGCGTCGCCTGCAGGCCGAAGATCGACAACCGCTCGTCGTCCGAGCCGATCGCCTCGAGATCGACGTCTGCGTCCACCGACGCCCAGCGCCACGCGATGCGCAGATCGCCGAAGTTCCCCGCGTCGATCTGGTCCAGCGGCGAGTACTTCGTGCTGCCGGGGTCCCCGGCGTAGCTGCGCCACTCGCCGGCGACGGCGCCGTACTGCGCCGCCGCCGGCGGCGCGCAGAGACCGATGATGCCGAAGGCGGCCGCCGTGACGAGACATGCGAGTCGAGCGGGCATGGACACCTCCTGTTTAGCCGCTGCCGCGCCCTGACGGACGCGCCAGGAGTCTGCGCGGGCGTGCGACAGCCGCGTCGCCACGTTCTGCGGCGCAGACTCCTACCCTACGGCCGCCATCGTAGCAGCCCGGGGTCATCGCGCGTCGAGCGGTCGCACGCTGAGAGCGCGGTTCGGCTACTCGCAAGCGGCACGGATCGTGCAGTCGCACGAAGGGCGTGGTCCCTTCGAAGCTGGCGCAAGGCACCCGCCCGCCATCCGTCGAGTACACTGAGCGGCTCCGCTACTCCACTCTCCCGCGGTGAAGTCATATGAACATCACGACCGAAACACTGGCCGTATTCCTGCTGCTGATGCCGGGGTTCGTTTCGTCGGCTGTCCTGAAGAGTCACAGCCAGCACCGCAAGAACAAACACGTGGCTTGACATCTTCCTCGATCAGAAACGCTATGTGATGGTCGCGTTCACGGACGGCCGCCGCCTGTTCGGCTGGCCCGAGTACTATTCGAACGACACGACTGAAGGCCTGCTATACGTCAGCCGAGCCGCATGGGTTGGAGACGATGGCGAGTACACGGATCTCGGCGTGCACGGGATCCTCCTGACCAACAAAGACAGCATAGAATCGATCATGTTCATGCATTCGTGACCCGGGGGAGGAAAGATCCCCGGGCAGGAGGGTGGAACAGATGGCGGCCAAGTGGTTCAGCTCCAACAGGTCAACCGGGGTCAAGCCGGGCGGCGACAACCCGCCCCAGATCGAGAAGCGAGGCTACAACCCGCCACCGCCGGGAAAGGCCCCTCGGCCAACGCCCCCGCCCGCGGGACCAAGACCTCGCCCGGCGGACGGCTCCCAGCCTAGTGGGCGGACAGGCAGAGACGGCAGTTGAAGTCGAGCATGCGCAGCCCTCAGTTGCCCCAGCCGTAGCCGACGCGGACGTAGTAGTAGGCGCCGTTGAAGCCCCAGGGCGTGTACTCGCTGTACTTCTCGCCGACCGACATCGCGCGGGCGGTCTCCTGCGGGTAGGTGTTGAACGCGTTCTGGCCGCCGACGGCGAGCGTGGTGCCGCCGCCGAGGGCGATGCTCAGCTCGAGGTCGACGATCGGCCGGCCTTTGAAGAAGCCCTGATCGATGCCGGCCGACGGAAGGAACGCCTGCGCGAACCCGCTGTCGTAGTCGTACCACCCGCCGAAGTAGTTCACGCGGCCCAGGAAGGTCATCCGCCCGAAGCGCTGGTTGACGCCGACGTTCCAGCGGGCGCGCGGCAGGGCGTAGGCGAACTCCGCGAGGCGCCGGTCGCCGAGGAGGCCCATCTCGTTGTCGGTCACCTCGGTATCGGTGTAGTTGAAGACGGCGCTGATGGTGGTGTTGCCGCGCAGCGCCAGCGGCGTGAACGTCGACACGAGGTCGATGCCCTGCGAGGCGGTGGAGAACGCGTTCGTGAAGAAGCGGAACGTCCGCAGGTCGCGGGCCGAGTCGATGCCCTCCTCCAGCAGGCCGTCGATCTCCGCGTCGGTAAGCGTGAAGTTGCTGGTGATGCCGATCCGGTCGGAGACGTCGATGCGGAAGTAGTCGGCGGTGAAGTTGAACGGTCCGGTGTCGAAGGCGACGCCGGCGGTGTAGTTGACCGACTTCTCGGGCTGGAGCGGCACGCCGCCGCGGAGCGCGGCAACGGGCGAGATTGACGGAATGGTGCCGTTGTTCACCAGGTCGCCCAGCGCGGGGTCGAAGATGGTCGCGATGTTGAAGCCGTTCTGCTGGCCGGGCGTCGGCGCGCGGAAGCCGCTGCTGACGCTGGCCCGGAAGAATGCAACGCGCGCGGAGACCTTGCCGTTGGTGGTGGTCCCGAAGTCCTCGAAGCGCTCGACGCGCACCGCCGACCCGACGGTCCAGAGGCCGTCGGCGCCGTTCAGCTCGACGTCGCCGTAGGCGGCCACGTTGCCGCGGCTCCAGTGCCCGGCGGCGAGCGGCCCGTAGCCGAAGAAGCCGTTCGATCCGGCCGAGAAGCCCTGCCCCCGGCCGTAGGGGCCGACCGTCCAGGAATCGGGCTCGCCGCCCCTCGTCTCGTAGCGCTCGTCGCGCCATTCGGCGCCGGCGGCGACGTTGACGGTGTCGTTGACGGCGTAGGAGACGTCGAAGCTGACCCCGACCTCCTGCTGACGGTTGGTGCCCAGGTCGAACGCAGTCGGCGTGTCGTAGCCGAGCGACGCGTTGACGGTGTTCTCGATGAAGAGGTCCGTCTCGTGCGCCCCGAACGACGCGCTCAGGTCCCAGTTGAAGCCGCCCTCGGTGAAGCCGCGGATGCCGGCGACGAGCGACATGTCCTGCGCCTCGCCCCCGAAGCTCGGCGTGAAACCGCCCGGGAAGCGGCTGTAGAGGGTGAAGCAGTCCGGGTCGGACTCGACCGCGGCGAGGGCGGCCGCGTCCGGCACGTTGTCGACGATCGGCACCGACGGGCAGCCGCCGGCGCCCGCGACGCCGGTCTCGGCCCACACCCGGTCGCCCACCAGCAGGCTCTGCCCGCCGTCGAGGCTGAACACGCCGCCCCGCGTGTTCGGGTTGCGGAAGAAGAAGCCGCCGGTCACCCGCTTGCTGGCGTAGTTGGTGTGCGCGTAGGCCTGCACGCCGGCGGCCGACGTGTAGCCGAAGTTGCCGAACAGCTTCAGGTCGTCGTCGATCGACGGCGAGCCCCAGACCTGCGGGGTGTCGGAGACGACGTGCGTGTTGCCGGCCGCGATGAGCGCGATCGCGTCGCTGCGGGGCGCGCTGCGGTTGGTCGGGTTCGAGCTGCCGTACTCCAGGCTGAGGTTGGCGAACCCGTTCGCGCCGAGCGGCAGCCCGACGTTGCCGGCCACGTTGAACGCCTCGCCGTCGCCCGCGCCGAAGGCGCCAGTGTTGAGCTCGAGCGTGCCGCCGGAGGCGGCGTCCTTGAGCTGGAAGTTCATCACGCCGGCGATGGCGTCCGACCCGTACTGGGCCGCCGCCCCGTCCCGCAGCACCTCCACCTGTCGCAGCGCGATGGCCGGAATGGCCGAGATGTCGGGCCCCTGCGACCCGAAGGCGACGCCGTTGCCGCCGTGCCAGTCGATGATCGACGAGCGGTGACGGCGCTTGCCGTTCACCAGCACCAGCGTGTGGTCGGGAGCCAGGTTCCGCAGCATCGCCGGCCTGACGACCGTAGACGCGTCGCTGATCGGCTGCATGTTGACGCTGAACGACGGGATGACGGTCCGCAGCTGGTCCTGCAGGTTGACCGCGCCCTGGCTGGTGATGTCGGCGGTCGAGAGCACGTCGACGGGCACCGGTGACGCGGTGATCGTCCGCGGCTGCGCGCGGGAGCCGACGACGACCGTCTCCTCCGTGAATCCGGCGAGGAGGAGCTCGGTCTCCTGTGGGGAGAGCCCCAGCGCCTCGACCTCGGACGGCGTCATGCCGAGCACGCGGGCGAGCTCCTCGACCCGGGGGTCGACGTCGGCCTGCTCCTGCGCCGACGCGGACTCGCCCGGCGGCCCCGCCACCGGCCGCGTACCCGCTTCGCGGGCGGAGGCCTGCCACGGCGCCACGAGCAGGAACGCACCGATCAGGATCGCAATCGACGCCGGCCGCGGACTCGCTGACTTCATGCTGGACAAGTGTCTCTCCTCTGCTGCCGGCCTGCACGACAGGCCCGCCGGCGACCTCGGTGTTCAGTATCACACGTCGTCGACGGAGCCGGACCCTGGCGACGACCGAAATCCCAGTGGGCGATGCGAACACGACCGAGCCCATGCCGAAGACACGTGCGGAGCATCCGTCTATCGTATAGACGGGGGCAGGCCATGAAACGAACAGGAATCGGCGTGTGGCCGGTGGCGGTGCAGGTCGTCGGCGTGCTGGTCGTCGGAGCGACGGCGCACGCTCAGGATCCGGAACCGGCCGACTTGCTGCTGCACAACGGGAAGGTCTTCACCGCCGACGCGCTGCTGTCGACCTACTCGGCGGTGGCGGTGCGCGACGGCCGCATCGTGGGGCTCGGCTGGGACGACCTCGCCGCTCGGTTCGAGGCGGAGCGGACGATCGATCTGGCGGGGCGGCTCGTCGTGCCGGGGTTCATCGACACGCACGTCCACGTCAGCGGCGACGCGGAGCGCTGGGTCGATCTGGCCGGCCTCGAGAACATCGCCGAGCTGAAAGCGCGGGTGACGCGCAAGGCCGAGCAGATCGGCTCGGGCGAGTGGATCACGGGCTACGGCTGGTCCGAGGACGAGCTGATCGAGCAGCGCCGGCCGCTGCGCTGGGACCTCGACGACGCGGCGCCGGCCAACCCCGTCATCCTCACGCGCGCCGGCGCGCACAGCTCGGTGGCCAGCTCGCTCGCCCTCCAGGCAGCCGGGGTGACGCCGGACACCGAGACCCCGCCGGGCGGCATCATCGAGGTGGACGACGAGGGCCGCATGAACGGCATCCTGCGCGAGGGCGCGCAGTACCTCGTGAGCCGGCTCGTGCCCGACGCGACGCCCGAGGAGCTCCGAGCGAGCTTCGTCGAGAACCTGCGGGGCCTTCTCGCGCTCGGCATCACCAGCGTCATCCAGGCCGGGGTCGACATCGAGGGCTACGCGGAGTGGGAGACGGTCTACGCCGCCCACGCCGGCGAGCTGCCGCGCGCGGCGGTGCAGCTCCGCGTGCCCCCCGACGTGCCGCAGGCCATCGACATGCTGCGGCGCTTCGGGCGCACGACCGGCGACGGCGGCGAGTGGCTGCGCGTGGGCGCCGTGAAGTTCTTCGTCGACGGCGGGTTCAGCGGCGCCGCCGCCTGGACCCTGGAGCCCTACAAGGGGCAGCCCGACTACTACGGCAGCGGGCCGCTGATCGACGAGGCGGGCCTGCTCGAGATTTCCCGCACCGCGCACGACATGGGCTGGCAGCTCGGCTTCCACGCCATCGGGGACGCGGCGATCGAGATGACGGTCGACGCCTGGTGGCGGATGCTGGAAGCATCGCCCCGCGCCGACCACCGCCACTTCCTCAACCACTTCACGGTGACGCCGCCGGTCGAGACGATGCAGCGGATGGCCGACTGGAACATCCACATCGCGCAGCAGCCCAACTTCACCTACACCATCGACGGGCGCTACGCCGAGCACCTCGCGGGCGAGCGCTACCAGACGAACAACCCGCTGCGCACGCCGATGCGGCACGGCGTCGTCGTCGCGCTCGGGAGCGACATCCTGCCGTTCGGGCCGCTCGTGGGCCTCGAGGCCGCGGTCACCCGCCGGGGGATGGGGGGCGCGGTGGTCGGGCCGGGCGAGGCGCTGACGATGCCGGAGGCGATCGTCGGCTACACCCGAGTGGCCGCGCACCTCACGTTCGAGGAGGACGAGAAGGGAACGATCGAGGTCGGAAAGCTCGCGGATCTCGTCGTGCTGTCGCAGGATCTCCTGACCATCGATCCGGAGCGGACGACGGACACGGAGGTCGACCTGACCGTGCTCGGCGGCCGCGTGGTGTACGAACGCTGAAACGGCATCCGGACGATGCGCGCTCCCCAGCGTCGCCGCCCGCGGCTGCGGCAGATCGTCGCCCCACCTGACCCCGCCTCAGTTGACGCGCTGGCGGAACAAGCGCGGTACGTTGGCAGCCCGGAGCACAAGGACGTGCCAAGCTTCGCAGGCCCACCGCGACTACGGGCCGACGCTTCTTGCTGTCCCCGAGATCTCGTGGACGACCAGCAAACGATCACTGGGTGGTTGCGCGACGCGATCCGCCGAGGCGCTACCGGCGCGCCCTGGGAAGGGGCGTTTCCCCGCTACGTGTGGTACAAGAACGAGGAAACGGTCTTCGAAGGCCGCTTGGCGAATCGCGAGACCGGCGAATACAAGGGCTATCCGCTGGAGCGGGACGAGTGGCCGGACGGTATCCGGGAGCTCTATGCCGATCAGGTTCGAGACTGAATGGGTGCCCGCTGAGCACGTCCGAGGGCCCGAGCTGGCCTCGACATGGGCGTCTCTGCTCGTTCGGGTAGACGACTCCGTGATCACACGTGTCGTTGACCGACGGGCGCAGACCGTTCGCGATCACGTGTACGTACCGCTCTACCCGCTTGCGGAATCGCTTGTCACGAACTGGTGGTTCCTGCTGCACGAGGTCGGCAACCCTGCGAAGGACGACGACGACGCGTTCATGCGGCGACATGCCCTCGTGTCCCTCCGGGACGGGTACGCCTTTCCCAGACTCCAGGTCGCATCGTCTGGAGGTCGGACGCTTCTGGCGTGGGAGTCGGACTCACCCAGTTGGGCCAAGCTCGACTACCAGGGCGAGAATCGGATCTGGATCGACAGGAACGAGTTCCGCGAGGGCTGCACGGAGCTCGTGGATCGCGTCATTCGGAGGCTCCTGTCCTGCGGCATCGAGCGCACGCTGCTGCAGGACGAATGGGCCGCGATTCAGGCCGCCGATCAGGAGGAATCGCGGTTTTGCAGGACGGCTGCGGGCCTTGGCTGGGATCCGTACGCTCTGGACGACCCGCAGCGAGAGGCCGTCCTTCGGCTCGAAGACGTTCTCGACGCCGCGATTATCGAGGAAGCGGTTTCCGTTCTCGATGTCGGGCAGTTGTCTGCGCAGGCGACCGCCATCGCGGCGGCCCTGGAACCAGCCAGCGGCTCCAGACTGCCCCTACGGCACGTTCGCGACGCCTGCGCTCAACCGATGCCGGGCAACGATGGCAGCCCGTGGGACGCCGGCTACGCGCTCGCGCGGAACGTGCGCGAGAGGCTTGGCCTGGATGGCGGCCCCCTGCGGACCATGCAGGCGCTAGGCGGGGCCCTGCGCGAGGACCCCGCCGCGCTGGTCGAGGCGACAGCGCCGCGAGACCTCGGAGCAGCAGGATTCCTCAACGGAGTCGTTTCAGCGGACGAGGACGGCCTTCCCTCCTTCGCGCTGAGGAAGGGACGCGACAGCAACCGGAGATTTCATTTCTGTCGCGGCTTGGCGGAGGTGCTGACGTCACCGGGCTCGCCGGCACTGCTCACGCAGGCGCGGTCGGATCGGCAGCAGCGCAGCCGTGCGTTCGCGGCGGAATTCCTCGCCCCCTCTGCGGCGCTACGGATCAGGGTACCCCGACGGGTTCTGGACGAGGAGTACGTTGATGATCTCGCAGCCGAGTTCGGAGTTCCGCCCTGGTTGATTGCGCATCAGCTTCAGAATCACGGCATTGCGCGGGTCTGGAAGAGCTGACACCTTCAATCCGCGAAGCGCTCCTCGAGCTGCCGGCCAAATGCTCCGCGCCGTTTTCGGGCGCTGATGTCTGAGTTGCATTCTCGTCGTGCCGCGCGCGTTGGCCATGCCTGACGCTCCCCTCCACCTCCGGAAGCTGCTCGGCCGCGGCGACGTGCTGGCCATTGCCTTCGGGGCGATGGTCGGCTGGAGCTGGGTGGTGCTGGCGGGCGAGATGATCGTGCGGGCCGGCGCCGTCGGCTCGATCCTGGCCTTCGGCGCCGGCGCGGTGATGGTTTGGCTGGTCGGGCTCACCTACGCCGAGCTCTCCGCGGCCCTGTCGCGGGCCGGGGGCGAGCTGAGCTTCACCTTCGTCGGGCTCGGGCCGACCGGGGCGTTCGTCTGCGGCTGGACGCTGGTGCTCGCCTACGTGGCGGTCTGCGCCTTCGAGGCGGTAGCCCTGCCGACGGTCGTCAGCTACCTCGCGCCGGACGGGTTCGAGGCAGGCTACCTCTACGAAGTCGCCGGCTGGGACGTCCACGCAAGCTGGGTGCTGGTCGGGGTGGCGGGTTCCGCGGCGATAGGAGCCACCAACTACTTCGGCATCCGCTTCGCGGCGTTCGTACAGCGCCTCGCCGTCGCCAGCCTGCTGCTGATCGGCCTCGCGTTCTTCCTGCCCGGGACGGTGCGCGGCGACACCGCGAACCTGGTCCCCTACGTCACCGGCTGGGAGGGCGTGCTGCGGGTCGTGATCATGACGCCGTTCCTTTACGTCGGGTTCGACGTCATCCCGCAGCTCGCCGAGGAGATCGACGTCCCGCGGCGCACCGTCGGCCGCGTCATCGTCCTGTCGATCCTGATGGCCCTCGGCTGGTACGCGCTCGTGCAGTGGACGGTCGGGCTGTCGCTCGACCCGGCCACGCTCGACGGGCGCGAGCTCCCGACCGCCGACGCGATGAGCGCCGTCTACGGGAGCCCGTGGGCCGGGCGCATGCTGGTCGTCGGCGGCGCGTTCGGCATCCTGACGAGCTGGAACGCCTTCTTCCTCGGGGCGTCGCGGCTGCTGTTCGCGATGGCCCGCGGCGGCATGCTCCCGGCGGTGTTCGCCCGCCTGCACCCGCGGCACGGCTCGCCGGTGGCCGTGGTCGTGCTGCTCACCGGCATCAGCGCCGTCGCTCCGTTCTTCGGACGGCCGGCCCTGGTCTGGCTGGTCGACGCGGGCTCGCTGGCCACCGTCGTCGCCTACCTGCTGGTGGCGGCGGCCTTCCTTCTCATCCGGCGCCGCCATCCGGACCTGCCCCGCCCCTACCGCGTCGCGGCGCCGACGCTGGTCGGCTGGCTCGCGGTCGCGGCCACGCTGTTCTTCCTGGTGCTCTACCTGCCGGGCAGCCCCTCGGCGCTCGTCTGGCCCGAGGAGTGGGCGATCGTGCTCCTGTGGACGGGCCTCGGGGCCGCCTTCGCGGCGGGTATGCGGCGTCGCGTAGCGGCGCTCGGCCCGGGCCGGCAGGCGCGGCTTATCCTGGGAGACTACGTCGAAGTACTGAGGCCCCCCGGCGAACCGAGCCGCAGGTAGCTGCCCCGACTGGTGGGTGCCCGGCGCCGAAGGCAACGTCCCGTGTCTCAACTCACCTCGATCCCTGAGTCGCGGCTTCCTCGGCGGCCCTCTCCGTGGCGCGGGACCCGGTGAGGGCGTTGTAGAGCCCGTAGTTCCCTTCGTGACACGAATACTCGAACATCGGATCCTCGGTGCGCGTCATGGGCAGCGAGCCCGTCCAGGAGCGCGTCCACGTCCCCGGATCGGTCACCGTGAACTCCCAGTCGAGCGTGTCGGGGCCGGTGCGCGTGTAGCGTTCGACCACGTGCAAGGCCTCGGTGAGACGCCCGGGGACCTTTCTGATGATGGTCCGGTCCCTGAAGTTCGTCGTCTCGACCACCAGGGTGTCTCCCTCCCAGTAGCCGCGCGAGTCCCCCGCATATTGACGAATGGCGGGCGAGACATGGGGACGCCCGTCCAGGGGAATGTAGCGCACCTCGTGGATGTGCTCCTGGAGAATCGCCACCCAGTCGGGATTCTGCACGATGTGATAGTGGTTGTTGTACCCGCTGGGCAGCGAGGGGATTCCCCGGTACCAGATGCACCGGAAGGCCAGCGGCATTTCCTCCGGTCCGGCGGCGGGGCTGCGTCCGGCCGCCACATCCCGGAGCCGCAGCGCCTCCGGAGACGTCTGCCTCGCGTGCGCCTCCGGCGTCAGGGCGGGCAGCCTCCCGTTCGGCGGATCGATGACTATCGACGTCCGCCCTGTGGTGGTCGTGCCGTAGTCCAGCCAGAGGTTGTTGTAGAAGCCCGGTGCCCCGTCCTCTCCCCTGTCCACGTTGCCGCCGGCCGTCGTGCGCCGCGCGGGCCGGAGCAACAGGCGCTCGTTGTGGGCGATCCTCTCCTGCTGGAGGTTGGCCGCCTCTTCCGCCGTCAGAAACTCCTTGGCCGCCTGCTCTTCCGGACGCTCCATCGGCGTGATGGTCCCGTTGTTCCAGACCCCCTGCAGATCCGGATCGCCCCACGGCGTTCGGGGCACTTCCGTCGACTGAGCCGCGGCGAACAGCGGCGTCAACGCCACGACCGCGAGCACGACGAACACCGCAACGACACATCGATGGGACATCTGCCCTCCTCTGAGCTTCTGGCGCGCACCCATGATGGACCACAACGCAACGGCGAGCAAGGGCGCGGCCACACGCTCATGATGGCTTGGCGATTCCCACTGCGGTTCTCCGGCTGGTTGCAGACGCATGCGGCGGCTACCGGCTCAGAAGCGGAAGCCGGCACCGGCCCCGAATGGCAGGAGGACGACCGCCTGCCACGCGGCGAGGACGTTGACGTCGTGCCCTGGCGTTCCGACCGGCAACTGCTCTGCACGCAGTCGACCTGCATGCGGAGGCACGCCCCGGAGCCGAGCGTGATCCAGCGCTCCCGGAAGGCCGGGGCTGGCCGCGAGCCGGTTGCGCAGCCGGGGACCGACCCCGGCGCCGGCGGGGAGTCCGAAGGTCGCCGACCCGGCGCCTCACTCGGTGAGACGTGGTCGCCAAAGCACGCTGATCACCCAGTCGAGGTCCAGCCGCTCCCGTCCCACGCCGGGGTGGCAGTCTGTGCGCCGACCGAGATCCCTCCACCGCCAGCCGCTCGCTCGTCGGCTTGAGCGCCTCGCCGGCCCAGTCCGGCGCCGGGGGCGCCGCCGGCAACAACCGCCCGCCCGGCCGTGCGAACCGCACCCCCCCGGCGTCGTCGCGCGTGATGCGGAAGCCCTCCTCGTGCACCGCTCGGTGGTGACGCCGGCAGAGCAGCACGAGGTTGTCGAGCGCCGTCCGTCCGCCGTCGGCCCAGTGCTCGACGTGATGCGCATCGCAGCGACGGTTCCCGCAGCCGGGGAAGCGGCACTGTCGATCGCGGGCGGCCAGGGCCCGGCGCTGGGCGGGTGACACCGTGCGTGCGTCGTCCGACATCGAGAATCTCGCCGCCGGGACCGTGGCGCATCATGACCGTCGCAGCGTCGCACGCCACCCGCCGGGCCGTCTCCGCCGAGACATGGATGCCGCCCGCCTTTTCGAAGACGGTCGGACTACCCGCCGGCGGCGCGGCCGCTGGGCCTGGTGCCGCAGATGCGGACTGCGCGGGGCGGCGCCGGGACACGGACCGGCCGCCCGGCGTCACCGTCTTCCGTCCCTTCGCGGCTCGGCCCGAGACTGGCCGGCGTCGCCGTACGGCGTTCCCGCAGGAACGTTCCCGCCGGGCATGCGCGGCCCGGGTCTGGCTGCAGCGCCGGCCGACGTTCCAGCGGGAAGGTCTTGCGGTTCGGCCAAAGCCTCCGCATCCACGTGCAGCACCACCTGGTAACGGTCGCCCGCCGTGCCCCGATCGAGCCCGCCCGCGAGCGCGGCCTCCGCCACGATCCCGATCGCGTCCGCCTGGCGCTGCGCGAGCGTCGGCTGCTCTTCGACGGCATCCGCACCCGCGTCTCCGTCCCCTGCGGTGGCTGCATCACGCTCCGCCGCCGGCGTGCGCCGAGCCTCGTCGCACGCCGCCTCCAGCGCCCGCCGCAGTACGGCTCCGACCTCCGGCGTCAGCCGCCCCCGCACCACGACCATGCCGTCATCGTCTACCGAGGTCCGCAGGGAACGACTCCGATCCTGCCGCTCTTCTTCGGCCTGCCCTGCGGCACGATCGACGCGACGCCACGAGCGGGCGATCCACTCGACGTGGCCCGCCGTGCCGGAGAGGGCGACGTCGAGAAGAGCCTGCTCGTTCTCCGGCGTGGCCACGCGGGTGACAGCGCGCACCTTCGAGTAAGAGTTCCGGCCGCGGCGCATGGCGTCGCTCAGCTTCGGCAGTTCCCCGAGCGCCCGGGCCACGCAGACGTGCTCACGGGCCGGGCCCGGCGCGAGCCCCGCGCGCCAACTCAGCCACTGCGCGCACGAGAGGCAGCCGCTCCAGCCGTCCTCCGCGCCGAACTCGCGAATCAGCATCCAAGAGTTCCCAGGTGGCGGCCTGGGCTGCCCGGCGATGATCCTGGCTTCGAAGACCCTCGGGGCGAGATCGGGCCGCCTGCGGGCGGAGAGACGGCACGAGGGTCTTTTCCTGGTGGCGTCGCAGACCAGGAGCAGGGTGCCCCGAAAGGGCCTGTCAAGCACAAAACGCGACCGAGGTGCGAGAAATCCTGCGCGCCACGCCCCCCTCCCGCGCCCTCCCCGTCTGCTCGTCCGCCACCGGCTCGGACAACAACAATCGCAGGAGGGCAACAACGGTGCAGGCGCCAGCCGACGAGGTGAGCAAGAACCCGAGCGTGGCAGCGCCCAGACGCGGTTGCTACACTCGCTTTGTGAAGTCGATCGCCTCCATCCTTCGCGCGCGAGACAACGACCAAGTTCGATGCATGACCATCGAGGAACGTCTCGCCCTCGCGTTTCGACTAGGTGACGAGGATCTCACGTCCTTTCGCGCCACGCACGGGCTGGACCGGTCGACCGCTATCCGACTTCTGGAGCGCCGGCGACAGGCCACTCGGCGGCCGAGTGCGTGCATGGAACGGATCATCGGGTGACGCTCGTCGAACGTGTCGCCGCCATCCTCGATCAGGCGGGCGCAAGATACGCGATGATCGGCGCCGCGGCAATGGCAGTCCACGGCGTCGCCCGCTCGACTCGCGACATCGACCTACTGACACTGTCGGCCGACTGTATCGACGGCACGCGGTGGGAACGGCTCTCGGACTCCGGCGTGAACGTGTCGGTAGCGCAAGGCGACGCCAACGACCCGCTCGCCGGGGTGATCCGCTTCGATCAGGCAGGTCAGCGCCCGGTCGATCTCCTTGTCGGGCGGTACCGGTGGCAGCGTCGCCTGCTGGACCGCGCCGAGCCCGCGGTCTCCGGCGGCACGCGCCTGCCGACCGCCCAGGCCCGAGACCTCGTGCTGCTCAAGCTCTTCGCCGGCGGCTCGCAGGACGCTTGGGACATAGAGCAGTTGCTGGCCGGTCCGGATCGGGAAACGCTCGTCGCGGACGTCGAAGGCGACATCCAGGACCTTCCAGCCCCGTGCAGGGCACTCTGGCGCCGGATCCTCGCCGCGGCTTCGTAGCGCCCGCGGCCTTGCGACTCCAGAGGGGACCTCAGGCTGACCGGCCTCGACACGTGGCGAGGAAGTCCTCAACCCGCGGGTCCGCGAAGATGTCACTCCTGTCGATGGGTCGCCGGAGAACGATTCCCTCAAGCGTCGTGCTTCGGCTGAGTGCCACGTAGGTCTGACCGGCCGCGAACGCTCCCCTACCCAGGTCGACGACGATGTCCTTGAAGGTCTGGCCCTGACTCTTGTGGACGGTCACCGCCCACGCCAGACGAAAGGGCAACTGCGTGAACGAGCCGGTCTTCTCGGTCTTGATCGCCCCGTTCTTCAGCGAGAAGCGCACGCACTCCCACGTATGCGGCCCAACGTCAACGAGCCGACCGCTCTCCGGCAGTCTAATCCGGACCCAACGGTCGCGTCGGTTGATCGAACTTATCTCGCCGATGGCCCCATTGACCCAGCGCCTCCCCGTGTCGTTGTTCACCAGCATGACCCGGGCGCCGGCCTTGAACACGAGTTTGGCTTCCGTCGGGTAGTAGTCCTTGTGGAAATCGCCCTCGATCTCGGCGCGGGAAGTAGCAGGTTCTCCGCCCAACTGGCTGAGTCTCTTTCTGTTGACGCGACGCTCCTCCTCATGAATGGTCATGAGACAGATGGCCGACGCCCTGTCAGGCCCCACCCGTTCGTTGAGACGTCGGATATCCCCGTCGTCCACGGAAGCGACCCGGATGCGGTCGAGCAGGTCGATGAAGGCAGCATCCTCCTGCCGATAGACCTTCTGCAGCTCAATCAATCTCGGAGGGTTACCGCGCAACGCACGCGCGCTGAAGAAGTACGGTGTCTCGTAGAACCCGCCGTTGAAGATCTCGTCCGCGCCGGTAGGCACGACCGGGGGCAGCTGGTAGAGATCGCCGACGAAGACCATCCGGACGCCGCCGAACGGCTCACCGGGTCGTGGCCCGTGCCGGCGCAGGAACTCATCTACACAGTCAAGCAGATCCGCCTTCAGCATCGACGCCTCATCGATGATGATGGTCGCCAGCTTCTTGTACAGCTGCGGCCGCTTCGGCTTCCCGGGTTTCTCGCGCACCTTCTCCGGGGTCACGTCGATCCAGAAGTTGAAGAATCGATGAACGGTCTGCCCCTGCACGTTGAGCGCAGCGACTCCTGTCGGAGCCAGCACGACCGTCGACGTGGTGTCGGTCGTCTCGAGAAAGTGCTTGATGAGCGTCGACTTTCCGGTTCCCGCCTTGCCGGTGATGAAGACGTGTCCGCCTGTGGAATGACGACCCTCCGCCCTCATCAAGTCCAGCGCCCGGAAGAACTCGGAGTTGTGTCGATCCGGTCTGGTGTGCGACGACCCAGCGCGACGACCGGCTCCGTCCGTGGACGCGAGCGTCCCCTCACTGGGTTCAGGCCTGTCAAAGTTCGTACTCCCCCCTTGCTCGTCCGCGTCCGGCCTGAACATGCGTTGCTTGAGACGCTCGTTCTCGCGTCGCAGACGACCGTTCTCGCGCCGCAAGTCATCCCGGCGCGCGAGCGCGTCGCGAAGCCGCGTGATCTCCCGGTCTTGTTCCCGGATGACCACGTCCGAAGGGTCCTCTTGGGGTGGCGCGGCACCCAAGGCGGCGAGCACGCGGCGCAACAGGGCCATGTCTCCCTCTCCCGGAGCTCCGTTCGACCGCGCCGTCAGGGCTCCACACGCGTGGCCTCCAGGCCGGCGACCACGGTGTCGGTGATCGTGTCGACGCCCACCCCGTTGGTCACCTGGGCGAACAGGAACGGGCCGTCGCCCCGCATGCGGCGGGAGTCGCGGGCCATGACGTCGAGGTCGGAGCCGACCAGCTCGGCGAGGTCGGTCTTGTTGATGACCAGCAGGTCGGACTGCGTGATGCCGGGGCCTCCCTTGCGGGGGATCTTGTCGCCGCCCGAGACGTCGATGACGTAGATGGTGAAGTCGGCGAGCTCGCGGCTGAACTGCGCGGCGAGGTTGTCGCCGCCGCTCTCGACGAAGAGCAGCTCGGGGCGCACCGCCGCCATGAGCTGCAGCAAGGCGTCGAGGTTCTGGCTGACGTCGTCGCGGACCGCGGTGTGCGGGCAGCCGCCGGTCTCCACCGCGGTGATGCGGCGGGTCTCGAGCGCTTCGTGGCGAACCAGGAACTCGCCGTCCTCCTTCGTGAAGATGTCGTTCGTCACGACGCCCAGGCTGTAGCGGTCGCGAAGCTTGCGGCAGAGCGCCAGGAGCAGCGCCGTCTTGCCGCTCCCCACCGGCCCGCCGATGCCCACCGTGAACGCGCGGCGCCCGTAGTCGCGGGCGTGCGGCTCGCCGCGCTCGGCGAAGAGACCGGGGCCGTCCGCGGCCTTCCCGGCCGGGTCGTGGTGGCGGTGGGGGCCGTCGAAGATGTCGCGCATCGCAGTCTTCCCTTCATGGAGGAACGGGATCTCGTCAAGTGGCCCCCTCGCCGTCCATGCGGCGAAGCTCCCCGTCGTCGTTGAGCGTCGGCCGCGCCTGCCGCCCGGGGGCGACGTCCGGCTCGACGGTGATTCGCAGGCCCACCTACGATTGGAAGAGTCGTGAATACAGCCGGTCGTGCGCTCCCTGCAGCAGATCGAGGATCGGCGCAGTCTGGCAAATCTCCTCGGGCGGCAAGCCGCGGCACCTCTCGAGCGTCGCGTCGAGGCTCGCCACCGCCTCGTGTTGCATGCGCTGTGCCCGGTAGCTTCCTACGATGCCGAGGCGCACCGCCGCCGAGAGGATGCCGCGCGCGGCGCCGTAGAGCACGGCTCGCTGGGCAACCTCCTCCGCCAGCCCGAGGGTGTGGAAGACGACGCCGGTGAGCGGCGCCACGTGCGATCTCGTGTCCTCCGCGCGCGCGCGCAGCTCGGTCATCGCCACCGTCGGCCAGACGCGTGCCGCGGTGGCGGCGAGGGTGCGTCCCTGCACGCGGCTGGCGCGGTTGGCCACGCTGTTGGTGAGGAACGCCTGATTCAGCTCGTCGAGCTCCTCCAGTCGCTCCGGAGCACGGTGCGCCGCGGTCATGATGGGGAGGGCGCCCCATCCCGCCTGCTGAATCGACTCCGCCACGAACCGCCGCAGCGCCGCCTCGTCGTCGACCTGGCCCGCCTGCCACGCCGCCTCCAGACCCCAGGAGTGCGCGAACACGCCGACCGGGAACGCAGAGTCGACGATCTGCCACGCGAGCCAGTCGGACATCGGTTGCAGTCTGCGCACCCTGACGGAGTTTCGGGAGACTGGCCCGGAAACCGTCGCCGGCGGCTCCGTTGCCCGCCCAGCCGGCCTGCGGGAGCCCGTGCCGTCACATGGCACAGCCTCCTGGCTGTTGCGAGACTCCATGCGGCGCAGGCTCTCAGAACAGGCAGTAGCGTTGCGCGAGGGGCAGCACGTCGGCCGCCGCCGCCGTCAGCACCTCGCCGTCGGCGGTGACGACGTAGGTCTCCGGATCGACCTCGATGCGCGGCAGGGCATCGTTGAGCTTCATGTCCCGCTTGCCGATCGTGCGGCACTCGCGGACGGCCGACAGGCGCGAAGTGAGCCCATAGCCGGCGACAGTCCCCTCTTCGAGCGAGAGCTGCGAGACGAACGCCAGCGACGTCGCTCCGGCCGCGCGGCCGAAGGCGCCGAACATCGGACGCATCAACTGCGGCTGCGGCGTGGGGATCGACGCGTTGGCGTCGCCCATCTGGGCCCAGGCGATGAAGCCCCCCTTGAGGACGAGCTCCGGCTTGACCCCGAAGAACGCCGGCTTCCAGAGCACGAGGTCCGCGAGCTTGCCGACTTCGACCGACCCCACCTCGTGCGCGATGCCGTGCGCGATGGCCGGATTGACGGTGTACTTGGCGACGTAGCGGCGGATGCGCAGGTTGTCGTTGTCGCCCTGCTCGCCGTCCAGCCGGCCCCGCTCCGCCCGCATCTTGTCGGCGGTCTGCCAGGTGCGCGTCACCACCTCGCCCACCCGGCCCATGGCCTGGCTGTCGCTGGCCATGATGCTGATGGCGCCGAGGTCGTGCAGCACGTCCTCCGCCGCGATCGTCTGCCCGCGGATGCGGCTCTCCGCGAAGGCGACGTCCTCCGGCGTGTTCTTGTCGAGGTGGTGGCAGACCATGAGCATGTCGAGATGCTCGTCGAGGGTGTTGACGGTGTAGGGGCGGGTCGGGTTGGTCGAGCTCGGCAGGACGTTCGGCTCGCCGCAGACACGGATGATGTCGGGGGCGTGACCGCCGCCGGCGCCCTCCGTGTGGTAGGTGTGGATGGTGCGGCCCTTGAACGCGGCGATCGACGCGTCCACGAAACCCGACTCGTTCAGCGTGTCGGTGTGGATGGCCACCTGCACGTCGTAGCGCTCCGCCTCGCCCAGGCAGCAGTCGATGGTGGCCGGCGTCGACCCCCAGTCCTCGTGCAGCTTCAGCCCTACGGCGCCGCTTCGGATCTGCTCCTCGATCCCCTCCGGCATCGACGTGTTGCCCTTGCCCAGGAAGCCGAAGTTCATCGGCAGCGCGTCGTTCGCCTCGAGCATCAGCCGCACGTGCTGGCTGCCCGGCGTGCACGTCGTCGCCTTGGTCCCGGTGGCGGGCCCGGTGCCGCCGCCGATGAACGTCGTCACGCCGCTCGCGAGCGCCTCGAAGACCTGCTGCGGCGAGATGAAGTGCACGTGGGCGTCGATGCCCCCGGCCGTCAGGATCAGCCCTTCGCCGGCGATCGCCTCCGTCGTCACGCCGACGATGAGGTCGTCGCTCACGCCGGCCATGACGTCGGGGTTGCCGGCCTTGCCGATGCCCGCGATGCGGCCGTTCTTGATGCCGACGTCCGCCTTCCGGATGCCCGTCCAGTCGACGACGAGCGCATTGGTGATGACGCAGTCGAGGGCCCGCTCGTCCGAGACGCCGGCCGCCTGCCCCATGCCGTCGCGGAGCACCTTGCCGCCCCCGAACTTGCACTCGTCGCCGTAGACCGTGGCGTCGTCCTCCACCTCGGCCGCGAGGCCCGTGTCGCCGAGGCGCACGCGGTCGCCGCGCGTCGGCCCGTAGAGATCCGCGTAGTGCCGCCGGTCGATGCGGTGCGCCATCGCTACTCCCAGCTCCCGAGGTCCCGGCCCTCGACGACCGGACCGCTTGCCCACGCGTTGCCGCCCCGGACGATCCGGTCGCCCGCAATCGGTACCAGCCGCACGGTCCGGCTCTCGCCCGGCTCGAAGCGGACCGCGGTGCCGGCGGGGATGTCGAGACGGTGGCCATAGGCGGCCGGGCGGTCGAAGACCAGCGCGCGGTTGGTCTCGATGAAGTGATAGTGGCTTCCGACCTGGATGGGACGGTCGCCGGTGTTGGCGACGGTGAGCGTCACGGTCTCGCGGCCGTCGTTCAGGGTGATTTCCCCCCCGGCGGTCAGGAGCTCGCCGGGCGGGCCGGCCGTGGCCGCGGCCGGCCGCCCCGTCGCCGGCGCTCCTGTCGCAACCCGCCCCCGGGGATCGAGAAAGCTGCCGTAGAGCGCGAGCGCGTGGTCGCCGTGCTCCGCCACGATCGGGTGGTGGACGGTCACCAGCTTGGTGCCGTCCGGGAACGTGCCCTCCACCTGCACCTCGTCGACCATGTCCGCGATGCCATCGAGCACGTCGGCCGTCCCCAGGAAGCGGCGCCCGAGGTCCATGAGCTCGGCCACCGACCGGCCGTCGCGGATGAACTCGAGGAGCTGGGTCGCGATCAGGGCGACCGCCTCGACGTAGTTCAGCCGGAGCCCGCGGGCGAGGCGCTTCTGGGCGAGAAACCCGGCCTGGTGCAGCACCAGCTTGTCGACCTCGCGTGGGGTGAGGTGCATGTCCCTACCATTTCCGCGCCCACGGGCTGTCGCCGAGCAGCCGGGGCACAAAGCCGAGCAGGTCGCGCAGGGTGTCGTCGACGTCCTCCACCGTGCGGCCCGCGATGCGCAGGACGCCGCCGCCGGGCTCGACCTGCGAGAAGGCGACGAGGCGGTCGGCGCGCCTTGCCAACGGCTCCGCCCTCACGCGGCCGTCGAGCTCCTCGATCTCTCCCTCGAGCGCGCGCCCGACCAGCACGGCGACGGCCAGTACGTCGTAGCGGCCGAAGCGCTCGGCGAGGAGGCCGTCCGACGCGCGGAGCGCGAGCGCGTCGTGCACGGCCAGGCGACCCGCGAGGTGGATCACGGTGCGGCTGACGTACTCCTCGAAGACCCAGCGCTCGCCCGACTCTCGGCGGCCCGACGTCACCCAATCGACGAGAACCAGCCCGCCACCGGCTGCGACGGTGACGCGCTGGGTCTGGCGATACCGCGACTCGGCGAAGCAGATGACCGCGTCCGGGGCGACGACGAGCAGGCCGCCCTCCGCCACCTCGGCGTCGAGTGCGACCCGCGTGCCGCGCGGTGAGCGGTAGACCTTGGTGGCCGACTGCGTCGAGAGGAACGCCGCGGCCCCGTTCCCGACGGACGCCTCGACCGCGATGTCGTCGCCGTCGACCAGCCCGCCGCCGTAGCTCGACGTGTAGATCCAGGCCGCGTGGCCGTGGTTCTTCGGAGTCAGGAGGCGTAGCGGGCTCGTCGCGTAGGCCCGGCGCACGACGCTGCGCCCCCGGACCCGCTCGACCGTGAAGCTCCCATGGCCCGGCCGCCTCGCGGCGCGCGGCTCCGGCAGTCCGGCGGCCGGGGTCCGCCCGCGGCTCGGTGACGCCGGCGCTCTGTCCGGCCCGAGCATGCGCGGACCAGCGCCGGGCGGCCCGGGGGCACGCCGTCCGGCGCCGTGGAGTCCGGCGCTAGACGGTGAGGTACTGGCGGATGTCATCGTCGCTCAGCTCGTCGATCCCGCCGCCGGCCACCAGGCGACCCTTGTCCAGGATGCGGAACTCGCTGGCCACGCGCCGGGCGAACGGCAGCTTCTGCTCCACGAGCAGCACGGTGACGCCAGCCTCCCGGTTGAGCCTGAGGATGATATCGCCTATCTCGTGGACGATGTTCGGCTGGATCCCCTCCGTCGGCTCGTCCAGGATGAGCAGCCGCGGCTCGAGCACCAGGGCGCGACCGATGGCGAGCTGCTGCTGCTGCCCCCCCGACAGGTCGCCGCCGCGGCGCTGGAGCATCTGTTTCAACACCGGGAAGAGCTCGAACACGCGGGGCGGTATGGTCCGCCCGCCGTCGCGGCGCGCGCCCATGCCGATCTGCAGGTTCTCCTCCACCGTGAGCTGCGGGAAGATCTCTCGCCCCTGCGGGACGTAGCCGATGCCGAGCCGCGCCCGCGCCTCGGGGGGGCGCGCCAGCAGATCGACGTCGTCGAACGTCACGGCGCCGGACGCCACCGGGATCAATCCCATCAGGCACTTGAGCAGGGTGGTCTTGCCCATGCCGTTGCGGCCCATCAGGCACAGGCGCGTCCCGGCCGCGACGTCGAGGTCGACGCCCCACAGCGTGCGGCTGCCGCCGTACGACTGGTTCAGGCCCTGGATGCGAAGCAGGCTCATGCGCCCAGGTACACCTCGATGACGCGGGGGTCGGCCTGCACCTCGTCCATGCCTCCCTCGGCCAGCACGCGCCCCTCGTGGAGGACCGCCACCCGGTTCGCTATCGACCGCACGAACTCCATGTCGTGCTCCACGACGACCACCGAGTGACGTCCCGCGAGCGACAGCAGCAGCTCGCCGGTGCGCTCCGTCTCCTGCGGCGTCATCCCGGCGACCGGCTCGTCCACCAGCAGCAGCTTCGGCTCCTGCATCAGCAGCATGCCGATCTCCAGCCACTGCTTCTGCCCGTGGGCCAGCGTGCCGGCCCGCTCGCGGCGCTTCGACTCCAGCCCGGTCGTCTCGAGCACGTGGTCGATGCGCGCCCGGTCCCGTCCCGTCAGGCGCGCGAAGACCGTGTGCCAGAACGACTTCTCGCCGGCGAGGGCCAGCTCCAGGTTCTCGAAGACGGTGAGGAAATCGAACACGGTCGGCTTCTGGAACTTGCGGCAGATGCCGAACTGCGCGATCTCCGGCTCGCTCAGGGTGAGCAGGTTGGTCTCCGTGCCGTACCACGCCGAGCCCTGCTCGGGCCGCGTCTTGCCGGTGACGACGTCCATCATCGTGGTCTTGCCGGCCCCGTTCGGGCCGATGACGCACAGCAGCTCGCCCGGATCGACGTGCAGCGTGAGATCGTCGAGCGCCCTGAAGCCGTCGAAGCTCACCGTCACGTTGCGCAGGTAGAGTACGTCGCCGCTCAGCACGGACGGCTTCCGCCGCAGCGCCGCCTCGCGCTTCTCGCGCCAGGCGTCCCGCTTGCTCGGGCCGTCCCGCCGGCTCGGCCTCTCCCGGGTGTCCTGGCCGTCGTCCGGGCCGACGGAGTCGGGTGCGCTCGCCGAGTCGTACAGGGTACCCGCGTTGCCGCGCGGGCGCTGCCCGGTCACTTGTTCCGCCCCGCCGGCAGCAGTCCGGCCAACCCGCGGGGAAGGAAGAGCGTGGAGCCGATGAACACCGCCCCGAGCGCGTAGAGCCAGAGCTCCGGCAGGGCACTGGTGAAGTAGGTCTTGGCGTAGTTCACGAGCACCGCCCCGGCGGCGGCGCCGTACAGCGTTCCCCGGCCGCCGACCGCCACCCAGATGACCACCTCGATGGAGTTGATCGGCTCGAACTCGCTCGGATTGATGATGCCCACCTGCGGCACGTAGAGCGCGCCCGCCACCCCTGCGAGGACGGCCGAGAGCACGAAGACCCAGAGCTTGTAGGCGTCCACCCGGTAGCCGAGGAAGCGCGTGCGGCTCTCGGCGTCCCGTATCGCGCGCAGCACCCGGCCGGCGCGCGACGCGAGCACCGCGCGGCACGTCCAGTAGCCGGCGCCGAGGGCCGCCGCGGTCACGGCCAGCAGCGCGGAACGGGTGGCGTCGCTCTGCAGGTCGAAGCCGAGCAGATCCTTGAAGTCGGTGAACCCGTTGTTGCCCCCGAAGCCCATGTCGTTGCGGAAGAAGGCCAGCATCAGGGCGTAGGTGAGCGCCTGCGTCATGATCGAGAGATAGACGCCGGTGACGCGCGAGCGGAACGCCAGCCAGCCGAACACGAACGCGAGGGCGCCGGGGGCCAGCGCCACCATCACCATGGCGAACCAGAACTGGTCGAAGCCGTACCAGAACCACGGCAGCTCGTCCCAGTTCAGGAACACCATGAAGTCGGGCAGGACGGGGTGCCCGTACACGCCCCGGGTGCCAATCTGGCGCATGAGGTACATCCCCATGGCGTAGCCCCCGAGCGAGAAGAAGGCGGCGTGGCCGAGGCTCAGGATGCCGCCGAAGCCCCATATGAAGTCGACCGCGAGGGCCAGCATCGCGTAGCAGAGGTACTTGCCGATGAGGCCGACCGCGTAGCTCGAGAGATGCAGCGGCGACGACTCCGGCACCGCGAGGTTGAGGAGCGGCGCGACGACCGCGACCAGCGCCAGGGTCCCCAGGAACGCGACGCTGCGGCGGTCGGCGATCGCCGCCGGGAGGCGCGGGACGGGCATCATCCGCCCTCCGCGGCGCGCCCCGTCTGCGGAAACAGGCCGCGCGGCCGCCGCTGGATGAAGAGAATGAGAACGACCAGCACGAGAATCTTGCCGAGCACGGCGCCCGCGAACGGCTCGAGCAGCTTGTTGACGATGCCGAGCGACATGCCGCCGATGAGCGTGCCCCAGAGGTTGCCGACCCCGCCGAAGACGACGACCATGAACGAGTCGACGATGTAGCTCTGGCCGAGGTTGGGGCCGACGTTCGTCAATTGGGTCAGCGCCACCCCGGCGACGCCGGCCATGCCGGCCCCGAGCCCGAACGTCATCGCGTCCACCCACTCCGTGCGGACACCCATGGCGCGGGCCATCGTGCGGTTCTGCGACACGGCGCGGATGTCGAGCCCCAGGCGCGTGTAGCGCAGGACGGCGAGCACCAGCGCGAAGACGACGACCGCGAACAGGAAGGTGTAGAGCCGGTTGTAGGTGAGCGAGAACGCCTCGTTGAACTGCAGCGTGCCGCTCATCCACGCCGGGGTCACCACCGCACGGTTGTTGGCGGAGAAGACGGAGCGCACGAGCTGCTGCAGCACGAGGCTTACACCGAAGGTCGCCAGCAGCGTCTCCAGCGGACGCCCGTAGAGGAAGCGTATGACCGTGCGCTCGATGAGCACCCCCGCGGTCCCCGAGACGACGAACGCGGCGGGCACGGCCAGCAGGAGCGAGACGCCGATGAGGTCGGGCAGCCAGAGCTGCACGACGTAGGTCGTGTAGGCCCCGAGCATCATCAGCTCGCCGTGGGCCATGTTGATGACGCCCATCACGCCGAACGTGATCGCCAGGCCGATGGCCACCAGCACCAGCACCGACCCCAGGCTGAGGCCGAAGGCGACCGTCTCGAGCACGGAGTAGGCGTTGCGCGTCGAGTCGATCTGCCAGATGGCGTCTTCGGCCGCGGCCCGGACGGCGTCGTCGGTCTCGACGTAGCTCCCGTCCTCGGTCGTCTCGACGAGCGCCGCGAGCCGGTTGCGGACGACGGGGTTCAGTCGGCCGGAGAGCCGCTCCACCGCGCCGAGGCGCACCTGCGCGTCGCCGTCGTCGAGCGCCTCGATCGAGAGCGCCGTCTCGATCTCGTACGTCACGTCGCCGTCGGTCTCCACGACCGCCCGGCGGCGCAGCTGCTCCAGGGTGGGAGCGTCGAGATCCCGCAGCAGCTCCCGGACGGCGGCGAGGCGCTCCCCGGCATCCGGGCTCGACAGTCCGAAGCGAGCGAGCGCCGTGCGCAGGGACCTGCGCAGCCGGTTGTTGGTGATGATCCGGTCGAGCTCGCCGGGCGCGACCGCCTCGACCTCCTCGAGCGAGGCGGGATCGATCAACCGGAAGGCCGCGAGCCGCTCGTCGTTCGACTCCACGATGAAGACGCCCCCGTCGCCCTCGCGCCGGAACAGGCGGTCCTCGAGCAGTGCGGTTACCACGTCCCGCGCCCCCGCGTGGCCGGTTGCGATCGCCTGCTCGACGAGAGCCTCCTTCTCGCGGAAGTTGGCGTCGGCGAGCCGGGACACGAGCGCCCGGAACGACTCGTCGGCGGTCTGCGCCGCGGCGGTCAACGGACAGGCGAGAAGGCACCCGGCGAGCAGCAGCCGTCCGAGCCGCCGCCCGCCCGGCGCCGTCCTCCCTACTCGTAGTTCTGCCCGGAGCAGACCTGCGTCTCGGTGTTGTAGTTGCCGCAATTCAGCGTCACCCAGTCCGCTTCCGTGTCCTCGCTGCCCGGGAGGTAGTCCGACCAGGCATCGCCCGGCACCGTGTCGTCGGTCTGCCAGACGACGTCGAACTGCCCGTTCGCCTGCACCTCGCCGATGTAGACCGGCTTGGTGATGTGGTGGTTCGGCAGCACGCGCGCGACCCCGCCGGTCAGGTTGGGCGTCTCCGTGCCCGGAAGCGCCTCGAGCACCGCATCGACGTCGGTCGTGCCGGCCTTCTCCACGGCCTGGGCCCAGAGGTTGAAGCCGATGTAGTGCGCCTCCATCGGGTCGTTCGTCGTGCGCTCCGCATCGCCGACGAACGCCTTCCACTTGTCGATGAACTCGGCGTTCGAGGGCGAGTCCACGCTCTGGAAGTAGTTCCAGGCGGCGAGATGACCGACGAGCGGCGCGGTGTCGAGCCCCGATAGCTCCTCCTCGCCCACCGAGAACGCGACGACGGGGATGTCGTCCGCCGAGACCTCCTGGTTGGCCAGCTCCAGGTAGAACGGCACGTTCGCGTCCCCGTTGATCGTGGAGACCACGGCGGTCGGCTTGCCGGCGGAGCCGAAGCGGCGGATGGCGGCCACGCGCGTCTGCCAGTCGGAGTGGCCGAACGGGGTGTAGTTGATGGAGATGTCCGCCTCCGCCACGCCCCTCTGCTTCAGGTACGCCTCGAGGATGCGGTTGGTGGTGCGCGGATACACGTAGTCGGTGCCCTCGAGCACCCAGCGCTCGATGCCCACCTCGTTCATCAGGTAGTCGATGGCCGGAATCGCCTGCTGATTCGGCGCCGCGCCGGTGTAGATGACGTTCTTCGACGACTCCTCGCCCTCGTACTGGACCGGGTAGAAGAGGAGGCCGTTGTTCTCCTCGAACACCGGAAGCACGGACTTCCGCGATACCGACGTCCAGCAGCCGAACACGACGTCGACCTCCTCCGACTCCAGCAACTCGCGCGCGCGCTCGGCGAAGAGCGGCCAGTCGGATGCGGGATCGACCACCACCGCCTCGAGGGGCCGGCCGAGGAGGCCGCCCATCGCGTTCTGCTCGTCGACCATCATCAGGACCGTGTCCTTCAGGGTCGTCTCGCTGATCGCCATCGTCCCCGACAGCGAATGGAGGACGCCGACCTTGATGGGATCGCCCTCGGGCCCCGGATCGCCGGCGGCATCCCCGCCCGAGCCGCCGCACCCGGCGAGGGCGCCGACGGCGATGACGATAGCTGCGTATCTCAGTTTCATGGTCCTGGACTCCTGCGTTTGTGGGAAAGGCGAGCTACATCTGGACCTGCAAGGCCACTCCGACCTGGAAATCGTCCGTCTGGACCGCGGTGTAGGCGGTGTCCTTGACGAAGATCATCACGCGCGCATCGAACTGCCGGATGAGGTAGTTGAGGTTGAACTCCGTCGTCCGCTGGTCGTAGTCCGGCGTCACGCCCTTCCGGAACCGGGCGCGGGCATACTTGCCGAGCACCTCGAACTGACCGGGGCCGACCGAGTTGGGAAAGAGGTAGGCGGCCAGCAGGTAGCCGCCGTCGTTCGTCAGGTAGCGCGGGTCGTAGCCTCCGAGGCGGTCGTAGCGCGCCCACTCGGCCTCGACCGACACCGCCCCGCCGTCGCCCACCTTGCGCTCCATGAGGAAGTCGGCCGAGTAGGCCGAGCCGCTCTCGGCCTGCGACTGCCCGGCGACGCCGACGGCCAGGATGTTGCGGTCGCCGTAGAAGGTGCCGTTCAGGTAGTAGCCGGGCTCGGGATCCCAGAAGTCCACCTGCACCCGGCCCGCGCCGAGCAGGGAGGCGTTGCCGTTCAGGGACATGCCGTCGAAGGCCCCCACCGACACCTTGACCTTGTCGAACTGCCCCCAGTAGGCGGCGCCGTTGGCGCGCCCCTGGAAGATGAACGGATAGCCGTCCTGGATCCCATCGGAGTAGACCGCCCAGTGGTGGGAGTAGAACGGTCCGTACAGGTTGGCGCGGTCGCTCGGCGGCAGGAAGCGCCCCACCCAGATGTTGAACTGGTCCGACATCTCGAACTGCGCGACGGCATCGAGGATCTGGAAGTCGGTCATCTGCCCGTCGCTGGGCGCGCCCAGCGAGCCGCCGTAGTCGATGTCCGTGTTCACCATGAACTTGATGTTGCTGCTGGCGGCGCCGTTGACGTAGAGGCGCAGGCTGTTGACGCGGAAGTGATCGGTCGCGTCCGCGTCGTCCGCTTCGCGATGCAGGAAGCTGGTCTGCAGGCCGGCTCCGAACGACACCGGCGGCGGATCCGACTCCTCCTCGTCCTGGGCGTACGACGGTCCGGCCACGCCGACCCAGACCGCGAGCGCCGCCAGCAGGGCGACACGGCGCCTCCGTCCGTCCGCGGCGTGGTCACGACGTCGTCTGTAACTGAGCACCAACGATTCCTCCCTTGCTCGCGCGGATGCGCGCTGCACCGGGTCCCCGGAAGCGGGCGTCGGCCCGATGCAAAGCCGCGATAACCAGCAAGGGCCGTGCCAAGCTGGTGACGGGTAGCCCCGGCATGCGGACGAAGCCGTCTACATGGGAGCCGTTCGACAGAATTGGCGAGGCAGCGTGGCCGCCGGACACCGCCGCAAGCCCGCGCGTCGGGCGACAATAGTGTCGGTCTACGTTTCCACGCCTACAAAAGCGTGCAGAATCGATGGCGCCTCGATCGCAACATGACCCCGACAACCACACTGGTTCGCGAGCGGCGCGGCGTCATGGGCCTGCCCACGCGGATCAACAACAGTGGCGGCGCGCGGCACGACAGACTTGTAGAGGCCGGGGCGCGACGCAACATTCTTGTCACGATTCGCCGCGTGGATTCGATCCGCCGGGCGCCGCTGCCGGGTCATCCGTCAGCCGCCCGCGTGCCCGTTGCGCCTCGTCGAGTTAGGCGGAGCGCCAGAATAACTTGCCCCTTTGGCGGCCGTTTCTGCTATGGTCGGCGCTATGAACGCGGTAACGCAAGCGGTGCAAGGGAAGTTCAACGTGCTGAGGCCGCTGTTGGACGAACGCACGCGGCGCCTTTGGGCTGCGGCGGAAGCCCGCGCCATTGGACGCGGGGGGATTGCGCGGGTTGCAGAGGCGACCGGGCTGTCGCGCGGCACGGTTCGGGCCGGCGTGCGGGAACTGGATTCGGCCACGCCGCCGGAGCCGGGGGCGGGCGGGCCTCGGGTGCGCGCTCCGGGGGGCGGACGCAAGGCGCTGGTGGATCGCGATCCGGGCCTCGTGCAGGCGTTGGAGCGTCTGCTCGACCCGTTCACACGGGGAGACCCGCAGGGGCCGCTGCGCTGGACCTGCAGCAGCGCGGCGCGCTTGGCGGAGCAACTGGGGGCGGAAGGACATCGGGTCAGCGAGCGCACGGTGAACCGCCTGCTGCACGAGCTGGGCTATAGCTTGCAGGCCAACCGCAAGACGCTCGAAGGCCGTCAGCATCCGGACCGGGATGCGCAGTTCCGACGCATCGCGCGGCGCGTGCGGGCGTTCCAACGCCTGGGGCAGCCGGTGGCCTCGATCGACACGAAGAAGAAGGAATTGGTCGGTCGCTACCGCAACGGCGGCCGGGAATGGCGTCCGAAGGGGAAACCGGAGGAGGTGAAGGTTCATGACTTCATCGACCCGGAGCTCGGCAAGGCGATTCCCTACGGGGTCTACGACCTGACGGCGAACACGGGCTGGGTGAGCGTCGGCGTTGACCACGACACGGCGGAGTTCGCGGTGGAGACGGTGCGGCGCTGGTGGCTGCAGATGGGGCGTCACGCCTATCCGGCGGCCACACGGTTGCTGCTCACGGCGGACGGAGGCGGTTCCAACAGCAGCCGCAGCCGGCTGTGGAAGTTCGAGTTGCAGAAGCTGGCCGACGCGCTCGGGCTGCGGATCTCGGTGTGCCACTTTCCGCCGGGCACCAGCAAGTGGAACAAGATCGAGCACCGGATGTTCTGCCACATTACGGAGAACTGGCGTGGCCGACCGCTGGTGAGTCACGAGGTGGTGGTGAACGTGATCGGCGCGACGACTACGCAAGGCGGCCTGACCATCCGGTCGGAGCTGGACGAGGCCAGCTATCCAACCGGTCGGGGAGTCACGGACGAGGAGATGGACAGGCTGTCCATCAAGCGCGATGCGTTTCATGGCGAGTGGAACTACAGCCTGTTACCCCGGCCCGCGTAACGGACACTTTATTACGGCGAGAGTCCTTAGCATGACCAGCGATCGGCTTCGAGCAAGGAGTGACTTCATGCAGAGGCAGCTTCGTGCGGCGGCGCTGGCGGGCGTGGTGCTGATGGTCTTCACGACGGCGGCGGCCGGGCAGGCGCCGCTTCGGACCCCGGACGGGTAGCCGGACCTGCAGGGCGTCTGGGACTTCCGGACCATGACGCCGCTCGAGCGGCCGGAGGGCCAGGAACGGGCCTTCCTGTCGGAGGAGGAGGCGGCGCAACTCGAGGCGGGAGCCAACGCGCGGCGGGCCGAGCTGCTCGAGCCGAGCGAGGTGCGGACCGAGCCGCTGCCGGCCGGCGGCGGGGGCCTCGCGGTCGGCGGCTACAACGACTTCTGGCTCGACTACGGCACGAACGTGATCGGCGACCGCCGGACCTCGCTGATCGTCGACCCGCCGGACGGCCGGCTGCCGGCGCTCACGCCGGAGGGCGAGGTCCTGCGGCAGGAGGGATCGCTCTGGGAGGACCTGCCGATCGGCCGGCCCGTGCGCGTCCGCAGCGCCGGCGTCGGCGCGGACCATCCCGAGGACCGCGGGCTCGCCGAGCGCTGCCTGGTCGGGTTCAACAGCGGGCCGCCGCTGATGCCGAGCGGCTACAACAACAACATGCAGCTCTTCCAGACGCCGGACCACGTCGTCATCCTCAACGAGATGGTCCACGACGCCCGCATCATCCCGCTCGACGGCCGCCCGCACCTCCCCGCGAGCGTGCGGCAGTGGATGGGCGACTCGCGCGGGTACTGGGACGGCGACACGCTGGTGGTCGAGACGACCAACCTGACCGAGCACACCGGGAGCTTCGATCCGTCGGCGATGCAGGCCATCGGCACCGGCCTGACCGTCACCCTCACGGAACGCTTCCGCCGCCTGAACGCCGACACGCTGCTCTACGAGTACACGGTCGACGACCCGACGATCTTCACGCGGCCCTTCACCGTGGCCGTCCCCATGCGGCGCAACGACGAGCCGATGTTCGAGTACGCCTGCCACGAGGGGAACTACGGCCTGCTGAACATCCTGCGCGGCGCGCGGGCGCAGGAGGCCGAGGAGCAGTAGGCGGGCTAGTGTGCACCGTCAGAAATACGTGAGCAGTAACGCTTCAGGGATTCCGATCTGCTCGGCGGTCTTCGTCCAGACGAAGGGCTTGGGGTCTTCGTTGTAGACCGCCAGGTACTCCTTGATCGCCGCCTCGAGTGCTTGGGTGCTGCGATGGGTTCCACGCCGGATCTGCTGCCGGGTGATCTCGGCGAACCAACGCTCTACCTGGTTGAGCCACGATGCGCTCGTGGGCGTGAAGTGCAGGTGATACCGAGGACGCCGTGCCAGCCAGTCGTGGATCATCGCCGTCTTGTGCGTGCCGTAGTTGTCCAGCACCAGGTGGATGTCGAGGTCGGGCGGCACCGCCTTGTCGATCACGGCGAGGAAGCGCTTGAACTCCACCGAGCGGTGCTTCCGAAAGCACCTGCCGATCACCTCGCCGGTGGCGGTGTTCAGGGCCGCGAACAACGAGGTCGTGCCGTGCCGTCGATAGTCGTGTGTCCGCTGCTCCGGTGCTCCCGGACGCATCGGCAACACCGGCTGGGTACGGTTCAACGCCTGGATCTGCGACTTCTCATCCACACACAGCACCACCGCTCGCTCCGGCGGATGCAGGTACAGCCCCACGATATCGCGCACTTTCTCGATGAACAACGGGTCTCGCGACAGCTTGAAGGTCTCGCTGCGATGGGGCTTGAGCGCGAACGCGCGCCACACGCGGCCGACGGTCGAAGCGCTCAGCCCGCAGGCTCGGGCCATCGACTCCCGGCTCCAATGCGTCGCCCCCCGTGGGGTCGTCTCCAGCGTCCGGACCACGACCCGTTCGACGTCCTCGTCCGACACCCGGCGCGGCGCGCCCGGCCGTGGTTCGTCCAGCAAGCCGTCGCAGCCGTTGCGCAGGAACCGCCGCCGCCACTTGCCGACCGTGGCCCGCGTCGTGCCCAGAGCCTGCGCCACGACCTGGTCGCTCCGTCCCGCGGCGCTCTGCAGCACGATGCGTGCCCTCAGGGCCAGAGCCTGCGCGGTATTGCGCCGGCGCAGCCAACCCTCCAGTTCCTCGCGCTGTGCGTCCGAGACCTCCGGGACCTCTCGTGTGTAATGGTTCGGCACGGCCCTCCTCGCTTCCGGGCCGACCGCACCACGAGCCGATTCTACTGGTCAAGAACTTCAGGCGTTGGACACTAGAAGATGACGCGCAGGCCGAGCTGGGCCTGGCGCGGAGCGCCGACGAGCACGCTGGCGAGGCCGAACTCCGGATTCGGGGTCACGCCGTCCGTCCCGTAGACCTCCTGCTGGTCGGCGTGCCCGACCCGGAAGGCGCCGGTGTTCAGGAGGTTGAAGACCTCGAAGAGGGCCTCGAGCTCCGCCCCGCCGGCCCGGAAGCGGCGCGTCAGCCGCAGATCGAGGTTGGTCCAGGGGGCGTTCCGCTCGCCGTTCACGGCCGCGAGCTCGCCGCCCACCACGGCCCGGGCCTGGGCTCCGTGCGGGCCGACGGCGAAGCCCGGGTGGTTGTGGAACCCCGCGGCGGGATCGAGTGCGGTGAAGGGAGCGCCCGACTGGGCCGTGAAGATGCCGCTGGCCGTAACGTCGAAGGGCAGGAAGAAGACGCCGCTCGCCACGAAGCGGTGGGGAACGTCGCGGATCGAGAGTCCCCAGTCGTAGTCCGGGTCCGTGGGATCGGTCAGGGTCAGGCTGCCCGAGCGCTCGTTGTCGTCGTTCGAGCGGTCGCGCGACCAGGTGTAGTGCGCCTGGAACTGCACCCCGCCACCGAAGCGCCGGCGCAGCGCGGCGGTCAGCGCCAGGTAGTCGGAGCGGGCCGGCGAAGCGCGCACCAGGATGGGCCCGTAGGCGGGATCGATCCGCTCGCCGGAGTACACCGGGCGCCCGAAGCGGTCGCGAACGGGGGCGGGGACGTTCGCGTCGAGATTCGACATGAGCGAATCGCTCCGCGCGTGCAGCAGATCGACGGACGCCGCGAGGTCCCGGCCCAGCTCCCGCTCGTAGCCGAGGTTGAAGCGGATCGTCCGCGGATCCTCGTATCCCGGATCGAAGTGGCTGAGAGCGGGAACGAGGCCGAGCGGCGGGCGCTCGTTGTCGATCGGGTCGCCCAGGGGCACGAAGCCCGTCTCTCCCGGCGCCAGGATCGCGCTTCCGTAGCGCGGATAGATGCCGGTGTCCGTGTGGGCGGTGGAAAACAGCAGCGTCGGGGTGCGGGCGAAGAACAGGCCGCCGGCGGCGCGGACGACGGTGCCCGGGTCGGGCGACCAGACGAGGCCGGCGCGGGGCGAGAAGTTGTCCAGGTCGTCGGGGATGCTGCGCCCGGCGGGAAGGACGTGCTCGATCCGGCCCGGATTGAAGGTGCCGTCCCAGCGCGCGCCGATCTGCAGCGTGAGGCGCCGGTTCGGACTCCAGGAGTCCTGGACGTAGGCGCCGACGATCTGCTGGGAGACGACGAAGTTGGGGTCCTCCATGCTCCCGAAGAAGATGACCGCCCGGGCCGGGTTGCCGGCCGCGAAATCGTGGAGCGTGTCGAAGTCGTAGCTCCCGTCCGCGTTGCCCGCGAAGAACTCGCTGAGGCCGTCGTGGCTCAGGGTGAAGCCCGCGCGCAGCTCATGGTTCCCCGACAGCACGGAGAACCGCTCCTGGATCTCGAGCTTCCGCTCCTGGTTGGTGACCGGCAGCCACGAGGGCTTGCCGAAGGAGCCGAACGAGGGGCTGTAGATCCGCAGGCTGGCCTGCAGCGCACTCTCCGGCAGGCGCGAGCTGCGGTCGAAGTCGTCGTAGGCGTACTGGACCCGGAGCTCGTTGACGCCGCTCCGCCCGACTGCCGATACCAGCGCCCCCACCGTGGAGTGGCTCCGGACGAACCGCCGGGATTCCTCTCCGACGAAGTCCGACACGCGCGCGTAGCTCGTGAAGTTGTAGCGCAGCGTGAGCGAATGCCGGTCGTTCGCCCGGTGGTCGAGCTTGCCGAACAGGATCAGGTTGTCGGTCTCCCGCAGGAACTGCCCGCTCGCGGTGCGGCCGCGCTCGGGATCGGCCGCGGCCGTTCCGTCGTCGTTCGGCCGGTAGCCGGCCACCAGCTCGGGGAAGGCCGCGAGCACGGCGTCGTAGTGCCCGCGGCCGCGGATGTCCCGCAGGAACGGCTGGTGCTGGGCGGTCTGATCGTAGGAGACGAAGAAATGGGTGCGGTCGCGCCGGATGGGCCCGCCGAAGGAGGCGCCCCAGTTGTAGCGCCGGAACTCGTCCACCTCGTAGCGCGCATCGTCCGCCGGCACGCCGCGTGCGGCGTCGAGCGGCGACCGCGGCAGCCGGGCCGCCAACTGGTCGTCCCGCAGGAAGAGGACGCCGGAGCCGGAATGGTCGTTGGTGCCGCTCTTGGTGACCACGTTCATGGCGCCGCCGCCGGAGCGGCCGGCCTCGGCCGAGTACCCGCTCGTGACCACCTGGAACTCCTGGACGGACTCCTGCGCCACCAGGGCGCCCCCGCCCTCCCGCGCCAGCCCGCCCCGCCCGAAGCCGAAGAAGGCGCTCTTCGCGTCCGCGCCGTCGATGGTCAGTCCCGAGTTCACGGCGCGCTGGCCGCTCAGCGAGAGCCGGCCGCGCGCGTCCACCTGGACCGTCGGCGCGAGGAGCGCGAAGCGCACGAAGTCGCGGCCCGAGATGGGCAGGTTGGCAATCTCGTCCTCGGTCACGTAGCCGGCGGCCCCGGTCCGCCCCACCTCGAGGAGCGGCGCCTCCCCGGTGACGAGGACGGTCTCCTCGACCCCGGCGAGGCCGAGCCGCAGGTCCACCTCGAAGCTCTGCCCGACGAGGAGTCGGATGCCCTCCCGGCGGGTCGTGCGGAAACCGTCCAGCGAGGCCGCGAGGTCGTACTCCCCGCTGGGAACCGCCCGCAGGGCGAAGAAGCCCTCCCGGTTCGTGACCGCGGAGCGGCGCTGGCCGCGCTCGCGATCGACGAGCTCGATCGTCGCTCCCGGCAGGCTCGCGCCCGTGTCGTCGCTGACGAAGCCCTGCACCGACGCGAGCGACTGGGCGGCGGCCGGTGCGGAGGCGGCGAGGGCGAGCAGGAGCACGACGGCAGCGAGCGGGCGGCCCCGCGGCGGGCGATCGGCGCCGAGCACGCGAGTGACGGACGCAATGAAGCGATACGCCGGGGCGAAGGCCCGGCTCTTGCGCGCCGTGCGGAACGTCTGGCCGTCCATACCGTTTCGCGAACAGAGCGATCCTACCGCGCCGACTCCCCGCGGCTCGCGGACAGGCGGCGGGCCTCGTTCGCCCGTGGGCACTCCCTCCCGGCAGCGCTCCCGCACCCGGGCTCGCGGGGCGGCGCCACAGACCCATGGCCGGCCGCGGCCGCGTGCGATACTGGCCTGTGGGCCGCTTCTTCAACACGACCGGTCCCGTGGTGGCGGCGGACCACTACTGCATTCCGCCCCTGGACCGCCTGGATCTCCGCGAGGTGCTCGACCTCCTCCGCACGGGGCGCTACTTCGTGCTGCACGCGCCCCGGCAGACCGGCAAGACGTCCGCCCTGCTGGCGTTGCGCGAGCTGTTGAACGGCGGGTCCGCGGGAACCTATCGCTGCGTCTACGTGAACGTCGAGATCGCCCAGGCCATGCGCGAGGACGTGGAACCGGCGATGCGCGCGATTCTCGGTGCGCTGGCCTCCTGGGCGCGGGCGACGCTGAACGACGATTTCCTCGACGAGGCGTGGCCCGAGCTGCTCGCGAAGCACGGCCCCGCCGGGGCCCTGGGGGAGGCGCTGGGCCGCTGGTCCGAGGCCGATCCGGCGCCGCTCGTGCTGCTGGTCGACGAGGTCGACGCCCTGGTCGGTGACACGCTCCTGTCGGTCCTGCGCCAGCTTCGGGCCGGATACGTGCGCCGCCCGCAGGGCTTCCCGCAGAGCGTCGTGCTCTGCGGCGTGCGCGACGTGCGCGACTACCGCATCCATTCCAGCGCCGAGAAGACCGTCGTCGCCGGCGGCAGCGCCTTCAACGTCAAGGCCCGGTCCCTGCGCCTCGGCGACTTCTCCCGCGACGACGTGCTCGCCCTGCTCGCGCAGCACACCAGCGAGACGGGGCAGGCGTTCGAACCCGACGCCCGGGAGACGATCTGGGCGCAGACCCGCGGCCAGCCCTGGCTGGTCAACGCCCTCGCCGACGAGGCCTGCTTCCGGGTCGAAGCCGGCCGCGACCGCCGCCGCCCCATCCGCGCCGACGACATCCGCGACGCGCAGGAGCGCATCGTCCTGCGGCGCGAGACGCACCTCGATCAGCTGGCGGACAAGCTTCGCGAGGACCGGGTGCGCCGCGTCGTCGAGCCGCTCCTGAGCGGCGGCGACGAGCGCGACTTCTCCGCCCGCGACATCGAGTACGTCCGCGACCTCGGCCTCGTCGCCGCCGCCGCCCCGCTCCGCATCGCCAATCCGATCTACGCCGAGGTGGTCCCGCGCGAGCTCACCGCGGCCGCCCAGGAAGGGCTGGTGCAGGAGATGGCCTGGTACCTCGACGCCGGCGGCGGCCTCGACGTCGGCAAGCTGCTCGCCGCCTTCCAGGCGTTCTTCCGCGAGCACTCCGAGCACTGGGTGGCGCGCTTCGACTACCGGGAGGCCGGACCGCAGCTCCTTCTCCAGGCGTTCCTGCAGCGCATCGTCAACGGCGGCGGCCGCATCGAGCGGGAGTACGGCCTCGGCCGGGGCCGCACCGACCTGCTCATCGTCTGGCCGCAGCACGGCGGCGAATCGGAGACGGGAGGCGCGGCGGGCCGGCGCGAGCGCAAGTTCGTCATCGAGTACAAGGTGTTGCACAAGAGCCGCGAGCGGACCATTCGCGACGGGCTGGAGCAGACCGCCGCCTACATGGACCGCTGCGCGGCCGAGGCCGGCCATCTCGTCGTCTTCGACCGCGGCGAGGCCCCCTGGGACGACAGGATCTTTCACCGCCCCGCTCCGGCCGGGGGTCCCGCCATCGACGTCTGGGGCATGTGACGCCGGCTGTTTGGTCGACCGCCCTCAAGTGCTGCCGACGCTGGATGTGGGCCGCATCGGAGACGTATCGGCGGCCAAGTCAGGCGCCAGCGGGTGCCTCGCGTTCCTGCGTCTCCTGGGACGGCGTGGCACCATCCACTGCACGCAGCAGGTGGTCGATGGCATGCTCGATGGGTCGCGAGGAAGGAAAGAGCGCCTTGCTGTAGAGCCAGCCGCGCCGTCGGAGACCTACGTCAACGAGTCCGGTACGAACCGATTTCGGCTTTGTGTCGACCGCGATTGCCCCGTCGGCTCGTGTCATCAGCTCGCTTCTGCCCACCGAGCGCGCGATTCGAGGGGCTGGCCTCCGCACGTCGTCGAGGACGAAGTACAGGCGATCTCCGGTGGCAACGATCCAGGTGTGCTGCTTCGACGTCTCGAAGATGAGGAGACTACGGGCGTCTTCCGGTGATTCTCTCGACGAATCGTAACCCTTTGACGTCTCGATGCTCCGGCGAATCTCGCGCTCGCTCGAGAATGCGCGGTAGCCGAGCAGACTCTCGACCAGGCTCATGGCATCTTCTCCTCTCCGTCCTGCTCCTCTTCCCCGGCGTTCCCGGATGCCATCGAGAGCAACCGGGGAAGTATGGTCGGCCAGCCGACCCCCACTATAACGCGCGCCATGACGCTGTCCGTGTCGAACAACTCGACCAGACCTCCGAGATACGCGCCCAGCACGGCTCCGACCCCCACAGCAGCATTGACTGCAAGGTGCGCCAGCCACCGAAGCCCACTCCCAGGAGACTGGAACGGCCCAACAGCAGTGTTCCCACCCAATCGAGCAGGCAAACCACCAGCGCAAAGAAGCCGCACGCCAGGGCGAAGGACATCACACCCGGGTCATACACGCTTGACAGGGCGTCCTGAAACACCTCCCTCATGGTCATCTTGCGGTTCCGCACGATACGACGGAGGCCTCACTCGGGCAGCGCGAACCCTACCAACTGGGGGACGTCCCCGCCGACGGTCAGCGCGATGTACTGCCGGCCGTCGTGCAGGTAGGTCATCGGCGTCCCGATGGGGCCGCCGGGGAGGTCGACGGAAGCGAGGATCTCGCCCGTCGCCTTGTCGCGCGCGACGAGCCGCGGGCCGTCGTCGGTGCCGCCCGCGGTCAGGCCGCTGACGACGAGCGTCTTGGTCACCACCACGCCGCCGCGGCCGTCGCCGCCGAGGGGCGGGAGGTCGAGGTCGCGCAGCAGCGGATGCCGGCGGTAGCGGTTGCCGTCGCCGTTCGGCTGCATCCAGGCGTGCTCGCCGCGGTTGAGGTCGATGGCGGTCATCCGCGTGTAGGGCGGCTTGAGCAGCGGCAGCCCGTTCGGCATGCGCGGCTGCACGCCCGCCGCGAGCCCGAGCATCGTGTGCCGCAGGTTGCCTCCGTCGGCCGGGTCGGGCGTGTAGTACTTGATCACCGAGAAGTCGTTGACCGACGGGACGTAGAGCAGGCCGGTCTCCGGGTCGACGCCGGAGCCCGCCCAGCCGGCCCCGCCGCCGACGTGCGGGCGCTGGATGGTGCCCTGGAGACCGCCGTCGACGCTCTGCATCGGCGGCGTGAAGAGCGGCCCGAGCCGGAAGTCCGCCACCGCCTCTATGGCCATCTGCCGGATCTCCGGCGTGAAATCGACCAGGTCGTCGATCGTGACGCCCTGGTACTCGAACGGCGGCGGCTTCGTCGGGAACGGCTGGGTGGGCGACAGGACCTCGCCGTCGAGGTCGGTGTCGGTCTCCACCGGGCGTTCCTCGATCGGCCAGACGGGATCGCCCGTCACGCGGTCGAAGACGTAGGTGAAGCCCTGCTTGCTCACCTGGGCGATCGCCTTGACGGGGCGGCCGTCGACGGTGATGTCGATCAGGCTCGGGGCGGCCGGGAAGTCGTAGTCCCAGACGCCGTGGTGGACGGCCTGGAAGTGCCACATCCGCTGGCCGGTCTCGATGTCGACGGCGACGAGGCTCTCCGCGAAGAGGTTGTCGCCCGGCCGCTGGCCGCCCCAGTAGTCGCCGGTCGGGGTTCCGGTGGGCAGGTAGAGGTAGCCGGTCTCCTCGTCGGCGGTCAGCATCGACCAGACGTTCGTGTTGCCGGAGTAGCGCCACGACTCGTTGCCCCACGTCTCGGCCCCGAAGTCGTCCCCCTGGGGTACGGTGCGGAACACCCAGCGGACATCGCCGGTCCGCGCGTCGATCCCCTTGAGCCAGCCGGGCGGCGCCTCCTGCGTGATGGCCTCGTCGGAGATGATGTTGGGGGTGACGACGACGTCGCGCGCGACGATCGGCGGCGACGCCACGCCCATCAGGTTCCGTCCCCGGTGGTTGGTGGCGCCGCGGACGGCGCGCGGGATGCCCTCCATCAGGTCGACGCGGCCGTCGTCGCCGAACTCCGCCACCGGCTCCCCGGTCTTCGCGTCGAGCGCGATCAGGTAGGCCTCGTTCGTGCCGAAGAAGATGCGCTCGTCGTCGCCGTCCGACCAGTAGGCGACCCCGCGCGAGTTGTAGAAGTGGGTCGGGAGCCCCGCGAGGTAGGCCTGCGGGTCGTGCACCCAGATCGTCTCGCCGGTCGCGGCGTCGATGGCCGCCACCTGGTGCAGGGCGGTCGAGACGTAGAGCACGCCGCCCACCATGAGCGGGGTCGCCTGGAACATCCGGAACCCGAACCGGGGGCGCCCCTCGCTCATCGCCTCCAGGTCCAGCGCCTCGTCGGCCGACGTCCAGCGCCACGCCAGGCGCAGGTCGGCGAAGTTCGAGGCGTCGATCTGGTCCAGCGGGGAGTACTTCGTGCTGCCGAGGTCGCCGCCGTAGCTGCGCCACTCGCCGTCCGTGGCGCCGTACTGGGCCGCCGCGGCGGCGGGCAACAGGGTGATGGCGGCGAGGGCCAGGACCGCGGCCCCGTACGCCAGGAGAGCCGCCGCCGGGTGCCGCTTGCCTGGAAGCATGATGTCCTCCGTTGCGAGAGTCCCGGCCGCCGGGACACGGCGCGCCGCTCGGCAGCGACGGGCGAATGCTCGCCGGGGAGACGTCCGATCCGCGTTCCCGTGCACGTGCGCCCGGGGCGTCGCGCCGCCCCCACGACCCCGTGGCCGCCGTGACCCGAGGGTTCCACTGTCGCACGTCTCTGCCCATGAGGCAACGCACCCCGGAACCATGCTTGCCACCGATCTCGCGGCTGCGGGAGAATGCGCCGTCCGTGCGTCTCGTGCCGGCGTCTGACCGATGAGGAGCCCCTCGGGAGGTACTGGTCGATGAAGCGCGCTGCGGTGCTCACGTTGTCGCTGGCGTTCTGGGCGGGCGGCGCCGCGTCCGAAGCGGGGAGCGGGACACAGGGTGCGGGGCCCGAGCTGCACACGCCCCCCCTGGCGCTGACGCCGGCCGAGTACAACAACACGATCGCCGACCTGCTCGGCTTTCCGCGCGACAGCGACGAGTGGCCGGCGCGGACGGCCCTGGCCGAGCGGCTGAGCCCCCGGCGGGCGGCCAGCAAGGGCGTCTTCCTGCCGCCGCCCCCGCCGCCCCCGTGGCCCTGGCGCTTCCCCGCCGAGCCGGGCGCGGACGGGTTCGAGGGGCTCGTCCAGGGACAGAACCCTTCGTCCTACCAGGTAGAGGAGCTGCACCTGGCGGCGATGCACTTCGCGTCGTACGCGCTCGTCTCGCCCACCTTCTTCGCTTGCGAAGGGTGGACGGACCTGCCGGCCGCGGCACGGGCCGAATGCGCCTGGGCGAGCATCGACCGCTTCGCGCAACAGGCCTACCGGCGGCCGCTGCGCGCCGGCGAGCGCGGGCGCCTCCTCGACTTCTGGCAGGCCAATCGCGCCGCCGGCCCCCTGGACGAAGCGGTGGCCCTCACCGTCGCCGGAGTCCTGCAGGCGCCCCCGTTCCACTTCCGGGTCGAGCCGGACGCCGCGGCCGGGCGCGGGGACGGCGACCGGGCCGGCTCCGGCGCCGACCCGTGGGCGCTCGCCTCCCGCCTGTCGTATTTCCTGTGGGACTCGATGCCCGACGCGGAGCTCTTCGCCGCCGCCGAAGCGGGCGAGCTGGAGACGGCGGCCGGTGTCGAGCGGCAGGCGCGGCGCATGCTCGACGACCCGAAGGCCCGGCCGGCCGTCGTGCGCTTCCACCACCAGTGGCTCGGCACCGAGGACGTGCTGCTCATCGCACCCGCGCGGCGCGCGTTCGGTCCGCGCTTCGGCATCGAACCCCGCATCGATACGGCACGCGACGACGACATCGAATGGCCGACCATCCTCGGCCCGGTGCGCCACTCGCTGCTGCTCGAGGCCGGCCTGTTCGTCGAGCGGACGGTCTTCGACGGCGACGGCACCTTCACGGCGCTGATGACCGACCACCACGGCTACCTGTCGGACGCCACGGCGCCCATCCACGGAGCGGGCGCCGTGCGCGAACCGGACGGCGCCCCCGTGACGCTGCCCATCGAGTTCGTGGCGGTGTCGATCGGCCGCAGGGACTCGCTGACGCTCTACCCGGCCAGCTTCCCGCCCGAGCAGCGGGCCGGCGTGCTGACGCTGCCGGCGGTGCTCGCGGTCGGCGCCTACGCCGTGCAGCCGGGCCCGATACTGCGCGGCGTGCGCGTGCTGGAGAGAATCGCCTGCATGCACCTCGGCACGCCGATCCAGGGAGCGGAGACGGCCCTCCCTCCCGACACGCTGGCCGTCGAGAGCACGAACCGGGAGCGGACCGCGACGGCCACCGACCGTCCGGCGTGCGCCTCTTGCCACCGGCGCATCAACCCGCCCGGCTTCGCCTTCGAGCACTACGACGCGCTCGGCGCGTGGCGGGCGGAGGACAACGGGCAGCCGGTCGACGCGAGCGGCGCGCTGAGGCTGCCCGGCGGCGAGACGCTCGCGTTCACGGACGGCGTCGACTTCGCGCGGCAGCTCGCGGCCAGCCGCCGCGTCCGGGACTGCTACGCGCTGCACTGGACGCGTTACGCCCTGGGCGATCGGATCGCGTCCTCGGAGCCCGCCCTGGAGCCGATCCGGCGCCGGTTCCGCGACAACGATTCCATCAAGGACCTGCTGGTCTCCATCGCGGCCAGCGACCTGTTCCGGTTCGGCGCACGCACGGACGCGGACGCGCCGGGAGATGCCCGATGATCTCGCGACGACAGATCCTCACGATGGGCGCCCTGACCGCGCTCGGGGCCGGCTGGCCCGGCGGCGTGCTGCGGGCGCTGGCCCAGGCCCCGGCGGGGCCGCGCCGCCGCCTGCTCATCATCAGCCACTGCCACGGGTGGCCGTACGCGGACTGGCGCATGCGGCCCGCCGGCGCTGCCGAGGACCGGCCGTGGGAGCTCGACCTCGGCCCGTTACGCGCCGAGGCGTTCAGCCAGCCGCTCGCGCCGCTCCACCCGCACCGGCACCGGATGCTCGCCCTCGACGGCCTCTCGCTGGCGACGGCCGAGCTCGACGGCGGCGGCAACCGCCACGACCGGGGCTGGATCCACTCCTGGACCGGCAACAACGCCGACTTCGCGGGCCGCGACACGCGCTCGACCTCGGCTTCCATCGATCAGCTCGTCGCCGCGCACGTCGCGCGGCCCGACCGGCTGCCGTCGCTGGAGCTCTCGGTCGACGCGGCGCTCGAGGCCGGGCGCCCCATCAGCTACAACGCGGGCGGTGTCCGCCTGCCGGCGGAGAACACGCCGCTCCGCGCGTGGGAGCGCGTCTTCGGACCCGCCTCCTCCGGCGACGCGGTCGGCGCGCGGCGCCGCACGACGCTCGACTTCGCCTACCGGGAGTACCGCGCCCTCGCGCCGCGCTTCGATGCCGCCGGGCGCGCACGGGTCGAGTCGCACTTCGGGCTCGTCGAGCGGCTCGGCCACCGGCTCGAGGGCCTGGCGACGCTCGCCTGCGAGGCGCCCCCGCGGCCCGCCGGCTCGTTCGAGCAGTACGACCGGCGCTTCGACGCGTTCGCCGACATCATCGCGGCGGCGTTCGGTTGCGACATCACGCGCGTCGTCTCGCTGTCGCTGGGCGAGATGCCGACGGCGGAGTTCGGCGCCGCCCACATCAGCGACAAGGTGCACAAGGGCATCGCCCACTACATCTACGACGATCCGGCGAAGCACGCCGCGATGGCCGACTACGCGCGCCACCACGCCGAGCAGGTGGCGCGGCTGGTGCGCACCCTGGAGGCCATCCCGGACGCCGGGGGCGGCTCGGTGATGGACAACACCCTCATCGCCTGGGGCTCGGAGCTCGGCGACGGCTGGCACGGCTACGGCCGCTACTGCCCCGTGCTCATCGGCGGGTCGTGGGCCTTCGCCACCGGGCGCTACCTCTACTGGCCGCACACGACGCCGGTGGAGATGCGGGTCCCGGCGCAGGTCGCGGCGAGCGGGGCCACCCGGTTCGCGGGCGTCCCCCACCAGCGGCTGTTGGTGAGCGTGGCCCGCGCGATGGGCCTCGACGTGGACCACGTCGGCCTCTCGCACGTGCGCGGGCAGCGCGGCGCCTTCGTCGACGTGAGCGGGCCGCTCGGCCGGCTGGCGTAGCGTTCCATGACCGCAACCTCACGTCGGCGTCCCCGCACAACCGCGCTCGCCGAGGCGGTGGCCGTGGCGCTCGCGGCCTTCGGGTCGGCGTTTGGCGCGGCGCCGGCTACCGCGGCGGGCCAGCCGCCGGACGCAGCGAACGCACCGCCACCGGCGCTGACGACGGCGGGCGGCGAGTGGCCGAGCTACGGGGGAGACGCCGGGAACACGCGTTACTCGCCGCTCGACCAGGTCGACGCCTCGAACTTCGACCGGCTCGAGATCGCCTGGCGCTTCCGGACCGACAACTTCGGCCCCGCGCCGGAGTTCAAGCTCGAAGGGACGCCGGTGATGGCCGGCGGCGTCGTCTACGCCACGGCCGGGACGCGGCGGGCCGTGGTCGCGCTCGACGCCGCCACCGGCGAGCTGCTCTGGATGCACCGCGAGGACGAGGGAGCGCGGGCCACAGCGTCCCCGCGCCGCCTGTCCGGCCGCGGGCTGGCCTACTGGACCGACGGCGTCGAGGCGCGGATCCTCTACGTGACGATCGGCTTCCGCCTCGTGGCGCTCGACGCCCGCACGGGGGCGCGGGTGGCCGGGTTCGGCGCGGGCGGCGCCGTGGATCTCAAGGCGGCGGCCGTCGTCGGCGACGGGCGGCCCATCGACCTCGTGGCCGGCCCCATCGGGACCAATGCGGCCCCGACCGTGGCGGACGACGTGGTGATCGTCGGCGGCACCTTCGCGGACGGGGCGGCGCCGCGGACGCACAACAACGTCAAGGGTCTCGTGCAGGCGTTCGACGTCCGCACCGGCGAGCGGCTGTGGACCTTCCGCACCGTTCCCCGCCCCGGCGAGTTCGGCGCCGACACCTGGCTGGGCGACTCGTGGGGCAGCAACGGCAACAACGGCGTCTGGACGCAGATCTCGGCCGACCCCGAGCTGGACCTCGTCTACCTGCCGGTCGAGACGCCGACGGGCGACTACTACGGCGGCCACCGGCCCGGCGACAACCTCTTCGCCGAGAGCCTCGTCGCCGTCGACCTCGCGACCGGCGAGCGCCGCTGGCACTTCCAGCTCGTCCACCATCCGCTCTGGGGCTTCGACATGGCGAGCCCGCCGATCCTGGCCGACATCACGGTCGACGGGCGGCCGATCGAGGCCGTGGCGCAGCCGGGCAAGCAGGCGTTCCTCTACGTCTTCGACCGGGTGACGGGCGAGCCCGTCTGGCCGATCGAGGAGCGGCCCGTGCCGCGGGGCGACGTGCCGGGCGAGTGGTACTCCCCCACCCAGCCCTTCCCCACCCGGCCTCCCGCCTACGACCGGCAGGGCGCCTCGATCGACGACCTGATCGACTTCACGCCGCAACTCCGCGCGGAGGCGGTCGAGCTGGTGTCGCGCTATCGGCTGGGGCCGATCTTCACGCCGCCGGTCGTCAGCCGGCCGGAGGGGCCGATCGCGACCCTCGGGCTCGGCGCAGGGAGCGGCGGCACGAACTGGCCCGGGGGCGGCTACGACCCCGAGACGCGCATCCTCTACGTGCCGTCGCGGACCGCGTTCTACTCGTGGGAGCTGATTCCGAGCCCCGGTCCCGAGGTCTCGGACATGCGCTACGTGAAGGGGACGGAGCGCCGCGGCGTGGGCCACGGCGGGCTGCGCGACCTCCATGTCCGCGGCCTGCCACTCGTCAAGCCGCCCTACGGCAGGCTGTCGGCCATCGACCTCGACCGCGGCCACATCCTGTGGCAGACCAGACCCCGCACGGCGCCACCCCGGAGCGCGTGGCGCGCCACCCCGCGCTCGCCGGGCTGGACATCCCGCGCACCGGGCAGCCGTGCACGCACCTGGTCGGCCCGCTCGTCACCGCCACGCTGGTCGTCCTCGGCGAGTGCGACTACCACCGGACGCCCGCCGGCCGCGGCGCCATGCTCCGCGCCTACGACAAGGCGACGGGCGACGAGGTGGGAGCCGTGTTCCTGCCCGCGCCGCAGTCCGGCTCCCCGATGACCTACCTGGCCGGCGGCCGGCAGCACATCGTCCTCGCCATCGGCGGCCGCGGCCGCATCGGCGAGTACGTCGCGCTGCGGTTACCGTCGTGAAGCGATCGGTTCATGAGGCGAAGCTACGCGAACAGGGCGGCCGTCTGAAGCCCGGCGACAGCAAGCACGATGCCGACCACCACTTGACCAGTCGCGCTTGGAGCGTGGCAAGGTCAGCCTCGGTTCCGTGACGGTGGCGTCGACTCCAGCTCTCAGCATCTCCAGGTCGCCGTTCCGCTCGCCCGGCTATGCACCGGATCGCTCCGGACCGGCAGGGCGGCCGACGTTCCCCCGCCAGAGGAGGACATGCGGACGCTCGATCTCCCGGTGGAACTCCTCCGGCAGCCAGGCCCAGTCGTGCACCTCGACCAGGAAGGGAACGGTCGACTCCCGCAGAGCCTCCTCGAAGTCCCCCACGGCGCCGGTGGGAATTCGCTTCAGACCCGGACCGCGCAGCACGAGATCGAGGTCGCTGCCTTCGTGGCTCTGCCCGTTCACGCGGCTGCCGTAGGCCCAGACCTCCACGTCGGGAAGGTGCTTCCGCAACAGGGTCTCGATTACGGCACGGTGCTTCGGCGACAAGTGCAGCCTGCTGCCGTCACGCGGGCGCCGCGCCCCGCGGGCGGGCGATTCGGGCATCGTTGTCGGGCGCCTCGATTGCATCGGCCAGCGGCACCAGCTCGAACTCCTTCACGCAGGCGGCGCGGTGGATGTCGTAGAGGGTGTCGTCCGTTTCGTGTTCCTGCAGGCCATCGTACGCCGACTCGAGAATCCGAATGCAGCGCCGAAGGTGGCCGGTCTGGAGAGGCATGGCCCGACGACAGGATACCGCGGGCGCTCGCCGGGCTTGTGGTGCGCCAACGGATGCGCTTCACGGCAGGTCCGCCGCTGCGCACACAGTGAACACTCGACCGCCTCGGCGGACACGGTAGGGCACGCTCGCGACCGGCACCGCGATGAAGTTCTCGCCCTCCGGGTAGCGCGCGCGGAACGCCTCGACGGGCGCCGGCTCCAGTGCGTCAGGATCGATCTTGCACTCGACGAGGTCCAGTCGGTCGCGCTCGCGGCGGGTGACGAAGTCCACCTCGTGTTGCGCCTTGTCGCGCCAGTAGAAGATGCGGTCTTCCGGATGGCGGGCTCGCAGCTCATCCAGGACCAGGTGCTCCCACAGCAGGCCGCGGTCGTCCTCCCGGATCGTGTCCCAGCCCTTCTCGAACGTGACGAACCCGGTGTCGAACGCGTAGCACTTGGGACGGCTGACGATCTCCCGCGGGCCGCCGGCGCTGAACGGCGGAAGGAGGTGCACGGCACGGGCGATCTGCAACGCCTCGAGGTACGACCGGACCGTCGGCCGGCTCAGCTCGCTCAGCCGCGCCAGCTTCGTGTAGTCGACCTGCCCGCCGCTCCAGCGCAGGAGGAGCCGGAAGAGCGACAGGAAGCCCTGGCGGTTGCGGACGCCGAACAGCTCCAGGATGTCCCGCGCGTAGAAGCTGTCGATCCACTCGCTGAAGAACGCGAGGTCCTTGCGCGACGCCAGCAGCGGCTCGGGCAGGCCACCGTGGAGGAGACGGCGGTCGAAGTCCGGGACGCCGAACGGGCCCGCGCACTCCTGCCACAGCACGGGGAAGAGATGGAGGGCCACCTTGCGGCCGGCGAGCGTGTCCCGGAACCTGCCGGTGGCGGCCAGAGTCGACGAGCCGGTGGCGAGGATCCGCAGCCTCGGGAAGGCGTCGGCGGCGATCTTCAGCAGCCGGCTGGGATCCGGGAGGCGCTGCACTTCGTCGAGCACGACGATCGAATCGGGTGCCTGCGCAGCAAGGAACAGCTCCGGGTCGTCCGCCGCCCGGGCCGCGGAGGGCAGATCGCAGTTCACGTACACGGCGTCGGGCAACATGCGGGCGAGCGTCGTCTTGCCCACGCGGCGGACGCCGGAGAGCCAGACGATGGAGCGGCGGGTCCACGCCTGCTGCACGCGAGCCACCCAGAGCGGACGCTCGACCATAGGCATATTTTGCATTTGGTCGTACCATATGACATGTACGGCTTCGGCCTGAGGCCCACCCGGAGGTCGCTGCGCATGGCGCGACCGCGAGGACTTCGGTCGGCACGGCGGGCACGGGGCATTGTCGGGGAGGCCCGCCGCGAACGGAGCCGGCCTCCGACTCGCGGTTGGCGGCAGCCGGCTCCGGTTGCGCGGCACGGCGTTTCGCAACACAATACGTCTCCCCGGTAGGCCGTCTCAGAAGCCTGCCGTCCTCGGGCGGGGCGCCCGGGGGCGTCCGGACGCCGGCGATTCCCTGGATTCAGAGCGTCGCGGCCCGGAACGTGGTTTCGGCTATGGGTTCGCAGACGACAGCGCCGGCGGTGGCCGGGAAGTTCCTCGCCGTGGGCGGCCGGAGCTTCCTGGTGAAGGGCGTCTCGTACGGGACGTTCGCTCCGGACGCGGAGGGGCGCCAGTTCCCCGAGGCCGAGGTCGTCGCCCGCGATTTCGCGCGGATGAGCGAGGCCGGCATCAACACCGTCCGAACCTACACGGCGCCGCCGGAGGCGGTGCTCGACGAGGCGGCGCGGCGCGGCCTGCGAGTGATGGCGGGACTGCCCTGGCCGCAGCACGTCGCCTTCCTCGACGACCCGCGGCTGACGGCCGAGATCCGACGCGGGGTGGCGGAGGAAGTGCGGCGGGTGGCCGGCCATCCCGCGGTGCTGCTCTGCGCCGTCGGCAACGAGATTCGGGCCGGCGTCGTACGGTGGCACGGCCACCGGCGCACCGAGGCGTTCCTCCGCGAGCTCTTCGACGACGCGAAAGCCGCCGCCCCGAACGCGCTGGTCACCTACGTCAACTACCCGCCGACCCACTTCCTGGACCTCGCGTGGTTCGACGTCTGCGCCTTCAACGTCTACCTGCACCACGAGGCGGATCTGCGGGCCTACATCGCCCAGCTCCACCACGTGGCCGGGTGCCGGCCGCTGTTGCTGACCGAGGCGGGGGCGGACGCCGTCCGGGAGGGCGCGGAGCGGCAGGCGGAGCTCACCGCGATGCAGCTTCGCGCGGCGTTCGCAGGCGGTGCGTGCGGGGCGGTCGCCTTCACCTGGACGGACGAGTGGTGGCGGGGCGGCCAGTCGGTCGACGACTGGGCGTTCGGGCTGGTCGACGCGGAGCGCCGGCCGAAGCCGGCCCTGGGCGCGGTCACGCAAGCATTCGCCGCGGCTCCGTTTCCGGCCGCCGACCGAACGCGGTGGCCGATGGTCTCCGTGCTCGTCTGCGCCTACAACGCGGCTGACACGCTGGACGACTGTCTGGCGTCGCTGGAGGCACTCGACTATCCGGACTACGAGGTCATCCTCGTCAACGACGGGTCGACCGACGACACATCCGCCATCGGCCGCCGGTACCGGAGCGTGCGGGTGATCGACACGCCGCCCGGAGGCCTCTCCGTGGCCCGGAACGTTGCGCTGTCCCACGCCGCCGGCGAGATCGTCGCCTACACGGACGCGGACGTGCGGGCCCACCCGCAGTGGCTGACCTACCTGGTGCAGCCGTTCCTGGAGCGCGACGTCGCCGGCGCCGGCGGTCCCAACGTGGTGCCGCCCGACGATCCGTGGCTGGCGCAGTGCGTGGCCCGTGCGCCCGGCGCTCCGACGCACGTCATGCTCGACGACGTCATCGCCGAGCATGTCCCCGGCTGCAACATGGCCTTCCGGCGGGAGGCGCTTCTCGCGCTCGGCGGCTTCAACCCGATCTTCGGCAGCGCCGCCGACGACGTCGATGTCTGCTGGCGATTCCAGGCCGTGGGCGCCGAGATCGGGTTCGCTCCGGCGGCGCTCGTCTGGCACCACCATCGGTCGTCGGTGCGGGCCTACTGGCGGCAGCAGTTCGGCTACGGAAAGAGCGAGGCGTGGCTGACGCGGCGCCACCCGGAGAAGTTCGTCGACGGCAGGGCGCGCTGGAGCGGCCGGATCTACAGCCCCCTGCCGTGGGTGCTTCCGCTCGGCGAGCGGCGGATCAACGCCGGCGTCTGGGGCATGGCGCCGTTCCCGTCCGTCTACCACGCGGGCGGCGCCGGTCTCGCGTTCCTGCCGCACCAGGCGCGGTGGCAGGTGCTGTCGGCGCTCCTCTTCGGGGTGGGATGCGCCGGCGTCGCGGCCGGGTTCCCCCGGCAGGGGACTGCCGTCGCGCTGTTGGGGGTGGTCGCGTTCCTGACCACGGTGGCGCGCTGCGTGCAACGCGCGCGCCGCGTCGACATCGATGCCCTGCCCCGCATCGGGAGGCTGCCCCGGAGCGCAAGCCGCATCGGGTACCGGGCAACGATCGCGGCGCTGCACGTGCTCCAGCCGCTCGCCCGCGGACTCGGACGCGTGCGCGGGTTCCTCTCGCCGCCCGGGGAGCCGCACCGGCCGGTGCTTCCGCGCGGGTCCGACTCGGACGCGGCGGTCCCCGACCTTGCGGTGCGTGACCCGTCGGTGCGCAGCCTGCGGGCCCGCGACCTCGGGCGCGCCCTGCGGCTCGCGCGCCGGCGGGCCGTCGAGGATCGCTACTGGAGAGAGCGCTGGGTCTCCCGGCCCGACGTGCTCGGCCGCATCGTGCGCGGCCTCCGCGGCGCACCGGTCGGATTCGGCGTCGAGACCGACGACGGCTGGCAGCGGTACGACTTCCGGATTCACGCCGCGCGGTGGGGCCGCCTCGATCTCCTGACCGTCATCGAGGAGCACGCGCAGGGGCGCTGCCTGCTCCGGACCCGGATGCGGCTCCGCGTCAGCCCGTTCGCCGTCTCGCTCGTCGCAGCGCTGGCCGCCGCCAGCGGGGTGACGGCCGCGCTCGGCCTCGGCACGGCGGCGGTGGTGTCCGGCGCCCTGGCGGCGGGCATGACGGGCGCCGCCCTCCGGCGTCTCGCCCGCGTCGTGCCGGCCGTGCGGCTGGCGGTCGCGCGAGCCGCGCGCGGCTGCGGGTTCGAGCCGCTGGACGCGCCGGAGCTCGCGGAAGGTGAAGAGGCACCGTCCCCTGACGCCGCCGGCGAGACGCTGGAAGGCGTCGAGGTCGCCAGGGCCGGCGCGGCCGGCAGCGGCGCCGATCGCCGCTAGGAGCTTGCGCCGCAGACACGGCGCCGCCTCCCCGCGGGAGGCGCAGATCGGAGCCGCAGGCGACGGCCGCCGGGCGAGGTCATCGCCCTCAGATCGCGTCCTCCGGCTTGTCGCGCAGGAAATGCTCGCGCGGGTGGTGGATGCGGTCGTAGCTATCGGCCGCGACCACGTAGTACCAGTTCGCGAAGCGCGCTGCGAGCCGCTCCGCCTTCTCGCGCCCTTCTTCCACCCGCCGCTCCCACGATTCGTGCGCGTCGGTGTCGGACTCGTCCGGCTCCGGCAGGGCCGTCTCGTCGAACGCTGCCGTGATGAACACGTAGCGGTTCTCGCCGGGGCCGCTCTCGGCGTCGTCGCTGGTCTCGTCGCCGATCGCGATGGCGTCGCCCCGGCCGTACACGATCTCGCCGAAGCGCAGCGTGTACAGCACCCCCTCCGTGGTCCGGACGAGCAACTCGCCCTCGTTGGAGAGCAGGCCGCCCTCCTGCGTCGGGTAGAAGCCCTTGTTGATCAGGTCGCGGACGTCCGCCTGGCTGATGCGCCCGGCCATCGCGGCGTCGCGGAGGTTGCCGCTCACGCCGGCCGGCTTCGGGCGCACCCCGGCGATCTCCATGCCGATGATCGCGCCGACGAGGCGGTTCACCTCGACGAAGTTGACCTCCTGCCCCTCCGGCACGTCGCTGCCGTTCCAGACGTTGTCCTCGACCTTGTCGAGCGTGAACTCGCGGGGCAGGGTGGCGCGGCGGGTCTGCTCGTCCACCTCGTACTCGTTGAGCACGATGTGCACCACCTGATCGCGCTCGACCTCCAGCAGGTTCTGCTCGATCCAGTCCTCGAATGCGGTGCTGATATCGGCCTCGAAGCGCGCGGCGTAGACCCGCTTCTGCTCCGGGACGCGCACGAAGCGCAGCCCCTGGCGGCCCTCGACCGCGTTGCCGACGATGAGGTCGGCCAGCGACTCGCCGTTCGTGTCCCGGACGGTGACCCGCGTCCCGCGCCCCACCAGGCCGGGGGCGGTGAGATCGGTCGGGTCGATGACGCCGAGGGCCTCGTGGTCCGCCACGTTGTCGGACCGGAAGTCCTCCTTGACGACGCTGATGATGTCGGCCGCGATGTTCGCCAGACGCTCGCGGCCGTCCGCGGGATAGTCGTTGTGCGACGGGATGGTCCAGAGCCCGTCGCGGTTCGTCACCTGGAACGGGATGGCTGCCGCCGTCGCCTCGTCGAACTCGACCACCTCGAGGGTGGACGCCGCTTCCGGATCGGTGAACTCCGGAAAGAAGGACTCGCCGATGTCGAAGAACGCGTCGGGGACGGCCCGGCCGGGTGCACTCACGAGGGCCACCACGGCCAGCACGACGGCCGCGCCGCCCAGGGCCAGCGTTGTTCTGAGCTCGTTCATCGTCACTCCCTCAAGCGGCGCGCCGCGGCCGCGCCTTCGCGCTCGCGCCGCTGGCGCCGCACGAAGACCCAGGCCCCGAGAATCATCACCGGCACCGGCGGCAGCAGGATCGCGAACGTCTTGATCGACGTCTGGATCTGGCGGATCTGCGCCTCCATCTCCTCGCGCCCGGCCTGGATCTTCACGTCCTTGTCGGTGTTGATGTTAGTCGACAGCACCTCGAGCCGCCGGTTCTCGACCTCCTCGAGGTTGCGCACCATGATCTGCTTCGTCTGTGCGTCGATGTCGGTCCGGCCCTGGAGCTCGGCCACGCGGTCGTTCAACCGCGCCTGCGCGTCGGTCAGCGCCTGCTCCGCCTCTTCCTCGGCGGCCTGCTCGTCCGCGGTGCGCTGCGCGATGAACTCGGCCGTGCGCGCCTCGACCCGCTCGAGCGTCCGGTGGCGCGCGCGGCGGCTGCGAAGGTCGATGAACGAGTCGTCCTCGAGCAGCGTGTCCATCGCGTTCAGGAAGAACGTGACGTTGTCGAAGGTGAGCCCGCCCGGCGCCTGCTGGCGGATGGCGAAGAACTGCTCGCTCACGAAGTCGAGGTCCGCGACGACGATGACGTCGACCGGACCGGCCGGGGCCGGCGCCTCCTCGGACGCGTCCGCCTCGCCCTCGGGCTCGGCGTCGGCAACGGCTTCGGCTTCGACCTCGGCTTCGGCTTCGGCTTCGGCTTCGGCTTCGGCTTCGGAAGCGTCGTCCGCCGTCGCGCCCTCGGCGACCTCCGTCTCCCCGGTCTCCGGCCCGGCGGCCTGAGCCTCGCCGGCCCCGGCCGCCGCGGCATCCTCCGCGGGCGCCACCGCGCCCTCCGCCGGAGCATCGCCGGCTGCCGCATCTTCCGGCGTGGCGTCCGCCTGCTCCTGGCTGCCCGCCGGCTCCGAGGCGGCGCCCGCCGGCTCGGCCGGCGTCTGCGGCTCGCTCGCGGGCTCCGAGGCAGCTTCCGGCGCCTCGGCGGTCGTGTCCGGACCGCCGGCGGTCTCCGTTTCTGCGCTCTCGGTCTGCTCGTTCACGCCGGCCGGCGATTCCGCCGGCTCCGAGGCGCCCGGGGCAGGGGCGGCAGCCCCTTCGTCCGGGTCCGACTCCACCGCCGGCTCCGCACCGCTCTCGGCGGGAGCCGCAGCGCCCTCGCCCTCCGCGACCGTGTCCTCGATCCCGGGGTCGTCGGCTGCGGCTTCTTCGGCTCCGCCGCCTTCGGCCTCTTCCGCTTCCGCGACCGTGTCCTCGACCCCGGGGTCGTCGGCTGCGGCTTCTTCGGCTCCGCCGCCTTCGGCCTCTTCCGCTTCGGCTTCCTCCGCCTCCGGAGCCTCACCCTCCGAAGGCGCGGCCTCGGCGCCCTCCGCCTCCTCTTCCTCGCCTTCGCCTGCCGCCGGCGCATCGCCCGCGAACCGGACGCGCGCGGCGATCACGTGGTCGTCCGGATCGGGCTGCCGCGGGGGGTTGGGATTCACCTGCGGTCCGAAGAACGTGCTGCGTACCAGCGAGAAGTAGCCGTTGCTGCCCGAGGCCGTCCCCGTACGGAGCAGCGGCTCGAACTCGTATCGCGCATCCTCGACCGCATCGAGCGACCCCGCGAAGAGGAAGACCAGCTCCTGGAGCTGCGCCGTCATCGGCGCTCCGGCGTTGAAGGTGTCCGGGTTCTCGTTGCCGGGGCCGAGGAAGACGACGTCCTCCGGCATGTGCGCCAGCTCCGGATGCGGGTTGTAGCTGTCCCAGAGCACGCGCGTCGGCTCCCACGCCACGCCGAGATCCATCAGCCATTGCCGGACGTTGCCGCGCGGGCCGGGCCGGGGCTGGCCGGGCGGGTAGGTGAAGGGATTGCCGTCACCGACCCACTCGGTCGGAGAGAGCGTCGGGTTCACCGCCGGCAGCGGGTCGACGAGGATCAGCGCCGGCTTGCCGGAGCGGATGTAGTCGGCGACGAAACCCTGCTCGTCGGTCTGCAGCGACGACGGGAGCGGCACCAGCAGCGCGTCGACGTCCTGCGTGATCGGCTGCTCGGGACTGATCTCGACGACGTCGTACTGCTTGCGGAGCTCGGTGACCACCGACCACTGCGGCGTGAACTGGCTCTGCTGGAAGTTCATGCCGCCGAACAGGTTCGCCATCGTGGCGACGACGCCGACCCGCTTGCGGGCCGTGCGGGCCACGACGCGGATGCTGCGCATGATCTCGTACTCGGCCGGCAGCCCCACGTCGAAGAAGCCGATCACCTGCTCCTCGGCGCCGCAGGTGAACGCGACGCCGAGAAAGACCTCCTCCACCTCCGAGCGCGCCGTCGACACGTTGCGGATCGGCCGCGGCAGGATGCCGAACGTCTCGCGGGCCTCGCGCGCCGCGTCGGTGAACGGCTGCGTGTCCTGGATCAGCACCTCCACCCGGGATCCGCCGAGGGCGTCGATCTCCTCCAGGATGCTGACCAGGTTCGAGCGCGTCTGCACGAAGGGCTCCGGCACCTCCGGGCTGATGAACGCCTGGATGAAGACCGGCCGGTCCTCGGGCAGCTCGTCGAGGAGCTCCCGCGTCTCGCCGCTCAGCGAATGGAGCTGCTCGGCCGTGACGTCGATGCGCACGCTCAGGCGCGACGCGATCACGCCGAGGCTGATCAGCGCGACGCCGATGGCCACCGCGCGCACCGCGTGGTGCAGCCACATCGGATAGCCGTCCGCTCGCGCGGGCCAGTGGCGCCGGCTCAGGACGAGGACGTTGAGATAGAGGAAGAAGGTGCCGATCGCCGCGAAGTAGACCAGGGAGCTGAGGCTGATGATGCCCTTGGCGAAGTCGTCGAAGTGCACGTAGACGCTGAGCGCGTCGAGCGGGCGCTCGAGCCCCGGCAGCACGGCTCCGACCGCGATCCCGGTGACGATGAGCGCCGCGCAGAACAGCGCCCCGACGATGAAGGCGATGGTCGCGTTGCGGGTCAGCAGCGAGGCGAGCATGCCGACGGCGATCAGGGCCGCCCCGACGAACCAGTAGCCGAGGTAGTTGCTGAACATCAGCCCGAGGTCCGGGCTGCCGAGGTAGAACAGCACCGCCACGTAGCTCAGCGACAGCACGACCGAGGCGGTGTAGACGCCGAGCGTGGCCAGGTACTTGCCGATGACGATCTCGACGTCGCTGGCCGGGAGCGTGAGCAGCAGCTCGTCCGTCCCCTGCTTCTTCTCCTCCGACCAGACCCCCATGGTCAGCGCCGGGACGAAGAAGAGCAGCAGGTACGGCAGCCACAGGTTGAGCTGATCGAGGTTGGCGAGGTTCCGCAGGAAGAACCGGTCCTGCCAGAACGCCGCCGCGGCGCTCAGGAAAATGAACAGGGTGATGAACACGTAGCCGCTGGGACTGCTGAAGTACATGCGCAGGTCGCGGCGGGCGAGCGCCCCGACCATCGCGGTGTTGACCTGTCCTGTCATCGGTCTGCTTCTCTGGTTCCGGTCTTCTTTCAATCCTCGTTCATGACGGCGGCGCCCGTGACGCCGGGCGGCCCCAGAGCCCCTCGGCCGAGGCCGGCGTCAACCGGCCCCGGGGGCGGCGGACTCCGGTCCGGCCGCCGGAGGGGCGGCCTCCGGCCCGGCGCCCGGCTCCTGCGGGGGTGCGGGAGGCAGGTCGTCGCCGGTGGTCAGCCGGTAGAAGGGCCGCTCGAGCGAGCCGTCCTCCTTCAGATCGTCGACGCTGCCGTCGAACACGAGGCGCCCGCTGTTGACGAGCAGGACGCGGTCGGCGACCGCCTCGGCCTCGTGGAGGATGTGCGTCGATATGAGCAGCGTCTTCGTGCGCCCCAGGCGCTGGATGTTCTCCCGGAACTGGCGAATCTGATTCGGGTCGAGCCCCGCCGTCGGCTCGTCCATGATCAGCACGGCCGGGTCGTGGAGCAGGGCCTGCGCCAGCCCGACGCGCTGCCGGTATCCCTTCGACAGCTTTCCGGTCGGCTTCTCGGTGACGAGGTCGAGCCCGCAGAGCTCGATCACCTCGTCGATGCGCTGCCTCCGAAGCGGCTGCGGCATCTGGCGCGCCTCCCCCATGAAGCGCAACAGATCGAGCGGCGTCATGTCGGGGTACAGCGGTCCGTTCTCGGGGAGGTAGCCGAGGTGGCGCGCCGCTTCGATCCGCTCCCGGCGCACGTCGAAGCCGGCGATGGCGGCCGAGCCGCCGCTCGGCGCAAGGTAGCCGGTCATCATGCGCATCATCGTCGTCTTCCCCGCGCCGTTCGGGCCGAGGAAGGCGACGATCTGCCCCTGCGGCACGGAGAACGAGATGTCGTGAACGGCGACGAATGGCCCGAAGTACTTGCTCAGGCCGACTGCTTCGATCATCGATGCGGGTGCTGCCGGGTCCATACGTCCCTCTTTGACGATCCGGGCGCCCGGTTGGTCGGCGCGACGGCGCATCCCCGGGAAAGCCGATCCGCCGGAACCGCCCGCGGGCCTGACTCCCCCGGAGCCCGGGGGAAGAGCGTGCAAAGAATAGCCAAAACCGCTGCGGGCCTTCAAGATCGCCGATCCGGCCGGCGCCGCCCGACCGGATTCGTACGCCCCAAGCAAATTTCCTGTTTACTCAAAATTAACATCCTGTTAACTTTGGGTTGCCCGGGGCGATGGTGGCTCCGCGCTTCCCCGGGGCATCGCCGTGTTGCCCGGCACCCCGACCCGAAAGGAGAGTGATCATGCGGGAGTCAGGGCGTTTCGTCATCGGCCTTGGCCTGGTAGCGGCGTTCGGCACGTCGCTCCCGGCCGCCGCTCACCTGCCGGCCGGCGAACAGGTCGCCGGTGCGGTGCAGGTGCAGGACGCTGCTGCATCCGCGCCACTCGTCGTGGCCTCGACCGGTGTGGTCGAGCTCAGCATCGACATCGTGCCAACGGCCGAGAGCAGGGAATTGCGGGTCGTCGCTGACTCCGGCTCTCACCTGCGCAGCACGACGATCGAGCTTCGCGGCGAGGGCTCCGATCGGCGGCACGTGTTCGAGTGGTTCGGCCTGCCGGTCGGCACCTACGAGGTGCTCGGCACGCTGGTCGACGCCGCGGGCCACGATCAGGTCGCGGTGCGCGGCTACCTGCGAGTCATCGAGTAGCGGCGCGCCGGTCGACCGGGGGCGGCGCGGCCGGCCGCCCCCGGCCGCCCCCGGCGTTACCTGCCCGCTCCCCGGAACCCCTCCGCCCCGATCTCCGTCCAACCCGGACGACGCGTGACGAGACCCGGGGGAGGAGAACGGATGCCGACGGGAATCCCGAACGGAAAGGCGGCCCTCGCGGCCCTCGCGGCCCTCGCGCTGTCGGGCGGCTGCGTCACCACGATCGCCTCGCAGCCGATCGAAGGGGCGTTCGAACGCACCCTCGCCGTCGGCAGCGACACCCTGCATCTCGATGTCTCCACCGGAAGCGGACGCATCGAGGTGTCGGCCGGCGAGCCCGGCACTGCGCGCGTCATCGGTCGCATCCGCGGCCGGGCCGGCGGTTGGTCGGGCGGGAACCGTGCCGAGGTGGAGGAGCGTGTGCGCGCCATCGAGGCCGACCCGCCGGTGGCCCTCGACGGCGACGATCTGCGCGTCGGTCACCTGGACCGATCGAGGCGCCGGCGCATCTCCATCAGCTACGAGGTCGTGGTGCCGCCGAACAGCACCGTGGATGCGCGAACCGGGTCCGGCGCCCTGAGCGTGGCGGGCGTGACCGGCGCAGTCGATGCGCGGACCGGCTCCGGGCGGGCCCGGGTCGCGAACGTCGCCGGGGACTTGACGGCGAGGACGGGCTCCGGAAGCATCGAGATCGACGCGGTCGGGGGCGACGTCAACGCCCGCACCGGCTCGGGGTCGATTCGCATCGACGGAATCGACGCCGCGTTGCGCGCGCGCACCGGGAGCGGCGGCATCCGGGTCGCGGGGTCTCCCGGCGGAGGCTGGGACCTCGACACCGGCTCGGGAAGCATCCGCATCGATCTGCCGGACGACGCGGCGTTCGAGATCGACGCCCGGACCGGCTCGGGGGGCGTTCGAAGCGACCATCCCGTGACCGTGGAAGGGGAGATGCGCCGGGGGCGGCTTCGCGGCACCGTCCGCGGCGGCGGGCCTCGCTTGACCCTTCGCACGGGATCCGGCGGCATCACGCTCGACTGAGGCGCATCGCGGCCGGGACGGGCGCCGGCGGGGCGGGCGTCTTCTCGCGTTTCGGCCGGCGCTTCGGGCACAATGGGCGCATGCGAGCAGCGCTGTCGGCGGCCGCACTCCTCTGCGCCACGTGCCTCCCGGCGGCGGCCGCCGGGACGCCGGCCCCGGACGTGGACGCCCGCGCCATCGTCCTCGAGGCGCTCGAGCGCGCCGCCCGCAACGTCGAGGAGGGCGTCGAGCTCCGGTACCGCAGCCTGATGACGCGCGAGGTGCGGCGCTACGGCGGCGACGGCCGGGTCGAGGAAGTGAGCAGGGGCGACTACGAGGTCGTCCCCCTCGACGGGGCGCGTTACGAACGCCGCCTGACCGTCGACGGCCGGCCGCTCAACGCCCGGGAGCAGGAAGACGAGCGCCGGCGCGAGGACGACTTCCGCGAGGCCCGCCGCCGAGCCCTCGAGGACGCGGATGAGGAAGACGAGCCGGACGACGACGAGATCGTCTTCGACGAGGAGCTGATCGCGCGATACGACGTCACGTTCGAAGCCGAGGAGGTGTTTCGAGGCCGGCCCAGCTACCGGATCTCGTTCGAGCCGCGCCCCGGCCGCCTCCCCGTCCGACGCCGCATCGACCACGCCCTGAACAAGGCCCGCGGACAGATCTGGATCGACAAGGAGACCTACGAGGCCGCCCGCGTCGAGTTCGAGCTGATCGACCGGGTCCGCCTGTGGTGGGGGATCCTGGGCAACATCATGCAAGCGCGTGGCTCGCTGGACCGAGGGCCCGTGCTCGGCGACCTCTGGGGCTACCTCCAGTTGGAGACGTACTCGGACGTGCGGGTCCTCCTCAGCCGCCGGCGGCGCGCCGATATCCGCCGCTGGAACAACCACGAGCTCCTCGAACAGTCGCCTTAGGAGCTTGCGCCGCAGAACGCAACGGCGTGAGCGCTGCGGTGCAAGCTCCTGGGACGGTGGGGCTGGGGCCGAACACGGAGCCTACGACGGGTTCGGCGGCGCTAGCTAGCCGAGCACCTCGCGCAGCAGCGCGGCGTGCTCGACCACGACCCAGCAGCTCAGGTCGGCGAGCAGATTGACCTGCGGGGCGGTCAGGCGGACCAGGCAGCCCGGGTTCTGGCCCTCGGTCCGGTAGAACGGGAAGCGGGCGAACGGACCGGTGGCGTCGGGCGGCTGCCCTTCCTCGATCGCCCGCCGGATCTCCGCGTCGAGGCGCGCTTCCCAGGCGGGCGCGCGTTCGTTGTAGACCCAGCAGACCTCGACCTCCCAGCCTCCGGCGACTCCCCACCAGGCGTTCGGTTGGACCGCGAGCCGCGTGGCGGCGACCACGCCCCGCCCGCGGCGCCTTGCGGCGCGCAGCGCCGCCGCTACGCGGCCGAACGCCGCCCGCGCGAAGACCTGGTTGTGCGGGCACTTGGGCGTCGCGTAGCCGAACAGCGGGGGGATGTAGGGGTCGATGCCGACCGGCCCGCGCTCAGCCTCGGGCCGGACCTCCTCGCCGAGCGGGTGCAGGGTGTTGACGAAGACGACGATGCGCTCGACCCGGCGACGCAGCAGGGCGATCAACCCGAAGTTCTCGATGTCGCCGCCGTCCGCAAACGAGTGGACGCGCCCCGGCTGACCGTCGTCCACCCCCAGCGGCCAGTGGTGCGTCCGCGGCACGAACGGAAGCGCCGCCGCACGCGCGGCGCTCGCGCTCGTCGCCGCCGTCGCGTCGGCGAGCGTGAACGGACGGGGCAGCGGGACGACGCGCACGCGCCCGCTCGCGTCGGGGCCGCTCGCGGGAGCCGGGCAGCCGAAGGCGAACGGCTCCAGGTACCCCCCGCCGACCGTACAGCTCGCGCCGGACGCCGTGCGCAGCGTCGAGCGGCACGGTGCTCCGACGCCGAACGGGGTGCACTCGAAGCCGACGCACTGCCGCTCGCCGGTCGCCCCGGCCGGCAGCCGCGGCCAGACGAGACAGGCGTTGATCACCAGGTGCGGCCGCCAGGCGCCGCCGTGCACGGCATGGAACGGCGTCCCCGCCAGGTGCGGGTTGGCGGCCTTGACCGCGGCCGCCGCGGCGGCGTCCGACGTGAACCACGCCGGTGCTCGGGGGTCGAAGAGCCCGAAGGGCGCCAGGTACGTCGCCCCGACCGCGCGCGTCCAGACCCGGTCTCGGGGCAGGTCCGCGTCCGCGATGGCCGCCGTCAGGTGACGCTCGAAGCCCGCGGTCGCCGGGTGGTCGAGGCGCGTCTCGGGCAGCGTTTCGAGCGCGCGCAGGCTGACCTTCTCCGGCGGAAGCACGGGTCCGAGCAGCTCCGCATCGTCGCGGGCGCCCCCCGCGTGGTAGGCGTAGGGCACGGCCGCCCAGGCGGCGCCCGACACGCAGGCGAGATGGCCGACGTCGGCGATCAGACCGGTTTCCGTGAGGCCGCGCAACTGGCCGGCCGTCGCGGCCAGCGAGCGGGTGCCGCCGCCGGAGAAGCAGATGCCGGTGGCCGGCAACCGGGGCAACCCCGGATCGCGCTCCGGGAACCGGTAGCGCGGCCCGTCGCTCACCCAGACGCGGGCCGTGGCGGCCGGCGCATCCGCGGCGGGCTCTCCGCCGCCACCCTCAGCCGCGGGCATCCGGGTCGCCGCCGGAGCGCGGGCGCGCGGGCGATCCCGCCTCCGCCGCCGCGGCCGCGCTTCCGCGCCGCTCGAAGTCGTCCTTGGCGGCCTGAATCCGGCGGCCGTTCTCCTCGTACGACAGCGGAGCGTCGGGGCGCTCGCGCGGCGGATAGCCGGCGGTGCGGTACACCGGATAGGCCTCCGTCCGCAGGTGTGCCGGCATGTGGTGCCCGACGCGGGTGGCGCGCTCGTGGCGCAGCGCCGACACGTCGATGGGGGCCACCACGATCCGCTCGCCCGGCCCGGGCGACGCCTCGGCCAGGATGCGGCCGTCGAAGTCGACCACCTGCGAGCCGCCGGGCCACGAGTACGGCGGATAGTGGCGCAGGCTGGCGCCCTGGTTCGCGGCGACGACGTACGCGACGTTCTCCAGGGCGCGGGTGCGGTTGACGACCGTCCACCACGCCATCGGCTCCGTGGCTCCCCACGGATCCATGTAGGCGGACACCCGGACCAGGATCTCCGCGCCGTTGGCCGTGAGCTGGCGCAGCGCCTCCGGGAACAGCCAGTCGTAGCAGATGGCGCAGCCGATGCGCCCGAGGGGCGTCTCGGCCACCGGGAACAGCGGCAGGTCGAAGTCCGGCAGGTCGTGAGGGCTGGCGTGCACCTCGTAGGGCACCCAGGTGTTCACCTTGCGGAAGGTCGAGAGGATGCCGCCGGGGCCGATCAGGCAGGTGGTGTTGAACACGACGCCGGGCCACCGTTCGTGCTCCTCCAGCATCGACCCGCTCTGGATGTAGAGGTCGTGCTCGCGCGCCTTCGCCGTCAGCCGCTCGGTGTGCTCGTTGGGAATCGGCACGGCGAGCCGCCGGCGCAGCTCCTCGACCGTCGGGAACACCGGTGCCGCATGGGCGAATTCGGGAAAGACCACCAGTCTGACGGGGAGGAACGGGGCGCTGCCGGCCACCGCGGCGTCGACCATCGCCAGCATGCGGTCGGTGTTGGCCCGCATCTGGCACCGGTCGAGCGGATTGGCCAGGTCGGTCTGACAGGCGGCGGCCGCGAAACGGATGTGTGGCATCGGTTGGCTCGGCGGCCGGCGTGGCTAGCGGGAAGCTTCGAGGAGCGGGACCGAGCGCACGACCACGCGCGTGTTGTAGCTCTCGCGGTACTTGCGGTGCTCGGGGGTGTCGGGGTACCGCTCGCTCTCGCCGTAGGGGTAGCCGGTCATGCCGTGGAACGGGAGCGGCTCGACGGTGTCGGGGATCGCGGAGTTGATGTCCATCTCCTTGCTGTAGCCGTCAGCCCGCAGGAAGTACGTCCGGGTCCAGCCCTCCGGTAGCGGTTCGAGCTCCGACGCGTCGAACGTGAGCGCCAGCTCGTCGCCGTCCCGGGCGATGACGAACATGTCGTCCGCGTCGGCCAGCAGTTCCTGCACGTCTCCCTCCCGGGTGTAGCGGCCGGCCATCGTCTTCCACGGCGACACCTTCGACACGCGAGCGTAGTCGTAGGTCAGCGGCGCGGGGTGGTCGGCATGCACCTCGGCGGAGAAGCCGCGGTGGCGGAGATCGGCGCTGCGCGTCGGGAGGCGCGTCGTCCGCACGCCCGCCGCCTCCGGAGAGAGGCCGTCGGCAACCCGGATGCGGTCCCAGTAGATCCGGAAGGTCGTCGTGAGCCGTACCTCCCGCTCCCCCGGGCGCAGGGCGTCGCCGAGATCGACCGCGATCGTCTGCGGCCGTCCGACGGGGATCCCGACGTCGACCGCGGCGGGACGCCACCCGCCGCCGGCCTGGCGCACCTCGAGCACGGGCATCAGCGGGGCCAGGCCCGCCTGGTAGGCAGCCACGTTGTCGCTCGAGAACGCGTAGTCGGTCCACCCGGTCAGCAGCAGCGTGGTCGGGCCGCTCGTCGGGCCCAGATCGAGCGTCAGGGTGTGCTTCCTGGCGTAGCCGCGGAACGGTGCGAGGGGGAACCCCTCGGCGTAGCGTCCGTCGAGCCTGGCGATGCGCTCCGTGACGTCATCGCCCGCGTCGTCGACGGCGCGCAGCGGCGGGCGGACGTCTCGCACCGCGTGGAGGCGGTACGGCTTGGGCGTGGCCGGCATCCCCTCGTTGGGATGGACCTCGACGTCGCTCGGATGCGCCAGCGCCAGCAGCTCGAGCTGGTCGACGAACAGCACCTCCTCGAGCTCGTTCGTCACCCGCAACTCGAGAACGCCCTCGCGAGGCCGAAGCTGGTCGCCCCGGATCCGGACGTACTCGACGGGGTCGGGCGTGTTGTAGATCCCCGGCCCGTGCCAGTAGCCCATCTCGCCGCCGCCCAGGAAGTCGGTCACGAAGGTGAACCGCTCGCCGTCCCACGTGAAGAGGATGGGGCAGGACGACGGCTTGCGGTCGAGCTCCTGCACGGCCAGCGGCGACGGCAGCACGGGCGGGGCCTGGGCCTCCGCCGGAGCCGCGGCCTCGCCGCCGGCGTCCTCCGAGGCGTCCGCGGCCGTCTCCGCCTGCAGTATCCCGGACGGCCAGAGCACCCGGACCACGTCGGCCCCCTCGCGCGGGCCGAGGCCGAACACCAGGTCGGCGGGCGCGACGGACGGCGTCGCCGCCGAGGTCTCGAGCCGCGTCCGCAGGCTGCCCGCGCGCACCTGGACCTTCGCGCCCACCCCGGTGCGGTTGCTGGCAAGGCCGGTGATCCGCATCCGGAGCGACGCGTTGCCCGGCTCGCCGCTGTTGCCGAGCAGCGACAGCCCGCCGGCGGCGCCCGCCACGACGTCGCTGGCGCCGTCGCCGTTCAGGTCGGCCACGGTCAAGGCATGCCCCGACCGCACCGCCCCCGCGCCGGCCGCCGCGGACAGGGCCGCCCCGGTCCGGTCCGTCCATCCGGTCCCGAGGTTGCGGAACAGGCGGGGACCGTCGGACAGCCACGCGAACAGGTCGGGCAGGCCGTCGTTGTCGTAGTCGACCAGCCCCGCCGCCGCCGCGCCGGCCGCTTCCGGCCCGGGGGCCACCGTGAACCGGCCCCGGCCGTCGCTGAGGGCGACGACGAGCCCGGACGCCCCGGCGAAGGCCAGGTCCGGATAGTCGTCCTTGTTCACGTCGCCGGTCGCGGCGGCGCGGATCGCGCCCGCTGCGGCGGCGACCCCGGCGAGCCCCACCTCCCCGGCGACTTCCCGGAACGTGCCGTCGCGCAGGTTGGTGTAGAGCCGCGGCCCGGTGTCGTGGTCGACGACCAGCAGGTCGATGTCCCGCCGGTTGTCGAAGTCGGTCGGCACCACCGCGACGACGCGGCCGGACGACGCAAGACCGGCCTCGGCGGTGATGTCCTGAAACGTGCCGTCCTGGTTGTTGCGCAGCAGGCGCAGCGGCGCCGGGGCGAACTCGTCCGGGAAGAGCACCGGGGCGTCGGCCGCCGCGCGCGTCGCCGCGAGGTCGGCCAGCCCGGCGACGAGCAGGTCGACGTCGCCGTCGTGGTCGACGTCGGTGAACGCCGCGGCGCCGGGCAGGGTCGGGTCGGCCGGGAGGCCGGCCGCGGCGGTGATGTCGGAGAAGCGTCCCGTTCCGTCGTTGCGGTAGAGGCTGCTGCCGCCGTAGCGGAGCACGAACAGGTCGGATGCCAGGTTGTTGTCGAAGTCGGCCGCGATCGCGCCGATGCCGACCGTGTCCGGCGGCGCGGCGCCGAGGCCCGACGCCTCCGTCACGTCCGTCCATGCGCCGGAGCCGTCGTTGCGCAGCAACTGCTGGCCCTCGGGCGCCACGCGGAGGAGGTCGAGGTCGCCGTCGCCGTCCGCATCGAACGCGGCGACGCCGCCCCCGAGCGATGCGGCCAGGGCGCGGGCCCCTGCGGCATCGAGCTCCGACACCGCGAAGCGGCGGCCGAACGGCGCGGGTGCGTCGGATGCCGGCGCCGGCACGAGATCGAGCGGAGCAACCGCGAACGAGGCGGTGGGCGACGCGGCATCGACGAGCTCCGGCTCCGCTCCCGTGGACGCGATCGCCTCCGCGTAGCGGCCCTCCTCGAGGTAGCCCGATCCGTAGGTGACCGCGTAGCCGCTCGACCGCAGCGCCTGCGCCTGCTGCAGCAGCGCGCGTCCCTCGTCCGTCTCGCCGCTGCGCGCGAGGGCCAGCCCCAGGTTGTAGACCGCGGTGACGTTGAACGGCTCCGCGTCCGCGGCGAGGCGCAGGCGCGGGATCGCCGCGGCGTAGTCGCGCGTCTCCAGGTCGATCTGCCCGAGGTTGATGTTCGTTCCGACGTCGCCGGGATCCTGGTCGATCACTTGCGCGAACCACTCGCGCGCATCGTCGGGGCGGTTCTCGGCGCGGGCGATCAGTCCGAGCAGGTACGGCGGCTCCAACGCCCCGGGCAGACTCTCCGCCGCCGCCGCGGCCTCGCGGCCCGCGCCCTCGAGGTCCTGGTCGTAGAAGTGCGCCAGCGCGAGGTTCAGGCGGGCGATCGGCAGGGTGTCGGCGGGAGCTCCGGCGGCATCCGGACCCGCGCCGCGGCCGCCCATGGCCAGCGCGTCGCGGAATGCGGCCGCGGCCGCGGGGTAGTCGAACTGCTCCAGGCGCGCGATGCCCCGGTTGTTGGCCCGGTACGCCGCCTCGCGCCGGGCGAGCGGATCCGGGCCGTCCGCGGCGCAGCCCAGTGCCCCGAGGACGGCCAGCACGCCCGCGCCGCGGCGCCACGCACCGAGCGCCACCCACGATCTCCTCATCAACGCTCACCTCCGATCGGCTCGGATGCGATCAGCCCCTCGCCCTCGCGGATCGTCACGCGCTGGTTCGCACGCGTCCGCCCCAGGGTGTCGACCTGCCCGCCGGGCCAGGTCACCCGCACGCCCTCGACCGCAGTCGCGGAGCCGAGACCGAAGGTCAGCGCCAGCTCGCTCTGCGAGGCGTAGCTGGAGCCGGTCTTGACACGCTGCCACGACGCGCCGCCGTCCGGCAGCGTCACATCGACGCGGGCCCCGATCCCGTCGCGGTTCGAAGTCACGCCGACCGTGCGCACCCGCAGCACGTTGTTGGTCGACGCGCCGTCGTTCCGCAGCAGGCGCGCCGGCCCGTTGTTGACGGTGACGAGGATGTCGAGGTCGCCGTCGTGGTCGATGTCCGCGTACGCCGCCCCGCGGGCCACCATCGGCTCGGCGAGGGCCGGCCCCAGGCTCGGGACCACGTCCTCGAACCGGCCCCGCCCGAGGTTGCGGAACAGGTGGGGCGGCTGCGCATAGGTGACGCGCGCCTGCACCCGCTCGATGTCGTCCGCCACGTGGCCGTTGGCGGCGAAGATGTCGGGGCGGCCGTCGAGGTCGTAGTCGAAGAAGAAGCAGGCGAAAGCCAGCGTGAGGAGCGACGTGCTGCCGACCTCCGAGCGCGGGGCCTCGTCGATGAAGAGGCCGTTCCCCTCGTTGTGGTAGAGGGCGATCATCTCGTTCGAGAAGTTGCCGATCACGAGGCTGGGCCGGCCGGACCCGTCATAGTCGGCCGCGTCGACGCCCATCCCGGCGCGAGCCACGCCCCCCTCGCTGAACGCGACGCCGGCGACCAGGCCGACGTCCTCGAACGTCCCGTCGCCCCGGTTCCGGAACAGCTGATCCGGCTCCGTGTCGTTGGCCACGAAGAGATCCAGCCAGCCGTCGCCATCGAAGTCGAGCATGGCCACGCCGAGGCCCTTCGACGACGGCACGTCGAGCCCGGCCGCCGCGGTCACGTCCTCGAAGGTCCCGTCGCCCCGGTTGCGGTACAGCGTCGGCCGCTGGCCGGTGTACGACTCGGGGGTGCAGTACGACTTCGCCTCGCCGTCCAGGGTGCAGAAGATGTCGGTCTCGGGCGTCCACTCGACGTAGTTGGCGACGAAGAGGTCGAGCGCGCCGTCCGCGTCGTAGTCGAACCAGAGCGCGCTCGTCGAGAACCGCTCGTCGCCGACCCCGGCCGCCGCCGTAACGTCCTCGAACGTCCCGTCGCCGCGCCCCCGGAACAGCCGGTTCGCTCCGAGCGCGGTGACGTAGAGGTCGGCGTTGCCGTCGTTGTCGTAGTCGGCGGCGGCGCCCCCGAGCCCGTAGAGCGCGACCCGGAGACCCGAGGCGGCGGTGACGTCGGTGAACGTGCCGTCGCCGTCGTTCCGGTAGAGCGCCGGGAAGGCGTCGCCGGCCCGCCACGGCGTGGAGTTGACGAAGAAAATGTCCTGCCAGCCGTCGCCGTCGACGTCGAGGAACAGGGCACCGGAACCGAGCGTCTCCGGGAGGTACTTCTCTCCCTCCGCCCCGCTGACGTGGACGAACCCGATGCCGGCCTCGGCCGTGGCGTCGGCGAACACCACATCGACCGTCGGGGGCACGGTCGCCGCGGCCGGGGAGTCGGCCGCGGCCGCGGCGGGGTCGTCCGGCGAGAGGGGAGCCAGCGAGGCGTCGCCGCACGCGGCGGCCAGACCGATGGCGACGATGCCGGCCGAATATGCTGTCCGGAGCACGCTCGTTTCAGTTTACGACACGGTGGCGGGCGGCTGCGGCCCGGCTTCCGGCGGAGCCTCCGGCGCGGCGGCCCGCGCGCGGTCGTAGAGGCGCGGCTCGTTCACCAACGCGCAGAAGTCGAAGAAGGCCGGCGTCGGACCCGTCCACCGCAGCTCGTCCACGTTCTCGAACAACGGCAGGTCGCGACGCAGCGTCGCAAGGTCGCGGAACAGCAGGGCGTCGTTCCGGTGTCCGGCCAGCGTGCGCGCAAGGCCCGCGCGTCCCCGCACCTCGACGTCCCAGGCGCCGGCGTCGTCCGGAATGTCCTCCAGCCGCCGGTAGCGGGCGAGCACGGCCGCGGCCGACTTGGCGCCCCATCCGCGCAGCCCCGGGAACCCGTCGGCGCTGTCGCCCATCAGCGCGAGGTAGTCCGGAATCGACGCCGGGTCGACGCCGAAGCGGTCGCGCACCCCCTCCGCGTCGCGGATGACGCCGGCGCGGCGGTCGAACTGCACGATCCGCCTGCCTTCGACCATCTGGGCGAGGTCCTTGTCCGGCGTGCAGATGAACACCTGCTCGACCCGCGGATCGGCCGCGGCGCGGACGGCGGCCGAGGCGAGGGCGTCGTCGGCCTCGAAGCGCTCCATCTTCCAGACCGCGACGCCGAGCGCCTCGAGCGCGTCCTCGAGGGGCTGGAACTGCTCGAGCAGATCGGGATCGATGCCTTCGCCGGTCTTGTAGCCGGGCCAGAGATCGTTGCGGAACGACTCGATGACGTGGTCGGTCGCCACGCCGACGTGGGTGGCGGCCTCCTCGAGCATCACGAGCACGGAGGCGACGACGCCGCGGACGGCCCCCCGTGGCCGCCCGGAGGCGTCAGCGACGGGAGGCGCGCCGTAGAAGTGGCGGAAGAGCTCGTAGGTGCCGTCGATCAGGTGGACGTTCACCAGGGCACCCGCGCCCTTTGGCGGGCGCGTTGGGAGTCTGTGTTGGGGCGATACCCGCGTAGCGCACGTTCCACGGCGCAGACTCCTCGCGCCGGCGGGCTGGTGCCGGGTGCGGGCCGATCAGGCGACGCCCTGATCGGCCAGCCCCGTGCCGCGCCGGCGGTCCGACCGCGGTCCGCGCCGCGGCTCGACGAACGAGCTCAGCCGCCGGCTCAGCGAGGGATCGCGGAGCTTGCGCAGCGCGGCCGCCTCGATCTGTCGAATCCGCTCCCGCGTCAGGGAGAACTTCTCCCCGAGCTCGGCCAGCGTCGGCTCGGCGCCGTCGCTCAGGCCGAAGCGCATCCGGATGACCTCGCGCTCCTTCGGGCTCAGCGTCTCGAGCACCGACTCCGTCTGCCGCCGCAGGTCGAACGCCACCGTGGCCTCGGCGGGGTTGACGGCCTGCCGATCCTCGATGAAGTCGCCGAACTGGCTCTCGTCGCTGTCGCCGATCGGCGCATCGAGCGAGACCACCGTCTGGGCGATCTTGCGGGCCTTGCGCACCACGGAAGGCGGGAGGTCGGCCCGCTCGGCCAGCTCCTCCGGCGTCGGCTCCCGGCCGAGGTCGCGCGTGAGCGTCTGCATCGCCCGGTTCAGCTTGTTCAGTGTCTCGATCATGTGCACCGGGATCCGGATCGTGCGCGCCTGATCGGCGATGGCGCGCGTGATTGCCTGTCGGATCCACCAGGTGGCATAGGTCGAGAACTTGAAACCGCGGCGGTAGTCGAACTTGTCGACCGCGCGCATGAGGCCGATGTTGCCCTCCTGGATGAGGTCCAGGAACGCGAGGCCGCGGTTGACGTACTTCTTCGCCACGGAGACCACGAGCCGCAGGTTGGCTTCCGTCAGCTCCTTGCGCGCCTGATCGCCCTCCGCGCTTCCCCGGTCCATCGCCTTGCGGATGGCGGCCAGGTCGGCCGCGCTCTCGGCGGCCGCTCCGCTCCGCTCCAAACCGGCCCTGGCGTGCGGGACGGCACCGGTCGGCACCGGCGGTCTCGCGGTCGCATCCTGCGGCAACGCTGCCACGGCGGCGTCCACGAGGTCGGTGAGCTCGCGCCGAAGGGCGGGCGTGAAGTTGATCTCCCGAACGGCTTGCGACACCGCGATGCGGGCCCGCTGAATGCGCCGCATCGTGCGCTTGGAGGGCCGACACCACCGCTTCCGGATGCCATCCGCCAGCGCCTGCAGGTGCGCCAGGGCCTGAAGCCGGTCGCGAACGGCGCCCGCGCTGGCAAGGAACTCCTTGGCGCACCTGGCCTGCTGGCGCTCGGTCAACTCGGTATCCGGGAGCACGACCGCGTCGCGCAGCGACCGCGTGCCCTCGCGCACCTCGTCCGCGAGGATGCCGACGCGGCGCGCGACGGCGAGGCTCCGCGACAGGGCCTTCATGATGCGCAGCTCTCCCCGCTCGATGCGCTTCGCGATCGCCACCTCGCCCTCGCGGGTCAGCAGCGGCACGCGGCTCATCTGCCGCAGGTAGGTGCGCACGAGGTCCTGGCCCTGATCCTCCTCGTGTACGGGCAGGTGCACCTCGCGCGCCCGCGGGACCTGTCGCCGCTTGGTGTCGGTAACCTGCTCTGCGCCGTCGACCTCGATGCCCTGGCTCTCGAGGTCCTGGAGCAGAGCGCTGATGTCCTCGACGTCGAGGTCTGCCGGCGCGTGATCCAGCACCTGGTCGAGCGTCAGCGACCCGTTCCCCTGACCCAGCGAGACGAGCTCCGCTACGATGTCCTGGCGTTCCTGTGTCAGCAAGTGCAAGCTCTCCTTCGCTCCACTACCTCCGGGTATCGGCAGCAGGGCCCGGCACGCGGAGCAGGCGGGCGTTCGTACTTACCTCCCTCACCAACTGTAGACGTAAGGGGAGGCACGATGGTCGCAACAAAATCTTCCCATTCTATCCATATCGGTGGGAAGATTGCGAGCGTTTCTGGTGGCGCCGACAGCCGCGCGCCGTCGGAGTGCGGGCGCTCCCAAGCGGAGTTTCGCGGCAACCAACCCGCCAGGCGTCCCGCGGCGATCCGGCGCGAGGGTGGTCAGTCGGCGGCGACCGCGAAGAGGTGACGGGCGCCCCGCACGTACATCACCCCGCCGGCGAGCGCCGGCGTGGCCATCAGCGGCTCGCCCATGTCGTTGGCGGAGAGCAGCTCGAAGCGCGCTCCGGCGCGGACGACGAAGATGACCCCGTCCTCCCCGGCGAGGTAGATGCGCCCATCCGCGGCGACCGGCGACGCGCTGAAGCCGAAGCCGGCGTGGGGAATGCGCCGCCGGTAGATCTCCGCCCCGGTCTCGACATCGTAGGCATCGAGGATCCCGGCGTCGTGCAGGGCATAGAGGCGTCCCCGGTACGCGATCGGGGTCGGCATGTAGGGACCTCGCCGTTGGCGGCGCCAGGCGACGGCCGGGCTCGACGCCTGGCGCGGCGCGAGGGTGATGTCGCCCGCCGCCGCAGTCCTTACGGCGAAGATGGGAGCCTCCGGGGCACGCCCGCTGGCAGCGATGAGGAGTTCGCCGGCAACGATCGGCGTCGGGGCCGTGATGCGGGAGCTCCCGCCCAGGCGCCAGCGCTCCCGGCCCGTCCGCAGGTCGTAGCCCCGGATGAAGTTGGACCCGTTCGTGACGATGGCCGCTCCGGTCGGGCCGTCATACACGGACGGCGTGCCCCACGACGGCAGCTCGTCGCGCGCCGTGCGCCAGACCGTATCGCCGGTGTGAACGTCGGCCGCAAGCAGGAATGACTCGCCCTGCGTGTCGCACTGCACGATCACCAGGTCGCCGGCGATGATCGGCGAGCTCGCCGGACCCCACTCGAGCTGCGGCACGTCGTACGCTCCGGCGTCGAGCCGGCCGAGGTCTCTCGCCCAGACCCGCTGGCCTTCCATGTCGAAGGCGTGCAGCCCCCGGGATCCGAAGAGTGCGACGACGTAGCGCCCGTCGGTCGCCGGAGTCGCGCTCGCATACGTGTTCTTGACGTGGCGGGCGTCCCGGGGCCTTCCCTCGGCCGCGACCGCTTCCCACAGGACCTCTCCCGTGGCGGCGTCGACTGCGTAGACCACCCAGCGCTGGGCGGAGCGATCGGTCGAGGCGGTGCCGGCGCCGTACAGGCCGGGCCGGAACGTGGCATCCGGGCTGTCGCTTATCGCCGAAGTTGAGGAACACGCGCCCGCCTCGGACGATCGGGCTCGAGTGGGCCAGCCCGGGGATGGGGGTCCGCCACCGGATGTTGGTGCCGTCCACGCCGCTCCACCGCTCGGGGAGCGCCTGACCGTCGGCGACGCCGCTCGCCCGCGGCCCGCGGAACGACGGCCACGCGTCGTCGCCCCCGGCCGGCGCGGCGACGGAGAGACGGGCGCCGGCGAGAAGCAGAACCGCCGCCAGGACCGCTGCCCCGAGCCCGCGCGCAACGTGCATGGAAGCCCTCCGTGCGAACCAACCGATCGCCGCCCGCTACGGCGGCTCCATTCGATTCTAACCGGCGCCTCAGTAGCGAAAGAGGTACTGCACCTTCAGGAACACCGCGCGGTTCGTCCGCCGGGGACCGGCAGCCGGCAGGGGCCAACCGGAGGCAGCGTCCCAAGCAGCCGGATCGAGCTCGATGCGGTCGGCCTGCTGGTAGTGATCGTCGTAGCCGGCATAGAACACCGTCCCCGCGTTGACGCGGTAGGTCAGGAGCAGGTTGAGATCGAGCGTTCCGTCGAGCGTGTCGTACTCGCTGATGTTGCGCAGCAGCAGCCGGGTGGTGAACTGGTACGTCGTCAGGGCGCGGAAGATGCGGACGTCGAACACCTCCACGCCGCCGCGGCCCGGGTTGGTGAAACGATTCGTCGTGACATTGATTGCCGAGCGGAAGCGCGGCGCGGGACGCAGGTTGATCGACGCCGAGATGCCGTGCTCGTGGCCCAGATAGGGGAGGCCCCGGTCCACGAAGCGCACCTGGTCTCCGCGCCGGTACTCGAGCGACACTCCGATGCGCCGGCTGGTGTCGACACGGCCGAAGACGCGCGACCGCGTCTTCACGAAATCAACGCCCCGGAAGCGCTCCAGCTCCCGCCGGACGTTGCCCGCCACGAACATGTTGCGCGCGAGCGCCAGGTTGATGCCGGCGTCCGCGATCTCGTCCTGCAGCACGCCGGCGAAGTCGTAGTTGCGGGCATAGAGAAACTCGGGGCCCCAGTTGCGCAGCCAGTGCTCCGGCCACCAGCGGTACCCGCCGGTCGCCGATACGTAGCGCTGGTCCGTCCGGCGCACGAAGCCGACATCGGTCCGGAACTCCGGCGACAGAGCGTACGCGCCGAGCGAGTAGCGCAGGTTGCGTCCGCGTTTGCTGAACACCGCATCGAGCAGGTGGCCCTCCGTGCGCCCGCCCTCCCGCGCCTCGTGATCGGTCGCCATGGCGCGGAACGCCACCGCATGGGTGTCGCCCAGCCGGAAGTTGGCATCGGCGCCCGCGAGCCGGCTGTGGCCGCCGGCGTGCTCGCGGCTGGTGAAGACGGTTCCCACGTGCGACTCGGCGTACAGGTCGTAGCGCGCGCGGCCCGCGAACACCTGCGCCGCCCCTCCTCGCGCCGCGGCGGGGAGGGCATCCTCGCTCCCTGCCCCCGCATCGCTGGCGTACATCGCGCCGAGCGTGGTCCGTCCGACCTTCCCGGTCAGCTTGGCGCCGAAGTCGGGGTCGACGATGGTCCGGGTATGCACGGCCGTGACGGGACCCGGGATGTTGAAGATCTCGGCGCCCTCGAGGAAGAAGGGCCGCAGCTCGGGATAGAACAACGCGAAGCGCTGGTTGATCTCGATCTGGGGGAGATCGGATTCGATCTGCGAGAAGTCGGGGTTGACCGTGACGTCCGCGGTGAGGTTCGACGTCACACCGTACTTCACGTTGACGCCGCCTTCGGGCGTGACGTCCCCGTCCGCGAAGGCGCCGGTCCGGCGGTCGAGGGCGCCGAAGCGCGTGGCGGTGAAGGTGGGCAGCACCTCGAGATTGTTGCTGCGCGAGAGATCGGTCATGCCTTCCACCGTGCCCATCTGGGGCAGGAAGCCGGCAATGTCGCGCGACGTCGGCGACCAGACGTCGGCCTCGTCCCGGCCACCGACGATGCGCGCGATCTGCAGCCCCCAGCGGTGGGGCGCGCCCGCCGCCCGACGCGGATACCGGAGACTCTTGAACGGGATCGCCATCTCGGCGACGAACCCGTCGGCGACGATCTCCGCCGCCGTGTGGAACAGCACGTCCCAGGACGCGTCGCCACGCGGCACGCCGAAGCGCCCGCCGCCGATGGCGCCGGCCCGCAGGATGGCGTCGCCCTGCACGCCGTAGCCGTTCACCGTGAAGACGTACGCCCGCTGCCGGTCGAGGAAGGGATCGAAGTAGATCAGGAACAGATCGTCCTCGATGCTCTCGTCGCGGTCGCGCCGGTTCGCGCGCAGCATGCCGGGATCGCGGTAGTGCGCGTGCAGCCCGACGTAGAGGTGGTCGCTGTCGTAGCCGAGGTAGATGTCGCTCGCCTCGCTGGCCGGGGCGCCGTCGAGGGGGCGGCGCTGCACCAGCTCCGTGATGTGGGCGGCGCCGCTCCAGACCGCGTCGTCGAGCCGGCCGTCGACGACCGGCGGCTGCGGCAGGCGCGGCGGACGGACGACCGGACGCACGATCCTGTAGCCGCCCTGGGCGGCCTCGCCGGCAGGAGGTGCGCCGCGCGGCGCCGGCGACGCCTGCCCGGTCACCGGACCGCCGACGCCGGCAAGGCAGACAGCCGCGAGGATCAGGCGCGCCGCGTGCGCTCCCTTCGCCAGCCAGCCCCCCGCCCGATCTTCCGTGACGGACACCGTGCCGCCATTCTCATCCACCACGGCAGCCGACGCCACGAACCCGTCGTCCCGACCGCCCGGCGGCGGCGCTGCGCGGGGCAGCCGTTTGTGAGAAGATGCCGCTCATGCGCGCCGGCGGAAGCTCCGCGCTCCGACTGATCGCGGCCGGCCTTGCGGCGCTCGCCGCCGGCGGCGGGTCCTGGCCCGGCGAACCCCTGCAGGCGCAGGCGACGCGGCCCGGCGGCCTGATTCGACACGACCGCGGGCAGAGCGTGTCGCCCGTCTACGAGGGGTGGTATCCGCTTCCCGGCGGCGCGGTCGCCGCCTCGTTCGGCTACTTCAACCGCAACTGGGTGGAGGAGGTGCGGATACCGGTCGGACCCGACAACCGGGTCCAGCCGGGAGGGACGGACCAGGGCCAGCCGACGCACTTCCTGCCCCGCCGGCACATCGGCGTCTTCGTGATCACCATCGCCGCGGGGACGGAGGGCGACGTCACGTGGACGCTCACCTCGCGCGGGGAGACGCTGGAGATCCCGGTCAACCTCGATCCCGAGTACCTGATCGAGCCGTTCCGGGCCGCCGCCGGGCCGAGCCCCGGCAACACGCCGCCGGTGCTCCGACTCGAGCCCGAAGGTGCGCGGGCCCAGGGTCCGGGGGGGACGGTCGCCGAGCGGACGGCGACGGTCGGGGTCCCGCTCGTCCTCGACGTCCAAGTCACCGACGACGGGCTCGGGTCGGGGCGGGACGAGCCGCAGCTGGCGGTGCGATGGCGCCCGTTTCGCGGGCCCGGCGCGGTGACCCTTGGAGAGGAGAGCCCGGCCGTGGCGGAAGGACGGGCGAGCACCACGGCCACGTTCGCAGAGCCGGGGGACTACGTGCTCCACGTGGTGGCGACGGACGGGTCGCGCCAGAGCAACCAGTGCTGCTGGACGAACGGTTACGTCCGCGTGCGCGTGGCGGCGGATGAATGAGGCGCCCGGTTCGCAAGGGAGCAGGAAAATGACGCAACGCAGTTTCGCGGTCGGTCGGCGGCGGGTCGGTCCCGGCGCGCTGCTCGGTGCCTTCGCGTTGCTGGCGCCGGCCGGCGCCGCGGCGCAGGAGGCCGGTTCGGACGTGACGTTCGCAAGGGACGTCGCACCGATCCTGCAGCAGAAGTGCGAGACCTGCCACCGGGTCGGCAGCGTGGCCCCGATGTCGCTGGTCGGCTACGAGGAGACGCGGCCCTGGGCGCGCTCGATCAAGGCGCGGGTCCAGTCGCGGGAGATGCCCCCGTGGCATCTCGACAAGACGGTCGGCATCCAGCACTTCATCAACGACCGGTCGCTGAGCGACGCGCAGGTCGACACCATCGTGCGCTGGGTCGACGCGGGGGCGCCGCTCGGCGACCCGGCCGACCTGCCGCCGCCGGTCGACTGGCCCGCCGGTGACCGGTTCGAGCTGGAGGACCGGCTGGGACCGCCGGACATCGTCGTGCAGTCGCAGCCATGGACCATGCCCGCCGACGGGCAGGACGCCTGGTTCCGGCCGCGGGCCGAGCTGAACCTGACCGAGCCGGTGTGGGTGCGGGCGGCCGAGACCAAGCCGTCGCTCGAGGGCCGGCGCATCGTGCACCACGCATCGACCTATCTCCACCAGCCGAAGGGCGAGGAGCTCCTCGAGGCGGAGCGTGCGCTGCGGGCGGGGCAGGTCGGGGTGGATGCGGTGCTCGCTGCGGCCCGGAAGCGCGCCACCGATCCGGAGGAGGTGCGGGAGCTCTTCACCGAGTGGGCCCAGGGCAAGCAGGGCGAGATCTACCCCGAGAACGTGGGGAAGCTCGTCCGCGTCGGGTCGCACGTCGAGTTCGACATCCACTACCACGCGGTCGGCGAGGAGATCACGGACCGGCTCGAGGTCGGCTGGTGGCTCTACCCGCAGGACGCGCCGCCCAAGTACAGCGCGCAGTTCGTGGCCATGGGAGCGGGCGCCGCGCGGAGCCTGGAGATCCCGCCCCACTCGGTGGTGCAGCACCAGGGAACCTACGTGCTGCCGGCGCCGGCGCTGATGCACAACTTCCAGCCGCACATGCACTACCGGGGCAAGGCGTTCCTGATGGAGGCGCTCTACCCGGACGGGCGCCGCGAGGTGATCAACTACTCCGACCGCTTCGACAACACGTGGCACCTCAATTACATCTACGAGCCGGATCACGCGCCCGTCCTGCCCAAGGGCACGGTGATGCAAATCACGACCTGGCACGACAACACGCGCGCCAACCGGAACAACCCCGACCCGCGCCAGTGGGTGAGCTACGGGCCGCGCACCGTCGACGAGATGGCGCACGCCAACCAGCAGGTGATCTTCATCACCGAGGAGGACTACGAACGGATTACCGCGGAGCGGAAAGCCCGCGCCGCGCGGACCGACAACTGACCGGCGGGGAGGCACCATGCGAACGCTGTGCGTATCTCGTTCCCGCGCCATCGCGTTGCTCGCCACCGGCGGCTTTCTCCTCCTGCTCGCGGTCCCCACGGCGGACGGCCAGACGCGGCAGCGAACCACCTCGCTCAGCGGCGTGCCGGCGCTCGACCCGCCGACCGAGCCGGTCGTGCTCTACAGCGCCGACCAGCCGCGGATACGGGTGGTGCCGATCACGACCGGCCTCTCGCATCCCTGGGGCCTCGCGTTCCGCCGCAACGGCGACATCCTGGTGACCGAGCGCAACGCCGGCGCGTTGCGGCTGATCCGGGACGGCGTGCTCGATCCGCGGCCGATCCCCGGCGTGCCCGAGGTTTACACGGGGACGCGGCTGGCGGGGCTGATGGACATAGCGCTGCACCCGGACGACGACCGTCTCGTCTACCTCACCTACTCGAAGCCCGCGGAGCAGGACGGACGGCGCGGCGCCGTGATCGCGCTCGCCCGCGGGCGGCTCGACAGCGGCGCGCTGACGGAGGTTCGCGACGTCTTCGTCTCCGAGGGCTTCGGCCGGGGCGTGGCGGCGTCGCGGGTCACGTTCGGACCCGATGGCAAGCTCTACATGACGGTGGGCGGCGCCATCCGTTCGCGGACCACCGGGTTGCGCGCACAGGACCCGGCCGAGCACGTGGGCAAGGTGGTGCGGCTGAACGAGGACGGCACCGCGCCCGACGACAACCCCTTCGTGGGCGAGCCGGGCTACCTGCCGGAGATCTACTCGCTGGGGCACCGGAACCAGCTCGGCCTGACCTTCCACCCCGAGAACGGCACCCTCTGGGCGAGCGAGAACGCCCCGCAGGGCGGCGACGAGGTCAACGTCATCCTCCCCGGCCGCAACTACGGCTGGCCGATCGCGTCCGACGGACGGGAGTACACCGGGGTCCGCGTGTCCGACACGCCGTGGCTGGCGGAGTTCGAGCGGCCGGAGATCCTCTGGTGGCCGTCGATTGCGCCGTCCGGCCTGACCTTCTACGACGGCGAGCACTTCCCCGCCTGGCGCGGCAACCTCTTCGTCGGCTCGATGACCGTCGGCCGCATGCAGCGGACCGGCCACCTCGAGCGGGTCGTCTTCAACCGGCGCGGCGAGGAGATGGGCCGCGAGTGGCTGCTCGCGGAGTTGAAGCAGCGCATCCGCGACGTCCGGCAGGGTCCCGACGGCTATCTCTACGTCCTGACCGAGGAGGACGACGCCGCCCTCCTGCGTATAGAGCCGGCCCGCGCCATCACCGGACTGCCGGGGAGCGTGCAGCCGCACCGCCGCCTGCGCGAGCCGCGGATCGCGCCGCTTCCGGCCGCGGAGTGGACGGCCGGGCAGCGGGCGGTCGTCGAGCGCTACGCGCCGGACGGACGGCCCGGCAACGCGCTTCGCACCCTGGTCCGGGTGCCCGCGCTGGCCGACCGGATCTTCCCGTTCCTGCACTACGTCGCCAACGAGACGACGCTGCCGCCGCGGCACCGGGAGATCCTGATCCTGCGCACGGCGTGGCTGGCGCAGAACGCCAACCTCTGGGCCGCGCACGCCGCCCGCGCCGCGGAGGCGGGGCTGACGCCCGCCGAGATCCTGGCCATCGCCGAGGGCCCGTCGCAGGAACGCTGGGAGCCGTTCGAGAACGTCCTGGTCGGCCTCGCGGACCAGTTGTTCGCCAACTCCTCGGTAAGCGACGAATCCTGGGAGATCCTCTCCGCGCGCTACGACGTCCACAACCTGATCGACGCGGTGGTGACGGTGGCCGACACGACGACGTTGTCGATCCTGTTCAACGCGCTCGGCGTCCAGCCCGACGGCGAGGACCCGGCCCGCCTGCCGGCGGACGACGTCGCCTACCGGGTGCTGGTTCCGGTGCGCGAGCCACCGCTCCCGGCCCCGCGCGTCGAGCCGGTCGACGGGCCCGGGCTGCGCGTATCGCGCACGTTCCAACGCCATCCGGCGATGGCCGACGCCTGGAACGAGAACGCGGGATACGTGATGAGCCCCGAGCGCTCGGGTCTCACGCCGCACGACCGCGAGCTGCTGATCCTGCGCACCGGCTGGAACGCGCAGTCCGTCTACGAGTGGGCGAAGCACGTCGGCAGCGTCGGCCGGGCGCGCGATCACGGCCTCGACCCGCACTGGATCGCGCAAGGACATGACGCCGCGGGCTGGAACGACGCCGAGCGGGCGCTCATCGACGCCGCGAACGAGATGTTCCGCGACACGACCGTCTCCGACGAGACGTGGGCGGCGCTCGCGGAGCGCTACAGCGAGCACCAGATGATGAGCATCGTAGCCACCGCGGCCCGCTACCGGAAGGTGTCGATGATCCTCAACGCGCTCGGCGTGCAGCCGCTCCCGGACGACGAGCGCTTGCCGGTGCTGGCGGCGTACTAGTCATCGTACGAGACCCGCCGCAGGGAGCGCTCGTACCAGCCGTTGCCGACGGGATCGAAGGTGTTCATCTCCAGCAGCTCGCCGCCGAAGACGTGGAGGGTGAGGCACGGCCGGTCGGTCAGGTCGTTCGTCAGCGCGTGGTACTCGAAGGGCGGGATCAGGAAGTTGGCGTCGCCGGCGACGACGCGGTGCGATTCGACCGGCGCGAACCGGCAGCGGTGGGGCTCCTCCTTGATCGGGGCGTACTGCGTCACCTCCAGCTCGCCTTCGAGCACGCCTTCGACGCTCCAGAGGTTGGGGTGGTCGTGGATCGGCGTCCCCTGACCGGGGGCCCAGGCCAGCACCAGCACCGTGTAGCGGCGTGCGGGGTCGCGGTGCAGGAGGCGCCGCGCGTAGTGGTCCGGCCGGATGCGCCGGAACCGCTCGTCGAGCTGCAGCCGGCCCGGCACCAGGGCGTTCTCGATCTCGTGCTGGACCTGCCGCGTGATGGATTCCACGTCCGCCGCGTTCACCGCGGCATCGAGGCGCCGCACCAGCTCATCCGCTCCGATGACGCTCATCGCGCCCCTCCGAGGCCGTCATGTCGGAGCGGCCCGTAGACGAGGAAGCTCTGGCGCGGAAGAAAGTCGTGGCGGGTCAGCAGCTCGAGACCGGCACGGCTCAGCTCCTCGCCGATCTCCTCCGGGGTGAAGCGGAACTCGTCCGGCGGGCCGCCGCCGGGCGCCCCCTTCCGGGGGTCGATGATGGCGATGCGCCCGCCCGGCGCCAGGTGGTCCCGCAACGCGGCGAAGTAGGCGACCCGCTGCGGGATGTGGTGGTACGTGTTCACGATCAGCACGAGGTCGACTGCCTCGGGCAGGTTCGGGGAGGTGGGATCGGCGACCACACCAACGACGTTCCCCAGACCGGCCTCCTCGGCCCGCCGCCGCACGTAGTCGACCATCGACGGCTCGATGTCGACGGCGTACACGGTCCGCGCGGCCGTGTCGCGGGCCAGGCGCACGGTGAAGTAGCCCGTGCCGGCCCCGATGTCGGCGACGACCTGCCCGGCGCCCACCTCGAGGGCCGCGATGACCCGCTGGGGCATCTGCCACTCGTCTCGCGCCGGATCGTCGAACGACTGCGCGTAGCGCTCCGGGTCGTCGAAGCGATGCTCCATGTGCCGGCCGGCGTCGTGCCCGTGCGGCCGATGCTGCTCGTGCTGCGGCTGCGCACGGGCTGCCTGCAGGCCGACGAGGAGACCGGCGACCGCGAGCAAGGCTGTGATCAACGAACCCGTACGCGGCGACGTACCGCTCATTTCCTTCGCTCCTTCGTGCGACCCGTGCCGCAGGGAACCAGGCCCGCCGCCCGCGTCAGAGGCCGGCGGGGCCCGGCAGATCTCGTTGCACGCGATTATGCCGCAACCCGGCACGCGCGCTCGGCGCCGGAGCCGCCGTGACGACGGGCAGCTTCTCGTCGAAGAACGACAGCACGCGCTCCCGGTACCGGTCGGGAGCCGCCGCCGACACCCGGTCGTGACGACCGCCGGGGAAGATCCAGAGATCGTGGACGGCCGGGCCGGCCGCGGCCGCGATGCGTCGGGCGTGGTCGACCGGAACGAGCCCGTCGGCCTCCGCGTGAATGATGAACAGGGAGTCGGGCGGCAGTGCCGACACCGCATCGACCGGGTTCACGATCGTCGTGTCGACGCCGAAGAGCGCTCTCGCCAGGAAGAGGATCGGCGGATTGAAGAAGCCGGGCAGCCCGCTCGCTCGAGGGAGCTCCTCTGCCAGGAGGTCGCCAAGGCGGGCGAAGCTGCTGTCGGCGACGATGGCGCGTACCTCCTCGAGAGCTGCGGCGGTCAGGAGGACGGTGGCGGCGCCCATCGAGTGCGCCCAGAAGCCGGTCCGATCCAGGCCGAATCCCCGCGCCTCCAGGAACGCGACGGCACCCAGCACGTCCCCCTGCTCGGCCGCGCCCAGCGTGTAGCGCACGCCGCCGGATTCGCCGTGCGCGCGAAAGTCGAACAGCAGCACGTTGTAGCCGCGGTCGGCGAGCGCCTTGGCGTGCGGCACGAGCCGGCCGTCGTCGCCCGTCCGGTTCGAGTTGCGCCCGTGGACGATGACCACGACGCGGCCGCTCCCGGCGACCGGCAGGAACCAGCCCCGCAACGGGACGGCGTCGATGGCGCTGGGGAAGGTGACGTCCTCGTAGTTCAGGCCGAAGACCGCCGGCGAGGATGCCAGCGGGAGGCGGTACGGCTTCGTGAGCCGCTCGGCCACCACCAGCGACACGCCGGGGTAGGCCAGCGCGGCGAGCACGACCGCGGCCAGCAGACCGATGCGGAGGTGACGATCACGCCATCGGAGGCCCAGGCGGAACTCTGGCATGACGGCGAGCTTGCCTTCAGAAGGGTACCAGGACCCCCAGGCCGTCCCGCTCGGCCCTCGCGACCGCGGCTTCCGCGATCACGATATCCTGTGCAGCGTTCCCGACCGACTCGAACAGCGTGAAGTCGCGGTGCCCCCGTCCGCCCGGCGCGGCGCCGTTCACGATCTCGCCGAGTTCCGCGTCGACGGCTTCCCTGCCGATCCGGCCGGCCTCCAAAGGCACGATCAGGTCGCCCGCCTCCGCCCAGGCCGCCGCGCGCTGATCCACCACGACACGGGCTCGGCGGACGACGTCGGCGTCGATCTCCTGCATGTCGGGGCGGTAGGAGCCGACGGCGTTCACGTGGGCGCCCGGCGCGAGCGCATGCGAGTCGAAGAGCGGCCGCGTGCTGGTCGTGGCGGCCACCACGAGCCCGGCCCCGTCGAGGGCCTCGGCAGCGTCCCGCACGGCGCGGACGATCGGCGGCGGGCCCGCGCAGCCCTCCGGCACCAGGGTGTCGGCCACCTCCGTCATGCGCGTCGCGAGCCGTTCGGCGCTCGCCCCGGATCGCGACACGATGCGCACTTCCCGCAGCGCTCGCGTTCGCGCGAGCAGCTCGACGTGCGACGTCCCCTGTGCGCCCGCGCCGAACACCGCCAGCACGTCGGCGTCGGGGGACCCGAGTAGCTCGGTGGCGAGCGCGCTGCCCGCCGCGGTCCGGGTGGCGGTGAGCGCCGCCCCGTCGAGCAGCGCCCGGGACCGGCCGGTCTCGGCGTCGAGTAGCAGCGTCGCGCCCTGCACGACGGGCTCGCCGCGTCCAGGATTGTCGGGAAAGACCGAGACGACCTTGGCCCCCAGCGCCGGCATCCCGCCGAGCACCGCCGGCATGACCAGTAGGAGCCCGCGCGCCGTGTCGAGGTGGCCGCGGACGGGGACGGTGGCGGTGCCCCCCGAGATCTCGCCGAACGCGATCCGCATGGCGTCCACCGCATCCCGCGCCGTGAGCGCGCGGCGGACGTCGGCCGCCGAGAGAACGCGGATCGCCACTCTGTCTCTGCTGCCGCCGTCCGGACGGCGTCTACTTCAGGTCGACCCGGCTCACCTTCACGAGGCGGTGCCCCACGAGGTCGACCGCCGCCTGGGCCTGCTCGAGCGGGATGTACCCGATCGTCGTCTCGACGTTGATTCGGCCCATCGGAGTGCTCCCGCACCGTCGAGTGTAGCGCGGCGCAGCCGGGATCTACTTCCCTGTCGGCCCCGGGATCGGCGTACCGGCCGCCCGCGAGCCCACGTGCGCGAGGGCGGAAGCGATGCATCGCGACGGCACCGTCGCGCCATGACGGCAGGCGAACCCGCCTGCGTCACGATCGCAGCCCGCGCGTGTCCTTGCCCATGAGAGGCTGGGAGCCGCGGGCAAATGGAGACGCTGGGAGACCTCATCGACCGGGCGCGGAGCGGGGACCTTCGGGCGTACGGGGAGATCGTCGAGCTCACGCAGGCGACGGCGTATGCCATTGCTGCCGGGGTGCTCCGAGAGCACGCGGCGGCGCAGGATGCGGTGCAGGAAGCCTATGTGCGGGCGTTCCGGCGGCTCGACGAGCTCCACGAGCCGGCGGCGTTCGTCGGCTGGCTGCGCCGAATCGTCGTCACGGTCGCCATGAACGTGCGGCGCAGCCGGCGGGTCACGCTGCTGCGGCTCGATGACGGGCCGGAGGTCCCCGTGCTCGACGAGACGGAGACGGCGTGGTCGGAGCCCCAACGCCAGCGGCTCGCGGCGGCCCTGCTCACGCTGACCAGGGACGAGCGCCGACTCTGCGACCGCCGCTACCACGGGGGCTGGAGCGTCGCGCGCCTGGCGGCGAACGCGGGCGTGCGGGAGCCGGCGATGCGCAAGCGGCTCCAGAGAGTGCGCGACAGGCTCAGGAAGGAGATGGAGGTGATCGAACAGCAGACCACGCGACCCGGCGAGGCCAGGACCGCGCTGCCGGCCAGGATCGTCGAGTTGCTGGCCAGACCGAGGCTCACCGACCTGCCCGAGAACCCGGTCGGGAAGGCGCTCGCGGCGATGCGCGGCGTGTACGCGGACTACGCCGACATCGAGCTCCCGGAGATCGTCGATCTCTCGGCCGCGGACGACATCCGAAAGATGGCGATGTACGTCGAGCCGGCGGAGCTCCACCATGTCGACGAGCGGCACATCCTGCGCTACGACCTGACGCTGCCGCTCCTCCTCACCGTGCGCTACCGGGGGGAGCCGCTACGGATCTGGTCGGCCGGCAAGTGCTATCGGGCCTGCCGGAGCGATCCGCTCCATCTCGAGGCCTTCCACCAGGCCGAGGTGTTCCGGCTCGACGACCGTGCGCGCATCGACCGGGCCCGCGTGGCCGGCACGGTGCTGGAAGCGGTGGAGAGCCTGCTCCCCGGGAGCACCGTCCGCATCGTCCCGACCCTGTACCCGATGTGCACGCAGGCGTGGGAGCTCGAGGTCGAGCGCGACGGCTGCCCGTCGGAAGTCCTGGCGTGGGGCTTCTTCAAGGACGAGATCGTCGCGCACGTCGGCGGCGACCCGAAGCGACACGCGGCGGTCGGCGTCGGCTGCGGCCTCGAGCGGCTGGCCATGCTGCGCTACGGGATCGACGACATCCGGAAGATCGACGTGGCGAGCGTCGCCTGACCGCGACGCTCGAGGCTCGGCGGTCGGGGCGCGCTATGGCCAGAGCATGCGCCAGTCCGTGGAGTACTCCGCCTCGCCCCAGGCGACGCGGAGCGTGCCCGACGGTACGGCGCCCTCCCCCGCCGGCAGGTCCGGCTCCAGCGTGATTGCGAGGCTTCGGACGGGCTCTCCCAGCGTCCGGCGGCGAAGCGGGGCCCCGCCGAAGTCGTAGGACGGGTCGTAGTCCGTGCCCCACTGGCGGGTCTGCCGGCTGACGATCAGCTCGCCGCCGTTCTCGCGCGGGAGCAGGAACAGCGTGTACTCGCCGCGGGGGACGTCGAGATCGCCGAAACGCGCGTCGAAGTCGAGCGTCAGGCGCGTGGCCCAGTTCGCGCCCAGGCGCCAGACCTGGCCGTACGGCACGAGGGCGCCGAAGATCGCGCGGCCGCGCGCGTGGGGCTGGCCGTAGTCGATGGTGATGCGCGACGGGCCCGAGTGCGACGGGGTCAGCGTGAACCATCGGCCGTCGGGAAGCACGCGCCCGTCGAACGTCACGCTCGTCGTCACCCGTCCGCTCGGGGCGACCTTCGGGCGCGGCTGCGCCGCGTCCTGGGCGCCGAGCGGCGCGGCGAGCAGGAGGATCGTCAGCGCCGCGAACGGAGCGCGAATGCGCGGGGTGCCCATGGCCTGCCATTGTATGGCCGGCGCCCGGCCAGGCTCGACCCGACGAGCGCACTGCAGGCAGAATGACCGGCGATGAGCATCGACATGGCCGGACTCCTGCGCCGGGAGGTCACGACCCTGATGTTCGACCAGTACGGCACCGTGGTCGACATGCAGGGCGGGCTGACCGAGATGGTGACGCCGTTCCTGGCCGGCAGGGGCTGGCGCGGCGAGCCCCACCGGTTCGTCACCTGGTGGCGGCGGACGCACTTCGAGGACTCGATGATCGACGCCCTCTGCGACCGCGGCCACACCTCCTACCGCCAGATCGGCCATCGCGCCGTCGCGCAGGTCCTGCGCCGCGCCGGCATCGACCACACCCACGACGAGGTGCGCCGGCTGGTCGGCTGCATCGAGCGGCTGAAGCCGTTCCCCGACGTACTCGAGGCGCTCGGCCGCCTGCGTGCGCACTACCGCCTCGCGATCCTCTCGAACGGCGACCGCGACATGCTCGAGGCGGCGAAGCCGCACATCGGGTTCGACTTCGACGCGGTGATCTCGGTCGAGGAGGCCGGCTACTTCAAGCCGCACCACGCGACCTACGCCGCCGCGTGCGCGCGGCTCGGCGTCGACCGGACGAGCGTCCTCTTCGTTGCCAACCACGCGTTCGACTGCATCGGCGCCAAGGCCTACGGCATGCGCACGGCGTTCATCGACCGGCGCCGGCGTCCCTTCGGCGACTCGCCGCACCAGCCCGACCTGATCGTGGAGGACTTCGCAGCCCTCGCCGACGCCATGTGCGCGCAGGAGTCGGCGCCGTAGACGGGCCATAGGGAAGCTCCGTGCCAACGCGGGCTCCCAACGCGCCGGCGGCGCTGTCACGCCCGGCGGCCTTTCTTTTTGACAATCTGAAGAAGCTGTGGCAGGCTCCATTCAGACTATCAAAAGGAGGCTGCGGGAGCCGATGGTGGCAGGTCGAACCGACGTTCTGCAGGGCACGCTGGAGCTCCTGGTGCTGCGCACGCTGGCCATCGAGCCGATGCACGGCTGGGGCATGGCGCAGCGCATCGAGCAGATGTCCGGCGAGGTGTTCGCCATCCAGCAGGGGACGCTGTACCCGGCCCTCCAGCGCCTGAAGCGGAAGGGCTGGGTGCGCTCGGACTGGCGGGTCACCGAGAACAACCGCCGCGCGCGCTACTACTCGCTGACCGACGCCGGGCGCGACCAGCTCGACCGCGAGCGGGCAGCGTGGGAGCGCACCGTGAACGGGGTGAACGGCGTGCTGAACTGGGCGGCAGGCACGGAGTGAGACCGCTCCGCGAGCTGGCCGCCCGGCTCCGGCAACTGCTCCGGCGGCGGCGCGAGGACGCCGAGACGGAGACGGAGCTGCGCTTCCACCTGGAGATGGAGACGGAGAAGAACCTGCGCGCGGGCCTGCTGCCGCGCGAGGCGCAACGGCAGGCGCGCGTGCGGCTGGGCGGCACGGAGGCAATCCGGGAGGCCGTTCGCGACGCCCGCGGCACGCGGCCGCTCGAGGACCTGATCCGCGATCTCGGCTACGCGCTGCGGGCCGCACGGCGCAACCCGGTCTTCACGCTCGCCGCGGTCGTGTCGCTCGCCATCCCGATCGGCTTCAACACGACCATCTTCACGGTCGTCGACGCGGTGCTCTTCCGACCATTGCCCGTCGTACGTCCGGCGCAGCTCGTCGACGTCTGGACGGGCCGGCCCGAGGATCCGTACACGACGACCTCCTATCCGGACTACCTGGACCTGCGGGCGGAGAACGACGTGTTCACGGACATGGCCGCGCACGCCCCGATGGCCGCCGTGACACGCGTGGACGAGGCTACGAGCCTCGTCACGGGCGAGACGGTGACCGGCAACTACTTCGAGCTGCTGGGCCTGCGGCCCGTCCGCGGCCGTCTGCTGGCGCCGGAGGACGACCGGCCCTCGGCCCCGCGCGTCGCCGTGATCTCCAGCGGATTGTGGGAACGAGCGTTCGGTCGGGATCCGGATGTGGTCGGGCGGACCCTCTACGTTCGCACGCTCCCGTACGTCATCGTCGGCGTGGCGCCGCCGGAGTTCTACGGCATGCCGCCGATACCCGGGCCGGACCTATGGATCCCGATGACATGGATCGCCGACCTGGCGACGATGGGCATCTCGACCTGGGTGCCGTCTCCGGGCGAGACGCAACTCGAGCGACGCGGGTTCCGCTGGATGTTCGTCAAGGGGCGGCTCCGCGAGGGGGTCACGCTGAGGCAGGCGGCCGCGAGCCTCGACGTGATCATGGCCGACCTGGAAGCGGCCTATCCGGAATCCAACGAGAACCAGCGTCTGTCGCTGACGCTGACGAACGACGTGCGACTGCCGCCGCAGGTGGGCGGCCCGGTGAACGCGGCGGCGGCGGGCCTGATGCTCGCGGTCGGGATCGTCGTGCTGGTGGCCTGCGCCAACGTCATGGGCATGCTGCTGGCCCGCTCCGTGTCGCGGCGGCGCGAGATCGCGCTGCGGCTCGCCCTCGGCGCGAGCCGGCGCCGCCTCGTGCGGCAACTGGTGACCGAGGGCCTGCTCCTGGCATCGCTTGGCGCCGCGGGAGGGCTGGCGCTCGCATGGGGCCTGCTGCGGATGCTGGCCACGGTGGAGTCGCCCCTCGCGATCGCGTCGGTCGTCCTGGACTTCCCGCTCGACGCCCGCGCGTTCCTGTTCACGGCGGTGGTGGCGACGGGAGCGGGCCTGCTGGCGGCGCTGGTGCCCGCGCTACAGGCCACGCGGCCGGGCCTGCTGCGTGACCTGAACGGCACATTGCCGGTCGCGCACGCCGGGGGACGGCGCTGGTTCCTGCGCGACGCGCTCGTAGCGGCGCAGCTCGCGGTCACGGTCCCGCTGCTGGTGCTCGCGGGCCTGTCGATCCGCGGCGCGGGCGGATCGACCGCGGGCGACGCGCTCGGGTTCGATCCGGACCGCGTCGCGGCGGTCGCCACGAACCTGTTCATGGTCGGCTACGACGCGGAACGGGCGGACCGCTTCCTGCGCGACGCGCTCGACCGCGTGCGGTCGATGCCGGGGGTGGAGGCGGCGGCGCTCACCTCGCGCACACCCCTCGATACCTCGTTCAGCCCCCGGACCGTCCTCGTTCCGGGCCATCACGGGCCGGGCGACCGGGGGACGACCATCGTCAAGGCCGACGTGTCACCGGACTACTTCCGTACGCTCGGGGTACCGCTGTTGCGCGGGCGGACCTTCAACACGGCGGACACTCCGGCGTCGCCGCTGGTCGCCGTCGTCAGCGAGGCGATGGCCCTCCGCTACTGGCCGGAGGGGACCGCCCTCGGGCGGCGGTTTCGCCTGACGGACTGGGACGGACCCGAGATCGAGATCGTCGGCGTGTCGGCCGACTACAAGGTGCGCTTTCCCACGGAGGCGCCGGCACCGTACCTGCATCTGGCCGCTTCGCAGCGGCTCCTGTCGGAGGCGGCGGTGCTCGCCCGCACCGCGGGCGATGCCGCAGTCCTGGCGGCCGACATACGCCGCGAGCTCCGTCGCACAGAGCCGGACCTCTTCTTTCTGAAGACCGAGACCCTCCGGGAGACGGCCGATGTCACGGTGCTACCGTTTCGCGTGGCGGCGACCGTGGCGGGTGCCTCCGGCGTCGTCGCCGCCCTGCTGGGGGTCATCGGCCTCTACGGCGTCATCGCCTACCTGGTCGTGCGACGGACGGGAGAGATGGCCATCCGCTCCGCGTTGGGCGCCCGCGCCGGCGCCCTCGTCCGTCACGCGCTGGCGACGGGGGGATGGGTGGTCGCCGCCGGCCTCGGCAGCGGCGCCGCCCTGGCCCTCGTCGTCCACCGCGTCGCCGCACGGGTCGCCGCGGGCGTCCTGGCCGCCGATGCAGTGGTCTGGGCCGGCGTGCTCCTGCTGCTCAGCGCGGTCTGCGCCGCTGCGTTCGTGGCGCCGGCCCTGCGCATCGTCAGGCTGGACGTGTCCCGCGCCCTGCAGGTGGACTGAGCGGAGCTCGTTTGCTGCCCAGCTACCGAGGCGCGGCCGCCACCGCCTCCGCCATCTCGCCCATCGAGAAGAACACGAAATCCGTCGACGGCATCGGGTCCACGCGCGCCGTCGCACCCCAGCTCCCGCCCGCCGAGAGCCGCTGCCGGTCGATCCAGGCGTTGGCGAGCCCGAACCGGTTCGCCGGCACGTGGTCGTGATGCAGGCTCTGCGCCGTGTGCAGCACGTCGGACCGCGCCATCCCCAGGTCGGATTCGATGTGGGCGAGAAGGTACCGGAAGTTGGCGTCGGCGGGCTTGTAGGAGCCGATGTCCTCCGCGGTGTAGATCGCATCGAACGCGACCCCGAGCTTCCGGTTCGAGGCGGCGATGCCGTCGCGGTGCACGTTCGAGAGGATGACGAGACGGTAGTGACGCTTCAGTACCCGCAGGGCGTCTGCCGTGTCCGGAAAAGCCGGCCAGAGGGGAACGGACGCGCCGAACGCCTCGTCGAGGGAACGGTCCGTCCGCAGCCCCAGCGTCTCCGCGATGCTCCGGTGCACGCGGGTCAGGAGCTCGGGATAGCGGAGGCCGGGCGTCGCCCGCTCCTGGCGGCTCTCGCACCGCGCGAAGGCGCGGAGGCCGTCGGCGCGGGTGACGCAGGCGCCGTCGCTGCTCATGACCAACGGCTGCAGGGCGTCCCAGATCCCGGTCTCCCAGTCGATCAGGGTGCCGTAGCAGTCGAAGGTCAGGACACGGTAGTCGGTCAATCGGGCCATGGCTCGTGGATGGACGGCCCGCTCTCTACTGGTCCTTGAAGTAGTCGTCGGTGTGGTCCAGCCAGTCCCGGCGGGGCGGACTGAAGATGTCGACGTCGAGCGTCTCCTCGAGCGCCTCGGCCTTGTGGGGCACGTTCGACGGCAGGTGCAGCACCTCTCCCTCGGCGACATCCACCACCTCGGCGAAGTCGTCCCCCACCCAGAAGCGGAGCTTCCCCTTCAGCACGTAGGTGATCTGCTCGTTGTGGTGCGAATGCTCCGGCACGATCGCTCCCTGCTGCAGGTAGACGTGCGCCACCATGGTGCTCTCGCCGCTCACGATCCGGCGGTCGATGCGGTTGGTGACCCGCTCCTTCGGCATGTCGTTCCACGCGAACTTCGTGACGGCACTGGCGTTGGGCATGGCGCCCAGTGTACGCGAGGCGTCCCATGGGAGCACCCCCGCCCCTGCATCCACGCGAGACCTGGCCGCCTGGCAGCCCTCGTGTGCTTCTCGATGTGGCCGGCATCGTGTGTCAGTCGAGCACCGTCAGCGCCACGTCCACCCGGATGCTCTCGCCGGTGACGCGATCCGCGGCTGCCGTGTACTGGCGTGACTGTCCGTCCCGCAACACCAACGTGTTGCTCGACTCGAACGACCGGAACACCGGCACGCCGGGTGCTCTGAAGGCCTCCGTCGACGTCGCGTCGCCACCGTAGACCGACGACTCGTTGATGTTGACGGTGACCCTGAAGCGGCCCTGGCCCAAGCTTCGAGCGAAACTGTCTATGCGCGTGCCCACGGACCGATAGTCGTACAGCCCGCCGTGCAGACCCGACGCCGGCTCGCCGTCGGTGGCTTGCGGCGGTGCCATGGTGAGCACGGGAACTTCCGCGCCCATGCGCAGGCTGCCGGGGCGCGAGGGGCCGGACGTCAATGACAGCACATAAGGGAGGCTGCTCGTGAGCTCGTCCCCCTGATACCTCGAGATGGTCACCTCCACGCTCAGGTCCACGCCGTCGTCGCGGGACGGCGTCCCCGGGGGCGGGGGAGGCGGAGGCGGCGGCAGGGGCGGCGGAACCGGCTCCTGCTGGGGGGGCTGCTGTTGCGGGGACGGCTGCGCCAGTCCCGCGGCTCCCGTGGCCAGGGCTGCGGCCAGGGCGACGGCAAGTGTGATTCTTCGTGTCATTCGACTGCTCCCGTGTCGAGAAGAGCCAGGTTCAACGGCTCGATGGTGATAGGGGGCAACTCGAGCGCGGCCGGCGGCTGGATGGTGACAGGGGGAAGCCGAGCAGGCAGCTCGCCGGGCGCGTGCGCTTCGGCCGGCGCCGGTACGATCACCGGTTGGTTGCGAGCCTGGGCGAGCAACTGCCGGAGGGCCTCCCGCTCGCTCTCCGAGAACACGACGCGCGTGAACCGCGGTGGCCCGGGGGGCCTTGCCACCGGCGGGTTCGCGATTGCAGGTCCGGAGGTCGCCGCCGGCCCCGCTGTCGTCGCCGGGGAGCGATCGCGTGCGGAACCGTCCTCCCGCGGCCCCGCGGCATCGCCGGTGCCGGCAACCGTGTCGGCGGGCTCAGCGCCTGTGTCCGCAGGCAGTACCATCCGGTACGCGACGACCGCCAGCACGAGAGCCGTCGCTACCCCTAGCGCCATCCAGAGCCGGCCTGCCGGCCAGGCGTGCTGCGTTGGCTCGCCCGCCACCCGCGACCGCACGCCCGCCTCGAACGCGGCTGATGGTTCGACGGCGAGGAGGCGCCGAATCTCCTGGTCGAGTGGGTCCCCGCCTCGGTGCGGGGCAGGCGGGAGCGCACGTCTATCATCCGTCACGCCAGCATCTCCTTCAGACGGCGTCGCGCCTCGAACAGGCGGGACTTGACGGTCCCCGGGGGGACCCCGACGAGCGCTGCCACCTCGTCCATGCCGTGTCCCTCGATGTTGGCCAGTACCAGGACCATCCGCAGCTTCGGGGGAAGGGAGTCGATGGCGCGCCACAGTTCCTGGGCCCGGAGCTGCTCGACCGGTCCTGGCACGGTCGCGGCGGCGTCGGGTGCGCTGTCCGCCCACGCGCTGTCGCGGCTCGCACGGCGGCGCTCGCCGCGCTGGCGATCGAGGGCCAACAGCCACGTCATGCGCACGAGCCAGGCCCGGAACCGCGTGCGGTCCCGCAGTTGCCGGAAGCGGCGATGGGCCCTCGCGAAGGCCTCCTGGGCGACGTCCTCGGCGTCCTCGCGCTGGCGCAGCAGGCTGTACGCCACCCGGAACGCGAGGGTCGACGACTCGGCGAGGCGGGTCTCGAACTCGGCCGCCAGCTCGTCTCTCTCCACCTCGGTGCCGCCTGTGAAGGTCGCCGTTGTCGTCTGCATCCCCTTCTCATCAGGCAAGACGCCGCCGGCCCGAACCCGGTTCGACCCGGTACCCCTCCCGCACACGCGGTGACCCCGGTCGCGAATCGGCGCAATGCGCGTGGATTCCTGTGCTGCCGCGGCATAATCCGTGTGGACGCACGCGTGCGCGCCGAGGCGGCGCGCACGCGAGGGCGACCAGGCGCACTGGAATGGAAGACGCGCATGACTAGCCCGGCACCCGACTGGACCCTCCTCTTCCGCCGCGCCCGCGCCGTGGCCCGTCACGCCTACGCACCCTACTCGCGCTACCACGTCGGCGCGGCCGGGCTCGTCGACGATGGGCGCGTCGTCGAGGGCTGCAACGTGGAGAACGCTTCCTACGGGCTCGCGCTGTGCGCGGAGTGCTCCCTGGTGTCGGCGCTGCACTCGAGCGGCGGCGGCCGGCTCGTGGCGGTCGCCGTCGTGGCGGGGCGGGACGTGGAGGATCTGCGGCCGGGGAAGCCGTGCGGCCGCTGCCGGCAGGTGCTGTACGAAGCAGGCGGGTCGGGCCTGCGGATCAACGAGCGCTACACGCTCGGCGACCTGCTGCCCGACCCGTTCGGTGCCGACGCCCTGGGGTGAGTCCGGCTCGCGGCCGACCCGGGTCCTCCACCCGAACCGACCGCCGCGCCAGCCGCGCCGGACACCTCACTCCGTCACGATGAACGTGACGTCCTCGTGGGTGGTGAGCCCGCCGTCGTGCGCGATGCAGCGCAGCACGTACGTGCCGGGCTGGCTGAAGGTGGCCTGCGCCACCCACGTGTTGTCGACCGGCGGGTCCGGCGTCTGCCAGCCGGCGCCCCACGGGGAGTTGGAGTTCGCCCGCGTGTCCTCCCAGACCTTGATCTGCACCGGGTCGAACGTCACCGGCGCGTGCCCGCGGTAGACGAACCAGGAGAGCCGCAACCCGGTCGCGGCGACCGGGGCGGTGCTGGTCGGCCGCGCCGGGTCGAGAGGCCGCATCGGCCGCCGCGCCGGCAGCTCGTCCTCGTCGTGCGCGACCGCGACGAGCGTCACCGGCTCGTTCGCCGTCACCGTCCGGACCGACTCGCCCCGCACCGCGAGCGTCGGGGGCTCGTTCGCGAAGACCTCGCCGAACACCCCGCCCCCGTTGTTCGCGATCCGGACGTTCTTGTCCATGTAGTAGTCGGGCTTCAGCGTTCCGTAGGCCCGCTTGGTCTCGCCATGGCTGCTGACCGTCCAGACCAGCTCCTTGTCGCCGAAGTCGGCCGGCACGTGGATGCGGAACAGGAACCGGTTCCGGCGCGGCAGGAACCAGGTCGGCTGCCCCTGGTCGCCCCCCCCCGGCTCGATGCGGTTGTCGGGGCCGATCGGGATGTGGAGCTCTTCCTTCCAGTTCCGGTTCATGGTGCCGAAGACGAGATTGAACGAGCCGTCGTCGTTCTGCTCCCAGCCTTCGTACGCCGGCACCACCTCCTGGCCGAAGTCGTAGTAGCGCCGCCCGGCCTGGCCGGCCGCGGGCTCCGCGGCCAGCCCGACCAGGGTCGCCACGACCAGGGCGGCGCCGAGCGCTCTCACTGCTGGCCTCCCACGTCGACCGGGAAGTCGGTGGCGCTGCAGAGCGGGCAGCCGATGGCGACCTCGCCGTCCGCGAGGTCGAGCGCCTCGCGCCGCTTGGCCACTTCGGCCTCGAACTCCTCGTCGGTCAGGTAGACGCCGCGCATCAGGTTGATGAACATCTGGTCGACCGACCGGTGACCCCCGCCCGACCAGTTCCGCGGATCGGGGACGTTGGGGTTCGACGGCGAGTTGTTGAAGTAGCCGGTCATCCGCAGGATCGTGCCCTTCGGCAGCAGCGGCGCCGCGTCGTCCTCGTAGTTGTAGACGCGCACCCAGCTGTGGTCGTAGCCGGCGCAGTTGAGCGTCTGCACCGTGTGGCCCCAGATGGCGTCGAGGCACATCCGCACGCCGGGCGCGTGCATGTGCGGCTCGAAGATCGTGATCAGGGCGTTCTCCGGCAGCGTGAAGTAGGCCTCGGCTTGCTGATCCGGATCCATCGCCTCGATGTCGAGGTCGACGCCGTTCCCGAACGACATGCGCACCCACTTGCGCGTCGGCTCGTAGCCCCGCGGATGGAACTTGAAGCCGATCCGCAGATGAGCCCGCGTGCGGGCGCCGTTCGCGTGCAGGTGCATCGAATGGAACTGCGCCTTCGACCCCGCCTTCATCAGCTTGCCCGCCTCGGGATCGAAGAAGTCGGCGTTGCGCCCCACCTCGTGGGTCGGCCAGCGGCGCTGCGCCCGCAGCGGATCGTCGTCGTTCGGATCGGGATCCGGATCCGTGATGCCGAGCGTGGCGTGGTGAATCACGTACAGCCCGCCGACCGTGTTGCGGGGCGTCCCCTCGCTGAGCTCGGTGATTTCCTTGTACTCGAGCGCGGCGACGTAGCGGTCCTCGGTCAGCCCCGTCGGCACTTCACCGATCGAGCCCCACCAGTCCGGCGCGTCGGGCTCGACCTCGACGCTCGGGGAGGTGACGATCAGGTCGGGCTGGCCGATCTCCCACTCGTCGACGTCGATGAACGCCACCGGCGGCGGCAGGTCGGCCGGATCGCCCCGCGGCGCGCCGGCGTCCGCCCAGCGGGCGATCTTCTCGACCTCGTCGTCGCTCAGCGACGTATCGTCCTTGAAGCGCTGGATGCCGATGTCCTTCTCGATGTACCAGGGGGGCATGACGCCCGGCTTGTCGCGGAGCCCCGTGCGGAACTTCATGGCGCGGGCCCAGGGCCGGACTTCCTCGTAGTCGATCAGCGACATCGGGGCCAGCGAGTTCGGCCGATGACACTTCTGGCAGCTCCGTTGGAGGATCGGCGCGATGTCGCGGGTGAAGGTCACCTCGTCATCGTGAGTGGCCGCCTCCTGGGCGGAGACCGCCGTCGGAAGCCCGACGACCGCCGCGCCGAGCAGCGCCTGCCAACCGAACGCCCGACACCGGTTACGCGTCGTTCTCATCATCTTGCCTCCTGGCCCACCACTCGTCGCCGACGCGACCGCAAGGTCGCGCTGCGGCATCCGCGTGGTGCCCAACCAACCCTCCAGGAGTCCGCCCCGTCCACGGCGCAGACTCCTGGCGCACCACTCGTCGCCGACGCGACCGCAAGGTCGCGCTGCGGCATCCGCGTGGTGCCCAACCAACCCTCCAGGAGTCCGCCCCGTCCACGGCGCAGACCCCTGCCTGTCTTCCCGTTCTTCCAAGAGCCCATTCTAGGAGCCTGCCGGGCAAACCGCAACGGCCGTCTGCCGTGCCGGGCCGGGCCAGCCGCCCGGGCAGGCCCGGGAGTCTGCGCCGCAGGACCGACCATGAGGCTGCCTCGCGCCCGCGCAGACTCCCGACGCGCCCGTCAGGGCGCGCTCGCTCTAGTGCGTCCCGGCTGCCGCCGCCGCGGCATCGACGAACAGATCCAGCACCTGGCGCACGACCACGTTGTTCGCGCCGCTGAGGTTGATCAGGCCGACCACGACCACGCGCGTGTCGGGCTGCATCACCATCAGGGACGTGCCACCCACCGAGCCGCCGGAGTGGAAGAGCAGGCGGCGGCCCTCGTCGTCCGCCCCGATGAACCAGCCGAGCCCGTACCCCACGCCCTCTCCGTCGCGCGTCCGCTGCTCGGTGAACAGGAGCTTGCGCGCCGCTTCCGAGAGGAACGCGTCGTCGAGGTGCGCGGTGGCGAAGCGCAGCACGTCCTCGGTGGTCGAGAGAAAGCCCCCGCCGGCCCACTTGTAGCTGTTGTTCACGAAGGGCGCGTTCACCACGCGCCCGGCCGCGTCGCGGACGTAGTAGCTCGTGCGGCCGGGAATGATCGGCGTCACGAAGTCGGCGACCGTGTCGCGCATCCCGAGCGGTCGGAAGACCGCGGCGCGCATGTAGTCGAGGAACGGCCGTTCCGCGGCGCCCGCCACCACGGCGCTGATGAGGTTGAAGCCGTGGCTCGTGTACGCGAACGCGGTGCCCGGCTCGTGCAGCAGCGGATCGTCCGCGAAGATGGTGAGGCCGTCGAGCACCGTCGGATACGGGTCGCGGATGAGGTTCTCGTCGCCGTGGTAGTGACGGATGCCGGCCAGGTGGCCGCCGAGCTGCCGCGTCGTGATCGGATGCGCCTTCTCCGGGAACGACGGGACATAGCGTTGCACCGGCGCGTCGAGATCGAGGCGGCCCGCCTCGACCAGCGTGGCGACCGCCGCCGCGGTCATCGACTTCGAGATGCTGCCGACGCGGAACTTGACCGCCGGCGACATCGGGACGCGGTGCTCGAGGTCGGCGTAGCCGAAGCCCTCGGACCAGACGGTCTCGCCGCCGACCGCCACCGCGATCGCGATCCCGGGATAGCCACGGCGGGCGATGTCCGCGCGCAGCAGCGCGCGCGCCCGTTCGACGGTGCCGGCGTGGTGCAGCGGGGCCGGCACCAGGACGAGCCCAGCACCCGCGGCATCCGACTGCGCCGGCGCGCCCGATTGGGCGAGGGCGAACGATGACCCCGAAGCTACGAGCAGCAGCGCCAGGAAGATGCGGGGGGCGCGCGTCAGCATGCAGTCCTCCCTCCGGACAGGTCCCCGGTGCGGCCGCCACCCGGCGCGGTCTCGACAACGGGGCGCAGGCTCTCCGCGGCCAGGAGTCAGCGCCGTGGACATGCCATCGAGGCCTTCGTGCCGGCGCAGGCTCCCGACGCGCCCGCAAGTGCGCGTTACCGCGCCTCGGCGGCCTTCCGCTCGTCCGCGCGTGCTCCGGCGAGGATCCCCTCCATCGAGTAGTTGCCCTCGTGGCAGGCGTACTCGTAGAGCGGCTCGTCGGTCCGCTTCAGCTCCACCCGCGCCGTCCACGGGCGCGTCCACGTGGCCGGGTCCTCGATGGTGAACTCGTACTCGATGATGTCCGGCGCGACGCGCGTGAAGCGCTCGACCAGGCGCGCATCGGGCGTCGACCCGCGCAGGCCGGTCAACCGGTTGAAGTGCATCGTCTCGACCACCAGGGTGTCGCCCTCCCAGCGGCCGCGCGACTCGCCCACGAACTGCCGGATGGGCGGCTCGGACCGCGGACGGTCGTCGAGGGGCACGACCCGCAGGGTGTGGGTCATCTCGATGACCATCGCCACGTGGTCCGGGTTCTGGAAGATGTGGACGTTGTTGTTGTAGGCGCTCGGGACCATCGGCAGTCCGGTGGTGAACATGCAACGGTCGTTCAGGCCGCGGTCCTCCCAGGAGTCGGCGGGGTGCTCTCGCCGGTACGCGGCGCGCTCCGCCCGCCGTTGCTGCGCCTCCGCGGTGAGCGGCGGCATGCGCCCGTTCGGCGGATCGATGATGAGCGACGTGCGCCGCGTGGTCTGGGTGGTCGTCCCCCGGTCCAGCCAGAAGTCGTTGTAGGCGCCGAGCGCCCCGTCCTCGCCCCGGTCGACGTTGCCGCCGGCCCTCGTGCGCCGCGCCGGCCGCAGCAGCAGCTCCAGCTCCCGGTCGGCATTCGCCTGCTCGAGGTTCGCGGCTTCTTCCTCGGTCAGGAACTCGCGATCCGTGAACTCCACGGGCCGCTGCAGCGGGGTGATGGAGCGGAAGTCCCAGATGCCGCTCAGGGCCGGGTCGCCCCACGCCGTCCGCAGGGACGGCGCCTCGGCCGCCGACTGCGCCGCCGCCATCGCCGGCCCCAGCGCAGCGACCCCAACCACGACCAACGCCGCCGCGAGACAACGGTGGAGCATCGGACCCTCCTTGTGGTGGGCTGCACCTGCCCGGTCGCCCCGGAACCTGTCCGTGCTCCCCATGATGCATCCGCTCGGGGCCGGGCGCAAGCGCGCCCTGACGGCGCGTCGGCAGCCTGCGCCGGCGCGACACGCTGCGATCGCACGCCCGACGGCGCTGGCGGCAGGGGTGCTATGCTGCGCGCCCGTGGACCCGCGTACCGTCGGCTTCATCGGACTCGGCCGGATGGGCCTCGGCATGGCCCGCAACCTGCTGAAGGCGAACGTGCCGCTCGCCGTGTGCGACGTGCAGGCGGGACCCGTTCAGGCGCTCGCGGCCGAGGGTGCGTCGGCCGCGGCGGACCCCGCGGCGCTGGCCGAGCGGGCAGAGCTGATCTTCGTCTGCGTGCCGTCCGACACGGAGGCGGCGGAGGTGCTCTTCGGCGAGCGCGGCGTCGTACGGAACCGGAAGACCCCCGCCATCGTCGACACCACCACCATGAACCACGGCGCGGCGCTGCGGCTGGCGGAGCAGGCGGAGCGCGCCGGGCTGGCCTACGCCGACTGCCCGATCTCCGGCATGCCCTTCCGGGCCGAGAACGGCACCCTCACGATGATGTTCGGCGGCAGCGACGCCCTGTTCGAGCGGGCGAAGCCGTACCTCGAAGTCATGGGCGAGTTCATCGTCCACTGCGGCGCCGTCGGCACCGGACAGCTCATGAAGGCGGTCAACAACATCATCTACGACGTGAACATCGCCGCCTTCTGCGAGGTGCTGCCGCTCGCGATCAAGGCCGGGCTCGAGCCGTCGCAGCTCGAGCAAGTGCTGACGACGGGCAGCTCCCGGAGCTTCGCCAGCGAGTACTTCGTGCCGCGCATCCTGGCCCGCCGCTTCGACGGCGACTTCTCGATGCGGGCGGCCTACAAGGACATCGTCAACATCCAGGAGGCCGCGGCGCGGCACGACGTCGAGCTACCGGTGGTGGAGGCGATGGTGGCGATCTACCGGGCGGCCATCGACATGGGATTCGGCGACCAGCCGAAGAGCGCGATGATCAAGGTCTACGAAGAGCGATCGGGCCAGGAGGTTCGCGGGCGACAGACCGCATCCAGATGACGTCCAGTGCCACTGCGGCCATCGCCATGGCCCCGCCTGCCACCGCCCCCCGGCCGGACGCGGCGCTGGCGGCCCCGGGACACCACTTCCTGCTCGGCTGGACCGCGGCGTGGCTCGGGGTCGGGGTGACGGTCGCGGCCGGGATCTCGTTCGTGACGGACATCGCGTTCCTCCCCGCCCTGCGGCTGAGCGTGCTCTTCGCCGAGGTGGTCGGCTTCAGCGCCTACATCTCGGCGCGCATGGTGTCGCCTTTGCTGGCGCGGCTGCCCGGCGCGCTGCGGCTGACCCTCGATTCGCTGCTCGTGCTGGGAGGCACCGTCTTCGGCTCCGTCGCCGTTCTGCTGACGGAACCGTTCTTCGCGCTCGCGCAGTTCCGCGTCGTCTTCCTGATAATCGCGCTCAACGCGCTGCTCGCGGTCGTGGTCGCGATCGCCCTCGGGACCTACGACCGGATGCGCCGCCAGATCGAGGCGTCCTACCGGGTGCTCCACGAGCGGGACGCGCTGGAACGCGAGATGAACGTCGCCCGCGAGGTCCAGCGCGAGTTGCTGCCGCACGCCGCGCCCACCTTCGAGAAGCTGGAGGTGGCGGGCGTCTGCCGGCCGGCGGTCGCGGTAGGCGGCGACTACTACGACTTCCTGCAACACAGCGACGGCCGCCCGGGGCTCGTCATCGCGGACGTCTCGGGGAAGGGCGCCCCGGCTGCCCTCCTGATGGCGAGCCTGCAGGCCTCGGTGCGCAGCCTGTTCCCCATCGCCATGGACCCGGGGCTGCTCGCCGAGCGGCTGAACGACGCGCTGTGCCGCTCCTCGTCGGTGGCGCGCTACGCAACCGCGTTCCTCGCCGACTTCGATCCAGAGACGCGTCGCATGACGTACAGCAACGCCGGGCATCTGCCGGGCCTCGTCATCCGGGGCGCGGAGACCATCCGGTGCGAGGAGGGCGGCCTGCCGATCGGGCTGTTCGAGGGGGTCCGATACGAGACGGGCAGCCTGGCCCTGGCGCCGGGGGATCTGCTGGCGCTCTTCACGGACGGCGTGTCCGAGGCGCCGACGCCCGACGGCGAGGAGTTCGGGGCGGAGCGCCTGGCCCGGCTGCTGCGGGCGCACCGGGACCGTCCCCTGGACGCGGCCGTCCAGGCCGTGCTCGACGCCCTGCTCGACTGGAGCGGACCGGTCGACCCCCACGACGATGTGACGCTGGTCCTGGCGAGGGTGCGGTGAGCCGGTCCCGCCCGGCGTGGCGCGTCGCGCGCCAGGTCTCGCTGTGGGTGGCGGTCAGCAGCATCGCTGGTCTGGCCATCGGCCTCGCGGTCAGCTTCTTCCAGGCCGACGGCGTCGAGCCTCCCACCCTCGTCATCTCGGTGCTCTTCGGCAACGTCGTCGGGCTCACCGCGATGGTCGGCTCGGTCTGGCTGTTCCCGCGGCTCCGCGGACGCTCGGGCGTGCTCCGCTTCCCCCTGCTGGTCATGACGCTGCTCTCGGGCGCCGTCCTCGGCAGCCTCGCGGTGCTCGGGGCCTATCCGCTGTTCGTGTTCCGCGAGCTGCGTCTTGCCATCGTGGTCATCACCGTCAACGGCCTCCTCGCCCTGGTGGTTGGGGGCGTCGTGCTCGGCTACGAGGAGATGCGCCTGCGGCTGCAGGGCACGCTGCGCGAGATGGAGGAGGTGCGGCTGGTCGAGGCGCGGTTGCGCGAGGAGGCCGCGCGCGCGGAGCTCGCGGCGCTCCAGGCGCGCATCAACCCGCACTTCTTCTTCAACACGCTGAACACCATCACCGCGATGCTCGAGGAGGACGTCCGCAAGGCCGAGGAGCTGCTGGAGACGTTCGCCAGCCTGTTCCGCTACGCGTTCGACGTCGCGGACGCCGCCCCCGTCCCGCTCGGCGAGGAAATCGCCTTCACCCGCGACTACCTGCGGATCGAGCGCGCCCGATTCGGCGATCGCCTGCAGGTGGCCTGGCACGTCGACCCGCGGTCGCTCCCGGTGCGCGTGCCGGGCCTGATCCTGCAGCCCCTGCTGGAGAACGCGGTCGGGCACGGGCTGGCCCCCCGGGCGCGCGGCGGTCGGATCGACGTCTCGGCCGCGACGGACGGATCGCGGCTGGAGATCGACGTCGTTGACGACGGGGTCGGCCTCTCCGATGCCGGGGAGAGCCTGATACGCGACGGCCACGGGCTGGGCAACATCTCGCGCCGTCTCGAAGCCCGTTACGGCGGGCGCGCGACCATCGCCCTCTCGCCCGCGCCGGGCGGCGGCGCCCGGGCCCGGCTCACGCTGCCGGCCGAGTCCGTTCCGCCGGCGGGGCCGGCAAGGACGGATCCGCCCGTAGCCGCAGAGACCGCGGCGTGAGGCATCGCTGCGTCGTCGTCGACGACGAGCGGCCGGCACGGGAACGGGTGAAGCAACTGCTGGCTGCGCATCCGGACTTCGAGCTCGCGGGCGAGGCGGCCGATGCGGAGGCGGCGGTGCGGCTGCTCGACGAGGCCGCGCCCGACCTCTGCTTCCTCGACGTGCAGATGCCCGAAGGCACGGGCTTCGACGTTCTGCGGCGGGCGCGCCACGTCCCGCACGTCATCTTCGTCACCGCCTTCGACCGCTACGCGGTGTCTGCCTTCGAGGTGCGTTCGCTGGACTACCTGCTGAAGCCGGTCGGCCGCGAACGGTTCGCCCGGGCCCTCGAGCGGGCACGGGAGCGGCTCGGGGACGCCAGTGCGGCCCTGCGGCTCCTCGACGATCTCGACGGGCTGCGGCAGTCGCTGGGGCAGAGCCCCGCGTCAGGGCCGGATTCGACGACGCCCGCGGGTCCGGAGCGGGTCAGCGTGCGCCACGGGTCGCGCATCCTGCTCCTCGACCCCGACGACATCATCTGGTTCGAGGCGGACGACACGCTGGTCTTCGCGAGAACCGCCGACGACCGCTTCCTCGTCGACCGCACCCTGTCGGACCTGGAGCAGCAGCTCGGGCGCCGCTTCTTTCGCGCACATCGGAGCTGCCTGGTCAACCTCGGCCGCATCAGCGAGATTCGGCCGCTCGACGCGGGCGCCCACGCCATCGTCTGCCCCGGCGCGGGCACCGTCCCGCTCTCCCGCCGGCAGGCCCGCCGGCTGCGCGAGATCTTCCCCTGGTAGCTCCGCCGGGCACCGTCAGGTCGCTGTCGCCGGTCGCCGCCCGTTCCGGACCGCTGAAGCCCTGCCTTCGACCGCCGGTCGAGCGGCCGTTGCTCCGCGCGGCGCCGCGCCGTGAGAATTCCGGCTGGGAGGACACCATCGTGCGAACAGTGTGGACAGGGTTGACGGTCGCGGTGACGTTCGCCGGGGCTGCGGCGCCGGCGGAGGCCCAGTTGGTCGAAGCCGGCGATGCGGTGACGATCGCGAGCGGCGAGGCGCGCGAGGGAGACCTCTACGCTGCGTCGCAGACGGTCCGCATCGACGGGCGGCTGAACGGCGATCTGGTGGCCGGAGCGCGGCGAATCGTGGTCGACGGTCAGGTCGACGGGGATCTGTTTGCGGCCGCCAACACGATCGACCTCCGGGGCCCCATCGGGGACTCCTCCCGCATCGCCGGGCAGACGCTCACCGTCGACACCACGATCGACGGCGACCTGCTCGCCGTGGGCACGGAGCTGCGGCTGACCGAGACCGCGCGCATCGCGGGCGGCCTCACAGCCGCCGGCAGCCTCGTGGAGATCGACGGCACGGTGGAGAACGGCGCCCGGGTGGCGGCAGGCGAGATCGTCGTTCGGGGCACCGTGCACGGCAACGCGAACGTCATCGCCGACCGCCTCGACCTGGCGCCCGGCGCACGCATCACCGGAGACCTCGACTACCAGACGCGGACGCCCCTGAGCCCCGAGGCGGCAGCCCAGGTGGACGGAGCGGTGCGCTACGAGGAGCCGGTCGAGGACCCGGAGGACGGCGGCGGAGGCTTCAGCGTCCTGTTCTGGTTCTGGCAGGTCCTGGCGGCGCTGCTCACCGGGATCGTCGTCGTCGCGCTGTTCCGGGGCCTCGTGCAGCGGCTGGTCGCGTCCATCGCCGAGGAGACCACGCTCGGTGCGCTGCTCGGATTCACCGCCTTCCTGCTGATTCCGGTAGCGGCAGTGATCGCCGTCGTGACGCTCGTCGGCTTGCCGATCGGCGTCGCGGCCATCCTGGTGTTCGGCCTCGCGCTGTACGCGGCCAAGCTTCCGATTGCGGTCTGGATCGGGGATCGGCTGCTCGGTCTGGCAGGACGCCCCGGCGCTTCGCCCTACGCGACGATGGCGGTCGGCGTCCTCCTGCTCTACCTGCTGTTCGCCATCCCCTTCGTCGGATGGCTCTTCTGGCTGGCCGCCACCTGGCTCGGCCTCGGCGCGATGGTCGTTTCCGGGCGCCGGTACCTGGATTCGCGCGCGAGCGCGGCGTAGCGTGCGCCCGGCGTAGCGTGAGCGCGGCGCAGGTTGGCACCGGCATGCCGAGCCGCCCGTCGCCACGGAGCTTCGCGCGCCGCCTGCTGGCGTGGTGGGACGTGCACGGCCGCAAGGACCTGCCGTGGCAGCGGGACCGGACGCCGTACCGGGTCTGGGTCTCCGAGATCATGCTGCAGCAGACGCGGGCCAGCACGGTCGTCCCGTACTTCGAGCGGTTCGTGCGCCGCTTCCCGGACGTGGCCGCGCTGGCGGCGGCGGAGCTCGACGAGGTGCTGCACGTGTGGAGCGGCCTCGGCTACTACGCCCGAGCGCGGAACCTGCACCGGGCCGCCGGCATCATCGTCCGGGAGCACGGCGGCGTGATCCCCGACTCCGCGGAGGCGGTCGAGGCGCTGCCGGGCGTCGGCCGGTCCACGGCCGCCGCCATCGTCTCCCAGGGCTACGGCCGCCGCTCCGCGATCCTGGACGCGAACGTCAAGCGCGTGCTCGCGCGGCGGCACCGCGTCGCGGGGCCCGTTTCGTCGACCTCGACCCTCGCCGAGCTGTGGCGTCTGGCGGAGTCCCATACCCCGGCGGAACGCGTGGCGGACTACACGCAGGCCGTCATGGACCTCGGTGCCACGGTGTGCCGCCGGAGCCGGCCGCGCTGCGCCGAGTGCCCGGTTCGCGCCGGCTGCGAGGCGTTCGCGGCGGGAGACCCCGAGCGGTACCCGGAACGAGCGCAGCGGCGGGCGCGGCGCCTCGAACGGAGCCGCTTCTTCGTGGTCGTCGATCCGGACGGTGCGTGCCTCGTCGAGCGGCGGCCGCCGCGTGGCGTCTGGGGCGGCCTCTGGTCGCCGCCGGAACGCGGCGCCGACGCTTCGGTGCGGGGCTTTCTCGAGCAGGCCGGGATAGCGGCGGAGCTCGTCGACGACGTGCAGGCCGCCGGTGTCTTCCGGCACGGCTTCACCCACTACGACCTCGACGTGGAGCCGATCTACGTGCGCCTCAAGGCACGGCCGGCGGCCGTTCGCGAGAACGCCGGCCGCTGGATGGACCCGCGCGATCACCGCCTGGGCCTGTCGAGAGTCGCTGCCCGGCTCGTCGGCGTGACCGCCCTGTTCGACGGTCCGAAGTCGGGCCGCTGACCGGATCCGCAAATCGGATCCGCGCGGGGCGCGACCGCCCCGGGCCCTCGCGCGTCCGGCCGCAAGGGAAACGCGCCTCGGCGGCATCCGGCGGATGTGGCAGGATGTTCGCATGACCTCCACCGGTGTTGCGCCGAACGCGTCCACCACCTCGCAGGACGACCTGGACGCCCTGCTGCGGGAGATCAGGGTGTCCACCAGGAAGCGCGGCGTGGCGGTCTCGAACCAGTGCCCCTCGAACTCGCGGCTGCGGAACAGCTTGAGCAGGCCGAAGGGGTTGTAGACCTTCTCCGCGCCCAGCCAACTGTAGCCGTTGTACCAGGCGCGGATCTCGTTCCGGTCCAGGCCCGGCAGCTCCGGCGCGAACACCGCGTCGAGGTCCGCCTCGGTGTAGCCGCAGATCGCCGAATAGTCGGGATCCACGGTGAGGTCGATGAGGTTGTTCAGGTCGGAGAACAGTCTGACCCGGAAGAACCGGCTCACGCCGGTGATGAAGGTGAGCTCCACGTAGGCATCGCAGTCCTTGATCGTGCCGTACAGCCCGCGCAGATCGTCGCGGTTCGCCTTCGCGAGGTCCGGCTCGTCCAGCGCGTCCAGGATCGGCTTGTCGTACTCGTCGACCAGCACCACGACCCGCCGCCCGGCCCGTTCGGTCATGGCCTCGAGCAGGCGGCGGAAGCGCACCGGTGCGCCGCCGGCCCACGCCGCGACGCCTGCTCGCCGGCCGATGTCCTCGAGCTGCGTGGTCGCGCTCTCCGCCAGCGTGCCGGGCCGCCGGAAGTTGCCGGAGCCGAAGCTCAGCCGCAGCACCGGGTGGCGCCGCGACCAGTCCCACCCGTCGTGCACCGCCAGGCCGCGGAACAGCTCTTCGGCGCCCTCGTACAGCTCCTTCAGGTGTCCAGGAACAGGCTCTTGCCGAAGCGGCGCGGGCGCGAGAGGAAGTAGTGCTTGCCGGCGTCGAATGCGATCCGCTGGGCGTAGGCGGTCTTGTCGACGTAGTAGTAGCCCTCCTCCCGGATCTGCTGGAAGGTCTGGATGCCGATGGGCAGCCTGCGCCTGTCCACGCGGCATTGTAGCGGCCGGCCGCCCGCCGAGCGGCGTGGGACGGGCCTACTCCGGCTCGTCCTTCGATGGCGAACCGGAGTCGCTCTCGGCGGGCGCATCGCCCTCGGCCGGGGGGCCGGCGGCTGGGGCAAGAAGATGGCGTCGCTCCAGTTCGGGTCGCCGTCGCCTCGCCGGTGGCCTAGCCAGTGGCGCCGCGGGCTGGTCGTCGTCGAGGGTCGCTTCCCGGACGGACCAGAGCGATGCAGGACGCCCGCGCCCGGACTGCGGCGCCGGGGGCGCTGCGAGGCGCTTCTCGAAGGCGCCGCTCTCCTGGACGCCGCGCTGGAAGTTCCCGGGATCGAGGCGCGTGTTCCAGACCGTCTCGTAGACGCGGCGAAGCTGCCCAACCGTGAACTCCGGCGGGCAGAACCTCGCCGCGAGGGCCGTGTACTCGAGCTTGGCCCGCGTCCGCTCGACCGCATCCCTCACGATCCGTTCGTGGTCGAACGCCAGGCGGACGTCGCCGCGCTCGATCCGTTCCACCGGCGTCAAGGCCGCGGCCAGGGCGTCCCCGCCCCCCCGCACCGTGGGTAGATCGGAGCAGATCGCCCAGTAGGCCACGGTGACCACCCGCATGCGGGGGTCTCGCTCCGGAGCCCCGTAGCTGCCGAGCTGCTCGAGGTGCCAGCCGCCCGGGCGCAGGCCCGTCTCCTCTCCGAGCTCTCGGGCCGCCGCCTGGTCCAGATCCTCGTCGGGCCGCACGAAGCCGCCCGGCAGCGCCCAGGCTCCCAGGTACGGTTCGCCTCCCCGCTGGATCAGCAGCACGTGCAGCGCGTCGTCCCGGATGGTGAAGACCGCGACGTCCACGGTGACGGCGACAGGGGGATAGGCGCGGGGGTCGTAGCCGTACTCGTCGCCGTCGCCCGGGGCCACCCGAGCACCATATATTGTGTTTCTGACAAAGGCAAGACCAGACGGTAGCGGGATCACGCCTTGCTCTGCGCCCCGGAACGAGTTCCTCACTCTCCTGACGTGCACCCTCGTCAGCGGCGTCGCGCCTGCCGGATATATTGTCGACTTGACAATGCCAGCCACCGCCCCTATTCTTGTCTGCCCGACAATTGGAGGTGGACATGGCCCTGCCCAAGCTCGACACCCTGGCGATCGGCTGGCCCATCACCCGGCTGGGAGTGTCGTTCTTTCCCGTGTACCTGGCCGGGAACGACCTGCCGGCGATCACGACCGGCGAGTCCTCGGAACTCGTCGTGGACGAGCTCGAGGAGCCGTCCGTGCAGGTGCTGCGGGTGCGCAACCCGGGCGACAAGCCGGTGCTCGTCGTCGAAGGCGAGCATTTCCTCGGCGGGAAGCAGAACCGCGCCGTCAACGTGACCGTCCTGGTGCCGGCTCTGGCCGACCTGGAGATTCCGGTCTCCTGCCTCGAGCGCGGCCGCTGGGGCGGGCCGCGGGCGGCGGCGCGCGACGACTCGTTCGCGGCCGCTCCCGTACGGGCCGCGCAGCACGCCGGCGTTGCCGCGTCCATGCGCCGGAGCGGTTCCCGCGCCGGCGATCAGGGTGCGGTCTGGGACGAGGTCGACGCCATGCTCCACCGCGCGTCCGTGCAGTCGACCACCGCGGCGGCGGCGGACGTGAAGCGGGCGGCGCAGCACCGCGAGCCGTCACGCGCCGCCGCGATCGAGAAGCTCGCCGCCCGCGGACCGCTTCCCGGACAGTGCGGCGTCGTGGCCGCGCACGGACCGTGGGTGGCGTCCATGGACCTCTTCGGTTCGCCGCACCTGCTGGCCGCCCACTGGCGTGCGCTGATCCGGTCGCATCTCCTGGAACCGCCCGTCGCGAAGGGGCGGCCGTCCGCGACGCGGGTCCTGCAGGTCGTCCGCCGCTTCACTGCCGCTCGGACGCAGGACACCCCGGTACCTGTTCCTCGGCGACTACAAGTACTGGATCATGACGGAATGCGCCACCGTCGATCTGTCGGCCGCGGACGAAGTCCTGAACCGCGCGCTGCTGTACCGCGACCGCCGCGACTTCGTTATCAAGAAGGGCGACACCGGGAAGCGCGAAGCAGGAGCGGTGACCGCCAGTGCATCGAGTCACGCTGCGCGAAGTGCGTGAGGGCTCGCGCGTGTGATACGGTCCGGGCCGTGACATTCGAGACGCTTGAAGGGGATCAGCCGTCATGACCTTGCTGGCGGGACTTGCAGCGGGATGGCACCCGGAGCGCGCGGCGACGATCGCCCTGGCTCACATCCTCGACGTCGATGACTCGCCAGGCATGGCCTCGGCGTTCGTCGACTTGCTCGGGGAGAGCCGTCCGCTGCAGTTCGAGCCCGCCCGCGTCAAGGGCGACCCGGAGCAGAAGGACGACAGTCTTCCGGACGTGACGATCTACGACGACACCCGGAGACCGCGGGTGCTGGTAGAAACGGTGTTCTGGGAGGGCGTGCCCCAAGCGCAGCCGCTCAACTATCTCGCGACGCTGCCCGCCGACGCGCCCTCTGCGCTCGTGTACATCGCACCGCGGAAGCGGATTCGTTTCTTGTGGGAGACCCTGAGCAGGCGCTGCGCGGAACGGCCGGAGAGCCGCATCGAGGACGAAACCCAACGGGACCAAGCCGTCTGGGCACGGGCGGGTGCCCATTTCCTCCTGGTTGCGAGCTGGGCGCACGTGCTCGACGAGCTGCGGCGGGTTGCGGACGACCCCGCCATCGAACAGGACGTCGCCCAACTCCAGGGCCTCACGAAGCGGATGGAGACGGCCGCATTCTTGCCGCTGGACGAGGACGAGGCCGCGAATCAGGCGGTAGCGCGCCGCCTGATCGACTACCGCAACCTAGTGTGCACCGTCAGAAATACGTGAGCAGTAACGCTTCAGGGATTCCAGGATCTGCTCGGCGGTCTTCGTCCAGACGAAGGGCTTGGGGTCTTCGTTGTAGACCGCCAGGTACTCCTTGATCGCCGCCTCGAGTGCTTGGGTGCTGCGATGGGTTCCACGCCGGATCTGCTGCCGGGTGATCTCGGCGAACCAACGCTCTACCTGGTTGAGCCACGATGCGCTCGTGGGCGTGAAGTGCAGGTGATACCGAGGACGCCGTGCCAGCCAGTCGTGGATCATCGCCGTCTTGTGCGTGCCGTAGTTGTCCAGCACCAGGTGGATGTCGAGGTCGGGCGGCACCGCCTTGTCGATCACGGCGAGGAAGCGCTTGAACTCCACCGAGCGGTGCTTCCGAAAGCACCTGCCGATCACCTCGCCGGTGGCGGTGTTCAGGGCCGCGAACAACGAGGTCGTGCCGTGCCGTCGATAGTCGTGTGTCCGCTGCTCCGGTGCTCCCGGACGCATCGGCAACACCGGCTGGGTACGGTTCAACGCCTGGATCTGCGACTTCTCATCCACACACAGCACCACCGCTCGCTCCGGCGGATGCAGGTACAGCCCCACGATATCGCGCACTTTCTCGATGAACAACGGGTCTCGCGACAGCTTGAAGGTCTCGCTGCGATGGGGCTTGAGCGCGAACGCGCGCCACACGCGGCCGACGGTCGAAGCGCTCAGCCCGCAGGCTCGGGCCATCGACTCCCGGCTCCAATGCGTCGCCCCCCGTGGGGTCGTCTCCAGCGTCCGGACCACGACCCGTTCGACGTCCTCGTCCGACACCCGGCGCGGCGCGCCCGGCCGTGGTTCGTCCAGCAAGCCGTCGCAGCCGTTGCGCAGGAACCGCCGCCGCCACTTGCCGACCGTGGCCCGCGTCGTGCCCAGAGCCTGCGCCACGACCTGGTCGCTCCGTCCCGCGGCGCTCTGCAGCACGATGCGTGCCCTCAGGGCCAGAGCCTGCGCGGTATTGCGCCGGCGCAGCCAACCCTCCAGTTCCTCGCGCTGTGCGTCCGAGACCTCCGGGACCTCTCGTGTGTAATGGTTCGGCACGGCCCTCCTCGCTTCCGGGCCGACCGTACCACGAGCCGATTCTACTGGTCAAGAACTTCAGGCGTTGGACACTAGCGTCGGTCCCACTCACCACAGCCCCAGCAGGCGCCACCACAGGCTGCCCGCGCCCAGCCAGATGACGATGTTCACCACGCTGATGAGGGCGCCGAGCCGCCACCAGGTGACTATGTCCACGTTGCCCGATCCGAAGAGGATGGGGGCGGCCGCCGTGCCGTAGTGCGTGAGCGAGGCGAACAGGTTGCTGAAGAAGGCGAGGAGCAGCGCGGCGAGGGCCGGGGGTGTCCCGACGGCAAGGGCGAGGGCCAGGAACGGCCCATACATGGCGCTCACGTGGGCGGTGTTCGAGGCGAACAGGTAGTGCACGTAGAAGTAGACGAGGCTGAGGCCGACGAACGCCGGGATCCAGTGGACGTCGCCGAGCAGGCCGGCGACGCGGTCGCTGAACCAGGCCAGCAGGCCCAGCTCGCCGAGCTGAGTGGCCATCATGACGAGGACCGCGAACCAGACGAACGTGTCCCAACCGCCCCGCTCGTCGAGGATGTCGTCCCAGGCGAGCACGCCGGTGACGAGCATCGCGGCCACGCCCGCGAGCGCCGTCGCGGTGGCGCTCACACCGAGCGCGCCCCCGGCAATCCACAGCGCGAGCAGGAACACGAACACCGCAAGCAGCGTCCATTCCTGCCGCGACATCGCGCCCATCTCCCGCAGGCGCCGGCGGGCCAGCTCCGGCGCTTCCGGCGTATGGCTGATCTCGGGCGGGTACAGGCGATAGACGAGGAGGGGCACCAGAACCAGGCTCAGAAGGCCCGGCACGGATGCCGCCGCCGCCCACAGCGCCCATGAGATCGCCACCCCCTGCTGCGCCGCCAGTTCCGCCGCGAGCGGGTTCGCGGCCATCGCAGTGAGGAACATCGCGCTGGTCACGACCACGCCCTGGTAGGCGGTGAAGGTCAGGAACCCCGCGATGCGTCGTTCCGTGCCGTGCGCGGCGTCGCTGCCGAGCGAGACGCAGAGCGACTTCAGGATCGGGAAGATGACGCCCCCGCCGCGCGCGGTGTTGCTCGGGATGGCCGGGGCCAGGACGAGATCGGTGGCGACGAAGCCGTAGGCCAGTCCCAGGCTCCGCCGGCCGAGGACCCGCATGAAGTGATATGCGATGCGCGTGCCAAGCCCGGTCTTGACGAAGGCGGTGGCGATGAAGAACGCCGCCACCACCAGCCAGACCACGGTGCTCCCGAAGCCGCCCGTCGCCTCCGCGATCGTCAGCGTGCCGGAGAGCACCGCGAACGCGACCGCCACGAAGGCCAGGGCGCCCATCGGCATCGGGCGCAGGACGATCCCGACGATCGTGGCGACGAAGACGGCCAGGAGCCGCAACGCGCGGGGCTCGACGCCCTCGGGCGCCGGGACGAGCCAGATCAGGCCTCCGGCGAGGATCACGACGCCGAGGCTGACGGCGTTCGCGCGGGCGGGCGGTGCGGTCTGCCGCGGTGCATCGTCTGCCATGCCTGACCGGGAACCGGCGGGCCGCGCGAGTCTACCGCATCGCCCGGCGCGGGGAGCTCTGCAGGCCGAGCCGGAGCGGTCGTCCCGGCGCCGGAGGCCGGGCCGGGAGGCTGCGGCGCAGAACGCGCGATGCAGGGCAACGCGCCCGTGCAGACTCCCAGGGAGCACGCCAGGGCGCGCTGGATCCAGGCCGGCTGGGTGACACGCGCCCCGCGGGTTGCCACAATGCAGGCGATGCGCTTCTTCAACACCGAGGGTCCCGTCCGCGCGGACGACCACTACTGCGTGCCGCCGCTGGAGCGGATCGACCTCGACGACGTGCTCGACCTGGTGCGGAGCAAGAGGTACTTCGTGCTGCATGCTCCGAGGCAGACCGGCAAGACGTCGGCGCTGCTGGCGCTCCGGGACCTGCTGAACCGCGGGGCCGCCGGCGACTATCGCTGCGTGTACGCGAACTTCGAGGTCGGCCAGGCGGCGCGGGAGGACACGTCGCGGGCGATGCGCGCTCTGCTCGCCCAGGTGGCCCTGAGAGCGGAAACGACGCTCGGCGACGAGACGCCCCGCCGGCTGCGGACCGCAGCGCTGGCCGATGCGGGACCCGACGGCGCGCTCTTCGAGGTGCTCTCCAGGTGGTCCCAGGCCGACCCGCGGCCGCTGGTGCTGCTGATCGACGAGATCGACGCGCTGATCGGGGACACGCTGCTCTCCGTGCTGCGGCAACTCCGCGCCGGCTACGACGAGCGCCCCCGACGCTTCCCGCACGGCGTGGTCCTGTGCGGCGTGCGCGATGTGCGCGACTACCGTGTCCGCTCCACGGCGCAGAACGCGCTGGTGCTCGGGGGCAGCGCGTTCAACATCAAGTCGAAGTCGTGGCGGCTGGGCGACTTCACGGAGGCGGAGACGCGGGCGCTCCTGGGCCAGCACACGGCGGAGACCGGGCAGGCGTTCGCGCCCGAAAGCAGCGGAGCTCATCCGGACGCGCACGGCCGGACAGCCGTGGCTGGTGAACGCACTGTGCCGGGAGGCGTGCTTCGAGAGCGCGGCCGGCCGCGACCGCTCCCGCGCCATCACGGCCGACGACATCCTGGATGCCCAGGAGCGCCTGATCCTGGCCCGCGCGACGCACCTGGACAACCTGGCCGACAAGCTGCGCGAGGAGCGGGTTCGGCGCGTGGTGGCGCCGATGCTGACCGGCGCCGCGGACCGGGACAGCTACGCCGACCGGGCCCGCGACGTGGAGTACGCGCGCGACCTCGGCCTGCTGGCGCAGGACGACGCGAAGCGGATCGCCAACCCGATCTACGCGGAGGTGATCCCGCGCGAGCTGACCTGGGTGGCGGAGGACGACGTCGAAGCGGAGACGGCGTGGTACGTGGACGCCGGCGGCGGTCTGGACGTGGACAAGCTCCTGGAGGCGTTCCAGCGGTTCTTCCGCGAGCACTCGGAACACTGGACCGAGCGCTTCGACCGCTACCGGGAGGCCGGGCCGCAACTGCTGCTCCAGGCGTACCTGCAGAAGGTGGTGAACGGCGGCGGTCGCATCGAGCGGGAGTACGCCCTGGGCCGCGGCCGCGTGGACCTGCTGATCCTGTGGCCGCACGCGGGCCGCACGCGCCGCGTCGTCGTGGAGTGCAACGTGCGCCGCGACGGGCTGGAGCGTACCGTCCGCGAGGGGGTGGAGCAGATCCGCGGCTACATGGACCGCTGCGGGGCCGAGTCCGGCCACCTGATCATCTTCGACCGATCGGACGCCAGGACCTGGGAGGAGAAGATCTTCCGCCGTGCGGCGCCTGCCGGCGGCGGGGCGGCGCCGGTGACGATCTGGGGCATGTGACATTGCATCGACTCCCGATGCGCAGGATGCTCCCGATCCAAACGTTCACACCGGTGGCGCGGGAACGGGAGCCTTCGACGTCTCGCGGTGGCGACCCAAACCGTGCCCAAAGTCCTTGTCGTACTGCCAGAGAGCCTTATCGATCAATCTGGGCGAGATGCCTTGCTCACGGGTGCTCCACCGTCGGAGCAGGCGCGTATAGAGACGAAACTCCTCACGCCGGAACAGGGTCCGCCTGCCCCGGTCGAACGCCGGCACGCCGGTCAGCGTTCTCAGCGCCCGCCAAGTGCGCGCGTCCATGATTCCGAACGCGCACGGGTTCCACGCGGTGAGAAACACAGAGGCAGTTGGAAAGCTCACCGCGTCGAGCTCGTTGAGGAGGTCGGCAGCTCGCTCTGGAGCCTCGGGCTGCCCTTCTGCGCATCGGGCCGCAGATCCGGTCGCTCGCCTGACCTCTTCGTCCGAGTTCCTGTCCAGGAATCTCGTCCGCTGGCGATCCGTCTTCCACTGAACAAGTTGGGCAGCCTGCTCGCGCGTAAGGTACCCCTGGCTCCGGAAGTCGGCACCCATCTCGTGAAGCGTGTCTTCGCCCTTGGAGTAGCAGAAGCTCTCCGCGAGGTGCTCGAGTCGGTCCCTCGGAAGCTTCTTCCGCAAGCGCTCCACCAATTCGTCGAGGCTCGATTCGTCGAAGCGCACGACAGGCTCGAAAGAAATTCGAAGACGCGTGCCGGTGCTCCTGGCGAACGTCTCCAACGTCCTCGTCGAGGGATGCCCGCGCCCGCTCTCGAGTCGAGCGACGACAGACTGGGTGGTCTCCATCCGGTCGGCCAATTGCGCCTGGGTGAGGCCCGCGCCGACACGGGCCTCGATCAACGAGCGCGCCAACGAGAACTCGGAATCGAGATCATCATAGGCACTACGGTAGTCAGGATCCCGGCTCCACTTCCGATGTAGGTCACGTACGTCGCTCATGGGACCTCCCGCGCCCGCTGTAGGGCCAGCCGAACCTCCCCGCGCGGCGTCTTGCGCGTCTTCTTGACGAACACGCGCACCACGACCACGCGTCTGCCACGGGCGGTGACGTACAGCGCGCGCGATACTCCGTCGCGGCCGGTCATGCGCATTTCCCAGATCGGGCCCTGCACGTGCCTGACGTACGGTTCGCGGATCCGTTCGAGGCCAATCGCCGCGATCAGCTCGCCAATCCGCACAAACCGCGCGCGCATGTCCGCGGGTAGGGCGTCGAGCTCTCTGTCGACGGTGTCGTTGAGGGTCTCGACGGACCAGCGCGCCACAGACGACCATATCGCATATGCGCTATGTTGCCAATCTCGCACGCCCGGCGAGAGCGTGGTTCGAGGACCAAGGCGGTCGAAGAGCCCGGCGATGCAACCCGTACAACCGCAGCCCGGACGCGCGGGACCCGTCGGGCGCGCGGGGGCGGCTCGCCGCTACTGCCTGACGTACTTCCGGATGCGCTGCGGACCGACGTCGGCGGCGTAGACGTTGCCCTGGCGATCTGCGGTGATCCCCGACGCGCCCGAGATGCGCAGCTCGTCCTGCCGGTCGAGATCCGGGTCGGGGATGTAGGCGTGCACGGTGCCGTCGACGGCGCTCCCGATGTAGATCCCGCGCCGGAAGCCGGGGTTGTTCCGCGCGTTCGAGGTCGAGTCGGTGACGTAGAGCACGTCGTCCTCGTCGATGAACATCCCGCTCGGCCGCCCGAACTGCTTCCACTCCGCGACGAACGTCCCGTCGGGCTCGAAGATCTGCACCCGGCCGTTCGAGCGGTCCCCGACGAACACCCGCCCCCGGCTGTCTAGGGTGATGGTGTGCGGCTGGTCGAACTCGCCGGGGCCGTCGCCGGGGCGTCCCCACGTCAGCAGAAAGCGGCCGTGCCGGTCGAACTTCACCACCCGGTTGTTCGGCCCGTGGCCGTCGGTCACGAAGATGTCGCCGTCAGCGTTCACGGCGACGTCGGTCGGCCGGTCGAACGTGTCCGGCCCGTTGCCGGCGACGCCCGCGCGGCCGAGGGTCATCAGCAGCTCACCGGCCGGGCTGAACTTGAAGACCTGGTGCCCGCGCCCGCCGGCCGGGATTCCGAGCACGGTATCGCTCCCGTTGTAGTCCGTCGCCCAGATGTTGCCCTCGGGGTCGATGTGGAAGCCGTGCGGGGCTGCGAAGACGCCCTCCCCCCAACTGTCGAGGAGCTGCCCGTCCGGACTGAACTTCACGACCGGCGGATCGTCGTCCCGGCCGACGCAGGTGGCGGCGCCCGGCGGCCGGTTGTTGAAGCAGCGGTGGAAGACCCAGATGTTGCCGTCCGCGTCGCGGTCGACGCCGATCGTCTCGCCCCACCGCCCGCCGTTCATGTGCGCGGGCAAGCTCGGCCACCCGTCGGCGAGGCGATACGGATTGGGAAGCGCCTGCGCCGCAACGTGGCCGGCCGTGCCGGCGAGGACGGCGAGCGCAAGACCGATGCGGAGCACGAAACCGATGCCGACCGAGCCAGGGCTCTTCACGGGCGGAATCGTATCCCAATCGGGCTCCGGCTCGACCGGCGTGGCGACACCTGCACTACATGAGCGCGTACGACGCCCTCTACGTCGCCGCCGCTCGCGCCCACGACGCGCCCCTCCTGACTGCCGACGGCAGGCTGTCGCGAGTCCCGGGTCTGGGCGTCGTCGCGCAGCACGTCCGAATGGCGTGAGCGCGCCGTCAGAGCGCTGCCAGGAAGTCGACCACCAGGCGGTTGACCTCGGCCGACCGCTCCTGCTGCACCCAGTGGCCGGCTCCGTCCAGCAGGTGCAGACCCCGCAGATCGGTGCAGGCCTGCGACTCCATCCGCTCCAGGGCGCCCGGACGCTGGTGGATGCCCCAGTCCCGCGCGCCGGCGACGAAGAGCGACGGCTGGTCGATGGTGCGTCCGGCGAAGACCTGCAGGTCGGCGTTGATGCCACCCCCGAAGATGGACGACACCGACGCCACGCTGCGGTACCACTGCAGCCCGCCCTGGAAGCCGGTCCGCTCGTACTCGGCGCTGTAGACGCGGAGCTCGTCGTCCGGCAGCCACTCGCAGCCCGCGATCTCGGCCGCCGACGGCATGTGTTCGGCCACGGTCTCCGCCATCCCGCGGCCGAGGTCCAGCACGTAGTAGCGGGGCAGCCGCGCCAGCTCCGCCGCGGACCACTCGCGGAGGGGCTCCGGCCGGTTGCCGCCCCAGTCGCCGCTCTTCATGTGGTAGTAGGCACGCAGGAAGTCGTGCACGCCCTGCGGCGCCCGCCACAGGTCGTCGTTCGCTCCGCGGGTGGCGTAGAAGCGCCGGTAGTGCCAGCGCGGCGGCGTGAGAGCGGCGAGGTCGGCGTCCATGTCCGGGGCGGGGGCATCCGCGCCGGACACGGCGTCGTCCGCGTCGGACCTGGCGGGGTCGGCGGTGTCGAACGGCAGGGCCGCCGTCCCCCCGAACGGCGCGCTCATCAGGACGACGGAGCGGAAGACGTCCGGGCGCGCGACCGCGCACCACGACGCCACCAGCGATCCGAAGTCGTGGCCGGCCAGGTGGACCTCGCGGTAGCCGAACGCCGACACCAGCGACAGCATGTCCCGCACCTCGTTCAGCATCCGGAACGGGCGCAGGTCGTCGTCGTAGCCGACGTCCGTGCCGTCGGTGCGGCCGTAGCCGCGCAGGTCCGGCGCCAGGACGTGGTAGCCGGCTTCGGCGAGGGCCGGCATCAGCCGCCGCCAACTGTAGGCGAGCTCCGGGAAGCCGTGGAGCAACAGGACGCCCGCGCGCGCTCCGCGCCTCGAACCGGCCTCGAGCACGTGCATGCGCAGGCCGTTCACGCCATCGACGAAGCGCGAGCGGACGCCGGGCGGCAGCACGCCGTCCGTGTAGGGTCCGATCTCGTCGGCAGGCTGTGTCATCGCGTGCAGAACGGTACCGGCCTTCCTCGAGGAACCGGCCCCGGGCAGTGCCGCCACCGCGGCCATCCCGGCCGCCGCACCCTGCAGGAGCTGGCGTCGCGTGAACGGAGGAGACGGCATCGGCGGCATTATGTCATCGGCGAGGAAGCCACGCCGTCTGCACGTCCTCGCCGAAGCCGCGGTAGCTGTCGAACAGGTGGTCGAAGATCAGCGCGAAGTCGCGCTCGGCATCCACGGAGAACTCAAGCCGGAAGGTCATGCGGGCGACGCTTCGCCTCGATCATCTCGGCAAGCCGGCGACCCATCCGCTTCGCGTCGACGAACTCGCCCTCGCGCCGCCGGGCCAGCACCTCGCGCAACGCCATGCGCTCGAGCTCGTCGTCCTCCAACCGCCGCCGCAGAAGGTCGACCCCCTGTTGCAGCACGGGCGCTGACACTGGCGTATCGCCCGGCCTCCACAAGGGCCTTCGCGAACGCGTACTGCTCGTCCGTGAGGGACACCGACGACTTGACTGTCATGCGATGCTGCCTCCGCCCCCAGAGTAGTACCACCGTCAACGCAGTTGACCGCGCGGCGACCTGCCGTTGGCGGCCGTGGGCCGAACCCTGGCGGGCCCGATGGTATGCTGTCGCGACCCTGGAGTCCGGGAGGAGGATCTCATGACCGCGGCGAAGCTGGCGGCCCTCGGGATGGGCGCGATGATTGCGGCAGGGTGCGGCGCTCCGGCGCCCGAACCGGAGCCTGCCGCCGAAACCGCACCGGAGGCCCCGCAGTTCGCGGTCACCGGCGAGCACCCGTGCGACCCCGTCGGGGACGTGCAGTTTCTCTGCGACATGGTCAGCCCCGAGGACATCGCGGTCCTCCCGGGAGCCGCGTGGGCGATTGCGTCCGGCGCCCGCGAGGGGGGGCGGCTGCACCTCGTGAACGTGGCCGACAAGAGCACGTCGGTGCTGTTCCCGACGCCGGAGAGCGAATCGCGGCTCGACGCCGGGGCCTACCCCGGGTGTCCCGGTCCGCTCGATCTCGCCAATCCGGACATCTCGCGGCTGCACGGGCTCTACCTCGCCCCGGGAGGGGATGACACGCACACGCTGCTCGTCGTCCACCACGGCCCGCGCGAGTCGATCGAGTTCTTCGAGGTCGACGCCGGGGACGGTCCGCCCGACCTGACCTGGACGGGGTGTGCCGTGGCGCCGGAGGGCGCGACGCTCAACTCCGTCGTCGCCCTGCCGGGCGGCGGCTTCGCCACCACGAACGCCGGGATCGGCGTCTGGGAGTGGCACGCGGACAGCGGGTGGGAGGTGCTGCCGGAGAGCGAGGACACCGCCGCCAACGGCATCGAGGTGTCCGCGGACGGAGAGCTGCTCTACATCGCCGGCTGGGCCGAGGAGAAGCTGACGCGCCTGTCGCGCGGCGTCACGCCGGTCCGGAAGGACGTCATCCAGCTCGGCTTCCGGCCCGACAACCTGCGCATGGCCCTCGACGGCTCCGTGATCTACGCCGCCGGCCACACCGACAAGGGCGGGAACTCCATCACCGACCCGCGCGAGCCGACGCTGGAGACGAGCAACGTGGCGGAGATCGATCCGGAGACCCTGGAGTTCGAGCGGGTGTTCGTCCACCCCGCCATGCCGGGATTCATCTCGTCGACCACCGCGATCCGGATCGGCGACGAGCTGTGGCTGGGTTCGTACCGCGGGGACCGGCTCGCCTACGTCCCGGCGCCGGAGTAGCGCCGCGACGCGAGCTCCACCCCGCCCGCGCCGGACGGTCGGTCCGGACGCGGACGAGATGGGCGCGGCCGCGGCTGGCGGCGCTCCGCTCCGAGCCGCCGCCCGTCACTGGGCCTGCCCCGCCCCCGGAGACCCGGCGCTGGCGACGCGCGTCGCCGCGTCGGCGCCGCCACCCGCGCCGGCGAGCAGGCGGTCCTTCATCGACGTCAGCGTCCGCCCCATCGACTCGCGGGCGGCGCTCTCGATCAGCGGCTTCACCATCCAGCGCACGAGCGAGGGGATCGACCGGCTGAGGGTGATCGACTCGCACTCGACGATGACGCCGCCGGCGACCTGCTCGTAGCGCCAGTACGAGTTGAGCCGCCACAGGAACCCGCGGTCGACGCCGACCGGTTTCTCGCGCTCGTCCGGCGTCCCGGCATCCTCGAGCTCGGCAATCCGCGTCGCGACGCTGCGGCTCGACGCGCGCCCGGCCCCGTGCCGGGCGTAGCGCATCTCGTGCTCGGTGTTGAAGTGCACGGTGACGATCTTCCATCGACGGAGCTTGAGGAAGACGCGGACGCGGTCGGCGTCGCGCTCGAGGACGCGCGACTCCAGGACGTCTTCCTGCAAGTCCTCCTGCCGCAGCGGACTCCGGACGCCGTGGAAGACGTCGTCGAGCGTCACGCCGGGAACGAGAATGCTGCCGCGCCAGTGGTGGATCGCCCCCTTCGGCACGTCGATCGTCCGGCCGCCCGGCCCGCGCGAGCGCATGCGGGCCACCGGCACCTCGCCGTCGAGCACCGCGCGCCGCACGCCCTCGGCGTCCGGGTCGAAGTCCTGCCCGAGGAAGTCGCCGCCCGCGGAGAGCTCCCGCGCGATCCTCCGCTCGGTGGACGCGACGTAGTCGTTCCAGGCGGCCACCGTCCGCGGATGGAGCTCCGCGGCGCTCGCCGGGACACCGGCGGCAGCCACGCCACCGACGGTCAGGGCCAGGAGCGTGGCCGAGGCGAGCGCCTTGGACTCCAGTGTGCGGTCGCCCGACGCGCGCCTGTCGACCGGCGGGTTGCCGGCGGCGGGGGCGCGTCCCTTGCGCGGATGCGGCGAATGCGGCGGATCTGGCCGCGGAACCGGCTCGGCGCGGTAGAGCGCGAGCGTGTTGCGCGCGGCCGAGAGCGTGAAAGCGCCGGCCATCCCGGCCGTGGCCACGACACCCCCGACGTCGAAGAGCAGGTACTCGGAGCCGGCCAGCACGACCGTCGGCTTGTAGTAGAGATACAGGGTGCCGAAGGCCAGCAGGATCCGGAGCTCGGTCGGGCCCACCTTGAACATCGCCATCTGGAAGACCCCGCGGGCGTGCGTCGCCAGGTACGCCTCGGCGGAGATCATCAGGTAGGCGACGGTCAGCGCCAGCGCCACCTCGAGGGTCATGTACGGCGACAGTCCGAGGCCGCCGAAGAGCAGCACGGCGCCCGCGACGTCGATGACGTGGTCGACGTAGAAGCCGTACATCGGCCGCTGCTGGTTGCGCACCCGGGCGACCGTCCCGTCGAGGCTGTCGCCGAACCAGTTCACGGCCAGAGCGGCAACGACGACGACCAGGGCGGCGTCGGTCCAATGCGACGCCCAGAACGCGCCGCCCGCGACCGCCATGCCGGCGAGCCCGAGGGCGCTCAGGTGATCCGAGTTGACCGCGCGGGGCAGCCGCTCGGCGATCCGGACGAGGGTCCGCTTCTCCACCCGCGCCAGCAGGCTCCCGTGCTCGCGGACGTGACCGCGTGTGTGGTTCGCGCTCATGCTCATGTCCTCCTTCTGGCGGCGGCCCTGCCGCCAGCCACTGGAGAGTGCGCGGACGAAACGGCATCCGGCTCACGGAGTCCGCCGCCGAGGCACGCGGCGGGCGGGCGCGGACACGCGTGTATCCCCGGTCGGGCTTGCCAGTCGCCGTTCCAGGGCCGTGAAGGCCTCGATCAGGTCGGGGGCCTCGAAGGCGCGGTTGCGCCGCCCCACGTTCACCTGGACGAGCACGCCGGCGCCTCGCAGGCGCTCGATGGCCTGGCTGGTTGCCTGGAACGTTCGGTCGATCAGGTGCGCAGCGGCGGACGTGGTGAGCGTCGGCGCCGCGGGCAGCGCATCGATGAGGCGATGCACGGCCGAATCGCGACGGACGGGGCCGACCCTCTCCCGCCACGACGACTGCAGCGCACGCACCCGGGCCTCGAAGCCGCCGGCGTCTTCGGCCGCCCGGCGGCACGCCGAAGCGAAGAGCGCGATCCAGCGGTTCAGTCCCGCCAGTGACTCGACGGAGTCCGGCTCGCCAACGTGGCGCGTCCCCATCAGGGCACCGACGTAGTCCCGCGCCCACGTCGCCAGGATCAGGGAGACCGGCGGGAAGACGCGCAGCCCGAGCCCGCGCCGGCGGAGCACGAGTGGGATCAGCACCCGCCCAACGCGCCCGTTGCCGTCCACGAAGGGGTGAACGGTCTCGAACTGCGCGTGCGCAACCGCTGCCTGCGCGAGCGCGGGGAGCGAGTCGTCGTTCGAAAAGGCGATGAGGTCGTCCAGCAGGCGGTCCACGACCTCGGGGGGCGGCGGCACGAACTCGGCCGTGCACGGATGGTAGCCGCTGCCCCCTATCCAGTTCTGGACGGTGCGGACGCGGCCAGCGTGCTTCGAGAGTCGAGTGGCGGCCAGCAGGCGGCGGTGCACCTCCAGCAGAACGTGGAGGGTGATGGCGCCGCCCGACTTGACGGTATCCACCCCCCAGGCCATGGCGTCGATGTTGGCCAGCACCTCCCGGGCCGTTGCGTCGCGGGCGTCTTCGCCGAGTTGCCTCGCCGCCTCGGCCCGGAGCAAACGCCGTCCCCCCACCTCGAGGCCCTCGATGCGTGACGAGGCAACCGACTCGGCGCGAAGCAGCAGCCGTGCGAACGCCTCGGCCCCGGTGAGAGCGGACGCGGTCGCGTCGAGCCGCACGAGCGCTGTTTCCGCGTCGGCAACGTCGGCGGCAACATCGCCGTCGAGAACGAACCGGCGACCGACCAGCGGATCCGGGAGGTAGACCGAGTACATGCAGGGTTGCCGGTCACGCCGTGTGAGCCCGGCCGAGTCGCCCTCCCAGCGCCGCTCCTCCAGGCTGGCCAAGATCGGCTCCCAACTCAAGGATAGCCCGCATCCTTGAACAAGGGCCGGCCTGGTTCAAGGTTGGCTGGTCAAGGGGTCGGGCCGACGATCTCCTCCACCACGGTCGCGTCGAACGCCAGGCGGTCGCGCACGAGCTCCGCCTCGCGGTACGGCTGCTCGTAGCTCCACGCCGCATCGCGGATGTCGCCGTCGGGGCCGTGGATCACGTAGTAGGTGGCAAGCCCCTTGAAGGGGCAGAACGTCGTCTTGCCCGTCTTCTCCAGGCGCGCCATGTCGACGCCGTCACGCGCCAGGTAATGGCGGGTCGGATACCCGCTCTCCTCGAGGGCCACGACGTCCGTGGTCGAGGCGAGCTCGGTCCCGCCCGCCGCCACGCGCACGCTGACGTGGCGGGGCACGAAGGCGATGCGATGCCTGGGGGCGCGGGGGTAGCCCGGAGCGCGCGCGCCGCTTGGGACGTCGGTCGGTTTCTCGGCCATTCCTCATTATGTCCCGGCCGGGCGCAGGAGGACGCGGGCGGGGCTGCCGCCGCGAGCGGGCAGCGCTCCGCGTGGGCGCACGGCTACGGGAGCCAGAGGAGCCAGGCCAGCAGCACCAGGTCTTCGAGCACGTACCAGCGGTAGCGGGCCGCCCTGCGCCGCTCGGCGTCGTCGCGGAACCGGGCGTTTGCGCATTCTTCTATCATCGCCCGAACGGGCGGAGGTGGAACGCAGCCGCGGACCGGTTGCGCGGAAGGGGAGCCATGGGAATGGGGCGGAGAGCCGGACGGGCGTGGGGATGGCTGGTTCTCGTAGCGCTGCTGTGCGGATGCGCGCCGCCGGCAGAGGGTGGGCAGGGCCCGGCACAGCCGGCGTCGCCGCGTTCGGAGCTGCCGGCCTTGACGGAGGCGGCGGTCGAGGAAGCGCGCCGGCTCGTGCGGCCGTCGAACGATGAGCGGGTCGATGTCCTGCTCGAAATGCTGGAGCAGCGCGGCCTCCCCTACGCCGTGGAGGCCTTCCCCGGCATCGGCGCGGAGGACGATCCGCGGGCGGAGGGCCGCAACGTCGTCGTGTCGTTCGGCGAGGGCACGCCGGAGGTAATCGTCGGCGCTCACATCGACGCCAGCCGCCTCCCCGGCGGCGAGCTGAGCGACGGGATGGTCGACGACGGGGCCGGTGTGGTGGTGCTGCTGCGCATGGCCGATGCCCTCAGGGATGTCCGCCTCGACCGGCGGGTGCGCATCGTCTTCTTCGACATGGAGGAGATCGGCCTCGTCGGCTCCCGGGCGTTCGTCGAGTCGCTCGACCCGGCGGAGGTCGCGGCGATGATCAACGTCGACGTCGTGGGCTACGGCGACACGCTCCTCTACGGCCCGCAGGCCACCTCGCCGGACGGATCGCCGGCGCACCTCCTGCAGCAGGCGTGCGCGCGCCGCGGGATGCCGTGCGTCGGAATGCGGGGGATGCCGCCCGGCGACGACCGGAGCTTCCTGGCCGCCGGGATCCCGACCGTCTCCCTGGGCGTCGTGACGGCCGAGGAGGTCCACCGCCTGTGGCTCTTCCTCCACGGCGACCTGCCGGACGACCTCCGCGGGCCGCTGGCGCCCGAGGCCCTGCGGATCATCCACACGGAGCGGGATACGGCCGAGCTCCTGGAGCCGGCCGCGATGACGCGGGCGTTCCACGCGGCGACCGACGTCGTCCTCGACCTGGCCGCGGCGCGGCCGTGAGGCCGACCCGGCACCGTGACCCGAGCACCGCGTCCCGAGTTCCGAGTGCCGCCGGGGAGTCGGCCTGCGCAGTCCGCGGTACGGGAGGCCGACGTCGAGCGTGCACCTGCTACCGCAGCACGGCTGGCGACGAGGCGCCCCGCAGGAGCAGCTCCGGCGCCCCGCCGCCGTCGGCCGGAACCTGCCAGACGTCGGTCACCATCGGGGTAGGGGCGGACCGGTCCGGGATCGCGTACAGGATCGTCGCATCGTCCAGCCACTCGGCCTGATCGTCCACCGACCGGAGCTCGGCGAGCGGCGTAGCCTCACGCGACCGCAGGTTCAGGACGTGGAGCCGCCAGCCGAAGCCGAGCCCGAGCGGCTCGCGCTTCTTGAACACGATGCGGGTCTGGTCCGGCGACAGCGACGGGCACTCGACGCCTTCGAGGACCACATCGGCGCGGCGCGTCGAGACACGCCCCTCGACGAGGTACAGCGTCCCACCGGTGGCCAGCGTCGCATAGAAGCGGTCGCTGTCGGCCGCGAAGGTGACCCCCCAGAAGTTGAAGTCGACGGCCCGGAACGGCGCACCGTCGCGGCGCACCTCGAGCTCCTCCAGGTTGGCGATGCGCCGCTCGCCGGAGTAGGTGTCGACGATGCTCGTCTCCGTGGAGAAACCCTCGTCGAGATAGGAGTGGCCCGACACGAATACCGTGACGGCGGCCAGCCGGCCGTTGGGGGCGAGGCGCACCCGGCTGGGGACGCCGTGCAGCGGGAGTCGGTGCAGCGGTTCGAAGGCTCCGTCGAACACCATGATGGAGTGCGTGGCGTAGAAGCGGTCGGTGGTCAGGCAGACGCCGCGCTCGCCGGCGAAGTCGACGCGGTCGCAGCGGAGCGGCGTCGCACGGCGTTCGCCGCCGTCCGCACCCAGGCGTTCCACGCTCGCCACGCCGAAGCTCCGGTCCAGCCCCGTGTGGCGGAGGAGCAGATCGCGCCCGGTCTCGTCATCGACCTCCCCCCCTGCCACCGAGGCGTCCGCACGGGGGGCCAGGTCGACGCTCCCTGTCGCGGAGCCCCCCACTCGGGCCCTCGATCGGTCGGCGACCGTCGACGGGGCATCCGGTCGGGCCGTCGTCTCTCCTGCCTCCGGCGCAGACTCGTCCACCTCCATCGTCGGCCCGCCGGCCTCCGGCGGCCGCCCGCCGCGCTCCCGCGGGGGCGAAGGAGCTGCCTGCGCCTCGGGCGGCGCCTCGAGCTCGGCGAGGCTGGCGATCGGCGCCAGGGAGGCGTCCTGCACGAAGCTCGCCCGGCGGGCCGCCGACCACCACGCGTAGCCGACGGCGAGTGTGAGGGCGGCCACGCAAAGGAGCACGAATGCGACGGCGCGGCGCGAAGCACCCCGGGACCCGGCCGGCTGGGGCGGCCCGGAGGCCACGCGTTCCTTCTGCCGATCCGTCGGAGGCGTCATCGCGTCGCTTCCCTCCCCGCATCGCTCGGCTCACCTGACCGTCCGTCCGCGTCGCGCAGCAGGACGGCCGAGGTCGCGAGTCCCGCCACCAGAGCGATCAGGAACGCCGACAATGCCGACGTGGCGCCGAACCGCATCCAGAGGGCGCCGAACAGCACGGATGCCAGCAGCCGGGCAAGGCTGGCGGCAGTCGTGAGCAGCGCCAGCCCGCGGCCGCGCCGCCCGGGCGGCAGGCGGCCGCTGGCGAACGCCATCAGGACACCGTCCGTGAGCGCGTAGTAGGCACCCAGCAGGAAGAGGCAACCCGCGACCCCCGGCAGGCCGATCCCGGGCTGCATGGTACCCGCGTAGGCGGCGGCGAGCAGACCGTAGCCCGCGACGAAGGCCCGCTGCCGGCCGGTGCGATCCGCCAGCCGGCCGGCGGGCACCGCCAGCAGCAGATAGCAGCCGGATGTTCCGACGTAGAGCAGCGGGAACAGACCCGGACTGAACCCGGCCTGCCGCTGCAGCAGCAGGTAGAGGAAGCCGTCGCTCACGGTGGCGGCGCCGAGCAGGGTCGCCGCTGCCGTGAGACGCAGCAGGCCGGGGACGAGCAGGATATCCGCCCCGATGGCCCGCCTTGCACCCTGCCCCGAGAGCGGCACCGAACCGGCGAGGCGCCCGCCCGACAGGCCATTGCCCCGCTCCGCGGCAAGCGGTGCGACCGAGGCGGGTGCAGGCACCGGCAGTCGGGGACGCTCGGCGTTGGTGACGAAGAGCATCAGCACGCCGAGGCCGACGACCGCGACGCTGAAGCTGGCCACGAAGACCACGTCGAAGGCGTTCGGGAGCGCGGCGAGGATGGCAAGCGCGACCAGCGGTCCCAGCATGGCGCCGGCGCTGTCGAGGGCGCGGTGCACCCCGAACGCCGTGGCCAACCCGTCCCGACGGCTGCTCAGCGAGATGAGCACGTCGCGCGGCACGGCGCGGGCGCCCTTGGCCGCCCGGTCGAGCGCCACCACCCCGGCGATGAGGGGCCACGAGGCCCCGGCCGCCAGCAGCCCCAGGCGACACGCCGCCGACGCCCCGTAGCCGGCGAGCGCGATCTCCTTCGAACGGCCGCCGCGGTCCACCGCCACGCCGCTGGCCAGCCGCAGCAGCGCGGTCACGCCGTGGTAGAGCCCGTCGACGATGCCGAACTGGAACGGCGTCAGCCCGAGATAGAGCACCAGGTAGACGGGCAGCACGGTGCCGACCATCTCCGACGAGACGTCCGTGAAGAGGCTCGTGAAGCCGAGCGCCCAGACGTTGCGGCGCACATGCAGCCAGCGGAAGCCCCCGTGCGCATCGCGCCGGGCCCGCCGCAGCGCCGACCACGCCTCGACCTGGTACATCCGCCCGCTGGCGACCGTTTCAGCCGCGGCGCGCGCAGGGTGTCATCGCGCGCCGCCGGACCCGCCGGACCCGCTCTGGGCAGGCGCCGCCGCCGGCCCCGGGAGCGGCTCGTCCGACGCGAACCGGCGCAGGACGTTCTCCGTCAGCCGGGAGACGTTGTTGTCGTAGTCGTTGAACGACAGGCTCCCGCTCCAGGCAATCGAGCTGGTCGAGAACACCGCACCCCCGCTCGGATACTCGACGTACGCCATGTCGGCGTAGACGAGGGGGTTGACCGTGCCCCCCTGCTCGGAATTGCTCGTGTTGACCTCCTCGATCACGTGCTGGTAGGCGTCGGAGTGTCCGAACGAGCGGGCCAGGATCAGGGTATGCGGCGGCGACCCCTGCGCGTAGTCGACGCGGTCGAGCTCCGATCCCGCCGCCCCGAACTCGAGCACCAGCGACGGGTGGTTGCCGATCAGCTCGTTGTCGCCGATGCCCTCGAAGACGAACGCCGCCCGCGGGTCGAAGCTGTCCGGCATCCGCCGGAAGGGGGAGTTGCGGTCGAAGCCCTGCGCCGTGAAGCCCACTCCCACCAGCCACTGCGGCGCCCGGCCGCGGAAGCGCCACAGTCCGCCCGGCTCGCCGGTCAGGCTGTGGTGGCTCTCCCCCGGCGCCCCCTGCCAGTGCTCGGTGCCGTCGCGGCGCCGCACCTCGATGAACGTCCCCGTCGGATCGACCGGCGTCACCCAGTAGAAGCCGTTGCCGCCCATGTACATCAGCCGGCCGCCCTGCTCCAGGTACGACCGCATTCCCTGGAGCATCTCCCAGGAGTAGTACTCCGGGTGGGTGCCGGTCAGCACCACGTTGTAGGGCTCGAGGAGCGCCGCGCCCTCCGCGTGCAGGTCGTGGTCGGTGACGACGTCGACGGTGAATCCCTTGACCTCCAGCCAGTCGACGATGTGCGTGTCGGCCATGAACTGCCACGGGTTGCGCGTGTCGATCTTCGGGCGCATGTTGGTGATCGGCCGGAGCCGCGACGAGTAGGCCACACCGCTCCCGTCCGTATGCGTCGAGTACAGGCTCATCGGCTGGAAGCCCGTGCCGCCGGTGCCGGCGTAGGCGAGGTAGCTGACGGTCGGGGCCAGGAACGCGATCTTCGCCGTCGCCGTGCCCCGCGGCGGCCGGACGAAGAACGGCACGTAGTCCTCGCTGGTCGTGGTCCGCAGCCGCGCCGCGTACACGCCGCTTGCGAGATCCGCCGGCACCTCGAACGCGAAGCCGACCTCCCACTCCGCACCGAGCAGGTCGTCGTCGTGGAAGTGGATGGCGCCGTACTGCTCGGGCGCCCGGCGGTAGTCCATCTCGGTCGCATCCCAGAGACGTCCGGTCACCGCGCGCGTCGGCAGGTTCACGGTACGGCCGTCGAGCCCGCGCCCCGCGGTGTCGCGTACCCGGTCGGTCTCGATGTCCGCCGCGAAGTCCCACGCGGCCACGGCGTCGGCCGGTGCGGCGCCGGCTGCGGCAGCGCCGGCAGAGGTATCGGCCGCTGCGGTATCGCCCGCTGGGAGACCGCTGGCCATGATCGCCTCCACCTCGGCCCGGTCGAGCGCCCGCGCGTAGATCCGGGGGTTGTCGATCTTCCCGTTGTAGTGCCCCGCCACGCCGTCCGCAGCCCCGTAGGCTGCGATGTGCAGCGGCAGGTCGGGCGTCGCCAGCGCCCGCACAGGAGTCGTCCGCTCCACGACCACCCGCGTCGGATCGTTCGCGTAGCGGTCGAGCGGCTCCTGGTACAGCGTCACCCGTCCGGTTTCGGCGTCGAACGTGGCCGCCACGAAGTACCACTGCGTCGGCACGCCGTGAGGCCGCGGCCGCCCCGCGCCCGGAATCGCCGGCACCCAGCGCCGGAGCGCCGGCTCCGCCGCCAACCGCGCCACCTGCCCGTCGGCGCCCCCGAGCCAGAGGGCCAGCCGGCCCTGCTCGTCGATCACCAGGCCGTAGCCCCGGTCCGCCGCCCACTTGGTGACCACGCCCTGCGCGCCCGGCTCCCCCACCCAGCCGACGACGCCCGGCCGCGTGGGGGCCACCCAGGCCGTGATCGAGAAGCTCCCGCCGAGGCGCAGCGGCGCCGCGTCCGGCACCGTGACGTAGGAGCCGAGCGGCAGGTCCTGGTGCCGGCCGGGATAGTCGCCGTTGGCCGGCGTCTCGACCAGCGCCTCCTTGATGCCCGGGCCGTTCGGGTTGGCGTCCCCGTGGATCAGCCGCACGATCTCCGCCCGGTAGGTCGGGAGCTGGCTGCTCACCATGAAGCGGATCGTCTCGCCCGGCGCCACGCTCAGCCGGTCCGCGTAGCCGACGACTCCCATCGCCGCCAGCGCTGCCCGCGGACCCATCTCGGCCGCCGACTGCGCTCGGGCGCCTCCGGCCAGTGCCAAGACCGCGACGGCGGTCACCCCGACGCATCCACTGATCCCGGTCACAGACATCATTGAAGCCTCTCTCGACTGCTCCGGGTGAACCGCACCCGGGCTGCGCTCAACGGCGCGAATCCTCGACCTCCGCCAGCAGGGCCCGGTAGCGCGCGTCCGCCTCCTCGATGCGCGGCTGGAGCAGGCGCCGCTGGGCCGGCCACATCTCGGACAACAGGCTGCGAGTCTCCCACGGCTCGAGGTCGCCCTCCGGATCGACCGCCTCCGTGAGCAGCTCCTGCAGCCGGGCTCGCTGCAGGGCGACCAGCTCCGGCACGCGCTCGTCCCGGTAGAAGGGGCGGCCGTCGACGATCACGAAGATCGGCGCGCTGTGGGCCACGGTGCTGTTCCGCTCCCCCTGCCGCTCGCCGAACGCCCGTACCGCCAGCCACAGGCTGCGCTCGGCGGTCACCGTCGCCCGCAGCTCCACGCGGTCGCGACCGCCCGCCGGTGCGGTGGCCACGACCTCGCCGTGCACGACCAGCTCCAGCCGGTCGAGCCGGTCGAGGTCCGGATTGAGCGATGCCTCCGCCGCGACGTTCACGCGGGCCCCCGGCTCGACGTGCAGCTCCTCGCCCAGGGTGCGGCCGCCGACGGTCAACTCCAGCAGCGGGCCGTTTGTCACGAACAGACGTCCCGCGCGGAACGCGTCGAACCACGCGTCGACGCTGAAGGGCCCGTCGATGTTGACGTAGCTCCGCACGACGCCCGGCAGGTCCATGTACGGGAAGTCCGACCCGGCGGCGGGCAGCAGCTTGTAGCCGAGGTTCAGGAAGCCGTACCAGAGGTCGGTCGGGAGCCGGCCGAGCTGGAGGAGCTCGACGAAGTCGACGATTCCGAAGGGCACGTCGAGCGCGAGGCCGCGGCGGCCGTTGAACAGCTCGGCGTGATGCGCGTAGCCGGAAAGGCCTCCCTGGCGGCGCGCCTGCTCGAAGACCTCGTGGTAGAGGAAGTAGCCTTCCGGCCCGGCGTGAAGCGGCTCCCGCAGGTTGTGGTGAATCGTGTGGCCGCGGTGGACAGTGCGGGGATCCTCCTGCCCCGACACCAGCGCATGACCGTCGCGCTCGAAGCGGCCGGCCGGCCCCCACGCGGGCTGCCCGAAGTGCGTGCCGGCGATGTTGCCCATCTGAAGCAGGTTCGCGACGTGCACGTCTTCGGCCGCCACCTGCGCCCAGGTGCTCTCGTCGCGCACGGCGTGCCGCTCGATGTGGATGTGGGCGTCGCCGGAGTACCAGCCGCGCTCCGGCTGATCGACGTAGCGATCGAGAACAACCGGAACCGTCGTCGGCTCGCCGGGCCGGACCTCGATCTCGGAGCGGTGGACGCGGTACTCGATACCCCGGGTGACGACCAGCTCGTACGTCCCGGCCGGCACCCGCGCCTCGTAGCTCCCGTTCACGTAGAACGCGAGGCGGTGCGGCGACGGCCAGAAGGTGCGGGGCGTGAGCGACAGCCGCCGGACCTCGTCCGTGTAGCGGTGCACCAGGACGGCGTCGTCCGACGGCAGCGGCAGCCGTCCGGTCGCGTCGTAGAGGCCTGCGCGGGCGGGCAGCGGACGACCCGAGGCGGCGTCGGTGACCGCGAGGCGGACCCGGCCGAACGCCGCCGGCGCTCGGGTGGCGCCGCTCCGGACCACCTCGATGTCGCAGAGGCACACCCCGCCGCGGCTGCCGACGGCGATGTCGATGCCGCGCGTCCCGTGCCCGGCAAGACGCGCGCGGTCGAGGGTCAGGTTGACGCTGCGCAGCGTGTCGCCGGGCTCGGGCCGGACCTCGGCGCGCCCGAGGCCCTCGCCGCCGTTCCGCTCCCAGACGACGGTGAACGGCGTCGTGAGCGCCGGGGCGTAGGTCAGCGTCAGGGTAACCGGCTCGTCGATGTCGAAGCCGTATGCGTCGTCGACGTCGAAGCCGATCAGCCCGCCCGCCACGCACCGCCGGCCGCCGACGGTGCGCGTCTCGACCTCGTTGCGGTAGGCGCCCAATCCCAGCTCGGAGTAGCTCAGCCCGTAGGTGCGCGCGATGCGCGGCTGCGGCCAGCCGACCTCGCGCACGTAACGCGCCTCGCTGCCGTGCGCCTGCAGGCGCGGGGCGATCACTCCCGGCAAGAGGGACCCGAACCCGAGCGGCAACACGAGCAGAAGCGAGGCCCGCCACCCGCGCGTGAGAGTCGTCATCTCCGGTTCCCCCTCGCCGTTCCCGGCGGCCGCGCCGACGCCCCCGCCCCCGCCGGCGCCCCCGTCCCCGCGGGAGCTCCCTTCACGGCTGGCGGGACCGGCCCCGACGACGCTCGCGGCGCCGATGGCGCGACGCGGCGCCGCGCGCCGGAATCCCGCAGCCAGAGGATCAGGCCCGCCACGAGCGCCGTGACGACGGCCGTGGCCAGCACCCATGCCGCCAGCGACAACCATTGCATGCCCGGGGCCGACACGTCGAGCAGGGAGGTCGGTTGCGCGCCGGTCGCGACCACGCCGAGCGCCCGCGCGCCGACCGCGAAGCCGCCGGCGGCCAGTCCGCCCATGGCCAGCAGCAGGCCGAGCGCCATCCCGCCGAGGCCCACCACGCCGACCGTCATCCCGCCCAGCGCGACCCCGCCGAAGGCGAAGCCGCCGATCGCCACCAGCCCCACCGCTGCATCGCCGATCGCTACGACGCCGCGCGCCCAGGCCACGCGGTCGCCGCTCGCGTCGTGGGCGACGTGGACCAGGGGCAGGCCCCACACGGTGCGCCGCGAACGGTATTCGAACCCGGTCCGATCGGCCCGCCTTCGGCCGCGGCGCCATCCGCGCCGCGTAGGCGTCCAACCGCCATCCGACGCCGAGTCGGTCGCGCCGCCGAGCGGGTCGATCCGTTGCGCGCCGCGCCACGGCGGGTCCTTGGCCACGACCGACTGCCTGACATCGCTCCGCAGCTCGCTCGCCTGCTGGTAGCGCCGCCGCGGCTCCTTCTCGAGGGTCCTCAGCACCACCTGATCGAGCCGGACGTCCACCTCGACCTTCTGCGACGGGGGCGGGAAGCGGCCGATCGGGAGCTCCCCGGTCAGCATCTCGTAGAAGACGACCCCCAACGCGTAGATGTCGGCGCGGTGGTCCACCTGGGACGGGTGCTCGATCTGTTCCGGGGCCATGTAGTGCGGCGTGCCCAGGACGCGCGCGTGCTCGGTGAGGCGGGTGTCGGTGGACGACCCGGTGAGCAGCGCGAGCCCGAAGTCGACGATCTTCGGCGCGCCCGCCCGGTCGAGGAGGATGTTCTCGGGCTTGATGTCCCGGTGCACGACCCCCTGGTCGTGCGCGTACTGCAGCGCCTCGCAGATGCGCGGAACGATGGCCAGCGCTTCGGCCGGCGCCAGGCTGCCGCTCGCCATCGCCTGCCGCAGCGTGACGCCCTCGACGAGCTCCATCACCAGGTAGTAGAGGCCCTCGCGGTCGCCGAAGTCGTAGACGCGGACGATGTGCGGGTGGTCCAGCCGCGCCATCGTCCGCGCTTCGCGGGCGAAGCGCTCCGCGAACGCCGGGTCGTCCTGCAGGTGCGCGTGCAGCACCTTGACCGCGACCGGCCGGTCCAGCGGCCGGTGGCGCGCCCGGTAGACGGTCCCCATTCCGCCGGGCCCGATCAGCTCGAAGCCGTCGAGGTCGGGCAGCCGGCGCTCGAGCTCCTCGGGCGGCAGCGGCGTGGCCCGTCCGTGCCGGCGGTCGGCCTCCGTGGCGGCTTCCCAGCGCAGCCCCGCCCGCAGCGCGCAGTAGGGGCAGACGCCGGGCGGGGCATCGGCCGGGATCTCGGCGTGGCACTCCGGACAGGTTCGCTGTGTCATGTACGTTGCTACGCGGTCCCCGCGGGGTTGTTACAGCCTGTCCGTGCCCGGTAGCGACTCGGGCCTGCGCATCCCTGCGGTGCGCGCGCGTTCACGATCACGGTATCCCACCCGCGGCGGCGCGATCCGGGTCCCGGGCGCGGGCCGGCGGGGAGCCTGCGCCGCGGTGATCCCGCTATGATGGTCGGCCATCGGCTATGGGCAGTTCGATGACACAGCGCATCCGGGCGGTTCGGAGGCGCGCCAGCGGTTGAGGTCCCACGATGCGAGAGATTCTCGGAAGGACGTCCCATGGTTCCGGCCCCCGCTTCGATCAGCTCGCGGGCCTGGTGCTCGTTGCGTTGGCCGTGGCTGCCGCCGGCTGCGTCGCGGGCGGCGCGGCCGCGCCGGCGTCGCTCGACGAGCTCGCCGAGCGATCGCTCGCCACCATCGACGGGGAGCTCGCGGTTCCCGGGCTGCGGGAGCCGGTCGAGGTGATCCGCGACGAGTGGGGCGTGCCCCACATCTACGCGCAGAACGACGACGACCTGTTCTTCGCGCAGGGCTACGTCATGGCCCAGGACCGCCTGTGGCAGATGGAGATGTGGCGCCGCTGGCGCGAGGGGCGGCTGGCCGAGGTCTTCGGGCCCGAGGCGCTCGACTACGACCGCCGCACCCGGCTGATGAAGTTCCGGGGTCCGTTCGACGCGACCGAGTGGACGAGCTATCACCCTGACGCCCACCGGCTGTTCACCGCCCATGCCGCCGGCGTGAACGCCTGGGTCGCGCAGAACCGCGACAACCTGCCGCTGGAGTTCCAGCTCACCGGCGTCGAGCCGCTGCCGTGGACGGCGGAGACGGCGGTCCTGCGCTGGGCCTCCCTCGGCGTGCCGAGCGTGCGGGGCCACGCCCTCCACGAGATGCAGCTCGCCCTCGACGTCGCCCGCCACGGCGTGGAGGAGGCCAATCGGCGCTTCGCGCCCGACCCGTGGGACGACCTGGTGGTGCCCGACGGGCTGGACGTCAGCATCATCACCGAGGACATCCTCGACGCGATGCGCGCCGGCGACGGCGATCCGTTCGTCGCCGGGCGCCTGCCGGCGCTGGAGATCGTCGAGCCGTACCGCGCGCTGATCGCGGCGCCGGGGCTGCAGGCGCGTCGGGTCTCGCCCCTGCCGCTCGGGCCCATCGCCACCGAGGGGAGCAACAATTGGGTGCTGACCGGCGCGCGCTCGCCGAGCGGCGTGCCGATCCTCGCCAACGATCCGCACCGGCGCATCGAGATGCCGGCCCTGCGCTACTTCGTGCACCTCGTGGCCCCGGGCTGGAACGTCATCGGCGGCGGCGAGCCGCCCTTCGCCGGCGTCGACGCGGGCAGCAACGAGCGCGTGGCGTGGGGCTTCACCTTCGCCGGCACCGACATGGTCGACGTCTACGTCGAGGAGCTGCACCCGGACGACCCGAACCTCGTGCGCTGGCAGGACGGCTGGGAACCGCTCCGCGTCATCGAGGAGGAGATTCCGGTGAAGGGCCGGGAGCCGGAGCCGGTAGTGCTGAAGTTCAGCCGCCACGGCCCCGTCTTCCACGAGGACCGGGAGAACGGCGTCGCCTACGCGGTGCGCTCGGTCGTGCAGGAGCCGGGCACCGCCGCCTACAAGGGGAGCTTCCAGCTCGCGCAGGCGGAAAGCTGCGCCGACTTCTTCGAGCGCGCGATGCACTGGCTGGTCCCGACCCACAGCCTCATCTGCGGCGACGCGGACGGCAACATCGCGCTCCAGGTGACCGGGCTGACGCCGGATCGCGACGGCTGGAACGGGCGGCTGCCCGTCCCCGGCAACGGCGACTACGAGTGGCGCGGCTTCCGCGAGGACCTGCCGCGGGAGTTCAATCCCGAGCGGGGCTACATCGCCACCGCCAACAACAACGTGCACCCGCCCGGCTACGAGGGGCGGCCGGTCTTCTACCACACGTCGCGCGGCGTCGAGACGTCGCGAATCGCCCGGCTCCACCAGATCCTCGGCACCGGGGAGGTGCTCTCGGTCGACGACCACAAGCGCATCCAGCACGACGCGCGCCTGCTCGCGGCCGAGCGGGACATCCCCGCCTTCCAGGGCTGGACGTCGGACGACCCGGACGTGGAGTGGGCGCGCGGCCTGATCGCCGACTGGGACGGCACGGTCTCGCGCGACAGCACCGCGGGCGCGCTCTACGTGCGCTGGAGGGTCGAGGTCGACGACGCGGTTCGCGATGCGGGGACGCCGGAGGCCGCCCGCCGCACGCTGATCGAGCAGGGCCTGGCGGCCGCCATCGGGCGGCTGACCGAGGAGCTCGGCTCCGACCGCGAGGAGTGGCGCCACGGCCGGGTCCACGCCAGCGAGCTGCCGCACATGCTGGCCCGGGCGTTCGACCTGCCCCCGGTGGAGCGCCCCGGCGGCTTCGGCGCCGTCAATGCCACCGGCGCGAACTTCCGGCGCATCATCGACCTTGCGGACCCGGACCGCTCGGTCGCCAGCAACGCCCCCGGCCAGTCGGCCCAGCCCGCGAGCCCGTTCTACGGCAACCTGGCCGAAAACCTCGGCAACGGCGAGTACTTCCCGCTGCTCTACACGCGCGAGGCGGTGGAGGAGCGGGCGGCCCATCGGCTGACGTTGCGGCCGGCGAGCGACTGAGTTCGGCGACGACGAGAAGCACCGACTCCATGCCCTGCCTGGCGGGCGCCGTCAAGACGGAGCGATGATCCGGAGGAGGTCGCGCAGCTCTTCGTCGACCAGGCGTCCGTCCTGAACAGTCTCGGCGACGAGTTCGCGCACGCGGGTCCGCCAGCGGGCGCGCAGGCGCGAGAGAGACGTCCGGAGCGCGGCCTCGCTCCGGCCGAGCTGCCCGGACAGATCGCCGTATGGGACGGCGGCCGCGTCGCGACCCAGGTAGACCTTGAGCGCGTCGAATAGCTCCGCTTGTTCGCGGTCCGCGTAGCCGCGGCGGACGTCGGCGACCGCCCGCTCGAGCAGCGACAGGGCCCAGCGCCGCTCGTAGAGCGCCTCGGGCGTGCGCGTGTCGGCGGGCTCGGCCAGGTAGCGGCGCTCCGCGGCCGCGGCGTCGATCGAGACGACGTCGGCGTTTCCGCCGCGCTTCTCGGCCGCCTGCCGGCGCCACTCGCTGGCGAGGAAATTCTTCAGGGCGGTGAGCAGGAAGCTGCGGAAGCGACCGCGCGCCGGGTCGGCCGACGCCAGTACCTGCCGCTCGAGGAGCCGGGCGAAGAAGGCCTGCGTCAGGTCGCGGGCGTCCTCGGCGGCGTAGCCGCGCCGGCGCACGTAGGCGTAGAGCGGATACCAGTACCCGGCGCAGAGCTCGGCGAGCGCCCGGTCGGCCTGCTCCGACGGCGCGCCTCCCGCCGCCGCCAGCACCACGCTCCAGCGCGTCGTGGCGAACCGCATCACCGGCATTCTCACCCGGAGCCGACCCGCAGACCAACGCGCGACGGAAGTACGATCCGGGCGTGTACGACGCGATCGTGATCGGCATCGGCGGGATGGGGAGCGCGACCCTCTACCACCTCGCGCAGAGCGGCTGCCGCGTTCTGGGCCTGGAGCAGTTCGGCGTCCCGCACGCGTTCGGTTCGTCGCACGGGTCGACGCGCATCATCCGCCTCGCCTACTCGGAGGGACCGGAGTACGTCCCGCTGCTGCGGGCCGCCTATCACTACTGGCGGGAGCTCGAGGCGGTCTCGGGGCGGTCCATCCTGCAGGTGACGGGCGGGCTCGACATCGGAGCGGACGGGAGCTGGACCATCGAGGGCTCGCGGCAGTCGTGCGTGGAGCACGGGCTCGCGTTCGAGGAGCTGGACGCCGCGGAGGTCAATCGCCGCTTCTCCGGCTACCGGCTGCCTGCCACCCTGCGGGCCGTTCACCAGCCCGACGGCGGCTACGTCCGCTCCGAAGCGGCCATCGAGGCGTACGCGGCGGCGGCGCGGGCCCTCGGTGCCGAGATCCTGTCCGATACGCCCGTGCGGGGATGGGAACGCCGCCCGCAGGGCTGGCGCGTGCTCGCCGGCGCGGAGCAGTTCGAGGCCCGGAAGCTGGTGATCACGGCTGGCCCTTGGGCGGCCGCTCTGCTGCCCGAGCTGCAAGCGGTCTTGCCGGCCCGAGCGGCAGGTCATGCTGTGGACCGCGCCGCTGCGGGCGGACGTGTTCGATCCGCGGCATTTCCCGGTCTTCAACATGGAGTCGCCTTCCGGTCGCTACTACGGCTTCCCCGACGACCGCGGCGAGGGATTCAAGATAGGCAAGTACTACCACCTGCGGCAGCAGGTGAGCGATCCGGACCACCTGGACCGGGATTGCCGCCCGGAGGACGAAGCCGTCCTGCGCGAGGGCATCGCGGCCTACTTCCCGGAAGCGAACGGCCCCACCCGCCGGATGGCGGCGTGCATGTTCACGAACACCCCGGATACCGACTTCATCCTGGACCGCGCGCCCGGGATGGACGACGTCTTCGTCGCCGCCGGCTTCTCCGGGCACGGATTCAAGTTCTGCAGCGTCGTCGGCCGAATCATGGCGGACTTCTGCCTCGACCGCCCCCCACGGTGGGACCTCGGCCGCTTTCGGCTCGCCCCCGAGCGGTTCGCCTTGCGACCGTCATCGGCCGAGAGACGACGGACCTGACGTCAGTCCAGGCCGTCCGTCAGCTCCTGATACGTTCGGCGGGCCGCCATCTCCATCGCGCGGGAGTAGCCGTGGAAGTGCAGGGTACTGAGGCAGGTCGATGGCGGCCGCGGCCTCATCCTCCGTCGCCCCCTCCTCGATCTGCCGCTGCACGGCCTCGCGCACGTCCAGCAGGAGTTGCCGGTGGCGTCGGAGCCCGTTGCGGGTATCGCGCGGGTCGTCCGGCAGGAAGCCGTGCCCCGGCATGAAAACGTCCGCATCGAGCGCTTCGGCCGCCTCCAGTGTGCGCAGCCAGTCGCTCGGGTAGCTGTCGCGCGTGTACGGGAACTCGTCGAAGTTGAACACCTCGCTCAGGTAGGCGATCCGGTCCTCCGGGACGAACACGATGCTGTCGCCGCGCGTATGCGCCCGTCCCGGATGCAGAATCCGAATCTCCTTGCCGCCCAGATGAAGCGTGACGCGGTCGCGGTACGTCTGGTCGGGGAGCCGCTCGAGCCGCTGCCGCGCGGGCATGTCGCTCAGGAGTCCGAGCAGGTCCGTGCGGTAGCGCTCGTGACCGACGTTGAACGCATCCCGATAGACGGCGTTCCCGCCCGTGAAGCGGCCGCGGAAGGTCGACGACACGAGGATCCGAATCGGCTGGTCGGTCACCTCCGCGATCGCGTTCCGGGCCTGCCGCGCGATCGCCTCCGAGCCGAGCGCGTCGACGACCACCACTCCGTCGTTCGTGACGATGAACCCGCTGTGGAAGGTCGACGACACCCCCGGCGTGTCGTCGGTGTGCAGGTAGACACTCCTGCGGCGCAGACTCCTGGCCCGCCGGCGGCAGCCGCGACTGCGGAGCCGGGAATGCCGGTCGTTGGCCGGCACGCGGTCAAGCGCCGTCGCCCTCCGAGCCCCCAAGGGGGGCGCCGCGCAGGAAGTCGGCGAGCGACTGGTGCCGCACGCCCTGGAAGTCGGCGGGCTGGTGCGGGTCGAGCGTCAGCAGCACCCGCGGGTAGGCGTCGCGGACCGCGGAGAACGCCGACAACTCGCGTTCGATGGTGGCGGGCGATTCGAGCAGGTAGGCGACCTGCACGTAGCAGCGCCCGGAGCGCCGCTCCGCGACGAAGTCGATCTCCTGATTCCCCGTTACGCCGATCGTCACAGTGTGGCCGCTGCGGCGCAGCTCCAGGTGTGCAGCAGCCCGGGGAGACCGCCGATGCGCAGGTAGAGCCGGAACAGAGCGGCGTCGTCGGGCGCCGGGCCAGGACGCTGCCGGTACAGGTCGCCGAACTCGGCCAACGTGAGCGGGAAGACCTGCAGCGTGACGTATCGGCCGGCGATGAGCGTCGCGAGCTCGGCCGACAGCAGCGTGGCGTTGGAGCCGGATATGACGACCTCCGTGCGCTCCTCGCCGTTCAGCGACGCGACCGCGCGCTCCCAGTCGGCGATCTGCTGCACCTCATCGACGATCACGACCCGCGGCTCGTCGCGCTGGGTGGTGGACTCCACGAGGTCGATCAGGTCGCGCGCCGTCCGCACCGACTCGAACGCGAACGACTCCTTGTCGACGTAGACCACCTGCCGTTCGTCCTGCAGCGAGGCCGCGAAAAAACTGCCGCAGCAGGACGCTCTTGCCGGCCCGCCGGATTCCCGTCACCGCCGTGATCGCGGGGGCGTCCAGGAACTGCCGGAGGCGATCGAGGTAGGGCCGGCGTAGCAGCTCCATGATTTCGAATGTACACGGAAGAAGACCCGCAGAGCCGCAAGATTTCGATTATGACGAAACCTGTAGCCACGCGGCAGCAGGTGGACGGAAACCCGGAAGGGATCGCCGAGTGTTCCGGGGTTGAGATCGAGGGTTCGCCGTCGTCGGAGAGGCCCGGCGGTCAGCGCGAGGTCACCGGCTACGACGAGGGCGGGCATCGAGCGTCGTCGTCGGAGAGGCCCGGCGGTCAGCGCGAGGCGCCCCCCTCCTGCGCGAGCGCGGTCCCGGCGACGCCCCACAGCGCTCCCGCCAGGAGAAGGAAGAGGACACGCGTATCGGTGCGCCTGCGGTCTTCCCGCAAGCCACCTCCGCAGGCAGAGCCCGCGCGCCCCGACCCGCGCCTGGGAGACTGCGCCAGCGCCCGGGACCCTGCATCGCACTCGCGCGGCGCAGTCTTCCTACCCGTCGGTCATCAGCGAGAGCGGCTCGAGGTCGACACGGCCGTTGCTGTCGCCGAAGGAATCCGCCGGCACCCCGGCCTTGTCCAGCAGGCCCAGCAGCAGGTTGGCCATCGGCGTCAGCTCGGCGAACTTGATGTGCCGGCCGCCCTTCAGCCGGCCGGCCCCGCCGCCGACGAGGACGAGCGGCAGGTTCTTGTGGTCGTGGAGGTTGCCGTTGCTCATCCCGCTGCCGTGCAGCACCATCGAGTGGTCGAGCAGGCTGCCGTCGCCGTCGGGAGTCGAGGCGAGCTGGTCGACGAAGTAGGCCAGCAGCTCGATGTGGTAGGTGTTGATCTTGGCGATCGAGGCCATCTTCTCGGGGTCGTCCTGGTGGTGGGAGACCGCGTGGTGGCCTTCGTTGACGCCGATCCACGGGAAGGTGCGGGCGCTCTGCTCGCGGCCGAGCTGCAGGCTGAAGACGCGCGTGATGTCGGCCTGGTAGGTCAGCAGCAGCAGGTCGAAGAGCAGCCGGGCGTGCTCGTCGTAGGTCTCCGGAATCCCGACCGGACGGTCGGGAAGCGTGAACGTCGACTCGCCCGCCTGCGCCTCGGCGCGCTGGATGCGCCGCTCCATCTCGCGCACGGAGTCGACGTACTGGTCGACGCGGGCCCGGTCGCTCGCGCCGAGCGAGCCCACCAGGCGCGCCATGTCGTCGGTGACGGAGTCGAGGATGCTCTGGTCGCGCCGCATCGCCGCGCGCCGCTCGTCAACCGTCCCGCCGTCGCCGAACAGCCGCTCGAACACCACGCGGGGGTTGTTCTCCATCGGGAGCGGCGTGGTGGGCGACGACCAGGAGAGCGTGTTGACGTAGACGCAGTTGTAGCCGTTGTCGCAGTTCCCGACGAGGAAGCTGTTCTCGAGCGTGAGCTCGAGCGACGGCAGCCGGTTGTCGCGGCAGAGCTTCCCGGCCGCGATCTGGTCGACGGTAGTGGCCAGCCGCACGTCGGCGCCCTCGGTCATCTTCGGGCGCGCCGCGCTCAGCCAGCTCGCGTTGGAGCGCGTGTGCTCGGCGTTGCCGTCGGTGCCGTTCCCCTGCGCGTTGCGGTGCTCCATGTTGGTGAGGACCAGCGTCTGGTCCTTCACCGGCGCGAGCCGCTGCAGGATGGGCGACAGCTCCAGCGCGCCGCCCTCGCCCGGCGGCGTCCAGCGGTTGGCGCTCCCGTCCGCCCACGAGACCGACCCGTGCGGGAAGTAGATGAAGCCGAGCCGCCGGACCGGATTCGCGGCGGTCCGGGCCGCGGCCGACAGCGCCGGCACCATGGCATCGAGCAGGGGCAGGGCCAGGGTCGCTCCCACGCCCCGCAGGAAGGTCCGTCGCGGCAGGTGCTTCTTCGTGATGATCATCGGTTCGGTCTCTCTTCAAGCGGGCTTCAGCGGAAAGCCGCGCGTCAGCGGGAAGCCACGACCTCCGCGGCCGGCGCGTCGCCCGACGGAGGCCGCCGCATCTGGAACGGCGTGCTGTTCACGATGCCGAGAACGATGGACGAGAAGCGATAGTCGTCGAGCGCCGCCCGGCGCTCGATGGCGCGGACGGCCGGCGCGTCGTAGTATTCGACGGCTCGCCCGAGTCCGTACGTGAGGAGCCTCTCGGTCAGGGTCCGTACGAACTGGTCGGCCCGGCTCACGAGCGCCTGCCGGAGCCCCGCCACCCCGTCGAACGTCGTCCCGTCGGGCAGGGACCCGGTGGCGTCGATCGGCGCGAAGCCGTCGGTCAGGGTGCGCCAGCGCCCGATGGCGTCGAAGTTCTCCAGCGACAGCCCCACCGGGTCCATCAGCGCGTGGCAGGCCGCGCAGACCGGGTTGCGCCGGTGCTCGACCATCCGCTCGCGCATCGAGAGCACGGCGTCGGACTTCTCCTCGCTGAGCGGCGGCACGTTGGGAGGCGGCGGGGGCGGCGGGGTGCCCAGCAGGTTCTCCAGCACCCACTTCCCGCGGACCACCGGCGAGGTGCGCGTGGCGTAGCCGGTCACGGCGAGGATGCTCCCGTGCCCGAGCAGGCCGCCGCGGGGGCTGTCGGCCGACAGCGCGATCCGCCGGAAGTGGCTGCCGTAGATGCCCGGCATGCCGTAGTGCTTCGCCAGCCGCTCGTTGACGAACGTGTAGTCGGCGGTCAGCAGGTCGAGCGCGCTACGGTCCTCGCGAACGATGCTCTCGAAGAAGAGCTCCGTCTCCCGGCGCAGCGCCCGCCGCAGCGTCTCGTCGAAGTCCGGGAAGACGATGAAGTCGGGCGAGACCGCGGTCAGGTTGCGCAGGTAGAGCCACTGGGCGGCGAAGTTGGTGACCAGCGACTCCGCGCGCGCATCGGCCAGCATCCGCCGCACGTGCGATTCCAGCACCGCCGGGTCGCGCAGCGTGCCGGCCGCGGCCGCCTCGATCAGCGCGTCGTCCGGCAGGCTGCTCCAGAGGAAGAACGAGAGTCGGGAGGCCAGCTCCAGGTCGCTGACGAGGTACGGCTCGTCCGCCCGGAGGTCGTCCGGGTCGCGCTCCACGCGCAGCAGGAACTCGGGGCTGACCAGCAGGCGCTGCAGCGCCATCTCGATGCCGGCCTCGAAACCGCCCGCGGCGCGCCCTTCCTCGAAAAACCGGAAGAGCACCGCGACGTCCGCATCGGTCACCGGCCGGCGGTAGGCCCTGCGCGCCAGGGTCGAAAGGATCTCGCCGGCGCAGGCGTCCTCCGCGCCGGGCGTTGCGTCCGCGGGCCGGCAGGCGAAGATTCGTCGCCGGCTCGGCGTGTCGCCCGGCCCGGCGGCCTCGAAGGGCCCGGTGATCGTGATCGAGTAGACGTTGGGCTGCGTGCGCTGATCGCCGCCGACCGTGATGTGCACCTTCAGGAACGGCTGCCGGTGGCGCTCGACCAGCCCCGGGTCGCGGTCCACGAAGGCGGCGCCGACGACGTGCGGTCCCGCCGTCACCGGGATGCGGACCGCGAGGTCGGCGTCCGCGGGCCGCTCCGCGGGTTGGTACAGCAGCGACTGCCCCCGGCCGCGCCGCGGCGGGGGCGTGACCGTCAGCACCTCGACCGGCTCGCCGTCGAGCGTGATCACGACGTCCTGCGGTTCCCGCAGGCCGCCCACCCGGTTGCTGTTCCAGCTCTTGCCCAGCTCGACCCGCAACTCGTAGCGGGCGTCGACCGGGAAGGTGTAGCGGACGGTCGTTCCGCCGCGGGTGCCGAACGGGAGCCCGTCTACGTGCCTCGTCTGGTTGAGGTCGGACGGGACGATGAACGTGTCGGCGACCGCGGAGCGCACGGGCGCGCCGACGGCCAGCCGGCTGATGCGCCGCGCCGCGGTCAGGTAGCGCTCGAGCCGGCCCGGGTCGAGCCCGCCGAGGCTGACGTTGTCGAAGCCGGCGCTCGAGTCGTCCGCGGGCAGGAGCGCGGCCACGTCGATCTCCAGGTTCAGCAGATCGCGGATCGCGTTCCGGTACTCGGTCGCGTTCAGGCGCCGCAGCGCGTCCGTGCGGCCGGGATCGGGACGGGCCGCCGCGGCCCGGTCGAGCTCGGTCTCGAGGAACGCGGTCAGGCGGGCGTAGGTCTCGCGGTCGGGGCGCGGCCGGCCGGCCGGCGGCATCATCCCCGCCCGCAGCTTGCCGACCACCTTCTCCCAGATCTCGGCGTGGTCGCCGACGCGGGCGATGTCGACCGCGTCGAGGGTCAGCCCCGCCGTGCGCAGGTTGTCGTTGTGGCAGGTGACGCAGTAGCGGTCGAGCAGCGCCTGCTCGGCCGCACCCGTCTCGGCCCGGCCGGCGACGGCGGTCGCTCCCGGCCCGGCGGCAACCGCCGGCTGCCCTGCCGCACCGGCGAGCGCCGGCCCCAAGAGCACCAGCAAGACGCCCAACGGCAGGCGTGCAACGCTACTCATCGGCGAAGCTCCCATCGACCGGCCCCGAGCCGCCCGCGGCACCGGGCGGCGCCGAGCGGACGGATCCCGACCCCGGATTGCGCAGTGTATCACCGGAACGCCGGTGACCCGCGGGTCGGCTCACGGGCGGGTCGGCTCACGGGCGGGTCGGCTCACGGGCGGGTCGGCTCACGGGCGGGTCGGCTCGCGGTAGGATCGGAACGCACCCGGAGGTTCTCATGCGTGTGACGACCCGAGCGCTGACTTCGACGCGAAGATGGACCGAACGGCGGCCCGACCGACGGCCCGCCACCAAGGTCGTCGCGGACACGCCGCGGCGATCGTTCCGGACGGCGCCCTCGCCGGCGATCGGACCGGCGCTGGCGCTGGCCCTGGCGCTCGGAACGGCGTCGGCCGCGGCCGGCGCGGGCCTCGACGCGCCGCTGATCGACGCCGTGCGGCAGGGGGACGCGGCTGCCGTCCGCGCGGCGCTGGACGCGGGCGCCCCCGTCGACGCCCGGCAACCGGACGGCGCGACGGCGCTCCACTGGGCAGCCCGCCTCGACCGCCTCGACGCGGCGCGGCTGCTGCTTGCAGCCGGGGCGGACCCGTCGGCGGCCAACGCCTTCGAGGTGACGCCGCTCTCGCTCGCCGCCGTCAACGGCAGCGCGGAGATGATCGCGACGCTGCTCGCGGCGGGCGCGGACCCGAACGCGACGATGGCGGGAAGCGAGACCGTCCTCCTGACGGCGTCGCGCACCGGGCGGACGGACGCCGTGCGCGCGCTCGTCGCCCGCGGAGCCGACGTGAACGCGGTGCAGGCGGCAGGCCAGACCGCCCTGATGTGGGCGGCCGCCGAGGGGCACGTGGAGACCCTGCGGGCGCTGATCGACGCCGGCGCCGAAGTCGGAGCGCGCACCGTGGTGCCGGAGAACCCGCTTCGCACGGGGCTCGAGGGACCCGCCCCGCACGGGTTCACGGCGCTGCTCTTCGCCGTCCGGGCCGGGCACATCGACGCCGCGCGGGTGCTCATCGAAGCGGGCGCCGACCCCGACGACACGTTGCCGGACGGCATGAACACGGTGACGCTCGCCGCCACCAACGCCCACTGGGAACTGGGCATCTCCCTCGTCGACCAGGGGGCCGACCCGAACGGCGCCGGGCAGGGCTGGGCGGCGCTGCACGCCATGACCTGGGTGCGGATGCCCAACTTCGGATTCAACCCCCCGGGGCCGCTGACCACCGGGACGATGGACAGCCTCACCTTCGCCCGCGAACTCGTGGCGCGCGGCGCCGACGTCGACCTCCGCATGACGGCGGAGCCGCGGAACGGCTACCGCAACGCCCTGAACCGCATCGGCGCCACCCCGCTCCTGATGGCGGCCCGGCTCGCCGACGCACCCCTGATGCGCGTACTCCTCGAGCTCGGCGCCGATCCGACGATCCCCAACGAGGACGGGACCACGCTGCTCATGGTGGCCTCCGGCGTCGGCATCCACTCGCCGGGCGAGGATCCGGGGACCGAGGCCGAGGCGCGGGCCTGCGTCGAGCTGGCCCTCGCGCTGGGCGGCGACCCGAACACCGTCGACGACATCGGCGAGACGGCGCTCCACGGCGCGGCGTACCGCGGCGCCAACTCCATCGTCGAGTTGCTGGTAGAGCACGGCGCCGCCACCTTCGACGTCGTGAACGAGTCGGGCTGGACGCCGCTCCGCATCGCGCAGGGCGTCTTCCGGACCGCGACATACAAGGAAGCGCCGCACACGGCCGCACTCCTCGCGGAGCTGATGGACGCGCGGGCGCTGCAGCCGTAGCGCACCCCTGACGGGCGCGAGCGTAGCGTCTGCGCGGACTCTCGCGAGCCGGTCTCAGCCCTGCGGGGCTCGGCTGTGTTACGTTTCGCCCAGCGCGATGTCCTGGGCCGACATCCTCTCTCCGGCGATCGTGAGCGCGGTCGTAGTGTTGTTGGGGCGGCAGACCAACGGCCGCCTCGACACCGTCACCGCAATCGTGTCCGACATCAATCGGCGCCTCGCCACGCTCGAGGGCCGCATCACCGGCTGGCGGGATCGCCAGCATCCCACGCCCGCGCCACTGGCCCGCGACTGACAGCGTCCCGGCAGCACCCCGCCTGCGCTGGCCGGCGCAGCAGAACCCCTCACTCGCCCTCCGCGGGAGCTCGCTCCCAGACGTACGGCCGCCCGGTCACGTGTCGCTCGAACCAGTCGAGCTCGACGTTCATCTTGAACAACTGGTGCCGAAGCTCGCGCCATCCATGCCCCTCGCGCGGCGCGACGTACAGGTGCGTCGGGACGTCGAGGCTCCTGAGTGCGCGATGCATCTCCACGGACTGCGGCATCGGCACGCGCAGGTCGTCCTCGCCCACCAGGAAGATCGTCGGCGTGGTCACGTTCGAGACGTGCTTCAGGGGCGAGTGCTCCCAGTAGAGGTCGGTCGGCGCATCGACCTGCCAGGGCGTGCCGCCGAACCACGCGGTGCGCTGGCTGCGCGTGTCGCTCTGCGCGTACATCGAGATCCAGTTGGCCGCGCCCGCACCCGACGCCGCCGCCCGGAAGCGGTTCGTGTAGGTGATCACCTTGTTCGTCATGTGACCGCCTCCGCTCCACCCCATCTTCGCCATGCGCTCGCCATCGACCAGGCCGGCCGCAATCAGGTGGTCGGCGCCCGCGATCACATCCAGGTGCGCGTTGGTGAAGTAGCCGCCCACCATGTCGCGCAGGAAAGCGTCGCCGTAGCCGGTGCTTCCGCGGTAGTTGGGCTGCAGCACGACGTAGCCGAGCGCCGCCAGCACCGGGACGTAGTTGCGGGATGCCGCGAAGCCGAACTTGTCGGACGCCTGAGGCCCCCCGTGCGTCTGGATGACCAACGGGTACCGCCTCCCTTCCTCGTAGTCGAGCGGGTAGAACAGCAGCCCTTCCACCGCGACGCCGTCGGCGCCGGTCCACTCTGCTCGCGCCTGCCGCGGCAGCCGGAAGTCGTCGCTCAGGTAGTCGAAGACGCGGGTCACTCGCGTCGGCGTCGGGTCGGCTCCCGTCCCCATGAGCCAGACGTCCCCCGGGTTGTGCGGCTCCCGAAGCGTGAAGACGTGGCGATCGGCGGACGCCGCGATGGCCCAGGATCCGATCGAGTGCCGGCCGTCGGTCAACCGGTCGACCTCGCCCGACGCCACGTCCAGGCGGAACAGCTCGCTGTGGACGCCCATGTTCACGACGGCAAAGACCGCACCCCCGTCGACCGACCACGCGGCGTCGCTGAACTCGTAGGGCAGGTCGGGTGCCAGGACCCTGGCCGGGCCCCCGCCGGACGGCACCAGAAAGACGTTGCCGTTGTAGTACTTCTCGAACCGCTCGTTCGCGCGCGCCAGGAACAGGACGTGCGAGCCGTCCGGCGACACCCGGGCTCCCGACTCCGGCACGCCGTTGGCGGTCAGCCGGCGCGGGTCGCTCCCGTCGGCCCGCATCACCCAGACTTCGCTCGCGTCGCGATGCTCCAGGACCGGATTCGGGCCGCGATGAACGGCGACGTGCGTCCCGTCGCGAGAGAGATCGTACGCCAGGATCGAGTAGTCGCCCTCGGTCACCCGCGTCGTGACCCCGGTCGACACCGTCACCGTCCAGAGATGCTGCTGCTGGAAGTTCTCCTCGAACGCGTAGACGTCGTCCTTGTCGTCCTCGCGGGCCTGCTGCTCGGCCGGCTTCTCGTCGAAGGCCAGGAAGTAGATGCGGTTGCCGTCGGGCGACCACGCGATGCGCGAAACCGCCGTGGGGTGATCCGTCAACGGGCGCGCCTCGCCCCCCTGGTTGCTCAGCACGTGGATCTGAGCGGTGTCCGCCGTCCCGCGGCGCGCGATGAACGCCACTTGGTCGCCATCCGGTGACCAGCGGGGACTCGTCTCCCCGTCCTCCCCCCGGGTCAACTGCACCGTGTTGCCGCCGTCGGCGTCGGCGCGCCAGATATGGCTGATGGCCCGGTTCACCTCCCAGTCGGCCACGGCCAGCTCGTACAGCACCTGACGGCCATCGGGAGACAACTGCGGATCGCTCAGGCGAGGCACGTCGAGCAGATCGACCAGCGTCATGGCTCGCCGTGCCTGCCCCTCCGCCGCGCCGCCGAGGAGCAGCCACGCCAACGGCAACGCCGTGAGCGTTCGGAGTCCCGTCATCTCGCACATCCCTTCGAAACCAGTGTCACCGCCAATCCACCGATGCCGACCCGATGCGGCATCGCGTACGGAGACGCGCCGGCGCATATGGACGGGGCCTTGTGCCGCCGGCAGAGCCCCACGAGCCGCTGCCGGTCGCCGCCCCGGCCAACGATGATAGCTGCCCGCGGCCTGAGAGCCCGGTTGCGCGCACGGGTCGCGGATTGCGGACTCCGGCGCGATAGGATTCCCGTTACGGCTCCGGGAGGGAGGCGACCGCATGCTGAAGTGGAAGCTGATCGCAGCGCTGGGTCTGTCGTGCGGGATCGCGGGGGTCGGCTGGGGAGCAGCCCAGCAGCCGCGCGGGCCCGGCTTCTTCGAGTTGCGCATCTACACGACGCTGCCCGGGAAGCGGGACGCGCTGGCGGCGCGTTTCGGCGACTACACCACCGGAATCTACGAGCGGCACGGGATACGCAACGTCGGCTACTGGTTCGCGGCCTCCGGCGACCACGCCGACCGCACGTTCGTGTACATGCGGGGATACCCCTCGCGGCAGGCGCGGGACGAGCGGCTCCCCGAAGCGCACGCCGATCCGGAGTTTCTGGAGGTCGTGACGGCAACGGAACGCGACCCGGACGCCAGGCTGATCGAGTCGGTGCAGTCGCTGGACCTCGTCCCGACGAACTACTCGGCCATCAGATGGTGAGGCCGGCCCGGCTCGCTCTATCGGGCGGCCGGGCGCCTCGAGAGCGTGGACCTGTCGCCCGGAACTATCGCCCGGAACTATCGCCCGGAACTATCGATGGGCTGGTGGAAGTAGTAGCAGAGCCCGTCCGGAGCTACGACGAAGAAGACCTGGTATTTCTTTCCGTCGCGCTCGTCCACGCGCCAGTTGGCGATCTTGATGCCGCTGGCCTCCAGCTCGCCGCGGGCCCGGTGGATGTCGGTCACCAGGATGGCGGCGCCTTCGCTGCTGGCGTCGCCGCCGTTGACGGCGAACCCGATGCGCACGCCGTCCCGCTCCATGATGACGGTTGGCACCGGAGCTGCGCTGCGCTCCACCTCGACGAGGCCGAAGCGGGGGCCGTACCACGCCGCGGCCCGGTCGATGTCCACGACCGGCAGGGCCAGGACGTCCTTGGCGAACGGATATGCCGCCTCGTAGAGCCTGGAGGCCGAGGCGGGGGTTTCGTCAGGCATCGGCAAACCCCGCGATTCCCGTCTCCTACACGCCCGCCAGCAACGGAAGCTGTCCGGTGCTGTCGCCGAACCGCTCCACGTGCACGCCGAACTTGGCCATCAGGCTCAGGGACAGGTTCGCCAGCGGCGTCCCCTGCGGATAGACCAGGTGGCGGTCGCCCTGCAGGCCGCGCTCCGGCCCGCCGACGACCACGACCGGCACGTTGTAGTTGTTGTGGACGTTGCCGTCGCTCATGCCGCTGCCGAAGAGAACGACCGTCCCGTCGAGCAGCGTCCCGTCGCCGTCCGGAATCGACTGCAACCGGTCGAGGTAGTAGGCCAGCGTGTCGACGTGGTAGGTGTTCAGCTTGGAGAAGGCCTTCATCTTCTCCGGGTTGTTCCCGTGGTGCGACATCGAGTGGTGCGCCTCGGGGAGCCCGATCTCGTTGTAGGAGCGGTTGATGTTCTCGCGCGCCATCATGAACGAAGCCACGCGCGTGATGTCGGCTTCGAACGCCAGCACCTGCAGGTCGAGCATCAGTTCGGCGTACTCCCGGAAGGTCTCCGGCACGCCGACCGGGCGCTCCGGGACCTCGAAGTCGGCGTTCGTCGACTCGGCCCGCGCGATGCGCTGCTCGACGTCGCGGATGGAGTCGAGGTACTCGCCCAGCTTGGCGCGATCGTGGCCGCCGAGGCGTCCCGCGAGCGCCGCGATCTCGCGCGTAAGGCCGTCGAGGATGCTGCGGTCCTCCTCGACGCGCAGGCGCCGCTCCTCCGCGGTGTCGCCACTCCCGAACAGCCGCTCGAACACGAAGCGCGGGTTGGTCTCGGCCGGCAGCGGCTGCGTCGGCGTCTTCCACGACAGCGAGTTCATGTAGGCGCACGCGTAGCCGTGGTCGCAGGCGCCGACGACGTCGTTGCGGTCGACGGAGACCTCCAGCGACGGCAGCTTCGAGTCGCGGCAGATCCGCTCGGCGATCATCTGGTCGACTGTCGTCCCCGCCTCGACGTCCGCCCCCTCGGTCTGCTTCGGGTGCATCGAGCTCATGAAGGCCGGCGCCGCCCGCGGGTGCTGCCCGCCCGTGTCCCCCTGGTCGGTCGCCGGGTAGTTGTCGAGCCCGCTCAGGACGAGCATCCGGCGGCGGAAGGGCTCCAACGGCTGCAGGATGGGCGACAGCTCGAACCCGGCGCCCTCGGTCGGCGGCGTCCAGTCGAACATGTTCATGCCGTTGCCGACGTAGACCGCCGCGAAGCGCGGCGCGGCCGGCGCCCGCGCCGTGAGCGCCGGCACCATCGCGTCGAGCAGCGGCAGCGCCAGCGTGGCGCCCATCCCCCGCAGGAACGTCCGCCTCGGCAGCGTCTGCTTCGTGATCAGCATTTGCGGGATCTCCCCCGACCGAATCGTTGTCTCCCGGAAGGAGCGAGCCTACAGGATGGCCCTCCGGCTGTCTATGGTGCCGCTCGCAGGTCCTCCAGCGCGTCCGCCAGGGCGGTCAGGTCGCTCGCTTCGATGCCGCCTCCCAGCGAGTAGCGTTCCTCACCGGAACAGACGAGGAAGCCGCGGTCCGACGAGGGCGACAGCCGGAAACTGGCGCAGGCGGCCGGTGACGGTCCCTCGATGGTTCGGGCGATCACCCTGGATACAGTGTCCGCAATTGCAGGGTTGGCACGTCGGCGGCACGGGTCAGGCGCGCTCCACCTCGAACGCCGCGACGTTGCGCGTCTCCCGGCTGAACTCGACGCCGATCAGGTGGATCGGCTCGCCCCGGTCGCGGTACTTGTCCGCGTAGCGCCGGGCCCGCAACTGCTCCATTGCCGCACCCTCCGGCGCCAGCTCCACGACCTTGAACTCGAACAGGTAGACCTGTCCGTTGAAGCGCACGGCCATGTCCAGGCGGCCGTGGCTGCTGCTGTCCTCGACGACGACGTCCAGCCCCAGCCCTGCGAAGTAGGAGTAGAAGACGCTGGCGTAGTAGCCCTCATAGGCGGCGATGTCGTTCCTCGTATGCCACTCGTAGGGGATGCCGGCGAAGAACGCCGTGAACAGCGCTTCCAGGCCCTCGAAGTCGTTGGCCAGCAGCAGGTCGTAGAGGCGGGCGCTGTGCTCGACGCGGCCCGGAGCATCGCCGGTCAGGCGGCGCAGCAGGCTCTCGTTCAGGCTCTGGCGCACCTCGCGGTTGGGGTAGCCGAGCCGGTAGAACATCGTGCCGCCACGCGGCTCGGAGCGGTGGATGGTGAGATAGCCGGTCTGGAAGAGCAGCGCCTCCGTCGCGATGTGGTCGACATCGAACGCGGACAGGAGCTCGTCGCTGCCCACCATGGCCTCCAGGGCCAGCGAGCTCACCCTGCGTCGGAACAGGGTGTCCACCAGGAAGGTGGGCGTGCCGGTCTCGAACCACCAGGCGCCGAACTCGCGGCGGTCGAGGAGCAGCAGGATGTCGAACGGGTTGTAGACCCGCTCTTCGCCCCGCCAACTGTAGCCGTTGTACCGGTCGCGGATCTCGTCCCGGTCCAGGCCGGGCAGATGCGGCGCGAACACCGCATCGAGGTCCTCGTCGGTGTAGCCGCAGACGGACGAGTAGCGCGGGTCGAGGGTGATGTCCTGCAGGTTGTTGAGGCCGGAGAACAGGCTGACCTTCGAGAACTTGCTGACGCCGGTGAGGAACGAGAAGCGGATGTGAGCGGCGCTGTCCTTGATGACGGCGTACACGCCCCGCAGGCAATCGCGATTGGCGCGGGCGACGTCGGGAACGTCGAGCGCATCCAGAATCGGCTTGTCGTACTCGTCCACCAGCACCGCGACGGGTTGGCCCCCCTGCCCGTGCAGCGCTTCCAGCAGGGACGCGAAACGTCCCGGCACGGTCTCGGACTCCGTAGCCACGCCGGCCCGGCGCTCGGCAGCAGCGAGTTGCTCCGTCAGACTCAGCTCGACATGACCGGGCTCCCGGAAGTTGCCCGCGCCGAAGCTCAGGCGCACCACCGGATGGCGCACCGACCAGTCCCAGTGGTCGTGGATGTGCAGGTCGCGGAAGAGCGGCTCGCTCCCCTCGAAGAGCTCCTTCAGCGTGTCGAGGAACAGACTCTTGCCGAAACGGCGGGGGCGGGAGAGGAAGTAGTGCTTGCCTCCCTCCACCATCCGCCGCGCATAGGCGGTCTTGTCGACGTAGTACCAGCCGTCCTCGCGGATCTCGCGGAAAGTCTGAAGGCCGATGGGCAGTTTGCGCTTCGTCACGGTCTCCATGCCTCGGCCGCGGCCGCCACGCGCCCCGGGGCCGGCAGGGGCCACCCCGCGCCGACTCAGTTGGTCCGTTCCTGCGCCATCCGCATCTGGAACGGGAGGCTCGCGACGACGCCCTGGACGAGGGACGCAAAGCGGTGGCCGTCCGGCGCGGCGTCGCGCAGGATGCGGCGGACGGCGGGCATGTCCGTCGCCTCGAGGCCGCGGCCGAGGGCGTAGGTCAACAGCCGGTCGGCGGCCGTGAGCAGGAAGTCGTCCGCGTAGCCGAGCAGCAGCTCGCGGAGCTCGTTCGGGCCGTCGAACGTCGTGCCGTCCGGGAACTCCGCCGAGGCGTCGATGGGGAGCCCCGAGGCGTAGATGTCGCGCCACTCGCCGATGGCGTCGAAGTTCTCGAGCGCGAAGCCGAGCTGGTCCATCTGGGCATGGCAGGCGGCGCAGACCGGGTTGGCGCGGTGGAGCGCCATCTGCTCGCGCATCGGCAGCACCTTGCGCGGGTCGCGCTCCTCGACGAGATCGGGGACGTCGGGCGGCGGCGGAGGCGGCGGCGTGCCGAGGAGGTTCTCCAGGATCCACTTGCCGCGGATGACCGGCGACGTGCGGTTGGCGCGCGAGGTGCCGGTGAGGATCGACCCCTGTCCGAGCAGCCCGCGGCGCACGCTGTCGGCGGGCAGCGTGACGCGCCGGAAGCGCTCCCCGTAGACGCCCGGGATGCCGTAGTGCCGGGCGAGGCGCTCGTTGAGATACGTGTAGTCGGCGTCCAGCAGGTCGAGCACGCTCCGGTTCTCGCGCACGATGCTCGCGAAGAAGAGCTTCGTCTCCTGCTCGAACGCCCGCCGCAGGTTGTCGTCGAAGTGGAAGAGCAGCTCGGGGCTGGGCCGGAAGCCGGCCACGTTGCGGATGTGCAGCCACTGGCCGGCGAAGTTGTCGACCAGCGCCTGCGCGCGCGGATCGGCCAGCATCCGCGCCACCTGTCGGCGCAGCACCGCCGGGCGGTGCAACTCCCCGGCGGCGGCGAGGTCGATCAACTCGTCGTCCGGAATGCTGCTCCAGAGGAAGAACGACAGGCGCGAGGCGAGCTCCAGGTCCGAGATGCGGTAGGGCGTGCCGGGCGCGGCCGACGCCGGCTGCTCCTCGAAGCGGAACAGGAAGCTGGGGCTGACCAGGATGCCCCGCACCGCGAGCTCGACGCCCGCCTCGAAACCGCCTCGCGCGGCGCCGTCGCGGTAGAGAGCGAGCGGGACCCGGAGGTCGGCTTCGGTCAACGGGCGCCGGTAGCCGCGGCGTGCCAGCGTCGTGATGATGGTGCGGGCACAGGCCTTGGCTTCCTCCTCCTCCGCCGGCACGAGCGCCGGGGTGCAGACGAGCAGCTTGCTGCGGCTGGGGGAGTCGCCGGGCGTCGCGGTCTCCGGTAGCGGCCCGGTGATGGTTACGCTGGAGACGACCGGTTCGCCGCTCGCGGCCCGGTACGGGTCGCGGCGCAGGTCGGGGTCGAACAGGTCCTCGACATACGCCGACGTCTTCGCCGCGAAGTAGAACTGCACCTGGTGGGGGCCGGCGGCGACCGGGGCGTGGAAGCGCATGCCCTCGAGGATGCGGCGGTTCCGCTCGTCGCCCCGCAGGCCTTCCGGCCGCTGCACGACGCCGCTCCAGACCCGTTGGCCGTCGATGCTCACGTCGAGCTGGTGCGGCTCGTCGGTCACCCCCAGGAAGCCGCCCGCGACCCCGCTCTCCTTCGGCCGCATCTGGAAGAGGTACTCGCCGTCGGCCGGGAAGTGGTAGCGGAACGCCCCGTCCCCGCGCGAACCGAACGGCAGCTCGTCGCTCCAGCGGACGCCCTGATCTCGATCCGTCGGGATGAGGATCGTCTCAGGGGCAGGCGTGCCCCGCGGCCGGCCGAGCGCGAGCTCCGCGATCCGGGCCGCAGCGCCCAGATAGCGCTCGGTGAGCGCCGACGAGAGCGTCAGCGCGTCGGCGTTGTTGTCGAAGCCGTAGGCGGCGTTGTCGGCGGGGAGCAGCCCGACGTCGATCTCGACGGCAAGGAGGTCGCGGACCGCGTTGCGGTACTCGGCCCGGTTCAGGCGGTGCAGCGTCGGCCGACCGGGGTCGGGGCGCGCCTCGGCCGCCCGGTCGAGCGCCGTCTCGAGCCAGGCGACGACGGCATCGTACGTGGCGCGGTCGGGTCGCGGTCGGCCGGCGGGAGGCATCGCTCCCGTACGGAGCTTTCGGACCACTGCCTCCCAGACCTCGGGATGGTCGCCCGCCCGCGCCATGTCGAACGTGTCGAGCGCGAGGCCGGCCGTCCGGGTGCGCGCGTTGTGGCAGGCGAAGCAATAGCGCTGCAGCACCTCGCGCGGCGCCTCCGCCGCCGCGCCCCTTGCTGCGGCCGGCTCCCCGCCAGAGACGGCCTGCACCTCGCCGGGCACGAGCGGCTGTGCGGCGAGCGGCTCTCGGGCCGCCTCCGCGGGGGATGCGGCGCCGCGCACCGGGCCGCCGTAGACGGTCCCGCCCAGGACCACCGCCACCGCCAGTGTGAGCCCGACCCGCCCGGCCCGCGCCTTCGACCCCGACCGGGACACCTCCGGACGTCCCGCCGGGGTAGAGCTGGCCGGCCCCGTGCGTCTCGTCCCGGCCGACGCCCGTCGGTCCTTCATCGGCTGAGCGCCTCCTCCGGGATGGCCGCGGCGCACGGTGCCGGGCACTCGATCTGCTGCGCCCCGAGCTCGCGCAGGAGAGCCGCGGTGTGCGGGTGGGCCGCGAACGAGTTGCCATACTCGACGCCGTCGGCGACACGAAGCGGAGTGCGGCCGTCGAGGGCCACCACGTCGAGCTCGGCGCCCCGGTCGAAGAGGTACTGCACGACGCTGTTGGCGCCGCGGTAGGCCGCGGCGTGCATCGCCGTCTCGCCGACGTCGCTGACGGCATTGACGTCGGCGCCGAGCTCCTCGACCAGCAGCCGGACCGTCTCGAGCACCTGGGCCTCGCTTGCGCGGTCCTGGTTCGACGCCCACGAGATGCCGGCCGCCGCCATCAGCGGCGTGATGCCGTCCTCGGTGTCGATCGTCGGGTCGGCGCCGTGCTCCAGGAGCAACCGCATCACCTCGACATCGGCCGACTTGGCGGCCAGCATGAACGCCGTGGCGCCGGTCATGTGGCGGCGGTAGCGGGCGCCCGACCAGCGCGGCTCCTCCATCGAGTTTCGGCCGTTGACGTCGGCGCCGTGGGCCAGCAGCGACCGGAGCACCCGCATCCGGTCGAGGCGCACGACGATGAACTGGTCGCTGATGTGCCAGTTGGCGACGTGCACGGCGGCCTGCAGCGGCCGCCCGACGACGTTGCCGGGCATGATCCCTTCCGACTCGCGCTCGCTGTAGCCGAGCTTGCGGATCCGGAACGGCACGGCCCGCGCCCGCATGCCCTGCACGGTGAGCCGCGTCGAGCCGCCCTCGGCGTTCGCGTCCGCGCCCCACGCGAGAAGCAGGTCCACGAGGTCCTCGTGCCCGTTGACCACGGCAACGAGGAGGGGCGTCGCTCCGTCGGGCCGCCGCTCGTTCACGTCGGCCCCGGCCGCGAGCAGGGCCCGGACACAGCCCAGGCAACCCTTGCGGGCGGCGAACAGCAGAGGAGGGGCGCCGCTGCCCGAGCGCGCGCCGACATCGGCGCCGCGCGCGACGAGAATCTCGACGACCGGCGCGTGGCCCTCGGCCGACGCCCACATCAGCGCCGACTGCCCGTTCCACGTCTCCCGCGCGTCGATGTCGGCGCCGGCGTCCGCCAGCACCTCGACGGCCGCGACCTGCCCGGAGCGTGCGGCCAGCATCAGGGGCGTCTCGGCCGCGCGCACCGCCTGTCGCGGGTCGTTCGGGTCGGCGCCGGCCGAGAGCAACCGCGCGATGATCGCCGCGCTCCCGTTGCGCGCCGCGAGCGCCAGCGGCGTCACCCCGTAGCGGTTTGCGCGCCGGACGTCCGCCCCGGCCCGGACCAGAGCCGCTACCGTCTCCTCGTCGTCGCGGTAAGCGGCCCAGTGGAGCGCGGTCGCGCCGTCCCCTTGCGCCGCGTCGGGATCCGCCCCCTCCGCCAGCAGCGCCCGCACGGCCTCCCGGTCGCCTCGCTGCGCGGCGTCGGCGACGGAGCCGTCGGGCGCGACGGCCGTCCGTGCCGCTGCGGGCCCGTGAGCCGCCTCGGAGGGATCGCCCCCGAGCACCGCCAGCATGAGGCCGGCAGCGAACGGCAACGCCTTCGGCCATGATCCCGACCGAGGTCGAGTGCACCTCATGAACGGCACCTCGCACGGTGGCCCGCTCATCGTACTACGCGGCCGTGCGGCCTCCGGCATCCCACCTCTACGCCGATGCGCCACCCTCGGGCACGCTCTACGGAGAATCCAGCGCCAGCACATCCGCGACCGCGCCCCACGACACCAGCTTGAAGTTCTGATTCTGCCTGGGCTTGCCCGGCTTCCTGATGAGACCGTCCTGAACCACCAGCAGGCCGGCCGGATAGTCCGGCCCCAAGGCCGCCGCGACCAGGTCGATGCCGTCGGTCTTGGCGACCGCGCCGCCGTCGAACGTCACCTGGAACGTGCCGCGGTATGCGTGGGGCGCCGCCCGATCGTAGACGACATACGTGTTGTTGCCCTGGCTGGACGCAACCAGGAATCCGTCGTCGGGTCCGCCGTGCGGCGGCACGTACAGGGTCAGCCCTTCCACGTCCGCCTGGATGCGGCCGGCCCCCTCTTCCAGCCCGGTGCGGGCAATGAGCGTGCCCGCCGTGCCCGTACCGGGCTCGGCGCTGAAGCGCCAGATGCCGACGTTCTCCTCGGCGACGAACAGCAGGCCGTTGGCGTCGTCGACCACGCAGCCTTCCTGCTCCGAGTCGACCCGCAACTGGCGAACCAGCCGCGCCCTGACGCGGCCACCGTTGTCGAACAGCCGCCGCTGCTCGATGAGGCCCGACCGGTCCGTCGAGATGGCGAAGAGGTAGCCGCTCCCGGGGCTGCGGTAGAAACAGAAGCCGGAGGTCTCGACTTCCGGTGTGGTGCTGATTGGCACCTCCGCGATGTCGAGCAGCCGACCCGACGCGGCGTCGAGCTCGAACAGATCGATGCGCGACCCGCGCGGGCTGGTCGCCCCGACGATGATGCGATCACGGCCGCCGACGGAGATGCCGCTGCGAATGTCCACGTTGTTGGAGCCGCCGGTCTGCCGTTCCGAGACCCGCTGGCCGTCAAGGCGGAACACGCTCAGGCTCCTCCGCTTGTTGGCCCCGACGATCAGGCTGTTCGACGGGTCCACGGGATCGACCCAGACGGCCGGATCATCGGCCGTGTCGCACGCCGTGCGCTCCGGTGTCGTCTCGGCCGCGGCGGCTACCACGACCACGTCGTCCGGCCGTGTTCCGGAGTCGGCGGAGATCAGGTGCTCCACCATCCAGCAGTACACGGTGTCCTGTACCGCCGGGCTCTGCCACGACAGCCAGACCCCGACAGCCAGCACGAGCAGCGAGCCCGCCGCGAGGAGAACGCGACGAACGAGAGGATGGCCCGTGATGGTCATCGGAACTCTCCCTGGGGATGCCGTACGCGTCGGGTCCCCGGTCCAGCGTTCGTTGGCGGACTTAGACGCGCCGTCTGCCGGCGGAGTTCCCGAGGCGCGAAGGCCACCCGTCACCGACGCTCGACGGCGGGACGCAGTGACGCCGTCCCCTCTTGGCGCGGGCGGACCCTGCGGGGATCGCCCTTGCCACACCTGGACGCCGTCGCGACAATACGCACGTTCCGTCCTCCCCCGCGATTGCGGCTGCGGGGTGGGATGGCAATGACACGGAAGGCGGTCAGACGGAGCATGGCGAGCGCCCCGCACCGGCTGCGAGCGACCCTGATCGCCGGCACCGCCCTCTTCGCATTCGCCGTCGCCCATGCCCGCCTGGGCACCCTCGGCGGGCCGATGGGTGGCGTGGCTCCCTCTGCGCCCCGGTTCGTCGAGGCGGCGCGTTCTCTGGCCCCCGATGCCGTGCCCGAAGACGTGGGCCACCTCACCTTCATGAGCCCCCACGCGTCGCCGATCGCCGTCACCGGCGTCTCCGTCTTCGTCACCAACACGCCGGCGGACACCGTAGACGTCATCGACGCGGCCCGCCGAACCGTCACCGCGCGCGTCCGCGTAGGGATCGACCCGGTCGGACTCGCGGTGCGGCCGGACGGGAAGGAGGTGTGGGTGGCGAACCACGTCTCCGATTCGGTCAGCGTGATCGACACCGATCCCGACAGCCCGACCTACCTGCAGGTGCTCGCCACCGTCCAGGACGTCGGCACCCGGAGCGGATCGACCCGCTTCGACGAGCCGGTGGGCGTTGCCTTCGCCAGCGACGAGAAGGCCTACGTCTCGCTCTCGTCGGAGAACCAGGTCGCCATCGTCGACGTGGCGGCGCGGCGCGTAACCGGCCACATCGACATCAGGGCCCAGGACCCGCGGGCCCTCGCCGTCCGCGGCGAGCGCCTGTACGTCATTCCGTTCGAGTCGCACAACAGGACCCAGATCTCCGGCTGCCGCGGCGAGATCGACGGCGAGCTCTGCACCTTCGATGCGCAGGAGCACGTGGTCGACAACAACAACGTCCTGTCGCTCGGCATCACCGTCGATGTCGTGAAGCACCCCGACGTCCCGGACCGCGACCTCTACGTTTTCGACACGACGACCGACGCGCTGGTCGAGGTCGTCGACACGGTCGGCACGCTCCTCTACGGACTCGCGGTCGACTCCGGCGGAGAGGTCTTCGTGGCCCAGGCCGATGCGCGCAACGACGCCAACGGGGGCGCCGGGACGAAGGGGGAGGGGCTGGCCGAGCTGGAGAACCGCGCTTTCCTGAACCGGATCACACGCATCGACTGCGGCGGCGGCTCGTGCGGCAAGCCCGAGTTCATCGAGCTCGAGCCGCTGCCTCCCGCGCATCCGGCGGCGGGCGAGGCACTGGCGACGCCGTTCGCGATCGCGATCAGCGACGACGATGCGACACTCGTCGTCTCCGCGGCCGGGTCGGACAAGCTGTTCACGGTCGACGCGGCGAGCGGCGAGGTGCTCGGGCGAACGGCGGTCGACGCCGTGCCGCGCGGCATCGCCCTCGAGTCCGACGCCGACGGAGCGCCGTCGCGGGCCTGGGTCCTGAACGCGGTCGCCAACACCGTGTCGCTGGTCGACGTCTCCGCGCCGGCGTCTCCCGGCGTCGCTGCGACGGTGACCCTCGCCGATCCGACGCCGGCGGTCATCAAGCGCGGGCGCATCGCGTTCCACGACGCCGACGCCTCGTCGACCGGCACGTTCTCGTGCGAGAGCTGCCATCCCGACGGCCACACGGATCAACTCGTCTGGGTGCTCGATACGCCCATCTGCGACCGGGACGGCTGCACGCAGATCCCGCCTCGCTCGACGATGCCGGTGCGCGGCCTGCGCGACACCGCCCCCTACCACTGGGACGGAATCCCCGGCGATCCCTACGGCGGCCGGAACACGGCCAGCACGCGGCGCGACGTCGAGGCGAACTGCGACGCGGGCGATCCGCGGAGTTGCACGCGGCAACTGGTGGACAGCACGCTCGGGTCCACGATGTGCGCGGTGGGCGAATGCGGCGTGAACGACGAGGGACGGGCCGGCGCGCTCAATGGGGCCGAGCGCGACGACCTGGCGGCGTTCCTGCTGAACGTGCCGTACCCGCCCTCGAGGCGGCGCTCCTTCACGAACGAGCTCTCGGACGACGCGGAGGAGGGGTTCAAGGCGTTCCACGTCGACGGCGTTCCCGACGGGGCCCAGCAGCGGACCAACGTCTGCGGCAACTGCCACCGGATGCCGTTCTGGGCCAGCAGCAACACGCCGGGCACCGGCATGGACGCCCCGACGTGGCGCGGCGCCTACGACCGCTGGCTGATTCTGCCGCAGGGGCGCTGGAACGTGATCGACCTGCGTGGCGAGTGGGAGCGCAACGCCGGCTTCCCGGAGCGGAGCATGTGGGGCGCCAGCCTGCCCGAACGCCTGCACTTCTGGGACATGGTGCAGGAGGGCAGCACCGGCTTCTCCGGCGCCTTCGCGCGCCAGGTCACGCTGAACGCGGCGTCACCCGGCCACGCGCTGACGGCCAGGCTGCTCGAGGCACTCGAGTTGAGCGACCGCGAGGGCGCCGTCGTGCTGCAGGGCGAGGGGGTCGTCATCGACGGCGACGACTCCATTTCCATCGCGCTCGAGTTCGACGGCGGCCGCTACGTGGAACGGGGCGACGGGGTGCAGTCGTTCAGTCGGACGGAGCTCATCTCGAAGGCGACCGGCGGCACCTTCGTCGGCACCTTCACCGGTCGCCTCGGGCCCCGCACGGGTCCCGACCACCCGCAGCCCGCCCTCTGGACCCCGGGCCCGATGCACGAGCAGCGGGGCCTGCAGATCTTCCCGGTCCTCTCCGAGGATGAGCGGACCATGATGGTCAGCGGGCGGCACATCCAGGAAGGCGCCCGGCTCTTCATCAACGGGCGGCGCGTGACCGGCAGCGTGCGCTGCCGGAGCGGCGAGCTCCCCGACTGCGAGAAGGAGATCCTCTTCATCCAGCTCCCGCTGTCGCCGGGCATGCACTTCCTGCAGGTGCAGAATCCCGGCGGCCTCTTCAGCAACGACTTCATCTTCTACGGCCGCCCCCTGCACGGCGCGCAGTTGACCGGCGGCGCGGGAGCCGGGGCCGGACTCGGGGCCGGGTTCGGGGCGGCAGGGATGACGCTCGCGGGCGCCGCGGCCACGGCCGCCGGCGGCCGGGCGCTTGCTGCCACGGCCCAGGAGCCGCCGGACCAGGACCGGCCGCCGGGGCTGTTGCCGGAAAGGCTCGTGGGGAGCGCGCCGCTCGACGGCGTCGTCTTCACGGCCGCCGACGGAACCAGATTCGGAATCGAGACCGTCGCGACCGGGCTCGAGGCGCCGGGCAGCCTGGCGTTCGCGCCCGACGGCCGCCTGTTCCTGGCCGAGGGGCCGGGCCGCGTCCGGGTCCTGACGAGCGGCGGGCCTGCACCAGCACCGGTGCTCGCGCTCCGGCCGGAACCGGCGTTCGCGCTCACCAACGCCAGCGCCGCCGGCTGGCCGGTCATCTCGGGCCTGGCGCTGGATCCCGAGTTCGCCCGCAACGGCTACATGTATCTGCTGCAGACCGACGACTGGTACCGTGGAGCGCCCGCCGCCCGTCTCGTCCGCTACCGCGCCGGCGGCGATGCCCTGCTGCGCACCGGCACCCTGCTCGACGGCCTTCCGCCCGCGTCCCGGCACGGCGGTGGGCGGCTCCGCTTCGGTCCCGACGGTCTGCTCTACGTGACGCTGGGCGACGCGCGCGGCGGCGACGCGGCCCAGGACCTCGCCGCGTACGGCGGGAAGATCCTCCGCCTGCGGCCCAACGGCGCCACCCCGCGCGACAACCCCTTCGCGTCGCCGGTCTACTCGTGGGGCCACCGCGACCCGCGGGCGCTCGATTGGCATCCACTGACCGGCGCGCTCTGGCTGGCGGAACCGGGCGGGGCGGGCGCCGGCGAGGTCAACCGCATCGAGGCGGGAGGGAACTACGGATGGCCCATCGCGGCCGGCCCCGGCGGCTTCGACCCGCTCCCCGGCATGCGGCCCCCCGTGCTCAGCCTCTCACCGCCGGCTGCCCCGAGCGGAGCCGTCTTCTACACCGGCGCCGCCATCCCGGGATTCCGCCACGATCTCTTCCTGGCCACCCGGGACGGCGCCCACCTGCTGCGCGTGCGCCTCGACCCCGCCGACCCGAGCCGCATCCTCGGCACCGAACGGCTCCTCAAGGGCGTGCTCGGCCGCCTGAGTGACGTCGTCGCCGGACCCGACGGCGCCCTGTACCTGGCGACCGGCAACCGCGAAGGCCTCGGCGCACCGGCCCCCGGCGACGACCGCATCGTCCGCCTGGCGCCGGTCGACTGAGCCCCCGGCATCGAGCAGGCGCTTACGGGAAACCCGCGAGGAGCTCGCGCACCCTCGCGGTGGTGAGCGGCGGCTCGTCGGGCCCTCAACCGGAGGGCCCGGAGTAGGGCGCGCCCTCTTCCCGGACGCGCACGCTGTTGCGCTGCCGGCGGCGGACGATGCCGGCGACGGCGGCCGTGCGCTCCTCGGACGTCAGGCTGAGCCGCACGCCGTCCACCGCCTCGCAGACGTCTTCGGGGGTGAGGCCGGCGAGCACCTCCGACGCGCGCAGCGGACGCGGTGCCGCACCGGCTCGCAGGGCGAGGAATTCCACGCGCAGGTCGTGCGAGCCCTTGCGGCCGTGCAGGCGCCAGAGCTCGCGCACGCCCAGGTCTCCGTAGCGAGCGATCTTCCCCTCGTCGGCGCTCGTGATCTCGGCCTCCACCACGAGGTCGGGCGGCGTCCGTTCGAAGAACGCCTCCGCCGCCTGCGCGCCCTCGGCCAGCCGCGGCGCGGTAGTCCCGGGCGCGATCGCCGACATAGAAGGCGCAGTCCGGCTCCATGCCGGTACCGGGCGGGTCGTGCCGACCGCGGAGACGGGTGGTGCGGAGCCCCTTCGCCGCGCCCGCGATCGCGCTTCCGGCCACATCCACGATGTGGTCGAGGATGCCGGCCAGGTCGTCGTGCAGGCGCGACGGCGTCATCAGCGTGATGAGCCCGCGCACGGGGTCGAGACAGACCCGGCCGAACGACTCGTTCCAGTCGACGGCCGCGAGCTCGGCGACCGTCCCGGCGTCCGCGCGCAGCACGTGAATGGTCGATCCGAGCGGCCCGATGTGCTTCGTTGCCGGGTCCTTCATGCCGGGAGCTCCGCAGTCTGTCCGACCCATGATGACACGGCACGTGGCGCTCCGCGCCACGCGCATGAGGCGCTCTCCGCAACGGAACGTGCGGTCGGCCTGATCCGTCTGACACCTTTGGTGGCCCTGCGAGCCGGCCGGCCGCGATGCGATACGATCCGTTGGTCGATTCGTGCGACGGGAGGACGGGATGGCAATCACGCTGACGGTGAACGGTGAGACCCGCACCGTGGACGTGGAGCCGGACACCCCGCTGCTGTGGGTGCTCCGGGACACGCTGGGGTTGACGGGGACCAAGTTCGGGTGCGGCATCGCGGCCTGCGGAGCCTGCACCGTGCACCTCGACGGGCGGGCGGTCCGCACCTGCACCCTGCCGGTCTCGGCGGCCGAGGGGATGCCGATCACGACCATCGAGGGGCTGGAGCAGGACGGCGAGCTCCACGAGGTCCAGCAGGCCTGGATCGACCACCAGGTGCCGCAATGCGGCTACTGCCAGTCGGGCATGATCATGGCCGTCTCGTCGCTCCTCGCCCAGCGTCCCGATCCGAGCGACGAGCAGATCGACGCCTCCATCACCAACATCTGCCGCTGCGGCACGTTCGTCCGCGTGCGGCGCGCGATTCACGCGGTCGCCGACGGCCGGAAGGCCGCCGGCGAGAAGGAGGAGGAGCGTCATGGGTAAGTGGACGCGACGCGCCTTCATCGGCGCCGGCAGTCTCGTCGGCGGCGGGTTCGTCCTCGGCGTGGCCGGCGTCGCCTTCGCGCCCGGCCGCCACAGCGTCGTCTCGGCCGATGCGATCGACAAGGGCGAGCTGACGACCTGGATCACCGTCACCCCCGACAACTTCGTCACCATCCTGATCCCGCACTGCGAGATGGGGCAGGGCTCGCAGACGGGGCTGGCCATGATGGCGGCGGAGGAGATGGAGGCGGACTGGGAGCTCGTGCGCATCCAGGAGGCTCCGGCCCTCGACGCCTACGCCAACGCCTACATGCTGCGGGCGTTCACGGGTGATTCGATGCCGGCCCCGCTCGGGCGCGCCATCGACTACGGCGCCTACCGCCTGGCGCGCTGGTTCGGCACGCAGGCGACGGGCGGCTCGATGGCGGTGCGCGGCACGGGCTACGGCATGCGCATCGCGGGCGCGGCGGCGCGCGAGATGCTGCTCGCGGCGGCGGCCGAGCGCTTCGGCGTCCGCGCCGACGAGTGCACGGCGGCCCGTTCGCACGTCACGCACGCGGCGTCCCGGCAGAGTGCGACCTTCGGCGAGCTGGCGAAGGCGGCGGCGGCCATCCCCGCCCCCTCCAACCCGCCGTTCAAGGACCCCGACACCTACACCATCCGGCGCACGTCCCCGCCGCGCTTCGACATTCCCCCGAAGGTCAACGGGAGCCTGGGCTACGGTATCGACTTCACGCTGCCCGGCATGCTCTACGCGGCCGTCGACATCGCGCCGGTGCAGGGCGGCCGGCTGGTGTCGGTCGACCCGGCGCCGGCGAAGGCGATGCCCGGCGTCCGGGACGTGGTCGAGCTCGAGGAGGCGGTCGCCGTCGTCGCCGACAGCTACTGGCGCGCCCGCAAGGCGCTCGCCGCGCTCAGCCCGCAGTACGACGAGGCCGGCCACGGCGACGTGTCGAGCGAGACGATCTTCGCCGCGTTCGACGAGGCCCTCGGCGCCGCCCCGGAGATGCCGGCGGAGGCCGCCCAGGTGGTCACGGCCGACTACCGGGTTCCGTTCCTGGCCCACGCCACGATGGAGCCGATGGCCTGCACGGTGCGCGTCGACGGCGACCGCGCCGACGTGTGGGCGGGCACCCAGGATCCGCTGAACGCCCGTTCCGTCGCCGCCAGCGCCCTCGACTTCGACACCGACCAGGTCCACCTGACGAACCTGATGCTCGGGGGCGGCTACGGCCGCCGCCTGCCGTTCTCCTTCGACTACGTCGACATCGCCGCGCGCATCGCGAAGGCGATGTCCCCGACGCCGGTCAAGATGGTCTGGAGTCGCGAGACCGACATGCAGCACGGCTACTACCGGCCGGCCGCGATGTGCCGCTATGCCGGCGCGCTCGACGCCGAGGGGCGTCCCCTCGCCGTGGGGGCCCACTACGCGGGCGGCGGCGACAGCGAGTCGCTGTTCATGCCCTACGCCATCCCCGAGCGGAGCTTCGACGGCCGGAGCGCGGCGCACCACATCCGGGAGGGCGCCTGGCGGTCCGTCCTCAACTCGCAGCACGGCTTCTTCAAGGAGTCGTTCATCGACGAGCTGGCCCACGCCGCGGGCCAGGACCCCTACGAGTTCCGGCGCGACCTGATGGACGAGCACCCGCGGTTCCGCGCCGTGCTCGTCCGGGCGGCCGAGATGGCCGACTGGGGCAGCCCGCTCCCCGAGGGCGAGGGCCGCGGCATCGCCATCGCCGAGAGCTTCGGCTCGATCGTGGCCCAGGTGGCCCACGTCGCGGTCTCCCCCGAGGGCACGCTCCGCGTCCGCCACGTCTACGCCGCCGTCGACTGCGGCGACGTCGTCAACGTCGACAGCGCCGTGGCCCAGATCGAGGGCGGCGTCGTCTTCGGCCTCTCCGCCGCCATGGTGGCCCAGATCACCATCGGCGAAGGCCGCGTCATGGAGAGCAACTTCCACGACCACGAGATGATCCGCATGGCGGATGCCCCGCACGTCGAGGTGGACTTCATCCACTCCGGCGAGCGCCTGGGCGGCCTCGGCGAGCCGGGCGTGCCCCCGGTGGCACCGGCGGTGACGAACGCGATCTACGCGGCGACGGGGATCCGGGTGCGGGATCTGCCGATCAAGAACCACGACCTGTCGCGGGCGTAGGAGCCTGCTCATGCCCTACCCCCCACTTCATGCACCCGCCCGGATCGAATCAATCCGCGGCGCCACGCTCCATCTGCATTCACCACCCCCCGGCACGCGTCCTGGCAAACCGCTCACGCCCCATCTCCATAGCGTTGTAGACCCCACCTTTGCCGCGACCCTTCTTTAACGCAACCAGTGCGTATCGCTTGCCGCTCCGCTGACTCGCAACTCCGCTGCCCAGCGCCCTCGCCGCGCCATGCCTCCTACCGATGAGGGTTCTCCAGTCGCCGCCCCGACACCAATCGGGCCCGATGCCCTCACCAATGCTCTTCAAACGCGCGTCGCGCTTGTCATCGGCCCCGCCGCAACCGCACCCAAATGGGAGTCTGTCCTGTCGCTCTGCATCGACAGTGCTTTCGACGATGCGCTCGCCGAGGCCGAAGCTCGTCGCCCCGTAGGCCGCCCAGCCACGGTGCTTTCCGATTTTCGCCAACCAGCACCACCACGAACGATACCTGTCCTGAAGCTCTTTGGCTCGTTGCAGCGCCGCGACTTTATACACTCCACGGCCAGCTACCTCACGCGGCGAGCTACTTGGCCAGACGCTGTCCGCGTCTTTGCCGCATGCGCCAAGGGTGCACCCGTCCTCTTCCTAGGCGTGTCCGATATCCCCGCCTTTCTGTACGACCTTCTTGCCGCGCTATTCGCACAGCCGACGACGATTCCGCCCTCTCTCCTCTTGGGTCTTCCGCAGAATCTGTGGGTAAGAACGGAGGCTGGTAGTCCTCGTCAGACAAGAGGCAGCGTGCCCGTGTGCTCGCCGCCGTCAAGGCGCTTCGCTCCGCTCCGCCCCCGCTGCGCGGGGCTGACGGCCTGGACGCCGGCTCCGCGCACGAGCGCCCCGGCTCTCGTCTGACGAGGACCAAATGCCCGACGCCCGTATCGGGAGGGCGATGGCCCGTCCCGAAGCACAGAACGCAGCCTCGACATCGGAAACGCATCCCGTTCCGGAATCCGCGACAATTGGTGTTGCAGCAGCCAAGCGACGCGGAAGGGGAACGGGATGCAACTCAAGAGTATCTTGAATCGGGTCCAGAAGCACCCGTCGTTCATCTACGAGACGGTGCGGCTGGTGGAGCACCCGCAGTTGACCCTCGAGGTTCGGGTGCGGCCTCGCGCCGGGACCCGCGCGACGTGCTCGCAGTGCAGGCGCCGGGCCCCGGGCTACGACACGCAGGCGGTCCGGCGCTTCGACTTCGTGCCCCTGTGGCACATCCCCGTGGTCTTCCTCTACGCGATGCGCCGCGTCGACTGCCCGCGCTGCGGCGTACGGGTCGAGGCGCTGCCGTGGGCCACCGGCAAGCACCGACTGACCGACGCCTACGCCTGGTTCCTCGCCGGGTGGGCCAGGCGTCTGTCGTGGCAGGAGGTCGCCGCGGCGTTCCCCACGTCCTGGGACACCGTCTATCGGGCCGTGCGCATGGCGGTCGACTGGGGCCTCGCGCACCGCGACCTCACGAACATCGAGGCCATCGGCGTCGACGAGCTCTCCCGCCGCCGCGGGCAACGCTACCTGACGCTGGTCTATCAGATCGACGGTCACTGCAAGCGCCTGCTGTGGGTCGGCCGCGAACGCAAGGCCGCGACGTTGGAGGGCTTCTTCGACTGGTTCGGCCCCGCACGCAGCGCGGCGCTGTATTTCGTCTGCTCGGACATGTGGAAGCCCTACCTGAAGGTGGTTGCCGAGCGCGCCGGCCAGGCCGTGCAGGTGCTCGACCGCTTCCACATCATGAGCCATTTCTCGCAAGCGATCGACGAGGTGCGCGCGGCGGAGGCCCGGAAGCTCGCCGCCGCGGGCCGGGCGCCGGTGCTCAAGCGCAGCCGCTGGCTCCTGCTCAAGCGTCCGGAGAATCTCAGCGACGAGCAGCGGGGCCGGCTTGCGGAGCTGGTGCGTCGCAACCTGCGCACGGTTCGCGCCTACCTGCTCAAGGAGGACTTTCAAGCGCTGTGGGGCTACGTGTCGCCGTACTGGGCCGGCCGGTTCCTCGACCGCTGGTGCACTCGGACGATGCGCTCGCGGCTCGACCCGATGAAGGAGGTGGCCCGCATGCTGCGCTCGCACCGCGACCTGATCCTGAACTGGTTCCGGGCCCGAGGGCAGTTCTCCAGTGGCATTGTCGAAGGCTTCAACGGGAAGGCCAGAGTGATCACCAAACGGGCGTATGGCTTCCGCACCTCCGCGGCACTGGAAGTCGCTTTGTATCATGCACTTGGCGACCTGCCCGAACCAGAACTCACCCACAGATTCTGCTGACGAGGCCTCCTCTTCTCCCAGGAAGATCCCGTCGTCAACGATCCCCAAGTCTACCGACTCGTCGACGGCCGCTCCCACATCTTCTCCTTCGACGGCAAACCTGAAGCCCTCGTGGCCCACACCGCCGACGTTCAGCGTACCGGCCAGCAAGCGAACTCCCGTTTCCCGCCGTGCCCGGCGACGCCGATCGCGACTTTTCTCAGTTTTCGGGCCCAGTCACCTTGGTCAACGACCACTTAACCACTTCCATTGAATCCACCGAACGGAACCGTCTTCACGAGCTACTATTCTCCTCAACTCAGCCCACATGGGACCCCTATGCCCACAACCTTGATTTCCCCCGCACCATTGCGCCCTCCATCCTTGCTGAGCTCCTTCTCATGGCGGCCACTCGAACGCCTGGTTCGTGCGCCTGCGCTGTCACCGGCGGCGCCGCCTCCGGAAAGACAACGCTTCTTAAGCGTCTCGCCTTCGATCTCGCCCGTCGTGAAGCGCTCGTCCTTTGGTTGTCTCCTTGGTTCTATCAGGACACCCAGGCGGTTCTCGTACAGCTCTTCGAGAAGCTCTCTACCCTCTCCAAGAAGCACCGGCTTCTTAGGCCGATCGTCGTAATGGACGATCCTCTCGCGTTCGGTGTTACCACACCCACTGATGTCTTGACCGCGGCCACCAACGCTGGCCTCTCCGTCGTACTGCTCATTGGCGTTCGGACGGTCGACTGGGGAATCCGAGACACTCGCGACCTCGTCGGCTCCGCCCCGCTAATGGGACACTTCGCGCTCGACGATGCGTTGGACGACGCCGAAGAGGCCGCGCTGCCAGGTTACCTCTTCGATCTCGGCATCTATGGCACAAAGCCGCTTGCCATACAAGCGGTTCAGGAATCACTGTCGAAGTACACGCGCGACATACTGAGCGCCCTCTATTGGCTTATCCCAAAGACGCGGCAAGCCATTACTGACTCTGCCCGAGACGAGTATTTTCGACTAGGCGACAGCGCTGCCCTGACGAAAGTAGTGATCGGCAAGTACCAAGCATCAAGTCACGTACTACGGCGCGCGTATGAATTCGTCGCTACGGCTGCGCGCTACGGAAGCCCATTGCCCATCGAGGTGCTCGTGTCCGCCTTGCAGGTCCCCTATGGTGACTGGCTTGAAGCTGCCACCCCGGATGGCCCGGCTTGGAGTTTGCTGTATCCTGACAGCCCGGACAATGAAGACACGCTGTATTACCGCCCGCGAAACGCTGTCGTCACGGACATTGTACTGCGTGCCCTGAACGGAGGCGCTTTGAGTCACGGTGGGGAGATCGCTGTACTTGGGGAGTTGCTTCGCGCCTGCGGCGGTAGCCGACCTCAGTACCGCGAGTTCTGTACGCGCACATTGGTGCCCAATTCAAAACTAAGTCAGCTTGCATTCGGTGAAGGGCTACGCCTATACGACGCCGTTGTTCGCCGCACTCGACGTCAAGACCGGCACGGTCATCGGCGAGTTGCACCGCCGCCATCGGTCGGTCGAGTTCGAGAAGTTCCTCAAGCGCATCGACGCCGAGACGCCGGACGGGCTGGACATCCACCTCATCCTGGACAACTACAGCACGCACAAGTCGCCCCGGACTCGGCGGTGGCTGGTCCGGCACCCGAGGTTCCATCTCCATTTCACCCCGACCTACAGCTCCTGGCTGCATCTGGTGGAGCGATGGTTCGCGGAACTGACGACCAAGCAACTGCGTCGCGGCGTGCATCGCAGCATCGTCGCCTTGGAGCGGGCGATTCGGGAGTTCCTTGACCAGCACAACGCCGCCGCCCGTCCGTTCGCGTGGACGAAGTCGGCCGACGAGGTCCTGGCGAGCATCGCCCGGTTCGCGCAACGGACCCTCGCGGCGCACAGCGGATAATGTTTCACGAACCATTGATACAGGACACTAGTTTCTCGCTGGTTCGGAGCCTGATTCGTCGTCTGCGGCCGGGTCGACGTGGCGGGACAAGTCCATGGCATCGTGGAGCAACCGGAGCACGTCGACGACAGGGGGCTCGGACGTCGCTACAGCGCGGTACAGAATCACATGCCGCCCCCTCCGCTGCCCTCTCGCAACATGCAGCGTCATGAGGCCGCTCGCGATGTCGTCGCGCTGGCGAGCGCCAAGCACTCCGGTCCGTGGGCCAAAGCAGCAATGGCGTCGGCCAGGACGTCGTGGTAGGCGACGGCCTGCGCCTCGCCGAATCGCTGAGCGGTCCAGCGCAGGATGTTCCGATAGTCGGCCTCCGCGGTCGCTGACAACCGGATGCGCCAGCGTTTCCGGCCCGTCACCGAGCCGGGTCCGGCCCCGCGACAGTCCGGCGGGCGACGTCGGCCAGGTGCCGTCGTAGATCCGCGGACGAATCGAAGGCCTCGAACCGCCCGGCGTCGATGTCGGCGATGCCACTGCGAGCGGCCTCCTGCAGTGCCGTCAACCGGGCTTCTCGCTCCGCCTCTTCTCTCTCGATCAGCCGAATGCCGGCGCGCAGCACCTCGCTGGCGTTCTGGTAGCGTCCGGTCGACACCAATTGCTCGACGAACTCGGCCTGATGGCTCGTCAGGACGACATTGCGAGTCGGCACAAACACCTCCCGGTCGAAACGGGATGGCGTATTATGCCATGCTCTCTGCCGCCTGGGGGAGGCGTCGGCGCGCTCGTCGCACCGGCTACCGCGGGTGCTCCACGTAGCCGATCCGGAACGGCACAACGGCGCCGCGGGCGCGCTCGGTTCCCTGCGCACCGACCGCGTCGACCTCGAACGGACGTCCGATGCGGTTGCCGGCGGCGTCCTCAAGGGTCGCCGCCGCGACGAGCTGGTGGTCGCCCGGCTGCCACGGCTCGCGCGGCGTGAAGGTCCAGCGGGTCTCGCCCTCCTCCACCCGGATCTCGCCCACCAGCGGCCGGCCGTCGCCGGTCGCCACGTGGAGCGCGCTCTGTAGCAGGCCGTAGTCCAGCGGCACCGGAAAGCGCACCGCCAGCGAATCCCGCGTGCCGGGGGCGGGGATGTCGAGCCGCCAAGTAGTGGGATCGAGGGCGCGCTCGCGGGGCGGACCCACCCGGAACTCCCGGCGGAACGGCTCGACGAGCGGCTGCCCGGCGGCGTCGCGCCAGGCTGCATCGATCTCCAGCGTGTAGCGGCGGTCCGCCGCCAGCGGGCGGCCCAGCTCGGCGTTCGGCCGGATGCCGCGCTTGACGCGCCCCGGGTCGTAGAAGACGGTGTAGCGCGTCCGATCCGCGTTCCACAGGTCGACGTCCAGCGGCAGGAACGCGTCCGCCACCGGCTGGCCGTGCTCGTCGAGCAGGCGCACGTGCGGGTTGCCCCTTCCGAGTCCCATGGGGGCCGAGAAGGCGATGTAGAGGCGGAGGTGGTTCTCCGGCACCTCGGGGCCGGTCGGATAGACGGCGGCCACGCGGGTCGACGGTTTGCGGTCGGGAGCCGGTACCTCGACCGTCGCGCGGAGGACTGGTGAGAGGGTGGCCGCGGGATCCTGTCGCGCGGACGGGAGCGACGACGGATCGAACACCACCTCGTAGCGTTGACCCGCCGCGAACGGGAACCGCGGAGTGAAGCGCAGCGCGCCACCGTGCACGGCGTAGTCGCCGAGCACGGCCGGCAACTCCTCCGAGGTCGGATCGGCCTGCGCGACGTGGACGCGCAGCACTGCCTGCCACGCGTCGCGCGACAGCGCAGCGCGTTCGAGGTGCTCCAGGTCCGCCGCCGGCAGCCCCGCGACGTCGATGGTCCGCTGTCCGGAAGGCGACGCGGCCAGTCGGATACTCGGCTCGCCGGGAGCAGGATCCGGCGCCTGCGCGCTCGGGGGTCCGCCCGGAGCAGGTTCCGGTGCCTGCTCGCTCGGCGGTCCGCCCGGGTCGGGTCCCGGCGCCTGGCCGCTCGTCGGCGAGCACGCCGGCGCGAGCGCGAGGGCCGCCACCAGGGCGGCGGCCCTCGCCACATGCCGCATCGGATTGAGGCGGCCTACGGCAGCGCGGCCGCTTGCAGGTTCAGCCCGTCCGCCGCGGCGACGAGCAGCATCGCCCGCGAGTCGTCCAGCTTGTCGAGCTGCTGCACGCCCTCGAGGGACGCGATGGTCTCGAACGGCACGCCGGCCGTGTCGGGGATCGGGTCCGCGATGGCGTCCGCGGCCCCGAACGGAGCCGTCGGCACCTTCATCACGCCGCGCTGGTTGTTCGACAGCAGGATGTAGTCCTGCCCGTCCTTCTCGTAGACGATCATGTCGATCGGCCGGTTGCGGTTCCCGAACTCGGCAATGGTCGTCCCCTGGATCTTGCTGCCGGGCTCGAGCGCGGCGATCGGGAACTTCACCAGCGGCGTGCAGAGGTAGCTGGCGACGATCGACGGCTCGCCGTCGATCTCGTACGGCACGAACGTGAACACGGGCGAGAACGTCTCGAGCTGCCCGTGCGACCCGTGGTAGATCTCCACGCTCGTCCCCGCGTCCGCCACCCGGAACGGATACGGGATGACGCGCATCTTGGACGCGAACTCTTCGTTCGACAGGCCGGAGACGAACAGGTTGCCCTCGATGAAGGCCATGTGGGTGATCGTCTGCACGCCGATCAGCCCCGCGGGGTCGACCTGGTCGGGGTAGTTGGGCACCGGGATCGAGCGCCCGCCCACGAGCTCCAGCGGCGTCTCGGCCGGCGGCGGATTGGGCACGCCGATCCGCGTGTAGCCCACGTCGTCGAACGAGACCACCTCGATCTCGCCCGCACCGTCCACGCGCAGGAGCACCGGAACCGCGTCGGCGTCCATGCCCCGCATGACCGACAGCCAGGTGTTGCGCGTCCGCGGGTCGACCACCATGTCGGTGATCAGCAGGTTGCCGGCGTCGATGCCGAGCAGCCCGGCGACCTTCTGGTCGATGGCCGCCACGTCCTGCGTCCCCGGCACGCCTCCGGCCAACCGGTCACCGAGGTGCAGGGCCGTGATGGACACTTCCTGGGCGTCGGCCGCGAAGATCACGCCCTCGGGCCCGAACGCCAGCTTGTTGATGTGCCGGAACTCGGGCGTCACGCCGGTCGTGGCCTCGGAGTTCTCTGCCGACCGGACCCCGGCGACGGCCAGGCTCAGGCCCAGGACGACGACGAGCAGCGCGCCGAAACGGAACTTGGACATGCCGTATCTCCTTTCCGCCGCATCATACTGCGGTTGTCCAGCCCCGGCGCGGCCGCCCAGGCGGGCCGTTGCTCCGGACAGGGCCGCGATGGGGACCCGACCACGTGTTGGCTGTAGCGGCATAGCCCGTCAACGGAACACTCCGCGAGTATCGGTGGAAGACTGCTACTCCGCCAGGGCCTTGAACACGCCGTCCGCGGGGTCGCTGTAGAACTCGACGTTGATCTTCGTGCAGAGGTCGTCCGGCAGGTCGTTCAGGGCGCGCCGGGCGGAGACCGGCATCAGCAGCGTGGCGGCCTGCTTGTCGACCGCCAGCTCCGCCACGGCCACCGGATTCGGGATCCGCTCGATGGCTCCGCCCAGGTTGAGCGGTCCGACGACGATGGTCCCGCCGCGCGTGCTGCGCTCGAGCATTCCGCCCGCGCAGGCCACGAGTACCGGCAGGCCGAGACCGGCGCCGGACGTGTCGGCGTCGAACGGGCGGAGCTGCACGGTGTACTCGCGGGCGCGCGGGTCGCGGTCGCCGACCAGCTCGCCGGCGCGCGCGTAGAGGTTCTGCTCGCCCACCTTGACGCTCTCGCGGAACGCGGGCGGCACGGGATGGTTGAGGACCTTCGCGCCGCTGCCGGGGCCGGCGGCGATCTCGATGCGGTAGAGGCCGGCGCCGGTCTCCCGTGGCCGGGGCCGATCGCCCAGACCTGGCCCGGCGGCAGCGGGTCGCCGTCGATGGCCTCGTCGCTGTGCAGCTCCGGCGTGGAGACGAACTGCTCGACCCCGTCGACGCCCCAGCATGAAGGAGAAGTGCGTGTTGCGGAACTCGCTCTTCAGGCACCGCTTCTGCAGCTCCTTCACGCGTCGGCGCGACTCCAGGGCCAACCGCACCACATTCGAGGTCGTCATCGGGCACGGGCTGGTCCGGATCGGGGAACAGCAGCTTCAGCAGACCCGAGCAGGTCTTGTGCACCGCCTCCACGTCGCGGCCGCTCAGCGCCCCACCCCAGAACACGCGGTGCTGGAGGGCGGAGACGCGGCTCGCCTCCCGCAGGCGGGTCCAGCACTCGCTGAGGAGTCGCTCATACTGGCAGAGCAGGCCGCGCTGGCCGTTGGCCATGTTGACGAACATCCTGGCCACGGTGGCCTTGCCGCCCGAGAGCAGGTGCGCGTGCGGCGAGAGCTCTGGTAGATGTGGCTCTTGCCCGTGCCGCGGGGGCCCAGCTCGAGCAGGTTGTAGTTGCGTTCGACGAACGGAGCCATGCGCAGCAGGACGACGCGCTTGGCGGCCTCGTCGAGGCGGGCGGGCTCCAGTCCGCCGGAGCGGGATGAGGAAGTCGCGCCAGCGCTCGGTTGTGAACGCCCGGCGGCCCCGCGCCAGCACGTCGAGCACGTCCGGCTGCGACATCCGGAGGGGACGCAACTGCGCGAGGCTGAACGGACGGCCCGCCGCGTCCTGCGCCTCCACCGAGTCGTAGGCCAGCGTCACCTCGGCGCAGAATTCACGGGACGAGGCCTCCGCCGTGCAGCGTGAGCGGATTTCTCCCACCGCAGCCCCGCAAAGCGGTCGAAGTCGCCCTCGTTCGAGTACAGCGTGGCGGCATGCTTCATCGCGTATGCGGCGATGTGTGCGCCGGTCGTCAGCTCGGCGCCCGCGGTCGAGGACCGCAGCAGCTCCGACAGGATCGGCCAGTGGCGGGGCGTCGGCGCCAGCAGCACGGCGTGCGGCTGATCGAGCCAGCCCTGCACGCGGTCGAGCACGTCGCCGACGGCGAGCGGTGATTCGAACAGACGGCGGCTGGTGGTCAGGCGGACGAAGCCCAGCGTTCCTTCGCGCGGCGAGCTGCCGCGCCTGCGTTCGCGAACGTACGGGGACGCCGGCCAATGCCGACCGGGCAGGCTCCGCCCGATCGGTCACAATGGAGGATTCGGCCCGGGACGGGAGACTCGCCATGGCGACTTTCGAATCCAGAATCCACTCTCTGCGCATCGAGCCGCACCCGAACGCCGACCGGCTGGACCTGGCGGCGGTGGGCGGCTATCGCTGCGTCATCGCGAAGGGCTCGTTCGCCGATGGTGATCTCGCCGCCTACATCCCGGAGGGCGCGGTGTGCCCGGACTGGCTCATCGCCGAGCTCGGTCTCGAAGGGAAGCTGGCCGGGAGGGCCAGGAACCGCGTCAAGGCGGTGAAGCTGCGCGGCGCGTTGTCGCAGGGGCTCGTGTATCCGGTCCGCGACGGCATGATCCGCGGCCGGCCGGTGGCCGAGGGCGACGCGGTGACGAAGCTGCTGGAGCTCGTCAAGTACGAGCCGCCGATCCCCATCGCCATGCAGGGCGAGGTGCGGCCGGTTCACGGGGCGGCGCTCCGCTACGACATCGAGAACGTCAAGAAGTACCCGGAGGAGCTGCAGGAGGGCGAGCCGGTCGTCATCACCGAGAAGCTGCACGGCTCGTGGTGCTGCCTGGGCTGGCATCCCGACCACGGCCCGATCGTGACTTCCAAGGGGATGTCCGACCGCGGCATGGCGCTCATCCTGAACGAGGCGAACCACAAGAACCTCTACGTGCGCACGTGGCGCGCCTTCGAGGCCGCGTTCGAGACGGCCCGGGCGCGTCTCGCCAGGGCGGGCCGGCCGTTCTACATCCTCGGCGAGGTGTACGGCCGGGGCGTGCAGGACCTGCACTACGACGAGCCGAACCCCGCGTTCCGGGTGTTCGACGCCTACGTCGGTGAGCCGGGCCGCGGCCGCTATCTGTCACCGAGCGAGATCGAGTCGTCGCTCGGCGACCTGTTCCCGCTGGTCCCGGTGCTGTACCGCGGGCCGTTCAGCGCGGCGGTGATGCTCCGCGAGACCGACGGAGCGACGGCGCTCGGCGGGAAGCACGTGCGCGAGGGCGTCGTGGTGAAGCCCGCCGCGGAACGGGAATCGGCGGAGTTCGGGCGCGTGATCCTCAAGAGCGTCTCCGGCGACTACCTGACGCGCAGGGGCGGCACGGAGTACAACTGAGCAGACGCCGCCGGCGATCTTCGGCAGCGGGGACTACCGGCAGGCGGGAGGAAGCCGCCTCGCGGTGGGCCCCGGTTCGCGGGCTCGTCCGCCGCGGCGAATCGCGGCCGGCTCGCTTCACTCCTCGTACACCGGGCCGTGCACGGTGCGGTGCGACAGGTACTGCCAGCGGCCGTCGCGGTGCGCATAGACCCGGACATACCAGAAGCTGAAGGAACGGGGCCGTGTGTCCGCGGCGCCGCTGCGCGCCCGCACACGCCCCATCGTGATGGCGACGTCGCCGTGCAGCTCGACCTGCTGCGAGTCGACCTCGCGCTGGCTGTAGCGCCCTGCGAGCGACGCCAGCCACTCGGCGCGCTCGTCGACCCCGAGCACGGGGCCGCCGGTGATCCATCCGTCGCCGTGCGTGTAAGTGAAGTCGGGCGCACAGACGCCGTCGAGGAACGCGACGTCGGCCCGGAGGACGGCCGCCTCGATCTGCCGTTCGAGGGTCAGGACCTGCGCCGCTTCGCCCTCCGCGGCGCTCGACGCGGGAACCTGCGCCGGAGACGGCGACGCCCCTGCTGCCACCAGCCCCGCCAGCGCGGCGAGCGTACCCAGTTTCCACGCGCGGTGCCCGGACGCGCACGCACGAATCCCGGCCGTCGCGGACGTGCCTGCCCTCATGACTACCTCCAACGCGCCGAGGTCGCGTGGGCCGTCCCGCGCCGGCCTCGGCCGGCCGGAACCGTGCCCGGTTCCATCACACCCTACCCGCTCGGCCCGGCCGCCGCATCCTCTCACCGCGTCGCCGAGAACCCGACGATCGGCGGCCGGCTCATGCAGTCGTCCCAGCCGCATCGAATCCTCGCAGGCATCGGCGATCTTCTCGCAGGCCTCGACCTGGCTCACGGAGTCTCCTCCCCGGCTCGCCGGACCCGGGCATCATAGCCGACCGCTCCGTGCCACCCCGGCGGTCGACGAGGCCGCTGGCTCCGGCCGGCGCCCCGCGTCGCGAGCCCCGACCCAGGAGGTTGCGCCGCAGTACGCGCGTTGCAGGGCTCCGCGCCCGCGCGGAGCTCCCCAACGCGTTCCTCAGAGCGCGCCGCCGCCCGTTGCCGGGCGATGTGATTGAATTGCGCATCATGCCAGGATTGCTGATGCTCCGAACGTCCGCCCTCGCGGCCACTTGCGCCATCGTGCTGCTCGCCGCCAGCCCCGCGGCGGCCCAGCGCCTGACCGGGACCGAGAACGGCGAGTGGCGCTACCTCGGCGGCGACGCCGGGCACACCCGCTCGTCGGCCCTCGACCAGATCAACGGCGGCAACTTCTCCGACCTGGAGGTGGCCTGGATCTGGCGCGGCGACAACTTCGGACCGAACCTCGACTACTTCAACCGCGCCACGCCGATCTACGTCGACGGCGTCGTCTACACCATCGCATCGCCGCGCCGGCAGGTGGTGGCGATCGATCCGGCCACCGGCGAGACGCTCTGGACCTTCCGCGAGCCGGAGACCATCCGGCACCTCCGCTCGCCGCGGCAGGCCTACGGGAAGGGCGTCGCCTACGCCGAGGTGAACGGGCGCGGCGTGATCTTCTTCACGAGCCCCGCCTTCTTCCTGTGGGCGCTCGATGCGGAGACCGGCCGCCCCCTGGAGGACTGGGGCGGCTCGATCCCGCTCGAGGGCTTCCCGCCGTCGGGCGGCCTCGACCTGATTCCTCCGCTCGTCTCCGACTGGGGTCGCTGGCTGGACCGCTCGGCCAGCTACGACCCGGGCTACGGCATCCCGCGCGAGCTCGGCATGGTGACCAGCTCGGCCCCGCCCATCGTCGTGAACGGAGTGGTGGTCGTCCTCGTCGGCCACCAGCCGAGCTACGGCCAGACCCGCATCGAGAACGTCCCCGGCGACATCATGGGGTTCGACGCGGCCACCGGCGAGTTCCTCTGGAAGTTCCACATGATCCCGCGGCCGGGGGAGTTCGGCCACGAGACCTGGCACAACGACGCGTGGGAGTGGTCGGGCGACATGTCGACGTGGGCGCCGGCGTCGGCCGACCCGGAGCTGGGGCTCGTCTACCTGGTGTCGAACGCGTCGACGGTCCAGAGCTATACGGGCCACCGGCCGGGCGACAACCTGTTCGGCGGCTGCGTCCTCGCCCTCGACGTGCGCACCGGCGAGCGGCGCTGGCACTTCCAGATCCACCGCAGCGATCAGTGGAACTACGACCTGCCGACGGCGCCCATCCTGATGGACCTCACGGTGGACGGCGAGCGCGTCCCGGCCCTCATCCAGAACACGAAGCAGGGCCTCGTCTTCGCCTTCAACCGGGAGACCGGCGAGCCGATCTGGCCCATCGAGGAACGCGAGGTCATACAGACCGAAGTGCCGGGCAACTACACGTCGCCACGGCAGGCGTACCCGACGCGCCCCGAACCGGTCGATCCCATCGTCCTGACCGGCCTCACGGAGGAGTTCGTCATCGACTACACGCCGGAGCTCAAGCAGGAGGCGCTGGCGATCCTGGAGCACTACCGGGTCGGGGGCCTGTACGTCCCGGCGCTGCCCGAGGACCACACGAACGACTTCTACAACAACGTCGGCTGCCTCGGCGGCGGCAACATCATCCCGCACCCGCCCGTTGCGGACCCGAGCACGGGGATGATGTTCAACTCGCACCGCCGGAGCTGCAACGCGCCCTCGTTCATGCGCGCCACCGGCGGCGTCGACCAGGACAACCCGGAGTACGCGCGGCCCGGCCCCGGGGGCGCGACCCCCAATTCCACGCCCACGACCGGCACCACGGTCGCCGCGTGGCTGCCGGGAGGCTTCCGCCGCCCCACGGCGGAGCAGGAGCCGTTCGTCTCGGTGTCGGGCCTCCCGCGGATTGACGGCCTGCGGCTCTACAAGCCGATGGACAACCAGCTCACCGCGTACCGGATGAACACCGGCGAGAAGGCCTGGTCGCTGCCGGTGGGCGAGACCGCGCAGGTGATCCGCGACAATTCGCGACTGGCCGGCGTCGACATCCCGAACGCCGGCGGCGCCGGCTTCTCGATTCAGTTGGTGACCGGCGACCTGCTCGTGCAGACCCGCTCGCTCAGCGAGGGGACGCGGCAGATCGTGCCCGACGCGCCGCTGCTGCTCCACGGCCGCGACAAGCACACCGGCGAGATCCTGGGTAGCGTCGAGCTCCCGGCGCCCGGGCAGTACGGCATGATGACTTACCTGCACGAGGGCAAGCAGTACATCGTCGTGCAGATCGGCAGCATCCAGACCGGCTTCCCGGGTTCGCTCGTGGCCTACGCGCTGCCGTAGTGTGAGCAGCTCGGGGGCGTAATCGAAGCGCAGGCGGGCGTGAGTGAAACCGTGCAGGCTCTCCGCGCCAAGTCCGAATCCGTCGCTCGGGAAGAGTGGGCCAAGGGCCAACAGGAACGCCGCCGCAGATTCGACGAAGAGGCGCGACGCTGCAAGTTGAGGCCGCCCGAGGCGTTCAACGACGAGCCCGCCCCCCTGAGGCGCTCCGGAGCCTCTGCCCCGGACTCGACCCAGCGCTCACGGGCCGCCGTAGTCACGCCGTCGAGTGGCGCGTTACGCGAAGCTGTTGCGGGTGGAGGCGACCGCCGACAACGGAGGAGTTCTACGACGCCTTCCACACCGACGCACCTGACGAGCGGCAGAAGAGCATCATCTACATGTGGGGGACGGAAGCCACCTTCACGGAGCTCTTCGAGGCGTGGGCACAGCGTGCCTACACGTTCCGCGATCTCGTGCGCTCCCTCCACCTGGCCGACTTCCCGTGGCCCGAACGGATAGCGGAGCTCAACCAGTGGGCCGACCCCAACTACCAGGAGTGACCACGGCGGCAGCAACCGCCCGCGTCAGGGAAGGCGGAAGACGAAGAGCATGTTGCCGCGCGGCGGCTGGGTGATCTCGGGGGTGACGCCCCGGTAGTTCATGCCGCCGCCGGCCGCGATGGCGAGGTACTGCACGCCGTCGTGCAGGTAGGTCACCGGGAAGCCGCCGGCGCTCGAGTTGAGGATCTGCTCCCAGAGGATCTCGCCCGTCCGCGCGTCGAACGCCCGCAGACGGCGCGCGTCGTCGGTCACGAAGACGAGCCCGCCGCCGGTGGACAGCACGGAGCCGCCGATGCCGGCCCGCTGGCGGTGCTCCCAGAGCCTTCGGCCCGTCGCGAGGTCCATCGCGACGAGCTGGCCGACCTGCCCGTCGACGTCCGGGGCCACCTCGGGCACGCCGCGCGCCGACCCGTGGTGGGCGCCCGGGCGGTTGCGGAACTCGTTGAGGGTCAGGTTCATGCAGACGTTGTTGGTCGGCGCGTAGAGGGCGTTGGTGCCCGGATGGTAGGAAGTTGCCTGCCAGTTGATGCCGCCGATGTAGCTGGGACAGACGTAGACCGGCTCGCCGACCTGCGGGAACTTGAGCGACTCGTTGAGGATCACGCGGCGGCTCTCGGCGTCCACGTCGACCACCACGTTCTGGCGGCTCGTCGGCTCGGCCCACAGGAACGCCCCAGTGGCCGCATCGAGTGCCCAGACGATGCCGGTCTTGCCCGGGATGCCGGTCACGATCTTGCGGCGCGAGCCGGGCGTGATCCCGCCGTTCACCCAGTCGACGGCGTCCGGGTCGGGCGACACCTCGGTCTCGACCACGAGCCGGGCGTAGGGGTGGTCGAGGTCCCACTCGTCGTTCGGGATGTGCTGGAAGTACCAGACGATCTCGCCCGTGTCGGCGTCGAGGGCGAGGGTGGAGTTGGTGAAGAGGACGTCGCCGTCGCCCGTGCCGCGCTGCACGGAGCCCCACGGAATCGGCACCCCGACCCCGGCGTAGATGAGGTTCAGCTCCGCGTCGTAGCTCGGCGCGTTCCACGACGAGCCGCCGCGCCGCATCTCGTCGGGGATGCCGCCCCAGGTGTCGTAGCCGAACTCGCCGGGGCGGGGAATGGTGTAGGTCCGCCACACCTCCCGGCCGGTCTCGGCGTCGTGGGCCGAGATCCAGCAGCGGGTGTTGAGGTGGTAGCAGCCCGACATCCCGGCCACCACCCGGCCCTTGATGACCTGCGGCCCGCCCGAGTAGTGCTGGCCGACCTCCCAGTCGCCGACGGGCTCGTCCCACACCACCTCGCCGGTGCGCGCGTCGAGCGCCACGAGATGGGCGTCGTGGGTGCCGATGAACAGCTTGTCCTCGTAGAGCGCGCCGTTGCGGGTGGCGCAGGACAGCCGCGCGCCGTGCTCCACCCGCTCTCGCCGGTACTCCCACAGGCGCGTGCCGTCGCGGACGTCGAGCGCTTCGACGTAGTCGCACGCCTGCACCAGGAACATCACGCCGTCGTGGACGAGCGGCGTGGTCTCCTGGATGCCCTCGGCCATGGTCCACGCCCAGGCGAGGCGCAGGCTGCCGACGTTGGTGGTGTCGATCTGGTCGAGCGGGCTGTGTCCCCAGTGGTTGTGGGTGCGCCGCCACATGAGCCAGTCGCTCGCCGGCGGGTCGGCCAGCATCTGCCCGGTGACCGGGGTGTAGTGGTCGGTGGGGGACTGCGCCGAGGCGGCGGCTCCAGCGAACAGGATACTCAGGAGGCCCAGCGTGCCGAGAATGCCCGGACCGCCCGCCGCCAGCACGCCGGGAACAGAGCGCCGGAGCCGTCGCATTCGGCTGGTCTCCTCTCGTCAAGTGCCCTTGGCGCGTCAGTGTCCTTGCCGCGTCAGGGGCACTTCGATCTCGCCCTGGGCGGTCTTGAGGGAGATGGTGAACCGGTCGCCGGTCAGGCTGTAACCGAGCCGCTCGATCGCGCCGGTCCCAGTGCCCCGGAACACGACCTTCTGGTCTCCGACCTCGACCAGCTCCATCACCTCGAAGCCGTCGCCCCGCGGCTTCATGCCCGGCTCCCACTGCTTGAGGCGCAGGGTCAGCGAATCGCCCTCTTCCTCGATGACGATGAGCTCGATCATGGAGGTGCCGTCGCCGTCCATGATCCGGATGAGGGCCCCGATCGAGCCGCCGGCCGGATTCGCCCAGTTCTCCTCGAGCGTGCCGGCGCCGAAGTCGCCCTTGTAGTGGCCGGTCATCCACGCGAGGTCGGCGACCTTCGCCGGCGGACCCTCCGCGAACGCCGGCGCCGCCGACACCGACGCCAGGAGCACGAACACGAGCCCGAGACCGAACAGTGACCGTCGCATGAGACGACTCCTTTCAGGATCAGGACCGCAGCGGACGCTAGCGTGCACCGTCAGAAATACGTGAGCAGTAACGCTTCAGGGATTCCGATCTGCTCGGCGGTCTTCGTCCAGACGAAGGGCTTGGGGTCTTCGTTGTAGACCGCCAGGTACTCCTTGATCGCCGCCTCGAGTGCTTGGGTGCTGCGATGGGTTCCACGCCGGATCTGCTGCCGGGTGATCTCGGCGAACCAACGCTCTACCTGGTTGAGCCACGATGCGCTCGTGGGCGTGAAGTGCAGGTGATACCGAGGACGCCGTGCCAGCCAGTCGTGGATCATCGCCGTCTTGTGCGTGCCGTAGTTGTCCAGCACCAGGTGGATGTCGAGGTCGGGCGGCACCGCCTTGTCGATCACGGCGAGGAAGCGCTTGAACTCCACCGAGCGGTGCTTCCGAAAGCACCTGCCGATCACCTCGCCGGTGGCGGTGTTCAGGGCCGCGAACAACGAGGTCGTGCCGTGCCGTCGATAGTCGTGTGTCCGCTGCTCCGGTGCTCCCGGACGCATCGGCAACACCGGCTGGGTACGGTTCAACGCCTGGATCTGCGACTTCTCATCCACAAACAGCACCACCGCTCGCTCCGGCGGATGCAGGTACAGCCCCACGATATCGCGCACTTTCTCGATGAACAACGGGTCTCGCGACAGCTTGAAGGTCTCGCTGCGATGGGGCTTGAGCGCGAACGCGCGCCACACGCGGCCGACGGTCGAAGCGCTCAGCCCGCAGGCTCGGGCCATCGACTCCCGGCTCCAATGCGTCGCCCCCCGTGGGGTCGTCTCCAGCGTCCGGACCACGACCCGTTCGACGTCCTCGTCCGACACCCGGCGCGGCGCGCCCGGCCGTGGTTCGTCCAGCAAGCCGTCGCAGCCGTTGCGCAGGAACCGCCGCCGCCACTTGCCGACCGTGGCCCGCGTCGTGCCCAGAGCCTGCGCCACGACCTGGTCGCTCCGTCCCGCGGCGCTCTGCAGCACGATGCGTGCCCTCAGGGCCAGAGCCTGCGCGGTATTGCGCCGGCGCAGCCAACCCTCCAGTTCCTCGCGCTGTGCGTCCGAGACCTCCGGGACCTCTCGTGTGTAATGGTTCGGCACGGCCCTCCTCGCTTCCGGGCCGACCGTACCACGAGCCGATTCTACTGGTCAAGAACTTAAGGCGTTGGACACTAGTGTAACCTTGCCGGAAACCGTGTGAGGAGGGCGCCATGCTTCCACGTCACCGCTCGCTCGTCGTCACCGCCGCGTCGGCCATCGCGCTCGCCGCGTTCGCGGCCGGCCTCGGCGCGCAGGCGCCCGAGGCGGGCCGCGGCTATCCCTCCGGCGACTGGCCGTTCACCGGCGGCAACTGGTCCAGCTCGCGTTACGCGACACTGGACGAGATTGCGACCGACACCGTCGACCGCCTCGGCGCCGCGTGGGTGACGCCGCTTCCGGGCGGGGCGGCGTCGCGCGCGACGGCGGTGGTGCAGGACGGCGTCATCTACTTGCCGGGCGGCGCCAACATGTTCGCGTTCGACGCGCGGACGGGAGATCCGATCTGGCGCTGGGAGCCCGACCCCGAGGCCGGGCGCGTGCCGTCCTGGCAGGGCGTCGCGCTGGGCGACGGCCTGGTCTTCTTCGGGACCCGCAGCGCGGAGGTGATCGCGCTGCGGCAGGACACCGGCGAGCTCGCCTGGGCCACGCGGGTCGGGAGCGAGCAGCAGACGCGCGGCGAGTCGGTGACGACGGCGCCGATGTACGCCCGCGGCAGGATCTTCGTCGGCCTCGCGAACGGCGACATCGGCGGGCAGGGACGCGTGCTGGCCCTCGACGCCGCGACGGGCGAGATCGATTGGACGTTCTTCGTCGTGCCGCGGCCGGGCGAGTTCGGGCACGAGACGTGGCCGCAGGACAACGACTCGTGGGAGTTCGGGGGCGGCGGCGTGTGGCTGGTCGGCACCGTCGATCCCGACCTGGGAATGGTCTACTTCTCCACCGGCAACCCGGTGCCGATGTTCGGCGGCGAGATCCGCGACGGCGACAACCTGTTCAGCGCTTCCGTCCTCGCCCTCGACATGGAGACGGGCGAGCGGCGCTGGCACTACCAGGTGGTGCGCCACGACATCTGGGACGCCGACATCGCCACGCCGCTGCTGCTCTACGACACGACGGTCGGCGGGGAGCCGGTGAAGGCCGTCGCGGCGATGCGCGCCGACGGTTATCTGTTCCTGTTCAATCGCGAGACGGGCGAGCCGCTGCTGCCGATCGAGGAGCGCGAGGTACCGCAGGACGCGCACCAGCGCACCGTACCGACCCAGCCCTTCCCGGTGCGGACCGAGACCATCCTCCCCGAGTGCTCCTATTGGCGCGACCGGGTGCCGCCGCCGTTCCAGCTCAGTTGCAGCAGCTACACGCCGCCGTCGGTCGACGAGCAGACGGTGGTGGCGCCGGGGGTGCCGATTCCCCTGGTGCGGGTGACGCCGCTGGCGTTCTCGCCGCAGACCGGCTACATCTACGCGCAGGGCCGCGCGCACGTCGGCCGCGCGCGCCGCTTCGCGGACCCGTTCGTCTGGAACACCCAGCGTTTCCACCTGACGCTCCCGGACCATGTCGGGATCCTGGCCGCCGTCGACACCGAGACCGGCCGCGTCGTCTGGCGGAAGGAGATGCCGGCCGCGTTCCTCGGCAGCAGCGGTCCCCTGGTCACCGCGGGCGGCCTGCTGTTCCGCGGCTCCCCGGGCGGGCAGGTGGAGGCGTACGACGTGCGGACCGGCGTCCGGCGCTGGGCGTTCCGGACCAGCGAGGAGGGAGCGCGGCTGCGGCCCGGCCCCGCCTCGACCTACGCACTCGACGGGACGCAGCACGTCGTCATCCCGATGGGCCCGCAGCTCTGGGCGTTCACGCTCGACGGCGCGGTCCCGGCCCGCGGCGAGCCGTCCCCCGACCCGCCGGCGGACGATCAGCCGAGCGGCCCCGCCCCGCGCGAGACCGACGAGATCGAGACCGCAACGCTGCTCGAGAACTTCCGCGGCTCGGTCGGCGGCCGCCGCTTCGCGCTCGACGAGTACACCTTCAACCCCATCCGCGCCCGCGTCACCGCCGGCACGCGCGTCCGCTTCACCAACAACGGCGAGCTCGCCCGCACGATAACCGCGCGCGACGGCTCCTGGACGACCGGCACGCTGGAACCCGGCATGTGGAGCTTCGTCACCTTCGACGAGCCCGGGACGTTCCTCTACCACTCCGAGGAGCATCCCTGGGCCGTCGGGGAGATCACGGTCGATCCGTAAACGGCGGCCGTCCCTGGCGGCCGGCGGGATGCCGGCCGCACGGCCGTATCGCCGCGGTTCGCCCTGCCCTTTCGGCACCGGCGCAGGCGCAACCGCTACGCAGGAGTTGACATGTCGACAGCCTTCACCCGACGCGACTTCCTCGCGACGAGCGCGGCCGCCGCCGCGTTCCTTGCGAGCCGGCCTGCGTTCGCGCAGGCCACCGATCCGACCGAGCTGACCATCGCCGAGGCGCAGCGCCTCCTGCGCACCGGCGCCCTCTCGCCGCTGGACCTAGTGGAAGCCTACGTCGCGCGCATCGGGCGGCTGGACCGTCGGCTCAACGCCTTCGTGACGGTGACCGAGGAGCGCGCCGTCGAGAGAGCGCGCGCGCTCGAGGCCGAGCTGGCGGCGGGCCGGTGGCGCGGTCCGCTGCACGGCATTCCCATTGCGCTGAAGGACAACATCGATACGGCGGGTGTGCGAACGACCGCGGGGAGCGAGGTGTTCGCCGACCGCGTCCCGGACGAGGACGCCGAGGTGGCGACGCGGCTCGAGGCGGCGGGCGCTATCCTCCTGGGCAAGCTCAATCTGCACGAGTTCGCCTACGGCGCGACCTCGGCGTTCACCCTGTCCGGTCCCGTGCGCAATCCGTGGGACGTGGACCGCATCCCGGGCGGCTCGTCCGGCGGCTCCGGGGCGGCGGTCGCGGCGCGGTTGTGCGCCGGCGCCCTCGGCACCGACACCGGGGGCTCGGTGCGCATCCCGGCCGCCCATTGCGGCATCGTGGGCCTCAAGGCGACCTACGGGCTGGCCAGCATCCGCGGGATCATCCCGCTCAGCGTCTCCCTCGACCACGTCGGCCCGATGTGCCGGTCGGTCGCCGATGCCGCGCTCATGCTGCAGGCGATGGCCGGCTACGACCCGCGGGGCATCGCCAGCATCGAGGCGGAGATCCCGGACTACGCGAGCGCGCTCCGGCGCCCGACGTCGGCGCTGCGTCTGGGCGTGCCTGCGTCGTTCTACGAAGACCTGGACCCGCAGGTCCTGGCCGCCGTCGAGCGGGCGCTCGGCGTGCTGGAGGACCTCACGGCGAGCACGCGAGACGTGGAACTGCCGGCGCGGCCGGAACTCGGCACGGTGCAGGTCGAAGCCTACGCATACCACGCCGATCTCCTCGAGGAGCGGCGCGACCTGTACGACCCGAGCACGCGGGAGCGCATCGAGCGCGGCGCCGACGTGTCCGCGGCCGACTACGCCGAGGCGCGCTATCAGCTCGCGCTCGTGAGGAAGGCGATTGCGGCCGCGTTCGAGGACGTGGACGTACTGGTCACGCCGACGCTGGTGCAGCTTCCCGTCCGCATCGAGGCGGCACAGATGTCGCCGGCCGAGACGACCGGGATCCTGGTCCGCAACACGGCGCCGTTCAATGCGTACGGCATTCCGGCGATCAGCGTCCCGTGCGGCTTCAGCCGCGAAGGGCTGCCCGTCGGGCTGCAGCTGTGCGGGCCGGCCCTCGGCGAGGTCGACGTGCTCGCACTCGCGCACGCCTACGAGCTGGCGACCGATTGGCACGAGCGAACGCCGCCGCTGTGAGGGCGGTCAGCATCGCTGCCACGACCACCAAACGAGGAGGGCGAGGGTGACGGGGGAAGAGGAACGGCTCGCAAGAGCTGAGCGGCTGCACACCGCGATGCTCGTCGCGGACCAGCTCGACAAGATCGCGGCGCGGCTCGACCGTCGAAGACAGCGGGAGGTCTGGTTCGCCATCGTGCTCGCGTTGGGTGGCGCGGCGGCGGGAATCGTGGCCGCCGGCGTGCTCGTCACCATGGGGGTGGAGTTCACGCTGCAGGCCGTCCTGGGCTGGGCCGTGGGAGCCTGGACCGGCGCGGTCCTAGGCCTGGCTGGCGCCGCAACACGCGCCGGTGTGGAGATTCGCTCCGCGGCCGCGGGTCAGGGACCCGCCAGGGGCACGGATTCCGACTGACTTTCGGGCAACCGGAACCGCGGCATCGGCGGGGCCCGCAGCTTCCTCCGGCCGCTGGCTGCCGAGGTTGGTGCCCTCGTCCCTCGGGATGCGCCGGATCTCGTTGCCGGATTCTGCGCTGAGGGCGAACAGATACGACTGCGCATCGTTGTCGTTCACGGGACGTTCCTCTACCACTCCGAGGAGCACCCCTGGGCCGTCGGCGAGATCATCGTCGACCCGTAACCGCGCCCGGCGGCGGAGTGCTGACCGCCGGCCGCGGGTCTGGCCAGGAGCCTCGACGCATGACCACCAGCACGCTGCCATGAAGCCGGTCGAACGCGGACGCGGGACTCCTCCGGCGGCGTGGGCATCGGTTGAACGCGTGGTACGCTGATTCGTGGTGAAGGCGACAGTTGACATTCGTGACGAGTTGCTCGCCCAGGCTCGTGCGCAGGCCGCTCTGGAGCGCACCACCCTGGCCGCCATGGTCGAGGAGGGGCTGGCGGGGACCTGAACCCGTTGCCGGTCTCTCCACGCCGCGGGGGTTTGCGTCGCGGCATCGATGGCTCCTGCAATCGATCTCTGCTGGATGCGACGAACCGGTGATTCCGGATGTGAACGTGCTGGTCGCGGCATTCCGACCCGACTATGAACACCATGCCGTCGCGGCGACTTGGCTCAACAGCGCTTGAGACGCCTGCGCGAGAGGAGAGCGTTCGTCGACGCTCTGCTGGAGACCCCTGGTGCTGACGTCTGCCCGTCCGGCGACGAGTCTTGAGCTTCCGGGCCCGCGCCCGGCCACGCGGCGGCCTGCGTGACGGATTCCGGCGGAGCAGGTCACCACGGGTGGGCTCTCAGGGAACCTGGAGAGGGGCGCTCGGAGAGGTCGTCGCCCACGTGCGCGGTGAGGCGACCCTGCCCTGCCGAATCGCGGAGGCCCCCGCCGCCGACCGGACCGGGCCGCGCGCGTGCTGCTGACCGTGATCGAGCGCGACCCGGAATCGGTCGTGCGGGCACTCGCGGCAGAGGAGTCCGGAACCGGCGAAACCCTGGCTCCGGCACCGTGACAGCTCGGCCGCGCCGTTGAGGACCGCCAGTCGAAGGTTGCCGGCCCCTCAGGGAGCTGCAGCCTCGCCAATCCGGTACAGCTTCGACCGCGTCCGGATGAACAGGCTGCCGTGGGCGATGGCCGGCGTGGCCATCGTGAACTCGCCGAGCGGATTTCGGCCGATGACCTCGAACGTCCGGCCGGCGGGGATGACGTAGGTGTCGCCGTCCTCGCTCAGCGCGAAGACCTTGTCGTCGTAGGCCCAGGGCGAGGCGGTGAACGCCGCGCCGACGGCGATGCGTTGCCGGGAGTAGATCTCCTCGCCGGTCCGTGCGTCGTGCGCGGTGAAGAAGCCCCGGTCGAGGAGCGTGTACAGCACGTCGCCGTAGAGGATCTGCGACGGGTTGTAAGGGGCGGCCTGCGGCAGCGACCACGCGATGAACTCGTTGTCGGTCTCCGACCCGCGAAGCGAGATGTCGCCGCTGGCGCCGGGGCGGATGGCGAAGACCGGGCGGTTCTGATCGCCGAGATACCCCGAGCCGATGTAGAGCAGGCCGAACTCGGCGAAGGGCGTCGCGACGGTGATGGACGACATGCCGCCGAGCTCCCAGAGCAGGTTGCCGTCGAGGTCGTAGGAGCGCACCCGGTCGGTGCCGTTGGTGACGATCTCGGTCCTGAGCTCGTTCTCCCAGATGAAGGGGGTCGCCCAGTTCGTGCCCTCGTCCCTCGGGATGCGCCAGATCTCGTTGCCGGTCTCGGCGCTGAGGGCGAGCAGATACGACTGCCCGTCGTTGTCGTTCACGACGTAGAGGCGGCCGTCGTGGAGCACGGGCGACGCGGCGGTGCCCCACTCGAGCCGGGTGGCCGCGGGCTCGACGTCGTGGGACCAGCGCAAGCGGCCGTCCGTCGCATCGAGACAGAAGACGCCGAGATTGCCGAAGTAGACGAACAGCGAATCGCCATCGGTCACCGGCGTCTCGGTCGCCAGGGTGTTCTTCATGTGGTAGCCGCGGGCCGGGGTGCCGCGATGCACCTCGCGTTCCCATCGCACGGCGCCGGTGTCGACGTCCAGCGCGTAGACGAGCCACCGGTGCTCCGCCGCCGAGGGGCTCCAGGTCTCGCTTCCGCGGTAGAGGCCGCCCAGGGGCTCTTCCACCGCCTCGGCGCTGACGACGGTCGTAACGTAGACGGTGTCGTCCCAGACGACGGGCGAACTCCAGCCGAGGCCCGGCAGGTCGGCGGCCCACGCGATGTTCTCCGTCGTGCTCCAACTGGTGGGCAGCCCGGAGGCCGCCGAGACGCCTCGGGCGCCCGGTCCCCGGAACTGGGGCCAACGATCCTGCGCGCCGGCCGGTGCGCACCAGACCACTACGAGCAGCAGCACGAACGTGAATCGAGTCATCTGATTTCCTTGGCTTCAGTTCGTTTGCCAGTCCTCGACGACAAGTCCGGGAACGCGTTCGAACTCGCGGACGTTCCGGGTGACCAACGGCAGGTCGAGGGCTCTCGCATGGGCGGCGATGAGCAGGTCGTTGTGGCCGATGGTGCGGCCGACGCGCTCCAGCTCGCTGCGGATCGCCGCGTAGTGGGTGTCCGCCGGCTGCGCCAGCGGCAGGGTCACGAGCGCGGCCAGGACGGCCTCCAGTTGCCCGGTGAGGCGGGCCGATTTCCGGCGCGCGGCGCCGTACCGCAGCTCGGCCGCCACGATGATGCTGACGGCGATGGTGCGCGGCTCGATCGAAGCCGCCCTGCGGGCAGCTTCGCCATCCGGCCGGCGCACCAACTCGGAGACGACGTCGGTGTCCAGCATGTAGCGCAGGACAGGCACGTCAGAGAATGTCCTCCGGGCGGACCGGCGGGTCGGCGATCGGGGGGAAGTCCTCGTCGAGCCGCGTCAATCGCGACAGGACGGTCGCCAGCGTGGGGGCCCGGGGGACGGGCTCGACGACGAGGCGATCTTCTTCACGGTAGATGATGACCTCGTCCGCCGCCAGCTCGAACTCCCGCGGGATTCGAAGCGCCTGGTTCCGCCCGTTCCGGAACAGCCGGGCGTGGCGAGCCGGTCGGTCCGTGTCGCGACGGCCGGGAAGCATAGGCAAACCTATGCCGCCAGATCGCCCGCTGTCAATGCAGCGCGCGGCCGCACGTTTCTGCCGCGGCTCCCGCGGCCCGCGCCTCACCCCCAGAATCCGGCGACCCGCTCGATGACCCAGAAGCTCGCGACGGCGCCCAGGCCGTATGCGGCGGCGTGATCGAGCCGCGCGCGCCGGGCCGGCGTGTCGAGGAGCCGGTAGCAGCCCCACAGCACGGCGCCGCACGCGGCCGCGAACGCGATCTGCCCGAGCTCGATGCCCAGGTTGAAGAGCAGCAGCGTCATCGGGACATCGCCGCCCGCCAGCCCGGTGTCGAGGAGGGCGCCGGCGAAGCCGAACCCGTGCATGAGTCCGAACGCGAAGGCCATGGTCCACGGCCTGGCCGAGCCCGCGTCCCCGCGGTCCCGCCGCAGGATCTCGAACGCCAGGTAGACCATGGACAGGGCGATGAACGCCTCGACCGGCGGGCCCGGCACTCGCACGACGTCGAGGACGGTCATCGCCAGCGTGATCGAATGCGCGACGGTGAACGCGGTGATGGTGGCGACGAGGCGGCGCCACCCGCGGACGAGCAGGATCATGCCGGCGACGAACAGGAGGTGATCGACGCCGCCCAGGATGTGCTCGACGCCGAGAGCGAGCCTGTCCCAGGTCCCCGCCGAGTCCGGACCCAACGGGATCTCGGTCAGCGCGCCCGACGCCACGCGCGTCAGCCGGTTGCCGTGCTCGTCCTCGACCCGCACGAGGACGTCGACGAAGCCGCCCGCCAGACCCGCGAGCCCCATCACCGGGGCGGCTTCGCTCACGTCGCAGAAGAAACGCTGCTCGACGACGAGGCTGTCGGCCTGGCGGGAGCGGCGGTCGGGGCCCCGGGGCGCGCAGGTCGCGGGCAGCCGCACCTCGATCGGCCACGCCGTCGTCCCGGTCACCGGGATCTTCAGCACCGACACGAATTCGCCGGCCCCCAGCGCGCGGACTTCCAGGAACGCCAGGCGCGTCTCGTGGCCGAGCGCCGGCGAGGCCAGCGACCACAGCGCTATCGCGGTAAACAGGCAGGCTACCGCGCTCCTGGCCGCACCCGCGGGATAGCGGAGCGGTCGTCCCCCGTCAGGTCCGTCAGCCCGGCCTGCAGCTCTCATGGCTGCACCAGGTCGCCGATGGAGGCGAACGGCGCCACGTCGACCGCGTAGCGGGCGCGCATCTCGGCGTAGCGCTCGGACTCGCGGGCGGCGACGTGGTCGCGGCGCCAGTCGTCGAGCACGGTCTCGCGGACCTCGTCCAGCCTCCGTGGGTGCCCCTCCGTGTAGGCGTCGACCCGCACGACGTGCGCGCCGTAGGCCGAGGGGACGGGTCCGAACCACGCGTTCCCCGACCCGGGCCGGGCCGCGTGCGCGAGCACGGAGTCGCGAAACGCGGTGCCGAAGATCCGCTCCAGCCGGTCGGCGTCCTCGAGCGCCAGCGTCTTGGCCGCGTGAAAGCTGTCGTCGTCGACGGTCCCGCCGGCGGCCAGTGCTTCGAGCGCGGTCCGGGCGTCCGCCTCGGCCGCGTCGCCCCGGCGGTCGCGGCTGAAGAACCGGTGGGTCAGGGTCAGCGCGGCAGGCTCGACATACCGATCGGCGTGCGACTCGAAGTACCACCGGAGGTCGTCGGCGCTCGGCTCGGCCGTCGCGGCGACGTCGTTCAGCGCCATCTCGAGCTTCTCCGCGAGGCGGCGGCGGACCAGGACGTCGTTCTCGTCGAGGCCGAGGGCGAGCGCTTCGCGATACAGCACCTCCTCGCGGACCCGGTCGACGACGAGCCGGGTGAGCTCGTCACGGGTCGGCGGACGCCTCCACTGCGCCTGCCACAGGGCGGCCAGCGTCTCCAGCTCGTAGCGGTCGATGACGATGCGGCGGTCGTCGGCTGGCGCTTGGTTCCCCACGAGCGCGTACAGCACGAAGAGCGCGGCCCCGGCCGCGAAGAACCGGGTCAGCGGCTCACGCCAGAACCGTCGCCACAGCGATGTGTTCATGAGGCGCCCGTTGGGGGTTGGATCGAGAGCCAGGGATTCGTGGTGCAATCGCGTTGCACCGACATCGGCGAACGCCAGGGCCGAAGGCGCTCGCGCGCGGGCGAGGCGCGACGAGGGGCTTGCTCGACGCGTAGCCGGAACCGCCGGGACCCGGGCGGCGGCATGGCAGCTCTCATGCCGGGCAGCGGCTAGTTGTCCGGCATGTACCAGATGGGGGACGTGTACGCGCGTTCCTGCAGCGTCGGCATCACGTCGCCGCGCGGGGGGAGGCCGGCCGCCGCGGTGTCGTACGTCGACCAGCGCGGGGTGGGGATCTCGATCACTCGCACGTAGTAGACCGCGTGCACGTCCGGGTCGAAGTCGGGATCCCGCCAGACCGCCTCGAGCGACGCCGCGCCGATGTCGTTGGTGTAGGTCGCGCGCATCACGTCGACGGTGTTGCCGACCGGCGGCGCCTTGCCGGTGGGGCCGACGCGCCGGCCGTCGGACAGCGCCACGTCGTAGATGCGCTCGAAGGTCTCGCCCCCCGCGCTCCAGCCCTTGATGACCTGAATGCGGTCGAGGTTGGCCGCCACCGGGTCCTTCGCGGCGCGGATGACGAACGCCGGCGCCTCGCCCAGCCCCGCGCAACACCCCGCCCATCGGGACGCCGCCGGCATAGCCCTGCGCCACCCAGTCGTCGTCGTCCAGCACGTCGTCGGCGTAGTCCCAGCCCCCGAAGAAGCGCACCGTGATGCGGGTGCCGGTCGTGGCGTAGGTCTCCCGGCGGCGGAACGCGGAGTAGAGCTCCTCGCGGGTGTTCTCGTTGGCCCACGCTGCGGTGAGCCCGGCGGCGCTGCGCGCGACGAACGGCAGCCGGCTCCAGGTGTTGGTGACGAGCCGGTCCTCGAGCGTCCCGTCGACCGCGTCGCCCGACAAGCTCGTCATGTTGTCCTCTTCCACCGCCGAAGTGCCGGAGTGGAAGTCGGTGGCGCCGACGAAGCCGAACTGGAACGGGTTGAAGCCTCGGTCGGCCTGCATCCGCACCCCGTTGACGAGCGCCTCGCGCACGTAGCTGCCGGGCACGAGCCCGTCGACGCGGACCACCCCGGCGCGGGGCCCGTCCCCGCCGATGGGCCGGTTCGCGAGGAGGAGCTCGGGGAACAGCTCGAAGTCGGCGAACTCGTCGTTCGGCGACAGGACCGGGTGCGTCTCCGACGTGCCCTTGGCCTGCGTGATCTCCACCACCGGCTCGTTGCGCAGGCGCTGCGCCGCGTAGTCGGCGGTCATCGGGGCGCCCGCGAAGTCGACCAGCGCGAACATCTTGCCGTTGCTGACGTTCGAGTTGTGGGGGATCGCCAGCGCCTCGACGCCGCGGGCGCGCTGGGCGTCCAGAAAGTCCCAGAGGTCCTCCGGGTTGTCCGAATCGAGCCGCGAGAACGGGAAGGGCAGGTCGTTCGTGCCCGCGAAGATCACGTTGCGGTGCAGGTTGCCCTCGCGGGTCCCCACCGTCCACTCGTAGGCGGCGAACGTGGTGAACTCGCCCGGCGCGTAGTGGCGGACCGCCGCCGCGACGATGTCCGCCCAGACGGCCTGCCCGAGGTTCGGGTCGGGATTGGGGCCCGCCTGCACGCGGCCGATGTTCTCGGCGTGGTCGGTCACGGCCAGGAAGTCGAGCGGGGTCCGGAGCTGGATCTCGATGCCCCCTACGTGCGGGACCGCCTCGCCCTTGGCGTAGCGGTAGGCGTCGTCCGGCGTGCGCGTCGTGCCGAAGATCGCGGCGTCGTTCGAGTAGCGCGTGTGCAGGTGCAGGTCGCCGAAGTAGACGTTCTCCGACACGGCCGGACCCTGCGCCGCGACTCCCGCCGCGAGCAGGGTCACCGGCCACAGCCTTGTGAGGGTCTTCATCGTTGGTTCTCCAGGCTATTGGTCGGCGTCGCCGCCCCGGTCGTCCGCCCGCTACGGAGCGACCGCGTACTTCGTGAACGCTCCGCCGGCGAAGCGCAGCGAGTTCGGTCCCTCGGCGGCGTAGACGTTGCCGTCCGCGTCGACGGCGACACCTTCGCCGGCCGCGCCCTGGTACGGCCGCGTGTCCGCCTCGAACGGCGGGATGTAGCCCGTGATGCGGTCCTCGTCCACCGGGCCGATGCGCACGCCGTTCACCCAGTTCGGGTGGCTGGTCGGGCTCGACTCGGAGTCGATCGAGTACAGCACGTCGTCCGCGGTAATGAAGATGCCGCTGATGCGCCCGTGGGAGTAGAGGGAGTCGAGATAGTTGCCGTCCTGGTCGAAGATCTCGATGCGATGGTTGCCGCGATCGGCGACGAAGAGGCGCCCGCCCGAATCGAACGCCAATGCGTGAGGCGTGCGGAACTCGCCGTGCAGCGTGCCGATCCGTCCCCACTCCTTGATGAACGTGCCGTCGGGGGCGAACTTCAGGATGCGGCCGGTGGCGCCCGCTTCGCGGCCCGCCTCTATCGCCCGTGCGGTGGTCATGCCCTGGCCGCTGTGTCCGTCCGCGACGTAGATGCTGCCGTCCGGCCCGGTGACGACGTCGTTCGGCTGGTTGAACTGGTTGGGGCCGGTCCCCGGCTGGCCCGCCGTGCCGAGGCTCATCAGCAGCTCGCCCGTGGGGCTGAACTTGTGGACCTGATGGCCCTTCGTCCCCTCCTGGTTCCCTACGAAGTCGGTCACCCATACGTTGCCTTCGGCGTCCACGTGGATGCCGTGCGGGGTGACCATGACGCCGCCGCCGAAGTTCGCCAGCACCTCGCCGGTGTGGCGGTCGAACTTGAAGATCGGGTCGACGGGGTTGGAGTCGCAGTTGATCCGCACGCCCCCGCCGAAGCTGCCGGCGCCGCAGCGCTCGTATGCCCAGACGTGACCGTCGTGCGGGTCGATGTCGATGCCGGCGGTCGAGCCCCACGCCCGGCCTTCGGGCAGGTCGCCCCAGTTCGCCATCACGGTCGCGGTCGGGTTCGGCAGACCCTCACCCGTAATCGTGTTGCCCGGGACCGGCCCGGTCGCTGTCTGGGCCCAGCCGGCGCTCGCCCCCAGTAGGAGAGCAACGCAGACGAACCAAGTGCACATCAGGTATCTGGATGACGACATGGCATCCCTCCCATCCCGACCCGCGTTCCAGAGAGCAGCTGCGGCAGCCGGTGGTTGTCGCGCACGCACACGCGGCGGCTCGCGCTGGACACCGAGCTCGTGTACTCGTTCCGGCGGTCAGCCGCCATACCGTCTCGGCAGACGGTCGGATCATAGCCTGAAACCCACGGAACGGCCCGCGCGAGGCGGTGGACGTCAGCGACCCGCCAGCATCGAGTCATAGCGTCGCTGCATCTCTTCCGGCGAGAGCTCCTCGAGGCTGTGGCCGATGTTCCAGCGATGGCCGAAGGGATCGCGAAAGACGCCGGAGCGTTCCCCGTAGAACTGGTCGGACGGCTCGATCTCGACCGTCGCGCCTGCCTCCGCGGCGCGCCCGTGCCGCTTGACGATCAGCCCTCGCGTGGGTACGGTCTGGCGAGCTTGGCGCACGCGCTCGGCGACGGGCGAATCCCGCTTGCCGATGGCGGAGATCGAACCCGGTTCCGCACGAGAGACGACGATGTCCAACACGCCCATCCATCTTGCCACCATCGCGGCCCTGGCCTTGGGGATCCTGGCCGCTGGATCACCCGGACTCTCCCAGACCCGGGATGCGGAGACGCGCCACGCAGCCGCGGAGGCGGCCGCGCGCCAGGCGCTGCAGACGTTCATCACGCAATGGAACACGGCCGAAGACGCGCACCTGCGGCGGGCGATGCACTTCCCCTTCGTGACGGTGCCGGGCGGGGGGGCGCTGGTGGTCGACGACCGAGCCCAGGACGTATTCGTTTACCGGGTGATCGGCCAATGAACACGGGCTGAGAATGGCCTTGAGCGTAGAAAGCTTCCAGTGCTGCCAGTGCTGCGACGAGGTTGCTTGGAACGGCAGTGGGGTTCCCACCGGTGCGTCACCCCCTGGCGGCGCCGTGGTGGGATGTTGGACGCCGCGCACCGGTGTCGGCTTGTCGGCGAGAACCGGCGGCAACGGGGCGCAGAGGAGCCGGCACGCTGCCCGTCGCGGCGGGTGCGGCCGCAAGGACCGGTCGTGCCACGTGGTCGTTCGGACGGTGCCCACCTACGCGGGCGGCGGCGGCAGCCCGAGCAGCTCGGGGACAACCGGTTTGGGGGCGCGCAACATTGCGGCGATCAGCGCGGGCAGGTCGAGGATGCGTTGCCGGGCCGTGCGCACCACGCTGGCGAGGGTCTGCTGCGTGTCGGCGCCCTTGCGGGTGCGGTTGCCGCCGCACACCTTGCGGATGACCACGGCGGGCCGGATGGCCTGCTCGGCGCGCCAGTTGGTGGCGTCAAGCGAGGGGTCCGACAGGAAGAGGAACACGGCCGGGAATTCGGTGGCCAAGTGCTTCGCGAAGCGCTCGGCGTCGTCGAGCGGCGGCGGTGCGTCGACCAGCCGGCCGAGGCGGGCGATGAGTCGGCCGCGGGCAGTTGCCATCCCATGTTCGCTCAGCTCGCCCGCGTGGCAGCGGTCGCGCAGGTCAAGGCCGGCCCGCAGAGTCGCCTGCACGTCGCCGGCCCAGCGACTGTCGGGATACGCCAGCCGGAGCTGCTTGCAGCGTTGAAGCAGGTGCGCCTTATTCCGATATCGGAATAAGAATCACTATGCCGATGTCGGGATTATTCCGATGTCCGCCCTGATGTCCCGGTCGTGCAGGGCGTCTTCGACGAGACGATCCGGATAATCACCGCGCGCTGACGGACGGAGACTCTTCTCTCACGACCCACGAGAGAGGAGGCTCTCATGAGTGATCCGTCACGCGTTCCCGTCGTCGCCATCGCTGGTTCGCTCAAGCCGTTCGCGGCGGGCTTCGCGACGGAGCTTGCGCAGCAAGGCTACACACCGCGCTCGCTGCGGACGCAGTTGTCTCTGGCGTCGGCCGTCAGCCGGTGGCTGCAGGCAAGAGGCCTCGACATCGGCGACCTGCCAGAGCGAACGCAGCAGTTTCTGCAAGCACGGCAGAAGGCCGGCTACAAGAGGCATCTGACGGGCAAGGCGCTGCGCCCGTTGCTGACGCACCTCCGGGCTCGTGGCGCGATCCCGCCTGCGACGACGCCCATCCCGACAGGGCCCGTGGACAAGACCCTGGTGCTCTACCGGCACTACCTCACCGTGGAACGGGGTCTGGGCGAAGCCACCGCCCAGGGCTACGTCGATGCGGTCCGCCCCTTTCTGCGCGGCTGCATCTCGGCCGACGGCCTCGGGCTGGACCTCGAGCAACTCGGTGAGGCCGACGTGACTGCGTTCATGGTGGCGCGCTGTGCCGAGCAATCCCGCCGGGCCGCGCAACTGACGTCGACCGCACTGCGCTCGCTGCTGGTCTTCCTGCATGTCACCGGGGTGGTCCAGCGTTCGCTGGCGACGGCCGTCCCGTCGGTAGCCGGCCGACGACTGGTGGCGCTTCCGCCGCGCCTCGAGCCCGACCACGTCCGGCGACTGCTCGCCGCGTGCGACCCCCGGACGCTGGGAGGGCGCCGCGACTTTGCGGTCATCACCACGCTGGCCCGCCTCGGCCTGCGGGCCGCCGAAGTGGCGACCCTGCGTCTCGACGACGTGCACTGGCGCGCCGGCGAGGTCGTCGTACACGGCAAGGGGAATCGGGCCGAGCGCATGCCTCTCCCGACCGATGTGGGCAACGCGGTGGCCGCATATCTCCGCCAACGGCCGACCCGGGCGCAGGGGCGCACCGTCTTCGTCCGCCTGGTCGCGCCTCTGGGCCCGTTGAGCCCGACCGGGGTCACGCAGATTGTGGCCGCCGCCGCGCAGCGAGCCGGCCTCGGCGTCGTCCACGCACATCGGTTGCGTCATTTCGCGGCAACGCAACTGCTCCGAGCGGGCGCCCCCCTGTCCGAGATCCAGCACTTCCTGCGTCACGCCCGCCTGCAGACCACGGCGATCTACGCGAAGGTCGACCATGACGCCCTGCGCACGATCGCACGCGCGTGGCCTGGAGGTGCAGCATGACCTTCCTGCGTCAAGCCCTGGCCGACTATCTGACGATGCGCCGGGCGCTGGGCTACCGCTTGGCGCGCGCGGAGAAGCTCCTCGCGCAATTCCTGACCTATCTCGAAGACCGCGGGGAGACGCGCCTGCGCACCGAGACCGCCCTCGCCTGGGCGACACTCCCCGCCGGGAAGGACCCGAGGGCGTGGTGGGCCAGCCGACTCACCGTCGTCCGCGGCTTCGCGACCTTCGTGCGCACGATCGACCCGGCAACCGAGATACCGCCCGCCGACCTGTTGCAGGCGCGCGCCCAGCGCGCCACGCCGTACCCCTACACCGACGAAGACATCGCGGCCCTGCTGGTCGCCACATCGGGGCTGCGCACCGGGCATCGGGCCGCAACGTATCGGACCCTGATCGGTCTGCTGGTCGTGACCGGGATGCGCGTCGGTGAAGCCATCGCGCTCGATCGGCACGATTTCGACGCCGAGCAGGGGCTGATCACCGTCCGCCACGGCAAATTCGACAAGTCCCGTGCACTTCCGCTGCACCCCACAGCCAGCGCCGCGGTCCAGCAGTATCTGCTCCGCGCGGACCGGCTGGCGGCCCGGGACACCGCCGCGCTGTTCGTTTCTACCGCGGGCACGAGGCTGCTGTGCCGCAATGTACAGCAGACGTTCCGCACCCTGGTCCAGCGCGCGGGCCTCCGGCCGCACGCAGCCGCCTGTCGGCCACGGCTGCACGACATCCGACATCGGTTCGCGACGTGCACGCTGCTCGACGCCTACCGACAGGGCCAGAATCCGGCGGCGCGAATCGCGCTCCTGGCCACCTATCTCGGGCACGCCGACCCCAAGTACACATACTGGTACCTGTCGGCGGCACCGGCATTGATGCAGTTGGCCTCAGACCGCCTCGAACGCCATCTGGGGGCCTCAGCATGAGCGCCCTTGCTCCCACGCTCCAGGCGTTCTTCACCGAGCGGCTCGTGCACCAGCGCCACGCCAGCCCGCACACGGTCGCTGCCTACCGCGACGCGTGGCGGATGCTCGTCCGCTTTGCCGCGGTCCACCTCGCCAAGGCCCCCTCGGACCTGGAACTCGGCGATCTCGACGCACCCCTCATCGGACGATTCCTGGCCCACCTCGAGCACGACCGCGCGAACACCGCGCGCACCCGCAACGCGCGGTTGTCGGCCATTCATGCCCTGTTCCGCTATGCCGCACTGGAGCATCCCGAGCAGGCAGCCGTCATTGCCCGCGTACTCGCGATGCCCCCCACGCGCGGTCCACGTGGGCTCGTGACCTTCCTGTCCGACCTCGAAGTCGACGCCCTGCTCGCCGCCCCCGACCGCACCACGTGGACCGGGCGCCGCGACCACACTCTCCTCGCGCTCGCGATCCAGACCGGATTGCGCGCCGCCGAACTCACCGGCCTGCGCTGCACGGACCTGCACTTGGCGCGAGGTGCGCACGTCCACTGCCTTGGAAAAGGGCGCAAGCACCGGGTCACTCCGCTCACCAAGCCGGTGGCCGCCGCCCTGCGTGCCTGGCTGGCCGAATGCGCCAGCTCACCAGAGGCACCAGTCTTCCCTACGCGGACAGGCAAACCGCTCAGCCGAGACGCCCTCGCGCAACGCGTCACGACGCACGTGGCTGCTGCGGCCCACGCCTGCCCATCGCTCCGCGAGAAGACCGTCACCCCGCACACGCTGCGTCACACCGCAGCCATGCGGTTGCTGCACGCCGGGGTCGACAACACCGTCATCGCCCTGTGGCTCGGACACGAACACGTCCGCACCACCGACATCTACATCCATGCCGACCTCGCCCTGAAGGAACGGGCGCTCGCAAGGACCACCCCAGCCGAAGTCCGCGGGGGCCGCTATCAACCATCCGACGCGCTCCTGGCCTTTCTCGAAGGGCTGTGATTATGCCGATCAGTTTGGTGCAGATGCCGCCAACAACAGGGGCGTCTGCACCAACATCGGAATAATCCCGACATCGGCATAGTGCGCCTTATTCCGATATCGGAATAAGGCGCACCTGCTTCAACGCTGCAAGCAGCTCCGGCTGGCGTATCCCGACAGTCGCTGGGCCGGCGACGTGCAGGCGACTCTGCGGGCCGGCCTTGACCTGCGCGACCGCTGCCACGCGGGCGAGCTGAGCGAACATGGGATGGCAACTGCCCGCGGCCGACTCATCGCCCGCCTCGGCCGGCTGGTCGACGCACCGCCGCCGCTCGACGACGCCGAGCGCTTCGCGAAGCACTTGGCCACCGAATTCCCGGCCGTGTTCCTCTTCCTGTCGGACCCCTCGCTTGACGCCACCAACTGGCGCGCCGAGCAGGCCATCCGGCCCGCCGTGGTCATCCGCAAGGTGTGCGGCGGCAACCGCACCCGCAAGGGCGCCGACACGCAGCAGACCCTCGCCAGCGTGGTGCGCACGGCCCGGCAACGCATCCTCGACCTGCCCGCGCTGATCGCCGCAATGTTGCGCGCCCCCAAACCGGTTGTCCCCGAGCTGCTCGGGCTGCCGCCGCCGCCCGCGTAGGTGGGCACCGTCCGAACGACCACGTGGCACGACCGGTCCTTGCGGCCGCACCCGCCGCGACGGGCAGCGTGCCGGCTCCTCTGCGCCCCGTTGCCGCCGGTTCTCGCCGACAAGCCGACACCGGTGCGCGGCGTCCAACATCCCACCACGGCGCCGCCAGGGGGTGACGCACCGGTGGGAACCCCACTGCCGTTCCAAGCAACCTCGTCGCAGCACTGGCAGCACTGGAAGCTTTCTACGCTCAAGGCCATTCTCAGCCCGTGTTCATTGGCCGATCACCCGGTAAACGAATACCGCAAGGGTTATGCGGCGGTTCAAGCTGGAAGGGCTTTCGGCCCGTAGACGACCTGGTACTGTGAGAACAGCCCGAGCCGCTCGTAAAGCCACCGCCTACTCCACCTCTGCCAGCCGAAACCCGAGCGCCCGCGCTGTTGCATCAGGTGTCGCCTGACCTTCTTCTCGACCCAGTCCCGCACGTAACCGAAGCATCGGCTCGATTGCCCTACGCGGAAGTAGTTCGTCCAACCGCGCAGGATGGGGTTGATGAGCCGAACGACTCTCTCAACCGGTTGCGAGTGATGCCGGCGAAACACCTCCTTGAGCCGACGGAGCAGGCTGGTGCGCGCCTTGGTTCGAGGCACACATGCCACACCCCACTTGCCTCGCCGCGTCCGCGTGCGGCGAATGTCGAACCCGAGGAAGGTGAAGCTCCCGCCCTCCGCGAGACGTCTTCGATTAGCGGGTTCCGGGCCGAAGCGTCAATATTTTGACTTGTACAATTTTGGGAATTATGGCATAACGGTGGCGTGACGGCCGCCGACCGGAAATCGCCCCCACCTCGGACAGCGGAACGTCCTACCGACCTCGAACGGCTTCGCGAAGAGTTGACGCGGCGCGAGCGCGACGCGAAGAGGCTGCAACGCAAGAGCGACCGTCTGCAACGGGAGAATGACCGCCTGAAACAACAGGTGGAGCGCCTGAAACGACAATTGGACGAGGCACGCCGGGCGGGTCGCCGCCAAGCGGCACCGTTCGCCAAGGACCGGCCGCAAGGTAGCGGCGGGCATCCCGGACGGCGAGCCGGTGCGGAGTATGGCCGCCACGGTTGCCGCCGGCGCCCGGCGCAGGTCGACGAGACCCACGCGGCGCCGATTCCGAGGGAATGTCCGGACTGCGGCGGCGCGGTCGCAGTGACCCGCGAGGCGTCGCAGTATCAGGAAGACCTGCCGGTGGTGCGCCCGGTCGTGCGGCGCTTCGCCATCGAGGTCGGCCACTGCACGCAGTGTCGGCGGCGGGTGCAGGGCCACCACGAGCTGCAGACCTCCGACGCGCTGGGGGCGGCGGGCGTGCAACTCGGACCCGCGGTCGTGGCGCTGGTGGTCGAGCTGCACACGGAGATGGGGGTGCCGCTGGCGAAGGTCGCGCACGTGCTGCGGACCACGTTCGGGCTGCAGGTGACACCGGGCGGGCTCGCCCACGTGCTGCACCGGGCGGCCCGCGCCGCCGCGCCGGCCTACACGGAGCTGTGCGAGCAGGTCCGCACCGCCCCCGTGGTCACGCCGGACGAGACGGGCTGGCGCGTCGGCGGCGAGCGCCACTGGCTGTGGACGTTCGTCACCCCGGAGACGACGGTCTACGCCATCTGTCCCGGCCGCGGGTTCGACGACGCCGCCACGGTGCTGGGGACCGACTACCTCGGCGTGCTCGTGCGTGACGGGTGGGCGCCGTATCGCTGCTACGACGGCCTGCACCAGACGTGTCTGGCGCACTATGCCGATGTCGGGATTATTCCGATGTCCGCCCTGATGTCCCGGTCGTGCAGGGCGTCTTCGACGAGACGATCCGGATAATCACCGCGCGCTGACGGACGGAGACTCTTCTCTCACGACCCACGAGAGAGGAGGCTCTCATGAGTGATCCGTCACGCGTTCCCGTCGTCGCCATCGCTGGTTCGCTCAAGCCGTTCGCGGCGGGCTTCGCGACGGAGCTTGCGCAGCAAGGCTACACACCGCGCTCGCTGCGGACGCAGTTGTCTCTGGCGTCGGCCGTCAGCCGGTGGCTGCAGGCAAGAGGCCTCGACATCGGCGACCTGCCAGAGCGAACGCAGCAGTTTCTGCAAGCACGGCAGAAGGCCGGCTACAAGAGGCATCTGACGGGCAAGGCGCTGCGCCCGTTGCTGACGTACCTCCGGGCTCGTGGCGCGATCCCGCCTGCGACGACGCCCATCCCGACAGGGCCCGTGGACAAGACCCTGGTGCTCTACCGGCACTACCTCACCGTGGAACGGGGTCTGGGCGAAGCCACCGCCCAGGGCTACGTCGATGCGGTCCGCCCCTTTCTGCGCGGCTGCATCTCGGCCGACGGCCTCGGGCTGGACCTCGAGCAACTCGGTGAGGCCGACGTGACTGCGTTCATGGTGGCGCGCTGTGCCGAGCAATCCCGCCGGGCCGCGCAACTGACGTCGACCGCACTGCGCTCGCTGCTGGTCTTCCTGCATGTCACCGGGGTGGTCCAGCGTTCGCTGGCGACGGCCGTCCCGTCGGTAGCCGGCCGACGACTGGTGGCGCTTCCGCCGCGCCTCGAGCCCGACCACGTCCGGCGACTGCTCGCCGCGTGCGACCCCCGGACGCTGGGAGGGCGCCGCGACTTTGCGGTCATCACCACGCTGGCCCGCCTCGGCCTGCGGGCCGCCGAAGTGGCGACCCTGCGTCTCGACGACGTGCACTGGCGCGCCGGCGAGGTCGTCGTACACGGCAAGGGGAATCGGGCCGAGCGCATGCCTCTCCCGACCGATGTGGGCAACGCGGTGGCCGCATATCTCCGCCAACGGCCGACCCGGGCGCAGGGGCGCACCGTCTTCGTCCGCCTGGTCGCGCCTCTGGGCCCGTTGAGCCCGACCGGGGTCACGCAGATTGTGGCCGCCGCCGCGCAGCGAGCCGGCCTCGGCGTCGTCCACGCACATCGGTTGCGTCATTTCGCGGCAACGCAACTGCTCCGAGCGGGCGCCCCCCTGTCCGAGATCCAGCACTTCCTGCGTCACGCCCGCCTGCAGACCACGGCGATCTACGCGAAGGTCGACCATGACGCCCTGCGCACGATCGCACGCGCGTGGCCTGGAGGTGCAGCATGACCTTCCTGCGTCAAGCCCTGGCCGACTATCTGACGATGCGCCGGGCGCTGGGCTACCGCTTGGCGCGCGCGGAGAAGCTCCTCGCGCAATTCCTGACCTATCTCGAAGACCGCGGGGAGACGCGCCTGCGCACCGAGACCGCCCTCGCCTGGGCGACACTCCCCGCCGGGAAGGACCCGAGGGCGTGGTGGGCCAGCCGACTCACCGTCGTCCGCGGCTTCGCGACCTTCGTGCGCACGATCGACCCGGCAACCGAGATACCGCCCGCCGACCTGTTGCAGGCGCGCGCCCAGCGCGCCACGCCGTACCCCTACACCGACGAAGACATCGCGGCCCTGCTGGTCGCCACATCGGGGCTGCGCACCGGGCATCGGGCCGCAACGTATCGGACCCTGATCGGTCTGCTGGTCGTGACCGGGATGCGCGTCGGTGAAGCCATCGCGCTCGATCGGCACGATTTCGACGCCGAGCAGGGGCTGATCACCGTCCGCCACGGCAAATTCGACAAGTCCCGTGCACTTCCGCTGCACCCCACAGCCAGCGCCGCGGTCCAGCAGTATCTGCTCCGCGCGGACCGGCTGGCGGCCCGGGACACCGCCGCGCTGTTCGTTTCTACCGCGGGCACGAGGCTGCTGTGCCGCAATGTACAGCAGACGTTCCGCACCCTGGTCCAGCGCGCGGGCCTCCGGCCGCACGCAGCCGCCTGTCGGCCACGGCTGCACGACATCCGACATCGGTTCGCGACGTGCACGCTGCTCGACGCCTACCGACAGGGCCAGAATCCGGCGGCGCGAATCGCGCTCCTGGCCACCTATCTCGGGCACGCCGACCCCAAGTACACATACTGGTACCTGTCGGCGGCACCGGCATTGATGCAGTTGGCCTCAGACCGCCTCGAACGCCATCTGGGGGCCTCAGCATGAGCGCCCTTGCTCCCACGCTCCAGGCGTTCTTCACCGAGCGGCTCGTGCACCAGCGCCACGCCAGCCCGCACACGGTCGCTGCCTACCGCGACGCGTGGCGGATGCTCGTCCGCTTTGCCGCGGTCCACCTCGCCAAGGCCCCCTCGGACCTGGAACTCGGCGATCTCGACGCACCCCTCATCGGACGATTCCTGGCCCACCTCGAGCACGACCGCGCGAACACCGCGCGCACCCGCAACGCGCGGTTGTCGGCCATTCATGCCCTGTTCCGCTATGCCGCACTGGAGCATCCCGAGCAGGCAGCCGTCATTGCCCGCGTACTCGCGATGCCCCCCACGCGCGGTCCACGTGGGCTCGTGACCTTCCTGTCCGACCTCGAAGTCGACGCCCTGCTCGCCGCCCCCGACCGCACCACGTGGACCGGGCGCCGCGACCACACTCTCCTCGCGCTCGCGATCCAGACCGGATTGCGCGCCGCCGAACTCACCGGCCTGCGCTGCACGGACCTGCACTTGGCGCGAGGTGCGCACGTCCACTGCCTTGGAAAAGGGCGCAAGCACCGGGTCACTCCGCTCACCAAGCCGGTGGCCGCCGCCCTGCGTGCCTGGCTGGCCGAATGCGCCAGCTCACCAGAGGCACCAGTCTTCCCTACGCGGACAGGCAAACCGCTCAGCCGAGACGCCCTCGCGCAACGCGTCACGACGCACGTGGCTGCTGCGGCCCACGCCTGCCCATCGCTCCGCGAGAAGACCGTCACCCCGCACACGCTGCGTCACACCGCAGCCATGCGGTTGCTGCACGCCGGGGTCGACAACACCGTCATCGCCCTGTGGCTCGGACACGAACACGTCCGCACCACCGACATCTACATCCATGCCGACCTCGCCCTGAAGGAACGGGCGCTCGCAAGGACCACCCCAGCCGAAGTCCGCGGGGGCCGCTATCAACCATCCGACGCGCTCCTGGCCTTTCTCGAAGGGCTGTGATTATGCCGATCAGTTTGGTGCAGATGCCGCCAACAACAGGGGCGTCTGCACCAACATCGGAATAATCCCGACATCGGCATAGTGATTCAGACACGTTTGGTGCAGTCCGCCGAAGCGCCGATAGGCTGCCCATCCGTCGCGTACGAGCACGTTGGCGTAGTCGGTCCCCAGCACGGTGGCGGCGTCATTGAACCCACGGCCGGAGCAGATGGCGTAGACCGTCGTCTGCGGGGTGACGAACGCCCACAGCCAGTGGCGGACGGCACCGACGCGCCAGCCGGTTTCGTCCGGCGTGACCACCGGCGCATTGCGCACCTGCGCGCACAACTCGGCGTAGGCCGGCGCGGCGGCGCGGCCGGCCCGGTGCAGCAGGTGCGCGAGACCGCCCGGGGTGACGTGCAAGCCAAAGGTCGTTCGCAGCAGGTGGGCCACCTTGGCCAGCGGCACCCCCAGTTCCGTGTGCAGCTCAACGACCAGCGCGACGACGCCGGGACCGAGCTGCACGCCGGCCGCGCCCAACGCGTCGGAGGTCTGCAGCACGTGGCGGCCCTGCACGCGCCGCTGACACTGCGAGCAGTGCCCGACCTCGATGTCGAAGCGACGCACGACGGGGCGCACCACGGGCAACTCTTCCTGATACTGCGACGCCACGCGGGTCACCGTGACCGCGCCGCCGCAGTCCGGACACGCCGCCGGCACCGGCGCCGCGTGGGTCTCGTCAACGTGCGTCGGGCGCCGGCGGCGGCCTTGCCGGCCGTAGTCTGCACCGGCCCGCCGGCCGGGACGGCGCCCGCGACCCTGCGGCCGGTCCTTGGCAAAGGGGGCTGCCTGACGGCGACCCGCTCGCTGCGCCGCGGCCAACTCCCGTCTCAAGCGTTCGTTCTCGCGCCGCAGGTGTTCGACCTGCCGTTGCAGGTCGCCCTTGTCTCGTTGCAAGCCGTCGATCTGGCGCTTCTGGCGGCGGTTCTCGCGTCGCAACTCGCGCTCGCGCCGGGTCAATTCCGTGCGAAGCTGCTCGACATCGTTGAGCCGGCCGAGCGGCCGTTCGCTCGTATCGCCCCGGTGCGCGTTGCCCACACAAGACTTATGCCATATTGCCGCCAAAAGTACAATCCAAGAAATTGGATCTCACGCGGCAACCCGGTAAACAAAGACCCCAGGACTTCTCGGCCGGCTTCGACCAGATGCGGGAGCGCGAGGGGTGGCGAAGCAGCTCCTTCGACTTCGACTCGTTCACGGTGGTCAGGTCCTCGCCCGAGAAGGTGCACGCGGAGGTCGGCTTCAGCCGCTACGGCGCCGACGGCGCGGCCTACCGCACGTCGCGGGTCTTCTACATCGTGACCCGGCGGGACGGCCGCTGGGCCATCCAGCTCCGGACCCCGGCCGCGGAGCCCGCGGATCTGGGCGACGACGAGCGGGCGGAGATCGTCTCGGCGGCCCGGCAGGCGGTGCTGGACTTCTTCACCGCCTTCAATACCGCCGACGTCGACGGCACCATCGCGACGCTCAACCACCCGCACCTGTTCATGACCCCCGGCGGCGGCTTCGCGGTGGCCGAGTCGCCCGCCGACGGCCCTCGCCCGAACTTCGACCGGATGCGGGCGGATGAAGACTGGCACATGAGCACCATCGACGAGCTGGAGGCAAGCATCGTCACGCGGAACAAGGTGCACTTCGAGCTGACCTTCACCCGCTGGCACCCCGACGGCACCCGCTACTTGACCGTCCCCGCGCTGTGGATCGTGACGCGCGCGGGGGACCACTGGGGCATCCAGGTCCGCTCGCTCATGCCGCCCACCGTGGACGCCCGCGCCAGGTAGGGCGCTCGCGAAGGCGGCCGGTCACTTCGCGAGCTTGTCGTAGAGTGCCGAGAGCCGGGCGTGGCTACGTTTGTAGGCCGCCACTACGTGCGGGCGAGCCCTGCCCAGCCGGCGCTGGTCGATCAGCGCGGCGATCGCTTTCTTCGACCAGGTTCTGAATCCGGCGGCCCTCGCCCCTGGCCAGGCTCCGCAGCTCCTCCGGAAGGCCGGCGTCCACATCGGTCGTTAACGTGAACTTCTGCCGGTTCGGCATCCCGTAGTCTCCGACACGGCCGCGCTGCGCGAATCGCGCGCTCTACCGCAGCTCCGAACGGTCCACCCACTCGCCGAGCCGCATGACGCGGTCGATGTCTAACGTGTTGCGGATGTCGGCCAGCGGATCGGCGTTCAGCACGATCAGATCGGCGACCTTGCCCGCCTCGAGGGTGCCGAAGTCGGCCTCGCCCACCGGGGGCATCCGCGCGGCGCCGGTGGCGGTCGCCGCGACGATGGCGTCCATGGGGGTCAGGCCGGCCTCGACGTACAGCTCCATCTCGTGGTGCATGCCCCAGCCGAACGGCACGTTGGGGGTGCCGGCGTCGTTCCCGAGAGCCACCGCGACCCCGGCGTCGTGCATCGTCTTCACGAAGCCGAGCAACTGCCGGAACGCGGCCTTGCGGTCCTCGAACCCCGGATCGTCGACGACCTCCGCCCGGCGCGCCGGGTCGTCCCAGCCGGCCAGCGCCTCCGGGTTGTAGAGGTTGAACGCGGCCCGCAGCTCCGGGTCGCCCAGCAGCTCCGGATGCTCCGCGAAGTGCCAGCGGTTCTGGACGATCGATAGCGTGGGCGTGAACGACACGCCGCTGTCGACGCACATCGCGATGAACTCGGCCGACGGGACCGGATCGTCGACCGGGACGCCGGCGCCGGGGCCGAACGTCAGCACCGTGCTGTGCAGGAAGTCCCGTAGGCCGGCCTCCACCAGTTGGCGGCCGTCGGCTTCCTCGTCGATGTGGGCAACCGGGACGGCGCCGTTCGCCACCGCCTCGTCGATGATGGCCGCGCGTATCTCGGGCGGGATCTTCAGGCCCGGCTCCGCGACCTCGTTGACCCACATCTTGATGAAGTGCACGCCGAGCGCCACCTGTTCCCGCACCAGCGCCCGCGCTTCCTCCTCGGTCGTGGGCGCGTTCCGGCCGGCGGCGTTGAAGCCGCCGGGGTAGGAGAAGCCCAGTCCCGCCGTGAAGGTGCGGGGGGCGTCGGGGCGGCCGGCGGACCCGAGCAGGTGGGCGACCCGCTCCGGCGAATCGCTGCCGATGCTCCGCGCGGTGGTCACGCCGAAGTGGAGCTGCGCCCGGAACTGCCGCTCGATCTCCTCCGCTCCCTCCCGGTAGTGCACGTGCAGGTTCACGAGGCCGGGCATGATGGTCTTCCCGGCCAAGTCGAGCGTCTCCGCGCCGTCGGGCACCGGCGTCGCATCCCGCGAGCCGGCGCTCACGATCCGGCCGCCGCGCACGACGACAACCGCATCGGCCACCGGCGGCGCGCCGGTCGCGTCGATCAACTGCGCCCCGACGAGCGCGAGGGCGCCCGCCCCCTCGGGAGGCGGGGCCTCCGCGCAACCGGTGAGCGTCAGGGCCAGTCCTGCCGCCAGTAGCTGAAGTCGTTTCATGGGGACCTCCGGATCGCTCCGACCGGCCACGGCCGCTCGTGTGAGAAGCGTACTCCAGGCCGCGGGCGGTGTATGGTTTCAGGATCGGGATGAGCGGACCGAACGAGAACACGGAGGTCTTCCGATGAACAGTCGATGGACGGTGGCGGCGCTGGCCGCGTCGTTCTGCCTTGCGCCGGCTCTCGTGGCCGGTCAGGAGCCGGCACCGGCGGCAGACCGCACGTTCAGGACCGCCTGGGGCGATCCGGACCTGCAGGGCATCTGGTCGTACGCCACGTTCACGCCGCTCGAGCGGCCGGACGCCCTGGCCGGACGCGAGTTCCTGACGTCGGAGGAGGTGGCGCAGCAGAACCGCGACGACGCCAACCGCGCGTCGTCCGAACGCCGCGGCGAGCTGTCCCGCGAGCGCGACCTCGCCCTGGCGTACAACCAGGTCTGGTGGGATCGGGGCGCCTCCACCGGGCGCACCTCGCTCATCGTCCACCCGCCCGACGGGAGGCTCCCGCCCCTGACGGCCGAGGCCGAGCGACGGCAGGCGGCGCGGCTCGAGCGCAGGCGCACCCACCCCTTCGACTCCTGGGAAGACCGGCCGCTGCAGGAACGCTGCATGACCTACCAGCGAGTGCCGCCGGTCCCGTCCGGCTACAGCAACGCGTACCACATTTTCCAGACACCCGGCCAGGTCGTCATTCTCAACGAGATGATCCACGACGTGCGCGTCGTGCCGCTGGACGGGCGCCCGCCGATCGACGGGCGCATCCGGCAGTGGAACGGCGACGGGCGCGGCCGCTGGGAGGGCGACACGCTCGTGGTCGAGACCACGCACTACCGGGACGACACGACGTGGCGCGGATTCCCGGGCACGGCACACCTGCGCGCGGTCGAGCGATTCACGCGCCTCGACGACGACACCATCGACTACCGGTACACGATTCACGACGAGGCGACCTACACCCGCCCCTTTACCGTGGAGCTGCCGCTCACGAGTCCGCCGGGCTACGTCATCTACGAGTACGCGTGTCACGAAGGGAACTACTCGATCTACAACGCGCTGGCCGGCGAGCGGGCCCTGGAGGCAGCGACCAGGTAGTCCTGCACGTCGGAAGCATCCCCCGCATCAGGAGAAGGAAGAGTCGCCGGGCGCGAGAAGCAGCAGGTGCGTCCTGCTGCCGAGCCGCATCAGGCATTGCCGGAAGGAGAGGACCGCGTGATGAGCGAGCAAGAGCCGCAGGAGAGCCGTGCGAACCAGTGGATTTCGTACCGCCCCGAGATCAAGGTCATGGACTGCACGATCCGGGACGGGGGTCTGATGAACGACCACGGCTTCTCCGACGAGACCGTGCAGGCGGTGTACCACGCCTGCCTCGAGAGCGGCATCGACTACATGGAGATCGGGTACATCAACTCGCGCAAGCAGTTCCCCCCCGGGCAGTTCGGACCGTGGAAGCACTGCGTGGAGAGCGATCTCCGTCGCATCGTCGGCGACAACGACACGGCGCTGAAGCTGTCGGCCATGGCCGACGCCGACAAGAGCGACTACCGGGAAGACATCCTGCCGAAGTCGGAAAGCGTGCTGGACATGATCCGGGTGGCCACCTACATCCACCAGATCCCCCTGGCCCTCGACATGATCAAGAACGCCCACGACAAGGGCTACGAAACCAGTCTCAACCTGATGGCGCTGTCGACGGTGCCCGAGCGCGAGCTGAACGAGGCGCTGGCCCTGGTGGCCCGCTCCGAGGCGGACGTCGTCTGTATCGTGGACAGCTTCGGCTCGCTGTACACGGAGCAGATCGACAGCTACATGGATACGTTCCTGGGCTACGCCGCCCCGGCCGGCAAGGCGGTGGGCATGCACGCCCACAACAACCGGCAACTGGCGTTCGCCAACACCATCCAGGCAACGGTCCGGGGCGCCAACCGGCTGGACGCCAGCATGGCGGGGCTGGGCCGGGGCGCGGGCAACTGCCCGATGGAGCTGCTGCTCAGCTTCCTGCACAACCCCAAGTTCCACCTGCGGCCGGTGCTGCACTGCATCCAGCACCACATCGAGCCGTTGCGCAACGCGCTCAAGTGGGGCTTCGACTACCCGTACATGATGACCGGCGTCCTCAACCAGCACCCCCGGGCGGGCATGGCCTTCAACGAATCCGCGGACCGGGGCGACATCGTCAAGTTCTACGACTCGCTCGAGGACCCGGACTGATCGGCGCCAAGAAGCCGATCAGGAAGCCGCGGGGCCGCTTGCGCCGCAGTTCCAGCACACGGCGAACTGGCCGTCGACCACCTCCCTGCAGCTCGGGCACGTCCACTCGGGCTGCGCCGCTTCCGCCGGGTCGAGCGCCTCGCCCACGAGTCGCTTCGCCTCCTCGACGAGCGACGGATCGAGCACCCACAGCTCGGCCCACGTCTCGCCCGGCGGAAGCTCGCCCGCCGCCCCCGACCGATGCTCGCCCTGGATGCGGCACTCGATGCCGTTCATCTCGAGGACGTGCTTGACGTGCGTGACCTGGGCCAGGATCGGCGCGCTGTAGACTCTCATGCTCCCACTACCGGTCCGCCGCCCTGGCCTCCTCGGCCCGCGAGCCGGCGAGGATGTTGTACAGGCCGTAGTTGCCCTCGTGGCAGGCGTACTCGAACATCGGCAGGTCGCTGCGCGCCCAGGGCGAAGAGCCGGTCCACGGACGGGTCCAGACGTTGGGGTCTTCCAGCGTGAACTCGTAGTCGAGCGTGCCGGGCGCGACGCGGGTGAAGCGCTCCACCACGCGCAGCTCGGGGCTGAGGTCCCAGTTGATGCCGCCCTGCACTCCCGGGCCGGACGAGAACAGGTAGGCGCGCTCGCCGAAGCCGGTCGTCTCGACGACGAGCGTGTCGCCCTCCCAGCGCCCCCGCGAATGGCCGCCGAACTGGGCAATGCCCTCGCTGATCGCGGGGCGTCCGTCGAGGTGGATGAAGCGCACGTCGTGGATGTGCTCCTGCAGGATGGCGATGACGTTCTCGGTCTGCACGATGTGGTAGTTGTTGTTGTAGGCGGTCGGCAGCGACGGCACCCCGCGGTACCAGATGCAGCGGTCGCCGTAGTCGAACTGCTCGTGGGAGTCGGCCGGCACCAGCCCTTCCCGAATCGCCTTCAGCCGCTGCCGCTCCGGCGAGTTGACGTGCGCCTCCGCCTCCGGCGTCAGCGCGGGCAACCGCCCGTTCGGCGGGTCGATGACGAGCGACGTCCGGCGCGTCGGGACGACCGTGGTGCCGCGGTCCAGCCAGAAGGCGTTGTAGCCACCGACGTTGCCGCCCACCGGGAGCGGCTCGGTGCGCACGACGCTGGGCGCGTTGGCGCGCGCGTTGGCCTCGACGACCCGCTGCTCGATGGCCGCCGCTTCCTCCTCGGTCAGGAACATCCGCTCATGATCCACAAGCGTTCCCTGTCGTGTGGTGTAGTCCATAAAGCGCTGTTCTGTAATCATTTACGACTCGTCGCCGTGGGCTGAACCGGCCAGGCCGTCCCGTGAAATCCGCTCCGTTCCGGCATATAATGCGGGGATGGATGCTGTGAACACAACCGCCGCCACACCCCGGAGAACCAAGCGCCGGGGACGACATCCCCACAAGGCCCTCTCGCCCGCCTTCGTCCGAAACGCGCCGCCAGGACGCCACATCGACGGCAACGGCCTCTACCTCTACGTTCAGCCTACCGGAACCCGAAGCTGGATCCAACGACTCGTCATCCGCGGCCGGCGCTGCGAACTCGGACTCGGCGCCGCCGCCCTCGTCCCGCTCGGCGAAGCCCGCGAGCAGGCCCTCGCCAACCGCAAGCTCGCCCGTTCGGGCGGCGACCCGCTCGCCGAGCGCCGCCGCGTCCGCGCCACGCCCACCTTCGCCGAGGCCGCCGCCCAGGTGCTGGAGCAGAAGCGGGCCGGCTGGCGCAACCCGCGCCAGCCGCAGGACTGGCTGCGGAGCCTGGAACGGTACGCCTTCCCGCGCATCGGACGGATGCCCGTCTCCGAGGTCGCCAGCCCCGACCTGCTGCGTATCCTCACCCCGATCTGGCATGCGAAGGCCGAGACGGCGCGGCGCGTGCGCCAGCGCCTGCACGCGGTGCTGGAGTGGGCCGTGGCGATGGAGTTGAGATCGGATAACCCGTGCAACCGGATCGGGCCGGTGCTCGGCCCGCAGCACGATGTCGTGCGGCACCAACGGGCGCTGCCGCATCGCGACGTGGCGGCGGCGATTGAGACGGTGCGGGCGTCGGGGGCGGCGGAGGCCGCGAAGCTGGCGTTCGAGTTTCTCGTGCTGACGGCCGCGCGGTCGGGCGAGGTACGCGGTGCGCGGTGGGCCGAGATGGACACGGCGGACCACGTATGGACCGTGCCGGCGGTGCGGATGAAGATGAAGCGCGAGCACCGGGTGCCGCTCAGCCGGCGTGCGGTGGCGGTCCTCGACGCGGCGCGGGCGCTTGGCGATGGTGCCGGGCTCGTGTTCCCCGGCCGCGGCGGCGTGGAGATCGCCAAGACGAGTCTGCCGCGGCTGCTCCAGGAGCACGGGGTGGCGGCTGTGCCCCATGGCTTCCGCTCGTCGTTCCGGGACTGGGCGGCCGAGGAGACGGACCATCCGCGGGAGGTCATCGAGGCGGCGCTCGCCCATCTCGTCCAGAACCCGGTCGAGGCGGCCTATGCGCGGTCGGACCTGTTCGAGCGGCGGCGGCGGCTCATGGACGACTGGGCCGCGTATCTGGCCGGAGAGCGCCGGGCGAAAGACTCGACGCGGCGCTGACCGTGCGGGGCCGAGGACCGGATGCCACGACGGCGTCCGGCGTGTCAACCGCTGGCGCGGTCCTCCGCTTGCGCTGCGGCCGTCCCGGTGACACGCCGGCCACCGTCGCGGACGAGGCTGGTTGTGACGGACGCTGGCGTCCGTCCCGTTGACAACGGGACCGGGTATCGACCACGATCCGGACCCCGCCGGCCCCACCACCGCCCGCACGGCAACCGGGGTCCGTCAGCAGCAGGCCGGGCGCACAGGGGAACAAACGCGCCAGGAAAGCAACCGGCATGATACGGTACCGGGCGGAACATGACGCGGAAGGATGACAGCGCACCACACTGGCTCGACAGGGAACGAGTACCGGCGCACGAGAGCGGCGCATACGACCAAGAGGCGAGGAGTACGGAAGCACGATGAGGAACAGGGGGGACGAGGTGGCAGTTGTGATCCAACCTGTTGCCTGATCACAACGAAGGCCGAGGCGAACTTACACCGATGATGCCGCAGTAAGGATGTAAGGAGAACAGGCGGCCGAACTTACACCCCCAGTCACACTTGAACTTACAATCACAAGCCCGCAAGTCTTTCGATATCAACCAAATCCCACCACAACACATCACCCCCACGTACAGGGAAAGGGACGTGGGTGAGGTAGGGGAGCGACCACGGCAAATCTGGCGATTTGCGGACCCGGCAGGTGTTCCTCCGTCACACCCGCCGGGTCCGGTCGCTCCCCTCCAAGTTGTCCCTCCAGGAAGGGGGAACAGCGTCTACGGCGGCGGCGTTCGCCGACCTTCTCGCCTCATTTCGGCACCGGAGCCGCAGTCGGGCGGGCCTGCGCCGGCTCCGGGTTGATCAGCTCCTTCAGCTCCTTGCCCGGCGTGAAGTAGGCGACGCGCTGCGACGGCACGTCCACCCGGTCGCCGGTCCGGGGGTTGCGGCGTCGGTGCGGTTCGCGGCGCCGGAGGCGAAAGCTGCCGAAGCCGCGGAGTTCCACCTTCTCCCCCCGGTGCAGCGACTCCACGATGCTGCGGAACACGGTCTCAACGATGGTCTCGGCGTGCCTCTTCGTGAGGTCGGCGGCGTCAGCCACTTCGTCGACGAGCGCCGCCTTCGTCAGGCTGCCTTCGGTCATGTTTCCTGACAGATTCTGCCACGACTCGCCACGAGCGGCCGCCTGAGCGCCGCGTGGTACCATGACCGCCGTGTTCGACACTTGCTCCAGCCGACGGCGGCGATGAGGCTCTCCTGGAACGAGATCCGGCCGCAGGCCGCCGAGTTCGCCCGTGAATGGGCCGACGCCACTTACGAGAAGGGCGAGACCCAGAGCTTCTACAACGAGTTCTTCGAGATCTTCGGCAAGCGCCGCCGCGACGTGGCGCGGTACGAGGAACGCGCCAGCGGCTCGACAACACCGCCGGCTTCATCGACCTGTTCTGGCCCGGCGTCCTCCTGGTCGAGCAGAAGAGCGCCGGGCGCGACTTGACCGCCGCCCGCGAGCAGGCCGGCACGTACTTCGACGCGCTGCCGGACCGGGAGCGCCCCCGCTTCCAGCTTCTCTGCGACTTCCAGACGTTCGAGCTTCTCGACCGGGACGAACGCGAAGAGACCCGCTTCGCCCTCGCCGACCTGCCGCAGCACGTCGAGAAGTTCGGGTTCATCATCGGCGTGCAGCGCCGGACGTTCCGGGACCAAGACCCGGTCAACATCGAGGCGTCCGAGTTGATCGCCCGTCTGCACGACGCGCTGAAGGCGTCCGGCTACGACGGCCACGACCTCGAGCTGTTCCTCGTGCGGACCGTGTTCTGCCTGTTCGCCGACGACACGGGCATCTTCGAGCCCCGCGACATCTTCCTGGACTTCATCGAGGAGCGTACGGCCCCAGACGGCTCCGACCTCGGCCCGTGGCTGATGCGCCTGTTCCAGGTGCTCGACACGCCCCCCAACCGGCGGCAGGCGAAGCTCGACGAGGACCTCGCGCGGTTCCCGCACGTCAACGGCGACCTGTTCGACGGCGCGGTCCGCATCCCGGACTTCGACGCCGAGATGCGCCGAGCGCTGCTCGACGCGGGCCAGTTCGACTGGACGGCGATCTCGCCGGCCATCTTCGGGGCGCTGTTCCAGTCGGTCATGGAGCCGGCCGACCGCCGCGCCCAGGGGGCGCACTACACGACGGAGAAGAACATCCTGAAGGTCATCGAGCCGCTGTTCCTCGACGACCTGCGGGCCGAGTTCCGGCGGTTGCAGGCTCGCCGCGACGGGCGGGCTGTGGCCGACCTGCGGAGGTTCCGGGACAAACTCGGCTCGCTACGGCTGTTCGACCCGGCCTGCGGCTGCGGCAACTTCCTGATCATCGCCTACCGCGAGCTTCGGACGCTGGAGATCGACGTGCTGCGGGAGATAGCTTCCAGGGCTTCCAACGCGAATGTCCTGCAAACTATTGACAATAGGTGCTTTATGCGGCGCTTGGTCGGTAGTTTCCCTCGTTTCATCCCTCATTCAGAAACGGACCGCGAGAGACTGAGGCGGACGCCCCCCCCGGTGGCGGGTGTCGGCTCGCGAGTCGGGATTCGTGCGACGGAGATCACGGCATGGCGCGACGACGGTCGGGGAAGCAGGCAGGCGACGCGGGCGCAACCCCGAGCGGCGGGGCCACCATCGGCCATGAAGCCGAACTGTGGTCGATGGCCGACGCCCTGCGCGGCTCGATGGACGCCGCCGAGTACAAGCACGTCGTCCTCGGCCTGATCTTCATCAAGTACATTTCTGACGCCTTCGAGGAACGCCGTTCGTAACCGTTCGGCGAAGCCGGTATGCGGCAGCCCGGCCCCCGTCGTCGGACAGCGACGGGGCCCGGTTCTTCTGGTCGACCCCCGTGCTGATCGAGACCTTCGTGGAGACCGCGCCGCCTCGGCCGCGGGGTGCAACCGGGCTGCTGGACGAGATGTCCGGCTCTACGCGGCGATCTCGCGACCCGGGAGGTGCTGTCGGGCGTTGCGGGGCCGCGAGAGCGAGAAGCGGGAGAGGCCGTGCACCAAGGTTGTCGAGCGGGGAAGATCGCACTGGCCCCGCAGGCCCATACCGGCTTCGCCGAACGCTTACTTTGTGGACGTAACCGTTCGGCGAAGCCGGTATGCGGCAGCCCGGCCCCCGTCGTCGGACAGCGACGGGGCCCGGTTCTTCTGGTCGACCCCCGTGCTGATCGAGACCTTCGTGGAGACCGCGCCGCCTCGGCCGCGGGGTGCAACCGGGCTGCTGGACGAGATGTCCGGCTCTACGCGGCGATCTCGCGACCCGGGAGGTGCTGTCGGGCGTTGCGGGGCCGCGAGAGCGAGAAGCGGGAGAGGCCGTGCACCAAGGTTGTCGAGCGGGGAAGATCGCACTGGCCCCGCAGGCCCATACCGGCTTCGCCGAACGCTTACCGCCGTTCGGCGGTGCTCGCCGAGTGGGGTGAGGACGCCGCCGAGGACCGGGACGAGTACATCGCCGAGAATGTCTTCTGGGTGCCGGCCGAGGCCCGCTGGTCTCATCTCCGGGCGCAGGCGCGGCAGACGACTGTCGGGCTGACCGTCGATCAGGCGATGGCGACCATCGAGCGCGACAACCCCGCCCTCAAGGACGTGCTGCCGCGGGACTACGCCCGCCCAGCGCTCGACAAGCGGCGGCTCGGCCAGTTGATCGACCTCGTCAGCAACATCCAGGTGGGCGACGAGGACGCGCAGTCCCGCGACGTGCTCGGCCGCGTCTATGAGTACTTCCTCTCGCAGTTCGCGAGCGCTGAGGGCAAGAAGGGCGGCGAGTTCTACACCCCGCGCTGCGTCGTCAAGGTGCTGGTCGAGATGCTGGAACCGTACCGGGGCCGGGTCTACGACCCGTGCTGCGGCTCGTCGGGGATGTTCGTGCAGTCGGTCGCGTTCATCCGCGCGCACGCCAGCGGCAACGGGAACGGCGGCAGGGCCAGGGCCGACATCAGCATCTACGGCCAGGAATCGAACTACACGACGTGGCGGCTCGCGAAGATGAACCTCGCGATCCGGGGTATCGAGGGGCAGATTGCCCACGGAGACAGCTTCCACAACGACCGCCACCCGGACCTGAAGGCCGACTTCATCCTCGCCAACCCGCCGTTCAACGTCTCGGACTGGGGCGGAGAGCGTCTGGCCGAGGACAAGCGCTGGTACTACGGCGTGCCGCCGAAGGGCAACGCCAACTTCGCGTGGGTGCAGCACATCGTGCACCATCTGGCCCCGGCCGGCGTCGCCGGCTTCGTGCTCGCCAACGGGTCGATGTCGTCGAGCCAGTCGGGCGAGGGGGAGATCCGAAAGAACCTGATCGAGGCGGACCTGGTGGACTGCATGGTCGCGCTGCCGGGGCAGCTCTTCTACTCGACGCAGATCCCGGCCTGCCTCTGGTTCCTGGCGCGACGCCGCCCCCGGCGAGGCGAGATCCTGTTCATCGACGCCCGCAAGTTGGGCCGGATGGTCGACCGGACGCACCTCGAGCTGACCGACGAGGACGTCGCCCGCATCGCGGGCGCCTACCACGCCTGGCGCGACGGCGCGGACGCCTACGAGGACCTGCCCGGCTTCTGCAAGAGCGCCCCGCTCGACGAGGTTCGCCGCCACGGTCACGTCTTGACTCCCGGCCGCTACGTCGGCGCCGAGCCGCAGCCGGACGACGGCGAGCCGTTCGAGACGAAGATGGCTCGGCTGGTCGCGGAGCTGCAAGCGCAACAGGCCGAGGGGGCGCGGCTCGATGCCGCCATCGCCGAGAACCTGAACGCATTGGGCTTCGGAGGCAAGGGCTCGTGAGCAATGCTGACGAGCGGCGCTGGCAGCAGCGGCTCGACAACTTCGGGACGGCTCTCGCGCAGTTGACGAGCGCCTGCGAGCGCGAGCGGTACGACGACCTGGAACGGGCCGGCCTGATCAAGACGTTCGAGTTCTGCTTCGAGCTGTCGTGGAACGTCCTCAAAGACGTGCTCTTCTACGAAGGGCATGAAGTGAAGGTGCCACGGGCGGCGATCCGCAAGAGCTTCGAGGTCGACTACATCGACGAGAACGACTGCGAGACGTTGCTGGACGCCCTGGACAAGCGCAACCTGTTGAGCCACACGTACTGGAGCGATGTGGCTCGGGAAGCCGAGGCCCTGATCAAGGAACGCTACTACCCGGTCCTGCTGCGACTGTACCGAGCTCTGGACGCCAAGCGGACGCCATGACGGACGGTCTCAAGGACGCACATCGAGAGGCGATCATCGCCACGCTAGTGTGCACCGTCAGAAATACGTGAGCAGTAACGCTTCAGGGATTCCAGGATCTGCTCGGCGGTCTTCGTCCAGACGAAGGGCTTGGGGTCTTCGTTGTAGACCGCCAGGTACTCCTTGATCGCCGCCTCGAGTGCTTGGGTGCTGCGATGGGTTCCACGCCGGATCTGCTGCCGGGTGATCTCGGCGAACCAACGCTCTACCTGGTTGAGCCACGATGCGCTCGTGGGCGTGAAGTGCAGGTGATACCGAGGACGCCGTGCCAGCCAGTCGTGGATCATCGCCGTCTTGTGCGTGCCGTAGTTGTCCAGCACCAGGTGGATGTCGAGGTCGGGCGGCACCGCCTTGTCGATCACGGCGAGGAAGCGCTTGAACTCCACCGAGCGGTGCTTCCGAAAGCACCTGCCGATCACCTCGCCGGTGGCGGTGTTCAGGGCCGCGAACAACGAGGTCGTGCCGTGCCGTCGATAGTCGTGTGTCCGCTGCTCCGGTGCTCCCGGACGCATCGGCAACACCGGCTGGGTACGGTTCAACGCCTGGATCTGCGACTTCTCATCCACAAACAGCACCACCGCTCGCTCCGGCGGATGCAGGTACAGCCCCACGATATCGCGCACTTTCTCGATGAACAACGGGTCTCGCGACAGCTTGAAGGTCTCGCTGCGATGGGGCTTGAGCGCGAACGCGCGCCACACGCGGCCGACGGTCGAAGCGCTCAGCCCGCAGGCTCGGGCCATCGACTCCCGGCTCCAATGCGTCGCCCCCCGTGGGGTCGTCTCCAGCGTCCGGACCACGACCCGTTCGACGTCCTCGTCCGACACCCGGCGCGGCGCGCCCGGCCGTGGTTCGTCCAGCAAGCCGTCGCAGCCGTTGCGCAGGAACCGCCGCCGCCACTTGCCGACCGTGGCCCGCGTCGTGCCCAGAGCCTGCGCCACGACCTGGTCGCTCCGTCCCGCGGCGCTCTGCAGCACGATGCGTGCCCTCAGGGCCAGAGCCTGCGCGGTATTGCGCCGGCGCAGCCAACCCTCCAGTTCCTCGCGCTGTGCGTCCGAGACCTCCGGGACCTCTCGTGTGTAATGGTTCGGCACGGCCCTCCTCGCTTCCGGGCCGACCGTACCACGAGCCGATTCTACTGGTCAAGAACTTCAGGCGTTGGACACTAGCGGCCAACGACCGCGTGGAGCGGGCGGTGTTGTTCGGATCCAGAGCCACCGGAACGAACACCGTGTCGTCCGATGTGGACATCGCACTGTTCGGCGACCGACTGACGCTCACGGACCAAGCTCGGCTCGCCGCAGCCCTGGACGAGATTCCGATGGCGCAATCGGTCGATCTGTTGCTGTACGGCTCAATACGAAACGGGTCGCTCCAAGAGCATATTCGGAACCAAGGCGTCGAGTGGTTTGCGCGCCCGATGAGAAGGTGCAGCGATCGCGCGGCGGCGCCGTCGCCTGACGCACGCGATTCGGCACTCTCGCAAGAGTGGTCAACGATGCCGTTCACGGACGCGTTCCTGATCAACCCTACGGTTCCCATTGAACGAGGTAGCCCAACTCCGTTCGTGGACATGGCCGCGATCGATCCGGGCCGTCGCGCTGTGCACTCAATGGAAGTCCGGGAGTTTCGAGGCAGCGGATCGAGGTTCCAGCACGGCGATACGCTGATGGCGCGGATCACGCCGTGCCTAGAGAACGGCAAGATCGCACGCTACTACGCCAGCTCCGACCTGAATACTGGACACGGATCAACGGAGTTCATCGTCGTACGTGGCCGGTCGGAGGTTACCGATTCCCGGTACGCGTTCTACGTCGCGCGGTCTGATCTGGTTCGGGGCTATGCGATAGGCCAGATGACGGGTACGTCAGGACGCCAACGCGTGCCGGCCGAATCACTCGCGCACTTGGATGTGGCGGTGCCGCCGCTGTCCGAGCAGCGCGCCATCGCCCACATCCTCGGCACGCTGGACGACAAGATCGAGCTGAACCGTCGGATGAACGCGACGCTGGAGGCGATGGCGCGGGCGCTGTTCCGGTCCTGGTTCGTCGATTTCGACCCGGTGCGGGCCAAAATGGAGGGCCGCGACACCGGGCTGCCGAAGGACATCGCCGACCTGTTCCCCGACCGGCTGGTGGACTCCGAGCTGGGCGAGATGCCAGAGGACTGGGATATCGGGCACCTTTCGGAGCATTTCCAGGCGGTGAAGGGTGTGAGCTACAAGGGCAGTGGTCTCGGCCGCGGCGGAATGCCGCGGCACAACCTGAACTCGGTTCATGAGGGCGGTGGATATAAGCATGAAGGCATCAAGTTTTATTCGGAAAAATACGCAGATCGCCACGTCGTTCGCCCCGGAGACGTGATCGTCGCGAACACGGAGCAAGGCCATGACCGTCTGCTCATCGGATACGCAGCCATCGTCCCCAGGCTGTTCGGAGATCGTGGAATTGCCAGCCACCACGTGTACCGACTACGGGCTCGAAGCAACGGACGGCTATCGGCACCATTCCTGCATCTGCTACTGAATTCGCCGTGGATGCACGACTTGGTGAGCCGTTACGCGAACGGAACGACGGTCAACATGCTCCCGATAGACGCAGTGCAGAAACCGATGGTCTTGGTGCCTCCGAGGGCGCTGATCGAGGCTTTCGACGCGCTGGCATTGCGCCTGGAGCATCGGCGTGAACGAGCAGTGCAGGAGTCCGGCACCCTCGGTGTCCTGCGAGACGCACTGCTGCCGAAGTTGGTCTCCGGGGAACTGCGCGTGAACGGTCGCGGGCGGACGCACCGAGCCGACGAGCGGTCGATTGCCACGGCGGGAGCGAGCGCATGACACGTGGGGAGCCGATCTCGTGAGCGACGCCACGCTGTCGGAATCCACCGTCGAGGACGCTGCCCTCTCCTGGCTGGAAGGGGTCGGCTGGACCGTTGCGCACGGCTCCGACATCGCTCCGGAGACGCCGAATGCGGAGCGCGACGACTACGGCGAGGTCGTCCTGGAAGAGCGTTTGCGGTCTGCGCTCGCGCGGCTCAATCCCGACCTTCCCGCCGACGCGGTCGATGACGCCCAACGCAGACTGGTCCGTCCCGCAGGGGCGACGCTGGAAGCTCGCAACCGCGCCTTCCATCGCATGCTCGTCGATGGCGTCACGGTGGAATACGTCGACGGCGGCGGCGCGGTCCGGGGCGGGCAGGTCCGCCCGGTCGACTTCGACGTGCCGGAGGCGAACGACTGGCTCGCGGTCAGCCAGTTCACCGTCGTCGAGGACAGGCACGAGCGCCGGCCCGACATCGTGCTGTTCGTCAACGGACTTCCGCTGGGCGTCATCGAGCTGAAGAACCCGGCCGACGAGAGCGCGACGGTCCGCTCCGCGTTCCAGCAGCTTCAGACCTACAAGGCGGAGGTCCCCTCGCTGTTCGCGTTCAACACGGCGCTCGTCGTGTCGGACGGCCTGGCGGCGCGCATCGGGACGCTGACCGCCCCGTGGGAGTGGTTCAAGCCGTGGCGGACGGTCACGGGCGAGACGCTGGCCGACTCGAAGCTGCCGCAGTTGCAGGTGCTCGTCGAGGGGGTCTGCGCTCCCGGCCGGCTGCTGGCCCTCGTCCGCGACTTCACCGTGTTCGAGGACGACGGCAGCGGGGCGCTCGCGAAGAAGATGGCGGGCTACCACCAGTTTCACGCCGTGGAGACCGCCGTCGCCGAGACGTTGCGCGCGGCCCGGTTGCAGCAGGACGTGGACACGCGACGCGAGTTGCCCGAACGCGACCGTTCCGGCCGGAGGGGCGGGGTTCCGGGCGACCGGCGCATCGGCGTGGTCTGGCACACGCAGGGGTCGGGCAAGAGCCTGACGATGGCGTTCTACGCCGGCCGCCTCGTTCGCGATCCCGCGATGGAGAACCCCACCATCGTCGTGCTGACGGACCGCAACGACCTCGACGACCAGCTCTTCGGCACGTTCGCCCGCTGCGCCGATCTGCTGTGCCAGCCCCCCCGGTGCAGGCCGAGAGCCGCGCCGACCTGCGGGTCAGGCTCGCGGTGCAGGCGGGCGGCGTCGTGTTCACGACGGTCCAGAAGTTCTTCCCCGACGAGAAGGGCGACCGGCATCCCCTGCTCTCCGGGCGCCGCAACATCGTAGTCATCGCCGACGAGGCGCACCGGAGCCAGTACGACTTCATCGACGGGTTCGCCCGCCACATGCGCGACGCCCTGCCGAACGCCTCGTTCATCGGCTTCACGGGCACGCCGATCGAGCTGGCCGACGCCAACACCCGCGCCGTGTTCGGCGACCACATCAGCATCTACGACATCCAGCGCGCAGTCGAGGATGGGGCGACGGTGCCGATCTACTACGAGAGCCGACTCGCGAGGCTGGCGCTCGACGAGCACGAGAAGCCGCACATCGACCCCGGCTTCGAGGAGGCGACCGAGGGCGAGGAGGTCGACCGCCGCGAGAAGCTGAAGACGAAGTGGGCGCAGCTCGAAGCCATCGTCGGTGCCGAGAAGCGCATCGCGCTCGTGGCGCAGGACGTCGTCGAGCACTTCGACCGCCGCCTGGAGGCGATGGACGGCAAGGCGATGGTGGTCTGCATGAGCCGGCGCATCTGCATCGACCTCTACCGCGAGCTGGTGCGCTTGCGTCCTGACTGGCACGACGACAGCGACACCTCGGGCGCCCTGAAGATCGTGATGACCGGCTCCGCATCGGACCCGCCCGACTGGCAGGCGCACATCCGCAACAAGGCTCGCCGCGAGGAGCTGGCGAAGCGGTTCCGCGACCCCGCCGACCCGCTCCGAATGGTGCTCGTGCGCGACATGTGGCTGACCGGCTTCGACGCCCCGAGCCTGCACACGATGTACGTGGACAAGCCGATGCGCGGCCACGGGCTGATGCAGGCCATCGCGCGGGTCAACCGCGTGTTCCGGGACAAGCCGGGCGGACTCGTCGTCGACTACCTCGGACTGGCCCACGAGCTGAAGCGGGCGCTGGCGACCTACACCGAGAGCGGCGGCACGGGACAGACGGCGCTGGACCAGGAGCAGGCGGTCCGGGCGATGCTGGAGAAGTACGAGGTCTGCTGCGGCCTGTTCCACGGGTTCGACCGGACCGCGTGGATCGGCGGCTCGCCGGCACAACGGCTCGGCCTGCTGCCGGCCGCGCAGGAGCACATCCTCGCGCAGGAGAACGGCAAGGACCGCTGCCTGAGCGCCGTGCGGGCGCTCTCGCAGGCGTTCGCACTGGCCGTGCCGCATCCCGAGGCGATCCGCATCCGCGACGACGTGGCGTTCTTCCAGTCGGTTCGCGCGGCGCTGTCCAAGCGTGACGGCTCCGAGCGGAAGACCGGCGAGGAGCTGGACCACGCGGTGCGCCAGATCGTCTCGCGGGCCGTGGCCCCGGACGGCGTGCTGGACATCTTCGCCGCCGCCGGGCTGGACAAACCGGACGTGTCGATCCTGTCCGAGGAGTTCCTGGCCGAGGTCCGCGGCATGCGCCAGCGCAACCTCGCCGTCGAGCTGCTGCGGAAGCTGCTGAAGGGCGAGCTGGCCACGCGGCGGCGGAAGAACGTGGTGCAGGCGCGTTCGTTCGCCGAGATGCTGGAGCAGACCATCCGCCGCTACCAGAACCGCGCCGTCGAGGCCGCGCAGGTGATCGAGGAGCTGATCGCCTTGGCCCGCGACCTGCGCGAGGCGAACGCCCGCGGCGAGGCGCTCGGGCTATCCGACGACGAGCTGGCGTTCTACGACGCGCTCGGCGTCAACGACAGCGCGGTGCAGGTGCTCGGCGACGAGACGCTGCGCGGCATCGCCCGCGAGCTGGTCGAGACGGTACGGAACCACGTGGCCATCGACTGGACACGGCGCGAGAACGTCCGCGCCAGACTCCGCGTTCTCGTGAAGCGCGTCCTGCGGAAGCACGGCTATCCGCCGGACAAGCAGGAGTCGGCGACGCGAACGGTGCTGGAGCAGGCCGAGGTGCTGTCCGCCGGCTGGGCGGCGTGACTCGACGGGCGGCGGATCGGCCAGTCGAGCGGGCGCCCGCAACGGCGGCACGGTTCGGTCGATTCTGAACGGGAACCGAAGGCCCCGCGGGTTGATCGGGTAAACCAACCGGAACTCGTCCGGGGATCCGGGGAATCCGGGGACATTGAGGACTCCGGGGGTCCGGGGGTCCGGGGATCCGGGGAATCCGGGGATCCGGGGAATCCGGGCCTCCGGGGCTCCGGGGACTCCGGGGAGTCCGCTGACGGCCGACCGTCCGGGGACGACTTCGTTGGTCCGGTGTATTCCGGCTCACAAGGTAGGGTACACCGTGGGGGTGAACCCCGACCTATCGCCAGTAACCCATTGAGTGTGAGTGGTTTACGCGCTTTTCGTGGCGGTCATCACAGTAGCGCCCGGCCTGTGCTACGTTTCGGACGAAGGCGGTCGAGAGCGCGTGGTGCGGCTGCCGGCCGCTGGGCTTGGTGGTCCGGGGTCGTGTCGGGAGTTCCATGGCCTACCAGTATTCCCCTCACTGAATGGCGGATACTGGCGGATCGTATCGGACGCAACCGGCCCTCGTCAAGCCGGTGGATGGGTGGTAATCATTTATAATTCAGGCGTTTACGGACCATTAAGGACGACAACGGACGGCGGCGGATTTCCCAGTATGGTGGACAGGGCTACAGCCACACAGTTGGCCCTTGCCGTCCAGTCCGTCGTCGAGGTGGACCAGTTCTACGGCATCGAGATCGGCGAGTTTCCGGCCCGCATCGCCGCGACCGCGCTGTGGATGATGGACCACATCATGAACAACCGGCTGAGCCTGGAGTTCGGCCAGACGTACGCGCGGATCCCCATCGAGAAGTCGCCGCACATCCGCAACACCGACGCGCTGGAGATCGACTGGGCCGACGTGCTGCCGCCCGACGAGTGCTCGTACGTCTTCGGCAATCCGCCGTTCGGCGGCGCCAAGTACCAGTCGCCCGAGCAGCGGGAGCAGGTGCGGCGCGTGGCCGCACTCGAAGGACGCGCCGGGACGCTCGACTACGTGACCGCGTGGTTCATCCGTGCCGGCGACTACGTGCGGCGGGCGCAACCGCCGGACGGCGCGAGGCCGCCGCGGATCGGATTCGTGGCGACCAACTCAATCACGCAAGGCGAGCAGGTGGCGCAACTCTGGCCGCTGCTGTTGGACCGTCGCCGCCTGGAAATCGCCTTCGCTCATCGCACGTTCGCTTGGGGATCGGACGCTCGCGGCACGGCGCATGTGCACGTGGTCATCGTTGGGCTGGACGCGGCAGACCAAGCGCCACGAGACCGACGCCTATTCGCCTACGAGGACATCAACGGGGAACCGCTCGAAGGGCGCCACGCCGTGATCACGCCGTACCTGCTCGACGGCGGTGCGCTGGCTAATCCGCATGTCGTCGTGCGGGAGGAGGGCCGCCCGATCAACAGCATGCCACGGCTCATCATCGGCTCGAAACCGATCGATGGCGGACACTACATCCTCGACGCTGCCGGCCGGGAGGAACTGCTCGCCGCGTGCCCCGAGGTCGCGCCGTTCGTCCGCCCGTACGTCGGGTCGTGGGAGTACTTGAACGGCGGGGAACGCTACATCCTCTGCCTGCACGACGCGCCGCCCGAGTTGCTGAGACGGGAACCCGCGCTGCGCCACCGGGTGGCGGCCGTCCGCGAATTCCGGCAGCGGAGCAAGAGCGCCCCAACGCGAAGCCTCGCGACGACGCCCATTCTGTACCACGTCAACGTGATTCCCGCCACCCCGTTCCTGGTCGTACCGGAGGTCAGCTCCGAGCGCCGCGAGTACGTCCCGATCGGCTGGCTGGAGCCTCCAGTCGTCCCGAGCAATCTCGTGCGTGTTCTCGAAGGTGCGACCGAACCGATCTTCGCCCTGCTCACCTCGGCGATGCACATGGCGTGGCTGCGTCACATCGGCGGGCGGCTGAAGAGCGACTACCGCTACTCCATCGGCCTCGTCTACAACACGTTCCCGCTGCCGCCCGGCTTCGCCGACGCGGACACCTCGGCGCTGGAGCCGCTCGCGCAGGCCGTGCTTGATGCCCGCGCCGCCCACGAGGGTGCGACGCTGGCGGACCTGTACGACCCGGACCTGATGCCGCCGAACCTCCGACGGGCGCATCAGGCGCTGGATCGCGCCGTGGATCGCCTCTACCGTCGGAAGCGCTTCACGTCGGAGCGTGAACGCGTCGAGTACCTGTTCGGACTGTACGAGCGCATGCAGGCGCCACTCGCTGCGGCGGCTGCAAAGCCGAGAGCGAGGCGTCGGCGGCGGGCGACATGAGCTTCATGCCTCGCCAAGCGACGCACTGCCCGACAGTGGGTTACGCTGCTTCGGTGAGCCGGGACAGGATGAACGACAGGATCGATGAAGCCGTACTGGCGCTCCTGTATCTGGGAATCTGCGAGCGTGATCCGATGACGGGCGTGCGCGCGTGGAAGTCGTTCGACTGGGAGGCGATGGACCGCCTTCACCGCAGGGGGCTGATCTCCAATCCGGTGAGCAAGGCCAAGTCGGTGAAACTGACCGAGACGGGCTTGCGCCGGGCAGAGGCGGCCTACCGTCGGCTGGTCGAGGCGGACGACTGAGGCCGCGTCCAAGAGGTTGACCGCGGCTGGCGGACCAAGACCTCGGATCCCAATCGGTCCGCGAACGTCGTTCGAGGTGCGATGCGATACCGTTCGGATTGCGGGGTACAGGATGGGGACGAGGATCGATAGCAGGCAGCTAAGTTATTGAAACTATAGCGTGTTACTGACCGGTCGAGGCGGTTCGGTCAGGAACGCCTGGTCGGCCAGCGATTCCGGCCTCTGCAACGGCGTCACGGTGGAGCTGTTCCAGATGCCCCCGATGTCCGGGGCGCCCCAGGGCGTCAGTGGCGCCTCCCAATCCTCCGGCGGCGCCGGCTGGGACGATGCCGCCGGCGCCAGGGCGACGCTCGCCGCCAACACCAGCGCGCCGATTCCGATGTGCATACGAGAATGACGGTTCATCTGCTGACTCCTTCGGTCGTAGCGGTCACGCCGAGATCGATAACTGTCGTTTGCCGCCACGCCTGGTTCGTCACGGCGAGGCCGGCCGGTCGTTCCCAGCCTCATCGTACGCTATCTCCGGGTCGCTGCGCGGCGCCGCGTCACCACCCGCTTCCGCCTCCGGAGGGGCGCTGTCGCGGTGATCCAGCGTCGCCACGACATCCCCGGCGCCATACGCGGCGAATCCAATGGACAGCATCAGGATGCTGACCGCAAACTCGCTCGCGATGTCGAGCTCGAGGAAGAACCGCACGGAGCCACTCGATCCCACGACGACCACCATGCCGAGCACGTGTACGCCGAACCAGGCCGGATTCCGGGAAGTCGCCGGGTGCCGAGGCGCCCCAGCCCGTAGGCCTGACCAAGAACCAGAACGATTGCGGCGGCGAAAGCCGTTCAAGACGCCGAGGCCCCATGGAGCGCCGATGAACCGCCATGCGGCGGCGACGAGCACTCCGGCTGTGAAGCCCACTACCGTCGAACGCGTCGTGAACAGCTTCAATTGCCTCTCCCGCCGGTTTCCCCCATGGGCCTCGCGCGGTCCGACGACCCGGTTTTCCCCCGCGCCTCCCCGCGCGCGGGAGGCCCATTCCCCGGCGGCCTTCGTTGCTGCTTGAGCAGGCTCCCCAAACCCCAGAACACGAGCCCCACACCGACGCCGGTCGCGGCGGCGAGGGTGATCGACGGTGTCCTCCCGGCGAGCAGGGGGACGACGATGTGGGCGACTGCCAGCGCGAGACCGAACAGCGCGGGCCAGCGCCGGGGATGAGCGGCGAGCGCCTCGATTGCGGTCACGGAGTGCTCCCCCGACATCACCGAAGATGGTCAACGACGTCACCATACAATAGTCGCGATCCGGAGGAGATCGAGTGACAGAGTGGGCAGTGAGAAGTTCATCGGCGGTCCTCGCAGTCGCCGCGCTTGCTTGCGCGTCCGCCTTCGCCCAGTCGGCCGACGCTGCGCCGGTGGCGCCCGCTCCGTCCTGCTGTCAGGAAATCGACTACGTCGAACCGCCTGCCGGCAGGGACGCGGTCGTCGTCGACCAACTCGAGGGCCATAACGCACTCGCAGTGACCGGCAGACCGCTGGAGCTCAGCGGGCCGAGCGGAATCTGTGTCCTGCTCTTCCGCCCAGGCAGCGAGACCCCGGTCGCCGCTGCCGCTACCGGCGAAGGCGGACGGTTCGCGTTCCCCCGTCCGCAGCCGGGATCGTACGTTCTCGTGGCGGCCTCCGAGCGGATTCGGGACCTCTCCGTATTCGTGCGGATCTCGGACGCCCCGCCGGATCCGCACGCGGAGCGCGGCCTCCTGCTGCATGTGCGAGCCGAGGAGGACGGTCGCGGCGGCTTCGCGTCCGCGATTCGCCACCTTGCGCTGCGCCGAGAGCTCCTGGAGATGAAGAGGCTCGATCAGGGGGTGCAAAACGCGGCGATGGCGGCGACGCAGGAAGGCGCGAGCGCGCCCGGTCCGGAGGTCCTGTCACGGATGGCCGAGGTCCACGCCCGGAACATCACTCGACTGCAGGCGATGGTCGAAGAACACGGGTGGCCAGGCTCGGACCTCGTCGGAAGGGACGGGGCCGAGAGCGCATTCCTGGTTCTGCAGCATGCGACCCATCCCGTGCAGAAGGAGCTGTTCCCGCTCGTCGAGGCCGGGTACCGCGCGGGGACGGTGTCGGGGCAGAGCTACGCGCTGCTGCTCGACCGCATCCTCGTTGGGGACGGCCGCCCGCAGGTGTACGGCACTCAGGCCACCTGGACGGACGGCCAGCTGACCTTCGAACCGATCGAGGACGAGGCGAATGTCGACGTGCGCAGGGCCGAAATCGGATTGCCTTCGCTCGCCGAGTATCGGGAGCTGTTGACGCGCATGTTTCTCCCGGAGAGGTGAACGGCGCAGGGGCTTCCGCTCTCGGCGATTGCGCGGACAACCCTCGGCGCTCCAACTGGCCAACGCGTGGGGCGCGATGCTGAAGTCGACGATCGGACTTGCGTGCATCTTTCACCCCAGCAGGGCGTCGACCTCCGCGGGCGTCGGGCTCGCCTCGCGCGCCCCCAGACCGCGGCACTTGAGCGCCGCCACGGCGCTGGCGTAGCGCAGCACGTCCTCAACCTCCGCGGCGTCGCCGGCGCGGAGCCACCCCGCGATGAACCCGCCGCGGAAGACGTCGCCGGCGCCGGTGGTGTCGACGACCGGCACGCGGAAGGCCGGCGTTCGCACCTCGACGTCGCCGACGAGGGCCAGGCTGCCGTCAGCGCCGAGGGTCATGCAGACCAGGGCCGGGCGGTAGGCGTCGCGGATCGCGCGCAACGCCGCGCCGGGCCGGCTCTCGCCGGTCAGGGCGGCGGGGAAGTCCCCGGCGGTGATGATCACGTCGATCTCCGCCAGCAGCGCGTCGATCCCGTCCCGAACGCGCTCGACATCGATCACCGTCCGAACCCCGGCCCGCCGCGCATGGCGCGCCGCCGCGGTCGAGGCGGCCGTGTCGTGGCAGTCGACGAGCAGGGCGCGGCCCGCGCAGACGGCGTCCGGGTCGACGTCGTCGGGGCGCAGGCGTAGACCCGGATCGCGGGACCAGAGCACCGTGCGCTCGCCGTTCCGCTCGTCGACGAGAATCACGGACAGCCCGTTCGGCGTATCCGCGGCCACCCGGCAAGCGCTGACGTCGACCCCCTCGCCGGCGAGGCTCGACCGTCCCTGCCGACCGTTCTCGTCGTCGCCGAAGCACCCGACGTAGCGGGCGCGCCAGCCGAGCCGCGCGCACGCGACCATGGCGCTCGCGGCCTGGCCGCCGGGCGAGTACGCGCGCCGCCGGATCGGCTGCTTCGAGTCCGGTTGCGGAAGGCGCTCCACCACGACCAGCAGGTCGGTCATGTTGAGCCCGAAGCCGACCGCGTCCACGGGACGGCCATCGGGGCCCGGGAGTGCGATCGGCATCCGCATGGCTGACGGTACCTCCGAGCTCGCTGCGTTCCCCTACCGCGACCGTTCGAACTCTGCCGGAGTCAGTCCGGCGGGCCAATCTCGCGGCCGGCATGTAGCGGAATGGTGACGGTCCGGCCGTCGGGATGGATCCAGCGCTCGTGGCCTCCTGTCTGGCGGCGCCGGACGAAGCCCAGCCTGCCAGCGACCCGGCGGAAGTCGCGGGCCGTGGCGCTAGGCATGCACGATCTGGGTGGTGTCGTCGGGGAGAGGCTGACCGCGGTCTACCACTGCACCGACCATCCCTGGGCCATCGGCGAGATCACGGTGGAGCCTTGAGCGCCCACGCGGCGGCCGCAGGAAGGCTGGTGTTCCCGGCGGGCCTCCCTGCGTGGCGCTCGACCGGCTCAGTCGGCCGGGCGCAGCCGGCCTTCGACGAACCGGTGCAGCACGCTGGAGATCAAGGTCTGGTAGGGAATGCCTTCCGACAGCGCCCGCTTTCTCAGCGCGTCAAGGTCCCGGCTGGAGATCCTGACGTTCACGCGCCGGTCCTTTCGGAACGTTGCGGTCGCATACTCCCGGTGCTTCTTCATCAACGCGGACCTGTTGCGTGGGGATCGCAGCTCGTTGCCCTCGAATGCCTTGACGATCTCCCTCTCCTCACTGGTCAGACGCGCCATCATCGCTCTCCCAGGTACCGCTTGGTGGCCGCTCGGCTCCGAATATGATGGCAAATCATGTCGAGGCTTGCGGCGTTGGCCCTTTTCGTTCTGACGGTCGGGATCGCAGCCTGGGCGCAACCCGCCGAGCACACGCTGCGCTTCATCTGGGAGGAGGCGCCGTTCCCACGGGCGCACGCCTCGACCATCGTCGAGGCACCCGACGGCTCGCTGGTCGCGGCCTGGTTCGGCGGCTCCGGCGAGGGCCGGGAAGACGTCGGCATCTGGTCGTCCCGCCGCCCTCCCGGGAGCGGCTGGTCGCCTCCCGTCGAGCTCTACAAGGAACCTGGGCAGCCCGCCTGGAACCCCGTGCTGTTCCGCAGCGGAGAGACGATCCGGCTCTACTTCAAGGTCGGCCCCAGCCCCCGCTCGTGGAGCGGCGCTCACATGGCGTCGACTTCGTCCGGCGAGGAGTGGTCCGACCCGGTCTGGCTGCCCGCCGGCATGCTGGGGCCGGTGCGGGCGAAGCCGATCACGCTCGCCGGCGGCGAGATCCTGGCCGGCACCTCCCTGGAGACCTACCGGACGTGGTCCTCGTGGATGGAGATCAGCTCCGACGGCGGCGAGACCTGGAGCAAGCACGGCCCCCTTCTCTTCGGTGACCCGCAGCGCGACCGGATCGGCACCATCCAGCCGACGCTGCTGGAGATCGAGCCGGGGGTGGTCCGCGCGTTCTTCCGCACCCCGCGCCGGCTGGGGAAGATCGCGACGTCGCTGTCGCGGGACGGGGGCAGGACGTGGGCGCCGCTCGAGCTCACCGGCCTCGACCACCCGAGCGCGGGCATCGACTCCCTCCGGCTCGCCGACGGCCGCTGCCTCCTGCTCTACAACCCGTCGACCGAACGGCGCTCGCCGCTCTCGCTCGCGGTCTCGTTCGACGACGGCGTAACCTGGAGCGACTTCCTCATCGTCGAGGAGCTCGCCGATGGGGAACGCGGCGAACTCTCCTACCCGGCGATGATCCAGGATGCGGCCGGCGACCTGCAGATCACGTACACCTGGAACCGCCGCCGCATCCGGCACGCGACCGTCCCGCTCGCGCTGGTTCCACGGCGATAGCGAGACCGCGCCCGGGCAATGGTGTCGGTCACGTGGTGATGTAGCGGCCTTGGCGACCGCTCGGTGCGCCGGGCATTGCTGGCAGGCCGACGATGTAGCGGCCTTGGCGACGGCTCGGTGCGCCGGGCACTGCTGGCAGGCCGACCCTGTCTGCTCGACGCGCAGCGGCGCACCTCGCGCCCGACGTCAGCTCGCGGTCTTGACGTCCTCGTAGAGCAGCTCGCCCTGCTCGTCGTAGAAGCGGAAGGCCGCGGTCGGCTGGTCGCCGGGGGTCACCACGACGTTCAGGAAGCCGCCGGTCGGCTCGTCGTAGGTGTAGTACTGCATGACCAGCGCCTCGGGGTCGTTCGAGTCGGGGTCGCCCGGCGGGCGGCCCACGCGGGAGTTGGCGTCAACGAGGGCGCCGGTGGAGAAATCCTCGAAGCCGCTCGGGTCGAGCGAGTGGTACTGCCAGTGGCGGTCGCCCGTCACGATGTAGAAGTTCTTCTCCTGGAAGCCGTTCTCGGTCAGCCAGTCGAACAGCTCGTCCCGCTCGTGGCGGAATCCGCCCGGGTTCGAGTGGTTGTCGCGCTTGACCGGGTCGTGGTTCTCGGCCGCGCGGCCCGCCTGGTTGGCGTCGTCGGGGCCGACCATGGGTGTGGGAGAGATCAGGATCTTGAAGGTCGCGTCGCTCTCCGCCAGGGTGCGCTTGAACCACGCGAGCTGCTCGGCGCCCCAGAGCGTCTTGTCGGGGCCCGGCTCGGCCATGTTCGGGCTGCGGTAGTCGCGCCCCTCGGACAGCCAGATCTGCAGGTCGCGGCTCACGCGGTGCGTGCGGTAGGTGACCGGGTTCGGGTCGTCCGGATCGACCACCGGCACCTGCTCCAGGAACATCCGCCGGCCGAGGTCGGGGAGCGGCGCCACGTCGCTCGTGTTGTCGCAGTCGTTGTAGCGGTAGTCCTGGTCGTCCTTCTCCCAGTACGTCGGCGTACGGGCGAAGAAGTCGATGAACCGCTGCTGTCCGAGCTGCTCGTGCCACTTGCGGCGCATCGTCGGCGCAGTGTCGGCGCGCCCCTCGTACGGCGTGTCGTAGTAGACGTTGTCGCCGGTGCCGACGAAGAAGTCCGGCTCCAGCGCGAGCATCGAGGCCAGGCCCGGATAGCCGAGCTCCTTGTCGGGTCCGGTGTAGGCGCGCCGCGGGTTGTCGTGGAACTGGTGGTAGTTCATGCCGGTGACGACGGTGAAGCTGGTGCGCGCGGACGCGTCCGCGCCCGGATGCGTCGCGAACGATCGGGCCTCGCCGGCTTCCGTGTGCTCCGGGTCGGGGCCGTAGACGGCCCGGTAGTGGTATTCCGTTCCGGGCGCCAGTCCGCCGACCGTCGCCTTCACGATGTGATCGCCCTCCGCCGACGCGGTTAGCCACTCGGTTGTCATCGGCTCCGCGAAGTCGGGACCGGTCGAGATCTCGAACCGGGCGACGCCTTCCACGCCGGGCAGGTCGCCGTCGACCCAGCCTTCCTTCGAGGTAAGACGCGTCTGCAGGATGACGGACGTGCTCGTCACCTCGCCCGCAATGTCCCCCTGGCCGTTGGTCATCGCGATCTCGACCGGCGGTGCCGGGCCGCACGCCGCGAGCACGGCCGCGGCGACCAACGCCAAGCCTGACGAGCACCTCATTGCGGCTCCTCCTCCCTGGCGGCCGTAGCCGCCGATCGCCCGCATCATAACTGGAGCACTACCTGGGGAAGCGTGCGTTGGCGGTGCTCGCGGCGTCCCGTCGATCGGACGGAGAGGGTCAGTTCGACGCCGGACGCACTGGATGGAGGGGCGAGAGAAGGAGAGCGGGGAAGAGGACGGCGCGGACGTGGAGGCGAGAACGCACCCCCACGTCCGCCGGACCTGGCTCAGCCGCTCGCGCGCGTCAGCGTGCGGCGGCGGCTTCCTCGGCGTCCTCCGCCCGGCCGCCGGCGAGAATGCCCTCCATGCCGATGTTGCCTTCGTGGCAGGCGTACTCGTACATCACGTTGGAAGAGAGCGCGAAGGGATAGGCGACTGTCCACGACCGCGTGTACATCTGCGGGTCGTGCACCTCGACCTCGTATTCGAGCGAGTCCGGTCCCGTCCGGGTGAAGCGCTCCACGAGGCGCATGTCCTCACCCGAGCCGTCGTACGAGCTGAAGGCCGACCACGGCTGCAGCGCGCTTACGCGGGGATCGAGGTTCGTCGTCTCGACCACGAGCGTGTCGCCTTCCCAGTGGCCGCGCGAATCGCCGTTCCACTGCCCGATGCTCGATGCGATATGCGGGCGGCCGTCGAGTGGCACCACGCGCAGCTCGTGCACCTGCTCGAGGAGCATCACGACGTACCCCGGCGCCTGGAACACCTGCATGTTGTTGTTGTAGGAGCGCGGGAACATTGCGTTGGGCATGCCGCCGCGCGTGAGGCAGCGCTCCCAGATGTGGCGGTCCTCCCAGGTGTCGTCGCCGCGCGGCTGGTTGTCGCGCGCGTACTGCCCGGCTTCCGTCAACGGCGGGAACCGGCCGTCGGGCGGATCGACGAGCATCGACGTGCGGTTCGACCGCACGCCCCGTTCCATCCAGAAGTTGTTGTAGGCGCCGACGTTGCCGCCGGCCTCGGTCCTCCGGGCCTCCGCCAGCGCGAGCTGCTCGTTGCGAGCCTCGATCTCGCCCCGGAACCGGGCGACCTCCTCGTCGGTCAGCCTCTCCCGCCCCTGGAACTCGTCCGGCCGCTCCATGGGGGTTGCCCCGGAGGAAGACCAGATCCCCTGCAGGTCGGGGTCGCCCCAGGTGGTCCGCGGCGCCCCGGACGGGTCCTGTCCCGCGGCGGGCGCCGCCACGAGCGCCAGGGCGGCGAGCGCCAGGGCCGGCAGGGCGAGCGGACGCATCCATCGACAGGTCATCTGCAACCTCCTTCAGAAACCGCGGTCACGCACACGGTCGCTCGAGTTCGCGGTTCGAACCGAGACGATGGCACATGCCCCAGGCCGGGTCAAGCAACCGCGAGCGGAGGCCGGGGCGCGTGCGGCGGGCCCCGACGACCTACGCCGTCGCCGGCGCCGTGACACCCCGCTTGCGCCAGTAGCGGGCGAGGCCGAGCCAGCACTGCTCGAGGGGCGCCGCCGATCCGTACAGGTCGGCCTCGGCGGCGGGGAGGTGGCGCTCCATGTACGCGCGCATCGACTCCGTGAACCCTTCGGCCTGCGCGGCGTCGCTCCCGCCCGCCTCGACCACGGCGCGCGCAATCTCCGTCATCTTCGCCAGGTGCGTCCGCATGGCGTCGAGATGCGCGTCCGGGTCCTCGTGGGCGCCGAAATGGGTCACCAGCAGCGTCGAGGCCCGCCACCGGCGCACCAGCTCGATGCTGTCGACCCATGTCTCGACGTCGATGTCGGGGGGCGGCGTCGGGGGCAGCACGAAGAGCTCCCGTCCCGTGCGCACGCCGGCGACGTCACCGACGAAGGCGACGCCGCTCGACCGGTCGAAGAAGCTGACGTGGTGCGAAGCGTGGCCCGGCGTGTAGGCCACCTCCAGCTCGCGATCCGCGGCCGCGATGCGCTCGCCGCCGGAGAGAACGTGCACGCGGTCGGCCGGCACGGGCAGGAACGGCCCCCAGAGGTCATTCATCGCGTCGCCGTAGAGGCGGGCGGCGCTGGCCAGCAGCTTCGACGGATCGATCATGTGCGGGGCGCCGCGCTCGTGCACGTAGACCTCGATGTCCGGGTTCTCGCGGAGCAGCGAGCCGCTGGCGCCGGCATGGTCGAGGTGGATGTGCGTCAGCAGCAGCGTGCGGATGTCGCCGATCCTGATGCCTGCCTCGGCGAGCGAGGCGCGGAGCGTGTCGAGGCACGAGGACGGCCCCGGATCGACGAGCGCCACGCCGCCCGCGCTCTGCAGCACGGCGGTCGCAATGATGCGTTCCCGCCCGGCGTGCAGGAGATCCGTGTACGTGATGCCCCGCGTGATCGTCTCCATGGCGCGGCGGCGATTGTACTACGCCCCCCGATGGGGGGAAACGGCCGCGGATCCCGCCTTGACCGCCCGCGGGCGTCGTCGCTACGCTCGGGGAGATGGCGCCGCGTTGCGCGGCGACGGTGCAGGCCAGCGATGACCGCCAAGGGATCCGACCCGCAGTCCGGCGCCGGCGTTCTCGAGCGGCAGCGCGAGAAGACCGAGACGCCCCGGCTCTACCGGGTGCTGCTCATCAACGACGACTACACCACCATGGAGTTCGTCGTGAGCGTGCTCGAGACCGTGTTCCAGAAGAGCCCGGCCGAGGCGTTCCGCCTCATGATGCGCGTCCATACCGAGGGGCAGGCCGCCTGCGGCGTCTACACCTACGAAGTGGCCGAGACCAAGGTCGCCACGGTGCGCGAGCTCGCCGCCAGCCAGGGCTTCCCCCTGCAGGCCACCCTGGAAGAGGAAACCTGACCGGCCCCCCGGCCGGATGAGCGGACAGCATGTTCAGTGCTTCACTGGAGCTGATTCTCAACGTCGCATACCGGGAGGCCGCGTCCCGGCGCCATACGCACCTGACGCTGGAGCACCTGTTGTATGCGCTGGCCCACGAGCCCGAGGGCGAGCGCATCCTGTCCGCCTGCGGGGCGGACCTGCCGGCCCTGCGGCGCACGCTGGACGAGTTCCTCGGCACGCTCGAGACCTTCAGCCGCGGGGATCGGTCCCGTGAGCCGGCCCAGACGCTGGCGTTCCGCCGCGTGCTGCAGACCGCCGTGCTCCACGTCCAGAGCGCCGGGAAGGACGAGGTGCGCTCCGGCGACGTCCTCGCGGCCATCGTGCAGCAGCCGAAGGCCTACGCCGCCGAGGTGCTCGAGGCGCAGGGCGTCACGCGGCTCGACATCCTCAACTACATCTCGCACGGGATCTCCAAGGTGCCGCGCATCACCGGCGACACGGAGTCGCCGGGCACCCCCGCCGAGGCGGGAGCGGGCGAGGAGGGCCCGGCGTCGGCGCGCGACCCGCTTTCGGCGTACGCCGTGGACCTCTCGGAGCGGGCGCGGGCGGGCAAGCTCGATCCCCTCATCGGCCGGACGGCGGAGCTGCGGCGCACGCTGGAGATCCTCTGCCGGCGCCGGAAGAACAACCCCGTCTTCGTCGGCGACGCCGGCGTCGGCAAGACCGCGCTCGCCGAGGGGCTGGCGTCGCGGTTGCTCGAGGACGACGTCCCCGCTCCCCTCGCCGGCGCCGAGGTCTTCGCCCTCGACACGACGGCGCTCCTGGCCGGCACGCGGTTCCGCGGCGATTTCGAGGAGCGCTTCAAGGCGGTCATCGCGGCCCTCGCGGAGCGGCCGCTGCCGATCCTCTTCATCGACGAGGTGCACGCGACGGTCGGGGCCGGCGCCACGACCGGCGGCACGATGGACCTCGCCACCTTGATCAAGCCCGTCCTCGCGGCGGGCGAGCTGCGCGTGATCGGATCGACCACGTTCGAAGAGTTCAAGCACATCGAGAAGGACCGGGCCCTGGCCCGGCGGCTCCAGCGCGTCGCCATCGAGGAGCCGACCGTCGACGAGGCGTCGAAGATCCTGGCCGGACTGCAGCCCCGCTACGCCGCCCACCACAAGGTGACCTACACGGACGATGCGGTATCCGCGGCGGCGATGCTCGCCAAGCGGCACCTGCGCGACGTCCGCCTGCCCGACAGCGCCATCGACGTGATCGACGAGGCGGGGGCCGTGCTGGCGATGCAGCGGCCGGCCGACGGAGCGTCGGACGCGGACGAGGTGCCCGAGGTGACGGCCGGCCAGATCGAGCGCGTCGTGGCGCGGATGGCGCGCATCCCGGAGAAGCAGGCGACCGCCTCCGACAAGGAGCGGCTGCGCACGCTCGAGGAGTCGCTGCAGCGCGTCGTCTTCGGCCAGGAAGAAGCGGTGCGGGCCGTCGTGACGTCGATCAAGCGCTCGCGCGCCGGGCTCGGCCAGCCCGACCGGCCGGCCGGCTGCTTCCTGTTCGCCGGACCGACCGGGGTCGGCAAGACGGAGCTTGCCCGCCAGCTTGCGCTGCACCTCGGGAACGAGTTCATCCGCTACGACATGAGCGAGTACATGGAGAAGCACGCCGTGGCGCGGCTGATCGGCGCCCCGCCCGGCTACGTCGGCTTCGAACAGGGCGGCCTGCTCGTCGACGCGGTGCGGACCCACCCGTACGCCGTGGTCCTGCTCGACGAGATCGAGAAGGCGCACGCGGACATCTACAACATCCTGCTGCAGGTCATGGACCACGCGACGCTGACGGACAACGGCGGCCGCAAGGCCGACTTCCGGCACGCCGTGCTCATCCTGACCTCGAACGCCGGCTCGCGCGAAGCCAGCGCCGGGACCATCGGCTTCGGCGACGACGCCGCCGGCGCGGCGCGGGGGCGGATGCAGTCGGCGATCGAGCGCATCTTCAGCCCCGAGTTCCGGAACCGGCTCGATGCCATCGTGACGTTCGGGGAGCTCTCGCCGGCGGTGATGGAGACCATCGTCGAGAAGTTCATCCTGCAACTCGAGACGCAGCTGGCCGAGCGGCGGGTCGCCATCGCGCTCGATCCCGATGCCCGCGCCTGGCTCGCCGCGAAGGGCTACGACCGCAAGTACGGGGCTCGGCCGCTCGCGCGCGTGGTGCAGACCGAGGTTCGGAACCCGCTGACCGACGAGATCCTCTTCGGCCGCCTCGAGCACGGCGGGACCGTGCGCATCGGCCTCGAGGACGATGCCCTGACCTTCGATATCGACGCCGCATCCGGGAACGGGGCGCCGGAGGATGCGCCGCGGGAGGATGCGCCGCGACCGGCCGCGTCACGGCGCAAGCGCCGGACGAGCGAGCCGGCCGGGCCGGCGTGATCCGATGCGCCTCTACGTGGAGCCGATGGACGCCGTACTGGTGGAGTTCGACGAGCGCGGCCGGGTGCGGTTCGAGAACGAGGAATGGGCCGCGCCGTCGCTCCAGGAAGCGCGGGCCATCCTCTACGCGGCGGGCGCAGAGGTGGAGGCGCTCAGGGAGCTCGTCGAGACGCTGGAGGCCGCCCTCGCTCCGGCGTCCGGGACGCGCGGCCCCGCCGCCGTCGTGAAGCCGCGCCCCCCGTCGCCCTGAACCGGACCGGGACTCCCCGGTGCCAGGGCTCCCAGGAGCTTGCGCCGCAGAACGCAACGGCGTGAGTGCTGCGGCGCAAGCTCCTGGGGCGGTGGGGGCTGGGGCCGAACACGGAGCCTGCGACGGGTTTGGCGGCGCTAGCGCGCCCTGACGGGCGCGTTGGGAGTCTGCGCGGGCACGGAGTCCTTCATGGCAGGTTCTACGGCGCAGGCTCCTAGCGCGCCCTCACGGGCGCGTTGGGAGTCTGCGCTGGCACGAACCGCTCCATGGCACGTTTCTGCGGCGCAGACTCCTAGATCCCCGCCGCCATCGAGGCCCGTTGCGCGTCCTCCACGCCGACCACGATCGCCGTCATGACCTGGTCTTCCAGCACCGAGCCGTAGGCATACTCGACGTTGACGTCGGCGTTGGCGAGCATGCGGGCCGCCCGCTCGAGCGCCCCCGGGTCGTTGGGAAGCTGGACGAAGAGCACCTCCCGCTGCTCGACGCCGTAGTCCCGCTCCTCCAGCAACCCTGCCGCGTGCAGCGGGTTGTCGACGACCATCCGCAGCACGCCGGCCGACTCGACCGTCAGGGCCAGGATGTTCACCCGCTCGTCGGTCAGGCACTGACAGACCCGGTCGAGGGCGCCGGGGCTGTTCTGCAGCCGTAGTGAGAGCTCCGTTCGGATCGCCATGCGGGGGAGCTTATGCCGAATGTGGGGTAGTATCAACAATGTGGCGACCCCTACGACCGCACCCGTTCGCGTCCGCGATCCGATTCCCATCGCCAGTCGCAGCGCCGGCTTCGACTACGCCATCCGCAACATCGTCACCGAGGCGCGGGCGGTCGAGGCGAGCGGCCGCAGCGTGCGGTACCTGAACATCGGCGACCCCGTGCTCTTCGGTTTCCGGACGCCACCGCACCTGATCGAGGCGGTCGAGCGCGCCATGCGCGACGGCCACAACGGCTACACTCCCGCCGCGGGCATCGGCGAGGCGCGCGCCGCGGTGGCCGCGGAGTTCGGCGAGCGCGGACTGCAGGTAGCGCCCGAGCGGGTCGTGCTCACGGCCGGGGCCTCGGAGGGCATCGACCTCACGCTCGGCGTCATCTGCGACCGCGGAGACGAAGTCCTCGTGCCGGTGCCGACCTATCCCTTCTACACGGCGGTGCTCAGCAAGCTCGGGGCGCGCGGCGTCCATTATCGGACCGATCCGGCACAGGGGTGGCAGCCCGACGTCGAGCACGTCGAGAGCCTGATCACGCCGCGGACCCGCGCCCTCGTCGTCATCGATCCCAACAACCCGACGGGCGCGGTGTACCACCACGAACACCGGCTCGCGCTGCTCGATCTGGCCGATCGCTACAATCTCGTCCTGCTGTCGGACGAGGGGTACACCGATCTCGCGTACGCCGGGCGGGTGCGGCCGCTGGCTTCCTACAACCCCGAGGCGCCGGTCATCTCGTTCTCGTCGCTGTCGAAGGCGTACCTCGCCCCCGGGTGGCGTGCGGGCTGGATGGCGGTCAGCGGCGGGACACGGCTCGACGCCGTGCTCGCCGCGGTGCTGGAGATGGCCGACGGCCGACTCTGCAGCGTCGGCCCGATGCAGTACGCCGTGACCGCCGCCCTGACCGGCGACCGGAGCCATCAGGTGGCGTTCCGGCGGCAGCTCCAGGAACGGGCCGAGGTCACGACGAGGCGCCTGAACGCCATCGAGGGGATGTCGTGCGTGCGGCCGGGGGCCGCGTTCTACGCCATGCCGAAGGTCGAGCTGCCGCCCGGCCGGAGCGACGAGGACTACGTGCTCGGCCTGCTGAGGGCCACAGGCATCCTCTGCGTCTACGGTTCCGGGTTCGGCACGGATCCGCGGGACGGGTACTTCCGCGTGGTATTCCTGGCCCCACCGGCGGAGCTCCACGGGCTGTACGACGCCGTCGAGGCGTACACGGCCGACTTCCTGGCGTAGGAGCCGAGCCTCCGGACCAGGGTCTGCGCCGTCGCCCGGACGGCCCCGGGCGACATGTCGTCGATGAGCTACCGTTCCTTCCTGCGGGGCAACGGCGCAACGCTCGCCGGCGGCCTCTCGCAGGCGGCCCGAGCCTCGGTCGCCCCCCGCGCTGCGGGCCGGTGTGCCGTCGCCGGCGCGATGATCGCAGCCGTCTGTCTCGCCACCCCGCCACCGGCGGCGGCGCAGCCCCCTGCCCCTCTGGCGGCGGTCGACCCGCTAATCCGGCAGATCCGGGCGCTCGTCGCGGCCGGTGACGCCGACGCCTACGTCCGCCTCCTCGCACCCGGCGCCGACGTGGAGGCCGCCCGAGCGTTCGCCGGGGAGGAGCTCGAGCCGGGCGCGACGGCGGCCGCGGTCCGCGCACGGCTTCTCGTCCCGGCCGGCACGGCGGAGGGAGAAGCCTACGACCTGACCCTGGAGGTGCTCACGGAACGCGGACGCCGCGGCCGTCTCGCGACTTGGCAGCTGGGGGTGGTCCGCGCGCCGGAGGACGCGCCCGGGCTCGGGTGGCGGATTGCGCACCAGGACCGCACGGGCGCCGTCGAAGGCCTGTACGACCTCACCCTGAATCGGCAGGCGCGCTTCGACGCGGCCGGCCTGACGATCGCCGCCGAGGACCTGACGCTGCGGATGACACGCGGCTCGGTCTACCCGGCGGAGACCGATCGCGGCGTCGCCGGCCTGGTGCTGATCGGACAGGGCCGGATGCGGTTTGCGCCGCGACCGGAGGCGGAACGGGGCCAGCTCCGCATCTTCGCCGGCGCCGAGGAGCTCGAGGCGGCATTCGGCGCGGCGTTCGTCCGCGTGAACCCGGAGACGTTCGCGTCCAGCCCGTCGTTCCGCGCCCTGGTCGATGCAGAGGCCGGCGACGCGGACGACTTCGATGCGGCCGAAGCGGTGTTCCGCGCGTTCGCGCCGCTCTCGTTCGTCGTCGACCTCGGCGACCTCAGCCCGAGGGCCTGGTCGCTGGCGCCGGGCGCCGGCGACTTCCTCGCCGAGATCCGAACCGAGCGCCACGGGACGCTGACCTACGTGCGGGCTCCGAACCGGCCGGAGGACGTGGCCCTCTTCGACCGCGCGAACCGGCGCACCATCGCGCAGTACACCTCCGAGCCGATGCGCGCCGTTCGCGGCAGCGACTACAGCGACGACGACACCGTCCCCTACGACGTCCTGGACTACCGCATCGAGGCCTCGTTCGAGCCGCGCGGCGTCCGCCAGGATTCCCTGCGCGCGCGCCCGCGCCTCGTCGGCTGCTGGATCGAAGGGACGACGCACCTCGCGCTGCGCCTCACCGCCCCGACCGTCGTCCGCCTTTCGCTGCGGATCGCCGACGACCTCGAAGTGCACTCGGTGACGTCGCCCGAGCTCGGCCCCCTGCTGTTCTACCGCATGGCCGGGCAGAACAACCTGGTCATCGGCCTGCCGGACAGCGCGCCGGCGGGCACGGAGCTGACGCTGACGGTCCGCTACTCCGGGCTCCTCGCCGGACAGGAGCCGGACGAGAACTGGCTCGGCCGGCAGCGCCAGTGGCTCACCGGGGGAGGAGCGCCGTTCGGGGTGGCGGCGCCGCGCTACATCTACAGCAACGCGAGCTACTGGTATCCGCAGTCGCTCGTGTCGGACTACGCCACCGCCACGATGGCCCTCACGGTCCCCGCCGGGTACGGCGTGGTCGCCAGCGGCGAGCCGCGCGAGGGCAACGCGCCTCTCTGGCCCGGGGCCGAGGGCACCGGTCCCCGCCGTTACGCGTTCGTGACCCTGCAGCCCGCGCGCTACCTCTCCTGCATCGTGGCCCGGTTCGCCCGGCACGCGACCGCGCCGCGCGAGGTGGCGCTGCCGGAGGTCCCCGGCTCGGCCGCGGTCCGCGAGGGCGTCTCGTACGACAGCCTGGTGCTGGCGGTCGCGTCGACGGAGCGGGCCCGGAGCCGCGCGCCGGAGGTTGGCGAGACCGCGGCCGACATCCTCCGCTTCTACGCGGCGCTCGTCGGCGACATCCCGTACCCGACGGTCACCGTCGCCCTGACCGACGCCCTGCTGCCGGGCGGCCACAGCCCCGCCTACGTCGCGGCGCTCAGCGAGCCGCTGCCGCGGCAGGGCGGGTCGATCGTGTCGTGGGGCGGCGACCCGGTGGCGTTCGCCGGCTACCCGTCCTTCTTTCTCGCGCACGAGCTGGCGCACCAGTGGTGGGGGCAGGCCGTCGGCTGGAAGAACTACCACGCCCAGTGGCTCAGCGAGGGGCTGGCGCAGTACTTCGCGGCCCTCTACGCGGAGCGCGAGGGCGGCCCGGACGCCTTCCGGGACGTCCTGTCGCAGATGCGCCGCTGGAGCCTGCGCCAGACCGGACAGGGGCCGATATCCCTCGGGCGCCGGCTCGGCGCGATCCGCGACGAGCCGCGCGTCTTCCGGGCGCTCGTCTACAACAAGTCCGCAATGGTGCTGCACATGCTGCGCGGCCTGCTCGGGGACGACGCGTTCTTCCGCGGTCTGCGCCGCTACTACAACGCGATGCGCTTCCGGAAGGCGGGGACGGACGACCTGCGGCGGGCGTTCGAGGCGGAGGCGGGTCGCTCGCTGGAGCGGTTCTTCACGCGCTGGATTCACGAGTCCGACCTGCCGTCGATCGGTTTAAGCTATGGTTCGGAGCAGGTTGCCGGCCGTGGAGACGGCGGGGCGATCGTGTTGCGACTCGAGCAGCGCGGGAAGCTGTTCGAGCTGCCGATCACGGTGACGCTACGGTACCGCACGGGCCCCGACGACACCGTGCTGGTCCGCGTGGCCGACCGGGTAACGGAAGTGCGCGTGGCGACCGCGGGGCGGCGTTTGCGGAGCGTCGTCGCCAACGCCGGCCACGACGCCCTGGTCGAGATCGACTGAGCTGGTCGAGCTCGACTGAGTTGCGACGCGGAGGCGGCGCCCGCGGCGCCGGCGTTACGGGGAGAAGGCGTTGTGATGTCGACACGAACGGCGGTTCCGGCGCTCGCGGCGCTGCTCGTCTGGATGCCCGGCGAGGCGGCGGCCCAACCGAAGCGCATCTCGCTCGACCTGACCGACGTGGCCGAGACCGACGCCGGGCACGCGGGGACGACCTACCGGGTGGCGTTGGAGGCGCAGCTCGAACCGCGCGGCACAGGCCTGCACGTCAATTCCAACGAGCCGCTCGAGTCGTTCCTGATCGCGACCGTCCTCACCCTGGAGCCCCCCGAGGGCATCGCGCTCGCCGGACTGGCCTGGCCGACGCCGGTGATGCTCGAGCAGCAGGGAGCCGAGCAGCCTCTCGCGGTGTTCGACGAGCGCTTCGTCATCGGTGCCGCGCTCCGGCTGGCCGACGACCTCGCGCCGGGCACGTACCCCGTCGGGGGCTCGCTGCGCTACCAGGCGTGCGACGACCGGATGTGCTACCTCCCCACGCGGGCGCCGGTGAGCTTCGACGTGACGGTGGCGCCGTCGTCGCGCGAGCTGGCGCGGACCGCCTCCGCCGGCCTGTTCGACTCGCTCAGCTTCGGGACGCTCGCCACGGACGCCGACGCGGAGGCCGACGTGGAGGGCGGGCGGGGCCCGGGACCCGCCGGAGAGCTCGCGCCCGCCCCCGCGGGAGGGGCGGAGCCCGCCGCGGACGGGGCGACCGGCCTTGCGCGGTTGGCGCAGTTCGAGCTGCTCGGGACCGCGGGCTACGCAGATGTCGACGAGTTCCTTGGGTTCGTCGAGCGTGCGGAGTCGGGAGAGGCGGAGCGCGGCTGGTTCGAGGGCCGCGGGCCGATCGCGATCGTCGCCCTGATCCTCATCGGCGGCCTGGCTCTGAATCTGACGCCGTGCGTCCTCCCCATGATCCCGATCAACCTGGCGATCATCGGCGCGGGCGCGCGCGCGGGGTCGCGGCGGCGGGGCTTCGTGCTCGGCAGCGCCTACGGGCTGGCCATGGCGATGGTCTACGGCGTGCTCGGGCTGGTCGTCATCCTGACGGCGGGCACCTTCGGCACGATCAACGCGTCACCCTGGTTCAACCTCGGCATCGCGCTGCTCTTCGTGGTGCTGGCGCTCGCGATGTTCGACCGTCTCGCCATCGACTTCTCCCGCTTCCAGAGCCGGTTCGCGGGCGGCCCGCAGGGGGCGGGCTCCCTGCCGGTCGCGTTCGGCATGGGCGGGGTGGCGGCGTTGCTGGCGGGCGCGTGCGTCGCCCCGGTGGTCATTCAGGTCATCGTCTTCTCGAGCAACCTCTATGCGACCGGCGTCGCCGTCGCGCTGGCGTTGCCGTTCCTCCTCGGGCTCGGGATGGCCATCCCCTGGCCGATTGCCGGCGCCGGCCTGTCGTTCCTGCCGAAGCCGGGCCCCTGGATGGTCCGCGTCCGGCAGGCGTTCGGCGTCTTCATCCTCGGAACCGCCGTCTACTACGGCTATCTGTCCTACGGCCTCTTCAGTCAGCGCTGGGTCGATCCGGAGCTGGTGGCCGGGAGCGTGCAGGAGCTCATCGACGACGGCTGGTACGCCGCTCTGGATCCGGGACTCGCCGCCGCGGATGCGGACGGCAAGCTGGTGCTCGTCGACGTCTGGGCCACGTGGTGCAAGAACTGCCTGATCATGGACCGCACCACGCTCAAGGACCCGGCCGTCGAGGCGGCGCTGGGCGACTACGTGAAGATCAAGTTCCAGGCCGAGGATCCGTCCGCGTCGCCGGCGTTCGAGGTCATGGAGCGCTTCGGGGCGATCGGCCTGCCCGCGTACGCGATTCTGCGACCCGGCAGCGCCGGTGCTCCCGGCGCCGCCGGCGCACCGTGACACCGGGGGCGAGGACGACCGGCTCCGCGCGACCGGCGCGGGTCGCCGCAAGCGGCGGGCCGGCAGCGCCGCAGGCCGATGGCGAAGGTGGTCGATTTCGCGTCCGTACGGCGCGGGTCGCCGCACGCGGGCCGTCAGCGCCCGCCGTCCCGGGCGGGAACTCGCACGCGCAGGGCGCCCGGCAGGACGCGCACCCGCAGGCTCGATCCGCCGATGCACGCCTCGCCGTCGACGTGGAAGGCGAGACGTCCGTTTCCACGCACCTCGGCGTCGCCGATGGACACCGTCCGCACCCCGCGCACGCGATCGACGGTGCCGGTGAAGAGCCGGCGCGCCTGCCAGAACAGCACCGCGGTCGACAGCGCGGGCACGCAGACCAGGTCGAGGCGCCCGTCATCGGGCCGCGCGTGCGGCGCGATGACGGCCCCGTTGCCGTACTGCCGCCCGTTGGCGATGGTCACGAGCAGGGCGTCCGTCCGGAACGTCCGCCCTCCGGTACGGATGCAGTAGGCGGCGGGACGGTACGCGAGCAGCTCCGGAACGCCGGCCGCGAAGTAGGCCCACGAGCCGCGGCGCGCGAACCTTTCGGCGACGTGCGCGAGGTGCGCGTCGAATCCGACCCCCGCGACGTTCGCGAAGAAGCGCCCGTCGATCTCACCCGCGTCGAGGATGCGCTCCGGGCCGCGGAGCGCCGTCCGGAGAGCCGCTTCCGGCTGCCGATCGAGGCCCAGCTCGCGCGCGAGGCCGTTCCCGGAACCGCTCGGCACGATGCCGAGCGGCAGCCGGTGGCGAGCCGCCTCCGAGGCCACCTCGTTGACGGTACCGTCGCCTCCCCAGCAGACCAGGCTGGTGGCCCCCGCCGCGACGATAGACCGGGCCAGGGCGCGGGCCGCCCCCGGGTGACGGGTGAACGCGACCTCGCCCTTTATGCCGCAGGCGGCGAGCGCCGCCCGCGCCAGGTGCGTCCGCCGCTCGGTGAGCGTGTCGATCCGGCGGCCTCGCCCGGCGTAGGGGTTGACGATGATGCCCGCCTGCATGCATGCCCGCCAGCGACCCGGAGGCCCGACCCCGGGAACGGTCGCCTCCGGCTCCATTCCCGCTCAGCCAACCCTACAGGAGTCCCCGCCGCCGTTCACGGCGCAGACGCCCGGCTCCCGCGAAAGGTGCTATAGTAGGCGACAATCATGGGTCCTGGGTGGCTGAGGGTGAGCGTCTTCACCGCGTTGGTTGCAGTGGCGCTCGCATCCGGCTACTGGGTCGTCCTCCTGAGTCAGCAGATCGGCGAGGGGCGCAACGGGGAACGAGAGTTCGCCGAGAACGCCTGGCGGGTGACCGCTGCCCTCTCCGAGTTGCGCGCCGCACAACAGGCCTACGTGGCGGCGGACGCCGATCACGCCGCGCGAGCCGCGCGAACCGCCGCCCAGACGGACATCGCCGTGGCCGGCCTCGCGGAGCTCACCCGGCTGGCGACGGCACCCGGGGCGGAGCGCGCGATCGAGGCAGCGTCGGAGGCCGTCGGCGATCTGCAGGGCGTGGACGCCGCCTCGCGGGAGCACGTCGCGAGCGGCGAGACGGAGCGGGCCTGGGACCTTCTGCTCACCGACGCCGTGGAGTTCGGCGCCGAGGCGGCGGGTCACGTCAGGCGCGCCCTGGACGTCGAGCGCACGGCCCGCGGCACCACCGCAGCACGGCAGGCGACGGCGCAGGCACAGGCGTTCTTCCTGACCGTCGGCAGCGGCGTCCTCGCCGCGGTCGTGATGCTCTTCGCGGCGCTCCGGCGACCGCGCGGTGGCGACGCCGATGCCGCCGACGCCCCCGCGGAGGTGCCGGGGGTCGATTCGGGAGTGCAGCCCGTGACGGGCAGCAGCCTGCTGGATCTGACCCTGGCCGCGGACGCGGCGGCGGACGCCGGCCCACCTTCGACCAGCGCCGCGCCGGCCCCGGAGCCGGCGGCTCCCGAGCTCGACCTGACGGCCGCGGCCGTCATCTGCACGGACCTCGGCAGCCTGACGAGCGCGTCGGACCTGCCCGACCTGCTCGGCCGCGCGGCCGCCGTGCTCAACGCCTCCGGCATGATCGTCTGGGTGAGCGACGGCAGCGGCGAGTCGCTCCGCCCCGCCGTGTGCCACGGCTACTCCCAGGCGATGCTCGCCAGGCTCGGCGCCATACCGCACGACAGCGAGAACGCCACTGCCTCCGCGTACCGCGAGGGACGCATGCACGTCGTCCCCGCGGACTCTTCCGGCTCGGGGGCGGTCGTCACGCCTCTCGTTTCTTCGGTGAACTGCTTCGGGGTGCTCTCGGCGGAGCTCCGCGAGGGGTGGGAGGCGAGGCGGGACGTGCAGTCGCTCATCCGCATCATCGCCGCCCAGCTCGCCACCCTCGTCGCCCCCGACCAGGCCGCGCACCCCGAGAGTCAGCGCGCGCAGGCCTGACCGGGAGCCGCGTCAGATCGGAATCCGCGCGCGCCGCCCCGCTCCCTCCGGCGCTTCGAACTCCGCCGTGAGCTGCGTCTCCATCCCGTCCCGCACGACGGTGATGACGATGTCCTCACCGGCCCGCCCGGCCGCAAGCTGCCGGCGCAGCGACCGGACGTCGGCCACCGGGTGCTCCCCGACCGCCGTGATGACGTCACCCGCTCGAAGCCCCGCGCGCGCCGCCGTCGATTCGTCCTCGACGCGGGTGACGAGCACGCCCGACCCGCCTTCGATTCCGAAGTAGTCGGCCATCTGCGAATGGCGTGTGCGGCAGCCGCGGCGGCTGCCCTCGCCTGCGGACCGCTCGCCGCTGTCGGTTAGGACGTCCTCGCGCGGCGACCGGTCGGAATGCCGGCGATGGCAGGGGCCCGTCGGGCCCTGGGGGAGGAGGAGCGGCGCGCCTCAGTCGGGTCCCGGGGCGTTGGCCGGTCTGCCGTTCGGTGCGCCCTTCTTGGGCCCGAGCGCGAAGGTCATGGTCCCCTCGACGCAGATCGTGTCGCCGACGCGCGCGAACCCCTTCAGGCGCCCCATGCGGCTTCGCAGCCGGTCGACCGCCGCCTCGATGACCACGACGTCGCCGGGGTGCACCGGCCGCCGGTAGCGGACCCGTTCAATCCCCATGAAGTAGGGCAGCTTCTCGCGGTTCTCGGGCTTGGCCAGGATGAGGATGGCGCCGACCTGCGCGACCGCCTCGGTGAGGATGGTCGGGGGGAGGACGGGTTGCCGGCCCGGGCGCTGGGCCAGGTAGCGCTCGTTCGCCGATACGTTCTTGATGCCGACGATGCGCTTGTCGAGCTCGAACTCGGTGATGCGATCGACGAGCAGGAACGGATAGCGGTGGGGGAGGATCCGCTCGATCGCCGCGTTGTCGAGCGGGAGCGTCAATGGCGTGGTCGTCACCGCAGCGATCGTATCATCGGCCTCGAGCCGCGTCGCCGCTCGCCGGGGAGGTGCTTGCGGGCCCTCCCGGCTCGACGCAGACGCGATTCCGTCCCGCCTCCTTCGCGCGGTAGAGGGCCGCGTCGGCCCGGGCGATCAGCGCGCGAGCGTCGACCTCGCCGCCCGCACCGGACGCGACGCCGATGCTCGCCGCGGTGGACACCGGGACGCCGTGCCACCGCACGGTGATGCTCACGATCGCGCGCCGCAGCACTTCAGCGACCCGGGCGGCTCCATCGCGCGGCGTAGCGGGCAGGACGAGCAGGAACTCGTCGCCGCCGAACCGGCACCCGAGGTCGCCGATCCGCGTGGCGGCGCGCAGGCGGGCGCCGACGGCGGCCAGCACCGCGTCGCCGCAGAGATGTCCGTGCCGATCGTTCACGGACTTGAAGTGGTCGAGGTCGACCATCGCGAGCGACACCGGCCGGCGCGTTCGCCGGCCGCGCTCCAGCGCGGCGTCCAGCGCGCGCAGGCCGCATGCCCGGGAGCTGCAGCCGGTCAAGCCGTCGCGGGCGCCGTGCGCCCCGCCCTCCGCGAGCAGGCGGACGTGGCCGACCGCGAGCCCCAGCACGGCCGCGACCGCGGCCAGCCGCGGGCGCTCGGCGGCGGGCACGGCCCGGCTTGCGCCCAGCACTCCGACCTTGCTCCCTCCGGCAACCAGCGGGAAGCAGATCTGGTCCTCGCACTCGATCCCGCCCGTCGTCTCGAGGACATCCGGCTCGAGGCGCAGCACGCGCTCCGCGACGGCCTCGAGCACCGCGCGCGGCCGGCGCGGCGCCTCCGCCCGGCCCCCGGCGACCGTCTCCCAAGCCCCGTCGTGCCGAACCAGAGCCCACGGCGCTCCGGCGGGTGCGACCAGGTCGGGCAGCGAGCGGCGCAGGGCGCGCCGCACGCCGTCCACCGTCGTGGCGGCCGCCAGACGACACCCGAGGCGGAGCAGCTCCTGCACCTCGCGCGGCCCGCCGGAATCCGCCGGTCCGGGCGCAACTGCGGCGGCCACCTGTCGACTCGACTGCGCCATCGTCCGCCCTCCATCGCGGGAGCTCGCTCGCCTGCCACGCCGAGAGCTCGCTCGATTCCATCCCGCGGATCGCTCCGCCCGGCGGCGAAGCCGACCGGCCGCCCCCCGCACGCCGCGGAGCGGGGCGGCTGCACCTTCCGCCCGGCGGGTCCGTGATGTATGATGCCGGCTTATGGGTGCCAAGAAGCAAACCTCACGCCGGGTGCCGGAGGCAGCGCCTGCGGGCGGGCCTCCCTGGATTCTCATCGGCGGCGCGCTCCTCGTCGCGGCCGGCGCGCTCGCGATGTTCTGGCCGGCCGGCTCGGCGAGCGACGCGCCGGCAACGCCGGCCGCCGAGCTCGCCGCGGCGAGCGGCGAGGCCGAGCCCGAGCCGAGCCTCCCCGAGCGGCCGCCCGCGCCGCCGACTCCCGAGCGGCAGACCGCCGTGCCCGACCCCACGGCGCCGCTCCCGCCGCTGCCGCTGGTGCCCAACATGGTGCCGCGAGCGCCGGAGGTCATCCGCGCCGCCTACACGTTCGCGGCGCACCGGCCGGACGTACTGGAGTACGTCCCCTGCTACTGCGGCTGCGAGACGGCCGGCCACAGCGGCAACGCCGACTGCTTCGTCGAGTCCCGCAATTCCGACGGGACCGTCCGCGAATGGGACACGCACGGCATGGCGTGCACAATCTGCATCGACGTGGCGCGCAAGGCGATGCAGCTCCACACCTCCGGAGCCACCGTGCAGGACATCCGCACCGCGATCGAGGACGAGTACGCCCGGTTCCCGAACCAGACGCCGACCCCGGCACCGCCGGCGGACTGAGCACGGGGAGCGGCGCCGGGCGGAAGGACGGCTGCTATAATCCGTGGTGTCCCGCGCTGCCGATCGCGCGCGCTCGACGCCCTCCCTCTTCCCGGATGAGCTGACCCGCCTGTTCGACGCGGTTCGCGAGGGCATCTACATCGGCACCCTCGACGGCGACGACGGGAGCACGCTCGCCGCCAACCCGCATCTCAAGCTGATGTTCGGCTTCGCCCCGGAGGCCGATGCCTGCGAGGTGAGACCCTTCGCGCGCGGCCGCTTCGTCGATCCCAAGGCCCGTGCCCAGTTCATCGAGCAGTTGACCCGCGACGGGGCGGTGACCGACTACGTGCTGCGCCTCCGGCGCGCCGACGAGAGCCCGATCTGGGTGGAGGTGACGGCCAACCTCGATGCGCCGTCCAACGGGAGCGCCGCCCACGTCCAGGCGTTGCTGCGGGACGTCAGCGAACGGCGCCGGCTGGAGGACCAGGACCGGGGCGTCTATCAGGACCTGCTGCAGGCCGAGAAGCTCGCCGCCCTGGGCCAGACGGTCTCGGGCGTGGCGCACGAGCTCAACAACCCGCTGGCGACGATCCTGACCTGGTCCGAGCGGCTCGCGTCGCGCTCCGTCGACGCCGTCACCCGGCGCGGCATCGAGACGATTCTGGGCGAGTCGGAGCGCGCGGCGCGGATCGTCCGCAACCTCCTGACCTTCGCCCGCAAGCGGCACTCGACGCGCTCGATGGTCGATCTGAACCAGGTGGTGCGCGAGACGCTCGCGCTGCGGGCCTACGAGCAGCGGCTGTCGAACATCAGGACGATCGAGGCGCTGGCGACCGGTCTGCCGCGCCTGTTCGCCGATCCGCACCACCTGAAGCAGGTGCTGCTGAACCTGATGATCAACGCCGAGCAGGCGATGCGCGCGGCGAACGGCCGTGGCACCCTGGTCATCCGCACCTGGCACGATCCCGGAGGCGACGCGGTCGTGTTGGAGGTGAACGACGACGGGCCAGGAATGCCTCCGGACGTGCAGTCGAAGATCTTCGACCCCTTCTTCACGACCAAGTCCGTCGGCAAGGGGACCGGCCTCGGGTTGACCGTCGCCTTCGCCATCGTCCGGGACCACGGCGGTCAGCTTCGCGTGACGTCGGAGCCCGGCCGCGGGGCGTCCTTCTTCCTGGAGCTGCCGACGAGCAGCGGCGTCCCCGCCCGGCCCGCCCCGCCCGCGGTTCCGCCGCCAACCGCGGTCGGAGCGGGGACGCCGGTCCTCGTGATCGAGGACGAGCCCGCGCTGGCCGAGGCGGTGTCGGCCGCGTTGACCGACGCCGGGTACCGGGTCGACCGGGCTACCGACGGGCGAGATGCGCTCAATCGTGTCCGCGAGCGCGTCTACGACCTGATCATCTGCGACCTGGCGATGCCCCGGGTCGACGGACCCTCGTTCTACCGCGCGCTCTCGGACTCGCGGCCGGCGCTCGCGAAGCGCATCGTCTTCGTGACCGGCAACGTGGCGGGGACGGACGCGGAGCGCTTCCTCGAGGACACCGGCTGCCGCTGGCTGGCGAAGCCGTTTCGCCTCGGAGATCTGCTGCAGGCGGCCCGCGAAGTGACGGCCTGAGGGCGGCGAGAGCCGGGCGCCCGTTCTCGGGGCCCCGGCCCGCCGCGGAAGGGACGGCGCCGGTCAGATCGCGGCCGCCACCGGCTCGGGCGTCCGTGCCGGGAGCGGCTCGAGCGGCCGGCGGGGTCCGCCGAGCGGCCCACCGCGTCCGAGCGGACCGAACGGCTTTCCGGCGCGGCTCTCCGCTCCGGCTCTTCGTGCCCCTGTCGCGCGCGGCCGACTGCGTCGCGGCCAGGGAAGCCTTGGCCATGACGAGCTTCCCGCCCTGACGGGTCGCCGAACCGAGCGCCGTGCGGAGCGCGTTCGGGGCGAAGTCCGCTCCCAGCCGCTCCCGCAGGCGCCGAATGGCGCGGGTGTGGAGCTGCGAGACGCGCGACTCGTTCACCCCGATCTCCGTTCCGATCTGCTTCATCGTGAAGTCGCTGTAGTAGTAGCGCCCGATGACCGTGCGCTCCCGCCACGGCAGAGCGGCGATGGCGACCCGAACGCGCCGACGGATCTCGGCGCGCTCGCACACCTTGTCCGGTGCGGGTGGCTCGGAGGGCACCAGCACCGGCGGAAGGTTGGCGCCATCGACCGCCTCGGCCGTGGCGAGCGGCGATGTCGATTCGATCGTGTTGATCCGCACGATGGTGCGGCCCAGCTGGGCCTCGTCCGTATCCAGGTGGTTCGCGAGGTCGGAGAGCGACGGCTCGCAGCCCAGCTCGTGCCGCAGATTCTCGCGCGCCGCCTCCAGCTCCCGGCGCATGCGCCGGACGCCCCGCGGCCAGGCGTCGCGCCTTAGGGCGTCGATCATCGCGCCGCGCACGCGGCGCTCGGCGAAGGTCTCGAACTTGATCCCGCGCGACTCGTCGAAGCGATGCGCTGCGTCAATCAGACCGATCATGCCGTCCTGAACGAGGTCGCTGAGGTCGATGGAGTGCGGCATCCCGGACGCGAGGCGCCGGGCGAGGGCTTCGACGAAAGGAAGCCCGGAGGAGATCCGCTGCTGTCGGGTGGCGTCTGCGGTGTTCTTGTCCATGCCCCCCTGTTGAGCAACCCCTGTGCCAACCCGGTGAGATACGTGGCGTATTCCCCGTCGGCGGAGACGGCCTGGCTGTAACTCAAAGAGTACAAAGGACTTGTGGCTTCAGGTGGGTGGCGGGCGCGGCCGGGCGCACCGAGAGCGTGCGCCCGCGGACCGTCAGCCGGTTGACGGACCGTCGGGCTTGGGCGTCAATCTGCCGACGGATCGGCGTCCGGCGTGGGGGCGGGGCTCTCGATGGCGCCGCGGATCTCCCGCACCGTGGTGATCGCCTCGATGGCGCTGGCGACGATCTGTCCGGCGCGGGCGCTCGTTTCCGGATCCGGGCCGCGGGCCTCGAGGAGCTCCGCGTTGGCGAGGATGACGCCCAACTGGTTGTTGAGGCGGTGGAACAGCGTGGCGAGGTCGGGTGCGCTCGAACCGGGAGCCTCGCGGGTCATGCCGTGTGCGTGCCTGTCGGGAGCAGCGGCGGCCTCCGAACCGTCTATCGGCCGTCGCGCGCCGAGGCTGTAGCACGAGTGAGCCGAAACGGCGACTTGACCGCCGGGGGGCCGGACCGCCAACATGTTGGCGTCAACGATCCGATGCTCGACAAGGACATTCACCTGCTGCTGGTCGAGGACGAGCGCGTGCTGCGGGAGGTGACCGCCGACCGGCTCCGCGACCATGGATACCAGGTGGTGCAGGCGGCCAGCGGCGAGGCCGCGCTCGAACGATTGGCCGAGTTCGCCTTCGACGTCGTCATCACCGACCTGCGGCTGCCGGGCATCGACGGGACCGCCGTCGTCGAGGCTGCGCGAGACCGCTACGATGAGATCGTCGTGGTCGTGGTCACGGGGTACGGCACGGTGCCGGATGCCGTCGCCGCCATCAAGCAGGGCGCGAGCGACTTCGTGACGAAGCCGGTCGAGTTCGAGCACCTGCTGCACGTCCTCTCGTCGGCCCTCGAGCAGCGCCGCCTGAAGACCGAGAACGCCTATCTCCGCTCGCAGCTCGACGCCCGCTATCGTTTCGACGGCATCGTCGGCCGAAGCCAGGCGATGCTGGACCTGTTCGAGATGCTCGAGACGGTGTCGGTCACGACCAGCACCATCCTGATCACGGGGGAGACGGGCACGGGCAAGGAGCTCGTAGCCCGCGCCATTCACCAGAACAGCCCGCGCAGCAAGCAGCGGTTCGTCGCGCTCAACTGCGGAGCGATCCCCGAGACGCTGCTCGAGGCGGAGATGTTCGGGCACGTGAGGGGCGCCTTCACGGGGGCGGTCGCCAACCGGCCCGGGCGTTTCGAGCAGGCGCACCGGGGCACGCTCTTCCTCGACGAGGTCGGCACGATGAACGCCAGCCTGCAGGCGAAGCTGCTGCGGGCCCTGCAGGAGCGGGAGTTCGAACGGGTCGGCGACACGCGGTCGATCAAGGTCGACGTGCGGATCATCGCCGCCACCAACGCGGACCTGCGGCGCATGGTCGAGGGGGGCAGCCTCCGCGAGGACCTCTACTACCGGCTCAACGTGATCCCGGTCCACCTGCCGCCGCTGCGCACGCGGCGCGAGGACATTCCTGCGCTGGTCCGCGGTTTCCTCGACCGGCTGGGCGCGGAGCAGACGCCGCCCCGCTCCGACGTGGCCGTCTCGCAGGAGGCGATGCGCCAACTGATGGGGTTCCACTGGCCGGGCAACGTCCGGCAGCTCGAGAACGCGATCGAGCGCGCGCTGGCCCTCAGTCCCGGTCGGTCGCACATCGACGTGGGCGACCTGCCGCCGGAAGTGCGCCAGACCGTCCCGGACGAGCCCGAGGCCCCCGCGGGGCTCCCCGCGGACGGGATCGATCTGCGGGCGCATCTCCAGCGGATCGAGCGCGACCTGATCGAGACGGCGCTGGAACGCGCGGGTGGGAACAAGCAGCAGGCCGCGCGCCTCCTGGGCATCAAGCGCACGACCCTGGTCGAGAAGACGAAGCGGCTGGCGCCTTGATCGACGCCAGCCGGCCTGGAACGAACCTGCCCAGACGCTAGTGTGCGCCGTCAGAAATACGTGAGCAGTAACGCTTCAGGGATTCCAGGATCTGCTCGGCGGTCTTCGTCCAGACGAAGGGCTTGGGGTCTTCGTTGTAGACCGCCAGGTACTCCTTGATCGCCGCCTCGAGTGCTTGGGTGCTGCGATGGGTTCCACGCCGGATCTGCTGCCGGGTGATCTCGGCGAACCAACGCTCTACCTGGTTGAGCCACGATGCGCTCGTGGGCGTGAAGTGCAGGTGATACCGAGGACGCCGTGCCAGCCAGTCGTGGATCATCGCCGTCTTGTGCGTGCCGTAGTTGTCCAGCACCAGGTGGATGTCGAGGTCGGGCGGCACCGCCTTGTCGATCACGGCGAGGAAGCGCTTGAACTCCACCGAGCGGTGCTTCCGAAAGCACCTGCCGATCACCTCGCCGGTGGCGGTGTTCAGGGCCGCGAACAACGAGGTCGTGCCGTGCCGTCGATAGTCGTGTGTCCGCTGCTCCGGTGCTCCCGGACGCATCGGCAACACCGGCTGGGTACGGTTCAACGCCTGGATCTGCGACTTCTCATCCACAAACAGCACCACCGCTCGCTCCGGCGGATGCAGGTACAGCCCCACGATATCGCGCACTTTCTCGATGAACAACGGGTCTCGCGACAGCTTGAAGGTCTCGCTGCGATGGGGCTTGAGCGCGAACGCGCGCCACACGCGGCCGACGGTCGAAGCGCTCAGCCCGCAGGCTCGGGCCATCGACTCCCGGCTCCAATGCGTCGCCCCCCGTGGGGTCGTCTCCAGCGTCCGGACCACGACCCGTTCGACGTCCTCGTCCGACACCCGGCGCGGCGCGCCCGGCCGTGGTTCGTCCAGCAAGCCGTCGCAGCCGTTGCGCAGGAACCGCCGCCGCCACTTGCCGACCGTGGCCCGCGTCGTGCCCAGAGCCTGCGCCACGACCTGGTCGCTCCGTCCCGCGGCGCTCTGCAGCACGATGCGTGCCCTCAGGGCCAGAGCCTGCGCGGTATTGCGCCGGCGCAGCCAACCCTCCAGTTCCTCGCGCTGTGCGTCCGAGACCTCCGGGACCTCTCGTGTGTAATGGTTCGGCACGGCCCTCCTCGCTTCCGGGCCGACCGTACCACGAGCCGATTCTACTGGTCAAGAACTTCAGGCGTTGGACGCTAGGCGAAGACGCCCAGCGTGTCGAACCGCCCCTTCAGCACCGTCGGGGAATCCTCGAACCGCAGCCACTCCTCGATCATGGTCGCGTAGACCCGCCGGAAGTCGGTCGTCTGGATCAGGTTGCCGTCGTCGAGCTCCGTCAGGCTCGGGTGCTGCCCGTAGAGCCCGCCGCGGACGTGGTTGCCCACGACGAACATCGGCGTCGCCGTCCCATGATCCGTGCCGAGGCTGCCGTTCTCCTCGACCCGGCGGCCGAACTCCGTGAACATCACGACGGCCACGTCGTCGGCGCGCCCGATGCGCTCGAGGTCCTGGCTGAACCCGCGCACCGCGTCGGCGGTGTAGGCCAGGAGCCGCGCGTGAGGATCGGCCTGGTGCACGTGGGTGTCGAACGAGTTCCCCGCGTAGGTCACGTAGTAGATGCGGGTCGGCATCTCGGCGTGGATCAGCGCCGCCACCTGGCGCAGCGGGCCCGACAGCCCGCCGATGCCGTAGTCGACCGTCGTGCGGTACGCCGCTGACGCCTGGCGGACGAACTCCGAGCTTTCGGCGGCGTTCTGCGCGGTTCCGGCCAGGAACTCCAGCGTGGCGTTCCCGCCCGCTCCGTCCGCCGTCATCTTCGCGAGCGCCGACTTCTCGCTGGCGGCACCGTCCCGGCGGAACGTGCGCGGGTCGTTGAACACGAGCGGCGAGTGGTGGCGGGCGCGCACCGCGAGCGACTGGCGGGTCCCGATGTTGACGATGCGGTTGCCCTGCGCGTCGTGGTCGTACGCGCCGTCGGCCAGCCGTCCGAGCCAGCCGAGCGTTTCCCCGCCGTTCGGGACGCCGGTGTGCCAGAAGCCCATCGACGAGAAGTGCGACAGGCTCGGGTTGTCGTACCCGCAGCCGTGGACGACGGCCATCCGGCCGTCCTTGTAGAGCCGCTCGAACCCGACCAGCGACGGGTGGAACCCGTAGCGGTCGTCGATCTTCAGGACCTCCGACGCCGGGATGCCGATCGTCGGGCGCACCCGGTAGTACTCGTCGTCGCCGTAGGGCACCACCGTGTTCAGCCCGTCGTTGCCGCCCGACAGCTCGACGACGACCAGGATGCGCTCGGGGCTCGCCTCCATGCTCGTCCCCTCGAGCGCCTGCGCCGAGAGCGCGGCCGACGTGCGGTTGAGCAACCCCGGCAGCGTCGCCCCGACCCCGAGCCCGTACATCCCCTTGATGAGGAAGTCACGCCGCGAACACCCACACTTGAATCGAGCCATTCTCGCTCCCTCCAGACTTCCGTGCTACGCGAGTTGGTACTCCGGCGTGCTCAGGATCAGGTACAGCAGCGCGCGCAGCGCCGCCTCCGTCTGCGGTCCGGCCGGTCCCACCTCGTCCGCGGCCAGCTCGTCCCGCAGGAAGTCGATCAGCACGGCCCGATCCGCGCCGCTCAGCTCGACGCGCAGGAAGCGCTGGATCAGGTGGTCGACGACGTCGGCGACGGCCGACGCGCCGGCCTCCTCGAGCATCCGCGCCAGGTCGAGATCGGCCACGCGCCGCGGGATCGGATGGAGCCGCTCGAACGCCATCAGGTATCCCAGGTAGCCGCCGTAGCGCGTGTTGTAGTCCTCGTCGCGATCCGCGAGCTGGCTCGACTCGGCGTCCCCCTGCTGGGTGGCGGCCGTGATGTTCATCCCCTGCGCGAGACGGTCCTCGACCTCCTGGTAGATGCCCGGGATCGCCCGGTCCGGCGCCCAGAACCCGTCGCTGTCGGGATACAGCACGCCCCGGAACAGGTTGCCGCGCTCCAGCAGAGTCGCCGGCGTGACCCACGTGCGGCCCCCGGCCCAACCGGCGACGTTGGGCGGGTTGAACAGGGTCTGCCCGAGGCCGGCGGTCAGGCGGTTGAAGTCGGGGATCGTCGGCAGCTCCGTCAGCCCCAGCTTGCGATACGTCGAGACGACGAGCTGGACCGGGCTCTTGATCTGCGTCGCGTAGGACGCCGGGCCGTAGAAGTCGCGAGCGAGGAAGATGCGGGTGAGCAGGGGGCGCAGCTTGTAGCCGGCGTCGCGGAAGACGGCCGCGAGCTCCGCCCGCACGCCCTCGTCGATCTCCTCCCGGACGAAGTAGCGGTACAGCTTCGCGGCGATGAACTCCGCCGCGGCCGGCTGCTCCAGGATGATGTCGATGATGTCGGCGCCGTCGAACGGGCCGGTGCGGCCGAGGAACGTCTTCTCGCCGAAGTCGTGCTGCTCGGCGTCGAACTTGAACTCGAGGACGTCGTTGGTCCACCCGGTGAAGGCGCGAGCCCCCTCTCGGATGTCGCGCTCGGTGTAGTTCCCGACGCCGAGGCTGAACAGCTCGAGCAGCTCCCGCCCGAAGTTCTCGTTCGGATGGTCCTTGACGTTCTCGCCGTTGTCCAGGTAGACGAGCATCGCCGGGTCCCTGAGGATGCCCAGCAGGAGGTCCCGGAAGCTGCCGTTGGCGTTGGCGCGCAGCATCTCGTTCTGCCGGAGCATCATGCGCGCGTCGCGGACCTTGGTGTTGCCGGTCGCGAAGTGGCCGTGCCAGAAGAGCGTCAGCTTCTCCTCGAGCGGGCGGGTCGTCCCGAGCATCCGCTCGCCCCACCAGGTGGCGAGGCGCTGCGTCTCGACGGCGTTCGCCCGCAACCCGTAGAAGAACTTGTTGACTACCGGCTGCAGCCGTCGCGACTCGCCCTCCGGCAGCACGGCGACGCCCATCGACACTCCGTGCTCCCGGGCGATGCGGACGGCCTCGGCCCGGCTCTTGGGGAACGGGTCCATGCCCGGGTCCCAGATGGGCGAGGCCTCGAAGGGCTCGAGCTCGTCCGGCTGCCGGGCGTAGTCGACCAGCCAGCGGACGGCGGCCTCGGGCGTCATCGCGGCGAGGCGCTCGATCTCGGCCGGCGTGCCACCGAAGCCCGCGCGCTCGAGGAGGTGCGCCGCCTTGTCGTAGTCCCAGTCGGCGGCGCCGATCGGCGTAAGGTCGTTGGTCCAGGCCGGCGGCCCGGCACCCTCCGCGCCGGCCGCGGGCGGCGCGCCGGCGCCGGCGAGGGCGAGCACCACGGCGGTTGCGATCCAACCGGCCAGCGGCCGCGGACCCGCGACGGGCCGACGCCGCGCGACCGGATCCCTGCGGGACGCCTCTGCCACGGCAAACCTCCCCGTTACTCGTCGCCGGGGCGACCATGCGGGCCGGCGGCGGATTCCCAAGCCCGCATCATATGCCACCGGCCCGCGCGCCGCCAGCGCGCCGAGGCTCCTCGTCGAGGACGTCGAGCCGGTAGTCGAGCATCCGGTTGCCGTCGAAGATCCACCGTCCGGAGAACGACCGGCCCGCCACGACCAGCGGCAGCCAGTAGCGATCGTCCTCCCACATCTCGTCGAACGGGATCTCGTCCAGCCCCACCCAGAGCGGCGCGGCCTCGTCCGTCTCGACGGGCAGGCCATCGAGCCCGGAGGCCCGGTAGACGTACACGAACGTCGAGTATCCGTCGACGAACTGGAAGCGGTGCTCGCCGAGCTTGACGACGTCGCGGGGCGTCACGCCGAGCTCCTCGCGCACCTCGCGCACCGCGCAGTCATCGAACGTCTCGCCCGGCTCCCGACGGCCGCCCGGCCCGTTGATCTTCCCGGCCCCGAGCCCGCGCTTCTTGCGGATGAGGAGAATGCGGGCGTCCCGGATCACGAACACCAGCGTCGCGTCGTCGACGGCCCGCCACGACGCCCAGTCGATGTCGGCGATCCGGCGGGCGATCACGCGGCGGCGCCTGCGCCGACGCGCAGGAGGAAGAACTCCGAGATGACGTCCCGGAGCTCGGCGACCGACTCGGCGCGGTTGATCGCCGTGCGCAGTCGGCTCCCGTCCCGGAGCCCCTTGGTGTACCAGGAGCCGAGCGCGCGCAGCTTGTTGACGACCCATCGCTCGCGCTGGCCCGGCCGCCGGAAGGTCCGGCCGGGGCGCGGCGCCGCGCCGGGAGCGTGGTGGCGGAACCCGTCCGACTCGTCGACCCCCTCGGCCAGCAGCAGATCGATGTACTCGAGGAGGAAGCGCCCCCGCTCCTCCGGCGAGACCTCGGGAACCGCCCCCCCGGCCGCGAGCGCGGTCGACTGCTGGAAGATCCACGGGTTGCGCAGGGCGCCCCGCCCCACCAGCACCCCGGAGACGCCGGTGCGCTGCGTCCGGTCGACGACCTGCTCGGGGGTCACGCAGTCGCCGCTGCCCATCACGGGTATGCCCACGCCGGCCGCCACCTCGCCGATCAGCCCCCAGTCCGACACCCCGCGGTAGGACTGCTTCGCCGTCCGCCCGTGCACGGCGACCGCGGACGCGCCGGCGTCCTCCATCCTGCGGGCCATCTCCGGGGCGTTGACGTGCGCGTCGTCCCAGCCCGCGCGCATCTTCACCGTGACCGGGATGCGCACGGCGTCGCGCATCGAGCGCACGACGCGGGCCGCGTGGGCCGGCTCCCGCATCAAGCTGCAGCCCGCGTTGTGCCTGGCGATCTTGGGGACCGGGCAGCCCATGTTGACGTCGACGATCTCGGCCCCCATCTGCTCCACGATCGCCGCGGCCGCAGCCATCTTCGCGGCGTCGCCGCCGAAGATCTGGATCGCTACCGGACGCTCCTCCTCGGTGTACTGCGCGTAGTCGAGCGTGCGGTCGATCCCGCGCACGAGGCCCTCGGAGCTCACCATCTCGGTGACGACGAGCCCGCACCCGCCCCGGCGCTTCACCAGGCGCCGGAACGCGGTGTCGGTCATGCCCGCCATCGGGGCGAGGGCGAACGGCGGAGCGAGCGCTACGGAGCCGATATGCATGGTCATCCCGTCGGCATTGCCGAGCCCGCGGGGCGTCAGTTGTTGGCGCGCGGCGGGGAGGTCCGCTGCGGCTCGTACTGCTCGTAGGCGCGCTGCAGCTCCTCGTCCTTCCACTCGATGACCGCATCGCCGCGCAGCTCCGCGAGGTAGCGGTTGAACTCCTCCCAGCGGCGGTCGTTGAACACGCTGTCCATGATGTTGTTCTTGACCTCGTCGAACGGCAACGGGGTGGCTTCCGTCCGCGCCTCGAGCTGCAGCACCTGGAAGCCGCCGGGCGTGCGGATCGGCGCGCTCATGTCGCCCACCTCCAGCCCATCGAGCACCTGCTGGACGGTCTCGCTCAGGATGGCGTAGTCGAGAGGACCGATGAGGCCTCCGTTGGCCTTCGACGGTGCGTCCGAGACCGCGATCGCCACGGTGGCGAAGTCCTCCCCGTCGACGACGCGCTGGCGCGCCTCTTCGGCGGCGGCGCGGTCCAGGTCGTCGGAGGCGACACTGAAGCCGCCCGGCGTCTCCGGCACCGCGATCAGGATCTCCCGCAGCGTGACGGTCGGCTCCTCGGCGAACCGGTCGAGGTTGGCGTTGTAGTACTCCCGCGCCTCCGTCTCGGTGAGCATGACCTTGCGCAGGATCTCGATCTGCTGGACCTGGTTGACGAGGATGCGGTGCTCCATCGAGCGGCGGAAGTCGGTGACCGTCATCCCTTCCGCCTGCAGCAGCGCCTCCTCGAACTCGTCGTCCGTTTCGAAGCCGTTCTCCTCCTTGATGTTGGCCACCATCTCCGCGTACTGCTCGTCGCTCAGGTAGTAGCCGAGCACCTTGCCGCGCTGGACCAGCAGCAGCTCGTCCACCGCGTTGGAGATGACCCGCGGCGTCACCTCGACCAGCTTGCGCCGCAGCGCCGCGTCGGACGTCGGCATGAAGCTCTCCTGCCGGAGCGCGGCGACCTGGCGGTTCTCCAGATCGGTCTGGGTGATGATGTCCCCGTTCACCTTCGCCAGAATGCGCTGGAGCACGAGGCCCGTCGCGCTCTCCGGCGTGTCGCCGCCGAGCCGCGCTTGCGCCTGGGCGGTTCCGGCCGCCGCGGAAGCGATCAGAACGACGGCGAGGGCGAGGCACCGTACGCACTTCGATGTCTGCATGGTTCCTTCATGGTAACTCCGTCACGCGGCGCCGCTCAACTCGTCGAGGAGCCCGCTGACCCGCGTCAGGAACGCCAGGCCGGCCTCCAGGCGCGGGCTCGTTGCGGCCAGCACCTCGTGCTTCGTGAAGCCGGCCGTCACGCGGCCCGCCGTCGCCCGGGCGGTCCACCAGGAGGCGCCCGGGCGGCGCCGGCGCGGCCCTCCGGCCGCTTCCCGCTCCTCGCCGGCGGCCAGGTCCAGCTCGAGCACCGCCGGGGGGAGGAGGGTGGCCGCCGGGCGCGCGTTCACCAGGGCCACCAGGCGCGCCGGGTCGATCCCGGCGTCGGTCCGGAACTTCACGACCAGCCGCGCGCCGTCCCGCTCGATCGACTCCACGCCGAGCCGCCCGGCGAGGATGCGGATCCGGCCGTACTCGGCCAGGTGCAGCAGGGACGCGTGGAGCGGCCCGTAGCGGTCGACCGCCTCGTCGAGGACGGCCGCGAGCTCCGTTTCGTCGCCGGCCGCGGCCAGCCGCCGGTACAGCGCGAGCCGCTGGTTCGTCTCGCCGACGTACGAGTCGTCGATGCGGAGGTCGACCCCGAGGCTGATGCGGGCCCGGCGCTCGTCCTCCTCGGTCTCCTGGCCGCTCAGCTCCCGGACGGTCTGCTCGAGCAGCTTGACGTACATGTCGAAGCCGATCGCCTCGATGTGGCCGCTCTGCTCGGCGCCGAGCAGATTGCCGGCTCCGCGGATCTCCAGGTCGAGGGCGGCGATGCGAAAGCCGCTGCCGAGCTCGCTGAACTCGCGCAGCGCGGCGAGCCGCCGCTTGGCCACCGGCGTCAGCACGTCGTCGGCGGGCACCACCAGGTACGCGTAGGCCCGCCGGTCGGCGCGTCCGACCCGTCCCCGGAGCTGGTAGAGCTGGGCGAGGCCGTAGCGCTCGGCGTGATTCACGACGATGGTGTTCACGTTCGGGATGTCGAGGCCGTTCTCGATGATCGTCGTGGCCACGAGGACGTCGTAGCGGTGCGCCACGAAGTCGATCATCACCTTCTCGAGCACCGACTCGCTCGTCTGCCCGTGCGCCACCGCCAGCCGGGCTTCGGGCACCAGCCGGCCGATCAGGCTCGCGATGGAGTGGATCGACTCGACGCGGTTGTGCACCAGGTAGACCTGCCCGCCCCGCTCGAGTTCCGTACGGATGACGCGAGCGATCATCTGCGCATCGAAGCGCACGACGGCGGTCTGGATGGACAGACGGTCCCGCGGCGGGGTCTCTATGACCGACATGTCGCGAATGCCGGCGAGCGACATGTTGAGGGTCCGCGGAATCGGCGTGGCGGTGAGCGTGAGCACGTCGACGCTGCGCCGAAGCTGCTTGATCCGCTCCTTGTGGGCGACGCCGAAGCGCTGCTCCTCGTCCACGATCAGGAGGCCGAAGTCACGGAACACGACGTCCTTCGAGAGGAGGCGGTGCGTGCCGACGACGAGGTCGGCCCGCCCCGACTTGAGATCGGCCAGCGTCTTCTTCTGGTCCGCCCGGCTCACGAAGCGGCTCAGCATCGCCGTGTGCACCGGGAACCCCGCGAACCGCGCCCGGATGGTCTCCAGGTGCTGGAACGCGAGCACCGTGGTGGCCGTGAGCAGGGCCACCTGCTTGCCGTCCATCAGGGCCTTGAACGCCGCCCGCAGCGCGACCTCGGTCTTGCCGTAGCCGACGTCGCCGCAGAGCAGGCGGTCCATCGTGACCGGCGACTCCATGTCGCGCTTGATGTCGGCCAGGGCCGACCGCTGATCCGGCGTCAGCTCATGCTCGAACGCCGCCTCGAACTCCTCCTGCCAGTGGGTGTCCGTGCTGAACGCGTGCCCCGGCAGAGCCTTGCGCGCGGCGTAGAGCTTGAGGAGCTCGTCCGCCATGTCGCGCATCGACTTCCGGACGCGCGTCTTGGCCTTCTCCCAGGTCGTGCCGCCGAGCCGGTCCAGCGACGGGTTGGCGGCTCCCGTGTACTTCTGCAGCAGGTCGAGCTGCTCGACGGGGACGAACAGCTTGTCCCCCTTGGCGTAGCGCAGCTCGACGAACTCCTGCGCCGCCCCGCCGCCGTCCACCCCCAGGTGCCGCAGGCCGACGAACGCGCCGATGCCGTGGTCGAGGTGCACGACGTGGTCGCCGACCTTCAGATCCCGGAAGTCGGACAGGAACGTCTTGGCGACCGACCGGCGCCGGTGACGGACGGAGTGCTCAGCCTCGAAGAGGTCGGTCTCCGCGTAGAGCTGCAGCCCCGCCTCCGGGAGCCGGAAGCCGCGCGACAGGATGCCGGTCGCGACGAGCACGGTGGCGGAGGCCGTCGTCTCCGCACCCTCCACCGGCACGCCGACGAGGTCGTGCTCCGCCAGCAGCTCCACGATGCGTTCCGCCCGGCCCGCGGTCTCCGCCACGAACACCTGGACGTCGCCTCCCTCGCGTCCCCGGCGGACCGCGGCAATCCAGTCGCCGAGGCGCCCGCGGAACCCGGCCGCCGGCTGGCATGCGACGTGGCGCGCGCCCCCCGGCCGCGGGCCCCCTGCCCGCGCGACGTCGCCGTCCGGGCGCGCGACGTCGCCCCCTGCCCGCGCGCCCTCGCCCTCCGGCCGCGCGACGTCGCCCCCCGGCTCGTCGATGGCCAGCGCGCTGAGCGTCGCCGCCTCCTCGAGCCAGCCGGCGGCGATGGACCGGGCCACCTCGAACTCCCCGACGGGGGGGGCCGCGTCTCCGCGCTCGAGGGCGTCGGCGCGGCTCGCCTGCAGCCGTTCCTCGGACCGCCGGAGGCGCTCGTCGGTGTCGGCCGGCTCCGAGACGACGAAGCGTGCCCCGGCGCGCTGGACGTACTCGTGGAAGACGGCGCTCCGATCCACGGACCCGGTGTCGTCGCCGGGCAGCTCGAAGCGATCGCGCAGGGGGACCGCGGACACTCTGTCGAGCGTGGCGACGGAGCGCTGCGTGGCCGGATCGAAGCGGCGCAGCGACTCGATGCTGTCGCCCGCGAACTCCACCCGCACGGGGTAGGCGTCGCCGGCCGGGAAGAGGTCCACGACGCCTCCGCGGCCGCAGAACTCCCCGTGCGTCTCGACCGGATCGGCGTGGCTGAATCCGGCGTCCGCGAGCCGGTCGGCGAGATCGCCCGGCGTCAGTGCGCCGCCCACCTCCAGATCGACCACCGCCAGGAGCAGTCGCTCGGGCGGGCTCAGGCGCGGGAGGATCGCCGGCGCCGACGCCACCACCACCCGCGCCCGGCCGCCGGCGAGGGCGGCGAGGGCGCGGGCGCGCGCGGACAGGATGCCCATGTGCGGGGCGATGCCGCGGTACGGGTCGACCTCCTGGGAGGGGAACGGCAGCACGCCGCGGTCGAGGTCGACCTCGCCGAGGCCCTCCAGGGCCCGCAGGCAGAACCGCGCATCGGCCGTCATGGGGTCGACGTCGGAGTCCCGCGGCACGACGAGCACGACCGGGCCCGCGCCGGCGAGCACGGCCGCGGCCAGCGCCTGCGCGGGAGGGGTCACGCCCGCCAGCGATTCGCCGGGCCCGGGCGGACCGCCGGAGAGCCCGGCGCGGCGCGCCGCCTCGTGCAGCAGGGTGCCCAGCGTCAACGATCCGGTGATCGACGGCACGTATCAGGAACGGCCGCCGGCGGTCTCCGGCGGCGGCCCGAAGCGGGCGTTCGGGCTGAAGGTCCACTCGTGACGCGGCCGGTAGATGCCGGCGTCCTTCGTGTCGGACTTGACCCGGAACGTGTACAGGAGCCGGTGATAGTCGTACTGCACGCCGCGCCGCGTGTGTGCGGCGACGTCGAGCTTGTAGGTGCCCTCGACGAGGTCGAGGCTGTCGATGGCGAAGACCACCTCGCCGGATCCGGACAACTCGACCGGCTCGAAGCCCTCGACATCCGTGTTCGTCCCGTAGCAGCAGGTCCCGTCGGCGTTGAAGATACCGATCCCGAAGACGAAATCCTGCACGGGCTCCGCGGTGTGGAAGCCGAGCCGCACCGCCAGCCGGTCGCCGGTGCGGAAGACGTGGGCGGTCTCGCCTCCGCGCTCGATCGTCACCCGCTCGATGCGCACCGGGCCGGAGCCCCAGCGTCCCTCGGTGGCCTGGAACATGTCGGCGACCGCTCCGTCCGCCTGCCCCGGCTCCTCCGCCGCGCCGGTTTCCGGGGCGCTCCCGTCGCCTTCCGCGGCGCCTCCAGCGCCGAGAGGCCCTCCATCGCCGGGGCGGGGTTCATCGCCGGGAGAGGCGCCGTCACCGAGAAGGGCGCCAGTCTCCGGGGCGCCGCCATCGCCGCCGGGGGACGCGCCGTCCCCGGGAGAGGCGCCGTCGCCGGCCGCGGGGCGGCCGGCTCGTTCCGCGATGGCCGCCTGGACCCTGCGGTCCTTCGAGGCGATGGCCTCCTCCTCGCGCCGGGCGACGTCCGTCGTGTAGGCATGGACGACGCGCCGGGGGTCGCCCTGGGCGCGCAGGCGACCGGCGTCGATCCAGATCGCCTCGTCACAGAAACGCTCCACCATGCCCAGCCCGTGCGTAGCGAGCAGGATGGTCCGTCCGCGCCGCTTGAACTCGCTGAACTTGTCGAGGCACTTCAGGCCGAACGCCTCGTCTCCGACCGCGAGCACCTCGTCCACGACGAGCACGTCCGGATCCACGTGGACGGCGACCGAGAAGCCGAGCCGCATGTACATGCCGGTCGAGTACGTCTTGACCGGCGCGTCGATGAAGTCCTCGAGCTCCGCGAACTCCACGATCTCGTCGAACTGCCTCGCGATCTCGCGCCTCGTCCGCCCCAGCATGACACCGTTGACGAAGATGTTCTCGCGGCCCGAGATCTCGGGGTGGAAGCCGGCGCCGAGCTCGATCAGCGCGGCGACCCGCCCGCGCACCTCTACCGCGCCGGAGGTCGGCCGCGTGATTCCGGTGACGAGCTTCAGCAGCGTGCTCTTCCCCGAGCCGTTCCTGCCGATCAGGCCGACGCAGGCTCCCGTCCCGACCGCCAGCGACACGGCGTCGACGGCGCGGACCACCTCGTGCGGGCGCAGGTCGCTGGCTAGGCTCCCCTTCAGCAGGGCGCTCTTGAGGGTGGAGAAGCGGCGCTCGTAGGCGTAGCGCCGGTACAGCTTGGAGACGTCGCGCAGCGAGATGGCCGCGTCGGTCACACTTCCTCCGCGAACGAGTCCCGCAGGCGGTCGAAGAAGGCGTATCCGGCCGCGAACAGGACCGCCCCGCCCGCGGCCAGCGCGAGCAGCCATTTCCAGTGGCCGAACGGGCCGTCGTAGAACAGGATCTCCTGGTAGGAGATCGCCAGGTGCGCGAACGGGTTGAGGTCCATCAGGACCTTCCCGAGGGGGGCCAGACCGGCCACCTCGGGACCGCGCCCCGCGACCGCCGACATCGGGTAGATGATCGGCGTCGCGAAGAACCAGAGCGTGAGCACGTTCGACAGCAGGTCCTTGATGTCGCGGAAGTGCACCGTCAGCGCGGCGAGGAAAAGGCCGAGCCCCAGCGTGAGCAGGAGCTGCACGGCTACGACGACGGGGAACCAGAAGAGCTCCGACGGGCGGGGCGCCGCCGGCGCCAGCAGGATGAGCGCCGCGGCCAGAATGGGGAGCGCCAGCAGGAAGTGGACCATGTTGGCGATCACGGCGACGACGGGCAGCACCTCGGCCGGGAACAGCACCTTCTTGATCAGGTTGCCGTTGGCGACCAGGGAGTTCCCGGCCTCTGTCAGGCCGGACGAGAACCACGTCCAGGGCAGCAGGCCGCAGAACAGGAACAGGGCGTACGGCTCGATCTCCACGGGCCGGAACCCTTCGAGGACCACCGAGAAGACGAACGTGTAGACCAGCAGCAGGAGCAACGGGTTCGCGAAGGACCAGAAGAAGCCGAGCACCGAGCCGCGGTAGCGGGCCTTGAGATCCCGCACCACGAGCGCCTGCACCAGACCGCGGTGACGCAACAGCCGAGCCAGGTTAGCCCACATCGACGTCGATCACGATCACGGTGATGTTGTCCGGGCCGCCGCCGTCGTTGGCGCATCGGACGAGAGCGTCGCACGCCCAATCGGGCGTCGTCCCGCGGGCCAGCACGGCGTCCATCTCCTGGTCGGAAAGGACCGAGGAGAGCCCGTCCGAGCAGAGCAGCAGCCGGTCTCCGGCCGCCAGCGGCACCTCGCAGACGTCGGGCTGCACCGGGTCGAGGCCCGACAGCGCGCGGGTCACGACGTTGCGCCAGGGGTGCTCGCGGGCGGCGGCGGGCGAGAGCAGGCCGGTCTGCATCTGCTCCTCCACCCAGGAATGGTCCCGCGTCAGGCGCCGGAGCCCGCCGGCGCCGCGCAGGTAGGCGCGGCTGTCGCCGACGTGCGCGAGGGCCGCGCTTCCGTCGCCGACGATGAACGCCACCGCCGTCGTTGCCATCCCCCGGAGCTCCTCCGCGCGCCCCACGCGGTCCGCGATGCTCCGGTTCGCCACGGCCAGACTGGCCGTCAGACGGTTGCCGTCCGTGCTCACCGCCGGGTCGAACGGCGCCGGCCACGCGGCATCCGGCCCGTCCCCCGTCGGCCTGCCCCCGACCGTCGCCTCGATGAACCGCTCGACCTCGTCGACCGCGATCCGCGCGGCCACTTCGCCCGCTACGTGCCCGCCCATCCCGTCCGCGACGACGAACAGTCCGAGGTCGGGTCGCGCGCAGTAGCAGTCCTCGTTGGCCGCGCGCCGGCGGCCGGGGTCGGTGCGCGCAGCGCAGGCGAGGCGCATGACGCCACCTTACCACCCGGTCACGCGGGACCGGGCGCGGTGGGCCCGCGAGCGTTGCGCAGGCCGAACGCGTCTCGGCGCCGCATCACAGGCCGGCGGATCCCCGCACGCGCGCCCGGGTGGCCACCTGCAGTCGTGCCATCGACTTCAACAGCGCGATGCGAGCCCGCTCGAAGTCGACGTCGACCGCCCGCGCCAGGTGCTCGCGCGCTCGCTCGACCGCCGCTTCCGCGCGCCGGATGTCGATCTCCTCGGCGCGCTCGGCGGTGTCGGCGAGGATGCGGACCCGATCCGGCCCGATCTCGGCGAAGCCGAACGCGACCGACAGGAAGGTCTCCTCGTCCCCCTTGCGGTACCGGAGCGCTCCGACCTGGAGGGCCACGAGGAGCGGCGTGTGGCCCGGGAGCACGCCGAGGTAGCCCTCGGCCCCGGGGAGCTCGACCTCGTCGACGGTCTCGACGGCCAGGGACCGATCGGGGGTGACGATCTCGAGCGTGAGATGCGAGGGCAGCGCCATGGTGCTCGGTTGCCTCCGGCCTACGCCGTGGCCTGGGCCGCCTCCGCGTTGGCGACCGCTTCCTCGATGCCCCCGACCATGAAGAACGCCTGCTCCGGCAGGTGATCGTGCTTGCCCTCCACGATCTCCTTGAAGCCTCGCACCGTGTCGGCGATCGGCACGTACTTGCCTTCCTTGCCGGTGAACTGCTCGGCCACGAAGAACGGCTGCGAGAGGAACCTCTGGATCTTGCGCGCCCGCGAGACGGTCAGCTTGTCGTCGTCCGAGAGCTCGTCGATTCCGAGAATGGCGATGATGTCCTGCAGGTCCTTGTAGCGCTGCAGCACCTGCTTCACGTCGCGCGCGACCGTGTAGTGCTCCTCGCCGATGACGCGCGGATCGAGAATGCGCGACGACGAGGCGAGCGGATCGACGGCCGGGTAGATGCCGATCTCGACGATGGCGCGCGAGAGGTTGGTCGTGGCGTCGAGGTGGGCGAACGTCGTCGCCGGCGCCGGGTCGGTGTAGTCGTCCGCGGGGACGTAGATGGCCTGCACGGACGTGATCGACCCCTTCTTGGTCGACGTGATCCGCTCCTGCAGCTCGCCCATCTCGGTGAGCAGCGTCGGCTGGTAGCCGACGGCCGAGGGCATGCGTCCGAGCAGCGCCGACACCTCGGAGCCCGCCTGCGTGAAGCGGAAGATGTTGTCGATGAACAGCAGGACGTCCTTGGCCTCGGCGTCGCGGAAGTACTCGGCGACGGTCAGCGCGCTGAGCGCCACCCGCAGCCGGGCGCCGGGGGGCTCCGTCATCTGGCCGTAGATCAGGGCCGCGCGCGACTTCTCGGAGCTCTCGATGTCGACGACCCCGCTCTCCTGCATCTCCAGCCAGAGGTCGTTGCCCTCGCGGGTGCGCTCGCCGACGCCGCCGAACACCGAGACGCCGCCGTGCTTGAGCGCGATGTTGTGGATCAGCTCCTGGATGATGACCGTCTTGCCGACCCCCGCGCCGCCGAAGAGCCCGATCTTGCCGCCGCGCAGGTAGGGCTCCAGCAGGTCGATGACCTTGATCCCGGTCTCGAACATCTGGAGCTCGGTCGACTGGTCCTCGAGGGTCGGGGCGGGCCGGTGGATCGGCCAGTGCTGATCCGACTCCACCGGCCGGTCGGGGAAGTCCACCGGCTCGCCGAGGACGTTCAGCACGCGGCCGAGGGTGCTCGGCCCCACGGGCATGGCGATCGGCCCGCCCGTGTCGATGGCCGCCATCCCGCGCTGCATCCCGTCGGTCGGCTTCATGGCGACCGCGCGGACGCGGTTCTCTCCCAGGTGCTGCTCGACCTCCGCGATCACGTCGAGCGCATCCGCACCCTCCCCGCCCTGGATGCGGAGCGCGTTGTAGATCGGCGGCAAGTGGCCGCCCGCGAACTCGACGTCGACCACCGGCCCGATGACCTGGACCACCTTCCCCGTCGCGTCTCCGCCTGCCTGTGCCATCGCTAGTGTCCAACGCCTGAAGTTCTTGACCAGTAGAATCGGCTCGTGATACGGTCGGCCCGGAAGCGAGGAGGGCCGTGCCGAACCATTACACACGAGAGGTCCCGGAGGTCTCGGACGCACAGCGCGAGGAACTGGAGGGTTGGCTGCGCCGGCGCAATACCGCGCAGGCTCTGGCCCTGAGGGCACGCATCGTGCTGCAGAGCGCCGCGGGACGGAGCGACCAGGTCGTGGCGCAGGCTCTGGGCACGACGCGGGCCACGGTCGGCAAGTGGCGGCGGCGGTTCCTGCGCAACGGCTGCGACGGCTTGCTGGACGAACCACGGCCGGGCGCGCCGCGCCGGGTGTCGGACGAGGACGTCGAACGGGTCGTGGTCCGGACGCTGGAGACGACCCCACGGGGGGCGACGCATTGGAGCCGGGAGTCGATGGCCCGAGCCTGCGGGCTGAGCGCTTCGACCGTCGGCCGCGTGTGGCGCGCGTTCGCGCTCAAGCCCCATCGCAGCGAGACCTTCAAGCTGTCGCGAGACCCGTTGTTCATCGAGAAAGTGCGCGATATCGTGGGGCTGTACCTGCATCCGCCGGAGCGAGCGGTGGTGCTGTGTGTGGATGAGAAGTCGCAGATCCAGGCGTTGAACCGTACCCAGCCGGTGTTGCCGATGCGTCCGGGAGCACCGGAGCAGCGGACACACGACTATCGACGGCACGGCACGACCTCGTTGTTCGCGGCCCTGAACACCGCCACCGGCGAGGTGATCGGCAGGTGCTTTCGGAAGCACCGCTCGGTGGAGTTCAAGCGCTTCCTCGCCGTGATCGACAAGGCGGTGCCGCCCGACCTCGACATCCACCTGGTGCTGGACAACTACGGCACGCACAAGACGGCGATGATCCACGACTGGCTGGCACGGCGTCCTCGGTATCACCTGCACTTCACGCCCACGAGCGCATCGTGGCTCAACCAGGTAGAGCGTTGGTTCGCCGAGATCACCCGGCAGCAGATCCGGCGTGGAACCCATCGCAGCACCCAAGCACTCGAGGCGGCGATCAAGGAGTACCTGGCGGTCTACAACGAAGACCCCAAGCCCTTCGTCTGGACGAAGACCGCCGAGCAGATCGGAATCCCTGAAGCGTTACTGCTCACGTATTTCTGACGGTGCACACTAGAGCGCCTCCGCGCCAGACACCACCTCGATCAGCTCGCGCGTGATGGTGGCCTGGCGCACCTTGTTCATGTAGAGCGTCAACCCGTCGATCATCTCGTCGGCGTTCCGCGTCGCCGCGTCCATGGCCGTCATCCGCGCCGCATGCTCCGCCGCCGCCGACTCGAGCAGCGCGCGGAAGACCTGGGTCTCGACGTTCCGCGGCAGCAGGGCCCGGAAGATCTCCGCCGGCGCCGGCTCGAAGAGGAACTCGCCGGTCACGCCGGCCTCCGGGTCTCCGTCCGCGTACTCGATGCGCGGTATGGGCAGCAGCTGCTCGACCACGACCGGCTGCTGGATGACGCTCTTGAACTCGTTGTAGATCACGTCCACCCGCGAGACCGCGCCGCCCGTGTACTCCTCGATCGCGGCCTGCGCGACGGCCTGGGCGTGGCTGTAGCGCAGATCGTTGAAGATGTTGACCAGCTCGAAGCGCACGTCGAAGCCGCGCCGCACGAAGAAGTCGCGGCCCTTGCGTCCCACCAGGCCCATCACGACCGGCCGGTCCGCCTCGCCCACGAAGCCGGCCGCCCGCCGCAGGATGTTGGCGTTGAAGCTGCCGCACAACCCCTTGTCGGCGGTGACGACGAACAGCAACGCGGGAGCATCCGGGGCGACCGGCGGCGCCAGGAGCGGGTGCATCGTGGTGTCGACCCGTTCGGCGAGGTCGTTCAGCACGCGCCCCATCAGCTTCGCGAACGGCCGGGCGCCCACGATGCGGTCCTGGGCGCGGCGCAGCCGCGACGCGGCGACGGTCTTCATCGCCTTCGTGATCTGCTGCGTCGACTTGACGGCACGAATGCGCCGGCGCAGGTCGATGAGTGAGGGCATCTTCGGTCCAGGCGGCTGCTTCGCTCAGGCGGCTGCTTCCTTGCGGGTGGCGGTGAATTGCTCGGTGAACTCCGTGACCGCGGACGTGAGGCCCGCCATGAGCTCGTCGTCGATCTTCTTCTCGGACACCAGCCTGGCGACGAGGTCGCCGTGCCGCGCGTCCATGTACTGGTAGAGCTCCCGCTCGTAGTCAGCCACGTCGGACTCCGCGACCCCGTCGAGATGGCCCTTCGAGCCGGCGAACAGGATGAGGATCTGCCTCTCGACCGGCAGGGGCCGGTACTGCGGCTGCTTCAACACCTCGGTGAGCCGCCGGCCCCGGTTCAACTGGTCCTGAGTCGCCTTGTCGAGGTCGCTCCCGAACTGCGCGAAGGCCTGCAGCTCACGGTACTGCGCCAGGTCGAGGCGCAGCGTGCCCACCACCTGCCGCATCGCGCGCACCTGCGCCGAGCCGCCGACGCGGGAGACGGAGTTCCCCGCGTTGATGGCCGGCCGGATGCCCTGGTTGAACAGGTCGGACTCCAGGAAGATCTGGCCGTCGGTGATCGAGATGACGTTCGTCGGGATGTAGGCGGAAAGGTCCCCGGCCTGGGTCTCGATGACCGGCAGCGCCGTCAGGGAGCCCCCGCCCAGCTCGTCCTTCATCTTCGCCGCGCGCTCGAGGAGGCGCGAATGCAGGTAGAAGACGTCGCCGGGGTACGCCTCGCGGCCCGGCGGCCGGCGCAGGAGCAGGGAAATCTCGCGGTAGGCCTGGGCGTGCTTCGACAGGTCGTCGTAGATGCACAGGGCGTGGCGTCCGCTGTCGCGGAAGAACTCGCCGATCGTGCACGCCGAGTACGGGCTGATGTAGAGGAGCGGCGCCGGGTCGGAGGCGGAGGCCGCGACCACGATGGTGTAGTCCATCGCCCCCTCGTCCTCGAGCGTCTTGACGACCTGCGCGATGGTCGACTGCTTCTGCCCGATGGCGTTGTAGATGCAGACGACGTCGAGGCCCTTCTGGTTGATGATCGTGTCGACGGCGACCGCCGTCTTGCCGGTCTGCCGGTCGCCGATGATCAGCTCGCGCTGGCCGCGCCCGATCGGGATCATCGCGTCGATCGCCTTGAGCCCGGTCTGCAGCGGCTCCTTCACCGGCTGCCGGTCGACGACGCCGGGCGCGATGCGCTCGATGGGCGACTGGTGGCTGGTGCTGATCGGCCCCTTCCCGTCGATCGGCTGCCCCAGGGCGTTGACGACGCGCCCGACCATCTCGTCGCCCGCGGGCACGGAGATGATGCGTCCCGTCCGCTTGACGGTGTCGCCCTCCTTGATCTCCGTCGCCTCGCCGAGAAGCACCGCCCCGACGCTCTCCTCCTCGAGGTTCAGCGCGATGCCGAAGACGCCGTGGGGGAACTCGAGCATCTCGGTCGCCATCGCTCCCTCGATGCCGTGCAGGCGCGCGATGCCGTCCCCGACCGACACCACCGTCCCGACCTCGGCCACGTCGACGTCGAGCGAGTAGTTCCCGAGCTGGTCCTTGATGAGCTTGGAGATCTCGTCTGCTTTGATGTTCATCCTTCGATACCGTGCGCCGCTCAGACCTGGCTGCCGAACTCCTGCCGGAGCCGATCGAGGTGTCGCACCACGCTTCCGTCGTACACGATGCCGCCGACCTGCGCCACCAGCCCGCCGACCAGCGCCGGGTCGACGCTGCGCTCGATGCGCACATGGCGGCCGGTCGCCTGCCCGAGCGCCTTCTCGAGCGCCGCCGCGCGCCCGTCGTCGAGCGGGGTGGCGGTCGTGATCCGCGCCCGCACGATCCCCCGATGGTCGTTCAGGCGCTCGCGGTAGACCTCGAGCAGGTCCGGCACCAGGGCGAGGCGGTCGCGCTCCGCGAGCATCCGCAGCAGGCGCACGACGATCGGCGAGAGCGCGCCGTCCTGCTCCACGATGCCGGCGACGACGGCCCGCTTGCGGGACGGCGAGATCGCCGGACTGAGTAACGCCCGGCCCAGCGTGGGGTGCTCGTCGAGGAGCTTCGCGAACTCCCCGAGCTCCCGGTCCACGCGGTCCGGGTCTCCGTCCTGCAGGCTCACTTCGAGAAGCGCCCGCGCGTACCTTGTCGCTGCCGCTCGCTGCGTCATCGTGGGAATCGGCGGCCGGCGTCCAGGCGGCCGCCCGCGTTCGAGACCGCCCGCTTGCAGGGCGCATCCGGCTCGGCCCGCTCGCAGGGCGCGTCCGGTTCGGCCCGCTCGCAGGCCCGGTCGGTTTCGGCCCGCCCGCAGGCCCGTCCGGTTCGGAAGCCCGGCCCCCGCACCGGCGGGCAAAACAGCCATTTATACCATCCCGCCGGAAGCGCCGGCAAGCCGCCCGCCGCGCGGTCGGGCGCGACGCGGAACCTCTCGGGCGGCGCCGGGGCGGGTAAGGAAACCCACGCGAGGCTCCTCGCAGGCGAGTGGGGCCCGGTCCCGTCAGTCGCTGGTGAGTCGCTCGTACAGGCGCTGGAGCTCGTCCTCGGAGACGAACGCGATCTCGATGCGGCCGCGCTTTCCCCGGCGGACGATACGGACCCGGGTCCCGAGGGCCACCTTGAGGCGATCCTCGGCCGCGCGCGTGTGCACGTCGGCGGGCGGCGGCGCCGCGGCCGGGCGCCGGGGCTCCGTGCGCCGCTTGACGAGCGCCTCGGTCTCCCGGACCGACAGGTCCCGCGCGAGCACCTCGCGGGCGATCTCGAGCTGGGCGCGCTCGTCGGCGAGGCCGGCCAGGGCGCGCGCGTGCCCCATCGAGAGCGCGCCCGCGGCCAACTCCGCGCGGACCTCGGCCGGGAGCCGCAGCAGGCGCTGGTAGTTGGCGACCGTCGCCCGGTCCTTGCCGACCGAGCGGGCGATCGCCTCCTGCGTGAAGCCGAACTCGTCGGCCAGGCGTGCGTAGGCCGCGGCGGTCTCGATGGCGTTCAGGTCCTCTCGCTGGATGTTCTCGATCAGGGCCAGCTCGAGGCGCTTGCTGCTCGCGACCGCGCGCTCGACGACCGGCACCCGCAGGAGTCCCGCCCGCTGCGCGGCCCGCCAGCGGCGCTCCCCCGCCACGATCTCGAAGGTGCCGTCCTCCTGGCGGGTGACCACCAGGGGCTGGATGATCCCGTGCGCCCGGACGGACTCCGCGAGCTCCGCGAGCCGCGCGTCCTCGATGGCGCCACGCGGCTGCTCGCGGTTGGGACGCAGGAGATCGAGGTCCACCTCCTGGGCCGGCTCCCGCCGCAGGGGCGCCACCGGCTCGGGAATCAGCGCCCGCAGGCCGCGCCCGAGCGCCTTGCGCTTGTCAGCCATCCACCGCAACTCCGCGCTCCGGTGGGCGCGAGGCCCGGCTCAGGAACTCGTGCGCAAGGGCCAGGTAGGCGGACGCTCCCTTCGACTTGACGTCGTAGAGGATGGCCGGCAGCCCGTAGCTCGGGGCCTCCCCCAGGCGCACGTTGCGGGGGATGACGGTCTCGAAGACCTTCTCCCGGAAGAACTCGCGCACCTCGCCGGCCACCTGCTGGCCGAGATTGGTCCTCAGGTCGGCCATCGTCAGCAGCACGCCGGCGATCACCAGGTCCGGATTGAGCTGCGCCTGCACGCGCCGGAGCGTCGAGGTGAGATCCGCGAGCCCCTCGAGGGCGAAGTACTCGCACGTCAGCGGAATCAGCACGGCCTCGGCGGCGACCAGGGCGTTGAGGGTCAGCAACCCGAGCGAGGGCGGCGTGTCGATGAAGATGTAGTCGAAGCGGGCGTGCGCCTGCCGGAGCAGCGGCCGCAGGCGCGTCTCGCGGTCGGCGAGGCCGACGAGCTCCACCTCCGCGCCCGCGAGATTGCGGTCCGCGGGCATGAGGGACAGGCCCGTCACCGCCGTCGGCACGATGAACCGGCCGACGTCCGGCTCGCCGGCCGCGGTGAGCGCGTCGTACACGGTGCGGCCGTCGGGGACGGACCCCTTCAGGCCCACTCCGCTCGTCAGATTGCCCTGCGGGTCCATGTCGACGAGCAGCACCTTGCGATCGGCCAGGGCGACCGACGCGGCCAGGTTGATCGCCGTCGTGGTCTTCCCGACGCCACCCTTCTGGTTCGTGACGGCGAAGATCTTCTTCACCCGCGCCTTCGGTCTGAAGCCCGAAATTAGGTCTCTCAACATAATTCCATTAGGTCTTGTGCCGTCGACCACGCGCGCCACGTAGAGAGTACACCCATCGTCGGGGCAGCGTCAAACCAGCCCCCCGGGCGCTCCACCGCGGGCCGCGCGACGACCGCGCGTGCGGCCCGTCCGCGGCCGGTGCCGTACGGATTTGCTCCAGGAGGTGCAGGGAGGCGGGCGCCGCGACCGCGCGAGGGGCGGCGCGCAACGATGAGCGTTCCACGTGGAGCGCCGTTCCGCTCCGGGGCGATCCTCCGCCGGCCGGACGCCGCCGGTTGAGCGGGTCGCCCACGGCGCCGCCCAGCGGGATGGTTGCCAGCCGGCAACGCGATTCGGAGGGGGCCTCGAGCGTGAGCCCGCCCCGTCGCGAGCGACGCCGCGCCGGCGCCACGCCCGTCCGCCGGCAGCGACTCCTGGGAGGCGCCCATCTCGAGACCGGCGGTGGCCGGGCAGGCGTCCCGGTCGCCCGCCGGCAGCGGCCCACGAAGGCGCAGAGTGAGAGACCGCCGGAGGCCGGGGCCGGCGCGACGTTCCGACTGGCGCCCCGACCGGCTGGCGCCCCGGACCGATGGGGCGTCCCGGTCCGGAACGCGCCCTCCGTCCGGCAAGCGCCTCGGCCCCGGGGGCGCGGCGGTCCGGCTGGCGCCGGCATGCACCCTCGGTCCGGCGGCCCACTCAGGCCGGCGGGCACCCTCAGGCCGGCATGCACCCCTCCGGTCCGGCGGGCCCACTTGGGCCGGCATGCACCCTCCGGTCCGGCGGGCCCCTCGGTCCGGCGGGCCCCTCGGTCCGGCATTCACCGACGCAGCACTGCGACCGGTTCGACGGCCACACCGCCCTCGGTCCGGCGGGCCCCTCGGTACGGCATTCACCCTCCGGTCCGGCGCGCGGCGATGCGGTGTTCCACGTGGAACACTAGCCCACTTTGGACTACTTCGCAGGACGTCGGCGCGGCATGATGCGGCGGTCCTCCCGCGGCCCTCGCGACCGTAGCCAGCGCGCAGGTCGGGCGCGCTCTCCAAGGTGCCGCCTTGTGGCGCGGCAACGCTCCGTCAGTCGCGACCGAGCGGCTCGCGCCGGGTGTGCCTGGCGCCTGCGGTCGTCGGCTCCGCCCCGGGCGCTGCGACGGACGTGCGTCCTGCGCGGTTCGAGGGGGAGGCCAGATCGAGTGTTCCACGTGGAACACTCTCCTCGCCGGGGGCGGGACCCTAGCGCCGACGCAGGACAACGAGGCGGCTACCGGGAGCCCCGCCCAGCGGGACCGTCGCTTCCAAGGACAGCGTGGGCGATGCGTCGGACCAGGTGTCGGTCGGTTCCGGACCGCGGAAGAGCAGCAGCGCCCCACCCGGCGCTACGAACGCCTGCAGCTCGCGCAAGGCGTCGGCGTCGACGCGGACCCCGCGCACAGCGAGCGCGCCATGCGAGTTTCGCAGGTCGCTCCGGCTCAGAGACGCCTCGTACCGCTCGTCGAGAACCTCCGTGCGGTCGAGGCCGAGGTGACGGACCGCCTCCCGGAGGAAAGCTGCCTTGCGCGTCCTGGCCTCGATCATGCGGAGCCCCAGGCCTGGCGCGGCCAGCTTCAGCGGAATCGCGGGCGAGCCGCCGCCCGAGCCGATGTCGACGAGCCAGCCCTGCGGCGGGAGGTAGGGCACGGCGGCGAGCGGCTCGATGGCCAATCGCGACAGGCCCGCGTCGTCCCGGTCGAGTCGCGTCAGGTTGAGCTTCGAGTTCCACCGTCGAAGCAGATCGACGTAGGCGCCGAGGCGTTCCGCGAGGCGCTCGTCCATCGCCACGCCCGCGTTGCCCGCCTGCTGCCGGAGCCGGTCCCGCAGACGCGTCGACGCAGTCGTAGCCCACCATTCGTCGCCTGACGGCTCCGCCTGGTGCCCAACCAACCCTCCAGGACTCCGCGCCGTCCTGCGGCGCAGACTTCTAGCCACCCCAACCGCCCCGTCCTCTCCTGCGGTCGACGAACGCTCCGAGGACGGCAACCGCGGCCGGCGTGACCCCCGGCACGCGCCGCGCCTGCGCGAGCGTGTCGGGCCGAACGTCGGTCCAACGCTGGACGACCTCCCGCGACAGGCCGGGGATCGCGTCGTAGCGGAGGTCGTGCGGGATGCGCCGCCGCTCGTCGCGACGAGCCCGGCGGGCCACTTCCTCCTGCCGCCGCAGGTACCCCGAATACTGGAAGACCGTCTCGACGCTGGCCACATCGAGGTGCTCCTGGCCCGCGCACACGTCGAGCGCAACTTGCCCGGTCGCGTGCAGCGCCGCAAGAGAGGCGTCCGGGCGCCGCAGCGCCTGCGATGCACGCACTCGCGCCCCGCCGGGCAGGGTGACCGTCGTGCGCGTCAGCCGCTGGCGGTTGGCCTCGAACCGGGTCCGTCTCGCCTCGAACCGCGCCCAACGCCGGTCGTCGACGAGTCCGACCTCGCGGCCGCGCGGCGTCAGCCGCAGATCGGCGTTGTCGATGCGCAGGAGAAGCCGATGCTCGGCGCGGGACGTGAACATGCGGTAGGGCTCCAGGCAACCGGTCGTCGTCAGGTCGTCGACCAGCACGCCGACGTAGGCCTCCTCCCGCGTCAGGACGAAGGGGGGGACGCCGCGCACCAGATGCGCCGCGTTGATGCCGGCCAGGATGCCCTGCGCCGCGGCCTCCTCGTAGCCCGAGGTTCCGTTGACCTGACCGGCCAGAAACAGGCCCCGCACCCGCTTCGTCTCCAGGCTGCGGCGGAGCTCGGTCGGCTGGATGAAGTCGTACTCCACGGCGTAGCCCGGCCGCAGCATCACCGCCCCGTTCAGGCCCGGCAAGGCCCGGACGATCCGTTCCTGCACAGCGGCCGGGAGACTCATCGAGCAGCCGTTGACGTAGATCTCCTCGACGTCGAGCCCCTCCGGCTCGAGAACGAGGAGATGCCGCTCGCGGTCCGGAAACCGCATCACCTTGTCCTCGAGCGAGGGGCAGTAGCGGGGACCGATGCCGCGGATCCGGCCGTTGTAGAGGGGAGACTCGCCGATATGGGCGCGCACGAGATCGTGCACGCGCCCCGTCGTGTGCAGGAGATGGCAGGCGATCCGCGGCCGATCGATGCGGTCGGTCAGGAACGAGAACGGCACTGCGGGACGGTCGCCCCACTCCTCCTCGAACCGGGAGAAGTCGACGCTGCTGCGATCGAGGCGCGGCGGCGTTCCCGTCTTCAGCCGGCCCCACGTGAATCCAAGCTGCTTCAGAGATTCGGCGAGTGCGCGCGACGGCGGCTCGCCGGCGCGGCCCGCCGGACGGCTATCCGGGCCGACGTGAGTCAGGCCGTTCAGGAAGGTTCCGGCGGTTACGATCACGGTCGCGCCAAGGACACGGTCTCCGGCGCCGCTCCCGTCCGCCGGCTCGAGCTCGATGCCCCGCACGCGCCCTCGCTCTACGAGGACCCGCCCCGCCCGTGCGAACCGCCAGCGGATCCGGGGCTCACGCCGGAGTGCCTCGAGCACCCAGCGCCCGTAGCGACGCTTGTCCGCCTGGGCGCGCGGCGACCGCACCGCGGGACCGCGGCTTCGGTTCAGCAGCTTGAACTGAATGCCGGTGGCGTCGATCGCGCGCCCCATCAATCCTCCGAGCGCATCGATCTCGCGGACCATGTGGCCCTTGGCGGTACCGCCGATCGCCGGATTGCACGGCATGTGGGCGACCGTGGCCTCGGACAGCGTGCAGAGGGCGACCGAACAGCCGAGGCGGGCCGCGGCGTAGGCGGCCTCGCAGCCCGCGTGACCCGCCCCGACCACGATGACGTCGAAGCGGTCGTCCGCGCGGCCGGGCTCCGCCCCGGGCGGTGCCGCGCGCCCTTCGCGCCCGCCCCCCGCATGCCGCGCCCGGCTCTCCGCCCCCTTCTCCGGCACCGCCTGCTGCCCTCACTTGCCGATGCAGAACCGCTCGAAGATGCGCTCCAGGACGGCGTTCGGCGCCCGCTTGCCGGAGAGTTCCTCCAGCGCGGCGCCCGCCGCCTGGAGGTCGGCCAGCACGAGTTCCTCCGCCGCCCCTTCCATCGCCGCCGCGGCGGCGCGGCCGAGGGCGGTGGCGGCCGTGTCGAGCAGCGTGACGTGTCGGAGGTTGGACACCACGGGCGTGTCCTCCGGGGCGCCGCCGCGCAGCAAGGCCTGCGCGACGGCGTCGCGGACGGGCTGCGCCCCGCCCTCATCGAGCAGTGAGACCTGGATCCCCGCATCCTCCACCCCGGCCGCGGCCAGGTCGCCGGCACCCCAGGACGCCGGCCGGTCGATCTTGTTGACCACGATCACCCGCGGCGTCCGGCTCGTGTCGGCGAGGAGCCGGAGATCGTCGGGAGCGAGCGGCACGGACCGGTCGAGCACCACGACGGCCAGCGCCGCCGCGTCGATCGCCCCGCGCGCCCGGCGCACGCCCTCGGCTTCGACGGCATCGGCGCTGTCGCGCATGCCGGCCGTGTCGACCAGCGTCACCGGGATGCCGTCCACGTCGAGCGTCTCGGTCAGCAGGTCCCGCGTAGTGCCGGCGACGCCGGTGACGATGGCGCGCGGCATCCCCAGCAGGCGATTGAAGAGCGTCGACTTGCCCACGTTGGGGGTGCCGAGGATGACCGCCCGGCCCCCTTCCCGCACGAGGCGCCCGTGGCGGGCGCCCCGCAGCACGGCCTCGATACGCCCGACCAGCGCCCGCAGCTCGGCGCTCGCCGCGCCCGCGTCGATGAAGTGGTAGCCCTCGTCGGGGAAGTCGATCGACGCCTCGAGGCGCGCGATGAGCTCGAAGAGCGTCCGGTCGATGTCGGCCACCGCCGCGGACACCCCGCCCTCGAGCTGCTCGAAGGCGACGCGCGCCTGGAGCGGCGTCACGGCGTCCACGAGGTCGGCGACCGCTTCGGCCTGGACGAGGTCGAGGCGCCCGTTCAGGAAGGCCCGGAACGTGAATTCGCCCGGTTGCGCCAGCCGTGCACCGGCGTCGATTGCGATGTCCGGCGCAACAGGACCGGGCTCCCATGGCCGCTCAGCTCGACGACGTCCTCGCCGGTGTAGGACCCCGGCCGTGGGAAGTACGTGGCCACGACGCGGTCGACATGACGCCCGCCCTCGGCGGCGTCCGCGATCCGCCGCAGGCTGGCGCGGCGCGGCGCGAGGGGCACGCCGGTGCCCAGCATCGCGCCGGCGATGGACCGGGCTCGGCGGCCGCTGAGCCGGACGACCCCGATGCCACCCGGGCCGGGGGGCGTTGCGAGGGCCACGATGGTGTCGTCGGTGGCGAGCACCGGAACCGCCGGAAGCTGCGCCGGCCGCGGCGCGCCCCTAGCCGGACGCGGAGATGACGACGGCCTTTCATGAAGGCATCCCCGACGCTCTCCGAGGTGACGCCGGGGTCCTCGGCGACCGCGAGGTGCACGATCCGCCGCGCGTAGGGGTTGAGCGGCCCAATCTCCTGTGGCTCCCCGGTGGTCCGCGCGCGCTCGGCCAGCAGCCGGGCCGTCTCCCGCAGCTCCGAGTCCTTGTTCTTCCGGTAGTCGAGGCAGTCGACCACGATATGACGGGACGGATGCTCGCGCCGGAAGGCGGTGTTCACGACGTGCTGCAGCGCGTCGAGCCCCGCCGCGCGCCGCTGCAGGAGGATGTCGCAGCCCTTCCCGGCCACGGTGATGCGGGTCCCGTCCTCGATCGGCTCGACCGCGACCTCGAGAGCCAGGCCCATGGCGGCTCCGACGTCACGCAGGAAGCTTGCCATCCGAGCGTCGAGATCGCTTGCCACAGCCCACTCCCACTACGAGTCCTTGCTCTGGCCGGTCTTGCGGGCGCGGCGGGCCGCCGGCACCCGGCGCTCCGCCGGCGGCCGTACGGTGCGCACCTTCGGCGGCCCGATGATGCGGTTCGTCGCAACCTGCTGCCCGATGCCGAAGACGTTGCTCGTCAGCCAGTAGAGGACCAGCCCGCTCGGAGCGAAGATGAACATGAAAGTGAACATCACCGGCATCATCATCATGATGCGCTGCTGCATCGGGTCCGCCTGGGTCGGCGTCATCCTCTGCTGCAGCACCATGGTCGCACCCATGACGATCGGCGTTACGTAGAACGGATCGGCCTGCGACAGGTCGGTGATCCAACCGACGAACGGCTCGCCGCGGATTTCGATGGAGAGCGACAGCAGGCGGTAGAAGGCGAACAGGACCGGCATCGTGAGCAGCATCGGGAGGCAGCCGCTCGCCGGGTTGGCGCCGCGCTCGCGGTACAACGCCATGATCTCCTGGTTCATCTTCTGCTTCTCGGGATCGGAGGCCTTCAGGTGCTTGTAGCGCTCCTGAATCGCCTTCATCTCCGGCTGCAGCTCCTGCATCTTGCGCATCGAAACGACGCTCTTGTGGCGCAGTGGCAGGATGACCAGGTTGATCAGGATGGTGAGGACGATGATGGCCCAGCCCCAGTTGCCGACGTAGTCGTGGACCCACGTCAGCGATCGATGGAGCGGCACGACCAGCCAGGCGAACCACCCGAAGTCGAGGGAGCGGACCAGGGCGGGATGCGCCGCCTCGAGAATCTCGAAGTCCTTCGGGCCGAGGAAGAACGGAAGATCGATGTCCGGCGCCGACCCGGGCAGCACGACATCGAACGCCATCAGTTCCCGTGCGTCGCCGTCGAGCTCGAGGGGCGGCAGCGGCACGGCCCGGTACCTGACGACCGTCTCGGCGTTGCCGGGCAACGCGGCCGCCAGGAAGTAGTGGTTGTCGACGCCCGCGAACCGCAGCAGGCCCTCGTAGGTCGGCCGGCCGGTGACGTCGGACGCATCCGGCCGTTCGACCTCCTCCTCCGAGAGCGTGCCGTCCTGCTGGACGCGGCCGTACATCACTCCCCGCGGTCCGACCCGATACGCCAGCCCGCTGCTGCTCGACTCCACGCCGCCGAGCGCAGGTCCCCAGCGGATGATCGGCACGAGCGGCTGCCCCGACAGGGCGGCGTCGACCGAGACGGTCACGACGAACGGGTTCGCGGCCGGATCGAAGCGGAACTCCTTGCGCACCCGCAGGCCGCCAGCGTCCTCGAACTCGAATGCGAGGGTCTCGGCGCGATCCCTGATCCGCAGCGTGCCGGCGCTGGCGCGGTAGAGCCCGGCGGCCGCGCGCGCCGTCAGGGCGGGGTCGGCGAACGCTACGCTGAACGGCGCCGGCTCCTGGGCGGGCAACTCCCGCGGCACGAGATCGACCGGCTCCCCGCTGATCTCATCGAGATAGTCCCGGAGCTCCCAGCTGACCAGGGCCGCCCCGCGGTTCGTGAACACGGCCCGCAGCGCGTCGCTCTCGACGACGATCGACTCGACGGCGGCCGCGGCGGTCACCGGCTCCCCCTCCGGCACCGCCGCCTCGGCCGGGGGCGCGACCGGAGGAGGTGTCGGGTCGGCGATCGAGCCGATCCCCGTTGCGGCGCCTCCCGTGGCGGCAGGCTCGTCCGCCGGGAACGGGCGCGCGACGTCGCCCGCGGGCGGGAGTCCCCCCGGCGCCCCGCGGTTCGGGGGTGTCGGCACGAACAGCGCCTGGTAGGCGTACAGCACTACGAACGACAGGAAGAAGGCCAGAAGGACCCTGCGCTGCATCGGTCTCGGCTCAGCGATCGGATGGGAGTGGAGTCGGCCGGCTGGCTACGCGGGCGTCCGGCACCGGGTCCAGTCCGCCACGGCACAGAGGGTGACACCGCGCAAGCCGGCGCGCCGCCAGCCAGAGGCCACGCGCCGCGCCGTGGCGCTCGACGGCCTCCGCGGCGTACGCCGAGCAGGAGGGCACGAAGCGGCACGACCCGGCGAACAACGGCGAGAGGACCCACTGGTAGATCCTGATGAGCCCCAACGCGACTCGCGCCGGCACCGCGCGCACCCAGTGCCGCGGAACGTCAGCGCGAACCGCTCGCATTGCGGAGCGTTCGCCGGTAGTCGGCCTCAAGGGCGTCGATGGGAACATCGGGGACGACGGGACGCACGAGCACAACCGTGTCGATGCCGGGCCGGCCCTTCCGGTGGCGGAACAGCTCCCGGACGCGCCGCTTCGCCCGGTTCCGCCGAACGGCGCCGCCGACGCGCCGCGTCGCAATGATGCCGAGCCGGGCCACGTCCATCCCGTTCGGCAGGGTGAACAGCGTCAGGTAGCGTCCCCGACTCCGAACCCCGTTCCGCTGGACTCGCTGGAACTCCGCACGCCGCCGTATCCGCTCGCGCCGGGCCAGACGGTGTTGCACGGGCCGCGTGACGGCGTGGTCACCGAACGGCGATTCGCTGACGCCCCTTGGCGCGCCGACGCTTCAGCACCCGCTGCCCCGCCTTCGCGCTCATCCGCTTCCGGAAGCCGTGCGTGCGACGGCGACGGCGACGGTTCGGCTGATACGTGCGCTTCATGATCCGACAACTCCACCGTGGATCGAAACGCCCATCGTATCGGAGGGCCGGAACGGCTGTCAATCACCGATGGAGGAGGGCCGGATTACGCGGGTTCCGCGCTCCGGAGCGTTCCGAAGGCTGTTCTCACTCTCAGCATATAAGGTTATATGAGCCTCATGGTAGAAGATTACAGGATTGTCTGGCGGGATCCGATGTGCTAGAGTCGCCGGTCTGCGGATCATGCAGGGGCACCCCGAGGCAGTTTTCCACACCTGTGGAAGATTCTTGTGGAAATTCGTGCGCCTCTGCGGAAGTGGGGTAGGTACGGCAGAACTGACTTGCGGGCCGGGGCGGAGCACCGCCGCCAACGGTGAGATCCCCTTCGTGTACACCAGCGGACCGTCGCGGGGCCTTCACGCCAATGCTAGGCAACGTCTGGATCCAAGTCCTGTCACGCATCGAAACCAAGATCGACCAGCGCAGCTTCCGCACCTGGTTCCAGCCGACCGCGCTGATCGCGGACCAGGGCGAGAAGGTCACCATCCGCGTCCCGAGCCTCCTCTGCCGCGACTGGCTCGCCAAGCACTACGCCGGCCTCATCTCCGAGGCGGCGAGCGAGGTCGAGCGCGGCGGTGTGCAGATCGCTTTCGTCATCGACGATCCGGAGGGCCCCCCGGCTCCGCTCGAGGCAGCACCGCCTGACGCACCGGGCCCCGTCGCGCCGCCGGCGTCCCCGGACGCAGCTCCGACTCCCGCAGGAGTCCTGAACCCGCGCTACACGTTCTCGTCCTTCGTCGTCGGCCCGTCGAACCAGTTCGCGCACGCGGCCTCCATCGCCGTTGCCGAGGCGCCGTCCCGCTCCTACAACCCGCTGTTCCTGTACGGCGGCGTGGGACTCGGCAAGACGCACCTGATGCACGCGATCGGCCAGTACCTGCTGGACCGCATGCCCGGGCTCAAGCTGACCTACATCTCGTCCGAGCGCTTCATGAACGAGATGATCAACGCGGTTCAGCACAAGCGCGTGCTCAGCTTCCGCGAGCGGTACCGGAACATCGACGTGCTGCTCATGGACGACATCCAGTTCCTGGCCGGCAAGGAGGGAACGCAGACCGAGTTCTTCCACACGTTCAACTCCCTGTACGACGCCCAGAAGCAGATCGTCATCAGCAGCGACGGCCCCCCGCACGACATCCCGGCCCTCGCCGAGCGCCTCCGGTCGCGGTTCGAGTGGGGGCTGATCGTCGACATCCAGCCCCCGGATCTCGAAACGAAGGTCGCCATTCTCAAGAAGAAGGCCGGCGCCGAGGCCGTGCCCCTGCCCGACGACGTGGCGCTCTTCATCGCGGGCCGCAACAAGTCGAACGTGCGCGAGCTCGAGGGCTCCCTGATCCGTCTCATCGCCTACGCGTCGCTGACCGGGCGCAAGATCGATCTCTCCCTGGCGCAGGACGTCCTGCGCGACACGCTCGGCGGCGACCGGGCCTTCACCATCGACACCCTCCAGGAGTTCGTCGCCCGGCACTACCAGATGCGCGTCAGCGAGCTCAAGTCGCGCAACAGCTCGCGCGCCGTCGCGTTGCCGCGGCAGGTCGCCATGTACCTGTGCAAGCAGTTGACGAACGCGTCGCTGCCCCAGATCGGGAAGAGCTTCGGCGGCAAGCACCACACCACCGTCATCCACTCCATCCGCACGATCGAGAACCGCCGCAAGAACGACCGGGCGTTCAACGACCTCATCGCCGGCTTCATGGACTCGTTCCCGCGCCGCCGGCCCTCGTGACCGCGGCCCGCCGGACCGGGGCGCCCGTCACGCCGCCGGGCGTCCGTGCGCCCGCGCCGTCGAGCTTTCCGGTCCGCATCCACAAGCCTGCTCTGGACGTCCCGCGAACGGGGTGTGGATATCTCCCGCCGGCCCCGGATCGACCGTCCGTCCACGGCCGCCCTCCACAGGTCGCCGCTTCGGAAGTCGTTGCTATCCAGCGTCTTAGGAGCAGGGCCCACATGCTCACAGAGTTTCTGGTTCTTGTATAATTGAACGTTCTTTCCTTGAGCAGTGACCTTCACGATCCCCGGCGACGGGTCACCCGGCTCGTAGACCCGAGGTTGCCGCCCCCATGGAACTCAGCGTTCGACAGAGCGACCTGCTTCGCGAGCTGCAGCTCTTCCAGGGAATCGTCGAGCGCAAGTCCACGATCCCGATCCTGGGGAACGTCCTGCTCGAGGCGAACGGGGACGGCGGCCTGCAGATGCTCGCGACCGATCTCGAAGTGGGTCTCCGCAGCCGGTGCGCGGCGGAGATCAGCGAGCCGGGGTCGCTGACCATCCCCGCGAAGAAGCTCTTCGAGATCGTGCGGGCCCTGCCGGAGACCGAGATCCGGATCCAGCAGGGCCCGAAGGGGGCGGTCGAGTTGGCGGCCGCGCAGTTCGACTCGCGGATGCAGACGTTGCCGCGCGAGGACTTCCCGACGGTCCCGGAGCCCGGTGCCGGATGGTCGGCGGTGCTGCCGCGTGCGGCGCTCGGCGAGATGGTGGCGAAGACGCAGTTCGCGATCACCGGCGAGGACACGCGCTACTTCCTCAACGGGGCGTTGCTGATCCTGGCCGAGGGCCGCATGACGCTGGTCGCCACGGACGGTCACCGGCTGGCGTTGGCCGCGGCGCCGCGCGGGGCGGACGAGAGCGAGGCCGCCGGCGGGGAGCAGCGCGCGATACTTCCGAAGAAGACGCTCGGCGAGCTCGCGCGGCTCCTGTCCGACGGCGAGGGCGACGTGACCTGCGAGTTCACCGAGAACCATCTCTTCTTCGAGATCGACGGCCGACACCTGATCTCGCGGATGATCGACGCGCAGTTCCCCGCCTACGAGCGGGTGATCCCGCAGGGCAACGACAAGCGGATCGAGTTCGAGCGGGATCGGTTGCTGCGGGCGGTCCGGCGGGTGGCGCTGCTCTCGAGCGAGCGCTCTCGCGCGATCCGCTTCCAGATCGACACGAATTCGGTCGAGGTGAGGTCGAGCAGCCCCGAGGTGGGCGAGGCCAAGGAGGCGCTCGAGGTCGAGTACGCCGGCGGCGCGCTGCAGATCTGCTTCAACGCCCAATACGTCACGGATTTTCTCGGTGCGGCCGACACGGACAGCGTAGGCCTGGAGTTCCGCGACGAGATGAGCCAGGCCGTCATGCAGCCGGTGGGCGCGGACGGCTGCGAGTACACCTACGTCATCATGCCGATGCGGGTCTAGCCGCGCTGGCAGCCCGAGCGACCGTTAGCTCGCCGGCGCACCCCCGCGGGGGCGGACGTCGGCTTCCCGTTCCACTCGGCTTCACCGGCACGTCCAAGGGCGCTCCTGGGCGGCCGGGCCAACGGAAGCGAATGACCCAGCTCGAACACGACCAAGCAGGCAGCCAGCCGGCCCCGGACGAGGCCGTCCTGCCGGTGCCGCCCGCCGCGGGGACGTCGGACGACTATCGGGCCGACAAGATCAAGGTCCTCGAAGGACTCGAGGCGGTGCGCAAGCGCCCGGCGATGTACATCGGGTCGACCGGCGCCCCGGGCCTGCACCACCTCGTCTACGAGGTCGTCGACAATTCGATCGACGAGGCGCTGGCCGGCCACTGCGACCGCATCGAGGTGACCGTCCACATCGACGACTCGGTGACGATCGTCGACAACGGGCGCGGCATCCCCGTCGACCAGCACGACAGCGGCCGGTCGGCGGCCGAGGTCGTCATGACGGTGCTGCACGCCGGCGGCAAGTTCGACAACAAGAGCTACAAGGTGTCGGGCGGCCTGCACGGGGTCGGCGTGTCGGTGGTCAACGCCCTCTCCGAGTCGCTGCACCTCGAGATCTGCCGCGACGGGCACGTCTACCGCCAGAGCTACGAGCGCGGGCAGCCGGCGAACGGCCTCGAGCGCATCGGCACGACCAGGCGCCGCGGCACGAAGGTGAAGTTCAAGCCCGACTCCCGCATCTTCGAGTCCACCGTCTACAGCTTCGACACGCTCGCCCACCGCCTGCGCGAGCTCGCCTTCCTGAACGCCGGCGTCACCATCGTTCTCGACGACGAGCGGACCGCCAAGAGCCGCACCTTCAACTACGAGGGCGGGATCCGCTCGTTCGTGGAGTTCATCAACAAGAACAAGACGGTCGTCAACGCCCAGCCGCTGCACATGCACGGAGAGCGCGACGGCATCGAGGTCGAGATCGCGCTCCAGTGGAACGACGGCTACGCGGAGACGGTCTACTCGTTCGCCAACAACATCAACACCCAGGAGGGCGGAACGCACCTGTCGGGCTTCCGCTCCGCCCTGACGCGCACCATCAACGCGTATGCCAACCGCAACGGCCTGGCGCGCGACCTCAAGGAGAGCATCGGGGGCGACGACATCCGGGAGGGGCTGATCGCCGTCGTCAGCGTGAAGATCCCGCGCCCGCAGTTCGAGGGCCAGACGAAGACGAAGCTCGGCAACACGGAGGTGAAGGGCATCGTCGAGGGAATCCTCAACGATCGTCTGGGGGCGCACCTCGAGGAGAACCCGGCCGTGGCCAAGCGGATCGTCAGCAAGGCGATCGACGCGGCGCGCGCGCGCGAGGCGGCCCGCAAGGCCCGCGACCTCGTGCGGCGGAAGGGCGCCCTCGACAGCAGCTCGCTGCCCGGCAAGCTGGCCGACTGCCAGGAGCGCGATCCGGCGCAGAGCGAGCTCTACATCGTGGAGGGCGAGTCGGCCGGCGGGTCGGCCAAGCAGGGCCGCGACCGGCGCTTCCAGGCCGTGCTGCCGATCAAGGGGAAGATCCTCAACGTCGAGCGGGCGCGTTTCGACAAGATGCTCGGCAGCGACGAGATCAAGACGATGATCGCGGCGCTCGGCTGCGGGATCGGCCAGGAGGACTTCGACCCGTCGAAGCTCCGCTACCACCGCATCATCATCATGACGGACGCCGACGTCGACGGGTCGCACATCCGGACGCTGCTGTTGACGTTCTTCTACCGCCAGATGCGCGAGCTCATCGAGCGCGGGCACGTCCACATCGCGCAGCCGCCGCTCTACCGCGCGAAGCGGGGCCGGGCCGAGCAGTACATCAAGGACGACCGCGAGCTCGACGCGTACCTGATTCGCCGCGCGGCCGAATCGAGGGCGCTGCGGGTGCCCGACGCCGGCCGGGAGTACGCCGGCGAAGAGCTCGAGGGCATGCTGCGCATGCTGATGAGGTTCCAGAAGCTTCTGCAGGTGGTCGAGCGCCGCGGGCCGAGCCGCGACGTGGTGACGGTGCTCGTCGAGCGGCGGGTGCGCGACCGGGCGTTCTTCATGGACCGGGCGGCGGTGGAGGAGCTGCGCGAGGCGCTGGCCTCGCCCGTGCGCACGGTCACCGTGACGGAGGACGAGGAGCACAACGCGTACCGGCTGCGGATCGACGACCGCACGGCCGGCTATCCGCGCAAGAACGACGTCGGGGTGGAGTTCGTCGAGGGCGCCGAGTACCGCGCCCTGGCTGCCGCGCACGATCCAATCCGCGATCTGCACGGACCGATGGTAGTCGCGGCGACCGGCGGGTCCGCGGCGGCCGCGCGCGGGGCGGGCGGCGGTGCCGCCGATGCCGGCGCCGATGACGAGCCCGGCGCGGCGCGCGCCGGCGACGGGACGAACGGGTCGGAGCCGGGTGCGGCGGCGGCCGACGCCGACATCGGGGGGGACGCCGAGGCGGCGGCGGACCGCGGGGGCGGGAAGGGCGACGTCCCCATCGCCTCGCTCGACGCCCTGGTCGACTACTTCATCGCCGCCGGCAAGCGCGGCGTCACCGTCAACCGCTACAAGGGGCTGGGCGAGATGAACCCGGAGCAGCTCTGGGTGACCACGATGAACCCCGACGACCGGACGCTGCTCGTGGTGCGGGCCGAGGACGACACCGAGGCCGACCTCATGTTCACGACGCTGATGGGCGACCAGGTGGAGCCGCGGCGGAAGTTCATCGAGGACAACGCCCTCGACGTGCAGAACCTCGACGTGTAGCCCGCGCGAGTCCCTTCCATGGCATCAGAATCCGACCTCCCCGCCCTGCCGGTCAACATCGAGGACGAGATGCGCCGCTCGTACATGGATTACGCCATGAGCGTGATCATCGGGCGGGCGCTCCCCGACGTGCGCGACGGCCTGAAGCCGGCGCACCGCCGCGTCATCTACGGCATGCGGACGATGGGACTGGCGTCGAACCGGGCCTACCGCAAGTGCGCCAAGATCATCGGCGAGGTGATGGGCAACTTCCACCCGCACGGCGACGCGTCGATCTACGACACGCTGGTGCGGCTGGCGCAGGGCTTCAACATGCGCTACCCCCTGGTGGACAGCCAGGGGAACTTCGGATCGGTCGACGGGGACCCGCCGGCGGCGATGCGCTACACGGAGGCCCGGCTCGCGCGGCTGTCCGACGACCTGATGGCCGATCTCGACAAGGAGACGGTCGACTTCGTCCCGAACTACGACGAGACCACCGAGGAGCCGACCGTCCTCCCGGCGCCGTACCCCAACCTCCTGGTCAACGGCTCGGCGGGCATCGCGGTCGGCATGGCGACCAACATCCCGCCCCACAACCTGCGCGAGGTCATCGACGGGATCGTGTGGGCCGCCGAGCACGAGCACGAGAGCCGCGACGAGAAACTGAAGCAGCTCCTGCGGATCATCCCCGGCCCCGACTTCCCGACCGGTGGCTTCATCGTGGGCCGCGCCGGCATCGCGCAGGCCTACCACACCGGCCGGGGCTCGGTCACGATGCGCGCGCGGGCCGCCATCGAGGACGGCGAGGGCGGCCGCAAGAAATCCGACCGCGCGCGCATCGTCGTCACCGAGATTCCCTACCAACTGAACAAGGCCCGGCTCATCGAGAAGATCGCGGAGCTCGTGCGCGACAAGGTCATCGAAGGCATCTCCGACCTGCGCGACGAGTCGGATCGCCACGGCATGCGGATCGTCATCGAGCTCCGCCGCGGCGAGGTGCCGGAGGTCGTCCTCAACAACCTCTACAAGCACACCGCGCTGCAGACGTCGTTCGGCGTCATCATGCTGGCCATCGTCGCCGGCCGGCCGAAGGTCCTCTCGCTCCTCGATCTCGTCGAGCACTTCCTCGAGTTCCGGCGCGAGGTGGTGCGGCGCCGGACGGAGCACGAGCTGCGCAAGGCCGAGGCCCGCGCCCACATCCTCGAGGGCCTCAAGATTGCACTCGACCACCTCGATGCGGTCATCGCCCTGATTCGCGCCGCGCCGTCGCCGCCGGCGGCCCGCAGCGGCCTGATCGAGCGCTTCGAGCTGACGCCGAGGCAGGCGCAGGCGATCCTCGACATGCAGCTCCAGCGCCTCACGGGGCTCGAGCGGCAGAAGATCGTCGACGAGCTGGCCGAGCTGCGCGAGACCATCACCCGCCTGCGCGCGATCCTCGAGAGCGCGGAGCTGCTGCGGGGCATCGTCGTCGACGAGCTGCGCGCCATCGCGGAGCGCTACGGCGACGAGCGGCGGACCGAGATCATCCACGACCCGGGCGACTTCAGCGTGGAGGACCTGATCGCCGAGGAGGACATGGCGATCACGGTCAGCAACACCGGCTACATCAAGCGCACGGCGGTCACGGAGTACCGCCAGCAGGGACGCGGCGGCAAGGGCCGCATCGGAATGCGGACGCGCGAGGAGGACTTCCTCACGCACGTCTTCGTCGCGTCGACCCACGCCTACATCCTGATCTTCTCGGACCGCGGGCGGGTCTACTCGCTGAAGGTCCACGAGATCCCGGACGTCGGGCCGGCGGGCCGCGGGAAGTCGATCGCCAACCTGGTGGAGATGGCGCCGGGCGAGCGCATCGCGGCCCTCGAGACGCTGCGGGAGTTCCCGGCCGCGGACGGCGAGCGCTTCGTGGTGATGGCGACCCGCCGCGGCGTCGTCAAGAAGACCGACCTGCGGGCCTACCGCACCCGGCGGGCCGGCGGCCTGATCGCCATGGGCATCGACGCCGACGCGGGCGATGCGGTGGTGGGCGCGGAGCTGACCGACGGACAGGCCGACGTCTTCATCGGCACGCGGAACGGGCTGACCATCCGCTTTCGGGAGAGCGAGGCGCGGGCCATGGGCCGCACGGCACACGGCGTGCGGGGCATCCGGCTGCGGGACGGCGACGAGGTGGTCGGCATGGCCATCGCGCGGCCCGGGGCGACGCTGCTGACGGTTACCGAGAACGGGTACGGCAAGCGGACGCCGCTCGACGAATACCGCGTGCAATCGCGAGGAGGAGTCGGTATCATAAATGTTCGCGCCAGTGCCCGAAACGGCCGGGTCGCCGGCGTGGCCTGCGTCGACGACGACGACGAGCTGATGCTCGTCACGCAGCAGGGCAAGGTGTTGCGGATGGTCGTCAGCGACGTCAGGCCGATCGGCCGGGCCACGCAGGGCGTCCGGCTGATCGGGATCGGCGACGACGACCGCGTCGTGTCGATGGCGCGGCTCGTCGAGACGGACGACGCGGACACGGAAGCAGACACGTAGGCGGTTGACCGAAGCCAGGCGGCGGCGGCGTTCCCGCGGGCAGGTCGTGGCCGCGGGGCGGCGCTACCCTCTGCGACTGTGGCTCACCCGGGAAGGAGGCAGGCTCATGTCTCGTTCATCACTCCGCACTGTCGGGGGTATCACCCTGTCGCTGCTCGTCGGGGGCGGCCTGCTGGCCGCCTGCGGCGGAGGGGGAGAGGAGCTGAGCATCATGCGCAGCTTCTTCCAGGCCTCCCGTTACGGGGACCGAACGACGCTCGGCAACATGTCGATGGTCGTGTTCGATCCGCAGGAGGACGGCATCGCTTCGAGCCCGAGCGTCGAAGCCGTCACCGAGGAGGAGCGGCGTCCCCTGCGCATGATCGAGCTGTCGCAGGAGCTCCAGGCGTTGCGCGCGGAGGAGACGGCCTTCCGCGAGGAGAAGAAGGCCTACCAGGACGAGAACTTCGAGACGATCACCCGCGTGGTCGAGGCGGAGCGGGAGGGCGAGGACGTCCGGCGCCGGGACCAGGAAGTGCAGGAGGCCTGGACCAAGTGGCGCGAGGACGAACGCGAGTTCGCCCGGCAGGTCTCCGCCAAGCAGAACGAGCTGAGCGACGAGAGCCGGATCGCGCAGGTGAGCACCTACGATCCGGCCAACCCGCTCAACGTCGTCCAGTTCGAGGGCGAGCTGATCACGAAGCAAGTCACCGTGAGCGCCAGCGTCGAGCGCGACGGCGCCTCGGAAGACCGGACGATGACCGTCACGCTGCAGATGGTCGAGTTGGCGGGCGGCGAAGAGGGCATGATCGAGGGGCGGTGGATCATCACCGCCATCGAGTAGCCCGCGCTCGCCCTCCGATCGCCCGTGCGAGCGGTCGGGTCCGGCCCGTTGCGGGTCGGGCCCGGTCGCGGCACGCCGGGCGCGCCGTCGCCCGCCCCTCCTCGGCCCGGCACTGCCGGCCCCGCGGCCTGTCTGTACGCGGTCGCGTCGGGCGGCCCCGCGGCCCCCGCCCGGCACTTCAGAGGCGCTCGAGCTTCGCGGGGGGCGCGATGAGCGTCTTGCGGCCGGCGGCGTCGAAGCGGACGGTCAGCTTCACGCCGCGCGGCAGCGCCTCGACGCTGGCCACCGTCCCCTGGCCGAACATCGGGTGCCGCACCCGCGCGCCGCGCGAGATGCCCGCCTCGGACTGGTCCTCGTCGGCCGCGTCGAAGATCGTCTGCGGCTCGCGCTCGTCGCCCCGGCGGCGCCGGCGGTTCGGCCGCCAGCCGCCGCCGTTCCCGCCCGCGGTGCGCCGGGGGCTGGGCGGCTCGTCCGGCTCGATCTCGTGGATCGCGTCCGGCGGGACCTCGAAGAGGAAGCGCGACGGCTCCGTGTCCTGGTACTCGCCGAAGACGAGGCGCCGCCGCGCGCTGGTGAGGACGAGGCGGGTCTCCGCCCGCGTCATCCCCACGTAGCAGAGGCGCCGCTCCTCCTCCAGGGCGCGGGCGTCGTTCTCCGACCGCGAGTGCGGGAAGAGGCGGTCCTCCATGCCGGCCATCACGACCAGCGGGAACTCCAGGCCCTTCGCGGCGTGGAGCGTCATCAGCCTGACGCGCGCGTCCTCCGCCCCCGCCTCCTCGTCCGCCTCCGAGAGCAGCGACTGCTGGTCGACGAAGCCGCCGAGGCTCGTCCGGTCGTCCTCCTCCCCCTCGCCGCGGACCTCGTAGTCGACCGCCGCCGCCACCAGCGCGTCCAGGTTCTCCATCCGCTCCCGCGACTCCGAGCTGCCGTCCTCGCGCAGGGCCTCCAGGTAGCCGGTGTCGAGGAGCATCTGCTTGAGCACCTCCGACGCGCTCCCGGTCCGCGCCGCCTCGCGCAGCGGCTCCACCATGTCGCGGAAGCGACGCAGCACGGTGACCGCCCGGGGCGGGAGCAGGTTCTCCTCCGTGGCCCGCACGACGCGCGCCCAGAGCGATGCCGGGGCGGCGGGCTCGTCCATCCCCTCGAGCAGCGGCCCGGCGGACCGTGCCTCGCCGCTCCCGGCGCTCGCCGCCAGGCTGTCGAGGCCTTCCAGCACCTTCTTGCCGATGCCGCGCGCGGGGACGTTGATCACCCGGCGCAGGCTCACGTCGTCGTCCGGGTTCAGGAGCAGCTTCAGGTAGGCCAGCGCGTCCTTGACCTCGCGGCGCTCGTAGAAGCGGACGCCGCCGACGATGCGGTAGGGCACGCCCTGCCGCGCCAGCGCGCCCTCGATCGGCCGCGACTGCGCGTTGGTGCGGTAGAGCACGGCGAGCGGCTCGTCGCCCGCCCCGAGGCCGGCCAGCAGCCGCTCCACGATGAAGTCGGCCTCGGCCAGCTCGTCCGCCGCGCGGTGGCAGACGATACGGTCGCCGCCTGTCCGGTCGGTCCACAGCCGCTTCTCCTTGCGGCCCTTGTTGCGGCGGATGACGGCGTGCGCGGCGTCGAGGATGACCTGCGTCGAGCGGTAGTTGCGCTCCAGGCGGACCACCGTCGCGTCCGGGAAGTCCGCCTCGAAGGCGAGGATGTTGCCGATGTCGGCGCCGCGCCACTCGTAGATCGCCTGGTCGGGGTCGCCGACCACGCAGACGTTGCGGTGGGTCGAGGCCAGGTGCCGCACGATCAGGTACTGCGGGCGGTTGGTGTCCTGGTACTCGTCGACCATCAGGAAGCGGAACCGCTCGCTGTAGCCGCGGCCGACCTCGGGCACGGTGTCGAACAGCTCCACGGCCTTCAGCAGCAGATCGTCGAAGTCGACCGCGTTGCTGCGCGCCAGCACCTGCTCGTAGCGCTCGTAGACCGTGGCAAGCTGCTCCTCGCCATGGCTCAGGGCGGCTTGGCGGACGGCGGCCGCGCTCTGCATGCGGTTCTTGGCGTCGCTGATGCGCCCCAGCACGCTGCGGGGGCGGGTCACCTTGTCGTCGATGTCGAGCTCGCGCAGGATGTCGCGCACCGCCCGCGCCTGGTCGTCGGTGTCGTAGATCACGAAGTCGCGGGTCAGCCCCACCCGCGGCCCCTCCCGGCGCAGCAGCCGCGCGCAGAAGGCGTGGAACGTCTGCATCCAGATGCGCCGCAGGACGCCGCCGGCACGGGGGTCGCCCGGGTCGCCCGGGCCGCCGCCGCCGACCAGGGCCGCGACGCGGCCCCGCATCTCCCCCGCCGCCTTGTTGGTGAAGGTGACGGCCAGGATCTGGTGCGGGGCGGCGTGCCCCTCGCGGAGCAGGTGGGCCAGGCGGTGGCAGATGACGCGCGTCTTCCCGGAGCCGGCGCCGGCCAGGATCAGCAGCGGCCCGCCGACGTGCTCGGCCGCGGCGCGCTGCTCGGGGTTGAGGCCGTCGAGGAGCCGGTCCATCGTCTTCCGGATGCCCTACTCGACCGTGACGCTCTTGGCGAGGTTGCGCGGCTGGTCGACGTCGCAGCCTCGCAGCACGCCGATGTGGTAGGCCAGGAGCTGCAGCGGGACGCCCATCAGGATCGGCATCACGGCCGGGTGGGCCGGCGGGACCGGGACGACGAAGTCGTGCGCCGGGTCGAGCAGCTCGTCGAGCTCTTCCGGGGCTGCGTCGGTCAGTACGATCATCGACGCCCCGCGCACCTTGGCCTCCTGCAGGTTCGAGCGCATCTTGGCGAAGACCGCGTCGCGCGGCATGACCGCCACCACCGGGAGGTTCTCGTCGATGAGGGCGATGGGGCCGTGCTTCATCTCGCCGGCCGGGTAGCCCTCGGCGTGAATGTAGGAGATCTCCTTCAGCTTGAGCGCGCCCTCGAGGGCGATCGGGTAGTGGATGCCGCGCCCCAGGTACAGGAAGTTCGTGGCCCGATAGAAGCGCTTGGCGATCCGCTGGATGACCGCGTCGGTCTTGAGCACGTGCTCCACCAGGACCGGGAGCTGCGTGAGGGCCTCGATGAGCCGGCGCGCCTCGCCGTCGGGCAGCGTGCCGCGGGCCTGTCCGAGGCGCAGGGCGAGCAGGTTGAGCGCCACGAGCTGCGACGTGAACGCCTTGGTCGACGCGACGCCGATCTCGGGCCCCGCGTGGGTGTAGACGGTGCCGTCCGCCTCGCGGGTGGCCATGCTCCCGACGACGTTGCAGATGGCGATGCTGCGGGCGCTCCGGGCGCGGGCCTCGCGCAGGGCGGCCAGCGTGTCGGCGGTCTCGCCCGACTGCGTGATCGCCACGGCGAGGGTGCGCTCGCCGGCCAGCGGCTCGCGGTGGCGGAACTCCGAGGCGTAGTCGACGTCCACGCGGACGCGCGCCAGCGACTCGATGAGGAACTTGCCGACCAGCCCGGCGTGCCACGACGTGCCGCAGGCCAGGACGAGCACCTCGTCGATGGCGCGCAGCGCCTCGTCCGGCAGCTCCAGCTCGCCGAGGTAGACGCTGGCCCGCTCGGCGGAGACCCGTCCGAGCACCGTCTCCTGGAGGGCGCGGGGCTGCTCGAAGATCTCCTTCAGCATGAAGTGCTTGTAGCCGGCCTTCTCGGCCATCACCGGATCCCACAGGATGCGCTGCGTGGCCTTGGAGACCGCCCGCCCCGCGAAGTCGGTGAAGGCGACGCCGCCGCGGGTGATGACCGCCATCTCCTCGTCGCCGAGGAAGACGACGTCGCGCGTGTGGCTGAGGATGGCCGGGACGTCGGACGCCACCAGGAACTCGCGCTCGCCGACCCCGACGACGAGCGGCGGGCCGTTGCGCACCGCCACCACCTTGCCGGGGTCGGACGCGTGCACGAGGACCATCCCGAACAGCCCCCGGAGCTCGGCGAGCACGCGGCGCACCGCGCCCTCCAGGCCGCCTCCGCCGCCGGCCTGGAACTCCTGCTCGACGAGGTGCGCGATGACCTCCGTGTCGGTCTCCGTCTGGAAGCGGTGGCCGGCGCGCTGCAGCCGCTGCTTGAGCTCCAGGTAGTTCTCGATGATGCCGTTGTGGACGACCACCAGCCGGCCGCTGCAGTCGCGGTGCGGATGGGCGTTCTCCTCCGTCGGCCGGCCGTGGGTGGCCCACCGGGTGTGTCCGACGCCGTACTCGCCGTCGACCGGCTCCGCGCGGATGACCTCCTCCAGCAGGTCGAGCTTGCCGGCGCTGCGCCGCACCTCGATCTCGCCGGCGCGGACCAGCGCGATGCCGGCCGAGTCGTAGCCGCGGTACTCCAGGCGCCGCAGCCCGTCGATGAGGACCGGCACGGCCGGCTTGGCGCCGAGATAGCCGATGATTCCGCACATGCCGCTCGCCCCCCCTCAGTCCGCCGGCCTCACGCCCCGCCGTCCCGCTTCCGCCGCCGTGCCGCCCAGCCGTCCTTGTTCGCCTGCCGCCCGCGGGCGATGCCGAGGGCCCCGTCCGGGACCTCCTCCGTGATGCACGACCCGGCCGCCACGTACGCCCCGCGCCCGACCGTGACCGGGGCGACGAGCTCGGTGCCGCTGCCGATGAAGGCGCCTTCCCGGATCGTCGTCGGGTGCTTGGCCTCGCCGTCGTAGTTGCAGGTGATGGTGCCGGCCCCGACGTTCACGCCGGCTTCCAGCGTGGCGTCGCCGAGGTAGCTCAGGTGGTTCGCCTTCGCTCCCGCGCCGAGGGTCGACTCCTTCACCTCCACGAAGGCGCCGACGCGCGCCCCCGCGCCGAGCGCGGAGTCCGGCCGCAGGTGCGCGAAGGGGCCGACGCGCGCCCCGGCCGCTATCTCGCAGCGGACCACCACCGAGCAGTCGTTCACGGTGACGTCGTCCCCCAGGGTCGAGTCGGCGACGCGCACGCCGCTCCGCAGCTCGCAGCGCGCGCCGACCACGGTGCGCCCCTCCAGCGTAACGCCGGGGTGGATGACGGTGTCGGCGCCGACGGTGACGTCGCGGTCGATGTAGGTGGTGGCGGGGTCCTCGATGGTGACGCCGGAGGCCATCAGCTCTGCATTCTTGGCTTGTCGCATGACGCTGCCCAGCTCCGCCAGCTCCGCCTGGCTGTTCACGCCGCGGACCTCGCGGGCGTCGGCGGCGGTGACGGTCTCCACGGTGAGGCCGCGCCGCCGGTAGCGCGAGAGGATGGCCGGGAGATAGCGCTCGTGCTTCGGGCCGGCCTCGGGGACGGCGTGGAGCGCGCCGAACAGCGGGGCGAGGTCGAAGGCGTAGATGCCCGCGTTGACCTCCCGGATGCGGCGCTGCTCGGGAGAGGCGTCGGATTCCTCGACGACGCGGACCAGCGCCCCGTCGATGCGCACGACCCGGCCGTAGCCGTAGGGCCGCTCCAGCATCGCGGTGACGACGGTGGCCGCGGCGCGATGCTCCTCGTGGTGCTCGACGAGCTGCGCCAGCGTCGCGGCCCGGACCAGCGGCGCGTCGCCCGACAGCACGACGAGCGTGCCGCGGGCGCCGGCGAGCGCGCCCTCGGCCTGCAGCAGGGCGTGGGCGGTCCCCGCCTGCGGCTCCTGCCGCACGAACCGCAGCCGCGGATGCCCCAGCCCGCGCACGGCCCCCTCCACCGCCTCCGCCTGGTGGCCGACGATGACGGTGGTGGTCACCGCGCGGAGCGGCGCTGCCGCGTCGAGGACGTGCCCCACCAGCGGATGCCCGCCGATCCGGTGCAGCACCTTCGGCCGCGCGGCCTGCATGCGCGTGCCCTTGCCGGCCGCGAGGACGATCACGTGACGGGCGGACATGGTGGGTGTGGGCGGACGGCCGGACAGGGCCGCACGCTACCAGAGCCTCGCCGGCCGGGTCAATCGCCGCCTCGCGGGGCGTCCCCGCAACGCCGTTTGCGGGAGGCGCTGCGCTCGCCGTCGCTCCGCTCGACGGCGGGCCCCACCTCGCGGCCGGGATTCGCGGCGCGCAGCCCGGCCTGGTAGACGTCGCGCCGCGCGACCCCGAACCGCGCGGCGACCGCGCGGACGGCGGCGGTCCGGCTCACGCCCTGCGCCAGCAGCCGGCCGACCTCGTCGGAGAGGGCCGGGGCATCCGGTGCCCGGGGCGGCGCCGCCGGCGTTCCGGCTCGAGCCGCCTCCGCCCCGACCCGGCCGTCGTCCGTCCCGGCGCGCTGGGGCGCGGCGTCCGGCGCCGCCTCGACGACCACCGTGAACTCTCCCCGCGGCTTCGTCAGCCGCTCGCGCACGTCGCTGACCGTGCCGACGAGCGATTCCTCGTGCAGCTTGGTCAGTTCGCGGCAGACGGCGATGGTGCGGTCGCCGGCCGCGGCGTGCAGGTCGCGCAGCGACGCGCGGACGCGATGCGGCGCCTCGAAGAAGACGAACGGCCGCGGCTCGCGCGCCAGGGCCGCGAACCAGCGGATGCGGGCGTGCGACCGGAAGGGGGGGAAGCCGCCGAAGGTGAACGAGCCGCCCGCGAGACCGGAGCTGACCAGCGCCGCCAGCACGGCGCTCGGTCCCGGAACGGCCTCCACGCGCAGGCCGCGCTCGCGCGCCGCACGCACCAGGCGCGCCCCGGGATCCGAGACGAGCGGCGTCCCGGCGTCGCTGACGAGGGCGATCGTCTCGCCGCCCGCCAGCCGCGCCAGCAGCCGCTCCGTCTTCTGCGCCTCGTTGTGCTCGTGGAGGCTCGTTCGCGGCGTCGTCACCGCGTAGCGCGCGAGCAGCTTCGCCACGCGGCGGGTGTCCTCCGCGGCAATGAGGTCGACGCTGCCCAGCACTCGGATCGCCCGGTAGGTCACGTCCTCCAGGTTGCCGATGGGCGTCGCGACGACGTAGAGGGTGCCGGGCCTGGGCAGCACGGGCCGGGGAGGCGGGGCGCACGGGCGCGCCTCGGACTGCGTGCGGACGGGCGGTATTGTACTATCAAGCGAGGATGGTTCTCCCGCAGGAGGAACCTCGTTCTGTCGTCGAGACTCCATCATGCGCCGGTCGACTCAGAGACACCTGTCGCAGACATCCGAGCCGCTCTCGCATTTCGTTGACGAGTACCTCGCCCATCTCTACGAGACCTGTCCCACGGAAGCGGCCGCCGACGGCGTCCATCTGCACGACGACCTGCTGGAGGACTTCAGCCGCTCCGCCGTCGAGGCACGCATCCGCGACCTCGGGGGCTGGGCGCGGCGCCTCGACGGCATCGACCCGTCCGGCCTGACCCGCGAGGAGGCGCTCGAGCAGCGGATGCTGGCCGACCGCATCCGCGGCCGGCTGTTCGCCCTCGAGCAGACCCGCGATTGGGAGCGGAACCCGCTCTTCTACGCCGACACGCTGGCCGGCAGCCTCACCTCGCAGGTCCTCTTCCCCTACGCCGACATCACGGAGCGGGCGCGGCGCATCGGGTCGAAGCTGCGCCAGACGCCGCGGTTGCTGGAGGCGGCCCGGCAGAACGTGACGGAGGCCCCGGGCCTCTTCGTCCGCGTCGGCATCGAGTCGTTCCAGGGGGTCCTGTCGTTCGTCGAGCGCGACCTGCCGCGGGCCTTCCGCGACCTGGAGGACATGCACCTGCTGGGCGACCTGGCCGACGCGTCGACCGACGCCATCGACGCCCTGCGGTCCTACATCGGCCACCTGCGGGAAGAGCTGGCCCCGCGGAGCCGTGCTTCCTTTCGGCTCGGGCCGGAGCGCTTCGGCGAGAAGCTGCGCCTCGACGAGGGGATCGACCTGCCGGCCGAGCGCCTGGCGCAGATCGCGCTCCGGGAGCTCGAGGCGACGCAGGAAGAGTTCCGCCGGCTGACGGGCGAGCGCAAGGGCGATCCGGCGGACGTGTGGCAGAAGATCAAGGCCCGGCACCCCGCCGCCGGCGAGCTGATCCCGACCATCGAGGGCCAGGTGCGCGACCTCCTCGCGTTCCTGCGCCGCAAGCGGCTCGTCACCGTCCCGGAGCACGCCGGCGTCGCCGTGGGGCCGACCCCCGACTTCTACCGCTGGACGTTCGCCAGCCTGTGGACGGCGGGGCCGTTCGAGACCACCCCCATGCCGGCGCGCTACTACGTCACGAACGTCGACCCGTCGTGGCCGGCCGACCGGCAGGAGGAGCACCTGCGCGACTTCAGCCACGCCACGCTCTGGTCGATGTCGATGCACGAGGTCTACCCGGGGCACTTCCTGCAGTTCGAGCACCTGCGCGGCGTGGAGTCGGCGCTGCGGAAGTCCGTGCTCTTCGCGCCCACCTCGTTCGTCGAGGGCTGGGCCCACTACGCCGAGCACGTGATGATCGAGCAGGGGTTCGAGCGGAAGAACACGGAGATCCGCCTGGGCCAGCTCGCGGAGGCGCTCATCCGCCTCGCCCGCACCATCGTCGGCATCCGCCTGCACACGGAGGACCTCTCCGTCGAGCAGGGCGTGCGCTTCTTCCGCGACGAGGCCTACCTGGAGGAGGGCAGCGCCCGCCAGGAAGCGGAGCGCGGCACGTTCGATCCCGGCTACGTCCTCTATGCCCTCGGCAAGCAGATGCTGCTGAGGCTCCGCGCCGACTGCGAGGCGTCCGAAGGCGACGGGTTCGACCTGCGCCGCTTCCACGACCGACTCCTGGGCCAGGGCGCCCTCCCCTTCTGGATGCACCGCGCCCTGATGGTCGGCAACGGGGCCCTGCTGGAGTGAACGGGGTCACTGCGGCGCGAGGGTGACCGATACCCGCGTGAAGTTAGAGCCGCGCATTCCGGGGAGATGGTACTCGGAGAGGGACGGAAGGGCCTCGGAAGCACGCTCCGGCCCGCCGTTGACGGCGGGAGCCCCGGCCGGTACGATGGACGGTTGGGACCGCGCGCGGGAACCCGATCCGGGCGGCTCCGTCCGGGCGGACCGCGCCGCCGGATCCCGGACCTCCCGAGGCGCGAGGCGAGGAAGAATGCCGCTCTACGAGTACGAGTGCGACGACTGCGCGCATCGCTTCGAGCGCATCCGCAAGTTCTCGGACCCGCCGCTCACGACGTGCCCCGAGTGCGACGGCCCCATCCGCAAGCTGCTGTCGCCGCCGGCGATCCAGTTCAAGGGCACGGGCTGGTACGTCACCGACTACGCCCGCAAGGCGGGCGACGGGAAGCCGGCCGAGGGCGGCCCGGAGGCCGGCCAGGAAGGCAAGTCGGCGAACGGCTCGGACGCGAAGCCGTCCGGCGAGAGCACGTCCTCCGCGGACGGCAAGTCCGGAGACGGCTCGAAGTCCGGCTCGGAGAGCAGAGCGTCCGGGGCCAGCGCCTCGTCCGGCTCGGACAGCGCCGCGAAGCCGAGCGGCTCGGCCTCGTCGTCCGCGCCCGGCTAGACGGGAGGGGTCGGCGCCGGCCGGCTGGATCGGGGTCGGCGCCCTGCCCGCGGCCTCCCGCGGGGCCGGCCCGCCGAGCCCCGAGCGTGGATCTCAGGGGCGGACGACGCCCCGCGCGGCGCCCAGCGCTTCCTCCAGCGCCGGGGCGAGGTCCGGGCGCTTCAGCGCGAAGTGAAGCGTCGCCTGCAGGTAGCCAGCCGGCGTGCCGGCGTCGAGGCGCTTCCCCTCCAGCTCCCAGGCGTAGACGGGACGCTGCCGCAGCAGCCGCCGCAGGCCGTCCGTGAGCTGAATCTCCCCCCCGGCGCCGGCGCCCGTCGCCTCGAGGGCGGCGAACGTGTCGGGGGTCAGCACGTAGCGGCCGACGATGGCGAGGTCGGAGGGCGCCTCGTCGGGAGACGGCTTCTCGACGAGGTCGGTGACGCGGTAGACGCCGGCGCCGAGCGGCTCGGCGGCGATGACCCCGTAGCGATGGACGACGGAATGCGGAACCCGCTCCACGAGCACCACCGGGCCGCCGACTTCGGCGTAGACGTCGATCATCCGGCGCAGGGCCGGCGGGTCGGCGTCGATGACGTCGTCGGGCAGCATGACCGCGAAGGGCGCGTCGCCCACCCCGGGCCGGGCGCAGAGCACCGCGTGCCCGAGCCCGAGCGGCGCCTCCTGGTGGACGGTGGTGACCTCGGCCATCGCGGCGAGCGCCCGCATGGCGGCCAGCGTCTCGTCGCGGCCGCTCTCCGCGAGAGCGCGCTCGAGCGCCGGGTGCGGCGCGAAGTGCGACGCGCTCAGCGTGTTGCCGGGGTTGGTGACCAGTGCGACCCGGCGGACGCCGGAGCGGACCGCCTCCTCGACCCCGTACTGCAAGATGGGGCGGTCGACGAGGGGCAGGAGCTCCTTGGGAATCGACTTCGTGGCGGGGAGCATCCGGGTACCGAGGCCGGCGGCCGGGATGACGGCCGTGCGAACGGCCCCGTTCCTCGACATACGATGGGCAATCGTATCATTCAGGGCACCGATGCTTGATCCCACGCTGCTTCGCGAACGCCTCGACGACGTCCGCGCCGGCCTCGAGACGCGCGGCCCGGGCACCGCCGGCGCCCTCACGGACCTGGTCCGCCTCGACACCGAGCGGCGCTCGCTCCTCCCGGTGCTGGAGCAGACGCGCCGCGCGCGGAAGGAGGTCGGCGAGCGGATCGCCCGCGCCCGCAGGGCCGGCGGCGGCGGTAGCGACGGCGGGGGCGGCGCGGGCGACGTGGCGGCGCTGATGGCCGAGGGCCAGGCCCAGGGCGCGCGCATCAAGGACCACGAGGCGAAGCTCGCGGAGGTGGAGGCCGAGCGCGACCGGCTGGCCCTCACGCTCCCGAACCTCCCGCACGCGAGCGTCCCCGTCGGGACGTCCGCCGCCGACAACCCCGAGGTCCGGCGCCACGGCGAGCCGCCGGCGTTCGACTTCGAGCCGCGCGCGCACTGGGACCTCGGGCCGGCGCTGGGCATCCTGGACTTCGAGCGGGCCAGCAGGATCGCGGGCGCGCGCTTCGCGGTGCTCGCGGGGGCCGGCGCCCGCCTGAGCCGCGCCCTCATCGACTTCATGCTCGACCTGCACACCACGGAGCACGGCTACACGGAGGTCGAGCCGCCCTTCCTGGTGCGGTCGGAAGCGCTCATCGGCACCGGCAACCTGCCGAAGTTCGAGAGCGATCTGTTCAAGGTGGCGGGCGACTGGGACCTCTACCTGATCCCGACCGCCGAGGTCCCGCTCTGCAACCTCCACCGCGAGGAGATCGTGGACGGCGCCGCGCTCCCGATCCGCTACGCCGCCTACACGCCCTGCTTCCGGAGCGAGGCCGGCTCGCACGGCAAGGACGTCCGCGGCCTCATCCGCCAGCACCAGTTCGACAAGGTGGAGCTGGTGGCCTACGCCACGCCGGAGCAGTCCTACGACGTGCTGGAGGAGCTGACCGGCCACGCGGAGACCGTGCTCCGGCGCCTGGAGCTCCCCTACCGCACGGTGACGCTCTGCACCGGCGACATGGGCTTCGCGGCGGCCAAGACCTACGATATCGAGGTGTGGCTCCCGGGCCAGCAGGCCTACCGCGAAATCTCCTCGTGCAGCAACACGGAGGCCTTCCAGGCCCGCCGCGCCCGCATCCGCTTCCGGCGCGAGGCGGGCAAGGGCAAGCCGGAGTTCGTCCACACGCTGAACGGCTCGGGCGTCGCGGTCGGCCGCGCGCTCATCGCGATCCTGGAGAACGGCCAGCAGCGCGACGGGTCGGTCGTCATCCCGAAGGCCCTGCGCCCCTACATGCGAGGGCTGGAGGTGATCGAGCCGCGGGGGTGAGGTCGGGCGGGGCCGGCGCGGTAGTCGGCGGTCGGCGGGTCGGCGGTCGGCGGCGTTGGGGTAGTCGGCCGGTGCGGTCAGTTGGTCGAATCGGCGTAGCCGGCGGGAGGCGGAACGGGCAACGGAGGGGTGGCCGAGTGGTTGAAGGCGGCGGTCTTGAAAACCGTTGGCGGGGAAACTCGCCCCTGGGTTCGAATCCCAGTCCCTCCGCCACTCGGGGTCCGTAGGTGCTCACCTCACCGCCCCGCGAACACGAAGCGCCGAGGCGTGGTAGCGGCCGTGCACCAGTTGAAACCGCTTCGTTCGCCCCTCGGGACGCTACTCCTGCTGGGTGTGGTCCTGTGGGTCCAGGCTTCTGCACCGGCGCAAGAGCGGCGGTCCGACCCGCGGCCGGCCACGAAGGCGACCGGGCAGGACGGCACAGGCCGGGAGACCGCGGCGGAAGCACCGGCCGGCCAGCCCGAGCAGGACGCTCCGGCGCCGCCGCCGACACCGCAGTTCGAGGAGGAGGTCGTCGTGGTCGGAAGCCGTGCGCAACCGCGGTCGGTCACCCAGTCGACGGTGCCGATCGACGCCATTCCGGCCACCGACCTCCAGCAGGGCGACCCCAACCTGGCGAACCAGTTGCGCGTGCTCGTTCCGTCGTTCCATGTCAATCCGCAGGAGGACGGCGACATGGCGGCGGTCGTGCGGCCGGCGAGCCTGCGGGGCCTGGCGCCCGATCACACGCTGGTGCTCGTCAACGGGGCGCCGAGAACTACTTGTAAATTATTCTCAGCAATGGCTTTGCTGGTAGAAGGACGACCTTGCTTCCCTCGTTAGACCCCTCTTTCCGAACGGGAATCCACGGGACAGCCGAAACCGTCCACGGGGTAAGCGTTCGGCGAAGCCGGTATGGGCCTGCGGGGCCAGTGCGATCTTCCCCGCTCGACAACCTTGGTGCACGGCCTCTCCCGCTTCTCGCTCTCGCGGCCCCGCAACGCCCGACAGCACCTCCCGGGTCGCGAGATCGCCGCGTAGAGCCGGACATCTCGTCCAGCAGCCCGGTTGCACCCCGCGGCCGAGGCGGCGCGGTCTCCACGAAGGTCTCGATCAGCACGGGGGTCGACCAGAAGAACCGGGCCCCGTCGCTGTCCGACGACGGGGGCCGGGCTGCCGCATACCGGCTTCGCCGAACGGTTACTCCACGGGTGTCCACGGACCACGGACCCCCGGAGCCCTGGACACCCCGGAGCCGCCGGGACGGGCAGTTCCGCGGCCCACGTTGCGGACGAGTCGCAGCACCGCCCCCGCCCGAAGGTGAAATCCAGGAGGCCAGCGCGTAGAATGCTGGGATGGTGCGTCGTGCCGACGCGGGCGGGAGACCGGCTGCGTCACGCTGTTCTTCTCCAGCGGGTGCAAGTCCCGCCTCGGTAAGCGCCGGAGCGCCGAGTAGCAGACCCCAGGCACGACCGGAGACGGCCGTGGCCCGAGCGGGGTGTCAGAAGCCTCTTCGGAGGGAGCAAGTCCGCGGGCCGCAACATGAAGTGAAGCCTGCAGCCTCGACACATTCACAATCCGAGAGCCGAGCCGCTCATCTCACGGCGAAGGCCATGTCTCCCGCGCCCCGGTCCGGCGGTGTACGCGCGGGAGGTCTCGGCGGGGTATGGGGCGCAGCACGCGGACACGGAGAGGGACGGAACACGAGAGGCCCGTCTGCGCGGCCCGGGTCGGGGCAGCGCGGCCCGCATAAGCCGAAGGTGAAAGCGGGCGCGGCGCAGCGGGAGTCCGAGGGGGCCATAGTACTGCGGAGGGCCGTGCAGCAGAACGCGGCCGGAGGGAAGGGCCCCTGCGGTGGACACGGCGTGGGCGCAAGGACGCGCGAGGGCATGGCCGGCGAGACCGGACCCAACTCCCCCGGGAGGCGTCCGCCTCTCGACCAAGTGCGCCAATTGCAACGACGCCTGTGGGCCGCGGCCAAGCGGTCCCCGAAGCGGCGCTTCCACGCCCTGATGGACCGGATCTGGAGGGATGACGTCCTCCGGGAGGCGTGGCGGCGTGTCAAGCGGAATCGTGGCTCGGCGGGTGTCGATTCCGAGACGCTGGCCGAGATTGAGCAGCGCGGTGTCGATGAGTTCCTGCGGGAACTCGGCGCGGCGTTGCGCGCGGGGACGTACCGGCCGCAGCTGGTCCTTCGGCGGTACATTCCCAAGGCCGATGGCCGACGACGACCGCTGGGGATACCGACGGTCCGTGACCGGGTGGCGCAGATGGCCGCGACGCTGGTGTTGAGCCCCATCTTCGAGGCGGATTTCCGCGATTCGTCGTATGGGTTTCGACCGAAGCGGAGCGCGACGCAGGCGCTGGAGGTCCTTCGCGTCCGCGGGGCGCGCGGGGGCTGCCACGTGCTGGACGCCGACATCTGCGACTACTTCAGCAGCATCGACCACGCGAAGTTGCTGACGCTGGTGCGCCAGCGGGTGTCGGACCGGCGAGTCCTTCGTCTGCTACGGCTGTGGCTGGCGGCGGGAGTGATGGACGAGGGGCGGGTGCATCGGACCCTGGCGGGGACTCCGCAGGGGGGCGTCATCTCGCCGCTCTTGTCGAACATCTTCCTGCATGTGCTCGACCGGGTCTGGGAGGACCGGTGGGCGCACCTGGGTACGCTGGTGCGTTACGCCGACGACTTCGTGGTGATGTGCGATACGAAGGCGGCGGTCGAGACGGCTCGGGAGCGGGTGGGCCTGGTGCTGGCCCGCCTCGGGCTGGAGCTGCATCCGGAGAAGACGCGGGTGGTCGACCTGACAGACGGCCGTGAAGGCTTCGATTTCCTGGGGTGTCATCTGCACAAGCGCATGAGCGGTCCCATCTGGGCCCGCAAGCGGCGACGGGTGTATTTCCTGCACCGCTGGCCGTCTCGACGTGCGATGAAGCAGGTGCGCGCCCGCGTGCGGGCGCTGACCCCTCGGGGCCGCTGCCACACGGACCTGCGTCTGGTCATCGCGGACGTGAACCGGGTCCTTCGCGGGTGGGGGCAGTATTTCCGGACCGGCAATGCGGCGACCCACTTCGTACAGCTCGACGACTACGTGGCTGGGCGTCTGCGCGGCTTGCTTCTCAAGCGTGCGGGGGCTCGTCTGGTGGCTGGTCGGGCGCGGGCTTGGCGTCGTCCGTTCTTCGAGGCCCTGGGGCTCGTCCGCCTGCGCGGCACGATTCGGTATCCGGGGGTGGTGCATGCTGCGACCTGAAGTCCACCTGGTAAGCCGTGTGCGGGAAATCCGCACGCACGGTTTGAACGGGGGTCTTGCTTTCAGCCGGTCGGTACCGCCGCCCGGTGCCCAGTGAGATCTACCAATGAGCGATTTCCCCCCTGTCGGCGGCGATACACGGGTGACGGCTCAACTACCGATGACCCGCGTGGTGGTGTTCATCGGCGGCGCCATGCTCGCGGTAGCGATGCCAGCGATGGCGCAGCAGGATGACCAGCAGGAGAGCGACGAGCCACCGCAGTTCACCGAGGAGGTCACGGTCCGGGTGACAGCGCGGAAGCGCGAGGAGAACCTCCAGTCAGTGCCCTTCTCGATGGTGGCACCGACACAACAGGTGCTGCGGAACCGCGGCGCCGAGAGCATCGAGGATGTCTCGGCGAACGTCGCCGGCTTCTCGGTTCAGAACCTCGGCCCCGGCCAGAGCCAGATCGCCATCCGCGGCGTCTCCGCCGGTCAGATCGTCCGCGACCAACCGGGCGTCAAGGAGCAAGTTGGGGTCTACCTGGACGAGTCGGTCGTCTCGTTGTCGCTGTTCACGCCGGACATCGATCTGTTCGACATGTCGCGCATCGAGGTGCTGCGCGGCCCGCAGGGGACGCTGTTCGGTTCCGGCTCGCTGTCGGGTACGGTGCGCTACATCACGAACCAGCCTGTGTTGGGGGTGCTGGAAGGGACGGGCGAACTCGGCTTCGACGCGCTCAGTGCTGGCGGGTTTGGCAACAGCACCAAGTTCGCGGTCAACATTCCGATGGGCGAGGTGGCGGCGGCGCGGGTCACCGCGTACAACACGGCCATGGGCGGCTTCATGGACGCCGTGCAGCCGGACGGCAGCACGAACGCGGACGTGAACAGCGGCCGGCGCACCGGCGCACGGGTGGCTGTGCTCGTGCAGCCGAATGAGCGCTTCTCGATCACGCCGCGCATCATCTATCAGGACGTGTCGATGGACGGGTGGAACCGGATCGATGCCTACAACATCCTGGGCAATCCGTTCACGACCACGCGGCCAGCCATCACCCTGGGCGAGCGCGAGCTGTTCACGCAATTCGAGGAGCCCTACGGCGACGAGTTCTTGCTGGGCGACATGAAGGTCGAGTACGACTTCGGCAATCTGGTGCTGACGTCGATCACGTCGGTCACGGACCGGGACGTCGAGGTTACCCGGGATGCTACGGCGCTGGCCGCCAGCGTGGCGGGCGGCACGATTGGCCTTCCCGAGTCGGCGTACGCGCTCGACGCGCCGCTGATCGACAGGACGGCGGCGCAGGCCGTGACCGAGGAGTTGCGTCTGTCGGGGGCGAGCGAGCGTGTCAACTGGGTCGGCGGGCTGTTCTACAGCAACGCCGAGCGGCGCTACGGGCAGAGCCTGCCGATAACCGGCTTCGAGGCCGCCTCCGGCATCCCGACCGCGGGCGAGCACGCGGCGCGGAACGAGCTGTTCTTCTCGGACCTGAACTACGACTTCGACCAGACCGCGCTGTTCGGCGAGGTGTCGGTGGCGGTCACTGACCGGTTCCACCTGACTGGCGGGTTGCGCTGGTACGACTTCGACGAGCAGCGTGTCCAGACGTTCGACGGCATCTACGCAGACGCCGGCACGAACGAGGGCGATACGACGGCCACCGGCGTCGCGCCGAGGTTCATCGCAAGCTACGACGTGACGGCCGGCACGCAGGTCAACGCGCAGGTCTCGAAGGGATTCCGGCTCGGCGGCATCAACGATCCGCTGAACGTGCCGCTGTGCACGCCGCGGGACCTGGAGACGTTCGGCAACCGGGACAAGTGGGACGACGAGGAGTTGTGGAACTACGAGGCGGGCGCGAAGTCCACCTTCCTGGGCGGTCGCGGCACGCTGAACGTCTCGGGGTTCTACATGGACATCCGCAACCTGCAAGCGACGGTGACGGCCGGCTCGTGCTCGTCGCGGATCATCTTCAACGTGCCGGAGTCGCGCAGCACCGGCATGGAGTTCGAGATCGCGGCGCAGCCGACGCCGCTGTTCGACTTCGCGGTCGCGGCCAGCGTGGCCGACGCGAAGCTCCAGTCGACGCTGGAGTCGTACGACGCGGCAGGGAACTCCACCGGAATCATCGCGGGCATCGAGAAGGGCAAGCGTTTGCCGACCACGCCGCTGTTCCAGGCCACGGCGGCGGCGACTTGGCGCTGGCTGATGGGGCGCTGGGTCGGCTACCTGAGCGGCACGTACCAGCACGTCGGCGCGCGCTACACGCAGATCGGGGACCAGGCGGCCGGTTTCGGCACGGTCAACCTGCTGGCGCTGCCGAACACGATCGGCGGGCCGCTGACTCAGAGCACCTTCACCTTCAACCCGGAACTGCCGGCCTACGACATCCTGAACATCCGGATCGGTGTGCTCAGCGGCGTCTGGGATATCGCCTTCTTCATCAACAACGTGACTGACGAACGGGCCTTTCTCGCCCTCGATCAGGAGCGCGGGACGCTCGCTCGCGTGGGCTACTTGACGAATCCGCCGCGGCGGTTTGGCATTGCGACGCGATTCGACTTCTGACGCTCGTGGGCGGTCGTGGTCGCCGCGCGGTGCGCGACGGCCGCCCTTCCTGGAAGGAAGATTTCAGGAGGGAGCGACCCGCCCGGCAGGTGTAACGAAGGCACGCCTGCCGGGGCCACGAAACGCCAGTTTCGTGAGGGTCGCTCCCTCCTTCTTCCCGACCCTTTCCCTGTTCCGGTACTGGTTCGTTGGCATTCGATTTTGTCAGTGTTTTCGGGCGTTTTTCGAGGATGTAGTGTAACTGCGGCTGTAAATTCGCTGTAATCATCGAACAGAGCCAACTTACACGCGGATACGGCTCCTCTCGTGTCCGATCTCGCTGTTCTGCCCTTCTTCCGACCCTCTCCTCTGATCGTCATGGTCCGCTACATGGTCATGATTCTGGTCCCGTTGCCCTGACTTGCTCCATGCCGAACCTCTCCTTGCCGCTTCCTGATTCTGCCGCCGTGTCCGCTCCGTCCTCGTGATTCGCTGGCCCGCTTCTCCTTGCAGCCCTGTCCGCCGATCCACTTCGTCGTACAGCTCCCGCACTCCTCCCGGACGGTGAGCGAGCGGGTTGAAACGGGTTGCTCGGGTGTCGTGGTCGATGCGGTCCGTCTCGGGCCGCAAGTTCGCTTGCGGCCCATAACCAGCGCACGACCGTCCCGGCGAGCGGTGCGTCACCGAAGGCCGTAGCGCACGCGAAGGAGCCGTGCCAACGGCTTGGCGCGCCGGGCGGCGGGATGGTTCTCGTCGCCCGTGACCTCGGCAACGCCACGATGCAGACCCCAGACGGCATCGTCGGACAGCACACCATCCCGCTCGTGCTCACCGGCGTCAAGGCGGCGTCGCTCCGCGCCGCCCCGCTGGAGGCGGCTTCGGCCTTGACCCCGCTCCGCGCGCGCTCCACAAACGGGCAATTGTCCGACGATGCCGAACCCCGACCCACACCCCGCACCACGATGTCGCCGGCACCCCAACACCGTGAACCCCGACCGAAGCGGCCTGGCCTCCGTCGGAAGGTACATGCAGCGAGCGCGCCGGGAGACTGGAGCATCGGACGGGCAACGAAGACGCTCTCAATCCACAAGGCCGAGCGCCCCGCCCAATTGCGCCGCGCCGGGTTGTGATTGGATTCCAGGACTCGAATCACCGCCGGAATCACACCCTGGCCCCAACGCCACCGCATCGAAGAGCGCCGGCCCTGCCGGACCGATCGCAGTCGCCGGCAAGGGTAGCCAGACTGCATTACGCCGCGAGTGATGCCCGGAGCGACCCATCGAAAACCTCCGGTTTTCTGGCCCAACAGGTGTTCCTCTGTCACACCTTCGGGCCGGGTCGCTCCGGGCAGATTCTTCCGTCCCGGAAGGGTCACGAACCGCCGCCGGCGGTGCCGGACCGGCGCCGATATCCGGCGCCGGAGTCGTGCCGCTCCGCTCACGCTGTCGTCGGGGTTCAGGCGCCGACGCCGGACGGTTCAGTCTCGGGCCGCCGCCCGAGGAGCGGCGTGGTGTCGTCAGCGGCAACGTCGCCCGGCTGGTGGTCGCCGCCTGCGACATAGGCCGCCCAGTCGTCCATGAGCCGCCGCCGACGCTCGAACAGGTCCGACCGCGCATACGCCGCCTCGACCGGGTTGCGGACGACGTGGGCCAGCGCCGCCTCGACGACCTCCCGCGGGTGGTCGGTTTCCTCGGCCGCCCAGTCCCGGAACGACGAGCGGAAGCCATGGGGCACGGCCGCGATGTCCAGATCCTTCAGCAAGGCCGAGAGGAACGTGTCCTTGATGCGGTTGCCCAAGCGGTTCGGGAACACCAGCGGATTGCCGTCGCCGAGCGTCCGCGCCGCGTCGAGGATCTCCAGCGCCCGCGGGCTGAGCGGAACCCGGTGCTCGCGCTTCATCTTCATGCGCATGGCCGGGATGGTCCACACGCGGCCGGCCACGTCCATCTCGTCCCACGTCGCCAGCCGGACCTCCCCGGACCGCACGGCTGTCAAGACCAGCAACTCGAAGGCGAGCTTGACCGCCCGCGTCGCCTTCGACGAGCGCACCGTCTCGATCGCGGTGGCCACGTCACGATGGGGCAGCGCTCGCATGTGCCGCACGAGATTGCGTTGCGGGCCGAGGACCGGTCCGATGCGGCTGCACGGGTTGTCGATCCTGTACTCCATGGCGATGCTCCACTCCAGCACGGCGGCGATCCGCTGCCGGAGCGCCTTGGCGGTCGGTGCTTGGGTGTGCCAGATAGGAGTCAGGATCGCCAGCACGTCGGCGCTGTTGACCTCGGAGACGGGCCGCGAGCCGATGCGCGGGAAGGCGTAGCGTTGCAGGCTGTGGAGCCAGTCCGCCGCCTGCCTGGGGCTGCGCCAGCCGGCCCGCTTCTGTTCGACCACGGTGACGGCGGCCTCGGCGAAGGTGGGCATGCCCTGGGTGCGGCGCTTGTCGGCGAGGGGGTCGCCTCCGGCGCGGGCGAGCTTGCGGTTGGCGCGGGCCTGCTCGCGGGCCTCGGCGAGCGAGACCAGGTGGACGCTGCCGAGTCCGAGTTCGTGTTTCCGGCCGCGGATGACGAGGCGCTGGATCCAGCTTCGGGTACCGGTACGCTGGACGTAGAGGTAGAGACCGTTTCCGTCGGCGTGCCGTCCGACGGGCGCGGAGCGGACGAAGGCGGCGGCGAGTCGGTTGTGTGGGTGTCGGCCCTTGGGCTTGGTTCGTCGGGGTTTCGGGGCATCCTGGGTCACAATATACATCCCCCGATTCTATACGAGAAATCGCCGGATTGCACGCGATGTCCTGACCCTTTTAGTCCGGCCGCACGAGCACTAAACTACCACTATTCAGTCATTTATGGACAACTCTGCGTCAGGCTGGACGCCAGTGGATCACGTAATGGTGTTGCTCAACGGGAAGCGGCGTCACCGTGGGGCGGTCATCGCCTGGCAGGGCAGCGGCGTGGCCGACGGTGCGCAGGGATCGGACCTCTCGACCATCCCGGCGATCGCCCTGCGGGGCATCGAGGTGCTGCGCGACGGCGCCGCGGCCCAGTACGGCTCGGACGCCATCGCCGGCGTGCTGAACCTGCTGCTCAAGGACGACCGCGCCGGCGGCCGCGTCGAGCTGCGCAGCGGGACCCATGCCGCGGGAGACGGCCGGGAATACGGCGTTGCCGCCAACGCCGGCCTGCCGCTCGGACGGGCGGGCTTCGCCAATCTCAGCCTCGAGTACGGGCAGACGGGGTCCACGGACCGAAGCGTGCAGCGGACGGACGCGGCGGGCCTGATCGCGGCCGGGAATGGCCACGTCCGCGACCCCGCGCAGCGGTGGGGAGCTCCCGACGTCGGCGACGACCTCAAGCTCTTCGCCAACCTCGGCCACGTGTTCGCCAACGGCGTGCAGGCGTACGGCCATGCGAACTACGCGCGCCGGGACGTGCTCACGTTCTTCTACTACCGGAATCCCAACACGCGCGGCGGCGTGTTCAGCAACGACGGCGGCCGGACGCTGCTCGTCGGCGACGTGCTGGCCGCGCGCGGCGACGGCTCGGCGAACTGCCCCACGGTGGCCATCGAGGACGACGTGCCCGATCCGGCCGCGCTCGAGAGGGTCTTCGACGACCCGCACTGCTTCTCGTTCCAGGAACTGTTTCCGGGCGGGTTCGCGCCGCGGTTCGGCGGCGTCGAGCGCGACGCGTCGGTGGTGGGCGGCGCGCGCGGGGAGCTCGCCGGCGGCGTCCTCTGGGACGCGAGCGTCGCGGCCGGCACGAACACCGCCGACTTCTCGATGCGCAACACGGTCAACGCCTCGCTCGGCCCCGCGACGCCGACGACGTTCGACGTCGGCCTCTACGGGCAACGGGAGATCGGCGTCAATCTCGACCTCAGCCGTTCGCTGACCGACCGGGTCCATCTCGCCGGCGGCGTCGAATGGCGCAGGGAGGGGTTCCGGATCGGCCTCGGTCAGCCGGAGTCCTGGCTCCAGGGTCCGTACGCCGCCCAGGGCTTCAGCGTCGGCTCCAACGGGTCGCCGGGATTCGGCCCGATTGCCGCCGGCCGCTGGAGCCGCGCCAACGCCGCCGTGTACGGCGACGTCGAGTTCCGCGGCGAGCGCGGGTGGGTGGTCGGGGCGGCGGCACGGCTCGAGGAATACGAGGACTTCGGCGCGACTCTCAACGGCAAGCTCTCGGGCCGGGTGCCGCTCTCCGGGCGCCTCGCCCTGCGCGGCAGCCTCAGCACCGGGTTCCGGGCCCCGACCCCGGGCCAGCAGAACGCGTTCAACGTCTCCACGCAGTACATCTTCGCGCTCGACGACCTGGTCAACAACGGCACGATTCCCTCCACGTCGGCCGTCGCCCGGCTGCGCGGCGGCCGGCCTCTGACGCCCGAGCGGTCCGTCAACGCCAGCGTCGGCGCGGTGGCCGGTGGCGGCCCGTTCACGCTCACCGCCGACTACTTCCGGATCGATCTCTCCGATCGGCTGACGCTGAGCCGGCTGTTCGCGCTCGACCCGAACGAGGTCGACCGACTGCTGGCGGAGGGGATCACCAGCGCCGGCAATCTGGCGAACTTCCGGTTCTTCACGAACGACCTGGAGACCCGGACGCAGGGGCTCGACCTGGTCACGGCCTGGATGCCGCCGTCGCTCGGCGGGGCGACGGCGATCAGCCTCGTCTTCAACTACACCGACACGACGGCCACCGACTTCAACCCGGCCCTGCTGAATCCCGATCAACTCGCGGATCGGATCCGGCTGCTGGAGGAAGCGCTGCCGAACACCCGCTGGAACGCCACGGTCAACCAGGCTGTCGGGCGCGGGACGCTGCTCGGCCGCCTGGGCTACTACGGGGGCTGGTTCGACCGGCGGGACGCGCAACGCTACCGCGGCAAGCCGATCCTGGATGTCGAAGCCACATGGCCCGTGAGCGACGCCGTCGCGCTCACGCTGGGCAGCCGGAACGTCCTGAACGCCTACCCGGACGAGAACCCCGACCCGGGCAGGCTCGGCAACCGCTATCCGCCTTCCACACCGTTCGGCTTCAGCGGCGGTTTCTACTACGTGCGCCTCGACTATCAGTGGCGGGCGGCGGGCTGATGCTTGCACGAAGCCGGAGAGCCGGGCGTTCCGGTCAAAGCCGGCGCCAGACCCTGCGGCGTAGAATGAGCTCGCGTCGACAGGTTGCGGACCATGGCGGACAATCCCTCCGCCAACCCTATCGTCAGGAGGTCTCCCATGGCGCCCCCGTCACTCCCCCGTCCCGCCAGGCCGCTTCTGGCGGCAGGCGCCGTCATCGCCGTCCTGACCGTCTGCGTGCCGTCGGCCCAGGAGGCCTACCTGCACCTCAACCCCGTGATCGAGAAGCTGGAGCAGGGCCGGCACGTGTTCGGGGTGAGCACGGCCGACCTGTCGCTGCAGAACGCGCGGTCGCTGGCCGGCGACCCGAGCATCGACTACGTGTACGTCGACATGGAGCACAACCCGCTGCGGTTCGAGCAGCTCGAGCAGTTCGTGGCGTTCCTGGTCGCCAGCGACAAGGCCGGCATCGTCGAGCGCGGCAACGCGCAGGCGCATCCGCCGGTGTTCGCCCGCTTTCCTCCCTACGGCCGCGAGCAGACGCAGTGGATCGTCAAGCACGCCCTCGACGTCGGCCTGATGGGCATCCTCATCAACAACATCGAGACGGCCGAGCAGGCGGAGAACATCGTGCGGACGATCCGGCCCCGGCAGCTCCGCTCGTCGGCCATCCCCGACCCGCCGGGCGTGCGGGGCACCGTGCAGTGCCCGTTCTGGGGCATCGGGCGCGCCGAGTGCCGGCAGCGCGCCGACCTCTGGCCCCTCAACCCGCAAGGCGATCTGCTGTTCTGGGCGATGATCGAGACGCGGGAGGGGGTGGAGAACGCCGACGCCATCGCGCAGGTGCCCGGCGTCGGCGGCTTCTACCTCGGCGCGGGCGGCGACCTCAGCGCGTCCTACGGCGCCGAGAGCGCGGACGATCCGGAGGTGGCGGCCGCCTTCGAGCACCTCCTCGCGGTCTGCCGGGCGCGCGACCTCGCCTGCGGAGGCACGGTCACCCCGGCCAACGCCGCCCTGCGCATGGAGCAGGGCTACCGCATCTTCAACCTCGGCGGCGCCAACGGCGGTCTGACCGCGGCGAACGCGGCGGCGCGCAGCGCGGTCCTCGCGGCGGGCGCGCGACGCTGAGACGCTTCCCGCGTGAGAAGGGACACACCCATGACGCGCACGACTCTCGCCCTGCTCGTCCCGATGCTGCTGTCGGGGGCGCTCGCTCCCGCCGCCCGCGCGCAGGTGACGGACTTCGAGCCGGTCACGACCGAGGAGCTCCTGGCCCCGGACGACGCCGACTGGATCAACTGGCGGCGGACCCTGAACGGGCAGGGCTACAGCCCGCTCGACCAGATCGACCGGGAGAACGTGGGCGACCTGCAGCTCGTCTGGTCGTGGGCGATGCAGCCGGGCACCGACGAGGTCACTCCGCTCGTGCACGACGGCGTCATGTACGTGCCCAGCCGGAGCGGCGTGCAGGCGCTCGACGCGGCCACCGGCGACTTCCTCTGGGAGCACGCGCGCCGGCGGGCGATCCCCGAGGACGAGGACCTGCCGATCAACCGCCGGCCGGGGATGGCGCGGCGGAGCATCGCCATCTACGGGGACAAGATCTTCGCCGGCACGAGCCGGGCCGAGCTGATCGCCCTCGACGCGCGCACCGGCGAGCTGGTCTGGGAGCACCAGGTGGCCGACAGCACCCTCGGCTACCGCTACACGAGCGGCCCGATCGTCGTGCAGGGCCGGGTGGTCGCCGGCATGACCGGGTGCGAGCGCTACAAGAACGACATCTGCTTCATCTCCGCCCACGATCCCGAGACCGGCGCCGAGCTGTGGCGCACCTCGACCGTCGCGCGCCCCGGAGAGCCGGGCGGCGACACCTGGGGCGACCTGCCGCTCACCTGGCGCGCGGGCGCCGACGCCTGGATTCCGGGCAGCTACGACCCCGAGACGAATCTCATCTACTGGTCCACCGCCCAGGCCAAGCCGTGGGCCATCGTGCAGCGCGGCACCGAGGGCGCGGCGCTGTACACCAACTCGACGCTGGCCCTCGATCCCGAGACCGGCGAGATCCGCTGGTACTTCCAGCACATCCCCGCCGAGACGCACGACCTCGACGAGGTGTTCGAGATCGTCCTCGTGGACCGGGGCGACGGGCTGTCGCTCTTCAAGATGGGCAAGATCGGCGTCCTGTGGGAGCTGGATCCGCGCACGGGAGCGTTCCGGAACGCGTTCGACCTCGGCTACCAGGACATCGTCGACATCCACCCGGTGAGCGGACAGGGCATCCTGGTCCCCGAGCGCATCCCGCAGATCGACGTGCCGGTGGACTACTGCCCCGGCCCCGGCGGCCTGAAGAACCTCTGGGCGATGGCCTACCACCCCGAGACGGAAGCGTTCTACGTCCCGCTGACGCCGGGCTGCGCGCACTCCATCTTCGGGGCGATGCCCCCGCCCGAGCTCGGCGGCGGCGGGGTCGGCCCCAACGACCGGCGTTTCAGAGTGCATCCGCAGAGCCCGGAGCAGTTGGGCGACTTCGTGGCGATGGACAGCCGCACGGGCGAGCTCCTGTGGCGCCGGCGCAGCCGCTGGCAGTACGGGACGGCCGTTCTCACCACCGGGGGCGGGCTCGTCTTCGTCGGGGACATCGACCGGCACATGTACGCCTTCGACGCGCGCGACGGCACGGAGCTGTGGCGCACGCGCACGCCGACCGCGACCGACGGCTTCCCGATCACCTACGCGGTGGACGGCCGCCAGTACGTCGCGATCCCCTCCGGCCCCGGCTGGAGCCTCGCCTGGCGGAACGCGCGCATCGCGTTTCCGGAGACCATGCGGCGGCCGCCGGGGTCCGGCTCCGTCCTGCAGGTGTTCGCGCTGCCCGTGGAGTGACTGACGGCCGGGCGCTCGGCGGGGCCGGCGGCGTGGTCCGCGCGACTCCCTTCGAACGCGCGGATTGCCTCTCGAGCCGTCGCTAATCCCCGGCGTGGTCCGCGATTACATTGATGGGCGCGCGATGCTCCACCCAGGCCTTCGCGGCGATGAGGACCTGGTTGAAGCCGCCGATCGATTCGCGCACGGCCGCGAGGTTGGTCTGCGGATCGGCGGAGTAGCCGGTCTCCTCGACACGGAGACGGGTCGTGTTCGGCCCCTTCTCCTCGAACGTCCACGTCACCGTGGTGAAGCCGCCCGCGTTCTCCCATTCCATGACGATCAGGCGGGGGCGCTCGAGCGACGTGACCCGTATCTCGACGGGCAGCGCATCGGGCTGCGGACCGAGATACCAGGTCACCGTTTCGCCCGCACGCAGGCCATCGTCACGTCGGGTGAACCAGAACTTGCTCATGGCCTCCGCATTCGCGAACGCGTCGAAGACCTCCGACGCGGGCTTGCGAACGAGAGTTTGCGCCGTCGCGACGAGGTCGGACTCGAGCGTCATGCCAGTTCCTCCCGTTTCCAAGTGCGACCGTGGCGGCCGAGCAGTCTGAGGTTGCGTCGAGCCACAGGGCTAGTGTCCAACGCCTGAAGTTCTTGACCAGTAGAATCGGCTCGTGATACGGTCGGCCCGGAAGCGAGGAGGGCCGTGCCGAACCATTACACACGAGAGGTCCCGGAGGTCTCGGACGCACAGCGCGAGGAACTGGAGGGTTGGCTGCGCCGGCGCAATACCGCGCAGGCTCTGGCCCTGAGGGCACGCATCGTGCTGCAGAGCGCCGCGGGACGGAGCGACCAGGTCGTGGCGCAGGCTCTGGGCACGACGCGGGCCACGGTCGGCAAGTGGCGGCGGCGGTTCCTGCGCAACGGCTGCGACGGCTTGCTGGACGAACCACGGCCGGGCGCGCCGCGCCGGGTGTCGGACGAGGACGTCGAACGGGTCGTGGTCCGGACGCTGGAGACGACCCCACGGGGGGCGACGCATTGGAGCCGGGAGTCGATGGCCCGAGCCTGCGGGCTGAGCGCTTCGACCGTCGGCCGCGTGTGGCGCGCGTTCGCGCTCAAGCCCCATCGCAGCGAGACCTTCAAGCTGTCGCGAGACCCGTTGTTCATCGAGAAAGTGCGCGATATCGTGGGGCTGTACCTGCATCCGCCGGAGCGAGCGGTGGTGCTGTGTGTGGATGAGAAGTCGCAGATCCAGGCGTTGAACCGTACCCAGCCGGTGTTGCCGATGCGTCCGGGAGCACCGGAGCAGCGGACACACGACTATCGACGGCACGGCACGACCTCGTTGTTCGCGGCCCTGAACACCGCCACCGGCGAGGTGATCGGCAGGTGCTTTCGGAAGCACCGCTCGGTGGAGTTCAAGCGCTTCCTCGCCGTGATCGACAAGGCGGTGCCGCCCGACCTCGACATCCACCTGGTGCTGGACAACTACGGCACGCACAAGACGGCGATGATCCACGACTGGCTGGCACGGCGTCCTCGGTATCACCTGCACTTCACGCCCACGAGCGCATCGTGGCTCAACCAGGTAGAGCGTTGGTTCGCCGAGATCACCCGGCAGCAGATCCGGCGTGGAACCCATCGCAGCACCCAAGCACTCGAGGCGGCGATCAAGGAGTACCTGGCGGTCTACAACGAAGACCCCAAGCCCTTCGTCTGGACGAAGACCGCCGAGCAGATCGGAATCCCTGAAGCGTTACTGCTCACGTATTTCTGACGGTGCACACTAGTCCGGCCACGTCCCAAGGCCTTCCGCCCTCGCTGCCCGGCGCAAGTCGATGTCGTAACACGCGAAAGCAATCGCGTCGTCCGTGTCCGCGCGTTCAACTCGCCACGTCAGCGCGGCTGCGAGTTGCACGGCGTCGTAGGCTCGGTGCCTCGTCCATTCTCTCAAGTACAGCGGGCGACTCGTCCTCTACGACGTAGCGCTTCACCAGAGCGCTCGAGTCCATGTAGAGCAGCGTCACCTGCGATTCTCCCGGATGATGTCGGCCATGCTGACTTCGCCTCGCAGCCGCGCCTTGGGTTTCCTCTTCTTCAGCGGCCGGCCGCTCCAGGCGATCGCCGGGCCAGGCTTCGAGTCGCTGGCACCCGGCTCGGCGGACAAGCGTGCAACGGCATGGCCCTGGTCGGTGAGGACGAGGGTGGTGCCGCTCCTGACTTCTTCCAGGCAGTTGCGCAGGTTCGTCTCGAACTCCTGGATCCCGATGCGTCGCTCTTGCATCTGACCGTCTCCTGACCATCCCACTCTAGTGTGCACCGTCAGAAATACGTGAGCAGTAACGCTTCAGGGATTCCGATCTGCTCGGCGGTCTTCGTCCAGACGAAGGGCTTGGGGTCTTCGTTGTAGACCGCCAGGTACTCCTTGATCGCCGCCTCGAGTGCTTGGGTGCTGCGATGGGTTCCACGCCGGATCTGCTGCCGGGTGATCTCGGCGAACCAACGCTCTACCTGGTTGAGCCACGATGCGCTCGTGGGCGTGAAGTGCAGGTGATACCGAGGACGCCGTGCCAGCCAGTCGTGGATCATCGCCGTCTTGTGCGTGCCGTAGTTGTCCAGCACCAGGTGGATGTCGAGGTCGGGCGGCACCGCCTTGTCGATCACGGCGAGGAAGCGCTTGAACTCCACCGAGCGGTGCTTCCGAAAGCACCTGCCGATCACCTCGCCGGTGGCGGTGTTCAGGGCCGCGAACAACGAGGTCGTGCCGTGCCGTCGATAGTCGTGTGTCCGCTGCTCCGGTGCTCCCGGACGCATCGGCAACACCGGCTGGGTACGGTTCAACGCCTGGATCTGCGACTTCTCATCCACACACAGCACCACCGCTCGCTCCGGCGGATGCAGGTACAGCCCCACGATATCGCGCACTTTCTCGATGAACAACGGGTCTCGCGACAGCTTGAAGGTCTCGCTGCGATGGGGCTTGAGCGCGAACGCGCGCCACACGCGGCCGACGGTCGAAGCGCTCAGCCCGCAGGCTCGGGCCATCGACTCCCGGCTCCAATGCGTCGCCCCCCGTGGGGTCGTCTCCAGCGTCCGGACCACGACCCGTTCGACGTCCTCGTCCGACACCCGGCGCGGCGCGCCCGGCCGTGGTTCGTCCAGCAAGCCGTCGCAGCCGTTGCGCAGGAACCGCCGCCGCCACTTGCCGACCGTGGCCCGCGTCGTGCCCAGAGCCTGCGCCACGACCTGGTCGCTCCGTCCCGCGGCGCTCTGCAGCACGATGCGTGCCCTCAGGGCCAGAGCCTGCGCGGTATTGCGCCGGCGCAGCCAACCCTCCAGTTCCTCGCGCTGTGCGTCCGAGACCTCCGGGACCTCTCGTGTGTAATGGTTCGGCACGGCCCTCCTCGCTTCCGGGCCGACCGTATCACGAGCCGATTCTACTGGTCAAGAACTTCAGGCGTTGGACGCTAGTTGATGCTGCAGCCCAGGACGTCGCGTCATGCAAGCCGCGGACCCAGGAGCGCCGGGAGGCCGCGCCGGCCCAGGCGCGGCAGACGCCACGGGCCGCGACCGGGCCACTCGAACCGACGCAGACGGCATCGGCCGGGGCGCAGGTGCGGGGCGCCTGAGCCCGAGCTGACGCCCAGGCGTCTGCGCCGCAGAAAGGCGTGCCATTCGAGGGCGCGCGGCGCGCAAACCTCTCCACTCGCCCGTCAGGGCGCGCTACCGGGACAGATACGCGCGGCTGGCGCCGTTGCGGCCGTTCGTGAGCGAGTAGCTGCGGCCTTCGGCGTCGACGGTGGCCTTGATCCAGTGGCCGCGGCAGTCGTCCTCGGCCCCGAGGTTGGCGGTCAGTTCGTCGCCGGCGCGGTAGGCGGCGTCCGTGTCCAGCGCCCGGTGGGACTGCCAGACGTCCTCGATGCGCGGGCTCCGGGCCACCACCCGGAACCCCTCGGCGCTCCCGCCCTTGCGCGGGCCGTTGTTGATGACGGCCACGGCCGGCGCCAGCGCCCACGTGAGCTCGGGCGCCACGCCGTTGCCGTGGTGCGGCACCTGGTAGAGGTCGACCTCCCCGAGCAGGTTCTCCGGGCAGGCCAGCGCGTACTGCATGCCGAGGGTCGCGTCGCCCAGGTTCAGGAACTGGAAGGCCCCGAGCGAGACGAGGTAGCCGACGCTGCGCGCGTTCTCCCCGTCGTCGTCGGCGTAGAGCTCCGCACGGTCGCAGTGCGGATTGGGTCCCAGCGGCAGGAGCGGCCCGCCGAGCGTCTCGCCGTGGGCCAGGACGAACGAGAACTCGAGGCCCCGCAGCGGCAGTTTGTCGCCGGGCGCGATGGTGCGCCGCCGGCCCTCCGCGACGCTGCGGTACGCGTTCCACGACGCCCGGCCGCGCGGCGCGGACTGCTCCACGCTGTCGCCGTGGTCCACGAACCGGCCGATGGGCACGCGGGCCGCCAGCGCCGGCAGGCCGCCGACGTGGTCGCCGTGGAAGTGGGAGGCGATGAAGTAGTCGATGCGGTCCACCCCGGCGTCCCGCAGGGCGTCCTCTATGCGCCGCGCGTCCCGCTCGTCGGACCGTTCCCAGCCCGCGTCCATGAGGATGGACTGCCGCGCCGGGGTGACGATCAACGTGGCGGCCCCGCCCTCCACGTCGATCCAGTAGATGTCGAGGCCGCGGTCCGGCGCCTGGGCCGCCAGCAGGACGGAGCCCAGCGCGATTCCGAGCGCCACCCGCAGCATCGAACCGGTCATGCCTTCTCCCGTGGGGCCCGGGGGCTGCGTCTCGCGGGCTCGCGGGCTCGCTGCCGCGCGGGGCTCCCGGCCTCCTCGCTGCCGTCCTTGCGCCGGGCCCGGACGCAGCCGGTATCCTGTACGAGTGTACCCGACGGTGGCGGCTTCCGACGGCGCCCGCGGGACGACCCGCGGGGCGACCCTGCCTTCCCGAGCGCGCCGGGCCCTGATGGCGCGCGCCGGCGCCGCGCTCGGGTCGCGGCGCGCCGGGGCGCCGGCCGTGCAGGACGGTGGACGAGACGGCCGCCCGGGGGACAGCGCGTGACGGGCCCGCCCTACGTGCGTCTCGCCGTCGCCCTGCCCGTCGTGCTCTTCGTGTGGTTCTGCACGATGATCCCGGCCGTCTCCGGCGGCGAGGTCCTCGTCTGGGAGCTGGCGTGGCTGCCGCAACTGGGCATCGACCTCGACTTCGTGGTCGACGGCCTGAGCCTGCTGTTCGCCCTGCTGATCACGGGCATCGGGGCGTTCATCTTCCTGTTCGCGGGCGCGTACATGAAGGGCTATCGGCAACGGGGCCGGTTCACGCTCTTCCTCGTCAGCTTCATGCTGGCGATGCTCGGCCTGGTGCTGGCCGACAACCTCGTCGCGCTGTTCGTCTTCTGGGAACTCACCACCATCACCTCGTTCCTGCTCATCGGCTACTCGCACGAGAACGCCACGGCCCGCCGCGCGGCTCTCCAGGGTCTGCTCGTAACCGGCGCGGGCGCCCTGGCGATGCTGGCCGGCTTCGTCGTCCTGGGCCAGGCGGCCGGCACCTTCAGCCTGCGGGAGATGCTGGCCGGCCCGGGGACCTTCGCCGACCACCCGCGGTACACGGCGATCGTGGTCCTGGTGCTGCTCGGGGCCTTCACGAAGTCGGCGCAGTTCCCGTTCCACTTCTGGCTGCCGAACGCCATGGCCGCTCCGACGCCGGTCTCGGCCTACCTGCACTCGGCGACGATGGTGAAGGCCGGCGTGTTCCTGCTGGCGCGCCTGACTCCGCTCCTGGGCGGGACCGCGCTCTGGATGGAGACGCTGACCGCGGTGGGAGCGGTGACGGCGGTGTACTCGGCGTTCGTGTCGCTGGGCAGGTCCGACCTGAAGCAGGTGCTGGCCTACACGACGGTCATGGCGCTCGGCACGTGCGTCCTGTTCCTCGGGTCGTCGCCGGTCGCGGGGCCGGGCGAGCCGTCGCGGGGGGTCCTGGCCGCGCTCGCGTTCCTGGTCGCGCACGCGCTCTACAAGGCGGCCCTGTTCCTGGTGGCCGGGACGATCGAGAAGACGACCGGCACCCGCGACCTGGCGCGGCTCGGGGGACTGTGGAGAGCCATGCCCGTCACGTTCGCCGCCGCGGTGGCCGCCTCCGTCTCGATGGCCGGCGTGCCGTACTCCGTCGGGTTCCTCGGCAAGGAGCTCCTGTACACCGTCGGCTTCGCACCCGACACCGGCGCCTACCTCCCGTGGGCGACGTTCCTCGCTGCCGCGCCGATCGCGACCATTGCGATGGTTCTGGCGTTCAGGCCGTTCTTCGGCCCGCGCCCCGACTACGGCAGGCCGGCGCGGGAAGGCCACTGGGCGCTCTGGTGCGGCCCCGTCGTGCTCGGCGCGGTCGGCATCTACTGGGGGCTGGCACCGGAGTTCCCGTTCCTGCGCCTGCTCGTGCCCGCGGAAACCGCGGTGCTCGGGCACGCCCTGGATACCGGGCACGCTCCCTGGCACAGCACGGGCGAGGCCCTGACGCTGACCCTGGCGACGCTGGCCGTTGCGGTCCTGGGATTCTGGGCGCGAGGCGCGATTGCGGAGGCGCTCGCCGGCGTCAAGCGCCGGGTCCCGCTCAGCGGTGACCGCGCGTACGACGCGGCCATGAGCGGGATCGCCGCCGTGGCCGCCTGGCAGACCCGTCGACTGCAGTCCGGCGTCCAGCGCTACTACCTGCTGATCGTGTTCGCCACGCTCGGGCTGAGTCTGGCCGTGACTCTCTGGATCAAGGACGTGGTCCCCGGTCCGGTGCAGTGGGCGGAAGCGACCTTTCTCGAGTGGTCGCTCGCCGCCCTGGCTGCCGCGGCGTCGATCGTGATCATCCGCTCCCGCTCCCGTCTGCTCGGGATATGCGCGCTCGGCGTGGTGGGGATCAGCACGGCTCTCATCTTCCTGCTCTTCGGGGCCCCGGACGTCGCGATGACGCAGTTGACCGTCGACACGCTCGTCACGGTGATCGTCGCGATAGTCCTGCTCAAGCTTCCGAGCTTCAAGAACGAGGCCTGGCCTTCGGGGCTCGGACGCCTGCGCAACGGCATCGTCGCGGTCACGGTCGGGATCGGCGTCACCCTGCTCATGCTCGCCGTGACGGCGTCCCCTCCCCAACCGGATCTCCAGGAGTACTTCGAGCGGACCTCCGTGCCCGGCGGCCAGGGCAGGAACATCGTCAACGTCATACTGGTCGACTTCCGCGCGCTCGACACCATGGGGGAAATCACGGTGCTCGCGATCGCGGGCGCGGCGGTCTTCGCGCTGCTGCTGCCGGGACCCCGGCGGCGGGAGGGCGCTCCGCATCCGGGCACGGAGGGAACGGCCGCCCGCGCCCCGGCGTCGCACGTCAACATCCTGAACACGATGATCCTGCGGGAGACCACTCGCCGACTGGTCCCGTTGATTCTCATCTTCTCCGTGTTCCTGCTGCTGCGGGGCCACGAGCAGCCCGGCGGCGGCTTCGTCGGCGGGCTGGTCGCGTCCATCGCGCTCAGCCTGTACGCGTTCGTCTTCGGCCCGCAGGCGGCGCGCGGCATCCTGCGCGTCGACCCCCGCGCGGTAGGCGCCTTCGGCCTGGCCGTGGCCATCGCATCCGGCTTCGTCGGATCGATCCAGGATGCCGCCCCGTTTCTGACCAGCCAGTGGGGAACCCTGGCGGGGCTCAAGATAGGCACGCCGGTGATCTTCGACGTCGGCGTCTACCTCGTCGTCATCGGCGTCGTGCTGAGCTTCGTCATCGGCATCAAGGAGCAGTAGCCGGAATGGAACCCGTCATCGCGGTCCTGGTCGGCGTCCTCATGGCGGCAACCGTCTACCTGATGCTCAACCGCAGCTTCGTGCGGTTCATCTTCGGGCTGGCGCTGCTGTCCCACGCCGCCAATCTGGTGATCTTCGCCAGCGGAGGCATGACGCGCGCCCGGCCGCCGCTGATTGCGCCGGGAGAGTCGCAGCCCCTCCCCGACGTCTCGAACGCCGTTCCGCAGGCGTTGATGCTGACCGCGATCGTGATCTCCTTCAGCCTGCTCACGTTCGCGCTGGTGCTCGCCTTCCGGACCTACCAGGAGCTGGAGACCGTGGACACCGACCGCATGCGGGCCGCGGAGCCCTCGCCGGCGGATGGAGGGGCAGATGCCGGGCAGAGGGCGGTCGATTGAACTGGCTGCTGGTCGCTCCGATCGTGATCCCGCTGGCCGCGGCCGTGGTCGGCTTCGCGGGCCGCGGCAGCGAGAGGACGCAGCGAACCGTGAGCCTGATCGGAGCCCTGGCCCTCTCGGCCGCGGCCGCGGGCCTGCTGGCGACGGTGTGGCGAGAGGGCATCGCGGCGGTCCAGATCGGCCGCTGGCCGGCACCCTACGGAATCACGCTGGTGGCGGATCACCTGAGCGCGGCGATGGTCGCGGTCTCGGCCCTGATCGGGCTGGCCACCGTGATCTACGCCTTCGGGGACACGCGGCACGGCCCGCTCTCCCATGCCCTGCATCCGTTGCTGCATGCACTGCTGGCCGGCGTGTGCGGCGCGTTCCTGGCGGGAGACATCTTCAATCTCTACGTCTGGTTCGAGGTCATGCTGATCGCCTCGCTGGCCCTGCTGGTGCTGGGAGGAAGGCCCGCGCAACTGGACGGGGCGGTGCGCTACGCCGCCCTCAGCCTGATCGCGACGACGCTGCTGCTGAGCGGCATCGGACTGTTGTATGGCCTGACGGGCACCCTCAACATGGCGGAACTGCACGTGCGGGTGCAGGAAGTCGAGGACCAGGGGCTGCTCACCCTGGTCGCCATGGTGTTCATCGTCGCGTTCGGTCTGAAGTCGGCGGTATTCCCGCTGTTCTTCTGGCTTCCGGCCAGCTACCACACGCCGCAGACGGCGGTTTCGGCCGTCTTCTCCGGCCTGCTGACGAAGGTCGGCGTCTATGCGCTGATGCGTTTCTTCACGCTGATCTTCCGGCACGACGTCGGGTACACGCACGAGCTGCTGCTCTGGGTGGCGGGCCTGACCATGGTCACCGGCGTTCTCGGAGCCGCGTCGCAGAACGAGTTGAGGCGCATCCTGTCGTTCCACATCATCAGCCAGATCGGCTACATGATCCTGGGCCTCGCGCTCTTCACGACCTTCGGGTTGCTGGGCGCGATCTTCTACGTGATCCACCACATCATCGTGAAGGCCAACCTCTTCTTCGTGTCCGGCGCCGTCAGTCGGCTGGCCGGCTCGACGGACCTCGAGAGGCTCGGCGGACTCTACCGCGACAAGCCGCTGCTCGCGGCGCTGTTCTTCGTGCCGGCGTTCTCGCTGGCCGGCTTCCCGCCCCTGTCGGGCTTCTGGGCGAAGCTGCTGCTGATACAGGCCTCGATCGAGACGGACGAGTTCGTCATGGCGGGCGTGGCGTTGACGGTCGGGCTGCTGACCGTCTATTCGATGACCAAGATCTGGCTGAACGCCTTCTGGAAGGCGCGCCCGGAGGACGCCGGCCCGCCGCCCCCGGTGGCGCCGCAGCGGCGGTGGCTGCTGCTGGCTCCCATTGCGGGGCTGGCGATCGTCACGCTGGCGATCGGTCTCTACGCCCGGCCTCTCTACGCGCTCGCGGAACGAGCCGCCAACGAGCTGATGGCCCCCTCGAACTACGTCGAAGCCGTGCTCGGTGGGGGTAGTCGATGAGGCTCTTCCAGATCAACCTGCTGCTCGCCGGCGGCTGGTGCGCGTTGTTCGGGACCTTCGACCTGAGGACCTTCGTCTGGGGCTTCCTCCTGGCGTTTGCGGCCCTGAGCCTGTCGAGCCCCATGTACGGGCAGACCGCCTACTTCAAGCGCGTGCTGCTGGCGGCGCGTCTGGGAGGCTACTTCCTGTACGAGCTCACTGTCTCGGGCGTGCAGGTCGCGTGGGACGTGGTTACGCCCACGCACCGATCGCGCCCGGGCATCGTGGCCGTGCCGCTGGACCTCGAGGAGCCGATGCAGATCACGGTGCTGGCGAACCTCATCTCGCTGACGCCCGGCTCGCTGAGCCTCGACGTCAGCGCGGACGGAAGGACACTCTACGTGCACGAGATGTTCGTCGACGATCCGGACGAGACGCGCAGGAGGATCAAGACGGGTTTCGAGCGCCTGGTCCGGGAGGCCATGCAGTGACGGATCCGGAGGTGCAGTCGCAGGTCGTCCTGTGGGCGGTGAACGTCACCATGACCCTGACGGTGCTGGGGCTGGTCTGCGCGTTCGTGCGCCTCATACGGGGGCCGAGCCTGCCGGATCGCGTCGTGTCGGTGGACCTCATCACCGTGCTGGCCGTCGCCATCGCGGGCCTCCTGGCCATCACGCACACCGAGCCCGACTTTCTCGACATCGCCGTGGCGCTGGCGCTGGTGGCCTTCCTGGCGACCATCGCCTTCGCCTGGTACGCCGAGCGCATCAGCGAGCTGCGCAAGCGCGAACGGGAGGCCCCCGAACGGGCGGAAGAACCGGATGGCCGGTGACATTCCGTGGTCGGACCTGATCGTTGCCGCGTGCCTGCTGGCCGGAGGCTTCTTCCTCTTCGTCGCCGGGCTCGGCATCCTGCGCCTGCCGGACGTGCTCATTCGCATGCACGCCTCCACGAAGGCGGGCACGCTCGGCGTGGGCCTGGTGTTCGCCGCCGCCGCCCTGTACTTCAGGAATACGGCCGAGACCGCCATCGCCGCCCTGACCGTCATCTTCCTGCTGGTGACGGCTCCGGTCGCCGCCCACGCCATCGCGCGCGCGGCGTACCGCATGAACGTCCCCCTGTCCGACCGGACGCATCTCGACGAGTGGAAGGGGAAGTACGGCCGGGATCCGCGCTCGCGCCCCCGGCCGCCTCGAAGTCGTTGACGTTACCCGTGGCGATGCGCGTTGCCCAGGCGCGGATCGCGCGACCCACGCGAGGACGGAGGCACCGATGCAGAGAACGACAGCCGTCGCAGCAGCGATCGTCGTCGCGGTGATGGCGGGTACGACGTCCACGTCCCAGGAGGGCGCGGGCCGCGCGGTAACGGAGGCGGATCTCGAGCGCTGGCAGACGGAGCTGTCCAACTGGGGACGCTGGGGGCCCGACGACGAGATCGGGGCGCTGAACCTCATCACGCCGGAGAAGCGCCGTGCGGCGGCGGCGCTGGTGCGTGCGGGCGTGAGCGTCTCCCTGGCGCGGGACGTGCTGAAGGAAGAAGCGGTCGACAACCCGCGGCCGTTCGTGCACACGATGCACGGCGTGGGCTCGGACACGTTCGCCGTCCGCTACCACGGCTGGGCGCACACCCACCTGGACGCGCTGGCGCACGTGGACGACGACGAAGGACGGATGTACAACGGCTACCGGCCCGACGAGGCGGCCGTGCTGTCGGCCGGAGGTCACGCCCGCAACTCCATCCACAACCTCAAGGACGGCATCTTCACGCGGGGCATCCTGATGGACATCCCGCGCCTGAAGGGCGTCCCGTACCTCGAGCCCGAGACACCCATCTACGTCGAGGACCTGGAGGCCTGGGAAGCCCGGGCCGGCGTGCGCGCCGGCGCTGGCGACGCCGTCTTCATCCGCACCGGACGCTGGGCGGCCCGCGAGGTGCGCGGGCCGTTCATCATCGGCCGCATCGGGACCGCGGCCGGCCTGCACGCGTCGGTCATTCCGTGGCTGAAGGAGCGCGACATCGCGCTGCTCGGCAGTGACGGCGCCCTGAGCGTCGCCCCGTCGGACCTGCCGGGGGCCGCGCACGACTTCGCGCTGGTGCACCTCGGCATCCACCTGTTCGACAACGCCGATCTCGAGGCGCTCGGCGAGGCTGCCGCCGGGCAGGGCCGCTGGGAGTTCCTCCTGACAGCCGCGCCGCTGGCCGTCTGGGGCGGCACGGGGTCGCCGATCAACCCGATCGCGACGTTCTGAGTCCGCGGAGAGGACGGCGCAGTTCCCAGCTTGCGAACCTTCGCCACTCGATGATTGCATGTAGGGAGCGTCTGGAGGTCCATTGTCCGACGTGGCCATCGGCCACTACCGTCTGAGCCGCGCCGAGTACGACCGTGCCGTGGAAGCCGGCGCGTTCGAGCCGGAGGCGAGGCTGGAGCTCATCGACGGAGACCTGCACGCGATGACGCCACAGGGGAGCCGGCATGCGACGGGCGTCGTGCTCGTCACGGAGGCCCTGCGGCCGGCGTTCGGACCCGGGTTCCACATCCGGACCCAGCTCCCGCTCGCGGCCGACGACTATTCCGAGCCCGAGCCGGATGTAGCCGTCGTGACCGGCACGATGCGCGACTACCGCGACGCCCATCCAACCTCGCCGGTGCTGATCGTGGAAGTGTCGGACGATTCGCTGCACCACGACCGCACGGTCAAGCAGCGCCTGTACGCGCGCTGCGGGATTCCGGAGTACTGGATCCTCGCCCTCCCCGATGCCCGTCTCGAGGTCTACCGCGATCCGGGCGAAGGCGGGTACCGCAGCGTCAGCATCCACGGAACCGGCGACAGCGTCGCGCCGCGCGGTTGCCCAGACGCGCAGATCATCGTCGCCGACCTGCTTCCCTGACTCCGCAATAGTGCCGTCGGCCAGCGTGAGCACACGGCGAGGTGGCCTAGTGTGCACCGTCAGAAATACGTGAGCAGTAACGCTTCAGGGATTCCGATCTGCTCGGCGGTCTTCGTCCAGACGAAGGGCTTGGGGTCTTCGTTGTAGACCGCCAGGTACTCCTTGATCGCCGCCTCGAGTGCTTGGGTGCTGCGATGGGTTCCACGCCGGATCTGCTGCCGGGTGATCTCGGCGAACCAACGCTCTACCTGGTTGAGCCACGATGCGCTCGTGGGCGTGAAGTGCAGGTGATACCGAGGACGCCGTGCCAGCCAGTCGTGGATCATCGCCGTCTTGTGCGTGCCGTAGTTGTCCAGCACCAGGTGGATGTCGAGGTCGGGCGGCACCGCCTTGTCGATCACGGCGAGGAAGCGCTTGAACTCCACCGAGCGGTGCTTCCGAAAGCACCTGCCGATCACCTCGCCGGTGGCGGTGTTCAGGGCCGCGAACAACGAGGTCGTGCCGTGCCGTCGATAGTCGTGTGTCCGCTGCTCCGGTGCTCCCGGACGCATCGGCAACACCGGCTGGGTACGGTTCAACGCCTGGATCTGCGACTTCTCATCCACACACAGCACCACCGCTCGCTCCGGCGGATGCAGGTACAGCCCCACGATATCGCGCACTTTCTCGATGAACAACGGGTCTCGCGACAGCTTGAAGGTCTCGCTGCGATGGGGCTTGAGCGCGAACGCGCGCCACACGCGGCCGACGGTCGAAGCGCTCAGCCCGCAGGCTCGGGCCATCGACTCCCGGCTCCAATGCGTCGCCCCCCGTGGGGTCGTCTCCAGCGTCCGGACCACGACCCGTTCGACGTCCTCGTCCGACACCCGGCGCGGCGCGCCCGGCCGTGGTTCGTCCAGCAAGCCGTCGCAGCCGTTGCGCAGGAACCGCCGCCGCCACTTGCCGACCGTGGCCCGCGTCGTGCCCAGAGCCTGCGCCACGACCTGGTCGCTCCGTCCCGCGGCGCTCTGCAGCACGATGCGTGCCCTCAGGGCCAGAGCCTGCGCGGTATTGCGCCGGCGCAGCCAACCCTCCAGTTCCTCGCGCTGTGCGTCCGAGACCTCCGGGACCTCTCGTGTGTAATGGTTCGGCACGGCCCTCCTCGCTTCCGGGCCGACCGTATCACGAGCCGATTCTACTGGTCAAGAACTTCAGGCGTTGGACACTAGCCAGTGTGCACCGTCAGAAATACGTGAGCAGTAACGCTTCAGGGATTCCAGGATCTGCTCGGCGGTCTTCGTTGTAGACCGCCAGGTACTCCTTGATCGCCGCCTCGAGTGCTTGGGTGCTGCGATGGGTTCCACGCCGGATCTGCTGCCGGGTGATCTCGGCGAACCAACGCTCTACCTGGTTGAGCCACGATGCGCTCGTGGGCGTGAAGTGCAGGTGATACCGAGGACGCCGTGCCAGCCAGTCGTGGATCATCGCCGTCTTGTGCGTGCCGTAGTTGTCCAGCACCAGGTGGATGTCGAGGTCGGGCGGCACCGCCTTGTCGATCACGGCGAGGAAGCGCTTGAACTCCACCGAGCGGTGCTTCCGAAAGCACCTGCCGATCACCTCGCCGGTGGCGGTGTTCAGGGCCGCGAACAACGAGGTCGTGCCGTGCCGTCGATAGTCGTGTGTCCGCTGCTCCGGTGCTCCCGGACGCATCGGCAACACCGGCTGGGTACGGTTCAACGCCTGGATCTGCGACTTCTCATCCACACACAGCACCACCGCTCGCTCCGGCGGATGCAGGTACAGCCCCACGATATCGCGCACTTTCTCGATGAACAACGGGTCTCGCGACAGCTTGAAGGTCTCGCTGCGATGGGGCTTGAGCGCGAACGCGCGCCACACGCGGCCGACGGTCGAAGCGCTCAGCCCGCAGGCTCGGGCCATCGACTCCCGGCTCCAATGCGTCGCCCCCCGTGGGGTCGTCTCCAGCGTCCGGACCACGACCCGTTCGACGTCCTCGTCCGACACCCGGCGCGGCGCGCCCGGCCGTGGTTCGTCCAGCAAGCCGTCGCAGCCGTTGCGCAGGAACCGCCGCCGCCACTTGCCGACCGTGGCCCGCGTCGTGCCCAGAGCCTGCGCCACGACCTGGTCGCTCCGTCCCGCGGCGCTCTGCAGCACGATGCGTGCCCTCAGGGCCAGAGCCTGCGCGGTATTGCGCCGGCGCAGCCAACCCTCCAGTTCCTCGCGCTGTGCGTCCGAGACCTCCGGGACCTCTCGTGTGTAATGGTTCGGCACGGCCCTCCTCGCTTCCGGGCCGACCGTATCACGAGCCGATTCTACTGGTCAAGAACTTCAGGCGTTGGACACTAGTCCTCTCACCTGGGTCAGTGCGCAATACACCGGGAAACCGGCTCAGGACCTTCCATCGACCGGCCCGCCCGCCGGGCCGGTCGAAGTGCTTGAGCGTCACCTCGCCGCCGAACCTCGCGAATCACGTGACGCGATGCGGTTGTGGGACTGCCGCTCGCGAGTCTGGGTGGAGCGGATGTGGCGCCGTCGTGCGCGTGAGCGCTTCGCGTTCAGCGGGCGCCCAGGTCGAGGGCGACGACGTCGGCGCGGTCGCGGAGGTAGAGCTTCGTGCCGGCGAGGGTGGGCGCCGTCCAGGCGGTGGTGGTGAGGACCGGCGCCTGCGCCAGCACGCGGAGCCCGCGGCGCGAGACCGTGGCCAGCCCCAGGACGCCGTCCTCGTCGAGGATGATCAGCTTGCCGTCGGCACGGAGCAGGGTGCTGCGCGCGAAGGTGCGGTCGCGCCAGGCGATCTCGCCGGAGTTCGCGTCGATGGCGGTCAGGAACGCCGTCCCGACGTCGCCGCTGCTGCCGTAGTAGAGGTCGCCGATCCGCAGGGCAGTGCCGTAATACACGCGCATGGCCATGGTGAACCACCGCTCCCGCACGCCCGATCCGGTGACCTCCAGCACGCGAGTGCCGCCGTCGTGCGCCGACGACAGGAACAGCAGGTTGTCGTCGCTCCACACCGGCGTGCTGATGTTGGCGTCGAAGCGCCGGGGATGGGGATGGCTCCAGAGCTGGGCGCCGTCGGCCGGATCGAGCGCCACGACGCGGTCGCTGGCGAACACCACCACCTGGTCGCGTCCCTCCACCGTGATGACGATGGGCGAGGCGGGCGCGATGGCGAAGTCGCCGCTGCGCCACGCGACGCGCCCGTCGTCCTGGTGGAACGCCATGACGGACTGCCCGGCGCCGCCCGCGGTGGCGATGATCAGGTCGCCGTAGGCCAGCAGGCTGCAACTGTAGCCGGGCGTGCGCGGCATGACGCGGTAGTGCGGCGGCGCCCCGAAGTCGCGGACGAGGTCGTGCGACCAGAGCACGTCCCCCGTCGCCTTGTCGAGGGCGAAGAGCTGCTTGTTGGTGCCTGTGGCGAAGAGCCGTTCGCCGACGATCAGCGGCGTGGCGTGCGGACCGACGCCGAGCGGGACGTCGAGGCCCTCCAGAGGCGCCGGGTAGCGGTGCTCCCAGAGCGTGCGGCCGGTCGCCGCGTCGAGCGCGATGACGACCTCCTCCTCGCGCCAGGCATCCGGTTCCGGGCCGTCCGGCGGCCGGTACTGCGTGAACAGGCGGCCGCCGTCGACGAGGATGCTGGAATGCCCGCCGCCCAGCGGACGGCGCCAGAGCTGCGCCGGCCCGTCCTCCGGCCAGGACTCGGCGAGCCCCACGGTGTCGCTGGTGAAGTCGCGCCGCGGCCCGCCCCAGCCCGGCCATTCGGGCGCCGCGTCCGCCTCGCCCTGCAGGCCCCGTAGCGGCGACGACGCCGGGAGGGTCGCTTGCGCGCCAAGCGGGGCGTAATGCGTCTCCCGTCGATGGACGTCGCGCGCCCGCCGCTCGCGGCTGGCCTGGAGATCCCGCAGCAGCGCGTAGGTCGTCTCGACGTCGGCCGTGTTCAGGGCCTGGTTCGTGCGGTACTTGTCGGTGGTGTGCTCCTCGGCCATGACCAGCGGCGTGCGCTCGATGGCATCCTGCTGGTCCAGGCGGGCGCCGCGGTCCACGAGGAACTGCAGCACGGCCGGGTCCGCCGCCGCCACCGCACCGTGGAGCGCGGTCTGGCCGTTGTCGTTGACCGCGTTGACGTCGTGCCCCCAGGCGACGAGCTGCTCGAGGACGGCCAGGACGGCCTCCTCGGTGTCCTCGCGGCGTCCGCCGAGGCGCGTGGTCGGCCCGCGCGTGGCGTAGCCCAGGCCCGCCGCCACCATCAGCGCCGTGGTGTTCTCCATCGACGCGGCCAGCGGATCGGCGCCGGCCGCCTCGAGGATGCGCATGGCCTCCAGGTCGGCGAGGTGCGCCGCGATCCAAAGCGGCGTCGCGCCGGCGTACTGCACGTTGTTGACCTGCGGGTAGCCGTCGGGGTTGAAGTTGGGCGGCAGGCGCTTCAGGGGGAGCCGGGCGTTCGGGTCGGCGCCGCGTGCCAGCAGGTCCTCGAGCAGCGCGGTCGAGCGGCTGCCGCCCGGTTCCCGCGCTCCGGTCGCCGCGCTCCGGGTTCCCGCCGGCCCGCTTGCGCAGGGCGGCGTGGAGCGGCGTGAACCCGGCGTCGTCGGCCCCGTCCGGGTCGGCGCCGCCGTCGAGCAGCAGATCGACCAGGTCGTAGTAGCCGTGGTCGATGGCCATGCGCAGCGGCGTGGTCCCGCCCGGCGCCCGCTCGTCCACGCGCGCCCCGGCCCCGAGCAGCAGGCGCACCGACTCCGCGTCGTTCTGGCGCGCCGCGAAGTGGAGCGCCGTCATCCCGCCGACCGCGCGCATCCCGCCGCCGGCGAACGGGGCCTCCGCCGTGGACCGCGAGCGCAGGTGGACGTCGGCGCCGTGCGCCAGCAGGATGCGGACGACGTCGGCGTGCGGCTCGTGGTTGCCGGCCGCCATCATCAGCGCCGTCTGCCTGCGCCAGCCGTCCCGCGCGTCGACGTCCGCCCCGTGGGCCAGGAGCAGCCGGACGGCCGCCGCGGGCCGCCGCCATCAGCGGCGACTCGCCGGCGCCGAGCGCGGGCGCGTTCGGATCGGCGCCGGCGTTCAGGAGGAAGCCGAGGAGGCCGGCGGGGTCGAGGTCGCCGAGGCTGCCGATCCCATCGGCGGCACTCCGCTCGGCGGCAAGCCACAGCGGCGTGGCGCCGTAGCGGTTGGCGGCATCGACGTCGGCGCCGGCGCGCACCAGCAGGCGCGCCATCTCCGCGTCGTTCCAGTGCACCGCCCAGTGCAGCGCGGTCGTGCCGTCGGGCCCCGGCGCGTTGACGTCGGAGCCCTGCCGGAGCAACGCCCGCAGGCGGGCGGCGTCGCGCACCTCGGCCGCCCGGGCCACCGGCGCGTCCTCGTCGTTGCCCGGGGCGAGGCCCGCGGCTGCGCTCGTTACGGAGCCCGCGGCGGCACCCAAGCCCAGCGCCGCCAACACGACGACGAGCCGCGGTCTCAGCCGGTCACGTGCCCGCATGTCCATCGCTCCAGGACGGTCGATCGCGGTCTCGGGGCGCCTTCCCCGGCGACGGCTACAGGTCCGCCACCCGGCCGGTGCTGTCGCCGAAGCGGTCGAGCTCGACGTCGACCTTCTCCAGCAGGCTGAGCTGCAGGTTGGTCAGCGGGGTGTCCTCCGCGCAGACGATGTGGCGTCCGCCGCGCACGCGTCCCCCGCCGCCCCCCGCCACCAGCGTCGGCAGCTTGGAGTGGCTGTGGATCTGGCCGTCGCACATGCACGAGCCGTACAGGATCAGCATGTGGTCCAGCAGCGACCCGTCGCCATCCTCGACGGCGCTCAGCTTCTCCAGGTAGTAGCCGAACAGGGACACGTGGTAGGTGTCGATCCGCGCCAGCTTGGCGAGCTTCACCGGATCGTAGTGTGCACCGTCAGAAATACGTGAGCAGTAACGCTTCAGGGATTCCGATCTGCTCGGCGGTCTTCGTCCAGACGAAGGGCTTGGGGTCTTCGTTGTAGACCGCCAGGTACTCCTTGATCGCCGCCTCGAGTGCTTGGGTGCTGCGATGGGTTCCACGCCGGATCTGCTGCCGGGTGATCTCGGCGAACCAACGCTCTACCTGGTTGAGCCACGATGCGCTCGTGGGCGTGAAGTGCAGGTGATACCGAGGACGCCGTGCCAGCCAGTCGTGGATCATCGCCGTCTTGTGCGTGCCGTAGTTGTCCAGCACCAGGTGGATGTCGAGGTCGGGCGGCACCGCCTTGTCGATCACGGCGAGGAAGCGCTTGAACTCCACCGAGCGGTGCTTCCGAAAGCACCTGCCGATCACCTCGCCGGTGGCGGTGTTCAGGGCCGCGAACAACGAGGTCGTGCCGTGCCGTCGATAGTCGTGTGTCCGCTGCTCCGGTGCTCCCGGACGCATCGGCAACACCGGCTGGGTACGGTTCAACGCCTGGATCTGCGACTTCTCATCCACACACAGCACCACCGCTCGCTCCGGCGGATGCAGGTACAGCCCCACGATATCGCGCACTTTCTCGATGAACAACGGGTCTCGCGACAGCTTGAAGGTCTCGCTGCGATGGGGCTTGAGCGCGAACGCGCGCCACACGCGGCCGACGGTCGAAGCGCTCAGCCCGCAGGCTCGGGCCATCGACTCCCGGCTCCAATGCGTCGCCCCCCGTGGGGTCGTCTCCAGCGTCCGGACCACGACCCGTTCGACGTCCTCGTCCGACACCCGGCGCGGCGCGCCCGGCCGTGGTTCGTCCAGCAAGCCGTCGCAGCCGTTGCGCAGGAACCGCCGCCGCCACTTGCCGACCGTGGCCCGCGTCGTGCCCAGAGCCTGCGCCACGACCTGGTCGCTCCGTCCCGCGGCGCTCTGCAGCACGATGCGTGCCCTCAGGGCCAGAGCCTGCGCGGTATTGCGCCGGCGCAGCCAACCCTCCAGTTCCTCGCGCTGTGCGTCCGAGACCTCCGGGACCTCTCGTGTGTAATGGTTCGGCACGGCCCTCCTCGCTTCCGGGCCGACCGTACCACGAGCCGATTCTACTGGTCAAGAACTTCAGGCGTTGGACACTAGGCGTGGTGCGACAGCCCGTGGTGCGGGTCCGCGATGCCGAGGGCGCCGTAGGTCCGCTGCGTCGCCTCGCGCGACATCAGGTAACGTGGTCACGCGGCTCAGGTCGGCCTGGTAGGCGAGGACCTGCAGGTCGAACATCAGCTTCACGTGCTCGTCGAACGAGTCCGGGATCCCGGCCGGGAGATCCGCTGGCGAGAGCGCCAGGTCGCCCTGCCGCTCGAGCTTCGCGATGCGCTCTTCGAGCTCGCGGATGCCGTCCAGGTAGCCGTCCAACCGCAGGCGGTCCGCCCCGCCCAGCCGCCGCCGGAGCCGCTGCGTCTCCTGCAGCAGAGAGTCGAGGATGCTGGCCTGTGCCTCCGCGAGGGCGCGGCGCTCCTCCGGCGTCCGCGCGTCGCCGCCGAGCAGGCGCTCGAAGACCACCCGCGGGTTGGTCAGCATCGGCATCGGCGTCGTCGGCGTGCGCCACGACAGCGTGTTCTGGTAGGCGCAGGCGTAGCCCGGCTCGCAGCCCCCGAGCATGCCGACGTCGTCGATGGCGAGCTGCAGCGACGGGAACTGCGTGTCGGCGCCCAGCGCGTCCGCCGCGAACTGGTCGACCGTCTTGCCGGCGCGATAGTCGCCGCCCTCCGTCTTCTTCGGATGCACGCCGGTCAGCCACGCCCCGGAAGAGCGCGCGTGATCGCCGCTCCCGTCGCCGAGGGCCTCGGCCGGCCGCGAGCGCAGCTCGGACACGACCACCAACTTGTCGCGGAACGGCGCGAGCGGCAGCAGCGACGGGGAGAGCTCGAACCCCGCGCCCGCCTGCTCGGGCGTCCACCGCGTCCAGTTGACGCCGTTCGGCACGTAGACGAACCCGAGCCGGCGCGCAGGGGCGGCCGCCCGCGCCGCCGCCGACAGGGCGGGCACCATCGCGTCGAGGAAGGGCAACGCGAGTGCGGCCCCCGCGCCGCGCAGGAACGTGCGACGCGGCAGCGACTTCCCGGTGACGATCATGGCTCGCTCCTCTCGGCCAGCCCAGGTGGGGGATTCAGTCGCAATCCTACCAAAGCGAGCGGCTAGAATGTCGACGGTCACGCTCTTGAGGAGGGGTCACATGCGCAGTCGAATAGCGATCGGTGTGGGGGGGCTTGCGGTCCTGTGCCTGGCGCCGATCGTGGCGGCACAGACCGACGACATTTCGCGGACGCCGAGCGGTCGTCCGGACCTGTCCGGCACCTACGACGCCAGGACGCTGACGCCGATGCAGCGTCCGACCGAGCTGGGTGAGACGATGTCGCTGACCGATGAGGAGGCGGCGGCGTTCGGGGAACGGGCGACGGCCGCGCTCGATCGCCGCAACAACATCGTCCCCTCGGTGAATACCGAGCGCAGCGACCCGAATCGCGGCGCACCTCCGGTAGGAGGGGACGGGTCGACCGGTGCCTCGGGGAACGTCGGGGGCTACAACACCTTCTGGATCGACCCCGGCTCCGGGGCGTTCCAGATCGACGGGCAGTGGCGCACCTCCATCCTCATCGATCCCCCGAACGGCAGGTATCCGCCGCGGACCGAGGAGCGGATCGCCGCTGACGCCGCCGCCCGGAGGGGTGGCGGGGGCCCTCCACGTCAGAACGACGGTACGGCGTACTGGCTCGAGGCCGGTCTGGATGCGCCGGGCCCGTTCGACGATATGGAGCAGCGGCCGTTCGCGGAGCGCTGTCTGCTCGGATTCGGCTCCACGGCCGGCCCGCCGATGCTGCCGGTCCTCTACAACAATCAGAAGCGGATCGTGCAGGCCGAAGACTACGTCATGATCCTGACCGAGATGAACCACGATGCGAGGATCGTCCGGATGAACGCCGAACACGATCCGCCGGAGATCCGGAAGTGGCTGGGGGATTCGATCGGGCACTGGGAGGGTGACACCCTGGTCGTGGAGACCACCAACTTCCGGGATCGCCCTTCCTTCGCGCGGGGCTCGCGAAACATGACGGTGATCGAGCGCTTCAGGATGGAGAGCGCCGACAAGCTCGTCTACCGCTTCACGGTCGACGACCCGACGGTCTGGACGGCGCCGTTCACGGGCGAGTACGCGTGGTCGCGGAGCGACAACCAGGTGTTCGAGTACGCCTGTCACGAGGCGAACTACTCGTTCGAGGGCATCATGCGGGGGGCGCGGCTGCTCGAGGCGGAGTTCCGGGGCGAGGAGCCCGAAGGGGTCGCGAACCCGACCCGGTAGCGGGCAAGCCGCCCGCGGCGCCGCGGGGTGGCGCCGGGGCGGCTTGCCGTCGTCAAGTCACGGTCCGGTAGCCGGCGAGCGAGTCGTTCCGGCCGTGAGCGCGCCCTGACGGGCGCGTTGAGAGTCTGCGCGCGCAGCAACAAGCCGAATCGCGCGTTCTGCGGCGCAGACTCCTGGCGTCAGTCCGACGCGGTCAGGGCCAGCACGGCGTAGGCGGTGGCCGCATCGCGCATGAAGCGACCGACGTCGGACGCCGGATCGCGCTCCTTGTTGAGCGACTCGCCCGGCCACGAGCCTTCGGCCCGGTCCTGGTGGCGACGGAGCCACGACAGTCCCCGGCGAAGCTGAGCGTGCTCGCTCGAAAGCCCCGCCTGTCCGAGCGTGAACGCGACGAGACCGGTCGCGTACCCGTCGCTGCCCGTCGGGAGCGTCGTGCCGTCGGTGCGCTCCCACTCACCCAGCGAAGCGAGACTCCATCCGCCGTCGTCCTCCTGCACCGCGAGCACCTCGCTAATGACCGCGGCCTTGCGTTCCGCGTCGAGCACGCCCGGGAGCGCCGTCGACGCCCACAGCAGCGTCAGGCGGTTGAACAGCGGTTGCTGATCGTAGAGCCGGTCCAGGTAGCTTCGGAGCCCTTCGAGTCCCTTCCGGGCTTCGTCCGTCGACGCGTAGCCTTCCGGCGCCGTGCCCACGGCGAGCGCGGCCAGCGAGGCTCCGTAGTAGGGGGCGTCGTCCGACTCCCACGGCTGCAAGTCGACCACGAACCATGACCACGCCCCGTCCAGGTCCCCAGTCCGTTCCTGCGTCGCCCAGAGGTGGTCGAAGGCCTTCCTGGTGTCGTGGCCGAGCTTCCCTGTTCGCGCGTCGGAGCTCGCAAGCACCAGGGCGTTGAGGATCGCTTCGGTCCCGCGGGCCTGCTCGCCCTCCGGGGCGAGGTCCTTCCACTCCCGGACGCGCTGCTCGACGTTCGCGAGCAGTCCCCGCTCGGTCCCAGTCGGCTTGCTGTCGGACCCCTCTCGCAGGTGAGGTCGCGCCAGCGCGTAGGGCACTACCGTATGGCACGAGATGCAGTAGGTGCCGTTGTCCCTGGCCGCGACCGGCCATTCGGCCCACCAGCTCTGCCGCTGGTCCAGGTACGCCGCGGCCGCCTCCTCGTCCCACGCCTCCTCGTCCCACGCCCCGGTGCTCTCCGACTGCGCCGTCAGCTCGCCGGTGCCGGCCAGGAGACACGCCGCCAGGAACCAGGCCAGCACGCCCAACCTCTTCCCGTTCATCGTCTTCATGCTCGTCTTCTTCCTGACTCGCCTTCCCACTCGTCGTCTTCCTACTCGTCTGGCGATCCTTGTCGCGAAAGCAGGCAGACCGTCACTACACGGTGGCGAGCTTGATGCTCCCCGTGCTGTCGCCGAGCTTGTCGACGTGCACGCCCATCTTGTCCAGGACGGTCAACCACAGGTTGGTCAACGGCGTCTCCTTCGGGTAGCGGATGTGCCGCCCGCCCTTGAAGCCGGCCGCGCGGCCGCCCACGAGCGCGATGGGCAGATCGTCGTGCAGGTGCGCGTTGCTGTCGCTGATGCCGGTGCCGTAGACGAGCATCGTCCGGTCGAGCAGCGTGCCGTCGGCTTCCGGTATCGACTTCAGCTTGCCGACCACGTGCGCGAACTGCTGCATGTGGAACTCGTTCAGCTTCCCCAGCCGGTCGATGTTGCTCAGCACGTTCTGGTGGTGCGACAGCGCGTGGTGCGAGTCCGGCACCCCCGCCTCGGGATAGGCGCGGGTGCTCACTTCCTCGGCGAGCATGAACGTGGCCACGCGCGTCAGGTCGGTCTGGTAGGCCAGGACCAGCAGGTCGCCCATGAGCTCCGCGTGCCCGGCGAAGGTGTCGGGAACGCCGGCCGGCCGGTCGACCGCCGGTAGCTCGCGATCGCTCTGCGCCTCGGCCATCTGGATCCGCCGCTCGACCTCCCGCACCGACTCGAGATAGCCCGACAGCTTCGAGCGGTCGGTCGAGGCCAGCTTGCCGTTCAGGTGCGCGATCTCCTCGGTGACCGAATCGAGCAGGCTCGCGTTGCGCGAGATGCGCGCCAGGCGCGACTTGCGGTCGGTGCTGTCGGCCACCCCGAACAGGCGCTCGAACACCGCGCGCGGATCGATCTCCACCGGCAGCGCCATCGTCGGGGTGCGATACGAGATCGTCGTGCGATAGGCGCAGGGGTAGCCGACCGAACCCGTTACGCAACTGGCCCGCACGGAGACCCCCAGCTCAAGCGAGGCCAACTGCGTCTCGCGCCCCGTCTCGACCGCCACGCGCTGATCCACGGAGACGTCCGTGACCGGGTTGACCAGGTCGGGATCGGCATGCACGCCCGTGAGATAGGTCGCCCCGGACCGCGCGTGGTCGCAGGCCGGATCCCCCTCGCGCGGATAGGCGGTCATGTGCGCCAGGTTGCTCAGCACGACGAGGTCGTCGCGATAGGGCGTCAGGCTCTGCAGGATCATCGGCAGCTCGCCCGGCAGCGCACCCTCCTTCTCGGGGACCCAGTGGCGCATGGACATCCCGTTGGGCACGTAGAACCACGCCGCCCGGCGCACCGGCGCCGCCGCGGTGCGGCTGAGCGCGGACAGGGCGGGGACCATCGCATCCAGGAGCGGCAGGGCCAGGGCGGTCCCCATGCCCCGCAGCACGGTCCGCCGAGGGAGGTGCGTCTTGGTGATGAACATTGCGGGCTCTCCTTGACTGCCTTAGCGACTCGCCACCGTGGACACGGCCCCGGGGCTTTGCTCAGGGCTTTGCTCGAGGCTGGGGGTGCGATTCATCCGGAACGACGGGCTCTCGACGATGCCGAGAATGATGTCCGTCCAGCGAAAGTCTGGGGCGGCCTCGCGGACGATCGCCCGGACGGCGGGCCGATCGCGGGCCTCCACGCCGCGCCCGAGCGCATAGGTGAGCAGCCGCTCGGTGAAGACCGTGGCAAACTGCGTGCGGTTGGCCATCAGCGCCTGGCGCAGTCCCACCACGCCGTCCATCTGCGACCCGTCGAGCGCCTCTCCCGACGCATCCACCGGCTGGCCGTTGTCGACTTCCCGCCACCGGCCGGTGACGTCGAAGTTCTCGAGGGCAAACCCGAAGGGGTCCATCAGGGTGTGGCACGAGGCGCACACCGGACTGCGCCGGTGCTGCTCGAGACGCTCCCGCACCGTGGTCGGCAGCTCCGCGTCGTTCTCGGGGAGCGGCGGTATGTCCGGGGGCGGCGCAGGCGGGGGATTGGCCACGAGGTTGTCCATGATCCACTTGCCGCGCACCACGGGCGACGTCCGGTTGGCATGGGAGGTCACCATCAGGACGCCGCCCATCCCCAGGATCCCGAACCGCCGCTCGTCGGTCAGCGTCACGCGCCGCATGTGGCTGCCGTAGACGTTCGGGATGTCGTAGTGGGCGGCAAGGCGCTCGTTCAAATACGTGTAGTCGGCCCCGAGCAGATCGAGCACGCTCCGGTCGTCGCGCAACTGGCTCTCGAAGAACAGCTCGGTCTCGCGCGCCAGGGCCTCCTGCAGGTTGGCGTCGAGGGGGAACAGCGTCGGGTCGGGCTGCAGCTCGCGGACCAGGCGTGTCCCCAGCCACTGGCCGGCGAAGCCGGACGCCATCAGCGCGGCGCGGCGGTCGGCGAGCATCCGGCGCGTCTGGGCCGCCAGGCCGGCCGGCTCCCCGAGCCGGCCGCGCTCGGCGACGGCGAGCAACTCCTCGTCGGGGGGGCTGTTCCAGAGGAAGAACGACAATCGGGACGCGAGCTCGACGTCGCTCACGCGAAAGATCGTGTTCGGCTCCGCTCCGTCGGGACCGCGCTCGATGCGGAACAGGAACTGCGGCGAGATCAGCAGGCGCTCCAGGGCGGCCTGGATGCCCGCGTCGAATCCCCCGGCGCGCCGCCCCTCCTCGTAGAAGGGCATCAGCGCCTCGACGTCTGCGGCGGCGGCGGGACGCCGGAACCCGCGCCGGGCCAGCCGCGTGAGGATCTGCCGTGCGCAGGCCCGCTCGTCGGTGGTGGCGGTCGGCCGGCACGTGAAGATGCGCCGCCGGCTCTCGGCGTCCTCGGGCGTGGTGGCATTGAAGGGGCCCGAGACCGTGATCGACTCGATGCGGCCCGACGCGCCGCGCCGCACCGGCCCCGGATCTCCCACCACCCCGCCCTGCAGACCCTCGGCGTACGCGGGCCGAATGTTCAGGAGGGTCACGCCCACCGGGCGGGTGCCGGCCTTCGCCGCGAAACGGACCACGAGATCCTCGCCCGGCTCGCGGGCGGGCGCTTCCTCGGGGGACGCCGCGGCAATGGCAGGATTCAGGCCCCGCCGCGGCTCGAGCGACCAGTGCTTGACGGTGGCGCCGTCCACGGTGACGAGGAGCTCGCTCTGCGGCCGGGAGTTGAAGTAGCCCGAGCCCATGCCCGGCAGCAGCACGCGGACGGCATACTCGCCGTCGAGCGGGAAGGTATGGCGGACGGCCAGGCCGCCGTTGGTGCCGAAGGGCAGGTCCTCGCTCATGCGCTCGCCCTGCCGGACCGTCTGCCCGATGCGATACGTCTCGGTGGTCGGCGGAAGGGTCGGATCGCCGACGGCGGCGCGGGCAATCCGGACGGCGGCGGCGAGGTAGCGGTCGAGCAGCGACGGCGTGATGGTCAGCCCGCGGCTGTTGTCGAAACCGAAGCTGGACGCGTCCGGCGGCAGCAGGCTCGGCCCGTCGACTTCCACCCCGAGCAGGTCGCGCACCGCGTTGACGTACTGCAGGCGATTGAGCCGATGGAAGGTGGGCGGCCCGGGATCGGGCGCCGCGGCCGCGGCCCGATCGAGCGCGCGCTCCACCGCGGACGCAAAGCGGTCGAGCACCGGCCGTTCAGGCCTCGGCGCCGGCACCTTCGGCATCGCGCCGATGCGGATCTTCCACGCGATCTTCTCCCACAGCTCGGGGTCCTCGGCAATCCGGTCCACGTCGGCGTGCTCGAGCGTCAGTCCGCCCGTCTCGAGCCTGTCGCTGTGGCACCGGACGCAATACCGCGTCAGGAGCTCGGGATCGGGCGCCTCCGCGGCGGCGGCGGTCGCGGCGGTCGCGGCGGTCGCCTGAGGCTCGGCGGCAGGAGCGGCAGGAGCCGCAGCGGCGGCGGTCGCCACCCCGAAGCTGAACATCAGGAGGAGCATCGCCGGGGCCGCCGTCCGGTGTTGCGTCCAGATCATGGTGGCCATCCTCACTGCCTTTCGGCACCCCTCTCGGGCTCGCCCTGCCCCGCCTGCTCGCCGATGATCCCCGGCTTGATGCCGTACGTGCCGGTGGCCGGATGCTCGACGCGGAACTCGGAGTGGCAGGCCGTACAGGCGGCGCTCGCCTCCCGCACCGCCGCCTGCACCCGGTCCGGATCGATGGGAACCTCGGACAACCGGTCGTCGAGCGCGTCCAGGGCCGCGGTCGTCTCCGTGACCATTCTCGCCGCGTCGCCTCGCGCGTGCCGCGTCCAGAACGTCCAGCTCCGCGCGAGATACTCGCGCGCCACGATGAGCCTGACCTTGGCCGTCTCGTAGTCCTGCGCCGCCGCCATCGACTTCGCGGCCTCGAAGTAGGTGCCGACGGTCCGCTCGACGACCGCGAGCTCCTCGGCCGTGAAGACCTTCTGCGTCGCGACGGCGGCGGACGCGCTCACCGAGAGGACGGCGGCCAGCAGCACACTCCGTCGAGCGCCAGTCATGCCTGGGTCCTTGGGCGATCGGCCCGGTCCATTGCGCGGTCAGCGCCCCCCCGTCGTCCCGCCCGCTTGCCCGGTCGCCTCCCCCGCCGCGCGGGCCAGCTCGCGTTCCTGCAGGTTGGCGGGGACGCCCAGCCGCGGGTTCGCGCCAAGCTGCACCAGCAAGTCGGCCGCCTCCGGCCAGCGGTAGAAGTCGGTGGAGTTGCGGGCCCAGCTTGCGAGCCGGTAGGGCGTCCGTCCGCGGTAGTCGCGCACGTCCATCCGGGCGCCGCGCTCGACGAGGTAGGCGATGATGTTGCTCGACCCCTTGTACGCGGCTCCGTGCAGCGGGGTGAATCCCGCCGCGTTGGCGGCATTGACGTCGGCGCCGACCTCCTCCACCAGGAACCGGACCCCGGCCAGCATGCGCTGCCGCGCGGCCTCATCCGGGGGGGCGTAGCCCCAGCCGAGCCCGGAGGACGCCATCAGCGGAGTGGTCCCGTCCTCGGTCGTCAGGGTCGGGTCGGCCCCATGGTCCAGCAGGATCCGCATCAGCTCGGGGTTGGCGTTGCTGCAGTCCGCCGCCAGGTAGAACGGGGTGGCGCCCACGCGGTTCGTCCCCCAGCCGAACGCCTCGAACGCCCCGTGCTTCCCTTCTCCGCCGAACCCCATGACGCCCGGGGCCGTCTGGCGCGCGTTCGGGTCCGCCCCGTGTGCGAGCAGGGCCCTCACGAGCTTCTCGCGCCCCACCAGGCCGGACCCGTCGTCGCCGCCGCCGCCGGCCGCGCGATTCTGGCCGATGCCGTACACGGCGTGGTGCAACGCGCTCATGCCCGCGGCACCCTGGTTGGGATTCGCGCCCTGCGCCAGGAGGTACAGCGCCACGGGGGCGTGGTTGTTGGCGATCGCGAGGGGCAGCGGCGTGATGGGGCCGGCGCCGAGGTCGTAGCCGACGCGGCCGCCGGACGCGGGCATCACCGGCGTCGCCGCATCGACGTCCGCCCCCGCCTCGACGAGCGTCGTCACGACGTCGAGATGGCCGGCGCGCACCGCGAACATCAGGGGCGTGAACCCGCCCGCGGACGCCGCCGTGATCGACGCGCCCCGCTCGAGCAGCAGCGCGACGCTCGCGGCGTGGCCTTCGCTGGCCGCCCACATGAGCGGCGTCTGCCGCGACCCGGTCGCCTGTGCGTCGACGTCGGCGCCGTGATCGAGGAGCGCCCGGACGATGCCGGCATGGCCGGACTGGGCGGCGAGCAGCAGCGGGGTGACGCCACCCACCGCCGCCACGTTGACCTCCGCGCCCGCCTTCAGCAGGAGGCCCACGATCGCCGGGTTGCCGTTCTCGCAGGCGAGCGACAGTGCGCTGACGCCGGTGTGGGTGAGCGCATCGACGTCGGCGCCCGCCTCGATCAGCAGAGCCGCGGTCGCCGAATCGTTCCAGTGGGCCGCCCAGTGCAGCGCCGTCGAGCCGTCGGCCTGGGGTGCGTCGACGTCAGCCCCCTCCCGCACCAGGTCGGCCACGCGCGGCCACTGCTGGGCCTTGGCGAGGTCCGCCACGTCGTCGGCGGCCTGGACGGGGACGGCGATCAGGGCGACCGCGAGGACAACCGCCATCCGGCAACTGGTGACCCGCATGCTGTTCCCCCCCCCCCGAGCGACGGTCGATTGGCGTGATCTTGCGACCATACACGCTTGTCCGGGATCGTCCAAACCAATTCCCACGCGACGCGGTTGGCCAGCCCGATCAGCGGCAGCCCGCGGCGGGACGAAGGCCTCCGGGCCGGGTGGTAGCATGGCGACAAGAGAACAGGATCGACGGCATTGAGGAAGACGAGGACGAAGAGCACCCGGCAGGAGGGCCGCGAGCAGGCGCTGCAGTCGCCGCGCGAATGGCGGGCGGAGTGCCGCTGGCTGCGGCGGAGCGACCGCGACGCGATCCCCGACCGGCTCGGCCCGCCCGGGGTGTTCAGTGACGCGCGCGGATGCGCCGCCGAGCGGCGGCGGCACGGGCTCGCGGTGCCGGATGCGGAGACGGGACCGGACAGCCGGACGGTGACCAGCCGGCTGCGAATGAGCTGCGCCGGCTGGCGCAGGGTGCCCACCGCGGAGGAGTTCTACCGCGCGGTCCACGCCCCGGAGGGAACAGGGAGAGAGACCGCGATCCTGCTGACCTGGTACCACGAAGCCGACGTTGCCGAGCAGCTCGACGCGCGACTCGAGGGCGCCTACACCTGGCGCGAGCTCGCACGCGCGCTGCATCGGGTGGGGCTGACACGCGGCGAGGCAGCACGGCGGCTGAACCGGTTCGCACGACGATGATCACCCGGAGTTCCCGCGAATCGAGTTCGAGCGGAACCGGGAAAACCACATCGACGTCTCCTTCAACCCACCGAGACCCCGGGGGGGGCGAGCGGATCGCACCGGACCCGCCTCCGGGATCGGGGCCGGAAGCAGGCGCGAGCGCGGCCTCGCGACGGAACGACGACCGCTGACGTTGCCGGGCTCGCTCGTCACTCCGTGTCGTCCGCCGCCTCGCGCATCTGGAACGGTACGCTCCGGGCGATGCCCAGCACGAGGGACGAGAAGGCGTAGTCGCTGCCTGCCGCCTCGGCCAGGATGGCCCGGATGGCGGGCGCGTCGAAGGGCTCGACCCCCCGCCCGAGCGCGTAGGTCGCCAGCTTGACGGTCAGCGCCCGGACGAACGCCTCGGGCCGCGCCAGGAGCGCCCCCCGCAGCTCCGCCGGCCCTTCGAACGCGGCGCCGCTCGGCAGCGTGCCCGAGGCGTCGATCGGTTCACCGCTGTCGCTCTGCCGCCACGCGCCGACGGCGTCGAAGTTCTCCAGGCCGAAGCCGATCGGGTCCATCGTCGCGTGACAGCTCGCGCAGACGGGGTTGGCCCGGTGCGCGGCCAGCCGCTCGCGCATCGTCAGCGCCGGGCCGGACCCGTCCTCCTCGGGCAGGTCCGGGACGTCGGCCGGCGGCGGGGGCGGCGGCGCGCCCAGCAGGTTCTCGAGCACCCACTTGCCGCGCAGGACCGGCGACGTCCGGTTGGCGTACGACGTCACGGTCAGGATGCTGCCGTGGCCGAGCAGGCCGCGGCGGTGCTCGTCGGTCACCGCGACGCGGCGGAAGTGGCTCCCCCGCACGCCGGGGATGCCGTAGTGCCGGGCCAGCCGCTCGTTGACGAACGTGTAGTCGGCGTCGAGCAGCTCCAGCACGCTGCGGTCCTCGGCGACGATCGACGCGAAGAGCAGCTCCGTCTCGCGGCGGAAGGCCCGCCGCAGGTTGTTGTCGAAGTTGCGGAAGCGCCGCGGCTCGGGGACGATGTGCGCCAGGTTGCGCAGGTAGAGCCACTGGCCCGCGAAGTTGTCCACCAGCGCCGCCGCGCGCGGGTCGGCCAGCATCCGGCGCACCTGCCGCTCCAGCTCACCGGGGCGGCGCAGCTCGCCGCGCTCGGCCGCGGCCAGCAGCGGCTCGTCGGGGATGCTGCTCCACAGGAAGAAGGACAGGCGGGAGGCCAGCTCCCGGTCCCCGAGGCGGTAGGCGGCACCCGGGGCGGCGTCCGGCGGATCGAACTCGAAGCGGAAGAGGAACTTCGGACTGGCCAGAAGCCGCCACAGCGCCGCCTCGATGCCTGCCTCGAACCCGCCGCGCGCCCGCCCCGCCTCGTAGAAGCCGACGAGCTCCCGGACGTCGTCGTCCGTCGCCAGGCCGCGGTAGGCGCGCCGCGCCAGCCCCGCGAGGATCCGCTCCGCGCAGGCGGCCCCGGCTGCTTCGGCTACTTCGGAGGCTTCGGCGTCGGGGCCGGCCGGCCGGCAGGTGAAGATGCGCCGGCGGGTCGGGGTGTCGCCGCGCCCGGTCGCGCCCAGGGGGCCGGTGACGATGATGCTGCTCACCGCCGGCAGCCCGGCCACCGAGTTCGGGGTGGGATAGCTCCGGAGCAGCGGCTTCGACAAGCTCTCGGAGACGCCGAAGCTCTTGACCGGGAAGGTCGCGGTGAGGGTGTGCGGGCCGGCCGTCAGCGGCGCGCGCAGCACCAGGTGGTCGTCGGCCGTCAGCGCGGGCGTCTCGCCGTCGTAGACCTCCTGCCGGTACATGTGCGGCCCGCCGTCGAGCGCGAACAGGCGCATACGCCGGCCGTCGACGGCCAGCTCCAGCTCGTGCGGCTCGTGGAGGCCCCGCACGTCGTCGCGCTGGCTCCGCTCCAGGCGCATGCGGATCTCGTACTCGCCGTCCACCGGGAAGTGGTGCGTCACGCGCAGGCCGCCCCGCGTCCCGAACGGCATCCCCTCGCGGTGCGTGTCCTGGGTTTCGTCGTGCGCGCCGACGTAGGTCTCCGCGCTCGGCGGGATGGCCGGGTTGGCGACGGCCAGGCGGCTGATCTTGCGCGCCGCCGCCACGTAGCTCTCCAGCAGCAGGGGCGAGACGCCCAGCACGTCGGCGATGTTGTCGAAGCCGTGCGTCGAGTCGTCCGGCGGCAGCAGCGTCGTGACGTCGACGTCCAGCGCCAGCAGATCCCGTACCGCGTTGGCGTACTCGGTGCGGTTCAGCCGGTGGAGCGCCGGACGGCCGGGCCGGGGGTGGGCCGCCGCCGCCGCGTCGAGGGTGGCCTCGAGCCACCCGGCGAAGCCGTCGTAGACCGCCTCGGCGGGCCGCGGCCGCGGGCGCGGCGGCATGTCGCGGCCCCGCAGCTTGCGCACGACCTTCTCCCACAGGTCGGGCCGGCCGCTCACGTTCGTGATGTCCGCCGCGTCGAGCTCGAGGCCGGCCGTCCGCAGGCGGCCGTTGTGGCAGGTGACGCAGTAGCGGTCGAGGACGGCGCGGTAGGTCGCCGGCGCGTCCGAGCCCGCGCGGGGCGGCTCCTGGCCGGCGGCCGGGCCTGCGGCGAGCAGCAGTCCGATACCGACGAGCGCGGGCAGGAGGAAGCTGCGGCGCCGCGCCGCCAGGATGCGAAGGAACGGGCGCCGGTCGGTCTGCGGGGCGCTCGGGTCTGCCACGGTCACGCTCCTCCAGACGTCAAGCCGCCCCACAGTATCACGCCCAACAGCGCGTTCAGGGACCACCAGGGAACATCATCCGCGCGTCCCTCCATCCCGGCATGGTGCTTGCCGGTGCGTGGAACACAAACGGGCGGGCCGCCTGCTTGACGCACCGACCGATTCTCGGTTACGCTCTACGTCTCGTACGACTCCCCGGCAACGGATGCCGGTCCCGGCGGTGCATGCACCGCCACCTCCCCTTCTTCGATGTCCGCGCCCGCTCGCCGTCGAACGATCGTCTACATCGACGGCTTCAACTTCTACTACGGCGTGCTCAAGGATACGCGGTACAAGTGGCTGGATTTGCAGCAGTTCTTCGCCCTCCTACGTCCGCACGACGACCTGCGAGCCATCAAGTTCTTCACCTCGCTGCTGGAGCCCGGTCCTCGTCGCTCCCGCCAAGAGACCCTGCTGCAAGCGCTCACGACGCGGCCCCTCATCGAGGTCGTATACGGGCGGTTCAAGAAGAAGAACGTGGTCTGCCAATGCCGCGACTGCCCGACGGAGGACCCGCACACCTTCGAGGGGCCGGAGGAGAAGCGCACCGATGTCAACGTCGCCATTCACCTCCTCGATGATGCGTACCGCGGGCGTTGCGAGCAACAGATCCTCGCCTCAGGCGACTCAGACCTCGCCCCAGCCGTGAGGATGGTTCGGCAGCGGTTCCCCGGTATCAGGACGTTTTGCGTACATCCCCGCCAGGACTCGCAATCGAGCAGCGGCGGGCGAGTTGCGAGGCGCCGCGGAAAGACACAAGACGATCCCGCTGGGTCCTCTTGCGCGGGCCCAACTGCCACCCACGATCCCTGACGGAGCAGGTGGGTTCATCAGGAAGCCTCGGGAGTGGTAAGGCCTCTCGACAAGTGACTGCTCCCGGGCCGGGTCCAGGCCAGTTGCACACCTGGGTCGACGCCGACGGGATGGTGGTGGCCCGGGGCCGGCTGACGCCGGAGGTGGGGTCGTTGTTCCGGCGGGCGCTGGAGGCGGCGGTAGTGGCCGACGGCGGCGCAACGGGCGTGGCGGGCGAAGAGGCTGCGGGGACGGACGCGGTGGACGAGGCGGCCGGCGCGGAGCGCAGCCACGGGCAGCGGCCGGCGGACGCGCTGGGCCGGCTGGCGGAGTGCGCGCTGGCCGGCGGGCTGGACCGGGGGACGGCTGGCGACCCCTACCAGGTGGTGCTGGACGCGGACGCCGGGACGCTGGCCGAAGATGCGGCGCCGGACGCGCAGGAGTACACCGCGGACGGCGAAGACGCGCACCGCGGCGTTCCCGCGGGAACGCCCCGGCAAGGGGCGCCCTCGTGCGGCACGTTCGGCACGCTCCGTTGCCGCCCTCCCTGCCGGTGACTGCCCCCGCCGCCCGCCAGCCGACGAAACGCCTCGCGCCTCGTGCAGTCGATGGTCGCGGATGTTCGGGCTGTGAGCGGCGCGCCCGACCCCCGAGTCGCTGGGTGGCGCGGTACGACTCTGCGCCATTCGGTGCAGTATGATCGATGCGACCCGCTCGCCGTGCGTGCGGCTGCGGACGACGGCGTCGCGGTGGCCCGCGGCTGGGGTCGCATGACCGCTTGGGATCGAAGGCACCCGGCCTTCGCGCTGGGAATCTGCGTCGGCCTCGCCGGGATCGTCACGACGATCGTGGTGGCCCTGGGTGCATGCGCGGCGGACCTCAATGGCCTCGGCCGGCGCGTATACTCCGACGTCGGGTTTGCCGGGCCGCCGCTGCTCGACGACTTGAGCGGGGTCGTCGCACTGGACTTCCTGGACGACGATCCCGCGTTGCCGCGCCGCTTCTTCAGCGTCCGCTGGGAGGGGTTCTGGTACGTCCCAGAGGCGGGGGAGTTTTCCATCGAGGGCGCCGGCGACGACCGCCTGGACGTCTGGATCGACGGCTCACTCGTCCTTCGACGCACACCGCCGTCAGAGATGCACACGGCCCGCCGGACCGTGCCGCTTGACGCGGGGCTTCATGCGATCCGGGTCGATTACGAACAACACGGCGGCGCCTACGCCCTGCGCCTCGGCTGGTCGCGGCCGGGGCAACCCGCCCGCGCCTTGCCGGTGCATCGCCTATTTCCTGCTCCACCGTCGGCGCGCCAGCTCCGTCTGGCGTCGGCCTCGGCGTGGTTCAGCGTAATCATCCTGGTCGTCTGGACCGTGCCGGCAGTGGCCGCGGGCGCGCATCTGGCCAGGCGCCTGCATCTGGCCTACCCCGACCGTACGCCGCTCCGCGGGGCCGGGTTGGTCCCTCACGTCGTGTTCGCGCTGATCCTGCTGATCGGCACGGTGCACAATCTCGGCTTCGTACACCGCTACCCACAGACGCGAGCGTGCTGCAACCTCGACATCGATACGGTGGTCTACGACGAAATCGCCTGGAACGCGGCCCGCTCAGGCCGCTTCGAGGTACCCATCCTCCAGCCCCCGGGGTTCGTCCTGTTTCTGGCGGGCGTCTATCGGGTGGCCGGCCACGACTACCTGACGCCGAAGATCCTGTTCGCGTTGATGGTCAGCGGCATCGCCGTCGGTATCTGGTGGTTGGGGCTTCGCTTCGCAGGCGCTTGGGAGGGGACGGCGGCCGCCGGGCTCGTCCTTGGCTCTCCGATGTTCCGCGCCTACGCGGCCACCCTGCAATACGAGATCCTCGTCGCGTTCCTCTTTCTCGTGACCTGCCTGCTCCTCCTGGCAGGGATTCGGTCGGCGTCGGCGCGCCGATCGGGGTTGCTGCTGTCGGCCGCCGCGCTCTTCGCTGCGTTGTCCGCATTGACGCGAGAGGTGTTTCTCGGCGTGTTTCCCGTGCTCCTGTTCGCCGTATGGATGAACCGGCCGGGGACCCGGCGACAGCGTCTCGGCGCGCTCTGCATCATGACCCTGCTGTTCTGCGTCTTGGTGGGAGCCTGGATCGTCTGGCAATACCGCGGACACGGGCAACTCGTACCCATTTCCGACAAGGGCCCGTTCAACTTCTGGATCGGCAACAACCCGAACGCCACGGGTCTCTACAACCTCCACCTGGCACCACTTCGAGAGCCTCGGGGATGGGCGTTCATCGCCGAACAGCCGGGCGCGGCGTTGGCATTGGCGGGGCGAAAGCTCCTTTACTTCTGGGGTGTTGCGAAGGACGGGTGGCACGTGCCAAGTACCGTCCCGATCTGGTTGGCACGAATGACGCTCGGCGCGGTCCCGTTGGAGTGGGCGCAAGCCGTCGTTCGGAGCGTGGTTCCGTTGCTCTGCCTGGGCGGCATCGGGCTCATGATCCGTCGTCCGGGCTCGCGTGCGGCGATGTGCATATTCCCGATCGCGATCGCCGTCCTGGCCGGGATCCACAGCGTCCTGATCTCGTCCTACCGCTTCGCGTTGCCGGTGCTCCCGTACATGTTCCTCTTCGCCGCGGTTGCGCTCGTGGCTGCGGTCCGAGCCTCTGCTCCGCTGGTCCGCCGGCGATGGCTGGTCGTGTCCGCCGCGGTCGTGGGCGCCGGGGGCGCATGGGCTGCCGTCCTGGCTCTGGCGCAGCCGCCGACCGTCACCTACCGGATCGAAGCGGAGCTGCTCGAGGGCCCGGCCAGCGTTGTCGCCGATGCGCGCGCGAGCAACGGGTCTTCACGGCTTCATCGTCCGTCCGGCGACCGTGAGCTCGTGGGCATCCTGCCGGCGACACTGTTCCCGGCGGGCTATCCCGTGGTGCACATCTCGGCGCGTAGCGCCAACGAACGTCTTCAGGAGATTCTGGAAGTACGGGTGGCCGGCTATGACGGGGGTGCGGAGTGCCGGGGCCGGCCGCGTGGCGACAGCGCCGCGGCACGCCGATCCTACCGACGACTGTCGCTGCCCTGCCCGCACCTACCCCAGCGGCTCAGCTTCGTGGAGATCTGGGCGCTCGGCACGAGCGACGTCTGGATAGACGCCGTCAGCGTCGATTTCCAGCCGACGCCTGCGGCCGTCGACGGAACTGCACGTGGCCACAACCAGGGAGGCTGGCGGCCACGACCGCCTGGCAGCCGGCTTGCGCCGCCCTCGACGCTCCTGTCAACGTCGTTCCGCGAGTTTGCTGGCGCTCTACTTGAGCCTCCACATGCCTGGGCGGTCTCCTGGATCGCCCGCCAGCTCGTCCGCGACCCGTCGGACCTGTTCGGGCCAACGTGTTCTACCCGATGGAGAACGCGTACGCGTTCGCGGAACCGCTCATCGTGCCCGCCTTGATGGGAGGAGCGCACCTGCCACGGCTGCGCCAGCCGGCCCGCTTTGTGTGACCACCGTGGCGGCGGCCTCGGCGAAGGTGGGCATGCCCTAGAGGCGGCGCCGGTCCGCGAGGGGGTCGCCGCCGGAGCGGGCGAGCTTGCGGTTGGCGACGCCCTGACCGGCTCGGTCCAGACCGTCGGCTGGGCCATCGGACGTGTTGTGGCCGCCCCGGGCGGGAACGGAACGGGCGGCCGGCGTTTCCGCGGAAGCGTCCGGACCATGACCACCAGGGGCGGAGGGCGCACGATCGCTACGGCAACAGCCAGGGGCCGACGTAGCCGAGGTACAGCACCGCGCTGAAGACCGCCCCCGCCAGCATCGACGTCGCCGCAAGGGTGCGCCGACCGCGTGGCAGGTACGTCGCCAGCCACGCGCCCGAAAGGCAGACGACAGCAACGCCGAACCCCACGAGGACCTGGACGGGAATCCCGGTGAGCGCCGCGACGCTGAGCTCGTCGTAGCTGGCAGGCGGATCGCCCCCGAGCAGGACTTGCACGCCGTGCTGGACCCCGACCAGCACGCGGAGCGGGCACCCGTAGCCGACGGCGACCAGCACGGCATGCGGACGCCACCGGACGCAGCCGTAGCAGCATCCCGCGACCATGGCATACGAGACGGGGAGGATGGCAAGCGGGGGGACGGCGAGTCCGGCCATCGACCATCCGAGGAGAGTCGCGGTTCGCGACTTGACAACCGCGGTTGGTGAGACCCGGCCGGTTTCGGGATATCGTCCTCTCATGAGCAACAGAGTACTTCCCGGGGGCCTTGCCGCTGTCACGGGTCAACGGGCGCGCTGGGATCTCGGGGCGATGGCGGCCGAGGCCCTCATGGTGGTGTTCGCGGTCCTCATTGCGTTCGGGGTCGAGGAATGGCGGGAGGAGCGGCAGCTCCGGCAGTTCGCCGCGTCGGCGCGTGCCGCGATCGAGTTGGAGATGCAGGAGAACCTGGATGAGTTCCGGAGCAGCCAGCCGTCGTTGAGGAGTCTCCTGCAGCGATTCGCGCTGTTCGTGCGGGCCGAGGACGAGTCCGATCCCGTTTTCGACGACGGAGTTTTCGACATTTCCTTTGCCCTTCCGAACGTTTCCTCCGCCGCCTGGCGCACGGCGCAGACGAGCGAGGCCGCACCGTACTTCGACTACGACTGGATCATTCGAGTGTCGCAGGTCTACGACATACTCGATGCCTACGAGCGGGCCCGCGACCTGATGCTCGACTCCATGAGCCCGGTGCTGGCCAGGGGAGCGTCCGATGCGCACCCTCTCGACTTCAGGGAGGATCTCTACCTGCTCAACGGACGTCTTCTGTTGCTCGATCAGGCGCACGCCGCCATACAGGAGCAGATGGAGGAGCTTCTGGCCGACGAAGAAGCAACGGCTTCAGCCCCCGAGTAGGCCTTCTCTGCGGGAAGCGTGCCGCATGCCGGCGATTGCCCGGGCGCTGAGGGTCACGCTAGGATGCGCGGCATGGTGTGTCGTGACGACGCGGACGGGAGACCGGCTGCGTCACGCTGTTCTTCTCCAGCGGGTGCAAGTCCCGCCTCGGTAAGCGCCGGAGCGCCGAGCAGCGGACCCCAGGCACGACCGGAGACGGCCGTGGCCCGAGCGGGGTGTCAAGAGCCTCTTCGGAGGGAGCAAGTCCGCGGGCCGCAACATGAAGTGAAGCCTGCAGCCTCGACAGATTCACAACCCGAGAGCCGAGCCGCTCATGTCACGGTGAAGGCCACGTCTCCCGCGCCCCGGTCCGGCGGCGTACGTGCGGGAGGTCTCGGCGGGGTAGGGGGCGCAGCACGCGGACACGGAGAGGGACGGAACACGAGAGGCCCGTCTGCGCGGCCCGGGTCGGGGCAACGCGGCTCGCATAAGCCGAAGGTGAAAGCGGGCGCGGCGCAGCGGGATTCCGAGGGGGCCATAGTACTGCGGAGGGCCGTGCAGCAGAACGCGGCCGGAGGGAAGGGCCCCTGCGGTGGGCACGGCGCGGGTGCAAGGACGCGCGAGGGCATGGCCGGCGAGACCGGACCCAACTCCCCCGGGGGGCGTATGTCTCTCGACAAAGTGCGCCAATTGCAGCGACGCCTGTGGGCCGCGGCCAAGCGGTCCCCGAAACGGCGCTTCCACGCCCTGATGGACCGGATCTGGAGGGATGACGTCCTCCGGGAGGCGTGGCGGCGCGTCAAGCGGAATCGTGGCTCGGCCGGCGTCGACAGGGAGACGCTGGCTGAGATTGAGCAGCGTGGTGTCGATGAGTTCCTCGCGGAACTCGGCACGGCGTTGCGGGTGGGGACGTATCGGCCGCGGCTGGTCCTGCGGCGCTACATTCCCAAGGCTGATGGCCGACGGCGACCGCTCGGGATACCGACGGTTCGCGACCGGGTGGCGCAGATGGCCGCGACTCTGGTGTTGGGCCCCATCTTCGAGGCGGATTTCCGCGATTCGTCGTATGGGTTTCGACCGAAGCGGAGCGCGACGCAGGCGCTGGAGGTCCTTCGCGTCCGCGGGGCGCGCGGGGGCAGCCACGTGCTGGATGCCGACATCTGCGACTACTTCAGCAGCATCGAGCACGAGAAGCTGCTGACGCTGGTGCGCCAGCGCGTCTCGGACCGGCGTGTCCTTCGGCTGCTGCGACTGTGGCTCGCGGCGGGGGTGATGGAGGACGGGCAGGTGCATCGAACCCTGGCGGGCACTCCGCAGGGGGGCGTCATCTCGCCGCTGTTGTCGAACATCTTCCTGCACGTGCTCGACCGGGTCTGGGAGGACCGGTGGGCGCACCTCGGTACGCTGGTGCGCTACGCGGACGACTTCGTGGTGATGTGCGACACGAAGTCGTCGGTCGAGGCGGCGCGAGAGCGCGTGGGTCTGGTGCTGGCCCGGCTCGGGCTGGAACTGCATCCGGAGAAGACGCGGGTGGTCGACCTGACGGACGGTCGTGAGGGCTTCGATTTCCTGGGGTGTCATCTGCACAAGCGCATGAGCGGACCCATCTGGGCTCGCAAGCGGCAACGGGTGTACTACCTGCACCGCTGGCCGTCTCGGCGTGCGATGAAGCAGGTGCGAGCCCGCGTGCGGGCGCTCACCCCTCGAGGCCGCTGCCACACGGACCTGCGTCTGGTCATCGCGGACGTGAACCGGGTCCTTCGCGGGTGGGGGCAGTATTTCCGAACCGGGAATGCGGCGCACCACTTCGTGCAGCTCGACCAGTACGTGGAACGGCGCCTGCGCGGCTTGCTCCTCAAGCGCGCGCGGTCGCGACTCGCGGCTGGTCGGGCGCTGGCCTGGCATCGTCCGTTCTTCGAAGCCTTGGGGCTTGCTCGCCTGCGCGGCACGATTCGGTATCCGGGGGTGGTGCATGCCGCGACCTGAAGCTCACCTGGTAAGCCGTGTGCGGGAAATCCGCACGCACGGTTTGAACGGGGGTCTTGCTTCCAGCCGGTCGGTTCCGCCGACCGGTGCCCAGTAGGATCTACCAATGCGATCACGGTCCATTCGGCGTCGGCTTCTGCGTCGGATCCGGTCGACGGCGGGCGCCCTGCTGCTCGCCGCCCTCGCCATGCAGATCGCGGCAGCGGCACAGGGTCGGCAGTTGCAGCTCGTGTCGACGGCCTGGTCGCCGTTCACCAACGCGCCGGGGGAGCCGCGGTTCGCCCTCGATCTGGTCGGCGTGGCTCTCGGGCGCGTGGGGATCGGTGCCGAGACCGACATCGTGGAGGACGCCGGGCTGACGCCGGCACTGCTCAGCGGCGAGTTCGACGGCAGCGCGGCCCTCTGGCGGAGTGCGGAGCGCGAACGTGCGCTGCTGTACTCCGAGCCGTACCTCGAGAACCGGCTGATCCTGGTCGGACAGCGGGGCAGCGACGTGTCCGCCGCCTCGCTGGCCGATCTCGCCGGCAAACGGATAGCCCTGGTCGCCGGGTACGCGTACGGCGAGGCGGTGGAGGCGACGGACGGGCCGATCTTCGTCGGCGCCAGCAGCAAGGAGGACAGCCTCGCCAGGCTCCTCGACGGCGAGGTGGACTACACGCTGATCGACGACCTGGTCATTCAGTACCTCATCAACTACCACGCGGAGGAAGCCCGGGCGCGGCTGGCGTTCGGGTCGACGCCGCTGCTCACCCGCTCGCTGCACCTCGCCGTCCGCCGGTCGCTGCCGGACGCGGAGTCGATCATCGCGCTGTTCAACGCCGAGTTGCGCGGCATGATCGCCGACCGCAGCTACCACCGCCTGCTCCACCTCAACTGGATTCACGCCGATGTCGACGGCGACGGTCGCCGGGAGCACGTGCCCTACGCCGACCAGGCCGGCCCGCGCCCACCCGAGCGTTCCTACCGGCTCTTCTCGTCGGGCAGTCCGAGCCCGGAGCCGGCCGAGGGGGGGCGCTTCTACTTCGACGGCAACATCTACGACGGCTGGTCCGCCGTGCCCGAGCAGTACAAGGCCCCCGACTTCGGCCGGCCGGAGCCGGGCCGGCGCGCGGTCAGGATCTTCACCTTCACGTGGTAGCGGGTCCTCCGCGCTCGTGACTCTGGCGCCGATGCGGCGGAGGGCGCGCGAAGCGGTGCTTCCGGGCAACGCCCGAGGGTGCGCTGCCGCCTGGTTCTGGAGACAAGAGCATCGGAGCCTGTTGCACACAGGCCGCAAGCGCGGGTCAGGAGAGACGCCATGACCATGAACAGGAGCATGCCCGTCATCGCAGTCGGGTCCATCGCTCTCCTGGTGGTCGCCCTGCTGCAGGTGGGCGCCTGGTCCACGGTGGTCGGGGTCATCGTTCGCGGCGCCGGTCCCGCCCCCGTCTCCGCGCCGCATCTGCCGCCCAGCGGGGCCACCTCGCGAGGCGACCTCGCGGCGTCGCCCCGGCGGAGCGGGTTCGTCGAGGTCCCGCGTCCCGGAAGCGCCGCGCCCATCCGCACCTGGGTTGTGTACCCCGAGCGGTCGACAGCGCCGGTCGTGGTGGTCGTTCACGATCGCTACGCGCTGTCGAACTGGGTGCGGAGCGTCGCCGACGCCCTGGCCGCGGAGGGATACATCGCGGTCGCCCCGGATCTCTTCGCAGGCGCGACGCCCGGCGGCATCGTCCCCACCGCTCCGCGGATCGAGCCGCGGGCACGGACGAGCTGGCTCGACGCCGTCGGGGCCTGGGCGCTCGACCTGCCGGCCGCCGACGGCCGCCTGGGCATGGTCGGGTTCAGTTGGGGCGGAGCGGCCTCGTTCGCGTACGCCGTGGACCGACCCGAGCTGGACGCGCTGGTCGTTTTCCACGGCGAGACCCCCGAGGCGGAATCCGACTACGCGCGGATCGACGCCCCGGTGCTCGGCCTGTACGGCGCCGACCTCCGGTCGGCCGCGACGGTGCCGCGGGCGGTGGCGGCGATGGCTGCCGCCGGCAAGTCGTTCGAGTCGATCGTCTACGACGGCGCGACCGTCTTCCTGAAGGCCCAGGAAGGCCTGGACGCCAATCGACGGGCCACGGAGGACGCGTGGCCGCGCACGCTGACCTTCCTCCGGCGGCACCTGGCGGACTAGTCCAGGCCGGGGCCGGTGGTCGACAGATTGCCTCCTCCATCCACTCGGTGTTGGCCGCTGCGACGCTCGGGATCGTGGCGTGGCGGGCGACTAAGCAGACTCGTGGTCGTGGTGGCCGTCCTCGCGGTCGCGCTGCTGATCGGTGTCCTCCGGGCGACCCCGCCGACGTATCACGGCGGCGACCTGGCTCTCGTGGAGCTCTACACCCTCCACGCGTCACGCGGCGATCTGGCGCTGGGGGCGTATTCCCGGTGGGGATGGAACCACCCCGGCCCGGCGTACTTCTACCTGCTGGCGCCCCTGTACGCGCTCACTGGTCACGAGTTCAGTTTGCATTGGATGGCGCTGCTGCTGAACCTGGCGTGCGTCGCCGCGGCCGTCATCCTCGTGGGCAGGTACGGTGGCTGGCCGTACGGCCTCGGTCTTGTGGTGGCGTTCGCCGTCTACTTCTTCCGCCCGAGTGCGGGTCCGTTCGTCGGATTCGCCGATCTGCTCTCGAGCGTGTGGAACCCCATACGCCCATCCTGCCCTTCGCGCTGCTGCTCGTGCTGTGCGCCCGCCTGGCCACGGGGGGGTCCGCTGCGCTGCCGTGGATCGTGCTGGTCGCGTCGGTGGTCGTGCAGGCCCACGTCGGATTCCTGCCGAGCGCGGCGGCCGTCATCGCGGTGGCGGCGGTGGTGTACGCACTGCACGGACCTCGCGAATCGGCGGTCTATCCCGCCGCGGCGGCGTCCGCCGTCTTCGTGGTGCTGTGGTGTCTCCCGCTCCTCGAACAGTTGCGGGGAGGCGCGGACGGGAATCTCGCACGGATGCTCGGCTTCCTGACGGCGGCGGGAGCCGAAGCCCAGACGACGACGGCCTTCGCTGCCTTCAGCTATGCCATCTGGGCTGCGGTTGACCCGGGGGCGACGTTCCCGTCCGGCGGCCCGTTTCCTCCGCCCACGGACATCGAGTCGACCGCGGCCGTGTGGACCGTGCTGCAGGTCGGGCTTCTGGCGGGGGCCGGCGCCTGGGCATCGTTCGCACGCCGGGGCTTTCCGGCAGCCCTGTGCCTGGTCGGGCTGGCTGCCACGGGCGCGGCGTTCTGGTCCGTCGCGCGGGTGCCGGGAGTGATTCACGCGTATCTGGTGTTCTGGGTGTCCATCATCGGGGTCGTCAACACGGGCGCCGTACTCGGGTTGGTGATCGACCGGGCCGGGAGTCGGTGGGTGCAAGCCGGGAGCTTCTCGCGGGCCGCAGCGGCCGCATTCGGGGTCCTGCTGACTGTCCACGGTGTCGCGGACCTGTGGGAGAACCACCGACGTACGCTCGGCGGCGACGGCTTTCAGCAGCCTGCGCGGAACAGTTCGCGCGAGTTGCACGCAGTCGTGGCCGATCACCTCCGGGGGGCAAACGGCGGCCGAGCGCTGGTCTGTATCGAAGGGCGCTGGCCGGAGGCCGCAGGCGTAGTGCTTGCATTGCGCAAGGCCGGGATTCCCTTGGCCATCGAGGATCGCTACCTGTGGATGTTCGGGCCGAGCCTTCGCGTGCGCGGCGAAGAGGACACCGAGGTGCTGTTCACGGACGCGGGCGCCGCCGCTCCACCGTATCGCCTGTTCGCACGGCAAGGCGTGACGGCCGTGTATTCGCGTCCTGTGGGACGGGATGCGACGCAGCATCTGTGCCAAGAGTAGGCGCGTCTTGCAGCTCAGGACCAGGCGCGGCAACGAGGCCGACTCGGAAACGGGGAAGGGAAGCCCATGCTGTTCTGGATTGCGTTGCTGGTGGTGGCCGTCTGGCTCGTGTGGGTGTTCCGGCAAATGCCGTTGACGTGGTGGCCGGCGAAGCTGATCACGGCCCGGTCGGCCGCGGTTGGCGCCGGCACCGCTGTGGTCGTTGCCGGGGCACTCGCATCCGTAGGCGTTTCGCCGGGACTGTCCGCCCTGGCAGGACTGCCCGCTGGCGGCCTCGCGCTCGCAGTGTCCATCACGATGGGCGACAGCAGGTTCGATTTCGGGGGGCCGACGGCGACCCGCCGCCGGGCAGGCCTGTGGCTGCTCGCCTGGGTCGTCATGGCGGGCCCAGGATTCCTGGTGAGATCGGTGGTCGACCTGGACGGCGCCAGTGCAGCCGCGCTGCAACTGCTGGTGCTCAGCACAGGATTCGCCGCCTACGCCTTCGGCGGCATCATGGCCACACTGGAACATCTGGACCGCGAGGACGCGGCGGAAGACCCGCGCCTGCACGTCGTTACTCCTTCCCCGAGGGAGCGCCGCCAGATCGCGACGCGCTCGATCTCGTCGCGGGCGTGACGCCCGGCGGGATCATCCCCACCGCTCCGGGGCAGCGGCGTTGCCGCCGGGCAGGCGTACGGGACTCGTGACGGCCGCCAGGAGTCTGTCGTCAGGCGGCGTCACGCGGCCGGATCGCGGTCAGTCGGTCGCGCAACGAGAGCTTCGCATTCTCCAGGTCGAACGTCGCTTGCAGCCTCAGGAACAGTCCTTCCGACAGCCCGAAATAGCGCGTGAGCAACAGGTCCGTTTCCGCCGTCACGGCGCGCTTGCCGAGCACCACCTCGTTGATGCGGCGCGGTGGAACGCCGATCGCGCGCGCCAGCTCGGACTGGTTGATCCGCATCGGCTTCAGGAAGTCCTCCAGCAGAATCTCGCCCGGGTGGGGGTTCGGCAACCGATCGTCATCGAGGGTCGTCATGTCGTTCTTCCGTCAGTGATAGTCCACGATCTCGACTTCGCTCGGTCGCCTGACATCTGAATCCGGTGATCAATGGTCCATTATGCCGCATAACGCTATGCGGTATAGCCCGCGTGAGAGAGCTTCGCGGCACCTCAAGGCTGTCCGTGGTCGCCGCCGGGGCACTCGCATTCGCTGGCGCTCCGCCGGCACTGTCCGTCCTGGCAGGACCGCGCGCTGCCGGGTTCGCGCTCGCGGTGTCCATCGCGATGCGCGACAGCAGGTTCGATTTCATGGGGCCGACGGTGACCCGCCGCCAGGCAGCCACCTGGACGGCGAGGGCGCGGCGGAAGACCCGCGCCTGCACGTCGTGACTCCTTCCCCGAGGGAGCGCCGCTGGAGCTGGATCACGACGCGCCCCTCGTGAGCCGATCCACTGCCCCTCTACGCATCCCGGGGCAGGAGGGACGATGACCCATCAGCTCGCAGCGGCCGTGACCGTCCTCTTGGCCACGGTGCCCACCTTCGCACAGATTCCCCGAGGGAGCGCCGCTGGATCACGACGCGCTCGATCTCGTCGAGGTGAGAACCCGTCGAGCGCTCCGTCCGGGGCTCTGTCCGGCCCATCCTCCGCTGCCGACGCCGCAACGATGAGAGACGCACATTCTCCGGATACTGGCCGTCGTGCGGGAGCTGCCGTGAGGCCCGGGTGGACTGTGCTGGTGCTGGCGATCGCCGTGTCGACAGCGGCGCAGCCCACGGAGATCGAGGTGGGTGGCGGCTTCCACGTCGACACGACTCCCCGAGGCATGGTGCAGTTGCCGAACGCCCCGACCGTTGACGTGCGGGCGGTGCGGTGGCTGAACGAGCGGTGGGGCGTCGCGGGCCGGTTCATGACGGGGATCGGGTCGAGGCCGGGCAAGTACGCTGTCGTCGAGCGCCGGAACCCGGTGTACGTGCAGGTCCTGGCGCGGCGCCGGGTGGCGCAGACGGACCGGACGAAGGCGCACTTCGGGATCGGCGGCGGGATGTGGGGCTGGCAGGAGACGGTGGACGTCGCCGACGGACCCGTGCAGCGCTCCCGGCGAGGGCCGCACTTCCTGGCGCTGGAGGCACTGGTGTCCCACGCCCTGACCGACAGGCTCAGCCTTCGAGGCGGGATCGCGTTGGTCCTGCCGGTGCATCTGCACCCGGTGGTGGTCGCGGCGTGGAGGTTCTGAGCGCGGCATGTCGACGGGCAGGGGCAGCTCGCGGCGGAGTCCTTCCGGTCGCGACGCTACGGAACACCGGGCGACAGGCTGGCTGGCAGTGGACCGGCCGGCCGTAGGGGGAGCGATGGAGTACTTGGTGGTCGTGCATCGTGACCGGCCGGGCGGTCCCTGCGGGGTAACGGTCCGGGATCTGCCGGGGTGCTTCTCGGCCGGCGACACGCTGGCGGAAGCACTGGCCAACGCGCGCGAAGCGATTGCGCTCTACGTGGAGGACGTGTTGGCGTCCGCGGAGCCGGTCCCCGAACCCTCCAGCGACGTCGACGCGGACGGCGGGATCGTCGCCGCCGTCCCGCTCGATGACGGCCTGCTGAGCGAGAAGGCGATCCGCGTGAGCGTCACCCTACCCTCCCGGTTGCTCACGCTCATCGACCGGGTCGCCGGCCCCCGCGGCCGGTCCGGCCTGCTGGCGGAGGCGGTCGTCGCACATCTCGGGCGCCGCAAGGGGCGATGACCGGAGCGCCGGTCGACGGTCGGACGAGGCTGCGCTCGTGGCGGCCACCGGCCTGCCGCATCACCATCCGCAGCTCGCTGTCCAGGATGTCGAGCGCACGATCTGGATCATCGCAAGCTACCGAACAGCACGGAACTCGGCATCGGCGCCGGCTTGGAGCCAACCTGCCGAATCATGAACGTCCGCTCCCCCAGATGCTGCTCCGCTGCCGACGCCGCATCGTGGAAAGTGTCAAACGTCTGCCAGAGCCTCTGGTCGGCCACCACCGCCCACTTGCCCGGCACGGTGGCCTCCAAGCGCTCCTTCATGCGCCCGTACGCCGCGATCTCCACATCGAGCGGATCGCCGTCCCGATCCTGTGATTGAGTCACTCCACACCTCCCCTCCAGAGCCCCAGTTCAGGCCGACCGCAACCGAGAATCGGCGGTCGAAGTGGGCGTGGTGGGCGGCGATCAGGGCAGGCCCTCACAGACTCGCCCGACCGCACGCCGGATCATGGCCGCGTACTGCTCCACGACCTCCGGGGCCAGGTCCGGCACCGGGATGTCGTCGGGCAGGGGCAGCTCGCAGCGGAGGAACTCGCGCAGCTCGGCCGACTGCCCGATCAGCGCCCCGTAGTCGCCGTGCCGGAACCTCGTGTCCGGCACGCGCCGGGTGCCGAGGATCACGAACTCCGCCTCGTTCGCGGCCCTGTCCACGAGGACCACGTTGTCGTCGCCGAGCGGCACCTCGCGCTCTTCGATCCGGACCACCCGCGCCTCGTCGTTCCAGGCGAACTCGAACTGCTGCCCCGGCGGGCCGAAGCGCGCGACCGCCTCCCACTGCCCGTCCGGCCGCTGCGAGAAGCGCTGCGAGCCCACCACCTCGTCACCGCGCCCCCGCAGGAACCACCCGGGCTCGTCGCGCCGCAGGATCAGGACCACGAGGTTCGTCTCCTCCGACAGCTCCACCCGCAGGTCAGGATCCTCCAACTCCTCCAACGTGAGCGGGTCGCCCCTCGTGAAGCTGTTCGCGTACACCGAGGGCGACACACCGGTGCCACTGTCCGCGCCGACCCCCGCCGTACTCTCCTGCGACGCAAGCGTCGAGAGGGTTACCTCCTGAGATTCTCCGCCCTCCCAGTTCCGTTCGGGGCCCCTCTCCGGAGGTTGCCCAGCGTCGCAGCCGACTGCGAGTACGGCCACTACCACCACCGCCGGCGTGCCGCATCTCATCTCGACCTCCCGGCCTGGAGAGGCCCGACGGCCTGACACCTTGGCGCCTCCCGGCCGCGCGAGCGACACACCGCGAGACGCTTGGTTCGCCGCGGTGCGTCCAGGCGCTCCGTGACCCATGGAGCCTACCAGGCCGGCATCCGGCGATCGCGGACGTAGGACTTCGTGATCCGTCCGAGGCTGGGCGTCCCGGCCTGCCGCATCACCATCCGCAGCTCGCTGTCCAGGATGTCGAGCGCCGTCTCGACGCCGGGCTGCCCGAAGGCGGCGAGGCCGAAGATGTAGGGGCTCCCGACGCCCACGGCCGTTGCGTCGGGGTCGCGGTAGAGCTGGAACCAGACGGGGGCCGCCGCGGGCCGCCGCGACGTCCTCGATGGGCTGGCTGGCCGCGTTCGAGAGCGTCATGATGTGACCGCGGGTGTGGACGGCGCGGGCCACCTCGACCTCGCCGCGCGGATGGAAGGCGCTGAGCGCGCCGCAGGGGCAGAGGACGTACCGAGGCCGCGTAACCGGCAAGGAGTTCGCGGCGAGGGTCGTCTGTGCGAGCCGCGTTCTTGCGGAACAGCGCCCGGACGGGAGCCGTTGGCCCAGCGGCTCCGAGCCGGGGTGGTTCGCTGCCGGCGGTGGGCGCCCGAAGAAGGCGCGGGCCCCGGGGACATCCGGGCGATGCTCCCTCCGCTGCCGGTTGACCGATGGCGGGTAGTCCCAGGTGGCGATGCGTCCGTCGAGCCGGGGCGGCCCGAGCGGCGGCGTGGTCGTCATCGGCTTCCCGTCGGGATTGATCGTCGAGCCCAGGAAGCCGGGAGCGCCAGGCCCGGTCGTCCGGGTTCAGCGTGTGGCAGGTGCCGCAGAAACGCAGCGTGCGGACAGTCGGACTCGACGACCTCGCCGTCTCCGGCGTGACGCAGCACCGCCGCCTGGTGCGGCGGTCCGCGGACGCGTCCACGGGACGCCTGCGCGACCGGATCCGCACGAAGGTCAGTGACGGGGGACGCGAGACGTTGATCGCACCGCGCCGGTACCCGAGCACACGGCCCTGGCGCCCTGGGGCTCGGTGTTGCGTGGAGATGGGACGGTGCCGCGCCCTTCTTGCCGACGCCCGGTTCGCTTGCGGCACCGGATCGCGGAGTCCGCCGCCCGTTCTGCCGTCTACTCCGCTCCGCCTGCTGGCGGGACGATCGCCCGTTCGAGCCCCGACAGGCGCTCGCGTACTTTGGCGAACTCGATCTCCACGGCTCGTACCCGTCCGTCGATCTGGCGCACCTCGCTGCGCAGGTTCTCGATGTCGCCGTCGAGGTCGTCGATGTCCCCGTCCAGGTCGGTCAGCCGGGCGTTCATCTCTTCGCGAAGGTCCCCGATTCGCGTGTTGAGCTGGCTGTTCTGGTTGATTCCGATCGCTCCGAGCGCCATGGTGATGCTCCCGATCGTCACCATCGTGCCGATGATCGCCCACGTGTCTCGCGTCATTGCCCCGACTCTACCTTCGTTCGTTGGCTGCCGCAACGGGCCGCACGCCGCCAGGCTCGGGTCCTTTGGCATTGACATACTTGGCTGACCCCCCTCGCTGGCAGGTGCCGAGCTGCATTTCCGGCTCAAGCGGCGGCCCGTCCGGCTTCAGCGTGTGGCAGGTGCCCCAGAACGCGCGGTCGCGGGGCCGGGCGCGCGCGTGGACGATGCGCTTGCCGCCGCCCTGGCTGTCGATGGTCCCAGGCCAGCACGGGCGAACGGGCCGCCTTTGGCTCGACACCGACCCCGGCTATGCATACTGTATGCATATGGACAGCGCGGCGGTGATCAAGCGGTTGGCGCGCGACGGTTGGGAGTTGAAGCGGGTGAGCGGCAGCCACCACCTCTTTCACCGTCCCGGTCGCCCCGGTCGCGTCATCGTTCCGCACCCGCGCAAGGACCTTCCGGTCGGGACGCTACGGAACATCTGGCGACAGGCTGGCTGGCAGTGGACCGGCCGGCCGTAGGGGGAGCGATGGAGTATTTGGTGGTCGTGCATCGTGACCGGCCGGGCGGTCCCTGCGGGGTAACGGTCCCGGATCTGCCGGGGTGCTTCTCGGCCGGCGACACGCTGGCGGAAGCACTGGCCAACGCGCGCGAAGCGATTGCGCTCTACGTGGAGGACGTGTTGGCGTCCGCGGAGCCGGTCCCCGAACCCTCCAGCGACGTCGACGCGGACGGCGGGATCGTCGCCGCCGTCCCGCTCGATGACGGCCTGCTGAGCGAGAAGGCGATCCGCGTGAGCGTCACCCTACCCTCCCGGTTGCTCACGCTCATCGACCGGGTCGCCGGCCCCCGCGGCCGGTCCGGCCTGCTGGCGGAGGCGGTCGTCGCACATCTCGGGCGCCGCAAGGGGCGATGACCGGAGCGCCGGTAGCTGGTACGGATCTTCGCGGATGTCGATCCGGGCGGGAGCGAGACCCGTGACGAAATCGAAGACCTCGCACGCGAACGGTGGCACGCTACGGGGGGACGCTGATGTCATCGTTCTTCTCAACCGAACGGGATGATGCGCTCCTCGCGATGGTTGTCCAGGAGGCGCACAGAGCAGCCGGCGTATCGCCCCTGGGCAGGACGGCGCTCCAAGAGACCATGTACTTCCTAAAGGTCCTCGGCGTGCCCATGGACTACCGTTTCGACATCCGCCGCTACGGTCCATTCTGCGACGCGATCCTGCGCGACACCGAGATGGCGATCGTAGACGGGGTGGTTGTCGACGAGGCAGCCGGGAGGCGCTATTCGAACTACGTGCCTGGGCCGAACGTCGAGGAACTGCTCGAGAAGCACGCCGCCGTGCCGGCGCAATACCGGCAGACGGTGCGCGAGGTCGTGACCGCGCTGGCGCCGATGAGCCCGGAGAGGCTCGAGTTGCTTGCGACGTTGCACTCTGCGTTTGCAGCGGAGAGAGCGTCGGGAAGCCAAGGGCCGTGGAAGGAGCGCGTGTTGCGGCGCTTCCGCGTATTCAGGAAAGACAGGTTCAGCCCGGCTGAGGTCGGGAACGGGTACGAGGCGCTGGTAAAGGCGGGCCTGGCGAGCGAATGAGGGGCGGTGTAGCCGATCATGAAGCGTCACAGGTTGAACTCCGCGGCGGAAGCCGCCGTCGACGATGATGGGGGCGCGGCCGGCGACGCCCGCCGCCACCTCGGGGACGCCCTCGACCGACGAGCGCAGGCTGTTCTCCACACGGCCGCCGTGGATCGAGACCCAGATGCCATCCGGCGCCGTACTCGAGCGCGAGCTCCCTCCGCTGCCGGTTTGACCGATGGAGGGTCGTTGCGTACGCTGAGCCGATGGCGTACGTGGACCGGATCACGATCGAGCCCGGAAAACGCGGCGGCAAACCCTGCATCCGTGGCCTGCGCATGACGGTCGCGGACGTGCTCGACTACTTGGCGTCCGGCATGTCCGAGGACGACCTCCTCCGGGACTTCCCGGACCTGACGCGCGAGGACATCCGGGCCTGCCTCGCGTTCGCTGCGGATCGCGAGCGGCGACTGGTCACGGTCGGCGGCCGGTGAAGCTGCTCCTCGACCAGAATCTCTCGCCGCGGCTGTGTGACCGCCTCCGCGACGTCTGGCCGGAGGTCGTTCACGTTCGAGCGGTCGGACTGGCGGCGGCGGACGACTCGGCCGTCTGGGCGTACGCGAGGCAGCACGACTTTGCCATCGTGTCGAAGGACGGGGACTTCAGCGGCCGTGCCTCCCTGTTCGGTGCGCCGCCCAAGGTTCGACCTCCGAGATCGAGCGGCATCTGCGCAACCACCATCAAGAGATCGAGACGTTCGTGACCGAACCGGACGCGACGCTGCTCGTGATCGGGCACTGGCGGGACGTAGGGGCACAGCAATCAGGTTGCCCAGCATGAAGGAGGCCGACGTGGTCGTCATGGCTTCCCGTCAAGATTGATCGTCGACCCAGGAAGCCGGGGAGCGCCAGGCCCCGGTCGTCCGGGTTCAGCGTGTGGCAGGTGCCGCAGTACGCGTGAGGCCGACCGCCTCGAGCGCGCCCACTTCTCGGCGTGTGGCAGGTGCCGCAGAACGCGCGTCGTGCGCTCCCGCCGGACCTACCAGGCCGGCATCCGGCGGTCGCGGACGTAGGCCTTCGTGATCCGTCCGAGGCTGGGCGTCCCCGCCTGCCGCATCACCATCCGGAGCTCGCTGTCCAGGATGTCGAGCGCCGTCTCGACGCCGGGCTGCCCGAAGGCGGCGAGGCCGAAGATGTAGGGGCGCCCGACGCCGACAGCGGTCGCGCCGAGGGCCAGCGCCTTGAAGATGTCGGTGCCGCGGCGGAAGCCGCCGTCGACGATGATCGGGGCGCGGCCGGCGACGCCCGCCGCCACCTCGGGGACGCACTCCACCGACGAGCGCAGGCTGTTCTCCATGCGGCCGCCGTGGTTCGAGACCCAGATGCCGTCGGCGCCGTACTCGAGCGCGAGCTCCGCGTCCTCGCGCGTGACGATGCCCTTGAGCACCACCTTCATCGAGGTGGCGTCCTTCAGCCGCTTGACGTAGTCCCAGGTGGCGATCCGTCCGTCGAGCCGCGGCGGCCCGAGCGGCGGCGTGGTCGTCATGGGCTTCCCGTCGGGATTGATGGTCGACCCCAGGAAGCCGGGGAGCGCGAGGCCCCGGTCGTCCGGGTTCAGCGTGTGGCAGGTGCCGCAGAAGGCGCGGTCGCGGCGCCGGGCGCGCGCGTGGACGATGCGCTTGCCGCCGCCCTGGCTGTCGATGGTCCAGGCGAGCACGGGGGAACCGGCCGCCTCGGCGCGCTTGATCATGGCCAGCGTCCGGCTCCAGTCGGGGTCGCGGTAGAGCTGGAACCAGACGGGGCCGCCGCGGGCCGCCGCGACGTCCTCGATGGGTTGGCTGGCCGCGTTCGAGAGCGTCATGATGTGGCCGCGGGTGTTGACGGCGCGGGCCACCTCGACCTCGCCGCGCGGATGGAAGGCGCTGAGCGCGCCGCAGGGGCAGAGGAGGATCGGGGAGTGGGCGCGGTCGCCGAAGAGCGACACCGACATGTCGATGCGGCTGATGTCGACCAGGCGCCGGACGCGGAGCTGGTACTGCGTGAACCCCTCGCGGTTGGCGCGGTACGTCCCCTCGTCCTCGGTGCCGCCGAGGAACGCGACGTGCCCGTAGTGCAGCTTCTCCTTGGCGACGGCCTCGAAGTCGAAGACCGTCAGCGCCTCCTCCGGCGACGCGATGAGCCCCGCCGCGGGGCCGCCCTCGCGGAACGGCTCCTGGCCGAGCGCGTGGAGGATCGTCGGGGAGAGCGCGACGTAGGGCAGGGCGGGGCTGGCGGCCAGCATGCGCAGGAACTGGCGCCGGTCGGTCCGCGGGGGAATCGGGTCGGCCATGGTCACTCTCCTCCGGGGCGCGCGCCCCGCCGGTCCCGGTCGCCGAAGCCGACGTTCGTCGTCCGCACCCGCAGAATACCCGGAGGACGATGCCCACGCCACCGTGTTCGCCGCCGCAGGGAGCCCCACGATGATGATGCTGGTCCGCAATCGAGTGCAGGACGCCGAGCGATGGAAGAGCGTCTTCGACGCGCAGGCGGCGGCGGGCGCCGCGGCCGGGGTGACGGTCGAGCACGTCTGGCGCTCGGTCGACGCGCCCGACGTGGTGTTCTTCCTGCTCCCGGTCGAGGATCGCGTCCGGGCGGAAGCCTACATGGCCTCGCCGGAGGCGTCCGCGGCGGGCGCCGACGCCGGGGTGCTCGACGGCGAGGTCCACTTCGTCGCGGCGTTCGCGGCGCCCGCGGCGTGATCGCCCCGGAACGACGGCGCAGCGGGCCGCCGGACGTGCCGTCGGCCATCCGAGGGAGGAGCGTCGCTGGTGCACGGCATGTAGATGTGCACCCACGAAGGGACACGCCTTCCGTTGTCTGCACCATCGACCTGGGAGCCGCGTGGCCCCACGCGACGACCCGCAAAACGACCCACGCAGCTGCACGTCGAGACGGGCACGAGGTTTGCATCGATGCAGGAGGGGCACTCGCGCGAACCGCCCCACGGACTGTTGTAAGGTGACGCAGTTACACTCATCGCGCACAGACAGGAGAGAAGCAAACGACCTCGATCAATCCGCGTGAGCGGCAATCGTCCGCGACTCTGTTGCGTCGGCTGTCCAAAGCAGGTTTCCCCAAGGCTCTCGTGCAACGAGCCATCCTGCCGGACTGGTGGGAGGACCCGTGCTTTAAAGACCCTCAGCTGGTGAGGGACTTCGAGTTTCGCGTAGCTCGCTTCCTTGGCCGACCGATTGCGGCGGTCTGCGATCCCACCGTTGCGCTTGCCCCGCCCGAGTATCCCGCGGCGCGGCTGCGGCGCGTGCGTCATGCGAGCCGTGCCCGTCTGGGGCCGGCCATGCACACGGGCATTCGCGTCGCAACCGCCGTCGTGCACAACCTGCGTGACACGGTACCGCTGCCCGGTAGTCTGCCGGCCGACGGATTGACGTGGCGCGACACCATCGCAGGTGAACACACGGCGCCAACGCTGACCGCAATAGTGGAATCACTCTGGCAACTTGGCATACCAGTGGTTCCGCTAGATGTCCTTCCAGCCCCCAGCTTCCAAGGGATGGCATGTGTAGTCGAAGGGCGCCCCGTGATCTTGCTTGGCCAGAAGCACGATGCTCCTGGACGAATCGCGTTCATCGTTGCTCATGAGGCTGGCCATATCGCTGCCGGTGACTGCGCTAAGGGTGGCCCGGTCGTCGACGAGGACGACGTTCTTGCGACCACAGACATAGAAGCCCGTGCCGACGGTTTCGCGAGACAAGTCCTTGTAGGCGACGCGCACCTGCCCGTGCTGGAAAGCGGCGGTCCCATAGACTTCAAGGACTTGGCTCAACGAGCGATCGCGGTCGAGCACGCGACGGGCGCTGATGCGAGCTTCCTCGTCTTCTCCTGGGCTTACAAGACCGGGGATTACGCGACCGCCGGGATGGCGGTAAGTGCTCTCTATAGGAACACTGGCGCGCGACAGCAGTTGCGCCGGCTCTATGATCGGTACGTAGACTTCGACACGGCTGGAGACACTGACCGTTCTTTACTTTGCTGTGTGCACGGCGGTCCCGCACGTGATGAAACTGCTCGTTGACACCGATGCGTTCTGCAAGCTGAGTGTTGCCGGGCTACTTCAAGACGCCCTCCGCCTGTTCGATGCCAAATTGCTCGACTGCGGGAGGTTGCCTGCCCTTCCATACATGCTGCGTCGAGGTGCCTTGCCGCGGCGTTATGGTACTAGCGCATGTGTAGATCTGAGGCTGGCCGCCAAAGGAATGCCGGCGTTCCAGGCGCCGAGGGCGGCGTCGCTCGAACCCTTCGTTGGCAACGACGGAATCGACGCGGGCGAGGCCCAGCTGTTCGCTGCGGCCTTGGAGTCACAACTCCCGGTGATCTCGGGCGACAAACGAGCGATCCTTGCGTTGAAGGGCATGGACAGTGTCCACGCACCGCTCGCCGGGCGCGTCGCCACGGTCGAAGCGGTACTGCTGAGTCTGTGCGAGATGCTTGAGTTGAGTGAACTTCGGAAACGCGCCGCATGCTTAGCACCGTATGACCAAACCGTTAGGATTTGTTTTGCTTCGGCGGAGACGGACCCCCGTGATGGCCTTCGCTCGTATTGTGGCGCCCTTGCCAAAGAGGTCCATCCCTTGCTGCTGTGGAGTCCCAACGGACGGGTTTGCTCATGAACTTCGGACCAAAACACTACGTACCGATCCTCAAAGTCAAGCGCGGGGAAAAGACTGCGTTGTCGCACATCGCACCGACGTTCCGGTCGAGCATAACGCCACTGCTGGAGATCGTCGAGCGCCGAGCTGAGAAACCAATAGAAAAGCACCTGGAGACCGCCTTTAGGGACCTCGCACAGAGCCTAGTGGGATACCCGCGGTGCTTCCTCGACGTTCGGGAGATCGAGTCCGATGGATCAGAAGCGGCAACCGCGGTCTTCGGGCGAGCTGTGACGTCGGGCATCGCCTTTACGCCAGTTACAGGGGTCTCTCGAACGGTGGACGTGATGCCCGCACTTGGTCAACAAGCTCATGGCTTGGCTCTTCGGTTGACGAGATCCGAGTTGGAGACTAGGGATATCGCGGGCGCGGTCCATGCGTTCCTGGAGCAGCACGAGCTGCGGGCGGAGAAGGTCGATCTCATCATTGATCTAGGTGCCGTTGAGCAACTGATCACCGCCGGTATTGAGGCGCTCACGGATACATTCATGGCCAATGTGCCCCATCATGACAAGTGGCGGACCTTCACAGTTGCGGCCTGCGCATTTCCCAGGAGCCTGGGAGGCGTAAACCGCAACTCGCATCGACTAGTGGAGCGCGCCGACTGGGTAGTTTGGAAGGAACACCTTCACAGCCGACGGAGCCGGCTACAGCGACTCCCAAGCTTCGGAGACTGCGCCATCCAGCATCCTCAGGGGGTCGAGGGTTTCGACCCTGTGACGATGCAGGTGTCTGCATCCGTTCGATATACGACCGGCACAGATTGGTTGCTTGTGAAGGGAGAAAGCACGCGGGCGATAGCGCCCAGCATTCAGTTTCCGGACCTGGCGAGGAGGTTGGTCTACGGTCACCTCTGCCAGCACTTCATTGGGGCCGAGCACTGCCCCGGCTGCAACGGCATTGGGGCAGCGGCAGACGGCTGGGGGGGCTACGGATCGGCGGAGGTGTGGCGACGCTTGGGCACCATTCACCATATCACTCACGTCATGGAGGATCTCGACGCATTGCCCTGGCCTTGAGTCTGAGGCGCACGGCGCTCGCTATGTCGTCGATCCCAAAGTGCGCGCAGACGTGGTCCCATACGACGCGTCGCGGCTTATGGCGAACGCCGCGTGCGACACCACGTAGCTCAAGGAGTCGTACGGCGTCATTCAGCCAAAGGAGCTCAACCAACATGCGCGGATCCCGTTGAGGGTTCCTTCTTGCCGGCCTCAGACGGTCGATTCGGATCCCATTCCGCGAGTCATGAGCATGTAGCAACCCCCACCACGCAGGCACTAGTCGAGGGGCGGCGGAAAGGAACCGACCGCCGACGACGAGAGTGGCACGGTCCAGGATCTTGCCGTAGACGTGCACCTGGGTTCGGAGTCGGCGTAGGCTGTCTCGATCTGACTTGATCTCGTAACCGTGGATTAGTCCGTTCACGACGGCGATGTCAAGCCTCACGTGTCCACGAAGGAGCCCTAGTTCCTCTATCAGAACGGTGTCAGGAGCGGAGTCCTGCTCCTGAAGTCTCGCGCGGAGAACGGATCGAATCGCGGAGTCGCTAAGGCGCTCCATATCACACACCTGCCAAACCACCATAGTATGGCAGAAGGCGCGCAGGAGGGCAAGGCGAACGGGGACGTAGCCGAGACTGAGGATCGGCCGGAAGTGCCACGATCGAGGCCTGCCAACCCAGATCATGGATGGGTGGAGGATCAGAAGCCCGAGGGTGGGCCGCCGCCGTCGGAGGCTTCGGGCGGATCATCGGTCGGTCCATTGGCTGACGGTTGCTTCGTGGTTCCCAGAGTCGAAGCTGGGACGGGTGGTGGCGCCGTGTCAGTCGGAGATCTCGTACCTACGTTAGTGTCCGCCAGTGGCCAGGCCGGGACACAAAGGTGTGGAAGTCGAGCGGCGGAGATGTTGGGCGAGGAGCGGCAGGCACCTCACGGTGGACGTGAAGGTCATGAGGATGAACGAGGGATGCGCGGGCGCAACGCGTGGCGCAGCGCCGTTCATCCGCCGTCAGCGCCAACCTCAACGCAGCACCCGGTGTCGATGTTCACCTGTTCCTCGTACCTCGGTTCGACGCGAACCGGCACGACGTGGAGATTCGGCTGCAGGCAGACCCGACCATCGAGGGTGCCGGCCGCTTCCCAGCTGGCACTTTCGACCGGCACCGGGAACGCCCGCGCCGTCGGTGCGCGGAATTGGCGGAGCCAGGAACAGCGGGAGCGAAACGCCGCAGCAACCACGGATTCCTGCTCTGGACGCTCTGGCAGATGCTGACCCTTCTGCGCGACGACGCCCGGTTCCCATAGGGTGCGTGCGGTCGCCGCGTCGAACGCAACGGCGTTCCCATGAGACTCCCCGGCGGACCTACGAGGCCGGCGCCCGGCGGTCGCGGACGTAGGCCTTCGTGATGCGCCCGAGGCTGGGCGTCCCGGCCTGCCGCATCACCATCCGCAGCTCGCTGTCCAGGATGTCGAGCGCCGTCTCGACGCCGGGTTGCCCGAACGCCGCGAGGCCGAAGATGTAGGGGCGCCCGACGCCCACGGCCGTCGCGCCGAGGGCCAGCGCCTTGAAGATGTCGGTGCCGCGGCGGAAGCCGCCGTCGACGATGATCGGGGCGCGGCCGGCGACGCCCGCCGCCACCTCGGGGACGCACTCGACCGACGAGCGCAGGCTGTTCTCCATGCGGCCGCCGTGGTTCGAGACCCAGATGCCGTCGGCGCCGTACTCCAGCGCGAGCTCCGCGTCCTCGCGCGTCACGATGCCCTTGAGCACGACCTTCATCGAGGTGGCGTCCTTCAGCCGCTTGACGTAGTCCCAGGTGGCGATCCGTCCGTCGAGCCGGGGCGGCCCGAGCGGCGGCGTGGTCGTCATGGGCTTCCCGTCGGGATTGATGGTCGACCCCAGGAAGCCGGGGAGCGCGAGGCCGCGGTCGTCCGGGTTCAGCGTGTGGCAGGTGCCGCAGAAGGCGCGGTCGCGGCGCCGGGCGCGCGCGTGGACGATGCGCTTGCCGCCGCCCTGGCTGTCGATGGTCCAGGCAAGCACGGGGGAGCCGGCCGCCTCGGCGCGCTTGATCATGGCCAGCGTCCGGCTCCAGTCGGGGTCGCGGTAGAGCTGGAACCAGACCGGGCCGCCGCGGGCCGCCACGACGTCCTCGATGGGCTGGCTGGCCGCGTTCGAGAGCGTCATGATGTGGCCGCGGGTGTTGACGGCGCGGGCCACCTCGACCTCGCCGCGCGGATGGAAGGCGCTGAGCGCGCCGCAGGGGCAGAGGAGGACCGGGGAGTGGGCGCGGTCGCCGAAGAGCGACACCGACATGTCGATGCGGCTGATGTCGACCAGGCGCCGGACGCGGAGCTGGTACTGCGTGAAGCCCTCGCGGTTGGCGCGGTACGTGCCCTCGTCCTCGGTGCCGCCGAGGAAGGCGACGTGCCCGTAGTGCAGCTTCTCCTTGGCGACGGCCTCGAAGTCGAAGACCCGTCAGCGCCTCCTCTTGCACCGCGGTCTACCGCGACTCGAGACCCCGTGACAGACCAGCAGAAGCACCAGCAGCGCCGGGATGCTGTCGCCGACTGCTACGAGGCGATCGAGCACGAGGCGGCAACCAGGCTCCGCGTCGAGAAGTTGCTGGCACCGTTCCGGGAGCTGATCGCGGCGTTCGAGGACCGGAAGCGGACGATCGACGTCCTCGACGGCGCCCTTCAACGGCTCCGAGTTCCAGATCGAGGAGTCTGGCACGCTTGCGGCTCTGGTTGCGGAGCTCGAGTTGCAGTCGGTGTTCCGCCGGCCATCAGGGGTTCCCGTTGCTCTGCAAGGAGCCGGGACTCGACTCTCCTTCAGCACAGGCCGCACGAAACGTGTTTCGGAAGGGAGCCCCCTGCAAGACCGCCTGGAGTGGACCCATGAGGCTTTGCGTGCCGAGTACGAGCGGATGGAGCAATAGGGCAAGCTGTAGGCGGTTCCGATAGCGGATAACAGTCTCAGTACGAGACGGGGGCAACTAAGGATGGACTCTCAACTGGCGCTCTGGAGCGTATTGTTTTCGCTCGTCACCGCGGGTGCAACACTAACTACTGCCTATGTATTGGTCGTGCCGCAAATCGGAATCAATATCAGGCAGCGAGACAATGGAGACTTTTCTCTCGGGCTATACCTGGAACACTTGGGCGGCAGAGCTATCCGCAACATAACTCTGAAGGTGCGAGTAAATGGAGTCGACTTGCCACAGTTTAGATGGCCTACCATGAAAGCCGGTCAGTCTATTCAAGTCGGGTTCATTCAGACACGAGGCAGGCTGGGATGGAGCGATCCTGTTACACACCGCGATGAAATCGACTTGAAGTCTCTAAGCATAGTGGCAGAATACGGATGGTGGTGGAGATCGGGGAGCTATGGCTCTCCAGGGAAGACCCTTCTTGACATACGTGACAGTGAGGCGACGCTTCGAGCGATGCACATGATGTACTGGAACCCGAAATCATCGCGAGACATTGCAATAGAGAAAGCGTGCAACGAGATAGCTACTGCTGCAAAGAACTGGAACAAGGATACATTACGAGCAAGGGTAGAAAGGGCGCGAGAAGGGCAGGACCGTGAGGAGCCAGTTGGCCCCGATCAAGATCCGCGAACCATCGTGGAGTGCAAAAGAGACATTGCTGAGGTCACAGGTATATGTGATCCTGCGGTAAAGCGGAAAGTTCTAAGAGACTGACAAGGGGGGCGACGCGCGTGAGTCCGCACGGAGCGCCGCGGGAAGGGGTTTAGGAAAGTGGTGTCGGTGCGCGCGTTGTGGCGCTCGTGAAACCGCCTGGTGCCGGCGGGCCGTCCCAGAGCCCGTCTGGAAGCCCCTGAACCGCTCGAAACCGTCGACTGGACGTCTCAGTCGGGTCGGGAACGACCAATCGGACGCTGGTCGCCGGGTCCGTGACCCGCAGGGCCCATTCGCAGAGCTCCCCCTCCTACAAGAAAAGCCCGCGCCTCGTCTTCATGGGGCGCGGGCCAGCGATCCTACCCCCCGTTCCCGGCGGAACGAAGGGGTCCATCTCTACCGACTAACGCAGAATGCCAGAGGCCCTCCGGTCTGTCAAGACCGAAAGGCTGACGGCCGCACCCGTGCAGCGGAGGCCGTACCACCACTAGCCGTGACGCCCCGTCAGGATCAAGCTCCGCGCCAAGAGGTCGGAGCTCGAGCGCCGTCAGATCCGCCCCGGTCGGCTCTATGCTGATGTCTGCAGTCTGGAGGGTCGATGCCGCCGGCCGTGCGATCGCAAGCAATCTCGAGAGTGTGGAGCAGCACATCAGCCTACCCTTGGATGTGGTCGGAGCGAGCTCACGCGGCGCCCAGCTCGATGACCGCCGTCCCGCCTCGCCACGTTGCCGCTGTGCCCGTCGAGCCTCCCCGCCCGGACTACCAGGCCGGCGCCCGGCGATCGCGCACGTAGGACTTCGTGATCCGCCCCAGGCTGGGGGTGCCGGCCTGCCGCATCACCATCCGCAGCTCGCTGTCCAGGATGTCAAGCGCCGTCTCGACGCCGGGCTGTCCGAACGCGGCGAGGCCGAAGATGTAGGGGCGCCCGACGCCCACGGCCGTGGCGCCGAGGGCCAGCGCCTTGAAGATGTCGGTGCTGCGGCGGAAGCCGCCGTCGACGATGATCGGGGCGCGGCCCGCGACGCCCGCCGCCACCTCGGGGACGCACTCGACCGACGAGCGCAGGCTGTTCTCCATGCGGCCGCCGTGGTTCGAGACCCAGATGCCGTCGGCGCCGTACTCGAGCGCGAGCTCCGCGTCCTGGCGCGTCACGATGCCCTTGAGCACCACCTTCATCGAGGTGGCGTCCTTCAGCCGCCTGACGTAGTCCCAGGTGGCGATGCGGCCGTCGAGATTGATGGTCGACCCAGGAAGCCGGGGAGCGCCAGGCCCCGGTCGTCGGGTTCAGCGTGTGGCAGGTGCCGCAGAAGGCGCGGTCGCGGCGCCGGGCGCGCGCGTGGACGATGCGCTTGCCGCCGCCCTGGCTGTCGATGGTCCAGGCCAGGACGGGGGAGCCGGCCGCCTCGGCGCGGACGGCGCGGGCCACCTCGACCTCGCCGCGCGGATGGAAGGCGCTGAGCGCGCCGCAGGGGCAGAGGAGGATCGGGGAGTGGGCGAGCATCCGAACAGTCACAGCGCTTCAGTCCGAGGGCGCGTGCTAGACTGAGCCGCCATTTTTCTGGGAGGCGGCGGCAGGAACGCCACTCGGGGGGATCTCGAAATGAAGGCGAACGACCAACCGTTTTCAACCATTATCGCAGGCAACCAGCAGTTCAAGATCCCAGTCTTCCAGCGCGACTACAGGTGGACGACGGCGCAGTGCTCGCAACTCTGGACTGATGTCACCCGCAACTACTCCGCTGATCGGGGCCACTTCATCGGTTCCATTGTCTGCATCGCCGGTGAGACCGGCGCGGCCTTTGGTCGCTGGCTAGTGTCAAACGCCTGAAGTTCTTGACCAGTAGAATCGGCTCGTGGTGCGGTCGGCCCGGAAGCGAGGAGGGCCGTGCCGAACCATTACACACGAGAGGTCCCGGAGGTCTCGGACGCACAGCGCGAGGAACTGGAGGGTTGGCTGCGCCGGCGCAATACCGCGCAGGCTCTGGCCCTGAGGGCACGCATCGTGCTGCAGAGCGCCGCGGGACGGAGCGACCAGGTCGTGGCGCAGGCTCTGGGCACGACGCGGGCCACGGTCGGCAAGTGGCGGCGGCGGTTCCTGCGCAACGGCTGCGACGGCTTGCTGGACGAACCACGGCCGGGCGCGCCGCGCCGGGTGTCGGACGAGGACGTCGAACGGGTCGTGGTCCGGACGCTGGAGACGACCCCACGGGGGGCGACGCATTGGAGCCGGGAGTCGATGGCCCGAGCCTGCGGGCTGAGCGCTTCGACCGTCGGCCGCGTGTGGCGCGCGTTCGCGCTCAAGCCCCATCGCAGCGAGACCTTCAAGCTGTCGCGAGACCCGTTGTTCATCGAGAAAGTGCGCGATATCGTGGGGCTGTACCTGCATCCGCCGGAGCGAGCGGTGGTGCTGTTTGTGGATGAGAAGTCGCAGATCCAGGCGTTGAACCGTACCCAGCCGGTGTTGCCGATGCGTCCGGGAGCACCGGAGCAGCGGACACACGACTATCGACGGCACGGCACGACCTCGTTGTTCGCGGCCCTGAACACCGCCACCGGCGAGGTGATCGGCAGGTGCTTTCGGAAGCACCGCTCGGTGGAGTTCAAGCGCTTCCTCGCCGTGATCGACAAGGCGGTGCCGCCCGACCTCGACATCCACCTGGTGCTGGACAACTACGGCACGCACAAGACGGCGATGATCCACGACTGGCTGGCACGGCGTCCTCGGTATCACCTGCACTTCACGCCCACGAGCGCATCGTGGCTCAACCAGGTAGAGCGTTGGTTCGCCGAGATCACCCGGCAGCAGATCCGGCGTGGAACCCATCGCAGCACCCAAGCACTCGAGGCGGCGATCAAGGAGTACCTGGCGGTCTACAACGAAGACCCCAAGCCCTTCGTCTGGACGAAGACCGCCGAGCAGATCGGAATCCCTGAAGCGTTACTGCTCACGTATTTCTGACGGTGCACACTGGTTGTTGACGGACAGCAACGCCTGACATCGCTGACACTACTGATGATTGCCCTCCGCGATCACGTACGAGAGAGCGGGTGGGTTGGCAACGATGACGACAATCCAACAGCGGAGCGAATCGACGCCTACTTCCTCCAGAACATGCAGGAGTCCGGTGACCGCAAGTACAAACTTCTTCTGCGACGCACCGATGACGCCACACTGCGCGCTCTCGTGGATGGCATCGGGCGCCCGGAACCGTACTCTTCGTTGGTCATCGAAGCCTACGAGTACTTCCGCCAGCTGGTTCAGGATTGCGACCCGGGGGCAGTGTATCGTGAGATCTCTCGCTTGAGTGTCGTCGACGTTACCCTCGACCCACGTTACGACGATCCGCAACTCGTGTTCGAAAGCCTGAACTCCACGGGCCTCGATCTTGGCCAGAGCGACCTTATCCGCAACTATCTCTTGATGCGACTTGCAGAGCGAGAGCAAACGAGGCTGTACGAAAGATACTGGTCTTCGATTAGCGGGTTCCGGGCCGAAGCGTCAATATTTTGACTTGTACAATTTTGGGAATTATGGCATAACGGTGGCGTGACGGCCGCCGACCGGAAATCGCCCCCACCTCGGACAGCGGAACGTCCTACCGACCTCGAACGGCTTCGCGAAGAGTTGACGCGGCGCGAGCGCGACGCGAAGAGGCTGCAACGCAAGAGCGACCGTCTGCAACGGGAGAATGACCGCCTGAAACAACAGGTGGAGCGCCTGAAACGACAATTGGACGAGGCACGCCGGGCGGGTCGCCGCCAAGCGGCACCGTTCGCCAAGGACCGGCCGCAAGGTAGCGGCGGGCATCCCGGACGCCGAGCCGGTGCGGAGTATGGCCGCCATGGCTGCCGCCGGCGTCCGGCGCAGGTCGACGAGACCCACGCGGCGCCGATTCCGAGGGAATGTCCGGACTGCGGCGGCGCGGTCGAAAGGACCCGCGAGGCGTCGCAGTATCAGGAAGACCTGCCGGTGGTGCGCCCGGTGGTGCGGCGCTTTGCCATCGAGGTTGGTCACTGCACGCGGTGTCAGCGGCGGGTGCAGGGCCGCCACGAGCTGCAGACCTCGGACGCGCTGGGGGCGGCGGGCGTGCAGCTCGGTCCCGCGGTCGTGGCGCTGTTGGTCGAGCTGCACACGGAGATGGGGGTGCCGCTGGCGAAGGTCGCGCACCTGCTGCGGACCACGTTCGGGCTGCAGGTGACGCCGGGCGGGCTGGCCCACGTGCTGCACCGGGCGGCCCGTGCCGCCGCGCCGGCCTACACGGAACTGTGCGAGCAGGTCCGCAACGCGCCCGTGGTCACGCCGGACGAGACGGGCTGGCGCGTCGGCGGCGAGCGCCATTGGCTGTGGACGTTCGTCACGCCGGAGACGACGGTCTACGCCATCTGCCCCGGCCGCGGGTTCGCCGATGCCGCCACGGTGCTGGGGACCGACTACGTCGGCGTGCTCGTGCGCGACGGATGGGCGCCGTATCGCTGCTACGACGGCCTGCACCAAACGTGTCTGAACCACTATGCCGATGTCGGGATTATTCCGATGTTGGTGCAGACGCCCCTGTTGTTGGCGGCATCTGCACCAAACTGATCGGCATAATCACAGCCCTTCGAGAAAGGCCAGGAGCGCGTCGGATGGTTGATAGCGGCCCCCGCGGACTTCGGCTGGGGTGGTCCTTGCGAGCGCCCGTTCCTTCAGGGCGAGGTCGGCATGGATGTAGATGTCGGTGGTGCGGACGTGTTCGTGTCCGAGCCACAGGGCGATGACGGTGTTGTCGACCCCGGCGTGCAGCAACCGCATGGCTGCGGTGTGACGCAGCGTGTGCGGGGTGACGGTCTTCTCGCGGAGCGATGGGCAGGCGTGGGCCGCAGCAGCCACGTGCGTCGTGACGCGTTGCGCGAGGGCGTCTCGGCTGAGCGGTTTGCCTGTCCGCGTAGGGAAGACTGGTGCCTCTGGTGAGCTGGCGCATTCGGCCAGCCAGGCACGCAGGGCGGCGGCCACCGGCTTGGTGAGCGGAGTGACCCGGTGCTTGCGCCCTTTTCCAAGGCAGTGGACGTGCGCACCTCGCGCCAAGTGCAGGTCCGTGCAGCGCAGGCCGGTGAGTTCGGCGGCGCGCAATCCGGTCTGGATCGCGAGCGCGAGGAGAGTGTGGTCGCGGCGCCCGGTCCACGTGGTGCGGTCGGGGGCGGCGAGCAGGGCGTCGACTTCGAGGTCGGACAGGAAGGTCACGAGCCCACGTGGACCGCGCGTGGGGGGCATCGCGAGTACGCGGGCAATGACGGCTGCCTGCTCGGGATGCTCCAGTGCGGCATAGCGGAACAGGGCATGAATGGCCGACAACCGCGCGTTGCGGGTGCGCGCGGTGTTCGCGCGGTCGTGCTCGAGGTGGGCCAGGAATCGTCCGATGAGGGGTGCGTCGAGATCGCCGAGTTCCAGGTCCGAGGGGGCCTTGGCGAGGTGGACCGCGGCAAAGCGGACGAGCATCCGCCACGCGTCGCGGTAGGCAGCGACCGTGTGCGGGCTGGCGTGGCGCTGGTGCACGAGCCGCTCGGTGAAGAACGCCTGGAGCGTGGGAGCAAGGGCGCTCATGCTGAGGCCCCCAGATGGCGTTCGAGGCGGTCTGAGGCCAACTGCATCAATGCCGGTGCCGCCGACAGGTACCAGTATGTGTACTTGGGGTCGGCGTGCCCGAGATAGGTGGCCAGGAGCGCGATTCGCGCCGCCGGATTCTGGCCCTGTCGGTAGGCGTCGAGCAGCGTGCACGTCGCGAACCGATGTCGGATGTCGTGCAGCCGTGGCCGACAGGCGGCTGCGTGCGGCCGGAGGCCCGCGCGCTGGACCAGGGTGCGGAACGTCTGCTGTACATTGCGGCACAGCAGCCTCGTGCCCGCGGTAGAAACGAACAGCGCGGCGGTGTCCCGGGCCGCCAGCCGGTCCGCGCGGAGCAGATACTGCTGGACCGCGGCGCTGGCTGTGGGGTGCAGCGGAAGTGCACGGGACTTGTCGAATTTGCCGTGGCGGACGGTGATCAGCCCCTGCTCGGCGTCGAAATCGTGCCGATCGAGCGCGATGGCTTCACCGACGCGCATCCCGGTCACGACCAGCAGACCGATCAGGGTCCGATACGTTGCGGCCCGATGCCCGGTGCGCAGCCCCGATGTGGCGACCAGCAGGGCCGCGATGTCTTCGTCGGTGTAGGGGTACGGCGTGGCGCGCTGGGCGCGCGCCTGCAACAGGTCGGCGGGCGGTATCTCGGTTGCCGGGTCGATCGTGCGCACGAAGGTCGCGAAGCCGCGGACGACGGTGAGTCGGCTGGCCCACCACGCCCTCGGGTCCTTCCCGGCGGGGAGTGTCGCCCAGGCGAGGGCGGTCTCGGTGCGCAGGCGCGTCTCCCCGCGGTCTTCGAGATAGGTCAGGAATTGCGCGAGGAGCTTCTCCGCGCGCGCCAAGCGGTAGCCCAGCGCCCGGCGCATCGTCAGATAGTCGGCCAGGGCTTGACGCAGGAAGGTCATGCTGCACCTCCAGGCCACGCGCGTGCGATCGTGCGCAGGGCGTCATGGTCGACCTTCGCGTAGATCGCCGTGGTCTGCAGGCGGGCGTGACGCAGGAAGTGCTGGATCTCGGACAGGGGGGCGCCCGCTCGGAGCAGTTGCGTTGCCGCGAAATGACGCAACCGATGTGCGTGGACGACGCCGAGGCCGGCTCGCTGCGCGGCGGCGGCCACAATCTGCGTGACCCCGGTCGGGCTCAACGGGCCCAGAGGCGCGACCAGGCGGACGAAGACGGTGCGCCCCTGCGCCCGGGTCGGCCGTTGGCGGAGATATGCGGCCACCGCGTTGCCCACATCGGTCGGGAGAGGCATGCGCTCGGCCCGATTCCCCTTGCCGTGTACGACGACCTCGCCGGCGCGCCAGTGCACGTCGTCGAGACGCAGGGTCGCCACTTCGGCGGCCCGCAGGCCGAGGCGGGCCAGCGTGGTGATGACCGCAAAGTCGCGGCGCCCTCCCAGCGTCCGGGGGTCGCACGCGGCGAGCAGTCGCCGGACGTGGTCGGGCTCGAGGCGCGGCGGAAGCGCCACCAGTCGTCGGCCGGCTACCGACGGGACGGCCGTCGCCAGCGAACGCTGGACCACCCCGGTGACATGCAGGAAGACCAGCAGCGAGCGCAGTGCGGTCGACGTCAGTTGCGCGGCCCGGCGGGATTGCTCGGCACAGCGCGCCACCATGAACGCAGTCACGTCGGCCTCACCGAGTTGCTCGAGGTCCAGCCCGAGGCCGTCGGCCGAGATGCAGCCGCGCAGAAAGGGGCGGACCGCATCGACGTAGCCCTGGGCGGTGGCTTCGCCCAGACCCCGTTCCACGGTGAGGTAGTGCCGGTAGAGCACCAGGGTCTTGTCCACGGGCCCTGTCGGGATGGGCGTCGTCGCAGGCGGGATCGCGCCACGAGCCCGGAGGTACGTCAGCAACGGGCGCAGCGCCTTGCCCGTCAGATGCCTCTTGTAGCCGGCCTTCTGCCGTGCTTGCAGAAACTGCTGCGTTCGCTCTGGCAGGTCGCCGATGTCGAGGCCTCTTGCCTGCAGCCACCGGCTGACGGCCGACGCCAGAGACAACTGCGTCCGCAGCGAGCGCGGTGTGTAGCCTTGCTGCGCAAGCTCCGTCGCGAAGCCCGCCGCGAACGGCTTGAGCGAACCAGCGATGGCGACGACGGGAACGCGTGACGGATCACTCATGAGAGCCTCCTCTCTCGTGGGTCGTGAGAGAAGAGTCTCCGTCCGTCAGCGCGCGGTGATTATCCGGATCGTCTCGTCGAAGACGCCCTGCACGACCGGGACATCAGGGCGGACATCGGAATAATCCCGACATCGGCATAGTGCGCCTTATTCCGATATCGGAATAAGAATCACCTGTTACAGCGCTGCAAACAGCTCCGCGATGACCATCCGGACAGTCCCTGGGCGGGCGACGTGGCGGCGGTCCTGCGGGCCGGCCTCGACCTGCGGGACCGCTGCAACGCGGGAGCGCTGAGCGAGCACGGGATGGCCACGGCCCGCGGCCGACTCACGGCCCGGCTCGGGCGGCTGGTCGACGCCCCGCCGCCGCTCGACGACGCCGAGCGCTTCGCAGCGCACCTGGCCACCGAATTCCCGGCCGTGTTCCTGTTCTTGTGGGACCCTTCGCTCGACGCCACCAACTGGCGCGCCGAACAGGCCCTCCGGCCCGCCGTGGTCATCCGCAAGGTGTGCGGCGGCAACCGCACCCGCCACGGGGCCGACACCCAGCAGGTCCTGGCCAGCGTCGTGCGCACCGCCCGCCAACGCGGTCTCGACCTGCCTCCGCTGATCACCATGATGTTGCGCGCCGTCGAGCCCGTTGTCCCCGAGCTCCTCGGCCTTCCGCCGCCGCCCGCGTAGGCGGGCAACGTCCGAACCTACGACCGCAATGTGCGACCCGTCCCCGCGGCGCCCCGCGGCAGAAGGGGACGACCGCACCGCCCTCGGTCACCACCGGACTTCACGGAGGAGGCCCGACGCCGATGCTCCTGCACGCCGGCTGGTGCTCGGTGTCCCGTGACATTGCGACCGGAAAGGCCACCCGCGCGAACATACTGTCCGTTCCAGCAACCTCGTCGAGGCGCTGACACCTTCTCACTTCAAGTCCACTTTCGCCCCGTGTCTATTGGGAGATCACCCGCTAACCGAATACAGATACTGGAGTGTTGTCAAAAGGAGCTTCAGAGGCTCCGATTGGGGGATGGATTCCTTCCTAAGGGACTATACCGCCATAGAGACTCGCACGGCACGCCAGATTCGTCACGATAGGATCTACGACACCTTCAAGGCACATTTTCGTTTCGAGGAAGAAAGCGACGTCGAGACTCGGCTCGCCGATCTTGCCCGCTGCGCTAGACGCTACGCGGCGTTCTACGTCCGGCCAAAGGAAGGCCTACCGTTCACGGACGCACTGCGACGCTTGCGGCAGCACGGAGACGCCGTCGCACTTCTCGTCATGCGCCTACATGGTCTTCACGACGCCGGCGCGCTATCGAGCGCGGACTTTGTGAAGGGGCTCCTGCTGATTGAGAGCTATCTCGTTCGACGCGCCGTTTGTGGACTTCAAACGAGAAGCTACTGGGCGGTCTTTGCGGGCCTGGCCTTCAAGCTCACAGAACAGTCGCCACTCGTGGATCTACAGATTGCGCTCGTGAGGCAGGACGCGTACGAGTTTCCCTCGGACGCCGCGTTCGAACGAGCACTCCTGGAGGACGACCTCTACCACCGACGCATTTGTCTCTACCTGCTGAAGCAACTGGAGAACTCGGGTCAGCCCGAGCCGAGTCCTGTTGATACGTATACGATTGAGCACATTATGCCACAGAGTCTGTCACGAGGCTGGAAGGGCATGCTGGGGTCCGATTGGCAAGATGCTCACAAGACGTGGCTCCATCGCCTCGGGAACTTGACACTGACGGCGTACAATGGTCGTTACTCGGATCGGCCGTTCGAAGACAAGCGAGATATGAGGGGCGGCTTCAAGGACAGCGCGGTTCGACTCAACCGATTTGTGCGAGAGCGGAGCGAATGGACGACAAGACAGATGCGTACGCGTGCCAAGCGGCTCGTAGCGCGGGCACTGGACATCTGGCCAAGCGTCGATGTCGCCTCGGCGCTAGTTGAGCAGGCGGAGATCAAGGAATTGCGAGAACGGGCCGCTGCCCGGTCTCCCGCTAGCCTCAGCATGAGCGCGGCGGCCCGGCGGCTCTTTCGGCGGCTGGATGAGGACGTCCGTGGTTTGGGAGCTCTGATCGTAACTGTGGAGAGAAGGTCGGCTTGCTACTACGTTGGCTCGAACTTGGTTTTGGAGATGCTGCCGCAGAAATGGGGCGTTAGGTTGCTGCTCGATATCGAGTACTCGGAGGTAGACGACGCGGGCGAGCTGGCTCAGGACGCGAATGATTGGAAGTTCATTTCCAATGCGGCTTACGGCGACTGGGGTGTTCTGGTGGATGTGGGGAGGGAGGAGCAGATCAACGCAGCCATCGCAATCGTGCGGCAGGCGGTCAATATGGAAGGAAACGCGGGGGGCGAGATGGTGGATTGAGCTCTTAGCTGCTTCCTACGTCTTCAACCGAGGCATCCATCCCATCTCCTCCATTCAACCCGGACCGGTGGGGCGAGCTTCAGGGGAAGGTGACAGGGCGGCAGCTATTCCCGACCCTGTATTGGCCTGGGTTGGAAGCGGGCGAGTTGCTCCGCGTTGAGCGGCACGGCCCGCCATCGGTGATCGACGGGCGATACTGCTAGGGACCGGTGCCCGCAGCGTTCGGTCTTTCCGGGCCGCCGCCTGGCCAGCGCAAGTTCCTGGCCGGCCCGCTGCTGGAAGAGCTCCCAGCGTCGGGCCGTCGAGCCGCGGCAGCAGCCGGCGAGGAGGAGGCGGAAGGCGTTCTTCCGCGCCCCCGCGCCGGACCTACCAGGCCGGCATCCGGCGATCGCGCACGTAGGACTTCGTGATCCGCCCGAGGCTGGGCGTCCCGGCCTGCCGCATCACCATCCGCAGCTCGCTGTCCAGGATGTCGAGCGCCGTCTCGACGCCGGGTTGCCCGAACGCCGCGAGGCCGAAGATGTAGGGGCGCCCGACGCCCACGGCCGTCGCGCCGAGGGCCAGCGCCTTGAAGATGTCGGTGCCGCGGCGGAAGCCGCCGTCGACGATGATCGGGGCGCGGCCGGCGACGCCCGCCGCCACCTCGGGGACGCACTCCACCGACGAGCGCAGGCTGTTCTCCATGCGGCCGCCGTGGTTCGAGACCCAGATGCCGTCGGCGCCGTACTCGAGCGCGAGCTCCGCGTCCTCGCGCGTGACGATGCCCTTGAGCACCACCTTCATCGAGGTGGCGTCCTTCAGCCGCTTGACGTAGTCCCAGGTGGCGATCCGTCCGTCGAGCCGCGGCGGCCCGAGCGGCGGCGTGGTCGTCATGGGCTTCCCGTCGGGATTGATGGTCGACCCCAGGAAGCCGGGGAGCGCGAGGCCCCGGTCGTCCGGGTTCAGCGTGTGGCAGGTGCCGCAGAAGGCGCGGTCGCGGCGCCGGGCGCGCGCGTGGACGATGCGCTTGCCGCCGCCCTGGCTGTCGATGGTCCAGGCGAGCACGGGGGAACCGGCCGCCTCGGCGCGCTTGATCATGGCCAGCGTCCGGCTCCAGTCGGGGTCGCGGTAGAGCTGGAACCAGACGGGGCCGCCGCGGGCCGCCGCGACGTCCTCGATGGGTTGGCTGGCCGCGTTCGAGAGCGTCATGATGTGGCCGCGGGTGTTGACGGCGCGGGCCACCTCGACCTCGCCGCGCGGATGGAAGGCGCTGAGCGCGCCGCAGGGGCAGAGGAGGACCGGGGAGTGGGCGCGGTCGCCGAAGAGCGACACCGACATGTCGATGCGGCTGATGTCGACCAGGCGCCGGACGCGGAGCTGGTACTACGTGAAGCCCTCGCGGTTGGCGCGGTACGTGCCCTCGTCCTCGGTGCCGCCGAGGAAGGCGACGTGCCCGTAGTGCAGCTTCTCCTTGGCGACGGCCTCGAAGTCGAAGACCGTCAGTGCCTCCTCCGGCGACGCGATGAGCTCCGCCGCGGGGCCGCCCTCGCGGAACGGCTCCTGGCCGAGCGCGTGGAGGATCGTCGGGGAGAGCGCGACGTAGGGCAGGGCGGGGCTGGCGGCCAGCATGCGCAGGAACTGGCGCCGGTCGGTCCGCGGGGGAATCGGGTCGGCCATGGTCACTCTCCTCCGGGGCGCGCGCCCCGCCGGTCCCGGTCGCCGAAGCCGACGTTCGTCGTCCGCACCCGCAGAATACCCGGGAGGACGATGCCCACGCCACCGTGTGCGCCGCCGCAGGGAGACCGACGATGATGCTGCTGGTTCGCAATCGAGTGCAGGACGCCGAGCGGTGGAAGAGCGTCTTCGACGCGCAGGCCGCGGCGGGCGCCGCGGCCGGGATGACGGTCGAGCACGTCTGGCGCTCGGTCGACGCGCCCGACGTGGTGTTCTTCCTGCTCGAGGTCGAGGATCGCGCCCGGGCGGAAGCGTACATGGCCTCGGCGGCGGCGTCCGCGGCGGGCGCCGCCGCCGAGGTGCTCGACGGCGAGGTCCACTTCGTCGAGGCGTTCGCGCCGCCCGCAGCGTGACCACCCCGGAACGACGGCGCAGAGGGCCGGCCCGGCGCCGGCGGGAAAGCGCCCGCGCGGCATGACGAACCTCACGCTGGCCTCCGTCCTGGATCGACGGGTCCCCGGCGACGCCCTGGGCGGAGGGCGACAACCTGCCGTGGCGTCGCACGCTCGTGGTACGGTAAGGCCGATTGGAGGGGTGCGGGTCTGCTGCCGGCGGAAGCCAGCGTGGCGGTCGGCTCCCGGAGCGGGGCACGCTTGGCGAGACCATCGGTGCAGACGAAGAACAACGACCATGGCCGGCAAGATGCGGCGCAGCCACACGATCCCGAAGCAGACCCATCGCGTCCGAGTCCGCGTCACGAGCGGCGAGCGCCTGCGCGAGGAGGCGACCTACACGATCCGGGCCACCAACGCCTTGGAGGCGTTCGACCGCGCCGGCATCGACGGGCTCCAGTTCTTCAACGATGACGACGAGGCGTACGGCCACACGTCGCCCACGTCCGCTGCCGCGCCGGCGGCCCGCTCCACCGCTTCGATGGCGAGTTCCCCACCCCGTAGGACCGTTGCGGTGGTGAACGGCCGGTCGCAGGATCGAGGCCGAAGAAGAGTGGGGTCGAGCCGGTAGTGGACGACCGTAGCCTGCAGGTGATCTTCGGCAAGCTTCACGTGCGGCGCGCTCGCGGCCAACGCGCTCCCCACAAGCCTCTCCGCGCGCTCTGGGCAATCGGGAGATGCCACAGAGCCGAGCCGCGCATGGCGCGGTACGGCGAGACTGCGGAACCGCTGGGCGCCCTGCTGCGTGAATTCGGGCCTTCAAGGAAGGCAGTTCACCCCAGCTTCCCGTTCTGGGCGTGCGTGAAGCACAATGTCCACGGTGGATTCCCCGAGGCGATCTACGACGCGCTTCCCAAAAGCCCCGGGCTGGCGGTGGGCATCGAGGCGGACTTCGTAGAAACACGCCGGAGGCGGCGCGACTCCGGGTTCGAGTGGACGAGGCGCTCGCCCGCTAAACGGTGGAGTATGCCCCTCTGAATTGCAGGCCAGGGCTGTATTGCCCTGTTTGGCGTGCCTCGCGACAGTCCCCATTTCGAGGTGAGGAGTTCGACGCCACGAAAACTACTGCGCAAGCCCGCGACCGAGAACCAGCGGCCGCGTCCGCCGTACGCGGGCCGAGCCTAGACGAATCTGATTCGGCGTTTGGGCTCTTCTCGCCGAGTTGCGGGGAGCAAGCGCGCTCAATCGGTGTTCCTCCCCCCGGGGCGACACATTCTGTGCTAAGCTACGGGGCAGCCGATGCCACCGCCTGCCACGCCTCCGAAGGCTAAGCCCCCAACCGCCGCCGCGAAACTGTCTGGGTACACGCTTGAAGGCGGTTGGGAGGTTGTACGGCACATCGATCTTTCCAGCACCACCGGCGGTTGCTTCTCTGAAGCCTATATCGTGAAGGACAAGAGAGGGGACCGTGCTTTCCTCAAGGCGCTTGACTATTCGCGCGCCCTGCAGGCGCACGATCCGGCCAGCGAACTGCAGAGACTCACTGAATCGTACAACTTCGAGAGAGGACTGCTCCAGCTGTGCCGATCACGTCGTTTCGACAGGGTTGTAAGTGCTTTGGCCGACGGCAAGGTCACTGTCGCCGGCGAGGTCGTCCAATACATCATCTTTGAGCTCGCCGATGGAGATCTGCATGACCATGCCGACGTTCTAACCGAGCTGGATATCGCTTGGATTCTGCGGTCCCTTCATCACGTGGCAACCGGCATCCGTCAACTACACAGCCAAGACATCGCTCATCAGGATGTAAAGCCCTCGAACGTACTCGTGTTCAACCGCGACGTGTCTAAGCTGGCCGACCTCGGCCGTTCAGCCAGGCGTGGTGCGCACGCGCCGCACGACAGTCTGACCATCGCCGGCGACGCAACCTATGCTCCGCCAGAGTTGTTGTACGGTTATCTTCTTCCCGACTGGAGTGCACGGCGACTGGGTTGCGATCTCTATTTGCTCGGGAGTATGATCTCTAGTGTGCACCGTCAGAAATACGTGAGCAGTAACGCTTCAGGGATTCCAGGATCTGCTCGGCGGTCTTCGTCCAGACGAAGGGCTTGGGGTCTTCGTTGTAGACCGCCAGGTACTCCTTGATCGCCGCCTCGAGTGCTTGGGTGCTGCGATGGGTTCCACGCCGGATCTGCTGCCGGGTGATCTCGGCGAACCAACGCTCTACCTGGTTGAGCCACGATGCGCTCGTGGGCGTGAAGTGCAGGTGATACCGAGGACGCCGTGCCAGCCAGTCGTGGATCATCGCCGTCTTGTGCGTGCCGTAGTTGTCCAGCACCAGGTGGATGTCGAGGTCGGGCGGCACCGCCTTGTCGATCACGGCGAGGAAGCGCTTGAACTCCACCGAGCGGTGCTTCCGAAAGCACCTGCCGATCACCTCGCCGGTGGCGGTGTTCAGGGCCGCGAACAACGAGGTCGTGCCGTGCCGTCGATAGTCGTGTGTCCGCTGCTCCGGTGCTCCCGGACGCATCGGCAACACCGGCTGGGTACGGTTCAACGCCTGGATCTGCGACTTCTCATCCACACACAGCACCACCGCTCGCTCCGGCGGATGCAGGTACAGCCCCACGATATCGCGCACTTTCTCGATGAACAACGGGTCTCGCGACAGCTTGAAGGTCTCGCTGCGATGGGGCTTGAGCGCGAACGCGCGCCACACGCGGCCGACGGTCGAAGCGCTCAGCCCGCAGGCTCGGGCCATCGACTCCCGGCTCCAATGCGTCGCCCCCCGTGGGGTCGTCTCCAGCGTCCGGACCACGACCCGTTCGACGTCCTCGTCCGACACCCGGCGCGGCGCGCCCGGCCGTGGTTCGTCCAGCAAGCCGTCGCAGCCGTTGCGCAGGAACCGCCGCCGCCACTTGCCGACCGTGGCCCGCGTCGTGCCCAGAGCCTGCGCCACGACCTGGTCGCTCCGTCCCGCGGCGCTCTGCAGCACGATGCGTGCCCTCAGGGCCAGAGCCTGCGCGGTATTGCGCCGGCGCAGCCAACCCTCCAGTTCCTCGCGCTGTGCGTCCGAGACCTCCGGGACCTCTCGTGTGTAATGGTTCGGCACGGCCCTCCTCGCTTCCGGGCCGACCGTACCACGAGCCGATTCTACTGGTCAAGAACTTCAGGCGTTGGACACTAGCTACTTCGTACAGTAGGGGGCCACTCGACTGCTGTACGCGTACCTGGCATCCGAACACACGCACCGGCACTGGAAGGGCGACTACGTCAGTGTGCTGCCGTACTTGAGACACGCGTTCGACGCCGCCCTTGAGGAAGTCGCATCACAGATGCCGAAAACCGTTCGAGGCGAGTTGATCCAGGTAGCTCGACAACTGTGTGAACCGGATCCCGAACGACGTGGTCACCCGAGAGATCGGCGTTCCGCGGCTCGGTACGCGCTGGATCGCTACGTGACAAAGTTCGACTTGCTGGCCCGGCGTGTAGCGCTGCAGCGACGTGGTCTGGCCGGCCGAGACGTACCGTGAGCAGCTTCGCCGATGACAAGCATCGACGCGTACTCCCTCGATGGCGCAGCTTCGCGACGACAGTTGCACTCGGGGAACTCACTTCCCCTCGAGCGCAAGCTGAGCGCCGCATCACGGCGTTCGACGCACTTGCCAAGAAGGTTGCCCGCTGGCACACGGACCGCACAGACAGCGTAGCGGCCGACCTCGTTGGGGCGGCCGTCGTCCTGGACCGACGAGACAGTGCGGAGGTGCGGGACGCAGCATGCCTTCTTCTGGACCACAGCACGAGCGACGTCAATCGAACGTTGGCACGGCGGGTTCTGGGGGGCACGGAACACGTCGGGGATCTTGTTGCGGAAGAGACTCTCCTGGCTCGCCGGACGAGAATCCATCGCATGCGTCAGCGTCTGTCGACGGAGCCGAGGAACGCCGTGCTGTGGACGGATCTAGGGCGCGAGTACGCCAACGCGGGCCAACTCCAACAATCAGTTCGTGCGATCGAAGTCGCCCTCGAAGTGGCTCCAGCGAATCGCTTTGTCCTCCGATCGGCGAGTCGACTGTTTGTCCACATGGATGATCCCCTTAGAGCGTACGACACCCTCACAAGGGCCGACGCCGTGAAGGCAGATCCCTGGTTGCTGGCCGCGGAGATTTCTGCCGGGTCAGTGGCAGAGAGAAGATCTAGGTTCATTCGACGTGGACTGAGAATGGTACGGGACGACATCTGGCCGCCGCACGACGTCACGGAACTTGCGAGCACCATCGCGACTCTGGAGATGGAGAGTGGGGCGCGAAGATCGGCCCGAAAGCTCTTCAAGAGGAGTTTAATAGAGCCTACCGAGAATTCGGCCTCGTCAGCAGAATCTGTGGGTGAGTTCTGGTTCGGGCAGGTCGCCAAGTGCATGATACAAAGCGACTTCCAGTGCCGCGGAGGTGCGGAAGCCATACGCCCGTTTGGTGATCACTCTGGCCTTCCCGTTGAAGCCTTCGACAATGCCACTGGAGAACTGCCCTCGGGCCCGGAACCAGTTCAGGATCAGGTCGCGGTGCGAGCGCAGCATGCGGGCCACCTCCTTCATCGGGTCGAGCCGCGAGCGCATCGTCCGAGTGCACCAGCGGTCGAGGAACCGGCCGGCCCAGTACGGCGACACGTAGCCCCACAGCGCTTGAAAGTCCTCCTTGAGCAGGTAGGCGCGAACCGTGCGCAGGTTGCGACGCACCAGCTCCGCAAGCCGGCCCCGCTGCTCGTCGCTGAGATTCTCCGGACGCTTGAGCAGGAGCCAGCGGCTGCGCTTGAGCACCGGCGCCCGGCCCGCGGCGGCGAGCTTCCGGGCCTCCGCCGCGCGCACCTCGTCGATCGCTTGCGAGAAATGGCTCATGATGTGGAAGCGGTCGAGCACCTGCACGGCCTGGCCGGCGCGCTCGGCAACCACCTTCAGGTAGGGCTTCCACATGTCGAAGAAGCCCTCCAACGTCGCGGCCTTGCGTTCGCGGCCGACCCACAGCAGGCGCTTGCAGTGACCGTCGATCTGATAGACCAGCGTCAGGTAGCGTTGCCCGCGGCGGCGGGAGAGCTCGTCGACGCCGATGGCCTCGATGTTCGTGAGGTCGCGGTGCGCGAGGCCCCAGTCGACCGCCATGCGCACGGCCCGATAGACGGTGTCCCAGGACGTGGGGAACGCCGCGGCGACCTCCTGCCACGACAGACGCCTGGCCCACCCGGCGAGGAACCAGGCGTAGGCGTCGGTCAGTCGGTGCTTGCCGGTGGCCCACGGCAGCGCCTCGACCCGTACGCCGCAGCGCGGGCAGTCGACGCGGCGCATCGCGTAGAGGAAGACCACGGGGATGTGCCACAGGGGCACGAAGTCGAAGCGCCGGACCGCCTGCGTGTCGTAGCCCGGGGCCCGGCGCCTGCACTGCGAGCACGTCGCGCGGGTCCCGGCGCGAGGCCGCACCCGAACCTCGAGGGTCAACTGCGGGTGCTCCACCAGCCGCACCGTCTCGTAGATGAACGACGGGTGCTTCTGGACCCGATTCAAGATACTCTTGAGTTGCATCCCGTTCCCCTTCCGCGTCGCTTGGCTGCTGCAACACCAATTGTCGCGGATTCCGGAACGGGATGCGTTTCCGATGTCGAGGCTGCGTTCTGTGCTTCGGGACGGGCCATCGCCCTCCCGATACGGGCGTCGGGCATTTGGTCCTCGTCAGACGAGAGCCGGGGCGCTCGTGCGCGGAGCCGGCGTCCAGGCCGTCAGCCCCGCGCAGCGGGGGCGGAGCGGAGCGAAGCGCCTTGACGGCGGCGAGCACACGGGCACGCTGCCTCTTGTCTGACGAGGACTACCAGCCTCCGTTCTTACCCACAGATTCTGCGGAAGACCCAGAATTCGTTGGCGCAAATGATGTTCTGGCGGCGACACGTTGATTGGCTTCGGGGGGAAGACCTAGAAGCCGACGACACCGGCGTGTCGCGAGCCTATGAGGCTAGGGCATGGAAGGGCTTCCTGGCTGGCGAGTGGGGTGGCGTAAGTGACGCCTGCCGACAGTGGCTGCAGGATGAGCCGTATTCGGCTCGACCCGCGATGCTGGGTTCCTTCGTCGCCCTTGTCCCCTTGGGTGATACTGTGGCGGCAAAAGAGATCATAGAGCAGGCGCTGCGCGCAAACGCGACGGACGCCGGGCTTTACAACAACTACGCAGTGGCGTTGGCCGAGGAGCATCGCCTAGACGAGGCGGAAGAGAAGGTGACGAAGGCATGGTCGCTCGCGAAGGAGACAACCGTTAGCGACATAATGTTGACCGCGACGCAGGGGTTGATTGCATTCCGAAGAGGCCGCTACGATACGGGACTTGCACTGTACCGCAAGGCTATAGCAACAGCACGTGAGGCACAACGGAAGGAGGCCAGCTTAGCGGAAGCCTATATGATTAGGGAGGAGGTGCGCGCGGGTAGAATAGTGGCCGCGGAGGGTAGGGAGCGACTGCGAGACATACCGGGCGAAACGGAATCATACCTCGACGACTTTGTCGCGCGAGTGTAGCGACCGTGTGCTCGGGTGCGGCCACGTTGCAGTCCTGCGACTTGGCGTTTGGAGCGGAGCTTGTGCGCGCGGCGCGTGTCGCTACTGTCGGCCCAATACCTGCGCGCGAATCCGCTTGGCGATCGGGGCGGCAATCCGGAGGGGGCGGGGCGCCAACTATAGAAGGCCGTGAAGTTGGCGACTCTAGCCGCGCAAGACTGCTTCCCATCGTACCAGGTGGTCAACAAAGCGTTGTGTGCTCGGTTGCGTCCCCCACTTTGCATGAGCCACCCGAAGATCCTCGGCGATCTCCGTGGCGTTCCGCGACGCAACGTCGCGTCGCTCGCGCAATCGATTCAACAGAAAGTGGAAGCGGCAGCGTCGGGCGGCAGCGGGCGTTTGCGCCAGCCGACGTGACCTCTCGGTCGAATAGTGCAAGGCGCCGAACGCCGAGAAGCGCTCCACGTCGGCGCGAATAACGCCGCGACAAATCGCGCAGCCGCACACCTTGTCGTAGAAAGCCGTAGCGGACGACACGCCAATCCCCCGCAGGGCTCTTTCGATTTCGGCGACACCCAAACGCCTCCTCAAGTCAGGAAGGTAGTACCGCACGGTGGGGGTAGACTGACCGATTACGGGAATGACGTCCTTCTGTTCACCGTACCCCACCCCATGTGAAACACCGTTCAGACCCACGCGAGATAGGGCTAGGCTCAGAGTCTTCGGTTAGCGGGTTCCGGATCGAAGCGTCAATGTTTTGACTTGTACAATTTTCCGGATTATGGCATAACGGTGGCGTGACGTCCGCCGACCGGAAATCGCCCCCACCTCGAACTGCGGAGCTTCCCACCGACCTCGAACGGCTTCGCGGAGAGTTGGCGCGGCGGGAGCGCGACACCGAGAACCTGCGGCGCGAGAAGGGCCGGTTGCAGCGCAAGAGCAACCGACTGCAGCGGGAGAATGACCACCTGAAGCAAGAGAACGAGCGCCTGAAACGGCAATTGGACGAGGCCCGTCGGGCGGGTCGCCGGCAGGCCGCGCCGTTCGCCAAGGACCGGCCGCAGGGTCGCGGGAGGCATCCCGGACGCCGAGCCGGTGCGGAGTATGGCCGCCATGGCTGCCGCCGGCGTCCGGCGCAGGTCGACGAGACCCACGCGGCGCCGATTCCGAGGGAATGTCCGGACTGCGGCGGCGCGGTCGAAAGGACCCGCGAGGCGTCGCAGTATCAGGAAGACCTGCCGGTGGTGCGCCCGGTGGTGCGGCGCTTTGCCATCGAGGTTGGTCACTGCACGCGGTGTCAGCGGCGGGTGCAGGGCCGCCACGAGCTGCAGACCTCGGACGCGCTGGGGGCGGCGGGCGTGCAGCTCGGTCCCGCGGTCGTGGCGCTGTTGGTCGAGCTGCACACGGAGATGGGGGTGCCGCTGGCGAAGGTCGCGCACCTGCTGCGGACCACGTTCGGGCTGCAGGTGACGCCGGGCGGGCTGGCCCACGTGCTGCACCGGGCGGCCCGTGCCGCCGCGCCGGCCTACACGGAACTGTGCGAGCAGGTCCGCAACGCGCCCGTGGTCACGCCGGACGAGACGGGCTGGCGCGTCGGCGGCGAGCGCCATTGGCTGTGGACGTTCGTCACGCCGGAGACGACGGTCTACGCCATCTGCCCCGGCCGCGGGTTCGCCGATGCCGCCACGGTGCTGGGGACCGACTACGTCGGCGTGCTCGTGCGCGACGGATGGGCGCCGTATCGCTGCTACGACGGCCTGCACCAAACGTGTCTGAACCACTATGCCGATGTCGGGATTATTCCGATGTTGGTGCAGACGCCCCTGTTGTTGGCGGCATCTGCACCAAACTGATCGGCATAATCACAGCCCTTCGAGAAAGGCCAGGAGCGCGTCGGATGGTTGATAGCGGCCCCCGCGGACTTCGGCTGGGGTGGTCCTTGCGAGCGCCCGTTCCTTCAGGGCGAGGTCGGCATGGATGTAGATGTCGGTGGTGCGGACGTGTTCGTGTCCGAGCCACAGGGCGATGACGGTGTTGTCGACCCCGGCGTGCAGCAACCGCATGGCTGCGGTGTGACGCAGCGTGTGCGGGGTGACGGTCTTCTCGCGGAGCGATGGGCAGGCGTGGGCCGCAGCAGCCACGTGCGTCGTGACGCGTTGCGCGAGGGCGTCTCGGCTGAGCGGTTTGCCTGTCCGCGTAGGGAAGACTGGTGCCTCTGGTGAGCTGGCGCATTCGGCCAGCCAGGCACGCAGGGCGGCGGCCACCGGCTTGGTGAGCGGAGTGACCCGGTGCTTGCGCCCTTTTCCAAGGCAGTGGACGTGCGCACCTCGCGCCAAGTGCAGGTCCGTGCAGCGCAGGCCGGTGAGTTCGGCGGCGCGCAATCCGGTCTGGATCGCGAGCGCGAGGAGAGTGTGGTCGCGGCGCCCGGTCCACGTGGTGCGGTCGGGGGCGGCGAGCAGGGCGTCGACTTCGAGGTCGGACAGGAAGGTCACGAGCCCACGTGGACCGCGCGTGGGGGGCATCGCGAGTACGCGGGCAATGACGGCTGCCTGCTCGGGATGCTCCAGTGCGGCATAGCGGAACAGGGCATGAATGGCCGACAACCGCGCGTTGCGGGTGCGCGCGGTGTTCGCGCGGTCGTGCTCGAGGTGGGCCAGGAATCGTCCGATGAGGGGTGCGTCGAGATCGCCGAGTTCCAGGTCCGAGGGGGCCTTGGCGAGGTGGACCGCGGCAAAGCGGACGAGCATCCGCCACGCGTCGCGGTAGGCAGCGACCGTGTGCGGGCTGGCGTGGCGCTGGTGCACGAGCCGCTCGGTGAAGAACGCCTGGAGCGTGGGAGCAAGGGCGCTCATGCTGAGGCCCCCAGATGGCGTTCGAGGCGGTCTGAGGCCAACTGCATCAATGCCGGTGCCGCCGACAGGTACCAGTATGTGTACTTGGGGTCGGCGTGCCCGAGATAGGTGGCCAGGAGCGCGATTCGCGCCGCCGGATTCTGGCCCTGTCGGTAGGCGTCGAGCAGCGTGCACGTCGCGAACCGATGTCGGATGTCGTGCAGCCGTGGCCGACAGGCGGCTGCGTGCGGCCGGAGGCCCGCGCGCTGGACCAGGGTGCGGAACGTCTGCTGTACATTGCGGCACAGCAGCCTCGTGCCCGCGGTAGAAACGAACAGCGCGGCGGTGTCCCGGGCCGCCAGCCGGTCCGCGCGGAGCAGATACTGCTGGACCGCGGCGCTGGCTGTGGGGTGCAGCGGAAGTGCACGGGACTTGTCGAATTTGCCGTGGCGGACGGTGATCAGCCCCTGCTCGGCGTCGAAATCGTGCCGATCGAGCGCGATGGCTTCACCGACGCGCATCCCGGTCACGACCAGCAGACCGATCAGGGTCCGATACGTTGCGGCCCGATGCCCGGTGCGCAGCCCCGATGTGGCGACCAGCAGGGCCGCGATGTCTTCGTCGGTGTAGGGGTACGGCGTGGCGCGCTGGGCGCGCGCCTGCAACAGGTCGGCGGGCGGTATCTCGGTTGCCGGGTCGATCGTGCGCACGAAGGTCGCGAAGCCGCGGACGACGGTGAGTCGGCTGGCCCACCACGCCCTCGGGTCCTTCCCGGCGGGGAGTGTCGCCCAGGCGAGGGCGGTCTCGGTGCGCAGGCGCGTCTCCCCGCGGTCTTCGAGATAGGTCAGGAATTGCGCGAGGAGCTTCTCCGCGCGCGCCAAGCGGTAGCCCAGCGCCCGGCGCATCGTCAGATAGTCGGCCAGGGCTTGACGCAGGAAGGTCATGCTGCACCTCCAGGCCACGCGCGTGCGATCGTGCGCAGGGCGTCATGGTCGACCTTCGCGTAGATCGCCGTGGTCTGCAGGCGGGCGTGACGCAGGAAGTGCTGGATCTCGGACAGGGGGGCGCCCGCTCGGAGCAGTTGCGTTGCCGCGAAATGACGCAACCGATGTGCGTGGACGACGCCGAGGCCGGCTCGCTGCGCGGCGGCGGCCACAATCTGCGTGACCCCGGTCGGGCTCAACGGGCCCAGAGGCGCGACCAGGCGGACGAAGACGGTGCGCCCCTGCGCCCGGGTCGGCCGTTGGCGGAGATATGCGGCCACCGCGTTGCCCACATCGGTCGGGAGAGGCATGCGCTCGGCCCGATTCCCCTTGCCGTGTACGACGACCTCGCCGGCGCGCCAGTGCACGTCGTCGAGACGCAGGGTCGCCACTTCGGCGGCCCGCAGGCCGAGGCGGGCCAGCGTGGTGATGACCGCAAAGTCGCGGCGCCCTCCCAGCGTCCGGGGGTCGCACGCGGCGAGCAGTCGCCGGACGTGGTCGGGCTCGAGGCGCGGCGGAAGCGCCACCAGTCGTCGGCCGGCTACCGACGGGACGGCCGTCGCCAGCGAACGCTGGACCACCCCGGTGACATGCAGGAAGACCAGCAGCGAGCGCAGTGCGGTCGACGTCAGTTGCGCGGCCCGGCGGGATTGCTCGGCACAGCGCGCCACCATGAACGCAGTCACGTCGGCCTCACCGAGTTGCTCGAGGTCCAGCCCGAGGCCGTCGGCCGAGATGCAGCCGCGCAGAAAGGGGCGGACCGCATCGACGTAGCCCTGGGCGGTGGCTTCGCCCAGACCCCGTTCCACGGTGAGGTAGTGCCGGTAGAGCACCAGGGTCTTGTCCACGGGCCCTGTCGGGATGGGCGTCGTCGCAGGCGGGATCGCGCCACGAGCCCGGAGGTACGTCAGCAACGGGCGCAGCGCCTTGCCCGTCAGATGCCTCTTGTAGCCGGCCTTCTGCCGTGCTTGCAGAAACTGCTGCGTTCGCTCTGGCAGGTCGCCGATGTCGAGGCCTCTTGCCTGCAGCCACCGGCTGACGGCCGACGCCAGAGACAACTGCGTCCGCAGCGAGCGCGGTGTGTAGCCTTGCTGCGCAAGCTCCGTCGCGAAGCCCGCCGCGAACGGCTTGAGCGAACCAGCGATGGCGACGACGGGAACGCGTGACGGATCACTCATGAGAGCCTCCTCTCTCGTGGGTCGTGAGAGAAGAGTCTCCGTCCGTCAGCGCGCGGTGATTATCCGGATCGTCTCGTCGAAGACGCCCTGCACGACCGGGACATCAGGGCGGACATCGGAATAATCCCGACATCGGCATAGTGATTCTTATTCCGATATCGGAATAAGGCGCACCTGCTTCAACGCTGCAAGCAGCTCCGGCTGGCGTATCCCGACAGTCGCTGGGCCGGCGACGTGCAGGCGACTCTGCGGGCCGGCCTTGACCTGCGCGACCGCTGCCACGCGGGCGAGCTGAGCGAACATGGGATGGCAACTGCCCGCGGCCGACTCATCGCCCGCCTCGGCCGGCTGGTCGACGCACCGCCGCCGCTCGACGACGCCGAGCGCTTCGCGAAGCACTTGGCCACCGAATTCCCGGCCGTGTTCCTCTTCCTGTCGGACCCCTCGCTTGACGCCACCAACTGGCGCGCCGAGCAGGCCATCCGGCCCGCCGTGGTCATCCGCAAGGTGTGCGGCGGCAACCGCACCCGCAAGGGCGCCGACACGCAGCAGACCCTCGCCAGCGTGGTGCGCACGGCCCGGCAACGCATCCTCGACCTGCCCGCGCTGATCGCCGCAATGTTGCGCGCCCCCAAACCGGTTGTCCCCGAGCTGCTCGGGCTGCCGCCGCCGCCCGCGTAGGTGGGCACCGTCCGAACGACCACGTGGCACGACCGGTCCTTGCGGCCGCACCCGCCGCGACGGGCAGCGTGCCGGCTCCTCTGCGCCCCGTTGCCGCCGGTTCTCGCCGACAAGCCGACACCGGTGCGCGGCGTCCAACATCCCACCACGGCGCCGCCAGGGGGTGACGCACCGGTGGGAACCCCACTGCCGTTCCAAGCAACCTCGTCGCAGCACTGGCAGCACTGGAAGCTTTCTACGCTCAAGGCCATTCTCAGCCCGTGTTCATTGGCCGATCACCCGGTAAACGAATACCTGGAGACCTGGTCCGGGCGGCATCGCGTATGACTGGTTGAAGCTGTTTGCCAAGGTCGGCGGCGATGTTGTCGCGGAGCGCTTGTCGCAAGCTGCGGTTGCCCTGGAGGGCGCGGCTAAAGAGGTTGGTGCGGTCGCCGTACTTGTAGTAGGCGGCGGCTGCCGCGAGCCAGACGGCACCGTGGACCTTCATGGCAAGCGCCGCTGCCGCTGTCAAGGTCATCGTCGCGAGCCTCTACGCAGGACGGCGTCGCGGATTTCCGATTCCGTGGTCATGGCGGGGTAGCGGGTATAGACGTAGTACAAGAGGTCCTTGAGGGAGTATTTCCCGTACTTGGACTTTATGCGCCGAATCTTCTTCGCGACGAGGGCGAAGTCGTCGGAGGCAAGTAACTGCTCAATCCGTTTTCGCCCCTGGTCCGTGAGGTGAAAGCGACGCTCTTCGTACGTGTCGGCGGTAGCGGCACCGTCTACGTCTCCCTCAGTTGACTGCTCGGCGTCACGTCCCATCAGGTGATCGAAAGACAGGCGGTCGACTTCCTCGGTCTCAGCCTCGGAGGTTGCAGACGTGACTTGGGCCTTGAGTAGACCGAGGTTCTCAAGGAATTCGAGGTCATCATAGAGTTTGGGAGAATACGGGCCTGCCTTGTAGGGCTCAAAGTCATACCCCCCCGTAGTTGGTATGAGGTCTCCTTCCTTTTCGAGCAAGAACAGGAGTTTCTGAAGGCGCGTAATCCCGCCCAGGCCGCTGGGATTCGAATCGAGGCCGACGAGTAGGAGCAGTAAGTTCCGCGTGGTTATGTTGTTCGACATGCGCGATGTTCTCCAGTGCCGTGACGGGAGACGGACCGCGAGTGGCTTCTGGCATGGCGACAAGGACGTTCAGGAATGGGGACGCGGAAGGCCTGGGAGGTAGCGGCTGGGCGGCGGTCGTGCGCAGCTACATAGAGGATCGCCGGGAGCAAAGCGCGGCGCGGGGTGGAAGGGGCGGTTGGGCGGGGAGGATACAAGTGGTGGTCGGAGATGCCGGCTAGCGAGGAGGCGCAGGAGGGGCGGCACGGGGATCGAGCCGGGGGGACGAGTGGGGGAGTGGTGCGGAAACAGGTGGTGGGCTGGGAGGTCGACGACATTGTCGGGGTCGTAACATGGGGGTGAAGGCAAGGGGAGGACCGGTGCGAGTACGCGGCGGTGGTGTCAGGGGAGAGAGCGATGGACGGAACGGGCGGAGGTCGACGGAGGGGGCGTACGTTGCGACGGGCGATCAAGGGCGATGCGAACCCGGGAGGACGCGAACGGCGAGGTCAACGGGTGACGGAAGTGGTGCGCGGAGAGGTGGGCGCCGGGGGACGGCGGGAAGGCGCCGGGCTCGCGGCGGGCAGCCGGGGAGGCAGCGGAAGGGTGCGTCGGCGGCAGCAGCAAGCGAGGGGCGAGCGCACCGTCGGGGGACCGCTGGCTCGGCCACGCCGCTTGCGACCGAAAGGAGCCCCCACCCTGGAGCCGCGGTGCAGAAGCCTCAGCGCGCCACCGTGCTATGGTGACCCTAGCGGGACAGCGCTTGAGACCGTCCCCTCGCTTCGGACGCCGCGGACACGACCATGGCACACGACACCTACTACCACGACGCGGATCTGAAGCGGTTCCCCGAGATCGGCGAGAACCGGCCGGAGCTGGCGGAGAAGTTCTTCGCCTGGTACAACGCCGTGTTCGAGGACGGGGCGCTGTCGGCGCGCGAGAAGTCGCTCATCGCGCTGGCGGTGGCCCACGCCGTGCAGTGCCCGTACTGCATCGACGCCTACAGCACCGACGCGCTCGAGAAGGGGGCGGACCTCGACCAGATGACCGAGGCGGTGCACGTGGCGTCGGCCATCCGGGGCGGGGCGTCGCTGGTGCACGGGGTCCAGATGCGCAACCACGCGGGGCGGCGGGGGATGTGACGGACCCCTGCCCATGGCCACCACCCTCCCCTCGCTGGCCGCCCGGCGCCTGCCGCTCGCCGCGCCGCGCGCCCAGTTGAACGCGCTGAACCGGCTGCCGCTGGCGCGGGGCTTCGCCGAGGCGCTCGCCGCGGACGGGCTGCACCCGCTGCGGCCGACCGCCATCTCCATCTTCCAGATCAACGTCGGGAAGCTCTGCAACCAGACCTGCCGGCACTGCCACGTCGACGCGGGGCCCGACCGGCGGGAGGTGATGACGCGGGAGACGATGGCGCAGTGCCTCGCCGCGCTGCGGCCGACGGCCATCCCGACCGTCGACATCACGGGGGGCGCGCCGGAGCTGAACCCCGACTTCCGGTGGCTGGTCGCGCAGTGCACGGCGCTGGGGCGCCACGTCATCGACCGCTGCAACCTGACCATCCTCGATCTCCCGGCCTACACCGACCTCCCGGACTTCTTCGCCGAGCACCGCGTCGAGGTGGTCTGCTCGCTGCCCCACTACCGGCAGCTCAACACCGACGCGCAGCGGGGCGACGGCGTGTTCGAGAAGTCCATCGCCGGCCTGCGGAAGCTCAACGCCGCCGGCTACGGGCAGCCCGGCTCCGGCCTGCGCCTCGTGCTCGTGACCAACCCGGTCGGCGCCTTCCTCCCCGGCGGGCAGGCGTCGCTGGAGCGCGAGTGGAAGCGCGAGCTCGACCGGCTCTACGGCGTCCGCTTCGACGCGCTCCACACGATCACGAACATGCCGATCAGCCGCTTCCTCGAATGGCTGATCGACTCGTCCAACCTCGAGGACTACATGGAGCGGCTGGTCACCGCCTACAACCCCGCCGCGGCGCGCGCGGTGATGTGCCGCAACACGCTGTCGGTCGGCTGGGACGGCACGCTCTACGACTGCGACTTCAACCAGATGCTCGACCTGCCGCTGCGGGCCCCCGCCCCGCGCCACATCGCCGACTTCGACCTCGCCGCCCTCGAGGCGCGCGCCATCGTCACCGGCCGGCACTGCTTCGGTTGCACGGCCGGGGCCGGGTCGAGCTGCGGCGGGGCGACGGTGGACGGCTCCGCCGGCGCGTGACGGTCCCGGCCCCGAAGGCGCAGATGGCCGGGTCCGGCTCTCGCGGGGCACCGCCGCCCGCCCCGGCGTCCCTCCCGCTGGCCGCCCTCCTGGATCGACAGGTCCCCGCGACGCCCTGGGCGGAGGGCGATAACCTGCCGTGGGACGATCCGGCGTTCAGCCAGCGGATGCTGGCCGAGCATCTGTCGCAGCGGCACGACCAGGCCAGCCGGCGCGCGGCCACCATCGACGCGCAGGTCCGGTTCCTCGCCCGGCAGGTCAACCAGGAGCACGCCCCGCAGGTCGACCAGGAGCTCTCCCGGCAGGTCGACCAGGAGCTCTCCCGGCGGGTCAACCAAGAGCTCTCCCGGCAGTTCAATCGGGAAGACGCCGCGCGCGTTCTGGACCTGGCGTGCGGCCCCGGTCTCTACCTGCATCGACTGGCCCGGCTGGGGTACCGCTGCCACGGCATCGACTTCTCCCCTGCCGCCATCCGACACGCGCGGACGGTCGCGGCAGCGGAGGCGCTCGACTGCACGTTCGACCAGGCGGACCTGCGGCAGGCCGACCTGGGACGCGGCTACGCTCTCGTCCTGCTGCTGTTCGGACAGGTCAACGTGTTCCGGCGCCCCGACGCCCGCGACATCCTGAGGCGCTGCCACGCGGCCCTCGCCCCGGGCGGCACGCTCGTCCTGGAGCCGCAGACGCCCGAGGCCGTGCGCGCCACCGGACACGGGGACGCCACCTGGACGTCGGCCCGGAGCGGCCTGTTCGCGGCCGGACCGCACCTGCTTCTGGAGGAGCGGTTCTGGGACGCGCCGAGCCGCACCGCCACCGAGCGGTGGCACGTCGTGCACCTGGACACCGCCCGCGTCGAGCGCTACGCGATGTCCACCTGCAGCTACGATTCGCGCGAGCTCATCGACCTGCTGGCGACGGTCGGCTTCGGGCAGATCCGCACGCATCCCTCGCTGACCGGCGAGGACGGCCCCGCGGAGCCCGGCCTGTTCGGGATCACCGCGGTCCGGTGACGCCGGCCGGTGCGCCGTTGGGCGACTCGGGCGGCACGTGGCCGTCAGCGAGATGCCTTGATCTCGGGTGAGCAACGCCGCAAGATCCGAGGACCTCGTCGGAGCGATCGCATGACGGATGCACTCACCGGAGAAATCTGATGCGAGTCAGTATTCGCGACCGGGGCGCGCTGTCGGCCGTGTCGCCGGCGGCACTGTCAGCTTACGCCCGCGCCGCGGGTTGGAGGCGGCAGGAGCCGTACCGCGCTCACTCGGACGTCTACGTTGGTGAAGCGCGGCCGGAGATCATTGTCCCACGCACGGAGCGCCTCGGCGACTACGCGAGCGTCGTGGCGGCCTTGATCGACACGTTCGCAAGTGTCGCTGGTCAAGACGAACTCGCTGTCTATCGCTCTCTGGTGACGACGGACCGCGACGTTGTCCGTGTTAGAGCTGCAGAAAGCGAAGATGGCAGCGTAACGTTGACCGCTGGCGTAAGCCTCGTCGACGGCGCCCGAGAGATGTTGCTTTCGGCGGCGTGTTCGCTTCGCGAACCGCAGCCGGTCTACCGCGCGGGTGCAAACAGGGAGGCGTCGGACCTGTTGAATCGGGTGCGCCTGGGGCAAACGGACCACGGCAGCTTCGTGGTGACCCTGCTGCCGCCGGTCGTGCCGCCGCCGATGCCGGCGTTGTTCCCCGACGCCGACGACTGGAACGCTCCAATCGAACGCCGGATGACGGTGCGTCTGGTCGAGGCTCTCACCGCGGTCCGCCAGGCGACGGAGCGCACTGCTGCCGGCGACAAGGAGGCCTTTGGAGACGCAGTTGCTCAGGGTGTGAGCGCCAATCTGTGCGAGGCCCTGGTCCGGCTCGTCGAGCCGTTCCCGACGCTTGACGTCGGCGTCTCGTGGGCTCGGACACGGCCGCTCGCGATCGCGAGCAACGTCGTTCGATTCGGCCAGGCGGATGCGGCTCTCTTGCGCGAAGCGGCGCGCTCACTCCGTGACCGTGCTCCGCGACCGGATGTGGATCTCTACGGTTTCGTCCGGCTCCTGAAACGTGGGGAGGAGGACGACGACGGAATCATCGGGCTGGCGACCACGATCGACGGGCAACGACAGTCGGTCAAGGTGGTTCTCGAGCGAGTGGACTATGAGAGAGCGATTCAAGCCCACCATGACTGGGCACCGGTCGTGCTCAACGGTGACCTTGACCGCATGGGACAGCGCTGGAGGTTGCTGAATCCGCGCCTGACGGGCGTCATTCGCGACGACGCTCCGGAGTTGCAGGAATAGCCGGAGACCAGCCTCCTGCTCGCTTCTTGCCGATCGTCATCGTGAACCGGAGCTCCTCGAGCGCGACAGGGGCTTCGTGCCTCCGGCCCGGGCCTTGGGCTGAGAAGCCGTGCGGTGACTCGGAGTGAGCCACTCCCGTATGCTCAGGGCGGTGGACACGACACCCGTGGCGTCCCAGCGCCGGTGGCTCGTCGGCGGAACCGCGTTCGGCGCGGCCACCCTGCTGCTCGCGGGATGGGTCTCGGCGGGGCAGCAGGCGGCACCCGATCCGGGCGGCGCGGCCGGTCGGGTCACACTCTCCATCGTCGGCACCACGGACCTGCACGGCCGCGCGTTCCCGCGCGACGGGCACGGAGGCCTCGCGCTGCTGGGCGGCTACGTGCGCAACCTGCGCGCGGCGCGGGCGGCGGACGGCGGCGCGGTGCTGCTCCTGGACGCGGGCGACACCTTCCAGGGCGGGGTCACCTCCGACATCTCGGAAGGGCTGCTGGTGGTCGACGCCTACAACGCGCTCGGCTACGACGCGCTGGCCATCGGCAACCACGAGTTCGAGTACGGGGCCGTCGACACCGCGACGGGGCCCGAGGCGAACGACATGCGCGGGGCGCTCAAGGCCGCGGCCGCGCGCGCCCGGTTCCCGTTCCTCGCCGCGAACGTGATCGACATCGCGACGGGACGTCCCGTGGCGTGGCCGAACGTCCGACCGTCGGCGATCGTCGACGCGGCCGGGCTCCGGATGGGCATCGTCGGGGTGATGACCTACGACGGGCTGACGAGGACGCTCGCCGCCAACGTCGGGGGGCTCGACACGACGGCGCTCGCGCCGGCCGTCGAGCGGGAGGCGCGGCACCTGCGCCGGCGCGGCGCCGACCTGGTGCTGGTCCTCGCGCACGCCGGCGGCCAGTGCGCGCGCTTCGACGATCCCGCGGACCTCACGTCGTGCGACCCGGGCTCCGAGATCTTCCGCCTGGCGCGGAACCTGCCGGCCGGTCTCGTCGACGGGATCGTCGCCGGCCACAGCCACCGGGCGCTGGCGCACGCGGTGGCGGGCATCCCCATCGTGCAGGCCTGGTCGTGGGGGCGGGCGTTCGCCCGCCTGGACCTGACGGTCGAGCGCGGGGCCGGGGTGGTGTCGGCGCGCCCCTTCCCGCCCCAGGCGGTCTGCGCCGCCGTCGCCCCCGACGGGTCGTGCGCGACCGGCGGCGCCGCGCCCTCCTATGAAGCCGAGCCGGTCCGGCCCGACATGTCCATCGTCGCCGCGATGCAGCCCGAGCTCGACCGGGTGAACCGCTGGCGCTCCGAGCCGCTCGGCATCACGCTGGCGTCACGGTTCGCGCGGAACCGGGACGGCATCGAATCAGCCGTCGGCAACCTCTTCGCGGACGCCATGCGGGCCGCCGTTCCGGATGCCGACGTCGCGATCGGCATGGGCGTCCGGCGCGGGGGGCTGCGCCGGGGTCTCCCCGCCGGGCCTCTCACCCGCGGGCCCCTCTTCGACGTGTTCCCCTTCGACAATCGCATCGCGACGCTGAACATGACCGGGGCCCAGTTGCGGCAGGAGCTGGCGCGCCAGATGACCCGAAGCTGGCGGGGGATCCCGAGCGTGTCCGGCGTCCGCGTTCGCGTGGCGTGCGACGGGCCTCAGCCGGAGATCGAGATCGCATGGCCGTCGGGAACGCCCGTCGCCCCGACCGAGACCCTCGTCGTGGCGGCCACGGACTTCTTCGCCGCGCGCGCCACCCGCGACCCGGCCATCACGCGGCGCGAGGCGTCGCTGGCGTCGGCGCCCCTGGTCCGGGACGCCGTCGCCAACTGGCTCACCGCCCGCGGCGGCCGGCTCCGCGCCGCCGACCTCACGGCGCCGCCGCGCTGGGAGGTGTCCGACGGGGCGTCCTGCTTGGCCGGGGCGGGGCAGTCGTCAAGGCCGGACTAAGTGTTGCTGCTCATGCGTTAGCCGCAAAGCGTCTTGCCAATCATATTTGGCCGAAACTGATTGACAACCGGCGTTGCCGCCAAACGGTGGGACGTGATCAGCTCGTGGGAAGCGCACCGCCAGCTCGATGAACTGCTCGCCGTCATCGATGCGGGCGGCCTGGACGTCGACGACGTCGACCAGCGCCTAAGCGACCTGGAGGCAGCGCTCGAAGAGACGGCACAACAGCAGGTCGACGCAGATGCGAAGCGGCTGATGGCTGTGGAGGAGCGGTTGTCAGCGCTCGAAGCACAGCATCAGGTCCGCCCTCGATTGCTGCTCGCCCCGTAGTAGGCCCGCGCCGAGCCGCCGTCCCGGCGCGCGGTTGGGAGTAGGGCAAACGCACGCAGTCCGGGGCATCACGTTCGGCGACTGGCGGGTTCTTCAGGCGGCCCGACGGAGGCACAATCGAGATTGATGCATCCTCCATCGGCGCGAGGCGTATAGACGACCGTGACTGCCGCAGCAGGCTGATGGGTTCCGTATAGGGCCACGTTGCTCAGGACTCGATCCCCAACTCGCGCTTGATCTCCGCCATTGTGAAGTTGCGACCGGCGGCGTGGTCCGCGCGGCCCTCTTCGAGCGCGCGGATTGCCTCCTTGCTCAGCTCTTCCTCAGCCTGCGGTCGCGCGGCCGGAACCCCGCGTGGGCGGGTTCGTGCCGGCCGTACCCCTTCAACAGGCATCTTGCGCTCTCCTCAGCGATCGCTCCCTGCACAATAATATCGACCTTCCTCGCGGGTCGCGCGCGGGCCCGGCGCCAGCGGGCCGCGGGACGGAACTGCGCCCACCCCCGACGGCTCCACTCTGGACCCGAGCGTTGGTTCAGGTCAGGGCGCTGGCCAGTGCTGGTATGCTCACGCCGTCACGAACGAGTCTGGAGGTAGGCCATGTTGCGAGTGCTCTTGCTCCTCGCGTCGGTGTTGGTTCTCGTCGGCGGGCTCCCTCTGGGTGCCCAGACGTGCGATCCGGACGGAGATGTGCCGTTCGTTTGCGGCACGACCAATCCGGAAGATCTCTACGAGGTTCCCGGCGCCCCCTGGGTCATCGCATCGGGGCGTTACTCCGATTCAGAGGGTCCCGTCTACGCGGTGGACCTTCGGGATCACAGCGTCCGTGAGATCTTCCCCGCGGGGGCGCTGCCGCCGGAGCACGACCGGGATACCTATGGCGCCTGCCCCGGTCCGAACGACGTGTTCCAGCCGCACGGACTGACCCTGCGGGAGGGCGGCGGCGACGTGCATACCCTCTTTGTGGTCGGTCACGGCGCGCGCGAGGCCATCGAGGTCTTTGCGCTGAACGTCGGCGGCACCGCGCCCACGATGCAGTGGATCGGGTGCATCCCGGCTCCGGAGGGCACCGCCCGCATCAACTCCATTACCGCGCTGCCGGACGGCTATCTCGGCGCGACGAACTTCGACCGCGAAGGTGGGGAGCTCTGGGAATGGCATCCCACGACGGGCTGGGTCGAAGTGCCCGGCAGCCAGATGCCCGGTCCCAACGGTCTCGTGTCCTCGGAGGACGGGCAGTGGTTCTACATCGGGGGCTGGAGCGATCGGGCGCTGGTGCGACTGTCCCGCGGCCAGAGTCCGGTGCGTGTGGACCGGATTCCGGTCGGCTTCAACGTCGACAACGTGCGCTGGGGACCCGCCGGCAAGGTCATCGCCGCCGGCCACGTGACCCGGTGCGAAGACGATGATCCGTGTGAGCTGTCGGCCGCTCGCGTGGCCGAGGTCGATCCGACGACGTTCGAGGTCCACCAGTTGGTGGACTACAAGGGGAACGAGTTCTTCCAGATCGGCACCGTGGCCATCGAGGTGAATGACGAGATCTGGATCGGCGGGATCCGGGGCAGTTATGGGATCCCCCGCTTCCCACGCTGACCGGAAGCGGCCGGATCGAGCGGCGGGGGCGCGACGGTGGACACCGCCGCCCCCCCGCCAGGAGTCTGCGCCGCAGGGTGGCGCCAGGCGGAGCCGCCGCCAAGCGACGATTGGCGGGCTAGTTGAGGCCGGCGGCCTCGATGCCGGCCTGGGCGCAGATGGCGTCGTTGGCGCCCGAGTCGCCGCTGACCCCGATTCCGCCGAGGTGCTGGCCGTCGGCGGTCATGATCGGCAGCCCGCCCTGGAAGTAGTTCATGCCGGGCACGAAAGCGGCGGGGGAGACGCCGTTGCCGAAGGCAATCTCGCCCCATTGCTGCGTCGACCGCGGGCTCAGGGCCGAGGTGCGGGCCTTGGCCATCGCGATGTCGTGCGACAGGAGCTGGGCGTCGTCCATCCGGTGGTAGGCCCTCAGGTTGCCATGGTTGTCGATGATGGCGATGTGCATGCGCCACCCCTCCTCCGCGGCCTTGCTCAGGCAGCCGTGGATCATGGTCATGGCGGCGCCGCTGGTGAGCGTGGGACGGTCCTCGGTCTGGGCGGCGGCGGGGGGCGCGGTCAGCGCGAGCGCGGCGAGACAGACAGCGACGAGACAGTGACGTGCACGCATCGACTCTTCCTCCGGGAATTGGTGTGAACGGGATCCGCGACCGGCCGATCCGTGTCGGACCTCGGGCCTCTGACCGAGCCCCGGCACAAGGATCGGTGTCAAGACCCCGTGAGTATATCCTCGACATGTGACACAACTGGAACGTCTCGCCGGATGCGTCGGACGTTGGCAGGGCTCGAACCGCCTGCACGACCCCCACACGGGCAAGCCGGAGGACTCCGCGTCCACCGCCGCGCTCGCCACCCTGCTGGGCGGGAGGTTCCTCCGCCTGGACTACACCTGGAGTTACCAGGGCGCCGCGCAGGAGGGCTCGCTGCTCGTCGGCTTCCAGTCCGGTCCGGGACGGGCGACCGTCCACTGGATCGATTCCTGGCACATGGCGGACGGGGTGCTGGCGTGCGAGGGCGCCGTCGAGCCCGACGGGACGATCGCGGTGCGCGGCAGCTACGCCGTGCCGCCCGGTCCGGACTGGGGTTGGCGGATCGCGATTCGGCCCGGCGACGGGTCGGCGCTCGCGATCGTCATGCACAACGTCACCCCGGGCGGCGAGGAGGCGGTGGCGGTAGAGGCGACGTACAAGCGCGCGGACTCGTAGCGTCGGGAGCCGACACTACCGAGGAGCGCACCCTGCTGCCGCCGCGGGAGCCTGCGGAGTAGCCGCTCAGACATCACCGCGGTACGTCAGAATCCGCAGCGATGCCGACGCCCATTGGGCACGCGCTCGGCGGCGTCGCTGCCGGCTGCCTCGTCGTTGCCGCATCCCGGATCCGGCCGGGGTGGCGCAGGCCGCGCGAGCTCGAGCGGTTCCTGGCGCGCCTCGGCCCGCGGCGCGGCCTGGCCGGTTTCGCCTGTCTGGCCATCTTCCCCGACGTCGACCTGCTGCTCGGCGTCCACAGCGGCGCGACGCACAGCGTGGGCGCGACGGTCATCGCCGCGGTTGTCGCGGGCGCCTTGACGCGCAGCGCGCGACCGTATGTCGTCGCGGCGGTGGCCGCCGCGTACGGGAGCCACATCCTGCTCGATTGGCTGGGGGCCGACCCCAGCGCCCCCCGCGGCGTGATGGCGTTGTGGCCCCTGACGCGGGAGTTCCACCTCTCGGACGCCCACCTGTTCCTGCGCGTCTGCCGGGAGTACTGGCTCGCCGACTGCTGGTGGAACAACCTGCGGGCGGTTGCCCGCGAGCTCGTCATCCTGGGGCCGATCACGGCCGCCGCGATGCTCGCCGCGCGCCGCGCCGGCGCAGCGCAACCCGCGTGCTATGGTCGGGATTCATGAAAGCCGCAGTCGTCTTCGTCGCCCTGCTGTTGCTTGCGGTCGAAGCGACCGGTCAGCGCGCGCCGCGGACCGCGTGGGGGCACCCCGACCTCCGGGGCACCTGGACCAACGTCACCGCGACGCCGCTGGAGCGGCCGCGGGACCTCGCCGGCCAGTCGGTGCTGACCGAGGATGAGCGCGCCGAGCGGTTCCGGCAGTTCACCCGGGAAACCACCACCGACACCGTGCCCCGGGCCGGGAGCACCGGCTCGCACAACGAGTACTGGCGCGAGCGCGGCGTGCTGCTGCGGCGCACCTCGCTGCTCGTGGATCCCCCTGACGGGCGGCTCCCGCCGCTGACCGCGGAAGGGCAGCAGGTGCGGGATCGGCTCGCGACGGCCTGGACGACGGCTCCCGCCGACGGACCGGAGAGCCGTGATCTCTTCGAACGTTGCATCACCCGCGGGCTGCCCGGCACGATGATGGGCAACTTCTACAACCACAACTACGAGATCCTGCAGACGCCCGACCACGTCGTGATCCTCGCCGAGATGATCCACGACGCGCGGATCATCCCGCTGGACGGACGGCCGCACGTGGATCCGCGGATCGGGCAGTGGCTGGGAGATGCGCGCGGGCGGTGGGAGGGCGACACGCTGGTGGTCGAGACCACCAACCTGCGCGCCGTGGATCAGAACACGATCAGCCGGGGTCTCGGGGTCATCACCCTGGGCACGAGCGCGGCGGCGCGGGTGGTCGAGCGCTTCACCCGCCGCGGCCCCGACGCGATCGACTACCGGGTCACGGTCGACGATCCCATCATCTACACCGCCCCGTGGACGGCGGCGGTGCCCATGACGACGCGGGAGGGTCCCCTCTTCGAGTACGCCTGCCACGAGGGCAACTACGGCATGACGGGCATCCTGGCCGGGCATCGCGCCGAGGAGCGCGCGGCTGCGGCGGCGAGGTGACCTGACGTGCTCACGCGGCTCAAGGTCGACGGCTTCAAGAACCTGGACCGAATCGACGTCCGGCTGGGCCCCTTCACGTGCGTCGCTGGACCGAACGGTGTCGGCAAGTCCAACCTCTTCGACGCGATCTCGTTCCTGGCCGCCTTGGCGGAGAAGCCCCTGGTCGAGGCGGCATCCATCGTCCGAGGCGGGGACTCCCGGCGTGGTGACGTGTGGGGTCTCTTCCGCCGCACGGGCGATCGGGTCGCCGACAGGATGCGCTTCGCCGCGGAGTTCCTGATTCCGGAAGAGGGCGAAGACGATCTCGGCCAAACGGCCAAGGCGTCGATGACGTTCCTCCGCTACGAGCTGGAGCTGCGGTACCGACAGGATTCGACCATCAGGACCATGGGCGCGCTGGAGATCGTCCGCGAAAAGATGGTCCACATCAATCGCTCCGAAGCAAAGAGCCGGCTCGGCTTTCCGCACAAGAAGCCGTGGCGGGACTCTGTCGTCAAGGGCCGTCGCACCAGCCCCTACATTTCGACGGAAGAAGAAGGCGAGGGAGGGCCGGTCGTTTCGCTGCACGCCGATAGCGTGGCGGGATTGGGTGGCGGACGACCGCGTCGCGTTCCTGCCGCCAATCTGCCGCGTACCATGCTGTCGTCGGTGAACAACGCCGCCGAGCACCGGACACTGGTGCTCGCCAGGCAGGAGATGGCCGGGTGGACGCAACTGCAGTTGGAACCGTCGGCGCTCCGCGCCCCGGATGGGTTCACCGCGCCGCGGAGCATGGGACCGAGCGGATCGCACCTACCGGCGACCCTGTACGACCTCGCGCAAGCAGCACAGCGAGATCATCCGGATGGAGAGCGAGACATATATGCGCGGGTGGCGAACCGGCTCTCCGAGCTGGTGGAAAGCGTGCGCGGGATCGCCATCGACGTCGACGACAAGCGGCAGTTGCTGAGCATCGTCATGACGGATCTTCAGAACACCGAACACGTGGCGAGCGCCCTGTCCGACGGCACCCTGCGTTTCCTCGCCCTCACCGTCATGGAGTCCGACCCCAGGAGCAGGCGCCTGCTCTGCCTGGAAGAACCTGAGAACGGCATGCATCCACTCCGGATCGCGGCCATGATTGAACTGCTGGGCGAGCTTGCCGTTGACGTGGACGAACCGGTCGATGCGGACAATCCTCTCCGGCAGGTCATCATCAACACGCACTCGCCGTCGGTCGTGGCGTGCGTTCAGGACGACGCGCTGCTGGTGGCCCACGCCGGGCGCGGCAGCGTATCCGTGGCGTCGCGACTGTCCGTGCGTCACCTGCCGGGGACGTGGCGTTGTGAGGGTGCCGCCGACGAACCTACGGTTACGCGCGGAGACCTGCTGGCCTACCTGAACCCGCTGGAGGCCATCAGCGCCAATGACGATACGTCGCGCGTGGGGGGCACGAAGGTCATGGATCGAAAGGACCTGCGACAGCCCAGCCTGCCGCTCGCCTCTGCGGAGACCCGGCCCGCGCAGTAATGGTACGCGGATTTGATTACGGACTGGACGCCGCTGCGGGAACTGGAGGCCTTCGTCCAGCTTGAAGCAGACACGAGGACGGCCCTGCAGCACCTCGGTTGTCGGGTGGTGGTAGCAACCTGAGATGTGCCCTGCTACGACGTTACCGCGATGACCTGCCTGCGGTAGGCCCCGTCGCGCGCTTCCCGGACGAGGAACGCCGCGAGGTCGGCGCGGGCGATGCGGTCCATCGTCCCGGTGTTGGTGGCGGTGATGTCCTTCCCGGCGGGGCCGTCGTGGAGGATGGCGGCGCGGACTATGGTCCAGTCGAGGGCGCTGGCCCGCACCATGGCCTCCTGCGCCGTGTGGTCCGCAAGGATGTTGCGCAGCAGCGTACCGAACATCACGCGGGCCAGCAGCGAGACCTGGCCCCAGCTCTCCCCCACTCCCGCGGCGGACAGAACGACCAGGCGCTCGACGGCGTGGCGCGTCATGCCGTCCACCACATGATGCGTCCCGGCGGCGAGCGTCGTCCCGTCGCGGAGGCCGGTGCTGCCCAGCGCCACGATCGCCGCGTCGTGGCCATGGACCGCGTCCGCGACCGCAGGGGCGTCCAGGACGTTGCCCTGCGCGACGCGCAGGCCGGTGGCTCCGTCGATCTTGTGCGGCGAGCGCGTGAAGGCCGTGACGTCGTGGCCCCGCTCCAGCGCGTTCCGCCAGACGTGCTGCCCGGTCTTGCCCGTGGCCCCGAAGACGATCATTTTCACCGCGGTGCTTCTCCCTCTCGATCCGCCGACGCATCGGGCGGCCGGTCTGCGCTCACAGGCAGCGGAGTGTTCCCGCCGCGCCCGTCAGGGCGCGCCGTCCCAGGCCGAGGCCGGCCGACTGACCACCGGGCCTCGGCGCTCGGTCACGGTTGATCACCGGCGATGGGCGCCACGGGGAATCCGAGCGCGGCCGCGTTGTCGCGAATCCGATCGTCGAACGACAGCACCTGTACGTCGGGGATCAGGTTCCGAACGGCCAGTGCCGTCGCGAGGTGGATGGCGTCGAGGGCCCGGACCGGCTCGTGCGGGAAGGAGCGGCGGGACCGATGAACGATCTCCGGGTCGATGCCGTGCAGGGTCCAATGGGCCGACGCCGTGTCGATGAGCGCCTGGAGTCGGATTGACTCGCTCGCGGTCACTCGCCCCGCGCTGCCGGCGCGGCGCAACCCCCGGTCGCATTCGATGAGCGTCAGGTCCGACGTATGCACCGCGGCAGCCGCGGCGAGCTGCGATCGGGCTCGCTCTCCGCCGTCCTCGCCGAGGAGCCACGACAGGACGGCACTGGTCTCCGCGTAGAAGTTCACCGCTCGCCCCGGATGTCGTCCAGCAGCTCCTGCACGGTCCCGGAGGGTACCCGGGTTGGCGAGAGCGGATAGACGTCGGGGCGATTCGGGGCGCCCAGCCGCACGGTGCCCGCGCGCGCTCGACGTCGCAGCTCTGCGCTGGCCTCTCCCTCCGTCGTGTGCGTCGGCGGCCCCAGCTCGGCCACGATCCGCCCGCGGTGCGTAATGGCCACACGCTCGCCGGCCTCCACCATGCGCAGGTAGGCGCTCAGACGATTCTTGATCTCCCGCACGCCCGACGTCTTCATCTCACCAACGTAGACACTTGAGGCCACATTGTCAAGACGGCGGATGAGATGGGTGCACGACGAGAAAACGAGGATGGCGGACGGCCGCGCCCGCCGGCAGGGGGACCGGCTGGACCTCGACTGGGCGCTCCTCGTGCTGTGGCGGCCGCGGTGAGGCGGCCCGCGGACCGAGCGGCCTCCGGGATAAACGGTCTCCCCGCCGTCAGCGTCTCAGTAGACGCGGCGTATGCGTCGGCCGCCATGCCCGAGCCCCGAAGCTTGCAGCAACCGCCCAGGACCCGCCGCGCGCCGGCCCGCGCCGCGCTCGCCGTGGCGCTCGTCTGCCTCATCGCGCCGGCTGCGTACGCCCAGGTCGACGCCGCGCCGAGCCTGGCCGTTCTGCCCTTCGTCAATCTCGGCGAGGCCCCCGGCGACGACTGGATCGGCGCGGGAATCGCGGAGTCGGTCTCCGCGGCCCTCCTTCGAGGGCCTGCGCTCCCGCCGGCCGCCCGCCCGCGCGCGTTCGCGTCCGTCCGCGTGCTCTCGTCCGGTCCGCGCGCCGACGACGACACGCGCCTGCTTGCGGCCGGCCGGTCCGTCGGTGTGCAGTGGGTCCTCGGCGGCACGTACCGGCGAGTCGGCGACCGGCTGCGGATCGCAGGCCGGATGCTGGACGTGGCTAGCGGCGCGGTCGTGGCGCAGACCGAGGTGGGAGGCCTCGCGGAAGGGCTGTTCGACCTGCAGGATCGGCTGGCGCGCGCCCTCCTGGCCGCCGGGGGTCCCGACGTCGCCCCGCCGGTTGCGATGGCCGCGGCCCCTGCGTCGGGGTTTCCCGCGGGGGCGGAGGGCACCGGTGCGGAGGGCGCGGGGGCGACAGGCAGTTCCGCGAGCGGGTTCGAGCCGGCGCGGACGGTCGGCCGCCCGGAACCTCCGGGGCGCCGGTCGTCGCCCTTCTCGACGGCGCCATCGGGTGCCCGCGGCCGACGCGGCGCCGACCCGGCCCGCGGCGATGGTCCGCCGCCGCCGGCCCGCGGTGATGGCCCCGCGCCTCCGCCGGCGGGAGCGGCCGGCTTCCGGGCGCCGGGGGTCATCGACGGGCCGCCGCCGCCGTTGCCGCCGGACGTCATCCGCCGCGACGCGCAGCGCCGAGCCACCATCCGCGCCGTCGAGTGGCCCGAGGGCATCCGGCTCGACGGGCAGCTCGACGAGCGGGCCTACTTCACGGTGCCGGCGATTACCGGGTTCATCCAGCAGGCCCCCGACGAGGGGGCGCCCGCCACGGAGAAGACCGAGGCGTGGATCCTGTTCGACGCGCAGAACCTCTACGTCGGGGCCCGCATCTGGGACTCGGCGCCGCCGAGCGAATGGGTGGCCAACGAGATGCGCCGCGACACGCGCCAGCTCCGCCAGAACGACACCTTCGCCGTCATCCTCGACACCTTCTACGACCGGCGCAACGGCGTGGCCTTCTACACCAATCCCCTGGGCGCCGTCGCCGACTTCGCCATCACCAACGAGGGCAATCCCAACAGCGACTGGAACCCGGTCTGGGACGTCCGGTCCGGCCGTTTCGACGGCGGCTGGACGGTGGAGATGGAGATCCCCTTCCAGTCGCTCCGCTACCGGCCGGGCCCGGCCCAGATCTGGGGCGTCCAGCTCCGCCGCAACGTGCGGCGCAAGAACGAATGGGCCTACATCACGCCGCTCCCCATCTCGGCCGGCAACGGCCCGGGCGGCATCTTTCGCGTGTCCGACGCGGCGACGCTGGTCGGGCTCGACGTGCCCAGCGGCGGCCGGAACCTCGAGATCAAGCCCTACGCCATCGGCGGCGTCAGCACCAACCTCGCCGCCACGCCCCCGACGCGGAACGACCCTTCGGGCACCGGCGGCCTCGACGTGAAGTACGGCGTCACCCAGAACCTGACCGCCGACTTCACCTGGAACACCGACTTCGCGCAGGTCGAGGTGGACGAGCAGCAGGTGAACCTCACCCGCTTCAGCCTCTTCTTCCCGGAGAAGCGCGAGTTCTTCCTCGAGGGCCGCGGCATCTTCGACTTCGCGCGAGGCGGCATCGGCGGCGGGTTCGGCGGCGCCCTGCGGCGCAGCGGACAGGGCGGCGGGTTCTTCGGCGGCGGCAACGCCCCGACCCTCTTCTACAGCCGGCAGATCGGCCTGCAGAACGGAACCGTGGTGCCGATCGTCGGGGGCGGACGCGTCACCGGCAAGATCGGCGCGTTCGACGTCGGGGCGCTGAACATCCAGACGGACGACGAGGTGCTGGCCGACGCGCAGATGACGAACTTCACGGTCGTGCGCGTGAAGCGGGACATCCTGCGCCGCAGCACGATCGGCGGCCTGTTCACGAACCGCTCGGTCTCGCTGGTCGGCGACGGCTCCAGCCAGGCCTACGGCGCCGATGCGACGTTCTCCTTCTATGAGAACGTCGGCCTGGTGGCCTACGTGGCCCGGACCCAGACGCCGGGCCGCGACGGCGACGACCTGAGCTACCAGGGCCGCTTCAACTACGCCGGAGACCGCTACGGCTTCCAGGCCGAGCACCTCCTCGTCGAGGACAACTTCGTGCCGGAGGTCGGCTTCCTCCGCCGCGACAACTTCCGCCGCTCCTACGCGACGGCTCGCTTCAGCCCCCGCCCGCGGTCGCTGGCCAACATCCGGCAGTTCCGCCTCGAAGGGAGCTTCGACTACATCGAGACCGCGGACCTGGGCGTCGTGGAGACCCGGCAGTCGCAACTGGGATTCGCGACCGAGCTCGAGAACAGCGATCGCTTCGGCGTGTCGGTGGCGGACAACTACGAGTTCCTCCACACCGAGTTCACGCCCGGACCCGACGACGTGGTCTTCCCGGTCGGCGGCTACAGCTTCTTCGACGTCGAGGGGACCTACTCGCCCGGCGCCCAGCGCCGCCTGAACGGGACGCTCACGGTGCGGGTCGGCGACTACTTCGACGGCAGCATCCGCTCCGTCGAGTTCCGCCGCGGCCGGATGGAGATCACGCAGCAGCTCTCCCTGGAGCCGAGCGTCTCGGTCAACTGGATCGACTCGCCGCGCGGGTCGTTCCGCACGGATCTCGTCGTCTCGCGCGTGAGCTACACCTTCACGCCGCGCATGTTCTTCAGCGGCCTGATCCAGTACAACTCGAGCACCAGCGCGATCAGCAACAACCTGCGCCTGCGCTGGGAGTACTCGCCCGGCAGCGAGCTGTTCGTGGTCTACACGGAAGACCGCGAGACCGACCCGCTGCGCCCCGACCGCTTCTCGGAGCTCCGCAACCGCGGGTTCGTGGTGAAGGTGAACCGGCTCTTCCGCTTCTAGTAGGGTCGGGACGACAGCCATGGCCGATCAACTCGACAACCGGCCGGTGTTCACCATCGTGATGGGCTGCAACGGTTCGGGCAAGAGCGCGTGGAAGCGCGCCAACCAGGACCGGCTGCCGGAGCGCTACTTCGACAAGGACTCGGTGGCCGACGGGATCGGCGGCTGGGACACCGAGAGCGCGCGCGAGCGCACCGACGCCTACGTGAACGCCGAGATCGACAAGGCGCTGGTCGAGCGGCGCGACTTCGGCATCGAGAGCACCTATTCGGGCCGGCCCGGACGGACGCTGGTCGAGCGCGCGCAGGAGGCCGGCTACCGCATCGAGGGAATCTACATCGGAACCGCGACGCCGGAGATCAACGTCGAGCGGATAGCCCGCCGCGTCGAGAGCCGGACCGGGCACTGGGTCGATCCGCTGCGGGTGCCCGAGCGGTACCGCTACTCGCTGCACAACCTGCGGCGGACGGCCGAAGTGTTCGACGAGCTGACCATCGTCGACAACTCGGCCGATACCGCGCGCGGGATACCGGACCCGAGGACCGAGCTGGTGCTCGAGAAAGGCCGCGTCGGCTACCAGGCCGACGACCCGCCGGCGTGGGTCGCCGAGTGGCGCCGGAAGTTCGAGCAGTCGCTCCTGGACCGCGCCCCGAAGGGCCCCGGCGCGCGCGCGGCGGCGGCCAGGGGCGCGGGCGTTCCCGCCTGACCGTCGCGGGCGAGGTCCCCGCAGCGTCGAAAAAGCTCTTGCGGCGCGCTCCCGTCAGGCGTATGCTGCCAAGCAGGACGGAGCCCTTGAGGCACCGGCCGGAAGGGAGGTCACCATGGACGCTCCGCCGGACGATGCAGGCCTCCGTCGCGGTGGTCGCGCTCCGGCGCGATCGCCGCGGGCGGAGGTGGCCCGACGCGCCGTCGACGTGGCGTAGGACAAGAGGGACTCGCGGCGGCCATGGCCGACAGCGCCACGTGGCCGCGCAGGAGTCCACGGAGCCCACCGGGCGTCATTGAGCCACCGAGGCTGCGCTTCCTTGATCTGTCCCGCCGAGGCTGCGCCTCCGCCGAGGTTGCACCGCTCTCACCCGCCTGCAGGTTGTCGTCCCTTCGCTGCCAGGCCCGGCGCGCCGCCCCCCGAGGGCTGACATGACGAAGCGCCGCACGCTCTATCTCGCCAACCCCTACGGCTTCTCCGTCCAGCAGCGCGAGGGTCCGCTGGCGGCGCTCGTGCGCGCGCTCGAGGCGGCGGGGGCCGAAGTGTGGGAACCGTTCGCGCGGACCGGCGCCATCGACAGGGCGCAGGCGGACTGGGCCTACCGCGTGGGGCAGGCCGACCTCGGCGACGTGCGCGCAGCGGACGGCATCTTCGCGGTGGTCAATGGCTGCCCACCCGACGAGGGGGTGATGGTCGAGCTCGGCATGGCCATCGCCTGGGGCAAGCCGACCTTCCTGTTCCGCGACGACTTCCGCCGCTCGGCGGACACCGACCGCTACCCGCTGAACCTGATGCTCTTCACCGGCCTCCCCGCCGAGGGCTGGGAGGCGTACTGGTACACGTCGATGGAGGAGATCTCCAGCCCCGCCAAGGCGCTGGCGGGCTGGATCGCTGGCGGCACGTTGCCCCCCGCGAGGCGCTGACAGCCGAACCGGCGGGTGCCGGCCCGGCTGCCTCTCCATTTGCCTGGATGCCCGCGACGGAGGAGTTTCGCGGAGCGAAGCTCCCAACGCGCCCGAAGGGCGCGCGCCGGCTAGGAGTCTGCGCCGCGGAACCTGCCATTGGGGACTCCGTGCCAGCGCAGACTCCCAACGCGCCCGTCAGGGCGCGCTAGTTCGGGATCACCCCCGGCACCTCGTTGCCGGCGACGTAGACGGACTGGCGCGTCCGGCTGTTGCTGATGTCGTCGGCCGGGTTGCCGGTGTAGACGACGAAGTCGGCCCAGTTGCCGGCCGCCAGGGTGCCGACGCCCTCGAGCCCCAGGCACGCCGCGGCGTCGCCGGTGGAGGCGACGATGGCCTGCATCGGGGTCAGGCCGGACTCGACCATCAGGTCCAGCTCGCCGTGCTCGAAGTAGCCCTGGAAGCGGGCCGCGGGACCGGTGTCGGTGCCCATCGCGATGCGCACGCCGGCGTCGGAGAGCGCCTTGAGGTTCGCCTTCGCCACCTCGAGCTGCGCCTTGTAGGTCTGCGCGCTCTCGCTGTTCCGGATCCGCTCCTGGTACTCCGGCGCCTCGAGCGCCCGGATCACGCCGGGATCGGCCTCGTTGGTGAAGAACGGATCGTCGAACCAGTCCGGTCGCGACTCGTATACGTAGGTCGAAACCTCGCGCATCAGCGTCGGGCAGTAGCAGACGCCGCTCTCGGTGAGCATGCCGATGAGCTCGTCGTCCACCTCCGTGTCGCGCACGCTGTGCGCGAGGAAGTCCGCCCCGGCCTCCAGCAGGCCCTTGGCGTCCTCCAGGTAGTAGAGGTGCGCCGTCAGCATCAGGTCGCGGGCGTGCGCCGCCTCGATGACCGCCTGGTAGACGTTGGGCCGCATCTTGCGGGTGGCGCCCAGGTTGTCGTCGACCCGGATCTTGATGAAGTCGACGTTCATGTCGGCCACCTCGTTCACCCGCTCGGCGGCGTCGTCCGGCGAGTCGGCGGTGATGACCGGGCCGCTGAGGCGCAGGCGCGCGCGGTCGAGGTCAGGGCCCTCGGCGTCGCGCACGACGACCCCCTCGGGGCCGCCGCCGCCGAGGCTGGCCACCGTCGTCACGCCGTAGCGCGCGTAGAGCCCGAGCTGGTACAGGATGTGCGATTCGGTGTAGAAGGACGGGTCGGACTCGAGGCCCCGCACGTCGTTGACGTGCCCGTGGGCGTTGATGAGGCCCGGCGTCACCGTCATGCCGGTGAGATCGACGACCTCCGCATCCGCCGGCGCCATGACCGCGTCGCTCCCGCCGACGGCCTCGATGCGCCCGTCGCGGACCACCATCGTCCCGTTCTCGATGACCTCGCCGTCGCCGACGATCAGGCGCGCGCCGGTGAAGGCGCTCAGTCCGGGTGTCAGAACGACCGGCTCGGGCTCCGGTGCGCAGGCGCCCGCCACCGTCGTGATCAGCGCCAGAACGATCCATCTGCTCCTCATCGCGGTCCCCCCCCAGGACGCAGGTGCCAGCGGGGCGTGTCAGTTCTGATCGCCGCTGTCCTGCATCTCTTCCAGCACCTCGCCGAGCTGCTCGATCTCCTGGCCGTAGCGCGCCCAGTCACCGTCCCGCTGCGCGCGCAACGCCCGGGAGTAGTGGTCCTGCGCCCGCTCGGCGAGCCCGCCCGGCGCAACGGCCGCCACGGGATTGGAGATTCCGGCGTCCGCCACCAGCGTCGGGACGGCCGGGGCCCGCCGGTCGGACGTCCCGGCGAACAGGCGGTTCAGCGCCTGGTCGAGCGTCTCCTCCATGACGATCTGATTCTGGTACGCGACGACGACCCGCTTGAGCTCGGGAATGCGCCCCCCCGACGCCCGCAGGTACAGGGGGCGGATGTAGAGCAGTGCCTCCTCGATGGGGATGACCAGCAGCGTGCCCTGGATGACCTCGGATCCCTGCTGGTTCCACAGGGTGATCTGGGGCGAGATCTCCTGGTCCTGGTTGATGCGGGCGACGATCTGCGACGGCCCGAAGACCACCTTCTGCTTCGGGAACTGGAAGACGAGCATCTTGCCGTAGTTCTCGCCGTCGCTGCGGGCGACCATCCAGGCGGCCAGGTTGTTCTTGCCGCGCGGCGTGAACGGCAGCATCTGGATGAACTCCGCGCGCTCCTCCCCCGGCAGCCGCATGATCGTGTAGTACGGCTCCATCTGCTCGTTGTCGATGACCGGCACCTCCCACTCGTCCTCGCGGTTGTAGAAGACGCTCGGATTCGTCATGTGGAAGGTCGAGTACATCGCCGTCTGCAGCGAGAAGATGCCCTCCGGGTAGCGGATGTGCGCCTGCAGCGTCTCCGGCATCTCCTCGAGCGGCCGGAGCAGGCCGGGGAAGATCTTGCCGAGCGTCGTGCCGATGGGGTCGTCCGGCTCCGCGAGGTAGAACGTCGTGGTGCCGTTGTAGGCGTCGATGACGATCTTGACGGAGTTGCGGATGTAGCTGATGCCGTTCGTGACCGGCGTGGAGTAGGGGTAGCGGTCGCTGACCGTGTAGGCGTCGCGCATCCAGTAGAGCCGGCCGTCGGCGATCACCAGGTACGGGTCGGCGTCGTAGCGCAGGAACGGCGCGATGGTCGCCACGCGGTCCGAGATGTTGCGGTGGTAGATCAGGCGGCTGTTCCCGTCGAGCTGCCCGCTGACGAGGATCTCGTAGGAGCGGAAGCGCAGGCTGAAGAGCAGGCGCCGGAACAGGTTGCCGATCTCGACGCCGCCCGAGCCGTCGTAGCGCGTGGAGACGTTGTCCTCGCCCTCGGGGTAGTGGAACTCGTCGGTGCCGGTGTTGACCAGCACGTAGTCGTTCGACAGCTCGCCGAAGTAGATGCTCGGCTGATCGACGGCCAGGTCGGTCTCGGAGCGGGGCGGCAGGTCCTGGATGAACAGCACCGGCAGCCCTTCCTGCGTCACCTGGTTCACGGGGCCGAGCGCCACGCCGAAGCCGTGCGTGTACTGCAGCCGCTCGTTGATCCAGGAGCGGTTCGGCAGGCTGTCGGAATTGAGCTCGCGGCTCGAGACCATCGTCTGGCGGTACTCGCCGTCGACGACGTAGCGGTCGTTGTCCACCGACGCGAACTCGTAGTAGGTGCGGATCTCCTGGATCTGCGCGAACGTATCGAGCAGCGGCTGGTGGTCCCACAGCCGCACGTTGTTGATGGTCTCGGCGTTGTTCTCGATGTCGGCCAGCGTCAGCAGGGCGTCCCCGGAGACGGCCCGCTCCTCGACCGCGTCGAGGTCGAACGCCTGCCGCGTGGCCGCGATGTTGTGGACGAGGTAGGGCGCCTCGCGCTGCTGCTCGTCGGGCGTGACGACGAGCTGCTGGAGGGCCGTCGCCGCCCCGCCGCCGCCGATCCAGACCAGGAGGTAGGCCCCGACGCCCGCCGCCACCGGCCAGGTGGCCCGCGAGAACGCGGCGTAGGCGGTGGCGGCCACCGCTGCGCCGGAGACGACCACCAGCCCCTGCAGGACGTACAGCCGCAGGTTGACGTCGACGAACGAGGCCCCGTAGACGATGCCCGACGGCGTCGTCAGCAGGCGCGGGATGTCGAGGTAGGCGCCCCAGGCCAGCAGGGCGAAGGCCGCCGCCCCCAGGAGCAGCAGGTGCTGCCGGGCCTTGAGGTCGATCGAGAAGCCCTCGGGCCCCACGCTCAGCCGGCCCCCGCCGACGTAGGCCGCGATGGAGCCGATCGCCGACAGCACCACCAGCGCGAAGCAGATGTAGCGCGCGATGTCGAGGAACGGCAGCGTGAAGACGTAGAAGCCGACGTCGTAGCCGAACAGCGGATCCGCCTGCCCGAACGGCGTCGGCTCCAGGAAGCGCAGGATCGTCAGCCACTGGCTGGAGGCGACGACGCTGAGGAAGAACGCCAGCAGCGCCGAGACGCCGATGGCCACGAGCCCGAAGTGGCGCGGGTCGAGCACGATCGGCTGCAGGTCGCCCCCTCCGGGGAAGACGACGTAGGGCTTGGTGAACCCGCGCAGGGCGACGCGCAGGTTGCCGAGCAGGAAGAGGAACGCCGGTACGAACACCGCGGCGCCGATGAGTCCCTTGGCCGCCAGCGTCTTCAGGAACACGCTCTGGTAGCCGGTCTCGCCGAACCAGAGCCACTCCGTGTAGAGCTCGGCCAGCGAAGGGAGCGCCACGACGAGCAGCAACGCGATCAACGCGTACGCGAATCTGATGGGCATCGTGTCGCCTCGAGTTCCGAGGGGCGCCGCACTGCACGGGACGGCGTACGGGAACATTATGTGAGCCCGTCAGCCAAGTGCAACCCGAGAATCGACCCGTGTACACTCTCGGGCACCGGGCACGCCCCTCGACGGCGCCGGGCACGCCGCCGGACGGTGCCGCGCGGGCCCCGCAACGGCGGCCGGGGCCGGCGAGGGGGAACGCCGCCTCGCAGGGCCCGGAGCCGGCGGCGGGCGCGTGGTCCGGCGTCGGCGACCTGCGGATCCGGGCCGGCGGGAGGTCACATGCCGCTCACCATCGGGGACGCCGCCCCCGACTTCGAGCTCGACAGCCACCTCGGACGCAAGGTCCGGCTCTCGAGCTACCGCGGCAGGAAGAATGTCGTCGTCGCGTTCCACCCCCTCGCCTGGACGCCGGTCTGCGCGCGCCAGATGACCGGCTACCAGGCGGAGCGGGACTGGTTCGCCGAGCGCGACACGGTGCTCATCGGGGTCAGCGTCGACGCCGTGCCGTCGAAGGTCGAGTGGGCGAAGAGCCTCGGCGGCATCTCCTACGACCTCGTCAGCGACTTCCATCCGCACGGCGCCGTGGCGGAGGCGTACGGGGTCGCGCGGGACGGCGGCATCTCGGAGCGGGCCGTCTTCGTCGTCGACAAGAACGGCGCCATCGCCTTCGCGAAGGTCTACGACATCCCGGCGCTGCCCGACAACGCGGAGGTGCGCCAGGTGATCGAGAAGCTGCCGTAGGGCCGGTCCGCGGGTGTCCCGACTGGCCGGCCGTTCCGGGCGGCCGACGCGGGGCGCGGCCGGCGGGCCGGACGACCCGGGCGGCCGTTCCGAGGCCGCCCGGGCGCAGCCGCGGCGGCGGGTCGGAGGGGGCTCAGTGACGCGAGCGAAGCTTCTGCGCGTGGTTCCGTCGCTGGTGGTCGGCGCGGCCGGCGCCGTGGCGCTCTTCTGGCTGCTGCTTCCGGCGGACGAGGACGGCGCCCTCGCGCCCGTGACCGGTCTGGCACGGGCCGCGGCCGTCGATGCGGGAGCGCCGGGGCCGCTGGGGGCGGCGCGCGGCGCCCGTCTCGCGACGTTCTTCACCGCCGAGGCATCCGTCGACCTCGGCCCTCCGTTCGCGCCCGCCGCCGGCCGCGACGCGCTGGCCGCCGCCGCCGGCGACATTTCCGTTCCGGCCGGCGGGCTGCGGATCACGCTCTTGGAGGCCGACGAGAGCGTCGACCGCCGGCTGCTCCTCGCCAACGCCACCGTGACGCTGCGGGCGACCTCGGGCGACGGCCGCGAGGTGTGGGGCGAGCGGACGTACGACGTGGCGCTCCGCCAGCGCGACGGCGCGTGGCTCCTCCACGACGTCCGTCCTGCGGTCCGGGCCCACTGAGCGTCGCCTGGCGGCTCAGTCTGGCGCCCGGCCAGGCCTGCGGCCGTCCGCGCCGTTCTACGGCGCAGACGCCTGCCCGAGCAGGCGCAGGATCGCAACCGTCAACGTGGCGGTCGCGATCACGGTCCCGACCGTCCAGCGGATGAGCCTGGTCTCGAGGCTGGCGATCCCGGTCCGCACCTCAGCGAGTTGCGTCCGCTGCTCGGCGCGTGCCTCGGCGATCTGCGTCGAGAGGCGGGTGTCGAGGCTGGCCATCTCGGTCCCCACCTCAGCGAGCTGCGTCCGCTGCTCGGCGCGTGCCTCGGCGATCTGCGTCGAGAGGCGGGTGTCGAGGCTGGCCATCTCCGTGCGTACCTCGGCTATCTCGGAACGCACCTCGGCGATCTCCGAACGCAGCTCGGCGAGGCCGGCCTTGAACTGGTCGGAGGTGACGGCGTCGCCCTGCTCGGCGGCCAGACGGACGGCGTTGGTGATCGCGTCCGCCTGGGCCGGCGTGAAGTCGGCATCCGTCAGCGAGCGGGCGACGGCGTGCGTATCGAACATCCTTCTACAGCTCGCGCAGCGCGGTCACGATCGGCAGGCGGGCGGCGCGGACGGCCGGGAACAGCCCGCCGAGGAAGCCCATGACGAGGGCCCAGAGGCCGCCCTGGACCAGGAGGGCGGGCGTGACGTCGAAGGCGAACGAGACCTGCGAGAAGGTCTGCCAGTTGAGCGTGGCGGTCTGGTAGCCGTGGAACGCGGCGTAGGCGATGGCGCCCCCCAGCACGCCGCCGATCACGCTCAGCAGGGCCGATTCCACCAGCACCGAGACGACGACGGAGAAGCTGCTGAAGCCGAGCGCGCGCAGCGTCGCGATCTCGCGCGTGCGGGCGGCGACCGCGCTGTACATCGTGTTGACGGCGCCGAACACGGCCCCGATCCCCATCAGGGCCGCGATGATGGTGCCGAGTCCCGTGATGAGCGCGTGGACCAGCTCCGACTGCCCCTGGTAGTAGGTGTCCTCGCGCTCGACCATGACGTCGAGCCGCGGATCGGTGGTCAGCGCGGTCTGGAAGCGATCGAAGATGTCCGCCGACTCGAGGCGCGCCAGCACCGACTGGAACGTGTCGCCGCGGCGGTAGGCGGGCTGCAGCACCCGCGCGTCGCACCAGATCTCCGACTCGGAGAGCGTGCCGTCGGCCTCGAAGATGCCGACCACCTCCCACTCGCTCTCGCCCCAGCGCTGGACGGTGCCGAGCTCCAGCCCGAGGAACTGCGTGGTGGCCAGCCGTCCGACGATGATCTCGTTCGTGCCGGGGCGGAACATGCGTCCCTCGACCAGGCGCACCTCCTCCCGGACCCCGAACGCCGCCGGCTCCACCCCGCGCAGCGGCACGTTGGCCACGGTGCCGGTGCTCCGCTTCAGCAGGTCGACGACGACGAACAGCTCGGCCGAGGCGACCGGGCCGCTGTCGGCGCGCCGCACGCCGGCCGCGTCCTTGATGATGCGCGTGTCGGCCAGGGCCAGGGCGCTGCTCAGCTCGCTGTCGCTCCCGCCCCGCATGATGATCGCGGTGTCGGGCGAGCCGGCGCCGGCCAGCGCCGCCTGGAACCCCTCGGCGATCGAGAGCACGGCGACGAAGACCAGCACGACGCCCGCCACCCCGACCACTGCGACGGCGGAAGCGCCCGCGCGCTGCGGCAGCGTCCGGAGCGACAGCGCGGTTACCGCGATCAGCCGGGTCAGACCACCCATCATCCCCTCCGCAGCCCGTCGACGATCCGCAGGCGGATCGCCTGCATCCCGGGCCAGGTGGCCGAGACGGCACCCAGCGCGACGACGAGGCCGGCGCCGACCACGAGGTCGCGCGGCGGGATGGCGAACTCGGGCAGGAAGCCGCCGGTCGGGTCGCCCCCGGCGATGACCAGCGACACCAGGGCGAGCCCGGCCGCGCCGCCCGCGACCGCCAGCACCCCCGCCTCGAGCAGCACCAGCGCCAGGACCCGGCCGTTCGTGAAGCCGAGCGTCTTGAGCACCGCCAGCTCGCTCGTCCGTTCGCGGATGGCCTGCGCCATCGTGTTGGTCGTGATCAGCAGCAGCGTGAAGAACACCGCGCCCAGGATGGCGGTCAGCATCGCCCCCACGTTCCCGAGCTGGTCCGCCATGCCCTGCGCGAAGGCCTGTTCGGTCGTCGTGCGGGTCTCGGCCGGCGAGTTGGCGAAGCGTCCGTCGATCGCCGCCGCGATCTCCGCCGAGCGCGACGGGTCGTCCACCCGGATGACGTACTGGCCGACGAAGCCGCGGCCGTTGATGTTCGCCTCGGCCAGGTACTCGTAGTGGAACAGGAACTGCGCCGCGCCGCTGGTCACCTCCTCGATGATGCCGTCGAGGGTGAACTCCCACGTGGGACCGCTGTGGGTGCGCCAGATCGTCCCCTGCAGCGGGATGCGGTCCCCCACCGACCAGCCGAAGCGCTCCGCCGTGGCCCGGTCGACGACGGCCCCGGTCCGGTTCGCCAGCCAGCGCCGCTTCTCTTCCGCGGTCAGCTCCAGCTCGGGGTAGAGGCGCAGGTAGCTCTCCGGCTCGACCGCGAACTGCGCGAAGAAGTTGCGCGGGTCCTGGTAGATGCCGCCGAACCAGGTCATGTGGCTGACGTCCTCCACCCCGGCCGTCGCCGCGATGCGCCCCAGGTAGCTCTCCGGCAGCGGCTGGATGAGCGACACCTTGTGGATGACCAGCATGCGGTCGGCGCCGGCCACGTCGACGCCCATGCCGAACGCGACGCGGATGGCCGACAGGTAGCCGAAGAGCACGAACGCCACCATGATCGACAGCAGCGTGAACAGCGTGCGGACCTTGCGGCGGAGCAGGTTGCGCCAGACGAGGGGCAGGAACTTCACGCGGAGGCCTCCGTGGTGAGCGTCCCCTGGGACAGGTGGAGCGTGCGCCGCGCCCGCGCCGCGGCGCGGGCGTCGTGCGTGACCATGACGATGGTCTTCCCGTGCTGGGCGTTCAGGGCCTGCAGCAGGTCGAGGATCTCGTCGCCCGCCTGCCGGTCGAGGTCGCCCGTCGGCTCGTCGCAGAGCAGCAGCGTCGGGTCCGTCACGATGGCGCGCGCGATGCCCACCCGCTGCTCCTGGCCGCCCGAGAGCTGCCGGGGATAGTGCTTCGCGCGGTCCTGAAGGCCGACCACGGCGAGCGCCGTCGCCACGTGGTGCCGCCGGTCGGCGCGCGACAGCGGCGTCAGGAGCAGCGGCAGCTCGACGTTCTTCTCGGCCGTCAGCACCGGCAGCAGGTGGTAGAGCTGGAAGACGAAGCCGATGTGGCGGGAACGCCAGCGCGCCAGGCGGCCGCCCGAGAGACTGTCGATGCGGTCCCCGGCGACGGCGATCGAGCCCTCCGTCGGCGTGTCGAGGCCGCCCATCAGGTTGAGCAGGGTCGTCTTGCCGGACCCCGACGGCCCCATCAGGGCCAGGAAGTCGCCCTGCGGGATCTGGAGATCGACGCCGCGCAGCACGTCGATCTGCTCCGCTCCGCGGCGGAACACCTTGTGGACGTTGCGGACGTCGACGAGCGCACCGTTGGTCGTCATGCCTCAAGAAACCTCTACGGTTCCGCGGAGAGCGTCACCCGCGCGCCGCCGGTCAGGTCGGCGGGGCCCGCGACCACGACGCGCGCTCCGGGCGCCACCCCGGCCAGCACCTCCACGTCGGCCCCGTTCTCGACGCCGAGGCTGACCGGCCGCCGCTCGATCGCCCCGCCGGTCGCCACGAATACCACCGCCTGCTCGCCGTCGCGGCGGACCGCGGCGGACGGCATCCAGACGCGCGGCGCCGCCGCGAACGCCTCGGCCGCCTGCCCCGGCTCGAGGAACGCGACGTTCACTCCCATGTCGGGCAGGATGCGCGGGTCGCCGAGCTCGTCGAAGGCGATCCGGACCAGCACCGTCGCCCGCTGCCGGTCCGCGGCGGGGATGGTGGTGATGACGCTGCCCGGGATGTCCCAGTCGGGATAGGCGTCGAGGTTGGCGACCACGCGCTGCCCGTCCGAGACGCGGTTGATGTAGCTCTCGTTGACGTCGACCTCGATCTCGAGCGACGCCATGTCGACGATGGTGCAGATGCCGGTGCGCGTGAAGCCGCCGCCGGCGCTGATCGGCGAGACCATCTCGCCGGGCTGCGCGTCCTTCGAGATCGCCACGCCGTCGAACGGGGCGCGGATTACGGTGTCCTCGAGCGCGGTGCGCCGGACGTCGATCTCGCGGGCGGACACGACCACCTGCTCGCGCTGGAGCGCGATCCGCGCGGCCAGGGAATCGACCTCGGCCCGCGCCGTGTCGAGCTCGGCCCGGCCGACGACTCCCTCGTCGACGAGCACGCTCATCCGCCCCTCGTGGAGCCGCGCCTCGGCCAGCCGCACCTGCATCTCGTCGAGGGCGCCGCGCGCCGCCTGGAGCTGCGCCTCCGCCAGCGCCAGGTAGGCCCGCTCCGACGAGTCGTCGAGCCGGGCCAGCACCTGGCCCTCGGCCACCGCCATGCCTTCCTCGACGAGCACCTCGGCGATCTTCCCCGTCACCTTGGCCGACACCGTCGCCTGCCGCCGGGCGGTCACGTAGCCGGAGGCGTTCAACACCGTGGGCTGGCTGTCGCCCGCTGTCGTCTCGTAGACCACGGCCGTGGTCACGACCGGCGTCTGCGCGTCCTGCCACCAGACCCAGCCGGCCGCGCCGCCCCCCGCCAGCACGACCAGGACGAGGAGCCACGCCACCCATGCGAACGACTTGCGGCGCTCGCGGGAGCGGTCGATCTTCAGGTCGTCGAGGGATGCCGCCATGGTCCTCTGCTCGGCCTCACTTCAGGATACGGCGCCGCAAGGGCTGGACAAACGGCGTCCTGTAGGGTACACCAGACGAGCGAGCGGTCCACCGGCCGTTCCGGAGCCCCATGACAAGGAAATACCGGCAGCGCGGCTATCAGGACGAAGACCGGCCCGAACCGAGTCGCTTGCGCGAATTGCGCGAGCCTCGCGGGGACGGGCACCCCCGGCGCGGCTACGGCCCGCGGGAGCCTCGCAAGGTCAACATGCCGGGCTTTCACGAAGTCACCAAGTGCGCGCGCTGCGGGGCGTCGCTGTCGGGGTCGATCGCGTTCGACTCGCAGTGCTCGCGGTGCTCCACGGATCTTCATACGTGCGCGCAGTGCGCCTGGTTCGACACCGGCAGCCAGTTCGAATGCGCCCAGCCCATCAAGTCGCGCGTGTCGCCGAAGGACGGGCGCAACACCTGCACGTACTTCGCGCCGTGCGTCACCGTGGAGCGCGAGACGCGCACCCCCGCCCCCGCCGTAGCCGCGTCCCCGACCGCAACGTCGAGCCCGACGACGGCGTCCGGCAGCGCGCGGCAGGCGTTCGACGATCTGTTCAAGTAGGAGACGAACGGCCAGCCGCCCATGTCCGCGCTCGGCGATCCGCGAGACCTCGCCGCCCGCCTGGAGGCCCTGACCTCCCCCGTGCGGCTCGTCCTCTTCACGCAGACGTTCGGTTGCGAGACGTGCTTCGAGGCCCGCCGGACCGCGGACGAGATCGCCCGGCTCTCCGACCGCATCCGCGTCGAGGAGCACAACCTCGTGCTCGACGCCGAGCGCGTGGCGGAGTACGGCGCCGAGCGGGCGCCGGCGCTCGCCATCGTCGGCGAGCAGGACCTCGGGCTGCGCTACTACGGCGCGCCGGCCGGCTACGAGCTCGACTCCGTCGTGAGCGCCATCGAGATCGCCGGCGGCGCAGCTCCCGCGCTGAGCGACGAGACCGTCGCCGCGCTCGGGGCGCTCGACCGGCCGCTCAACATCCAGGTGTTCGTCACGCCCACGTGACGCTTCTGTCCCCAGGCGGTCAGCCTGGCCTATCGGCTCGCCGCCGCGAGCCCCCACGTCACCGCGGCCGCCATCGAGGCGACCGAGTTCCCCGACCTCGCCGCACGCTATCAGGTGACCGGCGTGCCGAAGACGGTGGTCGACGAGCGGATCGAGATCCTCGGCGCGCAGCCCGAGGCCGACTTCGTGCGGCTCGCACTGCAGGCGGCGGAATGACCGCCTCCGCGGCCGGGGTGCGCCGGCGCCGCTCCGGTATCGGGCGCCCGGCGGCGGGGCGGCTCGCGGGGCTGGCCGCGGTCGCCCTGGTCGTCGCAGGTCTCGCCGGCGGGTGCGCCCCCGGCCCGAGCCCCTCGGCCCTCGCGCAGCAGTCGCCGCCCCCGGTCGACTACCGCCTGTCGTTCCCGGCCCCCGCGCACCGCTGGCTGGCCGCCGAGGTCCGCTTCGACGACGTCGGTGAGGCGCCGCTCCAGGTCCGCATGAGCAGCGCGTCGCCGGGCCGCTACGCCCGCCACGAGTTCGCCAAGAACCTGATCGAGATCGCGTTCACGACGCCCGACGGCGAGCCCGTGAGCGTCGACCGTCGCGGGCCGGCGCACTGGGTGGTGTCCGGCCACGGGGGCGGCGTCCACGTCCGCTACCGCCTCTTCGGCGACCGGGTCGACGGCACCTACCTGGCCGTCGACGCGACCCACGCGCACATGAACATGCCAGCCACGCTCCTCTGGGCGGAGGGACTCGAGGAGCGGCCCGCGCGCGTCAGCCTGGACCCGCCGGACGGCGCGGCGTGGCGGGCCGCGACGCAGCTCTACCCGACGGCGGACCCGCTGGTCTTCACGGCGCCGAACCTCGCCTACCTGCTCGACAGTCCCATCGAGCTCAGCGATTTCGAGCTGCGGACGTTCACGGTGGCCGACCCGGCCGACCCGGGCCATCGGCCGACGTTCCGGGTGGCGGTCCACCACGCGGGCCGCGCGTCCGCGGTGGACGGCTACGCGGAGGCGGTCGAGCGCATCGTGCGCGAGACGGTCCCCATCTTCGGCGAGTTCCCCCGCTTCGAGACCGGCGCCTACACGTTCATCGCCGACTACCTGCCGTCCGCGAGCGGCGACGCGATGGAGCACCGCAACAGCACCGTGCTGACCGCCAACGCCGGGCTCGACCGGGATCGGACGCGCCTCCTCGGATCGGTCTCGCACGAGTTCTTCCACGCCTGGAACGTCGAGCGCATCCGCCCCCGGTCGCTCGAGCCGTTCGACTTCACGCGGGCCAACGTGTCGGGGGCCCTGTGGCTCGGCGAGGGCTTCACGAACTACTACGGCGCGCTGGTGCTGCAGCGCGCCGGCCTTGCCCCGCTGGGGGCGACGCTGGACCGTTTCGCCCGCGTCATCGACACGGTGGCGCGCGGGCCGGGGCGGCGGTTCCGCTCGGTGGTCGAGATGAGCCGCATGGCGCCGTTCACCCATGCCGCCACCGCCATCGACCCGACGAACTTCGCCAACACGTTCATCTCCTACTACGTCTGGGGCGAGGCGATCGGGCTCGGCCTCGACCTCACGCTGCGGTCGCGGAGCGGCGGCCGCGTCACGCTCGACGACTACATGCGCGCCCTGTGGGAGCGCTTCGGGGCTCCGGACGGCGAACCGGGCGCGGGGGTGCCGCCGGGCGTCGTCACGCGCCCCTACACGCCGGCGGACGCGGAGGCGGTGCTCGGCGAGGTCGCCGGCGACCCGGCCTTTGCGCGCGAGTTCTTCGCCCGCTACATCGACGGCCGGGAGGTGATCGACTACGCGCCGCTCTTCGCGGAGGCCGGCATCGTCGCCCGCCCCGTCGCGCCCGGCCGCGGCTCGCTCGGGGAGCTCCCGCTCGGGGGCGGCGGGCGCGTCGCCCGGTCGACCGCGTACGGGGCGCCGCTCCACGAGGCGGGCATCGCCCGCGGCGACGTCATCGTCTCGGTGGACGGGAGCGGCGTCGCCTCGGCCTTTGCCATCGAACGGCTGCTCCGCGGCAAGCGCCCCGGCGACCGGGTGCGGATCGTGTTCCGCCGTCAGGGCCGCGAGCGGGAAACGACGGCGACGCTGGCGGCCGACCCGCGCATCGAGCTGCTGCCCGCGGAGGCGGCGGGCGGCTCGCTCACCGCGGCCCAGCGGGCGTTCCGCGAGGCCTGGCTCGGCAGCCGGCAGTAGGCGGATGGTCGGCGAGGGGGCTGGGTGCTTCAACGGATCTACGTCGACAACTACAAGCGGCTGGTGAACTTCGAGCTGCCGCTGCAGGCTCTCTCGCTGCTGCTGGGGCGCAACGGCATGGGCAAGACGGCTGTCCTCGATGTTGCCTTCGGAGTGCGCCGGTTGCTCAGTGGCGCGGCGCGGGTCACGGATGCGGATGCGTTTCCGACACGAACGCTTACGCGGTGGCAGGATCGGAACCTGCAAACGTTCGAGATGGACGTGGCGCTGGGTGCGGAGTCGTATCGCTACCGGCTCGAGGTGGAGCATGAACGAGCCACCAGGCAGGGCCGCGTCCGTCGCGAAGAGCTGGCGTCGAACGGGCGGCCGCTGTTCGGGTGCGATCTCGGGAAGGTTCAGCTTTATCGGGACGACCATTCAGCGGGGCCGCAGTATGCAGTCGACTGGTCGGAATCAGCGCTGGCTCGGGTTGCGGCGGGGCGAGACAATCGGCGCCTCACGCAGTTTCGCGACTTCATGAATCGGCTGGTCGTATGCGGCTTGCAGCCGGCCACCTTGCGGAGCGAGTCCGCGAGTGAAGACGCGCTGCTGCAGCGCGACGCGCACAACTTCGCGGATTGGTATCGGCACGTCGCGCTGGAGCGTCCCGACCTCGTCCCGGCGTTCAGCAGCGCGTTGGCCGAGATAATTGACGGGTTTCGGTCGCTTCGGCTGGAGCGCGTCGGACAGGACACCCGCGCCCTCATGATGACGTTCGACGAGCACGGTACAGATTACGAGCTGAGATTCGATGAGGTCTCGGACGGCCATCGGGCGCTCATCGTGCTCTACGGACTGATACACCTCTCGGAGGCGCAGGAGTGTACGCTCCTTTTGGACGAACCGGACAACTACGTGGGTCTGTCGGAGATTCAACCGTGGCTGATCAAGCTGGCAGACGCGTGCGGGGAGTCGGTGCGCCAGGCAGTCATATGCTCTCACCACCCGGAGCTGATCGATTATCTGGGAGGAGAGGCCGGGCTCGTGCTTCGCGGTGAGGCTTCGGGCGTCGTGACGGCAAGACGCTTCGACCAGGATCGCCTGGAAGGCGGAATCAAGCTGTCGGAGCAGGTCGCTCGCGGGTGGGCGGGGTGACCCGGAACGTGCAAATCGTGCTGCTCTGCGAGGACACGCAGCACGAGGTGTTCGTGCGGCGGTTTCTCAACCGCATGGGCTGGTCCACTCGGCGACTGCGGGTCGAGCGAGCCCCGCGGGGCCGCGGGTCGGCGGAGCAATTCGTCGGGGCGCGCTTTCCGAGCGAGCTGGCGGAACATCGTCGGCGAGTGCATGTCACGCAGGCGCTGGTGGTCATCATCGACGGGGACAACCGGGGTGTCGCCGAACGACGGACCGAGCTCGACGAGGCCTGTCGCGAGAACGAGGTCCAGGCTCGCCTGGCAGGTGAACGGGTTCTGGTTCTCGTTCCGACGTGGAATGTGGAGACATGGATCGCCTATCTCGACGGGCAGACGGTGGACGAGATGAGGCCGGATTATCCGCGGCTTCAACAACCCCGGCGGTGCCAGCAGCACGTCGACGCCCTTGCGGCCATGTGTCGGGGTGACGGGTTGCGGGCGCCGTCGCCGCCGTCGCTGGAGGCTGCGTGCGCCGAGTACCAGCGTCTCCCCGCGAGCGGATGAACGCGAACCGGAGGTATTTTCGGTCGGCTCCCGCATCACGCTGACGTCGGCGGAGCCGGCCAGGGCACGGACCTCGGCCCGCCGCCGGCGGTAATCGACCGGCGCCCGGGCGCCGATAAGGACTCCGGAGGGATGCGTGCCGATGCTTCGGGAAGTGCGCGATCCGGTGTGCGGCATGGTCGTGGACCCGGCCCGGTCCCGGTTCCGTCACGAGCACGCCGGCACCACCTATCACTTCTGCTGCGGCGGGTGCCAGACCGCGTTCCGCACGCGGCCGGAGGCCTTCCTGCAGGCGGCTGGCGGCGCCGCGGGCGCCGAGCCCGGCGATCACGGTGCCGCCGGTGACCACGCGGAGCATGGTGCCGCCGCCGGCCACGCGGAGCCCGGTGCCGCCGCGGACCACCCCGTGCACGCCGCCGGCGACCACGCAGGGCGCGGGACCGCGACTGGCGGCGGTGCGGCCGCCGGCCCGCAAGCCGCACACCGCCATGAACCGCACGCGGCTACTGGCGCCGCCCCGACCGCGGCGGGCGGCTCCGTCACCTACGTCTGCCCGATGTGCCCCGAGGTGCGGGAGACCGAGCCGGTCCCCTGCCCGAAGTGCGGGATGGCCCTGCAGCCGGACGTCCCGGATGTGCCGGGCGCCGCCGGGGCCGTCACCTACGCCTGCCCGATGCACCCCGAGGTCGTGAGCGACGAGCCCGGGAGCTGCCCCGAGTGCGGGATGGCCCTCGAGGCGCGCGCGGCGACCGCCGAGGAGCCGCCGAACCCGGAGCTCGCGGACATGACCCGCCGCGCCTGGGTCGGCGCCGTCGTCGGGTTCCCGGTATTCGGGCTGGCGATGGCCGAGATGATCGGCGGCGCGGGGGCGGTGCCGCTGAGCCGCGCGGCGTCGAACTGGGTCCAGCTCGCCTGCGCGGTGCCCGTCGTCCTCTGGGCGGGGCTCCCGTTCTTCCAGCGGGCCTGGGCGTCGGTCGTCAACCGCAGCCCCAACATGTTCACGCTGATCGGGCTCGGGGTCGGCGCCGCCTTCCTCTACAGCGCCGCGGCGACGATCGCGCCGGGCAGCTTCCCGGCCGGCTTCCGGATGGGAGACGGCGTCGAGCCCTACTTCGACACCGCGGTGGTCATCGTCGTGCTGGTGCTCGTCGGCCAGGTGCTGGAGCTGCGGGCCCGGCAGCGCACGGGTGCGGCGCTCCGGGCGCTCCTGGGGCTCGCCCCGCCGGTGGCCCACCGCATCGGCGGGCCGGACACCGGCGACGAGGCCGCGGCGTCGGCGCCGGACGAGGACGTGCCGCTGGCCGACGTGCGCGTCGGCGACCTGCTGCGCGTGCGCCCCGGCGACCGGATCCCGGTCGACGGGGTCGTGGTGGCGGGCGAGAGCGCCGTCGACGAGTCGGCGGTCACCGGCGAGCCGATCCCGGTCGCCAAGGGCGCGGGCGATCGGCTGATCGGCGCCACCGTCAACGGCACCGGCAGCCTCGCCATGCGCGCCGAGCACGTAGGCCAGGAAACGATGCTCGCGCAGATCGTCCGCATGGTTTCCGAGGCGCAACGGACGCGGGCGCCCATCCAGCGGGCGGCCGACCGCGCGGCGCGCTACTTCGTTCCGGCGGTCGTCGCCGTGGCCGTCGTCTCGTTCGCCGCCTGGGCCCTCTGGGGGCCGGAGCCGCGCCTGGCCCTGGCGCTCGTCAGCGCCGTGGCGGTCCTCATCATCGCCTGCCCGTGCGCGCTGGGACTGGCGACGCCGATGGCGATCATGGTCGGGGCGGGCCGGGGCGCGTCCGCGGGGGTGCTCGTCCGGGAGGCGGCGGCGCTCGAGGCGCTCGAGCGGGTCGACACCCTCGTCGTCGACAAGACCGGAACGTTGACCGAGGGGAAACCGCGGGTCGCGACCCTGGCCGCCGCGCCCGGGGCGGCGATCCATGCCGGCGAGCTGCTGCGCCTGGCGGCGGGGCTGGAGCGGGGGAGCGAGCACCCGCTGGCCGCCGCGATCGTGGCGGAGGCGACGGCCCGCGGGGAGCGGACGGCGACCGCGAGCGGGTTCGCGTCGGAGCCGGGCCGGGGTGTCGCGGGAGAGGTCGACGGACGGGCCGTCGCCATCGGGACGCCGGCGTTCCTGGTCGCCCGGGGCGTCGACATCGCGCCGGTGCGGGCGACCGCGGCGAAGGCCCGCGCGCGCGGCGAGACGGTCGTGCTGGTGGCGGTCGACGCCAGGCCCGCGGGGGTCGTCGGCGTCGTCGATCCCGTCAAGGAGTCGACGCGGGAGGCCCTGCGCCTGCTGCGCGAGGACGGGGTCCGCATCGTGATGGCGACCGGCGACAATCGCGTCACGGCCGACGCGGTGGCGGCGGACGTCGGCATCGCCCCCGCCGACGTGCGGGCCGAGGCGCTCCCGGCCGACAAGCGCCGCCTGGTCGCCGAGGAGCAGGCCGCCGGCCGGACCGTCGCCATGGCGGGCGACGGCATCAACGACGCCCCGGCCCTCGCCGAGGCGGCGGTCGGGATCGCGATGGGCACGGGAACCGGCGTCGCAATGGAGAGCGCCGGCCTGACGCTGGTCCGCGGCGACCTGCGCGCCATCGCCCGCGCCCGGCGCCTCAGCCGCGCGACGATGCGCAACATCCGCCAGAACCTCTTCCTGGCGTTCGCCTACAACGCGGTCGGCATTCCGGTCGCGGCCGGCCTGCTCTACCCGGTCGTCGGCCTGCTGATCAGCCCCATCTGGGCCAGCGTGGCGATGACGCTGAGCTCGCTGTCGGTCATAGGGAATGCACTCCGCCTGCGGCGGGCCGAGCTGTAGGGTCTGCGACGCGGGGCACGCGTGCGCCGTGCGGCCTCCGCCGTCACGGCGCCGGGACGCTGCTCGGCTCCGGCTATCCCCCGGGCGCGGCCGGCCTCGACCTCAGCGTTGCGGAGTGTCCCGGGGCTTCACATCCTGCGATCGCCGGGCCTCGAGCGCGCGCTCGAAGCTGACGAGGCGCCGGATCAGGCCGTTGCAGCGTGCGTGCGCATCGCGCGGGTGCCGGGCGCCGAGCGCCTCGTACAGCGCGATCTCCGGCGACCGCCGGATCGGCGGCGCCTCCGGAACGGCCAGGCCCGCCGCCCGCAGGCGACGCCGACCGACCGCGACGAGCAGCGCCTCGACAGTGAGCTCGCCGCGGTCGAGGGCCTCGATCCCCGCACGCACGAGCTCTGCGCCGGGCAGGTCGCGCGGCGTTCCGATCATCGGTTCATCTCCGCGACCGCCGCCTGCAGCCGCTCGCGAAACGACCGCGGGTCGATCGCCGGATACCGCACCAGGTTCGGCGCGATGGCGTCGAACAGCGCCACCAGGCGCGCCGGCGCGATAGATCCTGCCGGGGCTTCGCGCCTCGGCACCGAGGCGCCGCATGAGCTCCCGGACCTTGGCGGCGTCGGTCGGACCCCGCATGCGGTCAGGGTTGCGCGTCGGCGATGGCTCCGCGCAGGCCGGCGGCGACGTCCGCCATGATGTCGGACGCCGCGGGCACGTCGCCCTGCGACGCCGTCCACGCCGCGCGGTCGATCCGACTCTGGCAGGGCCCGATCGGAAGGGCGAGCCGGGCCGCGTCGATCATCAGCCGGAGCGTCTCGAGCCGGAGCTGCCGGTAGCGTTCCTGATCCGCGGGCGTCGCCGACACGCCCGCCGGGGGCGCAACGGGGGGACCGTCCACGTCGAGGCAGCCCGCGATGGGGCGCGCGGACCGCGAGGTCTCCGCCGCGGGGGATCCCGGCGCGCTCGCGGAAGCGCCCGACGGATCGCCGTCCGGAGCCGCTTCGTCTCCGCCGCACGCCGCGGCGCCGATCAGGCCCGCAAGGGCGACGCTCCGGACGAGCGCTCGCACTGCCCCGGCTGCCATCGAAAGCCGCTCCCGCGTTGCCGGTTGCCGCGCGCCGGCTACCGCGCCGCGGCGGCGAGCTCCTCGCGGACGATCTCGACGAACGTCTCGTAGGGCGCCGCGCCGAGGACGGCCCGGCCGTTCAGGAAGAGCGTCGGCGTCGACGAGACCCCGTAGCTCGTGCCGATGCGCAGGTCCCGATTGACCGCCGCGGCGTGCCGGCCGCTGTCGAGACACGTGTCGAACGCCTCGGTGTCGAGCCCGAGGTCGGCCGCGTAGCCCTTCAGCTCCTCGACCCCCAGCGCACCCTGGCTGGCGAACATCGTGTCGTGGAGCTCCCAGAAGCGGCCCTGCTCGTGGGCGCAGTTGCCCGCCTCGGCCGCCTTGAACGCGTCGGGATGGCTCGGCAGGGGATAGTCCTTGTAGACGAAGCGGATCTGCCCCGCGAACTGCTCCATCAGGCGCTCGATGGTCTCCGTGGCGCGTCTGCAGAAGGGGCAGTCGAAGTCGGAGAACTCGACCAGCTCGATGGGGGCGTCGTCGCGACCGCGCACCGGGTCCTCGGCCAGCGTCTCGATCGTGTGCCGGGGCGGGTCGAGCATCATCTCCACGTCGCCGGCCATCGCCCGCAGCTCGTTCATGTAGGCCTGCAGCGCCTGGCGCGGAGCCTGCCGCTCGACGATGGCGCGGATCTCGGGACGCATCTGCTCGAGCGAGCGGCCCTCGAAGCGGTCGCGGTTGCGCGCGTAGATCAGATCGATCTCGGCGTCGGTGACGCGCGGCGTGCGGCCCGGAAGCTCCTCCGCCAGCAGCTCGTCGCGGGTCATGCCGCGCGCCGCCGCCTCCCTTTCCACCAGGCGCTCGCCGATGACGATCTCGAGGGCGCGCCGTCGCGTCTCGTACAGCTCCTGCAGCATCCGCAGCCGGGACGAGGCGTCGTTGCGGCGCCACGCATCCTCGAGATCCGCGGCGGTGACCACCTGATCTCCAACGCGGGCGACCACGGCGTCGCCCTTCTGTGCCGTCGCGGCTCCGAACGGAGCGGCGAGCGCGGCGGTCAGGGCCAACCCGGCGACGACGAAGCGCTGCTTGAACATGTTTCTCTCACCTTGCCCCGGTCGAGGGGGGCGTTGCCGTGCCGGCACGGCGGATGCTCCACCGGCGCGTGGATACCGGCCGCGCAAACACCGGCCGCGCAACGTCCGGCCCGGCTTGCGGGCTCACTCTATCACCCTTTCCGCCTCCGGCCTCCCGCCGTCCGCCGGCTCCGGCCCCGGACCGCGGGCGCCCGGATGGCAGGTCGCGGGGAACGCAGCTGCCGGTGCGGCACCGGCAACACGCGTCGCCCGGGCCGGCGATCGAGGACACTTGCACGATGGCGTCCCATCGGATCCGGGCCCGACCGCCGGCCCGCGCCCCCGCCCCTCCGGTCGCGCGCGATGCGGGCGCCCTCGCCGGCGTGCGGGCGGACGCGGCGCACTATCCGGGCGGTCACGCGTCCGGCGTCGTGCACCCGCGCTCCGAGGCGGAGGTGGCGGCCGCCGTCCGGGCGTCTCCGCGCGTGCTGCCGATCGGCGCCCAGTCCTCTCTGACCGGCGGCGCCACGCCCGCCGGCGACGTCGTGGTCGCGACGGATCGGATGGACCGCATCGTGGCGCTCGGCTCGGGTGAGGTCACGGTCGAGCCGGGGGTGCCCCTCGCCGTCCTGCAGAAGGCGCTGCGCGGGGCCGGCGCGTGCTATCCCCCCGTGCCGACCTTCGACGGCGCCTGCGCCGGCGGGGTCGCGGCGACCAACGCAGCCGGCGCGGCCACCTTCAAGTACGGCACGACGCGGGACTGGGTCCGGCGCCTGACCGTCGTTCTGGCGACCGGCGACGTGCTCGACCTGACGCGCGGGGAGACTCGCGCGCACGCCGACGGGTACTTCGAGGTGCTGACGTCGCGCGGAGCGCGGCGCGTTCCCGTGCCGTCCTACCGCCTGCCCGATGTCCCCAAGTGCTCGGCCGGCTACTTCGCGGCGCCCGGCATGGACCTCATCGATCTGTTCATCGGATCCGAGGGGACGCTCGGCGTGATCACCGCGGTCACGTTCGCGGTCGTGGCGCCCGCGCCGCGCACGGCGCTGGTCTGGATCCCGGTCGGGTCGGAGCCCGCGGCGCTCGCCCTGGCCGGCCGGCTCCGCGACGCCGCGCGACGGGCCTGGGGGGCCGTAGCGGCAGGACCGGGGCGCGGCGGAACGGGGAGCCGCGGGCGCGGCCGCACGGGATCCCGCAGCCGCGGATCCGGCAGCGACGGAGGCGGCGTCGCTCTCGACGTCGCGGCGATCGAGCACCTGGACGCCCGGAGCCTGGCGATCGTCCGGGAGGACGGGGCCGCCCGCCGGCGCAACGTCGCCGTGCCGGACGGTGCGGCGGTCGCGCTGCTGGTCCAGGTGGAGTGGCCGCCCGGCGAGGAGCCGACGGCGGAGGCGGCCTACGCGGAGATCGGCGCCGCCCTGGAGCAGAGCCGGGATCCCGACCCGGGGCCGGTCCGCGACAGGCCCGACCACCTGCCGGACCGGGCCGGCGGGTGGCTTCGCCCGCACGCACCGGACACCCCGCTCGCGAGCCTGTGCCTCCTCCTCGCCGACGCCGGCGTCCTCGACGACGCCGAGATCGCGCTGCCCTCCGACGCGCGCCGCCAGGCGGATTTCCTCGCGGTACGGGAGGCAGTGCCCGAAGGGGTCAACCGGCGCGTCGGCGAAGCGGCGCGGCGACTGGGCCCCGCGGTGGCCAAGACCGCGGCCGACATGATCGTCCCGTTCGAGCGCTTCGCCGAGAGCCTCGATCTCTTCCGCGCCGCGTTCGGCGCCCGCGGTCTCGACTACGCCATCTGGGGGCACATCTCGGACGGCAACGTGCACCCCAACGTCATCCCCCGTGCGGTCGACGACGTCGCGCGCGGCCGGGAGGCGATCCTCGAGTGCGGGCGTGCCGTCGTCGAGCTCGGCGGGTGCCCGCTCGCCGAGCATGGGGTGGGCCGCAATCCGGTGAAGCAGGCGCTGCTGCGGCAGCTCTACGGCGACGCGGGCGTGGCCGAGATGCGCGCGGTCAAGGCCGCGCTCGATCCGGAGGGCAAGCTCGCCCCGGGCGTCCTCTTCCCCGAGATCGGGCGGTGAGTCGCCCGCCGCGGCCCGCCCGCGAACGGGACGCCCGGACGTGCGAACGGCCGGCCCCGCTGCGGCATTCCCCGCCGCGCCGGCCGGCCGTTCGTGAGAACCGCAGCGCCTGGTCGGATCAGTTGGCGGGGATGAGGGCGGCCTCCTCCGCCAGCCAGGCCTCGTACTCGGCTTCCGGCATGATGCTCACGAAGCCGCGCATCCGGTAGTGGCCCAGGCCGCAGAGCTGCGAGCAGTTGACCTCGAAATCGCCTTCCAGGTTCGGTACCCACCAGACCGGGATCTCGATGCCGGGAATGGCGTCCTGCTTCACGCGCATCTCGGCGATGCCCATGCTGTGGATGACGTCCTGCGACGACAGGTAGACGATCACCGGCTTGTTCACCGGCAGGTTCATCTGGTTGATCGACACGATGTCGTCGGCCCCGTTCGGGTCGCTGCGGTCGAGGCCGATGGAGTTGGTCGGCGTGATCAGGCTCAGGTCGCGGCGGCCCCACCGGCCGTCCGCGCCGGGGTAGTGGGAGTGCCACTCGAACTGCTTGCCGATCATGCGGACGACGGTCGCCTCTTCCTCCGGCGGGATGTCGTTGACGCGGTGCGCCCAGGCGGGAATGGCGAACCCGACCAGCAGCACCGCCTCGACCACGGCCACGGTGATCTCCAGGTAGCTCGACGTGTGGCTGGTGACGCCGGTGTAGTCGGCCTTCGGGTTGGCCTTGGCCCGGAAACGGATCAGCGTGTAGATGAAGAAGGCCCCCCAGCCGACGAACAGCACCGCCATCAGCCAGTGGAGCAGCACGATCATGTTGTCGATCTCGGCGGCGTGCTCCGACGCCTGGACCGGCAGTCCCAGCAGTTCACCCATCCTACGATTCCCCTCCGGGTTCGCCGCGGCGCGCCGCGGCGTCGAACGCTGCATCGTTCCCGAGCGCCTGCCGGGAACGCTTGAGCAGATGGAACATGAAGCCGACGAAGCCGCTGAGCACGCCGCCGGTGACGCCGAGCAGCGTGAAGACGGCCCAGTTCAGGCTGCGGGCCTCGTCGGAACCGGTTTCGAGGCCGAAGCAGATCGGGCAGGCCGCGGCGACGGCCGGCGCCAGCACCAGGAGCGCCGCGGCGAGCGCTGCCGCCCGCGCGACGGAACCGAGTGTGATTGCCATGGCGATGCTCCCCTGTGCGCGGGCGTCGGACGACCTCAGTGCATACCGATCGCGCGCGTCTTCCGGATGAACCGCACCGCGTAGATCGACATCCCCGCCACCGCGGCGAACGAAATGACGGCGAAGAGCAGGTGCCCGACGGCGCCCCGATCGCTCAGGAACATCAGGACTCCCCATACCGTCGTGAACACGGCGAGCAGGATGGACGCCGCGATGAAGACGAGATGGATGGCCCGGAGCGACATCGGTCGATTCCCGCTGGCGATTCGTGCGTCAGCTTCCGGTCAGTGCCCGCCGCTCTCGGCGACCGGCGCGTTCGCGTTCGGCACCGTGTGGTATTCGCCCACCTTGTCGGCGTGGCCGAGCAGCGGAATGAACAGCAGCACGATGAAGAAGAACGCGGTCAGGATCAGCGTCGCGTAGATGCCCCGCTTCTCCTCGATGAGGTGCATGAAGAAGCTCACCACCAGCGACCCCTTGGTGGCCGCGATGATGAGGGCCACGGTCACGGCCAGCGGCACCCCGAAGGGGAGGTACGAGACCGCGACGGTGACGACGGTCAGCACGGCCAGGGCGGCGCCGACCTTCACGTACGTTCGGATGTGGGCCTGTACGTCTTCGCTCATGATTGTCGTCCGTCCTACAGCAGGTAGAGCACGGGGAACAGGAAGATCCACACCAGGTCGACGAAGTGCCAGTAGAGCCCGGCCGCCTCGACCCGGTTCGTGAACTGCGCCTTGTTCGTCACCCACATCTTCGCGCCCGGGCCGAGGAAGTAGGAGTTGACGATGACGCCGCCGATGATGTGCAGCGCGTGCAGCCCGGTCATCGTGTAGTAGATGGCCAGGTAGGTGCTCGTCCAGGGGAAGTTGCCGATCTCGAACTCGTGGTTGTACTCGAACGCCTTGATGATCATGAAGACGAGCGCCAGCGCGATCGTCAACCCCATCCAGATCTTGTAGCGGTCGAGGTCGTCCATCTTCAGCGAGGCGTAGGCCATCACCATCGTGACGCTCGACCCGATGAGCACGGCCGTGTTGACGGCGCCCAGGGGCACGTTCAGCACGTCCACCCCGAGCGGCCACTCGACGGCCATGAGGCGCAGCAGGACGTAGGACGAGAAGAGCGCGCCGAAGAGCATGACCTCGGACGCCAGGAAGAGCCAGATGCCGAGCTTGACGTTGTTGAGCCCGGTGTCGGCCCGTTCTTCGACGATGTACGGGATATCCATGACGTCGCTTACACCTTGGCCGGCTGGGCCGCCGAATCCGGTTCACCCTGCATCACGAAGTCGTTCGGCGCGCCGGGCACGCTGTACTCGTAGGGTCCGCGGTACGCCACCGGCGGCGCCGCGAAGTTGCCGTGCGGCGGCGGCGACGGGGCCTGCCACTCGATGGTCGTGGCCTGCCACGGGTTGTCGCCCACCTTCTCGCCGCGCTTGATGCTCTTGAAGAAGTTGTAGATGAAGAAGAGCTGGAAGAACGCGAGCCCCCAGGCGCCGATGCTGATGACCTCGTTCAGCCACAGGACGTCGGCGTTCATCTGGTACTGCTCGCCGCCGTCGTACATCCGGCGGTTCATGCCCGCCGTGCCCTGGTACAGCATCGGCAGGAAGACGATGTTGATCGTGATGAACGAGCCCCAGAAGTGGATGCGCCCGAGGAGGTCGCTCATCTTCCGGCCCGTCGCCTTCGGGAACCAGTAGTAGATGCCGCCGAAGAGCGCCATCAGCGTGCCCGGCGCGACCACGTAGTGGAAGTGGCCGATGACGTAGTAGGTGTCGTGCAGGTGGATGTCGGGCGCCGCCAGCCCCAGCGGCAGCCCGGTGAGCCCGCCGATGCCGAACATCGGCAGGAACGCCAGCGCGAAGAGCATCGGTACCGTGAAGCGGATCGATCCGCCGTAGAGCGTGATGAACAGCGCGGACAGGATGACGACGGACGGGATCGAGATGATCATCGTCGTCGTCTGGAAGAACGAGCTCATCGTCGTGCCCATGCCGGTCAGGAACATGTGGTGGGCCCAGACGACGAACGACATGAAGCCGAGGAAGACCACCGAGTAGACCAGCACGCGGTAGCCCCAGACCGGCTTGCGGGTGTTGTTGGCCAGGATCTCGGCCACGATGCCCATCGCCGGCAGGATCAGGACGTAGACCTCGGGGTGGGCGAGGAACCAGAACAGGTGCTGCCAGAGCAGCACGCTGCCGCCCCCGCTCGCCTCCCACGGCGCGTCGGCGTAGACGAGCCCGCTCGGCAGGAAGAAGCTGGTGCCGGCCACCCGGTCCATGAGCTGCAGCACGCCCGCGGCCTCGAGCGGCGGGAAGGCGAGCAGCAGCAGGAAGGCGGTGACGAGCTGCGCCCAGACGAAGAACGGCAGGCGCATGAAGCTCAGGCCGGGCGCCCGCAACTGGATCGTGGTGACGATGAAGTTCACCGAGCCGAGGAGCGACGACGTGATCAGGAAGATCATCCCGATCAGCCACAGCGTCTGTCCGGTGGTGGCGAAGACCGACAGCGGCGCGTAGGAGGTCCAGCCGGAGTTCGCGGCCCCGCCCGGCACGAAGAAGCTGGCGAACATCACGACGCCGCCCGCGAAGAACGACCAGTAGCTGGCCATGTTCAGCTTGGGAAACGCCATGTCGGGGGCGCCGATCTGCAGCGGCAGCACGAAGTTGCCGAAGCCGCCGACGGCCAGGGGCACGACGCCGAGGAACACCATGATGGTGCCGTGCATCGCCCCGAGCTGGTTGTAGAACTCCGGCAGCATGATGCCGCCGGGCGCCCGCTCGTCGCCCAGCAGCCCGCCGATCAGCGGGATCGGCGCGCCCGGATAGGCGATCTGCCAGCGCATCAGCATCATCAGTCCGAAGCCGAACAGCAGGAAGAGGAGCCCGGTGACGGCGTACTGGATGCCGATCACCTTGTGATCGACGGAGAAGATGTACTGCCGCCAGAACGACTGCTCCTCGTGCCCGTGCTCGTGTCCGGCCTCGGCCTTCGCCGCATGCTCGGCGGTGGTCACGTCAGACACCGTCGCGACTCCTTTCGTACCACGTCGTGCGGCCGCACGCGTGCCCGGTCCTGCAAGCAACCGGAGCGGGGCGGCCGGTCGTGATTCGTGTCCGATTCGTCGGGCGGCACCGCTCCCGACCCGGGAGGGCGCTTCGCCCGCGAGATTCTATCCGGCGGGGAACGGGCGGCGCAACCCGGCCGCGGACCGGGTGCGCCCCGCCCCGCGGAGCCCTGCGCAACCCTCCGCGGCGCCCTGCGCAGCCTGGGTCGCGGCGCCCTGCGCAGCCTGGGTCGCGGCGCCCTGCGCAGCCTGGGTCGCGGCGCCCTGCGCAGCCTGGGTCGCGGTGCCCTGCGCACGGCCGCGGGCCGGGCCGTCCGAGCTCCGGCCGGCGCAGCCGCAGGCTTGACGGGAACGGGCGGCCGGGGGGCACACTCTTGCCGATCATGACACTTCGAGGGGCAACCGCAGTCATCGCCCTCACCCTCTGCGCGGCGATCGGACCGCCCGCGGCCGCGCAGTCGGGCCGGCTCTCGGGCGTCGTCGTGGACACGACGGGCGCCGTGCTGCCCGGTGCCACGGTCGCGCTGCGGGGCGGGCCGAGCGGCGGGCAGGAGCTGCAGGCGGACGCGCAGGGCCGCTTCGCGTTCTCCGGCCTCGCAGCGGGCGAGTACGCGGTCACGGTCTTCCTGAGCGGCTTCGCCGAGGTGACGGTCGCCGCCGTCGCGGTCGGGGCCGACGCGGTGGCGCTCCCGCCGATCACGCTGCGGCTGGCCGCGTTCGCCGACGCCGCGGTCGTGACGGCGACCCGCATCGAGGAGCCGCTCGCGGAGGTGCCGATGAGCATCTCCGCCGTGACGGGCGCCGACATCGAGAGCCGGGCCATCGACAACCTGACGGAGCTGGCCCGCTGGACGCCCGGCCTGACCGTCGTCGATCAGGGCGCGCGCGGCAGCAACGTCGTCATCGTGCGCGGGCTGCACACCGACGCGTTGAACGGCTCGGAGGCGGCCGGCAACAACTACAACAACGGCGTCGCCACCTACCTCGGCGACATCCCGCTCGCCGTCGACCTCCGGCTGCACGACATCGAGCGGGTGGAGGTGCTGCTCGGGCCGCAGGGGACGCTCTACGGAGCCGGCACGCTCGCGGGGGCCGTGCGCTACCTGCCGCGCCGCCCGGACACCGAGCGCCGCACGCTGGACGTCCGCGGCGACCTGTTCGGCCTCTCGCACGGCGGCGCCCCCGGCGGGGACGCCGGCGTCACCTTCAACCTTCCGCTCGTCGCCCGGAAGCTGGCCCTGCGGGGCTCCGTCGACCGCTACGAGAACCCCGGCTTCATCGACTACGACTACCTGGTGCGCACACCCGGCGTCTCCGAGCCGGAGCCGGACCCGGACGATCCGAAGGCGGTGGCGGCGAACCTCCACCGCAAGGCGGACGCGAACACCGAGCGGACGCTCTCCGCGCGGCTCTCCCTGCTCTGGGAGCCGGCGACGGACCTCTCGGCGCTGGTCGCCTACCACCTGCAGGACCAGCGGGTCGGGGCGCGGCAGATCAACCACGCGCGCTCGTTCGGTACCGGCCGCTACGTCTCCGCCCACCGCTACCTGGAGCCGAACGACCGCAGGAACGAGCTGCTGAGCGTGGAGGTGAACTGGGGCCTGGGGTTCGCCGAGCTGACCTCGGCGACCGGCTTCTCCCGCTTCGCGGCGCGCGGGCAGCGCGACCAGACCGATCTGCTCATCCAGGCCTTCGGCATCGGGGGGCTGCTGCCCGGCACCTACCCGGGGCTGCGGCGGGCGCAGGCGCTCGAGCCCGGCCTGACCGCCGCCGACCTGACGTCGCGCTTCCGCTCGTTCTCCGCCTACACGCGCGAGGACGGGCGGGAGGAGCGCTTCAACTGGGAGGCGCGCCTGGTCTCGACCGGCGACGGCCCGTGGCCCTGGGTCGGCGGCGCGTTCTTCAACAACTACGACAGCAGCGGGACCAGCTTCGAGTACGCGCCAGGGCTGACGCAATTCTCCGGCATCACGCCCATCCTGGGCGGCCGTACGGTGGACCAGCCCGTGGAGTACTACAGCTACGGGCTGCAGGACGTCACGGAGCGCGCCCTGTTCGGCGAGCTGACGCGCGAGCTCGGCGACCGCTGGCGCGTCACCGGCGGCGGCCGCTGGTTCGGCTACCGCGTCGCGACCGGCAGCCTGACCGAGTTCCCGTACACGCCGCTGTACAACTCGCCCTTCACCGCCTTCGACTCCGACGACCGGGGCTACCTGCTGAAGGGCAGCGTCGGCTACCGCTTCGACGAGCGGACCAACGCCTACTTCACGCGGTCCGAGGGCTACCGCATCGGCGGCGGCAACAACTTCCGGGTCTGCAGCGACGAGGAGCTCGCGCTGCTCGAGGATGCCGACCCCGGCAACGACCCGCCGCAGTCGGGCTGCATCTACGAGGACCAGGCGCTCATCCGGCCCGACACGACGACCAACTACGAGGTGGGCGTGCGCCGCTCGTGGCGCGACGAGCGCTACACCCTGAGCGCCACCTGGTTCCACGTCGACTGGACCGACATCCAGGTAGCGGGGCTCACTCCTTTCAGCGCCGAGCCGATCACGCTGAACGGCGGCGGGGCGGTGAGCCGCGGAGTGGAGCTCGCCTCGGCGGCCAGCGTGACCGACGCCCTACGGCTGCGGGGGTCGTGGTCGTACACGCGCGCCGAACTCAGCCGCGACTCGCCGGGCCTCCTCGACGGCGGCGCCGATGCCTTCGCGGGCGACCGCCTGTCCGGGGCGCCGCGCCAGCAGGGGAGCCTGCTCGCCTCCTACGCCACGCTCGTCGGCCGGGACGTCGCCCTCGAGGTGCGGTACGGCTACAGCTACAGCTACATCGGCGATGTCCTGACGCGGATCGGCATGCGGGCCGGGGGTGAGGCGCTCCCGGCCTACGACGTCCACAACGTCTCGGCGTCGATCACGCGGGGCGACTGGACGCTGACCTTCTACGCCGACAACCTGCTGGACGAGTACGCGGTGACCGGCGTCCGCCAGACGCCCGCCCTCATCGGACTCACCGAGGACGGCTTCCGGTCGCGGCGCTACTTCGCCAACGTGCTCGCCCCGCAGCGGGTCGGCCTGCGCGCCCGGTACACCATCCGGTAAGCGGCGGGCGGAGTGCGCGGCCGGCGGCCCCGGCACGGGTTTCGGGCGCTCCGCGCCGCAGGCGCACGGCTGCGGGTCGGCCGACCGCGCCGCCCACGTTCGTCATCGCCGCCGAGCCGTGCCGGGAGGGCCGTTCAGCCGGCCGTGGCGCCCGGCGCGTCGGTCGCGGCGCCCGCCTCCCCGGTCGCTTCGCGGATGGCCCGCCGCGCCGCGCGGGTGACGATGGTCGTGACGGCGACCGTCGCCGCCAGCCCCAGCCCGACCACGGCGTAGTAGGCCGGCCCGCGTTCCGGCCCCGCGTCCCCCGCCAGGCGCACGAGGTCGCCGGCCACGAACCCCGAGTACGTATAGAGGAGGGAGCCCGGCAGCATCCCGATCGAGGCGGCCACGTAGTCCCGGAAGCGGACGTTGGTCAGCCCCAGGCCGTAGTTCAGCATGTTGAACGGGAAGACCGGCGACAGGCGCAGCAGGAGGACGATCTTCAGCCCCTCGCGGCCGACGGCGCGGTCGATCGCGCCGAAGCGGGGATTGCCCGCCAGCCGCTGCGCGATCGCCTCCCGCGCCACGGAGCGGGCCAGCAGGAAGGCGAGCGCCGCGCCGGTGGTGGCGCCGATCATCACGTAGACGACGCCGGGGCCGAGCCCGAAGATCGCCCCCGCGGCCAGCGTCAGCACGGACCCGGGAATGAACGCGACCGTGGCGGCGATGTAGCCGAGCATGAAGACGATCGGTCCCAGCGCCCCGAGTCCGTCGACCCACGTCACGAAGCGGTCGAGAAACACGCCGAACTGCCGCCCGAGCGCCACGAGGGCGACCACGGCGACGATGCCGACGAGGACGCGGACGACGGGGAGCCGTTTCGGGGCGGTGTCTCCGTTGCTCATCCCCGGGATCGTACCATCCCGTGCCCGACCGCCGAGGGACGGGGGACGCGGCGGCACACGTGCCGGTCAACGTCGAGTGCGGAGGCCGGGGGAGGCGAGGGCGCTACCCGAGCGGATCGGTCCAGGGGTTCAGGAGCTCGACGTCGAAGGGCGCGAAGTCGCCCACGTTGCGGGTGGCCAGGACGAGATCGTTGGCGGTCGCGGTGCCGGCAATCAAGGCGTCGCCGAGGTGTACGGTCCGGCCCCCGCGGCGTGCGCGGGCGCGGAGCCGGGCGGCGTGCCCCGCCGCCTCGCGCCCAATCGGCAGCACGCGGCGGCGGTAGCCCGCGGTCAACGCCGTGAGAGTGGCGCGCCGTGCATCGCGCCGGCGTCCGGCCGGCATCAGGCGCAGGCCGTACTCGAGCTCGTGGATGACGACGACCGAGAGCCAGAGATCGATCCGATCGGCGAGGAACGCGACCACGTTCGGATCCGGGGCCGGCTTCGCGACTTCCGAGACAACGTTGGTATCGAGGAGGTACCCTCTCATTCGTCGGCGTCCCGATCCGTGTGCTGCCGATCGAAGGCCTCCCAGTCCTCCTCGGTCCAATCGGCGAACGGAACGGGCCGCTCCCGCCCCTCGTGTCGGGGCGGAACGTCGATTTCGCCGTAGCGGGGCATGTTCTCAATCAGCCACTGCCCCAGCGGCTGCGTCGGCTCGTTCTTCTCGTCCCACACCTGAGCCGGTACGACGACGAACTCCTTGCGGGTCCCGATCCGCTGCGGCCCTTCCTCCTCCGCGCGCCGCAGGATCTCGGACAGTCGGGCCTTCGCCTCGGCAACGGTCCAGGCGCGTGGTGGCTTGCGTTCGGAACCGATCATCGTCCGCTCCTCCGCTCCGTGCCGCCGTAGCGGCGCCCATGGACTAGTGTAGACTAGCTTTCGAATCCGGTGTCCATCGCGGCGCGGTGCCCGCCGGCTATACTCGCACGGTGACCCGCACCTACGTGGCGGTCGTCGTCGTCGAGGTCGCCGTCCTCGCGGCCCTGTGGCTTCTCTCGCGGTACTTCGCGGCGTGAACGCGGGACGCCGCCCCCTCCGATGCACCTCATCGACTGGTCGATCATCGTCGCCTACCTGGCCTGGGTCCTCTACGACGGCGTGAAGCGGGCGCGGGGGACCGGCGCCGTCGAGGGCTACTTCCTCGCGTCGCGGTCGCTGCCGTGGTGGGCGGTCGGCCTGTCGGTGATGGCGACCCAGATGAGCGCCATCACGCTCGTCGGGACCACCGGGCAGGGCTACGACGACGGCATCCGCTTCGTGCAGTTCTACTTCGGGTTGCCGGTGGCGATGATCATCCTCTCGGTGACCCTGGTGCCGTTCTTCCACCAGGCGCGCGTGTTCACGGCCTACGAGTACCTGGAGCGGCGCTTCGACGCGCGGACGCGGGCGCTCACGAGCCTGCTGTTCCTCGTCTCCCGCGGCCTCGGGGCCGGCGTGATCATCGCCGCCCCGGCGGTCATCCTCTCGATCGTGCTCGGCTGGAGCCTGCCGCTCACGGTCCTCGCGATCGGCATCCCGACGACGCTCTACACCATGCTGGGGGGCGTGCAGGCGGTCACCTGGGCCGACGTCAAGCAGATGGTCGTCATCATGGTGGGGGTCACGGCGGCCGTCGTGGCGCTGATCGCCGGCCTGCCCGACGACATCGGCCTCGAGCCGGTGCTGCACGTGGCGGGCGCCACGGAGCGGCTGCGGGCGATCGACTTCACCTTCGATCTCAACGAGACCTACACCTTCTGGTCCGGCCTCATCGGCGGCCTGTTCCTGATGCTCGGCTACTTCGGCTGCGACCAGAGCCAGGTGCAGCGCTACCTGACCGCCAAGTCGGTCGACGCCGGGCGGCAGTCGCTGATGATGAGCGCGTTCGCCAAGATCCCGCTGCAGGTGCTCATCCTCGGGATGGGGGTGCTGGTCTTCTGCTTCTACCTCTTCACCGAGCCCCCCATGCTCTTCAACACCGCGCACGAGGGGGCGCTGGCGGCCAGCGGGCGGTCGGGCGAGTACCAGGCGCTCGAGGAGGAGTTCCGGGCCGCCCACGCCGGCCGGCGGGACGACGCGGCGGCGGTCGTGGCGGCGCGGCGGGCGGGGGACGCCGCCGGGGCGCGCGCGGCGACGACCGCCTTCGTCGAGAGCGACCAGCAGGTGGTCGACGTCCGGGCTCGCGCCCGGACCCTGGTGCGGGAGGTGACGGGCGACGCGGCCTACAGCGACGTCAACTACGTCTTCCCCACGTTCATCACCACCCAGCTCCCGGTGGGTCTGGTCGGGCTGCTCATCGCGGCCATCTTCGCGGCGGCGATGTCGAGCATCGCGGCGGAGCTGAACGCGCTGTCGGCCGCCTCCACCATCGACTTCTACCGGCGCCACTTCCGCCCGGGCGCGTCGGAATCGCACTACCTCCGCGTGTCGAAGATGGCCACCGGATTCTGGGGCCTCTTCGCCGCCGTGACCGCGCTGTACGCCGCCAACCTCGGGTCATTGATAGAGGTGGTCAACCGCTTCGGCTCCTTCTTCTACGGCTCGCTGCTCGGCGTCTTCGTCCTCGCCATCGGCATGCGGCGGGCGACGGCCGCCGGCGCGTTCTGGGGCCTCATCGGCGGGATGGGGTCGGTCGCCGCGGTCGCCACTCTTACCGACGTCTCGTTCATGTGGCACAACGTCGTCGGCGTCGCCGCCGTCTGCCTCATCGGCGGCGCGAGCACGCTGCGCCGGACGACGTAGGGCCCGGCGGGACGGCGATTGGCCGGCATCCCCGGTTGGGCCATGCGCCGCGCGGGCCGAACCGGCCGCATCCGAAGGAACCAGGGCAGGAGGAGTGATGGCGACGGATCGAGCCACCGCGCTGTTCTTCGAGCTCTTCAGCGGGCTGCCCCGGCAGGGACCGGGCAGCGCGGCGAGCACGCGCCGGGCCCTCGGGCTCGTGCCGGGCGTCGGGCCGGGGACGCGCGTGCTCGACATCGGCTGCGGGACCGGCGCCCAGACGCTGGTGCTGGCCGAGAGCTCGCCGGCGCACATCGTGGCCGTCGACAACCATCCACCCTTCGTCGAGGAGCTCAACCGCGCGGCGCGGAGGCGAGGCCTCGCGGATCGGCTGGAGGCCCGCGTGGCCGACATGCGCGAGCTCGAGTTCGCGGACGCCTCGTTCGACCTCATCTGGTGCGAGGGCGCCATCTACAACGTGGGCGTCGAAACGGGCCTCGGCGACTGGCGCCGGCTGCTGCGGGGCGACGGACACGTGGCGCTGACGGAGGCGTGCTGGCGGAAGCCCGACCCGCCCGCCGAGTGCGTCGCGTTCTGGGAACGCGAGTACCCCGCCATCCGCGCGACGTCCGCGCTCCTGGACGCCGTCGAGGCCTGCGGCTACGACACGGTGGGGCACTTTCCGCTCCCCGCCTTGGCGTGGTGGGACGACTACTATCGGCCGCTGCAGGACAACGTGACCGCGTTCCGCGAGCGCCACCCCGACGAGCCGGATGCGCAGGAGCTGGCGGACCAGTGCCAGCAGGAGATCGACGTCTGGCACGCCTGCTCGGAGTACTACGGCTACGAGTTCCTCGTGCTGCAGACCCGCTGAAGCCCGCCGCGGCCGGTGGCCGGGGCGGGGCTGTGGCCCGGGGCGGGGCTGCGGGCTGTGGCCGGGCGGACGCTGCGGTCGATGGCCGGGGCGGGGCCGCGGCCCGGGCGGCGAGGACTGCGCGGGGCCGCGCCGCGGGGGCTAGGGGCCGTCCCCGCCGGTCGCGGAGGTCGGGGCGCACGCCGCTCCCCGCGCCGCGGCCAGGGCGAGCACCTGGTCCGGATGGTCCGTGAACACGGAATCCACGCGGGCTGCGATCAGCGCCTCGACCTCGGCGTCCAGCGAGTCGAATCCCGGGGCGAGCTGATCGGCGCGCAGGGTGTAGGCGTGAACGGCCAGGCCGCGCTCGTGCGCCCGCTCCACGATGCCGGGGTCCCGGTAGACGAGGATCGCCGGCACCCCGATGGCGACGGCGTAGGTGGCGATCTCGTCGAGGCCGGCCGGCGCGAGCTGGGCCGGCGACGCGATGAGCTGCACGCGCGGCAGGTCGGTCACGAGGGCGGCCAGCGCGGCGGCGTCGAACGACTGGATGCGGATCGGCAGGTCGTAGCCGGCGAGCGCCCCGAGCACGGCAGCGCCCAGGCCGGGCTGGACGTCGGGGTTCTTCAGCTCGGGGTAGACGCCGGCCCGGCGCCCCGTGGTCCGGTTCAGGCCGTCCACCAGGTCGAGCACCTCCGTCAGGCGCGGCACGCGGAACGTCGCGTGGGGGAAGCGGCCCTGCCGGTTCTCGACCACCCGCAGCCGGTCGATCTCCGCGAACGTGAAGTCGGCCGCGTAGTAGCGGCCGTCCGCGCGCGCCCGATCCGGGTAGCGCTCGGCGACGTCGGTGGTCCGATCCAGCGTGACGTCGTGCAGGGCGATGGCGACGCCGTCGGCTGACAGCACGACGTCCGGCTCGATCCACCCCGCGCCCTGGCCATGGCCGAGCGCGTAGGCGGGCAGCGTGTGCTCCGGCAGGTAGCCCGACGCCCCGCGGTGGGCGATGACCTCCAGGCACACCGGCCCGTCGCCGGCGGTCGGGCTCGCGGCGGCGGTCTGTCCGGCGGCGACCGCTGGCGCAAGCAACATGGAGACGGCGGCTAGAGCGACTCGATGCGAGGTCATCAGCTTGGGCCTCCCGTCTCGGCGGTGCGCGCTCCGCAGATTCCCAGCCCGGAAACCGTCGCCTGCGGCTCCGATTCCCGCCCAGCCCGCCTACCGGAGTCCGCCGTTCCGCGGCACAGACTCCCAGGTCCAGAATACAGGTACCGCATGACGGTTCACGTTACGGGCGCCGGTCCGGAACCGTCAGCCTCGGTGGCGCCGCGCCCCGGAAGTCCGTTCGAGCAACTCATGCAGGCGAGGCAGCGCCAGGCGGTCCTTCTCGCGGTCGGCCGCGCTCTTGGAGCGGATCACGTCGGCCAGCGACGCGACCGGAATGCGTACGCCCTCGGCTGCGTCGATCCGGACCGCGTCGCGCTTCAGGTCATCGTAGCCGGCCGTGCCGGCCGGTACGAACGACACGTCCAGGGCGCCGGCGCGTGTCGTCAAGTTGAGGATCCCGTCCGGGCCGAGGTCGCGCAGGAACGCCGCCGATCGCTCGAAGGGCAGGCCTGCGGGGACTTAGTCGGCGCGGATGCGGGCGTCGAGGGCGCGCAAGGCGGCGGCCAGCCGCTCCAGGTTGTCGGGGTCGCGGGCGGGGGTGATGTCGATGTCGACCGTCACCCCGACGTCCCCGTGCAGGACCGCCGCCATCCCTCCGATCAGGACGAAGCGCACCCCGGCGTCGTGCAGCGCCGCCAGCATGGCAGCCGGATCGAACGGCTGGTCAGCCACGCTTCCCGACCAGCATCTGCCTGCGCCCCCGCAGGACGAAGCGCGCAGCACGGGCAGCGCCGGCGAGACGCTGGGCCGGTGTCCGGCACAGGCTCTGGCGGAGCAGCGAGGCCGTGCCCGGGTCCGGTTCCCCCAGACGGACGCGGATCTCGAAGCCCGCGGCGCGCACGAGCCTCTCGACCAGGTCCGTCGAGGGCGTGCGTGCGCCGGACTCGATGCGAGCGATCGTCGACTGCGGCACGCCCGCCCCACGTGCCAGCGCCGCCTGTGTGAGCCGCCCGCGCTTGCGCGCCTCGCGCACGAGGTTTCGCAGCACCACGACCAATCTATAGCCGATTGGCTATGTTCGTGCAAGTTGGCGATCCACGTGAGGCCGGCGGAGGGACGGGCGCTCCGCGGGCGGGCGATCCCGAGGGGCGGCCGCGGCGGCTCTGCACCGCCCGCCGCCGGTTGCGCCGCCGTTCGGCGATTCGATAAGATGGAATACCCGACCATTCTGGTCGGCAATGGCGGCGAACACGGATCGCGGGATCGGCGGCGTCCTCCAGTGGACGCGGCCGGGCGCGTGTTCAGGCAGGAGCAGGCGGCATGGCGACCTCGACCGACAGCATCGAGCAGCTCGCGAACCAGGACTACAAGTACGGCTTCGTCACCGACATCGACGCCGAGGCCGTGCCGCCCGGACTGAACGAGGAGATCATCCGCATCATCTCGGCCAAGAAGGGCGAGCCGGAGTGGCTGCTCGACTGGCGCCTGAACGCCTTCCGCGTATGGCAGACCATGACCGAGCCGCAGTGGCACAACGTGCACTTCCCGCCGGTCGACTTCCAGGACATCATCTACTACTCCGCCCCGAAGCAGAAGCCGAAGCTCGAGAGCCTCGACGACCTCGACCCGGAGATCAAGGCGACCTTCGACAAGCTCGGCGTGCCGATCGAGGAGCAGAAGGTGATGGCGGGGGTGGCGGTCGACGCGGTGTTCGACTCCGTCTCGGTGGCCACCACGTTCAAGGACAAGCTGGCCGAGCTGGGCATCGTCTTCTGCTCGTTCTCCGAGGCGGTGCGCGACCATCCGGACCTCGTGCGGAAGTACCTGGGGTCGGTGGTGCCGGCGTCGGACAACTTCTACGCCGCGCTCAACTCGGCCGTCTTCTCCGACGGCTCGTTCGCCTACATCCCGCGGGGCGTCAAGTGCCCGATGGAGCTCTCGACCTACTTCCGCATCAACGCGGCGCAGACGGGGCAGTTCGAGCGCACGCTGCTCGTGGCCGACGAGGGCGCCACGGTCAGCTACCTGGAAGGCTGCACGGCCCCGATGCGCGACGAGAACCAGCTCCACGCGGCCGTGGTCGAGCTCGTGGCCCTCGACGACGCCACCATCAAGTACTCGACCGTCCAGAACTGGTACCCCGGCGACAAGGACGGCAAGGGCGGCATCTACAACTTCGTGACCAAGCGCGGCAAGGCGCTCACGAACGCGAAGATCACCTGGACGCAGGTGGAGACCGGCTCGGCCATCACCTGGAAGTACCCGAGCTGCATCCTGCAGGGGGACAACTCGGTCGGCGAGTTCTACTCGGTGGCCGTCACCAACAACCACCAGCAGGCCGACACCGGCACGAAGATGCTGCACCTCGGGAAGAACACGCGGAGCACCATCGTCTCCAAGGGGATCTCGGCCGGCAAGGGCCAGAACACCTACCGCGGCCTCGTGCGCATCGGCAAGAACGCCAGGGGGGCGCGGAACTTCTCGCAGTGCGACTCGCTGCTCATCGGCGACAAGTGCGGCGCGCACACCTTCCCCTACCTGGAGGTGCGCAACACGTCGTCGCAGGTCGAGCACGAGGCGTCGACCTCGAAGATCGGCGAGGACCAGATCTTCTACTGCCGCCAGCGCGGCCTGTCGACCGAGGACGCGGTCAACATGATCGTCAACGGCTTCTGCAAGGAGGTCTTCCGCGAGCTGCCGATGGAGTTCGCGGTCGAGGCGCAGAAGCTGCTCGGCATCAGCCTCGAGGGCAGCGTCGGGTAGGGAGTCAGGCAGTCATGCTCGAGATCACGAACCTGCACGCCTCGGTGGGCGGCCGGGAGATCCTGAAGGGAATCGACCTCGCGGTGAAGGCGGGCGAGGTGCACGCCGTCATGGGGCCGAACGGCTCCGGCAAGAGCACGCTCGCCGCGGTGCTCGCGGGCCGCGACGAGTACGAGGTAACGGAGGGGTCGGTCCGCTACGACGGCCGCGACCTGCTGGAGATGGAGCCGGAGGACCGCGCGCGCGAGGGGGTCTTCCTCGCCTTCCAGTACCCGGTGGAGATCCCCGGCGTCAACAACGCCTACCTGCTGAAGGCGGCGCTCAACGAGGTCCGCAAGCACCGCGGCGAGCAGGAGCTCGACGCGATGGACTTCATGTCGCTCGTCAAGGACAAGATGCAGGTGCTGCACATCGACCAGGACCTGCTGAAGCGCCCCGTCAACGAGGGCTTCTCCGGCGGCGAGAAGAAGCGCAACGAGATCTTCCAGATGGCGGTCCTCGAGCCGCGGCTCGCGATCATGGACGAGACCGACTCCGGACTCGACATCGACGCGTTGCGGACCGTCTCCGCCGGCGTCAACGCGATGCGCAGCCCGGAGCGCGCCATCGTGGTCGTCACCCACTACCAGCGCCTGCTCAACTACATCGTCCCGGACTTCGTCCACGTCCTGTCGGACGGCCGCATCGTGCGGTCGGGCGGCAAGGAGCTGCCGCTGGAGCTCGAGGAGAAGGGCTTCGCCTGGCTCAAGGACGCCGAGCCGGTGGGCGCCTAGGAGTCTGCGCCACGGAGCTTGCCATGGAGAAGTCCGTTGCCCGCGCAGACTCCCGACGCGCCCGTCAGCGCGCGCCAGGAGTCTGCGCCTCAGAAACGTGCCATGGAGCGGTTCGTGCCCGCGCCGACTCCCGACGCGCCCGTCAGGGCGCGCCAGCGGAGGGCCGATGACGACGCTGGCTCCCGCCGACGCGTACGCCGACGCCTTCGAGGCGATCCGCCGCACGGCGCCCGCCCCCGCATCCGTTGCCGACCTGCGGCGCCGCGCGTTCGAGCGCTTCACGGCGCTCGGCATCCCGACCACGCGAGACGAGGCGTGGCGGTTCACGAACGTCGCCCCGATCGCCGGCACCGCGTTCGCGCTCGCCACGCCGGCCGAGCGCGCCGCCGCCGCGGCCGACGTCGCGCCGCATGCCGCGACCGGCGTCGGCGCCGGGCAGACGCTGCTGTTCGTCAACGGGAGCTGCGTGGCGCCCGCCTCGGACGTCTCCGCGCTGCCGGCCGGGGTCGAGGTGACGAGCCTGGCCGACGTGCTGGCCGCGGACACCGGCGGGGCGGCGCGGCAGGCGGTGGAATCGCACCTGGCCTCCGGCGCCGGCATCGAGAGCGAGGCGTTCACGGCGCTAAACACCGCGCTCCTCCAGGACGGCGCCGTCGTGCGCGTGCCGGCGAACACCGTGGTCGAGGCGCCGATCCAGTTGCTCTTCGTCACTTCGCCGCGGCCCGGCGGCGGGCCGGCCATGACCCACCCGCGCGTGCTGATCGTCGTCGGCGAGAACGCCCAGGTGCGGCTGGTGGAGAGTTACGGGGGCGGCGGCGAGTCGGCGTACCTGACCAACGCGGTGACGGAGGTGGTCGCCGGGCCGGGCGCGGTCGTCGACCACTACAAGACCGTGCGCGAGAGCCCGGCCGCCTACCACATCGCGTCGATGCACGTCCGGCTCGGCCGCGCGGCCAGCTTCTCGTCGCACGCGGTCACCCTCGAGGGCGCCATCGTGCGCAACGAGGCGCGGGCGCTCCTCGACGGCGAAGGGATCGAGTGCACGCTCAACGGCCTCTACCTGGCGAGCGGCCGCCGCCTGGTGGACAACCACACGACCATCCACCACGCGCAGCCGCACTGCTCGAGCCACGAGCTCTACAAGGGCATCCTCGACGGGGCGGCCCGGGCCGTCTTCAACGGCAAGATCATCGTGGCGATCGACGCCCAGAAGACGGACGCGAAGCAGTCCAACAAGGCGCTGCTGCTCTCCGAGGACGCGCAGATCAACACGAAGCCGGAGCTGGAGATCTTCGCCGACGACGTCAAGTGCACGCACGGCGCCACGGTGGGTCAGCTCGACGAGGACGCGCTCTTCTACCTGCGCGCGCGCGGGCTCGGGCTCGAGCAGGCACGGAACGTCCTCATCCACGCCTTCGCCAGCGACCTGCTGAACCGCATCGCCATCGCGCCCATCCGCGAGCAGCTCGAGGATCTGCTCCTGGCGCAGTTGCCCGGGTCGGGGGGAGGATCGTTCCATGTGGATGGGTGAGGGGCGTCGATGAGCGTGGCCGGACCTGCCGCCGCGGCGACTCCGCCGGCGCTCGACGTCGAGCGCATCCGGCGGGACTTCCCCATCCTCTCCCGGATGGTCCGCGAGCATCGCCTCGTCTACCTCGACAACGCCGCCACCACGCAGAAGCCGCGGCCGGTGCTCGACGCGCTCGCGCGCTACTACGGCGACGGCAACGCCAACATCCACCGGGGCGTCTACACGCTGAGTGAGGAGGCGACCGCCGCCTACGACGCCGCGCGGGTCAAGGTGCAGCGGTTCGTGAACGCCCGCGCGTCGCGCGAGATCGTCTTCACGCGCAACTCCACCGAGAGCATCAACCTCGTGGCGCACAGCTTCGGCCGGCGGCAGGTGGGGCCGGGGGACGAGATCGTCATCACCCACATGGAGCACCACTCCAACATCGTGCCCTGGCAGCTCCTGTGCGAGCAGGTGGGGGCGCAGCTTCGCGTGGCGCCGATCGACGACCGCGGCACGCTGCAGCTCGACGAGCTCGAGCGGCTGATCGGGCCGCGCACGAAGCTCGTCTCGGTGGTGCACCTGTCGAACTCGCTCGGCACCATCAATCCGGTGCGCGAGATCGTCCGCATGGCCAAGCGCCGCGACGTGCCGGTGCTGATCGACGGGTCGCAGGCGGTCTACCACATGCCGGTCGACGTGCAGGCGCTCGACTGCGACTTCTACGTCTTCACCGGGCACAAGCTCTACGGGCCGACCGGCATCGGCGTGCTCTACGGCCGCGAGGAGTGGCTGGAACGGATGCCGCCGTACCAGGGCGGCGGCGACATGATCCGCTCCGTCACGTTCGAGAAGACCACCTACGCCGAGCTGCCCCACAAGTTCGAGGCGGGCACGCCCCACATCGCGGGCGTGGTCGGCCTCGGCGCGGCCATCGATTACCTCGAGGGGGTCGGCTTCGCGGCGATCGCGCCCCACGAGGCGGATCTCCTGGCCTACGGCACCGCCGCGCTCTCGGACGTGAAGGGGCTGCGGCTCATCGGGACGGCGGAGCGGAAGGCGAGCATCCTCGCCTTCGTCATGAAGGGCGCGCACCCCCACGACGTCGGCACCATCGTCGACACCGAGGGCGTCGCCGTCCGCACCGGCCACCACTGCACGCAGCCGATCATGGACCGCTTCGGCGTTCCCGCCACGGCCCGCGCTTCGGTGGCGATGTACAACACGCGCGAGGAGATCGATGCGCTGGTGCGCGCGCTCGAGCGCGTGCGGGAGATGTTCCCGGCATGAGCGATCTCAGGGACCTCTACCAGGAGGTCATCCTCGACCACAACCGGCATCCCCACAACTTCGGGCAGCTCGACGGCGCCGACCGGCACGCCGACGGGCACAACCCGCTGTGCGGCGATCGGCTGGCCGTCTACGTCAACCTGGACGGCGAGACGATCTCGGACGTCAGCTTCCTCGGCTCCGGCTGCGCCATCTCCAAGGCGTCGGCGTCGCTCATGACCGACGCCGTCAAGGGCCGGACGCTCGGCGAGGCGCGCCGGCTCTTCGAGGAGTTCCTCGCGCTGGTGACCGACGATGCGGCCGTGCTCGACGCGACGTCGCTCGGCAAGCTGGCCGTCTTCGCCGGGGTCCGCGACTACCCGACCCGCGTCAAGTGCGCCAGCCTCGCCTGGCACACCTTGCGGGCGGCGGTCGACGACCGCCACGAGGTCGTATCGACGGAGTAGGCCGAATGGGAATCCTGAATCTCGACGACGTGCCGCCGCCGTTCGGCGCCGGCGAGCGCCCCGATGAACGTCGTGCGCCGGCCGGAGAAGGGGCTGGAGCGAGCCCGGCCAGGGGAGGGGCAGGAACCAGCCCGGCCGGGGCGCCGCCGGAGGCGGATGATCTCGTCATCCCGCCGCACGTGACGGGAGCGGCGCCACCACCGCCAGCGGCACGGCAGCCGCCGCCGCAGGCTTCCTCCGCGCCGCCCCCGACCCTTCGACCGCCGGTGCCGCCGCGGGGACTGGGTGAGCCGGTCGTCCCGCCGCCCGACGGCTCCGCGCCGCCGCCGGCCGGGTCGTCGCCCGGGTACGCCCCCGCACCGCCGCCGGCTTCCCCCATGCCGCCTCCCGCTCCCGACGGGTCCTCCTCGTCGATCTTCGATACGAGCGCGCTCACCGGCCCCGATCCCGGTGGGGCGGCCGGACCGGCGCCCGCCGGGCAAGCGTCGGCTCCCGGCACGCCGGCGCCGCCGGCGGCGCCGCCCATCGAGGCCGACCCCGTCAGGACGCTGGAGCTCAAGCCGCTGATCGTGGAGCAGCTATCGACCGTCTTCGATCCCGAGATCCCGGTCAACATCTACGAGCTTGGACTCATCTACGACGTCGCGGTCGACGCCAGGGGCCTGGCCGTGATCCAGATGACGCTGACCGCCCCCGGCTGCCCGGCCGCCATCACGCTGCCGGCCGAGGTGCAGGGGAAGGTCAAGGCGATCGAGGGCGTGAGCGACGCCCGCGTCGACCTCGTCTGGGAGCCGCCGTGGGACAAGGACCGGATGTCCGACGCGGCGAAGCTGCAGCTCGGCATCTTCGATTGAGGAGCCCGCCCCGGCGCCGGCCCGCCGCCTCCGGAGGTCGGCCCCGCATGAATGCCGCCGCGCCGACCGACTACGAGATCGGCCGGGACAACATCCGGTTCCTGGGGCTCGACGTTCACCCCGTCTTCATAGTCTCCAGCCTCACCATCCTTGCGTTCGTCGGCGGCGTGCTCGCGTTCCGGGACGCTGCGGCGGGGGCTTTCGACGCCCTGTACGACTGGCTGACCTCGACGCTCGACTGGGCCTTCCTGGCGGCCGGGAACCTGTTCGTCCTCTTCTGCCTGCTGCTCCTGGCGTCGCCGCTCGGCCGCGTGCGCCTGGGCGGCCCGGACGCCCGGCCGGACTACTCCGTCTGGTCGTGGTTCGCCATGCTGTTCGCGGCCGGCATCGGCATCGGCCTGATGTTCTTCGGGGTGGCGGAGCCGGTCGACCACTTTCGGGCTCCGCCGCTGGGGCTCGACGGTGCCTCCGTGGACGCCGCGCAGCGGCTGGCCCTCGCCTCGTCCATCTTCCACTGGGGCGTGCATCCGTGGGCCATGTTCGCGGTGGTCGCGCTCGCGCTCGCCTTCGCCGCGTACAACCTCCGCCTGCCGCTGACCCTGCGATCGGCGTTCTACCCGCTGCTGGGAGACGCGGTGTGGGGTCGCCTCGGCGACGTCATAGACGTCCTCGCCGTCTTCGCCACGCTCTTCGGCCTGGCGACCTCCCTGGGCCTGGGCGCCGGACAGACGGCGGCGGGGCTGGCGCATCTGTTCGGGGTGCCGGCCACCGACACGACCCGGGTGCTGATCATCGCCGGCATCACCTGCATCGCGCTGGTGTCGGTGGTCGCCGGCATGGACCGGGGCGTCAAGCGGCTCAGCCAGCTCAACCTGGTCCTCGCCCTGCTGCTGCTCGCGTTCGTGCTCGCGTTCGGGCCGACCCTCGATCTGCTCGCCGGGTTCGTGGCGAGCATCGGACACTACGCGGCGGCAATCGCACCGCTCAGCAACTGGGTGGGGCGCGAGGACTTCGACTTCCTGCACGGGTGGACGGCCTTCTTCTGGGCCTGGTGGCTCTCGTGGGCGCCCTTCGTCGGCATGTTCATCGCCCGGGTCTCGCGCGGGCGCACCGTGCGCCAGCTCGTCGGCTGCATGCTGGTCGTTCCCGTGCTGCTCTCGGCCCTCTGGATGAACGTCTTCGGGGCGACCGCCCTGTCCCAGTACCTCGACGGGGGTCACACCGCCGTGTTCGAGGCCGTCGAGGCGCAGCAGCCGGAGCTGGCCCTGTTCCGGATGCTGGAGGTGCTGCCCCTGTCCGGGGTCACGTCGTTCGTCGGCATCCTCCTGGTGGTCGTGTTCTTCGTCACGTCGTCCGATTCCGGCTCGCTGGTGATCGACACGGTCACCGCCGGCGGCAAGCTCGACGCGCCAGTCGCGCAGCGCGTCTTCTGGTGCGCCACCGAGGGGATCGTCGCCATCACGCTGCTCCTGGGCGGCGGGCTGGTGGCCCTGCAGGCCGCTTCCCTCGCCACCGGCTTCCCTTTTGCATTGGTGATGATCGCGATGTGCTACAGCACCTGGAGAGGGCTGCGTCGCGCTCCGGCGCCGGAACTGACGCGCCCCGGGGATGCAGCTCGGCCGGCGCGAGGGCTTCCGAGCCGCGTCTTGTCGCCCGATAATGGAGATCGCGAGCAGCGGGCGCCCCGGGCGTCCGATCGACGAAGGCAGCGATGAGCAAGCTGGACTACATCACCGTGCATGGTTTCAAGAGCATCGAGTCCATCGAAGAGCTTGAGATCAGGCCGCTGACGGTGCTCATCGGTCCGAACGGGTCCGGCAAGACGAACTTCGTCGGCGTATTCTCCTTCCTGAATGCCCTCCGGGAAGGCCGCCTGCAGGAGTACGTCGTCAAGGCAGGCGGCGCCGACAAGGTGCTGCACTTCGGATCCGAGGCCACCGCGAGGCTTCACGTCCGGATCTCGTTCCAGGAAGGGGTAAACCAGTACGAGGTCGATCTCGAGCCGAACGGTACCGATGAGTTGATCGTGGTGTCCGAGAACAGCTACTTCTGGGACAAGCGATACCCGAGGCCCTACGGCTCAGCACTGGGAACTGCGGGGCGAGAGGCCGCGATCCGCAGGCCGGACGTCAAGGGAATCGCCCGTTACGTCCAGAGACACCTCAGCAGTTGGCGACTCTATCACTTCCACGACACCAGCGCCGGATCTCCGCTGAAGAAGACGGCCAACGTGAACGACAACCGCCATCTCCGCCCTGACGGTGCCAACCTGGCGCCCTTCCTCCATCTGCTGCGCGAGAAGCACGAGGATTCGTATCGGTTCATCGTAGGGTCGGTTCGGCAGGTGGCACCGTTCTTCAGGGACTTCACGCTCGAGCCCCAGCGTTTGAACCCCGACAAGATCAGGCTCGAGTGGAAGCATGAGGGAACGGACGCCTATTTCGATGCATCACAACTGTCGGACGGCACGCTGCGCTTCATGGCGCTGGCGACTCTGTTCCTCCAGCCGACGGAGTACAGGCCGTCGGTCATTGTGGTCGACGAACCCGAGCTGGGCATGCACCCTTCCGCCGTTACTCTGCTGGCGGAGCTCATGAAGCAAGCGTCGACCGATTCCCAGGTGATCGTCTCCACCCAGTCGTCCCTCCTGCTGGACCACCTCGAGCCGGAGGAAGTGCTGGTGGCTGACCGCGTCAACGGGGCCACGCAGTTCAGCCGCCTGGAATCCTCTCGGCTGGAGCCGTGGTTGGAGAACTACAGCCTGGGTCAACTCTGGGAGAAGAACGAGCTTGGCGGCCGCCCCGCGCCGGAAGGGCGGCGGTAGCCGATGCCGCGGATACTGGTCCACGTCGAGGGTCAGACGGAGGAGGGCTTCGTCAACAACGTGCTGGCGCCGCATCTCTACCGGGTCGGGTACACGAGCGTCAGCGCCCGTCTGGTCGGGAACGCTCGCCAAAGGCGCCACCGCGGGGGAATCAAGCCCTGGGATGCCGTGCGAAGGGACATTCTGACTCACCTTCGGAGCGACCAGGCCGTGTTCGCCACTACGATGGTCGACTACTACCGGCTGCCGCACACCTGGCCCGGCCGGGAGAAGGCCGGCCGCAGGGCGCCGTTGAGTTCGAGAGACCGGGCCACGACGGTGGAACGGGCCATTCTGGACGACATAACGGCAGCAACAGGCGACCAGTCGCGTTTCGTTCCCCATGTCGTGATGCACGAGTTCGAGGGGCTTCTCTTCAGTGACCCCGACCGATTCGCGGCGTGCCTGGGGAGGCCCGACCTGGCAGCTGAACTGTGGGCTATCCGCGACGAGTTCGAGTCGCCCGAAGACATCAACGACTCGCCGGAGACCGCCCCGTCCAAGCGGGTCCGGAGCCTGTACCCGTCCTATCGGAAGCCGCTGATGGGCCTTCTCGCCATGAAGGAGATCGGTCTGAAGGCCGTGCGCGAGGCGTGTCCGCACTTCGGCGAGTGGCTGGTGACACTCGAGCAGCGTGTCCGGGAGTAGTCGCTCCCAACTGCGCTCGCCCCATCGCCTTGCCTCTTGGCGGGCGGAGCACCTATGGTCCTATTCGTCGGTCAACGGACGGGAGGCACGAATGAGCAGACGACGGATCGTGGCAACCATGATGGGGATTCCGGCCATGTCGGCTTTCCTGGCGGCCCCCGCACTCGTCGCGGCGCAGGCGCCGGAGGGTTGGACGGTCCCGCGGACGGCGGACGGGCGGCCCGACCTGCAGGGCGTCTGGGCGAGCGACTCGGCGACGCCGCTCGAGCGTCCCGAGGCGCTCGGCGACCGCGAGACGCTGACCGACGAGGAGGTGGCGGCGCTCGCGGCGCACGCGTTCGAGTACTCCGCCGTCGGCGGCGACGCGGTGTTCGGGGAGACGCCGTTCCGCCGCGCGCTGGAGGCCCTGCAGACGCCAGCCGAAGGAGCCGAGGGCGCGGCGCCCGCGCCGCGGCGCCGGTCGACCGGCAGCTACAACCAGTTCTGGATGAGCGGCCGCTGGTTCGAGAACCGCACGTCCCTGATCATCGATCCGCCGAACGGACGCCGCCCGCCGCGGACTCCGGAGGCCGAGGAGCGTCTCCAGCGGCAGCGGGCCGTGCGGAACTCGCCCTTGCCGGACAATCCCAGCCTCGCGGACGAGATCGCGCGCATCGACCCCGCGATCCGCTGCCGGGGCGGCGGCGCCCTGCTGAGCGGGCGCGGCTACAACAGCACCTACCAGATCTTCCAGACGCCGGACACCGTCGGCATCCAGATCGAGATGTACCACGACACGCGGCTCATCCCGATCGGCGACGCGGCGCCGGCACGGGTCGGGCCCCCGAGCGCCATGGGGAGCTCGCGCGCCCGTTGGGAGGGGGACACGCTGGTCGTCGAGACCACGAACCTGTCGCGCGGCGTCGGGGGCTCCACCGCCGGTGTGCACATCACGGAGCGTTTCAGCCGGGTCGGTCCCGAGCTGCTGCAGTACGAGTACACCCTGGACGATCCCGCCACCTGGACCCGGCCCTGGACGGCGCGCGTCTTCATGCGGCCCGCGCCCGGCACCGGCATAATCTACGAGTTCGCGTGCCACGAGGGGAACTACGCCATGGAGCACGCCCTGCGCAACGAGCGCTTCGCCGACGCGGCTGCGAGCCGGTAGGAGTCTGCGCCGTGCGGCGGCGCGGACTCCCGGAGGGTTGGTTGGGCACCCCGCGGAGCCGTCGGGCGACGACTGGAGGGCCGGGGCGCTACCTCAGGCGCTATCCCCGCAGGCGCTGCATGAACCACCAGTGGTGCCCCTCGAGGTCGCGGGCCTGGTAGGTTCTGTCCGCCCAGTAGCCTTCGCCGTAGTCCTGGGTGGCCGGCTCGGCGGTGATGACCGCGCCGGCCGCCCGTGCCCGCTCGCAGTGGGCGTCGGCGTCGTCGACGAAGATGGCCAGCGCCTGCGTGTTCGCGCCACCGACCGTCCGCGGAGACCGCAAGTACGTCCGGTCCGGCGACAGCCCGGCCTGCCCGACCATGATGAGGCCGCCGTTCAGGACGAGTTGCGAGTGGACGATCTGCCCCTGGTCGTTCTCGAGCCGCAGTTGCACCGCGAAACCGAAGGTACGCGTCAGCCAGTCGATCGCGGCCGCGGCGTCGTCGTAGAACACCGCGGGCGCGATCGTCGGCCAGCCGTCGGGCGGGTTCTTCACGCTCTCCTCCCGGCTCGGCCGGCTACGGGCGCAACTCGCGGCCCAGGCGCTCCATGCGGCGCGCCCCCGCGAGGATGCCGTGGAGGCCGTAGTTGCCTTCGTGGCAGGCGTACTCGAAGAGCGGCCCGTCGGTGCGGCGGAACGGCATCATCACCGTGTAGGGCGCGGTGTAGACGGTCGGGTCGGTCACCGTGTACTCGTAGGCCACGGTGTCGGGGTCGATCCGCGTCAGGCGCTCGACGAGGTGCATGTTGGTCGAGGTCAGGCTGCTGCTCCCGCCGGCGAACTGCGTCGTTTCGATGACGAGGGTCTCGCCCTCCCAGTGGGCGCGCGACACGCCGCTCCGCTGCGCGAAGGGCGGCTTCGCGGTGTCGTCGTCGATCGGGATGATGCGGGCGTTGTGCACCATCTCGTTCAGGATCGCCACGTAGCCCGGCGCCTGGAAGATCATCACGTTGTTGTTGTAGGTGCCGGACGTCATGGGCGGGCCCGCGTTGAACCCCATGATGCAGCGGTCGAACATGCTGCGGTTCTCGTAGGAGTCGTACATGTGCGCCCGCCGGTAGGCAGCCGCCTCCCGGCGGCGCTCGATCGCCTCCGGCGTGCGGGGCGGCCGACGTCCGTCGGGCGGATCGACGATGAGCGAGGTCCGCTTGTCGGAGGTCAGCTCGACGCCCCGCTCGTACCAGAACTCGTTGTACGACAGCACCCCGCCCTCGGAGCGCGGCCGGTAGAAGAGCGCGCCCTTCTCCGGGTCGAAGAGGTCGCGGTTGCGGCGCGTCCGCTCCGCCGCCTCGAACGCCGCGGCCTCCTCGGGCCCGAGCCGCTCCACCACGTCGAACTGCTCGGGACGCTCCAGCGGCGTCAGCGTGCGGAAGGTGAAGATGCCGGACACGTCCGGCTGCCCGTCCGGCGTGCGCAGCGGCATGGTCCGGTCGCCCGGCTGGGCCAGGGCGGCCGGCGCGGCCAGCGCGAGGACGACGATCAGGGCGCAGAAGAGGGCGGCGGCTTGTCTCGGCATCGGCAGTCTCGCGTTCGGCTCGGCTCGTGCGCGTGGCCTCGGTCGGCCGAGCATCCGGGACCGCGGCCGCACCGCGTGAGCTTACCTCAGGCGTGCTCCGGGAGATCGGGGCCCTCGGTTGACGGGGCCGACTGACCGGACGACGATAGACCGCCTTTCGGCGCAGGCGGCTCCGGCCCAAGGGTCGCCTCGCCAAGCTCGCGGGCGAGACGCGGCTGCCGCCTCCGCGCCAACGGCTTGCGACCGCCTGGGAGCCGCCGAGAGCCGCGGGCGGCTGTTCCCCCAGGGCCGGCACGACGTATGCCTCGCCTTCCCCCAGGCGCCGGCGCTCCGGCGTCGAAGCGGCGTCGCCGCGTGTGGTAGGTTGGCGTAGACGGGCGCGCCGCCGCGCCGTCCGGAAGGTCCCCGCGATGCTCCGACCACAGCCTGCCGCCGTGCCGATCCACTACCCGAGCTCGGACGGCAAGCCGATGGCGGAGAACGACGCCCAGCGCGATGCCATCATGTACGGGATCGGCGCCCTGACCCGCCACTTCAGGGACCGCCCGGACGTCTACGTCTCTGGAGACCTGCTGATCTACTACGAGGAAGGGAATCCGCGGGTGTCGATCGCCCCGGACGTCTTCGTGGTGTTCGGCGTGGAGGACCGCGGGCGGCCCAACTACAAACTCTGGGAGGAACGTCGCGCGCCGGCCTTCGTGCTCGAGGTGGCGTCGCCGAGCACATGGCGGGACGACCTCGGCCGGAAGCGGTCGGTCTATGCCCGGCTCGGCGTGCGCGAGTACTGGCAGTACGACCCGGACGGAGAGCATGGGCCCGAGCGCCTGCAAGGGGAGCGCCTGACCCGGTCGGGCTACGTGCGTCAGCCGGTGGCGACGACGCCGGACGGAACGCTGGCGCTGCGTAGCGACACGCTCGGCCTGGAGCTGCGGGCCGCGCCGGGACGGGAGATGCGCTTCCGGAACCCGGCGACCGGAGAGGAGCTCCGCAGCCACGACGAGGAGGCGGCCGCCCGCCAAGCCGCCGAGACCCGCGCGGCCGCCGCCGAGAGCCGCGCCGCCGCTGCCGAGGCACGCGCGGCTGAGCTGGAAGCGCTCCTTCGCCGGCGGTCCGGCTGACGCCCGGAGCCCTTCGGCCCGGTCACTCGACCGCCAGCCGACGGTCGAAACCGAAGGGCCGAATCGTGCCGGGGATCTGAGACCTGAACGCCGAGGTTGCCGTCCTGGCGGCGAAGACCCAGGAGAGCTTCGAGCAGCCGGGGACGTGACGGCAGTCGGCACAGCGGCAGGGCTGGGGATGACGACGCGTCCGCCGTACTCGATCACGCCCGACATGCTCTCCCGCATCGAGGAGATCGGCGAGGCGATCGGCCGGGCCGAGGCGGCCGGCGTCTCCCGGGACCTGCGTCTGCGGCGCCTCAACCGCATCCGCACGATCCGGGGATCGCTGGCCATCGAGGGCAACATCCTCAGCGAGGAGCAGGTCTCCACGATACTCGACGGCAGGCCTGTCATCGGCCCGTTGCGGGACATTCAGGAGGTCCGCAACGCCATCAAGGCCTACGATGCGTACGAACAGTGGGACCCGGCCAGCGAGGCCGATCTGCTGAACGCCCACGAGATCCTGATGGCCGGTCTGCTGGACGCGCCGGGCCGCTATCGCCGCGGCGACGTGGCGGTGACGGGTCAGGGACGGATCCACCACGTCGGTCCGCCCGCCGCGCGCGTGCCGCTGCTCATGGCCGATCTGCTGGCATGGCTCGGTAGCACGCGGGAGCATCCACTGATAGCCAGCTCGGTCTTCCACTACGAGTTCGAGTTCATTCACCCCTTCGAGGACGGCAACGGCCGCCTGGGCCGGCTCTGGCAGACCCTCGCCCTGAGCCGCTGGAAGCCGCTGTTCGTCAACGTCCCGGTCGAGAGCGTGGTTCATTCCAGCCAGAGCGCCTACTACAGTGCCATCCGGGAGAGCTCCACCCGCGGAGAGAGCGCGCCCTTCGTTGCCTTCATGCTGGAGGCGATTCTCGCAGCCTTTGCGCCCCCCCAAGAAACCCCCCATGTGACCCCCCAAGTCGGCCGCCTGTTGTCCGTCCTGACTGGGGAGATGTCTCGCCGGGAGATCCTGCATGCGCTCGGCCTCAGCGACCGCAAGTCGCTACGGGAGCGTTACCTGTTCCCCGCGTTGCAGCACGGGTACGTGGAGATGACCCGCCCCGAGGCGCCCAACGCCAGGAATCAGAAGTACCGGCTGACCCTGCGGGGCAGGCAGGTGCGGTCGGCACCAGGCTGAGGTATGGTCGGGCACCGGTCACGCACGGTCACCCATGAGGCGGTCGCGACCCGCGGCGTGACGCCGTCAGGACGAGGAGCAGCAACTTGAAGCAGGGCCGTCTCGAGGACGAGATCGAGAAGCTGCTGCAGTCCGTCGACCGGCCGGGCGACTTCTGCACGCATGGCCGGCTTCTTGCGCCCATGCCGCGGCTGGAAGTGCAGGGCGCGGGTGCCCTGTCGTTCCCGATTCCCGAGGCCCAGATCCGGGCCCTCGTCGCGGCGGCCGAGCGCGCGCCGTACGGCAAGGGGCCGGAAACGCTCGTCGACCGCTCGGTTCGCGACTGCTGGCAGATCGAGCCCGCCCGCGTGCAGCTGACCGGCGCCGCGTGGCCGGAGACGTTCTCGCGGATCCTGGGCGCTGCGGCGACCGGCCTCGGCTGCGCCCCCGACCGGCTCGACGCACAGCTCCACAAGCTGCTGATCTACGAGCCGGGCGGCTTCTTCTCACCCCACCGCGACACGGAGAAGGCGGACGGCATGGTCGCCACCCTGTCGATCTCGCTGCCGGCCGCGGGCGCCGGCGGCCAGCTGGTCGTCCGCCACCGCGACCGCGAGAGCACCATCGACATGACCGCCGCCGAGCCGTCGGAGCTGGCTTTCGCGGCCTTCTATGCCGACTGCTCGCACGAGGTCCGGCCGGTGACCGAGGGGCATCGCCTGTCGCTCGTCTTCAATCTGTGCCTGCGCGCCGGCGACACGGACACGCCCCGGGCGGCCCCGGGCCACACCGCGGTCGTCGACCGGCTCGCGGGCCGGCTGGCCGAGTGGGGCCGCGCCCGCGACGCGACCGACAAGCTGATCTGGCTGCTCGATCACGACTACAGCGAGGCGGGGCTCTCCTTCGACGCCTTGAAGAACGCCGACGCCGCCGTGGCGGCGGTGCTGGCGCGGGCCGCGGAGCGCGCCGCGTGCGATCTGTCCGCGGCCGTCGTCCGCATCGAGGAATACGGCGTCGCGGAGTATGCCGGCTCCGTCGGCGGCTGGGGCTGGGACGATACGGACGATGACGACGGCGACTGGGAGATGGGCGACGTGGACGAGCGCCGGGAGTGGCTGGACGGCTGGGTGCAGTCTGACGGCCGGCGGCCGGCGTTCGGCGAGGTCGAGCTGCAGCCCGGGGAGCTCCTGCCGCGCGGCGCGCTCGACGATGCCGAGCCGGACGAGCAGCGGGTGCACGAAGCGTCCGGCAACGAGGGCGTGAGCATCGAGCGCACCTATCGTCGCGCGGCCCTCGTGCTGTGGCCGCGGTCGAAGGCGCTGGCCATCGTGGCGCGCGCCGGCATCGACGGGGCCGTCGCCTGGGTGGCGGAGGAGCTCGAGCGGCACGGCGGGGTGGCCGACGAGCGGATCCGGGCGCTCGTGAGCCGGTTGATCGACGTCTGGCCCACCGACCGCCACGCGGAGGAAGCAGAGGGCCGTGTCCGGATGCTGCGCCTGCTGTGCGCGATCGGGGACGAGGAACGGGCCGCGCGCTTTCTGCGGGAAGTCGTCCTGGCGCGCTACGACGGCGTCGAGAACGAGGCTCTGGCGGTCGTCGTCGACATGATCGGGCCGTCCGCCGCCCGGTCCTTCCTGCTCGACCTGACCGCCGCCCATCTCCGGCGGCGGCCGACGGACACGCTCGCCCTCCTCCGGTGCCTCGACGAGACGCGCGACGACTCCACGGACTCCGGCTGGGACGACGCGCTGCGGGAGGTCGTTCGCGCGGTCCTGCAGACCGTGCCCGCCGCGCTCCCGCCGGTGCGGGAGCGCCACACCCTCGGGCCGAGCGTCCAGCGACGGGCAGCGCTGAGCGACGAAGCCGTCTACGACGTCCCCGAGGGCCAGGGGGCCGGACTCGGCGCCGGGAAGCGGCCGGCGCGGTTCGGCGACGAGGCCATTCACGACCTCTTCGCGCTCGCCTGGCGCCGGGGCCTGGCGGACGAGGCCGCCGCCGCGGCCGGCGCCGTCGTCGCCCAGCCGCGGGTGGTCGCGCCGGACCGGACGCTTCCGGCGTCGTTGGGCAGGCTGCACGCGGAGGAGGGCGCGGCCGGCAGCGACGCATTCGTTCTGCTGTGGCGCCACGCCGCGGATTTCCTCGTGACCCGCAGCGGGAGCCCCCCCGAGGAGCCGCGGCACTGGACCATCGGGGCCAACGTCGGCTGCCGGTGCGAGCACTGCACGAGACTGCGGGATTTCTGCAAGGACCCGGTCGCGCGGATCGCGCGCTTCCCCTTGCGCAAGGATCTGCGCGCCCATCTGCACCAGGTCATCGATCGCCGCGGGCTCGACATCGACCACGTAACCGAACGCCGCGGCCGGCCGTTCACCCTCGTGTGCACCAAGACCCGCGCTACGTACCGGCGCCGCCTGGCGGAGTACGCGGAGGACGTCTCGTGCATGGAGGGTCTGATCCGGGCCGCGCCCGCCGGGGAGCAGGTCGTGCGCTGCGCACCGGATCTCGCGCGGTTGCGCGAGGCGGTGGCCGCGTCGGAGCCCGAACCCGGGCGGCCCGAGTGAGCGGCCCCTGAGCGGGCTCGGCGCCGCCGGCGTGCACGCGTCTGCTACGTTTGGTCCATGCGCGCGCCCGGGCCCGTCAATCCCTTCGCCCCCGGCCGCGGCGTGCTCCCCCCCTTCCTGGCCGGCCGGGGCGCGGAGCAGGACGAGCTGCTGCGGCTGCTCTCCTACGTGCAGGCGGGGCGCGGGGCGCCGCGGGACGCCGTGGTGTCGGGCCCGCGGGGCAACGGCAAGACCGTGTTGCTGCGCTGGCTCGAGCGCGAGATCGAGGCGCGCGGGCAGGTCGACGTCGTCTGGCGCACCCCGAACGATCTGCCGACCCTGGATGCGCTCGCCACGGCCCTCGTGCCGCCGAACCGCTTCCGGTCGCTGCTCCCGGACACGCTGTCGGTCTCGATCGGGGTCGGAAAGCTCGGCTGGGAGCTGGGCGGCAACCCCGGGACGCTGGCCGACCTGCTGGCCCTGCGTTGCGCCCAGCGGCCGCTGGTCATCCTCGTCGACGAGGCCCACACGCTGGACGTGGCGGTGGGACGGGCGCTGCTCAACGCCGGCCAGGCCGCGGCCGCGGCCGCGCCCTTCCTGCTGGTGCTGGCGGGCACGCCCGGGCTACCCCTGCACCTCGACCGGATGTCCGCGACATTCTGGAACCGCGCCAAGCAGATCGGCGTCGATCTGCTCGACGAGACCGCCGCCGCGGCGGCCCTGGTGCGGCCGTTCTCGGAGCAGGATCCCGCCGTGACCTTCGAGGACGCCGCCCTGCGGCACGTGCTCCGCGAGAGCCAGCACTATCCGTACTTCCTCCAACTCTGGGGGGCCGCTCTGTGGGACGCGGCCGCGCAGCGGGCCGCGACCGTGCTCGACGAGGGGCTGGTCGCGCATGCCGGCCGGGCGTTCGACGTCGAGAGGAGCACGTACTACGAGCACCGGCGCGACGAGTTGGAGCGCCACGATCTGTTGCCGGTCGCAGGCGCCGTGGCCGACGCGTTCGCCGCCCGGGGGACGCTGGTCCAGGACGAGCTGAACGCGGTCATGGCCGCGGCCCTGGGCGTCGACGGGGTCCCGGAGATCGTGCGCTGCCGGAACAAGCTGGCGACGGTGGGCTACGTCTGGAAGCCGCCCGGCGCCGGGGACCGGTGGCGGCCGGGCATCCCGAGCCTGATGCGCTACCTGCGGCCCCCGCGGGCGAGGGATGATGCTGCTGCCCGCGGGGCGATCGGCTGACGTGGAACACGCACGCGAATCGTGGCGTCCCCTCCCGCGCCGGCGAAGGAGACCGGCGCCCTACAGCGGTTCGACCGTCACGTCGCTGATGCGCACTTGCGACAGCAGGCGCATGTTGCTCACCACGTAGTCGGGGGTCAGCGTGTCGACCGGGATCTTGCCGCCGTCGACGGCGTAGTTGTCCTGGTCGGAGAAGAGCACGCCCCCGACGCGTTCGAACGACGTGGCGCGGCGGAAGCGGAGGCCGTTGTCGAAGTCGTAGCCGAACTGCTCGACACGGCCGGTCTCCGGGTCGAACCAGAAGGTGTAGGCGTCGTCGGCGTCGTTGCTGGTGCCGGGGGTGAACGAGACCTTCACGCGGTGCAGGTCGCGTCCTGCCCAGCGGTCGAGGCCCTGGTCCTCGAAGTGGATGTCGCCCCCGTTCAGCGTGTAGGGCAGCAGCGGGAAGAAGACGCGGGCGTTGACGAAGGCGGTGGCACGGCGCTCGCCCTCCGCGTCGAGCTCGGATTCCTCGCCGCCGATCCACTCGGTCACGCCCTCGTTCGTCAGGCGGACGCGGCGCTCCGGCCGGTCGCCGCGGGCCGGATTGGTGACGATGAACTCGAACGCACCGCCGTCGCGCATGGCCTCGATGCCGAAGCTGCCGGAGAGCGACGTGATCGTCATCGACATCCGCGAGCCCTGGTAGAGGGCGCCGCCGTGATAGGCGATGGAGCGCGCCACGATCTCGGGCAGGTCCGGATCGAGCGCCGAAGCTCGCCCGCAGGCCAGCGAGCCGGCGACGGCAGCGGCGGCGAGCACTCCGGTGACGGCGTGGCGTGCGTGCATGGCGTCTTCCTCCCGGTTCCGACTGGACTTCGCTCCTGCTCAGAGTCTAGCCCGCCATTCGTCGCCTGACGGCTCCGTCTGGCGCCCAGCCAAGCCTACAGGAGTCCGCGCCGTTCCGCGGCGCGGACTCCTGGCGCGGGTCGGGCGGCATCGCGCGCCCCGCGGGGCGCTTGGACCGGTCGCCGTGCCGGAGCCTCGGCACCGGCGGAAGCCGCCGCGGGGGAACCGGCTCCGCGGGCCGGCGACGGGCCCGTGGGCGATAATCGGCGGCGTGCCTGACCGCGTGCGCGTCTTCGCCCCCGCCACCGCCTCGAACCTCGGACCCGGCTTCGACGTGCTGGGCCTCGCCCTCGAACGCCCCGGCGACCTGGTCGAGGCGGAGGTCCGGGACCGGCCCGGGGTCGAGATCGTGGAGGTGACGGGCGCCGACTCGCTCAACACCAATCCGCGCGAGAACGTGGTCGGCATCGCCGCCGCCGCGGCCCTCGAGCGGCTGCCGGGCCCCGCCCGCGGCGTCCGGCTGTGGCTGCACAAGCAGATGCCGCTCGGGAGCGGCCTCGGCAGCTCGGCCGCGAGCAGCGTGGGGGGCGCCGTCGCCGTGAACGCGCTCTTCGGAGGGGCGCTCACGAGCGACGACCTCGTGGCGTGCGCGCTGCGGGGCGAGGCGGCGGCGTCGGGCACCGCGCACGCCGACAACGTCGCCCCGAGCGTGCTGGGCGGCATCGTCCTGATCCGCGCGTCCGATCCGCTCGACCTGATCCGGCTGCCGGTGCCGGCCGCGCTCCGCGTCGTCCTCGTCCACCCCCACGCCCAGGTCCTGACCGCCGAGGCGCGCCGCCTGGTGGCCGAGCGCCGCTTCCCCATCGGTCAGGCCGTCGCCAACCTCGGGAACGTCGCCGCGCTCGTCACCGCGCTCCACCGCGGCGACCTCGCCCTCCTCGGCCGGAGCATCCAGGATGCGTTGGTGGAGCCCATCCGGGCTCCGCTCGTGCCCGCCTTCGCCGAGGTGAAGCGCGCCGCGCTCGACGCCGGCGCCCTCGGCTGCTCGATCTCCGGCTCCGGACCCAGTGTGCTGGCGTTCACGGGCTCGGACGCCGCGGCCGATGCCGTGGCCGGCGCGATGCAGGCCGCGTTCACCGCGGCCGGCCTCGAGAGCGACCGCCATGTGGGGCCGGTCAACACCTCCGGGGCGAGCGTCGTGCCGTGACCCTTCGTCCGTCCTCCCGCGTCGGATGGCACCGATCGCGCTCGCTGGGAGCGTCCGCCTGCCGCCGGGTCCCCGCTGTCGAGGTTGATCACGCCGCCGTCGCTCACCGACTGGACGATGAACGGAGAATGACTGGTCGCGACGAACTGGAGCCTGGGGAACGAACTACTCAAGTCGCGAATCACCCCACGTTGCCATCGAGGGTGAAGGTGCAGGTCGATCTCGTCGATCAGAACGACGCCCGGTGTCTCCGTGCGCGCGCGGTCCTTGAGTTGCGGATTGAGCTGCGAGCAACGCATTGCCATGTCGGCGGCCGTGGCGGCCATGTTTCGTTGGCCGTCACTCAGAGACCGAAACGGGAAGCGGTCGCCCTCGAACTCGACAACGATATCGTCTTCCTCGAAGTCGTAGTGGGCACCAATCGCACCCTCCACGCAGTTGGCGATCGCATCGTAGACCGCCTTGAGGGTTGCCAGGCGGCCCCGACGTACTTCGATGAGAGCGATCCTCGATCGATCCGCGCGCCTCCACACAGACCGGATAGTGATCTGTGAAATGCCCGGTCTCGCCGATCTGGTGATGGGTGCGACGCACATCCCGGTGTCGGATAGAGCCGCTCGGTGCATGCGGGACGGGGATCAAGGCAGCCCCAAGGGCGACGGCCAGTGCGTCGAGGATGGCGGTCTTGCCGGTAGCGTTGGCACCGATCAACAGGGTGAAACGCTGGTGGAAGGCAAACGACCGCTCCCTGAAACAGCGGAAGTTGGAGAGGTCGAGGCGGTTGATGCGCATCGCAACCTCAAGCGGGCTCGCCGGATGCGGAGCAGGCTTGCCGGTGGCCCAAACCAATATACGGCATCGTCGGTGCGCCTCTCGGCGCCGTTGGCGTGGTCACCTGCTCTGCTCGGCGCTGCGCCGGCGCTGCAGGGCCAGGAAGCACGCCGCCGACATGCCCGCCGCGCCGAACATCATGCACATCACCATGATCTGGTAGCGGACGGCAATGAGCGGGGACACGCCCGAGAGGATCTGGCCGGTCATCATCCCGGGGAGCGAGACGAGGCCGACGGCGAACAGCGAGTTGACCTGCGGGATCAGCGCAGAGCGCATGGCGATCGGCCGGGCTTCGAGGTACGCGGCGCCGCGGGCGAGCTCGGCGTCGAGCCGCTCCGCCGACAGGCTGACCGCGTTCATCGACGCGGCGAACACCATCCCGCCGAGCGGGATCAGGACGGTCGGGTCGTGCCACGGATCGGCGGCCAGGACGCCCTGCGTGACCACGGCCAGGGTCGACAGCCCGCCCGTGCCGATCGCGGCCAGGGCGTGCGGGTAGATCGACCCGCGGCGCTGCGCGATCGGCCGTAGCGAGATCCACCCGGCCGCCGAGAGCATGATCGCCAGTGCCCCGAGCACGATCGCCGGGTGCTCGGTCCCGAAGAGGAACGTCAGCGTGTAGCCGACGAGCGCGAGCTGCGCCACCATGCGTCCGAGGCCGTAGAGGGCGGTGCCCGCCCCGTCCGACCAGCGGAGGAGGACGGCGAGCACGACGGCGGCGGGCAGCAGGGCGAAACAGAGATTGGCGATGGGAATGGCGTCTACGGCTGGACTCATGGTCGCCGCAGAGCATATCCGCTGCCGGCGACGCCGCCGCAAAGGCCGAGGACTCGGCGCGCCGTGCCCGTCGCGGCCCCGCGCGCGGAGCGCCTCCCGGTCTTGCGGCGCGCGCCGCTACTCCGGGGCGGCGGCGCCGGCCGCGTCCGGCGGCGGCGGAGGTGGCGGCGTCTCGGGCTGCGGTTGCGCCTGCGCCTGGGCGACCGGCTCCGGTGGGGCCGGCATGATGAGCCAGACCAGGACGTAGACGAGCACGCCGCCGACGATCAGGCCGGGGAAGACCGACAGGACCACCCAGAGCAGGCGGACGGCGGTCGCGTCCACCTGGAAGTACTCGGCGATGCCGCCGCAGACGCCGCCGATCGTGACGTCGGTCGTCGAGCGCTGCAGTCGCTTCCGGCCGCCCACCCCGCTCGTGATGATCGGTTCGGTGCCGAACGCCGCCTCCGGCACGATGAGCCAGCCCACCGCGTAGGCCAGCACGCCGAGCAGGATGGTGCCGGGGACGATGGTCAGCACGACCCACAGCACCCGGACGAACACCGGGTCGACATCGAGATAGCGGGCGATGCCGCCGCACAGGCCGGCGATCTGCCGGTCCACGTGCGACCGCCGCAGCGCGGGCCGGTCCTCGGGTTCCCGGCGCGCGCCGCAGGACTGGCAGAACGCCGCGGCGTCGGCCATCTCACGACCACATCGATGACAGTGCATGAGTGCGTCCCTCTCGATCGAACATACGGAGCCGCGCCGGGCCGGTTCCATCACGGGGCGCCGCCTGCCCGCGGGGCACGGCCGGACTTCGCCTTTGCCGCCCTTCCGGGCGACGAGATCGAGATCACGGTCCGGCGTGTCGCGCAAGCGGGCAGGGAGACATCAATCACGGTCCCGGCCGGCGCCGGGCGCAGGGAGGACGGCCGACTGCCAGCCGCCGAGGAGGTGGATCGTTCCTGGCCGCCCGGCCGGCCGGAGCATCACGAGCCGCGACCCGCTACCCACATCGTACGCCGGCAGATTGCCCAGGGGGTCGGCGAGGAACGCGCCGTCGAAGAGGTGCTCGGGCGCGCCGGCCGCCGGCCGCCGGGAGCCGTCATCGCCGACGGCGACCCGGTAGAGCCCGCGTCCCCGCCGAAAGAACAGGGTGGCGCCGGACCTCGTCCAGACCGGTTCGGTGCCGCCGGCCGGGGACACCCGGAGCGGCGGCCCGAGGTCGTCTCCGACCGTCTGCACGTACACCTGATCGCCGTAGCCGGACGCGGCGTCCGACACGTACGCCAGCCAGCGGCCGTCCGGCGAGAACGCCGGCGCGCGCTCGTTGGCCGGGGTGGCGAGCCACGGCTCCGGCTCCCCTCCGCGCCGCCAGGTCCAGATGTCGCGCGCCCGGTCGGCGTGCACTTCGTGGAAGGCGAGACGCCGCCCGTCCGGGGACCAGGAGCCGGGCGCCCGCAGGTCGCCGCCGAACAGCGGCCCGGCGACCTCCGCGCCCCGGATGCGGAGGTCGAAGATGCGCTGCAGACCCGTGCGCGACGAGGCGAACGTCAGCGCCGCGCCGTCCCGCGTCCAGAGCGGCGAGTGATTGTCGCCGGCGTCGCCGGTGAGCTGCCGCCGCGTGCCCCGTTCGAGGTCCAGCAGCCAGAGGTCGCGGCGCAGGACCGCGGTCGTGGCGCTGAACGCCACGCGCTGCCCGTCCGGGGCGATGCGCGGGGTCTGATGCCGGGCCGCGACGTCGTCGAGCGCCTCGAACCGGCCGTCCGGGTGGACCCGCACCAGGAGTGAATCGCCGCCCGCCGCCGGAACGAAGACGAGGGTCCCGTCCCGCGCCGCCGCGAGCCGCGAGCGGCCCAGGCCCCGGTCGCCGACCGGGCGGCCGGCCACGCCCCGCAACACGGGCCGGGGCGACGGCGGCCCCCGCCGGCCGCCGTTCTCGAGATCGAGGGGGGCCGCGAACACCTCGCCCCGCCGCGCGAACACCACCGCGGACGGCGCGACGAAATGGCCCCCGCCGTCGGCGAGCGGCAGGGTGCGCGATTCGCCCGTCTCGCGGTCGAGGAGCGCCAGGCGCGGATCGCGGCCCCGTCGACCCACGGTGTAGAGCACGTGGCGCCAGTCGATGACGTGCGGCCAGCCGTGCGCCGTCTCCTCCGCCGCCTCGTCGACGGTGGTCAGGGCGACCGGGTCGCCGCCGCCGGACGGTACCTCCTGCAGGCCGGCGCGCCCCGGGCCGCCGAAGACGATCGAGCCGCCCGGCGCCCACGACCCGCCGGCCGGCTCGCCCCCCAGGTTACAGATGACGGCCGGGGACGCCGCGTCGTCCGCCAGGGACACCGTCTTGAGCAGCCCCTCCGCGAAGAACCCCACGGTCTCGCCGTCGGGCGAGAAGAAGGGCTGACTGGCGCCATCGGTTCCCGGGACGGCCCGGGCGTCGAACCGGTCCAGCCGGCGGACGTAGAGGCGGGCGCGCCCGCCCCGGATCGCGGTATATGCGATCCGGCGAGCGTCGGCGGAGACCGCCACGTCGAGCAGGTCGCGGTCGGCGGGCACCCGGATCGACACGGCGCGCCGCGGCGGCGGCTCAGGCGGGGGCTCCCGCAGCAGCAGCCACGCCGCGCCGCCGCCGACAGCGGCTCCCGCCAGGGCCGCGAGCGCGCCGGTCGCGAGCAGGGTTCGGCGCGCCATGGGGCGGAGCCTCGCTTCAGCCCGCGTAGCCGGCCCGGGCGGCATCCAGATCGGCTGCGACCTGTCGGGCCAGGCTCTCGGGCGCGCGCACGCGCACGCCCGGCCCGAAGCTCAGGATCCAGCTGCGGAGCGCGCCGTCGTTGCAGACGTCCATCGTGACGAGGACCGACCCTTCCGGCCCCGGCGCCACCGACTGCGACGGATGCCAGACCCGCTCCTGCACGTAGGGAGCGAGGTCGGCGGCGAACTCCAGCTCGACCCGCTCGGGGGGGGCCTGGTGGATGCCGAGCGAGTGCGGGAAGGCCGCCTCGCCCAGGTCCTCCACCGGCTCGAAGGTCTCGTCGAGCGGCGTCAGCCGCCGGATCCGTTCGACGGCGAACGTGCGCACCTGCCCGTATCGCGGCACGTAGGCGAAGAGGTACAGGCCGCCCTCGGCGTAGACGAGGCGGTAGGGGTCGATGCGGTACTCCTTCTCGCGCCGGCTGGAGCGCGAGTGGTAGCGCATGTCGAGCCGCCGCTGGTTGAGCAGCGCGTCGAGGAGGCGGCCGATCGCGGCGCGCTGCTGCGATTCGTCGCGCCGCCGCGCGGGCGGTGCCTTGGCCTGGATGACGTCCGGCAGCCGGTCGAGGAAGCGGCGCAGGCGGGGGCCGAGGGCCGCTTCCAGCTTGGCGAACGCCCCCCGGAGGTCCTGGCCGAAGGGCGGGAGCGCGAAGCACTCGACGAGCGTGCGGCTGAAGTAGAGGGCGGACAGCTCGGCGAGGGTGAAGGCCGTCTGGTCGAGCCGGCGGAACGGGCGCGTGTCGAGGCGCCAGCGCTTCGCGGCTTCGCCCGGCTCGTCGTAGAGGGGGAAGCCCGCCTCCTGCAACGCCTCCAGATCGCGGCGGATGGTTCTGGTGGTGACGCCGGTCGACTCGGCGAGTTGGCGGATGGTCGCCCCGTGCGAGGCCTCCATCTCGCGCAGGATGGTCCACTGGCGGATGACTTCGGCGTTGCGCGGCATCGTGAGCTGCGAGCGCGGGCGCTCCCGCGGGGTCCGCGGCACGGGAACCGGGCCCCGGCGCCTCGCGTCTCCTTCGATCATACGGGCGATGCGAAAGCCAGCCGGCCGGTATGACCTCCCCTGTCACACCGCCCGCGTACGTTGGGTGGAGACGGTCGCATGTCGCCTCCGTCGTTCGTGTCCGCCTCGGCCGGCGGGCGCGTGGTCGGCGGAGGCCCGGCAATCCGGTGGTACGCGACGGGGAAAGGGATACGATGAAGACATGGCGCGAGGCGGCGCGGGCGCGGCAGCTCGACTTCACCTACAACGGCGCACGAACGCCCGCGGCGAGGCGGGTCACGAGCCCTCGCCCCGGTGCGACGCGGCTCTGCGCGGTGTGCGGCCGGCTGCCGGCCCGCCTGACGCTCGAGCGGCCGCGCGGCGGCCGCCCCGCGCGGGTGTGCCTGCGCTGCCACCAGGCGGCCCTGCGGCAGCGGCGCCCGGCCCAGCCGACGCCGGCGCGGAGCGCGGCGCGGCGGGCGGCAAGCGGTCGGACCGACCTGATCGTGCCGCGGGAGAGCGGCCTGCCGCTCGAGGCGAAGTACCGACTGCTCTCCCGGTCGCGCCGGGAGGCGCAGGAGGTCGCGCGCCGGGCGCTGGCATCGGATTGACGGCGCTGCCGCCGATACCCAGTACAGGGCTCTTCGGCGTCCCCGCTTCACGGAGGTGTACGAACATGACCAGTCTCGATGTCCCCGAAAGTGACGAACGACGCGGCGAGGCGCGCCGTCACGCGCCGCGGCGGGTCGAGAAGCTGTGTCGCCGTTGCGGGAAGCGCGACGCGCTCGCCGCGCGCTACACCTGGAAGCGGCGGGTCAACCGGCGACGTCATCACGACCTCTGTTTCCAGTGCCGGCGGGCGGTGCGGGATTCGGCGCGAGCAACCCCTCCGCCGCGTCACTGACCCTTGCGTCCGCCCGGCCGCGTCACGCTCCTGACCTCCCCGGCGGCGGCCGTCCGCATCGCCGCCGCCGGGGCCGCCCTGCGGCGAGGCCTCGCGGGCGGGGAGGCGGTGGTTGTGGGCGAGTCCCTCGACGCCGCCGACGATCTCGCGCGCGAGGTCGCCCGGGCGGCCGGGGCCACCTTCGGGCTCCATCGATTCAGCCTGCGGCAGCTCGCCGCGCGCCTCGCGGCACCCGACCTGGCGCGGCGGGGGCTGGCGCCGGCCACGCGGTTGGCGTCGGAAGCGGTCGCGAAGCACGCCGCGTTCCTCGAGCGGCAGCACCGGGCCCTCGACTACCTCGGGCCCATCGCGGGCTTCCGCTCCTTCGGCCGCGTGCTCGCGGCGACGCTGGGCGACCTCCGCCGGGCCGACTGCGACGCCGCGGCCGCCGCGGATCTCGTCGGCAGCGGTCCGGACGTCGCCCGGCTGGCCCAGCGCTACGCGCGCCTGCTCGACGACGAGCGTCTGGTCGACGGCGCGGCGCTGTACCGGGCGGCGGCCCGGCTCGCCCGCACCGGCGGCGCGGGCGGTGCGGGCGCTCCCCTCGACGGCGCCCTCGTGCTGCTCGACGTGGCGGTGACCCACGACGCGACGTTCGATCTCGTGGCGGCGCTCGTCGGGCGAGCCTCCTCCGTGCTCGCCACGGTGCCGGCGGGCGACGAGCGGACGCTCGCGGCGCTCCGGCGCCTGCCGGGCGCCGTCGAGGACGTCGGCTCGGGAGACGCCGGCCCCCCGCCGGCGGACGGGCCGCTGTCTCGCGTGCAGCACTTCCTCTTTGCGCCCGACGATCCGCCGCCGCGTGAGGCCGTTGCCGCGGAGCCCCCGGTCGTCCGCTTCTTCTCGGCGCCGGGCGAGAGCCGCGAGGCGGTCGAGATCGCCCGCGTCCTGGCGGAGGAGGCGACGCGCGGCGTGCGTTTCGATCAGATGGCGGTGCTGGTGCGGTCCCCCGGCGGCTACACTCGCCTCCTGGAGACGGCGCTTAGCCGAGCCCGGATCCCGGCGTGGTTCGCGAGAGGCACGCGCGTGCCCCATCCGGCCGGCCGCGCCTTCCTGGCGCTGCTGGCCTGCGCGGCGGAGCGTCTGTCGGCCCGGCGGTTCTCCGAGTACCTCTCCCTGGGCCAGGTGCCGCAACCCGCCGCCGGCGGAGGCCCGCCCGCGGACCGGGGCCGCTGGGTGCCCCCCGACAGCGCCCCCGACCTCGTCCCGGCCCCCGCCCAGCCGTCGCTCTTCGACCTGCCGTCGTCCCCGCCGGCCGCGGGCGCCGCGGCCGATCCGCCGCCGGACAGCGACGACCGGCCGGTTCTCGAGGGGACCCTGCGCGCGCCGTTCCGCTGGGAGCGGCTGCTGGTCGAGTCGGCGGTCGTGGGCGGCCGGGATCGGTGGGAGCGGCGGCTCGACGGTCTGGCCCGCGAGCTGGCCCTGAAGGTGGCGGCGCTGCGGGCCGAGGAGCCGGAGTCGCCGCGCGCGGCGCGGCTGGAGCTCGACCTCGCGAACCTGGAGCATCTGCGCCGTTTCGCGCTTCCGGTCATCACCCGCCTCTCCGCGTTTCCGGAGGCGGCGCCCTGGGGCGAGTGGCTCGATCGGCTGGAGGCGCTGGCGCCGACGGTGCTTGCCGTGCCCGATCGCGTGCTGGCCGTGCTGGCCGACCTGCGTCCGATGGCGGCGGTCGGCCCGGTGGGCCTCGCCGACGTCCGCGACGTGCTCCAGGAGCAGTTGACCGAGCTGACCGCCGAGCAGACGGGGCGCCGCTTCGGGCAGGTGTTCGTCGGCGGCCCGGACGAGGCGCGCGGCCGCCGCTTCGCCGTGGTCTGCGTCCCGGGGCTCGCCGAGCACGTCTTCCCCCAGCGGCAGCGGCAGGATCCGCTGCTCCTCGATGACCTTCGGGTCCAGCTCGGTGCGCCGAATCAGGGTACGCCGCGTCTCGGACTGGCGACCCGGCCCGATCGCAACACGCAGGAGAAGCTGCTGCTGCGCCTGGCCCTCGGCGCCGCCACGGAGCGCGTCCTTCTCTCCTATCCACGCCTCGAGGTGGGCTCCGCCCGCCCGCGCGTGCCGTCCTTCTACGCGCTGGACGTCGAGCGGGCGCTGACGGGACGCGTTCCCGACTTCCAGCAGATCGAGCGGGACGCCTTCCGCGACGTCGAGGCGCGTCTGGCGTGGCCGGCCCCGGCGGATCCGGCGCACGCCATCGACCCGTCCGAGCACGACCTGGCCGTCCTCCACGAGCTGCTGCGCGCGACCGGCGAGGAGCCGCCCACGGGACGGGCGCGCTACCTGTTCCGACTCCATCCGGCCCTTCGCCGCACCCTTGCCGCGCGCTGGGTGCGCTGGAAGCGCCCCTGGTCGAAGTCCGACGGGCTGTACGCCCCGGGCGACGAGGCGAAAGCGGTCCTCGCCGAGCACCGGCTGAACGCCAGACCGTACTCCGCCTCCGCGCTGCAGCGCTTCGCCGCCTGCCCCTACCAGTTCCTGCTGTCCGCCGTCCACCGCCTGCACCCGCGCGAGGAGGTCGAGCCGCCCCTGGAGCGCATGGACCCGCTGACGCGCGGCAGCCTGTTCCACGACGTGCAGCACGAGGTCTTCGGGGAACTCCGGGAGCGACAGGCGCTGCCGTTGACCGAGCCGGACATCGCCGTGGCCGACGGGGTCTGCGACGCGGTGCTCGATCGCGCCGCGGCCGACTACGAGGAACGGCTCGCTCCCGCCATCCCGGGGATCTGGCAGGACGAGGTCGAGTCGATGCGCGCCGACCTGAAGGGGTGGCTGCGCCACGTGGCCAACGAGGGCGGCGAGTGGACGCCGATCGACGCGGAGTTCCCCTTCGGCCTCGGCCCGCGCGAGGACTCGAATGCGCCCGGGGCGGAGGGGGCGCAACCGTCGCCTCCGGTGACCGATGCCGGGTGGAATCCGGACTGCGCGCCGGACCCGCCGGCCATCGACGGGCGCTGGCGCCTGCGCGGGAGGGTGGACCTCGTCGAGGCCCGGACCGGGCCGACCGACCGCGGCGAGCTGCGCGTGACGGACCACAAGACCGGCGGGAACCGCACCCGCCCCGGCATGGTCGTCGGCGGCGGCGAGACGCTGCAGCCGGTCCTCTACGGTCTGGCCGTGGAGGCGGTCTCCGGGCGTCCCGTCGACGAGGCGCGGCTGTTCTTCTGCACGGCGACCGGACGCTACGAGCAGCGCGTCGTGGCCCTCGGCGAGGACGAGCGCCGCCGCGGCGTCGAGGTGCTGGAGATCATCGACCGGGCGATCGAGGCCGGCACCCTGCTGCCGGCGCCCCGGGAGCGCGCGTGCCGGTGGTGCGACTTCCAGGCGGTGTGCGGGCCGGGTGCGGAGTGGCGTGCGCTGCGCAAGGACAAGGCGCCGCTCCAGGACCTGCTCGGTCTGCGGGATCTGCGATGAGAGCGCGACGATGAGCGTGCCGCCCCTGGCCGACGCGGAGGCCCGCCGGCGGATACGGACGGCGCTCGACGAGTCGATCGTCGTCGAGGCGGCCGCCGGTACGGGGAAGACCAGCGTCCTGGTGGAGCGCATCGTCGAGGTGCTCGCGGCCGGGCGCGCCGCCGTCGACGGGATCCTGGCCGTCACCTTCACGGAGAAGGCGGCGGGGGAGCTGAAGCTGCGTCTCCGCGGGGCGCTGGAGCAGGCCCGGCGGCGGACCGGCGCGGAGGGGGCCGGCCCCGGCGCCGCGAAGCGCCAGCGGTGTCTCGACGAGGCCATCGCCCACCTTGAGGAGGCGCAGGTCAGCACCATCCACGCGTTCTGCGCCGACCTGCTGCGGGAACGGCCGGTGGAGGCCGGGGTCGACCCGCGCTTCGAGGTGCTCGACGACCGCGGCGCGCAGCGCCAGTTCCGGCACGTGTTCGACGGCTGGCTGCAGGAGGCGCTGGACGACCCGCCGCCCGGCGTGCGCCGCGCGCTCCGGCGCCGCTATCGGCGGCCCGCGTTCGGCGAGCCGCCGGCCGGCGACGACGGGCCGACCGGGCGCCTGCGGCGCGCTGCCTGGGAGCTGGCGGAGTGGAGGGACTTCGAGCGGCCCTGGCGCCGGGAGGCGGACTTCCGCCGCGAGGCGACCATCGACGAGGTGGTCGAGCACCTGATGCGCTTCGCCGCCCGGACGGAGCGGGCGACCAACCGGCGCAACGACGGCCTCTTCCTCGACACGCAGCCGGCGCGCGCGGTGGCGCGCTCGATCCGGGAGTCGGACGCCGTTCGGTCGCGGCGGGACTACGACTTCGTCGAGGCGCAGCTCGTGGAGCTGGCCGCGCACCGCAAGTTCGGGCGGCCGCGCAAGGGGTTCGGCTCCGAGTACGGGGAAGACCTGCCCCGCGCGCAGGTCCTCGAGCAGCACGAGGGCATCGTCTCCGTGCTCGAGCGCTTTCAGGCGGTGGCGAACGCCGATCTCGCCGCGTTGCTCCGGGAAGAGCTCCGGGTTCCGATCGCGCGCTACGAGCGGTCGAAGACCGAAGCCGGGCGCCTCGACTTCGTCGACCTGCTGCTCCGGGCGCGAGACCTGATCCGCGGCCACGCCGACGTGCGCGCCGGCGCTCAGCGGCGCTACGCGCGCGTCTTCGTGGACGAGTTCCAGGACACCGATCCGCTGCAGGCCGAGATCCTGCTGCTGCTGGCGGCCGGGGACGCTGCCGAGCGCGACTGGCGCCGGGTGGTCCCGGCTCCCGGGAAGCTCTTCATCGTCGGCGATCCGAAGCAGTCCATCTATCGCTTTCGCCGGGCGGATGTCGGGGTCTACCGGCAGGTGACGGCGCAGCTCGCGCGGCAGGGCGTGACGCACCTGGCCCTCACCACGAGCTTCCGCGCCGTCCCTGCAATCCAGCGCTTCGTCAACCATGCCTTCGCGCCCCTGATGGGGACGCCGGTGGGCGCCGGCAACGACGGGGACAACGGCGCCGCGGGAGCGGCTGGCGGCGGCGCGGCGGCCGGCGGCGCGGCGGGAGCGGCTGGCGGCGGCGCGGCGGGCGCGGCTGGCGGCGGCGTGGCGGGCGCGCCTGGCGGCGCGGCGGCTGGCGGCGCCCCGGGGCTCCCCGGCTACGTGCCTCTGGCGGCGCACCGTGCGGACGACCCGCAGCAGCCGGCGGTGGTGGCGTTGCCGGTGCCTCGCCCCTACGGGCCCTGGGGGCGTCCCACGGGCCGGGCGATCGAGGCATCGCTCCCGGACGCGGTGGGGGCGTTCGTCGCGTGGCTCGTGTGCGACAGCGGCTGGACGGTCACCGAGCGCCGGGCGCGTCCGTCGCCGGGCGGGCACGAGACCGTGCGCGTGCCCATCGAGGCGCGGCACGTTGCGCTCCTGTTCCGGCGCTTCTACGCCTGGGGCAGCGACGTCACACGCGGTTATGTCGACGCGCTCGAGGCCCGCGGGCTGCGCCATCTCCTGGTCGGGGGACGCTCGTTCCACGAGCGCGAGGAGGTGGCCGCGATGCGCGCGGTGCTGACGGCCATCGAGTGGCCGGACGACGAGTTGTCGGTCTTCGCGACGCTCCGCGGGACGCTGTTTGCCGTGGATGACGAGACGCTGCTCGCCTACCGCCACCGCTTCGGCCGCTTCCATCCGTTCCGCGTGCCGCGCGGGCTCGCGGCGGGCGAGATCGACGGCGCGGACCGCTTCCTGCCGGTCGCCGATGCGCTGGAGCTGCTGCGCCGCCTGCACGTCGGACGCAACGAGGTCCCGATTGCGCGCACGATCGGGCAGTTGCTCGAGGAGACGCGGGCGCACGCGGGCTTCGTGATGCGCCGGGCGGGCGAGCAGGTGCTCGCCAACGTGCTGCAGCTCGGGGAGATGGCGCGGCGCTACGAGCAGGGCGGCGGCCTGTCGTTCCGCGGATTCGTGGAGGAGCTCCGCGACGAGGCGGCCGAGGGGCAGGCGGGGGAGGCGCCGATCCTCGAGCAGGGGAGCGACGGCGTCCGCATCATGACCGTGCACGGGGCCAAGGGGCTCGAGTTCCCCGTGGTGATCCTCGCCGACCCGACTTCGAGACTGCACCGGGCCACGGCCAGCCGCTTCATCGATTCCGCGCGGGGCGTCTGCGCGCTCCGGCTGGGGGGGTGGGCACCGCTCGACCTCCTCGACCACGAGGCGGAGGAGATTGAGCGCGACCGCGAGGAGGGCATTCGACTCGCCTACGTCGCCGCCACCCGCGCCCGCGACCTGCTGGTGGTGGCCGCGGAAGGCGACGCCCCGCAGATGGAGGACTGGACGGCCGCGGCCGGGCGGCGCGCCCCGTCGAGCGATGGCGGGAAGCGCCGTCATCCGCTGCAGGGCGCTTGGGCGAGTCCCCTGTACGCGTCGCTGTACCCGCAGCTCGACCGCCGGCGCCATCCGGAGCCGGCGCCCGCGTGTCCCGCGTTCGGGCGCGACTCCGTGCTCGAACGGCCGCACGACGAACCCGACTTCGAGAGCAACGTGGCGCCGGGACGACACGACTTCGGCGGCGCGCGCGCGGCGGAGGGCGGAAGCGCGGGACGTGTCGTGCCTTTCCCCGGCGCCTCCGCCTCCGCGGCGCCGCCGGTCCCCGCCGGACACTCCGTCGTCTGGTGGGATCCCGGACTGCTGCAGCTCGACGTCGACGCGGCGGTCGGCATCCGGCGCGAGGACCTCTTGTCGAAGGATGCGTCCGGCGAGCAGGTGGAGAGGGACCTGCAGCGGCACCGCGCCTGGCTGCGGCGGCACGGGGAGACGGTGGCCAAGGGGGCTCGGCCGAGCCTGGTGGTTGCGACGGCAACGGAGCAGGCGCGCGAGGCGCCGGTCGGGCCGGGCGATGAAGACCCTCCCCGAGCGCCGTCCCCGGCGCCCGCGGTCACCCTCGTCGAGCTGCCGCGCGACCCCGCCCGGCCGGAGGGCCCGCGCTTCGGTTCCCTGGTTCACGCGGTGCTGGCCGACGCTCCGCTCCGCGAGACGGCGGAGCCGCGTTCCGGCGCCGCGCGGAGCGGGGCTCCCGACTCGGCGTCGGTGGCCGAGATCGCCCGCCTGCACGGCCGCATCCTGGGGGCAACCGACGAGGAGGTCGCCGCCGCGGCCCGCGTGGCCGCCCGAGTGCTGGAGCATCCGCTGCTCGCGCGGGCGCGGGAGGCGGCGCGGCGCGGGGAGTGCCGGCGGGAGGCGCCGGTGAGCATGCGGGCGGAAGACGGACGTCTCGTCGAGGGGAACGTCGACGTCGCGTTCCGCGAGGACGGCGTCTGGACGGTGGTCGACTACAAGACCGATCGCGAGGTCGGGGAAACCGGCGAAGCGGCCCGCGCGTACCGGCGGCAGGTGGCGCTCTACGCGGCGATCATCGCGCGGGCGACCGGCGAGCCGGCCGAGGCCGTGCTGATGCGCGTGTGACGCGCGCGGCCCGGCGTCGCCGGCGCTCCCGCACGGCGCGCCCTGGCGCCGGCAGAAGCAGGAGCCTGCGCCTCCCGCGGGGGCGGCAGGCTCCTGCCGGCTGAGGTGCCTACCGGCGCGGGACAGCGGACCGTCCGCCGCCGGATGACGACGAGCCGCCACGGGGGGCGCCGCTCGATGCGCCGCTCGACCCACCGCCGGAACGCCCGCGGTAGCCGCCCCGCGTGGCTCCGCCGCCGCCGGACGACGACCCGACGGTGGGCGTGCTGCCCCCGCCACGCCGCCGCGCCGTCGACGAGCCGCCCGTCGCGCCGCCCGTCGGCACCGCGGCGCCGAGGTTCTCCACCGCGGTCCGCTCGCGGACCCTCGTGTAACCGAGGCCCTTGACGGCACCGCCGCGGGGCGCCTGGTCACCGCCGAGCTCGATGAAGGGGTACCCGCCGCCGCCGTAGAAGGGACTCCCGTAGTACGGCGAGTAGGCCCCGTAGAGGCCGCCGTAGCGCATGTAGCCGTAGTACCCGAACGGAGTCATGTAGTACGGGTACGCGGCGCCGTACGAGAACGGATCGTAGGCGAAGCCGCCGCCCGTGCTGCTCCAGCCGCCCCCGGAGCTGCCGCTGCGCCGCCGTTCGACGACGAAGCGCTGCGGGTAGGCGAGGGCGACCAGCAGATCGATGACGCCGGAGTCGATGCCCGCGTCGTCGAGCTCCACGAGCGTGTCGCGGTCGATCTGCAGGCGCGGCTCGGTCTCGGTGAGCATCGCCTCCACCACCCGCGGGTCCGCGGCCGCGGCCGCCTCGCGCACCGCGGCCAGGCCGGGCGGCGCGGCGCTCTCTCGCCGGGCCTGACGGACGTCGTCGATCCGCACCGCCGATGCGTCGGTTCCGGTCTCCGCCAGCGGGGCGGGGTTGTAGCGCCGGATCTCCAGGTGCTGCTGTCCCTCGACCTCGACGACCTGAATGTCGACCCAGGTCGACGGGGTGGAGAGGAGGCTCATTCCGGACCGGGCGATCGGCGCGTCGTCGTCGCCGCAGCGGATCTCCGCGCTGGTGAAGAGGCGCCGGCCGTCCGCCGACCACTCGCGCCGTTCCCAGCCGCGGCACTCGCCGTCGCTCACCTCGCGACGCACCCCGTCGGCCACCAGCGTGCGGTCCACGAAGATCTCGTCGCCCGCGCGAGCGGTCATCCGGGCGCCCTCCGCCACCGGCGACAGGCAGACGTACATCGGGCCGGGAAGCTCGCTCCCGTCGGCCGCCTGCTCGAACTGCTCCTCCCCGAGCCGCCAGCAACCCATCCAGGGAAGCCAGCGCGCGTCGGGCCCGACGGCGGACTGCGCTCCGCCACCCGCCGCGCCCTCGGCCGGCGCCGGGAGCGCCGCAACCGGAAGCGCCACGGCCAGGAAGGTCGCGATCACGATCGCACGTCGCATGGTCGGCATCCCTCTACCCTCACGTTCTGCACCGCTCGCGGTTCTGCACTCGTTTCACTATGCCTCAGAACCCGATCCCGACGCCAGCCGGACGGGAGCGTTCCCGCCCGCCCCGGCCCGCCGAAGGAGCGCCCGTCCTGTGGCAGAATGGGGAGGGGGGAAGGCCGTGCGCGCCAGGAACCAGAGCAACCGTCGGACGTCGGCGCGCGGCCGGTCGTCTCCCGCGGCCGCCGCACGTGGCCGCACCTCGTCCCCCGGCGGGCGCCCGTGGCTGGTCGGCGTGGTGCTGGGGCTCGCCGCCCTGGCCGCGGTCGGCTGGGCCTTCCGCTCGCCGGAATCCGGCGCCCCCGCGTCCGCGCAGTCGGCCTCCGTCCTGCGGTCGCTCGCGGTCAAGGTGCATCGCACCCTGCCGCACGACACGAGCGCCTACACCCAGGGGCTGCTCTGGTGGGACGGCAAGCTCTACGAGAGCACCGGCCAGTACGGGACCTCCGACCTGCGCCGCCTCGACCCGGCCACCGGTGCCGTCGAGCAGCGCGTCGACATCGAGGCGGCCTACTTCGGCGAAGGCCTCGCGCGCGTCGGCGACCAGCTCATCATGCTGACCTGGAAGGCGCAGCGGGCGTTCGTCTTCGGGCTCGATCGCTTCGACCGGCGGCACACGTTCCGCTACCGGGGCGACGGGTGGGGCCTGTGCAACGACGGCCGCCGTCTGGTCATGAGCAACGGCTCGAACCGGCTCACGTTCCGCGACCCGCGCACGTTCGAGCCGCTGGGCGAGGTGGCGGTGACGCTGCGCGGCCTTCCGCTCATGCAGCTCAACGAGCTCGAGTGCGTCGGCGATGTCGTCTACGCCAACGTCTACCAGACGGACTACCTCGTCCGCATCGATCCGTCGAGCGGGCGCGTCACGCACCAGATCGACGCCTCCGGACTCCTGACCCCGGCCGAGGCCCGCCGCGCGGACGTGCTGAACGGCATCGCGTTCGATCCGGGAGCGGAGCGCTTCTACATCACCGGCAAGCTCTGGCCGACGATGTACGAGGTCACGTTCGAGTAGCATCGCCCTCTCACGGGCGGGGCACCGCCGTGCGGCCCCCGTCGCTTGCCGAGTCGTCCCGAGAGGCCCCGCCGTTGCCGTAGCCGGCCGGCGTGGCACCGCCGCCCCGGGAGTCTGCGTCGCTTCGTCCGCGTGCAGTGGCGCCGCCGGCCGACGAGGCAGCGCCGCCGGACCCCGTTCCCGAGGCGCGGCGGTCGCCGCGGCTCCCGCGTGGCGAGCCGGTTGCTTCGGGCCGCTCGACGGCGGTTCGCGGGCGGACGCGCGCGTAGCCCGACCCCTTGACGGCTCCTCCCGCCCGCGCCGCCGGGCCCGGGTCGGGCGCGTTGAAGACGCAGCCTCGCCCGAAAGGATGGCCGTAGCAGTACAGGTCCGGCTGCGAGCCGCCGAAGTAGAGGGCCGGATCGTAGCGGCGACCGACTTCGAAGTCGTTCACGGAGATGCCGTAGTCGACCGAGAGGTCCTGCAGGTAGAGGCCGTAGTCGACCAGGCAGAAGGGATGGAAGACGCCGGACCAGAGCGGGGTCTCGGCGGGCACCCCGAGGGACGCCCCGCTCTCCGCCGCGGCCCCGCGCGGCTCCGCGATGAATCGCTCCGGAAAGGCGAAGGCGACTAGACGCCTTGAACCCGCATGATCTTCACAGTTGAGTCAAGTTTCGGATCCGGCTACCGCCGGTGGTCTTGGTCTCCCCGATCCAGTGTTCAGGCAGCCAGGGCCCGTCCGCGCCAAGCGTGGTCGACCTCTTGGTCGTAGAGGGCGACGGCTTCCCGAATCCGTGTGGTCGAGTCCCCGTCGAGGGTCGCCGACAGCACCGGCCCGAGAACCCGCGCCTGGGTCCGGTGATAGGCCAGCGCGACGCAGAGTCCCTCGGCGGTGAGCTGGTACCGGAGGGTGCCGGGGATGCGCTCGATGAGCCCCCGGAGACGTAGCCGGCGCAGGTCGTACGTCATGCGTCCCGTGCCGTAATCGTCGAGCGACAGACCACACAGTGACGCCACCGCCTCCCGCAACTCCCGGTTGCGGAAGCCGTGCGGCAGCAGGTCGAAGCGCAGCAGGGCGGCGAACAGCGCTTGCACCCGCCGGTCGCCGAAGCGCAGCGCCGAGGCGCGTTGGCCGTCGATGCACACCGGGCGGTGCAACTCGTCGAGCACGTCGGCTCCGATGCTTCGGTCGTGACTGAGGCGTTGGACGCCGAGCAGGCGTCGGTTGGCGGTGAAGCCGATCGTCTTCAGATCCTCAAGGTTCCTCAGCCGGCGGCCGACATCGAAGTCGTACGTGTCGTTGATCACCGTCTCGGTGCGTAGCGCGCGTCCCTCCTTGTGGTACTGCTTGATGCGCGAGTGCTTGTAGTCGACGTGCAGCGACGGGGTGACCCTGTCGGTGATGACGCGGGTGCGATACCGCGAGGGGGTGCGTCGGGTGACGCGCCGGTCGAAGATCAACTGCACGTGGTCGGGACGGCCCATGTCGAGGTGCTCGCGCAGCACCTCCTCGAAGAAGACCCGCCCCTGCGCCGGTCGGTCGAACACCTGGGTCCGGGCGAACTCCGCCTGCAGTATCGAGATGTCGTACCGGATGCCCTGTTTCCGGTCGCTGGGCTCGAAGGGGTGCGGCAGCCGCGCCAGCCACTTCCGCAGCAGCCCGTCGACCTGCTCCGCCGTCAGCCCGTCGGCCAGCCGCTGCATCGCCTCGGGGTCGTCGCAGCGCAGGATGCCGTTGTCGAGCGCCTCGAACGCGATGCCCCGCTTCGTCAACTGCCGCTTCAGGTACTCGTGCCCGTTGATGCACAGCTTGGCGTTGTACGGGAAGTACGAGCAGAACTTCAGGAAGAACGGCCCGAAGTCGTCGTCCACCGCGTAGACGTAGTAGTGGTTGACCATCGCCGTCGAGTCCGTCAGCCACGGATAGCTCGCGCCGGTCCTCGGGTCGTGGCGGCGTTCCGTACGCAGCACCCGTGCCTTCTCTTGCGCCCGCCCGATGTAGAGCACGCCTTCGCCTCCCGTCCACCGGCGGAGGTACTCCCGCGTCCGGTCGTCCTTGCGCTCCCGGCGACCGAACGCCACGATGTCGATGCCGTTGCGCTCGGCATAGCGCTTGATCGCCGCGACGAAGCGCTCGGTCAGCGGTCCCATCAGGGCCGACGACGGCACCGGCCGGCCCCGGACCTTGCGGAAGAAGTGCGCCGCGCCCGCCCCCGTCTGCAGCAGCGGTACGTAGACGTTCAGGTACATGCGGTCGATGCACTCCAGCGTCAGCATCGTGTGCCGCGACAGTACTTCGGCGACGGATCGTGCTACGTTCATGGCTCGGGCTCCGGTCGATGGGCTCCCCACCGGCCAGTCTACGGCCACCATCGCCCTCGGGCGACTATAACGGCGGCTCACGCCGCAGCGGGAGCAGCGGCCGGAGTCCGACTCCCCCTAAAGCACGCGCTGAGGTCTACATGTCTCGTCGGTCTGAGGCGGAGCCTCGTTAGGAGGTCGATGACGTCGCCATCGACGCCGTCGTCGTCGAGCTCGATGAGGGTGTCGCGGTCGATGCGGACGCGCGGCCGGGTCTCGCTCAGCATCGCCTCGACCACTGGAGGCGCAGCCAGCGCGATGGCCTCGCGCACGTCGGGCAGGGTCAGGGGAGCGGCACCCGCACGGCGGGCCTCCGGAATGCGGCCCGGTGGCGGGGGCCGGACGGCGTTCGCTTCGCCCGGGGCCCGGAGCGGCCCGTAGCGGCGAATGTCGAGAGTCTGCCGGGCGCCTCTGTCGACGAGCTCGATGTCGACCCACGTGGACGGGCTGGAGAGGAGAGACACGCCGCTGGTCCGTCGCACCGCGGCTTCGCCGTCGCAGCGGACCTCTCCCCGCGTGAACAGCCGCCGGCCGTCCGCCGACCAGACGCGGCGTTCCCATCCGCGGCACTCCCCGAGGCCTGCTTCCTGGCGGCTGCCGTCGGCGACGAGGGTCCGCTCGACGAGCAGGTCGCCGCCGGCCCGAACGGTAAGCACGGCCCCCACCCCGTCGCCGCTTGCCGCCAGACAGACGGTAGGCAGGTCCGGAGCTTCGACCCCGCCTTCCGCGTGGGGAGTCCGTCCCTCGTGCTCCGCCCGGGGCTGCCAGCAGCCGAACCACGGCAGCCAGCGCGCGTCGGCTGGTCCCTCGGCGCCCCGCGGTGCCGATGCCGCGCCGGCCTCCTTCTGAACCGTGCACAGCGGCACGGCGACCAACGCTGCGACGACGGTCGTCCGTCGAAGCCCCTGCATCGGACCCCCTGCGGCCGGAGTCGTGTCACGCCCGCGGTCGAACGAAGGGTCAGAAGACGAAGCGCACGCCGGCCTGGACCCGGAGCCCGGTGAGATCGATCGGCTCGAACCCGCAGAACCCGAGGGGTTCCGGGGGCCCGAAGACGCCTGCCAGGGGCCGCCGGCATACCAGGTCGTCGTCCGCCCAGACGTAGCGCCCCTCGATCGCGGCGTAGACCCGCGACGTCAGGCGGACGTCGAAGCCCGCGAGCACGTGGCGGGACAGCGTCCAGCCGCTCGAGGCGAAGATGTCGGCGAAGAGCTCGTCCGTGAAGGGGTCGACGAACTCGCCCGCCTGCTGCAGCGAATGGTGGAGGAAGCCCCCGCCCACCCCGACGTAGGGCACCACCGCGGCCGGAATCCAGGCGTACTGGCCAATGGCCCGCCCGCGCGGCGTGATCGCGAATCGCAGGCTGCCGGTCAGGTCGACCTGGCGCAGGGAGGTCTCCTGCTCGATGGGCAGGCCGTCCGAGCCGATGTACGCGCGCAACTCCGACCGCGAGAAGGCGCGCGTGAGGTCGATGCCGACGCCGACGTCGAGCCGCGAGGTGACGGCGACGCCGACGTCGAACCCGATCCCGGGCGCGTCGAAGCTCATCCGCCCGAGGCTGAGGTCGCGCGCGTCGTCCTCGGCGTTGCGCCGCACGAACAGCTCCTCGTGCACGAAGTCGTAGATGTCGCTGTCGGCCCGGGCGCGGTTCCAGATGCCGCGGATCGAAACCGACACGCCGGGCCGCTCGAACAGGAAGTCGGGTTGGCCCTGCACCGTCCCGCGCGCGGTCTGCTGGGCCGCGGCGACGGCAGGGAGGCCGCCGGCAGCCAGGAGGACGGCCAGGCAACGGGCGATGCGCGGCAGGGCTCGCCGCCGGTGCTGTCTGTGATGCGAGGTCATGTCTCGTGTGACAGCAAGATCCGGTCCGGCCTTGCTTCTCCCGATTTCGGCGGCCCGGCTGCGATTCGTGCGCCGGCGCCTGTCGCGGCCCGCGGACACCTGTCCCGGCTGGAGGACGCGCGCCCTTCGGGCGCGTTGGAAGTCTGCGGCGCAGACTCCTAGCTTCCTTCCGCCAGCTTGATCTCGATGGAGGCGGCCAGCCACTGGTCGCCGCCGGGAATCTCCCAGTCCGCGGTGCCGGATCCGCCGGGGGCGCCGTTGCGGTTGTCGGACCCCGCGAGGGCGACGGCGTCGTCGGTGGCGCTGCAGTCCGCCATCGGCGGCCCGCACCCGTCGGCGCCGTCCTCGGCGGCCGGGAACGACGCCACGTTGAAGCGCACCGTGTTCGGCGCGTCGGTGAAGACCTCGGAGCCGACGAGGAAGTTGCGGGCGTCGTCGGTCTCCACCACGGCCAGCCGCAGGACCCGCGAGTTGGCCCGCGTCGTCACCACGACCGGCGCGGTCGGCGCGGCCGAGGTTCCGCGGGCGGTGGTGGTCGCACCGATGGGCGCGAGGCTGTCGATGTTCGAATAGCGCAGTACCGCCCCCGCCGCGTGCCGCCGGGAGCCCCAGCGGAACTCGGCCGCGGTGTCCGAGCCGTCCGTCACCTTGTAGAAAATGCTCAACTGGCAGGAGACGCCCTCCGAGTCCGCCCCGCAGAGCGCGCCGTTGAAGCCCTGGAAGCCGGCGATCGGCGTCCAGCCCTCCGGGCCCTGGGTGTTCGGATTGGCCTTGATGCCGAGCGCCGCGACGAGGAGCTCGCCCGGCTCGCCGGCCGGCACCGGGATCGAGAGGGAGGGAGCGCCGTCGCGTCCGGTCTGCGCCGTCTCGACGCCCTCGAGCGAGGGTGTCGCGCAACCGGCGAGCGCGGTCGCGCAGAGTAGGGCGGCGAGGCCGGCGGCTCGTCTGACGGGCGCGGCGCCGCCCGCGCCGAACGAGACGAGCAGGGAACACGACGACATCCGCATGACGCCTCCTCGCGACGCGCGGCGCAACGCCTCGCGGCGTTCGGCCGCGAGATCCTGGCTGCGCGTCGCCCCAGAGTATACGGGTAGGCTGTGCTATGCTGCGAGCCGCGGGCCGGCGCCGCGATCCGGAGGATCGCTATTCCCCGCGCGCCGCCTGCGGCGCGCGCAGGACGCTGGAGACACCGGAGCAGCAGATGCGGCCGTTATACGGCGGACCGATCGCGGTGCTCGTGGCTGGGTGCCTGGCCGCCCCCGCCTCCCGGCCGGCGGGCGGCGGCGCGGCACCGGAGCGGCTCGGCGCGGCGGCGCCCGCTCCGTCCCTCCATGCCGCGGCCGCGCAGCGCGGGGGGTTCGATCCGCGCGCCCTGCTCGACCGGCGCCGCGGCACCCTCCGGCGGCCTGCCCGACCCCACGAGTTCTACTTCACGCGGGCCATCTACTCGAGCGGCTGGGGCTGGAACCGCTGGGCCATCGACTACCCGAAGGCCGACCAGCAGTTCATGACGATCGTCAACCGGCTGATCGAGATCGATGCGTCGGAGCGCGAGAACGCCATCCGGCTCGACGATCCCGACCTCCGCAAGTACCCCTTCCTCTACGCGCTCGAGGTGGGCGATATCGCGCTCAGCCCGCCCGAGATCGAAGGCCTGCGGAACTACCTGCTGGCGGGCGGGTTCCTGGTCATCGACGACTTCTGGGGCTCCTGGCAGTGGGCCAATTTCGAGCAGCAGATCCGGCGCGTCTTCCCGGAGCACCCGATCGTCGACATCCCGCTCGACCATCCGATCTTCAACGCGGTCTACCGGATCGACGAGATATTGCAGGTGCCCGCGATCGGCAACTTCTGGGGCGGCCGCACCTGGGAGCAGGACGGCTACAAGGCCCACGCCCGCGGGATCTTCGACGAGCACGGGCGCCTGATGGTCGTCATCAACTGGAACACCGACCTCGGCGACGCCTGGGAGTGGGCCGAGCGTCCCGAGTACCCCCTCAAGTTCTCGACCTTCGCGGTGGAGATGGGGATCAACTTCATCGTCTATGCAATGAGCCACTAGGAGTCTGCGCCCTGGAACGGCGCGGACCCTGCAGGGTTCCGACCCGCGAGACCGATGTTCGAGGCGATCTTCGAGTTCCTCTTCAAGTACCGCCCGCTCGTGTTCGAGCAGGGCGACTTCGCCATCCGGGCGCCCTGGGCGATCGCCCTCGCGGCGGCGATCGCAGCCGGCGCGCTCACGCTGCGGACCTACGCGCAGGTCCGGGGCAACAGCCAGCCGCTCGACCGCGGCGTGCTCGCGGCGATCCGTCTCGCCGCGATTGCGGTGGTCGCCTTCTGCCTCCTGCAGCCGGTCGTCGTGCTCTCGTCGGTCGTCCCGCAGCAGAACTTCCTGGGGGTGCTGGTCGACGACTCGCGCAGCATGCAGATCGCGGACCGGGACGAGACGGAGCGGCTGCGCTTCGTCGAGGACCGGCTCCGGGCCGGCGGCGACCTCAGGACCGCGCTCGAGGAGCGTTTCGCGCTCCGCTTCTTCGGGTTCTCGACGGAGACGGATCGGCTCGGCGAGCTCGACGAGCTGACCTACCGCGGCACCCGCACGCACCTCGGCCAGGCGCTCGAGCGGGCGCACGAGGAGCTGACGGGCGTCCCGCTCTCCGGGCTGGTCGTGGTGACCGACGGCGCCGACAACGCGGACGGCGGCCTCGGCGAGTCGCTCCTGCCGATCCAGGCCGCCGGCATCCCCGTGTTCACGGTCGGCCTCGGCCGCGAGACCTTCGACCGCGACATCCAGTTGAGCCGCGTCGAGACGCCGCGCCGGGTCCTGCGGGGGGCCGCGCTGGTCGTCGACGCCGTCGTCACGCATCGCGGCTACCGGGGCGAGACGGTGACCGTCCAGGTGGAGGACGAGGGCCGCATCGTCGGCACGGAAGAGGTCGAGCTCGGCGGCGCCGGCGAGCCGCGCACCGTGCGCCTGCGGTTCACCGCGGCCGAGGAGGGGCCCCGGCTGTTCACCTTCCGCGTCTCGCCGCGGCCGGGCGAGATGGTCACGCAGAACAACGTGCGCGACGCGTTGATCCTGGTCGAGAACCACAGCGAGAAGGTCCTCTACTTCGAGGGCGAGCCGCGCTTCGAGGTGAAGTTCCTGCGGCGCGCGGTGGCGGACGACGAGAACCTCCACGTCTCGATCCTGCAGCGGACGGCGGAGAACAAGTTCATGCGCCTCGACGTCGAGGACGCGGACGACCTCATCGGCGGGTTTCCGACCACGCGCGCCGACCTGTACCGCTACAGCGGGCTCGTGCTCGGCAGCATCGAGGCCAACTACTTCACGCCGGACCAGTTGCGGATGATCGCCGACTTCGTCAACGACCGCGGCGGCGGCCTCATGATGCTCGGCAGCCAGCGGTCGTTCGCGGAGGGGGGCTACGCCGGCACCCCGGTCGCCGACGTCCTGCCGGTGGTGATCGACGAGCGCGGCGCGGACGGCGAGGAGGACTTCTTCGTCGAGGTCGCCGTCGAGACGACCCGGGCCGGCGCCACGCACGCCGCCACCCAGATCGCCGAGACCGAAGAGCTCTCGGTCGACCGCTGGAGCGAGTTGCCGCCGATCACGATCGTCAACCCGATCACCGAGGTGAAGCCGGCCGCAACGACCCTGCTGACGAGCGCGGCCGACGACCTGGTGGTGCTCGCCTTCCAGCGCTACGGGGCCGGAAAGTCGCTGGCGTTCCCCGTGCAGGACTCGTGGATGTGGCAGATGCACGCCGACATCGCGGTCGACGACATGACCCACGAGACGTTCTGGCGGCGGATGCTCCGGTGGCTGGTCGACGGCGTGCCCGACCAGGTGACGGTGGAGCTGCCGGCCGACCAGGTGGAGCCGGGCGAGTCGGTGACCGTCCTCGCCACGGTGGGCGACGCCAACTTCGAGGAGATCAACAACAGTGCCGTGATCGCCTCCGTGACGCATCCGGACGGCGACTTCACCGACCGGCGGATGGAATGGACGGCCGAGGCCGACGGCGAGTACCGCGCCACGTTCATCGCGCCCACGGAGGGCTTCTACGAGGTGCGGGTCGAGGCGCTGAGCGGCGACGAGCTGATCGGCGAGGACGTGACCTACCTGCAGGTGGCGCCGAGCGACGCCGAGTACTACGACTCGACGATGCGGACGGCGCTCCTCGACCGCATCGCCGAGGAGACCGGCGGGCGGCGGTACACGCCGGACACCGTCGACTCGCTGCCGGACGACGTGCAGTTCGTGGGCGGAGGGGTGACCGTCGTCGAGGAGCGCGACCTGTGGGACATGCCGGCGCTGCTCCTGCTGCTCGGCACGCTGGTCCTCGGCGAGTGGGGCTACCGGCGCCTCCGGGGGCTCGCGTGAGGACCGCCCTCGTCGCCGCGGGGCTGCTGTTCGGTGCGGCGGCGAGCGCCGGCGCGCAGCAGGCGCACCTGCTGGTCGTGGCGGGCCTCGGCGGGGATCCGACCTACCGGGAGCAGTTCCACGCGTGGGCCACGACGCTGGTCGAGGCGGCGACTACGCGCTACGACCTGCCACCCGAACGCATCACCTACCTCGGCGAGGACCCCGAGGTCGATCCCGAGCGGATCGCCGACCGCTCGACGCGCGAGAACATCGCGGCGGCCGTCGACGCGCTCGCCGAGCGGTCGGCGAGCGGCGATCACGTCGTCATCGTGCTGTTCGGGCACGGCAGCATGAGCGGCGCGCCCCGCGTCAACCTGCCGGGGCGCGACCTCGCGGCCGACGACTACGCGGAGCTTCTCGAGCGCCTCGACGGCCGGCGCATCACCTTCGTCAACACCGCGAGCTCGAGCGGGCCGTTCGTCGAGACCCTCTCCGGCCCGGATCGGCTCGTGATGACGGCGACCCGCAGCGGCGGCGAGTGGAACGCGTCGCTCTTCGGCGGCTACTTCGTCGACGCCTTCGCCGCCGGCGAGTCCGACGCCGATGTGAACAAGGACAGCCGCGTCTCGATGCTCGAGGCCTTCACCTACGCCCGCATCCGGGTGGCCCAGGCCTACGAGGCGGAGGGGCTGCTGTTGACGGAGCACGCGCTGCTCGACGACGACGGCGACGGGACGGGCGCCCTGGAACCCGATCCTCTGGAGGGCGACGGAAGGATGGCGCGGACCCTCTTCCTGGCATCGGGCGAGGGGACGGCCTCCGCGATGGCGTTTCCGGATGATCCGGAGCTTCGGCCTCTCTACGACGAGCGGGCCGCGATCGAGGAACGGGTGGAGGCGCTCCGGGGGCTTCGCGACGGCCTCGACGCCGAGCAGTACGAGCAGGAGCTGCAGAACCTGCTCGTCCAGCTCGCCCTCAAGAGCCGCGAGATACGTCAGCTCGAGGCGGCGCGGGGCGCGTCGCAGGAGGCGCGGTAGGCGATGCCGGGGTCGACCGGGCGGCGGCTCGGCCGCCGATGGGCCGCCGGCGTCGCCGGCGCGGCGGCGCTCGGCGCGCTGGCGGCAACGGCCGGGCTCGCCGTGGCCGACGTGGCGCCGTGCAACACCGCGTACACTGGACAGTTGGTCTTCGTCCGGCTGCGCTACGACGCCGCGCAGGGCCGCCGCTGCGGCCCGCTCCCGCAGTTCATCACCTGGGCCCACGACTATCCGCGGGCCGAGCGGAACCTCACGAAGATCCTCGAAGAGGTCACGTACATCGATCCCTTCCAGGGTCCCTACGGGGGCAACGTCCTGGCCCTCGACGACCCGGAGCTCCACAAGTTCCCGATCGCCTACATGTCCGAGCCCGGCCACTGGTATCCGTCCGAGGCCGAGGTGCTCGGCCTCCGGCGCTACGTCGAGAAGGGGGGCTTCCTCATCTTCGACGACTTCTGGGACGCCCACTGGGAGAACTTCGAGACGCAGATGCGGCGCGTCCTGCCCGACGCCCGGCTGCTGCCGGTGGACCTGGCGCACCCCGTGTTCCAGTCGTTCTTCGAGATCGAGAGCCTCGATATGCCGCCGGTGTACGGCCTGCCGGTCGAGTTCCACGGCATCTTCGAGGACAACGACCCGTCCGGCCGGCTGATCGCGATCGCGAACTACAACAACGACATCGGCGAGTACTGGGAGTACTCCGATACCGGCTGGGTGCCGATCGATCTGTCGAACGAGGCGTACAAGTTCGGCGTGAACTACCTGATGTACGCGCTGACCCACTGACCCGAGCAACCGTTGCGCCGGGTGTGTCGCTCCGATCATCCGCACGCGGGCGGCGGCGAGACCGACCGGCGATTCGCATCGAAGGAGAGAGGCGTGCAACCTGACATCACCAGCCCCGAGGCACCGGCCGAGCTGGAGGCCCCCGACGACGTGGCGCTGGCCGACCGGCTGAAGGCCGGCGGCGAGCAGATCCTGTCCGAGCTCCACAAGCTCATCATCGGGCAGGACGAGACCATCAACCAGGCCCTGCTGACCCTGTTCGTCGGTGGCAACAGCCTGATCGTCGGGGTGCCGGGACTGGCCAAGACGCTGCTCATCCAGACGATGGCGCAGGTCCTGGACCTGCGGTTCTCGCGCATCCAGTTCACGCCCGACCTCATGCCCTCGGACATCACGGGCACCGACATCATTCAGGACGATCCGGAGACCGGCGGCCGGAAGATGGTCTTCGCACCGGGACCGGTCTTCACGAACATCCTGCTGGCCGACGAGATCAACCGGACGCCGCCCAAGACGCAGTCGGCGCTGCTCGAGGCGATGCAGGAGCATCGTGTCACCGTGCAGGGGCGCACGTACTCCCTCGAGGAGCCGTTCTTCGTCTTCGCCACGCAGAACCCGATCGAGCTCGAGGGGACGTATCCGCTGCCGGAGGCACAGCTCGACCGCTTCATGTTCCACATCGTCATCGACCACCCGCCGCTGGACGAGGAGATGGAGGTCGTGCGGACGACCACCGTGATCCAGAACCCGGACTTCCGGCACGCCGTGACCGGCGCCGACCTCGTCCGGTTCCAGAGCCTCGTCCGCAAGGTCCCGGTGTCGGAGGCGGTGCTGCGCTATACGCTGGATCTGGTGCGCACCTCGCGGTCCAAGGAATCGAACGCCCCCGACTTCGTCAAGAAGTGGGTGGCCTACGGGGCGAGCGTCCGCGCGGCGCAGTACCTCATCCTGGGCGGCAAGGCGCGGGCGATCATGGAGGGTCGCTATCACGTCAGCTTCGACGACATCCGGGCGCTGTCGCACCCCGTCCTGCGGCACCGGATCCTGCTGAACTTCCACGCCGAATCCGAGGGCATCACGTCGGACCAGGTCGTCGACGATCTGCTCGAGGCGGTGCCGGAGCCGGCCTCGCGGATGTAGCGTGGACGCCCAGCACGGCGCCCCCGGTGCCCGTTTCGTCGACCCGAAGGCGCTCGCCCGCATCGGCAGCCTCGAGCTCCTGGCGCGGACCGTCGTCGACGGCTTCATCAACGGCCTGCACAAGGCGCCCTATCTGGGGGTGTCGATCGACTTCGCCGAGCACCGCATGTACATGCCCGGCGACGACATCCGCTTCATCGACTGGCGGGTGTTCGCGCGGACGGACCGGTTCTACGTCAAGACCTTCGAGGCCGACACCAACGCCAACTTCTCGGTGCTCTTCGACGTGTCCCGCTCCATGAGCTTCACGAGCGGGGGCGTCTCGAAGCTCGACTACGGCCGCTACCTCGCGGCGTGCCTGGCCTACTTCTCGACGAAGCAGCGCGACCGGGTCGGAATGGTGACTTTCGACGACGACATCGTCACTCGCGTGCCGCCTTCCGCGAAGCACCTCGAGGTCGTGCTCCACACGCTCGACCGGATCGAGGCGGGGCGCCCGGGGTCGTTCGCGCAGCCGCTCTTCAAGGCGACGGAGTTCTTCAAGCGCCGCGGCATCCTGCTGTTCATCTCCGACTTCTACGACGAGCCGCAGGCGATCGTCGACGCGCTGAAGCCGTTCCGCTACGGCGGCAACGACGTGCTCGTCTTCCACCTGCTGGATCCCGCGGAGATCGATTTTCCGTACGACGACGCGACGAGCTTCCAGGACCTGGAGACCGGCCGGAAGCTGCCGGTGGTGCCCGAGAAGCTGCGCGAGCAGTACCGGCAGCTCGTGCAGGAGCACGTCGCGGCCCTGTCGAAGCTGTGCGGTGAGAACCGCATCGACTACGCGATGTTCAACACGTCGCAGCCGCTCGACCACGCGCTGTTCAAGTACCTGGCGATGCGGCACAAACTGACGAGGGTCCGTTGATGGGGCTGCTTGCGCCGTTGTTCCTGCTGGGGCTCGCGGCGATCGCCGTGCCGATCGTCATACACATGATCCAGCGCGAGCGGAAGGAGGTCATCGAGTTCCCCTCGCTGATGTTCGTCCGCCGCATCCCGTTCCACTCGTTCCGGCGCCAGCGGATCCGCCACTGGTTCCTGCTGCTGCTGCGCTGCGCCGCCCTCGCCCTGCTGGTGCTCGCCTTCGCGCGGCCGTTCGTCCGCTCGCCGGCGCTGGCCGCGGTGACGGACGGGGCGCGCGAGGTGGTCGTGCTCCTGGACCGGTCGTACAGCATGGGGTACGGCGACCACTGGGAACGCGCCCGCGACGCGGCCCGCGACGTCGTCGACGGGCTGGCCCCGGACGATCGGGCGACGCTCATCCTCTTCGACAACGGGGCGGCGGCCGGGCCGCGGTCGACGACCGAGCGTGCAAGCCTGCGGGGCCTGATTCGGGACGCGGAGCTCGGCGCCGGGGTCACCCGCTACGGACCGGCGCTGAAGCTGGCCGAGGGGATCTTCGAGGGCTCGGAGCTGCCGCGGCTCGAGGCGGTGATGATCAGCGACTTCCAGCGGTTGGGGGTCGACAGCGCCTCCGGCATCCGCTTCCCCGAAGGCGCCGTGCTGACGCCCGTCCCGATCGGGAGCGACGTCGCCGCGGCCAACGTGAGCGTCGCCGGCGTGCTCTTCCAGCGCGAGTACTTCTCCGGACGCGAGCGCGTCGCGGTCGGGGCGCGGCTGACCAATCGCGGCACCGCGGCGGTCGACGGTCTCGAGGTGTCGCTCGAGATGGACGGGCGGCCGGTCGAGACGCTCACCGCGGACCTGCCGGCGAACGGGTCGGTGACGGTCGACTTCGCGGCCGTCACCCTCACCGACGTGCGCGTGCCCGGTGCGGTCCGCGTGGAGGCGGACACGCTTCCGGCGGACGACGTCTTCTACTTCGTCATCTCGCCGGGCCAGGTCGTGAGGGTCCTCGTCATCGGGAGCGAGCGGGCGACTCCGGAGGCCGACCTCTACCTGACGCGCGCGCTGGGGATCGGCTCCGCACCCGCCTTCGACGTCCGGGCGACGACGCTCGCGGCGTTCGAGGCGACCGACCTCACCGACCGGCAGGTGGTGGTCCTGAACGACGCCGGCGCGCCGTCGGGGGACGCCGGCCGCGCCCTGGCGGACTGGGTCGCGGCCGGCGGCGGGTTGCTCGTGGCGGCCGGCGAGCGGAGCGCGTGGCCGGCGGGCGCACCGGACCTGCTGCCGGGCGCCGTCGGCAGCCCGGAGGATCGCGCGGGGCGGGGCGGCGCCCTCGGCTACGTCGACTACACGCATCCGGTCTTCGAGGTGTTCGCGGCTCCCCGGAGCGGCGACGTGACCACCGCCCGGTTCTTCCGCTACCGGCCGATCGAACCGCAGCCGGACGCCGTCACGCTGGCCCGCTTCGACGACGGGCAGCCCGCGCTCGTCGAGCGGCGGGTCGGACGCGGGAACGTGCTGCTCTGGGCCTCCGGCCTCGACAGCTTCTGGAACGATCTGGCCAAGAAGCCGGTCTACCTTCCGTTCGTGCACCGCCTTGCGGAGTACCTGGCCGACTACAGCCCGCCGTCGCCGTGGTTCCCGGCCGGACAGGTGCTGAACCTCAACGAGCAGGAAGTCACGCTCGGCACGGGGGGGCGGGCCGAGGCGGAGTACGTCGTCATGTCGCCGTCCGGCCGCCGCATGCCGGTGAGCGCCGGCGCCCGCGCCGGCTTCATCGATCTGGTCGAGCAGGGGCTCTACGAGGTCCACGACGCCCGTGCGGCCGATCCGCGACCGCTCACCCTCGCCGTCAACGTCGACCTCGCCGAGACCGACCTCACCGCCGTCGATCCCGAGGAGCTCGCGGCCACCGTCACCGGGCGCGCGGGGCAGGGACGGGAGGCGTCCGCCCCCGTGCGCGAGATCGGCGCCGGCGACCTCGAGCGGCGCCAGTCGGTCTGGTGGTACCTGCTGGTGGCCGCGTTCCTGCTGCTGGTCGGCGAGACCGTGGTGTCGAACCGCCTCTCCCGCACCGTTCTCACCGCCGACTAGCCCCCCCGGATCGCCGCCTGGCGACTCCGCTCGGTGCCCGACCACCCTACCGGAGTGGGCGCCGGGCGGGCGTCACACCTGTTGACCTTCCGTTACGGCGGTGTAATGATGGCCGCAGAAGGAGTACGCCTGACTCCCGCGAGGCCAAATCGATGCGCAATCAACCGCTGCTGACCGGTGATCGGAACGAGGTACTGCGCGCCGTTCGTCACGTCAGGAACCGTTGGCGCCTGCGCGTTGCCCTGCGGGGCATCGCGGTGCTGCTGGCCGCCGCCCTCGGCACGTTGCTGGCCTCGTCCTTCGGCCTGGAGCTCCTGCGCTTCGACCCGAGCGCGATCGTCGGCTTCCGGATCGCCACGTACCTCGTATTGCTCGCGGCCGGCTGGTGGCTCTTCGTCCGGCCGGTCTCGCGCCGGGTGTCCGACCAGCGCGTCGCGCTCTACATCGAGGAGCACGAGCCGTCGCTGAAGGCCAGCGTGCTGAGTGCCGTCGACGAGAGTCGCCGGGGCGAGCGCGAGGCGGCCGCGGACCACTCGCCGGAGCTCGTCCGGCGGCTGATCGAGTCGGCGGCGGCGCGGATTCGCGACATCGACATGGGGCGCGGCGTCGAGCAGGGATCGCTGCGGCGGTCTTCCGGTCTGTTGCTTGCGTCCGGCCTCGCGGCGGTGTTGCTGTTCGTCTTCGGGCCGGCGTATCTGCGGCACGGGATCTCCGCCCTGCTGACGCCCACCGGGAGCGTCGAGGCGGCCAGCCCCTATCAGATCGACGTCTCGCCGGGCGACGCCACGGTGGCCAGAGGGGCGGATCAGTCGATCACGGCGCAACTCGTCGGCTTCGACGCGGAGGAGGTCGACCTCCTGATGCGGTCGGAGGAGGACGGGGCCTTCGAGCGGCTGGCGCTGATTCCCCGGGAGAACGAGGACGGCGAGACCCTGCCGGGGTCGTTCGAGGTGCTCCTCTTCGATCTGGAGGAGCCGACGGAGTACTTCGTCGAGGCGGCCGGCGTCGAGTCGTCGACGTTCACGCTCGACGTGATCGATCTGCCCTACGTCGACCGGCTGGAGCTGGAGTACATCTTCCCGGAGTACACGGGGCTGGAGCCGCGGCTGGTCGAGAGCGGCGGCGACATCGCGGTGCTGCGCGGCACCGAGGTGCGGCTGCGCGCGGTGCCGACGATGGGCACCGCCGGCGGCCAGCTCGTGCTCGACGAGGAGAACCGGACGGACCTCGCGCTCGGCGAGGACGGCTCGCTCACGAGCAGCTTCATGGTCGAGGAGGAGGGCTTCTACCGCATCGACCTGCTCGGCCCCGAAGGGCAGATGGTCACGGCTTCGCCGCAGTACACGATCGACGTCCTGACGGATCAGCCGCCCGCCGTCATGTTCATCCGGCCCGGTCGCGACACCACGGCCAGCGCCATCGAGGAGCTCTTCGTCGAAGCGCGCGCGGACGACGACTTCGGCCTGCGTTCGCTGGACCTCGTCTACTCGGTCAACGGCGGCCCGGAAGAGGAGGTCTCGCTGTACGACGGCGGCGACGACACGCTGCGCGAGGTGTCGGCCGGCCACACCTTCTTCCTGGAAGAACTCGAGCTCGAGCCGGGCGACTTCCTTTCCTACTACGGGCGCGCGGTCGACCGGAACCTGGCGCAGCAGGGCGCGGACGTCAAGAGCGATCTCTACTTCATCCAGGTGCGCCGCTTCAGCCGCGACTACCGCGCCGGTCCGTCGGGGGGCGGCGGCGGAGGTGGCGGAGGCGCCGGCGGAGGGGACGCGCGCGCTCTCTCGGAGGCGCAGCGGCAGGTCATCTCGGCCACGTTCAACGTCATTCGCGACCGGGCCACGTTCACCCACGAGGAGTTCCAGGAGAACGTGGTCTTCCTCACGCTGGCGCAGGGCCGGCTCCGCGAGCAGGTCGAGACGCTGCTGCGGCGGATGAACAGCCGCGTGATGCCGGCGGACCGCGCGTTCCGCAGCATCGCCGAGATGCTCCCGCTGGCCGCCGACGCCATGCGGGATGCGGAAGACGCCCTGCAGGAACAGGACGTCGACGCGGCGCTGCCCCACGAGCAGCGCTCGCTGCAGCATCTGCAGCGCGCCGAGGAGGCCTACGAGGAAGTGCTGCTCACGATGGGCGGCGGCGGAGGCGGGGGCGGCGGGAGCCGCGCGAGCCAGGCGGCGGAGGACCTCGCCGACCTCTTCGAGCTCGAGCTCGACAAGCTCCGCAACCAGTACGAGACGCTGCAGCGCGGCGAGCAGCAGGCCGCCGACAACAGCATCGACGAGCTGATGGAGCGGCTGCGGGAGCTGGCGCGGCGCCAGGAGCGGGAGGCCGAGCGGCAGCGGCGGCGGGCGCGCGGCCAGCAGTCGACGCAGGGCGGCGGCGCGGGCCAGCGCGCCCTGGCCGAGGAGGCCGAGGAGGCCGCGCGGCGCCTCGAGCGCCTCGCCCGCGAGATGAACTCCCCGCAGATGATGGACGCGTCGCGGCGCCTGCAGGAGGCGGCCGACGCGATGCGGCGCGCCGCCGCCAACGACGAGAACCTCGGGTTCGCCGAGGCCGGCGCGGCGCTCGACCGGCTGCGCGAGGTGAAGGAGCGCCTGCAGGGGGAGCAGAGCGGCCGCCTGCAGCGCGACATCCAGGATCAGTTGCGGCGGGCGAACCGCCTCGCGGACGAGCAGCGCGAGGTCCGGCGCGACGTCGCCGACCTGCCGGGGCTGGAGAACGAGCCTCGCATGACGCAGCTCCGCCGGCTCCTCGAACGGAAGAACGAGATGGAGTCCGAGGTCGCCGACCTCGAGCGGCAGATCGACGCGACCTCGGCGGAGTTCCGCCGCGACGAGCGCGACGCCTCGCGCCGCCTGCAGGAGGCCGCGGCCACCATCCGCGACAACAGGCTCAAGGAGAAGATCCGCTATTCCCGCGGCCTGATGCGCAGCCGCCCGGGCGATACCGCCAACGCGTTCGAGACCGAGATCGACGGCGACATCGGCGAGCTCGCCGAGAAGCTGGCCGAGGCCGCGGCGGCCGTCGGCAAGTCCGAGGGCGACCGCATGGCGCAGGCCCTGGACCGGACGCGCGACCTGATGCGCAGCCTCGAGTCGCTGGACCATCGCATGTGGCAGGAGGGCCAGGAGGCGGAAGCCGCGGAGGACGGTGAGGCCGGCTCCCAGGCCGGTCGGGAAGGCCAGCCGGGTGACGCGCAGGCCGGAGAGCAGGCGGGCAACCAGACCGGCCCCGCGGACGGCGACGCCGCCACCCTCGGCAGCCGCTGGGGCGGGCCGTTCGGCGGCCGCTACGGGTACGACCGCCGGCCCGGCGCGACGGCGTGGGATCCGCAGGACATCCGCCAGTGGCAGCGCGAGTACCGCGAGCGCGCGGGCGAGGTCGAGGAGCTGCGGCGTCTCCTGGAGCAGGAGGACTTCGCCGCCGCCGACCTGAGCGAGATCATCGAGCGGATGCGGGAGCTCGACGACCTCCGCACCTATCAGGATGCGGAGGAGATCGCCCGGCTGCAGACGTTCGTCCTCGAGGAGCTGAAGCGCTTCGAGTACCGCCTCCGCCGCGAGATCTCGGAAGAGTCCGAGGAGCTCTTCCTCGCCGGCAACGAGGAGATGCCGCCGCAGTTCCGCGAGCTGGTCGAGGAGTACTTCCGCGTCCTGTCCGAGGGCCAGTAGCTCTTCCGGATCGGGGACGCGACATGCGCGCCAGGCTGACGGCGGCGTTGGTCCTCGTCGCGATCGCCGGCGGGACGGCGATCGCGCAGCGCGGCTGGCGGGGCGGCTGGTACCGCATGCCGCCCAAGTTCCCGGTCGAGTCGCCCGAGCATCGCGCGTTCACCTTCTCGCGCATCCTCTACGACAGCGACCGCCGCGAGCCGGGCGGGCAGGGCTGGTACACCGACTACCCCACGGCCGATCAGAACCTGATGATCCGCCTCTCCGAGCTGACCACGACCAGCGTCGGGTTTGACGAGCACGACGAGCCGGACCACGTCGTCGTGCGGCTCACCGACGAGGCCCTCTTCAACTATCCGTTCATCTTCATGTCGGATGTCGGGACGCTGTGGCTCGACGACATCGAGGCGCACCGGCTCCGCCAGTACCTCCTGAAGGGCGGGTTCCTCTGGGTCGACGACTTCTGGGGCCCGTGGGCATGGGAGCAATGGACGGGCGAGATCGCGAAGGCCCTCCCCGCCGCCGAGTACCCCATCTTCGACATCACGCCCGACCACCCGCTCCGCCAGGGGATGTTCGAGGTCCCCGAGATTCCCCAGATCCCGTCCATTCAGCACTGGCGCCGCAGCGGCGGCGCCACGACGTCGGAGCGCGGGTCCCGAAGCCACGAAGTGCACTTCCGCGGCATCGCCGACGAGGCCGGCCGCCTGATGGTGCTGATGAGCCACAACACCGACATTGCGGACGGCTGGGAGCGGGAGGGCGAGGACTACGAGTTCTTCTACCGCTTCTCCATCAACGCCTACGCCGTCGGCATCAACACCGTCGTGCACGCGATGACGCACTGACGCCGCAACCCGGAGCCGCCCGGCGGCACCTCACATGGCTGACACGGGACACTGGACGCGGTCGACGCTCGCGTTGCTGGAGACGACGCCGGACGCCGTGGTGGTCGTCGACGCGGCGGGCACGATCGTCTACGCCAACCGCCTGGTCGAGGAGCTGTTCGGCTATGCGCCCCATACGCTCGTGGGCCGGGCGGTGGAGGTCCTGGTCCCCGAAGGGGCGCGCGAGCGGCACCACGGCCACCGCGCCGACTACGCCAGTGCGCCCGGGATGCGCGCGATGGGCTCGGGATCCGACCTGCTCGGGCTCCACCGCAGCGGGCGCGAGTTCCCGGTCGACATCTCCCTGAGTCCGATCGAGTCCGACGAAGGCCACCTGGTCATCGCCGCGGTGCGCGACATGACCGAGCGCCGCCACATCGAGGGGGCTCTGCGCCGGGCCAACGAGAAGCTTGGACGGGAGCTCGCCGCGGCGGCGAAGATCCAGGAGTCGCTGCTCCCGGGGCGGCCGGCCGGAATCCCCGGCGTCGACGTGGAGTGGATCTACGAGCCGTGCGAGAAGCTCGGCGGCGACAGCTTCAGCGCCTTCGAGGTCACCAAGGGCCTCATCGGCTTCTACATGCTCGACGTGACCGGCCACGGCATGGTGGCGGCGCTCCAGTCGGTGGCGCTGACCCGGGTCCTCGCCTCGACGTGGACCGCGCAGGCCCTGTCCTCGCCGGCGCAGCTCACCAAGTGGCTGAACACGGAGTTCCCCGTCGATCCGGAGGTGTGGCAGTACTTCACCTTCCTCTGCGGCATGCTCGACCTGTCCACCGGCCGCTTGCGCTACGCCAGCGCGGGTCATCCCGGCCCGATTCACGTGCCCGTCGAGGGCGCGCCGGTTGCGCTCGAGGCGGCCGGCGTGCCGATCGGCTGGTTCGCCGACGTGGAGTACGACGAGTTCACGGCGGAGGTCACACCCGGGGATCGTCTCTACCTCTACTCGGACGGTCTGACCGAGGCGATGAACGAGACCGACGAGGATTTCGGCGTGCCCGGCCTGGTGGGGTCGCTCGCGAGTACGCAGGGACGGCCTCTCGATGAGACGGTGCGGGAGATCCGCCGCGCGGTCGGCGGATGGCGCGGCCGGGAGGAGCTCGACGACGACCTGACGCTGCTGGCCCTCGAAGTCGTCGCCCCGTGACGCCTCCGGAGGCGACGGCGGGCTCGCGGCGCCCGCCCCGGCACGTGTTGACGGAGCCGGGGGCGACTGTCAGACTGTCGCGATGCGTGGGCGCCCGCATATGCTGGACAGACGGGCCTTTCTCTCCCTTGCGGGGGCAGCCTTCGGGGCGGCTCCCTTTCACGCCCTGGCCTGCCGCGCGGCCCGGCGCGAGGTCCCGCCGAGCCTCTTCGACCCGGCGTCATCCCCCTCGCGGGTCGGGTACGGACCGCTCGCCCCGGTCCGCGACGAGACCACGAGGCTCCCGTTGCTCGAGCTCCCGGCCGGATTCCGCTACCGGTCGTTCGGCTGGATCGGCGACCCCCTGGAGCGCGGTCTCGCGACGCCCGGCTTGCACGATGGGATGGCCGCGTTCCCGGCCGGGGGCAGCCGCGTTCTCCTGGTGCGCAACCACGAGCTCCGCGCCGGCCCGGCGATCGCGCGCCGGCCCATCTACGACCGGAACGGCTGCGGCGGCACGACCACCATCGAGTTCGATACGGCGCGGGGCACGGTCCGCAGAGCCTGGGTGAGTCTGGCCGGAACCGCGGTCAACTGCGCAGGCGGCCCGACGCCGTGGGGATCGTGGCTGAGCTGCGAGGAGACGGTGCTGGGTCCGGGGGGCGGGAACGACTTCGAGAAGCCGCACGGCTACGTCTTCGAGGTGCCGGCGGACGGCTCCTCCGAGGCCGAGCCGCTCCGCGACATGGGGCGCTTCGTGCACGAGGCGACCGCGGTCGATCCGGACACCGGCATCGTCTACGAGACCGAGGACCAGCAGACGGCCGGACTCTACCGTTTCCTGCCCGCGGAGCCCGGCAACCTTGCGGCCGGCGGCCGGCTGGAGATGCTGGCCATCTCCGCTGCGCCCGAGGAGGATCTGCGCGCGGGGCAGACGACCGGCGACTGGCGGCGGGTGGAGTGGGTGCCGATCGACGACCCGGATCCGGCCGACGCCGGACCGAACTCCGTCTTCGCCCAGGGTCGGGCGGCCGGCGGCGCCACGTTCCGCCGGCTGGAAGGCATCTGGTACGGCGGCGGGCGGATCTACGTGGTCTCGACCGAGGGCGGCGACGCCCGGATGGGACAGGTCTGGGAGTACGAGCCGGGCCGCGAGCGGCTGCGCCTCCTGTTCGAGTCGCCCGGGCGCGAAGTGCTCGACATGCCGGACAACCTCTGCGTCAGCCCTCGCGGGGGCATCGTGCTCTGCGAGGACGGCCGGGACGGGAACTTCCTGCGCGGACTGCGGACCGATGGCCGCATTTTCCCCTTCGCCCGCAACACCGTCGTCCTCGACGGCAGACCGAACGGGATCTCGGGCGACTTCCGCTCCAGCGAGTTCGCAGGCGCCGCGTTCAGTCCCGACGGGCGCTGGCTCTTCGTGAACGTGCAGATCCCCGGCGTCACGCTGGCGATAACCGGCCCCTGGGCCGACGGGGCCCTCTGACCTCCCACCCCCAGGATGCGGACTCTCTTCTCCCGCCTGCTGAGCTCCGTGGCGTCCGTGCGGAGCGAGGAAACGACACCGGCGCTGCTGATGTTCGCCTACTCGTTCCTCGCGATGACGTCCTACAACATCGTCAAGCCGATCACCCGCTCGCAGTTCATCGCCGATCTCGGGGCCGACAACCTGCCCTACGTGCTGTTCGCCGCCGGCGTCTCCATCGGCGTCATCATGCACTTCTACACGAACGCGGTCCGCCGCGTTCCGCGCCAGCACGTGATCCCGGTGACGCAGGCCGCCATCGTCGTGATGCTCGTCGCCTTCTGGGCGCTGCTGCGCACCGGGGCGGCCTGGGTGACGGTCGCCTTCTACCTCTTCGGGCTGATCCTGGGCATCCTGCTGATCAGCCAGTTCTGGACGCTGGCGAACGACATATTCGACGCCCGGCAGGCGAAGCGGCTCTTCGGCTTCATCGGCGGCGGCGCCAGCCTCGGCGGCGCCCTCGGCGCCGGCATCACCGCGACGGTCGTCGAGGCGGTCGGATCCGAGCAGCTCCTCCTGGTGAGTGCGGCGGTCCTCGCGGGGTGTGCGGGCATCGTGATGCTGGCGCTGCGCGGCCACAAGGTCGACGACTCCGCCTTCGAGGCCTACGAGCGCGGGATCGGAGGGCAGGAGGCGATCCGGCTCGTCACCGAGTCCCGCACCCTGCGGATCCTGGCCCTGGCGGTCGGATGCGCGGCAGCCGGCGCGGCCGTCGTCGACCAGCAGTTGAGCATGGCGGCGCAGGCGATGAGCGGCGGGAGCGGCGACGCCATCGCGGCGTTCCTGGCCCAGGTCACGGTCTACCTGTCGGTCGCGGGCTTCGTGGTGCAGGTGGCGCTCATCAGCCGCATCCACCGGACGGTCGGCATCGGCGTCGCCCTGCTCCTCCTCCCGCTCGGCTTCAGCGCCAGCGCGGCGGTCATTCTCGGCACCGGCGCGCTCTGGGCGGTCGCCGGGGCGCGGGTCCTGGGCACCACCCTGCGCTACACGCTCGACAAGACGACGCGCGAGGTACTGTTCCTTCCGCTGTCGGCCGAGCTGCGGCACCGCGTCAAGCCGTTCATCGACGTCACGATGGACCGCTTCGCCAAGGCGGTGACGGCGGTGGCGCTGGTCGTCCTGATCCAGCCGTGGGGGCTGGGGCTGGACTGGCGCCGGCTGAGCTACGCGACGCTCGCCATCACCGGGCTCTGGGTGGCGGTGGCGCTCCGGGCGCGGCAGGAGTACCTGCGCTCCTTCCGCGCGAGCATCGACACCCAGGCCATAACGCCCGACGCGATCATGACGCCGGCCACGGAGGCGGCCTCGGTCGAGACTCTCGTGGAGGAGCTGTCGAACCCCGACGCGACGTCGGTGCTCTACGCCATCGACATGCTCGAGGCGATGGACAAGCCCCATCTCATCACGCCCCTGCTGCTGCGCCACGAGTCCGGGACGGTCCGCGTCCGGGCGCTGCGGGCATTGGCGTCGGGGCGCTCGCGCGTCGCGGAGCGCTGGAAGGACACCGTCGAGCGGATGACGCGCGATGACGACGTCGAGGTGCGCGCGGCAGCGCTCATGACCCTGGCCGCCCTCGACCATCGCGACGCCGCGGCCGTGATGCCCGATCACCTGGACGTTCCCGAGCCGCGGGTAGCGGTGGCGGCGGCCGCCGCGCTGGCGCGCTCGACGGAGGACACGGCCGTCGAGCGCGCGGAGTCGACGCTCCGGCGACTCATCGACGACATGCGGGACACCGCGGTCGAAGGCCGGAAGGAGGCGGCGCGAGCGCTGTCCCGCATCGACAGCCCGCGCTTCCGCGTCCTGCTGGTGCCGCTGCTGCACGACCACCACGTCGACGTTGCGCTCGAGGCGATCCGCACCGCCCGCTCCCTCGGAGCATCCGACGGGCTGTTCCTGCCGGCGCTCTTCTCCCGGCTCGGACATCGCGTTCTCCGGCACGCAGCGCGGGACACGCTCGTCGCGGGCGGCGAGGAGATAGTCCCGGCGCTGCGTTACGCGCTGGAGAACCCGCACGAGCACCACTGGGTGCGCCGCAACATCCCAGGCATCCTGGCCCTCATCCCGAGCCAGTCCGCGGTGGACGCCCTCGTCGGCAGCCTCGGTACCGGCGACGGCTTCCAGCGCTACAAGATCATCGCGGCCCTCGAGCGCCTGCGGCGCGACCACGCCGATCTGGTGGTCCCGCGGACCGAGGTCGAGGAGCTGCTGATGCGGCAGTCCGCGATCTACTGCAACGTGCTCACGCTGCGCCACAACCTCCTCTCGCAGACCCCGGCGCCCCACGACAGCGTCCTGGAACGGGCGCTCGAGGAGCGTCTCGACCGCATCCTGGATCGGGTCTTCCGGCTGCTGGGGGTGCTCCACGAGGTCGACGACGTCACGGCGGCCCGGCACGCGATCGAGCGCGGGAGCACCAAGCGCCGGGCTCGAGCCATCGAGTACCTCGACAACCTGCTGCGCGCGAACGTGCGCAAGCGCGTCCTGCCGCTGATCGACGAGTCGCCGCCGGAGGCGAAGGTCGACCACGCGAACCACGTCCTCGGCACGCGGCCGCGCAACCTCGAGGACACGCTGGCGCAATTGATCCACGACGACAACGCGGTGGTCGCCGCGAGCGCCGTGCACTACGTAGCGGGCCGCGAGCCGTTGCTGGCGCAGCTCATCGACGACATCGAGTGGGTCAGCCGGCACCGGACGGCAACGCACTCGCGGGTCAGCGCCGCGGCGGACTGGGTCCTTGCGGCCCGCGATGCGGAACGAGCGGGCGCGGCGCGGGACGGGCTGCCGGTGGTGGAGCTGGCGGATCGCCTGGGGCACATCGCGATCTTCGAGTTCGTGTCGGTGGACGAGCTGTTCCGCGTCATCGAGTCGGGTCAGGAGGTGCGCTACGCGGCGGGGCAGGCGGTCGGAGTGGAGGGCGCGACCGAGGCGGTGGAGCTCCTCATCGACGGCTCCGTCCGTCAGGTCGTCGCGCCGGAGCGGCACCGGGACCTTCCCGCGCCCGGCGTCCTCGGCCTGGAGGAGGTGCTGCAGGGCATCCCGACCCTGCACCCGCCGCTGGCGAACGAGTCGTGCGTCTGCTTCCGCATTCGGGCGGACGACTTCATGGCGATGGTGGCGGACGACGTCCGCCTCGCCCAGGGTCTGTTCCGCTTGCTGCTGGGCGCCGACGGTCGCAGCAACGGCGGTCCGGTGCATCTGCCGGCCGTCGCGCTGCCGGGCTCCGATCTGCAGCCGTTCGACAAGGCGATGCTCGTGCGGCAGCATCCGCTCCTGTCGCGCGCCGCGGTGGGCGACCTGCTGGCGCTGGTCGGCGCGGCGCGGGAGCTCTCGCTGTGGGAGGGCGAGACGCTCTTCCGCGACGACGACGCGGCGTCGCTCTGCCTGGTCCTCGACGGCATCGTCCAGCTCGAGGCGAACGGCGACGGACCGCTGGTCGTGGGACCGGGCGGGATGATGCTGGTCGCGGAGACGCTGGCGGGCGCGCTCGCCGGCTGCCGCGGCACGGTGGTCCGGGCCTGCCGTGTCCTGCGGGCGGAACGGGACGACGTGTTCAACGTGCTGTCCGAGAGGACGACGCTGCTCCAGGATCTCTTCAGCGGCATCATCGCGAGCGAAGGTTCGGCCGCTACGGCGGAGACGGGAGGAGCGCCGGGCGGGCGGACGAGGGCGACGGGGGCGTAGGAGACTGCGCCGTGGCACGGCGCGGACTCGCGGAGGTTGGTTGGGCCGCCAGATGGAGGCCGCCGCGCGACCTCGGGGTTGCGTCGGCGACGAATGGTGGCCAGGAGACTGCATTTCAGGGAGGCCGCCCATGCGCATGCCGCGTTACCCGCTCGCCGTCGTGCTCGCCGTCGTCTGCCTGGCTGCGCCGCGCGCGCAGGAGGCGGCCGCCCCGGTGCTCTCGCCGGCGGAGATGGAGGCGTTCCTTCTCAACGCCGATCTGTCCGACTTCGACCGCGTCGACGTCGGCGTGACCGGCTCCCGTCGCGCGACCGCCTCGGACGGGCGGCTCACGCACGACGTCCACATCCAGACCGTCGACATCCAGCGCGACACGTTCGTCGCGGCCGGGGCGCGGGTGGAGCTCAACTTTCGCGACAGCTACCGGTACAACATCGCCGCCTATCGGCTGGCCGTGCTGCTGGGCATGGACAACGTGCCGATGTCGGTCCTGCGGAGGGTCAACGGCGAGCCGACCGCGGTCACCTGGTGGGTCGACGACGTGGCGATGAGCGAGCGGGACCGGATCGAGCAGAGGGCGTTCCCCCCGGACCCGCAGGTCGCCTACTCGCAGTTCTACGCCATGTACGCCTTCGACGAGCTGATCCAGAACCGGGACCGCAACCCCGGCAACTCCCTCTGGACGACGGACTGGAAGCTGTGGCTCATCGACCACACGCGGGCGTTCCGGCCCGACGTCGAAATCTCGAAGCCGGAGCGTCTGACCCGCATCGGGCGCAGCCTGCTCGAAGGAATGCGCGCCCTGACCCCGGAGTCGCTCGAGGAGGCGATGGACGACATCCTCACGCGGCAGGAGCGGGAACGGGTCCTGGCGCGCCGCGACCTCCTCGTGGAGCACTTCGACGCCAGAATCTCGCGCATCGGCGACGCCGTGCTCATCGACTGAGCCCGTGACCGACAAGCCCCACCTGGAAACGCTCGAGGTGGAGCCGGCGGGTCCGGCCGATGCGTCCGTGATCTGGATGCACGGGCTGGGGGCCGACGCGTACGATTTCCACGCCTTCCCGCCCCAGCTCGGCCTGCCGGTCGAGTTGCGGGTCCGCTTCGTGTTCCCCAACGCTCCGCGCATCCCCGTGACGATCAACGGCGGCCTGATCATGCGCGCCTGGTACGACGTCTACGGCTTCGACGCGCGCGCCGAGGACGAGAAGCGGATCCGGCAGTCGGCGGGCTGGATCGACGAGCTCGTCGCCCGCGAAACCGCGCGGGGCGTGCCCCCGCGGCGCGTGGTCCTGGCGGGATTCTCGCAGGGCGGGGCGATGGCGCTCTTCGGCGGGCTGCGCCACCCCGAGGCGCTGGCCGGCCTCATGTGCCTGTCCGCGTTCCTGCCGCTGCCCGACACGCTGGAGGCCGAGGCGTCGGCCGCGAATCGGACCGTCCCCATCTTCCAGGCCCACGGCAGCGGAGATCCGATGGTGCCGGCGGACCTGGGCCGCGGCGCCCGGGACCTCCTGGCCGCGGCCGGCTACGCGGTCGACTACCACGAGTACCCGATGGCGCACGAGGTGTGCCTCGACGAGGTGCGCGACATCGGCGACTGGCTGAGCGGCGTGCTGGCCGGCGCCTGACGCCCCTGCGTGGTGTGTCTGCGCGAAGGGGTCGTGCAGAGGTCAGGGGGCTTGATCGTCCGGGTGAAACAGCTTTCGCAGCCAGGCTGCAATGACACGAGCTTCGGCGACGTTGGGGTCCAGGAAGCGCTCAGAAATCGCAGTCCCGTAGGGTCTCCCCGGTTCTCGCTGCCAAGCCAGCCACGTATGAATGATGGTGCCGTCCGCGGTCGGCGCCTCCGGAACGTCGTCGTATCCCATCGCGACGATGCGGCCTCGAAGGGACTGCCATCGCCCGTGCAGATCCGTGTCTGCGGTTCGCCATCTCAACGCATCTCGATTCTGTTACGGGTCGCAATAGCAAGCTCGTCTTCCGCGAACACCGTCGGGAGGATCTCCCCGTCGTGGCGGGCCAAGCGGACGAGCACGCCGGTGGCGGGCGCCTCGGCCGCCGCCTTCTGGAAGGCTTCCACGGTGTCCCAACTGTGGGATGTTGCGAAGACCTGTATGTCACGGGACTGCGCCAGTCTGAATACTGTGCGCCATGCGTCCAGTTGAACGCCGTAATGCAGACCGTTCTCGAACTCGTCGATCAATACGAAGCCTCCCCCGGCGTTGACAAGCGAAAGGATGATGCCGAATACTCGATTCAGGCCGTCACCGAACGATCGGGGTCTTCCGCAGAATCTGTGGGTAAGAACGGAGGCTGGTAGTCCTCGTCAGACAAGAGGCAGCGTGCCCGTGTGCTCGCCGCCGTCAAGGCGCTTCGCTCCGCTCCGCCCCCGCTGCGCGGGGCTGACGGCCTGGACGCCGGCTCCGCGCACGAGCGCCCCGGCTCTCGTCTGACGAGGACCAAATGCCCGACGCCCGTATCGGGAGGGCGATGGCCCGTCCCGAAGCACAGAACGCAGCCTCGACATCGGAAACGCATCCCGTTCCGGAATCCGCGACAATTGGTGTTGCAGCAGCCAAGCGACGCGGAAGGGGAACAGGATGCAACTCAAGAGTATCTTGAATCGGGTCCAGAAGCACCCGTCGTTCATCTACGAGACGGTGCGGCTGGTGGAGCACCCGCAGTTGACCCTCGAGGTTCGGGTGCGGCCTCGCGCCGGGACCCGCGCGACGTGCTCGCAGTGCAGGCGCCGGGCCCCGGGCTACGACACGCAGGCGGTCCGGCGCTTCGACTTCGTGCCCCTGTGGCACATCCCCGTGGTCTTCCTCTACGCGATGCGCCGCGTCGACTGCCCGCGCTGCGGCGTACGGGTCGAGGCGCTGCCGTGGGCCACCGGCAAGCACCGACTGACCGACGCCTACGCCTGGTTCCTCGCCGGGTGGGCCAGGCGTCTGTCGTGGCAGGAGGTCGCCGCGGCGTTCCCCACGTCCTGGGACACCGTCTATCGGGCCGTGCGCATGGCGGTCGACTGGGGCCTCGCGCACCGCGACCTCACGAACATCGAGGCCATCGGCGTCGACGAGCTCTCCCGCCGCCGCGGGCAACGCTACCTGACGCTGGTCTATCAGATCGACGGTCACTGCAAGCGCCTGCTGTGGGTCGGCCGCGAACGCAAGGCCGCGACGTTGGAGGGCTTCTTCGACTGGTTCGGCCCCGCACGCAGCGCGGCGCTGTATTTCGTCTGCTCGGACATGTGGAAGCCCTACCTGAAGGTGGTTGCCGAGCGCGCCGGCCAGGCCGTGCAGGTGCTCGACCGCTTCCACATCATGAGCCATTTCTCGCAAGCGATCGACGAGGTGCGCGCGGCGGAGGCCCGGAAGCTCGCCGCCGCGGGCCGGGCGCCGGTGCTCAAGCGCAGCCGCTGGCTCCTGCTCAAGCGTCCGGAGAATCTCAGCGACGAGCAGCGGGGCCGGCTTGCGGAGCTGGTGCGTCGCAACCTGCGCACGGTTCGCGCCTACCTGCTCAAGGAGGACTTTCAAGCGCTGTGGGGCTACGTGTCGCCGTACTGGGCCGGCCGGTTCCTCGACCGCTGGTGCACTCGGACGATGCGCTCGCGGCTCGACCCGATGAAGGAGGTGGCCCGCATGCTGCGCTCGCACCGCGACCTGATCCTGAACTGGTTCCGGGCCCGAGGGCAGTTCTCCAGTGGCATTGTCGAAGGCTTCAACGGGAAGGCCAGAGTGATCACCAAACGGGCGTATGGCTTCCGCACCTCCGCGGCACTGGAAGTCGCTTTGTATCATGCACTTGGCGACCTGCCCGAACCAGAACTCACCCACAGATTCTGCTGACGAGGCAACGATCGAAGCGGTACCGGTCGTGAGATGTTGCCGGCGCGCACGATCGCCGTTCGTGATCGAAGAGCACTCTTGCCGCGGACCATGGAGGCGGCAGAGATCGCCGGATCGATGATATTGAGCGCGTCGACGACATCTCGCTCGCTGTCAGTCAGAGCGATCCTGTCCCACAGAGCCTCCCACAGTTCGGTTCCTTCACCGGCGTAGGGACTGACGAACGCGCACGACATCGACGGGCCGTCGGAGAACGGAGGGCGAACACGGCGCGTTCTTTGAAGATACCTGCGGAATCGATCGAGGTGATGAACCCGTGTTTCACCGTCCGCCTCGACGACCAAGGCTGCTACTCCATCGGTGTTTCCAAAGAGACCGGCTTGCATGGGCACGAGCCGGTAGTTGCCCTCCGTATCCCGCTCTTCGGAGAACCAGTCGACTCGCATGGTCATCGTGGTACGGCCAGAGCGACCACTGGACGCGATCGTAATGGGTTCACGGCCCCCGAAAGGCTGCTCGAATCCGTGGAAGAGCCCGGAGACCTGCAACAGGCTCTCGCGGTCGGGAGGGCGACTCCCTTCATCCTCTCCAACGCCGTCTTCTTCGCGGTATCGGAGTATGTCGCAAATGACCTCGAGCGCAGCGTTCGTGGTGAGAATGCGCAGCGCTTCCAGAACCGTCGATTTCCCGGTGTTGTTTCTCCCCGTGATCAGGTTCACCCTGCCCAGACCCTGGATGCTCAGGTCACGGAACGCCCGGAACTGGCCCAGCTGGATACTGTCGAATCTCGGGGGCGTTACCGGGATGGGATTGCGGAACGTGTCGAGCATTTTGGGGATTGTACTTCGGCCCGGCGGTACCAACCGACGAAAGCAACGTCTCCACGCGATTACATGGTCCAGCGGCCTCGGGATCCTCTGTGCCTACGCCCGAAAGTACGGGCGGATCGCGTCGAGGCGGTACTCGATCTCGGCGATCTGATCCGACGTGAACGCGTAGTCGCCGCGGCGCGACTTCGTGGTCTTGAAGATGCCCCGCGCCTTGAGCACGTACAGCCGGATGCCGGGGACGGTGCGGTCGAGGTTCAGCATCAGTAGCAGGCGGCCGAACAGATCGCGCAGCTCCTCCTGCTGGCCGGCCTCGTGCAGCTCCCAGAGGCGGGCGTAGATGTCGGCGTACATCGCGCCGCCGGTCATCACGCCGTCCATCCCGAGGCGCATCTCGTAGAGCCACTGCCGGCCGAAGGCGGCCCCGAAGATCGACCTGACGGGGTCGGGCCGATGCTTCCGCAGCGCGAGCATCCGCTCGTGGACCGGCTCGCGCTCTTCCTTGACGTAGGCCAGGTTGGGGAACTCGCGGGCCATCCCGACCATGAAGTCGACGGTCGGGACGACGTCCGGCGCCCCGCCGCTCGTCTGAATGAAGACCGGCCGGTCGGTGACGCCGCACAGGGCCGAGTAGTAGTCGCGGAACTCCCCGAGCGTCGTCGCGTCGGTCGGGGGGATGGCGATCATGCCGTCCGGCGCAAGCGCCTCGGCGTGGCGCGCGTACTCGAGCATGCCGCGGGTGTCGGCGCCCTGGACGCCGAGGACGAGCGCCGGACGGCGGCCCTTCGCCGCCTCGGCGAGGACGTCGAAGCCGCGCAGCCGCTCGGCCTTCGTCAGGTAGCGCTGCTCGCTGGAGTTCTGCGGCCAGACCAGCCCGTGGACGCCGCAGCGGTCGAGGAAGTCCACCTGGTTGCGGAGGTCTTCGTAGTCGACCTCGTTGGCGTCGGTGTAGGGCGTGCTCATGATCATGAACGCCCCGCGCATCGGCTTGGCCTCGGCGGCCCGGAGGCGCCCCGAGGGGAAAAAGCTTGCAGCGGCTCCCGCGGCTGCGCCGGCCGCGGTCGCCGCGCCGACGGTGGTCAGCCACTGGCGCCGGGTGAAGGTCGGGACCGCGTGCATGATGTCCTCCCAGTCGATGTCGCCCCGTAGGCCCGCACGGCCCCCCCCGCGCCCGCGGAGGGCTCCGGGGGAGCTTTCCCGTTGTCGGCGGCCCGTGTCGTTGTCCGGCTCGCGCTCGAAGCAGTCTAGTGTGCACCGTCAGAAATACGTGAGCAGTAACGCTTCAGGGATTCCGATCTGCTCGGCGGTCTTCGTCCAGACGAAGGGCTTGGGGTCTTCGTTGTAGACCGCCAGGTACTCCTTGATCGCCGCCTCGAGTGCTTGGGTGCTGCGATGGGTTCCACGCCGGATCTGCTGCCGGGTGATCTCGGCGAACCAACGCTCTACCTGGTTGAGCCACGATGCGCTCGTGGGCGTGAAGTGCAGGTGATACCGAGGACGCCGTGCCAGCCAGTCGTGGATCATCGCCGTCTTGTGCGTGCCGTAGTTGTCCAGCACCAGGTGGATGTCGAGGTCGGGCGGCACCGCCTTGTCGATCACGGCGAGGAAGCGCTTGAACTCCACCGAGCGGTGCTTCCGAAAGCACCTGCCGATCACCTCGCCGGTGGCGGTGTTCAGGGCCGCGAACAACGAGGTCGTGCCGTGCCGTCGATAGTCGTGTGTCCGCTGCTCCGGTGCTCCCGGACGCATCGGCAACACCGGCTGGGTACGGTTCAACGCCTGGATCTGCGACTTCTCATCCACACACAGCACCACCGCTCGCTCCGGCGGATGCAGGTACAGCCCCACGATATCGCGCACTTTCTCGATGAACAACGGGTCTCGCGACAGCTTGAAGGTCTCGCTGCGATGGGGCTTGAGCGCGAACGCGCGCCACACGCGGCCGACGGTCGAAGCGCTCAGCCCGCAGGCTCGGGCCATCGACTCCCGGCTCCAATGCGTCGCCCCCCGTGGGGTCGTCTCCAGCGTCCGGACCACGACCCGTTCGACGTCCTCGTCCGACACCCGGCGCGGCGCGCCCGGCCGTGGTTCGTCCAGCAAGCCGTCGCAGCCGTTGCGCAGGAACCGCCGCCGCCACTTGCCGACCGTGGCCCGCGTCGTGCCCAGAGCCTGCGCCACGACCTGGTCGCTCCGTCCCGCGGCGCTCTGCAGCACGATGCGTGCCCTCAGGGCCAGAGCCTGCGCGGTATTGCGCCGGCGCAGCCAACCCTCCAGTTCCTCGCGCTGTGCGTCCGAGACCTCCGGGACCTCTCGTGTGTAATGGTTCGGCACGGCCCTCCTCGCTTCCGGGCCGACCGTACCACGAGCCGATTCTACTGGTCAAGAACTTCAGGCGTTGGACACTAGCGCAGGGTGACGCGCCTGACGCTGCACAGGCGGCAACGGTCGACCGCGTCCCGAACCCCCGCACCCGGACGAATGCGATACGCTGGGGTGCTCACGTCAGGGAGGTCCTCATGGCCGGATTGCGAGCCGTCGCAGGCATCGCCGGCGCGGCGCTGTTCGCCGCCGCGGCCGGCGCACAGCAGGGAATCACCGTGTCGCCGCCACCGCCGACCGAAGTCCGGGAAGTCGTCGACACCCTGCACGGGGTCGACGTGCCCGATCCGTACCGCTGGCTCGAGGACCAGGAGGCGCCGGAGACGCGGGCCTGGATCGACGCCCAGAACGCCTACACGGACACCGTGCTCGGCGCGCTGCCCGGGCGCGACCGGCTGCGGCGGGTGGCGGCGGCGGTCCTCGAGCGCGAGGCCGTCGGCCTGCCGAACGAGCGTGGCGGACGCTACTTCTACAGCCGTCGCGGCGCCGACCAGGACCTGGCCGTCCTCTATGTCCGCGAGGGGCTCGACGGCGAGGAACGGGCGCTGATCGACCCGCATCCGATGAGCCCGGACCACACGACCAGCGTCGAGCTGCGCGACATCTCGGACGACGGCGGGCGGGTGGCCTACGCGGTCCGCGAGGGGGGCGTCGACGAGGTCTCCATCCGGATCCGCGACGTCGACACCGGCGACGACCTCGCCGACATGCTGCCGGCGGCCCGCTACGGCGCGGTGACGCTCGCACCGGACGGGGGCGGCCTCTACTACGAGCGCTACGGCGACGTGACGCCGCGCGTCATGTACCACGCGTTCGGGACGCCGATGGCCGACGACGTCCAGCTCTTCGGCGCCGGGTACGAGCGCCACCAGATTCCCGTCACGGTCGTCTCCGACGACGGGCGCTGGATGGCCGTGCACGTCATCGAGGGCTCTTCGGGCCCGACCGAGATCCACGTCAAGGACCTGACGCACGACACGCCCTTCGTCACCGCCATCGCCGACGGCGTCTCCGAATCGTGGGCCTCGTTCGCGGGGGGCGAGCTCGTCATCGTGACCAACCTCGACGCTCCGAACAAGCGCGTGGTCCTGGCCGATCCGGCCGACCCGGCGCCCGACCGGTGGCGGGAGGTGATCCCCGAGCGGGACGACGTCGTCATCGAGACGGCGGCGGCGCTCGGCGGCCGCCTCGCGGTGTCGTACCTGGAGGACGTCCAGCCGCGAGTCGCCATCCACGAGCTCGACGGGACGCACGTGCGGGACATCGCGTTCGACACCATCGGCTCGGTCGGGGGCGGCGCGGGGCGCTGGACCAGCGACGAGGCGTTCTTCACCTTCGAGACCTTCCACGTCCCGCGCACCATCTACCGCTACGATCTGGCGACGGGCGAGCAGGCGGTCTGGGCCGAGCCCGACCTGCCGGTCGACGCGCCGGCCTACCGGGTGACGCAGCGCTGGTTCGCGTCGCAGGACGGCACCCGCGTGCCGATGTTCGTCGTCCACCGGCCGGGCGTGGCGCTCGATGGCAGGAATCCGACCCTGCTGACCGGCTACGGGGGCTTCAACCTGAGCCAGACGCCGCGCTTCTCGGCCCTCGCCACCACCTGGCTGCGCTCCGGCGGCGTCTTCGCGCTGGCGAACATGCGGGGCGGCAGCGAGTTCGGCGAGGAGTGGCACCAGTCCGGGATGCTCGCCAACAAGCAGAACGTCTTCGACGACTTCATCGCCGCGGCCGAGCACCTGGTCGAAGCCGGCTACACGAGCCCGGAGCACCTCGCCATCCGCGGCGGCAGCAACGGCGGCCTCCTCGTCGGGGCGGTGTCGAACCAGCGGCCCGACCTGTTCGGGGCGGTCGTCTGCACCTATCCGCTGCTCGACATGGTGCGCTACCACCAGTTCCTCGTGGCCAGCTTCTGGGTGCCCGAGTACGGCTCAAGCGAGGACCCGGAGCAGTTCGCGTACATCCACGCCTACTCGCCGTACCACAACGTGATCGACGGCGGCGACTACCCGGCCACCCTGTACCTCTCGGGCGACGGCGACACGCGCGTGGCGCCGCTCCACGCCCGCAAGATGGCGGCGCTGATGCAGGCGAGGAACGGCTCCGACAACCCCATCCTGCTGCGCTACCACACGCAGGCCGGGCATTCGGGCGGCCAGCCGGTCAGCCAGCAGATCGACGAGATGGTCGACACGGTGAGCTTCCTGCTCTGGCAGGTGGGACGGGAGGAGGATTGAGGCGTTCCGCCCGGGCCGGCGGGGCGAGGGACTGACGCCATGAACGGAATCCGCCGGGCGGGGCTGGCCGGCGAGTGCGGCCCGGAGTCGGCCGGCGACGGGCCGCCGCGTCTCGCGCCTGCGCTCGGGTCGCCGCTACCGGCGGTGCTCGTTGTCGTAGCGGCGCTGTTACCCGCGACGTCAGCGCCTGCGGCGTCGGCGCCGGCGGAGGCGCCCGGTCTCGCGCAGGTTGCCGGCCCGGCGCAGAAGCCGGGACCGCCCCACACCGCGGTCCGCGAGGTCGTCGACACGCTTCACGGCGTCGCCATCCGCGACCCCTACCGCTGGCTGGAGGACCAGGACGCCCCGGCGACCCGGGCCTGGATCGACGCGCAGAACGCCTACACGGATGCCGTGCTCGACGTGCTTCCCGGCCGCGACCGGCTGCGCGATCTGGCCGCCGCCGTGCTCGAGCGCGGCTCGACCGGCGTCCCGATCGAGCGCGGGGGACGCTACTTCTACCACCGGCGACGCGCCGGCGCGGAGCTGTCGGTCATCCGGGTGCGGGACGGACTCGAAGGCGACGACCGCGTGCTGATCGATCCGCACCCCTTGAGCCCCGACCACACGACGAGCGTCGCGCTCCGGGACGTCTCCCGCGACGGCGCGCTGGTCGCGTACGCGATCCGCGCCGGAGGCGTCGACGAGGTGTCGATCCGCGTCCGCGACGTCGAGACCGGCGCCGATCTGCCGGACGTCCTGCCCCCGGCGCGGTACCACCGCGTGCACTTCGCGGCCGGGGGACGCGGGCTCTACTACGACCGCTACGGCGACGTCTCCCCGCGGGTGATGTACCACGCGTTCGGCACGCCGGTCGAGAATGACGAGGTGGTGTTCGAGGGGCCCTACGGTCGCGGCCATATTCCCGACACCGTGCTGTCCGACGACGGCGCGTGGATGGCGGTGCAGGTCTTCGAGGGCTCGTACGGGCCGATCGCCGTCCACGTCAAGGACCTGCTCCGCGACGGACCCTTCGTGACCGCCATCGACGACCCGGCGTCGGAGTCGGCGGTGGCGTTCGCGGGCCACCTGCTCGTCTTCGTCACCAGCCGCGGCGCCCCCAATCGGCGGGTGATGCTGGCCGATCCCGCTCGCCCGACGGTCGAGTCCTGGCGCGAGCTGATCCCGGAGCGGGACGACGCGGTGATTCGAACGGCGCGCGGCCGCGGCGGCCGGCTGCTGGTGTCGTACCTGCAGGAAGCGCAGCCGCGGGCCGCGGTGTACGACCTGGAGGGGACGCACCTTCGCGACATCGCATTCGACGCGGCGGGCTCGGTCGCCGTCGGAGGGGGACGCTGGAGCAGCTCCGAGGCGTTCGTGACGTTCGCGACCTTCCACGTGCCGCGCACGGTCTACCGGTACGACGTCGAGAGCGGCGACTACGCGGTCTGGGCGCGCCCCGACCTGCCGGTCGCCCCTGACGACTACCAGGTGACCCGCCGCTGGTACCGGTCGAAGGACGGCACGCGGGTGCCGATGTGGGTCGCGCACCGGCCCGATGTGGTGCTCGACGGCCGCAACCCGACGCTGCTGACCGGCTACGGCGGCTTCGGCTACCTCCGCACCGCGCGCTTCTCGTCGCTGGCGACGGCGTGGCTCGCCGCGGGCGGCGTCTACGCCCTGGCCAACCTGCGCGGCGGCGGCGAGTTCGGGCGGGCGTGGCACGAGGGCGGGAGGCTGGCGAACAAGCAGAACGTCTTCGACGACTTCATCGCCGCGGCCGAGCACCTCATCGAGGCAGGCTTCACGAGCCCGCGCCGCCTCGCCATTCGCGGCGCCAGCAACGGCGGGCTGCTGGTGGCGGCCGTGTCGAACCAGCGCCCGGACCTGTTCGGCGCGGTGGTCAGCCGCAACCCGTTGCTCGACATGCTGCGCTATCACCGTTTCCTCGCCGGTCCCTTCTGGGTGCCGGAGTACGGGTCGAGCGACGATCCGGAGCAGTTCGCCTTCCTGCGCGCCTACTCGCCGTACCACAACGTGATCGCCGGCGGCGACTACCCGGCGACGCTCTACGTCACGGGCGACGGCGACACGCGCGTCGCCCCGCTCCACGCGCGGAAGATGACGGCGCTGCTGCAGGCCCGGAGCGGCTCCGGCCGACCCGTCCTGCTGCGCTACCATGCCGCGGCGGGCCACTCGGGCGGTCAGCCCGTCAGCCGGCGCATCGACGAGCTGGTCGATACGATCGGCTTCCTACTCTGGCAGGTGGGACGACGCCTGCAATGAACGAGGTGGTGACGACATGGAACGAAGGATGAAGGTGACGGCTGCCGCTCTGGTCCTCACGGTCGCGTGCGCCGGCGGGGCGGCGCAGGAGGGCGGATCCGGGGCCGCCGCGCCGCCGGCGGAGATAGCGGCCGGCATCAGCGCCGAGACGCTCCTCGCCGCCACCGAGACGCTGGCCTCGGACGAGTTCGAGGGCCGCGCCCCCGGCTCCGAGGGCGAGACGAAGACGGTCGCGTTCCTGACGGAGCAGTTCTCGGCCCTGGGGTTGACGCCGGGCAATCCGGACGGGACGTGGGTGCAGCAGGTGCCGCTGGTCGGCATCACGCCCCTGCCCGGCGACAGGCTGGTGGTGACGGCGGGCGGCGAGAGCCGCACCCTGGAGCCGGCCGCCGACTACGTGGCCACCACGAAGCACGTCGTCGACGAGGTCTCGGTGTCCGACGCCGAGTTCGTCTTCGTCGGCTACGGCGCGCGGGCGCCGGAGTACGACTGGGACGACTTCGGGGAGACGGACCTCGGCGGCAAGATTCTCCTCTTCCTGGTCAACGATCCGCCGCTGGACGACATCTTCGGCGGCCCGGCCATGACCTACTACGGGCGCTGGACCTACAAGCACGAGATCGCGGCCGAGCTCGGGGCGGCAGGGGCGTTCGTCATCCACGAGACGGGACCGGCCGGCTATCCGTGGGAGGTGGTCGGGAGCACGCCCTACGCCGAATCGTTCGATCTCGTGGCGGCCGACGACAACCTGAGCCGCGCCACGGTCGAGGGCTGGGTGCAGCGCGCCACGGCCGAGATGCTCTTCGAGATGGCGGGACTCGACTTCGAGACGGCGAAGCAGCAGGCCGCGGACCGCGCCTTCCTTCCGATCCCGCTCGGCGTGACCGGCTCGCTCCGGATCCGCAACGAGCTGCGGCGCATCGACTCCGACAACGTGGTCGCCAAGGTCGAGGGGAGCGGGGCGCCGGACGAGGTCGTCATGTACGTCGCCCACTGGGACCACATGGGCGTCGACCCGAGCCTCGAGGGCGACCAGATCTTCAACGGGGCCGCCGACAACGCCACCGGCACCGCCGGGCTCATCGAGATCGCACGGGCGTTCACGGAGGCGCCCGAGCCGCCGCGGCGTTCCATCCTGTTCCTGGCCGTCACGGCGGAGGAGCAGGGGCTGCTCGGGTCGCGCCACTACGGCGAGAACCCGCTCTACCCGGCCGCCCAGACGGTCGCCGCGCTCAACATGGACGTCCTGAACCAGTGGGGGCGGACGCGCGACCTGACGATCGTCGGGATGGGGCAGTCGGGGCTCGACGCCGTCGCCGCCGAGGTCGCGGCCGGACTCGGGCGCACCCTGGCCCCCGACCCCGAGCCGGAGAAGGGCTTCTACTACCGGTCCGATCACTTCTCGTTCGCCAGGGTCGGCATCCCGGCCTTCTACGCCGACCCCGGGGTCGAGTACATCGGCAAGCCGGAGGGCTACGGCATCGAGAAGCGCACGGAGTACAACGTGAACGACTACCACCAGGTGTCCGACGAGGTGAAGCCGGATTGGGACCTGTCGGGCGCCCTCGAGGACCTGACGTTCCTCTACCGCATGGGGGCGCGGCTGGCGGACGGCGACGAGTGGCCGGCGTGGAGCGAGACCAGCGAGTTCCGCGCCGTCCGGGAGGCACAGCGGCCGCAGTAGGGCGCGCCGTCAGGGCGTTGCCAGCTCCAGGAAGCGGCAGAACGGGTTGGCGAGACGCATCTGCTCCGGGGTGCGGCAGCCCGGCGTGAGGAGCGCGGGGCTGGCGACGATGGCGGCGACGCAGCGGGCGCGCGAGGTGGCGACGTTCAGGCGGTTCAGGCTGTACAGGAACTCCATGCCGCGCGGCGCGTCGCCGGCCGACGAGGTGGCCATCGAGTAGAGGACGATCGGCGCCTCCTGGCCCTGGAACTTGTCGACCGTCCCCACCCGCGCGCCGTCCGGCAGCGCCGCCCGGAGCGCCGCCACGTGCGCGTTGTAGGGCGCCACGACGAGCACATCCTCGAGCGTGAGCGGCTGCCGGCCGCCATCCTGGTTCACCCAGGCGGCGCCGGCGTCGAGCAGCTCGCGCACGAGTTCGCCGATGCGAGTCGCCTCCCGCTCCGAGGCGTTCGTGTTGCCGGCGTGGTCGACCGGCAGGAAGCGCAGGCCGTGGCCGGCCAGCGGCCCCGGTCCGAGCACGGTCTGGCGGGCCAGCTCGGGCCGGGTGCCGAGCCGTCCCTCGTAGAACTGCTCGGTCGTGAACGCGCACAGGTCGGGATGCATGCGCCAGGTCCGGTCGAGGAAGACGCCGCGCGTCGGGTCGACCGTCGGCGAATCGCCGAGGAGATGTCCCAGCGCCGAGACGTCCGCGCCGGGAGGATGCGCGCCCTGGATCGGCTGATCGAGTTGCCGCGGATCGCCCAAGAGGATGACGCTCGCCGTGGCCTGGCAGACGGCGAGCGTATTGGCGAGGCTCATCTGTCCGGCCTCGTCGATGACCAGCACGTCGACCGCGTCGGCCATCTCCTCGCGCGCCCAGAGCCACGCCGTGCCGCCGGCGAGATTCGCCTCGCCCGAGGCGAGAGCCTCGGCCACGGCCGCGTTCGAGTCGGCTTGCGTGATGCGCTCGTCGGGGCAGCCGTCGCCGGCGTTCGTCTTCTGGATCCCGCGGATGGGAGAGGGTGCTCGTTCGGCGGACGAACCGCCCGACGCGCATCCCGCTGATCCATCGCCCGGCGCGCTCTCGGCCGGCTCGCCCTCCGCTGACCCGTTGCCGGGCGCCCGCCGCCCGCTCCCGTCGCACTCGGCGTCCTCTGCCCGGCACACCGCGGCGAGCAGGTTGGAGATTACCTTGTGGCTGTTGGCGGTCACCCCGACCCGTCTTCCGCCGGCCAGGAGATCGAGGATCATCCGCGCCCCCGTGTAGGTCTTGCCGCTGCCGGGCGGCCCCTGCACCGGCAGGACGGAGCGGTCGAGCCGAGGGGCGATGCGCTGCACCGCGTTCAGCGGCGTCTCGCCCACCGCGACGAGGCTCGCGCCGGCCGCTGCGGGCGCCGAGCGCCAGGAGGCCGGCTGCGGCCCGGACGTCTCGCCGGGCGCTGTCTCCCGGGTCGCCGTCTCGTCGGGCGCCGTCCTGCCGGGCGGTGTCTCGTCGGGCGTTGTTCCGCCGGTCGCCGTCTCGTCGGGCGCCGTTTCCGTGTCGGGGTGCGCCGGCCTGCGGCGAGGCGGCAGGCGGCGCAGCAGGTCGAAGGCCGCGCGTCGCGGGCTGTCGGGGGAGAAGCCACCGGAGACCAGCGCCTGCGCCAGCCGCAGGAGGCTCTCCCGCAGCACCTTGGTGTTGACCGCGTCGAGGGGTACGAGCGCGGAAGGATGGGGGACCGGCGAGGTGCGGGCGCGCTTCAGGTCGATCGTGCGCGCGGCTTCGTCGAGAGCGACGACCGTCCCGCAGAATCCGCGCTTGAGCTCCTCGGACTCCGCCGTGTCCGGGTTCTTCGGTTCGTCCCCGACCTCCATCTCGTGGGTCTGCTCGGGAAAGCGGTAGCGATGGACGGTGGATCGCTTGATCTGGTCCACCGCGCCGCCGTAGGTCAGTCCTCCGAGCGTCGCCCGATGCTCGATGAGCTCCTCCGGATCCAGCTTGCAGCGGTCGAAGAACTCCCACCACGTCGACTTGTCTTCCCGCCGGTGGAACTCCAGCAGGTGGGCCAGCAGTTGCCGCGCCCGCTGGTCGTCGTTGAGGCCGAGGTTGAGGTCGAGGTCGTCCGCGCCCTCGGGCAGCCCGGCGACGAGCGCATCGAAGACGGCCTGGACCTCGGCCGCCGCCTCCCGCTCCCGCTCGCGTTCCTCGTCCCGCGGCGCCGGCCGCGGCACCGGCGCGCCGGTGCGGGCCTCGAGCTCCGTCCGGCACGACTCCAGCCAGCCGGCGAGACGCAACGTCGAGAGGCAGTCGTCACGGTTGTAGCCCTCGATCCGATCGCGCAGCTCGTCCGGCACGCCGGCGCCGCTCCCGGACTCGAGCCGCACCTCGAGCGCGATGAGCGAGCGCGTCGCCTCGCCCAGGTCCACGTCGCGCTCGAAGCCGTAGAACGGTTCGAGCTTCTTGATGGAGTAGCTCTCCACCGAGGCCCGCAGCCCCTGCCGCACGACGCGGTGGAGATCGACGAACACCCGCCCGCGCAGCAGCTTGTCGACCTCCTCCTCGCGCGTCGCGTAGCGGCTCATCAACCGCTTCATGGCCGTCGTCTCGTAGGCGGCGTAGTGGTAGATGTGGAATCCCGGGTGCTGTTCCCAGCGGGCCAGGACGTAGTCGATGAAGCGCTCGAACTCGCGCTTCTCCGCCGCCGGGTCGAGCGCCCAGCGCGCCTCGTAGCTTCCGTCCCGGTCCGCGAAGCCGAAGAGGTACTCCAGGCCGCCGTCGCCGGCGAAGCGGTCGCCCTCGAGGTCGAAGAACAGGTCGCCCTCGGACGGCTCGGGGAGTCCCGCGAGGCCCTTGTCCGGCGCCTCCGGCTCGATCAGCTCGTAGAGGCGCCCGCCCTGCCGTCGCGCCTCGACCTGCACGCGGGCGTGCTCCCGGATTCGGCCAGGGCCGCAGGGCTCACTCCGTCGATCGCGGGGGCGACCGGCAGCGCGAGCCGGCCGAGGGCGGCCATCGTCGGGATGTCGCGCGCGACCAGCCGTTGCCGCTGGGCGGACGTGATGCCGGCCACCAGCGAGAGATGGTCATCGGCGCGTCGCCGGGCCACGCAGCGGCCGTTCCAGTCGCAGAGCCGGCAATGCTCCACCGGTTCCGGATAGGTCTCCGGCGGGGCGTCCGCGTGCGCCGCGAAGCGGCGGCGGACGGCGCGGTAGTAGGCGGAGTACTCGACCACCCGGAAGCTGGCGTCGATGCGGCCGTCGCTCCCGCCGAGCGCGAGGTGCGTCCACTCTGGCTCGCATCCCTGCACCGCGGCGAGCAGATCGGAGTAGAGGAGGAGCTGCAGGAGCGCCGTGCCGCGGGCCACGGTCGCCAGCTTCGCGTCGACCACCTCGTAGGACCAGGCGCCCACGTCGCTCGGTCGCTCGACGCGGATCAGGAAGTCGGGGTAGCCGCTCCACCGGCCGTCGCCGCTCTCCAGGCGTCCCTGGTAGACGGCGTCGACCCCGCGTCGCATGGCGTCCAGGGTGCGCCCGGCGGCGGTCGTCCAGTCCTGCTGCGAGAACGGAGCACCGGGCTCGGTGATGGTCGTCACGCTGCGGCCCTCGGCGGCGAGCCGTTCCAGGACCCGCCGTTCGTGCTCGATCCCGCGCTGCTTCAGCACTTCGGCCCGCGGGTCGTCGTACGGCAGCGGCGGCGGGAGGTCGCCGAGCGCCACCGCGCGGTTCAGGCTCGTCAGGTGCGCGCAGGCGAGGTGCCGGCTGAGGTCGGTGGCCGAGAACACGAGCCGGCCGTCCGCGTGACGCATCGGCTAGGCCCGTGCCACGTGCACGATGCGGTCGGAGAGGTAGGGATGCTCGCGCACCCGATCGAAGAACCGCGTGTCCGCCGTGATGACGGGGTGCTGCTCCTGCATGGCGAGCGCCAGATAGTAGCAGTCGTAGGCGGGATGACCGAGATCGACCGCCAGGCGCACCGCACTGGCGGCAAGCCGGCGCATCGAGACGGGTACGGCGACCGGCGCCGACTTCAGCACGTCGGTCGCTTCCGCGAGGTCATCGCGGGAGATGTCGCCGCGACGGTGCATCGCCCACAGGGCGTTGGACGCCTCGGCGAAGACCAGTGCCGGTGCGATCAGTGTCGCCCCCCCGTCCAGCAGTCGCGACGACTCCTCCGACCACTCCTCCGTCACCAGCCACTTCACGACGATGCTGGCATCGACGACCCAGCCCGTCACGACGCGTCGTCCCGATCCCGATCCGCGCGGATCAGAACGCTGCTGTCGATGGACGAGCGCAGTCGTCGCCGCAGGGTCCGGGCGCGGGCCGCGAACCCCTCCTGTTCGGGCGCGAGCGCCTTCCGCAGCAGCTCCCGGTCTCGGCTTCCGCGGAGCGCCCGAGCGCGGCGGCTCGCTGCTTGAGAGCGCGGACCACCTGCTCACTGACGTTGCGAACCGTCAGTTGTGTCATCTTGGGGCCTTCAGTGACGCGCTGTCATTGACACCAGTGTGGCGTCGACCCGGCTCTGTGTCAACCGGGCCGGCCCAAGGGCCGACGGCCCGGTGCGGCCACCCGTGGTCGCGGGCTCGAAGCGCGGCCGGACGGGCGTCTTGTACGACAGCGCGGACCGGCGCACGACCGACTTGGTGCTGCGACCCGAGCAGCACTTCAGCCCAGACCCGTCGTGACGTCCGGACGCAGTACCACGTACGGGACTGGCTGGCGACGATCAGGTACCGTCGGCCGTTCAGCCTGATGAAGACGACCCGCTACTTTGAGGAGCAGGTGAGACGCAGGCGTCCTTGTATTGACCCGCAGTGGTGCTGCGACGTCATCGCAGCGCCACTGCGGCGATGCCTTCTTGGACCGGGGTTTCCGAAAGGAAAGGTCGGGAAGCTGCACTACTACGCCGACACCGACAGCCTCTACGTGGAGTTCAAGGCGGGACGGGCGCCGAGACGCGCGAGGTAGCGGAAGGCCTGAAAGTTGATTTTGGATGCCAACGGTGAAGTCGTCGGTTTCGACATAGACCACGCCTCCAGACGTCTCGATCTCTCGACACTGGAGACGAGGGCGCTGCCTGTACAAGTGTACAGGGCTGGCTAGTGTGCACCGTCAGAAATACGTGAGCAGTAACGCTTCAGGGATTCCGATCTGCTCGGCGGTCTTCGTCCAGACGAAGGGCTTGGGGTCTTCGTTGTAGACCGCCAGGTACTCCTTGATCGCCGCCTCGAGTGCTTGGGTGCTGCGATGGGTTCCACGCCGGATCTGCTGCCGGGTGATCTCGGCGAACCAACGCTCTACCTGGTTGAGCCACGATGCGCTCGTGGGCGTGAAGTGCAGGTGATACCGAGGACGCCGTGCCAGCCAGTCGTGGATCATCGCCGTCTTGTGCGTGCCGTAGTTGTCCAGCACCAGGTGGATGTCGAGGTCGGGCGGCACCGCCTTGTCGATCACGGCGAGGAAGCGCTTGAACTCCACCGAGCGGTGCTTCCGAAAGCACCTGCCGATCACCTCGCCGGTGGCGGTGTTCAGGGCCGCGAACAACGAGGTCGTGCCGTGCCGTCGATAGTCGTGTGTCCGCTGCTCCGGTGCTCCCGGACGCATCGGCAACACCGGCTGGGTACGGTTCAACGCCTGGATCTGCGACTTCTCATCCACAAACAGCACCACCGCTCGCTCCGGCGGATGCAGGTACAGCCCCACGATATCGCGCACTTTCTCGATGAACAACGGGTCTCGCGACAGCTTGAAGGTCTCGCTGCGATGGGGCTTGAGCGCGAACGCGCGCCACACGCGGCCGACGGTCGAAGCGCTCAGCCCGCAGGCTCGGGCCATCGACTCCCGGCTCCAATGCGTCGCCCCCCGTGGGGTCGTCTCCAGCGTCCGGACCACGACCCGTTCGACGTCCTCGTCCGACACCCGGCGCGGCGCGCCCGGCCGTGGTTCGTCCAGCAAGCCGTCGCAGCCGTTGCGCAGGAACCGCCGCCGCCACTTGCCGACCGTGGCCCGCGTCGTGCCCAGAGCCTGCGCCACGACCTGGTCGCTCCGTCCCGCGGCGCTCTGCAGCACGATGCGTGCCCTCAGGGCCAGAGCCTGCGCGGTATTGCGCCGGCGCAGCCAACCCTCCAGTTCCTCGCGCTGTGCGTCCGAGACCTCCGGGACCTCTCGTGTGTAATGGTTCGGCACGGCCCTCCTCGCTTCCGGGCCGACCGTACCACGAGCCGATTCTACTGGTCAAGAACTTCAGGCGTTGGGCAGTAGCCAAGACTCGGGTCGCCCAGCACTCCTGACGAGTGGGGAATCTGACCACGAGACGCACCATGCCAATTCCGAACTATCAAGCCATCATGCTGCCCCTGCTCGGATTGGCGGCGGACGAGAAGGTCCATCGCGTCCGCGATGCGGTCCACCGGCTCGAGCTGCACTTCAATCTCGACGTCGATGAGAGGCGCGAGCCAATGCCCGACGGTCGGCGTTCGAGGTTCAGCTACAACCTCGCGTGGGCGCGGACCTACCTGAAGAAGGCGGGCCTTGTGGAGGATCCGAGACGCGGTGAGTTTCGCATCACCGGACGAGGCAAGGAGGTGCTCGCTCGCAAGCCTGCAGCCATTGATTCCAGGCTGCTCCAGCAGTTCGACGAGTTCAACGACTTCATGGGCAGATCTCCGTCGCCCGACACACGCGTGCAGCCGCATCCGGATTACACGCCAGAGGATGCTCTCATCGCTGCCTGCCAGACCCTTCGCAACAGCCTCGCCGCCGATCTGCTGGAGCAAGTTCGGCGGTCGTCTCCAATGTTCTTCGAGCAGCTTGTTGTGGACGTCCTGGTACGCATGGGGTACGGCGGGTCGAGGAAGGAGGCGGGGGAGGCCATCGGGCAGGCCGGAGACGAGGGCATCGACGGGATCATCGAGGAAGATCGCCTCGGGTTGGACATCATCTACATTCAGGCCAAGCGTTGGGAGAACACCGTGGGTCGCCTCGAGGTTCAGAGATTCGTCGGCGCCCTGGAGGGAAACGGGCGCGCAAGGGTGTCTTCATAACGACGTCGTCATTCTCTCGCGAGGCGATCGATTACGCGGCGAACATCAACACGAACGTGATCCTGATAGCAGGCACGCGACTCGCCGAATTCATGATCGACCACGGGGTCGGTGTCACGACGGACGCCACCTACGAGCTGAAACGGATCGACACCGACTACTTCCCGGAAGAGTGAGCCGCGGGAGTGACAGGGTCCTACTCCAGCAGCCCCGCCAGGGCGGACGCCGCCTCCAGCCCGGTGTCGGACTCCGAGAGGCGCCGGCGCTGGGGGCCGGTGAGCCAGTCGGCGCGGCTGCCGGTGGGGCCGCGGGTGACGGCGAGGACGTGGTCGATCTGCTCGGCGACGGCGCGGACGTGGGAGATGACGGCAACCATGCGGCCCCTCGCGGCGACCGCGCCCAGGGCCTGCACAGCGGCGTCGAGGTTGCTGCGGTCGAGGGAACCGAAGCCCTCGTCGAGGAAGAGGGACTCGAGGCGGCCGCCGCTGCGCGCCATCATCTCGACCATGCCGAGCGCGAGGGACAGGGACGCGATGAACTGCTCCCCGCCGGAGAGGCTGGCGGGCGTGCGCGGTTGATTGGAATCGCGGTCCAGGACCCGCCACTGTTCCTCGGTCTCGCCCGGGTCCACGAAGGAGTAGCGGCGGCCGGTCATCTCCTCCAGCATCCGGGAGGCGTGCACCAGCAGGCGCCGCGAGCGCCGCAGCGTCAGCCACTTGAGGAACGCGCCCGGCTTCAGGGCGTCCTCGAGGTCGCCGAGCGCGCGTTCCTTCTCCCGGACCGCCGCGAGCAGCGTGCGAAGGTGCTGGACGTCCTCGACCAGGGCGGCGAAGCGCTCCGCTTCCTCGCGGGCGCGACGCTCCGCGAAACGGGCATCGTCGGCCGTTGCGCGGGCGCTGTTCACGACGGCGTCGAGATTGTCCGGGTCGAGTTGGGCGTCGAGCCGTTCGCCGATCGCCGTGAGCCGTGCGCGGGCGGCGTCCGCCCGGTCGGCGGCCTCGCGCGCACCCGCGGCCGCCGCACGGGCGGTCTCGGCGGCGGCGGTTCGAATCTCTGCGACGTGCGACTCCAGGGCGCCGGCGTCCCGCGCGGAGACGGCGGAGGGGACGCCGGCGTCGATGTGCAGGCGGGTCACCGCGTCCACGACGACGTCTCGATGGGCGTGGAGGTCGCGGACCAGTGCCTCGAGCGGCGCTTCGACCTCGTTCGCCCGGCGGTGCACGATGCCGGACAGGGCTGCCCCCGCACCGTTGATCTCGCTCTGCAGCCGGTCGCGCTCGGTCGCGCGTGCCGCCAGCGTCCTGGCCCGCGCCCGCGCGGCCTTCGTTTGCCTGCGGACCGGGCGGACGTCCACATCGCGCAGATCCGCGGCATCGTCGGGCAGGGTCAGTTTCGGCCGGTAGGGCCGCGGAATCGAGCCGACCGCGGCCATGAGGCGCGCGACGGACTGGGCGGCGATCCGCTGCGCCTGGTCGGCCAGCCTGCCGGCGCTGGCGGCCGCCTCCCGCGCGACGCCGGCGGCCGTCTCCCGCCGCGCCGCCTCGCTGCGCAGCTCTTCTGCGGCGCGGTCGTGCTGGGCGAGGCGCTCGCCGGTCTCCGTGCACGCGGCCTCCAGGGGGCCGAGCAGCGCCTCCGCCGCGGGTAGCGGAGCCCCCGCGTCCAGGTCCGGATCGACGTCCTGCGCGAGCTCCCGGCGCGCCTCCTGCAGCGCGGCCTCCGCGGCGGCGGCGCGGGCCTCCGCTTCAGCCGCCTGACGCTCCAGGCTCTTGCGTTCCGTGTCGAGCCTCGTGGACGCCCTGGCAGTGTCGCGTGCCGCCTCGTGGGCCGCGTCGGCTACCTGCGCGACCTCCGCCAGCCCGGGGGCGTCGGGGGCTTCCCAGTCGGCGGGAAGGTCGCGCCGGCAGATGGGGCAGGCGTCCCCCGCATGCAGATCATGAGCGGCCGCCGCCGCCGACTCCGCTCGCCGAGCGGCGGCCAGGTGCTCGTCGGCTTCGCGGGCGGCTCGCGCCGCGTGCCGTTCTGCCTTCTCTGCCGCCGTCAGACGCTTCGCGCAGTCGGCTTCGTCCGCCCGGAGCGTCTCGAGCCGCGTCCGAGAGTCGTCCGCCGAGGCTGCGCGCTCGGCGCAGCGCGCGTGCTTCCGCTCCACTGCCGCCCGCAGCTCCCGTGCCGCGCGGGCGGCCTCGTCGAGCGGGGCACGCTTCGCCGCATGGTCTTCCGCCTCCGTGCGGCCGGCCGCGGCACGCTCCGCAAGACGGCCCGCCTCGGCCTGCTTCTTCGCGGCCTCCTCGCTGCTGCTCCGCACTGCCTCCGCCGCTTCCTCGCACGACGTCGCGAGCACGGGCAGGCTCTCCAGCGTCGTGAGCGCCGCTGCCACCTCCTCGCCGGTGGGGCCGTCGTCGGTGGGGATGCGCGCGATTGCCTCCTGCAGCTCTTCCCGCTGTTGCCGCAGCGTGGCCTCTTCCTCGTCGAGCGCCCGGTCCAGCGCCGCGATGGGAGCCAGGCGATCGGCCGCGCGATCCGTATCCAGCTTCTCGAGCGTCTCGATGACACCGGCCGCCGTCCGCTCGGCCGTCTCCGCATCGCGCACGGTCTGGAGGGCGGTCTCCGAGGCGCGCTCGTCCGCCGTCGCGGCTGCCGCGCGCCCGGTGGCGGCGGCGAGATCGGCCTGCAACTGCGCGAGGTGGGCCGGCGGATCGTCCGGGTACTCCGCCGCCGCCTGTTCCAGCCCGGCCCGCAGCTCGGCGGCTGCCTGCCGGGCGCGGGCGGCCAGCGCACCCGCCGCCTCCAGCTCGTCCGTGCGCCAGACCTGCCGCAGGATGCGGCTCCGGTCGCGGGGCTCGTCTTCCACGAGGAGGCGGGCGAAGCGGCCCTGCGGCAGGACCACGGTGCGGAGGAACGCAGCGCTGTCGAGCCCCAGCAGCTCCTCGATGCGCTCGTTGACGCGTCGGACCTGTTCTACCTGCTCGACCGCCTCGCCGTCGTCGCCGAGCCGGCGAAGCTGCGCGCGCGCCTGCCCGACGCCGCCCTGCCCGCTCCGGCGCAGCGAGCGGGCGACCTCCCAGGTCTCCCCCGCCACCCGGAAGCGGAGCACGACGCGCAGGTCCGTCGAAGTATCGTTCATCAGCTCCTGGTTGGCGTGCGCGGTGAACGTGGTCTGCCCGTAGAGGGCGTAGGTGATCGCCTCCAGGATCGACGACTTGCCTGCCCCGGTGTCGCCGATGATGGCGATGTGGTCACGGTCGGAGAAGTCGATGGTCGGCGGTCGCGGCGCGGCGTCATCCTTCCCTCGCGCGGGCGAGCGGAAGGAACGCAGACCTTCGACGGTGAGGTGGATCGGGCGCACGTCAACTCCCGGCGCCGTTCCGCGCGGCTGTGCGCTTCGCGGCCAGACGGTCGAGCGTCTCCTGCACGATCGGCGCCAGCGGCGTCAGGCCGAAGTCCGCCCGAAGATCCAGAGGTCCGTCCACCGTACCAGATTCGTCAAAGAGGTAGCCCGGCGCGACAGTGGAGCGATGGTCCGCAGGACGCGCGACACGACCGCCGCCCGAAGTGCGGCCGGCACAGGACACGCCGCTCCACTGCTACGGCGAGTGCCTCACGTCTTCGGCTGGCTGGATGGTCTTGCCGAGGCCGGCGCGGCGGCGTCTCCGCCCGAGGTTTGCCGCGTGGCGCCGCAGTCGGCGCCACGCCGGCACGAGCGTGGTGGCACTGACCACGGTGCCGGCGACGCTCAGAACGATGACGACGACATCCCAGAGCGGGCGCTCGTAATACAGGAACGGGAAGTCGAGGCTGTGCAGCCCCTGGTACAGCCAGCGCAGCTGCCGCCGGGTCTCATCGGTCTTCAGGACGATGCCGCCGCGAGCCGGATCCAGGTAGAGCCACGTCGCATCCGGATCCCGGTAGCGCACCCGCAGCACCGGCAGCGACCGTGTCCCCCGCGAGTCGTAGTAGTGGTCGTCGAACTCGTGCAGCCACACTGCGTCCTGCACCGGCACGCCCGGCATCGCGGCCCTCGCCAGCTCGACCAGCGACTCGCCCCGGAGGTGCCTCTCTTCGAACGCGGCGAAGGCTCCGGTCTTCGGCTCCCCGGCCGATACGTAGCGCCGCTGCAGCACGGGTCGCGGCGCCCGCGGCATCAGCCCGACCTGCATCCACTGCGCCGCGTCCTCGTTCGAAGGCGCGCGGTAGCCCAGCCAGTACGGCTCGCCCCGGACCTGAACGACTTCGAGTTCCTTGAGCGAGCCGGCCGCCCCGAACGCCTTCTCGATCTCCGCCGCGGCCGTTCGGAGGTCGTCGAGCGCCAGCCGGTCGACCCGCAGCGGCCCGCCCGTGAACACCTCGCGCTGCGCGCGCGAGACGCCCGGAGACTGAAACCAGTCGAAGGGCCCCACCGAGAGCAGGCCGCTGTACGCCCAGGTGAAGGTGATGACGCCGAAGAACAGGCCAGCGTAGTGATGCCACTTCATCATGCCGACGTACGGCGACCGCACCGGGGCGCTGCGCGACCGCAGGCGGAACCGTCGAATCGGGGAGTAGCGCCAAACCCCCCAGATCAGGCCGGTGAGGCACATCACGCAGCCGAGGAGCGACGACCAGATGATGACTTCCAGCCAGACCGATCCATGCTTGCGGAGCGGCGTGAAGTAGATCCAGTGGATGACCGGTCCCAGGTATCCCCAGAAGCGCTCGCTCCAGGTCGTGCGGAGCACCACGTCGCCGGTGAGCGACGACACGTACAGTCGCGTGTCGTCCGCATCGTCGAGGGCGAAGCGATGCATCGGCATCTGCCCGCGGGCCTGCAGCGTCCACTGATCGGGCTCGGTGAGGTAGCCGTCGTAGTGGAACGGGCCGTCGTATCCTGGGGCGTAGCGGCGGACGAGTGCCTCGGCCTCGGCCCGACCCACGTGGGTGAGCACCTCGCCCGTGTCGGCGAAGACAATCTTCTCGCTGCGAGAAGCCCCGAGGCGGTACACGGCCCGGTCGCCGCGCATCCCGATTCTGACGCGATCGACGCGGGCTCCCACCGAGCGGGACGCCGTGTATCCGTCCGCGGTTCGCGTCGGCTCGGTGGGAGCCCTGCCATCGGGGGCGAGGCCGGCCGCGCGCGCAGCCTCGAGCGGCGTCAGGGTCACGCCGGCGAGATCGAGCGCGGGGGCCCGCGCGAGGCGCTCCTCGTTCGCCAGTCCCGGCATGCGGGCGTACATCATCACCACGCCCGACACGAACCAGGCCACGAAGAGGACGCCCCCGGCTATTCCCAGCCACCGGTGGACGTAGACCGTCCACCTGCGCCAGTCGAGCCAACGTCTCATTGGTCGTATGGTCCTCGAGCGGAATTGCAGAAGCACACCACCATATGGCCGGCGGCAGGGCGCACCAACTTAAGAGTTGCTGAAATCGTCAGAACCCGACGAGGAGCGCGACCTCGGCCGAGCGCGGCATTCCCAGGAACCACTGCGGCTCGACGTTCGAGTAGTAGGTGGTCGCGTACAGCTCATCGAACAGGTTGTTCACGCGCATGTCGAGGTCGACGTTGTCGCTCAGCCGCCGCCGCACGCCGGCGTCGACCACGGTATAGCCCGGCACGGTCCCGCTGTTCGCGTGGTTCCAGTACCGGTCGCCCACGTGCTGCACGCCGCCCCGGAACTGCCAGCCGGCGGGCGCATTCCAGGTGAGCCACAGATTGAAGAGCTGCTCGGGGATGTTCCGCGGCGTGTTGCCGTCGCGCGACACGAGCACACCGCCGACCGTTTGCGCGAAGTCGTCGTAGCGGGCATCGAGCACCGCAACGCTCGCATCGAGGCCGACGCCCGCCGGCAGCGACAGGCCCAGCGTCGCCTCGACTCCCCGAGAGGACTGCTGTCCGATCTGCAGGCTCGTCCCCGGGTTGAGGGGGTCGGGGGCCAGTAGGTTGTCCTTCACGATCTGGTAACCGGCCAGCGTCCACTGGCCCCGATCGTCCAGGAAGCTCAGCTTCACCCCGGCCTCGATCTGCCGGCCGACGGTCGGTTCGAGGGCCAGTCGCGTGGCCGTGTTGCTGATGACGTTGCCGATGACGTCGGTGGCCGTCGAGTACTGCCCGTACAAGGACAGGTCGGGCCGAACCGAGTAGACGACGCCGCCACGCCAGCTCACGGGGTTGTACAGACCCTCGGCGGTGGCTTCCCGCAGCAGCTCTTCGCGATCGACGTCATAGCGGTCTATGCGAAACCCGCCGACCAGCGAGAAGTTGGGTGTGACCTCCAGCCGGTCCTCGGCGAACATCGCCACGCGGTGGGTGCTGGTCCTGTACTTGGGGAACGTGCCGGCGACGTTCAGGAACTGCCCGGGCTCGGGGTCCACCAGGTCCACCACGCTGGTGCCGCCGTAGGGGCTGTTGTTGGTGTGCTGGAAGCGGACGCGAGTGTAGTCGAAGCCGACGCTGAACGTGTTCGGCAGCCCGAACACGGGACGGTCGATGACCGCGTCCGTCCGGCTTCCGTACTGCGTCTGGTCGTGGAGGATCTCGAGATAGAACTCCCGGAATACCGTCTGCGCCGCCGGATCGATCAGGTAGTTCTCCAGGTTGCGCCAGAGACGGTCCGCCTTCAGGTACTGGGCGCCGGTGCGAACGCGGATGCCCTCCGACGGCTCCCACTCGAGCCTCGCCTGGGTCCAGTTGTCCTCGTACCGGATCCGGCCGTCGCTCACGTTGTAGTTGGTCGTGCGCAGGGTCTCGTCGACCCGGCCTTCGACAGACGGCGTACCCCAGTAGCGCTCCGGCTGCTGGTCGCCGTAGTCCTCCGCAAGCGTGAGGGTGAGATTCGGCGTCAGATCGAGCGGATCGACGCCGAGAACGCGGTGCTGGACATCTCGCCGCTGCGGTCGAGCCAGCCGTCCGACCGGTTGTGGCTCAGGTCGACCCGATATGCGGCTCGTTCGTTGATGGGGCCGCCGCTGCCGAGGGCGGCGCGCCACGTGCCGAACGAGCCCGCAACGATGCGGACGGCGTTCTCCCGCACCTCGGTGTTCGGCCGGCGGGGAACGATGTTGATGACCCCGCCGATGGCGCCGGTCCCGTACAGCACCGAGGCCGGCCCGCCCATCACCTCGATGCGCTCGACCGTCCACGGGTCGAACGGGAAGGTCACGGTGCCCGCGCCGACGAAGAACTGTTCGCCGTCGAAGAGCTGCATCACCGATCCGGTTCCGCCGAACCCGCGCGCGCTCACCGAGCCGCCGCCGTTGCCGGGGTTGGCTTGCGTCGCGACCCCGACCATCCGGCTCTTGGCCTGCGCCACCGACGCGTCGCCCCGCTCGCGCACCGTGGTGCCGCTCACCACGTGGACGCTCGCCGGCGTGTCGAGCATCGACATGCCGAGGCGGCTGCCGGTGATGGTTGGCCGGGTAAGCGCCACCAGCGCCGGTGCGGTGACGCTGACCGCCTTGGCGAGGCCCGCCACGTCCATCACCACGTCGACGACGACGGGACCGTCCACCACGTTGACAGGCTGCCGCCACGGCGCGAAGCCGGGTGATTCGACCTGCAGCGTGTAATCTCCGGCGGCCACGCCATCGAACGAGAAGGCGCCGTCGGCGGCGGTGCGGGTGGAACGTGCGTCGCCGCCGGCCGATTCGAGGGAGACGGCGGCATCGACCACCACCCCGCGCTGAGGATCGGTGACGGTGCCGCGCAGGCCACCCGTCTGCGCCTGGGCCACCGTCCCGAGGATCCAGAGCGCGAACGTGAATGTCACGCCGCGCCGCCGATACCACCGTCGTCTCCCGTTCGTCGTCATCAACGTCAGCTCCTGGAGTGAAGACCGTGCCGAGTTCGAACTCGGTCGAGAGATTACGATGAAGCCTGTCGCGACAGGCCTGAAGTCTCGCTGAAGATTCCGTGAAGCGTCTTTCAGACGCGATGCTGGTCGAGGGGAGTGAAGTCGACGTTCCAGCTTGGGGAAGCCCTATCGGAGCCGGGAGGACAGTGACGCTCGAGAACGTACGGCTGCGCACGTGAAGCGCGGTCGCGGTCGCGGCACTGAGGTCACCTCTGCCCTCCGTACGGCCCGCCGGGCCGCTTCGCCGCCAGCCGGTCGAGCGTCTCCTGCGCGCTCGCCGTTAATGGCGTCACTCCGAAGTCCGCTCCGGCGTCCTGGCCCGCGCTTCCCAGGGCCTGCGCAAGGAGGGCGCCGACCGCCTCGTGGGGCGCCCTGATGCCGCGCGCGGCGGTCGCGCGCCACTCCCGGAAGAGGTCGTCGAGCGCCGGTTCCGCGTCGTCCTCCGCGGCGGGGGCGATCGGCTTCACGGGCTGGTTGGCGATGGTGTTGGTGAGCTCGAACACGACGCACCGCGGAGACCACTCCGCCAGCCGGTCCGCGAGGTCGGGGATGGGATCGTCGGAGACGACGCGCGCCTTCAGGATGCGGCCGTCGAGGCCGCCGTCCGCGGCGCGGCGCTCCAGATCCTCGAGCGTGCCGGCGAACTCGGTGAGGGGGCGGCCGCCGGGCAGGTCGCGCGTCTCCGTTCGCACGTCGTCCCCGATCGTCACCAGCACCGCCTGCTTCGCCTGCTGCCGCTCGCCGAAGTCGAGCGGGATGAGCGAGCCGGCGTAGCGCCCCTGCGCCGTGCCGCCCGGCAGGAGCTGCGGGTCGTGGATGTGCCCGAAGGCGCTGTAGAGCGCGCGCTGGAGGCCCTCGGCGTGGGTGGCGTAGTCCTCGCCCACCGTGATGCGCCGCTCCGACCGGGCCGGCCGGGCGCCGTGGAGATGCAGGTGCGCCGCGTAGAGGACGATGCCGCGCGCGCCGGCCCTGCGGTGCGCTTCGTCGAGCAGGCCTCGGTTCAGGTCCTTGATGCCGTCGGCGTAGTTCCCCTCGAAGCGGGAGGGATCGTCGGTGGCGTAGTCGGCGATGGCGCTCGGGGCGATGAACGGCACGCACGCCACCGCGACGGGCTCGTGCGCAAGGTCCGGGTACTCGACCACCCGCGGCTCGGTGACCAGCCGCAGCCGGCGCGGCTCGGCGGCGCCGGCCAGCTCGTCGATCACGCGCAAGAGCACCGACGAATCGTGGTTGCCGGAGAGGACGAGCGTCGGCGCGACCGCCGACAGGCGCCGGAGTGCCTGCACCCCCAGCTCCAGAGACTCGTAGGGCGGGCGCGAGGCGTCGAAGAGATCGCCCGTGTGCAGGATCAGGTCGGGGCGCGACGACTCGGCCAGCGCCAGCAGGCCGCGGAGCGCTTCCAGGTGGTCGGGCGTGCGGTCGTGGCGGCCGAGCCTCGCCCCGAGGTGCCAGTCGGAGGTGTGCAGCAGCTTCACAGCTCGACCTTGGGGCCGGCCAGGGCGCCCACGTTGCGGATGATGCCGGCCGCCCGCGCCGCGGCCGCCTCCTCGTCCTCTGCCGCCTCGTCGGGGTTGGTCGCGAAGGGCGGGAACGGGAAGCGGATGGGGATCGGCTCCGGGACGATGGGCTGCGAGACGACCATCGTGCCCGGCATGAAGCGGGTGGCGCGCTCGCGCAGGGCCGGAGTCAGGAAGCGGTAGGCGTCGGACTCGCTGGCGTCGAGACGCCCCGCCACCTTGAGCGACGCGTTGCGCGGCAGCGCCTGCGCCACCGCGGAGGCCGCCTGCTGGGCGCCGATGAGCAGCACGCCTAGCGACCGCCCGCGCTCGGCGATGTCGACCAGCAGGTCCCGGAGCGGCGAGAAGCCGTGGGCCGGGGCGTACTTGTTCAGCTCGTCGAGCACCACGAAGCGGAGCGGCGTGCGTCCCGTTCCCTGCTTCTCGCGCCAGACTCGGTCGAGCAGGGCGCCGACGACGAAGCGCTGCGCGTCGTCGTGCAGCGTCGAGATGTCGACCACGTGGAGCTTCGCGTTCTCGGCCGAGACCGGCTCGAGGCCGCACCCGATGAGCGGCCCGATGTGGCGCCGCAGCCGCAGCAGCCGCCGCAGGAACGCCTGCCGGGTGCCGGACTGCGCGCGTCCGAACCACGCATTCATCAGGGCCTCGTCGTCGGTCGACACGACCTCCTCGAGCAGGTCGATGAGGTCGCCGAAGTCGCGGATCACGTGCCCGGTGCCGGCAGAGGCGTCCGCCGGCTCGCGTTCGGCCAGGCGGTCGGGGTTGAAGCCGGTGTTCGGCGGCACGGCCTCGGCGATGACGACCGCGCCGGACGGGTCGCCCTCCAGCCGCCGCAGGCGGCGCAGGAGCTGGATGCGGACCTGTTGCTCGACGAAGCCGACCTGCGTGGAGCGCTCGTCGTCGGAGGTGAAGCAGAACTGCAGGAGCTGCTCCCGGATGAACTGCTCCGGCGTCCAGCCGTAGGGGTTCACGTCCGCCGTCTTGCGGGTCTGGACGTTGGCGACGATGCTCCCGGACTCGCCGGACTGGCGCGGCGCGTAGAGCCGGACGGAGCGGAACGGGCCCGGCCGCTCGACGCCGAGGGCGCGCCACTGCTCGCGCGCCTCCGGCCTGCCGGCGAACTCCGCGTTCGGGCGGTCGAGGTGCAGCAGGTCCTCGCCTTTCGTGTTGAAGACCAGGGCCCGCACGTTCTCGCGGCCCGCCCGGCCTCCCAGCAGCTCCATGCCCTGCCCGGTCTCCAGGAGCTGGTAGAGGAGGAACAGGGCGTAGGAGGTCTTCGTGGCGACGCCGGAGATGCCGGAGACCGAGACGTGCCCGCCGGAGCGGCCGTCCACGAAGCGCATGTCCGCGTAGACCGGCGCGCCGCCGAGGTCGAGCCCCACCGGCAGCTTGCCGCGCGTCATCTCGTCCTCGAAGAGGGCGACCGTGCGGTGCTCCCCGAGCGCGCGCGTCGCCGCCGCCCCGGCGTGCGGGGCGACGAAGAGCTCGGGCACTACGCGCAGCACGCGGACCTCGGCCCGTCGGACGTGCTCCGCCGGCAGCGTCCGGTCGACCACCCGGCCGGTGTCCGAGGGGAGATCGGCCCCCTCGAAGCGCGAACGGAGCTCGGTCACGATGCCGTAGTGCGTCACGCCGGCGCCGCCGGGGAGCTCGGTGGCGACCGCGACCAGCTCGTCGAGCTGGATCAGCGTCGTCGGCTCCAGCACGACGTGGAACGTGCGCGAGTCGCTCTCGACCGACCCGTCGACGAGCCCGATGCGTGCGCTGGCGTCGCGGCCGCTCATGCGGCCAGCCCCTCGCGGTAGCGCTGCAGCACGGACTCGTGCACCGGCCCGATGCGTCCCCCGATGCGTCCGATGCCGTCGCGCTCGCTCATGCGGCCAGCCCCTCGCGGTTGTGCTGCAGCACGGACTCGCGCACCGCGCGCAGCGCCAGCCGCGAGTCGCCCTGCAGGTGATGCAGACGCCGTTCCAGCCCCGCGATCGGCGTCAGGTTCACGGGCGCCCGCGCGTCCCGGTGGAGCGCCGAGGCGAAGGCCGGCAGCCAGCCCGCCGCCTCGTCGACCACGCCGACCGCGGCGGCAAGGCCGATCCCGGCCGGCACCTCGACGCGCGCGATGCCCGCCCACGGCCCGGCCCACGGGCCGGAATCGCCGACGCGCAGATAGCAGGCGTAGAGATCGTCGGGCAGGGCGAACAGGCCGGACCGTTCGCCGACCGTCAGGCCCGGGACGCTCTGCCACAGGTCCGGGGCCAGCACGCGCCGGTGGTGCGTCTTGACGTAGCCGATGACCGGCAGGTTGCGGCGGTGCCGGATGCCGTGCAGCGGACCGTCGAGCACGGTCAGCCACCCGTCGCCGCAGAGCCGCTCGGCGATGGCGGACTCCGCGTCGCGCATCAGGCGTCGCAGGTGCTGCCGGGCCACCTCGATGTCGCCGCCCTCGACGGCGTGCGGCTCCCAGCCCCATCCGTCGCGGTGATCGGGCAGGCGGATCGCCCGCCCGCCGGTGAAGATGGCCGCGCGCCCCAGCTCGATCCGGTCGAAGCGCGCCGGCCCGTCGTCCGTGACCAGCACCGCGCCCGCGGCCCAGCTACCCGCCAGCCCCAAGCAGAGGTCGCCCTCGGGTCCAGTGTGCGTCAGGCGGGCCTCGGTCCTCATCGTCCCGTCCACGAACGCCACCCGGCGCGGCCGGGCCGCGGCCTCCGGCCGGTGTGCCTCGAACGCGCCCCCGTCCTCCACCATCTCGCAGTCGAGCGCGTGCGGGGAGTCGTCGTCGGCCTCGAATCCCGCCCCGTAGGGCGCGTCGAAGGCCTCGACGCCGATCGTGCCGGTCGCGTCCGTCGGGTCGCTCGGGTCTTGCATCGGAGCCATGAGAGCGCGGTGCTATGTCCGGGAGCCTCCGACGAGGTCGTGACAGATCATGACACCGTGGGCCGGGAAGGTGGAGGCGCGTTGGCGGTTGGTCGGCGACTCCGCGCCGGACAGCGACGATCCACGCGGACAGGGCCAACCGCCGACGGGCGTCGTATGCGTCGACTCCTGCGCCGGTGACATAATCGGGCGGAATCCCGGAACCCAGGGGGGAGTCATGCCCGCATCCGGCTGCCGGCCGTTTCCGTTCCGCTCGGCGTCGCTCGCCCTTCTCGCGTGCCTCATCGTCACGGCCGGCGGCGCGGTCACTGCCCCGCCCGTCCTGGCGCAGGACGCGGACCGCATCCGGCCCGTCACCGACGCCGAGCTCGAGAACCCGAGCGACGACGAGTGGCTGATGTGGCGCCGGACCCACAACGGCTGGGGCTACAGCCCGCTCGACCGGATCGACCGCGGCAACGTCGGCGATCTGCGGATGGTCTGGAGCCGCGCGCTGGCGAACGAGGGGCGCCAGCAGGGGACGCCCCTCGTCCGCGACGGCGTGATGTTCATGCCGAACCCGCGGGACACCATCCAGGCCCTCGACGCGGTGACCGGCGACCTCATCTGGGAGTACCGCCGCGACCGGCCCGACGACCTGGGCGACTACATGATCGGCAGCCTCATCGACACCAACCGCAACATCGCCATCCATGGCGAGCTGATCTTTCACACGTCGATGGACGACCATCTCGTAGCCCTCCACGCGGAGACGGGCGAGGTGGTCTGGGACACCGAGGTCCTCGACTACACGGTGAACCCGGCCAACCAGACCTCGGGGCCGATCGTGGCCAACGGCAAGGTCTACTCGGGCCGGAGCTGCGACCCGCGGGGCGGCCCGCACGCCTGCGTCATCACCGCCCACGACGCCGCGACCGGCGAGGAGCTGTGGCGCACGCGCCTGATTCCGGGGCCGGGCGAGCCGGGCGACGAGACCTGGGGCGACGTCCCGTTCGAGGAGCGCGGGCACGTCGGCTCGTGGATGGTGCCGAGCTACGACCCGGAGCTGAACCTGGTCTACGTGGGGACGTCGGTCACCTCGCCGGCGCCCAAGTTCATGCTGGGCGGCGCCGACCTCACGCACCTCTACCACAACTCCACGCTCGCCCTCCACGGCGACACCGGGGAGATCGTCTGGCACTACCAGCACATGAACGACCACTGGGACCTCGACCACCCCTTCGAGCGGCTGCTGGTCGACACGCCCGTGCGCCCCGATCCGTCGGCGGTGAGCTGGATCAACCCGCGCATCACTCCCGGCGAGGAGCGCCGCGTGCTGACCGGCATCCCCGGCAAGACGGGCATCGTCTACACCCTCGACCGGGCGACGGGGGAGTTCCTGTGGGCCACTCCCACCATCACCCAGAACGTGGTGAGCGGCATCGACGGCGCCACCGGGGCGGTCACCGAGAACGCGGAGCTCATCTTCACCGCCAGCGGCCAGCAGGTGCTGGCGTGCCCGCACGCGACCGGCGGCAAGGACTGGGAGGCGGGCGCCTACTCGCCGCTTACCAACACGATGTACATGCCGCTCCGCAACGTCTGCGCCCGCATGATGGCGGAGGACCCCGAAACCCGAACGAACCGCCTCTACGCCATCGCCTGGCGGGGCGAGCTGGCCCCCGGCTACGACGACGTGGGGAGCGTGCAGGCCATCTCGGCCGAGACCGGCGAGGTGGTCTGGAACCACCAGCAGCGGGCCGCCACCATGGCGCTCGCCGCCACCGGCGGCGGACTGATCTTCGGCGGCGACGTCAACGGGCGCTTCCGGGCCTTCGACGACCGGACGGGCGAGATCCTGTGGGAGATCAACCTCGGCTCGCCGGTTTCCGGCTTCCCCATCACCTACGCGGTCGACGGCCGGCAGTACGTGGCGGTCAGCGTCGGCACCGGCCGCTTCCTCGACCTGACGCCCGAGTTGCGCCCGAGCAGCGGCAACAACCTGTTCGTGTTCTCGCTTCCGTGACGGTCGGCGGCGCCCGCCGGAGTCCGTTGCGGGTAGCGCGGGCGCGGGCGATCGAGGAACTGGTGATGCGGCTGCGGGGCTACCGCTCGCGGGGCCGGGCGGAGCGGATGTGGCGGCAGTCGTACGCGTGGGCGACTTCGCAGTCTCATCGGTCGGAATAGGGCGGTATCTGCGCGGCATCAAAGGGAACCGGGTCAGGAACCGGCAAACCACGCTCTTTCAGCAGCGCACGAAGCTGGGCAGCTACGGCCGGGCCGAAGTGCAGGGCGGTACCGGCTTCCACCATCACACCGTCCGCGACCCGCAGGGGCGTCCAGCCGTTGTTGTTCACCACGTCCAGATCCAGCTGGGGGTTCGCGGCGAGCAGCAGCTCCACCGCCACAGGCGAATCCCAGTAGGCCGCACCGTGTAGTGCAGTGTCTCCGTTCGCGTCCACGGTCGCTGGATCCCCGCCGGCCTCCAGGAAGAGCCGTACCGCTTCGGCGGATTCCTCCGCCGTTCCCGGATTCTCACCAGGGTTGTACAAGCCGACTCCGGCAGCGGCCATCAGCGGCGTCGTTCCGTCCTCATTCGGCAACAGGGGATCGGCACCCCTCTGCAGGAGGAGGCGGATCAGGTCGACATCGACCCGATGAGCGGCCAGGAACAAGGGTGTCGTACCGGTAACTCTCAGAAGGTTGCGGCCCGTAACGGTACGCGGTGCCCGCCGTGTCGTAGCGCGCGCGTCGATGTCAGCGCCGTGTGCCAGGAGCTTCTCGACGAGGCTGAGACTGTCGACGCGGCCCCTTGGTGCCTGGAAGACGGTGTTGAATCCTCGATTCGGCCTGCGCGTCCACACGATCTGATGCAGGGCGGTCCACCCTTGTGCGGCGGCGTTCGGGTCGGCACCGTGGTCGAGCAGAACTGCCGCCATCTCGTACCGGGCACTCATGACCGCGAGAACCAGGGCGCTCGTGCCGTCCGCCAACGTCTCGTTCACGCTTGCTCCAGCCTCGAGGAGCACTTCAGCGGTGTCAATCGCCCCCGCGCGAGCGGCGAACGTGAACGCCGTAAACCCCCTGTTGCCCAACTCCGCGACACCGGGGCTCACCCGTGAGCGAGCCGCGATGTCTGCGCCGCCTGCGATGAGAGCCTTCACGGCGGCTGCATTGTCTTCCGCCGCGGCCCACATCAGCGCCGTCTGTCCCTTCCACTCTTCCGTCGCGTTCGCATCGGCTCCGCGGGCAAGCAATTGCCGCACGACACCGGCGTCCCCGGTGCGCGCGGCTGTCATGAGGGCGGTCTCTCCCCCCGGCTGCGTGGTCTCGGGATCCGCGCCGGCTTGCAGCAGCTTCGCAACCATTGTCTCGTTTCCATTGAGACACGCGAGCGAAAGCGGAGCGACGCCGTACCGATTCACCGCGCGCACGTCGGCGCCTGCGCGAATCAGGAGGTGCGCCACGTCCACGTGATCGCGGTGCACGGCCCAGTGCAGGACGGTCGTTCCGTCAACCTCCGGAGCATTCACGTCGCCGCCGTCGTCGAGCAACGCGCGCACGGCCGCAGAGTCGCCGTCCTTGACGGCTGCAATCAACGGAACGTCCTGCCCCGCCGCACGCACGCCCGACATGGCAAGCAGTGCCACGACCAGAAAACCCTGCAGGCATCTTCTCGACATATCGACTCATCTCCTGGTCGTCCATCTCACCGAACCCCGCCCTCCGTCGGCTCATTGCCTCGGCAACGGGACCTGCGACGAGCGATGGCCTCCCCTCAGGCCAACGGGTCGCTGAAGTCGGGTTCGCTGAAGTCGACCTTGCCGGTGCTGTCGCCGAGCCGATCCGGATGAACACCGACCTTGTCGAGCATGCTCACCAGAAGATTCGACATCGGCGGGTTCCCGGCGACCGCCATGTGACGGCCTCCCTTGACCTTGCCGGAACCACCACCCACGACGGCCAGCGGAACGTCGACGTGCGAATGCAGCTGCGAATCGCTCAGACCGCCGCCGTACAACATCAGCGTGTGGTCCAGCAAGGTGCCGTCGCCCTCGGGCGTTGACTGCAGCCGCTTCAGAAAGTGGGCGAACAACTCCATGTGGTAGGCGTTCAGCTTCGCGAGTCGCGCCATGTCCTCGGGGCGATTGCCGTGGTGCGATGCCGCATGATGGCCTTCGGGAACGCCGATCTCCGGGTACGGTCGACCGCCCAGCTCCCTGCCGAACATGAACGTGAAGACGCGCGTGAGATCGGCCTGGTACGCGATCCACTGCAAGTCGAACATCAGTTTGACATGATCCGCATAGTTCTCGGGTACGCCACCCGGCGGCTGCGCCAATTCCGATGGTGGTTGCGTGAGCTCGAAATTGCTTTCCAGCTTCTGGATGCGCTTCTCGACCTCCCGAATCGCCTCGAAGTACTCGTTGGACCGCGCATGGTCGCGCACTCCGAGCCTTCCCAGAAGCCGGCTCATCTCCTCGCCCACGTCATCGAGGATGCTGCGGTCCGTCTGTATCCCGCTCAGCCGCTCCGTCGCAGTGCTGCCGTCACCGAACAGCCGCTCGAATACGATGCGCGGAATGTTCTCAATGGGTGCAGGGGTCGTGGGAGTTCGCCATGAGATGGTGTTCTGGTAGAGCTGGCTGTAGCCGTTCTCGCCGATGCCGACGAGGTACTCCAGGTCGATGCCGAGCTCCAGCGAGGGCAATGCCGTCTCCTTGCCGAGTACGGCGGCGGCCATCTGGTCGGCCGTCGTGCCGGCTCGCACATCAGCCCCTTCCGTCTTCAACGGATGCGTGCCGTTCAGCCACGCCGCGCAGGCGCGCGTGTGATCGCCGGAGCCATCGCCCAGGGATTCGGCCATCGGCAGCCTCATCCCGCTCACCACTGTCAACTGGTCGCGAAACGGCGCCAACGGAGCCAGAATCGGGGACAGCTCGAAGTCGCTGCCTACGGAAGTCGGTTTCCAATAGTTGACGCCGATGTGGTTCATCGACACGCCGTTCGGCACATACAGGAACCCGAGCCGACGAATGGAAGCGGTCAGCGTTTGGGCAGAGACTCCCGGGATCATCGCGTCCAGCAGCGGCAACCCGACCGTGGCACCCATGCCACGGAGGAACGTCCGCCGCGGCAACGCCTTCCTGGTAATGAACGTCATGACCCTGGTCTCCTTCTCATCTGAAACGGCACACTCTTCGTGACACCGAGAACAAGCGCGGACAGACGGTAATCGTTGCGGGCGGCTTCGCGCGCAATCGCCCGCACGGCGGGCGCGTCGTAGTGCTCGAGGCCGCGGCCCAGGGCGTAGGTGAGCAGTCTTTCCGTCATGGTGGCAACGAAGCGATCCGACCGTGCCATCAAGGCCTGCCGCAGTTCGGGAACGGTGTTGAACGCCGTGCCGTCCGGAAACGTCCCGGAACCATCGATCGGGGCGAAGGACGCCGCCCGCGCGTCGCCCGTGGCCTCGACCTCCCGCCAGCGTCCGGTGGAATCGAAGTTCTCGAGCCCCAGGCCCAGCGGATCCATCTGGGAGTGACAAGTCGCACACACCGGATTCTCGCGATGTTCGGCGATCCGCTGGCGCATCGTCATCGCCGCCGGACCATCGCCGGTCTCCTCCGGAAGCGGCGGTACGTCCGCGGGAGGCTCTGGTGGAGGCGAGCCGAGGATGTTCTCGAGAATCCACTTGCCACGAACGACGGGAGACGTGCGGTTCGCCAGCGACGTCACCGCGAGGATGCTCGCCTGACCCAGCAGCCAGCCGCGCACGCTGCCCTCCGGGAGGGTGACGCGCCTGAACGTGTCCCCGTACACGTTCGGAATGCCGTAGTGCCTTGCCAGGCTTTCGTTCAAGAAGGTGTAGTCTGCCGTCAGAAGATCCAGAACACTCCGATCTTCCCGCACGATGTGCTCGAAGAAGAGCTCCGTCTCCCGCTTCATGGCTCTGCGCAAGCCCTCGTTGAAATCGGGATACGTGTACAAGTCCGGCGTCAAGGCAGGCACGTTGCGCAGGTACAACCACTGGCCGACGAAGTTGTCGACCAGCGCCCGCGAGCGGCTGTCGGCCAACATGCGCCGAACCTGCGTCTCGAGCACGACCGGGTCCTTGAGCCTGCCCTGCGTCGCGAGGTCGAGCAGTTCGTCGTCGGGAATGCTGCTCCACAGGAAGAACGACAGACGAGACGCGAGCTCGACATCGCTCACGTCATAGATCTCCGGGTCGATGTTCTCCGGGCGACTCGCCGGGACGACCGCGTCGACCGCCGGGGAGCCTGCGCCGGACGCGACGTTGGGCGGATCGGCTTCCGTACGGAAGAGGAATTCCGGGCTTACGAGCAGTCGTCGGATCGCCAGTTCGATACCTGCCTCGAACCCCCCGGTCGCGTGACCCAGCTCGTAGAACCGGAGCGGTCCTTCCAGATCCGCAGCCGTCACGGGCCTCCGATAGGCACGTCGAGTCAGCGTCGAGAGGATGGTTCTTGCGACGCCTGCTCTTCAGAAGGATCCACCGGGAAGCATTGAAAGATCTGCCGACGGCTCGCCGTGTCACCCCGCCCTCGGACCTGAAAGGGACCACTGATGTCGACCCGGCTGAGGTACGCGCCCTTCCGTGAACCCCAGAGGGTCTCGCCCCCTGCCGGATAGGGGTGCAAGTACGGTTCGTTCAAGGACTCGAGCAACGCGGGCACCCGGTTGATGAAGGTCGCTGACACGTTGCGCGGGCCAGCCTCTGCAAAGAAGCGGACTTGCCAATCTGCGTCCAACAGGCTGCGATCCGCCTGTCGGTAGCGTCGAGGTTGCGGTTGCGGGGGCTGCTCGTCACGCGCCTGGTCGCGACTCGGTCTTGGGTTGCGGACCCGAGGCGCCAGAGCCGCCCGATCCGTCGCAGGCAACGTGAACACCTGAAGCGGTTCGCCGTCCAACGCGACCTCGAGGTGCTGCGGCACATCATACCGAGGGACATCGACCCCGCCCGCCCCCACGGCTTCGCGCGCCAGACGCACGCGGATGGCGTACTCTCCGTCGACGGGAAAGTTGTAACGGATCAGCGTCCCGCCGCGCGTGCCGAACGGCAGACCGTCGACTCGGTCGTCCTGAGGCAGATCAGCGGGCACCCGGAAGACATCGTAGTTCGGAGCTGACGGAGGAGTTCCGATGGCGGCGCGGCTGATGTTCTTTGCCGCGGTAAGGTATCGCTCCATCAACGTCGGCGGGACCTGGAGAACGCCGGCTACGTTGTCGAAGCCGTAGCTCGAGCCGTCAGCCGGAAGCAGGGACGCCACGTCGATGTCGAGGCCGAGAAGGTCGCGGACGGCGTTTCGGTACTCGGCGCGGTTCAGACGGTGGAACGTCTCCGTTCTGCCCGGATTGGGTTGAGCGGCGGCCGCGCGGTCGAGCTGCGTCTCGAGCCACGACACAAAGACCTCGGACGTCGTTCGGTCGGGGCGGGGCGCTCCCGGTGGAGGCATGAGACCGCCGTGGAGCTTCCGCACGACTTTCTCCCAGGTCTCGGCATCCGCGCTGACGTCGCTGAGGTCTGCAGTCTCGAGAACGAGCCCGCCCGTCTGCAACCCCTGGTTGTGGCAGGTCACGCAATGCTGCGTGATGAAGGCCTGCTGAGCGGGAACGGCGGCGGGCGTGAATGACGATTGCGGCTGTTGCCCTGCAGCCTGGATGTGGGCGACTCCCGTGATCAGCGCAAGACATACCACGTACCCAATGATCGTGAGACCTGTAATCCGCATGCGCCATACAGGGAGTGACGCTCGTGACGCAAGGCTCTTCATATGACCAGCTCCCATCGTGGACGCCGCCAACGTCGATACATAGCGTGATTCTTCACGTGATTTTCCAAGTGCTTATAGTGTACTTTCTCTGGCGGTGTCAACTCCTGTTCTCCAGGCCACTGTCAAGTTAACGAAGCTGTCTGCCGACCCCGGATGATGGGCTCGACTCGATCTGAGTGACGGGAAGCACTTCAAGGGACGGTTGAGCAGGGTCGTGGAGTCGTCGCGGGAGGAGCTCCGCAAGGTCCGCCGGGAACTGCCGACCCTCGCCGCGAGAGAACGGCCGTCTGATAGAGTGCCGTCTCGTCACCGCGCTGCGGAGCCGACGCGGCCCGCCGCGAAGCGGGCGGGCCGCGCGCCGGCGGTACCGGCGACGGGTCATGCGCACGCGACGGAGCAGAGGGAGGGATCATGCTCGCAACCGACCGGACTTCGCGGATCCGAACGGCGCTGCTCGCGTGCGGCATCGGCGCCGTCTTGGCGGTCACGGCCGGGCCGCCCGTCCTCGCGCAGGAAGCGGACCGCATCCGCCCCGTCACCGACGCGGAGCTCGAGAACCCGAGCGACGCCGAGTGGCTGATGTGGCGCCGGACGCTCGACGGCTGGGGCTTCCGATGACGTTAGCTCGTAACATATTGTGAATAGGTTGCTTACGGCTTCATGGTGTGTTCGTTCCCCTCGTTACTTCCCTCGTTCTGAATCGGATTCAAGTGGACCAAGGGCGCCGTCTGCGGACCCTGCGGACCTGCGGACGGACCGGGACCAGGAGCGTCGTTCCCCCCGGCGGCTTCGGGACCCTCGACGATCTGGTCGAGACGTTGACTTGGCGCAGCTCGGGCTGCACCTGGAAGCCCTGCGGCCTCCGACTACTTGGACCGGTTGATCGCCTTGCTCGACCATGCGTCCAACAGCAGTTGCACGCCCGTGTTTCGCGGCTTGCTGCTCGCGCAGCCCGATGCAGCGACCCTCCTCGAACGGATGCACGGCGACACGCCGTCAGTCGTCGAGACCCGGGTCGAATTCCGTCTCGCCGTGACCCGGCCGAGCTGCCGGGTCGGAGGTGGTGATCGAGCGCGACACCACCGTTCCTCCACCAGCCCGTCGAACTGTGCGTGTGCATCCGGTGCGTCAGCCGGCCGGCTTGGCACTCGACCCGCGAATCGCGGGTACCGCTTGTCGTCGCTGAACATCGCGAATACGATACGCAGGATCTTGTTCGCCGTCGCCACGACCGCCAACCCGTGACACGCAGGGTTGCGGCCGCTGGATGCTGGTCAGTGAACCGGGGCGGTGAATCGAGCATCTGACATTCACCGCCCGTACAGTTCGGCTGCCGCGAAGAGGCCTAGGAGTCTGCGCCGTAGAAAACAGGCGCCGTGCTATATGTTCGTGGAGGTGGTGCGTCTGGCGCAGGAGTTGGGTCTTGCGCGCCTGGGGAAGCTGTCGATCGACGGAACGAAGGTGCGCGCGAACGCGAGCAAGCGCAAGGCGATGAGCTACGACCGGATGCAGGAGGAGGAAAAGCGCCTGGAAGGTGAGATTGCGGCGCTGTTGGAGCTGGCGGACGCGGTTGACGCGGCCGAGGACGCGAGCTTGGGCGCGGAGGTTCGGGGCGATGCTCTGCCGGCGGAGTTGCGCCGGCGGGAAGAGCGCCTGGCAGCGATTCGGGCAGCGAAGGCACGTCTGGAAGCGAAGCAACGGGCGGCGGACGACGCGCGGGGCCGGCAGCCGGGGCAGGATCGGAACCCGAAGGGCGGTCCACCGTACAAGCGGGCGTATGGCGAGCCGGACGAGAAGGCGCAGAGAACTTCACGGACCCGGAAAGCTCGATCATGAAGACGAGCAGTGAGGGGTACCAGCAGTGCTACAACGCGCAGGTGGCGGTGGACGCGGAGCACCAGTTGGTGGTGGCGACGGATCTGACGGCGAACGCGAGCGACCAGGGTGAGTTGCCGGTGTTGCTCGACGCGGTAAAGGAAACGTTGGACGCGCAGCCGGAGACGGTGCTGGCCGATGCGGGGTACTGCAACGAGCGGGACTTGAAGGACCTGGAAAAGCGGGGCGTTGACGGGTACGTGGCGCCGGGCCGGGAGGGCAAGCAGACGGCTACCCGTGATCTGGAGAAGCATCCGGCGACGGGTCGCATGATGGAGAAGCTGGCGACGCCGGCGGGCCGGGAGGCGTATGCACAGCGCAAGTGGTTGTCGGAGGCTCCCTACGGCTGGATCAAGCACGTGCTGGGCTTCCGGCGCTTCAGTCTGCGTGGACTGGCGAAGGTGCGCTACGAGTGGGACTTGGTGTGCCTGGCGTTGAACGTCAAGCGCCTGCACGTGCTGATGGCGGCGTAGAAGGCGGGAGATGAGGCTCTCAACGGAGGGAAATCGACGCGCATCGCGGATTCTGGCGGCCTGTGCGGCCCGCGAGGACCGAATTCCGCTTTCTGTTCGCCAACCACCGAAAATCCACCCCGCGCTGCCGACCGGCGAAGCCGCCCCGACACGGAGCTCAGGGCGTGGGCTGACGACCCGTTTCGTGCCGCAAACGTCCTGCGGCGCAGACTCCTAGGTCGACGGGGCCGACGGCCCCGGTCCAGCCAAGGTGACGATGATGGTGCCAAGAGAGAAGTCTCGTCTCGGCGACGGACTGCCGGCGCGGTTCGCGGGCGATCAGGGGTTCTCCCGGTTGTGTGGTCTGCTCGAAATCAACCGAGAAGAACGCAAGGCGATCGTCGGCGCAATCAGGCGCGCGCGGACCTCGCCGATTTTCGGAGACCTGTCCACCAAGGAACGGCATCGGTTCTACATCACGTATTTCTATTCCCAACCCGTCGAACGACGGGTGCTCTGGAAGAAGACGCTGGCGGCGATCGACGAACCGGGCCGCCATCCGCCGTCGCTCGAACTGCGCGCGCTGCTCGCGTACGACCCCGAGTGCCTCGACCGAGAGGTGAACGACCAGGACATCGCGAGCGCCCTCGCGGATGTTCCCGACCTCCTCGAATCGACTGCGTCTGTTCCGGACTGGCAGCGTCCGGCGCTGGCGGTGTGGCCCGGTCTCCGCGACGAGGTTCTCGGTTGGGCCGCGTGTTCCCCCGAGCGTCGAGACGCCGTCGTTGCCGCCTTATTCGCGGTTGCGACGATTCTCGATGACGTACGGCTTTTCGGCTGGGCGGCCGAGCAGGCCCGCGAACTCGCGGCCGAGTTCGCCTTCGCCCTCGATTCCCGAACGACAGAAGAGAACGTGGCTGACGAGGGACAGGTGCTTCCGGCACTTGGGAGCAGCTTCTTGCGGAAATGGAAGGCGAGCTGGGCGCGGGTCGTCAGCCTAGCGGCGGCACTGGAAACCGTCCCCCCGCAGCCGGTGCGTTCAGAGGATGAGGGCCGGCTGATGGCGGCGATCGGAGAACTCCAGGCTGCGCTGCAGACCATCGAGGCCAACCGTCCGGAGAAGCTGGTCGAGCGCGTCCCTGACACGATTGCGGCGCTGGCCGACGAGTACGACGCACCGTGGCTCCAGGCCGCAGTCGACCAGATACGCGCGCAGTGGAAGCTGACGCGGTTGGCCGTTGACGTCATCTCGGTCGATCGGCTCCGCGCCGAGATTGATCGCGTCGAACGGGAATTGCCGGACGTTCTGCGCGCCTGGAGTCACAGCAGGAATGAGATCGAGCGTCTCGAAGCCAAACTGCGTGAGACTCCTGAGCAACCGCCGGGCGACCTCACCAGCTTGTTGAGGGTCGAGGGTCGGAAGAAGTCGCTTCTCCAGGCAATCCTCGAATGCCAAGCGCGGACTGACGACTGCACGCAGCGCGTGCTCCAAACGGTCGCGCCTGACGGCTGCGAATTCGAGCCTTCGAGAGATTACGCGTCGGAATGGTCCGAGAAGAGCGCTGTCAGCGCAGGTGGCGCGGCCGGTCCGGAGGCCGTTCCCAAACCGGATGATGCCGGCGACGAGACGGTGGCGAGGGAGCAGCAGGGTGCCGCGTCGGATCACTCGGCGTCGATGGACCCGACGGAGCGTGCAGACACGACCACTGACACTGACGCAACGGATGGGGAGCCGGCGGAGCCGGCAATCCCTGCCAGCAGTGATATCGCTCCTTCCCAAGTGCGTGCACTGGATGACGCCGGCGTTCTGGATCCTCTGGAATCAGGAGACGGCGGCCAGGTTCCGGTGGAACCGACAGCGCCGTCAGGGACCACTATGCCGCCGTCGGGTGCAGGGCGGCACGGGGGTGAGGAAGGGGAGGCGCCGTCGGCTTCCAAGGCGGTTGCCGCGCTCTGGCGGTTCCTGGTCGATCGGCCCGGCATCGCGTACCACCTCGGGCTGCGGCTGTCGGATCGGTACGGCAGCGAGCCGGCGCTGCCGCCGCCGGACCTCCTGGCGGCAGCGCTGCTCGCGGATCACGTGAGATCGGCTGACGACCGAATCGCCGAGGCGCTCAAGAAGCACCTCGGGCGCGTCGATCTCGCTGACCTGTCGCGCGAAGATCGCGAGATCGAGATTCGGCACAGCCTTCACCTGCTGCTGTTCTGCGCGACCGTACGCCCGGCGTTGATCGTACCGGCGACGGGCGCTGCTGCGCTGCTGCGGCGCGTCAACCTGCCCGATCTGGCGCCGGTGTGCGACCTCGCGACCGCTGTGGCGGAGCGTGCAGAGCGGCTGCAACGCATTCGGCTCGACGTTTCGCTGTTCGGCGCGGCGTTCAGTCAGTCCGGCTGGTCGGAGAGGATGGAGGGACTGCGTGCTCGAACCCAGGACTGGCTCGGCCGAGCCAGGAACCAGCGGATCCTCTACGGGCCCGCTCACCGCGTCTGGAAGCACTGGTTGGGTGAGTCCAGCCGGCTCCGGACGTTGGCCGGCCTAATCACAGAAGCCAATTCCGGCAAGAGACGAGCGGTCGAGGTAGAGGAGATTTGCGAAGAACTCCGGGCGCCGAAGTCCTTCAGGAAACTCGTCGAGGACACGGACAGCGCGATTCGAACTTTGAAGCGGGGAAGCATCGAGGGTCGGGCGCTGCCCGCGCTGCAGCAGCACGTCCAACCACTTCTCGGCCTCGCCGATGAGTGGTTGCGGCTCGTGGCGGTGAAGCCGGATCCGAAGATGAACTTCGTTGAACGTAATCTCGACGCGCTCCGCCGGACCGTCGTTGACAGCGGCGGTCACGCGGCGGAGGCCATCGAGGAAGCGGCGACGACGGCGGTGGCCGGTCCGTTCGGCTCCACCCTGAAGCGCGCGAAGATGACCGTCAGCGCGTTGGGTCGATTGTTCAAGGACAACACCAAGAGCGACATTCGCTACGAGGATCCCGATCATATCCTGACCCGGGATCTGCTGTACGTCACTGCTGCCGATGTCGACGTGCGTGGCGGGCTGGCGGCTGTGCGCGACGGCGCCGACGAGCTCTCTGTGTTGTCGAACCCGGTGAATCACGTCGAAACGATGCGTGTGGCGCATGAGACGCGCCTGAGTCGGGGGGACCTCGTTGGTGCCCGGTTGGCGTACCGCGAAATGGAAGCCGCGGGCGACCCCGAGGATGACCTCGAACAGTGCCGGGCGTTGCTCGATGAGGCCGAACGAAAGCGCAGGATCGAGCTGCACAGGAACCGGACCGAACTCCAGGAGGAGCTCGAACAGCTCTTCTGTTTCGGGCAGATTGCCGAAGAGGACGCGGTCGGCTTGCGTGCAGACCTCGTTGAGGTTGGCGTCCGGCTCGACGACGCGAGCGCGGGCGACGTCGGTGTCCTGGAGACCAGGATCCGCGGGATTCGCCGGTCGATCTCCGAGTATCGAAACCGGGGCGTAACCGAGGCGCGCGAGAAATTCGGGAACCTGTCCGCCCGATGTGACGCGGATGCGCGATCCCGCATCGAGCAGGCAATCGATCAGGGCGATCTCCTTACCGCCAATGAGCTGATGTCACGGATCGAGACGGGAGAAGGTCTCGATTCCGGTTGGCAGGACCAGGACGATCCGTTGCGGGACTTCATGTCGGCTGTCGAAGGGATCGAACGGAGTCGTGGCGCCCCGAATGGACCCCGGCCCGATGTTGTTGTCAGGGCCGTGAAGAACCGGGAGGCGGTTGCCGGCCTGCGCTTCGACGCGATGTCCGAATCGGAGGCGGAACACGCATCGCAACTCATCAGCGCCTGGTATCGACTGTCGCGCGAGAAGCGGTTTGACAAGGAGACGGTCGAAAATCTGCTGGCTCTGCTCGGAATGCCCGTTCGCCGGAGTCGGATGGAAAAGAATGGACGAGACTGGGCCAGGATCAACCTCGAGACCGATGCGCTGCAGGATCGGTCCCGCTGTCCGCTGCCGCAGTTCGGCTCGGCGGCGGGGGGGCGGTACAGCCTCCTGCTCGACTGGGGGACCAGTGCTCGGGAGTCGATTCCTCAGATCATGGGACGGGGCAACGATCTCGCCACCATCGTGCTGCACTTCGGGTGTCTGGGAACCGACCGAGAATGGCTGAGAAGCTGGGCGGTCGACCAGCATCGCTTGGCTCTGGTCGTCGATGAGACGCTGGCCTTGTTCCTGTCGTCGCGCGGTTCCGGAAGGCTGCCGGCGCTGTTCCACTGTGCACTGCCGTTCACCGATGTAGGGGTCTTCCGCAGAATCTGTGGGTAAGAACGGAGGCTGGTAGTCCTCGTCAGACAAGAGGCAGCGTGCCCGTGTGCTCGCCGCCGTCAAGGCGCTTCGCTCCGCTCCGCCCCCGCTGCGCGGGGCTGACGGCCTGGACGCCGGCTCCGCGCACGAGCGCCCCGGCTCTCGTCTGACGAGGACCAAATGCCCGACGCCCGTATCGGGAGGGCGATGGCCCGTCCCGAAGCACAGAACGCAGCCTCGACATCGGAAACGCATCCCGTTCCGGAATCCGCGACAATTGGTGTTGCAGCAGCCAAGCGACGCGGAAGGGGAACGGGATGCAACTCAAGAGTATCTTGAATCGGGTCCAGAAGCACCCGTCGTTCATCTACGAGACGGTGCGGCTGGTGGAGCACCCGCAGTTGACCCTCGAGGTTCGGGTGCGGCCTCGCGCCGGGACCCGCGCGACGTGCTCGCAGTGCAGGCGCCGGGCCCCGGGCTACGACACGCAGGCGGTCCGGCGCTTCGACTTCGTGCCCCTGTGGCACATCCCCGTGGTCTTCCTCTACGCGATGCGCCGCGTCGACTGCCCGCGCTGCGGCGTACGGGTCGAGGCGCTGCCGTGGGCCACCGGCAAGCACCGACTGACCGACGCCTACGCCTGGTTCCTCGCCGGGTGGGCCAGGCGTCTGTCGTGGCAGGAGGTCGCCGCGGCGTTCCCCACGTCCTGGGACACCGTCTATCGGGCCGTGCGCATGGCGGTCGACTGGGGCCTCGCGCACCGCGACCTCACGAACATCGAGGCCATCGGCGTCGACGAGCTCTCCCGCCGCCGCGGGCAACGCTACCTGACGCTGGTCTATCAGATCGACGGTCACTGCAAGCGCCTGCTGTGGGTCGGCCGCGAACGCAAGGCCGCGACGTTGGAGGGCTTCTTCGACTGGTTCGGCCCCGCACGCAGCGCGGCGCTGTATTTCGTCTGCTCGGACATGTGGAAGCCCTACCTGAAGGTGGTTGCCGAGCGCGCCGGCCAGGCCGTGCAGGTGCTCGACCGCTTCCACATCATGAGCCATTTCTCGCAAGCGATCGACGAGGTGCGCGCGGCGGAGGCCCGGAAGCTCGCCGCCGCGGGCCGGGCGCCGGTGCTCAAGCGCAGCCGCTGGCTCCTGCTCAAGCGTCCGGAGAATCTCAGCGACGAGCAGCGGGGCCGGCTTGCGGAGCTGGTGCGTCGCAACCTGCGCACGGTTCGCGCCTACCTGCTCAAGGAGGACTTTCAAGCGCTGTGGGGCTACGTGTCGCCGTACTGGGCCGGCCGGTTCCTCGACCGCTGGTGCACTCGGACGATGCGCTCGCGGCTCGACCCGATGAAGGAGGTGGCCCGCATGCTGCGCTCGCACCGCGACCTGATCCTGAACTGGTTCCGGGCCCGAGGGCAGTTCTCCAGTGGCATTGTCGAAGGCTTCAACGGGAAGGCCAGAGTGATCACCAAACGGGCGTATGGCTTCCGCACCTCCGCGGCACTGGAAGTCGCTTTGTATCATGCACTTGGCGACCTGCCCGAACCAGAACTCACCCACAGATTCTGCTGACGAGGCCGATGTAGATCCGTACGTCACGACGTCTGGACTGGTGCCACCGGAACTGTTCTTCGGCCGCGCCTACGAGCGGCGGCGCGTCATGGACAAAGACGGGGCGTGTTTCATCTACGGAGGGCGCCAACTCGGCAAGACGGCGCTTCTGAAGTCCGTCGAACGGGAGTTCCACCGGCCCGAGAGGTGGCAGCTTGCCAGGTGCATTGATCTCAGGGTGCGCGAGATCGGCCACGCCCGGCGGGCGGCTGAGATCTGGCCGCTGCTCTGGCGGGAACTGCGTCAACTCGATGTCGTGACACGGTCCCAATTGCCCAGCGAACCGAATCCAGAGAACCCGAAGACCATCGACAAGCTGCTCGCCGTGGTGGAGCGCTGGATCGGTGATCACCCCGAAAGCCGGTTGCTGCTCTTGCTCGACGAGGCGGACGCCTTTCTTGAGGACGATGCCAGAGGGGATTTTCGGGAATCGACCCGCCTCAAGGGGTTGATGGATCGAACCGATCGTCGAGTGAAGGTGGTCTTCGCCGGACTGCACAACGTCCTGCGGATGACCGAGCGCGCCAACCATCCGTTGGCCCACCTGGGTGACCCGATCAATGTCGGCCCGCTGTTGTCGAATGGCGAGTGGATACAGGCGCAGAATCTCGTGCGGGAACCGTTAAGGTCTGTTGGATACCGTTTCGAGTCGAAGGATCTCAGCACTCTCATCCTCGCCCAGACGAACTACTACCCGTCGCTGATACAGCTCTACGGCGCGGGGCTCGTCCGGCGGCTGCGCGATTCCGGAAAACCGGTTCCATACGACGTACGCGATGAGGATATCGGCTCCGTGTATCAGAGCAAGGATCTCCGCAATGCAATCCGCGAACGCTTTCAACTCACGCTCCAGTTGGATCCGCGGTACGAGGTCATTGCCTATGCGCTGACGCTCGAGTTGCTCGACGATGCGCAACGGCTCCGGGACGGTCTCGATCGCCAGAGAATCAAGGAAGACGCCAGAGGGTGGTGGTCCGAAGGGTTCGGGGAGGACGATCGGGAATTCAACGTGTTGCTTCAGGAAATGGAAGGTCTTGGCGTGCTCCGGTCGACGGCGAACGGCCAACGCTACACGCTGCGTAATCCGAACATCCTGTTGCTGCTCGGGAACAAGGACGAAGTCGAGCAGGTGCTGGAGAAGTCGCGAGAGGCTCCGAAGAGATTCGAGCCGGCGTCCTACCATGGCCGACCCGCTGATCGGCAAGGTTCCCACCAGCAGAGTGATGCGAGGCGTCCCTTGACGTATGCGCAGGAGTCGACGCTGCGGGCGGCGAGCGGTGTCGCAGTGATCGCGGGCTGCATCGACGCCGTCGGGAACGTAACGGATGGGTCGTCACTGGGCATCGATTCGTCATCTTTCCAGACGCTCGGTGGCTGCCCGGACGCCGGGTCGTTCCGGCAGAGCTTGATGAAGGTGCTACCGCGGTCGGCGAACGTCACGAATGTAGTGCTCGTGCCCCAAGGGGAGGATTGGAACGTCTCATGGCTGGAGGGGGCCGAGCGAGCCCTGCGGAAGAAGAAGACAGGGCGATGGATCAGAGTCGTGTTTGTGGCCGACCCCGAACAGCTCTGGCGGGTGATGACGGATCTCGAGGACAGGCAGTTGGACCCGGAGTGGATCGGAATCGGGCCCTGGGACGATGTTTTCGTCCGCCACTGGCTCACGGACAACAACCTGCCGCACGCCCCCTCCAACGTGCGAGAACTCATGGACGTCTCGGGTGGTTGGCCGATGGTCCTCGACACGTTCGTCGAAGCGCAACGGTTGGCATGGGATGGGCGTATCGAGAAATTGCGGGCGAAGCTGGCGAAGTCTGACGAATGGCTGTCGAGACTTGGCGTCACGCCGGCGGTCCGAACCGAGTTGTGGATGCTTCTGCAGCATCGCCCTTTCGGCCCGGAGGACATCGCGAGCATCGCGAGTCTGGAGGAGGGTGTGGATTCTCTTTCGCTGAAACGCCGGGTGCAGTGGAGTGAACGTCTGGGGCTCCTTTCTCGTGTCGGAGATCAGTGGAAATTCAACCCGCTGGTCGAAACGCTTCTTCGCGGCGAATTCGGATGATGGATACATGGCGTCTACCAGGTCCTTCGCAGTTTCTCGGCGCTGTCGAACGGTCGTTGCGCGACGGCCAGAGTGTGGTTCTGCGTTTTCCGGGTGAGGTGCCGTCAGGTTTCCAGACTGCGCTCCATGGGCTGTTGAGCGACAGTTGGCGGTGGGCGAGCGTCGGCGCGGACGCCGTGGTCGAGTCGCCGCAGGGAGGCGTGGTCCTGCGCGGCTTGTGTGAGCGTTTTGCGCCGCGCCTCGCGACCGTCGAGCGGGTGACCCCGTTGGACCTGTGTGAGGATGAAGATTTCCGTGGGCGTCTCATCTGGATCGATGGACGGAGCGATCACAACTGGTCGAGTTGGTTGTCCTTTCTTGCGGCGTACGCGCAGGCCAGCCGGAATGTACGGGCGTTGGGGCGCACGCAGTTCGTCGCGCCCATCGACGGCGTGCCACCGGCGCGTCCGGCCCGTGATGTCTCGCTGGCCGTGCACGATTGGCGGGACGTCGTCGACGAGATGGACCTGTTGTTCCTCGCGAACGGACGGTTGCGGGGTTGGGGCGTCGACGGGTTGGAGCGCCTGCTGCTGGCGACGACCGTCGCCCGCGTGGCGGCGTGGGACTGCGGGGTTGCCGAGCGGCTCGCGCAGGAGAGCGCGGAGGTCATTCTTGGGCCGTGCGAGATGTTGCGATCGATGGCACGTGAGCGCGGATGGGCGCGAGAGACACTTCAGGACTGGGGACTGGGCACGGACTCCGGAACCGGCTCAATGCACGCGGCGCTGGCCTCGGTCAAGGATCCGCGGGAGATTCGGCGGCGGGTCTGGAGTGCGCAAGTATCGGTGCTGTTGCCCATTATCGAGTCGCGGCGTCTGAACATCGTCCGGGAGCACCGTTTTCAGATTACGGACAGTATCCGGCGGACAGGTGAGGAAGGCGATCCGGACGACCTGGAAGTCGGGGATCTGGCACGCGTGTTCGGACGCGCGGGTTTCGATCAGGAGGTCGGCCGTGCGGTGCGGAGTCTGCGGGGAGTCCGGAACGCGCTTGCACATCGTCAGCCTCTGGCGCCGCAGCAGGCCCTCGATTTCGTTGGGGCAGTGATGTCGCCGAGCCGGTGAACCGGCTTCGCCACGTTCGCCGTTCCTGGACAGGACGATTTCACCGGGAGCGACCGCAAACACGCCCGTCCGGGGTCGCTGGACCTGCCGAAGGCGGGGGGTCGAGTTCTGGTCCGTGTGTGTTGTGATCAGGCCCGTGATCTCGGTGTGATCAGGTGAGGGCTGTCGCGGCGTTCTTTTTCTTGATCTCCTCCGTCCATGTCGTCGTGATGCCCGTGATCCGCTCCGTGCCGATCTCCTCTTCCGGGTTCGCTGGCCCGATTCTTGCTTCTGGTTCCCTCCGCGCCGATCCTCTTGTACCTGGTCTCCCGCGCGTCCCGTCCTCCGTGGACGATGCGCGGACGGTGGGCGGTTGCTCGGTTGTGGGTGATGTGCTCCGTGCGACGGCCGGTTCTCCGCGACAACGGAGCGGCGGGAAGCGTTGCGCTTGTTCGTGTTGGAACGAGGGCCAGCCTTCCGGCTGGCCCTCAAGAGCTTCTCGCACGGTCGGCCGCGGCAGTCACCGAAGGCCGAAACGAAGTGGAGGACCCGCGTAGAGGGTTGACGGCCGCGGTCGATCGTGCGCGAGGTAGACCGCGCCGAGCGATGCGAGGGCCGTCAGTCCATGCGCCCGGCTCAGCCATCGGCCTCGAACAGCCGACGAAAGGCCGCCTCCGCCCGGCGCAGACCCGCCTCGGTCACCATCACCGACTTGGCCTTGCTCACCGGATCGGAAATCAGGCCCTTACGGTGAAGACGGTCCATCGCCTCCCAGTCGAACGATTTCCACGTGCGCGCGCCCATCGTGGGACCACGCTGGAGAATCCCCAGATAGAGGAGCGCCAGTACGGCTTCATCAATCCTGTCATCCACCGTGTTCCGGCTCATCCCGCCTCCCTCGGCCGTCCGGTCGCGGAAGGACGACCGGACACCGTGTGGCACGTCGCGGATACCGGCTTCCCGCTCCGCCTGGGGAACACGAGCGGACTGCCCCCGTCGCCGAGCGTCCGCGCCGCGTCTGGCGAGGGGATCCCGGAGAAAGCCCCAACTCTGCAACAGCGTCGTTCACGCCGTCCGCAGCCTTCATTATGCCGCGCTGGGCCGTGATTCGACCCAGGGACTCGAATCACAGCCGGATCACACCGCGCTCGCAGCGCGGTCGCCTCGAAGAGCGCCGTCCTGGCTGGACCGAGTCGCGCTCCCCGGCAAGAGCAGCCAGACCGATATTGCGCCGCGAATGATGCCGGGAGCGACCCCTCAAAACCTGCGGTTTTGCGGCGCAATGGGTGTTCCTGCGTCACACCCACCGCTCGGGGTCGCTCCCGGCGAGTTCTTCCCTCCTGGAAGGGAGAGCCCGCCGTCGGCGGCCTCCTGTTGGCTCCGCCGCACCGCCGACACGTCCCGCGTTCACGCCGCGCGAACACGCGGCGCGGCGATCATCGACGGCATCGTCGGCCAACGCATCATCCGAACGTGCTCACCAGCGTCAAGGCTGCGTCGCTGCCGCTCCGCCCCCCGCTGCGCGGGGCTTCGGCCTGGACGCTGGGTCCGCGCGCGCTCCGCAACGGGCAATTGTCCGACGATGCCGGACCTCGACCCTGCTACACACCGGCCGCGTTCTTGCGGGTCCGGTGCGCCGCGACAGCGGAGCGGCGCAGCTTGTTCGTGTCGAGAAGGCGGGTCAGCCTTCCGGCTGGCCCGCAAGTGCGAATCCGCACGGTCGGTCGCGGCCGTCACCGAAGGCCGGAGCGGACCGGAGGACCTGCGGAGCAGGTTGACGGCCGCGCCCGACCGTGCGCTGCCGGACGCCGGGGACCGCCGGCCCGGCGCTCATCATCCGGCCGAGCGAGCGGCCCGGCGACGGCCGCATCGTCGGCGGCTCCGAACCAGCGCGGGCGACGCACCGCAGTGTCCGTCCGGGGTCGAGGGGCGGAGCCCCCGCCAGCCCCTTGTGTAGCACAAGGGGTATGCTGGCTCCTCACCACCAAGTTGTGAGGAGCCAGCTTTCGTTTCCTCTGATCGTACCGCCCGGCTCGTCACTGCAACGCCCGGATCGCGGTCGTCGCTCTCCTGGATCTTATCGTGTTCGCCGTCCCGCTCGCTGCCGTTCTCCCTGCTCGATCTCCGTGCGCCTGATGTCCGCGCTCTCGTTCCCGCCCGACCCTTCCTGGGCGTCGGTGTGTCGATCGGGGAGGCAGGCCCGGATCGGGTTAAGCGCGGTCAAGGTGCTGCGGTTCCGGCGAGTTCGTGTTCCGCTGGCTCCACGATCGGGCGATGCTGAGGGTGAGCGCCGGCAACGTACTGTGCCCAACCGTCCATGAGGGTCCGCCGCCGCTCGAACAGGTCCGACCTCGCGTAGGCCGCCTCGACCCTGTTGCCGACGACATGGGCCAGCGCCGCCTCGATGACCTCCCGCGGGTGGTCCGTCTCCTCGGCCGCCCAATCGCGGAAGCTGGATCGGAATCCGTGAGGCACGGCGGGGACCTTCTGGTTCTTCAGCAGCCCCGACAGCGCCATGTCGTGCAGCCGCTTGCCGCCGCTGCTCGGGAACACGAGCACCCCGCCGCCGGTGTCGAGCGTCCGAGCCTCGTCGAGGATGTCCAAAGCACGCCGGGACAGCGGGACCCGGTGCTCGCGCTTCATCTTCATCCGAGCGGCCGGGATGGTCCACACGTGAGCCTCCGTGTCGATCTCGTCCCACAGCGCCCCGCGGACCTCGCCCGAGCGAGCCGCCGTCAAGACGAGAAACTCGAACGCCAACTTCGTCCCGGCCCACGCCCGCGACGCCCGGACCCGCTCGATGGCCCCCGCGACCTCGCGGTGCGGCAACGCCCGCATGTGCTGCACCAGGTCGCCCTGCGGCCCGAGCGCCGGCCCGATGCGATCGCACGGGTTATCGTCGCGATGACCCAACGCCACGGCCCACTCCATGACCGAGCCGATGCGCTGGCGGACCCGCCGCGCCGTCGAGGGCCGGGCGTGCCAGACCGGCCGCAGCGTCTCGACCAACTCGGCGCTCGTGACCTCGCCGACCGGCAGGTGGCCGAGGTGCGGGAAGGCGAAGCGGGTCAGGCTCGACAGCCAGTCGCGGGCGTGCCGCTCGTCGCGCCAGCCCTGCCGCATCTGGTTCCAGACCCGTTCGGCGGCGTCCGCGAAGGTGGGCATCCTCTTGAGGCGGCGCTTCTCGGCGAGCGGGTCGCCGCCGGCGCGGGCCAGCCGGCGGTTGGCGAACGCCTGGGCGCGGGCCTCCTTGAGCGAGACGAGCGGGAAGCCGCCGAGTCCGAGTTCCCGGCGCTTGCCGCGGATGGAGAGTCGTTGAATCCAGCTTCGGGTGCCGGTAGGCTGGACTTCGAGGTACAACCCGTCGCCGTCGCAGAATCGTCCGGCTCGGTTGACGTTTCGGACGAAGGCGGTCGAGAGGGCGTGCTTGGGGTGTCGGCCCTTGGGCTTGGTGAGTCGCGGACGTGCTTGGAGCGTCATTGGCCTGCCACTATTCCCCATATCAGATGGCGGAAACAGCGGCATTCTACAGGACGATTCCAGCCACGTCAAGACTGACAGCATGTTCATAAACAACTATTACACAGTATGTTATGGACTTCCCTGGATGAGTCTGGACCGCACTGAGGACCGCTATCGGGCTGCTGGGGCTACAGCCCGCTCGACCAGGTCGACCGCGACAACGTCCACCAGTTGCAGCTCGTCTGGGCGTGGCCGCTCGCGGCGGGCTTCGGCCAGCCGACTCCGCTCGTGCGGGCCGGCGTGATGCACATCCCGAACCCGGGCAACCGCGTGCAGGCGGTCGACGCGGCGACCGGCGAGCGCCTGTGGGAGTACGAGCCGCCGGCGACCGAATGACGGATGCCGACGGTACGCGGCGCCCGGCCCGGGGCAGCCGCTCGATGGCGCTCTACGGCGACAAGGTCTACCTCAACACGACGGAGGCGCACATCGTGGCCCTCAACGCGCGCACGGGCGAGGTTGCGTGGGACCATACCGTCGCCGACAACGCGCTCGGCTACCGCTACTCCAGCGGCCCGATCGTGGTGGGGGGGAACATCGTCGCCGGCATGACCGGCTGCGAGAACTACAAGAACGATGTCTGCTTCATCTCCGCCCACGATCCGGACACCGGTGAAGAGGTGTGGCGCACGTCGACCGTCGCGGGCCCCGGCGAACCGGGCGGCGACACCTGGAGCGATCTGCCGCTCGCCTTCCGCGCCGGCTCCGACTCGTGGATCCCGGGCAGCTACGACCCGGCGACGAACCTGACCTTCTGGTCGACCGCGCAGGCCAAGCCGTGGGCCCGCATCTCGCGCAACACCGACGGCGATGCGCTGTACACGAACAGCGTCCTGGCCCTCGACGGGGACACCGGCGAGCTGGCCTGGTACTTCCAGTTCGTTCCGGGCGAGACGCTCGATCTCGACGAGGTGTTCGAGAGCGTGCTCATCGACCACCGCGGGCGGCGCTCGCTCTTCAAGATGGGCAAGCACGGCATCCTGTGGGAGCTCGACCGCGACACCGGCGCGTTCGTCGCCGCGCACGACCTCGGGTACCAGAACGCCATCGACGTCGACCCGGCGACCGGCGCGGTGACCTATCGGCCCGGGATGATCCCGGTAGCCGGCGTCGAGATCGACTTCTGCCCCGACCTGCTCGGGGTCCGCAACTGGCGCGCGAGCGCCTACCACCCGGAGACCGGGGCGCTCTACATCCCGATCCACCCGACCTGCGTCACCGGCGTGTTCACGGAGCTGCCGCAGGAGATCGGGAACCGCTACTACCGCAACCGCGGGTTCATGCAGCGCGAGAGCCGCGTGCACCCGGCGAGCGGCGAGCACGCGGGGCATCTCATCGCCATGGACATCGACACCGGCGAGATCCTCTGGCGGCACTCGATGGCCACGCGGCCCGGCGCCGCGGCCCTGACGACCGCCGGGGGCCTCGTGGTCGGCGCCGACACGGACCGGCACCTGTTCGTGCACGACGCCGCCACCGGCGACGTCCTGTTCCGGACGCGGCTGCCCGCCTCGGTCCAGGGCTTTCCCATCACTTACGCCGTCGACGGGCGGCAGTTCCTCGCGGTGCCGGTCGGCGGCAACCGCACCAACGCGATCTACGCCTTCGCGCTGCCGTAGCGCCGCGTCCACCTCGGCCGTTCCGCCGCGCGGGACCCGCCGCCATCGGCCGCAAGGAATCGCTGAGGCCTGCTGCGGCGCGCGTCGATCTGCAGGTTGCCGATTGACATCGGACCGGGATTCGCCTATCATTCGAATATCGTTCGAACGATAATCCCACACCGGGGCGGGGATGATGCCTGCACCGAAATCCACTCCGAAAGAACTGGAACGCCTGGTCCTGGACGCGGCGGTCGACTCTATCGAGGAGAGCTCGCTCCTCGACTTCACGATGTCGGACATCGCAAAGCGAGCTGGTCTTTCCGTGGGTTCGATCTACAAGCACGTGCAATCCAAGGAAGACGTTCTGGTGGCGATCGGGACCCGGATGATGGCCAACCTGCACCGCGTCTTCGGGGAGGTGCTCGCTCTTCCGCTGACGACCCCGGAGCGACTCATCGCGGTCTCGCTGTTACCGCCCAGCAAGACGCACGTGTACTCGTTCGGCGTGCACCTCGAGCTGCTCATCGGCAATGACGCCGTGCTTCGGCGTGCTTCCAGCCGGTGGGTCGACAAGCTCGTCGAGCTGGATCGGAGACTGCAAGGGCTCTTTCACGGCGTGATGCAGAGAGCCGCGGAGTCCGGCGAGTTCCTGGTGGAACCCGAGGCACGTCAGGCGGCGATCGAGGCGCTTAGCGTCGGCCTGTGGTCCATGTCCGTGGGCTTCATCCAGGTCGCTCATCAGCGCCACGCGCGAGACCAGAACGACCTCCCGGGGACGCTGCCCTTTCCGCTCCCGATGGACCACGTCCTGATCAGAAGCCTTCAGCACCTCATCAACGCCTACCCGTGGGTCCAGCCGCTGGCGGTTGACGGGATCAAGAGGACGATCGCCGTCCTGGAAGCGGAGGGGTATCGATCATGAGTACAGAGACGAAACGCGGATTCGGCATCAGGCGGTGGGTCATCACGGGCTCGGCTGCCCTCGTGACCTTCCTCGCCTTGTCCACGTACAAGTTCCTGGAGCTCAATGCGGTCATCGACGCCACGATGGCGATGCCCGAGTTCTCCGAGACTGTCGAGACGGCAAGCCCCCGGGCTGCGGAGTTCGCCCAAACCGTACGAGCGCTCGGTGTTGCGATCGCACCGAAGCGCGTCGCGCTCCGCAACGAGCTGCCCGGCTACATAACTGCGGTCAACTACCTCTCCGGAGCGAGGGTCGGTCAAGGCAAGGTGATCCTGCAGCTCGACGTAAGTGAGCAAGTCGCACATCTCGCTTCCGCGAACGCCCGCGCCGAGCTGGCCCAGGTCATCTACGATCGCGATCTCGATCTACGGGCCTCGAACGCCGTGAGTCAGGAGAGCGTTGATCGGGCCCGCGCCGAGCTGGACGTCGTAAGGGCCGACATCGAGGCGATACAGAGCGTCATCGATCGAAAGACCATCCGTGCTCCGTTCCGTGGGGTCATCGGCATCCACCAGTTCGAGGTGGGACAGTACCTCGATCCGAACACCGAGATCACCACGTTGGTCGGTGACAGCAATGAGATGTGGGTGGACTTCGCGATCCCGCAGTTCTACGGCGAGCTCGAGCGAGGGGACACTGTTCGCGTGCGCCTCGTCCGTGGCGGCGGGACCGGGCACGGTGAGTTCGTAGACGCCACGGTCATTGCCGGCGACTCCACCATCTCGACGGCGGCCAGAAGCCGCTTGTACCGAGCAGTAGTGCCGAGCGGCTCCCTGGAGCTCCTGCACAACGCGTCCGTTGAGGTCGAGGCATCGGTCGCCGAGAGCCAGCTGGCCTTCTCCGTTCCCCCGACCTCGGTGCTGACCGACATGATGGGTCAGTACGTCTGGGTCCTCATGCCCGAGCCGGGGGACGAACGCGCGTATCGGGCTCGTCGCGAAGCGGTGACCGTATCCGGCAGGCACGACGGCCTGGCGGTCGTCACCGGCGCCATCACGGAGGATGACGTCATCGCCGGCGCCGACGCATTCAAGCTGATGCCCGGCCTGCTCGTGCGTCCTGGAACGCGGCCTGCCGCAGTGGCCGCCGGTGGGGGGCTCTAGGCCATGGACATCTTCGTCAAGCGGCCGGTGATCGCCATCGTCATCTCCCTTGCGCTGCTGCTCGCAGGAATCTCGGCTGCTCTGAGCATCCCCGTCCTCCAGTTCCCCAAGCTCGAGAGCTCGAACCTCGTCGTTTCGACGATCTATCCGGGCGCCTCGGCTGACGTCGTGCAGGGCTTCATCACCGATCCGATCGAACGGGTGGCCATGACGGTGCCCGGCGTGGATTACGTCGACTCTCGCACAACCGCGGGTCTCAGCACCGTGACGGTCTGGTTGGACCTGAACGAGAACAGCACGGACGCGTTGGCCGAGCTGACCTCTCGTCTCAATCAGATCCAGTTCGAGCTTCCGTTCGACGCGCTCGATCCGTCGATCGACGTCGTGCGCTCGGATCAGGCCAACGCCCTCTTCTATCTGACCGTCGTGAATGAGGGATGGTCCAGGTCCGATCTGACCGACTACCTCTCGCGCAATGTCAGCCCGCTGCTCACCGGAATCGACGGCGTGCAGCGAATCGGCCTGGACGGGGGCCGGAGCCCGGCGATGCGCGTGTGGATGGACCCCCTGCGCCTGGCCAGTGTGGGCATCGGCGCGGACGAGGTCTTCGCGGCGCTGCGCAACAACAACGTGCTCTCGGCCCTGGGGCGCACGGAGAGCGATGCTCGGCAGCTCAACCTGCTGACGAACGCAACGCTGCAAAGCGTCGAGGATTTCGAGGACCTCATCATCAGCAATCAAGGCGGGACATTGGTCCGCCTGCGTGATGTAGCCCGCGTCGAGCTCGGAGAGGATCGCGGCGAGGACCTCAGCCGCATCGATGACTCGGCGACGGTGTTCGTCTCGGTGTGGAGCGTGCCCGGGGCAAACGCGATCGAGATCGGCGATGCGGTCTACGAGCGACTCGGGGCCATCAACGCCACGCTGCCCGAAGGGCTTGGCATCGAGATCGCGTATGACGCTACGGTGTACATGCGTCACGCCCTTAGGCGGAGCGCCAGAATAACTTGCCCCTTTGGCGGCCGTTTCTGCTATGGTCGGCGCTATGAACGCGGTAACGCAAGCGGTGCAAGGGAAGTTCAACGTGCTGAGGCCGCTGTTGGACGAACGCACGCGGCGCCTTTGGGCTGCGGCGGAAGCCCGCGCCATTGGACGCGGGGGGATTGCGCGGGTTGCAGAGGCGACCGGGCTGTCGCGCGGCACGGTTCGGGCCGGCGTGCGGGAACTGGATTCGGCCACGCCGCCGGAGCCGGGGGCGGGCGGGCCTCGGGTGCGCGCTCCGGGGGGCGGACGCAAGGCGCTGGTGGATCGCGATCCGGGCCTCGTGCAGGCGTTGGAGCGTCTGCTCGACCCGTTCACACGGGGAGACCCGCAGGGGCCGCTGCGCTGGACCTGCAGCAGCGCGGCGCGCTTGGCGGAGCAACTGGGGGCGGAAGGACATCGGGTCAGCGAGCGCACGGTGAACCGCCTGCTGCACGAGCTGGGCTATAGCTTGCAGGCCAACCGCAAGACGCTCGAAGGCCGTCAGCATCCGGACCGGGATGCGCAGTTCCGACGCATCGCGCGGCGCGTGCGGGCGTTCCAACGCCTGGGGCAGCCGGTGGCCTCGATCGACACGAAGAAGAAGGAATTGGTCGGTCGCTACCGCAACGGCGGCCGGGAATGGCGTCCGAAGGGGAAACCGGAGGAGGTGAAGGTTCATGACTTCATCGACCCGGAGCTCGGCAAGGCGATTCCCTACGGGGTCTACGACCTGACGGCGAACACGGGCTGGGTGAGCGTCGGCGTTGACCACGACACGGCGGAGTTCGCGGTGGAGACGGTGCGGCGCTGGTGGCTGCAGATGGGGCGTCACGCCTATCCGGCGGCCACACGGTTGCTGCTCACGGCGGACGGAGGCGGTTCCAACAGCAGCCGCAGCCGGCTGTGGAAGTTCGAGTTGCAGAAGCTGGCCGACGCGCTCGGGCTGCGGATCTCGGTGTGCCACTTTCCGCCGGGCACCAGCAAGTGGAACAAGATCGAGCACCGGATGTTCTGCCACATTACGGAGAACTGGCGTGGCCGACCGCTGGTGAGTCACGAGGTGGTGGTGAACGTGATCGGCGCGACGACTACGCAAGGCGGCCTGACCATCCGGTCGGAGCTGGACGAGGCCAGCTATCCAACCGGTCGGGGAGTCACGGACGAGGAGATGGACAGGCTGTCCATCAAGCGCGATGCGTTTCATGGCGAGTGGAACTACAGCCTGTTACCCCGGCCCGCGTAACGGACACTTTATTACGGCGAGAGTCCTTACCGAGATCCTGACCACGTTGGCAGAGACCATCGTTCTCGTCGGACTCGTTGTGCTTCTCCTCATGGGCTCGCCGCGCTCTGCGCTGGTCCCGCTCGTCACGATCCCGATTTCGATCCTTGGCGCGATCGCGGTCATCCTGGTCCTGGGCTTCACGCTCAACCTGCTGACCATCCTCGCGATCGTCCTGTCCGTGGGGCTGGTCGTCGACGATGCGATTGTCGTCGTAGAGAACGTCACCCGGCACATACGAGCCGGTAAGGGGCGCATTGAGGCCGCCCTGATCAGCTCGCGAGAGCTCTTCGCACCGATCGTCGCGATGACCCTCACGCTCGCGGCCGTATACGCGCCGATCGGCTTCGTGAGCGGGCTCAGTGGGGCGTTGTTCCGGGAATTCACGTTCACCCTGGCCGTGGCCGTGATCATCTCCGGCGTGGTCGCCGTGACGCTCTCGCCGATCATGAGTGCTTACGTCTCCGGCAAGGCCGGGCGAGAGTCGAAAGGCACGCAGAGGGTCAACCGGGTTCTGGATCGCGTACGCGCGCGCTACGCCAGGGCCCTCGACGTTGCCATGGCCTGGCGCCCACAGGTCCTCGTGTTCGGGGCCTTCCTGGCCCTGCTGATGGTGCCCTTCTATCTCTTTTCGGGCCGGGAATTGGCCCCGATCGAGGACCAGGGCGGAATGCTCCTCTTCATCGAGACGCCGCCCAACTCGAGAGTGCAGTACACGGAAGAGTACATGCGGGATGTGGTTGCCGTGGCCAGCGAGGTTCCCGGCTTCGACAACATCTGGCAGATCCTGAATCCGGCCGGCGGCTTCGCCGGGCTCCAGTTCGTCGACTACGACGAACGCGACTTCGCCGTGCAGGACATGCGCGAGCTCGTTCTGCAGGAGATGGCGGGAATCACCGGCCTGAGGGTCCTCACCGGGATGCCGCCCGCGCTGCCAACCGCCGGGCAGTTCGATGTCGAGATGGTGGTGCAGGGTCCCGGCAGCTACGAGGAGTTGCTCCAGCACGCCTTCCCGCTGGTTGAAGCCGCCTTTGCAAGCGGCCACTTCATCTTCGCCGATACCGATCTGAAGATCAGCGAGGACCAGGTCCGTCTCGTGCTGGACCATGACCGCATCGCGGACCTCGGCCTCAACGTGCAACGTGTCAGCGATCAACTCTCGACGATGCTGTCCGAGCAGGACGTCAATCGCTTCAACCACAACGGCAAGTCCTACCGGGTCATCCCGATGGTCGAGTCGTTCGCGCGCGATGACCCTTCCGCTCTGCTCGACCTGCAACTGACCGCTCCAGGCGGGGAGCTCATCCCCGTGCGCACTGTCGCCTCCCTCGAGCGGGTCACGTCGCCCGTCTCGCTCGGGAAGTTCAATCAGCAACGGGCTTTCAGGATCCTGGGCGGCATTCACTCGGGCACCACGAGCGAGGCGGCGCTGAGCGCCCTCGAGGCGGCGGCCGCGGAGCTGCTGCCGAGTGAGTACACCGTTGACCATGCCGGTATCTCGCGAGCACTTCGCAAGGAAGGCAACAGCCTCGTCTCCGTGCTCCTGGTCTCGCTGTTCGTGGTCTACCTGCTGCTGGCGATCCAGTTCAACAGCTTCCGGACACCGTTGGTGATCCTGCTGGGCTCGGTCCCGCTCGCGCTGACGGCCGCACTGATGTGGGGCTTCCTGGGACTTACGACGATCAACGTCTACGCCCAGATCGGCTTCATTACGCTCGTCGGACTGGTCGCCAAGAACGGTATCCTGATTACGGAGTTTGCGAACCAGCTGCAAAGGCAGGGCGTCGCGAAGGAACGAGCGATTCGAGAGGCGGCAGTGGTGAGGCTGCAGCCGGTCCTCATGACCACGCTCGCGACCGTCATCGGACACTTCCCGCTCGTCCTGGCGGCCGGGGCGGGGGCCGAGGTGCGCAACAGCATCGGAATCATCCTGGTTGCCGGCATGGCGATCGGAACCGCCTTCACGCTCTTCGTCCTGCCCTGCGTCTACATGCTCCTGGGCGAGTCCATGCACGCCCAAGAGCGACGTCCGGCGCGGGCAGCACTCGATCTCGCGACGGAGGGAGCCTGATGATGCCCCCACACGTCGCTCTGGCTTCTCTAGCCGTCGTCTTTCTCACCTCGGGCTGCACCCAGAAACTGGCGGAGTACACGCCGGCTACGGTATCTGCAGCGGGGATGCTACCCGAGGATTTCGGACCGACCACGGAGGGCCGTACGCCTCGCCTGATCCAGGAGCCCGAGCTCGACTGGTGGCGGGGTTTCGAAATGCCTGAGCTCGAGGCACTCTTCGCAGAGCTCGAAGCGCAGAACTACGACCTGCAGATTGCCGAACAGCAGGTATTGCGAGCCAGGGCGCTGCTCGGCCTGCAGCGATCCACGAACTGGCCGAGCCTCGATGGTGCCCTCACAGGGACCCGGACGGAAGTCGAGGGAGAAGATGCGACCGGGGATGCGGGCCCGGGCTTCCTGGCCGGCTACGAAGTCGATCTCTGGGGGCGACGCGCGGCAGCGAACAGAGCGGCCGAGTTCGATCTGGTCGCGCAGCATGCTCACTACCGGGGGGTGGGGCTGGCTCTGCAAGCCCAGTTGGCCTGGCAGTTCTTCGACCTCCTGTCCTTACAGGATCGCGTCGAGACGACGAAACAGAATGTAGCTGCCACCGAGGAGCTTCTGACCCTCGTCACGCTTCTCGTCGACGCCGGGAGAGCGTCCGGCGTCGAGCTGGAACAGCAGCGTAACATCCTGCTCGACCAGCAGAGCCAGCTTCTCGCGCTCCAGCGCGACCTCGCGTTGAGCGAACGAGCTCTGGCGGTCCTCCTCGGACGGGATGAAGAGCTCACGGTGCTCACCACCGGGCGCCTGGATGACGCTGTGGTCCCACTGGTCGACGTGGTGCAACCCGCGACGCTCCTGCAGACCCGGCCGGATATCGTGGTTGCCGAGAACGATCTGCGGATCGCCGACGCACTCCTCTACCAAAGCAGGACGAAACGCTGGCCCAGCCTCGTGCTCAGCGGTGAGGCCACGCTTGCCGGGCTGCTTACAGGCGGAACCACCTGGGCGACCTCTCTCATCGGGCAGCTGGCCGGCCCGATCTTCGACGGCGGCCGGACGTCCAAGGAGATCCGCGCCGCCGAAGCGGATGCTTCGATCGCGCTGAGCGCCTACCGGCTCACCGTACTTCGAGCCCTGCAGGAGGCGTTGGACGCATTGACCGAGCTGGATCACCAACGAGAGATCTACGCGGTGCAGGTCGACGCGGTGGAAGCGACCGATCGTCTCCGTGAGCTGGCACGCCAGCGCTTCGACGCCGGGAACATCGACTTCATGAACCTGCTCGACGCGCAGCGGGCCTCCTTCGCGGCCAGCGAGCGCCTGATCAGCGCGAAGCGCGATTACCTGGTCGCGGTCGTGAACACCTTCCGCGCGATGGGAGTCCCGCCGACGCTGTTCGAGGTGGTGGAAGACTAGTGTGCACCGTCATAAATACGTGAGCAGTAACGCTTCAGGGATTCCGATCTGCTCGGCGGTCTTCGTCCAGACGAAGGGCTTGGGGTCTTCGTTGTAGACCGCCAGGTACTCCTTGATCGCCGCCTCGAGTGCTTGGGTGCTGCGATGGGTTCCACGCCGGATCTGCTGCCGGGTGATCTCGGCGAACCAACGCTCTACCTGGTTGAGCCACGATGCGCTCGTGGGCGTGAAGTGCAGGTGATACCGAGGACGCCGTGCCAGCCAGTCGTGGATCATCGCCGTCTTGTGCGTGCCGTAGTTGTCCAGCACCAGGTGGATGTCGAGGTCGGGCGGCACCGCCTTGTCGATCACGGCGAGGAAGCGCTTGAACTCCACCGAGCGGTGCTTCCGAAAGCACCTGCCGATCACCTCGCCGGTGGCGGTGTTCAGGGCCGCGAACAACGAGGTCGTGCCGTGCCGTCGATAGTCGTGTGTCCGCTGCTCCGGTGCTCCCGGACGCATCGGCAACACCGGCTGGGTACGGTTCAACGCCTGGATCTGCGACTTCTCATCCACACACAGCACCACCGCTCGCTCCGGCGGATGCAGGTACAGCCCCACGATATCGCGCACTTTCTCGATGAACAACGGGTCTCGCGACAGCTTGAAGGTCTCGCTGCGATGGGGCTTGAGCGCGAACGCGCGCCACACGCGGCCGACGGTCGAAGCGCTCAGCCCGCAGGCTCGGGCCATCGACTCCCGGCTCCAATGCGTCGCCCCCCGTGGGGTCGTCTCCAGCGTCCGGACCACGACCCGTTCGACGTCCTCGTCCGACACCCGGCGCGGCGCGCCCGGCCGTGGTTCGTCCAGCAAGCCGTCGCAGCCGTTGCGCAGGAACCGCCGCCGCCACTTGCCGACCGTGGCCCGCGTCGTGCCCAGAGCCTGCGCCACGACCTGGTCGCTCCGTCCCGCGGCGCTCTGCAGCACGATGCGTGCCCTCAGGGCCAGAGCCTGCGCGGTATTGCGCCGGCGCAGCCAACCCTCCAGTTCCTCGCGCTGTGCGTCCGAGACCTCCGGGACCTCTCGTGTGTAATGGTTCGGCACGGCCCTCCTCGCTTCCGGGCCGACCGTACCACGAGCCGATTCTACTGGTCAAGAACTTCAGGCGTTGGACACTAGAACGATCTCGCCCCCTCCCGCAAGCAGCCCGCACCGCTGGCCGGCCACGTCGGCCTTGATCGACAAAGCCTGCCGCCCGACCGTCAACGGCGTCGCGGTCGCCGGTCGGGCGGCTGCGGGGATCGACAGTTGGAACTGGAGGTAACGTCCCTAGTCGGGCACCGCGGTACGTTTGAACGTGCGGTTCAGGAACTCGAAGCCGGTCGGCCTCGTTGCTCCGGTCGGCACATCAAAGTCGACGACGGCTCCGCCGCCGAGAAGCTCGACGCGCAGTTGGTGCTGCGCGCCGTCGTACACCTCGACCGTGCTCTCCGCGACTCCCCAACGCACGAGGAGCCGGTCCTCCTCCCAGGTCCACCGCAAGCGTCCGAGCACGGGGCTCGCGTACTCCCCGGCATAGGCCGCAAGCGGAAGCGGTGTCGTCTGCGGCCGCGCGTTGCGGGCCGCAGCGTCCCGGCTCAGGTAGGACGTGATCATCTCCATGGCGCCGCGAAGCTCTTCTCCGAAGCGCGCGTCGACGTCCGGCTTCCCCAGCACCCGGTGATAGGTAAAGCGAGCCACCATGTCCCCCAACTGCCCGGCCGGGCCCGTGGCGTTGGCGAGCACGACGACACCGAGGTCGTGCTCGGGCATCAACGACACATGCGAGGAGAAGCCGCTGAACCCGCCGAACCGCTGTACCACCGCGTCGCCGGCGTATCTGGCCAGGTCCCAGCCCAGGCCCCAACCGTATCGCTCGTACGGCCCCAATCGGCGATCCTGCGCCGAACTACGGCATTCGTGACGCAGGCAGACCGGTCGCGGCTGGCCATGCCCTACAGGTTCCGCGAAAGCGGCCTCGAACGACGTGCTGCCGGCGGGTCTCTTCGATCACCGAGGACGGGAACGCCTGCACACCTTCCAGCCGTCCGGCGCCGAGTTGGGCTCCGGTACGCCAAGCACGACGAGACCATGCACGCCGCGGGCGGACACATCAGCACGGTGAAGGACATGGCCCGGTTCGTGGCGACCGGCTGTCCATCTGCAGCGGCAGCAGAACGGCATCTCTCACGACCTGTTTCCACCCGCCCGGAAACCGGTCCTCGAGTACGAGGCTGAACACGTTGTATCCGAGGTTGCCATAGCGGAACTCTCGTCCGTTCTCCGCCGGCGGATGATGGCGCAGCAGCGCCTTCAACTCCGGATGGCTGGCGTCGCCCGTGAAGGCGGCGCGGATGTCGACCGGCCCAATCGACGCGATGCCATGGGTCATCGTCAACAAGTCGCGCAAGGAGATGTCCGTGGCTGAGAGCTCGGGGTGCATCTGCGCGTCCGGCAGGTAGAACGAGAGGGGAGCGTCGAGGTCGAGCCGGCCTCGATCATGGAGCAGCGCGCCGGCCAGCGCGGTGAGCGCCTTCGTCGTCGACGCGATGTAGAACTGCGTGTCTGCGGTGGCCGCGAGCCGAGACTCCACGTTGGCGAAGCCGTACCCCCGGGTGTAGGCAATGCCTTCCGAGGTCACCACGGCGAGGCTCATTCCGGGCACGATGCCCGTGGCGAGAATCTGCGACGCGAACCGATCGATGTCCGCGGCCATCGCCGCGGTGACGCGTTCCTGCGCACTGATCACACGCTCCTCAGGGCCGATCACCGCAACCGACCACAAGACAACCCACCCGAACGCCAGGACAACGCACCCGAACGCCAACCGCCTGTGCTTGAACCTCATGGCACGCCTCCTTCTGGCAGCTCACGGCCCGCACGATCGCGTGCCGGCTGCCTTTGCCTTTCGGACTGGTCGGCGGTGCGGTTGGTTAACTGCGGCGCGCCGCACCGACCGAAGAAGTGAGGCGGCGGAAGGAACGGATGGCGGTGGGGTCGAACAAGGCCGCTGCCGCACGGGTCCGAACGTACCCCGCTGCTTCGAGATCAACGCGCACGAACGAACGTATCCCACAGCGCCAGCAGGGTGCCGGCTCCGAGCAGGACAGCCGCGAGCACCGCGGCAGTCGAAGTCGGACCGGTCGGATAGGGAACCAGGTCCTGCCAACCCCAGGCAGCAAGCGCCGCGGCGCCCACGGTGCCGACCAGCACCTGCACGGCTTCCATGGACGCGAGTGACGCGGCGCGTCGGCGTTGCCTTTCCCGGCGCGCCTCCAGTTGTGCTCTCCGCCACACCAGCGACGCAGGCGCCGACGGGGGTGCATGAACCGAAGCGGCGGCGACATCGCGCATATAGGCGGATACGGCCTCGCGTTCGTCTTGACTCAACTCCTGGTCCGCCACCTGGCTCCTCCGTAGCCCGCGTCCTGCAGGCTCCTCGCGAGCGCCTGCCGGGCGCGAAACAGCAGTACGCGAACGCTCTTGTGCTTGAGGCCGGTCATCTCGGCAATCGTCCGATGGTCGACACCCTCCACATGGGCGAGCCACAACAGCTGTCGCTCGAGCGGTCGCAGGCGCCTCAGCGCACGGTCCATGTCCAGGCGCAGGGAGTAGTCTCGCGTCGGCGCGGACGCGTCACGCGGATCGGGCGCCATGGGGTCATGCCGGTGCTCCTTCCAATGGTCGCGAATGAGATTGGTCGCAATGCGGAACAAGTACGCCCGAACCTGCCGCGGATGGCGGCCGTCGGGCGGTCGGAGCACGAAGCGCATGTAGGTGTCCTGCACGATGTCATCCGCGATCGAGACGCTGCCGACGACGTGGATCACGTACTTGCGGAGCGGCTCTGCCGTCTGCGCGTGGACTCGCTCGAATCCGTCTTCGTCCATCGAATGTCAGGAGTCTGCGCAGCAGCACGTGCCAGGGAGGAGTCGTGCCGGCGCAGACTCCCAGCGCGCCCGTCAGGGCGCGCCGGGGCAGAAGTGGTCGATGGCACTGACTTCGCGCACGGGCATTCATGCCCCCTCGTTGATCCGGTCGGGCGGTCTCTGCGGTGCGGACGGAGACGTCCACTCGGGCACGTCCAGTGCCTTCAGCAACCGGTGGCAACTGACCGCCGATACCAGGAAGCCGACGCCGACGAACCCGGCGACTACGCCCAGGGCGGTCAGCGTGTCCGCGGCCTCGAAATCGAACAGTTGACCGACGGTCACCAGGCCTGCTCCCAGGGAAACGAGGACGATGCCGGAGTGGACCGCCCCCAGCAAGCGGGCCGCTGCTCCCACCATCGGTGGCTGGTTGCCAAGCGTCCCCGTCAGCAGCTTCTCACCCGCCTCCGTCTGCGCGAAGGCGACGAGATCGGGGCCGGATCCAAGTCGATCCAGCAGCCGCTCCTGGAACGACACGAGCGCATGTGCGCTCTGCCTTCGATGCCGGCTGCTCACGCTGACCCAGACTACGAAGGCGATCATCGCGAACAGACCGAAGAAGATGAGGACCTCTGGTCCTGGCACGTTGTCCCTCCGCTCGCGTTGCGTCGGCTGCTAGTGTGCACCGTCAGAAATACGTGAGCAGTAACGCTTCAGGGATTCCGATCTGCTCGGCGGTCTTCGTCCAGACGAAGGGCTTGGGGTCTTCGTTGTAGACCGCCAGGTACTCCTTGATCGCCGCCTCGAGTGCTTGGGTGCTGCGATGGGTTCCACGCCGGATCTGCTGCCGGGTGATCTCGGCGAACCAACGCTCTACCTGGTTGAGCCACGATGCGCTCGTGGGCGTGAAGTGCAGGTGATACCGAGGACGCCGTGCCAGCCAGTCGTGGATCATCGCCGTCTTGTGCGTGCCGTAGTTGTCCAGCACCAGGTGGATGTCGAGGTCGGGCGGCACCGCCTTGTCGATCACGGCGAGGAAGCGCTTGAACTCCACCGAGCGGTGCTTCCGAAAGCACCTGCCGATCACCTCGCCGGTGGCGGTGTTCAGGGCCGCGAACAACGAGGTCGTGCCGTGCCGTCGATAGTCGTGTGTCCGCTGCTCCGGTGCTCCCGGACGCATCGGCAACACCGGCTGGGTACGGTTCAACGCCTGGATCTGCGACTTCTCATCCACACACAGCACCACCGCTCGCTCCGGCGGATGCAGGTACAGCCCCACGATATCGCGCACTTTCTCGATGAACAACGGGTCTCGCGACAGCTTGAAGGTCTCGCTGCGATGGGGCTTGAGCGCGAACGCGCGCCACACGCGGCCGACGGTCGAAGCGCTCAGCCCGCAGGCTCGGGCCATCGACTCCCGGCTCCAATGCGTCGCCCCCCGTGGGGTCGTCTCCAGCGTCCGGACCACGACCCGTTCGACGTCCTCGTCCGACACCCGGCGCGGCGCGCCCGGCCGTGGTTCGTCCAGCAAGCCGTCGCAGCCGTTGCGCAGGAACCGCCGCCGCCACTTGCCGACCGTGGCCCGCGTCGTGCCCAGAGCCTGCGCCACGACCTGGTCGCTCCGTCCCGCGGCGCTCTGCAGCACGATGCGTGCCCTCAGGGCCAGAGCCTGCGCGGTATTGCGCCGGCGCAGCCAACCCTCCAGTTCCTCGCGCTGTGCGTCCGAGACCTCCGGGACCTCTCGTGTGTAATGGTTCGGCACGGCCCTCCTCGCTTCCGGGCCGACCGTACCACGAGCCGATTCTACTGGTCAAGAACTTCAGGCGTTGGACACTAGGACGCCGGGCGACCGCGTTTGGTTAACGCGGCCTCGACCCGCGGCGTCGCGTCCGCGGGACTCGGCGTATGATGGACCGTATGTGCGGCAAGGCGCAGACGGCCGCAGAGCTGTGGCAGCGTTGTGGGTACGCGGCGGACCGGCCTGTCCAGTGCCAGGCGTAACTACATGGGCATTCAGTCACTTACAGCGGTGGTGTCGCTGACGCCGCTCGAGCGGGCGCCCCGACGATAGGCCCTGGCCACCACCCCGCAGCCCATGGTGCGGCGACTACGGCCTTTGTCCTACCGCCTCCTGCCGGCGTTGGCGCTGGTGCTGATTGCGGAGACCGCGGGTTTCGCCCAGGTCCCGGCGGTCGCGCAGCCGCCGAGCGTCTCCCAGCCGCCGGACGGCAGACGGCCGGACGTGACCCAGCCGCAAGTCACCCAGCCGCGGCCCGTCCAGCCGCGAGTCACCCGGCCACCCGCGGTCAACCAGCCGGTCGTCACGGGCGTCGTGGTCGATGGCAGCACCGGCGCGCCGGTGGCCGGGGCGGAGGTCGCCAGCGGCGCGGAAGCCGTTGCAGCGGACGACGCCGGACGGTTCGCGGTGACGCTCGGCGCGGACGACGACCGTCTGCAAGTCTCGGCCGACGGCTACCTCGACACCGACGTCCCCCTCGATCCGTCCGTGCGCGCCGGGGCAGAGCTCGAGGTGCTGCTGTTCGGCAACACGTTCGCCGAGACGGTCGAGGTCGTCTCGGCCGAGGCGGTGCCGGAGCGGCCCTCCGCCACCCCGATCGAGGCCGAGGAGGTGTTCCAGGTCGCGGGGAGCTTCGACAACATCTTCCGCACCCTCGATGCGCTGCCGGGCGTCGCCTCCACCGGCGACTTCGGCAGCCGGCTCGCCGTGCGGGGCGGGACGCCGGACCAGAACCTGACGATCATGGATGGCGTCGAGGTCCACAACCCGTACCGGCTCTTCGGCCTCGTCAGCGCCTTCAACCCGGAGACGGTCGACCGCTTCGAGCTGACGGCGGGCGGCTTCGGCGCCGCCTACGGCGACCGCCTCTCGTCGCTCCTCATCGTCGACAACCGGCCCGGCGAGACCGATCTCGGCGGCTCGTCGTCGACCAGCGTGACCGACGCCAACGTCGTTCTGGAGGGGGCGGCGCCCGGCAACGGCTCGTGGCTGGTGAGCGGACGGCGGACCTACTACGACCTCGTCGCCGGCATCGTCACCGACCAGAACCTGCCGTCGTTCGCCGACCTGCAGCTCCAGGCGGGATGGGACTTCGGCCCCGGCCACCGGCTCTCGCTGCTCGGCCTCACGAGCCGCGAGAACGCCGACTTTCGATTCGACGACGAGGACGACCCGGCCGGCGACAGCGGCGGCCTCGTGTCGGAGTCGGGGAACGACCTGGGCTCGCTGAGCTTCGACGCGGTGCTGGGGAGCGCGGCCACCAGCCGCACGATCCTCTCCTGGTACCGCAACACGGAGGTGCTCGGCGTCAACGCCACCTTCGACTCTGCGTCGCGCCGGTCGAACGCCCCGGACGACGAGACGGCGGTAGGCCGCACCAACCTCGCCTTCGACCGCTCCCTGTCGGTGCGCGATGTGTCGCTCCGGCAGGAACTGGGCGTGGAGCTGTCGCCGGCCCACACCCTGGACGCCGGAATCGAGCTGCACCGCCTGACGTCGGGGGTGGCGCTGTCGATCACGGGCGACCGCAACGAGTCGGTCGCCAACCCGTCGAGCGTCCGGGGCGGCGTGGGGCTGCCCGACGCGCTCGACTCCGTGCTCCGGGGAACGCGCGGCGGGGCGTGGATCCAGGACCGCTACCAGGTGACCCCGCGGCTGCTCGTCGAGCCGGGGCTGCGCCTGGAGTGGAGCACCGTCAACGGCGACGCGGTGCTGTCTCCCCGCTTCGCGGCCACCCTCGCCCTCGGCTGGGAGAGTCGCCTGCGGGTGGCGGGCGGGCTCTACGCGCAGAGCCCCGGCTACGAGAAGCTCATCCAGTCGGACTACTTCTTCGACCTCTCGCCGGGGCGGATCGAGGCCCTGCGGCACGAGCGCGCCACGCACGTCGTGGCGGGCTTCGAGAAGGACGTCGGCGCGGACACGCTGGCCCGCATCGAGGCCTACTACAAGACGTTCGACGACCTGATCGTCGGCCGCCTCGAGACCGAGGCGGAACGCCGCGCGCGGGTCGCCGAGTACGACTTTCCGGCCGACCTGCGAGCCAGCGTGCCGGCGGCGGCCCGCATCACGAGCACGCCGGTGAACGGCGGGCGCGGCGAGGCGTACGGCATCGACGCCTACCTGGTGCGCAACGCACCGGACGCTCGACTGTCGGGCTGGCTCTCGTACGCCTGGGGGCGCGCCGACCGGGAGACGTACGGGCTGCGCTATCCGTTCGAGTACGACCGGCGTCATGCCTTCAACGTGGTCGGCCGCTATCGCCTCGGCGACCGCTGGAGCGTGGCGGCGACGGCGCAGGTGGCGACCGGCTTCCCCTACACGCCGGCCGTCGGGGTGCGGGTGGCTTCGGCGACGGACGAACGGGGTCGGCTCGTGCCGGCACGGGACGCTGGCGGCGCACTGGTCTACACGATCGACCGCGGCGGGCTCGAGGCCCTGCAGCGCGGTCAACTGCCGTACTACGGGCGGCTCGACCTGCGCATCGCTCACCAGCTGGGCGGCCGCACGGGCCGCTGGTCGTGGTACATCGAGGTGATCAACGCCCTCAACCGCGACAACCCGGTGGAGCTCGACGCCGAGCTCGAGCACGATCCAAGCGCCGCCGTGCCGCGCATCGTGGAACTCCCGACGGCGGGCTTCCCGCTCATCCCGTCCTTCGGCGTGCGCGTTCGCTTCTGACCCGCCCCGACCGGGTCGGCGCCGGCAGCCGGCCCGGGTAGGCTCGGGGCCGCCGTCGTACGATTGTCCGTGATGCCTTCCGACCCCCGCGTCATCCCGTCCGTCGAGCGTCTCCTCCAGCGGCAGCGGATCTCGGACCTGGTGGCGGAGTACGGCCGCGACGCCGCGCTGGGGGCGCTCCGGGAGGAGGCGGCCGCCCTCCGGGCGTCGCTCGCCGCGTCCGCGATCGAGGTCAGCGGCGCGGAGGCGGCGGCGCAGCGCATCGAGGCCGGGGCTGCCGCGAGACTGGGGGCCGCGCTGGCGCCGTCGCTCACGGCGGTCATCAACGCCACCGGCGTCATCGTCCACACCAACCTCGGCCGCGCGCCGCTGGCCCCGGCCGCCATCGCGCGCATGGGCGACGTGGCGGGCGGCTACAGCAACCTGGAGTACGACCTGGCGGGGGGTCGACGGGGCTCCCGCGCCGCGCACGCGTCCGCCCTGCTCACCCGCCTGACCGGCGCGGAGGCGGCGGTCGTCGTCAACAACAACGCCGCCGCGGTGCTGCTGGTCCTGACCGCGCTGGCGGCGGGGCGCGAGGCGATCATCTCGCGCGGCGAGCTGGTCGAGATCGGGGGCGGCTTCCGCATCCCCGACGTCCTGCGGCAGTCGGGGGCGACGCTCCGGGAGGTCGGCACCACGAACCGGACGCGGATCGCCGACTACGCGGCCGCGATCGGCGAGCGGACGGCGGTCATCCTGCGCGTCCACCCGTCCAACTTCCGCATCGAGGGCTTCACCGAGCGGCCGGCGCTCGGGGAGGTGGCGGCGCTCGGGGCCCGGTTCGACGTGCCGGTCGTGGAGGACCTCGGGAGCGGGCTGCTGGCGGAGACGCAGGGAACGGCCGGCGAGCCGACGGTGCGGGCGAGCATCGAGGCCGGCGTCAGCGCCTGCACGTTCAGCGGCGACAAGCTGATCGGCGGCCCGCAGGCAGGTGTCGTCGCGGGGTGCCGGACGGTGGTCGACCTGATTCGGTCGCACCCGCTGATGCGTGCGCTCCGCGTCGACAAGCTGACTTACGCGGCCCTGGAGGCGACGCTCCTCGAGCACGCCGCGGGCCGCGCATCGGAGACCGTGCCGGTGGCGCGGATGATCACGACGCCGATCGCCGACCTCGAAGCGCGAGCCGAAGCCCTCCGCGCACGTCTTGGTGCGCTGCCGCGGATGGCCGTGTCCGTGCAGGCCACCGAAGCCGCCATCGGCGGCGGCAGCACGCCCGGCGTCACCCTTCCGAGCCGGGCGCTCGCGCTCGAGCCCGCCGACCGGCCCCCGGCGGGGCTCGCCGCGGCGCTTCGCGCAGGCCGGCCGGCGGTGGTGGGGCGTATCGCGGACGGGCGCGTGCTGCTCGACCTGCGGACCGTCGACCCGTCCCAGGACCACGCCCTGGGGGACGCGGTCGCCCGGGCGGCCGCCGACACTGCCCGGACCCCGGGCCGCTGACCACCCGGCGTCCCCGCAACCACCTTCTGCCCAGGCCGGAACAGGCGCCCCGACGCGTCCCGTCTGCTCGTCACACCAGCCCACGGGAGCTGACCGAAGACCACCTCACCATCGGCACCGGCGACAACGATGTCTTCGTCGGCGTTGGACGGGCCCGCGCCGGCCGGGGGGCGCGAGCCCGACCGGCGCGCCCGGCGGGCTCGACGCGGTGCGGCGCCGGCACGTGCAGGTCCGGTTCGGCGACCGGGCCGCTGCATCCTGCCACGGTGTGGCGCAACGCAACGGGGCGCCGCGCGCGGCGCCCAAGTCGTTGCAGGCGCGCAGGCTGCGGCGCAACCCCGCCCCTGCACGCGCCTCATGGCGGCAGATCGCCACGTCACCGCGCCTGGGCGGCACCGGGCCGATCCTGCCCAAGTCACTCCCGGGGCAAGGGATACGGGTAGGGCCGACTCCCGGCACGGTTCGTGCTGTCGATCACATGCATGGCCGGCGTCGCACGGGTGGTCCTGATGGGCAGGCGCCGCGCGCGGTGCGCCTGGGAGCTGTCCTCCATGAGATTCCTGCCCCCGCATCTCCGGGTCGATGTGTCTTCTACCCGCTCGAGCGCCTCGACCGCACCCGTTCCTCCACCCGCCGCGACCGGCCGGCGGGGCCGCGCGGCGGTGTCGCACGTGCAGCCGGCGCTCGCGCTCGCCGCGCTGGCGTTCCTCGCCGGCGCCCGGCAGGCCGGGGCGCAGACCCCGCCGACCATCGACGCGCCGGCCGGGCCGATACTGTCGTGGGAGCCGTTCGAGTTTCAGGTCACCTTCCATCCCGTGGAGAGCGGGCCAGGGCACTACGTCTACAGCTCGACGGCGGAGCACACAACGGAGGTAGTCGCCGAGGACGGCCTGACGCACACCTTCCGCGTGACTCTCAACCCGCGCGCAAGCAACCGCGGCGTGCGCTCGACGTGGCCGCTCGTGTACAAGTTCAACGTATGGATACAGGACCATGCAGACCAGATCTCCCGATACGAGGTGACGATCGATCCGGATCCGCCGCAGGTGTACCTCGACGGCCCGTCGACCCCGCGGAACGGGCCGTTCGACGTCGCGGTCCACGTGAGCGAGGAGAACGTGGGATTCGCCCAGAGCCAGTTCGTGGTGGGCAACGGGTCGATCACGGCCTTCTCCGGCGGGCCGCGGGACTATACGGCCACCATCACGCCGGCGGCGAGCGGCACCGTGACGGTGGACTTCCCAGCCGGCGTCCTGACGGACGGGGTCGGCCACCAGAACCCGGCGGCGTCGCGGTACTCGGTCGAGGCGGACCTCGAGGCTCCCGTGCTGACCGTGTCCGGCGTGCCGGACGACATCGACACCACGGACCCGTTCACCGTGGCGTTCGACTTCTCGGAAACGGTGACCGACTTCACGGCGGCGGACATCACGGTGGTCAACGGCAGCCTGGGGACGCTGACCGGCGGCGGCAGCGCCTGGGCGGCCAGCGTGACGCCGGACGGCAGCGGCGACGTGACCGTCACGGTGGCGGCCGACGCGGCGCGGGACGCGGCCGGCAACACCGCTCCGCCGGCGCCGGTGTCGATGACGGCGGTGGCGCCGGCGCACTGGGGCAACGCGGCCCCGGTGATCGCGGACCCCGGAACGAAGACGTACGTGCAGGGCGAGTCGATCACGCCGTTCGACATCGACGTCAGCGACGCGGACGGCGACGCGGTGACGGTCTCGGTGGCGGGCCTGCCGAACGGTCTGGCTTACGACTCGGCCACGGGGGTGTCGGGGACGGTGGCGGCCGACGCGGCGGTGCAGGACTACACGGTGACGGTGACGGCGGACGACGGCGTGAACGCGGCGGTGACGGCGTCGTTCACGATAGCGGTGAAGTCGCTTCTGCGGTCGATCGCGGTGCCGGCCGACCGGACGTATACGCAGGGCGAGACGATCGCACCCTTCGACATCGAGGTGACCGGCAGCGACCTGACGGACGTGACGGTCGGCGGCCTGCCACCCGGACTGGCCTACGACGACGCCGCGAAGGCCGTATCGGGCACGGTGGCTGCGGCTGCGGCGATCCAGGACTACACGGTGACGGTGACGGCAACGTTCACCGGGCTCGCCCTGTCGGAGACGTTCACGATCACGGTGACGCGGAACGCGCCGCCGGTGATCTCGGACCCGGGGCCGAAGACCTACACGCAGGGGGAGACGATCACCCCGTTCGCGATCGAGGTGACGGATGCGGGCGGCGATGACGTGACGGTGACGGTGGCCGGGCTGCCGCCCGGGTTGGCCTACGACGCGGGCGCGGGGCAGGTGTCCGGGACGGTGGCGACGGACGCGGCGGTGCAGGAGTACCCCGCGACGGCGACGGCGATCGACGCTCGGGGGGCGTCGTCGACGGCATCGTTCAACGTGACGGTGACGGAAGGGCGAGCGGCTAAGGAGACGACCGATGACGACTCCACCGGCGACGACTCCACCGGCGACGACTCCACCGGCGACGACTCCACTGACGACGACTCCACCAGCGACCACTCGACCGGGGGCGACTCCACCAACGACGACTCCACCGGGGACGACTCCAGCAACGACGACTCCGCCGGGGACCACTCGACCGGGGGCGACTCCACCAACGACGACTCCACCGGGGACGACTCCACCGGCCACGAACCGAACACGGCGCCGGCGGTGACGGTGCCGGGGTCGAAGACGTATGCCCGGGGGGAGACGATCCCCGCGTTCGCGATCGAGGTGACGGACGCGGACGGCGACGACGTGACGGTGACGGTGGCCGGCCTGCCGGCGGGTCTGGGCTACGGGGCGGGCGTGGTGTCGGGGACGGTGGCGGCGGACGCGGAGGTGGGGTCGTATCGGGTGACGGTGACGGCGGATGACGGGCGTGCGACGGCGGCGGTGACGTTCGCGGTGACGGTGACGGTGGGGAACCGGGCGCCGGTGCTGGGGCCGATAGCGGCGCAGCGGCTGGCGGTGGGCGAGACGCGGGTGGTGGACGTGACGCGGCTGGCGTCGGACCCGGACGGCGACCGGTTGTCGTATGCGGCGGAGGCGGCGGACGCCGAGGTGGTGGAGGTGCGCATGGGCAGCCCGGTGGAGGTCCGGGGCCTGCGCGCGGGGCGGACGACGGTGACGGTGCGGGTGACGGACCCCGGGGGTCTGGGGGCGCAGCGTACGTTCCGGGTGACGGTGGTCAACCGGGCGCCGCGGTTCGCGGAGGAGTCGTATGGCTTCGAGCTGGTGGAGCACGCGGACGGTCGGACGACGCCGGTGGCGGTAGGGACGGTGGTGGCGGTGGACGAGGACCCGGGGGACCGGGTGCGGTATGCGCTGTTGCCGGCGGCGGCGCGCTTCAGCATCGACGAGGCGGCGGGCGCCCTCGGGTACGTGGGACCCGGGGAGGACTACGAGGCGGGGCCGGTGGAGCACGCGTTGACGGTGCGGGCGACGGACCGGTGGGGAGGCGCGGCGACGGTGGCGGTGACGGTGCGGGTGGTGAACGCGGACGACCCGGGGGTGGTGACGCTGTCGGGGTCGGGGGCGGAGGTGGGGACGGCGCTGGAGGCGACGCTGAGCGACCCGGACGGGGAGGTGTCGGCGGCGCGGTGGCGGTGGGAGCGGCGGATGGGCGGCGGGTGGGAGGCGATCGGGTCGGCGGACGGCGCGGTCTACACGCCGGAGGCGGCCGACGTGGGGTGGCGTCTGCGGGCGGCGGTGTCGTATCGGGACGGACACGGACCGGGGAAGGAAGCGGTGAGCGAGGCGACGGGGGCGGTGCAGGTGGGGGTGGAGCAGCGGTCGGCGGCGCTGGAGGCGGTGCTGGGAGCGTTCGGCCGGACGGTGGCGTCGAGCGCGGTCGACGCGTTGGAGGCGCGCTTCGCGGCGGCGGGGCGTTCGGGCCCGACGTGGCAGGCGGCGCTGGACGGGCGGCGTTTGACGGCGGGCGCGTTCGGGCCCGGGGGCGAGGCGTCGGCGGTGTTCGAGAGCCTGACGGAGCACCTGCCGCGGCGGTCGGGGCGGGACGCGCTCGGTCCGGCGGGGATGTCGGGTTCGGCGGCGGGGATGTCGGGTTCGGCGGTGGAGGCCATGGCGGCGGGGGCGTCCGGCATGCCGGCGGGGGCGGCGGCGGTGCCGGCGGGAGCGGACGTGCTGGGGAGCGCGCTGGGGACGCGGACGTGGGTGGGCCGCGGCGGGGTGGCGTCGACGGGGCTGGCGCACGTGCGCTCGGCGACGCTGGAGGAACGGCTGTCGCGGAGCGCCTTCGCGGTGGCGCTGACGGGGAGTGAGGCGTCGGACGCGGCGTCGGGGCGGGGGTGGACGGCGTGGGGCCGGGGCGACCTGACGTACCTGGCGGGGCGGCCGGAGCGCGCGCCGGCGGGGGAGGTGGCGCTCGACGGGCGGGTGGCCTCGGGCCTGGCGGGGGTCGACTACCGGTGGGGCGGCGGCGTGCTGCTGGGGGTGTCGGTCTCGCGGCACGCGGGCCTGCTGGACTACGAGAGCGCGGGGACGGGCGCGGGGGCGGTGGAAGCGGGCGTGACGAGCGTGCAGCCGTATGCGCGGTGGTCGCCGCGTCCGGGCCTGGGGGTGTGGGGCCTGGCGGGCGGCGGCTGGGGCACGGCGACGCTGGCGGACCTCGAGGCGGAGGGCCGGGAGACGGACCTGGGGCTGCGGCTGGCGGCGGCGGGGGTGCGGCAGGAGCTGGCGGCGACGCGGGGGGTGAGCTGGGCGGCGAAGGCGGACGCGTTCGCGGTGGGGGCTGTCGGCGGCGGCGGCCGACGGGCTGCTGGCCGTCGACGCGGGGGCACAGCGGGTGCGGGCGCTGCTGGAGGGCCGGACGGAGTGGGCGCTGACGGAGGGGTCGCGGCTGACGCCGCGCTTCGAGGTGGGGGCGCGGGTGGACCGGGGCGAGGCGGACCGGGGGGCGGGTCTGGAGGTGGGCGGCGGGCTGACGTATGCGCACGCGCGCTCGGGGCTGCGGCTGGAGGGGCGCGCCCGGCGGCTGCTGGCGCACCGGGCGGCGGGGTTCGACGAATGGGGGGCGAGCGTGACGCTGCGCGTCGACCCGGGCCGGCGGGAGCAGGGGCTGTCGCTCGCGCTGGCGCCGGTGTGGGGGGAGGCGGCGAGCGGGGTCGCGGCGCTGTGGAGCACCCCGCACGGGCTGGCCCGGCGGCGGGGCGGCGACCCGCGGACGGCGCACGAGGGGGCGGGGACGTGGCGGCCCGACGCCCTGCAGCAGG